>NZ_QKWY01000001.1:0-637500 GCF_003248355.1 Streptomyces sp. AC1-42W
GAGCCTGACCCTGAGGACCATCAGCCGAGAGCAACACCTGGCCTACATCCAGAGTCTGCCCGCGGCCAGTCACATGCAGGTCCCGGCATGGGCGGATGTGAAGGCCGAGTGGCGCTCGGAGCCTGGGCTGGTTCGACAAGACCGGCCAGCTCGTCGGCGCGGGCCTGTGCTCTACCGGCAGCTCCCCAAGATCAAGCGGTACCTGGCCTATCTGCCCGAGGGCCCGGTCATCAACTGGTACGCCCCCAACCTGAGCGACTGGCTGCAGCCGATGCTCGCGCACCTCAAGCAGCAGGGCGCCTTCTCCGTGAAGATGGGCCCCCCGGTCGTCATCCGCCGCTGGGACGCGGCGGCCATCAAGTCCGGCATCCAGGACCCGGAGGTCAAGCGCCTGCGTGACGTCGAGGCCACCCACATCGAGCCGCGCGCCTTCGAGGTCGCCGACCGGCTTCGGAAGATGGGCTGGCAACAGGCGAGGACGCGGTGCCGGGTTCGGCGACGTCCAGCCGCGTTACGTGTTCCAGGTGCCGCTGGCGAAACCGTTCGCTGGAGGACGTCCACAAGGGCTTCAACCAGCTGTGGCGGCGCAACATCAGAAGGCCGAGAAGGCCGGCGTCGAGGTCGTCCAGGGCAGCTACGCGGAGCTGGCCGAGTGCAGCGGCTGTACGAGATCACGGCGGAGCGCGACCGCTTCCGCCCGCGCCCGCTCGGCTACTTCCAGCGCATGTGGACGCCCTCAACAGCGAGGACCCCAACCGGATGCGGCTCTACTTCGCCCGTCATGAGGGGGAGAACGTCGCGGCGGCAACCATGCTGATCGTCGGCGGCCACGTCTGGTACTCGTACGGCGCCTCCGCCAACCACAAGCGCGAGGTCCGCCCCTCGAACGCGATGCAGTGGCGGATGCTGCGCGACGCGTACGCCATGGGCGCCACGGTCTACGACTGCGCGGTATCTCCGACTCGCTGGACGAGACCGACCACTCTTCGGCCTGATCCAGTTCAAGGTCGGCACCGGCGGGCAGGCGGCGGAGTACCTGGGCGAGTGGGACTTCCGCTCAACAAGCTCCTGCACAAGGCGCTCGACATCTACATGTCGCGTCGCTGATCACCACCAAGAGCCGCTGATCACGCCCCGGAGCTGACGAAACGGGCTTCATTCGTTTCAATGGGCCTGAACACGCTTTCCCATCCGTTCCACCTCAGCCACCAGAAGGGTTCCGGACCGGCCATGGCGCTCTCCCCTGTACGTCGACACCGCGCGCTGGCGGGCGCACCAGAAGTCCGTTATCGACCAGTTCCCGGGCATCGTGCCGGTCTGCAAGGGCAACGCTACGGCTTCGGCCACGAGCGGCTGGCCGCACGAGGCGATCCGCTTCGGCTCCGACATCCTCGCGGTCGGCACCACTACGAGGCGGCCCAGATCAAGGACTGGTTCACGGCGATCTGCTGGTCCTCACCCCGTTCCGGCGCGGTGAGGAGCCGGTGCCGCTGCCCGACCGCGTCGTACGGTCCGTGTCGTCCGTGGACGGGGTGCACGCCCTGGTGGGCGCCCGTGTCGTCATCGAGTGCATGAGCTCGATGAAGCGCCACGGCGTCAAGGAGGAGGAAACTGGGCCTCCTGCACGCCGCCATCGAGGACGTACGCCTCGAAGGCTTCGCCCTGCACGCTGCCGCTGGACGTACGGACGGCTCGGACGCCGTCGAGGAGGTCATCGCGTGGATGGACCGCCTCCGGGCGGCCCGGCTGCCGCTGCACACGATGTTCGTCAGCCATCTGCGCGCGACGAGCTGGCCCGCTGCAGCAGCAGTTCCCGCAGACCCGGTTCGCGCCCGCATCGGCACCCGGCTCTGGCTCGGGGACCACGAGGCGACGGAGTACCGGGGCGCCGTGCTCGACGTCACCCGCGTCGTGAAGGGCGACCGGTTCGCTACCGGCAGCAGAAGGCCGCGTCGACGGCTGGCTGGTCGTCGTCGCCGGCGGCACCTCGCACGGCGTGGGCCTGGAGGCGCCGAAGGCGCTGCACGGCGTGATGCCGCGTGCCAAGGGCGTCGCCCGCGCGGGCCTGGCGACCGTGAACGCAACCTGTCGCCCTTCGTCTGGGCGGGCAAGCAGCGCTGGTTCGCCGAGCCCCCGCACATGCAGGTGTCGATCCTGTTCGTAACCGGCCGACGCCGAGGAGCCCCGGGTGGGCGACGAACTGGTGGCGCACCTGCGCCACACGACCACCCAGTACGACCGCCTCGTCGAGCGCTGAGCCCGCGCACGCCCGCCCCGCTCAGTCGGCGGCGGGCGCCCCGGCCGTACCCCACTCCACCCGCGATCCGGCCGCCCCGGCCCCGTCGTCCGCCCCTCATCACCTGCGTACGGCGCCGGGCTGGGCGATGTGGGTCAGCGCGAAGACGTCCTCGGCCCCGTCGAGGCACCCCGCCCGAGGGGTCGTCCGAGCCGTCGTGCCGTACCCCGTCGCGTTCCGGCATCGAGATGTCCCGTACGACGAGGGCGCACAGGTACAGGGTGCCCACCAGATGCAGCATGATCGCCATCTGGTAGCCCTCCGTGGGCAGTCCCTGGTGCTTGTCGCCGCTCGTCGTGTACGCGAGGTACATCCAGATCCCCAGGAAGTACAGGACCTCGCAGGTCTGCCAGATCAGGAAGTCCCGCCAGCGGGCCTGGCCAGCGCGGCGAGCGGGATGAGCCACAGCACGTACTGCGGTGAGTAGACCTTGTTGACGAGGATGAAGACCGCGACGACGAGAACGCGAGCTGGGCGAACCGCGGCCGGCGCGGCGCGGTCAGGGCCAGGGCGCCGATCGCGAGACACAGCACGAGCGTCGTCACCGTCGAGACGGTGTTGACCGTGCTCACGTCGATCGCCTCGCCGGAGCGCTGTGTGATGACCAGCCAGAACGATCCGAAGTCGATGCCGCGTTCCTGGCTGAAGGTGTAGAACTTCTTCCACCCTCGGGCGCCAGGATCATGACCGGCAGATTGACCACCAGCCAGGAGCCGGCCGCCCCCAGCAGCGCCGCGCCGAACGCGCGCCACTTCCCGGCCCGCCAGCACAGCACGAAGACCGGCCCAGCAGCAGCACGGGGTACAGCTTGGCGGCCGTGGCCAGCCCGATGAGGATGCCGAAGGCCAGCGGACGGCTGCGGGACCACATGAGCATCGCCGCGGCGGTCAGGGCGACGGCCAGCAGGTCCCAGTTGATCGTGGCGGTGAGCGCGAAGGCAGGCGCGAGCGCCATCAGCAGGCCGTCCCAGGGGCGCCGACGGTGCGTGCGGGCGACACAGACGGCGATCACCGCGGTGCAGATCATCAGCATGCCGGCGTTGGCCAGCCAGTACGCCTGTTCCTGCGCCTGGAGGGAGCCGCCGCCCGGCGTCAGCCAGGCCGCGACTGCATGAACACCCCGGTGAGAACGGGGTACTCCAGAAACTGCATGTCACCGGGCAGCCGGTCGAAGTACGGCACCAGGCCGTCCGCGAAGCCGCGCCCCGAGTACAGATGCGGGATGTCCGAGTAGCAGGCGTGGGTGTACTGGGAGGCCGCGCCCCGGAACCACGCCCAGTTGTAGCAGGGCAGCTTCTGCACCATGCCGAGCGCGAACATGCCGATGGCCACCAGGGCGACGGCTGCCACCGGCGTGAGCGCGGTGCCGCCGAGCCGCGCCCAGCGCCCCGACCTCCCGCCGATCAGCTCGCTGCCGGCCGCCGCGACCTCGTCCCGGTGCGTGGGCCGTACGACGGACCGTTCCTCGTGCACGCTCGTGTCCTCTGCGCTTGGCATGTCGCACATCCTGCCGTACGGCGCTGTGGAAACAACGAGGGCCGCCGCACCAAGGTGCCGCGGCCCTCTTCTCTCACCGGCTTCACCTCGCGCGCGGCGGGGGAAGTGGTGCGTGCCGGGCACTAGCCGCCCGTACCGCCCCACCAGTTGGTGTTACCGGTGCTGTTGTTGTTCCCGTTGGTGTTTCCGCCGCCGCCGGTGGTGGTGGTGGTGGTGGTGTTCCCGCCGGTCTCGGTGGAACCGTCCGTACCGCCGTCACCGCCGGTCGTACCGGTGGAGGTGCCAGTGTCCGTATTGCCACCGTCGTTGCCTTGGATGGCGGTACCCATGTCCGTATTGCCGCCGTCGTTGCCCTGGCTGGTGCCCGTGTTCGCGTTGCCGCCGTTGTTGTTCTGGCAGTCCCAGTCCCACGTACCGCAGGTGTCGGTCGGGTCCGGGGTAGGGACGTCGGGCGTGGGCGTGGGCGTCGTCGGGGTCGGTTCCTTCGTCTCAGTCTTGGTCGGGGTGGGCGTCGGTGTCGGCGAGGGCTTCTTGGAGGCGCCGCCACCGTAGACCTCCTCGCCGATCGGCTCCGCCTCGGGGAACTTCTCGTACTTCGCGCCCTTCATGGCCTCGGCCATGTAGTCGTGCCAGACTGCGCGGGGAACGAGGCACCGTGGATCTTGTCCTTGCCACCGGTGCCGTACATCGACTCGAACTTACGGTTCTTGTTCTTCTCGTCGTCGTCCAGCCGGTACATGCTGATCGCGGTCGACAGCTGCGGCGTGTAGCCCACGAACCACGCCGACAGGTTGTCATCGGTCGTACCGGTCTTGCCCGCGACGTCACGGCCCGGAAGGCGGGCGGGCGTACCCGTTCCCTTGTCCACGACGTTCTTGAGGACGTCCGTGACGTTGTCGGCAATGGCACTGTCGAAGGCGCTCCTGGTGACGACCCGGTGGCGGTAGACGGGCGCGCCGCGCTTCTTCACCTCGGTGACGGAGAAGGGCTCGCGCTGCTGGCCGCGGGCAGCGAAGGTGGCGTAGGCACCCGCCATGCGGGTCGTACTGGGCGAGGACGTACCGATGGAGAAAGACGGCACGCTGGCGTCCGCCATGTACCGGTCGTCCTTGAGGCCGGCCGAGATGGCCGCGGCCTTCACCTTGTCCGTACCGACGTCCATGCCGAGCTGCACGAACGGGGAGTTGGCGGACCACTGCATGGCCTCACGCAGGGTGATGTTGCCGTACGACTGGTGGTCGTCGTTGGTCTGGAGCCACTCCTTGCCGTCCTCGTCGGTCCAGATGTCGCCGTTGTACTTCTTGATCTTCAGCTTGTCGTCGCCGTTGTAGATACTGAGCGGCGAGACCTTCGTACGCTGCGACTCGTTCTGGTCCGGGCCGCCGGACGGGTCCCGCTTGCCGTACTCCATGGCGGCGGCGAGCACAAACGGCTTGAAGGTGGAGCCGACCGCGGCACCGGTGGGGCCGGCGTTGCTGGTGAAGTGCTTGGTCGCGTCCGCACCACCGTAGATTGCCCTGATCGCCCCGGTCTTCGGGTCGATCGACGAACCGCCGAACTGCACGTGGGTGTCCTCAGGACGCTTCTTGGGATCGATGTTCTCGTCATAGACCCGCTTGACGGCCTTGCTGAGCTGGTCGACCTTCTTCTTGTCGAAGGTCGTGTGAATCTCGTAGCCGCCCGTGTCGAGCATGTCCGTAGTGATCTTGGTGTTGTTGACCACCTCGGCCTTGGCCATGTTGACGAGGTAGCCGATCTGACCGCCCAGCTGAGCGTTGCGCTTCGGCTTGTCGGGCATCGGGAACTCGGTGTACTTGTCCCGCTCCTTCTGCGTCATCCGGCCGTCCTTCACCTCCTCGTCAAGAATCCACTTCCAGCGCTTCGTCGCGCGGGCGAGGTTCTTCTCGGCGGTGGCCTGCACCGGGTCGATCTCCGGCGCACCGGCCGGGTCGTAGTAGGTGGCGCCCTTGAGGAGGCTGGCCAGGAAGGCGCACTCGCTCGGGTCGAGGTCCTTGGCATCCTTGCCGTAGTACGTACGGGCCGCGGCCTGGAGGCCGGAGGCGCCACGTCCGTAGTACGAGACGTTGAGGTACCCGGCCATGACCTCGGACTTCTTCATCTCGCTGCCGACCTTGAGCGTGATGAAGAGTTCCTTGAACTTGCGGGTCAGGGTCTGATCCGACGAGAGCCACGAGTTCTTGACGTACTGCTGGGTGATCGTCGAGCCACCCTGGGTCTCGCCGCCCTTGGCCATGTTGAACACGGCGCGGGCGATACCCATGGGGTCGATGCCGTGGTCGGAGTCGAAGGACTTGTTCTCGGCGGAGATGACGGCGTTGCGCATCGCCTTGGGGATCTGCGCGTAGTCGATGACCTGGCGGTTGACCTCACCGCCGGTGGCCACCATCTGGGTACCGTCGTTCCAGTAGTAGACGTTGTTCTCCGCGTCCGCCGCATCGTTGATGTCCGGGGTGGCCACCATCGCGTACGCGAGACCCGCGAGGCCCATCAGCAGGCCCAGGAAACCGATGCACAGGCTGGAGACCAGCTTCCAGGACGGAATCCAGCGCCGCAGACCGTCCCGACCGGCCCGCGGGTAGTCGATGAAGCGCTTCTTGCCCGGGCGCCGGCCGCCACGCCCCTCCGCCCCGCCGTCCCCGCCCCCGCGGCGCCGACCACCGCCGCCGCCGTCCGAGCCGCCGCGGCCCGCGCCGCCCCGCTGGGCCGCCCGTCTGGCCGCGGCACGACCTGCGTACGGGGCCTCCTCGCCGTGCGAGGCGGAAGGTGAGGCCGAAGTTACTCCGCGTGACGGCGCTGCGCGGCGTCCGGAGGACTGCTGGGCGGCTCGTCGGGCCGCGGCACGTCCGCCACCTTGCGGTTGCGACGTCTTGCGACGGTGCTCGCTCATCGAACGACTACTCCTCGGGCAGGCGAGAGCGCCTGGAAGCGGCAGGTGAGATCCGGTCCCCCGAACGACGGGCCGGCCCGGCGACAGGCCCGCCCGCAATGCATCCGGCTGCTCCGCGAGCACTGACGCGTGCGCGTGTCTCACGGTTCCCGGTGGTGTGCATGCCGCACAGACTACGCACGGTCAAAACCCTTCCAGGACCGAACTTCACCCCAAATAACGCAAGTCGGTTCCTACGAATTAGTGATGTGACGCCGCTCACTGAGGCTCCCCTTGTCGGCACGAGCAACGCGATCTATCGTGCTGATGTATCGAGCCGATACATCAGACCGGTACATCGGCTCGGCACCAGGGACCGCGCAGCACTCGAAGAAGGAGGGGCAAGGTTGAGCAGACGCTCCGGCATCCTTGAGTTCGCCGTCCTCGGACTGCTCCGCGAATCCCCGATGCACGGCTATGAGCTGCGCAAACGCCTCAACACCTCGTTGGGCATCTTCCGTGCCTTCAGTTACGGAACCCTCTACCCCTGCCTCAAGACGCTGGTCGCCAACGGCTGGTTGATCGAGGAACCGGGACCCCTCCGACGGAATCGGCGTCCGGCTCCGGCCGGGCCGTCGCTCCTGCCTCGTCCCTGGCGGGACGCCGCGCCAAGATCGTCTACCGATTGACGGCGGAAGGTAAGGAGCACTTCGAGGAGCTGCTCTCGCACACCGGCCCCGACTCCTGGGAGGACGAGCACTTCGCTGCCCGCTTCGCCTTCTTCGGGCAGACGGAGCACGAGGTGCGGATGCGGGTGCTGGAAGGCCGTCGCAGCCGGCTGGAGGAGCGCCTGGAGAAGATGAGCGCCTCTCTGGCCCGCACCCGCGAGCGTCTCGACGATTACACACTTGAGCTGCAGCGACACGGCATGGAGTCCGTGGAGCGCGAAGTGCGCTGGCTGAACGAGCTCATCGAGAGCGAGCGGTCGGGACGGGATCAGCGACGATCCTCGCCCGAGAGCTCAGCTCAGCAGAACACCGCAGGAGAGCCGGACGGCCTGCCCCGACGGGGAGACAACCCGTCGGATCCGTCCGGCGACACCGCCAAGTGAGCTCACCGCATACTGCGGCGGGCTCATCAGAAACATCCATTACACACAGGGAGCAACCGGAATGGGTTCGGTTCGCGTAGCCATCGTCGGCGTGGGCAACTGCGCCGCCTCGCTGGTCCAGGGCGTCGAGTACTACAAGGACGCCGATCCGGCCGGCAAGGTGCCCGGTCTGATGCACGTCCAGTTCGGCGACTACCACGTGCGGGACGTCGAGTTCGTCGCCGCCTTCGACGTCGACGCGAAGAAGGTCGGCCTGGACCTCTCGGACGCCATCGGCGCGAGCGAGAACAACACCATCAAGCTCTGCGACGTGCCGAACGCCGGTGTCACCGTCCAGCGCGGCCACACCCACGACGGCCTGGGCAAGTACTACCGCCAGACCATCGAGGAGTCGACCGAGGCCCCGGTCGACATCGTCCAGATCCTCAAGGACCGCAAGGTCGACGTCCTCGTCTGCTACCTCCCGGTGGGCTCCGAGGTCGCCGCGAAGTTCTACGCCCAGTGCGCCATCGACGCCAAGGTCGCGTTCGTCAACGCCCTCCCGGTCTTCATCGCCGGCACCAAGGAGTGGGCGGACAAGTTCACCGAGGCCGGTGTCCCGATCGTCGGCGACGACATCAAGTCGCAGGTCGGCGCCACCATCACGCACCGCGTGATGGCGAAGCTCTTCGAGGACCGGGGCGTCGTCCTGGACCGCACGATGCAGCTGAACGTCGGCGGCAACATGGATTTCAAGAACATGCTCGAGCGCGAGCGCCTGGAGTCCAAGAAGATCTCCAAGACGCAGGCCGTCACCTCGCAGATCCGTGACCGCGAGCTCGGTGAGGACAACGTCCACATCGGCCCGTCGGACTACGTGGCCTGGCTGGACGACCGCAAGTGGGCGTACGTGCGCCTCGAGGGCCGCGCCTTCGGTGACGTCCCGCTGAACCTGGAGTACAAGCTCGAGGTGTGGGACTCCCCGAACTCGGCCGGTGTCATCATCGACGCCCTCCGCGCCGCGAAGATCGCCAAGGACCGCGGCATCGGCGGCCCCATCCTCTCCGCATCGTCGTACTTCATGAAGTCGCCGCCCGTGCAGTACTTCGACGACGAGGCCCGCGAGAACGTCGAGAAGTTCATCCGCGGTGAGGTCTCCCACTGACTCATCTGAGTCAGCCGTGCGGCTGACGGGCGGCAACGCCTGTCGACTGCCGTGCCTTTGAGGGCCCCGGGCAATGCGCTCGGGGGCCCTCGCCGTGTGTGACCCTTGCTTCCATGCCCGTCGTGCATGACCTGCGCATACTCCTGCGCCTACGCGACTTCCGCCGCCTTCTGGCCGTGCGGGTCCTGTCCCAGTCGGCCGACGGCGTCTACCAGGTGGCCCTCGCCGCGCATGTGGTCTTCGCGCCGGAGAAACAGACCTCCGCAGCGGCCATCGCCTCCGCGATGGCCGTGCTCCTGCTGCCCTACTCGCTCATTGGCCCGTTCGCGGGCGTCCTGCTGGACCGCTGGCCGCGGCGCAAGGTCTTCGTGTACGGCAACCTGCTGCGCTCCGCCCTCGCCTGCTGCACCGCGCTCCTGCTCACCGGAGCGGCCCCTCTCTGGCTCTTCTACGCCTCGGCGCTGTGCGTCACCGCGGTCAACCGCTTCGTCCTCGCCGGGCTTTCGGCCGTACTGCCGCGCGTGGTCCCCGGGAACAACTGGTGCTCGCCAACTCGCTGTCGCCGACCGCGGGCACCCTCGCCGCCACGGCCGGCGGCGGGCTCGCCTTTGTCGTCCGGGTGGTCCTCGCGGACTCCGACACCGCCGTGGTGCTGCTGGGGGCGGTGCTCTACCTCGCCTCGGCGCTGGCTGCCCTGAGCCTGGCGGCAAGGCTGCTCGGACCGGACCGTGCCGCGCCTCCGGTGCCGCTGCGCGCCGCGCTCGCCACCGCGGCCGGTGGGCTCCTGGACGGGCTGCGGCATGTGATGCAGCACCGGAGCGCCTCGCGGGTGCTGGCCGCGATGACGGTGATCCGTTTCTGCTACGGAGCACTGACCGTCATGGTGCTGATGCTCTGCCGGTACGCCTGGACGGACAGCGATGACGACGGGCTCGCCCTGCTCGGTGCGGCGGTGTTGGCCTCCGGTGCCGGGTTCTTCGCCGCGGCCGTGCTGACCCCCTGGGCTGCGGCGCGGTTCGGGCGGCTCCGCTGGATGGTGGTGTGCGCGGCGACGGCCGCGGTTCTCGTACCGGCCCTGGGGCTGTGGTTCGCGCCGGTGCCGATGCTGGTGGCCGCGTTCGTGCTCGGTCTGGTCACCCAGGGCGCGAAGATCGCCACGGACACCGTGGTGCAGACGGCCGTGGACGACGCCTACCGGGGCAGGGCCTTCTCGTTCTACGACGTGCTGTTCAACGTGGCTTTCGTCGCCGCTGCCGCAGCGGCCGCGCTGATGCTGCCTCCTGACGGGCGGTCGGCGGCTCTGCTGGGCAGCGTGGCGGTACTGTACGCAGGCTCTGCCCTGTACCTCGCGCATTGGAGTCGGGGCCGTGCTGTCCTATAGCGTGCCCGCGTCAAATCAGACACGCGATTCACGGGGGCATCCAGATGACTTACCCGCCACAGCAAGGCAACGGCCCATACGGCCAGCAGCCCGCTCAGCCCTACCCGTCTCAGCAGGGCGGCTACGGCTTCCCGCCCCAACAGCCGCAGCAGGGCTGGGGCGCTCCCCAGCAGAGCCGTATCCCCCGCACCAGGGCCAGCCGCAGCCGCAGGGCTGGGGCGGCCCCCAGGGGCCTTCGCAGCCGTCCGGCGGTAAGAAGGCGTTCCTCGCCACGCGGAACATCATCATCATCGTCGTGGGCATCGTCGTACTCATCGGCCTGAAGTTCGGCTGGTCCGAGATATTCGAGTCCGACGCCAAGGCCGCTGCGGTGGGCGACTGCCTGGAGAACAAGGGGACCAACTTCAACCCGGACATGAAGTCCGCCGACTGCGGCTCGTCCGCTGCGGAGTACCGGGTCGAGGAAGTTCACGACAACACGACGGACACGGACCTGTGCGACGCGGAGAAGTACGTCGCCTACACCGAGAGTTCGGGCCGTCGTAAGAGCCGGAGCAGTGTGGTGCTCTGCCTGACGCCGCTCAAGACGGCCGACTGAGCGGCTGCCTCAGCACACCACCGAGGGCGTTGTTTCACGTGAAACAACGCCCTCGGCATACGCGGAGGTGCTCATGTTTCACGTGAAACATGAGCACCTCCGACACACACAGAGGGGAGCGCGGCAGGGCTTCAGCTCTGCGCCGCCCACCACTTCTTCAGTTCCTCAACCGCCTGCTCATGCTCCAGCGGCCCGTTCTCCAGCCGCAGCTCCAGCAGGAACGCGTATGCCTTGCCGATGACCGGGCCAGGCCCCACGCCCAGGATCTGCATGATCTCGTTGCCGTTCAGGTCCGGCCGGATGGCGTCCAGCTCCTCCTGGCCCTTCAGCTGGGCGATGCGCTCCTCCAGCCCGTCATAGGTGCGCGAGAGGGCGGCGGCCTTGCGCTTGTTCCTGGTGGTGCAGTCGGACCGGGTCAGCTTGTGCAGCCGCTCCAGGAGCGGTCCGGCGTCCCTTACATAACGGCGCACCGCGGAGTCGGTCCACTCGCCGTCCCCATAGCCGTGGAAGCGCAGATGCAGCTCCACCAGCTTCGAGACGTCCTTGACCATCTCGTTGGAGTACTTGAGCGCCGTCATGCGCTTCTTGGTCATCTTGGCGCCCACCACCTCGTGGTGGTGGAAGGAGACCCGCCCGTCCTTCTCGAACCGCCGCGTCCTCGGCTTACCGATGTCGTGCAGCAGGGCTGCCAGGCGCAGAACGAGATCAGGCCCGTCCGCCTCCAGGTCGATCGCCTGCTCCAGGACGGTCAGCGAGTGCTCGTACACGTCCTTGTGCCGGTGGTGCTCGTCGCTCTCCAGCCGCAGCGCCGGCAGCTCGGGCAGCACCTGCTGAGCGAGCCCGGTCTCCACGAGGAGGGACAGGCCCTTCCGGGGGTGCGCGGAGAGCAGCAGCTTGTTCAGCTCCTCGCGCACCCGCTCGGCGGAGACGATCTCGATCCGGCCGGCCATCTCCGTCATGGCGGTGACGACCTCGGGAGCGACCTGGAAGTCGAGCTGCGCGGCGAACCGTGCCGCACGAAGCATGCGCAGCGGATCGTCGGAGAAGGACTCCTCGGGCGTACCTGGAGTGCGCAGCACCCGCTCGGACAGGTCCTCCAGGCCCCCGTGGGGGTCAATGAAGTCCTTCTCGGGCAGGGCGACGGCCATGGCGTTGACCGTGAAGTCGCGGCGCACGAGGTCGTCCTCGATGGAGTCGCCGTAGGACACCTCCGGCTTGCGCGAGGTCCGGTCGTACGCCTCCGACCGGTACGTGGTGACCTCGATCTGGTAGCCGTTCTTCTGGGCCCCCACCGTGCCGAAGGCGATGCCGACCTCCCACACGGAGTCGGCCCATGGCCTGACGATCTTCAGCACGGCCTCGGGGCGGGCGTCGGTCGTGAAGTCCAGGTCGTTCCCCAGCCGGCCGAGAAGTGCGTCACGAACCGATCCGCCGACCAGTGCGAGACTGAACCCGGCATCCTGAAATCGGCGGGCGAGGTCGTCGGCGACCGGGGAGACCCGCAGCAGTTCGCTGACTGCGCGGTGCTGCACCTGGGTCAGGGCGCTGGGGTTGTCTTCGTTGGCATTCGGCACAACAGAAAAGGGTACGTGCCCCGGCCGGTCCGGGCGTCACGCATTTCCCCCGCCCTGCGAGACTCTCCCGATCATGCGGCAGACACCCCAGCACTTAGCCCCCGCGCACCTCGTTACCATGCGGGGACGCAGCAACGGACGATGCTCGACAGCAGCTGACGAAGACGAGGGACGGGTACGCGTGGCCGAGGCGGCACACATCCAGGGGATGCATCCCTCTCCTGCCCGCCGGTGGCTGCGGCGCACAGCCGCCGTGCTCGCCGGGGCTCCGCTCGTCGCAGCCCTGCTGGCCGGTGCCGCCGCGCCGCAGGCCCGCGCAGAGGCGGCGAGCAAGGCCCCGACAGGTTCCAGCACGGTCGCGATCGCGCTGGACGAGCTGACTCCCAGCGCCCCTGAGAAAGGGGACACGTTGCGGATCTCCGGCACCCTGACCAACAAGGGCAAGGAGACGGTCACCGACGCCCAGGTGGACCTTCGGGTCGGCCCCCGGCTCTACAGCCGGACCGCCATCGACACGGCCGACCGCCGCACGGGATACCTGCCCGGCTCGGACCCGTATCCGATCGGCGGCAAGTACACGGTCGAGATCGACAAGCTGCGCTCGGGTATCAGCCAGGACTTCACGCTCTCGGTGCCCGTCAGCAAGCTGGGGCTCGGGGACGACGGCGTGTACCAGCTGGGTGTCTCTCTGACCGGTCGCACCTCGCACACCGTGTACGACCAGGTGCTCGGCATCGAGCGGACCTTTCTGCCGTGGCAGGACGGGGAGAGCGACTCCAGGATCGGCCTCAGCTACCTCTGGCCGCTGATCGCCTCCTCGCACCTCACGGCGGAGACCGGCTCGGACGAGCAGCAGACCCCGGTGTTCGCCGACGACGACCTCGCCGCCGAGATCGCACCGGGCGGCCGCCTGGAGCAGATGGTGTCGCTGGGCAGGCAGCTGCCCGTGACCTGGGTCATCGATCCCGACCTGCTGGCGAGCGTCGACGCGATGACCAAGCCGTACCGGGTCAGGTCGGGCGACACCACCGTCGCCGGGACCAACCAGGCGGTCGCCAAGAAGTGGCTCACCTCGCTGGAGGCCGCCGTCTCCGAGGGCAAGGTCGTGGCCCTGCCCTTCGGCGACCCGGACCTGGCCTCCATCGCCCACCGGGGCAAGAACGTCTCGGGCACTCTCAGCCATCTGCAGAACGCCAGCGAGGTCGCCGCGATGACGGTGGAGACGATCCTCCACCTGAAGCCCTCGACCGACTTCGCATGGCCGGTGGACGGCGCGGTGGATCCGTCGATCGTGGACGTCGCCACCTCGGCCGGCGCCCATCACGTGATCGCCCGCAGCGACAGTCTCGAAGAGACCGGGAACCTCACGTACACGCCCTCCGCGGCCCGCCCCATCGGCGGCGGCACCACGGCGGTGGTCGCCGACGCACGGCTCTCCACGGCCTTCCAGGGCGACATGGGCAACGCGGGGAACTCCACGCTCGCCGTACAGAAGTTCCTGGCCCTCACCCTCGCCCTGGCCGAGCAGGACACGGACAAGGAACGCTCCGTCGTCGTCGCGCCCCAGCGCATGCCGACGATCGCCCAGGCACAGTCGATGGCCCGTGCCCTCCATGTACTGAACGACGACCGCTGGACCCGGGCCCAGGATCTGACCCGCGCGTCCACCACCGAACCGGACACCGAGGCCACCACCAAGGTGCCCCCCGCCTCCCGGTACCCGAAGAAGCTGCGCCACCAGGAGCTGCTTTCCCAGGCGTTCCAGGACATCAAGTCCATTCAGTCCTCGCTCGACAACTTCCAGGTCATCCTCACCCACCCCGAGCGGGTCGTGACGCCCTTCGGCAACGCCGTCAACCGGTCCATGTCCACCACATGGCGGGGCAAGCCGCTGAAGGCCCAGCAGTACCGGGACTCGGTGCGCACCTATCTGCAGGGGCTCGTCGGCGAGGTGCAGCTCGTCCCGAAGTCCGACATCACCCTGTCCGGGCGCAGCGCCACGATCCCCGTGACCGTGCAGAACAGGTTGCTCCAGGACGTGGAGAACCTGGTGCTGCGACTGAAGTCGGACAACGCGACCCGGCTCAAGCTGAACGACGGCGGGAGCATCGCGGAGCAGCCCATCCGGATCGGCGCCGGGCACAGCCAGTCGGTCAAGTTCGACGCGGCGGCCAACATCAATGGCCAGGTCCAGATGACCGCACAGCTCTACACGAAGGACGGCACCCCCTACGGTGAGGAAATGGCCTTCACCGTGAAGGTCTCCGAGATCACCCCGACGGTGCTCCTGGTGATCGCCGGCGGGTTGCTGCTGCTGGTCCTGGCGGGCATCAGGATGTATGCACACCGCAAGCGCGCCAACGCGGGCGGCGCGACGGGCGACGGCGGCGGTGAACCCGAGCAGCCGAGTGACCCGACGCCGGACACCGGTCCCGAAAGCACGGAGCCGTCCGGCACGGGTGAGAAAGTGGACCGTTGAGCGATGTCTGTCGTGGCCGGTCGGCCGGGGACGATGAGGTGGGGTTTCGATGAACGCGCCGTACGACGGTGACCGCGGTCAGGGTACGGGCGGGGCCGGCTACTCCGGCGGTCCTCCGGTGCCCCCTGGGCCGGAACAGCAGCCGGCACCGGACCCGTATCTGCAGTCCGCGTACGACTACGACCCCTACCGGGCGCAGGACCTCTCCGCCCAGGACCCGGTGAACGAGGCGCTGTACGACCGTGCCGCGCACCCGCCGCCGCCCCCGGGCACCTACCAGCAGCCGCAGCCGCTCTACCAGCAGCCCCCGGCCGCCCAGTACGCCCCCGACCCCCGGATCTGGGCGCAGACCCCGCCGCCCGAGCCCGCCGGACCCTCCCGCCACCTCCCGTACGGCGACAACGCCGCGACGACCCAGTTCGTCGGCGTGGACGATCTCGTCACGCAGGCCTCCGCCGACCACGACGAGCCCGACGCCTTCGCCCACCTCTTCCGGGACCAGGAAGGCCCCGCCGCCTCCCCGGCACCCGCACAGCCCGAGCCCGCCCCCGCGCCGCCCAAGTCCGGGGGCCGCGCCTCCGGCCTGCTGAAGTCCAGTGCGGTCATGGCGGCCGGCACGCTCGTCTCGCGCCTCACCGGCTTCGTCCGCAGCCTCGTGATCACCGCGGCACTCGGCGCCGCGTTGCTCGGTGACAGCTTCACCATCCCCTACACGCTGCCCACGATGATCTACATCCTCACCGTGGGCGGCGGCCTCAACTCCGTCTTCGTCCCGCAGCTCGTCCGCTCCATGAAGGAGGACAAGGACGGCGGCGAGGCGTACGCCAACCGGCTGCTGACCCTGGTGATGGTCGCTCTCGGCCTGATCGTCGCCGTGGCGGTCTTCGCGGCTCCCTGGCTCATCCGGCTGATGTCCTCGACGATCGCGGACGAACCGGCGGCCAACAGCGTCGCCGTCACCTTCGCCCGCTACTGCCTGCCCACCATCTTCTTCATGGGTGTGCACGTCGTGATGGGCCAGATCCTCAACGCCCGCGGCAAGTTCGGCGCGATGATGTGGACCCCGGTCCTGAACAACATCGTCATGATCTTCACCTTCGGCATGTTCATCTGGGTCTACGGCACCTCCCACGAGTCCCAGATGGGTGTGGACACGATCCCGCCGGACGGGGTGCGCCTCCTGGGCATCGGCACCCTGCTCGGCCTGGTCGTCCAGGCGCTGGCCATGATCCCGTACCTCCGCGAGGCCGGGTTCCGCTTCCGCCCCCGGTTCGACTGGAAGGGCCACGGGCTCGGCAAGACGGTCAAGCTCGCCAAGTGGACGGTCCTGTTCGTCTTCGCCAACCAGGCCGGTGTGCTCGTCGTCACCCAGCTCGCGACCTCGGCCGGCAAGGCCTCGGGTACGGACGGAGCGGGCTTCCTCGCCTATTCCAACGCCCAGCTGATCTGGGGCATGCCGCAGGCGATCATCACCGTCTCGGTCATGGCCGCCCTGCTGCCCCGCATCTCCCGCGCCGCCCACGACAACGACCCGGGCGCCGTCCGCGACGACATCTCGCAGGGGCTGCGCAACTCCGCCGTGGCCATCGTGCCGGTCGCCTTCGCGTTCCTCGCCCTGGGCGTTCCGATGTGCACCCTGCTCTACGCCTCCACCGGCCCCGAGGCCGCCCGCTCCATGGGCTTCATCCTGATGGCCTTCGGCCTCGGCCTGATCCCGTACTCCGTGCAGTACGTGGTGCTGCGCGGGTTCTACGCGTACGAGGACACCCGTACGCCCTTCTACAACACCGTCATCGTCGCTCTGGTCAACGCGGCGGCCTCGGCCCTCTGCTACGTCGTCCTGCCCGCCCGCTGGGCCGTGGTCGGCATGGCGGCCTCCTACGGCCTCGCGTACGCGGTGGGCGTCGGGATCGCCTGGCGCCGGCTGCGCAACCGCCTGGGCGGCGACCTGGACGGCGCGCACGTCGTCCGCACCTACGCCCGGCTGTGCCTCGCCGCGCTGCCCGCCACCGTGGTGGGCGGGGCGGTCGGCTTCGGGCTGCTGAACGTGCTGGGGAACGGCGCGCTCGGTTCGCTCGTCGCTCTGGTGTGCGGCGGGGCCCTGCTCCTGGGAGTGTTCTTCGTCGCCGCCAAGAGGATGCGCATCGAGGAGATCAACGGCATGGTCGGCATGGTCAGGGGACGGCTCGGCCGCTGAGAACGGCCGCACCGCACAACCATCGCCGGTCTCCGCGTGTCGTGCATAGCGCCGGAGTGTGGGCACAATTGGCGTGACTGTGCAGAGCTGGCTGGCATCGCGCAACGGATGGGGAGGCAGGAACGACGGTGGCGGAACGTAGCACGGCCGCCGTCGACGTGGCCGCAGACAGCGGGGACGAGCCGCTGACCGCCAAGGCGGACGAGGCCACGACCGACGGGACGGCAGAAGCGCAGGACGCGGCGGACACGGACTCCCAGGGGGAGGACGGCGGGCAGACCGCTTCCGAGACTTACCCGGCCGCCCCGGACCTGCACAGCGGACACAGACTGGCCCGCCGCTACCGGCTGGAGGAGTGCGTCACCCGGCTGGACGGCTTCAGCAGCTGGCGGGCCGTGGACGAGAAGCTGCGCCGCGCGGTCGGCGTCCACCTGCTCACCGCGGACCACCCCAGGGCCCGCTCCGTCCTGGCCGCCGCCCGGTCCGCCGCCCTGCTGGGCGACCCACGCTTCGTCCAGGTCCTCGACGCCGTCGAGGAGGACGACCTCGTCTACGTCGTCCACGAATGGCTCCCCGACGCCACCGAGCTGACGGCCCTGTTCGGCGCCGGCCCGATGGACGCCCATGACGCCTACCAGCTCGTCAGCCAGGTCTCCCAGGCCATGGCCGCCGCACACCGGGAGGGCCTGGCCCACCTCAGACTGACCCCCGGCGCGGTGCTGCGCAGTTCGTCCGGCCAGTACCGCATCCGCGGCCTCGCGGTGAACGCCGCGCTGCGGGGCATCACCTCCGACGGCCCCCAGCGCGCCGACACAGAGGCCATCGGCGCCCTGCTGTACGCCGCGCTGACCCAGCGCTGGCCGTACGAGAGCGACGCGTACGGGCTCACCGGGCTGCCCAAGGGCATGGGTCTGCTCCCGCCCGACCAGGTGCGGGCGGGGGTGCACCGAGGCCTGTCCGAGATCGCCATGCGGGCCCTCGCCAACGACGGGGCCACCGCGTCCCGCCAGGAACAGCCCTGCACCACACCGGACGAGCTGGCCAAGGCCGTGGCGGCGATGCCCCGCATCCGGCCGCCCGAGCCCGTCTTCACCGCCCCGCCCGAGTACCAGCGGACCACCTACCAGCAGGGCACGTACGGCAGGCCGGCCATGCCCGGCGCCGGGGTGACCCAGCCCGTCGTCCCCGTGCCGCCGGCCCCGCTGCAGAGCCGCACCGGGCGAGCCCTGAAGTGGGCCGTCTCCGCACTGCTGATCGCCGCACTGGGCCTGGGCAGCTGGCAGCTCGCCGAAACACTCATCGACCGCAACAACAACTCGAGCGACGACCCCGGCACCACCCAGACCAACCCGGACGGTGAAAAGGGGCATGCCAAGCAGGCAACACCGAAAATCCTGCCCATCCGCACCGCCAGCGAGTTCTATCCGGACGGGTCGCCACAGAACATCGACGGTGTCACAAGCACCTACGACAAGGACCGCACGTCGTTCTGGCGTACCAAGACCTACTACGACGGCCCTGTACTCGCCCCGTTCAAGAAGGGAGTCGGCATCATTTATGATCTCGGCTCGCCTCAGAACGTCTCGGGTGCCTCCATCGCACTCCGATACGGAGGCGATCACACCAAGATCTCGCTTTATGCAGTGGATTCGTTGACACCTGCGAAACCCATCACCTCGCTGAGAAAAATCGCCGAGTCGACGACGTCGATCACCCTGATGAAGCCACAAGCAAAAACCCCTGTGAAATCACGCTATGTACTTCTGTGGATAACTGCCGCGCCGTACGCCGATGGCGATCAATACAGTCAGGCCGGATACAAACAAGGAATAACCGATGTCTCATTCCTTGGCACCTCGCCACATTAGGTGAATTCTCGGACGGGGCCCCCTCGACCTGCCCTACGCGGCGGGTTCCACTTGGTAATTCTGATCGGGTCCGATCGAGTGGCAGTAGGGCTGCGGCATGAGCCTTCCTCTTGCGGTAGTACTGCGGACCGGTCGGAGCAAGAAGACTCATGTCCGCCCTGATGCCACCCTTGACGCACCTGGTTACCTCGTTTCCTGACGTCACTCGCCCACGCCGCCATGGCCCCAACGTCGCTCGCTTAGTTCATGATCGCGTAGAGTCTCGGTCTTGTGCCGAGAGATCACATAGTTGGTGAGACGTACCCGGAGCGGGTCCGGATGGGGGTGCTGTCGCGTACGTTCACGCCCGAGCTGGTCGACTTCGTGGTCGATGAGGCGGGGGCGCGCGAGGAGCGGACCCGGTCGTTGCCGGCCCGGCTGATGGTGTATTTCGTCCTGACGATGTGGCTGTTCAGCGGTGACGGATACGGCCTGGTGCTGCGGGAGTTGGTGGAGCACTGGCCGCGCCGGGCGCGGGAGGTGTGGCGTCCGGCGCGCACGGGGTCTCTGACAACGGCGCGGGCCCGGCTGGGTGCGGGGCCGCTGCGACTGCTCTTCGACCGGGTCGCCGGTTGCACCGGCACTGCGGCCACGCCGGGGGCTTTCTGGCGCGGGCTGCGGCTGACCTCCATGGACGGCACACTGCTGGACGTTCCTGACAGCGAGGCGAACGCTGCCGCCTACACCCGTGCCTCCAACGGAAATCGGCCTGGACCGTACCCGCAGGTGAGGCTCCTCGCGCTGGTGGAGTGCGGCACGAAGGCGTTGATCGGTGCGGTCTTCGACTCCTTCGCCGTCGGCGAGCGCACCTTGGCCGCCCGCCTCCTGGTGCACCTGCGGGAAGGCATCCTGTTGATGGCCGACCGGGGCTTTCCAGCCTATGAGCTGTGGCGGGCAGCCGCGGTCACCGGGGCCGAACTCCTGTGGCGGGTCTCGGATTCCTTCACCCTGCGGCCGCATGAGGTTCTGGCCGACGGCACCTTCCTCACCCGCCTGAACGGGCCGCGCGGCGCCCGGATCACCGTGCGCGCCGTGGAGTACACCGTGGTCACCACCACGATCGGCGCGGACGGCGACAGTGAGGAGACCTCGGAGCTGTTCTGCCTGATCACCACGCTCCTGGACCCCGAGGCGGCACCCGCCGCAGAGCTGGCAGAGCTGTACACCGCCCGCTGGACCAGCGAGACGATCTTCAAGCACATCAAGATCGAACAGCGGGGAGGACGCACCGCGACCCTCCGGTCCAACAGTCCCGCCATGGTCGAGCAGGAACTGTGGGCCATGCTCTGCGTCTACCAGGCCGTACACGACCTGGCCGTGGACGCCGCCCACCACGCGAACCTCCCCGTCTCGCACATCAGCTTCAAGAACACCCTCGCCGCCGCCCGACGTTCCGTCGGCGCGGACTTTCCCCCCTCGGCAACTGGCCGCCAGGATCCGTGACATCCAGGCCGACCTGACCCGCGAGGCCGTCCGTCCCCGCCCCGGACGTGCCGCACCCCGCGCCACCAAACGCAGCACCACCGGATACCGCACCCTCAAACCGGACGAGCCCGCCACCACCAAGGTCACCCACACGATCAGCCTCTCGCTCTTCCCCGAAGAACGACGACCACGCAAGCCGCGGGCGAAGCCGAGACCCCTGCAACTCGCCCCGCAGGAAACGACGTCACCGACACTCAAAGACATGGCGACGGCCATCTAATAGAGCGACGTTGCCCAGGTCACAGACCGGCTCCGAGAATTCGAAGACCGCTACAACGCCACGGCACAGCCGTTCCAGTGGAAGTTCACCACCTCCGACCTGGACGATCTGCTGGCCAGACTCGACCAGCACCCCGCCGGCCGACACGAAGAATCCTCCGCCGCCCCGGCACCATGATCAACCCCCGAAGGACTTACGGAGCCGACCACTAAGCTCCTCACAACAGCCGCATGATCAGCGGTGTTGCCACGACCCCTTGAATTCGCCTTCTCCCGGGGGCCTCTGGCCTGCTGTGCACTCGGCAGGATTCGAACCTGCAACCTTCTGATCCGTAGGATCGGGCAGGCTGTGGGGCGAGGGCTCCGCCCTCCTCCCAACTGACCGCTGATGGTCGTGATCAATGGCCCTTGTGTGCCGTCGTTGCCGTCAGGGCTGCCGTCAGCGCGCCGTGCACCTATTTGAGGCCGTGCGCAGCCGCGATGTGTGGTCGCTGCGCGAGGAGGGTCTCCAGTCTGCTGTCAGGCCAGAGTTCGATGTAGGGCGCGGTGCCCTCCGAGTTGTGCCGCTCCGCCCAGGACACCGCATCAGCAGTAAATCTGCCGCTGGTAGCGATGACAATCCCTCGCACGAGCGGGGGTCCCCATAGCTTTCCTGCCGTTGCCGTCTCGCTAACGGCGGCCGCGTTGACCGAGCGGCTGCGCCAGTGCTTGGCCTGAACGATGACACGCTCGGTGCGGACGCCACCGGAACCGTCTCGAAGAACCCGGTCCATGGAAAGGTCACGCCCTCGGTCGGGGGCACGGGTTTGCATCAGCCACTCGACGTTCTGGTGCTCCGGGATGTCTCGCAGTAGATCGTAGAGGAGCCGTTCGAACCCGTCGTCGTTCAGCAACTCCCAACGAAGCGCCAACGTGGCCGCCCCTGTGAGGTTGCCCGACGCCGCCTGTCCGAGATCGATGTCCGGGACCGGTAGCGGATCGCTGTCGCCGAGAGACTTGGCCTCGATGCCGGCACGTACAGCTGGCCAGTCGAATTCAACGATGTCCTGCCAGTCGTGCCCCTGGCTGAAGCGCATGTGCCGCTGCAGATCCCACCAGCGATCAATGCTTTCGGCGTCTTCGCCCAGGAGCCTTGCGATTTCCCCGATCGCAGTCTCGACCTCTTCGGTCTGTTCGTTTTCCAGGCGTTCAACGGCGTCTCGCGCTGTGTCTCCCAAAGCGAGGGGGAGCGCTGCGTCGACTGTCGAGACGAGTTGCTCCAGTCGACTCCGTGCCGCACGTCGGCGAGCCCGGTCCAGGCGGTATCGATAGGCGGCGAGATCCGCTCCGGGCTTCTCCCCGGCAGCATGTACGGCGGTGGGGTGCTCGCCGATGTCGAGGTAGTCGATGAAGGCTTGGCCCATTTCGTCGATGTCCGGGAGCGGCTCAGTGATGGTCCAGCCATCAATTCGCGGGAGCCCGGGGAGCAAATCCGCCCAGGCCGCCCGAAGGGCGTCGTACTGGACATCTGAGCCGCGTTGCGGGCCGGATGGGATGAACGGCTTTGCACGCTCCCACACGCTGTCCATTTTTCTCAGGTTGGCCGCCGTACGGTCCATGGCGCGCAGTAGTTCTTCGAGGTCCATGCTCACAGACTCGCACTCCTCACTCGGGGCGTGGGATCTTCTCGCATCAGGAGGCGGTACATGCGCGGGATGAGTGTCGCGCGCGTGGGGAACGCTTGGCAGTCCGGCGCTCCTGACCTGCTCGTTCCCTGCCCTGAGAGCCCTCACGACCTCTGTCGGTCCACACCTGGCCCAGCGGCACCCTGGCTGTCAGGTGTACCGGGCCACCGTGTACGCGGTCGGACCGGTGAGGGTGCTGCCTCTGGAGCTGTCGGTCATGTCCAGGATCCCGAAGCCGACGCGCTGCGCGTACTGTTCGAGTTCGCGCGGGAAGATGACGCGTCTGCGGATCTCGTCCTGGGCCTCGTCCCCTGAGGGGAGTGCCCAGTGCCGGCGCATGGTGTTGATCTGCGTTCGCAGGTCCCACTCGTGGCGGATCGTGACGGTCGCCGGGCCGCTCGGGGTGTCGACCGTGGCGGTCATCAGTTCGGTCCCCGTGATGGGTGCGACGGGGGAGCACAGGATGAGCAGGCTGCCTTGTCTGGCGTGGGCTGCGAACGTAGCGAAGACCTGGGTGATCTCGTTGTTGTCGTGGACGTAGGCGAGGGTGTTGCCCATGCAGGTCACCACGTCCATGCACCGCCGGAGTCGCGCGGTGCGCATGTCTCCGATGCGGATGTCCAGCTCCGGCCGGGCCTGGCGGGCGTAGTCGACCATGCCGGGCTGAAGGTCCAAGCCGATGCACTCGAAGCGCTTGGCCAGGATCTCCAGATCCCTTCCGGTGCCGCATCCGAAGTCGACCAGCGTCCGGGCGTCCGGCCGGTGCGTCTCGATCAGGGTCTGACACATCCCGGCACCGGTGCTGTCGGACTGGATCACGTCGTACAGGGCCGGGTCCCGGTAGAGGAGGTTCGTCGCTTCCACTGGTTCCGCTTCCGTGTCGTAGCCGGTCACATCAGGCTCCGCAGTCCGACCTCAAGCGCGAGGACATCGCACAGCAGATCGGGGACGGTCGGAGCGGCGTCGGCGTCCTTGCGGGCCTGAGCGAGTGCCTTGCCGTCAACGTAGCCGAGATCGACCAGGACGGACTCCTTCAGCATGTCGTCCAGTACGGGCAAGCCGTAGGAGCGCAGCCCCTTCTCCAGGACGGCCAGGAAGTTCTCCGGTTCGGCCGGCGACGCCACCGAGTCCGGCAGTCCCGCCCGCCTGATCCGCTCACGGAACAGCGCCTTGCCTCGCTTGTACTCGTGCGGCAGCTGCTCCATGAACCGGACGATCCGCGGGTGCACGAGCGGGCTCACCGGCCAGACGCCGGCCCGCAGAAAGCCGGGATTGTGCATCCCGAACGCCATCAGGGTCGGCACCGGCAGGACGGGAATGGGCGCCAGGTGCTCGTTCACCTCGGCCAGGGCCCGAACCGCCTTCGGCCCGAGCCACGGAACGGGTTCCGGCGTCGGCAGTTCCGCATCCGTCCTGGAGTGGTGGGCGTTCACCTCGTCCCCTCCACTGCCGGTGAACATCACCTCGCACCGTCGAGCGGCGGCCTGCTCGCGTACGACGTCGAAGGCTTCCTGGTAGAACGCCCCCGCCGGATCATGTGGTCGGCGCAGAGCGCGCACGCCACCGGGGCAGAACGGCGGGTGCTGCACGGCGGGAATGGCCACGTCTCGGAAGCTGCAGTGATCCGCGTACGCCTGGCGGCGCTCGCGCTGCTGCCTGCCGATGCTTCCCCCGACCAGTAAGCCGAAGCTGTGCACCTGCGCGAAGCGCGCTGCCTTCACGGCCAGGGCGACGTTCCCGGAGTCCGCGCCGCCCGACAGTTCGACGCCCACGCACCCCGTAGCGCTCGGCGCTTCGCGGATCACGTCGGTCAGCAACTCGTCGAGCATGGCGAGTGGATCGACACCGGGACGCAGCGTGCGCGGCGACAGGACGTGTTCGGCGGGCTCCGGGTAGTGGATGCCGAGTCCGGCGGCGGTGAACGTGGCGGACGCCCGCTCAGTGAGGCGGTAGACGCCCTCGAACAACGTCTCGGAGGTGTAGCGATGCTGCCTGGTCAGCGTCCGCGCCACGACACGCGGCGCCAGGCGGTCAGCCGATAGATGCGGCCCCAGTGCTGCCACGTCCCATGACGCGTACAGCTCGCCGGACTTCTCCATCAGATACAGCGGAGCCGTGCCGAAGACGCCCGCCGTGAGACGGACTTCCCCGGCCGTCATGACGACCTCGACGAAGTCGGCCTCGCCCCGCTTGCACTCCTTCACCCTCATCCGCACATATGGCGCCTGGTCGTCGCGGGCCTCCATGACCAGCGTGGACACGTTCGCGGGCTCGATCCAGCTTTCGCCGTTGACCCAGCGACCTCCTTCCGGCCTCCATCGGGGCTCCTGGAGATCGGCCAGGCGCAGACGCATCGACAGCATGTCGTCCCTTTCCGAAGTCATGCGGCGGGGCGGGGCCGCGAACGACCCCGCCCCGCCTGGCGCCAGCCCTGGATCACTTGGAGCAGTGGTCGCCGTTGTTGTCGCCACCGCCGGGCATCTTGTCGAGCAGCGTGGCCTCGACGGCCGGGACGCCGGTGATCAGGTCGCCGGTGAACAGCTCGTCCACGTTCATCGTGTTCTCCTCTTACGGTTGAAACGGACCCCGCGGCTGATGCTGCGGAGTTGATCCCGTCCGGCTGCCGGCCCTTACGAAGAAGGCGGCCGGACGGGTACCCACCGCTTCCGGCGGTAGGCCCTCCCTCGCCACACGTGGGGTTGTATGTGGCAGGGAGAAGTCAGGTGGGGGTGGAGGCGGCGGCCACTCCCAGGACGAAGCCGCTCGATGCAGAGATGGTGATGATCAGCAGCAGTCCGGCGTAACGGCCGACGACTGCGACTAACCGCCTCACAGACGCTCTCCGCGACTGCGCTCGTTCGCCCTGCGCACGGCGGCGCTCATCTCGGCCGCGGCGTCCTGAGGCTCGGGACGGCTGTGCTGCGGGCACTCACACGGCGGGAACAGGTTCGAGCCCGGCGGCGGGTCCGCGCCCTCGTAGGTGTCGATCCTCAGCACCCCGTCCGCGCCCCGCTCTTCGGTCAACTGGGCCAGTCGGGCCCGCGCTTCGCTTTTCATCCCTCAGTCCCTCAGACGATGGCTGCGGCGAGGTCTCGCCGTTCCCTGCTGCCTCTACGCAACCGCGTGGCCACGCACAGCGGTACCGTTGCAGCAGCGCCGGGACTTCAAAGCCTTGAAAGTTCGCAAGGGCACGGGGAGTTGAGGGCATGGCCACGCGTGAACCGAACGGGGCGCTCGGGCGCCTGCTCGCCGAGAGTCGCTGGACCTATCGCCAGTTCGCGCGGGCGGTGAACCGCGTGGGCACCGAGCTGGGCACGCCCCTGCGATACGACGAGTCGGCGGTGAGCCATTGGCTGGGCGGCACCGTGCCGCGCGGGGCCGTGCGGGTGTGTGTCCTGGAAGCCCTCTCTCGGCGTCTGGGGCGGCCCGTGACGCACGCTGAGGCCGGTCTGCCTGTTCCCCGCGATCACTCCTCCTCGACAGCCGCGGATACCGTGGAGGGGCTGATCGACCTCGGGAGGCAGGACATGGACCCATCGCGCCGCAGTGTCCTGGGGGCCGGCCTGTTCTCTGTCGCCCTCACGATTCCCGGGTGGCCGGATGTCATCGGCCGTGCCGAAGCGGTCCAGTCCGGCCGCGCCCGCCGGATCGGCATGAACGAAGTGGGCATGGTCGTCGCCATGACCGAGCGCGTCTCGGAACTGGACGACCAGTTCGGCGGTCGCCACGCGCGCCCCATGGCGGCCTCGTTCATGGTGAACACCGTGGCGTCCTACCTGCGCGCCGACGCCCCCGACGACGTGCGGAAGGCCATGCTGTCCGCGGCCTCGGACCTGCTGTACCTGACCGGCTACATGGCCGTGGACGAGGGGCTGCACGGCCTCGCGCAGCGCTACTACGTCAAGGCACTGGAACTGGCGGGCGCCGCCGAGGACCACCTGACCTACTGCACGACTCTGCGCGGCATGAGCGTCCAGGCGATCGATCTCCGTCACGGGGGAAAGGCCATGGAGCTGGCAGACGCCGCAGCAGCGGCCTCCCCGAAGGCCGGGCCTCGCATGCTTGCCTTCCTCGCCGGCCAGCAAGCACACGCCGCCGCGCAGACCGGCGATCGGACTCGGGCGCTGCGGTACATCCGGGAGGCCGAGACCGCCATGGACCGTGCCGAGTCGCGCGGCAAGGCGTTCGGCTCGTACGACCCGGCGTCGCTCAACTACCACATCAGCCAGGTTCGTTACGAACTCGGCGACGTCTCCGGCGCCATCGAGGCCATGCAGCAGTCCGACAAGGTGCGCTACAGCGTCTACCGCCGCGCGCGCGTCCGACACCGCGCCATGCTGGCCGAACGGCAACTGGAGGTCGGCCACCTGGAAGCGGCCTGCGACACCTGGCACCAGGCGCTCGACGACTACCCCATGGTGCAGTCCGGCCGAGCCGACGACCGCGTCAGAACCATGTTCGGCCTCCTCCGGCCGCACCTGAAGAACACGACCGCGAAGGACCTCTACGACCGCGCACGAACGGTCGCCCCGCCTTCCCTGGCCATCTGACTTGGGCCGTTGGCGACCTCAGCCACAGAAAGTCAGCCACGACGGCGGGTGCGCCGACCGATCACCCGCCACGTGTGTCTCCAGCAACCACCCACCGGCCCCAGCCACGCTTCCCCAATCCGTCACGGCCTCGACCCCGTCCCGGCCTGAGCGCTGCCGCCGGCCTCGCCTGACGAATGGGCAAGGGCCGGCTGCCCGGCGCACGGCTGGATGAACGGCAATCCGCGGTGACCGGTGCGGACTTGGCATGCATCCCGCTCCTGCTGGCCGTGCTCGTCGTGGGGCGGCTGGCGGGGTTCTTCACGGGTCTGGCTGCCCGCTTCTCGGGCTTTTGCGGCGCGAGCGGGCGGGGGCCGTCGCGGGCGGTGGCGGAGACATGGAGCCGGCGGCGGCCTGGGGCCGCCGCGCCGCGCGGCCCGCGTCAGCGGGCCGCCTTGATCCAGTAAAGAAACTTTGGACAGCTCACCCCTTCGGCGGCTCCGGCCGGTAGGGAGTGGGCTGTTTTGCCATGTCTCGCCCAACTCACCGCATGATCAGCCTGTTTCATGACGGTCTGTTCGCGGGATCGCAGAAAAGTATCCACAGGCGAACCGTTGCATGGTGGGGCTGTGGAAAAGTCGACGGCTTATCTGGCGATATGTGAGCCAGGTCACGAGGGGGCGGTGTCACACCGACGGGGTTCTTCCGCACCTGTTCCAAGTGCAGGGGGCGACTCGTCGCGGCGGTGGTGTCCGCTCTCGATGATCCGCTGTCGCGCACGCCGGAGGGTCCGAAGATGTCAGGCGCGGAAGGGGGCGGAAGTGACCGGCGTCACATTTGATCAGGGTCACACACACCCCGGAAAACCGACCTCTATAGGCGATCCCTGAAATCGGGGCGGCGGAACATAGCCGACGATCGCCGGTTAGTCAAACCGGCGCTTCTCCAGACCCTTGATGCACTGCCCGGACGACTGGAAGGACAAGCAGCATGAGCGCACAGAAGGGGCGCCGTCCCGTGAGGCGGGACGCGAAGGAAGGTTTCTGCCCGCCCGGCGGGAGCGCTGGGCCATGGCTCTCGAACCTGTCCGGTTCGGCCGGTAGACCTGGCTCAACAACCGCGGTGACGGCATGCCTTACGGCACGGGCAAGCCCTGATCCGCCGGTGGATCATCGCTGGGCAAGCCTTCGGGCAAGCCCCCGGCGGTTGGCTGAACTCGACACGCAACAACGGCGCGACAACGAACGGGTGGAAATGAACGAGCGCGAGGCAGAGCTGATAGCGGCGAAGCTCAAGGAAGTCGAAGACAAGGTGGCGCGACTCGAAGATCTGACGCGCCGGATGCTCGAAAACGCTCGCGCTACTTCTTCGGCGGGTTCTTCGCCTCGGTGATGCCACCGAGCTGCCCGAAGACCTGGAACAGGGTGTCCAGCCTGGCATTTATGGCATCCAGGCGTTCGGACAGTTCGACATATTCCGGCGTGGGCATCTGCCCGCCGCTCGCCGCCTCGGGAGTGCCGGCCTTCGGGTCGGCCTCCGGTAGGGGATCGGCGACGAAATTGCCCCGGCCCGGCATGGTGTTGATGAGTCCTTCGTCGCGCAGGATGCGCAGGGCGGAACGCGCGGTCATGTTGGCGATCTCGTACGTCGCCTCTAGGTCGCGAGACGAAGGAACCCGCTCTCCCGGCTTGAGTCGGCCGGACCGGATCTGCCGCCGCAGCTCCTCGGCGACCAGACGGTACGGCGGGGTGTCGGAATCCTTGGGCAGCTTCATAGCCCGAGGGTAGCGGGCCTGGCCCGCCTACCGCAGTAAGACCCTGTTGCACCTCCCATTTTCCGACGGGCCCACCCCACCTCAGGTGCGATGTGCGCTAAGCGCTTGACGCACTGATGGCGGGTAGTGCACTGTTGATCTCGCTTCGCCACCCCGGCGAAGCACTACCGAAGGGACGTAACACCCATGGCTCGTATCCGTGTTGGCCTGCTCCCGTCCTCGTCGTTCGTGGCCGGCAACCTGGCGGTTCCGAAGTACGCGGACGCCGAGAAGACCCAGTTCGCGGTGGACCGTGAGACCGGCGCGAAGCTGTTCACGATCACCCTCTTCTTCATGGAGGAGGAGCGTGCGGAGGCTATGAAGATCACCGTTCCGGAGACCGGTCTGCCCAACGGGCTGAAGCCGGGTGTGCCGGTCATGCCTGTGGAGCTGTTCGCCACCCCGTGGGCCCGGATCTTCAACGGCTCGCTCTCGGACGGCATCGCCTACCGCGCGGAGCGCCTGGACCTGGTCGGCGGTCCGGCTTCGGCCGCTGAGGCGGCGTGAGCCGCACTGCTTTCCGGCCCGGCGTCGAGTGCAGCTACCCGCTGCCTCACGCCGGGCCGGATGCCCGGCTCGGTGACTCCCTCATCAGCTCGGTGGCCGGTGTGCTCGTCGGCTACGGCCTTCCCCGCCTGACGGCCCAGGACCGGGCCGCCCTCGAAACGGCCCTGGTGGCCTTCGTCTACAACTCTCAGGAGAGCAACACATGAAGGACAACGACCCGACCGGAGGGGCCTTCGGCTATGGCCTCCTGGTCGTCGGCGTGGCTCTGGCCGTACTGGGCGGCTGGTCGGTGTGGTGGGTGGTGCGCTACCTGCGGGCCGATGCCATGACCCGGCGGTCCATCCGGCAGGCGATTCGGATCCGCTGGGGCTGGAAGCGGCTGGCGCGAATGTGCGGGCTGTCGGTCACGGACAAGATGCCGACCGCCCTGGCCTCGCTCGCGGCCGCGGACGGCAAGGAACCCAAGCCCCGAGTCCTGGTCCCGGCCCTGAAGGTCACCCCGGACGCCTTCGGGGTGATGGCGGAGGCGACCTGCCTGCCGAAGGTGGGTCTGGCGGAGTTCCAGAAGGCCGCTCCCTATCTGGCGGACGCCTGGCGTATGGCCCGCGTGTCCGTGTTGCCAGGGGAGAAGCCGGGGCAGGTGACGTTGCGCGGGGTGCGGGTGGATCCGCTGATCGTGCCGACCGTTCATGCGCCCACCGGCCGCGTGCCGGAGGAGTGCGCGGTGTGGGAGCTGGGGGTGGACGAGTACGGCCTGCCCGTGGTCGTGCCCCTGAAGGAGGTCCCTGGGGTGGCCATGGGCGGCCTGCCGGGATTCGGGAAGACCTCGTGCGTGAACCGGCTCGTGTGTGACTGGGCACCTTCGCCGGCCATCCAGTTCGTCTTCTTCGACGGCAAGGTCTCCCACGCCTACGAGGGCGACTACGCCGACCTCGTGCAGCGGGCGTTCGAGTTCTGCGGTGACGACTTGGAGGAGGCGAACAAGAAGCTGAAGGAACTGGTGCAGCTGCGCCGCGCCCGTTCCGCGTCCATCCGCCGCGTGCTGGGCGTGAAGAACATGTGGCACGTCGGCCCCTCGGAGGACTGGCCGCTCATCGTCATCGTCATCGACGAGGCCCACACCTACTTCCGCGACTACAAGGGCTCCGACCCGGCCACCAAGAAGCTGGCCGCGCTCGCGGCGGAGAACGCCCGCCTGGTGGAGGACCTGGTGAAAAAGGGCCGCTCGGTCGGCTTCCTGACCTTCCTGACCACGCAGAAGACCACCGGAGACGCGATCCCCACCTTCATCCGCGACGTGTGCCCGGTCGGGCTGTCCTTCGCGCAGAAGACCGCCGACGCCGCCGTCGCCGCGCTCGGCGACGACATCCGCGAGTGGCCCGACGCCAGCCCGGTCAACCTTCAGGATCCCGCCTACGTCGGCGTGGCGGTCATGTCCCAGCACGGCCGTCCCGGCTTCGTCCGCATCCGCACCCCCTACGTCGCCGACGAGGACGCCGCCCGTGTCGCCGAGCGGACCACCCACCTCGTGCGCCACCCGGCCCGGCTCCTGGAGGGCCTGACCGGATGGACGGTCGTGGACCTCACCAAGGAGGACCCCGAGCCCCCGGCGCAGGCAGCCTGACATGCGCCCCTCGATGCGGATCTACATCCGACACATGCGCAAGGCCATCACCGCCGGGGACCTCGACCGCGCCGAGCGGATCGGCATCGCCGCCTACCGCGTCGCCAACGCCCACGAACGCCAGGTCCTTCAGACCTACCTCGGCCCGAACGTCGCCCGCCGGGCCGGCCTCACCCCCAAGGTCTGACCCCACGACCCCAACACCCCCTGGAAGGAGGTGAATTGCCTCATGTCAGAAGACCGGATCACTCAGCGCACCGTGACCGTGGTCATGGCGGTCATCGCCCTGCTGGCCTTCGTTTTCTCCTTCGGCAACGTCTGGAGCCTGGCCCTGCGTCTGGGCGTCCCCGACCCGGTCGCGCCCCTGATCGCGCCGATGGTGGACCTGTCCGTCCTCGGCCTCCTGGTCGCCCTGCGGTACCTGTCCCTGCACGGCGTGGCCGCCGAAGACCTCAAGGGCGCGAACAGGCTGATGCACACCTCCGGCTTCTTCACCCTCGCCCTCAACATCGCCGAACCCGTGATCGCCGGGCACTACGGCCGCGCCTGCGTCGATGCCGTGGCCCCGCTGCTCCTCCTCGGCTGGGGTGCCGTCGGCCCCGCGCTGCTGCGCCACTTCCACGCCGTCACCGCACCGGCCATGTCCCCGGCCCCGGCTCCGGTGACCGCCCCGGCTCCCGTCGGCGACGCGGAACCGGCCTTCGCACCTGCGCCGGCCTTGGCCGAGACGGAACCCGACCCGTCGCCCACCCCGCTTGTGGCGCCGGACCCTGCCCCCGTCGTGCTGCCGGTCACCACCCCGGCCCCCGTCGCGCCGGCCCCCGTCGCGCCTGCGCCCGTCGCGGCGGCTCCTGCGGTCAACGTGCCTGAACCGCTACTCGCCGAAGCACGTTCCATCGCCGCGTCCCACCACGCCGAGCACGGCGAACCCATCACGGCGGCCCAGCTCAAGAGGCGACTCGGCATCGGCCTGCCTATGGCCACCGCCCTCTACACCGCCCTGTAGCTCCGCACCCTCCGCCGGCCTTCCCGGCACCACCCCGCCCTCGCCCGGCCCTGGGCCGACCCGTCATGCCTGCGGGCAGCAGCCCGAGCGCTGATCACTGCTGCCCGCAGGTCCCACCCTCGCGCCAGAAGGGAGACCCCGCCACTCATGCGCACCCTCGACCTGCGCCACGTCATCAGCCCCGGCCTGCGGGACCTGATCGAGCTGGCCAACACCCACGACTTCGACCGCGTACAGCAGCAGATCCGCGACCTGCGCGGCTGCACCAGCCCCATCAACCTCCACGGCTTCACCGTCACAACCGACACGGCCACCAAGGAAGTGGTCCGCTCCTACCGTTCCGAAGACGAACCCTCCGGACGCCTGCTGACCACCTGCGGCAACCGCCGTACTTCCCGCTGCCCCGCCTGCTCCCGCCTCTACGCCGCCGACACCTACCACCTGATCAAGGCCGGACTGTCCGGCGGCAAGAACGTCGCCGAAACCGTCCGCGACCACCCCCGCGCCTTCGTCACCCTCACCGCCCCCTCCTTCGGCCCCGTCCACAACCGCCCCACCACCAACGCAGGACAGACCCGCCCCTGCGCCTGCGGCGACACCCACGCCGAAGACGCCCCCGAACTCGGCACCCCACTGAACCCGGCCACCTACGACTACACCGGCGCCGTGCTCTGGAACGCCCACGCCGGACAGCTCTGGGCACGCTTCACCACCTACCTGCGCCGCGCCCTGGCCGAACACCTCGGCACGACGCAGAAGGCCCTGAACTCGGCCCTGCGGGTCTCCTTCGCCAAGGTCGCCGAGTACCAGAAGCGCGGCCTGGTCCACTTCCACGCCGTCATCCGCTTCGACGGCCCCGACGGCCACACCAGCCCGCCCCCGCCCTGGGCCACCTTCGACGCCCTGAGCGCCGCCGTGGGCCTGGCCGTCGAACGCGCCCGGCTCACCATCGCCTCCGACGCCATCGGCGAACGCGTCATCGCCTGGGGCCGCCGGTACAAGGTCGACCCCATCACCGCCCTGGGCGACGGCGAACTCACCGACGCCGCCGTAGCCGGATACGTCGCCAAGTACGCCACCAAGAACGCCGAAGGCACCGGCACCGTGGACCGCACCCTCATGTGCCGCACCTGCGCCGGACGCGGCCACCTGCGCGGCCCCGACGACTTCCACGACGTGTGCGCCGACTGCGACGGCACCGGACAGGCCGAACCCATCAAGGCCCTGCCCATCCAGCAGCACGTACGGCAGATGATCCGCACCGCCTGGGACCTCGGCGGCCTGCCGGAGTTCGCCCACCTCAAGCTCTGGAAGTGGGCCCACATGCTCGGCTTCCGCGGCCACTTCTCCAGCAAGTCCCGCGCCTACTCCACCACCCTCGGCGCCCTGCGCGACGTACGCCGTGACTGGCGCCTCGCCCAGGCCGAAGCCGCCCGCACCCGCGCCGGCCACCCCGCCACCGACGAGACCACCCTCGTCACCACCTCCTCCTGGACCTACCTCGCCAGCGGCTACCGCCCCGGCGAAGAACTCCTCGCCGCCCATGTCCGCCACGACATAGCCCACACCGCACGCCTCAAGCACGAAGGGCTGGTGCCTGCATGACGACCGCCGTACTCACCGTGGACCAGGTCGCCGAGCGTCTCGGCATCAGCCGCTGGAAGGTCCACGACCTGATCCGCTCGCGCGAACTCGCCTCCTTCAAGATCGGCCGCTGCCGCCGCATCAGCGAAGCCGCGCTTGCCGCCTACGTATCCCTCCGCACCGAACAGGAAGCCGCCTGATGGCCAAGCCGAAGAAGAACGCCAACAACGAGGGCACCATCTACCCGCGCAAGGACGGCCGTTGGGAGGGCAGCGCGTACGTCCTGACGACGGACGGCACGCACAAGCGGCGCAGCGTCTACGGCAAGACCTGGGACGAGGCGCACGAGAAGCTGACCAAGCTCAAGGCCGACTCGCTCAGCGGCCTTCCGGTGGCCACCAACAAGATGACGATCGCCGAGTACCTGGCGTACTGGCTGGCGAGCGTCGCCAAGACCAAGGTGCGCCCGACGACCTACGTCAACTACGAATCCCTCGTCCGGAACTACGTCACCCCGGAGTTCGGCAAGAAGAAGCTGGTCCGGCTCACCGCCCGTGACATCCGGGCCTTCCTCATGAAGACGGCGGCGACCTGCCAGTGCTGCGCTCAGGGGAAGGACAAGAAGCGGCCGGAGCACAAGCGGCGCTGCTGCGCCCTCGGCAAGTGCTGCAAGAAGCTCCCCTCGGACCGGACCGTCCGCTTCCTGCTGGTGATCCTGCGTGCGGCTCTCCAGCACGCCGTACGGGAGGACGAGCTGCCCCGCAACGTGGCCCGGAACGTGGAGCTGAGCATGGGTACCAAACGCGAGATCGAACCGCTCACCGCTGCGGAAGGGCGTCGGCTCCTGACGGCGGCCCGGGACAACCGGCTCTGGGCCGCGTACGAGCTGGCGGTCCGTATCGGGCTCCGGCGGGGTGAGCTGCTGGGGCTGCGCTGGTCGGACGTGGATCTTCTCGACGGGGTTCTGACCGTCCGGCAGGCTCTTCAGCGTGTGGGCGGCGAGCTGCTGATCGTCGCGCCGAAGACGCAGCGCTCGGCCCGGCGCGTGGCACTGCCGGCCGAATGCGTGACCGCGCTCCGTGCCCAGCGCGTCCAGCAGATCGCCGACCAGAAGGCCGCGGGCCACAACTGGAAGGGAACGGGGAAGGGGCTCGTCTTCACGACGAAGAACGGGACTCCCATCGAGCCGCGCAACCTGAACCGGTCCTTCGAGGCCCTGTCCGTCCGCGCCGGCGTCCGTAAGGTCCGCTTCCACGACCTGCGTCACACGTGCGCGTCCCTGCTCCACGAACAGGGCGCCGACGCCCGCATGATCATGGAGGTTCTGGGCCACAGCTCGATCCGCGTGACCATGGACATCTACACCTTCGTGCGGCTGGACTCCCAGCGCTCCGCCTTCGACCGCGTCGGGGACGCGCTGAGGGGTGACGGCAACGGGCCGGACGATGACGACGGCGCGGCCGGTGCCCTCGTAGCCGTCTGATCGGCTCCCGAAGGCGGTTGCCGTCAAACACTGCCGTCAAGACAAAAGCCAGAGGCCCTGTGGATCACTCCACAGGGCCTCTGGCCTGCTGTGCACTCGGCAGGATTCGAACCTGCAACCTTCTGATCCGTAGTCAGATGCTCTATCCGTTAAGCTACGAGTGCTTGTGCTTTCGGGGCTTTTTTTCTGCCCTGTCGGCGTTGCGAGAACAACATTACATGACCTGCGCCGGGACGCGAAATCCATTGTCCGGACCCTGCCTGAGCTGGGCAGATGCCGGGAACGGGCGAAGCCCCGGTCCTGGGGGACCGGGGCTTCGGTGGTGGTGCGGAGGCGGAGGGATTTGAACCCTCGATCAGGGGGTTACCCCGAAACCGCATTAGCAGTGCGGCGCCATAGACCGGACTAGGCGACGCCTCCAGCGCACATCCCGCGCGAGCGCGAGTGGTGCATGCAGATGATGACACAGCAACACGCTGTGCCACCAATCGCGGCCTACGGTACTAGGGAGTCGGCCGCGAGGGCAAAGCGGTTGCCGCGCGCAACGCCGGGCCGAGTGGCGCGTTAGGCATGGCGGGGGCGCCGCCCCCGCAGGTTCAGCCGCCACAGGAGTCCGCAAATGATGCGCCGTCTCGCCCTCACCGCTGTCGCGTCCCTCGCCGCGCTGTCCGCCGCCGCGCCCGCCGCCTCCGCGGCCGGGCCGCTGCCGCTGCCTCTGTCGCTGCCGCTGCTGCAGGGCCCCGGCGACGACACCCGGCTCACCGTGGTCGTGGCCGGCTCCGGGAACCCCGAAGCGGACGGGACGTACGAGCTGGAGTGCGGGCCCGCCGGCGGGAGCCACCCGGCCGCGGCGCAGGCCTGCGAGCGGCTGGAGCAGCTGAGGCTGCAGGGCAGGAACCCGTTCGCCCCCGTTCCCCGCAACGCGATGTGTACGCAGCAGTACGGCGGGGAAGCCACCGCCCGTGTCACCGGCACCTGGCACGGGCACCGCATCGACGCCCGGTTCGCGCGGACCAACGGGTGCGAGATCGCCCGATGGAACGGCGCCCGCCCGGTTCTGCCGAACGTGAGGTGACCGTCCCCGGACCCCGGCGGCCGGTCCGCACGGGGTTCGACGAGGGTCGGAGCCGTACAAGCCGTGCATCACACCTTGGTGAGAGCTCCCCCTCATCCGCAGTCCCGCGCCCCGCCCCTGCCTTTAGACTCCTTCAGTGACAGCCCGGGGCCCGAGGGGCAAGATGGGGCCGCTGTCGGCAAGGTGCAGTAATCAGGGAGGAACCGTCGTCGTGAGCAGCAGGCCATCCCGAGGCGCTGCTCGCCTCGCAGCCATACTCGATGCCCTTCCGGACGGGCTCCTGCTCGTCAACTGCAACGGTACGGTCGTCAACGCCAACACCATCGCCCTCGAGATGTTCGAGACGCCGGGCACCGCGCTCGTCGGTCGCGGGCTGCTCGATCTGCTGCCGGAGTTCGACTCCAAGCTGATCCCGGGGTCGATGCGCAGGCCGGAGGCTGCGGACGAGCGCGGCCGTACCAAGCCCACGCGCATGGTCGCGCGGCGCACCGACGGCCACGAGTACCCCGTCGAGGTGACGAGCGCCAGCCTGGAGGACGGGCAGGCGGCGTACAAGGACGTCCAGGGCTCGTACGGCGGCGGTGGCGGCTATACGGGCGACGAGCTGCTGATGCTCGTCGTGCGCGACCTCTCGGGCACCGTGGACACCGAGGCCGAGCTGGCCCGCTCGCAGCGCCAGACCGAGATGATCCTGCGGGCCGCGGCCGAGGGTGTCGTCGGCACGGACACGGACGGCCGCGTCGTCCTCGTCAACCCCGCCGCCGCGCAGATCCTCGGCTTCCGGGCCAGCGATCTCGGCGGCAAGGAGCTGCACCCGCTGATCCTGCACTCGCGCGCGGAGGGCGAGCCCTTCCCGTACGAGGAGTCGCCGCTCGCCGACACGCTCAAGTCGGGGCGCAAGCATCGGGTGCGCGGCCAGGTTTTGTGGGCCAAGAGCGGGGAACAGGTGCCGGTCGACCTGACCACCGCGCCCGTCCGCGACGGTGACCAGCTCGTCGGCGCCGTAATGACGTTCACCGACCGTCGCCCCTACGAGGAGCTGGACAAGCGGCGCAAGGACGAGATCGCCGAGCTGACCGCGAACCACACCGCCGCCGTCGCCGAGCTCACCGAACGGCACGCCGCCGAGACCGCCGCCCTCAAGGAGGCGCACGCCGCCGAGCTGGCCGACCGCACCGAGCGTTACGCCTCCGAGCTGGAGAAGCAGACCGAGCGGCTGACGGACCTCACCGCCCGGCACGCCCAGCTCACCGCCGTGCTCGGCGAGTCGCTGCGCGGGCCCCTGGAGGAACTGCGCGGCGAACTGTCGGCGCTCGCCGCCGACCCCGCCGGCCAGCTGTGGCCCGAGGCGAACCAGATCCTTCACCACCTGGCCGCCGGTTATGCGCGCATGACGACGCTCATCGACAACGTTCTCGGCTACCAGCGCCTCGACAGCGGCGCGGAAGAGCTGATCAAGTCGCGGGTGCTGCTCGACGGGGTCGTCACCGCCGGTATCGACGCTGCGGTCGAGCTGATCGGGCCCGGCCGCGCGCAGTTCGCGGTGCACGCTCCGCCGATCGAGGCGGAGGTCGACGCCGGGCGTCTGGTGACCGCCGTCGCCCATCTCGTGGCGGATGTCGCCGGTGTCGATTCGACCGGCAAGGCCCGGCTCGTGCCGGGTGGCGGCTATGTGGATTCGACCATCGTCGTCGCCGCCGCTCAGCGCGGTGACGTCGTGCGCATCGAGGTGCGCGGGCCGTTCGCCGGGGGCGACCCGGTGCATGTGCCGATCGTGAGCGGCATCGTCCGCGCGCACGGCGGGGTGCTCCAGACGCACGAGATGCCGGGCATGAGCGGCAGTGCGTACGTGCTGGAGGTGCCGATCGGCGCGGGTGCGGGGACGGTGGCGGTGGCGGAGGCGCCTGCGGTGGCGCTTCCGGCGGCGGAGGCGCCTCCTGGGGTGGCTTCTCCGGTGGCTCCTGCGGTGGCGGCTCCTGCGGTGGGTGCTGAGGCGCACGTTCCGGCCGGGGCCCTTCCCGGTGCGGAGCCCGATCATGCGGGCCAGGTTCCTGCTGTTTCCGAGGTGCCCGAGGCGGGAAGGGGGCGGCGCCGGGCACGGCGTTCGTCCACCGACGCCTTCCTGGAGAGCCCCGTGGGCGGCTCCGACGGCTCCGGTGAGCCGCAAGCGGCCCCCGGGGACACCGGCGCGGCCGCCCCGACCGGGCGCCGGCGCGCGCGCCGTGCTGCGCCCGCCCCCGAGGCGGCGCCGAACGAACTGATCCCCGCCCAGCAGGCCGAGGGCTCCGGACGCCGCCGCGGGCGCCCCAGCCCCGCCGAAACGGGCGCCCAGGCACCGGGGCAGGCCCTGGCGCTGCCCGCTGCCGCTGCCGCTGCTCCGGCGGAGGGTGCCGTGGTCACCGCCGCCGAGGGGGCGCAGGGGGGCCGCCCGCAGCTCGGGCAGACGGTGCCGCCGCAGGGCGTCCCGGCCGAGGCGCAGCTGCCGGTCGCGGCCGGTGGTCACCGGGGCAACCCCGGCGACGAGGGCCGGCCGGCCCTTCCTCCGGTCGTCAACGCCGTGGAGTCCTCCGCTGCCGCCGCCTTCTCGAACCTCGACGACGCCCCTGGCGCGGTCGCCTCTCCGCCGTCTCCGGAAGCGTCCGCTTCTGCACCGGCACCGGCACCGGCACCGCAGCCGACCGGTCGGCGGGCGCGCCGCGCGCTGGCAGCCGCCCAGGACCGCGCCGCCGCAGACGCCGGACCGCGCGTCCCCTTCGCGCTCCCTCCCGCCGACGCGGACCGCGCCCCTTCGCACACCGAGGCGCCGGCGGCCGGCGGGGACGGTTCGTACGGGCGCGGCGTGGGTACGGGCGAGGCTTCGGCCGGTACGCAGGACAGCTCCGGCCCCGAGCCCGATGCCGTGTCCGGTGCGCCGGAGCACGCCCCCGTACCGCCGCAGGCCCAGCCCGCGCCCACCGGCCGACGCCGGGCCCGCCACGGCAGCGAGACGGGTCCGCAGGCGGCCCAGCCCGCGCCGTTCGCGCTGCCGGCCCAGGCGGGGACTCCTGCGCCGCCTGGGACTCCCGCGCCTGGGGCTCCTACGCCCTCTGTGCCCGCTGCCGAACAGCCGATGCCCGGTGTTCCAGCGGGACAGCCGGTGCCGGGCGCCCCGGCAGAACAGGCGATGCCCGGCGCCCCGGCCAACGCGCCCTTCGTGCTGCCCGCCCAGACCACGCCGGAAACCCCGGCCGAACAGCCCGGCCCGTTCGCCCTGCCGACCGCAGCCGACCAGTCGGCCGTGACCCCGGCCGCTCCGGCCCCGGCAACGGGCACCCCGGCTCATGGCGTACCGGCTCCGGCACCTGGGACTCCGGCCCACGGGATGCCCGCTGCCCACACTCCGGCGGCGGGGCCCCCGGGCGGCACCCCGCCCCACGGCATGCCCACCCCCGCCCCGGCCACCGGAACTCCGAGCCACGGAACCCCGGCCCCCGGCACTCCAGCCCACGGCACCCCCGCGACGGGCACCCCCGCCCACGGCATGCTGACTCCCCCCGCCACGGCGACCGGCACGTCGGCTCACGACACCCCGGCTCACGCCATGCCCGCCCCTGCCACCGGCACCCCTGCCCACGCCATGCCCGCCCCTGCCACCGGCACCCCTGCCCACGGCATGCCCACCCCCGGCACCCCGCCCCACGGCATCCACGCCGCCCCTCCGGCCCCAGGAACCCCTGGCACCACCACCCCCACCGCAGAACCCGCACCCCCCGCCGTCTGGGCCCACGACGACGCGTCCGGGCAAGGCCCCGTCCCGCCCGAAACGCAGAGCACCGGGCGTACCGCCCACACCACCGGCACCGCGGCACCCGACGCCGCCACGCCCGCCACGCCCCCGGCCCGGCCTCGCACGCTGGCGCCCGCGCCCGACGCGCGGCGGCAGCCGTTGCCCGCCGAGGCGCCCATGCCTGCGTCGGCCGACTCGACGCAGGGGCGCGCGTTCAGCGTGCGCACGCTGGGGCAGGGCGTGCCGTTCTCCCAGCACATCACCCACCAGCAGAACCAGACGCTCGGCGGCGACGTGAGCAGTGGCAGCGGCGCCGGCAGCAGTGTCGGCCGCCGCCGCAAGCTCGCCGCTCCGCCCGAGCCCGACCAGGACGAGCGCCCCGCGCTCCCCACACCCGCACCCGCCGCCCCCGCGACACCCGCTCCCACAGCGGCCGCCCCCGCCGGCACCGTGCACGGGCAGGGCTCCGGTCAGCTGCTCTCCGCGCCTCCGGCCGAGGGCCGCGCGTACGCCATCGGCGCCCCCGACGAGGGCGCGGCCGAGGGGCCCGAGCCGCTGGACGGTCCCGGGGGCGCGGTCGAGGTCGCCAATCGGCCCTCGCCGCAGCCCGTGGACGACGAGCTGCCGCCCGAGCCGCTGGACAACCCGCGCCGGCTGCTGGTCTGGCCCGCGCCCGATGTCTCCACGCAGCAGGCGCTGAGCGATCGCGGCTACCGGCCGGTGATCGTGCACTCGCGCGAGGAGGTGGACGCGCAGATCGCCGCGTTCCCCGCCGCGCTGTTCGTAGACCCGCTGACGGGTCCGATCACCCGAAAGGCGTTGCAGTCCCTGCGGCAGGCCGCCGTGGCGGCCGAGGTGCCCGTTCTGGTGACGGCCGGTCTGGGGCAGGCGTCGCGGGAGGCTGCGTACGGTGCCGACCCCGCCGTACTCCTCAAGGCGCTCGCGCCGCGCGACAGCGAGCAGCATCCGCCGCGCGTCCTGCTGATCGACGAGCACGAGGACATCGCGGTCGCGCTGACGGAGACGCTGGAGCGCCGGGGCATGCAGGTGGCCTGCGCCGCGACGGACAGCGAGGCGGTCTCGCTGGCGACCCGGATGCGGCCGAACCTGGTGGTGATGGACCTGATGCAGGTGCGCCGCCGCCGGGCGGGCATCGTGGACTGGCTGCGCGCCAACGGGCAGCTGAACCGCACGCCGCTGGTCGTCTACACCTCGGCCGGCATCGACCAGTCCGAGCTGCCGAGGCTCAGCTCGGGCGAGACCGTGCTGTTCCTGGCGGAGCGCTCGACGAGCGAAGAGGTGCAGTCCCGCATCGTGGACCTGCTGGCGAAGATCGGCACGAACTGACCGGTGCACCGAGGCATACGACGAGGGCGGTACGGGTAGCCACCCGTACCGCCCTCGCTCTGTCTGCCCGTACCGCCCTCTCGCTGTCCGGACAGCGGATCAGAGCTGCGTGACGTCCAGCTCGCCGCCCGCGTACTGCTTGCGGATGACCTTCTTGTCGAACTTGCCGACGCTCGTCTTCGGCACGGCCGGGATGACCGACCACCGCTCGGGCAGCTGCCACTTCGCGATGCCGGAGTCGGCGAGGAAGGCGCGCAGCGCCTCGTAGTCGGCGGTGGCGCCCTCCTTGAGGACGACCGTCGCGAGCGGGCGCTCGCCCCACTTGTCGTCCGGAACGGCCACGACGGCCGCCTCCGCGACATCCGGGTGCGCCATCAGGGCGTTCTCCAGTTCGACGCTGGAGATCCACTCGCCGCCGGACTTGATGACGTCCTTGGCGCGGTCGGTGAGCGTGAGGAAGCCGCCCTCGCTGATCACACCGACGTCACCCGTTTTCAGCCAGCCGTCCTCGCTGAACTTGTCCTCGGGGCGCAGCATCTCGCCGTCCGCGCCGCCGTAGTACGCGCCCGCGATCCAGGGGCCCCGTACCTCCAGCTCTCCGGCCGAGCTGCCGTCCCACGGCAGGTGCTCGCCGCCCGGCCCGACCAGCCGCGCCTCGACGCCGGCCGGGAAGCGGCCCTGGGTGACGCGGTAGGGCCACTCCTCCTCGGCGGTCAGCCCTGCGGGCGGGTTGGCCATGGTGCCGAGGGGGGAGGTCTCCGTCATGCCCCAGGCGTGACAGAGGCGCACGCCGAGCTTGTCGTACGCCTCCATGAGGGAGGGCGGGCATGCGGCGCCGCCGATCGTGACGTTGGCCATGGAGGTGAGGTCGCGCGGGTTCGCGGTGACCTCGGCGAGCAGTCCCTGCCAGATGGTGGGGACGGCGGCGGCGTGCGTGGGGCGCTCGCGCTCGATCATGTCGGCGAGCGGCGCGGGCTGGAGGAAACGGTCCGGCATCAGCATGTTGACGCCGGACATGAACGTGGAGTGGGGCAGCCCCCACGCGTTTACGTGAAATTGCGGCACGACAACGAGGGTCGTGTCCTTGTCGGTCAGGCCCATCGACTCGGACATGTTGACCTGCATGGAGTGCAGGTAGATCGAGCGGTGGGAGTAGACGACGCCCTTGGGGTCGCCCGTCGTGCCGGAGGTGTAGCACATGGCGGCGGCCTGGCGCTCGTCCAGCTCGGGCCAGTCGAAGGTGGTGGGGCGGCCGGCGAGCAGTTCCTCGTAGTCGTGCACGCGCACCGCCGCGCCGTCCAGGACGGAACGGTCGCCGGGGCCCGACACGATCAGGTGTTTCAGCGACGTCAGCTGGGGAAGCAGCGGCGCGATGAGCGGCAGCAGGGAGCCGTTGACGATGACGGCCCGGTCGTCGGCGTGCTTGACGATCCAGACCAGCTGTTCGGCGGGGAGGCGGAGGTTCAGCGTGTGCAGGACGGCACCCATGGAGGGAATGGCCAGGTATGCCTCGACATGCTCCGCGTTGTTCCACATGAGCGTCGCGACGCGCTGATCTGCGTCGATGCCGATTTCGTCGCGCAGGGCGTTGGCGAGCTGCGTGGCGCGCCGGCCGATTTCGGCGAAGCTGCGCCGGTGCGGCTCCGGCTCTCCGGTCCAGGTCGTGACCTGCGACTTCCCGTGAATCGTCATCCCATGCGTCAGGATGCGGGTGACAGTCAGCGGTACGTCCTGCATGGTGCTCAGCACGGCGTCCTCCCGGTAGGCGCTACGCGGCAGTAGGGTTTCGCTGATTCTGCTCACATACCAAGTGGTATGTCACTAGCCGCGAGGGTACGAATCGGTGACGTCCGCCAATTTCGTACCGTCCGTGACGGACGGCGGACGTTTCCGTTCCGCTTTACGTTCCGCTTACGGGTGGCTCGGGACGAGAACGCTGCTGTACGGGGACGGCGCGGCGAAACCGGTGTCGGCGGGCCGGGTCGTGACGCGCCCGCTCAGCGGACCGGCGTCAGCTCCGGGTCCAGGCGCAGCTTCCCGAGCGCACGGGAGACCGCGCTCTTGACCGTGCCGACGGACACGCCGAGCACCTCGGCGGTCTGCGCCTCGCTCAGGTCCTCGTAGTAGCGCAGCACGACCATGGCCCGCTGCCGGGTCGGCAGCTTCAGCACCGCGCGCCACATGGCGTCGTGCAGCGACTGCCGCTCCGCGGGGTCGGGGCCGGGCGCCGCCTCCTGCTCGGGCAGTTCGTCGCAGGCGAACTCGTCGACCTTGCGCTTGCGCCACTGCGAGGTTCTGGTGTTGAGAAGGGCCCGGCGCACATAGCCGTCGAGCGCCCGGTGGTCCTCGATCCGGTCCCAGGCGACGTACGTCTTGGTGAGCGCCGTCTGCAGCAGGTCCTCGGCGTCGCTGGGGTTGGCGGTGAGCGAGCGCGCGGCCCGCAGCAGCACCGGCCCGCGCGCTTCCACGAACGAGGTGAACGAGGGATACGGGAGGTGCGGCGCCACCGACGCGCGCGCACCGCGCGAGGGGCGCGCGGGGGCGCCCGGTGTGCGCGCCGGCGCGAAGCTGCGTACTGCGGCCGACGTGCGTACCGGTGCGGCCCCCCTGTGGGTGCCCGTACGGACTGGCGTGGTCATGGCTCCACGCTAGGAGCGGGGCCCGCCCGCCGGATCGCCCCCAGGTCCCGAAACCTCGTCCCCCTCAGGGTGTAGGACCGGTCCCCGCTCGACCTCCTACGGGTGGAGGAGACTGCACCCCGGTACTCCGGGTCACCCCTGAGACGAACACCGTGGACGCGGGCTGTGTAGAGACCTACAGAAGGGGGAAGACAGGGCGGACCCGGCCGGATTCGAACCGGCGTCCTCACGGCTTTGGAGACCGCGCGCGACGACCTCTGCGCTACGGCCCCGCCCCTGCGGTCATCCTAGAACCCCACCCCGATCGCCTCCCCACTCTGCGATGCTGAAAACCGATCAGGAGGGGGATCACGATGCGGTGGACGGTTCACGGGCAACGCCCGGTCTACGAGAACAGCTGGCTCAACCTGTGGCTGGCCGACATCGAGACCCCGGACGGCAACCGCTTCGAGCACCACGTCGTCAAACTCCGCCACCTGGCCGTGGCAGCCGTGGTCAACGAGCGGCGCGAGGTGCTGATGATGTGGCGGCACCGCTTCATCACGGACACCTGGGCCTGGGAACTGCCCATGGGCCTGGTCGAGGACGACGAGACACCGGCCGAGGCGGCGGCCCGCGAGGTCCTGGAGGAGACCGGCTGGCGCCCCGGCCCGCTGAAGCCCCTGATCTTCGCGGAACCGGCCGCCGGCATCACCGACTCGGAGCACCACCTCTTCCGCGCCGACGGCGCCACGTACGAGGGCCCGCCGACCGAGAGGAACGAGTCCGACCGCATCGAGTGGATTCCGCTGACCGACCTCCGGGGCATGATCGACCGCCGCGAGATCGTCAGCAGCGGCACCCTCGTCGGCCTGCTCTACATCCTCATGGACGAGTCGATCCGCTGACCCGCCAAGCCGAAGGGCGGGCCTCCACCAGGAGACCCGCCCTCTTCGTCACTGCGGTGGGTGTGGGATTTGAACCCACGGTGACTCGCGCCACGACGGTTTTCAAGACCGTTCCCTTAGGCCGCTCGGGCAACCCACCCCGCGCCGGGCGGTCGGTGTGGACCGGTCCGGCGCGGGGAACAGCCTAGCCGGTCAGCTGTCGCCCTTGCGCTCGCCCAGGGTCACTTCGGCCGTTGCCGTCTTGCCGTCGCGCTCGTAGGTCAGGGTGACGCGGTCGCCCGGCTTGTGGGTCCAGATCTCGCCGATCAGGGTCGGGCCGCTGTCGATGACGGTGTCGTTGAACTTCGTGATGACGTCGCCGGCCCGCAGGCCCGCCTTGGCCGCCGGGCCGTTCTTCGCGACCGCGTCCGTGCCGCCCGCGCCCCGGTCCGCGATGACGGCGCCGCCGTTCTTCTCGTCCATCGTGACCGTCGCGCCGATGACCGGGTAGACCGGCTGGCCGGTCTTGATCAGCTGCTGGGCGACGGTCTTCGCCTGGTTGATCGGGATCGCGAAGCCGAGGCCGATGGAGCCGGCCTGGCTCTGCCCGATGCTGCCGGTCGACTGGATCGCCGAGTTGATCCCGATCACCGCGCCGCTCGCGCTGAGCAGCGGGCCGCCCGAGTTGCCGGGGTTGATCGAGGCGTCCGTCTGCAGGGCGCTCATGTACGAGTTGCTGCCGCCGTTGCCGTCACCGGAGGCGACCGGGCGGTTCTTCGCGCTGATGATGCCCGTCGTGACCGTGTTGGACAGGCCGAACGGGGCACCGATCGCGATCGTCGAGTCGCCGACCGCCACCTGGTCCGAGTTGCCCAGCGGCAGCGGGGCCAGCGACTTCGGCGGGTTCTTCAGCTTGATGACGGCCACGTCGTAGCCCTGCGCCCGGCCGACCACCTCGGCGTCGTACTTCTTGCCGTTGGAGAACGTCGCCGTCAGCTGGCCGCTCTCCGCGGCGGAGGCCACCACGTGGTTGTTCGTGAGGATGTGGCCCTCCTTGTCGTACACGAAGCCGGTGCCCGTGCCGCCCTCGCCGTTGCCGCCCTGCGCCTCGATCGTCACCACGCTCGGCAGCGCCTTGGCAGCCACGCCGGCGACCGTGCCCGGGTCGCGCTTGAGGTCCCGCGGGTTGGACGAGGCCGCGACCGTCGTCGAACCGGAGTCGTTGTTGCGGTCCGCCGCCCAGAAGCCGAGGGCGCCGCCGATGCCGCCCGCCACCAGCGCGGCCACCACCACGGCGGCCACCAGCCCGCCCGCGCCCCGCTTGCGCGGCGACTCGGGGGTCTGCGGTCCGCCGGGCGCGCCCCACACCGGGCCGCCGCCGCTGCCGTACGCCGTCTGCGCGTACGCCGGGGCGGAGGGCGGAGGCGGGGGCGGGGGCGGCCAGCCGGCGTCGGCCGCGGACTGCGGCGGAGCCGGAGGCGCGTACTGCGGGGACGCCGGGACCGCGGCCACCTGCGCGGTCGCCCCGTCCGGCGCGGGATACGCGGGGTGGGCCTGCGGCGCGGGGGAGGCCGGCTGCGGGTCCGGGACGGACGGCGCGGACTCGTGAGGGGTCGCGGGGGAGGCCGGCTGCGGGTCCTGCGTACCCGGTGCGGGCTGCGACGTCGAGGTGGCCGGCGCCGCGTGCGGGTCCGGTGCCGCCGGGGGCGTCGCGGCGGGGGGCGTGTCCTCGGGGTGCGCCTGGGGAGCGTCGGCCGGCACGGGAGGTGCGGACGGAACGGACGAGGCGCCCTCGGCCCCGGTGCCCTCGTTGCCCTCGTTCTCTGTGCTCACAGCTCTTTACTCCTCGGTTCCACGTCAGTCGTTCGGCAAGAGATCCGCTGTGTACGTGTCTGGAGTCAGCTTTTCCCACAACACGTCAGGCCACTGTAAGCAGGAGCTGTGCATCCGCGCACGGCCCTTACATCGGACAAAACGGGCCCGCAGCGCAAGCTGCCCACAGCCGTCTTCCCGCGGTGACACCATGACTCGGTGACCCAAGCACGGCAGCAGCACCCCATGCAGCATCCCATCCAGGTCATCGCCCACCGCGGCGCGTCCGACGACGCGCCCGAACACACCCTCGCCGCGTACCGCAAGGCGATCGAGGACGGTGCCGACGCCCTGGAGTGCGACGTACGCCTGACGGCCGACGGCCATCTCGTCTGCGTGCACGACCGCAGGGTGAACCGTACGTCCAACGGGCGCGGCGCGGTCTCCGCCCTGGAGCTGAACGCCCTCGCCGCCCTCGACTTCGGTTCGTGGAAGGACCGCGACGAGTCCGAGTCCCCCGACTGGGACCCGGTACCGGGCGAGCTGACCTCCGTACTCGCCCTCGAACGACTGCTCGAACTGCTCGTCGAGACAAGAGCCGCCGGGCGGCCTCTCCAGCTGGCCGTCGAGACCAAGCACCCCACCCGCTGGGCGGGGCAGGTCGAGGAGCGGCTGCTGCACCTGCTGAAACGCTTCGAGCTCGACGCGCCCCCGCCGGCCGGCACCCCGTCACCGGTACGCGTCATGAGCTTCTCGGCCCGCTCGCTGCACCGCGTCCGGGACGCCGTTCCCCATCTGCCCACCGTGTACCTGATGCAGTTCGTCTCGCCCCGGCTGCGCGACGGGCGGCTGCCCGCGGGCGCGCGGGTCGCCGGCCCCAGCATGCGGATCGTGCGCAGCCATCCCGGTTACATCGAGCGGCTGCACCGGGCCGGACACCGGGCCCATGTGTGGACGGTCAACGAGCCGGAGGACGTCGATCTGTGCGTACGGCTCGGCGTGGAGGCCATCATCACCAACCGGCCCAAGCAGGTCCTGGCCCAGCTGGGCCGCTCGTAATACCTGCATACCTGCGCATCTGCACATGGGTAGATCAACTACAGGGAGTACACCGGCGCACTCGGAGTGTGCCCGATCGTGTCGAATGCGTCACTGACAGACCCTTGGCCGGTTTCCGGCAGAGCCCTGGAGGGCATCCACACCGTGGCGTGGGGGCAAAGGAGGTCTCGGGGGTGGCGTTGATGGTGGCACAGGAGGTGCCCACGTCGTCGAGCATGGCCGTTCCCCATGGTCCTGCGGGCGTGGGTCGGGCAAGGCGACGGATGCGCGAACAGCTGCGCAGCCACGGGGTGTCGGATTCGGTCGTCGACGACGCGGTGCTGATTCTTTCCGAACTGCTCAGCAACGCCTGCCGGCACGGCAGGCCGCTGGGCCGGCAGACGGAGCGGGGCGACGGCGACGTACGCGCCGCCTGGTGCGTCGACCGGACGGGCGGACTGACCGTCGAGGTGACGGACGGAGGCGGCCCGACCAGGCCGGTTCCGGCTACGCCTTCGGTGACCGCGCGCGGCGGACGGGGGCTCAACATCATCAGCGCCCTGGCCCGCGAGTGGGGCGTACGCGACGACGTCTCGGGCGAGGTCACGGTCTGGGTGCAGGTCGACGGGGGCCACGATTCCCCCGGCCGGTCCGGCGAACGGCCGGGCGGGCGCGGCAGTGCGCGGACGAGCGGTGTGACCGGTCTGCCGAGCGCGCGGAAGACGACGGTCGTGCCGGGGCTCGATACGGCGGGGCTCGGTGTGCCGGGCCTAGCGGGGCTGGACTTCACCGGCATGTTCGATGACGCGTTCGACGATGTGGGCTGAGCGCGCGGGCTGAAGGCGTACCCCCGGCTCGTACGTCCGTTCCGCAGGCCCGGTTCGTACGTCGGGCAGGCGCGGGGTACCCGCCTCGGCGCCCGGACCGGGCGGTCGTGCGGGCTGTTGTGCCCCGGTGGGCGGCGGGACGGCTAGGGTCTGTGCGACAGATCGTCGCGGGCCCACGAAGATCCGCCGGAAACACCCCGGGCTCGCGGGCCGGACCGCACCGTCGCAATCGGGAGTAAGCCCACCATGGCGAAGAAGCGCCCTCAGTCCAAGGCCGGGAAGCAGCAGCTCAAGGACGGCGAGATCCCGGTCGTCGGGGCTCGTGAACCCTGCCCGTGCGGTTCGGGCCGCCGCTACAAGGCGTGTCACGGCCGCGCCGCGGCCCAGGCCGTGACCGAGCTGGTGCAGCGTCCGTTCGAGGGCCTGGCCGGGGAGTGCGACTGGGTCGCGCTGCGCGAGCTGGTGCCCGCGGCCACGGTGGAGCTGACGCTCAAGGACGGGCTGCCCGAGGGCGTGCCCGCGGTGACGCTGGCGACGGTCCTCCCGATGGCCTGGCCCGCGCTGCGCCGCGAGGACGGCTCCGTCCTGCTCGCGCTCCAGAACGACACCTCGTCCGGCGACCTGAGCCGGGACCTCGCGGACACCCTGCGGCGCGCGCTGGAGGCTGAGCCCGGTTCGCCGGTGGCCGCCCGCCGCGTGCCGGCCGACGGGCCCCGGCTGCAGGACCTGCTGGCCACCGACGCGCCCTTCGAGCCGGTCGTGCACACCGGCTTCGAGTTCTGGGTGCCGGACGCGGAGAACGCCACGGCCGAGGTGTCCGCCTCGCTGGAGCGTGCGAACGAGGCGGCGATCCCGACCGCGCTGCTCTCCGGCGTGGACGCCGCCTACTGGTGCGAGACGCCGGAGAAGAACCACCTGCGCTGGGTCATGCCGCACGCCGAGGAGCAGCTCCTCGACGCGCTCGCCCGGCTGCACGCGGCGGGCGAGACGTCGCTCGGCGAGGGGACCCGGCTGGTCGGTTCGTTCCGGGCGCACGGGCTGATGGTTCCGGTCTGGGACCTGCCGAGCGCGATGAGCGCCGAGGACTGCGAGAAGCCCGCCGCCGCGTTCGCGGAGCGGCTCGCGACGGCGCTCGCGTCGGACGCGCCGCTCACCGCCGAGGAGCGCAGGGCGCGGGGCGGCCTCACCAACCGCCAGGTGACGCTCAGCTGACGGTGTCGCCTACACGGTTCGGACGGTGACTCCCGTCACAACTACCCGTACTGGCAGGTAAATCGCTGTCCGAATACGCGAGATCGAATTTGCGAACGGCAGATCTCTTGTTACCGTTCTAGAAGCCCGGTCGCTGGTGCATCCCCCGTCGCCAGCGATCGGGCATCCTCATTTCCGGGTACGGTGCGCGACGCGCCCACCGGGCCGCGCCGCCCCTCGTACGAGCCCCGCGCAGGCGCCCCGCAGACCCGCCCCGGCTCCCCGCCGCCCCTCTTCCCCTCACGGTGGCCCGCCGTCAGCCCTGCCGCGCAGTACGGCGGTTGAACCCCCGGCGGACCGGGAACGGCCGGCCGGGGCGCCATCGAAAGGCCCGGAGTCGCCCGGTTTTGCGACGCCCCGAATTCGTGCTCATACCGCACTGCGGAACAAACGGGTGTCGCGCTCGCGGTCCCGCCGTTTACGCGGAAATCGCGAAGAGGGGCAGAAGAAGAGGGGCAGAAGGGGACAGGGACGAACGTAAGGGTTTCAACGGAGATCGGACGAGCAAGCGAAAGAACTCCGTAATGAATGGAACCTAAAAGAACAAGAACGCATCAGAATCTGGCCAACCGCGCCGCCAACCGTTCAGTACGCGAGTCTGCTGCCGCCGTCCGGAGCACTCGCGCTCGCCTCGACCAGCACGTCCAGCACGTCCCCCACATCGGGCAGCCAGAGCGCCCCACCGGAGGCGGCGGCGCCGGAGGAGGCGGCGCGCTTGGGGCGCGGACCCGTAGCGCGCTCCGGCGCACGCTCCCAGCACACCTGTCCCGTACCGATCTCCGACGGCGGGAGGACGACGTAACCGCCCTCGCCGTGGAACCGCAGCGAACTGGGCACCCAGTCCTGGGCGTACAGCAGCTCACCGAGCCGTTCCAGCGTGTACGGGGCGACCAGCAGCGCCCACCGGGTGGGCGTCGCCACCACGGGCCCCGGCCGCAGGCCCGCCCGGTCGAGCGCGGCCAGGGCACCGGCCCCGGCGGCCGCCGGCAGGCTCAGGGCGCAGGGCGCCCGCCCACCCGTGGCGAGCAGCACCGGCGCGGCGGGCCGGTTCGTCCACCACCAGCGCACCATCCGGGCGTCGGTGGTCGCGGCGAGCAGTCCGGGATCGAAGGGGTGCGCGCCGGGCACCGCGCACTCGGGGTCGGGGCAGGCGCAGCCGCGGTCACCGCGTCCGCCGGCTCCTCGCAGCCCCGCTCCGGGGACCACGGGCCACTGCCACTCCGTGGCGCAGGTCAGGGCCGCGTCGAGCCGGGCGGGCCCGCCCCTGCGGCCGAGCCTGCGTCGCCTTCCGAGGATCTCGCGCATGAGCGCTCGTTCCTTTCCGTTGAACGCCAAGGGTCCGCCTCACATCGTGCGCGGTGACACCATGCCTGCGGATCTTCTGGGTGTACGTGCTCGTCGAGCCTGCGGTACGTGCTGTTCGTCGGTACCGAGCGTGAGCTGTGCTGAGCCGGATCGAGCTGCTTGCCGTCGTCATCGTGACGAGATACGAAGCGCACGGCGCGTCTGCCGTCCGTGCGCACGGCCTCGCCACTCGGGGGCGGGGCGCGGCCGTCTCAAAGGGAGGACGTCCGGGCACGCTGTGGGGTTCCGGGGTCGTGCGGGGCCGCCCCCGGCCATCCAAAGAATTACGTACCCAGCATGTCCGGAATGACGCTCCCCCTGGGGCTTCCCCCGGAGACGCACTCCCGTCGAACGCACCCAGTCGATCGCCAATGGGCATCACGGGGTGCTCTTTTTGGCCAAGTTGCTTAACGCGTGGACACCGCGTTTTCCGGGGGGACAATGCTGGACATCGCCTCACTTGTACGTGTACATGTGGATGCACTGGTAGCGGCGCAAAATGACATGGGGGTTTGCGATGCTATTCGACGGAACGCACCGCTCGGAAAGCCGACGACCATGAGCGCACCGCACCTGCCAAGAATGGCTGGAATCGATCCCACAGTCCAGGTTTCGGCGCAAACTACCGAGCCCATCGACGAGGCCCGCGCGGCGCCCGGCGCCTTCCTCCAGGACCGGCTGGCCGGCTGGGTCTCCGATCTCACCACGCTCCACGAGCTCACCGAGCGGCTGGCCAGAACCAGCACCCTCGACGACGCGCTGCACGAGTTCCTCGAAGCCGGAGCCGCCCTCGTCGGCGCCCGCCGGGGCCTGGTCTCCTTCGAACCCTGCGACCACCGGGGCCCCGTCAGCACCATCGGCCTCGGGCTCGCCCACGCCGAACTGGGCCGGATCGAAACCGTGCCGCGCAGCGCCACCTCCTACGGCCGCGTCCTGGAGGGCCTGCCCAACCCGGACGGCCCGCTGACCACCGCCGACCTCATCGGCGACCGCAGCCTCGACCCCCGCAGACGCGAGGTCGCCGCCGAGCTCGGCTACGCCGCCAGCTACGCGCTGCCCCTCACCACCGACACGACCGGACTGCTCGGCGCCGCCGTCTGGCTCTACGACGAACCGGCGGAACCGCCCGAGCATCTGCGCCACCTCGTCGACCGGTACGCCGGATACGCCTGCGAGCACCTGGCCCGCCTGCTGGAACTGGAACGGGCCAGGACGGATGTCGCCACCGTGACCGAAGAGCTCCTGCCCACCCGGCTGCCCCGCGTCCCCGGCGTCCAGCTCGCCGTACGCCACGAGGTGGCCCCGCAGGGCGGCAACGACTGGTACGACGCGCTCGCCCTGCCGGAGGGCGCCCTCGGGCTCGCCGTGGGATCGGTGGGCGGCTCGGGGCCCAGCGCCCTGGCCGCGACGGGACGGCTGCGCGCCGGGCTGCGCGCGTACGCGGTGATGGAGGGCGAGGACCCGGTCGCCGTGCTCTCCGACCTCGAAGTGCTGCTCCGGCTCACCGAACCGGCCCCCTCGGCGACCGCGCTCTTCGCCTACTGCGAACCGGCCCGCCGCAAGATCCTGCTGGCCGGGGCCGGACACACCCCGCCGCTGATCATCGGCGAGCGCCGCACCTCGTACGTGGAGACCACGCTGTCCGCCCCGCTGGGCATGCTGTCCTGCTGGGAGGCGCCCAGTGTCGACATCGCCCCCGCACCAGGCGAGACGGTTCTGCTGTACACGGACGGGCTGCTGCGCCGGGCCGGTGACTCGATGGACCGGGCGTACGCGCGGCTCCACGCGGCGGCGGCGAGCGTCCCGAGGGCGCTGCGCCCGGACGCCGCCGCGGTGGCCGACCACGTGGTGCGCACTGTGCTGCCGGAGGGCGCCGGGCGCGCGGACGGCGCCGAGGACGTGGTCGTACTCGCGGCCAGGTTCGACTGAGCCGCAGCGCGCGCGGACCTCTCGCGATGTAAGAGGTCTTCCGGCCCTGGGCCCCCTTCCGTACGCCCGTACGATGGAGGTGGTCCAGTGTCGTATCAAGGAGAACAGTTGTGTCTGAGGAGTTCCCGGAGACCCCGGAGACCGAAGAGACAGAGCCCGTCAAGCAGCGGAAGAACGGCCTGTATCCGGGCGTCTCCGATGAGCTCGCCGCCAGCATGAAGTCCGGCTGGGCCGACACCGAACTGCACGGTCTGGAGCCGATCCCCCAGGCCGGGCACACCGCCGACCGCCGTGCCGCGCTCTCCGCGCGCTTCCCCGGCGAGCGGCTGGTCGTTCCGGCCGGCCGGCTGAAGACCCGTTCCAATGACACCGACTACGCCTTCCGCGCCTCCACCGAGTACGCGTACCTCACCGGCGACCAGACCCAGGACGGCGTCCTCGTCCTGGAGCCGGTCGACGGCGGCCACGAGGCGACGATCTACCTGCTGCCCCGCTCGAACCGGGAGAACGGCGAGTTCTGGCTCGACGGCCAGGGCGAGCTGTGGGTCGGCCGCCGGCACTCCCTCGCCGAGGCCGAGCAGCTGCTGGGCATCCCCGCCAAGGACGTCCGCGAGCTGCCCGCCGCACTCGCCGAGGCCACCGGCCCCGTCCGCAACGTCCGCGGCCACGACGCCGGCATCGAGGCCGCGCTCACCGACAAGGTCACCGCGGAGCGCGACGAGGAACTGCGCGTCTACCTCTCCGAGGCCCGCCTGGTGAAGGACGCCTTCGAGATCGCCGAGCTGGCCAAGGCGTGCGACATCACCGCGCGCGGCTTCGAGGACGTCGTCAAGGTCCTCGACAAGGCCGAGGCCACCAGCGAGCGCTACATCGAGGGAACGTTCTTCCTCCGCGCCCGCATCGAGGGCAACGACATCGGGTACGGCTCGATCTGCGCCGCCGGCCCGCACGCGACCACCCTGCACTGGGTGCGCAACGACGGCGCCGTCCGCTCGGGCGAGCTGCTGCTGCTCGACGCCGGGGTGGAGACCAACGACCTCTACACCGCCGACGTGACCCGCACGCTTCCCATCAGCGGCACGTTCACACCGCTCCAGCGCAAGATCTACGACGCGGTGTACGAGGCGCAGGAGGCGGGTATCGCCGCGGTGAAGCCCGGCGCCGAGTTCCGGGACTTCCACGACGCCGCGCAGCGGGTGCTCGCCGAGAAGCTCGTCGAGTGGGGCCTGCTCGGCGACCTCTCGGTGGAGAAGGTCCTGGAGCTGGGCCTCCAGCGCCGCTGGACCCTGCACGGCACCGGCCACATGCTCGGCATGGACGTCCACGACTGCGCCGCCGCGCGCACCGAGGCGTACGTGAACGGCACGCTGGAGCCGGGCGTGTGCCTCACCGTCGAGCCCGGTCTCTACTTCCAGGCCGACGACCTGACCGTGCCGGAGGAGTACCGCGGCATCGGCGTCCGGATCGAGGACGACATCCTCGTCACCGAGGACGGCAACCGGAACCTGTCGGACAAGCTGCCCCGGCGCGCCGACGAGATCGAGGCGTGGATGGCCGGCCTCAAGGGCTGATCACCGGCCTGCCGTAGGTACGGGAGGGCGCCCTGCTCAGGACACCATGAGCAGGGCGCCCTCCCGCCATTTCAGGACCTTGTCGAAGCTCACCACCGCGCCGGCGCACCCCGGGCGGTTGCCGAAGTGCACATGGTCGGCGAGCTGTTCGATCAGGCACAGACCCCGTCCCTCCTCGGCGGTGACGGGCGGATGCGACGCGTACTGCGAATCCGGCAGTCCGCTCCCGGGCTGCCGCCCGGAGGTGTGCGGCCCGGTGTGGGCGGGGAATCCGGGCCCCGAATCGGCGACTTCGATACGGCACTTCTCGCCGTCCAGATACGCGGTGACCCGGTACTGGCCGCTGGTCGTGGCGGACGGTTCCTCCCAGGCGTCCCGGTCCCTTCCGGAACCGCCGGAGGCGTCGTCGCGCTCCCCGCCGTGCTCGACCGCGTTCGCACAGGCTTCGCTGAGCGCGAGAGACAGGTCGAAGGAGATGTCCGGGTCCACGCCCGCGGATTCCATCGTGCCGAGCAGGAACCGGCGGGCGAGCGGGACGCTCGCAGCGTCGCGCCGCAATTGGAGTGACCACCAGATGCTCATGCTCCGGCCTCCTGGTTGCGGCTAGACATACCGATACGTATTGCCGCGTCCGGGCGGTCGTAAGCACGCGCCCGCCCCGAGACCACTCATTCAGCGGATGGCCGGATGCGCCACTTCGTTGTAACCGCGTCCCACCAGCCCCTTTCCGTACCGCCCTCGCCCCTCCTGAACCCGTCCGAACGGCCCCGCTCGCACCAATCCGCCCGGAAGACGACCTTCCGGACCTGCCGTACGGGGGCGGGGGGCCGGGTGCGATGATGGGGCCGCCATGTCTGTGTCTGTGGGACGCGCCGGAGCCGGTCTGCGGCTACTGAGGGCCGCGGTGTTCGCCGCGGTCTGCGTCGCGTTGTCCGCTGCCGGGCACGCGCTGGCCGCCTGCGCGACCGTCCCCTGGTGGACCCTGCTCGCCGCGTTCCTCGGTGTTCTCGCGATGGCCGTCCCCCTCGCGGGGCGCGAACGCTCCCTGCCCTCCATCGCCGCCGCCCTGGCCGGCGGACAGCTCGCCCTGCACGTCGTGTTCGGGGTGGGCACGCACACCGCCACCGCCGCGACCGGGGCCGCCGCCGGCGACGACGCGCTGATCCGGTTCGCGGCGAGCATCGTGTGCGGGGCCGGCCCCGCCCAGCTGAACGCCGCCGACGCGCGGGACATCGTGAGCACCGCGGGCATCGACCCGGCGACGGTGACCGCCCAGGCGCACCAGCACCTGGCCGCGGCTCCCTCCGGCACCATGTCCGCCCTCACCGGCACGCTGCCCGGCCTGCCCATGCTGCTCGGGCACCTGCTGGCCGCCCTGGCCACCGGCTGGCTGCTGCGGCGCGGCGAGGTCGCCCTGTTCCGCATCGCCCGGCTCTCGGCCCACGGCGCCCAGCAGCTCGCGGCCGGGGCCCGGCTGCGGGCACTGCGGAACGCGTTCCGCCTCGTCGCCGCGCTGCGCGCCGGTCTGGCCGGCGAGTCCGCGACCGGGCCGCGCATCCCCCGTACGGCCGTGGACGCACCGCGCCCGGCCACCGGGGACACCCTCCAGCACATGGTGATCAGGCGCGGACCGCCCTCCGTACTCGCTCTCGCAGCCTGACGCGACGCCCTCCACGCGATGCGTACCGGCCCCCGTGCTCCGCGCCCCTCGGTGCGAGCGGGACCGGGCGCGGAGCACGCCCGTACGGAGGTGGTGTCGCGATGCCGGTGCGCACCCGCGCTCCGGAGCACCCTTCCTTCGTGCCTCTGTGGAGTGATCCCCCATGAACGTTTCCCGCATCGCCCTCGCCGGCGGCGTCGCCGCGACCACCGTGCTGATGCTCGCCGGTACGGCCTCCGCCCACGTCAGCGTCCAGCCGCAGGGCGAGGCCGCCAAGGGCGGCTACGCCGTCATCAGCTTCAAGGTCCCCAACGAGCGCGACGACGCCTCGACGACCAGGCTCGAGGTCAACTTCCCGACCGACCACCCGCTGGCGTCCGTCATGCCGCAGCCGGTGCCCGGCTGGGACATCGAGGTGACGAAGAGCAAGCTGGCCAAGCCGCTGGAGATGCACGGCAAGACGATCAACGAGGCCGTCTCCAAGGTCACCTGGACCGGCGGCAAGATCGAGCCCGGCCGCTTCCAGCAGTTCCCGCTCTCCGTCGGCCAGCTCCCCGAGGACGCCGACCAGCTGGTGTTCAAGGCCATCCAGACGTACTCCAACAAGGAGGTCGTCCGCTGGATCGAGGTGCCCCAGGAGGGTGCCGACGAGCCCGACTCCCCCGCCCCCGTGCTCAAGCTGACCGCCCCGGCCGGTGACGCGCACGGCGCCTCCGCCGCGTCCGGCTCGGACTCGTCGAAGTCCTCGGATGCCTCGGACTCCGCCGAGAAGGGCAAGGAGACCGCCACCGCCTCGGCGTCCGCCGAGGACAACACCGCACGCGTGCTCGGCATCATCGGCATCGTCATCGGTGTCGCCGGTGTGGCCTTCGGTGTCCTGGCCGGACGCCGTCGTACGACCTGACCGGCTCCAGGGGGCCGGGACACCGCCCGGCCCCACCCGCTCCACCGACCCACCAGGAAACAGTGCTCCATGGTTAAGAAGATCGTGCCGGCCGCGGCGCTCGTCGTCGCGGCCGCGCTCACCCTGTCCGCCTGCGGCAGCAGTGACAACGACAGCAAGAAGCCCATCGCCGAAGTGTCGGTGGAGGAGAAGACGCAGGCGGCGACGGTGCTCGACACGCCGTTCACCAAGCCGGACCTCGTGCTGACCGACACGCACGGCAAGAAGTACGACCTGCGCAAGGAGACCAAGGGCAAGCCGACGCTCATCTACTTCGGCTACACCAACTGCCCCGACGTCTGCCCGCTCATCATGAGCAACATCGCCATCGCCAAGAAGGCCCTGCCCGAGGCCGACCAGGACGACCTCCGGGTCGTCTTCGTCACCACCGACCCGGAACGCGACACCCCCGCATCCCTCGGCAGCTGGCTCAAGGCGCAGGACCCCTCCTTCGTCGGCCTCACCGGCGACTTCCCGACGATCCAGGCGGGCGCCCGGCAGATCGGCATCGGCATCGACGCGCCGAAGAAGGAGAAGGACGGCACGGTCGTCTCCATGCACGGCTCGCAGGTCATCGCGTTCTCCCCGAAGACCGACAAGGGCTACCTGGTCTACAGCGAGGACACCACGCCCGACGACTACACCAAGGACCTCCCCAAGATCGTCAAGGGGGAGAACCCGTGAACCGCCGCACGGCCCTCGCCGGCGTCCTGGCCCTGACCACGGGCCTCGCGCTGGCGGGGTGCTCGTCCTCGTCGGACACCCCGGACCTCCAGGTCATCGGCGGGTTCATGCCGCAGCCCGTCAACGACATGGCGGCCGGCTTCCTCGTCGTGCAGAACCACGGCACCGGGGACGACCGCCTCACCTCGGTCACCAGCCCGCTCTCGGACGACATCACGATCCACGAGACGAAGGACCGGGTCATGCGCAAGGTGGCCTCGTTCGACGTGCCCGCGGGCGGCGAGCTGAACCTCGAACGCGGGGGCAACCACATCATGTTCATGAAGCTCAAGCGGCAGCCCAAGCAGGGCCAGAAGGTATCCGTGGAACTGCACTTCGAGAAGGCCGGCGCGATCGAGGTCGACCTTCCCGTGAAGGAGACCACCCACAACCCGAAGAAGCAGTGAGGGACTGACCGCCATGACAGCCACCGCCCCGCCCTTCGGGCCGTTCCCGGCCGCCCCGCGACGCCCGCTCGCCGTCGCCGGACTCCTCACCGTGCTGCTCGGCGCGGTGCTCGGTCTGCTGCTGGCCACCGCGGCCCCCGCGTCGGCCCACGCCGCGCTCACCGGGAGCGATCCGCAGGACGGGTCGGTGGTCGCCACCGCGCCCAAGGAAGTCACCCTCACCTTCTCCGAGCAGGTCGCCGTCGGAAAGGACTCCATCCGCGTCCTGGACCCGTCCGGCGAACGCGCCGACACCCAGGCCGACCCGCTCGACCTGAACAGCGGCTCCACCGTGAAGTACGGCGTCGCCCTGCGCGACGACCTGCCCGAGGGCACGTACACCGTGGCCTGGCAGGCGGTCTCCGCCGACAGCCACCCGGTCTCCGGCGCCTTCACCTTCTCCATCGGCGCCCCCTCCGAGACCACCGTCGCCCTCTCCCGCAGCGAGGCCGGGGGCGGCCTGGTCGGCGCCCTCTACGACATCGCGCGCTACGTCGCGTACGCCGGGTTCATCCTGCTCGCGGGCGGCGCCGCGTTCGTCCTCGCCTGCTGGCGGCGCGGCGCGGGCGCGCGCCCCTTGCAGCGGCTGGTCGTACGCGGCTGGCTGACGCTCACCGCGGCGACGATCGCGATGCTCCTCCTGCGCAACCCGTACACCGGTTCCGGGAAGCTGGGGGACGTCCTCGACCTCAACGGCCTCAAGGCGGTCCTCGACACCAAGCCCGGCGCGGCGCTGGTCTCCCGGCTGCTGCTGCTCGGCGCGAGCGCGCTGTTCGTCGCGGTGCTGTTCGGCGCGTACGCCAAGCGCGAGGACCCCCGCGAGAAGAAGGACCTCACCTTCGGGCTGGCCATCGGGGGCGCGGTCATCGCCACCGGTATCGCCGGCACCTGGGCCCTGGCCGAGCACGCGTCCACCGGCATCCAGCCCGGCATCGCGATGCCCGTCGACATACTCCATCTGCTGGCCGTCGCCGCCTGGCTGGGCGGACTCGCGGCCCTGCTGACCGCGCTGTACCGCACACCCGACCTGCCCCCCTCCGCCGTGCGGCGCTTCTCCACGATCGCCCTGGTCAGCGTGGTCGTCCTCGCCTCGACCGGCCTCTACCAGTCGTGGCGGCAGGTCGGCACGTGGTCGGCGCTGACCGGTACGGATTACGGGCAGCTCCTCCTCGTCAAGGTGGGGCTGGTCGCCGTCCTGGTGGGCATCGCGTCCATGTCGCGCCGCTGGACGGGCCGCCTGGCCGCAGGCACCGCGACGGACGAGGCGGAGGCCGACGCGGCAGCCGGGACCGACACGGCAGCAGACCCCGACGACGCGGTGGACACCGATGAGGACGCCGCCGAGACCGCCGCCCGGAGCGAGGCGGACACCGCCCCCCAGGACCCCGTACGGGCCGCTCAGCTCGCCCGGCAGCGGGCCGCCGTGGCCACCGCCGAGAAGAAGCGCATACGCGACGCCGACCCCGGACGCTCGGGGCTGCGCCGCTCCGTGCTGGTCGAGGTCGGCGTCGCCGTGGCCCTGCTGGCGGTGACCACCTTCCTCACGTCCACCGAGCCCGGCCGTACGGAGGAAGAGGCGGCCCGCTCGTCGTCGCCGGCAGCCGCCGCGCCCGTGCAGAGCGGCCCCGTCAGCCTCACCCTGCCGTTCGACACGGGCGGCGAGAACGGCAAGGGCACGGTACGGCTGGACATCGATCCGGGCCGCACCGGAGCCAACGTGATCCATCTGTGGATCGACGACCCCGCCAAGAAGCCTATGGACGTCCCCGAGGTGAAGCTCGCCTTCACCCTGGAGTCGAAGGACATCGGGCCGCTCCCGGCCGTCCCGGCCAAGCTGGCCGAGGGCCACTGGACCGCCACCGGCCTCCAGCTGCCGATCGCCGGCGACTGGACGGTCTCGGTGACCGTACGGACCTCGGACATCGACCAGATGACGGTCAACGAGAACGCGAAGATCGGCTGAGCAGGACCGTGAACCGAAACAGCACACGCAGCACCGGCAACGACACCGGCGCGCCCCCCGCGCTCACCCGGCGGCGGCTGCTCGGCACAGCGGGCGCGGCCGGGGCGACCGGGCTGGTGCTCGGAGCGGCCGGCGGCGCCACCGGCTACGCCGCCACCCGCGACGACGCCCCGACCGCGCTGACCGCGGTCGGCTCCACCGAGGTGATGTTTCACGGGAAACATCAACCGGGGATCACCACTCCGCTTCAGGCACGGGGGCATCTGATCGCCTTCGACCTCGCCCCCGGCGCGGGGCGCAAGGAAGCCGCCGCCCTGATGCGCCGCTGGTCCGCGGTCGCCCGGCGACTGATGGCCGGCGAGCCCGCCGACGGGGCGGCGGACGGCCCCGGCCATGACACCGGGGTCGCGCTGGACGCGGGCCCGTCCTCACTGACCGTCACTTTCGGATTCGGCTACGGCTTCTTCGAACGCACGGGCCTCACCGCGCACCGCCCGCCGGGGCTCGACCCGTTGCCGCCGTTCTCCTCCGACCACCTCGACGCGGACCGGTCCAACGGCGATCTGTGGGTCCAGATCGGCTCCGACGACGCGCTCGTCGCCTTCCACGCCCTGCGGGCCGTCCAGAAGGAGGCCACCTCGACGGCCACCGTGCGCTGGCAGATGAACGGCTTCAACCGTACGCCCGGCGCCACCGCGAAGCCGATGACCGCCCGCAATCTGATGGGCCAGGTGGACGGCACCGGCAACCCGAAGCCCACGGACGCCGACTTCGACCGGCGCGTCTTCGTACCCGGCGGCCAGAACGCGGCGTACGACTGGCTCACCGGCGGCTCGTACGCGGTGGTGCGGCGCATCAGGATGCTGCTCGACGACTGGGAGAAGCTTCCGGTGGAGCAGCAGGAGCGGGTCATCGGCCGGCGCAAGGCGGACGGCGCCCCGCTCAGCGGCGGCACCGAGACCACCCCGATGGACCTGGACAAGGTCGGCCCGGACGGCAAGCCGCTGATCCCGGAGAACGCGCACGCCCGGATCTCCTCGCCGGAGCGCAACAGCGGAGCGGCGATGCTGCGCCGCCCGTTCTCGTACCACGACGGCGTCTCGGCGGACGGCACCCCGGACGCCGGGCTGCTGTTCATCTGCTGGCAGGCCGACCCGCTGCGCGGCTTCGTCACCGTGCAGCGCAAGCTGGACCGCGGGGACGCGCTCACGCCGTTCCTGCGCCATGAGGCGAGCGGGCTGTTCGCCGTACCGGGCGGAGCCGCTGCCGGGGAGTACGTGGGGCAGCGCCTGCTGGAGGCCTGAGTGCCGGGGAGCCGACAGGCGGAAGCTTCGACGCCTGCGGGAGTTGGGCCATGGAGCCCGGCCATCCGGGCCTTCCGGGCCCGCACCGCGCATTAGGGTGACGGTATGTCCGCCACGCGCTACGCCTATCTCGGCCCTGAAGGCACCTTCACCGAGGTCGCCCTCCGTACGCTCCCGGAATCCGCCACCCGCGAACTCGTCCCGATGGTCTCCGTACCGGCGGCTCTGGACGCGGTGCGCAACGGTACGGCCGCCGCGGCGCTCGTACCGATCGAGAATTCCGTCGAGGGCGGTATCACCACCACCCTCGACCAGCTGACCAGCGGCGAACCGCTGATGATCTACCGCGAGGTGCTGCTCTCCATCACCTTCGCACTGCTCGTTCGGCCCGGCACCAAGCTGTCCGACATCAAGACGGTCACCGCCCACCCGGCCGCCCAGCCGCAGGTGCGCAACTGGATGGCCGCTCATCTCCCGCAGGCCGTCTGGGAGTCGGCGGCGTCCAACGCGGACGGCGCACGGCTCGTGCAGGAGGGCCGGTACGACGCGGCGTTCGCGGGCGAGTTCGCGGCGGCCACGTACGGGCTCGAACCGCTGGTGACCGAGATCCACGACGCGGAGAACGCACAGACCCGCTTCGTCCTGGTGGGCCGGCCGGCCCGGCCCGCGGCGCCGACCGGCGCGGACAAGACCTCCGTGGTGATCTGGCTGGGCGAGGACCATCCCGGCGCCCTGCTCGAACTGCTCCAGGAGTTCGCGGTGCGCGGGGTGAACCTGATGCTGATCCAGTCGCGGCCGACCGGGGCGGGCATCGGCAACTACTGCTTCGCGGTGGACGCCGAGGGCCATATCGCCGACCGGCGGGTCGGCGAGGCGCTGATGGGGCTCAAGCGCATCTGCCCGAATGTCCGCTTCCTCGGCTCCTATCCGAGGGCCGGTGTGACCCCGGCGGACGTACGCCCTCTGCGTGCCGGTACGTCGGACGCCGAGTTCACCGAGGCGTCCGACTGGCTGGCGCGCAACCAGGACGGGCGGGCCTGACGGCGGCGGTCCGCACGGCGGGGCCTGACAGCGACGGGGGCCTGACAGCGACGGGCCCGATGCCCCGGCCACCCGGCTACGCAGGCGGTGGCCGGGGAACAGCCCTGTCCACACGGTTGGTGGGATCAGCGGATTGTCCTCACTGAAAAGTTATCCACAGGCGCGCATCCCTGCCTGGGGACAAGTCGACACGGGAATCCGACATGGTCGACAAATCAACACAGCCCACTTGGACCCGTCCACAGAGTCCAGGTCACCCAGTGTCAGCACAATTCCATTGATCAACTCTTTAGGGCTAGCAATTCCCACCCGAATGAGCGCGCAAAGCAGGTTTGAACCATGAATCCACGCGTTTCCACCGGCCGTCCGGAATGACCCCATCCATGTCCACAGACTTCCCCCACAGCCTGTGGATAACTTTGACGAACCACCCCCCCCTGTGGACAAGCGGCGAGCAACTCCCCCTTCACGCAAGGCCGATGTGGCACGAACCCAGAATGTCGAATAGCGGCAATTCGGGCAAAGCGCCACGCTTGTGCCCATCGGTTCAAGCGCCGGAAGCGGGCCCCGGTAGCCTGGGGGAGTGATTGACCTTCGCCTGATTCGTGAGGACCCCGACCGTGTTCGCGCCTCCCAGCGCAACCGGGGAGAGGACGTCGCACTCGTCGACGCCCTGCTCTCCGCCGACGAACGGCGCAGGTCGTCCGGGGTCGCATTCGACGAACTCCGCTCCGAGCAGAAATCGCTCGGCAAACTCATCCCCAAGGCGTCCCCCGAGGAGCGCACCGAGCTCCTGAAGCGCGCCGAGCAGCTCAAGGCCGACGTCAAGGCGGCCGACGCGGCCCAGGACGAGGCCGACGCGGAGACCAGGAACCTGCTGCTGCGGCTCGGCAACATCGTCCACCCGGACGTGCCGATCGGCGGCGAGGAGGACTTCGTCGTCCGGGAGACGCACGGGACGATCCGCGACTTCGGCGCCGAGGGCTTCGAGCCCAAGGACCACCTGGAGCTCGGCGAGGCGCTGGGCGCGATCGACATGGAGCGCGGCGCCAAGGTCTCCGGCTCGCGCTTCTACTACCTGACGGGCGTGGGCGCGCTGCTGGAGCTGGCCCTCGTCAACGCGGCGATCGCCCAGGCCACCGAGGCCGGCTTCACCCCGATGCTGACCCCGACGCTGGTCCGCCCGCGCGCCATGGAGGGCACCGGCTTCCTCGGCCAGGCCGCCGACGACGTCTACCACCTCGACAAGGACGACCAGTACCTGGTCGGCACCTCCGAGGTACCGCTCGCCGCGTACCACATGGACGAGATCATCGACGCGGAGAAGCTGCCGCTGCGCTACGCCGGCTACTCGTCCTGCTACCGCCGCGAGGCGGGGACGTATGGCAAGGACACCCGCGGCATCTTCCGGGTCCACCAGTTCACCAAGGTCGAGATGTTCTCGTACGTCGACCCGGCGGACGCGGAGGCCGAGCACCTGCGCCTGCTCGACTGGGAGAAGCAGTGGCTCACCGGCCTGGAGCTGCCCTTCCAGGTCATCGACGTCGCCAGCGGTGATCTGGGGGCGTCGGCCACCAGGAAGTACGACTGCGAGGCGTGGATTCCGACCCAGGGCAAGTACCGCGAGCTCACATCGGCGTCCAACTGCGGCGAATTCCAGGCACGCAGGCTCTCGGTCCGGATGCGGGACAACCGCGACGGCAAGAAGGTCATGAAGCCGCTGGCCACGCTGAACGGCACGCTGTGCGCCGTCCCGCGCACCATCGTGGCGATCCTGGAGAACCACCAGCTGGCCGACGGTTCGGTGCGGGTGCCCGAGGTGCTCCGTCCCTACCTGGGCGGGCGCGAACTCCTGGAACCGGTCGCCAAGTGACATTTCCCTACAAGCTCGTCGCCACCGACCTCGACGGCACCCTGCTGCGCGACGACCACACCGTCTCCGCACGGACGCGCGACGCCCTGAAGGCCGCCGCCGCGGCCGGAGCGGCGCACATCGTCGTCACCGGCCGGGCCGTTCCCTGGACCCGGCACATCCTGGACGACCTCGGCTACGAGGGCCTGGCCGTCTGCGCCCAGGGCGCACAGGTCTACCACGCGGGTGAGCGCAGGCTGCTCACCTCGCTCACCCTGGACCGGCAGCTGGCCGGACTCGCCCTCTCCAAGGTCGAGGCGGACGTCGGCCCGCTGGCGCTGGCCGCGAGCCGCGACGGGCTCGACGGCGATGTACTGGTCGGGCCGGGCTACCAGGTGCAGGAGGGACCTCACCCGTCCGTCTTCGTCCAGGACCCGGCCGAGCTGTGGGAAGCCCCGCTGAACAAGGTGTACATACAGCACCCGGAGCTGGGCGACGACGAGCTGGCGAAGGCGGCGCGGGCGGCGGTCGGCAATCTGGTGGACGTGGTCATGGCGGGGCCGGGGGTCGTGGAGATCCTTCCGCTGGGACTGAGCAAGGCCACCGGGCTCTCGCTCGCGGCGCGCCGGCTGGGCGTGAAGGCGGCGGACACGATCGCCTTCGGTGACATGCCCAACGACATCCCGATGTTCGCGTGGGCACGGCACGGGGTGGCCATGGCCAACGCCCATGCCGACCTGAAGACCGTCGCCCAGGAGACGACCGCGTCGAACGAGGACGACGGCATCGCGGTGGTGCTGGAGCGGCTGCTCGGGGAGTCGTAGCCCTCACCGCTGGTCGCGGGCCTGTTCGGCCGCGGACTCGCTCGTACGGCTCAGGGGCCGGGGCACTGCCTCGGCCCCTGAGCCTTTTCCTACGCCGTCACCGGAACCTGCGGCCCCGGATCAGCGCGTGTTGCGGCGGTTCAGCTCCTTCAGGTTGCGTGCGAGGGCGTCCATGCGCCCGTCGAGCCGGTCGATGCCCTCGGCTGCTCCGCTGAGCCGCACGCTCATGGCGCCGACGACCTGATGGGTGACCTCCAGCCTCCGGTCGAGGCTGTCCAGCCGGTGCGACATCCGGCTGAGGACCGGGCCCAACTCCTGGAGCGCGATGCCCACGCCGGCCAGATGGCTTTCGACCCGGGTGACGCGGTGTTCGAGCGACGCGTATCCCGCGCGCAGGTCCTGCTCGGCGTCGAGCAGATACGTACGCACGCACCGAGCGACGTCGCTGTCGCGAAGGAGCATGGCGACGTTGAGGACGGTTCGTCGGGTGTAGAGACGGAGCTGAGTGGCTGCCTGTGGATAACTTCCGCCCTCCTGCGCATCCCATAGGGACAACATGTCCCTATGGAAGGTTTCCAGGTCAGAGCCACGGAGCGTCCTGAGCCCGTTTTCCTCCAGCTCGGTTCGATGGCGCTGGGTCACCTTCTTGACGACCTCTGTGGATACTTCGAAGTAACGAGCCACGTCCTCTGTGCGAACGTGAATCCCGTCCGGGAGCATGACAAGGGTCTTCACCTTGTCCAGGGCGTCGACGCGCCCCATCTGTTCGACGCGCAACGCGCGTGATTCGAGCAAGGCGACTTCTGTTGGCATGAGCTGTCTTCTGCCTTCCGCTGGTGAAATCCACGGGAAATGGACAGGGGAAATCGACAGCCCTCTTCCCAGGGCTTCAGGGGCGGAGGACGCTCACGGTTGCCACTCACTCTGGGAACCGGCCCGCGGGTGTTCCCTCGCCGTACCGGCCATCTGCACTTTCACGAACGCTACGACGCCACGGATTCCAGTTGCCTCCACGCACCGTGAACAACGCACCGATAACCGCACAGTTACGCGTAGGACTGTCCGGCATGCGAAAGCCCCCGGCCGAAGAGCCGGGGGCTTTCGCATGCCGAGGGGGCGCCCGCTCACTCCTCGCCGGCGAGCTTCAGCGCGCGCAGCTTCTGCCCCGCGTACCAGGTGGCCACGACGGTGACCGCGGCCAGCAGGATCGTGGCGAGCGGCAGCCCGACGTCCGAGGTGATCGCCCCGTTGCCGCCGGTCTTCTCGGCGAGCGCGAGCGCCCACTGCTGCACGCTGAGCGTGCGCGCACCGGGCACCAGGCTGCCGAACAGGGCCTCCCACACCAGCGCGTAGACGAGGCCCAGCACCACGGCGTGCCGGCTGACCGTGCCCAGCAGCAGGAACAGCGCGCTGTAGGCGATCGAGGCGACCAGGGCGGCGATCGTGTACGCCACCGCGATCTGCTGGCCGTTGCCGTTGAGGATGAGGCCCGCGACCATCGTCGGGACGGCCGAGAACACCATGGTCACCGCGATCGCGACGATCAGCTTGGTGAAGATGATCGTCGGCCGGCTCACCGGCTTGGCCAGCAGGTAGACGATCGAGCCGTCGTCGATCTCCGGCCCGATGGCGCCCGTACCGGCGATCACGCCGATCAGCGGGACCATCGTGGCGATGGCGAATCCACCCAGCACGTCCGACGCCACCTGGTCGTCGGCCCCGGCGAACCATCGCACCGCCACCGCGATGACGATCAGCAGCACGGGCAGGACGAAGAGGATGGCGGCCCGGCGCCGGCCGAGCAACGCCCGGTAGGTGAGCCGGGCGACTGTGGGGTCGTACATGACGTCACAGCTCCTTGTCGGCCACGATCAGGCCGCTACGAGATAGGAAAAGACCGATTCGAGGGACTCGTCGGACGGTGAAACGGTCAGCAGACGGATGCCCTGCTCGCGCGCGACCTTGGGCAACAGCGTGGTGAACCGGGCGAAATCGATCGCTTGGATACGCAGAGCGTTCTCGCTCAGGTCGACTTCGATCCCCGCCGTCGACGGGTCGGCGATCAGAGCGGCGGCCAGGGCCCGGTCGTCGCTGGACCGTACGAGATAGCGGTGCGGACGATCGGTCATCAGCCGGCGGATGCGCCGGAAGTCGCCGGACGCCGCGTGCCGTCCCGCCACGATCACCTCGATGTGCGAGGCGAGCTGTTCGACCTCTTCGAGGATGTGCGAGGAGAAGAGGACCGTACGGCCCTCCGCTCCCATCCGGCGCAGCAGTTCCATCAGCTGCATCCGCTGGCGCGGGTCCATCCCATTGAACGGTTCGTCGAGCAGCAGCACGGAAGGGTTGTGGACCAGCGCGGACGCCATCTTCACGCGCTGGCGCATGCCCTTGCTGTACGTCGAGATCTTGCGGTCCTGCGCGTGCTCCATCTCGACCGTGGCCAGCGCCGCGGCCGCCTCGGCCTTGCCCAGTCCGTGCAGTTCGGCGTTGGCCACCACGAACTCGCGGCCGGTCAGGAAGTCGTACATGCCCTCCCGCTCCGGCACGATGCCGATCTCCCGGTACACCGCCTCGTTGCGCCAGATGGGCTTGCCGTCGAGCGTGACCGTGCCCGTCGAGGGGGCGAGGAAACCGGCCATCATGTTGATCAGCGTGGACTTGCCCGCGCCGTTGGGGCCGAGCAGACCGGTGACGCCCGGACCCACGGTCATGCTGACGTCGTTGACGGCGACCACATTGCCGAACCAGCGGGAGGTGTGGTCGATCTCGATGGTGGTCACAGCCCGACCCTCCGGTAGCGGCGCATCAGCACGGCGTACGAGCCGGCGATCAGCGCGAGAACAACGAGCAGATAGACGACGCCGGTCCCGGCGCCCGGCCCCGCCCCGCCGGGGAAGGCCGTGGTCGCCCCGAGGAACGCGGTCTGCACCCCGTCGATCAGCGTGATCGGCGAGAACAGCCCCAGCCATTCCACCGCGTTCTCCGATCCGGTGGACCAGGCGATGCCCTGGACGGTCGAGACCCCGCCGTAGGTGATGGTCAGCAGCGCGATGACCGCGGCGACGCCGAAGCCCCGGCGCGGGGTGAGCGCGGCCATCACCAGGCCGAGGCCCGCGAAGAGAACGGAGAGCAGCAGCACGGAGACCATCCCCTGGGCGAACCACTGCGTCTGGTCCGCGAAGTCGAACTTGCCCAGCAGTGCGCCGATGTAGAGGATCACGACCGGCGCACCGGTCAGCACGAAGATCGCGGACGCCATGGCGGCGAACTTGGCGAGGACGTAGTCGCCGTGCTCGATCGGCCGCGAGAAGTACAGCGGCACGGTTTTGAACCGCAGGTCCCTGGAGACCGCCTGCGGTGCCTGCGCGGCGACGAACAGACCGATGACGGCCTGCAGATAGATGGCGAACCGCGTGTACTGGAGCGGAAGTTTCGTCGTCCCCGGAGTGGCGATGGCGACGGCGACGATGATCGCCGCCACCAGGCACATCACGCCGAACAGCAGCATGGGCAGCACCTTGGACTTGGCCGAACGGCCGAGTCCGAAGGCGCCGCGCAGGGTCTGCGAGTACAGCGAGCGCCGGGCGTAGGCGCGGCCGAGGCGCGGGCCGTCGTAGGCGCGGTAGCCGATGTTGTGGATGCGGGAGGTCTCGCTCCCGGTCACGGCGCCGGTCTCAGTGCTCATCGCGTCCGCTCCCCTTCTGCAGTACGGCTCCGGCCTGCTGTACGACTCCGGCCTGCGGTGCGGGCCCGGCGTGGGCCGGCACGGAGCGCGGTGCCGCTTCGTCGTCGCGGAACACTTCGGCGATGTGGTGGCGGCGCTGTTCCATCCGTACGAGGCCGAGTCCGAGGCCCGCGACGCTGTCGCGCACGAGGTCGTACGTCTCCTCGCCGGTCGCCTCGATCAGCAGGATGTGTCCGGCGCCGGGCAGTCCCTGGGTGTCCAGGCCGTCCTGCCCGAGGAGTTTGACGCCCGCGCCGGCGAGGGAACGCCGAAGGGCGTCCGTGCCGTCCGGGTGGTCGTCGCTGTCCGTGACCTCGACCGCGAGGGTCGTGGTGATCCGGGTGAAGTCACTGGTGGAGCTGGAGCGCAGAAGCGTGCCGCCGTTGATCACGACGACGTGGTCGCAGGTGCGTTCCAGCTCGCCGAGCAGGTGCGAGGTGACCAGGACGGAGATGCCGAAGTCGGTGTGGATGCGGCGGATGAGGCCGAGCATCTCGTCGCGTCCGACCGGGTCCAGACCGTTGGTCGGCTCGTCAAGGAGGACCAGCTGCGGATCGTGGACCAGTGCCTGGGCCAGCTTCACGCGCTGCTTCATGCCGGTCGAGTAGCCGCCGATGGGCCGGTAGCGCTCCTCGTAGAGCCCCACATGGCGCAGGGTGTCGGCGGTGCGCTCGCGGGCGGCGGTCGGCGGCAGCCCCGACATGCGCGCCATGTGCACGACGAACTCGGTGGCCGAGACGTCGGGCGGCAGGCAGTCGTGCTCCGGCATGTAGCCGACCCGCTCGCGGATGGCGGCGCCACTCGTCGAGACGTCGAGCCCGAGCACCGCGGCCCGGCCCTCGGTGGCGGGGGAAAGACCCAGCAGGATCTTGATCAACGTGGACTTGCCGGCTCCGTTCGCACCGACCAGCCCGGTCACACCGGGGCCGATGTCCAGGGTGAGCCGGTCAAGCGCGGTCACACGGGGGAACCGCCTACTCAGACCTTCGGCAACAATGACATTCACCCGACCGACGGTAGTGGCGCGGGCCACAGCAGTCGTCAGACCACACGGTTGGATCGGCATCAGCCTCGAGTTGTAGGGGACCCGTAAGGGCACCGTCACGAAGGACTACCCCAGCCCCGGAGCGAAGCGGCGATGGCCTGCGCGAAGGGGTTTTCCACAGGCTGCGCGACCCCCTTGACGCGGCCGCCGGGCATTGCGAGATTCATCGGTGTCACGTTACGAGCACGTACCGCACACGGCAGGGACGGACGGTCGCATGGCGTCACGACGAAGGAATGAACGGCCCACGGGCACGGGCGGTTCCGGGGGGAACGGCGGCCCGCGTCTGCTCGACCTGCCGGGGGCGCGCGAGCGCCGGGTGGCCACGGGCGGCATCGAGCTGTGCGTGGTCGAGCTGGGGGACGCCGCACGGCCGACGATCGTCCTCGTGCACGGGTATCCGGACAGCAAGGAGGTCTGGACGCAGGTCGCCGCGCGACTCGCCGGGCAGTGGCACGTAGTGCTGTACGACGTACGCGGGCACGGCCGTTCATCGGCGCCGAAGCCGCTGCGCGGCGGTTTCACGCTGGAGAAGCTGACCGACGACTTTCTGGCCGTGGCCGACGCGGTCAGCCCGGACCGCCCGGTGCATGTCGTCGGGCACGACTGGGGGTCGGTCCAGTCCTGGGAATTCGCCACGGTGGACCGTACGAAGGGCCGCATCGCGTCGTTCACCTCGATGTCCGGGCCGTCCCTCGACCATTTCGGCCACTGGATCAAGCGGCGGGTGCGCCGTCCCACCCCGCGCCGGGTCGGCCAGCTCCTCGGCCAGGGCGCCAAGTCCTGGTACGTGTACCTGCTGCACACCCCGGTCCTGCCCGAACTGGCCTGGCGGGGGCCGCTCGGCACCATGTGGCCGGGCATTCTGGAGCGGCTGGAGAAGGTGCCTCCGGGCGACTACCCGACGCCGTCGCTGCCCGACGACGCTGCGCACGGGGCATGGCTCTACCGGGACAACGTGCGCACCCGGCTGCGCAGACCGCGCACTGACGCCCATGCCCACGTCCCGGTGCAGTTGATCACGCCGGCCGGTGATGTGTTCCTCTCCGAGCAGCTCTACGACGAACTCGAATCGTGGGTGCCGCGGTTGACCCGGCGGGCGCTCCCGGCCAAGCACTGGGTGCCGCGCACCCGGCCGGACCAGCTGGCCGCCTGGATCGCGGAGTTCGCGACGACGGTCGAGTCCGCCGGGGAGACCGGCGCCCCGGTCGGGGCCCGGCCCCAGGGGGTGTACACGGAGCGGTTCGGCGGCCAACTCGTGCTGGTGACGGGGGCCGCCGGAGGCATAGGACGCGCCACGGCGCTGGCCTTCGCGGCGGCGGGCGCGCGGGTGGTGGCCGTCGACAAAGACGCCGAAGGGGCCGAACGGACGGCGGAGGCAGCCCGGTCGGCGGGGGCGCCCGAGGCGTGGGGAGAGGCCGTGGACGTCGGCGACGAGCAGGCCATGGAGAAGCTCGCCGCCAGGGTGGCCGACGCGTACGGCGTCGTGGACGTGCTGGTCAACAACGCCGGCATCGGGCTGTCCGGCCCGTTCCTGGAGACGACGTCCGAGGACTGGCGCAACGTCCTCGATGTGAATCTGTGGGGCGTCATCCACGGCTGCCGGCTCTTCGGCAAGCAGATGGCCGAGCGCGGCCAGGGCGGCCATATCGTCAACACCGCTTCTACGGCGGCCTTCCAGCCGTCGCGCGCACTGCCCGCGTACAGCACGTCGAAGGCGGCCGTGCTGATGCTCAGTGAGTGTCTGCGCGCCGAACTCGCCGAGAAGTCGATCGGGGTCAGCGCGATCTGCCCCGGCATCGTCAACACCGGCATCACGGCCACCGCGCGGTTCGTGGGCACGGACCAGGCGGAGGAGCAGCGGCTGCGCAAGCGGGCGAGCAAGCTGTACGGCGCCCGGAACTACCCGCCGGAGAAGGTCGCGGACGCGGTCCTGCGGGCGGTGGTGCGCAACCAGGCCGTCGTTCCCGTGACGCCGGAGTCCCACGCCGTACGGTTCCTGTCCCGTGTCGGGCCCGGTCTGCTGCGGGGCGTCGCACGGCTGAAGCCGCCGCTATAGGCCGCCGGCGGCCGGGAAGAGGCGGGCTCGGGCTCGCAGTTGTCCACAGAATCGCCAACGAACCTGTGGATAAGTCGAGTTGGCTGTGGATCAAACCTCCGAGCGGGAATCGTTCCGGTGAAGCCGGGAAGAAGAGGAAATGCGGATGCGCCGGGGCGCCGCCGGGAGGACGCTGAAGGGATGGACGAAAGACGCACCGTCAAGGTGTCCAAGTACCTCTCCAAACATCTGAGGCACCAGCCCGAACGGATCGGAATCACGCTCGACCCCCAGGGCTGGGTCCCGGTCGACGAACTGCTGCTCGCGGCGGCCCGCCACCACTTCCCGATCAGCAGATCGGAGCTGGACCATGTGGTCGCCTCCAACGACAAGCGGCGCTTCGCCGTCGAGGGCGACCGCATCCGGGCGAGCCAGGGGCACACCGTGGCCGTGGATCTGGGCCTGCCGCCGGCCGAACCGCCCGCGTACCTGTACCACGGCACCGTCGGCCGCTCTCTGGACGCGATCCGTGCCGAGGGGCTGCGCCCGATGAACCGCACCCACGTGCACCTCTCGCCCGACCGGGAGACCGCCACCCGCGTCGGGGCCCGGCGCGGCCGCCCCGTCGTGCTGTCGGTGGACGCGGGGGCGATGCACCGCGCCGGTCACACCTTCTGGGTCAGCGCCAACGGGGTGTGGCTCACCGCCGCCGTGCCCGCCGCGTTTCTGCGCCTGCCGGGCTGAGACGAGGGCCGGAGGCGGCACGGGCCAGAGGCCACGTGCGCCCCGGACGCACCCCAGGGGAGGCCATCGCGCGCCCCGCCCCTCAGACGGCCAGTTGGGCCGCGCCCCGCGTCGCGATCTCCTCGAACAGCTTGTCGTCCGGCACCGCCGCGTCGAACCCCGGCCCGTCGACGGGAACCGGGGCATGGATGACGATCTCGGTGAATCCCAGTTCCGCATGCCGGCCGGCGAAGTCCACGAACGCGTCCACGGAGTCGAACGGCCGGTCCGCGCCCACCACGAGACGCGGGTTGAACTCCGGCGTGAACCCCGTGAGCAGCACCTTGTCCAGCTCCGCCACATCCCGCCCGGCTTTCGCGCAGGCCCGGCCCAGGCCGTCCATCTGACGCGCGAGGGCGTCGAGCGACTGCGCGCCGCTCCCTTCCTCGTACAGCTTCGGATCACCGGTGGTCACCCATGCCTGGCCGAGGCGCGCCGCGAGCGCGAGACCGCGCGGCCCGGTGGCGGCGACGGCGAAGGGAATCCGGGGCCGCTGTGCACAGCCGGGCAGGTTCCGCGCCTCGGTGGCCGCGTAGAACTCGCCCTCGTACGACATTCCGGCCGGTTCGCACAGCAGGCCGTCCAGCAGGGTGACGAACTCCCCGAAGCGGTCGGCCCGCTGCCGGGGCGTCCACGGCACCTCGTCGCCGCGCAGGAGCGTCGTCGCGTCGAATCCGTTGCCGCCCGCGCCGATGCCCAGCGTGATCCGCCCGCCCGAGATGTCGTCGAGCGTGATCAACTCCTTGGCCAGGGTGACCGGGTGGCGGAAGTTCGGCGAGCCCAAGCCTTGCTCATACCATCGATGCCATGCCCCGCCCCAAGCACCGAGAGCCGAGTATCACCCCAGGTGAACCGGCCGCCCTGTACTGCCGAATATCCCAGGCCGACGATGACGACCAGACCGGCGTCGACCGGCAGGAACGCATCTGCCGGGAGATCGCCGAGCGCCGCGGCCTGGCCATCGACCCCGCCCACGTCTTCGTCGACAACAGCCGTTCCGCCTGGCGGCGCAACCGCAAGCGCCCCGGCTGGGACCAGCTCCTCGAACGAGCCCGGGGTCGCGAGTTCCGGCACATCATCGCGTACCACCCCGACCGGCTCATGCGGCAGCCGCGCGACCTGGAGGAACTCCTCCAGGTCTCCGACGAGCAGGAGATCGTGCTGCACGGCGAGGCGAACCGCCGGAACCTCTCCGACCCCGACGACCGGTTCATCCTCCGCATCGAGGTCGCCCACGCCTGCCGCTCCTCCGACGACACCTCCCGCCGCCTGAAGTCCGCGCTCGCGGAGCGGGCCGAGACCGGAATGCCGCACTCGGGCAAGCGGCGGTTCGGGTACGAGCCCGACGGCATGACCGTCAGGGAGGACGAGGCCGAGATCGTCCGCGAGGTCTTCGACCGCTACCTCAAGGGCCAGAGTCCGGTCTCCATCGCCCTCGTCCTCCACAAGCGCGGCATCAAGACCGTGTATGGCAAGGAGTGGACCCAGGGCACCGTCCGGGCCCTGCTCGACTCCCGCCACGTCGCCGGTATCCGCATGCACCAAGGCGAGGAGGTCGGCGCCGGGAAGTGGCCCGCCATCATCGACGCCGGCACCTGGGCGGAGGTCCGCGCCCGCCGCGAGTACCGGTCCGCGATCCACCAGACCAACCTGGAGCTGCGCCGCTTCTACCTGCTGCGTGGCCTGGTCATGTGCAAGCGCTGCGGCACCCTGATGTCCGGTACCAAGGTCGGGGCCGTGCCCTCGTACCTGTGCACACGCAAGAGCCGCAACGACGAGAAGAAGTGCGTCCGCCGCATCGCCGCCGTGAAGCTGGAGGAGTTCGTTACCGAGGCCGCGATCGACCTGCTTGGCCGCCTCACCGTCTCCGGCCAACTCGCCTCTGCCACACCGACGAACGCCCTGACGGAGGCGGTGGAGGCTGACCAGCGGCAGCTCGCCGAGCTCAACCAGATGTGGACCGCCAAGGAGATCTCCACGGCGGAGTACCGGACGATGCGCAAGGACATCACCGACCGGATCGCCAAGGCCCAGCGGCGGATGGTTGTGCGGCCGGTGAAGCTGCTCGACGGACTCACGGGGCCGGGGGCCAGGGCTGCCTGGGAGGCCGACGAGATGACGGACGAGCGGCGCAACGCCGTGCTCCGCTTCCTCTTCTCCGGCGTGGTCATCGACGCGTCGAGCAAGCCGAGCGGAGTCTTCGACTGGGACCGCATCGACATCGAGCAGAACCAGCTCTGACGTCGGGCACGGGCTCGGGCGAGGGCGCATTATCCACGGAAACGCCGGTTAGCCCAACCGGCGATTTTCCGGAAACTGAGGGCGTCGCGTGCGGACGACCTGCCAGTCGTCCGTGAGCGCGGCATGCGCGGCCCCAGGTGTTGGAGCACCTGGAAGCAGCGCGACGCAACCGACCGCCCGACGACCCGCGCGGTGCGGGGACTGCCATCCCCGCACCGCCCGCAAGGAGCTGCCCGTGCGCCTGCTGCCCGAGGCGAGCACAGCACCGACCACGCCCACGACGACCCGAGCCGCACGACAGGAGGAAGCCCGGGCTCAGGCCCTGCGCCGCGTCTGCGCCGGATTCACCACGACGATCAGCCCGCACAGCGCGGCACGGCTGGCCGACCTGATGGCCGGATCGCGGTACGAGAAGGCTGCCTGAGGCCCCGTACAGAGAAGCGGCCCCGGTGTTGGAGCACCAAGGCCGCAGCGACTCCCAAGACGACCGCCCAAAACGATCTACACGGTGCCGGGACCTGCCAGTCCGTATCGGCCCGAGACAAGGAAGCTCTGTGCCCCAGGGTACGACCCAGCAGTGGCAAGCACCATCCGCTCACTCCCACGCCGGCCCGCAGGACGCGATCGGCGTCACGGCCGCACCGCCTCACGACGCGGACGCCGAGGCAGCCGTGCTCGGGGCCTGCATGTTCCAGAGCGCGGTCATCGACGAGGTCCGGCACGTGCTGGAGCCGGGCGACTTCTTCCGGCCCGCGCACACCACGATCTGGCACGCCCTGCTGGAGCTGCGCAGGCAGGAGGCGCCGACCGACGCGATCGCCCTGTCCCACCAGCTGAAGTCCACGGGCGACCTCACGCGCGTCGGCGGCCCCCAGTACCTGCATTCCCTGGCGACCTCGGCGGCCGTGGGGTCGGGTGCCTCGTACTACGCGGACATCATCCGTAGCCATGCCGATCTGCGCGTCCTGCAGGCCACGGCGGTCCGCGTGCTCCAGGGCGCCACCGCGCCGGGAGCTGACCCGGCCGAGGTACGAAGCCTGCTGGCGGCATCGCTGAGCGAGGCCGCCGACCGAGCCCGCCGCAGCTCGGGCGGGCGACTCCAGAGGTATGCCGTGGACGGCTGGTCGTTCGTCACCGACACCCCTTCCAGCACCGAGCCCGTGTGGGGGACGCCGGGAAAAGCGGCCTGGGCCTCGGGTGAAAGCCTGATGCTCGTCGGGCCACCAGGCGTCGGGAAGTCGACGATCGCCCAGCAGATCGTGCTCGCCCGTCTTGGCCTGCTCGCCCAGGTCCTGGATATGCCGGTGCGCGAGGGAGAGAAGGTCCTCTACATCGCCGCGGACCGGCCCAGCCAGCTCGCCCGTGCCTTCACCCGTGTCGTGCACCAGGCCGACCGGGACATCCTGCGCCAGCGCCTGGTCTTCTGGTCGGGACCGCTGCCCGCATCGCTCAACACCGAGCCGCAGCTTCTCGCCGAGCTGGCCGCCGAACACGGGGCCGACACCGTGGTGATCGACAGCCTCAAGGACGTGGTCGGCAAGCTCACCGACGACGAGGCCGGCCTCGCGTACAACAACGCCCGTCAGCAGCTCCTGCGCGACGGCGTCGAGCTTCTCGAACTGCACCACCAGCGCAAGCAGGGCCCCGACGCCTCGCGCACCCAGCGCCCTGTCCTCGACCAGGTCTACGGCTCGGCCTGGTTCACCGCAGGCGCGGGAAGCGTCCTGTTCCTCAGCGGCGCGGCCGGGGACCCGGTGGTCCACCTCCACCACCTCAAGACGATCGACGACGAGATCGGCCCGCTGCCGGTCATCCACGACCACCCCCGTGGCACCTCGCGCGTCGATACGAGCCTCGACCCACTGACCCTCCTGCGGCAGGCGGGCGCGAACGGGCTCACCGCCCGCCAGCTCGCCACCCAGATCACCGGCGAGGAGAAGCCCATCGCGGCGGACATCGCCAGGGCGAGGCGTCGCCTGGAGAACCTCACCAAGAGCGGACACGCCACCCAGGAGACCGGTGCCGGCGGTGGTACCGGGGGCGGCCAGGCGACCCGCTGGAAGGCCGTCACCCGCCACATGACCGCCGTTTCCTGACCGGCGGCCCCGTACGCGGTGCCGTACGCGCCCCGACCCGCCGAGGGCGCGTACGCACCGCCTTCGCCGCGTACGAATCTCGGGAAACCGCAGATCAGACGCCTACGCGCCATCGAACGGCGCATTCACACCCTTGGCGCGTACGCGCTGCCCCCTCCTTGGAGAGGGGGCAGCGTAAGCGCCCCGCCCTCACAGCTCGTGGAGAACCACCCTTGCTCGTCACCGCACCCCAGGCCGGCACCGCCCCAGCGCTTGTCGTCACAGCGACAGGAGCGCGGGCATGACCAAGCAGAGCACCGAGCGATACGCGCTCGCGGCGGCCGGAGGCGTCATCGTCGCCCTTACCGTCGGCGCCTTCTGGCTCTCGTACGCACACCTCGCCGAAGTCGCGGGGCAGCATGGACTCGGCGGCTTCCCGGCCCGGCGATGGGCGTGGCCCGCCACCCTGGACGCCTTCATCGTCGCAGGCGAACTGCTTATGCTCCGTGCAGGTCTGCGCCAGGTCACCGACCGATGGGCCATCGCCATCACCGCAATCGGTTCGGTCGGTTCCATCGCGCTCAACGTGGCGGGCGTGAGCGGAGCGGGCGACTCTCGCACTACGCACTGGCTCGACTACGTGGTCGCCGCAGTCCCGCCGACCGCCGCCCTCCTCGCCTTCGGCGTCCTGATGCGGCAGATCCACCAGCTCGTCGCCGAAACCACCGACAGCCCGGACCACGTTCCCGATCAGGTCTCTGGGCCGGTGGCCGGTATTTCCGTTCAGCGACCGGAACCCCAGCGAATAGTTCCGCAGAGTAGGGCGCGCGGCGGCCGACCGCCCGGCGCCACTCTCGACGAACTCGTAGAGATCGGCCGCATCGCCGTCGCCGAGAAGAACAGCCTCACACGGGCAATCGTCCAGCAGGCCATACGGGACAAGGGACTTTCGGTCAGCGGTAAGCGGCTGACCGAAGTGATGAACATCCTTCGACCCGAGTTCGAGACCGAGGCCGTATCCCCCTCGGTCGGCGGCTGACGGTCCTCGTGACCGGTCGGAACCTCAAGACCCATTCCACAGGCCCACAGCCCAAGCCAGCTCCTCAACCCCCTCTTGGAGAAACCGATCGTGATGCACGACCGCCACCCCGTCGGCACCCCCGGCACACGTCCGTCGCCGGCGAAGTCGTCTACGATCCTGGGCCGTTTGCGGCTGGCGTTCGGGCGGGCTGCTCCTGGCGGAGCCAGTAGTACCCCGAGTCCGACTCAAGGCCGGTCTTCGGGGATCTCCGCCCCGGGGGTGGCGGAGACTGCCCGACGCCAGGGGGCGCCGGACCGGGAGGTCGGGACCGAGGGCGGCCCCGACCCGGACGAGCTCCACGTCGTCCAGCAGCAGATCCTTCGCCCCGCACCCGCCACCGTGCCGACAGCCGGCGAGCGAGCGGTGCAGAGCGTGCAGCCGGCGATTCGCCGTTTCACCGGTACCAAGCGGACCGTGCGCGTCGGCCCGCTGCGGTTCACCGGCGACGAGCACGCCAGCCTCCAGGAGGCTGCCGTCGAGCATGGTTACAAGGGGGAATCCGGCTTCGCCGCTGACATCGTCCTCGCCTTCATCACTGGCCGGTTCACGGCGAACCTGCCGCTGTCCGAGGACCGCCGCCGCACCCACATGTTCCGCGCCCAGGTGTTGCGCGAGCTCAACCGGATCGGCGTCAACGTCAACCAGGTCGCCCGCGCGCTGAACAGCGACCTCACCCCGCCCGACATCCGCCACCGTCTCGACGAGCTCCACCGCCTGCTGGAGCTGATAGCCGAGGCCCTGTGCGAACCCGCCGACGCCAGGAAGGACCGGGCAGCGTGATCGCCGCCATCAAACCGGCTGGGTCCAACACCCGTGGCCTGCTCGCCTACCTCTACGGCCCCGGCCGCCATGACGAGCACGCCGACCCGCACATCGTCGCCGGCTTCGCCATGCTCGGCATGCCCGACCCCGGCCGCGCCCCGGACGCCACCCTCACCCGGCTTGCCCGCCACCTCGACGAGCCCGTCCATCTTCGGAACAGCGAGTTCGGCAAGAGGGTCACCGATCACGTCTGGCACTGCCCCGTCCGCACCGCCCCCGAAGACCGGCGCCTCTCCGACGCCGAGTGGGCCGACATCGCCCAGCGCATCGTCGAAGCCGCCGGCATCGCCCCGCCCGGAGACGACCTCGGCTGCCGGTGGATCGCCGTACGCCACGCGGACGACCACATCCACATCCTCGCCACCACCGTCCGCGAAGACGGCCGCCGCCCCAGGCTCCACGACAGCGGCATCCGCGTCGGCGACGCCTGCCGCCAGATCGAGACCGACTACGGCCTGCGCCAGCTGAAGAAGGGCGACCGCACCGCCGGACGCCGGCCCACCCAGGCCGAGATGCACAAGGCCCAGCGCCTCGGCTGGGAGCAGACCAGCCGCGACTGGCTCCAGGACCGCATCCGCGCCGCCATCCCCCACGCCAGCAACACAGAGGAACTCCTCGCCTACCTCGAAGCCGACGGCATCGCGATCAAACCCCGCCGCGGACCGTCCGGAGACCTCCTCGGCTACGCCATCGGCCGCCCCGGCGACCTCAACAAGGACGGCGAACAGATCTTCCACCCCGGCGGAAAGATCGCCCCCGACCTCACCCTGCCCAAGCTCAAGGTCCGCCTGGAGGCCACCACGCCGGAGGAGCACCCCACCGCCCGCCGCGACCAACCGGCCACTCCCTGGTACCAGGCCATCGACGCCCTCGACACTCTCCACGCCGGCATGGCCGACGACACCCACGCCCAAGCCCACATCACCGCGCTCGGTGACCTCATCGAAGCCACCGCTCAGAAAGTCCCCGCCCACCTCCACGCCGAACTCGAAGCCGCATCAAGGGCATTCGGCCGCGCCCAGCGCTCCCAGATCCGCGCCGAGAACCAGGCCGCCCACACCCTGCGCCGAGCGGCCCGGGACCTTGCCCACACCACCACCGGCCCCGACAGCAGCGCCCTGGCAACCCTGCTCGCTGCCCTCGTCTGGGCCACGATCGTCGCTGCCCGCTGGCACGACGCGAAGAACCATGCCCACCAGTCCGAAGCCGCCCGGCAGACCCTCCACCACCTTCAGGCCGCCGCCGACCGGGCCCTCACGCCCGTCGTCGGCAGCCTCGCCACCCGCCGGCCGAACGATCAGGCCCTCTGGACCCTGGCCCACGATGTCCGGGCTGCCGTCCCCGACCACGCCGACCGCATCCTCACCGATCCCGCCTGGCCGGCCCTCGCCACCGTCCTCGCCGAAGCCGAAGCCGGCGGCCACAAACCCCACCAGCTCCTCAAGGAAGCTGCGGCCCAGCGTGAACTCACCACCGCCCGCCAACCCGCCCGCGTCCTGATCACCCGCATCCAGCGCACCAGCCGCAACCCCGCACACAACCCCCGCGCCGAAGCCGCCCGCCGCCGCTCAACCCTCGTGTCCACACATAGCGCACACCAGGCCCGAAACCCTCTCCCCTCCACGGCATCCGTGACCCCTACCGATCAACGCCACCGACGCCGCTGACAGCTAAAAAGGACAACAAGGAGTCTGGCCCCGCTTCGACTGCTATTGCTCGTATGCCCACGCCCGGCCGGTCTGGCGGTACTCCTCCACGGGGATGGGAGCGACGCCCGTCCGCATCCGTGCGGTGTAGAGCAGACCGTCGAGGTGGTCGATCTCGTGGTGGACCAGCCGGGCGAGCCCGCGTTCGTAGGTGGTCGTCACCAGCCGGCCCTCCAGCGTCGTGGTCTCCACGGTGATCCACAGCGGCCGGGGGACCAGGCCGCGGACGTCGAAGAACGACAGGCAGCCCTCGTACTGCTCGTCCTCGTCGCTGGAGCGGTCGGTGATCCGGGGGTTCAGCAGGACGATCGCCGGAGTCCCGGGGTCGGGGGGTTGGACCACGGCTGCGGCCCGGCCGATCGCGATCTGAGGGGCCGCGATGCCCATGCCCTTGGCGAACGGGTGGACCTGCCCGACGCGCTCCATCGCGGAGAACAACTGCTCGACGACCTGCTCGGCGGTCTCACGCTCGGCTGACAGATCGAAGGCGCGGGCGGACTCGGCGAGAACGGGGGCGCCGTTCTGCACGACGCCAAGGCCGCGCATCTGCTCGCTGGGTCGCACCTGAATCACCTGAACTCCCCTTGTTTTGCTTCACATTCGGGCCGTGCCCGGAACCGCCATTCCAGACGGTACCGGGCATGGAGTGCGGGTGTGGACGTGCTCCAGGAGAAGACCCGCATCCCGTTCTCCTCGCGCTGGACCGGGGCCGTTCGCAGCGGTGCTGCCTCAGCGGTCATGGAGGTCTCGGTGCCCCACACCGCGGGGTCGAGTTCGGCGGGGAAGGCGAGTTCGACCGCCAGGTGCTCGGTGGGCAGGCGGACGGCGCGTTGGAACCAGCGGCCCCACTTCTCCTCGCCCACGGAGTAGGCGTACTCGATCCACACCGACTCGCCCGGGTAGAGAGGGAAGCGGCCCTGTTCGTTCTCGAACAGCAGCCACACCTCCTTGAAGGCGTCGCGGTCGTGCTTGGCCTGCCAGCGCATCGCCTCACCGCGGCAGGTCGCGGTCAGGGAGAGCTCGTCCCAGGTCAGCGGGTGCTCGCGGTAGTGGGCGTTGGAGCGTTCCGGCTCGCCCGGGTAGCGGTCGACGCTGATGCGGATCAGGTAGCGGGTGATCGGCTCACTGCCGGTGTTCCGCAGCAGCCGGCGCATCGTGAGCCGGTAGAGGTGCCCGTCGTAGTCGAGGCGGGCCGCGTCGTGCTCGACGACGATCGCCGAGCCGGTCGCGTACGGCTGCTCGGCCCTGCGGGGTGCGGGTACGGCCGTCGCCGGTGCCACGGGAGCCTTGGCCGTCTCGTAGTCCAGCCAGCGCTTCCAGATGGCCTTGCCCGCGTTCAGGGCTTCCTCCGCACGGCGGGCGAAGTCCTCGGTCGGCTTGTGCCGGCCCGACTCGACGTGGCTCACGTAGGACGGGTCGAAGCCCATCCTCCTGGCTAACTCCCGCTTGGCAAGGCCCCGCACCTCGCGCCAGTAGGCGACCTCCGCCGCGAACGCCTCGGCGGCCTGCTCGACCGTCAAGGCGTCGTCCCGCGCGTCCATCAAAGCCCCCGCCCTGGCCGTCGGATGAGATGAATGAACCGTGAGTGATCTCGATTCACCATTCTGTCACGGCTCCCGTCGCCAGTTTCCTTCCTCCACCGGCCCAGGTCGACCCCCGGGCCCAAACCAGGAGGGTCCCAGCGATGCGCGTGCTGTATCTGCTCAACGTCTCCAACTCCAGTCAGCTGTCCGCCGACTCCGGCTACACCTTCGCCGACATGCTCGCCCCGGCCCTGACCGACGCCGGGGCCGAGGTGACCGTGGCCTCGCCGGTCCCGGTCGGCGACACCCGCGTGCACTTCGCGCCCACCGCCTCGCCGTCCACCAAGTACCGCGCCCGCTTCGACCCCGGCATGGACGCCCTGGTCACACTGATCCGCGACCGGCGGCCCGAGGTGGTGGTGGCCAACCAGATCGAAGCCGCCCCCGCGATCCGGGCCGCGCTCCTGGAAGCCGGGGTGGATGCGCTGATCGCCGGCTACTGCCACTACCTGCCGTTCTCCTTCACCGACACCGGCGTCCTGGAGCTGGACCCGGCGATGAACGACCGGGGCCTGGGCCGCAGCGTGCTGCTGGCCTTCGCCGCCGGCCTCGCGGCCTGCGACCGCATCCTGGTCCACTCCTCCACCGCCGCCTCCTGGACCACCGCAGCCGCCGCCCGCACAGGCGTCGACCTCGGCGACAAGCTGCACATCGTGCCCGCTCCCAGGGACGTACGGCTGGTGCGCGACCCGGCCGGCATCACCCCGCCCGGAGGCAGGGCCACCGGCATCTACAACCACCGCCTGTACAGGCACTACGGCACCGCCCGCTTCACCCAGCTCGCCCGCCGCCTCGTCGCCGACGCCCCGGTGCGGCTCACGGTGATGGACCTGTTCGGCAACCGAAGTTCCGAGCGCATCCGCCTCGACCCCAGCCCCGAACGGCACCTGGAGGAGCTGGCGACCACGGATGGCGTCACGATCGCCTCCGACCGCGGCGACCGCGTCCGCTACCGCAACCTTCTGTCTGGCGCCCACTTCGGCATCGCCCCCTTCCGCCCCGGCTGCCCCTGGTCCATGTCGGTGATCGACTGCCAGGCGATGGGCCTGCCCGTGATCGGCCCGCGTACCGGCTGGCTGGCCGAGCACATCGACCACGAGCTGCTGTTCGACACCGACGAGCAGGCCGTCCAGATCGCCGAGCGCCTCGCCGCGGACGCCGAGTTCTACCTGGTGCACGCCAAGCGCGCGTACGCCTCTACCGCCGACCTCACGCCCACCGCGGTGGCCGCCCGCTACCTGGAGGCGATCAAGTGACCGGCTTCGACGCGGTCCAGCTCTCCTATGACGAGCCGCTGGCCGGCCCCCTGCACACCCGCCTCACCCGGGTGCTGGGCGGCACCGTCAAGCGCCTGCACGGAGTGCGCGGGATGCGACGCGCCTACCGGCTCACCGCTGAGCTGGTCGACACCCAGCAGTTCTTCCTCGCCGACGGTGACTTCGCCATCGACCCCGAGTTCCCCACCGCCGCGGTCCAGCCGCTGGCCGACGGGGTGGCGATGCGGGTCTGGCAGGCGGTCAACCCGGTCAACGGCCTGACCTACGGCTACGGCGGGCTCAAGCTGATCCGCCGCTCGGCGCTGAGGGAGATGGGCCAGGCCGTTGACGTGCTGGCCGCACTGCCCGGCCGGGTCGAGTTCTGCCGCCAGACCGCCGGGGTCACGCGGTTCAACCAGAGCCCGTTCCACGCGTGGAAGGCGGGCTTCCGCGAGTGCGCGATGCTCGCGCGCGGCAGCGAGTACGGCATGACCGATGCCTCCGCCCAGGAACACATCGCCGCCTGGACGGCCAGCCGCGACGGCGAATTCGCCGCCTACGCGGCGGCCGGCGCCCGCGACGGACTCGGCTTCGCCAAGGCCGCCGCCCGCGACCCGCAGCGCTTCGAGGCGCTCAACGACCCGCCCTGGCTGTGCCAGCACTTCACCACGCTGTACGGCGAGCAGGCGGTGACCGGATGAACACCGTCCCCGGGCCGCTGGTGCTGATCGAGCCGTACGCGCACCAGGTCGGCGGACACCACCAGCGCACGCTGGCGGCGATCGCCGCCGCGCGGCCGGACAGCCTCGTCATCGCCCCGGGCGGCCTGAGCGAGGACCTGGGCCCGCTGGTGCGGGCCGGTACCCGGGTCGCTGTCGGTGCGGCCGGGCCCGCGGCGAAGATCCTTCTGGCTGCCGCGCGGGCGGCAGCACGGGTCTCCGCCGCCGGCCAGCAGGTCTTCGCCTCCCGACGCTGGCCGCAGGCGGTCCGCAGGTCCCCGCACCAGGTCATCCTTCTCGCCCGGTGCCTGACCGAGGCCGCCTGCCTTCGCACCGCACGCCGCCTCGCCCCGCGGGCCTCGGCAGTGGTGATCCTCAGCGCGAGCGAGGCCCTGCACGGTGCCACCGCCCTGCTCGGCGGCACCCCGCACCTGCGGTTCATCCACGAGGCGGTCACCACCGAAGACCGCCTGATCCGGTGGCTGAGCCGACTCGCCCGCGCAGGCGAGAAGCGGGTGATCGCGCTCTACCCGACCACCGCCGTCCGCGACCAGGTCGCGCCAGCCTTCCCTCACCTTCGTGGTGAGGTGCGGGCGTTCGCGGTCGACGACGGCCGGCCGCTGACCGACGCCGAGCGCGACGGTGCTCGCACTGCCTTCACGATCCCCGCCGACGCGAAGGCGGTGTGCGTGGTCGGAGGCTGGTGGCCGTACAAGGACATCGCCACCGTCGATGCCGCCCTCGCCCGCCTCACCATCCCGCTGCACGTCCTGGTGTGCGGCACCCCACTGGACGACGCCGTCCTCACGCGCTGGCGCCAGCTCCCCAACGTCCGCCTTCACACCGTGCCCGGCCCAGTCGGCGACCAGGTCCTGCGGCTCGTCTACGCCGCCGCCGACGCGGCCCTCGTCGCCCGGAAGTCCAGCGTGGGCAAGGAATCCGGACTGGTCATGGACGCCGCCCGCCTCGCCGTCCCGCTGATCGTCTCGGCACACGACCCCGAGCTGACCGCCCGGCTCACCGGGGAGTCGTGGGCCCGACTCTTCCCGGCAGGTGATCCGGACACCCTCGCCAAGACGCTGGACCACCTCACGGCCGACGCGCCCTCCCGCCCGGGACCGTCGGCGCGCGGGGTCCTGGATATGAATTCGGCAGCCGAGCAGGCCGCCTTCCTCACCGAGACCTACACCCGCCTGACCAAGGAGTGCCGATGAAGACGCCCGTCTCTCCCGCCCTGGTCGCGGTGGTCGGCCCGGTCGAACCGGCCCTGCTGGCCGCCTGGACCGCCCACTACCGCCGGCTCGGCATCGAGCGGTTCCACCTCGCCTTCCACTTCCCCGACCACGTCCACGACGCCTGGCGGCACCAGCTCATCGCGGCCAGCCACGGCCTCGGCATCATCCCCGCCCGGATCAGCACCGGACCGTGGCACGAGCACACCAACACCCGGCTCCGCGACTCCTTGCGCGAGCAGGCGGGGACCGGCTGGCACCTGATCGCCGACTCCGACGAGTTCCAGACCTACCCCGCCTCGCTCGCCGAGATGATCGCCCAGGCCGAGGCCGCCAGGCACAAGGTGATCGGCGGGCTGATGCTCGACCGCGTCACGAACGACGGCCGCCTGGCCCTGTGGCGCCCGGAAACCGGACTGGACCGGGCCTTCCCGCTCGGCGGGCACCTCACCCACCGGCTCCTCAAGGGCGACCCCCGTAAGATCGTCCTCGCCCATTCCTCAGTGACCGTGGCATCCGGCAACCACCGGGCACCGGGCCACAAGCCCGACCCGGACACGCTCGCGTGCGTGCACCACTTCAAGTGGCGCTCGGGCGTCCTGGACGACCTGCGCCGGCGGATCGACCGGTTCACCTCCGGTGAGTGGGCCGAGCACACCCCGGCCGTCCGCAGCGAGGCGTCCCGCCTGCTACAGCACATCGACCGTCACAGCGGCCGCATCGACGTCGCCGATCCCCGTCTGGCCTTCCGCCGCGTCACCCTCGACCGCCTGCCGGACGGCTGGGTCACCGAAGCCGCCAAGATCGCCACCACCTGGCGCCCCCACACTCCTCAGAGCCAGTCCGGCTCCACGATCTCCTCGCCCTCGCCCTGAGGCACTTCGAAGCGGGCGAAGAAGTCGTCCAGGGCCTCCGGCGTCACAACCAGTGCGTTCGCGTCCCCGCGCTCGTTGCGCTCCGCCAGCCTGCGCAGCAGGTCGTCACGCTCCACCGGGAAGTACAGCAGCCGCCACCGCCCACCGGCCGACTCCACCAGCTCCTTCATCGCGTCGCGGTCCTTACGCGGCCACAGCCCGTGGTCCCACACCACATCCCGGCCCTCGGCAACCAGCTCGGCAAGCCGCTCGTGCAGCTCGGCGACGACCGGGGCCTCCTTCTCGAAGTAGGTGTTCTCCGGGTAGTCGACGCCGTACCGACCGTGCCGCTCATAGACGACCTCGTCCACCGAGAGCCGCACAGCACACTGAGGCTCCAGCATCCGATGGGCATAGGTGGTCTTCCCCGAACCGGTGAGCCCCACCAGCAGGAACACCACCGGAGTGCGCTCAGCCACCGCCAACTCCCCTCAACACCACCAGCGTTCCTTGGCCAGTCTGCCACCGCCGGCAAGCCCAGGACCCCGTTCCTCCTCACCACCACCCGAAGGAGCCGCCCGTGTCCGCCTCCGCACTCGCCCGCGCGCTACGGGCCTACGTCCGCCACGCCCCCGGCAGCGTGGGCAAGGCCCGGCTCGTCGGCAGCTTCCTCGACGAGCACCTGCGCACCCACCCCGTCCGCACCACCGTCCGGCTGCGGTCCGGCGACAAGGTCGGCGTCACCACCAGCGACGTCATCCAGCGCTACCAGTACCTGTTCGGCGAGTGGGAGCCGAACCTGAGCGCCTTCCTGCGCGACCGGCTCCGCCCTGGGGACACCTTCATCGACGTCGGAGCCCACCGCGGCGCCTTCAGCCTATTGGCCTCCCACGCCGTCGGCCCCCACGGCCGCGTCGTCACCATTGAGCCCTCCCCGCAGTTCCACAACGACCTGACCGCCGCGGCCACCGCCAACCACCGCACCAACATCCGGGCCGTCCGCTCCGCCGCCTCCGACACCCACGGCACCCTGACCCTCTACCTGGAGGACCCCGCCAACCTCGGCCACACCACCGCCGTCCGGCCCCGCCACGTACACACGGCCTTCGACGTGCCGACCGCACCCCTGGCCGACCTGATCAGCCGGCCTGAGCTCGCCACCACCCGCGTCATCAAGATCGACGTCGAAGGCGCCGAGGCAGCAGCCATCCGAGGGCTGCTGCCCGCGCTCGCGCACCTGCGCGACGATGCGGAACTCGTCGTGGAAGTCACCCCCAGACTCCTGGCCAAGCAGGGCGAGAGCGCCGCCGACATCATCGACACCCTGCGCGAACACGGCTTGTACGCGTACACGCTCACCAACGACTACGACCCGGCCACCTACCCCCGAGCCATGCGCCGACCGCAGCCGCCCGCCCGGTGCAACGAAACCCCGAAGGACATGACCGACCTGGTCTTCTCCCGCACCAACGCCGACGGCCTCACGCTCGGGCGCTGAGCAGCACCTCCATGTTCCAAGCGGCTCGGCCAGTCCGAGCCGCGCGCCAGGACCACCGACACCTTCCGGCACGTCGACGAGGAGTGGGCACGTGATCAACACCAGCGTGATGAACAGCCGCAACGCAGTCTGCGTGATCGTCCACGACAAGGACGCCGACACGATCGCCGCCGTGCTCTACGGAGCCCGCAACTGGTCCCCGCAGCCAGCCTGGACCCTCCCCGGTGGCAAGGCCGAACCCGGCGAAGCCCTCGACGAGGCCGCCGCCCGCGAACTCAAGGAGGAGACCGGCCTGCTCGTCGACCCGGCGGATCTCGCCCTCGTCCACGTCATCCACGTCGAACAGGGCTGGGACCAGGCCGGGCAGTTCGTCCTGTTCGTCTTCGCCACCGACACGTGGGCCGGTGAGCTGACCAACACCGAGCCGGACAAGCACCTGACGGCCGAGTGGGTCGCCGCGAGCGGCCTGCACACCCCCGCGTTCCCGACCTCCACGCAGGCCCTGACGGCGTACCAGGACGAAGGCCCGTCCTTCTCCCGCTATGGATGGTCGGTCACCGCTGCGCAATGAGCCGGCACCAGGGTGATCGGCGGGCCCGGCCGCCACACTGAGACGGCTCCGGCGGGTGCCGCCCACCTCGCACCAGACCGGATCGCCGCAGCGTGAAGGCGTCACGCTCCGGAGTCGCACGGGAACACCCCTGGGTCCGACGTAGGCTCGGTGGCATGAGCCTGCGCCTGAGCACCGTGATCCTTCCCGTCGACCGCTGGCACGAGGGAGGCCGCGCGAAGTGGCAGCGCGCCGAGGAACTCGGCTTCCACGCCGCGTACACGTACGACCACCTCTCCTGGCGGACCTTCCGCGACGGCCCCTGGTTCGGCGCCCTGCCCACCCTTACCGCCGCCGCCACGGCCACGGACCGCCTGCGCCTGGGGACCCTCGTCACGTCGCCTAATTTCAGGCATCCAGTGACGCTCGCCAAGGAGCTCATCTCGCTCGACGACATCTCCGGCGGGCGGGTCACCCTCGGCATCGGGGCCGGCGGCAACGGCTTCGACGCCACCGCGCTCGGCCAGGAGGCGTGGACGCCGAAGGAGCGGGCCGACCGCTTCGCCGAGTTCGTGCCGCTGCTCGACCGGCTGCTCACCGAGGACGCGGTGACGGAGAGCGGCAGCTTCTACTCGGCCGACGAGGCCCGCAACATCCCCGGCTGCGTGGAACGCCCCCGGCTGCCGTTCGCGGTGGCGGCGACCGGCCCACGTGGCCTGAAGCTGGCTGCCTGCCACGGGCAAGCATGGGTGACGACCGGCGACCCGAAGCTGTACGAGACGGGCACCCCGGAGCAGTCGGTGGAGGCGCTGCGCGGCCAGGTCGAGCGGCTCGGCAAGGCGTGCGCGGACGCTGACCGGGAGGTGGCCGGGCTGGACAAGATCCTGCTCACCGGCTTCACCCCGGACCGGGGCCGACCGCTGGAGTCCGTGGACGCCTTCGTCGACTTTGCCGGCCGCCACCAGGAGCTCGGCTTCACGGAGATCGTGATCCACTGGCCGATCGCGGGCTCCGACTTCGCCGCCAACCAGGCCGTCTTCGACAAGATCGCCACGGAGGCCCTTACCCAGCTCGGCTGAACGGCGGCACTACTCAGAGTGGTACCTCAAGAACCATTCGGTAGCCCGGCCGGAGTTCCCTCTCCCCCTGAACGCGGAAGGTGCGTGACCCCGAGGTCTGAGCGCATTTCATGGCGGAGATCGTGCAGGAGCCCACGGGTGGCGTCCAGATGCATACGGATCTGCTCCGAGTTGTCCTGTTCGCGCGGCGTGCGACTACGAAGGCGCTTGAGAATCCCATACGCCTGGTTCAACTCACGATTGACGGTGGAGGCGACGGTCAGGACGGTGTCGGGGACGACCATCTGCGCCTCCGCATAGCAAGCGCGGTACTGGACGCGCACCTCATCCAGCTCGGCAACCTGCGCGTCCAGCTCCGACGCATCCCGCTCAGCCAGCAACTGGTGAAGTCCATCGTTGATCGCGCCGAAGTAGCGGCGCGCAGACTGGTTCAGGGCGACGTAGCTTGTACGGCGCAGATCAAGGATGCGCTCCTCCTTTCGGGTGCTCTCCTCAATCTGGCGAAGCCTCTCGGTGTTTAGCCGCTCCGCAGCCAGCGCTCGTGCTCCACTGCGCTGGGTCAACCATGTCGCGCAGAGTGTGCCGCATACGCCAATGACAGCAGTGATCAGTGCCTCCACCAATGACTCCTTGTTGCCATGACCGCCCTCCGGGAGCGACTCAGAGTCGCTCCCGGCGGCCCGGCCGGTCGTCCGTTGTGGCTCCCTGAAGCAGGAGGTCGTCGAAGACTCCCTGCGCTGGGGACAGTTCTTGTGGGAAATGGTGCCACTCTTGGTGTGCTGGGTGGTCTGCATCTGTAGGCTTCGGCCATGAACCGCAAGGCAGCGAACAGCGACGAGGGAGCCGGTCGTGACCTGCTGGAGTCCGGACTGGCCCTGCTGCGGAACGACTTACCTGCCAGTACTTCCGTAGAGATCGTTAAGTCGCTTGCGGGCGGTTACACCGATGCCCGGGTGATGCTGTGCGACATTGGCCATGAGCCGGGTCGCGGCTCTGACGGCGTCCCAAGTGGCCAGCACATCTTGAAGGTGGGGTTCTCCACCGGCCGACTCCAGGCTGCAGCCCACAATGCCTTCACCACGGGCCTTGGCGAGTTTGGGCAGACCCGTGTTCCGCAACTAGTTCAGTCGCTCCAGGGACCCGGCACTAGCGTCGACATCTACGACATCGCAGGGTTCAGTCTCAACCGGTTGCGCTCGGCCGACTATGTCGATGCAGAGGACCGCGAGGAGATCCTTGCCCGGGCATCCCGGGAACTACTGAGTGCTCAACTTGCCGTCGCAGGCCCGCCGAACTACCAGGGCACAGTGGCCACAGTGCTGCGCGAATGGCTTGGAGGCGACTTCCCTGACAACCAGCGCGGCTCCCGCGTCCGTGAGGTCTTCAACCAACTTCATGGGACGGGTCGCGTCTTTCGTCACGAGGGCGAACTCCTGCCGGATCCTCTCGTCCTACTGGACCTCGACCTCGGCTTGTCCGGCCGTGACCTGGCGTGCTTCCGCGGACCGACCCACGGCGATCTCCACTTGCGCAATGTCCTGGTCCGGGGCTCCCGCCTAACCCGGGACCTCACCTACTGGCTGATCGACGTCAACTGGGACACACCCACACCGCTCCTGTACGACCATGCGTACCTGGAGCTGTCCGCGCTGCTGTTCGGACTGGGCGCGTCCACGAGCGGCCGGGTGCTGCCCCTGCTCGCCCGGCTTGACGAAGAGGGCGTGACGGTCCCTGTCGAACTGGACTTCAACGACTCCGGGCTCGTCAACCTACTCCGTCGAATCCGCCGTGAGACTGAGAGCGTACTGACCGCGCGCGAGCAGAAGCGGGTGGACGTCTGGCGGCAGCAGATGCTCATGGCCCGGATCGCCGCGGGCCTCAACTGGGCTGCCAAGCCTCTCGACGACATGTCCCAGCGTCGCGCCGCTCTAGCCAGCGCGGGTTGGGCAGCCCGCCTTCTCCTGCGCGAGCGTCACCCGGAGGTGTGGGTCAACATCGCAAAGGAGGAGCGGGTTGGAGCCGTCGGCCTGGCCACCAGCGCAAGTGCCACCCCGGTCACTGCGCAGGAAGCCCTGCGTCGCTGGAAGCCGTTTCGGCAGACACACGGGGCCATGGACCTCTATCTCGTCGCCGACGGCGTGGCCGCCACACGCGAACTGGCCGCGCTCGCGCACTGCGGCTGGGCGACGGTGATCGATCTCGATCCAGACAGCGACAGCAACGGCCTGTCCCGTGTCGTCGTTCCGGAGCTCGCGGAACGACGACACGTCAGTGTCTTCGGCAGCAACCGAGTACCGGTCCCGCCGGATAACGCCACGAACTGGCTGATGGCGAACGGCTGGACTACGCACGACGAGCCGACCGCAGACTCCGACGACCAGTGGCGGCGGCGGGGTTACCTGCAGCGCGTGCGGCAGTTGGTCGACGAGACACACGCTGGTACCCCGCATCAGTCCGCAGCCGTCCTGGTCCTGCGCTCCGGGCGGCGTGACCGGGAGATCGGGCGTGTGATCGACTACATCGACGAGAAGTACGACGGCCTCGCCGAGCGTCTCGATCTGGCGCAGGCCCCCGCCATCAACGGGATCGACATCGAAGCGTTCCTCACCGTGGTCGCCGAGTCATTGCCACCAGACGGGAGTGCCTCGACACCTTCATTGCCCGGAATCAACGGGCGACGCTGGACGCTCAACTGGTCAGATCTGCACCGGCTCTCGGTCGACTTGGAAGTACTGCACTCCGAGCTCCTTTCCGACAGAGAGTCCGCCCAGCAGCTGACGGATGAGTTCTGGCGTGGTCGACCGCCGTCCTGGCAGGAACTGGAAGTACCGGTCGACGTCTCACGAGACGCCTACCCCGGCCTGTGGAAGGAAATCAACCAGCGTCTCAGTGACCACCAGCTAGCCATCGTCCATCTCGACCATTCCCCGGGAGCTGGCGGCACGACACTGTCTCGTCGCGTGGCTTGGGACTTGCACCGCACCTATCCGACCGTGCTTCTGCGCAACTACTCGGAGACCACGGCAGATCGCATCGACGAGATCTATCAGGAGACTGGACATCCCGCACTCGTGGTTGCGGAGTCGGCAATACTTCCAGACTACGACCTCGACGAACTGGTCCATTCCCTGGCACAGCGGAACACCCGCGCCGTGCTGCTGTGGGTGAATCGCACGAACGTGGGCGACAGCGGCAACGGGCACAAGCTGCTCGACCCGCTGCAGGGCCCGGAACGGGAACGTTTCCTTAAGACATTCAAGGAGCGCGCGGAAACCGATCGGGCGCGCCGGCTCCTGGATGGCTTGGCCGAGGGAGCCACCGATGTTGTGGCCGCACAGAAGCTCTCGCCGTTCTTCTTCGGCTTGTGTGTGTACGAGGATCAGTTCGAAGGCATCGCTTCGTATGTGCACAACCATTTCGCTGGACTGACCCGGGAGCAAAGGGAGCTCGCCCGTCATCTGGCGCTGCTCACCCGATACGGGCAGGAACTCGGCCTACCGATCGTCATGGTCGAGGCATGGCTGGGGCGCGAACGGCCTGTCTACTCACCTCTGACCGACGCTGAGCTCAGCGAACTCCTTGGCCCAGACCTGCGCCACCTGGTGGTTACGGAGCGAGGTGCCCTGAGGCTGCTGCACCCTCTCATCGCGGAGCGCGTCCTGATGGGCGAAGTTGATGGAGAGCGCTACAGCCTCGGCAACATCTCAGTGGACTTCATCAGGAAGACGACAGCGCTGCTCGGTCCCGAGAACAGAACGACGAAGCACCTGCTGAACGAGCTGTTCATCCGGCGCACCAACTCGTCCACGGACGGTAGGTCGGACAACTTCTCGGAACTGATTGAGGCCATGTCCGTGGAGGCCGGCGCGGAGGTATTCGAGGTACTCACCACTCAGTGCCCGAACAACGCGCACTTCTGGAACCATCGGGGCCGATACGACATTTACAAGGTCAAGGCGGACTTCGGCCGAGCCGAGAGCTTTGTACTCAAGGCTGTGGAGAAGTCCCATGGCCGAGACGCCACCCATCTGCACACTCTGGGGATGGTTCGCCGGTTCTGGATCGAGAACAAGCTCAACCAGCTGCTCCGGGACGGCGAACGCCACACGCCGGAAGAGCTGCTCGCGTCCGTCGAGCCGCTGTTCGACCGAGCGATGGAAGCCTTCACCGACGCCGGTAAGTACAAGAACACGGACTACACGTGGTCCACCCCCATCCAGCTGATCGCGACCGTTGTGGAACGCCTCAGGCAAGCCTCGGGCGAGGAGAGCCTTGCAGAGTTCATGGAGGGCGATGACCCCACGGCCGTATGGGTGACCGAGCAGATCGGGCGGGCCGAGGAGCTGCTAGACAATCTCCGCAACATCAATGCCGAAGGCAAGTACTATCGACGGCTCGATCAACGGCTGACCGTGCTCTACGGAGACGTCGAACGGCTGGTCGAGCAGTGGCAGGAGCTGCGCCGTCGCGGCGACAGCCCCGACGTAGACCTGACCATCGCCCGGACCCTGTACGCGAAGGCCGGGCGGGACTGGTCGCAGCTGACCGAGGAGCAAGCGCGGACCATTGCTGAGATGGCGGAAGGGCCGGTTAATAGTGGCCAGGCCACCGACGCCGACCTGCGGTTGTGGTTCCAGTCCTACCGTAGGCTCCCCGAATACTCCGAGACTCACACCCTTGAGCGGCTCGCGTGGTTCGCCTCCGAGCACAACAGCCTCGACGCGAACTACTATCTCTATATCCTGCACTTCCTCATCTGGCGGCGGGGGGACGCGCAGGACGAGGAGCGTGTCCGCTACTACCTGGAGGAATGCAAGCGTCTGAGCCGTCAGCACCGAAGGCAGTGGAGCTTTGAGTGGCTCGGTGGCAGCACACGCCCGCATCCGCTGGTGCACTTCAGCGAAATGGGCCGGCAGCGCCACGGGCCTTCGGGCTTCTGGAGTCACCCGCAGGAGCTGGTACGCGTCAGCGGGATCATCGAGGAGATCAAGAGTCCTCAATCCGGACGACTGAGGATCACTGGAGGTCAGTTGTCGGCCTTCTTCACTCCCCGAAATCGGTTCCGGCAGACCAGTGGCGTCAATGAGTCCGTCGAGTTCTACCTCGGTTTCAGCTACGAGGGACTCCGAGCCTGGGAACCTACGCTTCCCGGAGAGACGCCTGACGCGCTGATCAACGCGGAGCCACCCAAGGTATCCGCGCCCTTGGCCACGTCGAGTGCGGTCAACCAGTCAGTCCTCGCCCCTGCGGATGGAGCGTCGATGCCTAATCCGGAACCTGAACCGCAGCCGGATGAGTCAGAGTCTGTGCCCATGGTGCCTGCCGGTCCCGATCCCTATCGGGTCGATCCGGCGGTGCTGCGTTCGCTCGCCGCCCGTCAGCGCGGCCCCGGAGGGGCTGAGGACTTCCAGCGAGCCATTCACGATCTTCTGAAGCAAGCCCGCGGGGAGGAACGCCGCCTGACCTCGTTGGAGTTGGGCAAAGCGTTGCAGACCCTGTTCGGGATGGATGCCTACAACAAGTTCCGCAGGGAGAAGGGGAGAGGAAAGCTGAAGCTCGCCGTCGAGACTCTTGGCTTCAGGACCCTACCGACCCCGCAAGGATTCGACGTCGACCTTCCCTAAACCCGTGCTTTCAAAGGGTGGGTGCACGCGCCCCGTAGGGACTGTTGCCGCAGGTCAGGCTGCGATAGGTGAACGAGGCTTGACTGAGGTGACGAGCGTGCCGAGGCGGAGGCGTTCGGTGGCGGCAGCGGCGGCGGTCAGTGTGGGCAGTGCGCCGAACCACGGGCCGTCCCGGAAGGCCCGCCAGGACAGGTGGTCATAGGTGTAGGCGGCGTGGAAGCCCAGCTCCTCGGCGTGCCGCCAGCGCTCGCGGCCTCCCTGGTTCCAGCGGTGGATCGGCAGAATCACGGTGCTCAGTCGCATGGGGCGACCCTACGAGGGAGCGGAGCCGCCGCGCCGACAGGGCGGGCACGGACGGTGGTGTCGCAGCGACGGACGCACTTACCGGCTCCCAAGCGCCCTCCCCTGACGGACGCTGTCATATGCATCTGGAATGTTCGCCAGGTCAGGGACGTGTGCTCTCAAATGTGCGCCCCTCCGCACGACCGTGCGACTGTGTACGCGAGAATGTACGGGTGACCACCGTTATCGAACAGTCCGCTCCTGCCGCTCCCCGGCTGATCGCCACGGATCTGGACGGCACCCTTCTGCGCGATGACAAGACCGTCTCGGACCGCACGGTCCGGGCCCTTGCCGCCGCCGAGGCAGCGGGGATCGAGGTCTTCTTCGTCACCGGACGCCCGGCCCGCTGGATGGACGTCGTCAGCGACCACGTCCACGGCCACGGTCTGGCGATCTGCGCCAACGGCGCCGCCGTGGCCGATCTGCACGCGGGCGGACGCCTGCTGAAGGTGCGGGGCCTGGAGCGGGCGACGGCCCTGGACGTCGTCCACACCCTGCGGGCCGCCGCTCCCGGCACCTCGTTCGCCGTCGAGCTGACCACCGGCATCCACTACGAGCCCGCCTACCCGCCCTTCTACCTCGACCCCGGCGCCACCGTCGCGGCCGCCGAGAAGCTGCTGCAGGAGGGGGCCGTGGGCGCCGGCGCGCCCGTGCTGAAGCTGCTGGCCCGGCACGGCGAACTCGACCCGGACGCGTTCCTCTCCCTGGCCCGTGCGGCTGCCGGGGAACGGGCCACCTTCACCCGGTCCAGCCCCACCGCGCTCATCGAGATCAGCGGAGCCGGCGTCTCCAAGGCCAGCACCCTGGAGCTGTGCTGCGCCGAACGCGGCATCGCGGCCGCCGAGGTCGTGGCCTTCGGCGACATGCCCAACGACGTGGAGATGCTGAGCTGGGCCGGACGTTCGTACGCGATGGGCAACGCCCACCCGGCCGCCCGGGCGGCGGCCTCCGGCCGTACCGCCACCAACAACGAGGACGGCGTGGCCGTCGTCATCGAACGCATCCTGGCCGAACGCGCGGGGAACCTCACGGAGAGCTGAGAGCAGTCCGCGGCGACGGAACACGGCCTCCTCGAAGCGGGCCCCTCTGAGCAGAACCCCCTCAGAACACGGCCCCCTCGGACCGGAGCCTCTCTGAGCGGGGCCTCCTCAGAGCGGGGCCTGCCACACCACCGTCGTGCCGCCTCCGTCCTCCCCGATCCCCGGTCCGAACCAGCTGGCCCCGCCCAGCGACTCCGCCCGCCGGGCCAGATTGCGCAGTCCGCTGCGCCGCCCGCCCTCCGGCATGCCCACCCCGTCGTCGGCGACCGCAAGCCGTACGGCGCCCCGCCCGTCGTCCAGCGTGACGGTCGCGTCGACGACCACCTCGATACGCGCCGCTCCCGCGTGCCGGAACGCGTTGGACAGCGCCTCCCGCAGCGCCGCGATCAGGTTCTTGCCGGTCAGCTCGCTGACCAGGGAATCGACCGCCCCGACGAAGCGGTGGGACGGCTTGAAGCCCAGCGGCACGGCCGCCATGTTGATCTCGCGCAGCACCCGCGTGCGCAGCCCGGACGGCGCCTCGGCCGGCTCCTGCTGGAGCGCGAAGATCGCGGTCCGGATCTCCTGAATGGTCACGTCCAGCTCGTCGACCGCCCGGCCGACGCCGGTCTGCACCTCCGGCACGTCCGACCGCCGCTGGGCACTCTCCAGCATCATCCCGGTCGCGAACAGCCGCTGGATGACCAGATCGTGCAGGTCACGGGCGATCCGGTCGCGGTCCTCGTACACCGCGAGGCGCTCGCGGTCGCGCTGCGCCTCGGCCATCATCAGGGCGAGCGCGGCCTGCGAGGCGAACTGCGTGGCCAGCGTCCGTTCCGTCTCCGTGAAGGGCCGGGCCCCTCTGGCGCGGGGTGTGGCGAGCGCGCCGAGCACCCGGCCTCCGCTGTGCAGCGGGAGCAGCATGTTCGGCCCGAAGGGGTCCGCGAGCCGGGTGATCATGCGGGTGTCGGTGGCCGAGTCGTCCACGAAGACCGCCTCACCGCCCAGGAGCATCCCCACCACCGGGCTCTGCGCCGGGATGATCACGCCGAGCGAGTCGGTCGGGTCGTCCGCCGACACCGCGACGATCTCCAGGCCGCCGTCCGCAGCGGGCAGCAGCACGATCCCCGCCGCTGCCCCCGCGAGGCGGCGGGCCTGCTCGGCGACCACCGTGAGCGCGTCGTCGGCGTCCCCGCCGGACAGGAGGGCGGTCGTCACGGCCACCGAGCCGTCGATCCACCGCTCGCGCTGCCGGGCGGCCTCGTACAGCCGGGCGTTGCCGATGGCGATCCCGGCCTCCGTCGCCAGAACGCGCACCAGATGCAGGTCGTAGTCGCTGAACTCGCCGCCGCCGTCCTTCTCGGCGAGATAGAGATTGCCGAAGATCTCCCCCTGCACCCTGATCGGCACGCCCAGGAAGGTCCGCATCTCGGGATGGCCCGGCGGAAAGCCGGCGAACCTCGGATCGGTGGTCAGGTCCGCGAGGCGCAGGGGCCGGGGATCGTGGATGAGGGCGCCGAGCAGACCCCGGTGGCCGTCCGGCCTGTGGCCGATCTCGCGCGCCACCGAGTCGGAAACGCCGTGGGTGACGAAGTCGGAGAGCCCTTCGCCCTCCGCATCCACCACGCCGATCGCGGCGTAGCGGGCATGGGCCAGTTCGGCCGCCGTCTCGCAGATCCGGTCGAGCGTGGAGTGCAGTTCGAGGCCGGTGCCCACCGAACGCATGGCTTCCAGCAGGCGCGGCACACGGGCGGTCAGCTCGGTGGACAGCCCGCGCAGGCTCCGGGTCACCTCGGCCGTCTCCGCCGCGTCCACCGGTGCTTCCCCGTGGTCGGGAGGTTCCGCGTGAACGGGGGGCTCCGCGTGGTCGGGCTCCTCCTGTGCCATACCCAGAGCGTAATTAGTCCCATTTGGTGAGGAAAGTCGGAAGCCGGTCCCCAGAAGACTTACGGAGGCCGGCCTCGCTCAGGAGCACGCGCCGATGGCCATGCCCGGCGCCCCAGTGCTCTCGCGTTCCCGCGCCAGCATGCGGCGCAGCGGTCCGTCCACCGCCGCCAGCACGTCGTACGGGCCCCGCTGCGCGATCGCGCCCTCCTCCAGGACCACGACCTCGTCCACCGCTTCGAGACCGGCGAGGCGGTGGGTGATCAGGACCGTCGTACGCCCCGCCGTCGCCGCCAGCAGGTCCGCCGTCAGGGCGTCCGCGGTGGGCAGGTCGAGGTGCTCGGCGGGCTCGTCCAGCACGAGGACCGGGAAGTCGGCGAGCAGGGCCCTGGCCAGGGCGAGCCGCTGGCGCTGTCCCCCGGAGAGGCGGGCGCCGTGCTCGCCGACGAGGGTGTCCAGCCCCTCCGGCAGCGCGTCCGCCCAGTCGAGCAGGCAGGCCCCGGCCAGGGCGCTGCGGAGTTCCGGTTCGGTGGCGCCGGGGCGGGCGAGCCGCAGGTTCTCCCGGAGCGAGCTGTCGAAGATGTGGGCGTCCTGGGCGCACAGCCCGACGAACCGCCGGACGGTGTCCCCGTCCAGCGCCGAGGCATCCACCCCGCCGATCCGGTAGCTGCCCGCGCCTGCGTCGAGGAAGCGCAGGAGCACCATGGCCAGGGTCGTCTTGCCGGACCCGGAAGGCCCCACGACGGCGATGCGGCGGCCCGCGTCCAGCCGGAGATCGACCCCGGTGAGCGCATCGCGGGCGGTGCCGGGGTAGCGGGCGGCGAGCCCGCGGACCTCCAGCGGGAAGGGGCTGTCCGGCGCCGGCACCGGAGTCTCCGGCTCCCGTACAGGCACGGGGGCGTCCAGCACCTCGTACACGCGCTCCGCGCTCCGCCTGACCCGCTGCCGGTACTGGGCAGCGAGCGGCAGACCGGTCACGGCCTCGAATGCGGCCAGTGGGGTGAGGACGACGGCCGCGAGTTCCACGCCGGCCAGCCGGCCGTCCGCCACCGCGGGCAGGGCGACCAGGGCGGCGGCGGCCACGGTGAGGCCCGAGACCAGGGCGATGAGTCCGCCGCCGAGCGCGGTCGCCGTCGCCGCGCGGGAGGCGATCCGGGTGAGGACGGCGTCGGCGGCGCGGGTCCTGGCCGTGCGGCCCGGCAGAGCGCCCGCTACGGTCAGCTCGGCCGTTCCGCCCAGCAGATCGGTGATCCGGGTGGCCAGGTCGGCGCGCGCGGGCGCCAGCAGCCGTTCCACCCGGCGGGCACAGGCGCCGCTGAGCAGGGGAACCCCGACGCCCGCCAGGAGCAGCCCCACGGCCAGGACGACGCCCGCCTCGGGAAGCAGCCAGCCGGTGAAGCCCACGGTCGCGGCGCCCACGAGGACGGCGGTGCCGGCGGGCAGCAGCCACCGCAGCCAGTAGTCCTGCAGCGCGTCCACGTCCGCGACCAGCCGCGAGAGCAGGTCCCCGCGCCGGGCGCCGCGCAGACCGCCCGGCGCGATGCGTTCCAGGCTGCGGTACACGGCGACGCGGAGTTCGGCGAGCATGCGCAGGACCGCGTCGTGCGAGACGAGGCGTTCGGCGTAGCGGAAGACCGCCCGGCCGATCCCGAAGGCACGGGTCGCCGTCACCGCGACCATCAGATAAAGGACGGGCGGCTGTTCGGAGGCGCGGGAGATCAGCCAGCCGGAGACCGCCATCAGCCCGACCGCCGACCCCAGGGCGAGGCTCCCCAGCAGCAGGGCGAGCCCGAACCGGCCGCGGCGGGCACCCGCCGCCTCCCGGACCCGTGTCAGCACGTGCCGCCGGGCGGCGTCCGGTGCCGGGGCCCCGGGAGCGGGCGCCGGCTCCTCGTACGCCTCCGATACGGGCTCCGGCTCGACGGCGGCGAGATCGCCGGGCGCGTTCACGGGGCGGGGGACGGTCGTCGGTGCCGGTTCGGGCGCCGGGGCGGTCAGGGTCACCACCCGGTCCGCCACCGACAGCAGCGCCGGCCGGTGCACCACCAGGAGAACGGTCCGGCCCTCGGCCAGCCTCCGTACGGCCTCGACGATGCCCGCTTCCGTCTCGCCGTCCAGGCTCGCGGTCGGCTCGTCGAGCAGCAGCACCGGCCGGTCCGCCAGGAAGGCGCGGGCGAGCGCGATCCGCTGGCGCTGGCCTGCCGAGAGCCCGGCGCCGTCCTCACCGAGCAGGGTGCGGTCGCCGTCCGGCAGCCCCCGTACGAAGTCGTACGCCCCCGCGGCACGCAGCGCGGCCGTCACCGCGCTGTCGTCGGCGGCCGGACGGGCGAGCCTGACGTTCTCCGCGATGGTGCCCGCGAAGAGGTGCGGGCGCTGCGGCACCCAGGCGATGTGCTCCCGCCAGCGTTCGAGGGACACCTCCGCGAGGTCGGTGCCGCCGATGCGGACCCGGCCCTCGTCGGGCGCGGTGAACCCCAGCACCGCGTTCAGCAGAGTGGTCTTGCCGACCCCGCTGGGGCCGACCAGGGCGACCGTCTCCCCCTCCTCGACGGTCAGCGTGGTGGGGGCGAGCGACGGTACGGAGCGGCCCTCGTGCCGGACGGTCAGCCCGTCCAGCTCCAGCCGCAGCGAGCCGGGGACCTCCCCCGTACCGCCCGCGCGGGGCTCCGTCTCCAGGACGGCGAAGACCTCCTCGGCCGCCGAAAGCCCCTCGGCGGCGGCGTGGAACTGCGCTCCCACCTGACGGATGGGCAGATAGGCCTCGGGGGCCAGGATCAGAACCAGCAGGCCGGTGTAGAGGTCGAGTTCGCCGTGCACCAGTCGCATCCCGATGGTGACAGCGACGAGGGCCACCGAGAGCGTGGCGAGGAGTTCCAGGGCGAAGGACGAGAGGAAGGCGATCCGCAGGGTGCGCAGGGTGGCCTGCCGGTACTGCGAGGTGATCCTGCGGATGGACTCGGCCTGAGCCTTGGCGCGGCCGAACACCTTCAGTGTCGGCAGCCCGGCCACCACATCGAGGAAGTGGCCGGAGAGCCGGGAGAGCAGCCGCCACTGACGGTCCATGCGCGACTGGGTCGCCCAGCCGATCAGGATCATGAACAGCGGAATGAGCGGCAGGGTGACGACGATGATCGCCGCCGACACCCAGTCCTCGGTCACGATCCTGGCGAGCACCGCCACCGGCACGACCACCGCGAGCCCGAGCTGCGGCAGATAGCGCGAGAAGTAGTCGTCGAGCGCGTCGATCCCCCGCGTGGCCAGCGTCACCAGTGAGCCGGTGCGCTGCCCGCTCAGCCAGTCCGGCCCCAGCTCGGCCGCCCGGTCCAGCAGCCGCCCGCGCAGTTCGGACTTGACCGACGCACCGGCGCGGTGGGCGGCCAGCTCGGTGAGCCAGGCGACCAGGGCCCGCCCGAGCGCGACCGCCGCGAGCAGAAGGAGTGGGGTGCGCAGCTCACCGGCCGTCAGCCCCTTCTCGAAACCGCCCACCACGATCTCGGCGACGAGCATGGCCTGACCGATGACCAGCGCCGCCCCGGCGATGCCGAGGACCACCACCGCCACCATGAACAGGCGCGTGGCGCGGGCATGACGGAGCAGACGCGGGTCGATCGGTTTCACGTGAAACACCCCATGCGGCTCGGCGCGGTCAGGACGTGCATGGCGTCAGTGCGCCTCGGCGATGTGCTGGGTACCGATCCGCTTGCGGAACACCCAGTACGTCCACCCCTGGTAAAGCAGGACGACCGGAGTGGCGATCCCGGCACACCAGGTCATGATCTTGAGCGTGTACGGGCTGGACGAGGCGTTGGTGACCGTGAGGCTCCAGCTGTCGTTCAGCGAGGACGGCATGACGTTCGGGAAGAGCGTCAGGAACAGCATCGCGACCGCCGCCGCGATGGCCACGCCGGAGAGCGCGAAGGACCAGCCCTCCCGTCCTGCCGCGATCATCGCGATCGCCCCGACCAGCGCCACCGCGGCGACGATCATCGCGACCAGGCTCCAGCCGTCCCCGTTGTCGACCTGGGTCCAGATGAGGAAGGCGAGCGCGGCCACCGCCGTGACGGCCCCCAGCTTCAGCGCCAGCAGGCGGGCGCGGGCCCGGATGTCGCCCACGGTCTTCAACCCGGCGAACACCGCGCCGTGGAAGGTGAAGAGGGTGAGGGTGACCAGTCCGCCGAGGAGCGCGTAGGGGTTGAGCAGGTCCACGACGCTGCCCGTGTACTCCATCTGCGCATCGATCTTCACGCCGCGCACGATGTTGCCGAAGGCCACGCCCCACAGGACGGCGGGAATCAGCGAGGCCCAGAAGATCGCGTGCTCCCAGTTGGTCTGCCACTTCTCCTCCGGCCGCTTCGCTCGGTACTCGAAGGCGACACCGCGCACGATCAGGCAGAGCAGGATGACGAGCAGCGGCAGATAGAACCCGGAGAACAGCGTGGCGTACCACTCGGGGAACGCGGCGAAGGTCGCTCCGCCGGCACTGAGCAGCCAGACCTCGTTGCCGTCCCAGACCGGGCCGATGGTGTTGATCAGTACCCGGCGTTCCTTGCGGTTGCGGGCCAGCAGCTTGGTGAGGACGCCGATCCCGAAGTCGAACCCCTCCAGGAAGAAGTAGCCGGTCCACAGGACGGCGATGAGCACGAACCAGACGTCGTGGAGTTCCATTACTCGGCTCCCGCTCTCAGTAGGAGAAGGCCATGGGCCGGTCGGCGTCGGCGTGATCGCCGCCGATCCGGGTGGGCGGGTTGAGGTCGTCCTCCGTCAGCTCCGGCGGGCCGGCCTTGATGTACTTCAGGAGGAGCTTGACCTCGATCACGGCGAGCACCGCGTACAGCACGGTGAAGACGATCAGCGAGGTGAGCACCTCGGCCTGCGAGACACCGGGGGAGACCGCGTCACGGGTCCGGAGCACTCCGTAGACCACCCAGGGCTGGCGGCCCATCTCGGTGAAGATCCAGCCCCAGGAGTTGGCGATCAGCGGGAAGAGCAGGGTCCACAGGGCGACGATCCAGTAGCACCGGGCCAGACGCGGGCTGAGGGCCTTGTTCTTGAAGAGGACCAGATGCGGCACCTCGTCCTCACCCGTGCGCATCGCCTCGGGCAGCATGAACTTCTTCCGGGTGAGCCACAGTCCGAGGATGCCGAGGCCGAAGGAGGCCATCCCGAAGCCGATCATCCACCGGAAGCTCCAGAAGGCGACGGGGATGTTGGGCCGGTAGTCGCCGGGCCCGAAGCGCTCCTGCTCCGCCTTGTTGATGTCGTTGATGCCGGGGACGTACGAGTCGAACTCGTCGTCGGCGAGGAAGGACAGGACGCCGGGGATGGAGATCTCCACGGAGTTGTGGCCCTTGCTCACGTCTCCGTAGGCGAAGATCGAGAAGGGTGCCGAGTTCTGGCCGTCCCACAGGGCCTCGGCCGCGGCCATCTTCATCGGCTGCTGCTTGAACATCACCTTGCCGAGCTGGTCGCCGCTGACGGCTGTCAGGAGGCCGGAGATCACCACGGTGATCAGGCCCAGGCGCAGCGAGGTCCGCATCACCGGGATGTGCTTCTTGCGGGCCAGGTGGAAGGCCGCGATGCCCACCATGAAGGCCCCGCCGACCAGGAAGGCGGCGGTGATGGTGTGGAAGAACTGGGCGAGCGCGGTGTTCTGGGTGAGGACCTGCCAGAAGTCCGTGAGTTCGGCGCGGCCGCGTTCCTCGTTGATGCGGTAGCCGACCGGGTGCTGCATCCAGGAGTTGGCCGCCAGGATGAAGTAGGCGGAGAGCACGGTGCCGAGCGACACCATCCAGATGCAGGCGAGGTGGATCTTCTTGGGGAGCTTGTCCCAGCCGAAGATCCACAGCCCGATGAAGGTGGACTCGAAGAAGAACGCGATCAGGGCCTCGAAGGCGAGCGGCGCCCCGAAGATGTCACCGACGAACCGCGAGTAGTCGGACCAGTTCATGCCGAACTGGAACTCCTGGACGATGCCGGTGACGACACCCATGGCGATGTTGATCAGGAAGAGTTTTCCCCAGAACTTGGTCGCCCGGAGGTACTTCTCCTTGTTCGTCCGCACCCAGGCGGTCTGCAGGCCGGCGGTGAGCGCCGCGAGAGAGATCGTCAGAGGAACGAAGAGGAAGTGGTAGACGGTCGTCGTACCGAACTGCCATCGCGCCAGGGTCTCCGGCGCCAGAGCTAGCTCCACGTCGACTTCTCCTTACGTCACCGCCGGAGCACCGGCGATTTGTCCGCGAAATCCAACGGATCACGGGAGGAAGCAGGACACGCTTGTGAACGCGTTCACATTCACAAGCAATTATGGCGCACACGCTTTCGGACCCCGCATCCGGGGGTCCCCTGTCACCTACCGGCCCATACCGGGCATACGAAAAGGCCCCGCACCTCTCGCGAGATACGGGGCCCCGACCGCCGGGCGGTGCCGGCTACAGCTCCCTGCGGTACTCCTCCGCCACCTTCAGGAACAGGTCATTCGCCTCGTCCTCGCCGATGGTGACGCGCACGCCCTCACCCGCGAACGGCCGGACCACCACGCCGGCCTTCTCGCAGGCGGCCGCGAAGTCCAGCGTGCGCTCGCCCAGCCGCAGCCAGACGAAGTTCGCCTGGGAGTCGGGCACCGTCCAGCCCTGTCCCAGCAGCGCCTGCGACACCCGGTCCCGCTCGCACACCAGCGACCCCACCCGGCCGAGCAGCTCGTCCTCGGCCCGCAGCGAGGCCACCGCCGCGTCCTGGGCGAGCTGGCTGACACCGAACGGCACCGCCGTCTTGCGCAGCGCCGCCGCCACCGGCTCATGGGCCACCGCGAAGCCGACCCGCAGCCCGGCCAGGCCGTACGCCTTGGAGAAGGTCCGCAGCACCGCCACGTTCGGGCGGTCGCGGTAGATCTCGATGCCGTCCGGGACCTCGGTGTCGCGGATGAACTCCCGGTACGCCTCGTCCAGCACCACGAGCACATCGCCCGGCACCCGGTCGAGGAACCGTTCCAGCTCGGCCCTGCGCACGACGGTGCCGGTCGGGTTGTTCGGGTTGCAGACGAAGATCAGCCGCGTCCGGTCCGTGATCGCGTCCGCCATCGCGTCCAGATCGTGCACATCGCCGTCCGTCAGCGGCACCTTCACCGAGGTCGCGCCGCTGACCTGCGTGATGATCGGGTACGCCTCGAAGGAGCGCCAGGCGTAGATCACCTCGTCGCCCGGCCCCGAGGTCGCCTGGAGCAGCTGCTGGGCCACGCCGACCGAACCGGTACCCGTGGCCAGGTGCGAGACGGGCACGCCGAAGCGGTTCGCCAGCTCGTTCATCAGGCCCGTGCAGGCCATGTCCGGGTAGCGGTTGAAATTCGCCGCGGCGGCGAGCGCGCTCTCCATCACCCCCGGCAGCGGCGGATACGGGTTCTCGTTGGAGGACAGCTTGAAAGAGGCCGGTCCGTCCGCCGACGCCGGTTTGCCCGGCACATACGCGGGAACGCCGTCCAGCTCGGCACGCAACTTGGGGCTCGTCTCGCTCACCGCAGATCCTCCTCGGCCATCCGTACACATCAATACTGCTCACCTTATGAGGATTGGGCGCCGCTGCGAACGGGTGAACAGTGGATTCGTCCGGTGGACCCCGGAATGAGGGGGAGCGCGCCCGGTCGTGGCGTGCGCCGGTGGCTCACTCCGTGGCGCGCGTCCCTCGAAGAGGTGAGTTGAGACCTCTTCGAGACCTCGCCCCGACGCCAGGCCCATCCGGCCACACGCTTGACACATGACGGTAAACCGGCTCAACACCCTTGATTAACAAGGCGATTGATGCCTGATGATCATGCAGAAACGTGCCTGTCAACGTCCGCATATGCGACCAGATCAACCCCCCTGCAGCGCCCTACTATCGGCACGCCATGACAGCAGCAGGGAAGCACCAGGTGAGCCGGACGGAGACCCCCCGGCGCGGCGGCAGGCAGGGACGTGCCGGAATCCGTGATGTGGCGGCCGCCGCCGGCGTCTCCATCACGACCGTCTCCGACGCGCTCAACGGCAAGGGCAGGCTCCCGGACGCCACCCGCCGCCATGTCCGCGAGGTCGCAGAGCGCCTGGGCTACCGCCCTTCCGCAGCGGCCCGAACGCTCCGTACCGGCAAGTCGGGCCTCATCGGCCTGACCGTGACGACCTACGGGGATGAACCTTTCACCTTCACCGAGTTCGCGTACTTCGCGGAAATGGCGAGGGCGGCCACCTCGGCGGCCCTCGCCCGCGGCTACGCGCTCGTCATCCTCCCGGCCACCTCGCGCCACGACGTCTGGTCGAACGTGGCCCTCGACGGCACCGTCGTCATCGACCCCTCCGACCAGGACCCGGTCGTCACCGAGCTGGTCCGCCAGGGGCTGCCCGTCGTCTCGGACGGCCGTCCCGCCGGATCGCTCCCGGTCACCGCCTGGGTGGACAACGACCACCGGGCCGCCGTGCTCGACCTCCTCGACCATCTCGCCGCCGCCGGGGCCCGCCGCATCGGGCTGCTCACCGGCACCACCACCGACACGTACACACGGCTCTCCACCACCGCCTATCTGCACTGGTGCGAGCGCGTGGGGCAGGACCCGGTCTACGAGTCCTACCCGGCGCACGACCCGTGCGCGGGCGCGGTGGCCGCCGACCGGCTGCTGGCCCGCCCGGACCGACCCGACGCCGTCTACGGGCTCTTCGACCCCAACGGCACGGACCTGCTGGCGGCCGCCCGCCGCTACGGACTGCGCGTCCCCGACGACCTGCTGCTGGTGTGCTGCAGCGAGTCCACGGTCTACGCCACGACCGAGCCGCCCATCACGACGCTCTCGCTGAAACCGCGCCGGATCGGCACGGCGGTCGTCCAGCTGCTCATCGACGCGATCGAGGGCGTCGACCACGACGGTCCGGTCGAGCGGGTGATACCGACGGAGCTGATCGTCCGGACGTCCTCGCAACGCCGTCCGCCCCGCACCACGGTCAGTGCGCCGCGATCCCCGGCAGGGGACTGATCAGCCCAATTGGGACCAATCGACCGACGAACCTGGCATGCGGAAGGATTCACCACCCCTGGTGCGTCCCAGACCACGATCCGCATTCCTATGATGGGCGCACGACACCGCGGACCAACCCGACCAGCAGGGCCCGTCAGGTGTACGGCGGCGCGACGGTGGTGTGGAGGGGTCGATGACACAGGGGGCCGGTCAGGAGCCCGTGGTGCGGACGGCGACGTTGCGCGACTTCCGCGTACCGCCCTATGCGCAGTCCCCTGCGCCGCCCGCGTCACCGCATCCCGGAAGCGCTTTCCCCGAGGGCGAGCCCCCGGAGGGCTACACGCCGACGGCGCGCGACCTTCCCGTCATCAGCATCGACGAAACCGCTCGGGCGCAGCCCGCGCCCGAGCCGCGTCCCGCCGCCACACCCGGCCGCGGCCCGCTGTACGTCGTCGGTGACGTCCACGGCTACCTGGACGAGCTGCTGACCGCCCTCGCCGAGCAGGGCCTGATCGACTCCGAGGGCCGCTGGGCCGCCGGCAACGCCCGTCTCTGGTTCCTCGGCGACTTCACCGACCGGGGCCCGGACGGCATCGGCGTCATCGACCTCGTCATGCGGCTCTCCGCCGAGGCCGCGGCCGCGGGAGGTTACTGCAAGGCCCTGATGGGGAACCACGAACTGCTGCTCATCGGCGCCAAACGGTTCGGCGACACCCCGGTGAACTCCGGCGCCGGTACCGCCACCTTCCAGGCCGCCTGGCTGCTCAACGGCGGTCAGAAGACGGACATGGAACGCCTCCAGGACGTCCACCTGCAGTGGATGTCCCGCCTCGACGCGATCGTCGAGGAGGACGAGCACCTCCTGCTGCACTCGGACACCACGGCGTACCTCGACTACGGCTCCACCATCGAGGACGTCAACGACACGGTGCACGCCATCCTCACGCGCAACGACGCCGACGAGTGCTGGGACCTGTTCCGCAAGCTCACCAAGCGGTTCGCCTTCCGCGACGACTCCGGCTCCGGCGCCGTCCAGGAGCTGATGACGGCGTACGGCGGGCGGCGCGTCGTCCACGGCCACAGCCCCATCCCGTACCTGACCGGCGAGGTCGGCTCCGAGGACGGCGAGGACGGCGCCGGACCCCAGGTCGACGGTCCCCACGTGTACGCGGACGGGCTCGCCATCGCCATGGACGGCGGGGTGACCATGGCCGGAAAGCTGCTGGTCGCCCAACTCCCCCTGCGTGACTGACGCGTCACGGGGAAGAGACGTCCCGGCCCGACCGCGCCGAGCGGCGGGCCTATTTCCGCAAATCCCCTGTCACCCCGTGCTGTACGCGCTCTAACATCGGGCCTATCAGTAGCAGGCTCTCCTCCGTTTCCGCCCAACTGCCCGCCCCCAGCGGGCAGACAGGCTCGACGGAGCATCGGGGGATGCACATGAACAGCGCTCCGCACCTGCTGACCGAGGACCGGCCCGAGTACGAACGGCTCCTCGACGACGCACTGCGTCACGCTCATGAACGACCTGAACTGGCCGCCGTCGGGGAACACCTCAACGCCGCCCAGTTGCGCACCATGGCGCTCGCCGCCGTCGCGCTGATCACCGCCACGGCCTCCGCCGAGTACGAGCAGTACGTGAAGACCCGCGAGGAACTGCGCGCCCCCGTCCGGCGCACCGGCCCGGACACCGCGCCGGACGACCACCCGCAGTCGGGCGCCGGCATAGGAGCGGTCGTCACGGTTCTGACGCCGATGCTGGCGGGTACGGCGGCGGCCATATTCCTGCTGGTCGGCTACCTCCTGAGAATGCTGGACCCGCCACCGGCGTTCGCCGGGACCATGGTCGGCGCCGGATGGTTCTTCGCCGCCGTCACGGCCGCCGCCATCCTGGTCGCCGCCATCGGCCTGCTCCTCGCCGCCCTGCGCAACGGCTCCACGTCCCTGGCGGCCCGCGACGCCGCCGACGCACTGCCCGACGAGGTGGCGCTGGCCAAGGACGCCTGGCGCCTGGCGCTGCTGGAACGGGGCATCGTGCCCTTCCTGCGCGACGCGCTCGCCGAACCCGCCACCGGCACCGTGATCCCCGCCCCGCACCGCCCGGCGGGCCGCCTCCCGAAGATCGGCTACACCCGGCCCGACTTCGCCGGCCCGGCCGAGGGACCGGCCGCCGCGCCCCGCCCCACGTACACCAGCCCGGACTTCTCCAGCCCCGATTTCGGTGGGCCGGAGCACGAACCGGACTGACGGGGCGGCGCCGGCCGGCGCCGCGTACGAGCTACCGCAAGCGCGCGGAGACGCGGACGTCCGGCAGAAGCAGGCGACCAACGGGCTCAGGTGTCCGGCCCGGCGACAGGGCCGGACACCTCGGTCGCGTACGCGCGTCAGTCGGCCAGCGGCAGATAGACCCGGTTGCCGCTCTCCGCGAACTCACGCGACTTGCGGAGCATGCCCTCGGCGATCTCCTCGGCCGTGGCCTCCGCGCCGTCCCGGCCGCTGTCCTGGCCGCCGAACTGCTCGGTAATGCTGTGGCTGATCTTCATCGAGCAGAACTTCGGCCCGCACATCGAGCAGAAGTGCGCCGTCTTGGCGGGTTCGGCCGGCAGCGTCTCGTCGTGGAACTCCCGTGCCGTGTCCGGGTCGAGCGCCAGGTTGAACTGGTCCTCCCAGCGGAACTCGAACCGGGCGTCCGAGAGCGCGTCGTCCCACTCCTGCGCCCCCGGATGGCCCTTGGCCAGGTCGGCGGCATGGGCGGCGATCTTGTAGGTGATGACGCCGGTCTTCACATCGTCCCGGTTCGGCAGCCCGAGGTGCTCCTTGGGCGTCACGTAACAGAGCATCGCCGTGCCCCACCAGGCGATCATCGCGGCGCCGATGCCCGAGGTGATGTGGTCGTACGCCGGCGCGATGTCGGTCGTCAGCGGGCCGAGCGTGTAGAACGGCGCCTCCTCGCAGATCTCCTGCTGGAGGTCGATGTTCTCCTTGATCTTGTGCATCGGGACATGGCCCGGACCCTCGATCATGGTCTGCACCCCGAACCGCTTGGCGATCGTGTTCAGCTCGCCGAGCGTGCGCAGTTCGGCGAACTGCGCCTCGTCGTTGGCGTCCGCGATCGAACCGGGACGCAGCCCGTCGCCCAGCGAGTACGTCACGTCGTAGGCGGCGAGGATCTCGCAGAGCTCCTCGAAGTGCTCGTACAGGAACGACTCCTTGTGGTGCGCCAGGCACCAGGCCGCCATGATCGAGCCGCCGCGGGAGACGATGCCGGTCTTGCGGCGCGCGGTGAGCGGAACGTACGGCAGGCGCACGCCGGCGTGCACCGTCATGTAGTCCACGCCCTGTTCGGCCTGCTCGATGACGGTGTCCTTGTAGATCTCCCAGGTCAGTTCCTCGGCCCGGCCGTCGACCTTCTCCAGGGCCTGGTAGAGGGGGACGGTGCCGATCGGTACGGGTGAATTGCGAAGTACCCACTCACGGGTGGTGTGGATGTTGCGGCCGGTGGAAAGGTCCATGACCGTGTCGGCACCCCATCGGGTCGCCCAGGTCATCTTGTCCACCTCCTCCTCGATGGAGGACGTCACCGCGGAGTTGCCGATGTTGGCGTTGACCTTCACCAGGAACCGCTTCCCGATGATCATCGGCTCGATCTCCGGGTGGTTGACGTTCGCGGGCAGCACCGCGCGGCCGGCGGCGATCTCCTCGCGCACCACCTCCGCCGCCACGTTCTCCCGGATCGCGACGTACTCCATCTCCGGGGTGATCTCGCCCCTGCGGGCGTACGCGAGCTGGGTGACGGGCGCACCGTCCCGGCTCCGCCGCGGCCGCCGGGGCCGGCCGGGGAAGACCGCGTCCAGATTGCGCAGCCCCCCGCGCGGCGTGGTGTGCTTGAGCCCGTCGTCCTCGGGGCGGGCGGGCCGGCCCTCGTACTCCTCGGTGTCGCTGCGGGCGATGATCCAGTTCTCCCGGAGCGGTGCGAGCCCGCGACGGACGTCGGTCGCGGTCGCCGGGTCGGTGTACGGCCCGGACGTGTCGTACAGCGTCACGTCCTTGCCGTTGGTGAGGTGCACCTGGCGGACCGGCACCCGGATGTCGGGGCGCGGCCCCTGGACATATCCCTTGTGCCAGCCGATGGACTTCCCGGCCTCGTCACCCTGAGAGGAGGCAGGCGTGCGTGTGTCCGATGTGGTCATGAGACCTACTCCCTACGCCGGCATTACCCGGTAACAGGTTCGGCGGTCGGCGCAGCGATTCCCGTACGTACGGACGTACGGTTTCAGCGCCCTCTCAGCCCGGTGCTCCGAGCTCCCGCGTGTGCAAAGGTGCCACCACGCTAGCCTCCGCACGGGCGGGCTGAACAGAGGGCCCCTTCCTCCTTGCGATGATCGGCCGGTGACGCCCCCTCCTCACGACTCAGAACCGCAGGGCCACCAGCACGGCCACACGCACAGCCACGGCCCCGCCGCACCCGTCTCCGCCCGTCTGCGCAGGGTGATCGCCGCGGTGCTGATCCCCTTCGCGGCCGCCGTGCTCGTCGGTCTCGTGGCGCTGTGGCCGGGCAGCGCGCCGGCGCACGAACGGACCGGGGTCGGCTTCGACCGGCAGACCCAGCAGGGGAAGGTGGTGAGTGTCGTCAGGATCGACTGCCAGGACGTCAACGCCTCCCAGCTGCCCGTCGACGCCGGAACCGCCCCGCCCGGGGAACGGCCGGCGACCGGCCGCGGTCTCTGCGGGAAGGCAACCGTCGAGGTCACCAGCGGTCCGGACGAGGGACGCCGGTTCGCCGAGGTGGTCCAGCCGGACGCGCCCCGGCAACTGCGCGCGGGGCAGGGGGTGGTGGTGGCGTACGCCCCCGACGCGCCCCATGACCTCCAGTACTCCGTGACGGATGTGAACCGGAAGTTTCCGCTGGTGCTGCTGGCCGGCATCTTCGCCGTCGCGGTGGTGCTCGTGGGCAGGATGCGCGGGGTCATGGCCCTGGTGGCGCTCGCCCTGTCGTTCGCCGTGCTGACGTTCTTCATCCTGCCGGCCATACTGCAGGGCTCGAACCCGCTGCTGGTGGCGGTCGTCGGAGCAGGCGCGATCATGCTGATCGCGCTCTACATCTGCCACGGGCCGACCGCCCGCACCTCCGTCGCCGTCATCGGCACCCTGGTGTCACTGATGCTGATCGGGCTGCTCGGCTCGCTCTTCGTCGGCTGGGCGAGTCTGAGCGGGAACACCGACGACAACACCGGTCTCATCCACGGCCTGTATCCGCACATCGACATGAGCGGCCTGCTGCTGGCCGGTGTCATCATCGGCTCGCTGGGCGTGCTCGACGACGTCACGGTCACCCAGACCTCGGCGGTCTGGGAACTGCGACAGGCGAACCCCACCATGAGTACGCGGCAGCTCTACCGGGCAGGGATCAGGATCGGACGCGATCACATCGCCTCCGTGGTCAACACCCTGGTGCTCGCGTATGCGGGCGCGGCCCTGCCCCTCCTTCTCCTGTTCACGGTCGCGCAGAGCAGCATGGGAACAGTCGCCAACAGCGAGCTGGTGGCGGAGGAGATCGTGCGCACGCTCGTCGGGTCGATCGGGCTGGTCGCCTCCGTGCCGGTGACGACCGCGCTCGCGGCGGCGGTCGTCTCCGCGGACCGCACGGGGATCGGCGCGGAAGCCATGGCTTCGGCACCCGTACGGGCCGGCCGGGGCCGGCGGCGGCGGGCGAGGTCCTGACCGAACGACGGAGGGTGATTCACCCGATCGGCAGATGTCCTGTTCGAGTGGCATGAATGCCCGTGGGCAGGCTCCCTCTCAGCCGGCGTTCTGCTCTTCGGTCAGGATGCGACCCAGCGCCTCCTCCAGGTTGCCGTCGAAATCACCCAGCGTGCACTCCTGTCCGAGCGGCACGAGCTTGTCCGTACGGTCGAGGAAGGCGACCAGCGGTGCCGTACCCGCCCGGAAGAGCGCACGGTCGGCGCCGACCTGCAACCGGATGTGGACATCGGACAGGCCCTCGGGCTCGGTCGGCGCGATGTGCACATCGCCGTCACCGCTGGGGCTGTTGAGGCCGTCGAGCAGCAGCTCGCGGCCGAAGGCCCAGGTGACGGGGGCGTCGCCGGGCAGATGGAAGGTCATCCGGATCGCGTACGGATCGCACACTTCGTACCGGAGCTCCACCGGGATACGGAATGAGAGCTCCTCGGAGACGAGGAAGCTCATCATGACCTCAGCTTGAACCGACTCACGCATCGTTCAACCCCGCAGTAGATGAATCTGGCCAGGAATGATCCCCCATGGCCCTATTGACGCCATCGTGGTGCACGCGATAGCAGATCACAAGGAGTGATTTTTCAGATACTGATAGAGAACACGAACGAACGCAAGAGGCTGGCCACTTCACCGCGTAGCCGTTCGACTGCGGGGAGCAACCGTTCTTCCTCGTGCAGGGGTACGGAAATGGCCATCGCGGCAGCCGTGAATCCGGCCGTGATGGGGATGGCGGCACAGACCGTGCCGAGCGCGTACTCCTGCCGTTCGATGACCGGCTCCGTACGCTCCAGCGAGCGCAGCCGTGCCAGGAACGCCGCACGATCGCGGACGGAATACCTGGTCAGGGGGCGGACCGGGTGCCGGTCCAGGTGATCTTCACGGGCCTTCTCGTCGATCCGGCTCAGCAGGCACTGCCCGATCGCGTGTGCGTGCCCGGTCTCGCGGAAGGCCGCCCATTCGTCGACCGCCGGGCGCTCCGGGCTGTCGGCGACGGCGAGGAGTTCGATCTCGCCCTCGCGGTAGATGGCGCAGTACACGGGGGCCTCGACGATGTCCCGCCAGCGGTGCAGGGACCGGGACAAGGTGCTGCGGCGGTTCTGCAGGGCGCCGTCACCCATCAGCCGTTCGGCGGCGGCGCCGAAGAGGAAGACGCCGTTCTCCCGGCGCAGATAGCCCTCATAGGTCAGGGTGCGCAGCAGGTGGTAGGCGGTGGGGAGGGGCAGTCCCGCTTCCCTCGCGAGCTGTTTGGCCGGGGCCCCGTCGCGATGGGTACCCACAGCCTCCAGCAGCCTCAGCGCCCGCTGCACCGACCCGATGAGCGTCGGAACAGCCGTACTCGATGCCGTGGTCAACGGTCACCCCCAGGCGTGGTGACGGGCGGTCAGCCCGCCCGTGGGGGCCGCCCCCACAGGTCTGCCGCGGAACCGGAGGCCGGATTCCGTACAAACCACTGGTCGGGGTGGTGACTTACGGCGCTTTCCCAGGCGGCGGCAGCGGACTGTCACTGTAACGGCAGCCTTCTGCCCGAGTGCCGATTCGCCTTTCCCTTAGCTCACCTGGGCTAATCCCCCGTCGGGCGTGCGGTCACCACCCGTTGCGTGAGGACGACGACATGAACTTCCGTACGACGAAGACGAGCCCGCCGACCAGGATCACGAAGACCAGAATCTTGAACAGCAGACCGACCACGAACGCGAGCAGGCTGGCGATCAGACCGCCGAACACGACGATCGCGATCACGGGCACCGCGATCCACTTCACCCACCAGGGCATCCCAGCGAATATCTCCCGCACGGCCATCGTCCTTACCTCGTCTCTGTGAGTTCCTGCTTCGATGCTAGAGGCGAAAGGGCGGCCACCGGGGCCTGGGAAGCCCTTGTACTCCCCTGATCGATCCCCTAGGGAACCCGGAGAAGCGCCGGCCGCCGGCTCATCCCTCGGGCGGCGAGAAGACCACCATCACCCGCAGGTCCTCGGTGATGTGGTGGAACTTGTGGGCCGTGCCCGCGGGCACGTACACCACACTCCCTCTTCCCACCTGTGTCGTTTCCATGCCGACGGTGATCGAAGCGCGACCGCTGACCACGAAGTACACCTCGTCCTGGCCGTGCGGCTGCTGCGGGTCGATCTGTCCCGCGTCCAGGGCGTACAGGCCGACCGACATGTTCCGTTCGCGAAGGAACTGCAGGTACGCCCCGTCGTTGGCGGCCCGTTCCGCCTCCAGTTCGTCCAGCCTGAACGCCTTCATGGCCCGTCCGCCCCTTGCCTCTGCTCAGCCGGTGTCCGCCACCGATCATGTCTGCCACGATCAGACACATGAAGAATTTCGTAGTCAAGACGATCGCCAACGCGGGTGCGCTGGCCGTGGCCATCTGGCTGCTCCAGGACATCACGCTGACCGGCGGCAGCACCGGCCGCAAGGCCCTGACCCTGATCCTCGTCGCGCTGGTCTTCGGCCTGGTCAACTTCGTGGTCAAGCCGATTGTGAAGCTGCTCACCCTGCCCCTCTTCATCCTCACGCTGGGCCTGATCACCCTCGTGGTGAACGCGCTGATGCTCCTGCTCACCTCGTGGCTGGCAGGCGTACTGGACCTGAGCTTCCACGTCGACGGCTTCTGGACCGCCGTTCTCGGCGGCCTGATCGTCTCCATCGTGTCCTGGGCGCTGAACGTCGTCCTCCCGGACGAGGACTGAGCCGCCCGGCGGGGCACGCCCCGCGTCCAACCGAAACAGTGCGGCCGGGACCGAGGACCGGCCGGGGAGAGAAGCGAGGACGACACATGAGCACCATGGGCGACGGAACCCGTGCGGTACGCGCGGGCCTGCCGGAACCGCAGCAGTACGAGCCCACCCTCCCCGGACCGGTCTTCGCCGCGCACTACCACCTGTCCGGCGAGCCGACCGGCCCCTATGCCTACGGCCGGGAGACCAACCCGACCTGGACACATCTGGAACGGGCCATCGGGGAGCTCGAAGCACCGGGGGAGAGCGTGGAGACCACCGTCTTCGCCTCCGGAATGGCGGCGATCTCGGCCGTCCTGCTCTCCCGGGCGCGCAGCGGCGACACCGTCGTCCTCCCCGACGACGGCTACCAGGCACTTCCTCTGCTGCGGGCCCAGCTGGAGGCGTACGGAGTCGAGGTGCGGACCGCGCCGACCGGCGGCGACGCACAGCTGGCCGTGCTGGAGGGCGCCAAGCTCCTGTGGATCGAGACGCCTTCGAACCCGGGGCTCGACGTCTGCGACGTACGGCGGCTGGTGGAGGCCGCACACGCCGGCGGCACGCTCGTCGCCGTCGACAACACCCTCGCCACCCCGCTCGGCCAGCGCCCGCTCGAACTGGGCGCCGACTTCTCGGTGGCCAGTGACACCAAGGGCATGACGGGCCACGGCGACCTGCTGCTCGGCCACGTCACCTGCCGCGATCCGGAACTCGCGGCGGGCGTACGGCACTGGCGCAAGATCGTCGGCGCCATCCCCGGCCCGATGGAAGCCTGGCTGGCGCACCGGGCGCTGGCCACCCTGGAACTGCGGATCGAACGGCAGTGCGCCAACGCCCTCTCACTCGCCGAGGCGCTCGCCGGACACCGGGCCGTTTCCGGGCTGCGCTACCCCGGTCTCCCCACCGACCCCTCGCATCCGAACGCGGTGCGGCAGATGCGGCGCTTCGGCTCGGTGGTGTCGTTCGTACTGGCCGACCGGGAGACCGCGGAGCGCTTCCTGGCGGCCCTGCGGCTGGTCGATGACGCCACGAGCTTCGGCGGGGTGCGCTCCACCGCCGAGCGGCGGGGCCGCTGGGGCGGCGACGCCGTGCCGGAAGGGTTCATCCGCTTCTCCGTCGGCGCCGAGAACACGGACGACCTGCTGGCCGATGTCGCACAGGCGCTGGCCGCGGCCACCGGCGGAAACTGACGTCGCGGCCCTGGTCCGCAGCGCGGTACGGGCGGTCCGAGCCTCCCCCCTCGTGGCTCGGACCGCCCTCGGCTCTTCTCGTTCGCCCTCGGAAGAACCGCCTCGACAAGGCTAGTTGACTCTGCGTCAGTGTCCAATCACAGTAGCGGCAGCGACCTATCGACATATTTATCGTTGACCGGGGCGCATCGGATGCGTCACATGGGAGGGCGAGGAGGGACGACACGTGGATCTGGCCCTGCTGCGCACCTTCGTCACCGTGCACCGCGCCGGCTCCTTCACCCGCGCCGCCGCGCTCCTCGGCCTCTCCCAGCCCGCGGTGACCTCGCAGATACGCACGCTGGAACGGCAGCTGGGCCGGCCGCTCTTCCTGCGCCGTGCCCGCGGCGTGACGCCGACGACGATCGGCGACGAACTCGCCCACCGGGCCGCTCCCCATCTCGACGCGCTCGTCGAGATCTCCGAGACCGGCCTCGACGAGGAGGCGGGCGTACAGACCCTGCATCTGGCGGGGCCCCCGGAGTTCCTCTCGCTGCGGGTCCTGCCCGCGCTCACCCCGCTGATCGCCCAGGGCCTCGCGCTGCGCGGTTCGTTCTCCGCCGACACCGACGAGACCCTGGAGGGCCTGGCCGCCGGGCACCACGACCTGGCCGTCGTGACGGCCCGGCCGCGCGGGGAACTGCTCTCCACCACTCCGCTCTGGGACGAGGAGCACGTCCTGGTCGCCGCACCCCGCTGGGCCCGCCGACTCGGTCCGGGAACGCTGCGGCGCAACGGCCCGGTGGTCCTGGAACAGCTCCCCGTGGTCGAGGTGCACGAAAGCCTGCCGCTGGTCTCCCGGTACTGGTCCGCCGTCTTCGACAGCCCGCCCGCGGCCACCGGCACCGTCATCACGCCGGACCTGCGCGCGGTCCTGGAGTGCGCGGCCGCCGGCGCCGGGCTGGCCGTTCTGCCGCGCTATCTGTGCGAAGGCGCATTGGAGCGCGGCGAGGTGGTGGCGCTGCTCGACCCCCCGGTCCCGCCGCTGCGCACCTACTTCCTGGCCGCGCGCACCGGCACACTCGCCCTCCCGCGTCTCTCACGGGCCCACGAAGGGCTGCTCCGGGCCGCCGCCGACTGGTGACATCGCGAACGCCGGACCGCGCCCCGGTGTTTCAGAACGCGTCTCTTGGGCCACGCTTCTGCCATGACCGAACGTCCTGTGGTCAAGCGAACCGCACGTGCCATCCTGCTCGACGGTGACGACCTCATCCTCATCAAGCGCACCAAACCCGAAGTGGACCCGTACTGGATCACACCGGGCGGCGGGGTCGAGCCCGAGGACGCCACCGTGGTCGATGCCCTGCACCGCGAGGTGGACGAGGAGCTGGGCGCGAAGATCACCGATGTGGTGCCCTGCTTCGTCGACACCGTGGAACACATCGAGGAGGGCGGGGTGAAGGGCGTCAAGGTCCAGCACTTCTTCGTCTGCCGCCTCGACTCCATGGACCTGTCCCTGCGCCACGGCCCCGAGATCGACGACCCCTGCGGGGAGTACGACATCGTCCGGGTGCCCTTCAGCCGCGTCGGCATCGCCGCCGTGCACCTGGTGCCGTTGTCGCTGCGGCACTATCTCGACGGCAATATCGAAGGGGTACGCGCCTTGCACGCCGCCGATCTGGGCTGACGCGGCGATCGGTGCGGTGTCTCGGCGCACACGACTCGGCGCAGGCGGCTCGGCACGCATGGTCCGGCGCACGTGGCTCCGCGCGGGTCAGGGCGTCGTGTTTCACGTGAAACCGTGTGTGCCGCCCGCTGTGGCCCAATTTTCGGCTGCGCGTCTCGGCCAGTTCCGGTAAAGCGGTGGACGGGCGATCATCGCGTCGGACAGCCTAACCCGTATGCCCAGCTCACTGCCCCGCCCGCTGTCCGATCTACCCATCCGGCGCCTCACTCGGGACGACTTGGTCGCCTGCGCCGATCTCAGCGAGAACCGCGGCTGGCCTCGCGACGAGGAGCGCTGGGCGCTGCTGCTCGCCGCCGGAACGGGCTACGGAATCGACGACCCCGACAGCAAGGGGCTGATGGCGACCTGCGTGGTGGTCTCGTACGGCACCGGCATGGCTGCCGTGGGCATGCTGCTGGTCGCCGGGCGCCATGCCCGGCGCGGGATCGGCCGGTACATGATGCAAAGGGTGATCGAGGCCGCCGGAGAAACCCCGCTCAGCCTCCACGCCACCTCGGCGGGACGCCCCCTGTACGAGGAGCTCGGCTTCGTCCCGGTGGGGCGCGCCCTCCGGCTGAACGGCTTCTTCCAGGCGCCTGCGGCAACCGGCCCGCTCGGTGACCCGGGGACCGTCGTCCGCCCCGCTTCCGCCCACGATCTGCGGGCCCTGGTGGAACTGGACTCGGTCGTGTTCGGGCTCGACCGGACGCATCTGCTGACCCGGCTCCCCACGTTCGCCGACCATATGAGGGTCGCCGAGAGGGACGGGGAGCTGATCGGATACGCCGCGCTCTCCCCGAGCGCGGCAAACCATGCGGTCGGGCCCCTGGTCGCCGCGGACACGGCTACGGCGAAGCTGCTTCTGGCCTCGCTGGCGGAAGCGACGGACCGGCCACTGCGTGCGGACATCGACGCCCGCCACGAGGACCTGGTCGACTGGCTCGGTGCCTGCGGGCTGGGGACCGGTTCGGAGACCACGGTGATGGTCCTCGGTGGGGACCGGCACGGGGACTGGACCCGGTACTTCGCACCCTTCAGCCTGGCGACGGGCTGACCCCGGGCGCGGACCGGCTCCGGGACCGGGGCCCCGGATCAGCTCCGCGCCGCCGGGATCTGCGCCGGTTCCGGGGTGTGGGCAGGCTCCGGGGTGTCCGCGGGTTCCGGAGTGCGTCCCGGCTCCGGGGTGTGGGTGGCGACGAGCCTGCTCGGGGTGGCCGTACGGCGCTCCAGGGCGCTGGAGACGGCGGCAAGCACCAGGGCCGACGCGGCCAGCGCCGCTCCGACCCAGTTGGGCGCGGTGTAACCGAGGCCCGCCCCGATGACGAGGCCGCCGAGCCAGGCGGAGAGCGCGTTGCCGAGGTTGAAGGCGCCGATGTTCATTGCCGAGGCCAGGGTCGGGGCGCCTGCCGCGTGGTCGAGCACCCGCTTCTGCAGCGGGGGCACGGTGGCGAAGCCGAGCGCCCCGATGAGGACGAGGGTGACGGCGGCCGTGATCTTGTTGTGGGCGGTCCAGGTGAACAGGGCCAGGACCAGGGCGAGGCCGGCCAGCGCCGCATGCAGCAGCGGCATGGTGTGCCGGTCGGCGAGCCTGCCGCCGAGCAGATTGCCGCCGAGCATGCCGACCCCGAAGAGGATCAGCAGCCAGGTGACCGCGGAGGCCGGGTATCCGGCGACCTTCGTCATCATCGGCGTGATGTAGGTGATCGCCGCGAAGACACCGCCGAAGCCGAGGACCGTCATCGCCATGGCGAGAAGGACCTGGACGTTACGGAAGGCGGCGACTTCCTGCCGCAGCCTGACCCCTTCGGCGCGAGGCTGCTCGGGGACGAGCCGGGCCACACCGAGCAGACCGAGGATGCCCAGCGCCGCGACGACGAAGAAGGTGACCCGCCAGCCGGAGTGCAGACCGATGTACGTCCCCGCCGGTACACCGACGACGTTGGCGACGGTGAGGCCGGTGAACATCAGGGCGATGGCTCCCGCCTTCTTCTGCGGAGCCACCAGATCGGCCGCCACCACCGCTCCGATGCCGAAGAAGGCTCCATGGGCGAGCGAGGCGACCACCCGGCCTGCGACCATCACCTCGAAGACGGGCGCGGTCGCGGTGGCCACATTGCCCGCGACGAACAGGCCCATGAGGATCATCAGCATCCGTTTGCGGCTGACCCTGGTGCCGAGCACCGTCATCAGCGGGGCTCCCAGCACCACGCCGAGCGCGTACCCCGTGACGAGAAAGCCGGCGGCCGGGATGGAGACCTGGAAGTCGGCGGCCACCTCGGGAAGCAATCCCATGATCACAAACTCGGTGGTTCCGATTCCGAAGGCCCCGATGGCCAGGGCCAGAAGTGCGAGTGGCATGGGTATACCTTCCCGAAAAATTGCTACTGCGCCTTACATGCGTAGACAATAATTGCAAACGCAAGTTAATTGCAAGCGCGGACTATTGCGGACGTCGGCTACCCTGGTCGTAAGCAGCTCCGGCACGGAGGAGAGACCATGACTGCCACGGACCCGGCCCTGACCGCCCTCTCCCAGGGCTGGATCGCGCTCTCCCTGCTCCACGGCAGGATCGAGAGCCGCATCGAGCGGGCCCTGCAGAGCGGCCACGACCTCAGCGTGCGGGAGTACTCCCTGCTGGACGTGCTCAGCCGGCAGCACAGCGGTCCGGGCGGACACCTCCAGATGAAGCAGGTGGCGGACGCCGTGGGACTGAGCCAGAGCGCCACCACCCGGCTGGTCACCCGCCTCGAGGACCGGGGACTGCTCACCCGGTACCTCTGTGACACCGACCGCAGAGGCATCTACACCGACGTCACCGCCGATGGCCTGGCCCTGCTCTCCGACGCCCGGCCGACCAACGACAGCGCCCTGCGGGCCGCGCTCGACGAGGCCGCCGAGAACCCCGAGCTGGCCCCGTTGGTCAGGGCCGTCGAAGAACTGAAGGCCGTCCCCGTATAGCGGCGGGCCGAACTGCGTAGGCTGCCGCACATGAGCGACCTGGACATACGGCGTGCGACCGCTGACGATCTGCCCGCGATCGTGGCACTGCTCGCCGACGACCCGCTGGGCGCCCAGCGCGAGTCGCCGGACGATCTCGCCCCCTACCGGACGGCACTCCGGCGGCTGGCCGACGACCCGAATCAGCGTCTGATGGTCGCCGTGCGCCGGGAGCGCATCGTCGGGACCCTCCAGCTCACGGTGATCCCCGGCCTGTCCCGGCGCGGCTCGACCCGTTCCCTGATCGAGGGCGTCCGCATCCACGCGGACGAACGGGGGAGCGGCCTCGGTACCCGGCTGATCCAGTGGGCCGTGGACGAGTCGCGCCGCCAGGGCTGCCAACTGGTGCAGCTCACCTCGGACACGACCCGCACCGACGCGCATCGCTTCTACGAGCGCCTCGGCTTCATCGCCAGCCACGTGGGTTTCAAGCTCGCTCTCTGACCTCACCGCGTTCCCTGGGAGTCGCCGTGCAACGCATCAGTGACGAACAACGGCGCATCCGGATCGGCCGCCGCCATCTGCTGACCCCCGAGGCACGGGCCTCGTCGCCCGTGGACGTGGCCGACGCCCTGGTGGCGCTCCACGCGACCGACGCGGCCACGGTGTTCCTGTCCGTCTGTGCCCGCCTCGCCGAACCCGGCGTCGCCGCGGTGGAGCGGTGCCTCTACGAGGACGTCTCGCTGGTGCGGATGCTGTCCCTGCGCAACACCCTCTTCGTCGTATCGGAGGAGACGGCCCCGCACGTCGAGGCCGCCAACGCGCGTGCCGTGGCCGCCAAGGAGCGCCGTACCCTGCTCAAGCACCTGCGGGAGGACGGCAACGGCCTGGACGAACGCTGGCTCGATGAGGCCGAGCGGAGCGCCCTCGCGTTCCTGGACCGGAGCGGACCGGTCTCGGGCAGCGAACTCGCCGCCGGTGTCGCTGCCCTTCGCACCAAGATCACCGTGTTCCCCGGGAAGAAGCAGGAGACGGTCCAGGAGGTCGCGACCCGGGTGATCCGGGTGCTGGCCGCAGAGGGCAGGATTCGCCGGGACCGACCGCGCGGCTCCTGGACCTCCAGCCAGTTCCGCTGGGCGCCGGCCCTCCCCCGGCCGGTCGAGGAGACCGCTCCGGCCCAGGCGGAGCTGGCCCTGCGCTGGCTCCGCGCATACGGGCCGGGCACCGAGGGCGACCTCAAGTGGTGGACCGGGTGGGGGACGCGCGAGGTCCGTACGGCGCTGGCGGCAGCCGGAGCCGTGGAGGTGCGACTCGAAGACGGCGCTGTCGCCTGGGTCGCCCCCGGCGACACGGAGCCCGAGCCCGCCCCCGCCCCATGGGCGGCCCTGCTGCCCGCGCTCGACCCGAGCGGTATGGGCTGGGCGGACCGGGCCTTCCACCTGCCGGCCGAGCACCGGGCAGCCCTCTTCGACCGCTCGGGCAACATCGGACCCACGGTCTGGTGGAACGGCCGGATCGTGGGCGGCTGGGCACAGCGCGGTGACGGCGAGCCGGTGTGGCGGCTGCTGACCGATCCCGGTGCGGAGGCCACGTCCGCCATCGAGACCGAGGCGTCCCGGCTGGCGTCCTGGGTCGGAGACGCACGGGTCACCCCGCGCTTCCGGACACCCCTGGAACGGGAGTTGACGGCATGAAGCAGGGGCCCGGCTGTTCCACGTGAAACAGCCGGATGCCTTCTCTCCTCCGGCCATGACCCGCCGGGCGGCGCCCAGGGCGTGCCGGACGCCGCCCGACAGGCGGGACTTTCAGGACGCGCCCTGGTCCCCCAGTCCGCGCCAGCCCTTCTCGTCCACGCCGCCGGGTACGGCCGCCGCCGGATCGTACGGCTCACGCGTGAAGACGAAGGACCCCAGATCGAGGTGGCTCACGCTGCCGTCCGGGTTCCGCACGATCCGCAGCGTCTCCCCCGCGTAGTAGCCGTCCAGCCCCACCCAGGTGCCATCGGGACGTGCCACGAAGCGGGCGCCCCTGCCCTGGCCGTTCACCTGCCGCAGCTCCAGCCCGCGATCAGCGGTCAAGCGCAGGAGGGTGGGGCGCGTTGCCCAGTACCAGGCACCGGTCAGGGCGAGGAGTTCCGCGTCGATCTCGGGCAGCGGGCGCCACGGCTCCGGGATACGGGGCTCGGCCTCGGCGACGATGTCCACGAGGTCGGCGGCCACCTCACCGATCGCCACCCCGGACGTCGCGTTGACGAGCACCACGGCGGCCACATCGTCCTCGGCGCTCACCCAGAGGGCTGCCAGGAAGCCGGGGAGCGAGCCGGTGTGCCCGATGAAGGTGCGGCCCTTCCGCCGGATCAGCTGGAGCCCCAGGCCGTATTGGTCGAGGCTTGCGGTCTCGGGAGCGGCGGACGGTTGCTTCATCTCCTCGACCGACGCGGCGCCGAGCACCCGGTCGTCGCCCTCGGCGAGAAAGGCGGCGAAGCGGAGCAGATCGGCGGTGGTGGACCAGAGCTGCCCGGCCGGCGCCATCAGCCCCAGGTCCTCCGCCGGTTCGGGAAGCATCGCGTCGGCCCACGGGTGCACCGCCCAGCCGCCCGCATGCGGAGCCCGGGGAAGGGAGCCGGTGCGGTGCATGCCGAGGGGTTCCAGGACCTCCCGCCGCAGTACCTCCTCCCAGGAGGCCCCGCGCACGGCCTCGACCAGCGAACCGAGCAGCGTGTATCCCGGATTGGAGTAGTGGTGGCGCTGACCGGGCGGGTGCATGGCGATCTGCTCACCGAGCACATCCGCGAGAGTCGGGCGCAGGCTGCCGGGGGTCCGCTCCCACCACGGCGCGGTCGTCTCGGCTCCGAGGCCGGCGCTGTGCCCCAGCAGTTGGTGGATGGTCACCTCGCCCGCACCGGTGCCGGGCAGATGCCTCTCCAGCGGATCGGGCAGGTCGAGCAGCCCCTCGTCGCGCAGCCGAAGCACCAGCACCGCGGTGAACGTCTTGGTGAGGGACCCGATCCTGAACTGCGTGTCGGAGTCCGGGGCATGGCCGTCGACACAGCTGCGCGAGCCGTCCCAGACGGTCTGCCCCTGCCGCCGCACCGCGGCGACCAGGGAGGGGGCACGCCCTTCGGCCTGTGCCGTGGCGATGCGGTGCAGCAACGCACGCCGGGTACCGGGGAGCAACGGTTCAGCGGGAGAAGTCATCATCAACAACTACCGCCCGCGCCCCCGGAAGGCGACTCCATTTCCCCGCCACCGCACGGACCCGCCGCGGAAGCAGCTCCGTATCCCCCGTGCCGTGCGTGCGCTTCGATCAGGTCTGGGCCATGTCCACGAAGCGGGAGTAGTGGCCCTGGAAGGCGACCGTGATCGTCGCCGTCGGACCGTTTCGGTGCTTGGCCACGATCAGGTCCGCCTCGCCGGCGCGCGGCGACTCCTTCTCGTACGCGTCCTCGCGGTGCAGCAGGATCACCATGTCGGCGTCCTGCTCGATGGAGCCGGACTCGCGGAGGTCGGAGACCATCGGCTTCTTGTCCGTGCGCTGCTCGGGGCCACGGTTCAGCTGGGAGAGCGCGATGACCGGGAGTTGCAGCTCCTTGGCCAGCAGCTTGAGGTTTCGCGACATGTCGGAGACCTCCTGCTGGCGGCTCTCGGCGCGCTTGGAGCCGCCGGACTGCATCAGCTGCAGGTAGTCGATGACCACGAGCTTGAGGTCGTTGCGCTGCTTCAGGCGCCGGCACTTCGCCCGGATCTCCATCATGGAGAGGTTGGGGGAGTCGTCGATGTAGAGCGGCGCGGCGGAGACGTCCGGCATCCGCCGGGCCAGCCGCGTCCAGTCCTCGTCGGTCATCGTGCCGGAGCGCATGTGGTGCAGGGCCACCCGCGCCTCGGCGGACAGCAGACGCATGGCGATCTCGTTGCGGCCCATTTCCAGGGAGAAGATCACGCTGGGCATGTTGCTCTTGATCGAGCAGGCACGGGCGAAGTCCAGCGCGAGGGTGGACTTACCCATGGCGGGGCGGGCCGCGATGACGACCATCTGACCGGGGTGCAGGCCGTTGGTCAGGGCGTCGAGGTCGGTGAAGCCCGTGGGCACGCCCGTCATCTCGCCGCTGCGGGAGCCGATCGCCTCGATCTCGTCGAGGGCGCCCTCCATGATGTCGCCGAGCGGGAGGTAGTCCTCGCTGGTCCGCTGCTCGGTGACGGCGTAGATCTCCGCCTGCGCGGAGTTGACGATGTCGTCCACATCGCCGTCCGCCGCGTATCCCATCTGCGTGATCTTCGTACCGGCTTCGACGAGTCGCCGCAGGACCGCTCGCTCGTGGACGATCTCCGCGTAGTACGAGGCGTTGGCCGCCGTGGGGACCGACTGGACCAGGGTGTGCAGATAGGGCGCCCCGCCGACCTTGGTGATCTCGCCGCGCTTGACCAGCTCGGCGGCCACGGTGATCGGGTCGGCCGGCTCGCCCTTGGCGTAGAGGTCGAGGATCGCCTGATAGACGGTCTCGTGTGCCGGGCGGTAGAAGTCGTGGGGCTTGAGGACCTCCACGACCTCCGCGATGGCGTCCTTGGACAGGAGCATGCCGCCGAGCACGGACTGCTCCGCGTCGAGGTCCTGGGGCGGCACCCGCTCGAAGCCTGCGGAACCGCCCTCCCAGTCGTGGCTCTCGCGCCCGCGGTCGTGCCGCTCGCCCCGGTCCCGGTCTTCACTCCTGCGCTGGCGGGAGACGGGCAGCCGGTCACTGGGGCCGGTGTCCGCCCAGGGGTCGTCCAAGGGTTCGGGAATGCTCACCCGGCCACCTCCTCCCGTCCGCTCCGCGGACCTAGCCGTGCTCCTCTTTCTTACGGCACGGCACCGACAAACAACGGCCCCGACTCCGGTTCCGGTGTGTCGAGTCCTGCGGTGTCGCAGAGCCGAAACAGGGTGGGGGCGCCGGACTACGGTAGGCGGCTCCGCACCGTCAGCCAATCTGGTTATCCACAGGCCCTGTGGACGAGCGCCCCGATGCTGTGGAGAACTCCGCAGAACCTGTGCACGGACCGGGGGACAGCACTGTGGACAAACTCATAGCCCTCCTGCAAATACCGCCATGACCTGCGGTTTTTCCATCCACGGGCTGTGGGGGAGAAAAAAATTGGCAGTCCGGCCATGATCCTGGCTCGTCCCACGCGGGAGTGACCCACAGCGGAGCAAATGTAAGGACTCCAAGCCGATTGCATCTGTTACCTGTGGAAGATTAGATTGGCTGCCATGACCCAGCCACCGGGAACCCCTTCTTCCCGTCGTCGCCGCCACGACCGCGAGATCATCGCGCTCGCCGTCCCGGCCTTCGGCGCCCTTGTGGCCGAGCCGCTGTTCGTGATGGTCGACAGTGCGATCGTCGGCCATCTCGGCACTCCCCAACTCGCCGGTCTGGCCGTCGCCGCCGCCCTGCTGACGACCGCGGTGAGCATCTTCGTCTTCCTCGCCTACGCCACCACGGCTGCGGTCGCCAGACGGGTGGGCGCCGGTGATCTGGCCGCCGCGATCCGCCAGGGCATGGACGGCATCTGGCTGGCGATCCTGCTGGGGGCCGCCGTCATCGCGCTGACGCTCCCCCTGGCCCCCTGGCTCGTCGAGATGTTCGGTGCCTCTTCGACAGCGGCGCCCCACGCCATCACGTATCTCCGTATCTCCAGCCTCGGCATCCCCGCGATGCTGGTGGTCATGGCGGCGACCGGCGTCCTCCGCGGCCTCCAGGACACCCGGACCCCGCTCTACGTCGCCATCGGGGGCTTCGCCGCCAACGCGGTCCTCAACGCCGCCCTCGTCTACGGCGCCGGACTGGGAATCGCCGGTTCGGCCTGGGGCACGGTCATCGCCCAGGTCGCGATGGCCGCCGCCTACCTCGTCGTGGTCGTACGCGGCGCCCGCAAGCACGGCGCGTCACTGCGCCCCGACGCCGCCGGCATCCGGGCCTGTGCCCAGGCGGGCGCTCCCCTGCTGGTCCGCACCCTGTCGCTCCGCGCCGTCCTGCTCATCGCCACGGCGGTGGCCGCCCGGCTCGGTGACACCGACATCGCCGCGCACCAGATCGTCCTGTCCCTGTGGAGCCTGATGGCCTTCGCGCTCGACGCCATCGCGATCGCCGGGCAGGCGATCATCGGGCGGTACCTCGGCGCGAACGATGCGCAGGGAGCGCGCGAGGCCTGTCGCCGGATGGTGGAGTGGGGCGTCGCGTCCGGCGTGGTCCTGGGCGTGCTGATCGTCCTGGCCCGCCCGCTCTTCGTGCCCCTGTTCACCAGCGACACCGCAGTCCAGGACGCCCTGCTGCCCGCGCTTCTGGTGGTCGCCGCCACTCAGCCGATCGCCGGTGTCGTCTTCATCCTGGACGGTGTGCTGATGGGCGCCGGGGACGGGCCGTACCTGGCCTGGGCGATGCTGCTGACCCTGGCCGTCTTCGCTCCTGCGGCCCTGCTGGTCCCCACGCTGGGCGGCGGGCTGGGGGCCCTGTGGGGCGCGATGGCGCTGATGATGCTCGTACGGATGGCGACGCTCTGGCTCCGTACCCGCTCGGGGAAGTGGCTGGTCACTGGCGCGACCCGCTGACCCACCGGAGTCCGTACCGGGTGTTTCACGTGAAACGGCGAAGGGCCGCACCCTCGGGGTGCGGCCCTTCACTGTTCTGCTGAGGTGCGGCCCGATCAGCCGGCAACGACCTCGATGCCGAGCTTCGCAGCGACCTCGGGGTGCAGACGCACGGACACCTGGTGCCCGCCGAGCGTCTTGATCGGCGAACCGAGCTCGACGCGACGCTTGTCGACGTCCGGACCACCGGCGGCCTTGATCGCCGAGGCGATGTCGGCCGGGGTGACGGAGCCGAAGAGGCGGCCGGCGTCGCCGGAGCGGACGGCCAGACGGACCTTCACGCCCTCCAGCTTGGCCTTGACCTCGTTGGCCTGCTCGATCGTGGCGATCTCGTGGATCTTGCGGGCGCGGCGGATCTGCGCCACGTCCTTCTCGCCACCCTTGGTCCAGCGGATGGCGAAGCCACGCGGAACCAGGTAGTTACGGGCGTACCCGTCCTTGACGTCGACGACGTCGCCCGCAGCACCGAGGCCGGTGACCTCGTGGGTGAGGATGATCTTCATGATTCGGTCACCCTTCCCTTATCGCGCGGTGGACGTGTAGGGCAGCAGCGCCATCTCACGGCTGTTCTTGACTGCCGTGGCGACGTCACGCTGGTGCTGCGTGCAGTTGCCGGTGACGCGCCGGGCACGGATCTTGCCGCGGTCGGAAATGAACTTCCGCAGCATGTTCGTGTCCTTGTAGTCCACGTACTGGGTCTTGTCCTTGCAGAACGCGCAGACCTTCTTCTTAGGCTTGCGCACAGGCGGCTTCGCCATGGTGTTTCTCCTGTGTGATCAAGAAGTGGGGGTACGAACTCCCCCTAGAAGGGGGGCTCGTCCGAGTAGCCGCCGCCGGAGTTACCACCCCAGCTGCCTCCGCCTTGCTGTCCCCCGCCCTGGCCGCCGGCCGGCGCGCTCGTGGCCCACGGGTCGTCGGCGGGAGCGCCGCCACCACCCTGCTGGCCACCACTGGGACCGCCGCCCCAGTTACCGCCGCCCTGCTGGCCGCCGCCGTATCCACCCTGGCCGCCCTGGCCACCGCGACCGGTGGTCTTGGTGACCTTGGCCGTGGCGTTCTTGAGGCTGGGGCCGACTTCCTCGACGTCCAGCTCGTAGACCGTGCGCTTGACGCCCTCGCGGTCTTCGTACGACCGCTGCTTCAGCCGGCCCTGCACGACAACGCGCATGCCTCGCGTGAGCGACTCGGCGACGTTCTCCGCCGCCTGCCGCCAGACCGAGCAGGTGAGGAACAGGCCTTCGCCGTCCTTCCACTCATTGGTCTGCCGGTCGAAGATGCGGGGAGTGGACGCGACACGGAACTTCGCGACCGCCGCACCGGACGGGGTGAAGCGCAGCTCGGGGTCGTCGACGAGATTGCCGACGACCGTGATGACGGTCTCGCCTGCCATGGGTGAACCTCTCGGCGGGGATTTCTTGGCTGCTTGTTGCTACTCGGACCCGATGACCACTGAGCCGGAAGCTCAGTGAATCTCGGGACGGAGGACCTTGGTCCGGAGGACCGACTCGTTCAGGTTCATCTGGCGGTCGAGCTCCTTGACGACCGCAGGCTCGGCCTGCAGGTCGATGACCGAGTAGATGCCCTCGGGCTTCTTCTTGATCTCGTAAGCGAGACGACGACGGCCCCAGGTGTCGACCTTCTCAACCTTTCCTTCGCCCTCACGGACGACGGAGAGGAAGTTCTCGATCAGCGGGGAGACTGCTCGCTCCTCGAGATCGGGGTCGAGGATGACCATCACCTCGTAGTGACGCATGTGGAACCCACCTCCTTTGGACTCAGCGGCCACGGTCGTTCCGTGGCAGGAGGGTCGTGATGCGTTGAGCAACGGTGCCCGAGTAAAACAGCCGCCACTGACAGCGCCCTCGATGAGGAGGAGCGGTCCGTGCCGACCTGGGCAGACACCGGTGCAGACCGACCAGAGTACCCGCAGACCCGCTTCCGGTTGAAATCCGGTGGTCAGGGGACGCAATCTGTACACATCGGGTGTGAGCGGCGCCACAACCGCGCCGCATGTCGGCCAGGAGGTACTCCATGGCACACGTATCGCGGACCCGCCCCTCCGTCTCCCTCTTCGCCACGGACGGCAGGCCCCATCCGCTCCAGAACGGGCTCGTGGTGGTCACGCTCGTGCTGGGCGCCCTCGCCTTCATCACGGCGATGTTCCACAACCTGCATCTGCTCAGCTCATGGGCCGGACTCATCGGCATCCTCACCGGTGGTTACGGCCAGTACATCTCCGCGACGACGCGCGAGAGGTTCCCCCTGATCATCGGCATGGGCGCGTCCGCCATCGGGTTCTTCCTCGGCATGGCCCACGGCGGACTCTTCGGCGGCGTGATCGGCTGACCCCCGCGGTCCCGGTCCGGGCGGCTCCGTCACCGACGGGGCCGCCCCCGCACGCCGACCGCACGCCGGGCGCGGAACAGGTGGTGCGCGACGGGGCCAGACAGCTCGCTTCCCGGCCACAGTAGGCTTCGGCGCGAGAGCCGGAGCCCCTGACCGATGGGGACACACCTGCCGAGGAGCGCCCCGCATGAGCCTGACCCTGAGGACCATCAGCCGAGAGCAACACCTGGCCTACATCCAGAGTCTGCCCGCGGCCAGTCACATGCAGGTCCCGGCATGGGCGGATGTGAAGGCCGAGTGGCGCTCGGAGAGCCTGGGCTGGTTCGACAAGACCGGCCAGCTCGTCGGCGCGGGCCTGGTGCTCTACCGGCAGCTCCCCAAGATCAAGCGGTACCTGGCCTATCTGCCCGAGGGCCCGGTCATCAACTGGTACGCCCCCAACCTGAGCGACTGGCTGCAGCCGATGCTCGCGCACCTCAAGCAGCAGGGCGCCTTCTCCGTGAAGATGGGCCCCCCGGTCGTCATCCGCCGCTGGGACGCGGCGGCCATCAAGTCCGGCATCCAGGACCCGGAGGTCAAGCGCCTGCGTGACGTCGAGGCCACCCACATCGAGCCGCGCGCCTTCGAGGTCGCCGACCGGCTTCGGAAGATGGGCTGGCAACAGGGCGAGGACGGCGGTGCCGGGTTCGGCGACGTCCAGCCGCGTTACGTGTTCCAGGTGCCGCTGGCGAACCGTTCGCTGGAGGACGTCCACAAGGGCTTCAACCAGCTGTGGCGGCGCAACATCAAGAAGGCCGAGAAGGCCGGCGTCGAGGTCGTCCAGGGCAGCTACGCGGAGCTGGCCGAGTGGCAGCGGCTGTACGAGATCACGGCGGAGCGCGACCGCTTCCGCCCGCGCCCGCTCGGCTACTTCCAGCGCATGTGGACGGCCCTCAACAGCGAGGACCCCAACCGGATGCGGCTCTACTTCGCCCGTCATGAGGGGGAGAACGTCGCGGCGGCAACCATGCTGATCGTCGGCGGCCACGTCTGGTACTCGTACGGCGCCTCCGCCAACCACAAGCGCGAGGTCCGCCCCTCGAACGCGATGCAGTGGCGGATGCTGCGCGACGCGTACGCCATGGGCGCCACGGTCTACGACCTGCGCGGTATCTCCGACTCGCTGGACGAGACCGACCACCTCTTCGGCCTGATCCAGTTCAAGGTCGGCACCGGCGGGCAGGCGGCGGAGTACCTGGGCGAGTGGGACTTCCCGCTCAACAAGCTCCTGCACAAGGCGCTCGACATCTACATGTCGCGTCGCTGATCACCACCCAAGAGCCGCTGATCACGCCCCGGAGCTGACGAAACGGGCTTCATTCGTTTCAATGGGGCCTGAACACGCTTTCCCATCCGTTCCACCTCAGCCACCAGAAGGGTTCCGGACCGGCCATGGCGCTCTCCCTGTACGTCGACACCGCGCGCTGGCGGGCGCACCAGAAGTCCGTTATCGACCAGTTCCCGGGCATCGTGCCGGTCTGCAAGGGCAACGGCTACGGCTTCGGCCACGAGCGGCTGGCCGACGAGGCGATCCGCTTCGGCTCCGACATCCTCGCGGTCGGCACCACCTACGAGGCGGCCCAGATCAAGGACTGGTTCAGCGGCGATCTGCTGGTCCTCACCCCGTTCCGGCGCGGTGAGGAGCCGGTGCCGCTGCCCGACCGCGTCGTACGGTCCGTGTCGTCCGTGGACGGGGTGCACGCCCTGGTGGGCGCCCGTGTCGTCATCGAGTGCATGAGCTCGATGAAGCGCCACGGCGTCAAGGAGGAGGAACTGGGCCTCCTGCACGCCGCCATCGAGGACGTACGCCTCGAAGGCTTCGCCCTGCACCTGCCGCTGGACCGTACGGACGGCTCGGACGCCGTCGAGGAGGTCATCGCGTGGATGGACCGCCTCCGGGCGGCCCGGCTGCCGCTGCACACGATGTTCGTCAGCCATCTGCGCGCCGACGAGCTGGCCCGGCTGCAGCAGCAGTTCCCGCAGACCCGGTTCCGCGCCCGCATCGGCACCCGGCTCTGGCTCGGGGACCACGAGGCGACGGAGTACCGGGGCGCCGTGCTCGACGTCACCCGCGTCGTGAAGGGCGACCGGTTCGGCTACCGGCAGCAGAAGGCCGCGTCCGACGGCTGGCTGGTCGTCGTCGCCGGCGGCACCTCGCACGGCGTGGGCCTGGAGGCGCCGAAGGCGCTGCACGGCGTGATGCCGCGTGCCAAGGGCGTCGCCCGCGCGGGCCTGGCGACCGTGAACCGCAACCTGTCGCCCTTCGTCTGGGCGGGCAAGCAGCGCTGGTTCGCCGAGCCCCCGCACATGCAGGTGTCGATCCTGTTCGTACCGGCCGACGCCGAGGAGCCCCGGGTGGGCGACGAACTGGTGGCGCACCTGCGCCACACGACCACCCAGTACGACCGCCTCGTCGAGCGCTGAGCCCGCACGCCCGCCCCGCTCAGTCGGCGGCGGGCGCCCCGGCCGTACCCCACTCCACCCGCGATCCGGCCGCCCCGGCCCCGTCGTCCGCCCCCTCATCACCGCGTACGGCGCCGGGCTGGGCGATGTGGGTCAGCGCGAAGACGTCCTCGGCCCCGTCGAGCACCCCGCCCGAGGGGTCGTCCGAGCCGTCGTGCCGTACCCCGTCGCGTTCCGGCATCGAGATGTCCCGTACGACGAGGGCGCACAGGTACAGGGTGCCCACCAGATGCAGCATGATCGCCATCTGGTAGCCCTCCGTGGGCAGTCCCTGGTGCTTGTCGCCGCTCGTCGTGTACGCGAGGTACATCCAGATCCCCAGGAAGTACAGGACCTCGCAGGTCTGCCAGATCAGGAAGTCCCGCCAGCGGGGCCTGGCCAGCGCGGCGAGCGGGATGAGCCACAGCACGTACTGCGGTGAGTAGACCTTGTTGACGAGGATGAAGACCGCGACGACGAGGAACGCGAGCTGGGCGAACCGCGGCCGGCGCGGCGCGGTCAGGGCCAGGGCGCCGATCGCGAGACACAGCACGAGCGTCGTCACCGTCGAGACGGTGTTGACCGTGCTCACGTCGATCGCCTCGCCGGAGCGCTGTGTGATGACCAGCCAGAACGATCCGAAGTCGATGCCGCGTTCCTGGCTGAAGGTGTAGAACTTCTTCCACCCCTCGGGCGCCAGGATCATGACCGGCAGATTGACCACCAGCCAGGAGCCGGCCGCCCCCAGCAGCGCCGCGCCGAACGCGCGCCACTTCCCGGCCCGCCAGCACAGCACGAAGACCGGCCCCAGCAGCAGCACGGGGTACAGCTTGGCGGCCGTGGCCAGCCCGATGAGGATGCCGAAGGCCAGCGGACGGCTGCGGGACCACATGAGCATCGCCGCGGCGGTCAGGGCGACGGCCAGCAGGTCCCAGTTGATCGTGGCGGTGAGCGCGAAGGCAGGCGCGAGCGCCATCAGCAGGCCGTCCCAGGGGCGCCGACGGTGCGTGCGGGCGACACAGACGGCGATCACCGCGGTGCAGATCATCAGCATGCCGGCGTTGGCCAGCCAGTACGCCTGTTCCTGCGCCTGGAGGGAGCCGCCGCCCGGCGTCAGCCAGGCCGCGACCTGCATGAACACCCCGGTGAGAACGGGGTACTCCAGAAACTGCATGTCACCGGGCAGCCGGTCGAAGTACGGCACCAGGCCGTCCGCGAAGCCGCGCCCCGAGTACAGATGCGGGATGTCCGAGTAGCAGGCGTGGGTGTACTGGGAGGCCGCGCCCCGGAACCACGCCCAGTTGTAGCAGGGCAGCTTCTGCACCATGCCGAGCGCGAACATGCCGATGGCCACCAGGGCGACGGCTGCCACCGGCGTGAGCGCGGTGCCGCCGAGCCGCGCCCAGCGCCCCGACCTCCCGCCGATCAGCTCGCTGCCGGCCGCCGCGACCTCGTCCCGGTGCGTGGGCCGTACGACGGACCGTTCCTCGTGCACGCTCGTGTCCTCTGCGCTTGGCATGTCGCACATCCTGCCGTACGGCGCTGTGGAAACAACGAGGGCCGCCGCACCAAGGTGCCGCGGCCCTCTTCTCTCACCGGCTTCACCTCGCGCGCGGCGGGGGAAGTGGTGCGTGCCGGGCACTAGCCGCCCGTACCGCCCCACCAGTTGGTGTTACCGGTGCTGTTGTTGTTCCCGTTGGTGTTTCCGCCGCCGCCGGTGGTGGTGGTGGTGGTGGTGTTCCCGCCGGTCTCGGTGGAACCGTCCGTACCGCCGTCACCGCCGGTCGTACCGGTGGAGGTGCCAGTGTCCGTATTGCCACCGTCGTTGCCTTGGATGGCGGTACCCATGTCCGTATTGCCGCCGTCGTTGCCCTGGCTGGTGCCCGTGTTCGCGTTGCCGCCGTTGTTGTTCTGGCAGTCCCAGTCCCACGTACCGCAGGTGTCGGTCGGGTCCGGGGTAGGGACGTCGGGCGTGGGCGTGGGCGTCGTCGGGGTCGGTTCCTTCGTCTCAGTCTTGGTCGGGGTGGGCGTCGGTGTCGGCGAGGGCTTCTTGGAGGCGCCGCCACCGTAGACCTCCTCGCCGATCGGCTCCGCCTCGGGGAACTTCTCGTACTTCGCGCCCTTCATGGCCTCGGCCATGTAGTCGTGCCAGACCTGCGCGGGGAACGAGGCACCGTGGATCTTGTCCTTGCCACCGGTGCCGTACATCGACTCGAACTTACGGTTCTTGTTCTTCTCGTCGTCGTCCAGCCGGTACATGCTGATCGCGGTCGACAGCTGCGGCGTGTAGCCCACGAACCACGCCGACAGGTTGTCATCGGTCGTACCGGTCTTGCCCGCGACGTCACGGCCCGGAAGGCGGGCGGGCGTACCCGTTCCCTTGTCCACGACGTTCTTGAGGACGTCCGTGACGTTGTCGGCAATGGCACTGTCGAAGGCGCTCCTGGTGACGACCCGGTGGCGGTAGACGGGCGCGCCGCGCTTCTTCACCTCGGTGACGGAGAAGGGCTCGCGCTGCTGGCCGCGGGCAGCGAAGGTGGCGTAGGCACCCGCCATGCGGGTCGTACTGGGCGAGGACGTACCGATGGAGAAAGACGGCACGCTGGCGTCCGCCATGTACCGGTCGTCCTTGAGGCCGGCCGAGATGGCCGCGGCCTTCACCTTGTCCGTACCGACGTCCATGCCGAGCTGCACGAACGGGGAGTTGGCGGACCACTGCATGGCCTCACGCAGGGTGATGTTGCCGTACGACTGGTGGTCGTCGTTGGTCTGGAGCCACTCCTTGCCGTCCTCGTCGGTCCAGATGTCGCCGTTGTACTTCTTGATCTTCAGCTTGTCGTCGCCGTTGTAGATACTGAGCGGCGAGACCTTCGTACGCTGCGACTCGTTCTGGTCCGGGCCGCCGGACGGGTCCCGCTTGCCGTACTCCATGGCGGCGGCGAGCACAAACGGCTTGAAGGTGGAGCCGACCGCGGCACCGGTGGGGCCGGCGTTGCTGGTGAAGTGCTTGGTCGCGTCCGCACCACCGTAGATTGCCCTGATCGCCCCGGTCTTCGGGTCGATCGACGAACCGCCGAACTGCACGTGGGTGTCCTCAGGACGCTTCTTGGGATCGATGTTCTCGTCATAGACCCGCTTGACGGCCTTGCTGAGCTGGTCGACCTTCTTCTTGTCGAAGGTCGTGTGAATCTCGTAGCCGCCCGTGTCGAGCATGTCCGTAGTGATCTTGGTGTTGTTGACCACCTCGGCCTTGGCCATGTTGACGAGGTAGCCGATCTGACCGCCCAGCTGAGCGTTGCGCTTCGGCTTGTCGGGCATCGGGAACTCGGTGTACTTGTCCCGCTCCTTCTGCGTCATCCGGCCGTCCTTCACCTCCTCGTCAAGAATCCACTTCCAGCGCTTCGTCGCGCGGGCGAGGTTCTTCTCGGCGGTGGCCTGCACCGGGTCGATCTCCGGCGCACCGGCCGGGTCGTAGTAGGTGGCGCCCTTGAGGAGGCTGGCCAGGAAGGCGCACTCGCTCGGGTCGAGGTCCTTGGCATCCTTGCCGTAGTACGTACGGGCCGCGGCCTGGAGGCCGGAGGCGCCACGTCCGTAGTACGAGACGTTGAGGTACCCGGCCATGACCTCGGACTTCTTCATCTCGCTGCCGACCTTGAGCGTGATGAAGAGTTCCTTGAACTTGCGGGTCAGGGTCTGATCCGACGAGAGCCACGAGTTCTTGACGTACTGCTGGGTGATCGTCGAGCCACCCTGGGTCTCGCCGCCCTTGGCCATGTTGAACACGGCGCGGGCGATACCCATGGGGTCGATGCCGTGGTCGGAGTCGAAGGACTTGTTCTCGGCGGAGATGACGGCGTTGCGCATCGCCTTGGGGATCTGCGCGTAGTCGATGACCTGGCGGTTGACCTCACCGCCGGTGGCCACCATCTGGGTACCGTCGTTCCAGTAGTAGACGTTGTTCTCCGCGTCCGCCGCATCGTTGATGTCCGGGGTGGCCACCATCGCGTACGCGAGACCCGCGAGGCCCATCAGCAGGCCCAGGAAACCGATGCACAGGCTGGAGACCAGCTTCCAGGACGGAATCCAGCGCCGCAGACCGTCCCGACCGGCCCGCGGGTAGTCGATGAAGCGCTTCTTGCCCGGGCGCCGGCCGCCACGCCCCTCCGCCCCGCCGTCCCCGCCCCCGCGGCGCCGACCACCGCCGCCGCCGTCCGAGCCGCCGCGGCCCGCGCCGCCCCGCTGGGCCGCCCGTCTGGCCGCGGCACGACCTGCGTACGGGGCCTCCTCGCCGTGCGAGGCGGAAGGTGAGGCCGAAGTTACTCCGCGTGACGGCGCTGCGCGGCGTCCGGAGGACTGCTGGGCGGCTCGTCGGGCCGCGGCACGTCCGCCACCTTGCGGTTGCGACGTCTTGCGACGGTGCTCGCTCATCGAACGACTACTCCTCGGGCAGGCGAGAGCGCCTGGAAGCGGCAGGTGAGATCCGGTCCCCCGAACGACGGGCCGGCCCGGCGACAGGCCCGCCCGCAATGCATCCGGCTGCTCCGCGAGCACTGACGCGTGCGCGTGTCTCACGGTTCCCGGTGGTGTGCATGCCGCACAGACTACGCACGGTCAAAACCCTTCCAGGACCGAACTTCACCCCAAATAACGCAAGTCGGTTCCTACGAATTAGTGATGTGACGCCGCTCACTGAGGCTCCCCTTGTCGGCACGAGCAACGCGATCTATCGTGCTGATGTATCGAGCCGATACATCAGACCGGTACATCGGCTCGGCACCAGGGACCGCGGCAGCACTCGAAGAAGGAGGGGCAAGGTTGAGCAGACGCTCCGGCATCCTTGAGTTCGCCGTCCTCGGACTGCTCCGCGAATCCCCGATGCACGGCTATGAGCTGCGCAAACGCCTCAACACCTCGTTGGGCATCTTCCGTGCCTTCAGTTACGGAACCCTCTACCCCTGCCTCAAGACGCTGGTCGCCAACGGCTGGTTGATCGAGGAACCGGGGACCCCTCCGACGGAATCGGCGTCCGGCTCCGGCCGGGCCGTCGCTCCTGCCTCGTCCCTGGCGGGACGCCGCGCCAAGATCGTCTACCGATTGACGGCGGAAGGTAAGGAGCACTTCGAGGAGCTGCTCTCGCACACCGGCCCCGACTCCTGGGAGGACGAGCACTTCGCTGCCCGCTTCGCCTTCTTCGGGCAGACGGAGCACGAGGTGCGGATGCGGGTGCTGGAAGGCCGTCGCAGCCGGCTGGAGGAGCGCCTGGAGAAGATGAGCGCCTCTCTGGCCCGCACCCGCGAGCGTCTCGACGATTACACACTTGAGCTGCAGCGACACGGCATGGAGTCCGTGGAGCGCGAAGTGCGCTGGCTGAACGAGCTCATCGAGAGCGAGCGGTCGGGACGGGATCAGCGACGATCCTCGCCCGAGAGCTCAGCTCAGCAGAACACCGCAGGAGAGCCGGACGGCCTGCCCCGACGGGGAGACAACCCGTCGGATCCGTCCGGCGACACCGCCAAGTGAGCTCACCGCATACTGCGGCGGGCTCATCAGAAACATCCATTACACACAGGGAGCAACCGGAATGGGTTCGGTTCGCGTAGCCATCGTCGGCGTGGGCAACTGCGCCGCCTCGCTGGTCCAGGGCGTCGAGTACTACAAGGACGCCGATCCGGCCGGCAAGGTGCCCGGTCTGATGCACGTCCAGTTCGGCGACTACCACGTGCGGGACGTCGAGTTCGTCGCCGCCTTCGACGTCGACGCGAAGAAGGTCGGCCTGGACCTCTCGGACGCCATCGGCGCGAGCGAGAACAACACCATCAAGCTCTGCGACGTGCCGAACGCCGGTGTCACCGTCCAGCGCGGCCACACCCACGACGGCCTGGGCAAGTACTACCGCCAGACCATCGAGGAGTCGACCGAGGCCCCGGTCGACATCGTCCAGATCCTCAAGGACCGCAAGGTCGACGTCCTCGTCTGCTACCTCCCGGTGGGCTCCGAGGTCGCCGCGAAGTTCTACGCCCAGTGCGCCATCGACGCCAAGGTCGCGTTCGTCAACGCCCTCCCGGTCTTCATCGCCGGCACCAAGGAGTGGGCGGACAAGTTCACCGAGGCCGGTGTCCCGATCGTCGGCGACGACATCAAGTCGCAGGTCGGCGCCACCATCACGCACCGCGTGATGGCGAAGCTCTTCGAGGACCGGGGCGTCGTCCTGGACCGCACGATGCAGCTGAACGTCGGCGGCAACATGGATTTCAAGAACATGCTCGAGCGCGAGCGCCTGGAGTCCAAGAAGATCTCCAAGACGCAGGCCGTCACCTCGCAGATCCGTGACCGCGAGCTCGGTGAGGACAACGTCCACATCGGCCCGTCGGACTACGTGGCCTGGCTGGACGACCGCAAGTGGGCGTACGTGCGCCTCGAGGGCCGCGCCTTCGGTGACGTCCCGCTGAACCTGGAGTACAAGCTCGAGGTGTGGGACTCCCCGAACTCGGCCGGTGTCATCATCGACGCCCTCCGCGCCGCGAAGATCGCCAAGGACCGCGGCATCGGCGGCCCCATCCTCTCCGCATCGTCGTACTTCATGAAGTCGCCGCCCGTGCAGTACTTCGACGACGAGGCCCGCGAGAACGTCGAGAAGTTCATCCGCGGTGAGGTCTCCCACTGACTCATCTGAGTCAGCCGTGCGGCTGACGGGCGGCAACGCCTGTCGACTGCCGTGCCTTTGAGGGCCCCCGGGCAATGCGCTCGGGGGCCCTCGCCGTGTGTGACCCTTGCTTCCATGCCCGTCGTGCATGACCTGCGCATACTCCTGCGCCTACGCGACTTCCGCCGCCTTCTGGCCGTGCGGGTCCTGTCCCAGTCGGCCGACGGCGTCTACCAGGTGGCCCTCGCCGCGCATGTGGTCTTCGCGCCGGAGAAACAGACCTCCGCAGCGGCCATCGCCTCCGCGATGGCCGTGCTCCTGCTGCCCTACTCGCTCATTGGCCCGTTCGCGGGCGTCCTGCTGGACCGCTGGCCGCGGCGCAAGGTCTTCGTGTACGGCAACCTGCTGCGCTCCGCCCTCGCCTGCTGCACCGCGCTCCTGCTCACCGGAGCGGCCCCTCTCTGGCTCTTCTACGCCTCGGCGCTGTGCGTCACCGCGGTCAACCGCTTCGTCCTCGCCGGGCTTTCGGCCGTACTGCCGCGCGTGGTCCCCCGGGAACAACTGGTGCTCGCCAACTCGCTGTCGCCGACCGCGGGCACCCTCGCCGCCACGGCCGGCGGCGGGCTCGCCTTTGTCGTCCGGGTGGTCCTCGCGGACTCCGACACCGCCGTGGTGCTGCTGGGGGCGGTGCTCTACCTCGCCTCGGCGCTGGCTGCCCTGAGCCTGGCGGCAAGGCTGCTCGGACCGGACCGTGCCGCGCCTCCGGTGCCGCTGCGCGCCGCGCTCGCCACCGCGGCCGGTGGGCTCCTGGACGGGCTGCGGCATGTGATGCAGCACCGGAGCGCCTCGCGGGTGCTGGCCGCGATGACGGTGATCCGTTTCTGCTACGGAGCACTGACCGTCATGGTGCTGATGCTCTGCCGGTACGCCTGGACGGACAGCGATGACGACGGGCTCGCCCTGCTCGGTGCGGCGGTGTTGGCCTCCGGTGCCGGGTTCTTCGCCGCGGCCGTGCTGACCCCCTGGGCTGCGGCGCGGTTCGGGCGGCTCCGCTGGATGGTGGTGTGCGCGGCGACGGCCGCGGTTCTCGTACCGGCCCTGGGGCTGTGGTTCGCGCCGGTGCCGATGCTGGTGGCCGCGTTCGTGCTCGGTCTGGTCACCCAGGGCGCGAAGATCGCCACGGACACCGTGGTGCAGACGGCCGTGGACGACGCCTACCGGGGCAGGGCCTTCTCGTTCTACGACGTGCTGTTCAACGTGGCTTTCGTCGCCGCTGCCGCAGCGGCCGCGCTGATGCTGCCTCCTGACGGGCGGTCGGCGGCTCTGCTGGGCAGCGTGGCGGTACTGTACGCAGGCTCTGCCCTGTACCTCGCGCATTGGAGTCGGGGCCGTGCTGTCCTATAGCGTGCCCGCGTCAAATCAGACACGCGATTCACGGGGGCATCCAGATGACTTACCCGCCACAGCAAGGCAACGGCCCATACGGCCAGCAGCCCGCTCAGCCCTACCCGTCTCAGCAGGGCGGCTACGGCTTCCCGCCCCAACAGCCGCAGCAGGGCTGGGGCGCTCCCCAGCAGAGCCGTATCCCCCGCACCAGGGCCAGCCGCAGCCGCAGGGCTGGGGCGGCCCCCAGGGGCCTTCGCAGCCGTCCGGCGGTAAGAAGGCGTTCCTCGCCACGCGGAACATCATCATCATCGTCGTGGGCATCGTCGTACTCATCGGCCTGAAGTTCGGCTGGTCCGAGATATTCGAGTCCGACGCCAAGGCCGCTGCGGTGGGCGACTGCCTGGAGAACAAGGGGACCAACTTCAACCCGGACATGAAGTCCGCCGACTGCGGCTCGTCCGCTGCGGAGTACCGGGTCGAGGAAGTTCACGACAACACGACGGACACGGACCTGTGCGACGCGGAGAAGTACGTCGCCTACACCGAGAGTTCGGGCCGTCGTAAGAGCCGGAGCAGTGTGGTGCTCTGCCTGACGCCGCTCAAGACGGCCGACTGAGCGGCTGCCTCAGCACACCACCGAGGGCGTTGTTTCACGTGAAACAACGCCCTCGGCATACGCGGAGGTGCTCATGTTTCACGTGAAACATGAGCACCTCCGACACACACAGAGGGGAGCGCGGCAGGGCTTCAGCTCTGCGCCGCCCACCACTTCTTCAGTTCCTCAACCGCCTGCTCATGCTCCAGCGGCCCGTTCTCCAGCCGCAGCTCCAGCAGGAACGCGTATGCCTTGCCGATGACCGGGCCAGGCCCCACGCCCAGGATCTGCATGATCTCGTTGCCGTTCAGGTCCGGCCGGATGGCGTCCAGCTCCTCCTGGCCCTTCAGCTGGGCGATGCGCTCCTCCAGCCCGTCATAGGTGCGCGAGAGGGCGGCGGCCTTGCGCTTGTTCCTGGTGGTGCAGTCGGACCGGGTCAGCTTGTGCAGCCGCTCCAGGAGCGGTCCGGCGTCCCTTACATAACGGCGCACCGCGGAGTCGGTCCACTCGCCGTCCCCATAGCCGTGGAAGCGCAGATGCAGCTCCACCAGCTTCGAGACGTCCTTGACCATCTCGTTGGAGTACTTGAGCGCCGTCATGCGCTTCTTGGTCATCTTGGCGCCCACCACCTCGTGGTGGTGGAAGGAGACCCGCCCGTCCTTCTCGAACCGCCGCGTCCTCGGCTTACCGATGTCGTGCAGCAGGGCTGCCAGGCGCAGAACGAGATCAGGCCCGTCCGCCTCCAGGTCGATCGCCTGCTCCAGGACGGTCAGCGAGTGCTCGTACACGTCCTTGTGCCGGTGGTGCTCGTCGCTCTCCAGCCGCAGCGCCGGCAGCTCGGGCAGCACCTGCTGAGCGAGCCCGGTCTCCACGAGGAGGGACAGGCCCTTCCGGGGGTGCGCGGAGAGCAGCAGCTTGTTCAGCTCCTCGCGCACCCGCTCGGCGGAGACGATCTCGATCCGGCCGGCCATCTCCGTCATGGCGGTGACGACCTCGGGAGCGACCTGGAAGTCGAGCTGCGCGGCGAACCGTGCCGCACGAAGCATGCGCAGCGGATCGTCGGAGAAGGACTCCTCGGGCGTACCTGGAGTGCGCAGCACCCGCTCGGACAGGTCCTCCAGGCCCCCGTGGGGGTCAATGAAGTCCTTCTCGGGCAGGGCGACGGCCATGGCGTTGACCGTGAAGTCGCGGCGCACGAGGTCGTCCTCGATGGAGTCGCCGTAGGACACCTCCGGCTTGCGCGAGGTCCGGTCGTACGCCTCCGACCGGTACGTGGTGACCTCGATCTGGTAGCCGTTCTTCTGGGCCCCCACCGTGCCGAAGGCGATGCCGACCTCCCACACGGAGTCGGCCCATGGCCTGACGATCTTCAGCACGGCCTCGGGGCGGGCGTCGGTCGTGAAGTCCAGGTCGTTCCCCAGCCGGCCGAGAAGTGCGTCACGAACCGATCCGCCGACCAGTGCGAGACTGAACCCGGCATCCTGAAATCGGCGGGCGAGGTCGTCGGCGACCGGGGAGACCCGCAGCAGTTCGCTGACTGCGCGGTGCTGCACCTGGGTCAGGGCGCTGGGGTTGTCTTCGTTGGCATTCGGCACAACAGAAAAGGGTACGTGCCCCGGCCGGTCCGGGCGTCACGCATTTCCCCCGCCCTGCGAGACTCTCCCGATCATGCGGCAGACACCCCAGCACTTAGCCCCCGCGCACCTCGTTACCATGCGGGGACGCAGCAACGGACGATGCTCGACAGCAGCTGACGAAGACGAGGGACGGGTACGCGTGGCCGAGGCGGCACACATCCAGGGGATGCATCCCTCTCCTGCCCGCCGGTGGCTGCGGCGCACAGCCGCCGTGCTCGCCGGGGCTCCGCTCGTCGCAGCCCTGCTGGCCGGTGCCGCCGCGCCGCAGGCCCGCGCAGAGGCGGCGAGCAAGGCCCCGACAGGTTCCAGCACGGTCGCGATCGCGCTGGACGAGCTGACTCCCAGCGCCCCTGAGAAAGGGGACACGTTGCGGATCTCCGGCACCCTGACCAACAAGGGCAAGGAGACGGTCACCGACGCCCAGGTGGACCTTCGGGTCGGCCCCCGGCTCTACAGCCGGACCGCCATCGACACGGCCGACCGCCGCACGGGATACCTGCCCGGCTCGGACCCGTATCCGATCGGCGGCAAGTACACGGTCGAGATCGACAAGCTGCGCTCGGGTATCAGCCAGGACTTCACGCTCTCGGTGCCCGTCAGCAAGCTGGGGCTCGGGGACGACGGCGTGTACCAGCTGGGTGTCTCTCTGACCGGTCGCACCTCGCACACCGTGTACGACCAGGTGCTCGGCATCGAGCGGACCTTTCTGCCGTGGCAGGACGGGGAGAGCGACTCCAGGATCGGCCTCAGCTACCTCTGGCCGCTGATCGCCTCCTCGCACCTCACGGCGGAGACCGGCTCGGACGAGCAGCAGACCCCGGTGTTCGCCGACGACGACCTCGCCGCCGAGATCGCACCGGGCGGCCGCCTGGAGCAGATGGTGTCGCTGGGCAGGCAGCTGCCCGTGACCTGGGTCATCGATCCCGACCTGCTGGCGAGCGTCGACGCGATGACCAAGCCGTACCGGGTCAGGTCGGGCGACACCACCGTCGCCGGGACCAACCAGGCGGTCGCCAAGAAGTGGCTCACCTCGCTGGAGGCCGCCGTCTCCGAGGGCAAGGTCGTGGCCCTGCCCTTCGGCGACCCGGACCTGGCCTCCATCGCCCACCGGGGCAAGAACGTCTCGGGCACTCTCAGCCATCTGCAGAACGCCAGCGAGGTCGCCGCGATGACGGTGGAGACGATCCTCCACCTGAAGCCCTCGACCGACTTCGCATGGCCGGTGGACGGCGCGGTGGATCCGTCGATCGTGGACGTCGCCACCTCGGCCGGCGCCCATCACGTGATCGCCCGCAGCGACAGTCTCGAAGAGACCGGGAACCTCACGTACACGCCCTCCGCGGCCCGCCCCATCGGCGGCGGCACCACGGCGGTGGTCGCCGACGCACGGCTCTCCACGGCCTTCCAGGGCGACATGGGCAACGCGGGGAACTCCACGCTCGCCGTACAGAAGTTCCTGGCCCTCACCCTCGCCCTGGCCGAGCAGGACACGGACAAGGAACGCTCCGTCGTCGTCGCGCCCCAGCGCATGCCGACGATCGCCCAGGCACAGTCGATGGCCCGTGCCCTCCATGTACTGAACGACGACCGCTGGACCCGGGCCCAGGATCTGACCCGCGCGTCCACCACCGAACCGGACACCGAGGCCACCACCAAGGTGCCCCCCGCCTCCCGGTACCCGAAGAAGCTGCGCCACCAGGAGCTGCTTTCCCAGGCGTTCCAGGACATCAAGTCCATTCAGTCCTCGCTCGACAACTTCCAGGTCATCCTCACCCACCCCGAGCGGGTCGTGACGCCCTTCGGCAACGCCGTCAACCGGTCCATGTCCACCACATGGCGGGGCAAGCCGCTGAAGGCCCAGCAGTACCGGGACTCGGTGCGCACCTATCTGCAGGGGCTCGTCGGCGAGGTGCAGCTCGTCCCGAAGTCCGACATCACCCTGTCCGGGCGCAGCGCCACGATCCCCGTGACCGTGCAGAACAGGTTGCTCCAGGACGTGGAGAACCTGGTGCTGCGACTGAAGTCGGACAACGCGACCCGGCTCAAGCTGAACGACGGCGGGAGCATCGCGGAGCAGCCCATCCGGATCGGCGCCGGGCACAGCCAGTCGGTCAAGTTCGACGCGGCGGCCAACATCAATGGCCAGGTCCAGATGACCGCACAGCTCTACACGAAGGACGGCACCCCCTACGGTGAGGAAATGGCCTTCACCGTGAAGGTCTCCGAGATCACCCCGACGGTGCTCCTGGTGATCGCCGGCGGGTTGCTGCTGCTGGTCCTGGCGGGCATCAGGATGTATGCACACCGCAAGCGCGCCAACGCGGGCGGCGCGACGGGCGACGGCGGCGGTGAACCCGAGCAGCCGAGTGACCCGACGCCGGACACCGGTCCCGAAAGCACGGAGCCGTCCGGCACGGGTGAGAAAGTGGACCGTTGAGCGATGTCTGTCGTGGCCGGTCGGCCGGGGACGATGAGGTGGGGTTTCGATGAACGCGCCGTACGACGGTGACCGCGGTCAGGGTACGGGCGGGGCCGGCTACTCCGGCGGTCCTCCGGTGCCCCCTGGGCCGGAACAGCAGCCGGCACCGGACCCGTATCTGCAGTCCGCGTACGACTACGACCCCTACCGGGCGCAGGACCTCTCCGCCCAGGACCCGGTGAACGAGGCGCTGTACGACCGTGCCGCGCACCCGCCGCCGCCCCCGGGCACCTACCAGCAGCCGCAGCCGCTCTACCAGCAGCCCCCGGCCGCCCAGTACGCCCCCGACCCCCGGATCTGGGCGCAGACCCCGCCGCCCGAGCCCGCCGGACCCTCCCGCCACCTCCCGTACGGCGACAACGCCGCGACGACCCAGTTCGTCGGCGTGGACGATCTCGTCACGCAGGCCTCCGCCGACCACGACGAGCCCGACGCCTTCGCCCACCTCTTCCGGGACCAGGAAGGCCCCGCCGCCTCCCCGGCACCCGCACAGCCCGAGCCCGCCCCCGCGCCGCCCAAGTCCGGGGGCCGCGCCTCCGGCCTGCTGAAGTCCAGTGCGGTCATGGCGGCCGGCACGCTCGTCTCGCGCCTCACCGGCTTCGTCCGCAGCCTCGTGATCACCGCGGCACTCGGCGCCGCGTTGCTCGGTGACAGCTTCACCATCCCCTACACGCTGCCCACGATGATCTACATCCTCACCGTGGGCGGCGGCCTCAACTCCGTCTTCGTCCCGCAGCTCGTCCGCTCCATGAAGGAGGACAAGGACGGCGGCGAGGCGTACGCCAACCGGCTGCTGACCCTGGTGATGGTCGCTCTCGGCCTGATCGTCGCCGTGGCGGTCTTCGCGGCTCCCTGGCTCATCCGGCTGATGTCCTCGACGATCGCGGACGAACCGGCGGCCAACAGCGTCGCCGTCACCTTCGCCCGCTACTGCCTGCCCACCATCTTCTTCATGGGTGTGCACGTCGTGATGGGCCAGATCCTCAACGCCCGCGGCAAGTTCGGCGCGATGATGTGGACCCCGGTCCTGAACAACATCGTCATGATCTTCACCTTCGGCATGTTCATCTGGGTCTACGGCACCTCCCACGAGTCCCAGATGGGTGTGGACACGATCCCGCCGGACGGGGTGCGCCTCCTGGGCATCGGCACCCTGCTCGGCCTGGTCGTCCAGGCGCTGGCCATGATCCCGTACCTCCGCGAGGCCGGGTTCCGCTTCCGCCCCCGGTTCGACTGGAAGGGCCACGGGCTCGGCAAGACGGTCAAGCTCGCCAAGTGGACGGTCCTGTTCGTCTTCGCCAACCAGGCCGGTGTGCTCGTCGTCACCCAGCTCGCGACCTCGGCCGGCAAGGCCTCGGGTACGGACGGAGCGGGCTTCCTCGCCTATTCCAACGCCCAGCTGATCTGGGGCATGCCGCAGGCGATCATCACCGTCTCGGTCATGGCCGCCCTGCTGCCCCGCATCTCCCGCGCCGCCCACGACAACGACCCGGGCGCCGTCCGCGACGACATCTCGCAGGGGCTGCGCAACTCCGCCGTGGCCATCGTGCCGGTCGCCTTCGCGTTCCTCGCCCTGGGCGTTCCGATGTGCACCCTGCTCTACGCCTCCACCGGCCCCGAGGCCGCCCGCTCCATGGGCTTCATCCTGATGGCCTTCGGCCTCGGCCTGATCCCGTACTCCGTGCAGTACGTGGTGCTGCGCGGGTTCTACGCGTACGAGGACACCCGTACGCCCTTCTACAACACCGTCATCGTCGCTCTGGTCAACGCGGCGGCCTCGGCCCTCTGCTACGTCGTCCTGCCCGCCCGCTGGGCCGTGGTCGGCATGGCGGCCTCCTACGGCCTCGCGTACGCGGTGGGCGTCGGGATCGCCTGGCGCCGGCTGCGCAACCGCCTGGGCGGCGACCTGGACGGCGCGCACGTCGTCCGCACCTACGCCCGGCTGTGCCTCGCCGCGCTGCCCGCCACCGTGGTGGGCGGGGCGGTCGGCTTCGGGCTGCTGAACGTGCTGGGGAACGGCGCGCTCGGTTCGCTCGTCGCTCTGGTGTGCGGCGGGGCCCTGCTCCTGGGAGTGTTCTTCGTCGCCGCCAAGAGGATGCGCATCGAGGAGATCAACGGCATGGTCGGCATGGTCAGGGGACGGCTCGGCCGCTGAGAACGGCCGCACCGCACAACCATCGCCGGTCTCCGCGTGTCGTGCATAGCGCCGGAGTGTGGGCACAATTGGCGTGACTGTGCAGAGCTGGCTGGCATCGCGCAACGGATGGGGAGGCAGGAACGACGGTGGCGGAACGTAGCACGGCCGCCGTCGACGTGGCCGCAGACAGCGGGGACGAGCCGCTGACCGCCAAGGCGGACGAGGCCACGACCGACGGGACGGCAGAAGCGCAGGACGCGGCGGACACGGACTCCCAGGGGGAGGACGGCGGGCAGACCGCTTCCGAGACTTACCCGGCCGCCCCGGACCTGCACAGCGGACACAGACTGGCCCGCCGCTACCGGCTGGAGGAGTGCGTCACCCGGCTGGACGGCTTCAGCAGCTGGCGGGCCGTGGACGAGAAGCTGCGCCGCGCGGTCGGCGTCCACCTGCTCACCGCGGACCACCCCAGGGCCCGCTCCGTCCTGGCCGCCGCCCGGTCCGCCGCCCTGCTGGGCGACCCACGCTTCGTCCAGGTCCTCGACGCCGTCGAGGAGGACGACCTCGTCTACGTCGTCCACGAATGGCTCCCCGACGCCACCGAGCTGACGGCCCTGTTCGGCGCCGGCCCGATGGACGCCCATGACGCCTACCAGCTCGTCAGCCAGGTCTCCCAGGCCATGGCCGCCGCACACCGGGAGGGCCTGGCCCACCTCAGACTGACCCCCGGCGCGGTGCTGCGCAGTTCGTCCGGCCAGTACCGCATCCGCGGCCTCGCGGTGAACGCCGCGCTGCGGGGCATCACCTCCGACGGCCCCCAGCGCGCCGACACAGAGGCCATCGGCGCCCTGCTGTACGCCGCGCTGACCCAGCGCTGGCCGTACGAGAGCGACGCGTACGGGCTCACCGGGCTGCCCAAGGGCATGGGTCTGCTCCCGCCCGACCAGGTGCGGGCGGGGGTGCACCGAGGCCTGTCCGAGATCGCCATGCGGGCCCTCGCCAACGACGGGGCCACCGCGTCCCGCCAGGAACAGCCCTGCACCACACCGGACGAGCTGGCCAAGGCCGTGGCGGCGATGCCCCGCATCCGGCCGCCCGAGCCCGTCTTCACCGCCCCGCCCGAGTACCAGCGGACCACCTACCAGCAGGGCACGTACGGCAGGCCGGCCATGCCCGGCGCCGGGGTGACCCAGCCCGTCGTCCCCGTGCCGCCGGCCCCGCTGCAGAGCCGCACCGGGCGAGCCCTGAAGTGGGCCGTCTCCGCACTGCTGATCGCCGCACTGGGCCTGGGCAGCTGGCAGCTCGCCGAAACACTCATCGACCGCAACAACAACTCGAGCGACGACCCCGGCACCACCCAGACCAACCCGGACGGTGAAAAGGGGCATGCCAAGCAGGCAACACCGAAAATCCTGCCCATCCGCACCGCCAGCGAGTTCTATCCGGACGGGTCGCCACAGAACATCGACGGTGTCACAAGCACCTACGACAAGGACCGCACGTCGTTCTGGCGTACCAAGACCTACTACGACGGCCCTGTACTCGCCCCGTTCAAGAAGGGAGTCGGCATCATTTATGATCTCGGCTCGCCTCAGAACGTCTCGGGTGCCTCCATCGCACTCCGATACGGAGGCGATCACACCAAGATCTCGCTTTATGCAGTGGATTCGTTGACACCTGCGAAACCCATCACCTCGCTGAGAAAAATCGCCGAGTCGACGACGTCGATCACCCTGATGAAGCCACAAGCAAAAACCCCTGTGAAATCACGCTATGTACTTCTGTGGATAACTGCCGCGCCGTACGCCGATGGCGATCAATACAGTCAGGCCGGATACAAACAAGGAATAACCGATGTCTCATTCCTTGGCACCTCGCCACATTAGGTGAATTCTCGGACGGGGCCCCCTCGACCTGCCCTACGCGGCGGGTTCCACTTGGTAATTCTGATCGGGTCCGATCGAGTGGCAGTAGGGCTGCGGCATGAGCCTTCCTCTTGCGGTAGTACTGCGGACCGGTCGGAGCAAGAAGACTCATGTCCGCCCTGATGCCACCCTTGACGCACCTGGTTACCTCGTTTCCTGACGTCACTCGCCCACGCCGCCATGGCCCCAACGTCGCTCGCTTAGTTCATGATCGCGTAGAGTCTCGGTCTTGTGCCGAGAGATCACATAGTTGGTGAGACGTACCCGGAGCGGGTCCGGATGGGGGTGCTGTCGCGTACGTTCACGCCCGAGCTGGTCGACTTCGTGGTCGATGAGGCGGGGGCGCGCGAGGAGCGGACCCGGTCGTTGCCGGCCCGGCTGATGGTGTATTTCGTCCTGACGATGTGGCTGTTCAGCGGTGACGGATACGGCCTGGTGCTGCGGGAGTTGGTGGAGCACTGGCCGCGCCGGGCGCGGGAGGTGTGGCGTCCGGCGCGCACGGGGTCTCTGACAACGGCGCGGGCCCGGCTGGGTGCGGGGCCGCTGCGACTGCTCTTCGACCGGGTCGCCGGTTGCACCGGCACTGCGGCCACGCCGGGGGCTTTCTGGCGCGGGCTGCGGCTGACCTCCATGGACGGCACACTGCTGGACGTTCCTGACAGCGAGGCGAACGCTGCCGCCTACACCCGTGCCTCCAACGGAAATCGGCCTGGACCGTACCCGCAGGTGAGGCTCCTCGCGCTGGTGGAGTGCGGCACGAAGGCGTTGATCGGTGCGGTCTTCGACTCCTTCGCCGTCGGCGAGCGCACCTTGGCCGCCCGCCTCCTGGTGCACCTGCGGGAAGGCATCCTGTTGATGGCCGACCGGGGCTTTCCAGCCTATGAGCTGTGGCGGGCAGCCGCGGTCACCGGGGCCGAACTCCTGTGGCGGGTCTCGGATTCCTTCACCCTGCGGCCGCATGAGGTTCTGGCCGACGGCACCTTCCTCACCCGCCTGAACGGGCCGCGCGGCGCCCGGATCACCGTGCGCGCCGTGGAGTACACCGTGGTCACCACCACGATCGGCGCGGACGGCGACAGTGAGGAGACCTCGGAGCTGTTCTGCCTGATCACCACGCTCCTGGACCCCGAGGCGGCACCCGCCGCAGAGCTGGCAGAGCTGTACACCGCCCGCTGGACCAGCGAGACGATCTTCAAGCACATCAAGATCGAACAGCGGGGAGGACGCACCGCGACCCTCCGGTCCAACAGTCCCGCCATGGTCGAGCAGGAACTGTGGGCCATGCTCTGCGTCTACCAGGCCGTACACGACCTGGCCGTGGACGCCGCCCACCACGCGAACCTCCCCGTCTCGCACATCAGCTTCAAGAACACCCTCGCCGCCGCCCGACGTTCCGTCGGCGCGGACTTTCCCCCCTCGGCAACTGGCCGCCAGGATCCGTGACATCCAGGCCGACCTGACCCGCGAGGCCGTCCGTCCCCGCCCCGGACGTGCCGCACCCCGCGCCACCAAACGCAGCACCACCGGATACCGCACCCTCAAACCGGACGAGCCCGCCACCACCAAGGTCACCCACACGATCAGCCTCTCGCTCTTCCCCGAAGAACGACGACCACGCAAGCCGCGGGCGAAGCCGAGACCCCTGCAACTCGCCCCGCAGGAAACGACGTCACCGACACTCAAAGACATGGCGACGGCCATCTAATAGAGCGACGTTGGCCATGGCCCTGGCAAACTTCACCACGAGGCATACCAGTGATCTTCACTCGTCAGCGCGCAGATCGGAAGTTCTCACCACGTCAAGTGAATTCTCATAGGCCTTCACAAGATCGAGTTTGATCTTGGAGAATTCTGCCGCATTTTTTCGAATGTAATCCGACTGAAGCTCGGTCTCCACAGATAGCAGAATTTCGGCAATGCGAGACTTCCCCTTGCATTGCACATCATTTATTGCAGTCGATATTTCCGTAGCGCTAGCCTCACTCACCTGCCATCTGGGATCATTATTCGCTTCCCAAATATCAGCATACTTGTATCCAAGACCTTCCATGCAGGTTTTCCATCGAGCCATCGCCTTGATGACATTGGAATCTCGACTCGCATCGAGGAAGGATCGAGAATGATACTTCAGCAGTTCCCTCCATTTTGATCCTTCTTCCCTTTCCCCAAAAATTTCCCTCTGCGCCTGCCCCAAGCAACCTTTCTTGGATGGGATCCTTTCGTTACTCAAATCCTCATCAGGCGCCCTCCCCGTGTATGCCTCAATAGACCTGGGAGTTGGCTTAAATTCCTCCTCGGAATTCTTGCGATCCAGAGAATCAGACTCAGGATCAGAAGACTCAGGATCAGAAGGCGGATGGTAGCCCCACTTACGCACCTCTGATTCCTCTATGACACCGTACCGACGGGCGTTCATGGGGGATTGAGGCATTCCATCTATCTTAGTTGTTACTGGTTCAGGCCCAACGTCGCTCTATTAGATGGCCGTCGCCATGTCTTTGAGTGTCGGTGACGTCGTTTCCTGCGGGGCGAGTTGCAGGGGTCTCGGCTTCGCCCGCGGCTTGCGTGGTCGTCGTTCTTCGGGGAAGAGCGAGAGGCTGATCGTGTGGGTGACCTTGGTGGTGGCGGGCTCGTCCGGTTTGAGGGTGCGGTATCCGGTGGTGCTGCGTTTGGTGGCGCGGGGTGCGGCACGTCCGGGGCGGGGACGGACGGCCTCGCGGGTCAGGTCGGCCTGGATGTCACGGATCCTGGCGGCCAGTTGCCGAGGGGGGAAAGTCCGCGCCGACGGAACGTCGGGCGGCGGCGAGGGTGTTCTTGAAGCTGATGTGCGAGACGGGGAGGTTCGCGTGGTGGGCGGCGTCCACGGCCAGGTCGTGTACGGCCTGGTAGACGCAGAGCATGGCCCACAGTTCCTGCTCGACCATGGCGGGACTGTTGGACCGGAGGGTCGCGGTGCGTCCTCCCCGCTGTTCGATCTTGATGTGCTTGAAGATCGTCTCGCTGGTCCAGCGGGCGGTGTACAGCTCTGCCAGCTCTGCGGCGGGTGCCGCCTCGGGGTCCAGGAGCGTGGTGATCAGGCAGAACAGCTCCGAGGTCTCCTCACTGTCGCCGTCCGCGCCGATCGTGGTGGTGACCACGGTGTACTCCACGGCGCGCACGGTGATCCGGGCGCCGCGCGGCCCGTTCAGGCGGGTGAGGAAGGTGCCGTCGGCCAGAACCTCATGCGGCCGCAGGGTGAAGGAATCCGAGACCCGCCACAGGAGTTCGGCCCCGGTGACCGCGGCTGCCCGCCACAGCTCATAGGCTGGAAAGCCCCGGTCGGCCATCAACAGGATGCCTTCCCGCAGGTGCACCAGGAGGCGGGCGGCCAAGGTGCGCTCGCCGACGGCGAAGGAGTCGAAGACCGCACCGATCAACGCCTTCGTGCCGCACTCCACCAGCGCGAGGAGCCTCACCTGCGGGTACGGTCCAGGCCGATTTCCGTTGGAGGCACGGGTGTAGGCGGCAGCGTTCGCCTCGCTGTCAGGAACGTCCAGCAGTGTGCCGTCCATGGAGGTCAGCCGCAGCCCGCGCCAGAAAGCCCCCGGCGTGGCCGCAGTGCCGGTGCAACCGGCGACCCGGTCGAAGAGCAGTCGCAGCGGCCCCGCACCCAGCCGGGCCCGCGCCGTTGTCAGAGACCCCGTGCGCGCCGGACGCCACACCTCCCGCGCCCGGCGCGGCCAGTGCTCCACCAACTCCCGCAGCACCAGGCCGTATCCGTCACCGCTGAACAGCCACATCGTCAGGACGAAATACACCATCAGCCGGGCCGGCAACGACCGGGTCCGCTCCTCGCGCGCCCCCGCCTCATCGACCACGAAGTCGACCAGCTCGGGCGTGAACGTACGCGACAGCACCCCCATCCGGACCCGCTCCGGGTACGTCTCACCAACTATGTGATCTCTCGGCACAAGACCGAGACTCTACGCGATCATGAACTAAGCGAGCGACGTTGGGTTCAGGCCAGTTGAAACCACGTTCCTTCATGCACAAGTAGGCCAGCTCCTGAACTGCAAGGTCATTCACTTTGGCCTGCTCAGGCGATTCCACATACGCGTCCATGGGAAGCCTGATATCGGATCCCTGCATTACCACACCTCCCGAGGATCTGGGATTACCGCGTTCTGTTGGCGTAGTGTGTGGGTCAGACGGCACAGTAGCCGAAGAGCAACCAGTCACAAAGAGACTGACCATTGGAAGTGCGCAAAAAAAATACCGTCGGAGATTCATGACCTTCACAAGAAAAAGGGCGCCCCACCTTTATAGGGAGGGCGCCGCCGACTGTTAATACTAACCGTAGATCGACCCGCAAGTAACATTGAATCGGTGAGAGTTCATATTGTCGTTGGCGAGCCTCCCGTTACTCAATCCTACATTCCTGAAAAAAACGCTACCGTTCGGCTTGATCGTGAAACAGGGGCCTGCATAGTTTGAGTTGTAATAAATGGCCACACGGCTGTCCGGATCCCCATTGATCGCCCCACTGACGTTCGTAAGGACCCCGTCACCCTTATAGAGGGCCGTACTTGTTCCAGTGTAAGTGATGTTCGCCCATGAACTCCGGGAATAAAAATCGATCCTCAGCTTTCCGTTGAGATACTGGCCGCCGTTCTCAAACAGACATATCTTGTCGTACGCATACTCGACAGTGCACTCAACCGCCGACGCCGAGGGAGCTGCAATAAAACCGAAAGCTCCCGCCGTAGCCGCGACCGTGACGACTGAAGAAATCACCCTTTTCATGAAAAGCCTTTCTACGAAATTGTGGTGGAGCTGTAAAATTTTCATGATCCACATAGCCTTGTCAAGACGACCAAAACGCCAGGTTCCCCTTGATAAGGCATCAAGCTGCAACAACTTGGATCATCCCAAACGCAGTCTGTCACGGCAGCTGTAGTACCGGTTCGGCGCTGGTCGGCGACTTATACAGCCAAATTTAGCCATGGGTATGAAACACCACGATCACAAGCACTTATGGCGATGTGTCAGTATATTACGGCTTTGATCTGATGAGGTCGCGCGAACCGCTCAGGTCAATGACAGGTGCAGATATCGGCCTGGAATCCTCTGTCACGACGCTCCCGATGAAAGCAGAATATGGCCAGCAGGGCAGGGATTATGTGTACCGCCCCCTTGCGGCACCACTACACGCCGTTCGGCGATCACCCCACCCCCATGTGGGTCCCGTATGACCCGGTAATATCGCAGGGACGGCAGAGCGTTGACCCCCGCAACTCCACGAGTTCGACCTCAGCGATACGAGAGCACAGTGCGCACCATCCTCATCTGCGCCAAACACATGTCGGGGTCTCATCACACACAAGTGAGGTCAACTTCATCAGGCAGTTCCGCCGACGCAGCTGATTCGTCTTTCTGGCCGGCGACGACTTGCTCAACCGTCGGTTATCTCATAAGAACTACTGACTCAGAGAACTAGCAGCTTACCCATTTTTCGAGAACGGGAGAGACTCAGTCGATCTGCATCAAGAAGTCGAAGCTCTCTACCATCCGAGGCCCTGGGTGATTCGAAAGATAACTCCGGACCCTCTAGTGTCTTGTGATCTGGTTCATGTCACCTGAAGCTCTTTGGTTCGTTGGACACTGTGTGAACCTCTCTTCGGAACAGGCCGCGGAATTGCGGACGTTGGCGGCGGACCGGCATGTGACTGCGGATGTGGCTCTGCGAGCCCGCATCGTGTTGTGGGCGGGCGAGGGCCGCCGCCGTAAGGACATCGCCGAACTGGCGGGGGTGTCCGCCCGAACGGTGGACCGCACCAGGACCCGGTACGTGGAGAACGGTGTGGCGGGCCTGGTGGAAAGGAAGCGCGGTGGCGGAAAGGAGCAGGTGCCGCCGCAGACCCGCAGCCGGGTGATCGCGCTGACGCGGATGACTCCGCCACCGGAATCGGGACTGTCGCACTGGTCCACGCGCACACTGGCCGATCACCTGAAGCGGCGCGAGGGCATCAAGGTGTCCTTCCACTACATCGCCCGTGTCTGGCGGGAGGAGAACCTGAAGCCGCACCGGTCGGGCACTTTCAAACTGTCGAAAGACCCGGCGTTCGCGGAGAAGGTCGCCGATATCGTCGGTCTGTACCTGGACCCGCCCGGGGGCGCTGTCGTCCTGTCGGTCGACGAGAAGACGCAGGTGCAGGCGTTGGACAGGACCCAGCCGGTGCTGCCCGTGGCCTTCGCCGCCACCGAGAAGCGCACCCACGACTACGTGCGGCACGGCACCACGAACCTGTTCGCCGCGCTGAATATCGCCACCGGCGAAGTACTCGGCGAATGCAAGCCGAACCGGAACGGGGCGAACTTCCTGGCCTTCCTGAAGAAGGTGGTGAAACCGCACGCCGGCAAGGAGATCCATATCGTGCTGGACAACCTGTCCACGCACACCACCCCGGACGTGATGGCGTGGCTGGAGAAGAACCCTCACGTGCACTTCCATTTCACCCCCGTCGGCTCTTCCTGGCTGAACCAGATCGAGATCTGGTTCGGGATCATCACCCGGCAGTCCATCCGTCGCGGCACCTTCTCCAGTGTCCACGTCCTGGTCAAGCAGATCCGCGACTACATCAACTCCTGGAACCAGAACCCGAAACCCTTCACCTGGACCGCGACCACCGGCGAGATCCTCGCAAAGGTCCGGCTCGTCGCGACCAGAGTGAGGAAACTCGTCAATAACAACTCGAACTGACACGAACCGGATCACAAGACACTAGCGGCTCCGGCGAAACGGATTACTCCCTGTTATTCGTGGCCCAAGTGCCGCGAGCAAGTAAGAAGCCGGGTATATGCGGTGCTGAATCCAACGGTCGAAGGTCACGCTACGAGCTCTTAGGATGCCTCCTGTAGATTGTTATTCAGCCCGGATAGATGAGGCAGGCGGGTCAACGATTGGTGCGTATGCAGTACCGGTCATTTACTTTCGGGGACGGACTGGTTTGAATACGTGTAAGGTCGATGACGGCGGGGGGGGGCTTGGAGCCAATGGCTGATGATCTTTGTCGGACGACCGACCAGGATCTATTGGCTCGGCACGTCGCCGGTGATCCGGAAGCCTTCGGGGAGCTGGCGCGACGTCACCGCGACCGTCTTTGGGCCGTGGCCCTGCGGACACTGGGCGACCGGGAGGAAGCCGCCGACGTGGTCCAGGACGCCCTGGTGTCCGCCTTTCGCGCCGCCCATACCTTCCGCGGCCAGTCCGCCGTCACCACCTGGCTGCACCGCATCACGGTGAACGCCTGCCTCGACCGGGTCCGCAAGGCCGCGTCACGGAAAACCTCGCCGGTCGACGATCCGGAACGACTGGACCAGCTCCTGGAGCCCCACGAGTCGGCGGAGGCACCGGCGGAGCGCCACGACCTCCACCGCGAACTCCTGGCGGCCCTAGCCACACTCCCCGCCGAACAACGCGCGGCCCTCGTCCTCGTGGACATGCAGGGATACCCGGTGGCCGAGACCGCCCACATCCTCGACGTACCCGTGGGCACCGTGAAGAGCCGGTGCGCCAGAGGACGCGCCCGCCTGGCCCCTCTGCTGGCCCACCTCCGCAGCGACGGAGGTGACCGCGAACCGGCAGCCGAGCCGCAAGGGAACCGGACTCGCAGAACATCCGTCCCACCGGCAGCCGGGCCACGAGACACCGACACCAGCGGTCCCACAGCGATGAAGGGCGGAGGTGGACACCGATGACATCAACAGCCGACATGACCCAGCACCCGGATGTCTCGGAGATCTCCGACCTGACCGAGGGCCTGCTCTCCGACCTCCGCGCCGCCGAGGTGCGCGACCACACCGCTGTCTGCGAACCCTGCGAAGACGTTCTCGCGTCGCTGGAGGAGATCCGCGGGCTGCTCGACGATCTGCCCACGCCGGAGCCCATGCCTGCAGTCATCGCCGAACGCCTCGATGCCGCCCTCGCCGCCGAGGCCCTGGCCCGGCTCACGGAATCGGGCCCGGCCGCCGATGTTTCACGTGAAACCAAGCCCCAGCCCATAGCCCCAGTCTCCTCATCGCGGCCGGAATCGGCGGGCCGGCCGGCCGGGCACGCCCGTGCGGGTACCGGGCCGGGTCGCCGTACCGGACGCCACCGGCACCGCACCGCCGTACTCGCCACCGCGTTCGGGGCCGCTGCCCTGGCCGGCATGGGTGTCTTCCTGCTCCAGAACATGCCTGCCGCCCAGAGCAGCAGCAACGCCCCCGCACTGAGCCGGGACACCGCAGCCGAAGGCCGTTCCACCACGTTCACCCAGTCCTCTCTCCAGGACCAGGTACACGCTCTGCTGGAACCGCACGCCGCCCCGCCCACCGCCCCGGACTCGGGCTCCAAGGAGCACGCCCCGTCCGTCGGATCGAAGTCCTCCCCCCAGAGCGAGCCTTCACTCCAGACGGCCCCCTCCGACTCCACAGCGTCCGACTCCCCGTTCCGCGCGCCCTCTGTGACGGTTCCGGAGTGCGTGACGAAGGGCATCGGGCAGGACACCCCCGCCCTCGCCATCGAGAAGGGCACCTACGAAGGCGTCGCCGCGTTCCTCGTCGTCCTGCCGCACCCCACGGACCCGACCAGCGTCCAGGCCTATGTGGTGGATGCCGCCTGTGTCGGCGCCGAGCCCCCCACCAAGGGAAAGCTGCTGCTGACACACCCCTACACACGTCCCTGACAGCACACTGCAGCCGCCCCGACACATCGGGAATGCATCCCCCATAAAATCCGTTGGGTGGGGTGAGAGTCGTTGAACCGGCCCCAGTAGGCGTGGACAGTAGGCAGTCTGCAGAGACGAGGAAGAAACCCGTGAGCGACGTGCGTAATGTGATCATCATTGGCTCTGGCCCGGCCGGCTACACAGCCGCCCTTTACACCGCGCGCGCCTCGCTGAAGCCGCTGGTCTTCGAGGGAGCCGTCACCGCCGGTGGCGCCCTCATGAACACCACCGATGTGGAGAACTTCCCCGGTTTTCAGGACGGGATCATGGGCCCGGAGCTCATGGACAACATGCGCGCCCAGGCCGAGCGCTTCGGTGCCGAGCTGGTCCCCGACGACGTGGTCTCCGTCGACCTGACCGGTGACATCAAGACCGTCACCGACACCGCCGGAACGGTCCACCGTGCCAAGGCGGTCATCGTGACGACGGGCTCGCAGCACCGCAAGCTCGGTCTTCCCAACGAGGACGCGCTCTCCGGACGCGGCGTCTCCTGGTGCGCGACCTGCGACGGCTTCTTCTTCAAGGACCAGGACATCGCCGTGGTCGGCGGTGGCGACACCGCGATGGAGGAGGCGACCTTCCTTTCGCGCTTCGCCAAGTCGGTCACCATCATCCACCGCCGTGACACGCTGCGCGCCTCCAAGACCATGCAGGAACGCGCCTTCGCCGACCCGAAGATCAAGTTCGCCTGGGACAGCGAGGTCGCCGGCGTCAACGGCGAGCAGAAGCTGGCCGGGGTGACCCTCCGCAACGCCAAGACCGGCGAGACGTCCGAGCTGGCCGTGACCGGTCTGTTCATCGCCGTCGGCCACGACCCGCGCACCGAACTGTTCAAGGGGCAGCTCGACCTGGACGACGAGGGCTACCTCAAGGTCGCCGCCCCCTCGACGCGCACCAACGTGACCGGGGTCTTCGGCGCCGGCGACGTCGTCGACCACACCTACCGCCAGGCGATCACCGCAGCCGGCACCGGCTGCTCCGCCGCCCTCGACGCCGAGCGTTTCCTTGCTGCGCTCGCCGACGACGAGAAGGCCGCTTCCGCAGCCACCGTCTGACCCGCGCCTCATTCACCTCCCCACCCACACCCCACGAAGTTAAGGAGGACGCCGTGGCCGGCGCCCTGAAGAACGTGACCGACGACTCCTTCGAGCAGGATGTCCTCAAGAGCGACAAGCCGGTTCTGGTGGACTTCTGGGCCGCCTGGTGCGGCCCGTGCCGTCAGATCGCCCCGTCGCTGGAGGCCATCGCGGCGGAGCACGGCGAGATCGAGGTCGTGAAGCTCAACATCGACGAGAACCCGGCCACGGCCGCCAAGTACGGCGTCATGTCCATTCCGACGCTGAACGTCTACCAGGGTGGCGAGGTCGCCAAGACCATCGTGGGCGCCAAGCCGAAGGCCGCGATCCTTCGCGAGCTCTCGGGCTTCATCGTCGAGTAAGGCAGAACCCGCGTCTGCTTGTTTCACGTGAAACGGGCCCGTCCGCCGGCGAATTCGAGGGGTCGTTGCAACACTGCTGGTCAGCTGGCTAGGTCCAGTAGCTTAGCGAGGCGCTCGGCTGGGGTTTCCCAGCCGAGCGTTTTGCGTGGGCGGCTGTTGAGTTCGGCGGCCACGAGCTCCAGGTGGTCGGGGGTGTGAGCGCTCAGGTCGGTGCCCTTGGGGAAGTACTGCCGCAGCAGGCCGTTGGTGTTCTCGTTCGATCCCCGCTGCCAGGGACTGGCCGGGTCGCAGAAGTAGACGGGGATGTTCGTGGCCACGGTGAAGGCTTTGTGGGCGGCCATCTCCGAGCCCTGGTCCCAGGTCAGGGAACGCCATAGATGCGGCGGCAGGGCCTGGACAGTGGCGGCGAGCGCGTTGCGGGTCGCGACAGCACTGTGCCCGATCGGCAGGTGCACGAGCATCACGTAGCGGGTGGCCCGCTCGACGAGGGTGCCGATGGCGGAGCGGCCGTCCTTGCCGATGATGAGGTCGCCTTCCCAGTGACCGGGGACGGCCCTGTCAGCGGCTTCGGCAGGGCGTTCACTGATCAGGACCATGTCCTTGATGGGGCGGGAGGTGCGCTTGTGGGCCTGGCGCTGCGGACGCCGGCGGGCCCGGCCCGTGCGCAGGGACTTGGTCAGCTCCCGGCGGAGTTCTCCGCGGCCCTGGACGTAGAGGGCCTGGTAGATCGTCTCGTGGGTCACGTGCATCTCCGGCCGGTCGGGGAAGCGTGCCCGCAGAGCCTGGCAGATCTGCTCAGGGCTCCACCGCATCGTGAGGTGGTCCTGGATGAAGTCCCGCAGTTCGGGGTTGTGGCCGATCTTGCCGGTCTTCGGGCGGGGCCGGCGGGCGTCCGCGCGGGCCTGGGCGGTGTGAGGCCGGTAGTACCAGCCTCCCTTGGGCATGGTCCGCCGGTTGCGGCGTATCTCGCGGCTGATGGTGGACGGGCTGCGGCCCAGCTCGGCGGCGATCTGCCGGATGGACGCCTGCTCGCGCAGCCGGTCGGCAATGTGGATGCGGTCGCGCTCCTGGAGAAACCGCGAGGGGCCGCAAGACGGCGCCTCCAGATCTCCCGCAGCCACGGACCCGTGCCCGTGCTGCGGGTAGATCGGAGGAACTGCCTTGCGGCCCCTCTTGTGACCGTTGCGCCACTTCTTGCCCGTGCGGCGGTCGATGCCGACGATCCGGGCCGCTTCCCGGGTGCTGTAACCCTGCTCCATGAGCTGGAAGTATGCGGCCCGTTCCCGGGTCAACGGCTTGCGCCCCTGCCGGTTCCTGTCCTTGCGGATTTCGAAGTCCATGACACCCCTTGAACTGGGGTGTTGCAACGACCACTAGAACTGAAGGCCAAGGATGGGCCCGTTTCTCATGCTCCGGCGCCCCTGCTCACCGCATGCCTCGGGGGAACGGCTCACAACGGCCGCAGCGCAGGCTCCTTCTGTACCGCTCCGAGGAGCCGGTCCAAAGCCATCTCGACGTCTTCCTTCCAGGAGAGCGTCGTACGCAGTTCCAGCCGCAGCCGGGGGTGAACCGGGTGCGGCCGTACGGTCTTGAACCCCACCGCCAGCAGATGGTCGGCCGGCAGTACGCAGGCCGGCTCCTTCCAGCTGGCGTCCCCAAAGGCTTCGATCGCCTTGAAGCCTCGGCGGATCAGGTCCTTGGCCACGGTCTGCACCATGACCCGTCCCAACCCCTGCCCCCGGTACCCCGGCATGATCAACCCCGTCATCAGCTGCACGGCGTCGGAGGAGACCGGACTCGTCGGAAAGGCGGTGGCTCGCGGGACATAGGCGGGCGGGGCGTAGAGCACAAAGCCGGCCGGTACATCGTCGACGTACACCACACGCCCGCAGGAGCCCCACTCCAGAAGCACTCCGGAGATCCACGCCTCCTTCTCCCGGTCGGCCGTTCCGTTCTTGACGGCGGCCTCACCGCTGACCGGGTCGAGCTCCCAGAACACACAGGAGCGACAGCGCCGGGGAAGGTCGGGAAGGTTGTCCAGCGTGAGCGGTACGAGCCGACGCCCCATGAAGGCTGTTCCTCACTTCTCTCGCCCACTGCGTCGTGGACGGAAATGCCCTGCCACAACGCATCGTAACTACCCCTGAATCAAGCCGACACCGTGAGATAGCAAAGGGCGGGCTGTATTCCGTGAACCGGAAACAGCCCGCCCGCAGCATCAGCGTCCAGGGGGAAATCAGCTCTCGTCGTCCTCGGCCGGCTCCTCGGACTGGGCACGGTCCAGTACCCGGCCCTCGCCCGGCGCGAGGCTGCCGAGGATGCGGTCCAGGTCCTCCATCGAGGCGAACTCGACGACGATCTTGCCCTTCTTCTGCCCCAGGTCGACCTTCACCCGGGTCTCGAAGCGGTCGGAGAGCCGGGACGCCAGATCGGAGAGCGCCGGGGACACCCGGGCGCCCGCCCGAGGGCCCTTGGTCTTCTTGGTGCTCGTGGGCCCGGAGCCCATGAGCGTCACGATCTCCTCGACAGCACGCACCGAAAGACCCTCGGACACGATGCGATGGGCCAGCTTGTCCTGCTCCTCGGAGTCGTCCACCGAGAGCAGGGCTCGCGCGTGGCCCGCCGACAGCACTCCTGCGGCGACCCTGCGCTGGACCGGCGCCGACAGCCTCAGCAGCCGCAGCGTGTTGGACACCTGGGGCCGGGACCTTCCGATCCGGTCGGCCAGCTGGTCATGCGTGCACTTGAAGTCCTTGAGGAGCTGGTCGTACGCGGCCGCCTCCTCCAGCGGGTTCAGCTGAGCCCGGTGCAGGTTCTCCAGAAGGGCATCCAGCAGAAGCTTCTCGTCGTCGGTGGCACGGACGATGGCCGGGATGCGCTCCAAGCCGGCCTCCCGGCAGGCCCTCCAGCGCCGCTCGCCCATGATGAGCTCGAAGCGCTCGGCCCCGGTCTTCCGCACCACGACCGGCTGGAGCAGACCCACCTCCTTGATGGAGGTGACCAGTTCCGCCAGCGCGTCCTCGTCGAAGACCTCACGCGGCTGACGCGGATTCGGCGTGATGGAGTCGAGCGGTACCTCGGCGAAGTACGCACCGGCCACGTCGCCCGCGACCTGTGCATCCGAGACCGGCGCGCTCGGCTCCGGCACCACCGGGTTGGCCCCCAGCGTGGTCACCTTGGCAGCGGCCACACCGCGTTCCGTGGTGAGAACCGGCGAGCCGGACCCGGCCCCGGTGGACGGCAGCTGCTTCTCCTGCGGAGCGGCAGGGATCAGGGCACCGAGCCCTCGCCCCAACCCTCGACGACGCTCACTCACTGGATCCCCTCCGAATTGCTCTGCTGACTGATCGAACCGCCCGTGTGGGCGTGCTGGCCCTCGTAATGCACCCCGACCCCGCGCAGCGCGATCTCCCGAGCGGCTTCGAGGTACGACAGCGATCCGCTGGAACCGGGGTCGTAGGTGAGCACGGTCTGCCCGTAGCTCGGCGCCTCGGAGATACGGACCGACCGGGGGATGCTGGTCCGCAGCACCTCCTTGCCGAAGTGACTGCGCACCTCCTCCGCCACCTGCGACGCCAGCCGGGTACGGCCGTCGTACATGGTGAGCAAGATCGTCGACACATGAAGATCGGGGTTCAGGTGGCCCCGTACCAGCTCGACGTTGCGCAGGAGCTGCCCCAGCCCCTCCAGCGCGTAGTACTCGCACTGGATGGGGATCAGTACCTCCGCACCGGCCACCAGTGCGTTGACCGTCAGCAGGCCCAGAGAGGGCGGGCAGTCGATCAGGATGTAGTCCAGCGGCTGCTCATACGCCTGGATGGCGCGCTGGAGTCGACTCTCCCGCGCCACCAGCGACACCAGCTCGATCTCCGCACCGGCGAGATCGATGGTGGCCGGGGCGCAGAAGAGGCCTTCGACGTCCTTCACGGGCTGGACCACGTCGGAGAGCGGCTTGCTCTCCACCAGGACGTCATAGATCGAGGGAACTTCGGCGTGATGGTCGATGCCCAGCGCCGTGGAGGCGTTGCCCTGCGGGTCGAGGTCCACCACCAGGACACGTGCACCGTGCAAGGCCAGTGACGCGGCGAGGTTGACCGTGGAGGTGGTCTTGCCCACCCCGCCCTTCTGGTTGGCCACCACCATGACGCGCGTCTGCTCGGGCCTCGGCAGCCCTTCACCGGCACGGCCAAGGGCTTCCACCGCCAGCTGGGCCGCGCGACCGATGGGGGTGTCGTCCATCGGCGGCGGTGTTTCACGTGAAACACCGTCTCCCGCCGATTCGGTTCGGGGGCCGGGGACCGGATCGGTCATCGGCCCCGCGATGTTGGCGTCGGACCGCAAGGATTCACTCTCCTCGACTTCAGGCTCGCAATGAGCAGAGCCTGTCATGGTTTCGGGGTCGTGAACCAGCGAGGCCCGCTCTTCTGTGGATGAAACCACTTCTGTGGACAACTCCGTAGCCCTAACGGGCCTGCGATGGGGAGGGGCGGCTGCCTCATGACCGCGACCGATGATTCCATGCAGCAGCGAACGACGTTTCACGTGAAACACGATGCCTCCGCAGCGTAGCCACGGAGTCACGACACTCCGCGTGGGCCCCGTACGCTCCACGCCCATGGGGCACGAGGCCGGCACGTGGCTCAGCGGCGGCGCCGTGTCCGGCTGCTCCGGGCGGCCTTGGCCCGCTTTGCGGCGAACCTCACACCCCCCGGACTCTCGCCGACAACCACACGGACCACCGTGGACAGCGGATCGACCACGCCTTCGCCGACATGCAGCACCTCGGTCTCCACCACACCCAGCTTGCTGAGCGCGGCACGGGCACCGTTGATCTCTTCCTCCGCGGTGTCGCCCTTGAGCGCGAGCATCTCGCCATAGGGTCGCAGCAGGGGCACGCCCCAGCCAGCCAGCCGGTCCAGTGGCGCCACCGCGCGGGCGGTGACCACATGCACGGGCTGCAGAGAACCGAGGACCTCCTCGGCCCGGCCGCGTACGACCGTCACATGGTCGAGGCCCAGCAGCTCGACGACCTCCTGGAGGAAGTTCGTCCGGCGCAGCAGCGGTTCCAGCAGGGTGATCTTCAGGTCCCGGCGCACCAGCGCCAGGGGGATGCCCGGCAGCCCCGCACCCGAGCCGACATCGCAGACCGTGACCCCCTCGGGGACGACCTCGGAGAGCACCGCGCAGTTCAGCAGATGCCTCTCCCACAGGCGCGGAACCTCGCGCGGACCGATCAGACCGCGTGTGACCCCCGCGTCCGCCAGCAGTTCCGCGTACCGGACAGCTTCGGGAAAGCTCTCACCGAATACTGTCCGGGCCTCTTCCGGCGCCTCGGGAAGCGTTACTTCCTCCGTCACGGGGGACCGTCCTTCCATACCGCACTACCGCACCATGGGTGGCTGTCTATCAGGCTGACAAAGATCGGCCCCGTCTGCGAACAGACGGGGCCGACAGGTAAAGGAGCCGGTCAGGCCGGCAGAACGACGACGAAGCGCTGCGGCTCCTCGCCCTCCGATTCACTGCGGAGACCCGCCGCGGCAACCGCGTCGTGCACGACCTTGCGCTCGAACGGGGTCATCGGCTTCATCTTCACCGGCTCACCGGTGCTCTTGACCTTGTCCGCCGCCTTGGCACCCAGCTCGGCGAGCTCCGTGCGCTTCTTGGCCCGGAACCCGGCGATGTCCAGCATCAGACGGCTCCGGTCGCCGGTCTCCCGGTGCACGGCCAGCCGCGTCAGCTCCTGGAGGGCCTCCAGGACCTCGCCGTCGCGCCCCACGAGCTTCTGCAGATCGCGCGCCGACTCGCTGATGATCGAGACCGCGGCCCGGTCCGCCTCGACGTCCATGTCGATGTCGCCGTCGAGATCGGCGATGTCGAGCAGGCCCTCGAGGTAGTCCGCTGCGATCTCGCCTTCCTGCTCAAGGCGAGTCAGAGTGTCGCTGCCCTCAGCGGCCGTGGAGGTGGTGCCTTCCGTCACGGATGGACTCCTTCTTACTTCTTGGACGGGTGCTTGGGCCCCTGCGGACCCTTGCGCTGTCCGGACTTGGCTTGGCGTGAGGAACCGGACGCGGCCTTGCCCGCCGGCTTCGGCTTGGCGCCCTGCGCGGCGCCCTTCTGCAGGGAGGTCTTGGACGCCGTCTCGCCGGAGACACCGTCCTTGGTCCCACCCGGGTGTGCGGCACCGGTCTGGCGCTGCGACTTGGTCTGCCGCTTGGGCTGGCGGCGCTGTGCACCGCTGCCCTCGGCGTCGGCGATGGCCGTGTCGCTCTTGGCGACGGTGCCGTCCTCCTGCGGGGCGAGACCGAGCTTGGCCAGGCCGACGACGAACTTGCGCTCGATGTCGTTGCGGTCCGGGCCCTTGGCCACGATCCGCTTGACGGTGTTGCGCCGGGTCCGGCCGCGGACCTCGCCGTGGGCGGTGACGCTCTTGAGGAGCCGCTCAAGGTAGTGGTCCTGGGCCTTGCTGCCCGGCGTCGGGTTCTGGTTGATCACGTACATCTGCTGACCCATGGTCCAGACGTTGGTGGTCAGCCAGTAGACGAGGACACCGACGGGGAAGTTGATACCCATGACGGCGAAGATCACCGGGAAGATGTACATCAGCATCTTCTGCTGCTGCATGTACGGCGTCTTGACCGTGAGGTCGACATTCTTCGTCATCAGCTGGCGCTGCGTGAAGAACTGCGAGGCCGACATCAGCACGATCATGACCGCGGTGACGACCCGGACGTCGGTCAGCGAGGCGCCGAGGCTCTGGACCTTCTCCGCGCTGTCCATGAACTTGGCGGCCAGCGGGGCGCCGAAGATGTGCGCCTGACGCGCGCTGTCCAGCAGCGACTGGTCGATGACGCCGATCTTCTTGTTCGAGGCGATCGCGGAGAGTACGTGGTAGAGCGCGAAGAAGAACGGCGACTGCGCGAGGATGGGGAGGCACGAGGAGAGCGGGTTGGTACCCGTCTCCTTGTACAGCTTCATCATCTCTTCGGACTGACGCTGCTTGTCGCTCTTGTAACGCTCCTGGATCGCCTTCATCTTCGGCTGGAGCAGCTGCATGTTCCGCGTCGACTTGATCTGCTTGACGAACAGCGGGATCAGACAGATACGGATCAGCACCACGAGGGACACGATGGACAGACCCCAGGCCCATCCCGTGTCGGGGCCGAAGATCGCCCCGTACAACTTGTGGAACTGGACGATGACCCAGGAGACGGGCCAGGTGATGAAGCTGAACAGACTGGCAATCGTGTCCACTAATCAAGCTCCTTGAGCATTGGGCGAAGTCTCTGCGGCCGAACTCGGGAGGTCGTTGGCCGACCCCCCGGAAGGCACGTCAGCGGCGGAGTCCCCGCCCTTGCTGCCGCGTATGGCGCTGCGCAGCATCTCGTGCCAACGCGGACGTTTGCGTGGTGGCACATAGTCCACGCCGCCGGGGGACCACGGGTTGCATCGCAGGATGCGCCAGGCCGTCAGCGCTGTTCCCTTGATCGCTCCGTGCCGGTCGATCGCCGTAAACCCGTAGTGGGAACACGACGGGTAGTACCGGCAGACCGGCCCGAGGAGTGGGCTGATCGTCCACTGGTACAGCTTGATGAGAGCCAGCAGCGGGTACTTCATCGCACGCCCCCTCCCAGCAGCCGCTGAAACGCGGCGTCCAGGTCTCGGGCCAGCTGTTCATGGCCGGCGTCACCCGCTCCGGGCAACGCTCGCACCACAACCAGGCTACCGGGGGGCAGCAGGGCGAGCCGTTCTCGGACCAGGTGACGAAGCTTGCGCTTCACCGCAGTGCGTACGACCGCACCACCCACGGCCTTGCTGACAACGAAACCCGCACGCGGCGGGGGAACGTTCTCCCCAGTCACGTGCGGGTCGGTTGCACCGCTGCGTAGATGGACGACGAGGTGCGGACGACCGGCCCGGCGTCCTCGTCGTACTGCGGTCGCGAAGTCCTCGCGCCGCCTCAGCCGATTCTCGGAAGGCAGCACGTCATGACGACCTGTACGCGATCAGGCGGACAGGCTGGCGCGACCCTTGCTGCGGCGGGACGCGAGAATCGCGCGGCCGGCACGGGTGCGCATCCGCAGCCGGAAGCCGTGGGTCTTCGCGCGACGACGGTTGTTCGGCTGGAAGGTGCGCTTGCTCACTCGGGGGCTCCAGAAATGACTCGGGTGTTGGCGGGACATCGCCTGGCTGTCACCGTGCGCCCACGAAGGACTCGCGTAAACGCTCTAGTGCACCGCTTCACGATCACTGATCGTGACTTTGCCCATCGGAGGCAGGCGGCAGCAGCCATCGACAACTCGACCTGGTCACGGTACGCGCGGCTACGCCATCCGGTCAAACCGACCCTGCCGGGCCTCCCATTGTGCACAGCCTGTGGACAACGACTTGAACGACGCGGGTCGTGCTGACTACCGTGACTGAACTCCGGTTCTTTTTCTTCCCGCCTGCCGGTCCTCACCCACCCCGACCCCAACCGTCCCGAGAACCACACATTCGTGGGACCAGCGAGAGAGCGTGCCTTGTGGCTGACGTACCTGCCGATCTTGCCGCAGTGTGGCCACGCGTGCTGGAGCAACTCCTCGGGGAGGGGCAGCAGGGCATCGAGCCGAAGGACAAGCAGTGGATCGAGCGCTGCCAGCCGCTCGCCCTGGTGGCCGACACCGCGCTGCTGGCCGTCCCCAACGAGTGGGGCAAGCGGGTCCTGGAGGGCCGCCTCGCCCCACTCATCAGCGAGACGCTGAGCCGCGAGTGCGGGCGCCCCATCCGGATCGCGATCACGGTGGACGACTCGGCCGGCGAACCGTCGGGCCCGCCCGCGCCCCCGATGCACCAGTCCCCCCAGCCGCCCCACCGCTACCAGGGCCCCCAGCACGACGAGGGCCGGCACGGCGACGCGTACGACGGCTACGGGAACCGGTCCGCCGACGACGGCATGCCGACCGCGCGCCCCGCCTACCCGGACTACCAGCAGCAGCGCCCGGAGCCCGGCGCCTGGCCGCGCACCCAGGAGGACCTGTCCTGGCAGCAGCCCCGGCTCGGCGGCTTCCAGGACCGCGAGCCGAGCCCCGACCAGTGGCGCGAGCCGTACGGCGGCCGGGGTCCGCAGCAGTCGCAGCACGACTACCGTCCGCAGCCGCCCGAGCGCCACGGGTACGAGTCGTCGCACACCGAGCGCTCCCGCCCCGAGCTGCCGGAGCCGCAGCACCGCCCCGGCGCGGGCACCGGCCGGCCGGGCGGAGGCACCGGCCCGATGGGCGCCCAGCCGTCCCCGGCCCCCGGCCCCGGCGAGCCGCACGCCCGGCTGAATCCGAAGTACCTCTTCGACACCTTCGTCATCGGGGCCTCGAACCGCTTCGCGCACGCCGCGGCCGTCGCGGTGGCCGAGGCGCCCGCGAAGGCGTACAACCCGCTGTTCGTCTACGGGGAGTCTGGGCTCGGCAAGACCCATCTCCTGCACGCCATCGGGCACTACGCGCGGAGCCTGTACCCGGGCACCCGGGTGCGGTACGTCAGCTCCGAGGAATTCACCAACGAGTTCATCAACTCGATCCGCGACGGGAAGGGCGACACCTTCCGCAAGCGGTACCGCGATGTGGACATCCTGCTCGTCGACGACATCCAGTTCCTGGCGAGCAAGGAGTCGACGCAGGAGGAGTTCTTCCACACCTTCAATACGCTCCACAACGCCAACAAGCAGATCGTGCTCTCCTCGGACCGGCCGCCGAAGCAGCTGGTCACTCTGGAGGACCGGCTGCGGAATCGTTTCGAGTGGGGGCTGACCACCGACGTACAGCCGCCCGAGCTGGAGACCCGTATCGCGATCCTGCGCAAGAAGGCGGTGCAGGAGCAGCTCAACGCCCCGCCGGAGGTGCTGGAGTTCATCGCCTCCCGTATCTCCCGCAACATCCGTGAGCTGGAGGGCGCGCTCATCCGGGTGACGGCCTTCGCCAGTCTCAACCGGCAGCCGGTGGACCTGGGGCTCACCGAGATCGTGCTGAAGGATCTGATTCCCGGCGGCGAGGACACGGCGCCCGAGATCACGGCGACGGCCATCATGGCGGCGACCGCGGACTACTTCGGCCTGACGGTGGAGGACCTGTGCGGATCGTCGCGCAGCCGCGTGCTGGTGACGGCCCGGCAGATCGCCATGTATCTGTGCCGTGAGCTGACCGATCTCTCGCTGCCGAAGATCGGCGCGCAGTTCGGCGGCCGGGACCATACGACGGTGATGCACGCGGACCGCAAGATCCGGGCGCTGATGGCCGAGCGGCGGTCCATCTACAACCAGGTCACCGAGCTCACCAACCGCATCAAGAACGGCTGAGAGCGCCACCGCTCCACCTGCCGGCCGCCTCTTCCCACACGGCACGGCACCCTCGCACAGACCCCTCGGAAGGGGCGCGGAAGGGCGCTGTGCGGACTCGTCAGGAGCCCGCACAGCGCCCTTCCGCGTGCCCGGTGGCCGGCCGACCTCCGCTCCGGCCCGCCACCGACGCACCCGTTCTGTTCGATTACCCGTGAGGTCACGGGTGTTCTCCACAGATCCGTGGACTTTTTTCCCTCCACAGCCTGGGGATCCAAAAGTTGTCCATACTGCATCCACAGGCAGGACGGGTCTGAGGACATCGGGCCAGCTCAGAGGGTTGGGGATTTGTGGTCAACGATGATCCACAGCCTGTGGAAAAAATCTTCGTCCACAGGGACCGCTCTGCGTTGTCCACCGGCTACCCACAGGTCTGAGGCCGTTTTCCCCAGCCGAAGGCCGCTTCTCCACATCGCTGTCCACTGTTCGGCAACACGACAGGCCCTGTCACCGGAGCGAGTGAAAGGCGTCACACCAAGAGGGGCGGTTGGCCTGTGGGGAACGTGGGTAAAGCTGGGGACAGACCTGGGGAGAAAGTGGCCGCCCCTGTGTACGGCTTGTGCACAACTTCCGGGTGTCCACAGAGAGCCCGAGTTGTCCACTGGTTCCACCCACAGGCCCGGTGGATAAAAAACGGGCTCTGACCTGCGAAAACGGGGTTATCCACGGTTTCCACAGGCCCTACTACTACCACCACTCATAGTTAGCCCGGTTTCCGTTTCGAAGTGGGGCCTGTGCACAACTCGCCCTCGGAGCGCTCCGGACCTCCCGCCGCGATTTGACCCCGAGCCGCACCGAGTGTCGGTGCCGTGCGTCAGACTGGTCCCCGGCGTCCTCCCCCTCTCACCGGCGGAGCGGCCCGACCAGACGACGAACGCAAGCAGGGCGAAACCAGCAGGAGGCGGTTCCGGTGAAGATCCGGGTGGAGCGCGATGTCCTCGCGGAGGCGGTGGCCTGGGTGGCCCGCAGCCTCCCGGCCCGTCCGCCGGCGCCCGTTCTCGCGGGCCTTCTGCTGAAGGCCGAGGACGGAGCGCTCAGCTTCTCCAGCTTCGACTACGAGGTCTCGGCGCGGGTCTCGGTGGAGGCCGAGGTCGAGGAGGACGGCACGGTCCTCGTCTCCGGTCGGCTGCTCGCCGACATCTGCCGCGCCCTGCCCAACCGGCCGGTGGAGATCTCCACAGACGGTGTACGGGCGACCGTCTCCTGCGGCTCCTCGCGATTCACACTCCACACCCTGCCTGTGGAGGAGTACCCGGCCCTCCCGCAGATGCCGACCGCGACCGGCACCGTGCCCGGTGAGGTCTTCGCCTCGGCCGCCGCCCAGGTCGCCATCGCCGCAGGCCGCGACGACACCCTGCCCGTCCTGACCGGTGTGCGCATCGAGATCGAGGGCGACACCGTCACCCTCGCCTCCACCGACCGCTACCGCTTCGCCGTCCGCGAGTTCCTCTGGAAGCCCGAGGACCCGGAGGCGTCCGCCGTCGCCCTGGTGCCCGCCAAGACGCTGCTGGACACCGCCAAGTCGCTTACCAGCGGCGACACGGTCACGTTGGCGCTGGCCGGCTCGGGCGCGGGCGAGGGGCTCATCGGGTTCGAGGGCGCCGGACGGCGTACCACCACCCGACTGCTCGAAGGCGACCTGCCGAAGTACCGGACGCTGTTCCCCACCGAGTTCAACTCGGTGGCCGTGATCGAGACCGCGCCGTTCGTCGAGGCCGTCAAGCGCGTAGCCCTGGTGGCCGAACGCAACACCCCGGTTCGGCTGACCTTCGAGCAGGGCGTCCTGATCCTGGAAGCGGGCTCCAGCGACGACGCACAGGCTGTGGAAAGGGTCGACTCCGTACTGGAGGGCGACGACATCTCGATCGCCTTCAACCCGACCTTCCTGCTCGACGGCCTGAGCGCCATCGACTCCCCGGTCGCCCAGCTCTCCTTCACGACCTCCACCAAGCCGGCGCTGCTCAGCGGCCGCCCCGCCGTGGACGCCGAGGCGGACGACGCCTACAAGTACCTGATCATGCCGGTCCGCCTCTCGGGCTGACCGGACCCTCACCGGCCCCGCTCCGGCGGGGCCCGACGGGCGTGTTCAGCGCCGAGCACGCCCGGCGTCCTGTCCCCCTCCGGGCGTAGGCTCGGACGTGGGTACGAATCGGCACAACGCTAAGGAATCTCTGATGGAGCTCGGTCTCGTCGGCCTCGGCAAGATGGGCGGCAACATGCGCGAGCGCATCCGCCGCGCAGGCCACACCGTCATCGGTTACGACCGCAACCCGGATCTCGCCGACGTCCACAGCCTGGAAGAGCTGGTGGGCAAGCTCAAGGGTCCGCGGGTCGTATGGGTGATGGTTCCGGCCGGAGCCGCGACCCAGTCCACCATCGACGAGCTGGCCGAGCTGCTTTCGCCCGGTGACATCGTCGTGGACGGCGGGAACAGCCGCTGGACCGACGACGAGAAGCATGCGGAGGAGCTGCGCGCCAAGGGCATCGGCTTCGTGGACTGCGGCGTCTCCGGCGGCGTGTGGGGCCTGGAGAACGGCTACGCGCTCATGTACGGCGGCGACGCCGAGGACGTGGCGAAGGTCCAGCCGATCTTCGACGCACTGAAGCCCGAGGGCGACTTCGGCTCGGTCCACGCGGGCAAGGTAGGCGCCGGCCACTTCGCCAAGATGGTCCACAACGGCATCGAGTACGCCATGATGCAGGCGTACGCCGAGGGTTGGGAGCTCCTGGAGAAGGTCGACTCCGTCACCGACGTGCGCGAGGTCTTCCGCTCCTGGCAGGAGGGCACGGTCATCCGTTCCTGGCTGCTCGACCTGGCGGTCAATGCCCTGGACGACGACGAGCACCTCGACAAGCTCCGCGGCTACGCGGCCGACTCGGGCGAGGGCCGCTGGACGGTCGAGGCCGCGATCGACAACGCGGTGCCGCTGCCCGCGATCACCGCGTCCCTCTTCGCGCGCTTCGCCTCGCGCCAGGACGACTCCCCGCAGATGAAGATGATCGCCGCGCTGCGCAACCAGTTCGGCGGCCACGCGGTCGAGAACAAGAAGTAACCCGCAACGAGGTGCGGGAGGGGCCGACCGCCTCTCCCGCACCGCCGGAGCACGGAGCAGGAAGCCGGGAAGGTCGGCGCACACCATGCACGTCACGCATCTGTCGCTGGCCGACTTCCGCTCGTACGCCCGCGTCGAGGTGCCCCTCGATCCGGGCGTCACCGCATTCGTGGGTGCCAACGGCCAGGGCAAGACGAACCTGGTCGAGGCGGTCGGCTATCTCGCCACGCTCGGCAGCCACCGCGTCTCCTCGGATGCCCCGCTCGTCCGCATGGGCGCCGACCGGGCCGTGATCAGGGCGGCCGTCACCCAGGGCGAGCGCTCGCAGCTGGTCGAGCTGGAGCTGAATCCGGGCAAGGCCAACCGCGCCCGGATCAACCGGTCCTCGCAGGTCAGGCCGCGCGATGTGCTCGGCATCGTGCGGACGGTGCTGTTCGCGCCGGAGGACCTGGCCCTGGTGAAGGGCGACCCCGGCGAGCGCCGGCGGTTCCTGGACGAGTTGGTCACCGCGCGGTCCCCGAGGATGGCCGGAGTGCGGTCCGACTACGACCGGGTGCTGAAGCAGCGCAACACCCTGCTCAAGTCCGCGGCCATGGCCCGCAGGCACGGCGGCCGCTCGCTGGACCTCTCCACGCTCGACGTGTGGGACCAGCACCTGGCGCGGGTCGGCGCTGAGCTGCTCGCCCAGCGCCTCGACCTGATCGCCACGCTCCAGCCGCTGGCGGACAAGGCGTACGGCGACGTGGCCCCGGGCGGCGGGCCGCTGAGCCTCGACTACCGCGGCAGTATCGGCCCGGACGCGGACCCGGCGCGCGGCCGCGAGGAGCTGTACGCGCAGCTCATCGAGGCCCTGGCCCAGGTCCGCAAGCAGGAGATCGAGCGCGGCGTGACCCTGGTCGGCCCGCACCGCGACGACCTGGTGCTCGGCCTGCGCGCCATGCCCGCCAAGGGGTACGCGAGCCACGGGGAGTCCTGGTCGTACGCGCTGGCGCTGCGGCTGGCCTCGTACGAGCTGCTGCGCGGCGAGGGCAATGAGCCGGTGCTCGTACTGGACGACGTGTTCGCCGAGCTGGACGCGCGCCGCCGGGAGCGGCTCGCGGAGCTGGTGGCCCCGGCCGAGCAGGTCCTGGTGACGGCCGCGGTGGACGACGACGTGCCGGGCGCGCTCGCCGGTGCGCGGTACGCGGTCACCGCCGGTGAGGTGGAACGGGTGTGAACGGCGCGGGAGAGGGAACGGCCGCGGGCGGCGATCGCCCCGACCGGGAGAACCGGGAGAACTCTGAGAACCGGGACGACCGGGCGAAGCAGGCCGAGCCGTCCGGTGTGGACCTGGCCCGGGTCGCCCTGCGCGCGGCGAAGGAGCAGGCGCGGGCGCGGGGCGCGGCGGCGCAGCAGAAGAAGCAGGCGCGGCGGGGCGGTGGGCTGCGCTCCGGGGCGCGGGCGGACGGCCGCGATCCGCTGCCGCTGGGCGCGGCGATCAACCGGCTGATCACCGAGCGCGGCTGGGAGACCCCGGCGGCGGTGGGCGGGGTGATGGGCCGCTGGCCGCAGATCGTCGGTGACGACCTCGCGCTGCACTGTGTGCCCGTGCGGTACGACGAGGAGCCGGATCAGCGGGTGCTGACGGTGCAGTGCGATTCGACGGTGTGGGCGACGCAGTTGCGGCTGCTGGCGCCCCAGCTGGTGGCCCGGCTGAACGCGGACCTGGGCCACGGCACGGTGCGGATGATCAAGGTGCTGGGTCCGGGCGGGCCGCAGCGCAGGTTCGGTCCGCTGCGGGCGCCGGGGAGCACCGGCCCCGGTGACACCTATGGCTGACCCCCTCTGACCTGCGCTTTTCACGAGGGTCGGCGGGTGTTTCGCGAGGGGCTCGGGGCACGGCGCGGGTGCTGCGGGCGTGCTGGGACCGAATTGCGTGGCCTCTGAAACCGGATGGCGGCGGGCGGGCGTCCCTCACCGTAGCGGGAGGCTGACAGGCCGAAGCGCTCCAAGCCCGTGTGAGCCTCTTGAGGCCCCGTCCCTGATATGGGGAGTCGTCAGGCGCTGGTTGAGGGCGGCACATGCGTACTCAGGTGCCTGCAAACCCCCATTCGGGTCGCCGCTACCGGTAGACTGGTGCACAATCCCGCGTCTTGCGGGATTCGTCGATACAAGCCGAACGACGCAGCCGCTCCCGCCTGCCCGGAGAACGGCCTGTGCTGTGCCAGAAAGGGCGCTTCGTGGCCGATTCCGGCAACCCCAACGAGAACATTCCGTCCACTCAGGGCGACGCCGCTCCCGTCCCGGCCGAGGCGAAGACCTCGTACGACGCCAGCGCGATCACCGTGCTGGAGGGTCTGGACGCCGTCCGCAAGCGACCTGGCATGTACATCGGCTCGACCGGTGAGCGCGGTCTGCACCACCTCGTGCAGGAGGTCGTCGACAACTCGGTCGACGAGGCCATGGCCGGGCACGCGGACACCATCGACGTCACGATCCTCGCCGACGGCGGGGTGCGTGTGGTCGACAACGGCCGCGGCATCCCGGTCGGCATCGTGCCGTCCGAAGGAAAGCCGGCCGTCGAGGTCGTGCTCACCGTCCTGCACGCGGGCGGCAAGTTCGGCGGCGGCGGCTACGCCGTCTCCGGCGGTCTGCACGGCGTCGGTGTCTCCGTCGTCAACGCCCTGTCCACGCGGGTGTCCGTCGACGTGAAGACCGACGGCTACCGCTGGACCCAGGACTACAAGTTCGGTGTCCCGACCGCCCCGCTGGCGCGCAACGAGGCCACCGACGAGACGGGTACGAGCGTCACCTTCTGGGCCGACGGCGACATCTTCGAGACGACCGACTACTCCTTCGAGACGCTGTCGCGCCGCTTCCAGGAGATGGCCTTCCTCAACAAGGGCCTCACCCTCCGGCTGACCGACGAGCGCGAGTCGGCGAAGGCCACGGCCGGCGCGGACAGCTCGGAGGCGTCGGACGTCCCCGAGGAGGAGACGGCCCGCTCGGTCACGTACCACTACGAGAACGGCATCGTCGACTACGTCAAGTACCTCAACTCCCGCAAGAACGATGTCGTTCACCCGTCGGTGATCGACATCGAGTCGGAGGACAAGGAACGGCTGCTGTCGGTCGAGATCGCCATGCAGTGGAACGCGCAGTACACCGAGGGTGTCTACTCCTTCGCCAACGCGATCCACACGCATGACGGCGGTACGCACGAGGAAGGCTTCCGCGCCGCGCTGACCTCCCTCGTCAACCGGTACGCGCGCGACAAGAAGCTGCTGCGCGAGAAGGACGACAACCTCGCCGGCGAGGACGTCCGCGAGGGTTTGACCGCGATCATCTCGGTGAAGCTGGGCGAGCCGCAGTTCGAGGGCCAGACGAAGACGAAGCTGGGCAACACGGAGGCCAAGACCTTCGTGCAGAAGATCGTCCACGAGCAGCTGTCGGACTGGTTCGACCGCAACCCCAACGAGGCCGCCGACATCATCCGCAAGGGCATCGCCGCCGCGACCGCCCGGGTGGCGGCCCGCAAGGCGCGCGACCTGACCCGGCGCAAGGGCCTGCTGGAGAGCGCCTCGCTCCCCGGCAAGCTCAGCGACTGCCAGTCGAACGACCCCACCAAGTGCGAGATCTTCATCGTCGAGGGTGACTCCGCAGGCGGCTCCGCCAAGTCCGGGCGCAACCCGATGTACCAGGCGATCCTGCCCATCCGGGGCAAGATCCTGAACGTCGAGAAGGCGCGCGTCGACAAGATCCTGCAGAACACCGAGGTCCAGGCGCTGATCTCGGCGTTCGGCACCGGGGTCCACGAGGACTTCGACATCGACAAGCTCCGCTATCACAAGATCATCCTGATGGCGGACGCCGACGTCGACGGCCAGCACATCAACACCCTGCTGCTGACGTTCCTGTTCCGCTTCATGCGCCCGCTGGTCGAGGCCGGGCACGTCTACCTCTCGCGCCCGCCGCTCTACAAGATCAAGTGGGGCCGCGACGACCACGAGTACGCGTACTCGGACCGGGAACGCGACGCCCTGGTCGCGCTCGGCAAGCAGAACGGCAAGCGGGTCAGGGAAGACTCGATCCAGCGCTTCAAGGGCCTCGGCGAGATGAACGCCGAGGAGCTGCGCGTCACCACGATGGACGTCGACCACCGGGTGCTCGGCCAGGTCACGCTCGACGACGCGGCGCAGGCCGACGACCTGTTCTCGGTGCTGATGGGCGAGGACGTCGAGGCGCGGCGCTCGTTCATCCAGCGCAACGCCAAGGACGTCCGCTTCCTCGACATCTGAGTCGGCCCTCCCAGCAAGCCGCAGCGCGAAAGGATTTTGACCAGCAATGGCCGACGAGAACACCCCTGTGCCCGTGACGCCCGAAGAGGTTCCGCCCGTCGAGGGCGTGGGCATGCGCGTCGAGCCCGTCGGGCTCGAGACGGAGATGCAGCGCTCCTACCTCGACTACGCGATGTCCGTCATCGTCTCGCGTGCGCTGCCCGACGTACGGGACGGCCTCAAGCCCGTCCACCGCCGGGTGCTGTACGCGATGTACGACGGCGGCTACCGCCCCGAGAAGGGCTTCTACAAGTGCGCCCGCGTCGTCGGGGACGTCATGGGTACGTACCACCCGCACGGCGACTCCTCGATCTACGACGCCCTGGTCCGCCTGGCGCAGCCGTGGTCGATGCGCATGCCGCTGGTGGACTCCAACGGCAACTTCGGTTCCCCGGGCAACGACCCGGCCGCCGCCATGCGGTACACCGAGTGCAAGATGATGCCGCTGTCCATGGAGATGGTCCGGGACATCGACGAGGAGACCGTCGACTTCCAGGACAACTACGACGGCCGCAACCAGGAGCCGACGGTCCTGCCGGCGCGCTTCCCGAACCTGCTGGTCAACGGCTCCGCGGGCATCGCGGTCGGCATGGCGACCAACATCCCGCCGCACAACCTGCGCGAGGTCGCGGCCGGCGCCCAGTGGTACCTGGAGAACCCGGAGGCCTCGCAGGAGGAGCTCCTGGAGGCCCTGATCGAGCGGATCAAGGGCCCGGACTTCCCGACCGGCGCCCTGGTCGTCGGCCGCAAGGGCATCGAGGAGGCGTACCGCACGGGCCGCGGCTCGATCACGATGCGCGCGGTCGTGGCGGTCGAGGAGATCCAGAACCGCCAGTGCCTGGTCGTGACGGAGCTTCCGTACCAGACCAACCCGGACAACCTCGCGCAGAAGATCGCCGACCTGGTGAAGGACGGCAAGATCGGCGGCATCGCCGACGTCCGCGACGAGACCTCCTCGCGCACGGGCCAGCGCCTGGTCGTCGTGCTGAAGCGGGACGCGGTCGCCAAGGTCGTCCTGAACAACCTGTACAAGCACACCGATCTGCAGACCAACTTCGGCGCGAACATGCTGGCGCTGGTGGACGGGGTGCCGCGCACCCTGTCGATCGACGCGTTCATCCGCCACTGGGTGACGCACCAGATCGAGGTCATCGTCCGGCGGACGAAGTTCCGGCTGCGCAAGGCCGAGGAGCGCGCGCACATCCTGCGCGGCCTGCTGAAGGCCCTGAACGCCATCGACGAGGTCATCGCCCTCATCCGGCGCAGCCAGACCGTCGAGATCGCCCGTGAGGGCCTGATGGGCCTGCTGGAGATCGACGACATCCAGGCCAACGCGATCCTGGAGATGCAGCTGCGCCGGCTGGCCGCGCTGGAGCACCAGAAGATCACCGCCGAGCACGACGAGCTCCAGGCGAAGATCAACGAGTACAACGAGATCCTGGCCTCGCCCGCGCGGCAGCGCCAGATCGTCAGCGAGGAGCTGGCGGCGATCGTCGACAAGTTCGGCGACGACCGGCGCTCCAAGCTGGTGCCCTTCGACGGCGACATGTCCATCGAGGACCTGATCGCCGAGGAGGACATCGTCGTCACGATCTCCCGCGGCGGCTATGTGAAGCGGACCAAGACGGACGACTACCGCTCGCAGAAGCGCGGCGGCAAGGGTGTGCGCGGCACGAAGCTCAAGGAAGACGACATCGTCGACCACTTCTTCGTGACCACGACGCACCACTGGCTGCTGTTCTTCACCAACAAGGGCCGCGTCTACCGCGCCAAGGCGTACGAGCTGCCGGACGCCGGCCGGGACGCCCGCGGCCAGCACGTGGCGAACCTGCTGGCCTTCCAGCCGGACGAGCGGATCGCCCAGATCCTGGCCATCCGCGACTACGAGGCCGCGCCGTACCTGATCCTGGCCACGAAGGGCGGTCTGGTGAAGAAGACCGCGCTCAAGGACTACGACTCGGCGCGCTCCGGCGGTGTCATCGCCATCAACCTCCGCGAGACGGACCACGGTGCCGAGGGCACGGCCGACGAGCTGATCGGCGCGGAGCTGGTCTCCGCCGAGGACGATCTGCTGCTCATCAGCAAGAAGGCCCAGTCGATCAGGTTCACCGCCACGGACGAGGCGCTGCGCCCGATGGGCCGCGCGACCTCGGGCGTCAAGGGCATGAGTTTCCGCGATGGAGACGAACTGCTCTCGATGAATGTCGTCCGGCCCGGTACTTTCGTGTTCACTGCCACCGACGGCGGGTACGCGAAGCGGACCGCCGTCGACGAGTACCGCGTCCAGGGCCGCGGCGGCCTCGGCATCAAGGCCGCCAAGATCGTGGAGGACCGGGGCATGCTGGTCGGCGCGCTGGTGGTCGAGGAGAGCGACGAGATCCTCGCCATCACGCTCGGCGGCGGTGTGATTCGCACGCGAGTCAGCGAAGTCAGGGAGACGGGCCGTGACACCATGGGCGTCCAACTGATCAATCTGGGCAAGCGCGACGCCGTCGTCGGCATTGCCCGCAACGCCGAAGCCGGCAGCGAGGCCCATGAGGTGCACGGGCCGGACGACGCCGACGCCGAGGGCGGGACGACCGCGGCGGAGGCCGAGGCGGCCGCCGGCGGCACGGTCGACAGCAATGTCGAGGACACGTCGTCCTCGACCGGGGAGCACGAGGAGTAGAGCGTGAGTGGAGCCACGGGCGCCGGTTCGGCCGCTTCCGGAGCCGGAGGTAACGGTGCCCGTGGCCCCGCCACGGACTCCCAAGGGGGCACTGTGACGGATACGCGGGGCCCTCAGCCCCAGTACGAGGGTTACGCGACCGGGCCGCTGCCCGGCGAGCGGGAACCCGCACCGGGCCAGGCGGGCCCGTACCACCCGCCGCAGGCATACCCGTCGCCTCCGGGCGCCACGCACGGCGGGGGGCGCTCCTACGGCGGCCCGCAGGGCGTGGGACCGGCTCAGACGGCCCGCAAGCCGCGGACCGGGGCGCGGACCACTCCGCGTACCCGCAAGGCGCGTCTGCGGGTCGCCAAGGCCGATCCGTGGTCGGTGATGAAGGTCAGCTTCCTGCTGTCCATCGCGCTCGGCATCTGCACGGTGGTGGCGTCGGCGGTCCTGTGGATGGTGATGGACGCGATGGGGGTCTTCTCCACCGTGGGCGGCACCATCAGCGAGGCGACCGGTTCCAACGAGGGCAACGGCTTCGACCTCCAGGCGTTCCTGTCGCTGCCGAGGGTCCTCATCTTCACGTCGGTCATCGCCGTGATCGACGTGGTCCTGGCCACCGCGCTGGCGACGCTGGGCGCCTTCATCTACAACCTGTCGGCGGGCTTCGTGGGCGGCGTGGAGCTCACGCTGGCCGAGGACGAGTAGCCCGGCGGGTATCGATTTTGGGACTGGCCCCGACGTGCGCTAATCTTCAGAAGTCAGCGCGACGGAAAAGCGCGGCGGGGCTATAGCTCAGTTGGTTAGAGCGCATCCCTGATAAGGATGAGGCCACAGGTTCAAATCCTGTTAGCCCCACCAGTACGAAGGCCACCTCCTCGGCTGAGTAGGTGGCCTTCGGCGTACCGGGGTGTGGTCCCGGGCCGGGCGGTTCAGCCGGTGGCCGTGCGCCGGAGGCGTCCGCGTACGGTCTCGGTGAGCGCGCCCAGGACGAACGCCTGGATCAGGGCGCTGAGGGCCACTCCGGCGACCAGGTACCAGACGGACGTGTCGTCGATGCCCCAGATCGCTTCGCCCAGCATGGCGAAGAGCAGGGAGGCCGGGGCGGTGACGAGGAACGTCCAGATCCCCACGATGCCCGGGTCTCCGATGGTCGCGGCGGCCACCTCGAACACGACGGTCGCGGCGACGACGCCGAGGTAGATCGCGGAGGCGGGATTGCCGAAGGTCAGGCGGAGCAGGGCGCGAGCGTGCATGGATTCCCCCGGTGTGCGGTGCTGTGCGCTGTGGTGCCGCTCATATTCGCCCTGCGGCCGGGCGTCGGGCGTGAGTACGAGTACTCATCCCGGCGGGTGTACGTGCCGGGGAGCACGGGAAAGCCCCCGTCCGGTGGCTACCGGCCCGGGGGCTCAAGAGGATCAGCGGTGGCGCTGTCACGGTGGCAGGAGCGATGCGTCCTGCTCCGGGGCGCCGTGCGAGGAGCGGGCGGTACCGGTGGTGTTCACGGCGTTCGCGGCGTCCACGGACAGATGCCGGGTGGCGGGTGAGGAGCCATGGGCCTCGGCGCGGATGCGCTGCTTCATCGTGGGCGGCAGCGCCCGGTCACGCGGAAGGGTCCATCGGACCGAAGGACCGGTAGCGGTTGCGCGGGCGGCGGGCGTGTGTACGGGGGTTGTCGCCGCCCGCTCCGTGTTCGTGTGCGTGGATTCCGCGGCGGCGGCGGTGGAGCCGGCGAGGCCCAGCGACGCGAGGAGGGCGAAGAACGCGGTGATGAAGGCGGTCCAGATGCTCTTGGCCGTGACGGTGCTCATGGCCCCTCACTTTCAGGTGGTCCGGTTTGCTTACCTTTCCGATGATGTGCATCGGGCCCCCGATTTCATGGATCGACGCCGCGGATGCGCCGATCTTCAGATGAACACCACTCGTATGGTTCAACCGGCCCTTCCCGGCTTCCGGCGGGCGGCCTCCGCGGCCGCAGGAGGGGGACGCACACAAGGGCGCGGACCGCACGTCCGCAGGCGCCGATTGGGTTGCGGGGAGGTCACCGGTCGATATCGGCCGGTGTGTATAGTCGGGCGGCAGAAGTCCCCTACGCCAACGAAAGACGAGGTCGCGCGGTGAAGAAGCTTCTCCTGGTCGCACTGGCCGCCATCGGCGGGCTCCTCGTGTACCGCCAGATCCAGGCGGATCGCGCCGAGCAGGATCTGTGGACGGAGGCGACCGACTCCGTGCCCGCAGGTTCGGGTGTCTGAGACGGAACAGCTTGGTACGAGCCCCGGTCGCTGAAGCGGCCGGGGCTTCGTGCTGTTGCGGGACCGTGACGGCTGTGCTCGCGGGTTCGCTTCCGTGAATCAACGGCTTGCTTGAGCAAACTCCGGGCGCGGGCCGACAGCACGATTCGGTTGCCGCCGCAGACAGTGGTGGGGCGGGAGGGGCAGGATGGGCCGTCGTTGCGGCTGTGGGCGCTGGGGCGCCGTCCCGGCCGTGTTTCCGGCCGTGTTCGATGTGTACGTGATGGCTGCGGGGCAGCCGCGGGGATGACGAGGGGAAGCGCGTGATGAGGCGGCGCAGCAGGGTGCGGGGGGCGCTGGCGGCGGTGGCGGCGGTGTTCGCGGTGGCGGCGCTGCCCGGACAGGTGTACGCGGCCGGTGAGACGGGAACGTACGCCTTCGATCCGGACGCCGACACGGTCGCGGGCGAGGAGGTCAGCGCCGACGCGGTGGCCCTGCGGCCGGACACCGTCTACCGGAGCGCGATCTCGGGCAACCAGAAGCTGTACTACCGGCTGAACCTGGACGCGAAGACGAACGCCTATGTCTCCGCCGTCGTCGTGCCGAGGGGCGGCGGCAGCGTGGCGTACGGGGACGGCGTCGCGATCAGCATCCGGAACAGCTCGGACGACGAGTGCAGCTCGCAGGACGCCGTCTTCGGGTCCGCGCAGTATCCGCGCCCCATATCCGCCTACGCCTCCCGGCGGATCGACAAGGACGGCAGCTGCCAGGAGGCCGGTACGTACTACGTGCTCGTCGAGCGGGAGAGCAAGGCGACGTCCGACCAGGGGGAGTGGGACCTGGAACTGCGTTACGTCTCCGAGCCGGCCCTCGCGAACCCCTCGTCCGAGCCGACCGACGCCCCGACGTCCTGGCCCTCCGCCTCGCCGCCGCCGCCCGCCGCCTCCGCGGACAACACCCGGCACGGCGGCGCCGGTTACTACGATGCCACGAGCCTGGAGACCGGGGAGTGGAAGGACCGGATCGAGCCGGGCCAGACCCTCTTCTACCGCGTTCCGGTGGACTGGGGGCAGCGGCTCTTCGCCACGGCCGGGCTGAGCAACAGCACCTCCGCGAAGAACCCGTACGTCAGCAGTGCGCTCGCGGTGTCACTGGAGAACCCCGCGCTCGGGCACGTCACCGCGGTTTCGCCGATGTCGTACTCGGGAAAGCCGACCTCCGCCTCCTTCGACCCGCTGCCCCCGGTGGCGTACGAGAACCGGTACGACTCCAGCGACGACGTCGGTGGCATGAGGTTCGCCGGCTGGTACTACCTCTCCGTGTCGCTGAGCCCCCAGATCGCCTCGGCGTACGGCGACAAACCGATCACGCTGACGCTTCAGATCAGTGTCGAGGGGGAAGCGGGCGAGTCGCCGTACAAGGGTGACGCAGGGATCTTCGCCGTGACACAGGACGACAAGGACGCGGCGCGCAAGGGGCGGAGCGGCGCGCAGGCCGCGGCCGGCGCCGACAGCGGCACGATGAAGGTCGTCGCGGCGGCCGGGATCGGCACCGGCACGCTGCTGGTGCTCTGGCTCGGCGTGTGGACGCTGGTCGCGCGCCGCCGTGCGGCAGCCGTGCCCGCCGCCCCGGCGAACGCCGGACCGTATCCGTACGGGGGCCCGCCCCAGGCCTGGTGACCGGGTTGGGGCGGCCGCCCTCAGATCCGGGTCAGCGCCCAGATGCCCACGGCGAAGCAGACCAGCGCCACCAGCAGGACCGGGACCGCCACCTTCGGGGACGGTCCCGGCCGCGTTCCGGCGTGGGGCGCCGGCTCCGGAACGTGTCCCGGCGACCGCGTCTGGCCGGGTGCCTGGCCCTGGAAGGGGGCTCCTTGCTGCGGGGCGGTGTAGGGGAGGGTGTACGCGGCCGGCGCGGGGGCCGGATAGCCGTACGGGGGCGCGGGGGCGGCGGTTTGCGGAGCGTGCGGCGCGGGAACGGCCGGCTCGGGCGGCGGGAGGTGGAAGCTGCCCGTCTCGGACATGGCGGCGGTGGACCCGGTCTGCGAGGAGGGCGTCGGGAGATCCGGCGCGGGGGTTGGCGCGGGCGCCGGTGCCGTGGACCCGGGCGCCACGGGCCCGTCCGGGCCGAAGCCCTCGGGCAGCGGGCCGATCTGGTCGAAGACCTCCACCGGCTCCTCGGTGCCCGTGGGCTCGGGCAGCATCTCCACGGCGGCCGTCAGCGCCTTGCGCGCCCCCGTGGCGGTGCGGAAACGGTTCTGGGGGTCCGGCTGCAGCAGCCCCGCGATGACTTGCCACAACGGCTCCGGGACGCCGTCGGGCGCGCTCGGCGTACCGTGCTCGGCGAAGTGCTCGATGAGCTCCTGGGAGTCGGGTTTGGTGCCCTGGAGGAGATAGAGGGCGACGAGGCCGACCGCGAAGAGGTCCGCCGGGAAGTCGGGCTCCGCTCCCATCATCTGCTCGGGCGCGAAATAACCCAGCGTCCCCACCACGTAGTTCGTCTCGGTGAGCCGGGGCTCGCCCTTGCGCATGGAGATGCCGAAGTCGGACAGCCGCAGATGCGGGCGGCCCCGGCCGGTGGCCTCCAGCAGGATGTTGGCGGGCTTGATGTCACGGTGCACGACGCCCTCGGCGTGCACCGTCGAGAGGCCGGACAGCAGCTGGTCGAGCAGGGTGCAGACGAATCGAGGGGGCAACGGGCCGTAGTCGCCTATGACATGGGCGAGTGAGCCGCCGCTGACGAGGTCCATGGTGAACAGGACCTTGTCGTCGTCGGCGGCCCAGCTGGCCGGTGCCAGGACGTGCGGATGCTCGATGCGCAGCGCCTGTTCACGGACGAAGCGGAGCAGCGTGTGCGCGTCGCTCTGCTGGAGGACCTTGGCCGCCACATAGCGGCGGCGGCGGTGGTCCCAGGCGCGCCAGACGGCACCGACCCCACCGCGCCCGATCGGATCGACCAGTTCGTACCGTCCGGCGAAGACCTCACCCATGACGCTGCGCCCGCTCCCCGTTCCTGTTTCGGCCCGTGCCCCTGTACCGCTCGGGGTCTAGCTCTGGTGGCTCTCGTAGTGCGCCACCGCTTCCGCGGTGCGCCCCGCCCCGTACACCCGGAGGAACTCTGCCAGTTCCGGGTGGGTCGGGGCGAGGGAGTCCGCCGCATCGATGATGTCACCGGCGGCCGCGACCGAGCGCAGCAGCGACTGGATCTCCCGGACCACCCGGCGCACGGTGGGTGCCCCGCCGGTCGAGGTGGTCTGCCCGGTGGCCGAGAGCACCGAGCCGCCCTGGGACTTCTTGATCTCCTCCATGCGGGCCGCGGCCTCGCCGGCGCTGACGCTGCCGTCGGCGACCTGACCGGCCAGTTCCTGGAGGGCCTGCACGCGCTGAACGACCGCCGGGTTGCCGATCTTCGCGCGCTGACCGCTCATGAGCTGGGAGAGCATGGGAGCGGAGAGTCCGAGGGCCGCGGCGAGCCGGGCCTGATTGAGTCCGAGATCGTCGATCAGCCGGCGGAAGAGCGCGCCCAACGGCTCTCCGTACCAACTGCGCTGGAGGTCTCTGGCTCTGGCCGTCGCCTCTTGTTGCGCTGCATCCATTGCGTCTCCCCTTCGCATCGGCTTCGCTGCTGCGAACCTCGACCAGCATCTTACGGAGCGTGGTCGCGCACGGGGAGTCCCCGTATTTTTGCAGGAATACGGGGGTGAGCCGGTACTCTGTTCTGCGGCGGTGGCCGAACGTCGAGGCGTTCAGGGCTGCGTGCTGTCGGGGCCTTAGCTCAGTTGGTAGAGCGCTGCCTTTGCAAGGCAGATGTCAGGAGTTCGAATCTCCTAGGCTCCACATCCCAAGAGCTCCCCCGACCTGCGGAAACGTGGGTCGGGGGAGCTCTTTGCATATGCCGGGGACGAAGTACGCGCCGGTCGACGGGGTCCCGTCGGTGAGAGCGGTCGCCCACGCCGGCGGAGCCGGTCGGCCGCGAGGATCAGGGACGCTCGTCGGGGTCCGTGCCGCCCACGCCGTCCGGGCCGTCCTCGCCGGCCGCCTCGGCGTCGGCCTGCTTGGCCTCGACCTCGGGGTCCAGGAGCGACGAGGAGTGCGGGCTGCCGTCCACGGAGGACAGTGGGGCGCGGTCGTCGACCTCGGTGGGGGCCGGCGGCTCCACCAGCCACTCCGGGTTGGCCTGCTTGTCCCACCAGCGCCAGGCGGCGTACCCGGCGATCGCGAGGACCCCGGTCACGGCCACACCCTTGAACGCCATGCCGAGCCTGGCTCGCCGGTGCTGCTTGCGGGCGAGCTTGCGGATCTGCTTCGCCGTGACCTGGCCGCGCAGGGCGGCGACCGCGGCGGCGCTGCGGGCCGCGGCCTCCTCGGCCACCGGCTGGGCGGCGGCCATGGCGCTCTCGATGCGCGGGACGGTGTAGTCCGCGGCGCTGCGGGCGGCCCGGCGGGTCTGGAGGGCGGCGCGTGCGGCGACCTCGTCGACCTTCGGGGGCACGTGTGTGCGGGCGAGTTCGATACGGGGGGCGACGTGTGCGCCGTACTGGACACGGGCCTGCGCGGCTGCCTTCGACACCTTCGGCGCCAGCAGGGTGCGTGCTTCGTGCGCGTAGTGAACGGCCTGTTCCCTGGCGCTGTCGGCGTAGGGCGCCACCACGTCCGCGGCGTGCTGCACGCTGTCCCTCGCCGAGTCGGTTGCGGCACGCACGCTGTCGATGCGGGTCACGGGATTCCTCCTCCTTGGTGGCGGGTAAGTACTCCGCCTTTCCACCCATTTCGAAATCATGCCTGCGTGAGGCCGGTGCGGCACGTGGAGTGGGCATCCGGGGTATGGGGCGCGCAAGGGATGTCTCGGGTCATCCGGGGCAAGGGGGAGCCTTCGGCCGACCATGCCACGCTTCCGTCCGCTCCGCCCCGGTTCGGCGCGCACCTGGCGGCACGGTTCACACGGGGGCGGCGCGGGAAGCCGCCCGGCGCTCGCCTCGGGCGCCGCCGGGGCGCCCCGTGCGAGGATCGGGGCGTCGGGACCGGACCGGTTGCGGGGCGGGCCGACGCGCGGCACGGCCGCGCAGAGCACACGTGCAGACTCACGGAAGGCAGATCGTGGCCGAAGAGCTTTACGCCACCTTGAAGACCAACCAGGGCGACATCGAGATCCGGCTGCTGCCGAACCACGCTCCCCAGACGGTCAGGAACTTCGTCGAGCTCGCCAACGGGGAACGGGAGTGGGTCCACCCGGCGACCGGCGCGAAGAGCACGGACCGGCTGTACGACGGCACCGTCTTCCACCGCGTGATCAGCGGCTTCATGATCCAGGGCGGTGACCCGCTGGGGAACGGCACGGGTGGTCCGGGCTACAAGTTCAAGGACGAGTTCCACCCCGATCTCGCCTTCAACAAGCCGTACCTGCTCGCCATGGCGAACTCGGGCCCCGGCACCAACGGCTCGCAGTTCTTCATCACGGTCTCGCCCACGGCCTGGCTGACCGGCAAGCACACCATCTTCGGCGAGGTGACGAACGACGCGAGCAAGCGGGTCGTGGACGCCATCGCGGGGGCCGAGACCAATGCCCGCACCGACCGGCCGGTGCAGGACGTCGTCATCGAGTCGGTGACCGTCGAGACGCGCTGAGCGCCCTTCGTCACCGCCCGGTCACTCTCCGATTCCGTGTTCGGGGAACCAACCGCCCCGCTCGTCCGTATCTCCTGACAGAACGGACGCGCGGGGCGGTGCCGCGTGCGTCCCGCGCGCCGACGGGGACCGTACGAGAAGGACCGCAGGACGAGGACCGAGGGGACCGGAAGCCATGGGACCGATGGACCAGCAGCCGCCCGGCGCGTCCGGACCGCCCCCGCCCGCGGAGGGCCCGGCCGTCTGCTACCGCCATCCGGACCGGCCCACGGGCGTTCGGTGCGTCCGGTGCGAGCGGCCCATCTGCCCGGAATGCATGATCGGCGCCTCGGTCGGCTTCCAGTGCCCGGACTGCGTCCGGCAGGGGTCCGGTACGGGCCACGGCGCGACCGCCGCCCGGCCGCGCACGCTGGCCGGTGGCGTCGTCGCGGACGACCCCCGGCTGATCACCAAGATCCTGATCGGGATCAACATCGCCGTGTTCGTCGCGGCGGCGATGGACAAGGCGCTGCTCGACGACCTGATGCTGCTGGGCCGGGCCATCGTCCATGACCACGGGCCCGTGGAAGGCATCGCCGAGGGCCAGTGGTACCGGCTGGTCACGGCGATGTTCCTGCACGAGGAGCCGTGGCACATCGCGTTCAACATGCTGGGGCTCTGGTGGCTGGGCGGCCCGCTGGAGGCGGTGCTGGGCCGGGTCCGCTATCTCTCGCTCTATCTGCTCTCGGGGCTGGCGGGGAGCGCTCTGACGTACTGGCTCGCGGCGCCGAACCAGCCCTCGCTGGGGGCCTCGGGCGCCGTCTGGGGCCTGCTCGGCGCGACCGCCGTGCTGATGCGCCGGCTGAACTACGACATGCGTCCGGTCTTCGCGCTGGTCGCGCTCAACCTGGTGATCACCTTCAACCCCTGGGGCGGGATCGCCTGGCAGGCGCACATCGGCGGGCTGATCGCGGGGGTGCTGATCGGGATCGGGATGGTGCACGCCCCGCGCGAGCGGCGGGACCTCGTGCAGTTCGGCACCTGCGCCGCGGTCCTGGCGGCCACCGTCGTCATCGTGGTGGCCAGAACGGCCGCACTGACCTAGGGCGCGCTGCGGGCAGCGCCGCTCCGGGTACCGGCGCAGGCATCGTTGTGGATCGTTTGTGACCGAAGTTGTCCACAGGATTCCACAGCGTGATCCCGATCTTGTGCATAGTGCGGGCACAACTGTGCCCCTTGTCCCTGAGCTGGGTTTTTCCAGACAGGACAAGGGGCGTACCGACCGGGGGCGAGCCCGGCCGCAGTCACACCGGCGTCAACGGCCTGTGAGTTATCCACAGATCGTCTGACCTTTTCCCCCGCCTGTGGATAACGCTGTGGGTAACTCAGGGCAGGGGTTGCGCGGCGATGCCGCTCCGTGGTCTACGCGGTGGGCGCGGAGGCTACTTCCACTGGGTGGAGACGCCGAAGCCACCGGCGATGAAGCCGAAGCCCACGACGATGTTCCAGTTGCCGAGCGAGGGGATCGGCAGGTCGCCGTCGGTCACGTAGAAGACGACGATCCAGGCCAGGCCGATCAGGAACAGCGCCAGCATCACGGGCGCCACCCAGCTGCGGCTGGTCAGACTTATGTTGGTCGCCTGCTTCGCCGGAGGCGGCGTGAAGTCGGCCTTCTTGCGGATACGTGACTTCGGCACGAGGAACTCTCCTGTCGATGCGCTGCGTGACCGCGCAGGGATCTCTGGCTGGCGCCGGGGCGGGGCGCGAGGGGGAATGTGGCCTCTCCCGGACGTCCGTTAGCGTAGTCCTTCCGTGGCACCGAAGGAGATAAGGGTACGTTGAGCAATTCTGCCGACTCTCCCGCCGGCCCGGTCCGGAGCCCCTTCCGGCACCCGGCCAGAGTGCTCACCGCTGCCGTTTTCGCCCTCGCCGGTCTGATCTTCGTAACCAGCGCGAATACGGCCAAGGGCACCAATATCCGTACCGACGCCTCGCTCCTCAAGCTCTCCGACCTCATCCAGCAGCGCAGCGGCAAGAACGCGGCCCTGGAGGAGTCCGCCGCCTCCGTGCGCGGGGACATCGACCGCCTCGCCCAGCGCGACAACGGCAGCACCAAGGCGGAGGCCGCCCGGCTCAAGGCCCTGGAGCGGACCGCCGGCACCACGAAGCTGACCGGCAGCGCCGTGTCCGTCACGCTCAACGACGCCCCGCCGAACGCCACCGCGAGCCCCGGCTACCCCGATCCGCAACCCAACGACCTGGTCATCCACCAGCAGGACCTCCAGGCGGTCGTCAACGCCCTGTGGCAGGGCGGCGCCCGCGGCATCAAGGTCATGGACCAGCGGCTGATCTCCACCAGCGCGGTGCGCTGCGTCGGCAACACCCTGATCCTCCAGGGCCGCGTCTACTCACCCCCGTACAAGATCACCGCCGTGGGGGACCCCGGCGCGCTGCGCAAGGCGCTCGACGCCTCGCCGGCGATCCAGAACTACCTGCTGTACGTGAAGGCGTACGGGCTCGGCTGGGACGTGGACGAGCAGGGTTCGGTGACCCTCCCCGGCTACTCGGGCACGGTGGACCTGCACTACGCGGAGCCCGTGGAGTAGCCGGCGGCCGGGCCCGGACGGGCGGCCCGCGAGGTTTTCCACAGCCGACCCGCGCCGGGCCCCGCGGCCTTTAGTCTGGTCCCGTACCGAATGGAGGGTCTGATGTACAGCTGGATCTGGCGCCATCTGCCGGGCAACGTGTGGGTGCGTGCGTTCATCTCGCTCGTGCTCGCCCTGGCCGTCGTCTATGTGCTGTTCCAGTACGTCTTCCCGTGGGCGGAACCGCTGCTCCCGTTCGGTGACGTGACGGTGGACGGCGCGAGCGCGGCGACGGGGGCCGGACGATGAGCGCCCGCATCCTGGTCGTCGACAACTACGACAGCTTCGTCTTCAACCTCGTCCAGTACCTCTACCAGCTCGGCGCCGAGTGCGAGGTGCTGCGCAACGACGAGGTGACCACCGCCCACGCCCAGGACGGGTTCGACGGCGTCCTGCTCTCCCCCGGCCCCGGCACCCCGGAGGAGGCGGGCGTCTGCGTCGACATGGTGCGGCACTGCGCGGCCACCGGCGTCCCGGTCTTCGGCGTCTGCCTGGGCATGCAGTCCATGGCCGTCGCGTACGGCGGTGTCGTCGGCCGCGCCCCCGAACTGCTGCACGGCAAGACGTCCCCGGTGCTCCACGAGGGCACGGGCGTGTTCGCCGGACTGCCCTCGCCCTTCACCGCGACCCGTTACCACTCGCTCGCCGCCGAACCGGACACGGTCCCCGCCGAGCTGGAGGTCACCGCGCGGACGGCGGACGGCATCATCATGGGCCTGCGCCACCGGGAGCTGGCCGTCGAGGGCGTGCAGTTCCATCCGGAGTCGGTGCTCACCGAGCACGGCCATCTGATGCTGGCCAACTGGCTGGTGCGCTGCGGGGACACCGGAGCCGTCGAGAGGTCGGCGGGGCTCGCTCCGGTGGTGGGCAAGGCCGTCGCGTGACCCCGCCCCGCCACGGAGCCGGGGCCGGGCAGGACGACCCGCACGATGCGCGGGCGTACGAGGACCCGGCGGCGTTCGAGGCGGCGGCGCACCGGCTGTCGGACCCGTTGAACGACCCGCTGCCCGGATCGGGGCCCTTCCCCCCGCGGCAGCAGGCGCCGTACGGCCTCCAGGGCGCCCAGGAGGGCCCGCAGGAGTGGTACGACCCGGAGGGCTACCAACGGGACTGGTACGGCCACCAGGAGCCCGTGCAGCGGCCTCCGGCGGGCCCGCAGCCCCCGGGCGGCGACGCCGCCGAGCCACCCACGGAGGTGTTCCACCGAATAGACCCGTACGAACCGTACGACCCGGCCGCGTCGACGCCCCGCCCGGAGCCCGACGCGTACACCGGGACCGACGAGCCCGGGGACGTACCCGGCACCGGCGCTCCCGGCACGCCCGCGCCGCCCGCCGGCGGCCGTGCCGAGCGCAGGCGGGCCGCCAACGCCAAGGGGCGCGGCCGGCGCCGCCCCGCGCCACGGCCGGACGCCGCCGCGGCGGACGGAGCCCCGGCGAAGCCCATGACGCGCATGGAGGCGCGCCGCGCGGCCAAGGCCGCCAAGGACAGCCCCGCGGTCGTCATCAGCCGGGGCATCGGCGAACTGTTCATCACCCTCGGCGTCCTGATGCTGCTGTTCGTCACCTACCAGCTGTGGTGGACGAATGTGCGTGCCGACCAGATCGCCGGGCGCGAGACGCACAAGATCCAGGACAACTGGGCCAAGGGCGGCAGCAAACCCGAGGCGTTCGAGCCGGGGCAGGGCTTCGCCATCCTCCACATCCCCAAGCTCGACGTCGTCACGCCGATCGCCGAGGGCATCAGCAAGGAGAAGGTCCTCGACCGGGGCATGGTCGGCCACTACAGCGAGGAACCGCTGCGCACGGCGATGCCCTCGGACAAGCAGGGCAACTTCGCGCTGGCCGGCCACCGCAACACGCACGGCGAGCCGTTCCGCTACGTCAACCGCCTGCGCCCCGGCGACCCGATCGTGGTCGAGACGCAGGAGGCGTACTACACCTACGAGATGACGCGCACTCTGCCGCAGACCTCGCCGTCCAACGTCTCCGTCATCGGCCCGGTGCCGCCGCAGTCCGGCTTCACCAAGCCCGGCCGGTACATCACATTGACGACGTGTACGCCCGAATTCACGAGTACGTACCGTTTGATCGTCTGGGGCAAGATGGTCGACGAACGGCCGCGCAGCAAGGGGAAGCCCGACGTGCTCGTGGACTGAACGGGCTCGACGCCATGACGACAGGGCGGTGCTATGACAGCGACGACCGAGGACCAGGAGCTGACCGACGAGTCCGCGCCCCCCGAGCGGAAGGGCGGCCGGCACCCCGTCGCGACCGCCATCAGCGTCTTCGGTGAACTCCTCATCACCGCAGGTCTGGTGCTCGGGCTCTTCGTCGTCTACTCGCTGTGGTGGACGAATGTGCTCGCCGACCGCGAGGCCACCAAGCAGGGCAACAGCGTCCGTGACGGCTGGGCGGACGGACCCGGCGCCCTGGACACCAAGGACGGCATCGGCTTCCTGCACGTCCCCTCGATGAAGAACGGCGAAGTGCTCGTCAAGAAGGGCACCGACACCGAGACCCTCAACGACGGCGTCGCCGGCTATTACACCGATCCGGTGAAATCCGCGCTGCCCTCCGACAAGGAGGGCAACTTCACGCTGGCCGCCCACCGCGACGGGCACGGGGCCAAGTTCCACAACATCGACAAGGTGCGCACCGGGGACGCGATCGTCTTCGAGACCAAGGACACCTGGTACGTCTACAAGGTCTTCAACGAGCTTCCGGAGACGTCGAAGTACAACGTGGACGTGCTGAAGCCGATCCCCAAGGGCTCCGGCGCCAAGAAGGCCGGCCGCTACATCACGCTCACGACCTGCACCCCGGTTTTCACCTCGAAGTACCGCTACATCGTCTGGGGCGAGCTGGTCCGCACGGAGAAGGTCGACCGCGACCGCACACCACCGGCGGAGCTGCGCTCGTGATTCAACCTTCTGAGGTCGGCTTAGGAGGCCAGCCGGTGTCGGCCCGGCCAGCCTGGATTTTCGCAAGATCACAGGATTGCCGTGAATGTGAAGTTGTAATCGATTGTTTGTAACAGGTGTACTTTCAGTACCGTTCTCCGAGGAAATGCGGCAGCAAGTCAATCGCCTATTGAATAGAATCCATGCGTCCTCGTGCCACGACGTGTCGAACCGTGGGTTGGGCTGGCACGGAAGTAGGTATAGCGGAAGGGTTTGCGGTCCCCGAACCGAGGCAATGCATGTCAGGATGTGGTCACTGAGTGTTCTCGGTATTACTTCTCCAGAGTGGGGATGCTCTGGAGATAACGCTAATATGGGATATGTGAAAACCTACTAGACCTTCAGTTTTGACACCCTTCCTGCGTCAATTTTGCTGGCAGGGGCGTTTCGCCGTCTGCTCGGTGGCTGCGAGCTTGTCGCCGACGGGCGGCGCTTGGCAGTGGTGACTCAGTCGACGGCACTGATGTAAGTCACTTCAGCGAGGTCCGGGGCGTTCTGATCCGAATTGGCCACTTAACGTGACGCGCTGTCCGGAAATGCTCTTACCGATGAAGCCTGCTAATGCGATCGTAACGGTATGGAGAAAATCACACCGAAACTTCGCAGGTTTGTTCGTCCGATCGCTGTCGGAGGGGCGACGTTGGTGTTTTTTCTAGTCACTGTGAATCCGGCCAGTGCAAAGGATAGGATTGCTGACTGCGGCACTACGGGTGCGTCTGGTGATGTAACCGTATACAACTTCAAGGGGGCTACGGATCGAATCGACTTCCATATGGAGATTAAGGATTCCCTGCCTGACGGTCATCATGCGCGAGCGCGCCTTATGACGAAGACTGCCAGCGGGGCTGTGGTGTATTGGAAGTGGCACAGCGATACGAATGGTGCAAACAACGGTTGGGTCACGCTAAATTCTCATGCCATCGACAATCGGGGAATCTTCGATGTCGGGATTCAGGTGGCCAGGTTTGAGGGGGATACCCTTCTGAATTCTTGTAAGGCGTGGATGTATATGGGGTAAGGTGGCGGAGTCGGGAGTGGCTCTTGATTCTCAATGGCTGAAAAATTTCTAGGTCCCTCAGTGTGGGGTTCCGCGTGGAGGGACAATTGTTTCGGTGTATGACACCGTAGCGAAAGGACCCCGGTTGCCTTGGCGGTGACCGGGGTCCTCTGTTCGTGCCTAGTGCAGGGCGTCCCTACTGGCCATCTGGCCCGCCGAAGATGTTGCCTCCGCCCACGGTGGTGAGAGTGACCGTGGTGTTGGCCGGGTCGGACTGCGTGCCTGGCTGCGGGTCGGCGTTGGCGACCATGGCGTTGTCGTCGTCCGAGCTGCCTTCGGCGAACTGGATGTTCGTGAAGCCAGCCTGGGTCAGCAGCTGCTTGGCCTCGGAGACCTTGTGGCCGCGGACCTCGGGGATGGCGACCGTCGGGGGCTGCGTCGGGCCCTTGGAGACCTTGAGGATGATCGCGGTGTCCTTGCCGACCTTCTGGTACGCCTCGATGCTCTGGCCGATTACCTGGTTCGCCGGCTTGTCCGAGTCCTCCTCGGACTTGCCGATGTTGGTGAAGCCCACGCCCTTCAGCTGGTTCACCGCGTCCTCGTAGGAGCGGCCGGTCACGGGCGGCATGGAGAGCAGCTTCTCCGTGGCGATCTTCAGCTCGACCTCGGAGTTCTCCTCGGCCTTGGAACCGCCCTTGGGCGACTGCTCCAGGACGGTGTCGGGCTTGGCCTGATCGGACTCGACCGAGGTGACATTGACCGTGAAGCCCTTGGCTTCAAGGTTCTTGCGCGCGTCCTCCTCGGACTGGGTGGTCACGTCAGGGACCTTGATCTTCGGCGGGCCGCTGGAGACGAAGACCGTGATGGTCTCCCGCTCCTTCATCTGCTCGTCCGACGTCGGCGTCTGCCGGCAGATCTTGTCCTTGGGCTGGTCCTTGCACTCTTCCTCGGGACCGATCTTGAGCACGACGTTCGCGTTGTCGGCGAGCGTCCGCGCGTCCTTGACCGTGCTGCCGACCATGTTGGGTACGTCGAACGCGCCCTCGTCGCCGCCGTCGCCGGGGAAGATCGCCTTGCCGATGAGGATGGCGCCGATCAGGACCAGGACGCCCGCGATCACCAGCAGGACGGTCGAGGTGTGGTTCTTCTTCTGCCTGCGGCGGTCGGGGCGGTCGTCGTAGCCGTAGCCCCCGTCGTCCGGGTTGATCGGCGGCAGCATCGACGTACGCTCGCCGCCCTGGTCGGCGGCGCGCAGGGCGGTGGTGGGCTGGTCGTTGTCGTATCCGCCGGCGTAACCGCCGTAACCGGCCGCGCCCATCGCGGCGGTGGCGGCGACCGGCTGGCCGTCGAGGCACGCCTCGATGTCGGCCCGCATCTCGTCGGCCGACTGGTAGCGGTAGTCGGGGTCCTTGGTGAGGGCCTTGAGCACGATCGCGTCCATGGCGGGCGTGATCTCGGGATCGAAGTTGCTCGGCGGCTGCGGCTCCTCCCGTACGTGCTGGTACGCCACCGCGACCGGGGAGTCCCCGATGAACGGCGGACGGACCGTCAGCAGCTCGTAGAGCAGGCAGCCGGTGGAGTAGAGGTCGGACCGCGCGTCGACCTGTTCGCCCTTGGCCTGCTCGGGGGAGAGGTACTGGGCGGTGCCGATGACGGCGGCGGTCTGGGTCATCGTCATACCGGAGTCGCCCATGGCGCGGGCGATGCCGAAGTCCATGACCTTGACCTGTCCGGTCCTGGTCAGCATGACGTTGGCGGGCTTGATGTCCCGGTGGACGATGCCCGCGCGGTGCGAGTACTCCAGCGCCTGGAGGATGCCCACGGTCATTTCGAGCGTGCGCTCGGGCAGCAGTCTCCGCCCCGAGTGCAGCAGCTCGCGGAGCGTCGAACCGTCGACGTACTCCATGACGATGTACGGGATGGAGACCCCGTCGACGTAGTCCTCGCCGGTGTCGTACACCGCGACGATCGCCGGATGGTTGAGCGAGGCGGCGGACTGGGCCTCACGGCGGAACCGGGCCTGGAAGGACGGGTCGCGGGCGAGATCGGCCCGGAGCGTCTTCACAGCCACGGTGCGGCCGAGCCGGGTGTCGTGCGCGAGGTAGACCTCGGCCATGCCACCACGGCCGAGCACCGAGCCCAGCTCGTACCGGCCGCCGAGGCGACGCGGCTCTTCCATAACTGTTCCAGCCCTCTCCGTCAGTCCTGACCGCACCGGTGCGCGGTCCGGCGGTGTGCTGTTCGCGCATACGCTACCGGCCGCGCATCAGCTGATCGGCCCCTGGGCAATACCTGATATCCGACCGGTATCCGCAGGTGCGCATTTGCGGTCAGGTGTGAGCGGTCTCACTTCTCGCTGTCGATGACCGCCTTCATGACCGCCTTGGCGATCGGGGCGGCCAGACCGCCACCGGAGACGTCGGCGCGGCTGGCGTCGCTGTCCTCCACGACGACGGCCACGGCCACCGGGGAGCCGTTGTCGGTCTTCGCGTACGAGATGAACCAGGCGTAGGGCTTCTCGCTGTTGTTCAGACCGTGCTGGGCCGTACCGGTCTTGCCACCTACCGTGACGCCGGGGATCTGGGCGTTGGTTCCCGTGCCCTTCTCGACGACGGTCTCCATCATTTCCTGGAGCTTCTGGGCGTTCTCGCCCGAGAGGGGCCGGCTGAGCTCCTCCTTCTCGTGCGTGTAGATGACGTCCAGGTTGGGTGCCTTGCGCTCGGCGACCATGTACGGCTGCATCAGCTTGCCGTCGTTGGCGACGGCGGCGGCGACCATCGCCATCTGGAGCGGAGTGGCGCGGTTGGACGCCTGGCCGATGCCCGCCATGGCGTTCTGCGGCCGGTTGTCCTCCGGGTAGACACTGATCTCCGCGCGGACCGGGGTGAAGATCTTCTTGTTGAAGCCGAACTTGTCGGCCTCCTCGATCATCTTCTCGTTGCCCAGGTCATCGCTGATCTTGCCGAAGACGGTGTTGCAGGAGTAGCGCAGCGCCTCGCGCAGAGAGGCGTTCTCGCACGGGATGTTGCCCTCGTTCTTCAGGTCGTCACGCGACTGCGGCAGCCGCCACGGCAGCGGCGACTCGGTGGCGTCGTCGATGTCCGTGTAGAGGCCGTTCTCCAGGGCCGCGGCCGCGGTGACGACCTTGAACGTCGAGCCGGGCGGGTACGTCTCGCGCAGCGCCCGGTTGAGCATCGGCTTGTCCTTGTCCTTCAGCAGGGCCTGCCAGGCCTTGGTGTCGGACGAGCCGTTGCCGGCGAAGGTCGAGGGGTCGTACGAGGGGGTGCTGGCGAGCGCCAGGATGGCGCCGGTGCGCGGGTCGATGGCGGCGACGGCGCCCTTCTTCTTCCCGAGGCCCTCGAAGGCGGCCTTCTGCGCGGCGCCGTTGAGCGTGGTGACGATGTTGCCGCCCTGCTTGTCGTCACCGGTGAACATCGACATCGTGCGGTTGAAGAACAGCTGGTCGTCGTTGCCGGTGAGGATGCCGTCCTCGATGCTCTCCAGCTGAGTGGCTCCGAACGCCTGTGAGGAGTAGCCGGTGACGGGGGCCCACATGGGACCGTTCTTCCAGACCCGCTTGTACTTGAAGTCGCTGTCCTCGGTCTCCTTGGAGCCGGTGATGGACTTGCCGTCCACGATGATGTTGCCGCGCTCGTGCGCGTACCGCTCGATGCGTACACGGCGGTTCTCGTCGCGGGTGTTGAGCTCGTCGGCCTTCACGTACTGCAGGTAGTTCGTCCGGGCGAGCAGGGCGAAGATCAGGACGCCGCAGAAGATCGCGATCCGGCGGAGGGGCTTGTTCACGGGCGGACCACCTGGGTCATCTCGGCGTCGGTCGAGGGTGCGGGGGTGGGCGCGGGCCGGCGGGCCGTGTCGCTGATGCGGATGAGGATGCCGATGAGGGCCCAGTTGGCGATCACGGACGAACCGCCGGCCGCGAGGAACGGCATCGTCATGCCGGTGAGCGGGATGAGGCCCATGACGCCGCCGGCGACGACGAAGACCTGGATGGCGAAGGCGCCGGAGAGCCCGATCGCGAGCAGCTTGCCGAAGGGGTCGCGGGCGGCGAGCGCCGTGCGGATGCCGCGCTCGACGATGAGGCCGTAGAGCAGCAGGACGGCCATCATTCCGGCGAGGCCCAACTCGTCACCCACGGTGGCGAGGACGAAGTCGGCGTTGGCGGCGAAGCCGATCAGGTCGGAGTGGCCCTGTCCCCAGCCGCTGCCGAGCGTGCCGCCCGAACCGAACGACATGATGGCGTTTCCGATCTGCTCGCAGGCGCCGCTCGTGTCCGTCGAGAAGCAGGCGAACGGGTCCTGCCAGGCGTTTACACGGGACTTGACGTGCTGTTCGAACGTCGCGACCCCCACGGCGCCGGCGGCCGACATCAGCAGTCCGAAGACGATCCAGCTGGTCCGCTCCGTGGCCACGTACAGCATGATCACGAAAAGGCCGAAGAACAGCAGGGAGGTACCGAGGTCGGTCTCGAAGACCAGGATCAGGATCGACAGCGCCCAGATGACGAGGATCGGGCCCAGGTCGCGTCCGCGCGGCAGGTACAGGCCCATGAAGCGCCGGCTGGCCAGCGCCAGGGCATCGCGCTTGACCATGAGATAGCCGGCGAAGAACACGGCGATGATGATCTTCGCGAACTCTCCCGGCTGGATGGAGAAGCCGGCGATGTTGATCCAGATCCTCGCGCCGAACTTGGCCGGGAAGAACATCGGCAGGATCAGCAGGAACAGCGCCACGACCATCGAGATGTACGTGTAGCGCTGAAGGATGCGGTGGTCCTTCAGCAGCAGCAGTACGCCGACGAATAGGGCCACGCCGATGGCGGAGTACATCAACTGGCGCGGTGCGGAGGGGGTGAAGACGCCGTAGAGGATCTCGGCACGCCGGATCAGCCTGGGCGACTGGTCCAGCCGCCAGATCAGCACCAGCCCCAGACCGTTCAGCAGCGTGGCCAGGGGCAGCAGCAGCGGGTCCGCGTACCGGGCGAACTTCCGCACGATGAGATGGGCGACACCGCCGAGCAGGATGAGCCCCGCCCCGTAACCGAACATGCCGGACGGGAGCTTGCCGTCGAGGGCCAGGCCCACGTTGGCGTAGGCGAACACCGAGATGGCGATGGCGAAGACCATCAGCATCAGTTCGGTGTTGCGTCTGCTCGGCGCGTCGATGGCGCCGATCGTGGTCGTGTTGGTGACAACGCTCATGGTGCTGAAGGCCCCCTACGGCTCTACTTCTTACCGCACTGCGGGACCAGCTTCTTCTCTTCCTCCGAGAGGCTGGGCCCAGGAGTGGGAGTCGTGGAAGTCTGCTCGGACTTGGTGTCGCCACCGGATTTCTTGTCGGACTTCGACGCCTTGGTGGCGTCGCCGTCCGTGCCCTGCGCCTGGCCCTCGTCGCCGTGGGCCTTCTCGGCCGCGCGGCGCTCCGCGTTCTTCCGGCAGGCCGAGGCCTGGACGGAGAGCTCGCTGATCTTCTCGCGGGCGTCGGCGAGGCTGCCCTCGGCGATCGTGTCCTCGACCTTCTTGCGCTGGTAGGGCGGGAGGTACTTGAGTTCGATCTCGGGGTGGTCGGTCTCGACCTTCGAGAGCGACAGCCAGCCGAGGTCCTGGCTGATGCCCCGGTACAGCGCGACGTTGTCGTTCTTCGCGCCGACGTAGTACTGGGTCTGGGTCCAGCGGTATCCGCCGTACAGACCGCCGCCGACCACGGCCAGGGCGAGCGCGATGTAGAGGGAGCGCTTGAGCCACTTGCGGCCGCCGCGCTTGTCGAAGTCGTCGTCGGTGTACGAGGAGAACGCCCCGTCGGGCATGTCGCCGTAGCCGGAGTCGTCACCGCTGCCGGGCGGGCCGAAGCTGCCGGCCGGGGGCGGCACGGGGCGGCCGAGGCCGGCCGCGCGTCCGGCGGGCGTCTGCATCGCGCCGCCGTCGTTCAGCTGGGCCGCCTGGTTCTCGGCGACCGCGCCGACGACGACCGGGGTGTCGTTGAGCTGCCCGGCCAGGGTGTCGTTGCTGTCGACGTCGAAGACGTCGGCGACGATGCAGGTGATGTTGTCCGGTCCGCCGCCGCGCAGGGCGAGCTGGATCAGGTCCTGGATGGTCTCCTGGGGGCCCTGGTAGCTGGCGAGCGTCTCCTCCATCGTCTGGTGGGAGACGACGCCGGAGAGGCCGTCGGAGCAGATCAGATAGCGGTCGCCGGCCCGGACCTCACGGATGGAGAGGTCGGGTTCGACGTGGTCGCCACTGCCCAGCGCGCGCATCAGCAGGGAGCGCTGCGGGTGGGTGGTGGCCTCCTCCTCCGTGATCCGGCCCTCGTCGACCAGCCGCTGGACCCAGGTGTGGTCCTGCGTGATCTGGGTGAGCACGCCGTCGCGCAGCAGGTACGCGCGCGAGTCGCCGACGTGGACCAGGCCGAGGCGCTGACCGGTCCAGAGCAGGGCGGTGAGCGTGGTGCCCATGCCCTCCAGCTGCGGGTCCTCCTCGACCATCATCCGCAGCTGGTCGTTGGCCCGCTGGACCGCCGTACCGAGCGAGGTGAGGATGTCGGAGCCCGGCACGTCGTCGTCGAGCTGGACGAGGGTGGAGATCACCTCGGAGCTGGCGACCTCACCGGCGGCCTGGCCGCCCATGCCGTCGGCGATCGCGAGAAGGCGGGGGCCGGCGTAGCCGGAGTCCTCGTTGCCCTCCCGGATCATGCCCTTGTGCGATCCGGCGGCGAAGCGCAGGGACAGACTCATGCGCACCTCACCCGTCGGTTCGGTGTACCGCCGGTCTCGAGCCACACTGCCCACCCTCCGGTCGGGAGCCCGGCCGGGTCCGATGCCCGGATGCCCGAGGCTCGCTCGCTCCGCTCGCTCATTGTCGTACTACTTCCGCAGCTCGATGACGGTCTTGCCGATCCGGATCGGCGCGCCCAGCGGAACAGGCGTGGGGGTGGTGAGGCGGGTCCGGTCCAGGTAGGTGCCGTTGGTGGACCCGAGATCCTCGACGATCCACTGGCCGTCACGGTCGGGGTAGATCCTGGCATGCCGGCTGGACGCGTAGTCGTCGTCCAGCACGATCGTTGAATCATGGGCGCGGCCCAGCGTGATGGTCTGCCCCTGGAGCGCCACCGTGGTGCCGGTGAGCGTGCCCTCGGAGACGACCAGCTTGGTCGGCGCCCCCCGGCGCTGGCGGCCGGACTGCTGGCGCTGCTGCGGCGGTGCCGCGTTCTGGCGTCCCTGGGGCGGACGCGCGTCGGTAGCGGTGCGGCGTGAGCCGCGCTGCGTGACGCGCGTTCCGAACAGGTCGCTGCGAATGACCTGGACGGCCACGATCACGAACAGCCACAGAACAGCCAGGAAACCTAGCCGCATGACCGTCAGGGTCAGCTCTGACATTGCCCCCGCTTCACCCTTCGGCTTGCCGGTAAACGATGGTGGTGCTGCCCACGACGATCCGCGAGCCGTCGCGGAGCGTAGCGCGGGTGGTGTGCTGCCCGTCTACCACGATGCCGTTGGTAGACCCGAGATCCTGGATCGTCGAGGGCGTTCCGGTCCTGATCTCACAGTGCCGGCGGGACACGCCGGGGTCGTCGATGCGCACGTCGGCGTCGGTGCTGCGGCCCATGACCAGGGTCGGGCGGGAGATCTGGTGGCGGGTGCCGTTGATCTCGATCCAGCGTCGCACCTGTGCGTTCGGCGGGGAGGTGGGGGTGGCCGGCGGGCGCCGGTCGTGGCCGCCGGGGCGCCCGGCGCCCGGCGGCGGGGCCGAGGGCATGGGCGGAGCGGAGGCCGGCGGGTAGCCGTAGCCGCCGGGAGCCTGCGGGGCGGGGCGACCGTGGTTCGGGTAGCCCTGCTGGGGGGCCTGGCCGCCGTAGCTCTGGCCCGGTCCCTGCCCCTGACCCTGTGACGAACTGGACGCCAGGGTGCGGCTGCGGACGCGGTAGAGGCCGGTGTCGAGGTCCTCCGCCTTCTCCAGGTGCACCTTGATCGGGCCCATGAAGGTGTACCGCTGCTGCTTGGCGTAGTCCCGGACGAGTCCGGACAGCTCGTCGCCGAGCTGGCCGGAGTAGGGGCTCAGACGCTCGTAGTCGGGCGCGCTCAGCTCGACGATGAAGTCATTGGGGACGACGGTGCGCTCACGGTTCCAGATGGTGGCGTTGTTGTCGCACTCCCGCTGGAGGGCACCCGCGATCTCGACCGGCTGGACCTCGGACTTGAAGACCTTGGCGAAAGTGCCGTTGACCAGACCTTCGAGACGCTGCTCGAAGCGCTTCATCACTCCCATGGGGCACCTCCTCCGGTGTCATCGTCCCTGTACTGCTTACTGATCGTATCCACGCGTCGGGAAATCGGCTGGTTCCCCTTGTCTGCCTTGGGGACGAGTGTCCCCCCTCACACGGATCGTAGAGGTGGCCTCCTCACAGTGTCCCGCACCTTGGACGCACTCAGGAGGAGTGGGGGCGACCGTTCCGGGTTCCCGGTTCCTTTCGGACGTTCCGCGAACTTCGGCCCGGGCGCTTCCTCGCCGGGGCCGGGCGTGCGGAGAGTGCCCCGGGAGCGGCGGGCGAAACAACGGATGTGAATCCACCCTGTCCAGCGTGCTAATCTTCCGGATGTCGCCAGGCGCTCGCACCAACAGGTGAGAGAGTCTGGAAGCACCACTCTTGCGCGAGTGGCGGAACGGCAGACGCGCTGGCTTCAGGTGCCAGTGTCCTTATGGACGTGGGGGTTCAAATCCCCCCTCGCGCACAAGAAGGAAGCCCCCCAGGCATCGCCCGGGGGGTTTCTTCGTATGCCAACCCAGCGGGCTCCCGTGTGTTTGGTTTCACGTGAAACGCCCGGATTACGCCTGTGGCGCGTCGCCCGACGCGTTGTAGCGCAGCAGATAGGCGGCGAACCGGGAAAGGTCGTCCGCCGTCCAGTCCGCGAGGCGCTCCTGATAGGCGGCGCGGCGGCTGGCCTGGCTGGCGGCGAGGGCCTGGGTGCCGGCCTCGGTGGGGTGCAGGACCTGAATGCGGTGGTCGTCCGGGTCGGGGTGGCGCTCGACCAGGCCCAGCTTCTCCAGACCGGCGACCTGCCGACTGACCGTGGACTTGTCGAGCATGTAGTGGGCCGCCAGATCGGTTGCCCGGCATCCCTGCTGGTCGTCGATGTGGGCGAGCAGCGTGTACGAGACGAGGGGAAGCTCCGGATGGAGCCGGGCTGCCGCGGCCCGCGCGCGGCGGGCGAAGGCGGTCAGTTCGCGCTGGATGACATCCAGCGAATCCTCGCGGTCTCCGGGGGTGCCTGGCACGGGCTCGCCTTCCTCAAAAGTTCAGTTGTATAGTACAACGGAATTGAAGTTGTAAAAGCCAACCAGTTGAGTTGGAGAAGCCAACGGTTGGCCGGTTGTCTGGAGTCCCCATGTCCGCAGGCCCGAGCGCCGCCACCGGTTCACCGGCGGGCGCGCTGCGTCACGTACTGACCCATCTCGTCACCCCGCTGCTGATGTGCGTCGGGATGGGGCTCGCCTACCTCGGCGCCTTCCACGCCCCGCAGCCGCACGATCTGCGGGTGGACGTGGTCGGCTCGGGGACGAGCGCCCAGGTGCTGGCGCAGACCCTCCAGGACGAGGGGGACGGGGCGCTGAGCGTGCGGACCGTCCCCGACCGCGCCACCGCGGCGGAGCATCTGCGCACACAGGCCGGCTACGGCGCCTACCTGCCGGGCGAAGCACCCGAACTGCTCGTCGCCTCCGCCTCGTCCGACACCAGCGCGACGGTTGTCGAGAAGGTCTTCACACGGGTCGCCGCCGGGCAGGGCGCCCCGCTGAAGGTGACCGACACGGCGCCCACGGCTGACGGCGACCCGACCGGCCAGGGCATCTTCTTCCTGCTGGTCGCCGTGAGCATCGGCTCGTACGCCTCCGTCGCCGTGATCGGCGGAGCCGGAGCGATGCTGCGGCTGAGGGTACGGGCGGCGCTGGCGCTGGGTGCCTCGCTGGTGGTGAGCGCCATCGGCGCGCTGTTCGCGGGGCCGCTGTTCGGGCTGGTGGACCAGGGGCTCGCGGGGCTCTGGGCCATGGCCTGGCTCTACTCGGCGGGCATCCTGCTGATCGGCGTGGGGCTGCACACCTTCCTCAAGCGCTGGACGACGCTCGGTGTGATGGTGCTGTTCGTGATGCTCAACTTCACCAGTTCCGGCGGGATCTTCCGCCCGGAGCTGCAGCCGGGCTTCTTCGGGGCGCTGCACTCCTTCTGGAACGGCGCGGGCTTCGTGGAGGGCGTCCGCAGCCATGTGTACTTCGGCGGTCACGCGCTGGGCGGGAACGTACTGGTGCTGGCCCTCTGGTTCGCCGCGGGCGTGGTGATGACGGGGCTCGCCGGGTTGGCCGAGAGGAGGCGCCGGGCCGCGGCCGCTCCTTCCGCCGCCTCGGCGGCCGTCCCTGCCGCTGCTCCTGCCGCCGTCGCCGCGGCAGCCGCCGGGGCGGTCGCGCCGGCCGAGGAGGAAGAGGAGATGGCGGAGGCGGTGGCGGTCTGACCTGCGGGAGAAGAGGCCGGCCGGAGTTATCCACAGGGGGAGACGGCGGTCGGGGTACGGCGGTACCGTCGGCGCAGTTGTTGTGGGGCAGGGACCCGGCGGCCGCGCCGGGCAGGGGTGGGGGAGGCTGCGCGCCATGGACCGAATCGAAACGGCACCGCCGCGGGTACGGCGGGACGGGCCCGGCGGTGTGGAGGCGGCGACGGGGGCGCGGGCCGCGCGCCCGGCAGGCCCGGGCGGGCCGCGCATACCGGCCGTGCCGGGGTTCGTGCGCCGTACGGACACGGCGTACGCGCAGGGCGCGGGGGGCCTGAAGGAGCGGGGCAAGGCGCTGCGGGCACGGGTGCCCCGGTCCACGCACGCGTCGCTGACCCTGCCCGCCGGCCGGCCCGACGCGGTGCGCGCGGTCGAGGAGTCCAACCGGGGCCGGGTGCCGACGCTGACGCCGATACGGGTGGGCCGGATGGCCGCCACACCGTTCGCCTTCCTGCGCGGTTCGGCCGGCCTGATGGCCCATGACCTCATGGGCACCCCGGTCACCGGCGTGGCCGCGCAGCTCTGCGGCGACGCGCACGCGGCCAACTTCGGGCTGTACGGCGACGCCCGAGGCAGCCTCGTCATCGACCTCAACGACTTCGACGAGACCGTGTCCGGCCCCTGGGAGTGGGACCTCAAGCGCCTGGCGACGTCCCTGGTGCTCGCCGGGCGCGAGGTCGGCGCCGACGAGGACGTCTGCCGCAAGGCCGCGTACGACACCGTGGGCGCCTATCGGCGGACGATGCGGCTGCTGGCCCGGATGCCCGCGCTGGACGCGTGGAACGCCATCGCGGACGAGGAGCTGGTCTCCCACGCCGACGCGCGGGACCTGCTCGGCACCCTGGAGCGGGTGTCCGAGAAGGCCCGCAACAACACCAGCGCCCGGTTCGCCGCGAAGTCCACGGAGGAGTGCGAGGACGGCGGCCGCCGCTTCGTCGACGCGCCCCCGGTGCTGCGCCGGGTCCCGGACGACGAGGCGGCCGCCGTGGCCGAAGGGCTCGGCGACTACCTGGGGACCGTCTCCGAGGACCGGCAGCCGCTGCTGGCCCGCTACGCGATACACGACGTGGCGTTCCGGGTGGTGGGCACGGGCAGCGTGGGCACCCGCTCGTACGTGGTGCTGCTGCTGGACCACCGGGGGGAGCCGCTGGTGCTCCAGGTGAAGGAGGCCAGGCCCTCCGTCCTGGCCCCGCATCTGGCCGCCGTGGGCTTCCCGGTGCCGGAGGTGGCGCACGAGGGACGGCGCGTGGTCCTCGGGCAGAAGCGGATGCAGGTCGTCAGCGACCATCTGCTGGGCTGGACCACGGTGGACGGCCGGCCCTTCCAGGTCCGGCAGTTCAGGAACCGGAAGGGCAGCGTCGACCCGGCCGCGCTGGCGGCCGACCAGGTGGACGACTACGGGCGCATGACCGGGGCCCTGCTGGCGCGGGCCCACGCGCACAGCGCGGACCCGAGGCTGCTGGCGGGCTACTGCGGCAAGAACGACGAACTGGACGAGGCGGTGGCGGCCTTCGCGGTGACCTACGCGGACCGCACGGAGGCGGACCACGCCGAACTGGTGCGGGCGATAGCGGCGGGACGCATGGCGGCGGAGAGCGGGGTGTAGTCCACGGGGGCCGCGCGGGGCCATACGCTGGACGGGTGAGCCACGAAGCCGCCGGGGCGCCGACCTCCCGGAACGACGAAGACCTGCAGGACGAGGCACGACCGGACGCCGGCCGCGACGAGGCGGCGGAGACCGCCGGGCCGGCGCGGCCCCAGGCGCGGCTCGCGCACGCCGTGCGGGTGGCGGAGCAGGCGCTGATCGAGTTCGAGATCGCGGTCGAGACGTTCAGGGTCGAGGTGGAGAACTTCTCCCGGCTGCACCACCAGCGGCTCGGCCCCATGTACGCCCGGCTCGACGAGCTGGACGCGCGGATCGCCGAGGCGCGGGCGGCCAGGACCGGTGACCCGGAGGACCTGCGCAAGGCGGAGGAGGCGCGGTCCGTCGTGATGCCCATGCCGGGCGTGGACGAGCTGTTCCACGACTGGATGGACTCCGACGGGCTGTCCCCGGAGGCGTCGGCGATGCTGACCGATCAGCCGGTCCGGCCGCCCAAGCGCGTCCGGCCCACCGAGAAGGCCCGCAAGCTGTACCGCGACCTGGTCCGCCGGGCCCACCCGGACCTCGCCCAGGACGATACGGAGCGGGCCAGGCGGGACGAGTTCATCGCCCGCGTCAACGCCGCCTACGGGCGCGGGGACGAGGCCCTGCTCGAGGAACTGGCCGACGAGTGGGCGGCCGGGCCGACCGCCCCGCAGCCGGAACTGAGCGAGACCGACGAGCTGTACGCCCGGCTGGACTGGCTGACCCGCCGCAAGGAACTGCTCTCCGAGGTCGCCCAGGACCTGGAGGAGAGCGCGATCGGCGCCATGCTGCGGATGGCCCCCGACGACCCGGACCAGCTCCTGGAGGAGATCGCCGAGCAACTGCTCGGTGAGGTGTCGAAGCGCGAGGCGGAACTCGCGGCTCTGGTGCAGTAGCGTTTTCGGTGACTCCGGAGCGTCCTGACGAGAGAAGGCATGACCCATGAATTTCGGCCCGCTTCCCACCGTCGACGTCGCCTCGGTACCGGCGGACGGCCTCGTGCTCGATGTCCGCGAGAACGACGAGTGGGCGGCCGGACACGTCGAGGGCGCCCTGCACATCCCGATGAGCGACTTCGTGGGCCGCTTCGGTGAGGTGACCGAGGCGGTGGAGGACGGCCGGCGCGTGCATGTGATGTGCCGGGTCGGCGGCCGGTCCGCGCAGGTCACCCAGTACCTGGTGCAGCGGGGGATCGACGCCGTGAACATCGACGGCGGCATGCTCGCCTGGGAGGGCGCGGGCCGCCCGATGGTCACCGACAACGGCGCCCAGGCCTTCGTCGCCTGACAGTGAGGATTAGCCATGGCATCGCCCGGGGGTCTGACTCTCCGCCTGACTGACGCTTCGGTTGTCCTTCTGGGGAATCGTCGGCCTGCCGGGCGATGCCGTCTGGCGCGTGGCCGGTCGGGCTTCCGTGACTTCATAGGAGCCCGGCCAAAGGTCCCATCACTGTCTTGTCTGTCTGCCCGACCGGCTCGCGCCCTCCCACCGTTGAGCGTTGGAAGGGCAGCACACACCAGCATGGCAGACGAGATAGCGGTGGTCGGCGGGATCGACACCCACACCGACCTCCACCAGGCAGCGGTCATCGACAGCATTGGCCGGCACCTGGCCACCAAGCGGTTCGAGACCACGCCGGAGGGATACCGGCGGCTGCTGGACTGGCTCCGGTCCCACGGTGAGGTCCTTGCCGTCGGGGTCGAGGGGACCGGTGCCTACGGCGCCGAGATCGCACGCTTCCTCACCGCGAACGGGGTCGCAGTGGTCGAGGTGGACCGGCCGGACCGCAAGGCGAGGCGCGACAACGGCAAATCCGACCCGATCGACGCCTACGGGGCCGCGACCGCGGTCCTCTCCGGCCGGGCCGGAGGAACACCCAAGGCGCGCAACGGGATCGTGGAGGCGATCCGCGCCCTGCGGGTCGTCCGCAAGAGCGCCGTCAAGGTCCGCACCCAGACCATCAACCAGATCCGCACCCTCATCGTCACCGCTCCCTCCGTGGTGCGGGACAAGCTGCGGGGACTGTCCACGCGGGAGCTGATCGACACCCTGGCCCGCTCCCGTCCGGCCGGTGAACTCGACGATCCAGCCTGCGCGGTGAAGACCGTCCTGCGGCGGCTCGCCCGCCGCTACCAGGCGCTGGACGAGGAGATCAAGGACGCGGACAAGGAGATCGGACCGCTGGTCACCAAGGCGGCCCCGAGGCTCATCGCCCTGCCGGGCCTCGGCCCCGAAACCGCCGGCCAGCTGCTGACGAGCGCGGGCGACAACCCCGACCGGCTCCGCTCCGAAGCAGCCTTCGCCCACCTCTGCGGGGCCGCACCGGTCCCGGCCTCCTCCGGCCGCACCAACCGCCACCGCCTCAATCGCGGCGGCGACCGCCAGGCCAACAACGCCCTCCACACCATCGTCCTGGTCCGCATGAAGTACGACCAGCGCACACGGGACTACGTCGCCCGACGCACCGCCGAAGGCATGGTCAAGAAGGACGTCATCCGGTGCCTGAAACGGTTCGTCGCCCGCGAGATCTACCGCCACCTACCCCATGTGATCCACACCACCAAACCGCTCCCACAGACCGCTTGACGATCTATAGGAGCTTCCACGCGTCGCCCGACCACGCCCGGGGGCCGGGACGCCCGCGCCGGCCGGCCCGACCACCGGGGACACCCCGGCCCGGCCCGGCCGCTCAGCGGTCGAAGTCGAGTTCGACCTCCTCGGTGACCGGGCGGGACTGGCAGGCCAGCACATAGCCCGCCTCCGTCTCCTCCGGCTCCAGGGCGTAGTTGCGGTCCATCCGCACCTCGCCCGAGACCAGGAACGCCCTGCAGGTGCCGCAGACGCCGCCCTTGCACGCGTACGGCGCGTCCGACCGGCTGCGCAACACCGTCTCCAGCAGCGATTCGCCCTCCGCCACCGGCCACGAGCCGGACCGGCCGCCGAGGGTCGCCGTGAGCGTGCTGCCGGCCGGGGCCTCGATCCGGGGGCCGGCGGGCGCCGTCGGTCCGTCCTCGACGTGGAAGATCTCCTGATGGACGCGTGAGCGGTCCACGCCCAGCTCCCGCAGCGCGCCCTCGGCGGCCCGGACCAGGCCCAGCGGCCCGCACAGGTACCAGCCGTCGATCCCGGCCACCGGCAGCAGCGCGGGCAGCAGCCCGGCGAGCCGTTCGCCGTCCAGCCTGCCCGAGGGCAGACCTGCCTGCCGCTCCTCCCGCGAGAGGGCGGTGACCAGCTGGAACCGGTCCGGGTAGCGGTCCTTCAGGTCGGCGACCTCGTCCAGGAACATCGTCGACGCCGCGGTGCGGTCGCTGCGGATCAGGCAGAACGTGGCGTCCGGCTCGCGGGCCAGCAGCGTGGCCGCCATCGACAGGACCGGGGTGATGCCGCTGCCCCCGACGATCGCCGCGAACCGGCCGGGGCGGGGCTCCAGCACGAAGCGGCCCATCGGCGGCATCGCCTCGACCGTGTCCCCGACGAGCAGTTCCTTGAGCGCGTACGTGGAGAACGCGCCGCCGTCCACGAGGCGGATGCCCACCCGCAGCGCCGGAGCGGCCGGGCTCTCGGGAGCCGGGGCACAGATCGAGTACGAGCGGCGGACCTCCTCGCCGTCCACGGTGTAGCGGACGTTGAGGTGCTGGCCGGGCCGGTGCCGGAAGGTGTCGTGCAGGTCGGGCGGGACGGCGAGGGTGACGGCCACCGAATCGTCCGTGAGCCGCTCGATCCCGCTGACCCGGAGCGGATGGAACATCTACAACTCCTTGAAGTGGTCGAACGGCTCCCGGCACGCCACGCAGCGCCGGAGCGCCTTGCAGGCGGTGGACGAGAACCGGCTGAGCAGCTCCGTCTCCGTCGAGCCGCAGTGCGGGCAGCGCACGGCCAGGGTGAGCGGCACGGGCCCGTCGGACGCGGTGTCGCGGGGCCGGGGCGGCGCTATGCCGAACTCGGCGAGCTTGCGCCGGCCCTCGGCCGTGATGTCGTCCGTGGACCAGGCGGGGGACAGGACCGTCTCCACGGACACCTCGGCTACCCCGTGGGCGTGCAGCACGCGTTCGATGTCGGCGGACATGGCCTCCATCGCCGGGCAGCCGGAGTAGGTCGGCGTCAGCCGGACGGTGACCCGGCCCGGTTCGCTCACGTCCACGCCCCGGACCACGCCCAGGTCCTCCAGCGTGAGCACGGGCAGTTCGGGGTCGGGCACCGAGCCCGCCAGGAACAGCAGCTCCTCCTCCAGGGAGGTCCAGGTCACCATGACGCCCCCGGATGGCTGCGGTGCAGATGCTGCATCTCGGCGAGCATCCGCCCGAACGGCTCGGTGTGGATGCCCTGCCGGCCCGCTCCGGCCGACCAGGCGCCGGACTGCGGGCCCGCCGGGACGGTCAGGGTCGCCCGGCCGAGGACGTCGCCGACGGTCTCCAGCCAGCGGTCGTGCAGGGCCTGCCAGTCCACGTCGACGCCTTCGACCGGCTGGAACAGCTCGCCGGTGCAGCGCCACAGCGCGTCCACCGCCCGCTGCATCCGCTCGTGGCTCTCGTCCGTGCCGTCGCCGAGGCGGAGCGTCCACTGTTCGGCGTGGTCCCGGTGGTAGGCGACCTCCTTGACGGCCTTGGCCGCGATCGCCGCGAACGGGCCGTCGCCGGCGGCCAGCTGCTCGTACAGCCCCTGTTGGTGGACGGAGAAGTAGAGCTGCCGTGCGATGGTGTGGGCGAAGTCGCCGTTCGGCTGCTCGACCAGCTGGACGTTGCGGAATGCGCGCTCCTCGCGGAGATAGGCCAGTTCGTCCTCGTCACCCACGAGGGAGAGCAGGAGCCGGGCCTGGCCCAGCAGGTCGAGGGCGATGTTGGCGAGGGCCACCTCCTCTTCCAGGACCGGGGCGTGGCCCGCCCACTCCCCCAGCCGGTGCGAGAGCACCAGCGCGTCGTCGCCGAGGGCGAGGGCCGCGGTCACAGGTGCTTCACCCCGTCCGGGATCTCGTAGAAGGTGGGGTGCCGGTAGGGCTTGTCACCGGCGGGCTCGAAGAAGGAGTCCTTCTCGTCCGGCGAGGAAGCCGTGATGTGGGCGGACGGCACGACCCATATCGAGACCCCTTCGGACCGGCGGGTGTAGAGGTCCCGCGCGTTGCGCAGGGCCATGTCGGCGTCCGGTGCGTGCAGGCTGCCGGCGTGGGTGTGGGAGAGCCCGCGCCGGGAGCGGACGAACACCTCCCACAGCGGCCAGTCCGTCGAGCTGCTCATGCTGTCGCCTTTCCCTTCGGTACGGCCGGACCCGCGCCGGACGTGTGCTTGCGGGCGTACGCTGCGGCGGCCTCGCGGACCCAGGCACCTTCCTCGTGCGCGCGGCGGCGCTGCCCGAGGCGCTGTTCGTTGCACGGCCCGTTGCCCTTCAGGACCTCCTGGAACTCCGTCCAGTCGATCGCACCGAAGTCGTGGCGGCCGAGCTCCTCGTTCCACCGGATGTCCGGGTCGGGGAGGGACAATCCGAGCGCGGCGGCCTGGGGGACGCAGATGTCCACGAAGCGCCGGCGCAGTTCGTCGTTGGAGTGGCGCTTGATCTTCCAGGCCATCGACTGCGCCGAGTGGGCCGAGGCGTCGTCCGGCGGGCCGAACATCATCAGGGAGGGCCACCACCAGCGGTTCACCGCGTCCTGGGCCATCTCGTGCTGCGCGGGGGTGCCGTTGCTCAGCGCGAGGAGCAGTTCGTAGCCCTGGCGCTGGTGGAACGACTCCTCCTTGCAGACGCGGACCATCGCGCGGGCGTAGGGGCCGTAGGAGCAGCGGCAGAGCGGGACCTGGTTGGTGATCGCGGCGCCATCCACCAGCCAGCCGATCGCGCCCACGTCCGCCCAGGTCAGCGTCGGGTAGTTGAAGATCGACGAATACCGCTGGCGGCCCGCGTGCAGCTTGTCGAGCAGTTCGTCGCGGCTGGTGCCGAGGGTTTCGGCGGCGCTGTACAGATATAGCCCGTGGCCCGCCTCGTCCTGCACCTTGGCCATGAGGATGGCCTTGCGGCGCAGCGAGGGGGCGCGGGTGATCCAGTTGGCCTCCGGCTGCATGCCGATGATCTCGGAGTGCGCGTGCTGGGCCATTTGCCTGACCAGCGACGCGCGATAGGCGTCCGGCATCCAGTCGCGCGGCTCGATGCGCTCGTCGGCCGCCACCGCGGCGTCGAAGGCCGCCTGCAGGGCGGCGTCCGCCCCCTGTGCACCGTCCGCCGCCGCCCGCGCTGCCCGGCTCGCAGTCCCTGCCGCCATCCCGACTCCCTACCGACCGATCGTTCGGTTCAACGTCTTCAATGGTGTGTCCGGGGCCCGTAGGGTGTCAACCCTGTGGATAACCGAGTGGACGAGCGGCGCGATCGGGGCGGGATGGATTCGGACGACGACAGCGGCGTCGGCGGGGGCGGCGGAATGGCCGCGCTCTCGTTTCCGTACCAAATCGTCGCCGCGGTGGCCCTCGGGGTCTTCGCGGTGCTCGCCTGCGTACAGCTGGCCATGGTGTTCCTGCACGTCGCGCCGTCCAACACGCTGACCAAGAAGCACGGCGCGGCCGTCGACGAGTGGGTCTACCCCGAGTTCGAGCAGAACTGGAAGCTGTTCGCCCCCAATCCGCTCCAGCAGAACGTCTCGGTGCAGGTCCGCACCGAGACCGCCGGTCCCAGCGGCCCGCGCACCTCGGCCTGGCGCAATCTCTCCGCCGAGGACGGCCGGGCGATACGCGGCAATCTGCTGCCCAGCCATGTGCAGCAGAACGAACTCCGCCGGGCCTGGGACTTCTACGTCGGATCGCACGACGACAAGAACCGCCCCAACGGCCTGCGCGGCACCCTCTCCGAGAAGTACGTCCGCCGCCTCGTGATGCTCCGGCTCGGCGCGTACCACGAGGGAGAGGCCGTCCTCCGTATCCAGATCAGGTCCGAGGTGCGGGCCGTTCCGGCGCCCGAGTGGAGTGACGAGAAGATCAGCACCGGCCCGTCCTACCGCGTCCTGCCCTGGTGGAAGGTCACCCCGGACGACCTGCCCCGGGGCGCCGCCGGATCAGAGGAGGCGGCACGGTGAGCACACCCCGCCCGGACCGCGCACTCGCCCGCTCCATCCAGCGCGTCACGGCCACGGCCCTGGGCCCGTACCAGACCGCCGTCGTCCGGATCGGCTTCGGCGCCACCTTCCTGGCGTTCCTGCTCCGCGAACTGCCCCACCGCCACGAGATGTACGGCCCCGACGCGCCCTGGCGCTGGGACCTGGCGCAACAGCTGATATCCGGGAACCAGGCGTTCACGGTCCTCATGTGGTCGGACAACAGCCTCTGGTTCGAGGTCGTCTACGCGCTGGCGATGCTCTCGTCCCTTCTGCTCATGCTGGGTTGGCACACCCGCGCCACCTCCGTCCTCTTCATGGCCGGGGTCCTCTCGCTGCAGAACCGCAGCATCTTCATGGGCGACGGCGGCGACAACGTCATCCATCTGATGGCCCTCTATCTGGTCCTGACCCGCTGCGGTCAGGTCTGGTCGCTGGACGCCAGGCGGGCACGGCGCCACGCGCGCGACGAGGCACGGAGCGTCGAGGAAGCGGTGGTTGCCGGGGGCCGGGAACCCGCCGCGCGGCGGGCCCCCGGTGAGCTTGCCGGGATCGTGCTGTGGGCGGTGCTCGGCTGCGTACTCGTCGTGGCCACCGCGGCCGGCGGTCTGGGGGGAACGCTGTGGCTGCCGATCCTTCTGTGGTGCCTGTGGGTGGGGCAGGCCGCGTGGTGGGCCGCCAACCGCTACGCGCCGTCCGGCGAGCCCCGCACGCTCCTCGACGTCATCGCCAACCTCGCCCACAACGCCGCCCTCGTCGTGATCATGGCCGAGGTCTGCCTGATCTACGCGACGGCCGGCTGGTACAAGATTCAGGGCTCGCGATGGCAGGACGGCACCGCGCTGTACTACCCGCTCAAGCTGGAGTACTTCACCCCGTGGCCCGCCCTGTCGGACCTGCTCGCCTCCAGTGGCGTCATGGTGATGGTGCTGTCGTACGCCACGGTCATCGTGCAGGTGGCCTTCCCGTTCACCCTCTTCAACCGGCGGGTCAAGAACGTCCTGCTGGTCGCGATGATCTGCGAGCACGCGGGGATCGCGATCCTGCTGGGGCTGCCGTTCTTCTCGATGGCCATGATCGCCGCCGACGCCGTCTTCCTGCCGACCGTGTTCCTGGTGTGGCTGGGCGGCCGGGTGACCCTTGGGCGACAGCGGCTGTTCCAGCGGCGGCGTGCCGTCGAGGTGCCCGCGCCCCGGGCCCCGGGGGACGGGACGGAGGCGGCTGGGCCCGGCGGAGGCGGGAGCCATACCCTCGTCGGGTGAGCAGCGAGACCGGCAGCACCGGTACCAGGAGCAACGGGAGCCCCGCGGACGGCGAGCCCGTGGACGGGCAGCCTGCCGGCGAGGAGCCCGCGCAGTACGACGAGGGGTTCGGCGCCCAGATCGGTGTCGGGCCGCATCCGCTGCCCTGGCCCGAGGACGAGCGGTACGACCCCGAGCTGCTGGCCGGGGGCGACCGGCGCAATGTGGGCGACCAGTACCGCTACTGGACCCGCGAGGCGATCGTCGCCGACCTCGATCTGCGCCGCCACGACTTCCACGTGGCCGTGGAGAACTGGGGCCACGACTTCAACATCGGGTCCGTCGTGCGCACCGCCAACGCCTTCCTGGCCAAGGAGGTGCACATCGTCGGACGGCGGCGCTGGAACCGGCGCGGGGCGATGGTCACCGACCGCTACCAGCACGTCCGCCACCACCCCGACACCGCGAGCCTGACCGCCTGGGCGGCCGCCGAGGACCTGCCGGTCATCGGCATCGACAACCTGCCCGGCGCGGTGCCGCTGGAGCGGACCGAGCTGCCCCGGCGGTGCGTGCTCCTGTTCGGGCAGGAGGGGCCGGGGCTGACGGAGGAGGCGCGGCGGCACGCGGCGATGGTGTGCTCGATCGCCCAGTTCGGCTCCACGCGGTCGATCAACGCGGGAGCGGCCGCGGCGATCGCCATGCACGCGTGGGTGGCGCGGTACGCGGTGATCCCGGGCTGAGGCGGGGGCCGGGGCCGCCGCCCACCGCGCCCGGCCCCCGCGCTCCCCCGTTCTCAAGGGCCGGGCCGATCAGCGCTGGCGGCGTACCTCGATCGTGCGGAAGCGGTTGGAGACGAAGGCGCCGTCGCAGAGTGCCGCGTTCGCAGCCGGGTTGCCGCCGGAACCGTGGTAGTCGGAGAACGCCGCCGTCTGGTTGACGTAGAGGCCGCCGGTCAGGTTCAGGGAGAGCTGGGCCGACTCGTCCAGGCAGACCTCCTCCACGGCCCGCTCCACGTCCGGGGACGTCGTGTACGCGCCGACCGTCATCGCGCCCTTCTCGCGGATCGTACGGCGCAGCAGCTCCAGGGCGTCCCGCGTGGAGTCCACCGCGACCGCGAAGGAGACCGGGCCGAAGCATTCCGAGAGGTAGGGCGGCTCGCCCTCCGTCTTGGCGGCGTCCAGCTTCACGATCACGGGCGTGCGGACGACGGCGTCCGGGAAGTCGGGGTTGGTCACCTCGCGGGAGGGCAGCGCCACCTCGCCCAGCCGCGCCGCCGCCTCCAGGCGGGCCTTGACGTCCGGGTTGACCAGCGCGCCGAGCAGGCCGTTCGCACGGGCGTCGTCGCTGAGGAGGCCGGTGACGGCGGCGGCGATGTCGCCGACCACGTCGTCGTAGGTCTTGTCGCCGGCGTCCGTGGCGATGCCGGTCCGGGGGATGAGCACGTTCTGCGGGGTGGTGCACATCTGGCCGCTGTACAGGGAGAACGAGAACGCCAGGTTGGCGAGCATGCCCCGGTAGTCGTCCGTGGAGTCCACGACGACGGTGTTGACGCCGGCCTTCTCCGTGTACACCTGGGCCTGGCGGGCGTTGGCCTCCAGCCAGTCCCCGAATTCCGTGGAGCCGGTGTAGTCGATGATCTTGACCTCGGGGCGGACCGCCAGCGTCTTGGCGATGCCCTCGCCGGGCCGTTCGGCGGCCAGGGCGACGAGGTCGGGGGCGAAGCCCGCCTCCGTGAGCACCTCGCGCGCCAGTTGGACGGTGAGGGCCAGCGGGAGGACCGCGCGGGGGTGCGGCTTGACCAGGACCGGGTTTCCCGTGGCCAGCGAGGCGAAGAGGCCGGGGTAGCCGTTCCACGTGGGGAAGGTGTTGCAGCCGATCAGCAGCGAGATGCCCCGGCCCGCCGGGGTGAACGACTTGTGCAGCGCGAGCGGGTCGCGCTTGCCCTGCGGCTTGGACCAGTCGGCGCTCCGGGGCGCGCGGAGCTGCTCCTCGTAGGCGTAGGCGACGGCCTCCAGGCCGCGGTCCTGGGCGTGCGGCCCGCCCGCCTGGAACGCCATCATGAACGCCTGGCCGCTGGTGTGCATCACGGCGTGCGCGAACTCGTGGGTGCGGGCGCTGATCCGCGCCAGGATCTCCAGGCAGACCAGGGCCCTGGTCTCCGGGCCCGCGTCCCGCCAGGCGGGCATGCCCGCGCGCATCGCCGGAAGCAGCACGTCCAGGTCCGCGTGCGGGTACTCGACGCCCAGCTCGGGGCCGTACGGAGAGACCTCGCCGCCCGTCCAGCCGTCGGTGCCCGCCTGGTCCCAGTCGAGCCTGGTGCGCAGCACGGCGTCGAAGGCGGCCTTGCCCTCGGCGGCACCGAGGCTGCCCGGGGCGCCGCCCTCCCCGTACGCCTTCGGGTGCTCGGGGTGCGGGGACCAGTAGTCACGCGTACGGATCGCTTCCAGGGCCCGGTCCAGCGTGGGGCGGTGCCTCTCGGACAGCAGGTGCGGGGAGAGCTCGGCGGCCATGGCGGACCAACTCCTCATCGAGCTGGGCAGGGACGGGCGGACAGAGTTAGAGTAACCGAACGATCGGTCGGTACAAGGGGCCCCACGAAACCTGTGGACAACTCGTAGGGGAGGATCGCGGGCATGACCACGGCCAAGCGGGACACGTACACACCGGAGACTCTGCTGACCGTCGCCGTCCGTGTCTTCAACGAGCGCGGCTACGACGGCACGTCCATGGAGCACCTGTCGAAGGCGGCCGGTATCTCCAAGTCGTCCATCTACCACCACGTGGCGGGCAAGGAGGAGCTGCTGCGGCGGGCGGTCAGCCGGGCGCTCGACGGGCTGTTCGAGATCCTCGACGAGTCGGGGGCGACACGGGGCCGTGCGATCGAGCGGGTCGAGTACGTCACGCGTCGTACCGTCGAGGTGCTGATAGCCGAACTCCCCTACGTCACCCTGCTGCTGCGGGTGCGCGGCAACACGAAGACCGAGCGCTGGGCGCTGGAGCGGCGCCGCGAGTTCGACCAGCGGGTCGCCGAGCTGCTCAAGGCGGCCGTCGACGAGGGTGATCTCCGCTCTGACGTGGACATACGTCTCGCGACGCGGCTGCTGTTCGGCATGGTGAACTCGCTGGTGGAGTGGTACCGGCCGCTGCCCGGCGGCGCCGCCGAAGGGGACCGTCTCGCGGACACCGTGGTGCAACTGGCCTTCGACGGGATGAAGTCCCGTCCGGCCGACGTTGACTAGCGCATTGGTACGAACCAATATCGCGGCCATGACCGCTGCGCTCCGGATGCCCGGACTCCTCTGTGCCGCCACGCTGCTCGTCGCGGCCTCCCTGGCCGGCTGCTCCTCCGACGGCGGGGACGACGGGGACAAGGGCGCCGGCAAGAGCGCGCCGGCGGAGAAGGCGGACGACTTCGACTGCCTGACGGCCGAGGAGGCCAAGGCGTCCTCGATCACCTTCACCCTCGAAGACGGCTCCGAGACGGGTGCGTACGCGCCTCGTGGCGGGACGGGCGCCGGCATCGTGCTCGCCCACCAGGCGGACGGCACGGTCTGCCAGTGGAAGGACAAGGCCGACGAGCTGAGCAAGGCCGGCTACCGGGTGCTCGCGGTCAACTCCAACGGGCAGGAGGTCGCGGAGGTCGTCGCCGCCGTCGGCTATCTGCGGGAGAAGGGCGCCGGGAAGCTGCTGCTGATGGGCGCCTCCAAGGGTGGCACCTCCGTGCTCACCGCGGCCCCCCGGCTGACGCCCCAGCCGGACGCCGTCGTGGCGCTGTCCGCCCCGGCGCAGTACAGGAACATGAACGCCGTGCAGGCGGTGCCCCGGGTGACCTCGCCCGTGCTGTACATGGCCGGCGAGCTCGACGGCAACTTCGCCGCCGACGCCGTGGAGATGAACAAGAAGAGCGTGAAGTCGGCCGAGCACAAGGCGATCCAGGTACGTGACGCGAGCGAGCACGGCGTGGCGCTGCTCGACGACGACGCGCGCTGGACCACCGTGCGGGACTTCCTCGCGAAGTACGGTTCCTGACCCGGCCCGCCCGGCTCAGTCGAGCTCCGGGGGACGGTCCGGGCCGGGGGCCAGGTCCGTCTCCTCGAACACCAGCAGCGTGCGGGTGGACAGCACCTCCGGAATGGCCTGAATACGGGTCAGCACCAGTTCGCGCAGCGTCCGGTTGTCCGGCGTGTGGACCAGCAGCAGCACATCGAAATCACCGCTGACCAGCGCGATGTGCGTGGCGCCCGGCAGCGCCTGGAGCTGTTCGCGAACAGTCCGCCAGGAGTTCTGGACGATCTTGAGCGTGATGTAAGCGGAGGCGCCCTGCCCCGCCCGCTCATGGTTCACCCGCGCGCTGAACCCCCGGATCACGCCGTCCTCGATGAGGCGGTTGATCCGGGCGTAGGCGTTGGCCCGCGAGACATGGACGCGATCGGCCACCGACCGTATCGAGGCACGGCCGTCCGTCTGGAGCAGCCGCAGGATGGCGCGGTCGACCGAATCGAGCGGGCGCGGCGGAGGAATCCGGCCCTCTCCCTCGCCCGCGTCGGCCATTTGTTCAGCTGCCATGTTTCCGCGCCTCCCCGTCCTGGACGACCTGTCCCCATCCCAGGCTGTGGAGAACCGTTTGTCCACAGGCTGATGGTGCCTGTAGCCAAAATGCGCTCGCGACCGAACAATCGGTAGGTGAGGCACGCCACACCTGTGCCCCATGTCGTTTTCGATATATCACCCTATGTCGACACCCCTCGATGCTCGGAGGTGCCCGTCATGACGGTCCAAGAGCTGCCCGGCGCGGCCGCCTACCGGCCCACGCCGCCCCCGGCCTGGAAGCCGCTGACCGATCCCGCGCCGCTGCTCCCGGACCCCGAGCCCTACCGGGTGCTGGGGACGGACGCCGTGGCCGGTACCGACTCCGGGCTGCTGCTGCGGCTCTACGCGGAGCTGGTGCGCGGACGGCGGTACAACGCCCAGGCGACCGCGCTGACCAAGCAGGGCCGCCTGGCGGTCTACCCGTCGAGCACCGGCCAGGAGGCCTGCGAGATCGCGGCCGCCCTGGTCCTGGAGGAGCGGGACTGGCTCTTCCCCAGCTACCGGGACACGCTCGCGGCCGTGGCGCGGGGCCTGGACCCGGTCGAGGCGCTGACCCTGCTGCGCGGCGACCGGCACACCGGCTACGACCCGAGGACGCACCGCATCGCCCCGCTCTGCACCCCGCTCGCCACCCAGTTGCCGCACGCGGTGGGCCTGGCCCACGCCGCCCGGCTCAAGGGCGACGACGTCGTCGCCCTTGCCATGGTCGGCGACGGCGGCACCAGCGAGGGGGACTTCCATGAGGCGCTGAACTTCGCGGCCGTCTGGCAGGCCCCGGTGGTCTTCCTCGTGCAGAACAACGGCTTCGCCATCTCCGTACCCCTGGCCAAGCAGACGGCGGCTCCGTCGCTGGCGCACAAGGCCGTGGGGTACGGGATGCCCGGCCGGCTGGTGGACGGGAACGACGCGGCCGCGGTGCACCAGGTGCTCTCCGAGGCGGTCCAGCGGGCCCGGAGCGGTGGCGGCCCGACCCTGGTCGAGGCGGTCACGTACCGGATGGACGCCCACACGAACGCCGACGACGCGACCCGGTACCGCGGCGACAGCGAGGTCGACCTGTGGCGGGACCACGATCCGGTCCTGCTGCTGGAGCGCGAGCTGACCGGGCGCGGGCTGCTGGACGACGCCGGAAAGGAGGAGGCGCGGGCCGCCGCCGAAGCGATGGCGGCACGGCTGCGGGAACGGATGAACGCCGACCCGGTGCTCGACCCGATGTCCCTCTTCACCCATGTGTACGAGGAGCAGACGGCCCAGTTGCGCGAGCAGGCGGCCCGCCTGCGGGAGGAACTGGACGCGGAGAACGACCAGCACGGCACGGACGGGGGAGCGGCGCGATGACCACGGCAGCGGCGACGGCCGGGCGGCGGACGGCGAAGGCCAAGCCCGCCACCATGGCCCAGGCCCTGGGACGCGCCCTGCGCGACTCGATGGCCGAGGACCCCATGGTCCACGTCCTCGGGGAGGACGTGGGGACGCTCGGCGGGGTCTTCCGGATCACCGACGGCCTGGCGAAGGAGTTCGGCGACGAGCGCTGCACCGACACGCCGCTGGCCGAGGCGGGCATCCTCGGGGCGGCGGTCGGCATGGCGATGTACGGGCTGCGGCCCGTCGTGGAGATGCAGTTCGACGCTTTCGCCTACCCGGCGTTCGAACAGCTGGCCAGCCATGTCGCCAAGATGCGGAACCGGACCGGCGGCGCCATGCCGCTGCCGATCACCGTCCGCATTCCCTACGGCGGAGGCATCGGAGGCGTCGAGCACCACAGCGACTCCTCCGAGGCGTACTACATGGCCACCCCCGGTCTCCACGTCGTCACCCCGGCCACGGTCGAGGACGCGTACGGGCTGCTGCGGGCCTCGATCGCCTCGGACGACCCCGTCGTCTTCCTGGAGCCCAAGCGGCTGTACTGGTCGAAGGCCGACTGGTCGCCGCAGCACCCCACCGCCGTGGAGCCCATCGGCCGCGCCGTCGTCCGCCGCCCCGGCCGCAGCGCCACCCTCATCACGTACGGGCCGTCCCTGCCCGTCTGCATGGAGGCCGCGCAGGCCGCCGTCGAGGAGGGCTGGGACCTGGAAGTCGTCGACCTGCGCTCCCTGGTGCCGTTCGACGACGAGACCGTCACCGCCTCGGTCCGCCGCACCGGACGCGCGGTCGTCGTCCACGAGTCCACCGGCTTCGGCGGCCCCGGCGGCGAGATCGCGGCCCGGATCACCGAGCGGTGCTTCCACCACCTGGAGGCGCCCGTGCTGCGCGTCGCCGGGTTCGACATTCCCTACCCGCCGCCCATGCAGGAGCGCCACCACCTGCCCGGTGTGGACCGGGTCCTCGACGCCGTCGCACGGCTCCAGTGGGAGGCGGACAACTGATGGCCCAGGTTCTTGAGTTCAAGCTGCCGGACCTCGGCGAGGGCCTGACCGAGGCCGAGATCGTGCGCTGGCTGGTGGAGGTCGGCGACGTCGTCGCCATCGACCAGCCGGTCGTCGAGGTCGAGACGGCCAAGGCGATGGTGGAGGTGCCCTGCCCGTACGGGGGCGTGGTGACCGCCCGCTTCGGCGACGAGGGCACGGAGCTTCCCGTGGGGGCGCCCCTGCTGACCGTCGCCGTCGGAACGCCCGAGCCCGCCGGGGCCGGTGCGGACGGCGATTCCGGTACGGAGGATTCCGGGTCCGGGAACGTGCTGGTGGGGTACGGGACGGGGGCCCCGCCGGTACGGCGCCGACGGGTGCGCCCGCAGGGGCTGAAGGCAGCCGTCGCGGTGACCGTCGCGCCCGCGCCGCCCGCCGCCGAGGCCGCTCCCCCGGCCTCCGCGACCGACCCGGCTCCCCCGGCCACGGCGCCCGGCGCCGCTTCCCCGGCCTCCGTGCCCGATTCCGCTTCCGGGCCGGTCGCGGTCGTCTCCCCGCTGGTGCGCAGGCTCGCCCGACAGCACGATCTGGATCTCCGCCGGCTCGCCGGCTCCGGGCCGGACGGGCTGATCCTGCGGGCCGACGTCGAGAACGCGATCCAGGCGGCGGTCGAGGCTCCCGCCCTGGTGGCAACCGCCCCAGAGGCCCCCGCCCCGGCGGCCACCGGGTCGGCCCCGAAGGCCGCGCCCGCCGCCGGCGATGAGCGTATTCCGCTGCGCGGTGTACGCGGCGCCGTCGCCGACAAGCTGGCCCGCAGCCGCCGCGAGATCCCCGACGCCACCTGCTGGGTCGACGCCGACGCCACCGAGCTGATGGCCGCGCGGGCCGCGATGAACAGCGTCGCCGGACCCGGTACGCCCAAGGTGTCCGTCCTCGCGCTCCTCGCCCGCATCTGCACGGCGGCCCTCGCCCGCCACCCGGAGCTGAACGCCACGGTGGACCAGGAGGCGCGCGAGATCGTACGGCTGCCGCAGGTCCACCTCGGGTTCGCGGCACAGACCGACCGGGGCCTGGTCGTCCCCGTCGTCCGCGACGCCCACACCCGCGGCACGGAGTCCATCGGCGCGGAGATCGCCCGGCTGACCGAGGCCGCGCGCACCGGCACGCTGACCCCCGCCGAGCTGACCGGCGGCACGTTCACCCTCAACAACTACGGCGTGTTCGGGGTCGACGGCTCGACGCCGATCATCAACCACCCCGAGGCCGCGATGCTGGGTGTCGGCCGCATCGTCCCCAAGCCGTGGGTGCACGAGGGACAGCTGGCCGTGCGCCAGGTCGTCCAGCTCTCCCTCACCTTCGACCACCGCGTCTGCGACGGCGGCACCGCCGGGGGCTTCCTCCGGTACGTGGCGGACTGCGTGGAGCGGCCGGCGCTGCTGCTGCGGAGCCTGTAGAGCCGCAGGTCCGGCAGGGCCGCGAGAGGGCGGCGGCCCCGGCCCCCGCATACTCGGGGCATGACCGCGTACGACGCCATCGTTCTCGCCGGAGGGGCCGCCGCCCGGCTGGGCGGCGCCGACAAGCCGGGCCTGCGGGTCGGCGGCCGGACCCTGCTCGACCGGGTGCTCACCGCGTGCCCCGACGCGGGCACCACGGTCGTCGTGGGGGACCGGCGGCCCACCGCGCGTCCGGTCACCTGGGCCCGCGAAGCCCCGCCCGGCGGCGGCCCGTTGGCAGCGCTCCACGCCGGAGTCCGGCACACCACGGCGCAGAGCGTGCTCGTGCTCTCCGCCGACCTGCCGTTCCTCGGCACGGACACCGTCCGCGCCCTGCTGACCGCCTCGGCGCAGACCGGGGTGGAAGGCGCCCTGTGCCACGACGAGAACGGCCGCGACCAACCGCTGGTCGCCGTCTACCGCGCCGAGCCCCTGCGCCGCGAACTGGCACTCCTCGCCGCCGAACACGGCGGGCTCGCCGGGCTGCCACTGCGCCTCCTCACAGGGGAACTGACGCTGCGCCGGGTGCCCGCCGGGCCGCTCGCCTCATTCGACTGCGACACCTGGGAGGACATCGCTTCCGCCCGTGCCCGAATCAGAGAACATGGGGCGGTGCTGGATGAATGGATCACCGCAGTCAAGGAAGAACTCGGCCTCGACCTCGACGTCGACACGACCCTCCTGCTCGACCTCGCCCGCGACGCCGCCCATGGCGTCGCCCGGCCCGCCGCGCCCCTGACCACCTTCCTGGTCGGGTACGCGGCCGGACGGGCGAGCGGCGCGGGCGGCGGGCCCGAAGCGGTCGCGGAGGCCGCCCGCAAGGCGGCGGCGCTGGCGCTCCGGTGGGTGGACGAGACCGGTACGCCGTGACGGGCCGCGGCGCCGGAGCGGTGGGCGGCCGCGGCGTCGCCCCCGCCACCGGCGGGCCGAGCGAGGCGGAGGCGCGCCGCGCGGACGAGGAGCGGGCCGTCGCCCAGGCCCTGGCCCTCGCCGGGCCGGTGAGCGGTTCGCGCTTTTCCCCCGGCCACCGAGCGTCGGCCGTCTCCTGGCGGGCGGCCCGGGACATCGCCCGGCGGGCCGGCCGGCGGGGTGCCGTGGGCGGTGAGCGGGTACCGCTGGACGAGGCGCTGGGGCGGCTGCTGGGGGAGCCGCTGGCCGCGCTCACCGATCTGCCGTCCTTCGACACCTCCGCCATGGACGGCTGGGCCGTCGCCGGACCGGGGCCGTGGCGCATCCGGGACGACGGCGGCATTCTCGCCGGTCATGGCACCCCCGCCCCCCTGCCCGACGGCGAAGCCGTCCGCATCGCCACCGGCGCCCGTATCCCGGCGGAGGTCACCGCAGTCATCCGCAGCGAACACGCGCACGCCGACGAGGCCAAGGGGCTGCTGTACGCCCAGCGGACCGTGGTCCAGGGGCAGGACATCCGGCCGCGCGGCCAGGAGTGCCGGGCGGGGGAGCACCTCCTCCCCGCCGGAACGATCGTGACCCCCGCCGTGCTCGGCCTGGCCGCAGCCGCCGGGTACGACGAACTGTCCGTACGGGCCCGGCCGCGTGTCGAGGTCCTCGTCCTGGGCGACGAGTTGCTGACCGCGGGGCTGCCGCAGGACGGGCTGATCCGTGACGCGCTGGGGCCCATGATCGTGCCCTGGGTGCGGGCGCTCGGCGCCGAGGTCGCCCCGCCGCGCCGCCTCGGCGACGACGCGGAGGCCCTGTGGAAGGCGCTCACCGGCTCCGACGCCGACCTGATCGTCACGACCGGTGGCACCGCCGCCGGCCCCGTGGACCACGTCCACCGCGTGCTTGCCCGGATCGGCGCCGAACTGCTGGTCGACGGAGTCGCCGTACGTCCCGGGCACCCGATGCTGCTGGCCCGCCTGGACGCCGCCGGCCGCCATCTCGTCGGGCTGCCGGGCAATCCCCTCGCCGCTGTCTCCGGGCTTCTCACCCTCGCCGGGCCGCTGCTCGTCGGGCTCGGTGGCCGTACCCCCGATGAGCCGTACCGGACACCCGTGCGCGACGATGTCCAGGGGCATCCGCAGGACACCCGGCTCGTGCCCGTCGTGTACCGGGCCGGCACGCAGTCCGGAACCGGGGGCGGGGCGGAGTGCGTCGTACCACTGCGTTACAACGGTCCCGCGATGTTGCGCGGGATCGCCGACGCGGACGGGCTGGCCGTTGTGGAGCCGGGCGGGGTACGGTCCGGCACCGAGGTGGAGATCCTCGATCTACCGTGGGCCTCGGCGACGCCGTGGACTGAAGGGTGTTTCACGTGAAACTTCCCGGCCATGACGCGATGGCCAGGCGGGCCGACGAACAGGTCGTCCCTACTCGGGTGATGCTTCCGCGCCGGGTCGTGGACGGCCCGGCACGCCAGGTGGCCAAGCGCCTGATGATGGCTCTGATGGTGCTGGCCGTCACCGTGTTCATCGTCTGGGTCGACCGCGCCGGCTACCACGACGCCGCCGACGACTCGGTCGATCTGCTGGACTCGGTGTACTACGCCACGGTCACCCTCTCCACCACCGGATACGGCGACATCACCCCGTACAGCGATGGCGCCCGCCTCATGAACGTGGTGCTCGTGACACCGCTGCGTGTGCTCTTCCTCATCATCCTGGTCGGCACCACCCTCGAAGTCCTCACCGAGCGGACCCGCGAGGACTTCCGGCTGAAGCGTTGGAGAACCAACTTGCGTGACCACACCGTCGTCGTCGGCTTCGGTACGAAGGGCCGTTCGGCGATCCAGACCCTGCGCGCCACCGGACTGAGCAAGGAACAGATCGTCATCGTCGACCCGGCGTCCAAGGTGATCGAGATCGCCAACGCCGAAGGGTTCACCGGAGTCGTCGGCGACGCCACCCGCAGCGATGTCCTGCTCCGCGCCGAGCTGCAGAAGGCGCGTCAGATCATCATCGCCACCCAGCGCGACGACACCGCCGTGCTGGTCGCGCTGACCGCCCGCCAGCTCAACCGCGGTGCGAAGATCGTGGCCGCGGTGCGCGAGGAGGAGAACGCCCCGCTGCTGCGGCAGTCCGGCGCCGACGCCGTGATCACCAGCGCCAGTGCGGCCGGCCGGCTCCTCGGCCTCTCGGTGCTCAGCCCCAGCGCGGGCACGGTCATGGAGGACCTCATCCAGCAGGGCAGCGGCCTCGACCTCGTCGAACGGCCGGTGATAAAGAGTGAGGTCGGCAAGAACGTACGCGAGACGGACGACCTGGTGGTCAGCGTGCTGCGCGGGCACCGGCTCCTCGGCTACGACGACCCGGCGGCGAGTCCCTTGCAGTTGACGGACCGCCTGATCACCATCGTGCGCGCCTCGAACGAGCCGCCCGCCCACCCGCCGCACCAGAACCTCCCGCTGCCCTGAGCCCGACTGAGCCCGGCTGAACCCGATCGGGCCGCACCGCCACGCCCCGCCCCGCTGCCCCGCACGCCCCGCCACGTCCCGCCCCGCCACGCCCGCCGCCGCGCCGCGCCCCGGTCGGCCCGGTGCGCGGCGCGGTACGGAGTAGCCTCGCGGCCATGCATGCGATCACGATCCCCGAACCCGGTGGCCCCGAGGCGCTCGTGTGGGCCGAGGTGCCCGATCCCGTACCCGGCGAGGGCGAGGTCCTCGTGGACGTCGTGTCCAGTGCGGTCAACCGGGCCGACGTCCTCCAGCGGCAGGGGTTCTACAACCCGCCGCCGGGTGCGTCCCCCTACCCCGGTCTGGAGTGCTCGGGCCGGATCGCGGCCCTCGGCCCCGGCGTCACCGGCTGGGCCGTCGGCGACGAGGTGTGCGCGCTCCTCGCGGGCGGCGGGTACGCGGAGAAGGTCGCCGTCCCGGCGGGTCAGCTCCTCCCCGTACCCAAGGGCCTCGACCTCGCGCGGGCCGCGGCGCTGCCCGAGGTGACGGCCACCGTCTGGTCCAACGTCTTCATGGTGGCCCATCTGCGCCCCGCCGAGACCCTGCTCGTGCACGGCGGGTCCAGCGGCATCGGCACGATGGCCATCCAGCTCGCCAAGGCGGTCGGGGCACGGGTCGCGGTGACGGCCGGCAGCCCGGACAAGCTGGCGCGCTGCGCGGAGCTGGGCGCGGACATCCTGATCGACTACCGCGAGCAGGACTTCGTCGAGGAGATCCGCGAGACCACCGCCGGGGCGGGCGCGGACGTCATCCTCGACATCATGGGCGCGAAGTATCTCGACCGGAACGTGGAGGCCCTCGCCGTCAACGGCCGGCTCGCCGTCATCGGGCTCCAGGGCGGCGCCAAGGGCGAGCTGAACCTCGGCACGCTGCTGAGGAAGCGGGCCGCCGTCACGGCGACCTCGCTGCGCGGGCGCCCGCTCGCCGAGAAGGCGGCGATCGTCGCCGCCGTACGCGAGCACGTCTGGCCGCTCGTCGCGGACGGGATCGTCAAGCCGGTCGTCGACCGCACGGTGCCGATGCGGGACGCGGCGGAGGGGCACCGCGTGATGGAGTCCAGCACGCACATCGGCAAGGTGCTGCTCCAGGCCCCCGCCGCCTGACCCGGTACCGCCCCCCCCGCCGCGAAACGAACCGGGGCCCGGCACACGGAAGTGTTGCCGGGCCCCTGGGACGTCGTCGGTCGGGCTGCTTACAGGTACGGCCCCGAACGGACCGGGCCGTGCGGGTCGATTCCGCCGTCCTCCTCGTGACCGCTGCCCGGCGGCAGCGCTCGGCGCATCTGCTCCAACTGGGCCCGGGCCGCCATCTGCTGGGCGAACAGGGCGGTCTGGATGCCGTGGAAAAGGCCCTCCAGCCAGCCCACGAGCTGCGCCTGGGCGATCCGCAGTTCCGCTTCGGAGGGGACGGAGTCGTCGGTGAACGGCAGCGACAGCCGCTCCAGCTCCTCGACCAGTTCGGGCGCGAGCCCGTCCTCCAGCTCCTTGACCGAACCGGCGTGGATCTCCTTCAGCCGCACCCGGCTCGCCTCGTCGAGAGGAGCCGCCCTGACCTCCTCCAGGAGCTGCTTGATCATGCTGCCGATGCGCATGACCTTCGCGGGCTGCTCGACCATCTCCGTCACCGGGACCTCCCGCGACTCGTCGTCAGTGTCACCGCCGCCGATCGCCATTCCGTCCTGTCCCACTACGAGGACCTGGGGGTGCTCCTGCGACCGTTCATTCCTCGGCATCTCCATGCCGTCATTGTCTCGCACACACGGCGCTCATCACTGTGGTGCCCCCGGGAACGGTTGATCCACCGTCCCGGAGGCACCGAACAGCCCAGCCGGTCAGCCGGCCCGGCGCGACAGGGCCGACCGCGAGCGGGTGAAGACCGCCGCGAGGACGCCCGCGAGCAGTGGGACCGCCACGGCCAGCAGCCCGATCGTCGCCCAGGGCACCACGATCGGCGTGTACGCGGACTCCATGGGCGTGATCCGCATCTGCTTCATCGCCTCGCGCAGATCGACCAGCCGCAGCGCCACCGCGGGCACCAGGCCCGCCGCCGTCCCCAGCAGCACCCCGGTCAGCGCCACCACCAGGCACTGGAAGCCGGAGAGCGAGCGCCGCACGTGCGGGGGCGCGCCCACCGCGCTGAGCGTGGTGAGGTCGGCCTCCGCGTCCGCCTTGGCCAGGCCGGTCGTGATCGCGGCGGCGCCCATCGTCACCACCCCGGCGAACAGGGTGAGGATCAGCAGAATGGTGCTGCCCCGGTCGTTGGCACCGGAGTTGGTCTGCACCCAGAGGCCGCCGCCCGCCTGGTCGATGGCGGCCGACACCCGCTGGCTCTCCTCGTCCGTGGGCGCGTGGCCCACCGTGTACACGCTGCCGTACGGCTCGGTGTGCAGGCCGAGGCGTTCGGCGGTGGGCTGCGGCAGGATCATGCGGACGCCGGGCGTCGTGGCGTACTCCGGCTTCGCCACGTAGACCTTGAGCCGGTCGGTGGTCTTCTCGGGCGGGCCGGGGTGCAGCTCGCGGTTCTTCGTGTCCTTGTCGTTGTACCGGTGGACGGCCTTGAGGGTGACCTCGCCGTTCTCCGCGTACGCCTCGTTGAGCAGGACGGGCGTGCCGGCCTTCAGGGCGGCGGCCGCCGCCGGGTCGTGGAGCTTCACATAGGTGTCGAGGAACGCGGCGTCGGCGACGACGATGTTGTTGGCGTCGGAGTTGAAGGAACTGGTGGACACGCGCACGTCCACACAGGCCGGGGTCCGCATCATCGCGCGGTGCTCGTCGGCGGAGAGCCGTGCGGCCAGTTCCTTCGCGCCGTCGGCGTCGAGCGGGCAGGTGTGGCCCTTGCCGACGGGCTTGACCAGCTCCATGGAGCCGCAGCTGTCCTCCTCCTCGTAGTAGATGTTGCAGTCGCTGCCCGCCCAGACGCGCGAGACGTCCGCGCGCCTTCCGGTCACCGCCATGTTGTGCTCGACGGCGGCACGGGCCACCGGAAGCCGCGCGGCGGACTCGGCGTCACCCGCCGACAGGGAGATCGTCCCCTCGGTCAGCATGGGCATGTAGTCGTAGTCGGACTCGGCCAGGTTGCTGGCCATGTACGTGGCGATGGCCACCGAGCCCGCCACGGCCGCCATCACGGCCGCCACCGCGGGGGCGGTACGGCCCCGGTTGCGGGCCGCGTCCCGCAGCGCCATCCGGGGCGAGAGCGGGAGCCCGCGGCCGAGCCGGCCCAGCAGTCCGACGATCACCGGAATGCAGGCGAGCAGCCCGATCTCGGCGACGACCGAGCCGCCGGCGACCAGCATGGAATCGCCGCTGGTGCCCCCGTACACGGCGACGAACACGCCGAGCGCGAGTACACACGCGCCCGTGACGGGCAGCACCCGCGAGCTGCGGCGCACCCCGCGCCGGCCGGTCAGCGACTCCAGGACGGACTGCCGGCCCGCCACGATCGCCGGGGCGAGCGCCGCCAGCAGACCGGTGACCAGGCCGAGCACGGCGATGACCAGGAGTTCGGTGGGACGGATCACCAGCGAGCCGAAGCGGTGCCCGGCCCAGCCCTCGATCATCGGCCGGAACACCACCGTGAGCAGCAGCCCGGCCGCGACACCGGCGACCGCGCCGGCACCGCCGAGCACGAGACCGCCGCCGAGGACGACCGCGCGGACCTGGCTCCGGTCACCGCCGCAGGTGCCCAGCAGGCCCAGCTGGCGGCGGGACCGGCGGGCGCCCACGGCGAACGCCGGTCCGGCCAGCAGCACGATCTCCAGGAGCGCCATCGCGACGACGGTGATGGCGGCGGCCCCGGCCTCCCCGCCGCCGGAGCCGACGCGGTCGTAGTCCGGGTACGACTTGAGCAGCGGGATCTCGGACCTCGCCGGCGGGTTCTCGAAGACCTGCCGGGAGGAGACGACGGCGCCCGCCTTGTTGGCCGCCAGCACGTCCTGCCAGCCGACCCCGGCCTGTCCCGGCATCTCGACCAGCCACTGCGGCTGGCCCGGATGGGGCTCCGGCACCTTCTTGTCGCCCTCGGCCAGCTTCTGCCAGGGGGCGATCACCGCGCCCGGCTCGGCGTACAGCAGTTTCGCCTCAAGATCGGCGGGCAGCTCCACCGCGCCGGTGATCGTGTACTTCCTCCCGGACGGCGTCACCGTGACATCGGAGCCCACGCGCAGGCCGGCCGACTCCAGGAACGGCTCGGTGGCCACCATCTCGCCCGTGCCGCGCGGGAACGCGCCCTTCAACAGGTCGATCTTGCCGCGGGCCATCCGGTCCGAGGTCTTCAGCTCGATGATCTCGACGCTCGCGATCCCGTACGCGGTCGTGACCGTGCCCGGCACGGACTGCTCACTGATCGCCCGCGCCCCGCGGGGGAAGGCGGCCCGCATGTCGATCGGCGGCAGCTCCTCGTCGGGCATCTCGCCGACCGGGTTGTACATGTTGCCGTCGGGCATCTGCTCGACCGGCCCCATGCCCGCGTCGTTGAACAGCGCGTCGGCCGCACCGATCCGGGCCGTCAGCTGCTCCGCCGGGCTCAGGTCCGCACTGCGGAACGTGATGTCGGCGGCCGTGACGCCCAGGACCGGCAGCGCGATCATCGCGACCACCAGGGCGCTGCGGCCCTTGGCGCGCAGCGCGTCGCGGCGGGCTATCCGGAGGGCGGCGCGCCACCCCGTGAAGACGCTCACTCGGCTCCCCCGGCGGCCAGCAGCGAGTCGGCCCCGGCGGTCAGCGTCTGGTCCACGATCGAACCGTCCCGCAGGAAGACGACCCGGTCCGCCCAGGCCGCGTAGCGCGGCTCGTGCGTGACCATCACCCCGGCCGCGCCCCGGTCGCAGCGGTTGCGCAGCAGCGCGAGGACGGCCTCGCCGGTCTCGGAGTCGAGGGCGCCGGTCGGTTCGTCGGCGAGGACCAGGCGCCGGTCGCCCACCAGGGCGCGGGCGATGGCGACGCGCTGCTGCTGGCCGCCGGACATCTCGTCCGGGAAGCGGTCCCCGATCTCCAGGAGGTTCATCTCCTCCAGCGCGGCTCGGGCCTCCTTGCGGGCCTTGCGGACCGGGACGCCGTCCAGCTCGCGCGGCAGGGCGATGTTCTCGGCGGCCGTCAGCGCGGGGATCAGGTTGTAGTCCTGGAAGACATAGCCGACGCTGCGGCGGCGGAGGGCGGCGAGCCCCTTGCGGCCGAGCGTGGAGATGTCCTGGCCCTCGATGACGACCTGGCCGCCGCTCGCGGTGTCCAGACCGCCGGCGAGGGTCAGCAGGGTGGACTTGCCCGAGCCGGACGGGCCCATCACGGCGACGAGTTCACCGGCGTGCACGGACAGGCTGATGCCGCGCAGCGCCTGGACCTCGGCGATGCCGGTGCCGTGGGTGCGGGTGAGCGAGCGGAGTTCGAGGACCGGTGCGTCCACCGGGAGCGGCGGTGCGGCCGGCGACGGGTCGTGCAGGGACATGGTTCCCCTTCGGAACGTGGAGGTACGGGAGCGGCCGGCGTGCGGACGCGGGGCGCGGGCGGCCCCGGTGACGGGGCGGCGGGCCGCTCTCAGCGGCGGGTGCGGGCGCGGGTGGCGGCGCCCTGGGCCGGGGGCTCCACCGGCTCCGTGGCGGCGGCTTCGGCGAGGCGGATCAGCCGGGCCTCGCAGTGGTCCAGCCAGCGGGCCTCGGCCTCGGCCTGGAATATCAGCTGCTCCACGACGAGCAGCCAGGCCACCTCGTCGCGGTTGGCGGGGGCCTGGGCGAGGGACTGCGCCTTCAGCCGGGTGTAGTCCTGCATGGCCTTCACCGTGTGGTGGCGCTGGGCCTGGATGACGGCCCGGATGTCGACGCCGGGCGCCCCGACCGCCATGGCGAGCTTGATGGCCAGCTCGTCACGGGGCGGGCTGCTGCGGTCGACCGGCGTCTCGAACCAGGAGCGCAGCTCGGTGCGCCCGGCGTCGCTGATCGAGTAGAGCGCGTGGCCGTGGTCGTCCTCGCCGTCCTGGGCGACCAGGCCGTCGCGCTCCAGCCTGCTCAGCGTCGTGTACACCTGCCCGACGTTGAGCGGCCAGGTGGAGCCGGTGCGCGACTCGAATTCGGTGCGGAGCTGGGAGCCGTAGCGCGGCCCGCGCTCCAGGAGGGCGAGGAGCCCGTGACGGATCGACATACTGAGTATGTATACCGAGTATGTTGGTTGTGGCAAGTCTCCGCCGACGCGATACGGAGGGCTGGGCGGAGGGGGGGCGCGTACGGTCAGCGGGCGCGGCGCATCCGCAGCGCGAGGAACCCGACACCCGCCCCGACCAGGGCGATTCCCGCCCCGAGCGACATCTGCTTCACCCGGTGCACGGTCGCCCCGTCCAGGGCCCGGCGCCCGGCGGGGGCGGGCTCGGGGAAGTCGTCCGGGTCGGGGGTGAAGGAGGGCACGGCGGCCGGCTCGGAGGCCGCTTCCCGCTCCGCGCGCTCAGCGAGCGCGTCCTGCCGGGCCAGTTCGGCGGCCGACCGGCCCGGCCGCTGCCGCCCGGCCCCGGCGGGCCATCCGGCCAGCGGCGACTGCACCTCGGCGGACCGGGAGGCGCTCGGCGCGGCGGACGCGTCGGGCGAACCGGCAGAGCCCGGAGCCGCCGCGCCCAGCGTCGCGGCCGTCGCCGCCGCCGTCAGCGCCAGGCAGGCCACGCCCCGTGAGGAGCGCGTGGAGAGCTGTCCCGAAGCCATGCGGCCACCGTCACACGCGGCGGTACGAGCGGCATCCCGGACGAGGCGTACGGATGGCGGCCCGTCCGCACGGAGGAGGAACTACGCGGGATCGCCCGTCGCGATCTCCAGCTCGAAGTGCGCACCGACCTCCGACACCGCCGCCCCGGAGGACGGGAACTGGTTGATGACCTGGTCCTCGGCGTAGGCGTTGCCCGGTACCTTCTTCACCTTGAGCGTCCAGCCCGCCGCGTCCGCGCAGGTGCGCACGGACAGGATGTCCTTGTACATGAAGTTCGGGGCGTCGACCTTGCTCGGGTCGTTCGTGTCCTCGCTCGCCTCCGTGCACTTCTCGACCTTGATCGTCCGGTTGCGTTCCGGATCGCGGTGTTCGCCCGAGGGGGAGGCGCTGGGCTTGGCCTCCGTGTCGTCCTTGTTGTCGCCGTTGAGCGCGATGACCGTGATCAGGCCGCCGATCGCGACCAGCGCGACGACGATCGCGCCGACGACCACCGGCATGTTCCGCTTGGAGCCGCCCTGCGCGGCGGTGGACGCCGTCTGCGGGGCGATCGTGTACGGCGGGGGCGTCGACTGCATCGGGGCCATGGGCGCCGGGCTCCGGTAGGCCGGGGCGCCGGTCTGCGGGTAGCCGTACGACGGGTTCGTGGCCGGGGCAGGGGTGGCCGGTCCGTACGGGCCGGGCTGCGCCGTCTGGTACGGGCCCGGCTGGTACGGCGTCCGGACGCCCTGCGGGGCCGCGCCGGACTGGTCGACCGGCGGGAAGACCGCCGAGCCGACGCCCGAGCCGCTGTTGGCCGGGGCGCCGCCGTTGCCCACGATCACCGGGGCGCCGGTCGGGCCGCCCGCGCTCAGGACCCGGGCGATCTCGTCCTGCATGGCGGCCGCGCTGGGGAAGCGCTCGTTCGGGTTCTTCTTGAGCGCGCGGGCGACGAGCGCGTCCATCGCCGGGGTCAGCGAGCGGTTGATCGTGGACGGGGCGACCGGCTCCTCCTGCACATGCGCGTACGCGATGGCGAGCGGGGAGTCGGCGTCGAACGGCAGCCGGCCGGTCAGCAGCTGGAACAGCATGATGCCGACCGAGTAGAGGTCGGAGCGCGCGTCGACGCCGCGGCCCAGGGCCTGTTCGGGGGAGAGGTACTGCGGGGTGCCGACGACCATGCCGGTCTGGGTCATCGACGTGACCCCGGACTGCATGGCGCGGGCGATGCCGAAGTCCATGACCTTCACGACGCCGCGCTTGGTCACCATGACGTTGCCCGGCTTGATGTCGCGGTGGACCAGGCCCATTTCGTGGCTGGTGTCCAGCGCGGCCAGCACGTCCGAGGTGACCTTGAGCGCCTTGTCGGCCGGCATCGCGCCCTGTGCCCGGATGTCCGACGCCAGGACGGAGCCGAGCGGCTGCCCCTCGACGTACTCCATGACGATGTACGGCATCAGCGCGCCGCCGAGCTCGTCCTCACCGGTGTCGAACACCGAGACGATGTTGGTGTGCTGGAGCTTCGCGACGGCCTGCGCCTCACGGCGGAAGCGCTCGCGGAAGGACTGCTCGCGGCCCAACTCGGTGTGGAGGGTCTTGATCGCGACCTGGCGGTCGAGCGCGGTGTCGTACGCCAGATAAACGGACGCCATCCCGCCTTCGCCGAGCAGATCGCGCAGCTGGTAGCGGCCGCCGGCGACCGCGCCCCCCGCGTAGCGGCCCTGCGTACCGTCCTGGCTCATGACTGGCTTCCCCCTCGGCGCGCGACCCACGCGATCTCGGCGCGCGGCTCACGCGATGATCCCTATACCCGGCCAAGTCTGCCCCAGGGGTACGACACGTCAAGCCAGGTGCCCGTTCCGTGACCGTACGCACTGGAAGCGTCTCGGAAGCGTTACAGGATCAGCATGGAATTTGCGCCGGTGGCGCGCCAGCCGATTGGATGGCCGGTCCGGCGCCGAATCGGCCTGTCCGACTGAGGCTGTAGCGTGACGGGGCAATGCGACCGGCAGCGCGGCCGGCACCGCAGCAAGGCACCGTGAGACCCCGCGACGCGCGAACGGACGCGGACAGATACGACGGCGAGGACTGATGGCACCCGAACCCGAAGCAAACGGCGGCGGCGTTCCGGATGGCACCGAATCCTGGGGCATCGGCGGGGTCGTCGGCGACGGACGCTACCGGCTGACCCACCGGCTGGGCCGGGGCGGCATGGCGGAGGTCTTCGCGGCGGAGGACGTCCGGCTGGGGCGTACGGTCGCGGTGAAGCTGCTCCGCTCCGACCTCGCCGAGGACCCGGTCTCCAAGGCCCGCTTCACCCGCGAGGCACAGTCGGTCGCCGGGCTCAACCACCATGCGGTGGTGGCGGTGTACGACTCCGGCGAGGACACGGTGGCCGGGCAGACCGTCCCGTACATCGTCATGGAGCTGGTCGAGGGCCGCACGATCCGCGATCTGCTGATCAGCGCCGAGCCGCCGCCGCCGGAGCAGGCGCTGATCATCGTCTCCGGGGTGCTGGAGGCGCTCGCCTACTCGCACCAGCACGGCATCGTGCACCGCGACATCAAGCCCGCCAACGTGATCATCACCCACTCCGGCGCGGTCAAGGTGATGGACTTCGGCATCGCCCGCGCGCTGCACAGCGGGCAGGCCACGATGACGCAGACCGGCATGGTCATGGGCACCCCGCAGTACCTCTCCCCGGAGCAGGCGCTGGGCAAGGCCGTCGACTACCGCTCCGACCTGTACGCCACCGGCTGCCTGCTGTACGAACTGCTGGCGCTGCGGCCCCCGTTCACGGGCGAGACGCCGCTGTCGGTGGTCTACCAGCATGTGCAGGACACCCCGATCCCGCCGTCGAACATCCTGGAGTCGGTGCCGCCGGAGCTGGACGGGCTCGTCATGCGCTCGCTGGCGAAGGACCCGGACGACCGCTTCCAGAGCGCCGAGGAGATGCGCGGGCTGGTCCAGTACAGCCTGCAGATGCTCCAGGTGCAGGGCGGTCACACCGGTACGTGGAACACCGGCCCGGTGCTGCTGAACGACGGCCCCGGCACCCCGCCCGGCGGCATGACCGGCGCCACCCGCGCCATGGGCTACGCGCCGCACGGCGACACCTCCAAGTCCCCGATCCTGCCGCCGATGAACCCCGACGACGGGGGCTACGACGGCGGCAGCACCCGGCAGGGCGGCAGCGGGCGCGGCAAGGTGCTGCTGTTCGTCGTGCTGGCCCTGCTCGCGATCGGCGCGGGCGTGGCCATCGCGCTCAACGCGGCGGACAACGGCGGTACGAAGCACGAGAAGAAGCCCACCGAGACGTCCGTTTCGCCGACGCCGAAGAAGGAATCGCCGACGCCGACCCCGGAGGACACCCAGGAGACCCGGCAGCCCGGCGACAGCACCGGCGGCGGCTGGAACAACACCTGGCAGCCGTCCCCCACCGCGACCGAGACGTCCGAGTCCCCCACCGCGACCGTCCCCCAGCCGGGCACCGGCGGCACGGACACCGGCGGCACGGAGGACGGCGGCACCACGGGGACCGGCGACGACAGCGGCGGCGGTTCCGGCGACACCGGTACGGGCACCGACGGCGACCCCGGCACGGCCACCGAGGGCGGCGACACCGGCGCCACCAGCGGCGACACCACCAGCCAGGGCACGTCCGCCGGCACCAGCCAGGGCGCGTCCAGCGGTGCGGACGGGGCCGCGGGCGGCGCCGCCGCAGGGGCCTCCGCCGGGACGACCACGGGGGCCGCGGGCTCGGCCACCGGCTGAGCCCCGTACGCGCCTCGCGCGCCGCTACCCCGTGAACGCCTCGCGCACCGCCTCGTACTCACGGGTCCACCAGACCGCCAGGGCCGACACCGCGGGGAACTGCGGGTCGGCCCTCCGGTCGTTCAGGCAGTAGCGCCAGCGGAGTATCCAGAAGTCGTTGAGCCGTTCCCACCAGACCCGGTGCACGGCCGCCGCCAGTTCCGCCGGGTCCGCGCCGGCCGCCCGCCGGTAGGCCCGCGCGTAGGCGCGTACCTTCGCCAGGTCCAGTTCGCCGGCCGGCCGGACGAAGAAGATCGCCGCGGCCCGGACCGCCTCCTCCGCCCGCGGCTGGACGGCCAGCCGGTCCCAGTCCAGGATCGCGACCGGTTCGGCGTCCCGGTAGAGCACGTTGAGCGGATGGAAGTCGCCGTGCACCCAGCCGGTCGCGGGCGCGGCCGGGTCGGGCGGCCGGCGGTCGGCGTACCGTTCCAGCAGGGTCCGCCGCTCGCGCAGCCGGTGCTCGGCCAGTTCGTCGAAGGAGTCCCGGGTGCCGCGTCCGCGCGCGGCGGCGAGCAGATCGCCGATCAGCGCGTAGGTGTCGGCCGCCTCCGGACTCGCGTAACCGGCCGGACTGCCGCCGCCCGCTCCCGTATCGGAATCCCGTTCGGCGCCCATCACCTGTTCGAGACCGGTGTGTACGGCTCCGAGGAGCGTCCCGAGACGGGTCGACTGGACGAGGGTGAGCTGGGCGCCGCCCCGGTGCAGCCCGTCCACCCACGGGTGGAGGGCATAGCGGCGGCCGGCGATCTCGGTGACCGTCCCGCCGTCGCGGGCCTCCACCGGCGGGGCGACGGGCACCCCGAGTGACTGGAGGCGGCGCGTCGCGCGGTGCTGGCGGACGATGGTGGCGCGGCCGCGCGTCGCATCGTCCGAGTGATGTTTGAGGAAATACGACCCACGGGTGGTGGACACCCGGTAACCATGGTTGAGCAGGCCCTGGGACAGCGGGGTGCAGGTGAGCGGCTCACCGGCGTGCGGATAACGGCGAAGCACCTCGCCGACCGGGGGAACCGGTGGGGAGGCTACAGATGAGCGCGACACGCTTCAAATGTTAGATCACGCTGCGTTGCGGATCTGCTGGCTTGCGTGGAAGTCCAGAGTGTGCACGGTGACGAAGTGAGGCTCTAGCCAAAGGTACGAGGGCGCGAACGGCTCGCCGTTCACCTCGATCGGCGGCGGCCCGAAGCGCTCGCGCTGGGCGGGGGTCGGCTCGACGACCCGGGCCGGGCCGGTGAACTGCACGGACCACAGGTCCTCGGTGCCCACGGGCGCGGTGTTGAAGTTGTCCGCGCCGTACGCCACGACCGCGCCGTCGCAGGCGCCGTGATGGCCGAGGCCGCTGTGCATCCGGAGCACGACGCGGCCGTCGATGACGATGTGCCGGGCCACCGTCAGGATCGGGAGGGCCCGCATGCTGGTCGCCAGCCGGCCGTAGGGGACCCGGCCGAGCAGGTCGATCGCGTGGAGTTCCTCGTGGGACATGCCTCCACTGTCGGCCACCCGTGTGGAGCGGATAAGAGGCCGGGGCCCCGGTTCCGCCGGGACCAAAGTCCCGTTCCGCGCGCGGGGCTCAGCGCTTCTCCGCCTGGAGCCGGGCCACGTACGCGGCGGCCTGCGAGCGGCGCTCCATGCCCAGCTTGGACAGCAGGCTGGACACATAGTTCTTGATCGTCTTCTCGGCGAGGTGCAGCCGCTCGCCGATCGACCGGTTGGTCAGGCCCTCGCCGATCAGGTCGAGGATGCGGCGCTCCTGGTCCGTGAGGGTCGCCAGCTTCTCGTCGCCCCGGCCCGCCTTGCCGTCGCGCAGCCGCTCCAGCACGCGCGCGGTGGCGACGGGGTCGAGCAGCGACTTCCCGGCTGCCACGTCCCGTACCGCAGTCAGCAGCTCGTTGCCCCGGATCGCCTTGAGCACATAGCCCGCCGCGCCCGCCATGATCGCGTCGAACAGCGCCTCGTCGTCCGCGTACGAGGTCAGCATCAGGCAGTTGACCGTGTCGTCCTGCGAGCGGATCTCGCGGCAGACCTCCACCCCGCTGCCGTCCGGCAGCCGTACGTCGAGCACGGCCACATCCGGGCGGACCGCCGGAATCCGCACCAGCGCGTCGGCCGCCGTGCCGGCCTCGCCGACCACCTCGATGTCGTCCTCCATCGAGAGCAGTTCATGAACGCCGCGCCGGACGACTTCATGGTCATCGAGCAGAAATACGGTGATTTTTCCTTCTTCGCGCACAATCGCAGTCTCACACACTCGCCCCTTCCCTGCCGCTGCCGGGCGGGATAACGTGCCGTTGTTCCGGCGGCCTGCGAGGCTGTGATCAGTGCTGTGACCAGCGAGCCTTCCCGAATTCCTCGATTTACTTGGATATCCAAGCAAAATCGCAGGTCAGGAAGGGTTTCGCAGTTACGCGAAGCACTGGGTAACGTGCCTTGGACAGGGCGCTCGCCGGGGCACCTGTCACGCCTGTTTCCCGGACCGAGCGGCACCCACCCCGTGCACGGGTACGGACACAGGCGAGCCGCACTGGTCTCCCGGCAGACCCCGGGGGCCGGACCGACGGAGGAGCACGCACGTGACCGTGGAGAGCACTGCCGCGCGCAAACCGCGACGCAGCAGCAAGCGGACCAGCGCCGCGAAAACGCCCGCGAAGGCGCCGGAGGGTTCCGCACCCGAGCTCGTACAGCTGCTGACGCCCGAGGGCGAACGCGTCGAGCACCCGGACTACTCGATCGACCTGACCGCGGAAGAGCTGCGCGGTCTGTACCGGGACATGGTCCTCACCCGTCGCTTCGATGCCGAGGCCACCGCCCTCCAGCGACAGGGCGAGCTGGGCCTGTGGGCCTCCCTGCTCGGCCAGGAGGCCGCCCAGATCGGCTCCGGCCGGGCCCTGCACGACGACGACTACGTCTTCCCGACCTACCGCGAACACGGTGTGGCCTGGTGCCGGGGCGTCGACCCGACCAATCTGCTCGGCATGTTCCGGGGCGTGAACCACGGCGGCTGGGACCCGAACAGCAACAACTTCCACCTGTACACGATCGTCATCGGCTCGCAGACCCTGCACGCCACCGGTTACGCCATGGGCGTGGCCAAGGACGGCGCGGACTCGGCCGTGATCGCGTACTTCGGGGACGGCGCCTCCAGCCAGGGCGACGTGGCGGAGGCGTTCACCTTCTCCGCCGTCTACAACGCCCCGGTCGTCTTCTTCTGCCAGAACAACCAGTGGGCGATCTCCGAGCCCACCGAGCGGCAGACCCGGGTACCGCTCTACCAGCGCGCCCAGGGCTTCGGCTTCCCCGGCGTCCGGGTGGACGGCAACGACGTCCTGGCCTGCCTGGCCGTCACCCGGTCCGCCCTGGAGCGGGCCCGGCGCGGCGAGGGCCCGACCCTGGTCGAGGCGTTCACGTACCGCATGGGCGCGCACACCACCTCCGACGACCCGACGAAGTACCGGGCGGACGAGGAGCGCGCGGCCTGGGAGGCGAAGGACCCGATCCTGCGCCTGCGCGCGTACCTGGAGAAGCAGGGCGCGGCCGACGAGGCGTTCTTCACCGCCCTGGACGAGGAGAGCGAGGCGCTCGGCAAGCGCGTCCGCGAGGCGGTACGGGCGATGCCCGACCCGGACCGGATGGCGATGTTCGACCACATCTACGCGGACGGCAACCCGCTCGTGGACGAGGAACGCGCCCAGTTCGCCGCCTACCAGGCATCGTTCGCCGAGGAGGGCGAGTAACCATGGCCGTGGCAAAGATGTCCCTCGCCAAGGCGCTCAACGAGTCGCTGCGCAGGGCCCTCGACACCGACCCCAAGGTCCTCATCATGGGTGAGGACGTCGGCAAGCTCGGCGGCGTCTTCCGGATCACCGACGGCCTCCAGAAGGACTTCGGCGAGGAACGCGTCATCGACACCCCGCTCGCCGAGTCGGGGATCGTCGGTACGGCGATCGGCCTCGCGCTGCGCGGCTACCGGCCGATCGTGGAGATCCAGTTCGACGGCTTCGTCTTCCCCGCGTACGACCAGATCGTCACGCAGCTCGCGAAGATGCACGCCCGCGCGCTGGGCAAGATCAAGCTCCCCGTCGTCGTGCGCATCCCGTACGGCGGCGGCATCGGGGCCGTCGAGCACCACAGCGAGTCGCCCGAGGCGCTGTTCGCGCACGTCGCGGGCCTCAAGGTGGTCTCCCCGTCCAACGCGTCCGACGCGTACTGGATGATGCAGCAGGCCGTCCAGAGCGACGACCCGGTCATCTTCTTCGAGCCGAAGCGGCGCTACTGGGACAAGGGCGAGGTCGACACCGAGGCCATCCCCGGCGCGCTGCACGCCGCGTCCGTCGCCCGCACCGGCACGGATCTGACGCTGGCCGCGTACGGGCCGATGGTGAAGGTCTGCCTGGAGGCCGCCGCGGCCGCCCAGGAGGAGGGCAAGTCGATCGAGGTCGTGGACCTGCGCTCGATGTCCCCCATCGACTTCGACACCGTGCAGGCGTCCGTCGAGAAGACCGGCCGCCTGGTCGTGGTCCACGAGGCGCCCGTTTTCTACGGCTCCGGGGCCGAGATCGCCGCCCGCATCACGGAGCGGTGCTTCTACCACCTGGAGGCGCCCGTGCTGCGGGTCGGCGGCTACCACGCCCCGTACCCGCCGGCGCGGCTGGAGGAGGAGTACCTGCCGGGCCTTGACCGCGTGCTCGACGCCGTCGACCGCTCGCTGGCGTACTGAGGAGAGAGGAGCGTGACCACGATGACCGACACTTCCAACGCTGCTCGCTTCCGTGAGTTCAAGATGCCCGACGTGGGCGAGGGACTGACCGAGGCCGAGATCCTCAAGTGGTACGTCCAGCCGGGCGACACCGTCACGGACGGCCAGGTCGTCTGCGAGGTCGAGACCGCGAAGGCCGCCGTCGAGCTGCCGATCCCGTTCGACGGGGTGGTGCACGAGCTGCGCTTCCCCGAGGGCACCACGGTCGATGTGGGCCAGGTGATCATCTCGGTGGACGTGGCGCCGGGCTCGGGCGACGCGCCCGCCGCCCCGGCCGCCGAACCGGCACAGGAGGCTCCGGCGGAGGAGCCCAAGGGCCGCCAGCCCGTGCTTGTGGGGTACGGCGTGGCCGAGTCCTCGACGAAGCGGCGGGCCCGCAAGGGTGCGGCGGCTCCGGCACAGGCTGTTCCGGCCGCCGCTGTGCCCGCCCCCGCCCCCGCCCCCGCGCAGGCCGCCGTGCAGGCGGAGCTGAACGGCCGGGCGACTGCGGCCGTATCGGACGCCCGTCCGCTGGCCAAGCCGCCGGTCCGCAAGCTCGCCAAGGACCTGGGCATCGACCTGGCGACGGTCACCCCGACCGGCGCCGGCGGGGTGATCACCCGCGAGGACGTCCACGCGGCGGCCGCGCCCGTCGCCGAGGTGGTGGCCCCGGAGCCCTCGGTGGAGCCGGCGGCTCCGGCCGCTCCGGCGGGCGAGGCTCCCGTCGCCCAGCAGGGTGCCCGCGAGACGCGTATCCCGGTCAAGGGCGTGCGGAAGGCCATCGCGCAGGCGATGGTCGGCAGCGCGTTCACCGCCCCGCACGTCACCGAGTTCGTGACCGTGGACGTCACGCGCACGATGAAGCTGGTCGCGGAGCTGAAGGAGGACAAGGACATGGCGGGGGTGCGGGTCAATCCGCTCCTCGTCATCGCCAAGGCCCTCCTGGTCGCGATCAAGCGGAACCCCGAGGTCAACGCGGTCTGGGACGAGGCGAACCAGGAGATCGTCCAGAAGCACTACGTCAACCTGGGCATCGCCGCCGCCACTCCGCGCGGCCTGATCGTCCCGAACATCAAGGACGCACACGACCTGACGCTGCCGCGGCTGGCCGCGTCCCTGGGCGAGCTGGTCGCCACGGCCCGGGACGGCAAGACGTCCCCGGCCGCGATGGCGGGCGGCACGGTGACCATCACCAACGTCGGCGTCTTCGGCGTGGACACCGGTACGCCGATCCTGAACCCGGGCGAGTCCGCGATCCTCGCGGTCGGCGCGATCAAGCTCCAGCCGTGGGTCCACAAGGGCAAGGTGAAGCCGCGTCAGGTGACCACGCTCGCGCTGTCGTTCGACCACCGTCTGATCGACGGTGAGCTGGGCTCGAAGTTCCTGGCGGACATCGCGGCGATCCTGGAGCAGCCGAAGCGGCTGATCACCTGGGCGTAAGCGCTCACGAGGGCCCGCGCGAGGTCTTCCCTTCCAGGGGTCGGCGCGGGCCCTTCGCCGTGTCCGGGAGGTGTGAGTCGCCTTGGGGGCAGCGGGAGTTGGGCGGGAACCTACCGTACGGGCGGCTTCCGGGGGCTACTCTGGATGCACGGGGCACTACTCACCGCAGTCAACATAGGGAGAAACGCCGTGCCTTCGACCTGCGACCCCCAGTACGCGCCCGCCGGCGACGTGAGCGCGGCCCTGCTGCTGATGGACTCCCGGCTCAAGACCATCTACAGCGACGACCGAGAGAGTGGTCCGGACGACGAACAGCGGATGCTCGTACGGAACTTCATGGCGTCCATGGGTCCCGGCGGCGCCTATGAGCTGGTGGACGGCACCTGCACGATCATCTACATGCTCATGACGTGGCTGCGCGAGTGCCACGAGGCCCATGACAAGGACGTCCTCGAATACGTGGTGCCCGGCTTCGTGGAGGCGATGAGCCGGATGACCCGGAGCGTGGCTCCCGAGGTCATCCCCACGATGGTCGGCATGGTCGTCGCCGCCGGCACGGGCCTGAGCCCCAACCTCTGGCGCATGCAGTACGGGAACTGGACCGAGGCGGAGATGGCACCCCTGGAGGTGACCGCGTTCCTGCTCGCCGAGCAGATCAACCGCATCACGGACGACCGCGGGTTCGCGGTCCGCATGCTGGCCGACGCACTGACCCTCGCGGAGGAGGACCTCGCGGAAGGGAACGCGGAGGACTGACGGCCGGCCAGCGTTACCGGGTGACGCCGAGTCCTGCCGCGCCGCGGTCGCGGTCGCGCAGGAAGAGTTCGGCGAACACGGTCTTTCCCACGGTGAGCGGTTCGACACCCCACTGGTCCGCCACCGCGTCCACGACGACGAGCCCCCGCCCGTAGCGCTCGTCCGCCCCGGCCGGCCGCATCCCCGGCAGCCGCTCGCCCCGCGGATCGGTCACCTCGACGCGCAGCGCGTGCGCCGTGAGCATGAGGTGTACGCGGAAGAGGCGCCCCCGCAGGCTGCCGTGCAGCAGGGCGTTGGCCCCCAACTCGGCGACGAGCAGGGCCACCTCCCCGGCCCGCTCGGGCAGCCCCCACTCCGCGACGAGCCGCGCGGCCCGCCGCCGGGCCAGGCTGACGCTGCGCGCGGTGGGCGTGTACTCAAGCCGGTCTTCGCGGAGCGGGGGGTTGTCTTCGGTCAGCGGGCGGACGCCTTCGGGTGCGGTCATGGCGGGAGCCTTCCTTCGGGTGGGGGCGGTGGCATTGCCGCCGTGCGTCGTGCGCCGTGCGGGCAGGGCGGGGCGGTGCGCTTCCGCGACGTATCACTGTGTGATCTGCGTGCAACTGAAAGTAGTGGAGTCGGTGCGCGGGCAGCAAGTGATTCACGCAGAGAATTTTCTGCCCTAATTGGTGTTCGAGCGGCTGGGACTCCAGACTGATGCGGATCGTGTGGGAGGGAGCTGTTCATGGCCGGTACCAACCCGGATCGGGGGCGTACGGTCTCCACCGTGCTCGGACGCCGCCTGGGCGGCGAATTGCTGCGCATGCGAGAGGCGCGTGCGCTGCGCCAGGTGCACGCCGCTGAGGCGCTGACCGCGTCAGTCGCCAAGGTCGCGAAGATCGAGCGTGGGCTCGTTCCCATACGGGACCCGGATGTCCGCGCCCTGTGTCACCTCTATGGGGAGACCGACGAAACCACGGTCGCGCGGCTGCTGGCGCTCGCCAAAACCGATCGCGAACGCCGCAAGGCCAGCGGCTGGTGGAACCAGTACCCCGGTCTCGAAGCGATGGTCGAGTACGTGGCGTTGGAGGACATCGCCACGGGTCTGCGGACCTGGCAGCTCGCCATCGTGCCTGGCCTTCTCCAGACCGCCGACTACGCCCGTGCTCTGGCGGTCGGCAACGGCTCCTGGGAGGACCCGGACGAGATCGAACCGTTCGTCGAGGCGCGTATGGCCCGGCAGGCGCGCCTGGTCGGTGATCGTCCACTGGAGCTGTGGGCGCTCGTGCAGGAGAGCGCGCTGCGGCAACTCGTCGGCGGGCGCCAGGTGATGAGGGAGCAGCTCGGTCACCTGCTGGACATGGCCCGACGCCCGAACGTGAAGCTCCAGATCATGCCGTACCTGGCCGGCGCGCACCCCGGAATGACCAGCGCGTTCACCATCGTGTCCTTCGCTGATCCGGGAGCGCTGGATGTGGTTCACATGGACACCACCTCGACCACTCTTTGGCTGGAGAGCGATACTGATGCGGCGCGCCACGACCGGCTCTTCGATCGCATGACTCGGGTCGCGCTCGCACAGCGCAACTCGCTCGTGCTCATCGACGGAATCCTCAAGGAGCTGTAGACCGCGTGCCCGCGTACGAGTTCGTCAAGTCCAGCTACAGCGGGGGAAACTCCGGTCAGGAGTGCGTCGAGGTCGCGCGTAACGTGCCCGGTGTCGTCGCCGTCCGTGACTCCAAGCAGACTGCCGGCGGCGTGCTGGTGGTCGCTTCCGCTGCGTGGCACGCTTTTCGGTGTTCGCTGGGGCAGGCAGCCGTCGACTGAGGGGCCCGTAATGACTATGTTCCAGTTCCGAAAGTCCAGCTACAGCGCAACAGCGAGTGAGTGCGTTGAGGTCGCCCGTAACGTGCCCGGCGCTGTCGCCGTGCGCGACTCGAAGCGGCCCGGTGGGCCCGTTCTTGTGTTGGCCCCCACTGCGTGGACCGCCTTCCGGTCCTCGCTGGGCCAGGACCCCGGCAAGGGCGCCGATCACTGAGGGGGTCGAGTGGCTGCTTTCCGGTTCACCAAGTCCAGCTACAGCAGTGGAAACGGCGAGTGTGTCGAGGTGGCGCGCAACGTTCGGGGCGTTGTCGCAGTGCGTGACTCCAAGCAGGTGTGCGGCGGCGTACTGGTGGTCGCTTCCGCTGCGTGGAACACTTTTCGGTGTTCGCTGGGGCAGGCAGCCGTCGACTGAGGGGCCCGTAATGAGCGCGTTCCGGTTCACCAAGTCCAGCTACAGCACCGCAGAGCGGGAGTGCGTCGAGGTCGCGCGTAACGTGCCCGGTGTCGTCGCCGTTCGGGACTCCAAGCGGTCCGATGGGCCTGTCCTCGTGCTCGGTCCTACCGCGTGGGGCGCGTTCCAGGGCGCGTTGCGTCGGCCGTAGCCGTTCGACTCGATGACCACGTGGTGGAGCACGGTCCACGCAGCGGCGATCCGCCCCTCCTACAGCACGGCAACGCATGACTTCAGGTCGGCGTCCAGGAAGACCAGGTGGGTGCCTTCGGCGGTATCGACACGTCCCAGGGCAACGGGGTCATCTCCCACACGGCGAAGATTCGGCAACCCCTGTTCGAAGTCCTTGCAGGTGGAGATGCCGTCTTGTGCCATGCACTCAGCCCGCCATGCGTAGATGCCGAGGTAGCGGTGAGCTGATTGCAGCCCTTCCCACACCTTGAAGGCCGCCCCGGCCCGCAAGGCCAGGGCGGCCTCGTTGGCGGCATCGGTCGCATGTCGTTCGAGAGCCGTGGCCAGCTCTTCGCGATTCACGACGTGCAGTATGGCGCGCCCGGCCAAGACGGAGCGAGCGAGCCGAGGACGCGGCCTTCGGCCCGAGTGTCCCCCTGCGTGGATGTCAGGGCCGGACGCAGGGGGAATGCGGAGGTTTGTGGATTTCTGCCGTGCTGTGGGGTTCAGGCCGGGATCAAGCGGTGGATTTTTATTGGTTCGGCGAGGATTCGGTCGAGGACTTCGCTCGCGTGGTGGAAGTGGGGCGTGGTGAAGTGTTCCGCCAGGGCCTGGGGGCTCGTCCACTGTTCGACGATCACCATGCGGGCGCCGTCGTTGGGGTCGGCGTAGGGGCGGTAGGCGAGGCAGCCGGGCTCGTCCAGGGAGGGTTCGATCATCGCTTCCAGGGCGGTGCGGAGCCGGTCCTCCTGGCCGGGGGCGGCCAGGCACTCGGCGACGACGGTGAGGGGCATGGGTTCTCCTGAGAGGTGAGGCGGTCAGTGGCGGGCCGGGCCCGTGCCGGCGCCGGAGGTGGTGATGGCGGTCGCGATCTCCGCCAGGTCGGCCGCGTCCAGCCGCACCGAGCCGGCGCCGATCCAGCCGTCGACCTGGCCGGGCTTGCGGGCGCCGACGATCGCGCCGGTGATGCCGGGCCAGGCGAGGACCCAGGCGAGGGCGATCTCCGCGACGGTGGCGCCGTGCCGCTGGGCGACGGGGCGGAGCGCGTCCACGAGCCGGAGGTTGGCCGGCAGTCCGGTGGTGAAGTCACTGTGCCCGGCCCGCCAGTCGTCGGCCGGCAGCGCGGCGGCCCGCTCGGCGGAGAACGCGCCGGTCAGCAGCCCGGACTGGAGCGGCGAATACACGATGACGCCCGTGCCGTGGGCGTGTGCCCAGGCGATCTCGTCGGCGGCGGAACGCCGGATCGCCGAGAACGGCGGCTGCACGACGTCGACGTGGCTGATCCGCTCCGCGGCGGCCAGCTGCTCCGGCGAGTGGTTGGACAGGCCGATGGCCCGCACCTTGCCCTCGGCCTTGAGGTCGGCCATGACCTGCCAGTACTCCTCCAGCGGGGTGGCGTTCGCGGAGACGGGCCCGTTGCCCTCGCCCACGTACTCCAGGGACTCGCCGGTGTCCGGCCAGTGCACCTGGTACAGGTCGATCCGCTCGACACCCAGCCGGCGCAGCGAGTCCTCGATCTCCCGCCGCACACTGTCCGGCCGCATGATCCGGCGGGGCGCGGCCGTCGGGTTGTCCGGGTCCCAGACCAGGCCGGCCTTGGTGAAGAGGTACGGGCGTTCGCTCTCCGGGAGAGGGGCTACGGCCTTGCTGACCAGCTCCTCGGAGTGGCCCAGGCCGTACACGGCGGCCGTGTCGATCCAGTTGACGCCCGAGTCGATCGCGTGCCGGATGGCGGTCATCGACTCGGCGTCGTCGGTGGGGCCCCAGCCGAACTGCCAGCCGGAGCCGGACACCGCCCAGGAGCCGAAGCCGAGACGGCTGATCTCCATACCGGTGGTGCCGAGGGGAAGAGCGGGAAGAGGGGTGCCGGTCATGGTCGAGTGCTCCTTGCGGGAAGGGAGTCGGTGTGGTCGCCGCCGGGTGGAACCCGTTCCGGCGCAACCCACTCTGGGTACCCGCGGCCTCCCCGCCCAGTGGCATCCCGTGCCTGGGCACGGCATGACCAGGCACGGCACGGTCACGCGGCCGGAGCGCCGGGGATACTGGCCCCATGGCACTGGACAGGCGTGCGGAGTTGGGCGAATTCCTGCGGTCCCGGCGAGCCCGGCTCAGCCCTGCGGAGGCCGGACTTCCGGATTACGGCGGTCGGCGCCGGGTCCCCGGACTCCGCAGGGAGGAGCTGGCCCGGCTGGCCGGAGTGAGCGTGGACCACTACGTCCGCCTGGAGCAGGGGCGCACCCTGCACTTCTCCGAGGCGGTGCTCGACGCCGTCGCCCGCGCCCTGCGCCTGAGCGAGGTGGAGCGCGGGCATCTGTACCGGCTGGCCCGGCCGTGGTCGGACCCGGACCGGCCGGGGCAGGAGCCGGGGGCCCAGCGGGTGCGGCCGGGGCTGCGCCGGCTGCTGGACTCGGCGGCCGACGTGCCCGCGTACATCGTCGGGCGCAATGTGGACGTGCTGGCGTGGAACGGGCTCGCGGCGGCGCTGATCACCGACTTCGGGGCCCTGCCGCCCCGGCAGCGGAACCTCGCCCGGCTGGTGTTCCTGGACGAGGGGACGCGCAGCCTGTACGCGGACTGGCGGGTCAAGGCCGGAGATGTGGCCGCTTATCTCCGGCTGGACGCCGGACGCCATCCGGGCGACCCGCGCACCGCGGAGCTGATCGAGGAACTGTCGGCCGCCGGACCGGAGTTCCGGGAGCTGTGGGCGGAGCACCGGCTCAAGGACAAGACCCACGGGCGGTATCGCTACCGGCACCCGGTGGTCGGCGAACTGGACCTCGGCTTCGAGACCCTGCGCCTCCCCGACGACCCGGACCAGGCGCTCGTCGCGCACACGGTGGAGGAGGGCTCCCCGTCGGAGACGGCGCTGCGGCTGCTGGCCGCGTGGACCCGCGAGAACCTTCCGGCCGGCCGCGCCGCGTCCGGCGGAGGCTGAGGAGCCCGCACGGGCGGGGCGTCCCGACACTCTGGCCATGGCCACCGAATCCGCCCTGCTGAACGTCATTGATGTGGAAGCCACCTGCGAGCCTACCGGGGCCCGTTCCAAGTAGAGGCGCGCCGAAGCAGTTGCGTGTGTCTGCGGGGTGCCGTACGTTCCCGCCTGAACACCAGTACGAATAAGGTTCGTTGAAAGGCGCTGCCGTATGTCGCAGAACCCTCAGCTGGCAAGCAAACTGGACTCCGTGGAGGGGCTCAAGGAACTCTTCGGGGGTGGGATGTTCGGGAAGCGGGCCAAGAAGAACCACGCACTCCTGGCCCGTGCTTCTGAGAAGGGTGTGGCGCGGGCCACCGTTCTGGCCACGCGTGATTACGGCGACGGCAACATCTACCACGTCGTCGCTTTCAGTATCCTCCAGGATGCTCCTGCCTCCGCGCGGCTCGACGCGATACGCCGGCAAGCCGAGAACATGGCGGACGAACTTCGTTCGCACGGGTACTTCTACTACGGCACGCCGGTGGTCTGGGACGGTGACGGCAAGACCTGGATCAGTGAGAAGTCGCTCTTCCGCGATCTCAGTGTGCCGGGGGAAGGCCTGTACGTATTCCCCCTTCAGGAGAGTGCGACCGCGTCCGCGCCGACCGACGTGGCTTGGGCCATGATCGACGGCAAGCTGCACATCGTCGTTCCCGGACGGTAGCCGAGGCGGTACGGGGTTGCCGGGGAGCTGCCCTACTCCGCAGGCGCCGGAACCCCGGATCCCCCACGCTGTCAGGGACATCCGAGGAATCTGCCGCCATCGCAGGGCCGACTGGCCGGCCCGCGCGATCGACGCGGAACTGAGCGAGGAGGAGCGTGCGTTGCTGTTCCGCGCGATCACCCTCGTCGGGAGGCTCGCGGCGCACTGACGGCCCGCGCGGGTACGGGGCCCCGTACTTGCGCGGGACGGGGCGGGCCCCGCCCCGCGCGACGCCCTCAGCGCTTGAGCAGGAAGCCGAAGTCGTTCGACGTCCGGCCCGTCAGGCGCGTCGGGGAGACGAGTCGCCCCTCGGCGAGCAGGCGTTCCGCCTCGGCGCGGGAGAGGCCGAAGCCGTCCGCTATCAGCCGGAGCGGGCGGACGGCTATCGGCGCCCCGAAGCGCACCGACACCTCGACGGCCCCCCGGTCCGGCGGGGCGTCGTCACCCGTGTCCAGGCGCCAGGCGTCCGTCCAGTCGAGGGCGATGTGGTTGCGGCGCCGCACGACACCGTCCTGGAGGAGTTCGGCCGCCAGGGCCGGGTCGTTGGCGTGCATCCGGTCCAGCAGTTCGGGCCGGATCGAGCGGACGTGGGCCCGCTCCAGGATCGTGATCCTCGTGGTGTCCCCGCACCCCGTGCAGAGCGCGAGGAGCCAGGCGTCGAGCAGCTTGTGGTTCGCGTTGACGCGGAACTTGCCGTGCGCGCGGAAGCCGGCGGGCCCGCAGGCGGGGCAGCGGCGCAGGACGAGGGGCAGACGGGTGGGCACGACGGCCCAGTGGATGAGCACAGGAGTACACCGGTTTCAGGTGAGAAATCCGCAGCGGTAAGCAGCGCGGCGCACAGGCGCGACGCGCGACAGATCAGCAGTGGGGAGGTCTCACGCGATGTACAACGGACGCCCTTTCCGGGGACGGCGGATGGCGGGCGCGGCCGGCGACGGCCTGGCCCGGCGAGCAAGGTAGCGGGGCGCCGAGGCGCCGTTCCACCGGTTTTCCGGCGGTTTTTCGGCGGCAGCGCCGGGGCCGCCGGGGTCGTCGGGAGCGCGAAAGGCCCCGCACGCGGTGGCGTGCGGGGCCCTGTCCGACTCGCGTACCGGCTACTTCTTGAAGCCGTAGTCCATCAGCTTCTTCGCGTCCGACGTGCGGTTCGCCTCGGAGGACGAGGTCAGGACCGTGCCGATGACGGTCTTGCCCTTGCGGGTCGCGGCGAAGACCAGGCAGTACTTGGCCGCCGGGCCCGAGCCCGTCTTCACGCCGATCGCGCCGCTGTAGCTGCCCAGCAGCTTGTTCGTGTTGGTCCACGACATGTAGCGGTAGCCGCCGCTCTTCGTCGTGACCTTCTGCTTCGTCGACTTCGTCTTCACGACCGTGCGGAACGTGGAGTACTTCATCGCGCTGCTCGCGAGCTTCGTCAGGTCGCGCGGGGTCGAGTAGTTGGACCCGTTCCCTATGCCGTCGAACGAGTCGAAGTGCGTGTTCTTCAGGCCGAGCGACTTGGCGGTGCTGTTCATCTTGCCGATGAACGACTTCACGCGCGCCGCGCGGGTCTTGCCGGAGCCGAACTTGTCGGCCAGCGCGTAGGCCGCGTCGCAGCCCGAGGGCAGCATGAGGCCGTAGAGCAGCTGGCGGACGGTGACCTTGTCGCCCACGATCAGCCGCGCCGAGGAGGCGCCCTTGGCGACGATGTAGTCGCTGTACGCCTTCTGGATCGTGACCTTGGAGTCCAGGTTCAGGCCCTTCTGGGCCAGCACCACACGCGCGGTCATGATCTTCGTCGTCGAACCGGTGGAGCGGCGGGTGTCCGCGGCCTTGGTGAACAGCGTCTTCCCGGTGCCGTTGTTCATCACGAAGCCGCCCTTGGCGACGATCGAGGGCGCCTTCGGCGTGGCGGCCTGTGCCGTGGAGGCGAAGGCACCACCCGCGATGAGGGCGCCCGTCGTGAGGGCCACCGTGGCGGTGGCGGATGCGCGCCGTATGCCCTTAATGCCGAGTTTCAAGTTAAACGCTCCAAATGCCCCTGGAATGCGGCCACATGAGGTACCGCCGCGCTGATAAGACGAGTGATCCCGCCCCTTGGTTGTGGTCCCCGAGGGGGTGATTTTTTACGACATCTGGGGGCCGTCGCGGGGCTCGTGGTGTGCGTGGGGCGCTGACGTGCCGTGGCCAGGGGCTACCATCGGCGTCACATCCGAGCCCCCGTTGGCACGGGGGCCGGCGGGCCGGCCCGGTGTACCGCAGCGACAGGTGCGCCGAGCGCCCCGGAGGCCGGAGGTAACCGTGGACGATGTCGTGCGTGCGCAGGAGTCCGTCAGGGCATACGGCGAGCTCCTCGCCCTCGCCGAGCGCCTGGAGGCGCTGCGGCAGTTGGGGGACGACGGGGTCGAGGCGCATACGACGGCCGCGCTGCACGCGGTCCGGTTCGCCGCGACGATCCTGTTGCGGACCGTGCCGGACGTGCCGGCGCCGCCCCACGACCAGGACGACGAGCGGCTGCTCGAACTTGCCGCGCACTGGCGCGAGGCCGCGCTCGGCCTGGGCGACTTCGCACCGCAGCGCCCGGTGCTGAGGCTGGTGGAAAACGACGGGCCCTCCGCGTAGGGGCTGGGATAGCGTCCCCCGGCATGACCCCTTCCCCCGCCTTGTGCAGCGAACGCCTGGTCCTCGAACCGTATGTGCCCGCCGACGAGGAGGACTTCGTCGCCCTCTTCCTGGACACCCGGGTCTCCCGCTGGATCGGCGACGGCCCCGAGCCCGAGGAGAGCTGCCGCGCCCTCTTCTCCCGCATCTTCACGCATGTGTACGAGCCGGGCGCCTTCGACGTCTGGGCCGTACGCCGGGTCGGCCGGATGGTCGGGCACGCGGAGATCAAGCCGTCGAAGGCCGTCGAGGGGCATGAGCTGATCTACGCCCTCGCGCACGAGGCGTGGGGCCAGGGCCTCGGCACCGAACTCGCGCGCAGGATCGTCGCGTACGGATTCGAGGTGCTGGAGCTGGACCAGGTGTACGCGACGGTGGCGGAGCCGAACGCGGCCTCGCTGGCCGCCCTGCGCAAGGTCGGCTTCCGGCACGTCCGGGACATCGCCGAGGAGGACGGCACCACCACGCTCCTGCTGACCTGCGAGCGGTAGCGCGGCCGCCCGCATCGTGGACCGGGGCGACGCTTGCGTACATGTTGTATCTATGCTGTGTCCATGCCTGCCCCCGCCCCCTCCGCTCCCCCCGCACCCGCCGCACACCCGGCCCCGTCCGCCCCCGCCACTCCGCCCGCCAAGCGGCCGCCGGCCGCCGAGCGCGTCTACACGCACGTCAAGGACGCCGTCCTGGCCCGCCGCTACGAGGGCGGCACGCTGCTGACCGAGGGGGGCCTCGCCGAGGCGGTGGGGGTCTCGCGGACGCCGGTGCGCGAGGCGCTGCTGCGCCTGGAGGTCGAGGGGCTGATCAAGCTCTACCCGAAGAAGGGCGCCCTGGTGCTCGCCGTCTCCGCGCAGGAGATCGCGGACGTGGTGGAGACCCGGCTGCTGGTCGAGGAGTTCGCGGCCCGGAAGGCCGTGCCCGCGCCCCCGCAGCTCATCGCCCGCCTCGAAGCGCTCCTGGAGGAGCAGCGGCGCCACTCCGAGGCCGGTGACCTGGCCACCGTCTCCGTGAAGGACCGCTGCTTCCACGCCGAGATCGTCCGGCACGCGGGCAACCAGATCCTGTCCCGCCTCTACGACCAGCTGCGCGACCGCCAGCTGCGGATGGGCGTCGCCGTCATGGAGGCCCACCCCGACAGGATCGCCGCAAACATCGCGGAGCACGGCGAGCTGCTGGAGGCGATCCGGGGCGGTGACGCCGAGGACGCCGCCCGGGTCGTGCGCCGCCACGTCGGCCGGGTCAGGGCGCTGGTCATGGGCGGTGAGGACCGTTGAGTTCCGCCGCCGCGCCCACGCTGCCCCTGCCCGGTGACCCGCCGGGCGGCCGGCGCGCCGCCTGGGTCTGGGGCATCGGCGTCGCCGTCTACTTCGTCGCCATCATCTTCCGCACGAGCCTCGGCGTCGCCGGGCTCGACGCCGCCGACCGGTTCGGCGTCAACGCCTCGGCGCTCTCCACCTTCTCCATCCTCCAGCTGCTCGTCTACGCGGGCATGCAGATACCCGTCGGCCTGATGGTCGACCGGCTCGGCACCAAGCGGGTCCTCACCCTCGGGGCCGTCCTGTTCACCCTCGGCCAGCTCGGCTTCGCGCTCTCCCCCTCGTACGGCACGGCGCTCGCCTCCCGCGCGCTGCTGGGCTGCGGCGACGCGATGACGTTCATCAGCGTGCTGCGGCTGGGTTCGCGCTGGTTCCCGGCCCGGCGCGGACCGCTGATCGGCCAGGTCGCGGCCCTGTTCGGGATGGCGGGCAACCTCGTCTCGACCCTGGTCATCGCCCGTGCCCTGCACGGCTTCGGCTGGACGGCCACCTTCGTCGGCAGCTCGCTGGCCGGAGTCGTGGTCCTGGTGCTGCTCCTGCTCTTCCTGAAGGACCACCCCGAGGGGTACGAGCCGCCGCCCGTGCGGCACGCCGGCTGGGCCTACGTACGCAAGCAGATCGCCGCCGCCTGGCGGGAGCCCGGCACCCGGCTCGGGATGTGGGTGCACTTCACGACGCAGTTCCCGGCCATGGTGTTCCTGCTGCTGTGGGGCATGCCGTTCCTGGTCGAGGACCAGGGGCTGGACCGGGGGACCGCCGGTGAGCTGCTGACGCTCGTGGTGCTGTCCAACATGGCGCTCGGACTCGTCTACGGGCAGGTCATCGCCCGCCACCACGCGGCCCGCGTCCCGCTCGCCCTGGGCACGGTCGGCACCACGGCCACGCTGTGGGCGGCGACGGTCCTCCACCCCGGCGACCACGCGCCGATGTGGCTGCTGATCGTCCTGTGCACGGTGCTCGGGGCCTGCGGACCGGCCTCGATGATCGGCTTCGACTTCTCCCGCCCGGCCAACCCGCCGGAACGCCAGGGCACCGCGTCCGGCATCGTCAACATGGGCGGCTTCATCGCCTCGATGACCACCCTGCTGGCCGTCGGCATCCTGCTGGACGCGACCGGCGACGACTACCGGGTGGCGTTCTCCTCCGTCTTCGTCCTGGAGGCGCTCGGCGTCACCCAGATCCTGCGGCTGCGCCGGAAGGCCGCCCGCCGCGAGCGCGAGACCTACGTGATCAGCCGCGTGGAAGCGGTGCACGTGCCCGTATGAGCCCGTGCGGGCCCGGAAACGGCGGCGCGCCCGTCCCCCTCGTGGGGGCGGGCGCCGCTGTGTGCCGGGGCCGTGTCCGGGGTTACGGGGTGACGGCGAAGTGCTGGAGGATCGCGTCGGCCAGCTCCTGGTCGCCCTCCGTCTTGATCCGGTCCGCGACGGCGGCGGGACGCACCCGGCCGCAGGCCAGCCGTACGTACGTCTCCCAGTCCATGGACAGCGTGGCGGCCGGCCCGAGCGACGGGGCGACGTCCAGCGAACCGCGCCCCTCGGCATCCACCCGCACCGTGCGCAGGAACTCCAGGTCCCCGTGCACATCCAGCACGACCGCGGAGTTGGCCGGTGCCCCCGCGCTCTTGGCCACCACCTTCGGCAGCCCGAGCAGCAGGATGTCGCGGGCGACCGCGGCGCCGGGGGAGTCCAGGTTGCCGGGGCGGCCCAGGGCCGTGCGCAGGTCCTGCTCGTGCACCCAGACGTCGAACGCGCGCATCCGCAGCGCCGTCTCCAGGGTCTGCTCGGCACCCAGCGGCGCCCGCACCATGGTCTCCGGGTCCCGCGTCTCGTTGCGCAGCTGCCGGGCCCGGCGAATGATCGTGTACTCCAGCTCGGAGGTCATCTCCGGCGCGGTGTGGTGGCGCCGGACGTCCACCTGCATCTCCATGTAGCGGGCGAAGTCGCTCTGCACATGGAAGAGATCGCGCGGCAGGGTGTGGATCGGACGCGGATCGCCGAGCTGCTCGCACTCCATGCCGATGATGTGCGAGACGATGTCGCGCACCGACCAGTTGGGGCAGGGCGTGCGGCCGTTCCACTCGCCCTCGGTGAGCGGGCCCACCAGCTCGGCTATCGACTCGATGGAGTGGGTCCAGGCGTCGGCGTAGGTCTGAAGGCTGGGATGGACGGTCACGTGACCCCTCGTGCGGTTCTGCGGTGCATGGGCAACTGGGCGCGGGCGGTCGGGCTGCGGGCTGCGGGCGGCGATTGGGTTCGATGGCTAAGTTACGCTGCGAGCAGGCACCCCGGCAGTGCTTTCGTGTGACGATCGTAGGCCGTGTCGACGGCTCGAATGCCAGGACGGTGGTAGTGTGCGCGCCTCCCTCATCCAGATCGCGGTAGACCCGGACGAATCCGTCGATTCCCGCAGGCGGCGCGCCGCCTCACTGGTCGTCGGACAACGGGGCTCGGACCTCGTGGTGCTCCCCGAACTGTGGCCCGTCGGCGCCTTCTCCTACACGGCGTTCGAGGACGAGGCGGAGCCGCTGACCGGACCGACGCACCGGGCGATGGCGGAGGCCGCCGCCGAGGCCGGGGTCTGGTTGCACGCGGGCTCCCTCGTGGAGCGGGCGGACGACGGCACCCTCTACAACACCGCGCTCGTCTTCTCCCCCCAGGGCGAACGGGTCGCCGCCTACCGCAAGATCCACCGCTTCGGCTTCGACCAGGGCGAGGCCGTCATGATGGGCGCCGGCGAGGACCTGGTGACCGTCGCCCTGCCCACGACCACGCTCGGCCTGGCCACCTGCTACGACCTGCGCTTCCCCGAGCTGTTCCGGGGCCTGATCGATGCCGGGGCCGAAACCCTGGTCGTCGCCGCCGGCTGGCCGGAGCGCCGCCGCGCCCACTGGACCCTGCTCGCCCAGGCCCGTGCCGTCGAGAATCAGGCGTATGTGCTGGCCGTCGGCTGCGCCGGCACCCACGCGGGGGTCCCGCAGGCCGGACACTCCCTGGTCGTGGACCCCTGGGGCGAGGTGCTCGCGGAGGCGGGCGCGGGTGAGGAGGTGCTGACCGTGGAGTTCGACGTGGCCAAGGTCGCCGCGACACGGGAGCAGTTCCCCGCGCTCAAGGACCGGCGCCTGGGCCCGACCGGATAGACCCGTCAGCCGGAAGGGCCCGTGTTTCACGTGAAACACGGGCCCTTCGGCGTACGACCGCGCGGTCAGTCCTCGTGCTCCTTCTCCGCCAGCACGATCACGCAGACCGCCACCGCGATCAGCAGCGCCGGGTCCGCGTCCTCACGGACGATGTCGATGCCGTAGGTGTCGCGGACGGTCAGCCAGCGGCGGGAGATCTGGGCCAGCAGCTCACCGTCGTACTCCACGGCGAACTCGCGGTCCAGGATCTTGCCGCTGACGTCCAGCTCGGTACCGTCCACCAGCGTCACGCGGTAGTGGTTGCGGAGCAGCGAGAGCCGCTTGCGCTTGATCCGGGCCAGCTGCTCGCCGTCGCGTTCGATCAGCATCGTGTCGCGCAGGCTGAGGAGCTTCTGGCGGATCTCGACGACGATGCGGCCCTGCGCGTCCTTCAGCTCGAAGGTGTCGCGCACCCGCATGGCCTTGCCGTCGACCAGGAAGACCTTGCGGCCCTCCGTGTCCTCGATCCAGTAGTCGTCACCGATGCCGAGGAGGCGCTCGCGCACAAGAAGTCTCATGGCCCCCAGGTTCCCCGACCCACCGGCGGAATGCGGGGAGGCCACGGTGATGTTGACTGGTGCCATGGCAACACGTGCGCGCGTCAGGGCCCCCGAACTCGTCGGCAAGGGCGGCTGGCTCAATACAGGCGACCGGCAGTACACCCTCGCCGACCTGCGGGGACGCATCGTCGTCCTGGATTTCTGGACCTTCTGCTGTGTGAACTGCCTGCATGTCCTCGATGAGCTGCGCGAGCTGGAGGAGAAGCACCGCGACACCGTCGTGATCATCGGCGTGCACTCACCGAAGTTCGTCCACGAGGCCGAGCACCAGGCCGTCGTGGACGCGGTGGAGCGGTACGAGGTCCACCACCCGGTGCTCGACGACCCCGAGCTGGCCACCTGGAAGCAGTACGCCGTACGCGCCTGGCCCACGCTCGTCGTCATCGACCCCGAGGGCTATGTCGTCGCCCAGCACGCCGGTGAGGGGCACGCCCACGCCATCGAGAAGCTGGTCGAGGAGCTGGAGGCGGAGCACGGCGCGAAGGGCACCCTGCGCCGCGGCGACGGCCCGTACGTCGCGCCGGAGCCGGTCGCCACCCATCTGCGGTTCCCCGGCAAGGCGCTGGCCCTCGCGGACGGCGGCTTCCTGGTCTCCGACACCACCCGGCACCGGCTGGTCGAGCTGGACCCGGACGGCGAGACCGTGCGCCGGCACTTCGGGACGGGCGAGCGCGGATTCGCCGACGGCGGGCCGGAGCAGGTCCGCTTCAGCGAGCCCCAGGGCCTCGCCCTGCTGCCCGACGGGCGGATCGCGGTCGCCGACACGGTCAACCACGCCCTCCGCGCGCTCGACCTCACCACCGGGGAGACGACCACCCTCGCCGGTACCGGCCGCCAGTGGTGGCAGGGCGCGGCCACCAGCGGTCCGGCCCGCGAGACCGACCTCTCCTCGCCGTGGGACGTCGCCTGGTTCGGCGACCGGCTCTGGATCGCCATGGCCGGTGTCCACCAGTTGTGGACGTACGACCCCGAGGACGGCACCGTACGCGCCGCCGCCGGGACCACCAACGAGGGCCTGGTCGACGGGCCCGGCGCGGAGGCGTGGTTCGCCCAGCCGTCCGGGCTCGCGGCGGCCGGCGAGCGGCTGTGGGTCGCCGACTCGGAGACGTCCGCGCTGCGCTGGGTCGACCGAGAGGGCGCCGTGCACACCGCCGTGGGCACCGGGCTCTTCGACTTCGGCCACCGGGACGGGGAGGCCGGGCAGGCCCTGTTCCAGCATCCGCTGGGCGTCACCGCCCTCCCGGACGGGTCCGTCGCCGTCTGCGACACGTACAACCACGCCCTGCGCCGCTACGACCCGGCGACCGACGAGGTCACCACCCTCGCCACGGACCTGCGGGAGCCCAGCGGGGCCGTCCTGGTGGACGGCGACCTCGTCGTCGTGGAGTCCGCCCGGCACCGGCTGACCCGGCTGCGGCTGCCCGAGGAGGCGGTACGCGTCGCCGAGCGGGCCCACCGCACCCAGCGGGCGGCCACCGAGGTCGCGCCCGGCGCGCTCCGGCTCGACATCGTCTTCCAGGCCCCCGCCGGGCAGAAGCTGGACACCCGGTACGGGCCCTCGACCCGGCTGCTGGTCTCCGCCACTCCGCCGGAACTGCTGGCCTCGGGCGACGGCGCGGGCACCGACCTGTTCCGCGACCTCGTCCTCGCGGACGGCGTCACCGAGGGCGTCCTCCACGTCTCCGCGATGGCCGCGTCCTGCGACGACGACCCGGCGAACGAGTACCCGGCCTGCCATGTCCACCAGCAGGACTGGGGCGTCCCGGTCCGCGTCACGGAGGGCGGGGCCGCCCGGCTGCCGCTGGTGCTGGCCGGCCTGGACGAGGACGGGTCAGGCGTCGGCTGACAGGCGGCGTGCCGCCTCGTCCCGGCGGCGCACGTAGTCCGGGCTCGCCGTGACGCGCAGCAGCGCCTCCAGGGCCCGGACCGCGCCCTCGTCGTAGCCCGTGCGCTCCGCCTCGGACGCGGCCTCGTCCAGGAGGCGGATGCCCTTCTCCTCCGCGCCGAGGGCGAGACGCGCCTCCCCGCTGACGGACAGCAGCAGCACCCGGCGGGCCGCCTCCTCCTGCTCGGGGCCCAGGTCGAAGGCGGTCCTGGCGGAGTCCAGGGCGTCCTGCGGCCGGCCTGCCGTGAGCTGCATCCGGGCCAGGTGCTGGAGCGCGAGCATCTCCGTATGGGCGTCGGGCTCCTCCCGGGCCAGCTCCAGCGCCCGTTCGCAGCTCTCCATCGCCAGTTCGAGGTCTCCTTGCTCGGCCTGCACGATCGCCAGGTTGACCAGCGCCGTCGCCTCGCCGAGCCGGTCCCCGCACTGCCGGGCGAGACCGGGCGACGGATCGAGTATGGCGACGGCCTCACCCGTCCTGCCCTCCTCCGTCAGCACCCAGCCGAGCAGATTGCGGACCCGTGATTCGGCGTACGGGTCCTTGAGGTCGAGGGCCGCGGCGAGGGCCAGCTCCAGCATCGGCGTCCAGCCGTCCCGGACCCGCCACACCATGTGCGGCCACTGGAGCAGGATGATCCGCCAGGCCCGGTCGTCGAGCCCGGCGGTCCTGGCGGCCGCGGCGGCCAGGGTCAGGTCCTCGCGTTCGGCGGCCAGCCACCGCATGGCCTCCGTCCGGTCGGTGAAGTCCCGGATCGCGGCCGGCGCGCGGTAGCCGTCGGGCAGGACGAAGCAGGGCTCGCCGCCCGGTTCCGCCGTGTCGGCGGCCGCGAGCGCGGTGGCGATGTAGTGGTCGAGCACGCCCCGGAGCGCGTCCGGCCCGGCCTCCGGGTCGAGCCCGCGCGCGTACAGCCGGACGAGATCGTGCAGTATCCAGCGCCCCGGACCGGCCTCCGTGACCAGATGGGCGGCGGCGAGCCGTTCCAGCGCGGCCCCTGCGGTGACCGGGTCGCTCCCGGCGAGCGCGGCGGCGGTGTACGGGTCGAAGTGGCTGCCCGGGTGGTGGCCGAGCCGGCTGAGGTGGTGGACGGCGTCCGCGGGCAGCTGCTGCACGGTGAGCCGGAGCGCGGCGGAGACGCCGGTGTCCTCCACGTTCAGGTACGACAGTCGGCTCCGCTCGTCCGCGAGTTCGTCGGCCATCGCGGCCAGCGTCCACTGCGGCCGGCCGGCCAGCCGGGCCGCCGTCACCCGCAGGGCCAGGGGCAGTCCACCGCACAGTTCGGCCAGCCGCCCGGCCGCCACCGGTTCGGCCAGGACCCGTTCCTCGCCGAGGACCCCGGCGAGCAGCGCGGTGCCGTCCGGCGGCTCCAGTATGTCCAGCGGGACGGGGACGGCGGCGTCCGAGGCGATGAGCCCCTCCAGCCGGTGCCTGCTGGTCACCAGCGTGACGCAGTCCGCCCCGCCCGGCAGCAGCGGCCTGACCTGCGCCGAGTTGCGGGCGTTGTCGAGCACGACGAGCAGGCTCAGCCGGTCGGTCAGCGACCGGAACAGGGCCGCCGCGCCGGCCGCCGACTCCGGGACGCGGCGGGGCGCCACCCCGAGCGCGAGCAGGAACTCCCGCAGCACCTCCAGCGGGGTCGGCTCGGCGGTGTCCCCGAACCCGCGCAGATCGGCGAACAGCCGACCGTCCGGGAAGGCGGCGGGGGACCGGCGTGCCCAGTGCAGCGCCAGCGCGGTCTTGCCGACCCCGGCGGGCCCGGTGACCAGGCACACGGGCGCCTCCCCGGCGGCGGCCCGGGACAGGGCGGTCAGCTCGGCGCCGCGCCCGTGGAACCCGCGCGGGGCACGGGGCAGCAGATCGACGGCCTGCGCGGCCGCGAGGGCGGGCGCCGCCGCGGGCGCGCGGGCGGGCGCCGCCGCGGGCGCGCGGGCGGGCGCCGCCGCGGGCGCGGCTCCCCCGTTGGGCGCGGCGGGTGCGGCAGGGGCGCCGGGCCCGTGGTCCCCGGCCTCCGCGCCGGTCGGGTCGGGGGCATCGGCGGCGTCGGGCGCCTGCGGGCCGGGGGCCACGGGCCCGGCGGCCACCGCTTCGGGCGCCCCGGCGGGCTCCGTGCGGCGGACCGGGCCCTCGTCGCCCCGCAGGATGCGGGCGTACGCGTCGGCCAGTTCGCGGCCCGGATCGATGCCCAGTTCGTCGGCCAGCAGGCGGCGGGTCCGGTGGAAGCAGTCCAGCGCTTCGGACTGGCGGCCCGAGCGGTACAGGGCCGTCACCAGGCCCGCCGCCAGGGATTCGCGCAGCGGGTGGGCGACCGACTCCGCGCGCAGGACCGCCGCCGCGCGGTGGTGCTCGCCCAGCTCCCCGTACGCACGGGCCAGTTGCTCGACCGTCGAGAGCCGGGACTCCTCCAGCGCGTGGGCCGCCGCCTGCAGGGGGGCGCTGGCGTAGGTGCCGGTGAGAGCGGGGCCCTCCCACAGCGACAGGGCCTCCTTCAGCATCAGCACCGTGTCCGCGGGGCCCCGCTGCTCGCGGGCCAGCATCAGCAGTTCCTCGAACCGCTGGGAGTCAAGCAGTGTCTCCGGCACCCGGAGCACATACGCGTCCCCGAGCGTCGCCAGCTCGACCCCGTACGCCTCCGCGTCCGCGTCCACCAGCAGAGCCCGCAGCCGGGAGACATGGCCCTGGATCACCGTCCGCGCGTGCAGCGGTGGTTCGTCGTCCCACAGGCAGTCCGTCAGCCGGGCCATCGATACGGGGGTGTTGGCGTGCAGCAGCAGGGCGGCGAGCAGACTGCGGCGCTTGGCGGGGCCGAGCGGCAGCGGACCGGTCAGTGTGTCCACACAGACGGTGCCGAGCAGCCGGAACTCCACGAGCGGCTTCCCTCCCGGGTCTGACGCGCCCGGTGCCGGGTCACGGGCAAGAGCCCAGAATATCGGGGACTCCGGCGCGGCGTTCCGGGGGTATGGCCGGATCGTACCCGGTCACAGGTGCCGTTCGTCGTCGGACACCACCGTCGTGGTGGGCGGTACGACCATGCGGCGGCGCCGGATGACGCTCGCGTAGACGCAGACACCGATGATGCCGACGATCATCATGATCCAGCCGACCAGATCGACGCTGACGCTGTCCATGTGCCAGTCGGTCGCGAAGGCGAGGATCGCCCCCGCGCCGATGAGGATGATGCATCCTCCGAGTCCCATGAATCCCGCCTCCTCGGCGGCCCGGCATCTCCGGGCCGTGTACGGAGCGCGTACCCTGCGCGGCAACGAGCATGCGCGGGGCGTGGGTTGGCGCGTACCGTGCGCCGGGCCGGGGCCCCCGCCGGCTCCTGGCCGGCCCCCGGCTCGCGGCCTCGTTCCGTCAGCCCGTCAGGAACGCCGCGAGGGCGTTCGCCAGCAGGTACGGGTCGTCCGCGCCGCAGAGTTCGCGGGCGCTGTGCATGGACAGGATGGCGACGCCGATGTCCACGGTCTTGATGCCGTGGCGCGCGGCGGTGATGGGGCCGATCGTCGTGCCGCAGGGCATCGCGTTGTTGGAGACGAACGTCTGCCACGGCACGCCCGCCTTCTCGCAGGCCGCGGCGAACACGGAGCGGCCGGCACCGTCCGTCGCGTACCGCATGTTGACGTTGACCTTGAGGATGGGGCCGCCGTTGAGGACCGGATGGTGCGTGGGGTCGTGGCGCTCCGCGTAGTTGGGGTGGACCGCGTGGCCGGTGTCGGACGAGAGGCAGACCGTACCGGCGAAGGCGCGGGAGCGGTCCTCGTATCCCCCGCCCCGGGCGAAGACCGACCGTTCCAGGACCGTGCCGAGCAGCGGCCCGTCCGCGCCGGTGTCGGACTGCGAGCCGTTCTCCTCGTGGTCGAAGGCGGCCATCACCGGGATGTACGGCAGCTCGGCGTCGGGCTCCCTCGCGACGGCGGCGAGCGCCGCGGTCGCCGCGTGCACCGAGAGCAGGTTGTCCATGCGTGGACCGGCCACCAGCTCGCGGTCGCGGCCCAGGTAGGACGGCGGCTCGACGGGGTGCGGCATGAGGTCCCAGCCGGTGATGTCCTCGGCGTCGACGCCCGCCTCATCGGCGACGAACCGGATGAGGTCGCCCTCCTCCACGTCCCCGAGGCCCCAGATGGGCTGCATGTGCTTCTGCCGGTCCAGCTTGAGCCCGTCGCTGTTGACCGACCGGTCCAGGTGCACGGCGAGCTGGGGGACGCGCAGCAGCGGCCGGTCGATGGAGACCAGCCGGTCCGTGCCGTCGCGGAGCGAAATCCGGCCGGCGAGACCGAGGTCGCGATCCAGCCAGGTGTTGAGCAGGGTGCCGCCGTAGATCTCCACGGCGATCTGGCGCCAGCCGTACGCGCCGGTGTCGGGCAGCGGCTTGACCCGGAGGTTCGGCGAGTCGGTGTGTGCGCCGACGATCCGGAACGGGGTGTGCGCCCCGGCGCCCTCCGGCACGTACCAGGCGACGATCGCGCCACCGCGCAGAACGTACGTGCCACCTGTGGTTCCGTCCCAGGCCGCGGTCTCCTCCAGCTGCCGGAATCCGGCCTTCTCCAGTCGCGCGGCGGCGGTCGCCACGGCGTGGTACGGGGAGGGGGAGGCCATCAGGAAGGCCATCAGATCGTCGGTGTGCCCGCGGTCGAAGCGGGGGGAGGAACTCATGTTCTTCACTGTAGCCAGACGTGGCCGAAAGGATTCCCCGTCGCCCCCGCCCGGCTCCGGGCATCGTCCGGCCGCCGCCGCCCGGACGGGGGTCCGGGCGGCGGCGGCCGTGGAAGGTGCGGAAGGCGCTTAGAACGCGGCCTCGTCCAGCTCCATCAGCGCGTTGTCGACGGACTCGGCGAGTGCGCGCTCGGTGCCGACACCGGGCAGGACGTTCGCGGCGAAGAACTTCGCGGCGGCGATCTTGCCCCGGTAGAAGGGGACGTCCTTCGCGGAGGCGTTCGGCAGCTTCTCGGCGGCCACGGCCGCGCCCTTGAGCAGCAGGTAGCCGACGACGACATCGCCGGAGGCCAGCAGCAGGCGGGTGGTGTTGAGGCCCACCTTGTAGATGTTCTTGACGTCCTCGCCGGTCGCGGTGAGGTCGGTGATCATCGTGCCGACGATCGCCTCCAGGTCCACCGCGGCCTTCGCGAGGTTGTCCAGCGCGCCGGACAGCTCCTCGTTGTCCTGGGCGCCCGCGAGGAACTTCTTGATCTCCTCGGAGAGCGCGTTGAGCGAGGCGCCCTGGTCGCGGACGATCTTCCGGAAGAAGAAGTCCTGGCCCTGGATCGCCGTCGTGCCCTCGTACAGGGTGTCGATCTTGGCGTCGCGGATGTACTGCTCGATCGGGTACTCCTGGAGGTACCCGGAGCCGCCGAACGTCTGGAGCGACTGCGCCAGCTGCTCGTAGGACTTCTCGGAGCCGTAGCCCTTGACGATCGGCAGGAGCAGGTCGTTGAGGCCGTGCAGCGCCTTGGCGTCCTCGCCGGCCGCCTCCTTCTCCTGGATCGCGTCCTGGACGGAGGCGGTGTAGAGGACGAGGGCGCGCATGCCCTCGGCGTACGCCTTCTGCGTCATGAGCGAGCGGCGCACGTCGGGGTGGTGCGTGATGGTGACCTTGGGCGCGGCCTTGTTCATGAACTCGGACAGGTCGGTGCCCTGGACGCGCTCCTTGGCGTACTCCAGCGCGTTGAGGTAGCCCGTGGAGAGCGTGGCGATGGCCTTCGTGCCGACCATCATGCGGGCGAACTCGATGATGCGGAACATCTGGCGGATGCCGTCGTGCTTGTCGCCGATGAGCCAGCCCTTGGCGGGGTGGCGGTCGCCGAACGTCATCTCGCAGGTGTTGGACGCCTTGAGGCCCATCTTGTGCTCGACGTTCGTCGCGTACACGCCGTTGCGCTCGCCCAGCTCGCCGGTGGTCCAGTCGAAGTGGTACTTCGGGACCAGGAAGAGGGAGAGGCCCTTGGTGCCGGGGCCGGCACCCTCGGGGCGGGCCAGCACGTAGTGGAGGATGTTCTCCGACATGTCGTGCTCACCCGAGGTGATGAAGCGCTTCACGCCCTCGATGTGCCAGGAGCCGTCCTCCTGCTCGACGGCCTTCGTGCGGCCCGCGCCGACGTCGGAGCCGGCGTCCGGCTCGGTCAGCACCATCGTCGAGCCCCACTGCTTCTCGACGGCGATCTCGGCGATCTTCTTCTGCGCCTCGTTGCCCTCCTCGAAGAGGATGCCGGCGAACGCCGGGCCCGAGGAGTACATCCAGACGGCCGGGTTCGCGCCGAGCAGCAGCTCCGCGTAGCCCCAGATCAGGGAGCGGGGCGAGGTGGTGCCGCCGATCTCCTCGGGCAGGCCCAGACGCCAGTACTCGGAGTCCATGAACGCCTGGTACGACTTCTTGAAGGTGTCGGGGACCGGCGCGGTGTTGGTCTCCGGGTCGAAGACCGGCGGGTTGCGGTCGGCGTCGGCGTAGGAGTCGGCGAGCTCGTTCTCGGCGAGACGGGCGATCTCTTCAAGGATGCTCTTCGCCGTCTCGACGTCCATCTCCGCGAACGGTCCGGTGCCGTACAGCTTGTCCCGCCCGAGCACCTCGAAGAGGTTGAACTCGATGTCGCGGAGATTCGACTTGTAGTGCCCCATGGGAAGGCTCCGTAATCAATAGCAGTGGCGCGCAGCGCCCCGTGGAGGGGTGGCCCGGACGTATCAGCTGACCTCTACGATGATGCTACCCGTCAGTAATAAGACGCAACCCCTCAAGCCCTACATGTGGCCGATTACTCTTTGTCCCATGTACGGCTACGACCAGAACCAGGGCGCGCAGCAGCCTATGCAGCAGCCGATGGGGGGCGGCTACGGCGAGCAGCCGCTGTACCCGGAGCCCTCGCCGCCCTCGCTGGGCGACGCGGTACGGGCCTTCACGACCGGCTCGCTGTCCGCCGAGGACTTCCAGCAGATCTTCGCGACGTCGAAGGTGTACTGCCCGCGCGGCGACAACCCCGGTTTCCTGGCGCTGCACAACACCCAGCAGCCCGTGATCCCGATGTTCACCACGCTCAAGGAGCTGCGGCTGTACGCGGGCAAGGAGTCCAAGTACTTCGTGATCACCGGCGCCGAGGTGATCGACCTGCTGCCCACCGGCTACGGCTTCGTCCTGGACATGGAGGGCGAGCACCGGATCGTGTTCGACGCGAAGGCCGTCGAGCAGATGGTCGACTTCGCGATGCGCCGCATGTACGGCTGATGTGCCGCATGTACGGCTGACGCGCCCCTCCGCGGCTGATCCGCCCGGGGCCGACAGCTTCCCGAAGACCTTTCGAAGGGGTCCGTACCACCGCCGGTACGGGCCCCTTCGGGCTGTCCGGGGCCGTGCGGGAATGGGCGACGCCTTGCAGGATGTTCACCATTCAACTAAATTGAACGCAGAACACTCCCCTGGAGGTGGCTCAGATGCCCGCAGTGACCGTCGAGAACCCGCTGACCCTGCCCAAGGTGGTCGCTTCCGGCGACGCCGCGGCCCGTCCCGTACTCGCCGTGACCACGGCGCCGAGCGGCTTCGAGGGCGAGGGCTTCCCGGTCCGCCGCGCCTTCGCGGGGATCAACTACAAGTACCTCGACCCGTTCATCATGATGGACCAGATGGGTGAGGTGGAGTACGCGGCCGGTGAGCCGAAGGGCACCCCCTGGCACCCGCACCGCGGCTTCGAGACCGTGACGTACCTGATCGACGGCACCTTCGTGCACCGCGACTCCAACGGCGGCGGCGGCACCATCCAGAACGGCGACACGCAGTGGATGACCGCCGGCAGCGGGCTGCTCCACATCGAGGCGCCGCCGGAGTCCCTGGTCATGTCGGGCGGCCTCTTCCACGGCCTCCAGCTGTGGGTGAACCTGCCCAAGGCCGACAAGATGATGGCCCCGCGCTACCAGGACATCCGCGGCGGCCAGGTGCAGCTCCTCGCCTCCCCGGACGGCGGCGCGCTGCTCCGGGTCATCGCCGGTGAGCTGGACGGCCACGAGGGCCCCGGCATCACGCACACCCCGATCACGATGATCCACGCCACCGTGCGCCCCGGCGCCGAGGTGACCCTGCCCTGGCGCGAGGACTTCAACGGCCTCGCGTACGTGCTCGCCGGGCGCGGCTCCGTCGGCGCGGAGCGCCGGCCGGTCCACATGGGCCAGACCGCCGTCTTCGGCACCGGCTCCTCGCTGACCGTGCGCGCGGACGAGAAGCAGGACGGGAACACCCCGGACCTGGAGGTCGTGCTCCTCGGCGGCCGTCCCATCCGCGAGCCGATGGCGCACTACGGGCCGTTCGTGATGAACAGCCAGGCCGAACTCAAGCAGGCCTTCGAGGACTTCCAGGCCGGCCGCCTCGGCACCGTGCCCGCCGTCCACGGCATGTGAGCCGCGGCCGGGCCCGCGCCGCCGCCGTGCGGCCGGAGCCCGGCCCTCCCTCCCCCGCCGCCGTATGACACCCCGTCACTCGTACGGCGGCGCGGGCGGGACACCGCCGGTGAGGCGTGATCGGCTGGCAGCGTGCAGACCCACGAGCCCCTCCTGCCGGACGGCGCCCGGCGGACCGCCGCCTGGTGCGGCGTCGTCCTGCTGGTCACCGGCGTCGCCGCCGTCGCCGTCTGGCTGTGCGTCGTCTTCAAGACCGCCGTCACCCCGGTGCTGCTCGCCCTGCTCGGTACGGCCCTGCTCGGTCCCGTCCACCGCCGGATGACCGCCCACGGCGTCAACCGCTCGGTGGCCGCCGGGATCACCTGCGCGCTGCTGCTGGCCGTGGTCGGCGGCGCCGGCTACATCGTGGTCTCCGCGCTCGTCGAGACCGGCGACCAGATCGTGGCCTCGCTGAAGGACGCCGGGCAGTGGGTCACCGACCACGTCCGGGTCGCGGGCGACCTGAGCGTGGACGACCTGGAGGCCAACGGCCGCAAACTGGTCGAGAAGTTCGGCGCGAGCGCGGCGGGCGGCCTCCTCACCGGAATCAGCTTCGTCGGCTCGCTCGTCGCCACCAGCGTCCTCGCGCTGCTGCTGACCTTCTTCTTCCTGCGCGACTCCGACCGCGCGGCGCGCCTCGCCCACTCCATCGCCCCGCGCGGCACCGGGGACATGGTCGAGGCGATGGGCCGGCGGGCCTTCGAGGCCGTCGAGGGTTTCATGCGCGGGACGACGCTCATCGCGCTGATCGACGCCGGCTGCATCACGATCGGGCTGCTGATCCTGCGGGTGCCCGGCGCGGTGGGGCTCGGCGCGCTGGTGCTCGTCGGCGCCTACATCCCGTACCTCGGCGCGTTCATCTCCGGGGCGGTCGCGGTGCTGGTGGCCCTCGCGGACCGGGGCTTCGTGATCGCGCTCTGGGTGCTCGGTGTCGTCCTCGCCGTGCAGGTGCTGGAGGGCCACATCCTCCAGCCGATGATCCAGAGCCGCACGGTCCAGATGCACCCCGCCATGATCCTCATCGCCCTGACGGCCGGTGCGAGCGTGGCGGGCATCCTCGGCATGCTGCTCGCGGTCCCGCTGTGCGCGGCGGCCTTCGGCATCATCGGCGAACTGCGCAGTGCGGGGGCCGTGCCGGAGGCTCCGGGGGACGGCGACTGACGGGGGTCAGATGCCTTCCGGCTCCTCGAAGGCGTCCAGGTCGGGCACGGCCGGTTCCGGCTGCCGGTCCTCGTGCAGCTCGAACCAGATCGACTTGCCCGCGCCCTGCGGATCGACGCCCCACTTGTGCGCCAGCATCTCCATCAGGACCAGGCCCCGCCCGCTGGACGCCAGCTCGCCCGGCCGCCGCTTGTGCGGCAGTTCGTCGCTGCCGTCGGCCACGTCCACCCGCAGGCACCGCTCACCGGGCGGCCCGGTCGCCTGGGCGACCATCAGCGCGTCGCCGTCCGTGTGGACCAGCACATTGGTGGCCACCTCGGAGAGCAGCAGCACCGCCGCGTCCACCTGGTCGGGGTCGGCCCAGTCGTGCAACAGCTCCCGCAGCAGCCGACGGGCCGCCGAGATCCGCTCCGGCTCGGCCTGCGCGATGGTGAGCGCGGTCCGCCGGGACACGGACGGGGGCGTGACGGAGGCGTCGCGGCGCAGCAGCAGGACCGCCACGTCGTCCTCGCGCCGATCGGCGAGCGGCCCCGTCGTGTGGTGCGAACCCGGCCCGTGCACGGCCTGCACCAGCGCGTCCGCCAGCTTCTCCAGGTCGCCGGTGTGCCGTTCCAGGATCGGCCGCAGCCGCACCCAGCCGGTGGCGAGGTCATGGCCGCCGGTCTCGATCAGCCCGTCCGTGCACAGCATGATCGTCTCCCCGGCCTCCAGCACGATCCGGGTCGTCGGGTAGTCCGCGTCCGCCTCGACGCCCAGCGGCAGCCCGCCCTCGGTCTGCCGGATCACCGCGGTGCCGTCCGCCGTCATCATCACGGGGTCCGGATGGCCGGCCCGCGCGATCTCCAGCGTGCCGGTCTCCGGGTCGGCCTCCGCGTACAGGCAGGTCGCGAACCGGGCCGCCGCGCCCTCGTCGCCGTCGCCCGGGTCGGTGAGGCCGGACAGGAAGCGCGAGGCGCGGGCGAGCACCGCGTCCGGGCGGTGCCCCTCGGAGGCGTACGCGCGCAGCGCGATCCGGAGCTGGCCCATCAGCCCGGCCGCCCGTACGTCGTGCCCCTGGACGTCGCCGATGACGAGGGCGATGCGGCCGCTGGGCAGCGGGATCAGGTCGTACCAGTCGCCGCCGATCTGGAGGCCGCCACCGGTCGGCACATAGCGTGCCGCCACGGTCATCCCCGGGATGTCGGGGCCCAGCGAGGGCATCATCGTGCGCTGGAGGCCCGCCGACAGCTCCCGCTCGCTGTCGGCCGCGCCCGCCCTGGCCAGCGCCTGCGCGAGCATCCGGGCCACGGTCGTCAGCACCGACCGCTCGTCCGGCGAGAACGACACCGGGTGCCGGAACCCGGCCATCCAGGCGCCCATCGTGCGCCCGGACACGATCAGCGGCAGAAAGGCCCAGGAGCGGCGCCCGAACCGCCGGGCGAGCGGCCAGGTGGCGGGGTAGCGGTCGCGGTAGTCGTCCGGGGTGGCCAGATAGATCGCCCGGCCCGTCCGGACGACCTCGGTGGCCGGGTAGTCCGTGTCCAGCGGCATGTCCGTGAACGGGCCCTCGGTGCCCACGCTGTGCCCGTGCTGGCCGACGATGGTCAGCCGCTCGCCCTCGACGCCGAAGACCGCGAGGCCGTCCGGCGAGAAGCCGGGCATGGACAGCGAGTAGGCGACCCGCAGCACCTCCGTGGTGGACCCGGCCTCCGCCAGGGCCCGCCCGGCGTCCAGCAGGAACGCCTCGCGGGAACGCCGCCAGTCGCCGGTGATCGCCGTGTGCGTGCCCGCTGTGCCGGGCTCGGGCTCGGTGACCTCCTGGAGCGTGCCGATGAGGACGTAGCCCCGGCCGGTCCCGGCCCGGGCGGCCTTGGGGACGGGCTTGGAGCGGCTGCGCACGGTACGCAGGACATGGCCGCTGCCGTCCACGATCCGCAGCCGGGCCTCGGCGAGGGTGCTCTCGGCCGCGGCGAGGCTGATCAGCCCGGCGATCTCGTTCCAGTCGACGGGGTGGAAACGGGCGCGGACCTCCGAGTCACGGAAGACACCGGACCTCGGGGGCAGCTCCAGCAGACGGGCGGCCTCCGCGTCGAGCGTGACCGTCCCGGCTCCGTTGTCCCAGCGCCACAGCCCGGTTCCGGTCGCGGCCAGCACATCCTCGGTGCGCATTGCCCCACTTTAAACCGGCATGGGGGTGAAGGGCAGTGGTGTGGATCTGCGGACGATCCCGACGCGGACAATGACAATGAAACGCTTCGGTCGCGGGCGGTAGCCTGGGAGGGCTGAATTCTCCCCAACCGCGAAGACTGGATGAACGACGATGCATCGGTACAGGTCCCACACCTGCGGCGAGCTCCGCGCCTCTGACGTCGGCACCGACGTCCGGCTGAGCGGCTGGCTGCACAATCGCCGAGACCTGGGCGGCATCCTCTTCATCGATCTCCGCGACCACTACGGCCTGGTGCAGCTCGTCGCCCGCCCCGGTACGCCGGGCAACGAGGCGCTGGCGAAGCTCACCAAGGAGACCGTCGTCCGCATCGACGGCAAGGTCTCCGCGCGCGGCGAGGAGAACGTCAACCCCGAGCTGCCGACCGGCGAGATCGAGATCGAGGTCTCCGAGGTCGAGGTGCTGGGCGAGGCCGGTCCACTGCCCTTCACGATCAACGCCGAGGACGGCGTGAACGAGGAGCGGCGCCTGGAGTACCGCTTCCTGGACCTGCGCCGCGAGCGCATGCACCGCAACATCATGCTGCGCTCCGCCGTCATCGCCTCGATCCGCTCCAAGATGGTGGCCCTCGGCTTCAACGAGATGGCGACGCCGATCCTCACCGCGACCTCGCCCGAGGGCGCCCGCGACTTCGTCGTCCCGTCCCGGCTGAACCCCGGCAAGTTCTACGCGCTGCCGCAGGCCCCGCAGCAGTTCAAGCAGCTGCTGATGATCTCGGGCTTCGACCGCTACTTCCAGATCGCGCCCTGCTTCCGCGACGAGGACGCCCGCGCCGACCGTTCGCCCGGCGAGTTCTACCAGCTCGACGTCGAGATGTCCTTCGTCGAGCAGGAGGACGTCTTCCAGCCGATCGAGAAGCTCATGACCGAGCTGTTCGAGGAGTTCGGCAACGGCCGCCACGTCACCTCGCCGTTCCCGCGCATCCCGTTCCGCGAGTCGATGCTCAAGTACGGCAACGACAAGCCCGACCTGCGCGCCAAGCTGGAGCTGGTCGACATCTCCGACGTCTTCGCGGACTCGGAGTTCAAGGCGTTCGCCGGCAAGCACGTCCGCGCCCTCCCGGTGCCGGACACGGCGGGCCAGTCCCGCAAGTTCTTCGACGGCCTCGGCGAGTACGCCGTGGAGCACGGCGCCAGGGGCCTGGCCTGGGTCCGCGTCGGTGAGGACGGCGCACTGGCCGGCCCGATCGCCAAGTTCCTCACCGAGACCGACGTCAAGACGCTCACCGAGCGCCTGTCGCTGGTCCCCGGCCACGCCGTCTTCTTCGGCGCCGGTGAGTTCGACGAGGTCTCCAAGATCATGTCCGCCGTCCGCGTCGAGGCCGCCAAGCGCGCCGGCCACTTCGAGGAGGGCGTCTTCCGGTTCTGCTGGGTCGTGGACTTCCCGATGTACGAGAAGGACGAGGAGACCGGCCGGATCGACTTCTCGCACAACCCCTTCTCGATGCCCCAGGGTGGCCTGAAGGACCTGGAGGAGAAGGACCCGCTGGACATCCTCGCCTGGCAGTACGACATCGTCTGCAACGGCATCGAGCTGTCCTCCGGCGCCATCCGGAACCACGAGCCCGAGCTGATGATCAAGGCGTTCGAGATCGCCGGCTACGACCGCGAGACCGTGGAGCGCGAGTTCGCGGGCATGCTCAAGGCGTTCCGCCTGGGCGCCCCGCCGCACGGCGGCATCGCGCCGGGTGTCGACCGCATCGTGATGCTGCTGGCCGACGAGCCGAACATCCGCGAGACCATCGCCTTCCCGCTGAACGGCAACGCCCAGGACCTGATGATGGGCGCGCCCACCGTCCTGGAGGAGACCCGGCTGCGCGAGCTGAACATTCAGCTCCGCAAGCAGGCCGCTCCCGCGAAGGACGCCCAGAAGTAGCAGCACCCGGAATCAACCGCGCCACCTCCCGCAGTACGCGGTTTCACGTGAAACAGCCCCCGGCCGCCAGTGGCCGGGGGCTGTTCGCGTGACGGGCCGCGATCGGTTCCGAATAAGCACACGAATCACCTGAACAGCTACATCCGGATGGACCGCTCCCCGGATTGGGCGGCTGCGCGGGCGGCAATGACTGGGTGGGCCGACACCGGAGCACCGACCGCTGAGGAGCCCGCCGTGCCCGTGCCCCCTGCGCACGCATCCCCGCGACTGCCGCACGCCGTCTGCTCCCTGGTCCTGCTGGCGCTGGTCACCGGCTGCGGAGCGGCCGGCTTCGCCGGTACGGGGACGAGCGACGCCCTCGCGGAGCGGGTACCGGTCAACGGCGTACCGGGGCCGCCCGGAGCCGTCGCGGCCTCGCCGCTGCCCACGGAGATCCCCGGCCTGGGGCCCCGGACACGGGCGGCGATCCCGGCCGGTGCGCGGCAGGCGTTCGTGGTGACCGGCGACTCCCCGGACTCCAACCGCTCGACCGCCGTGCTCTACACCCGCGACGGCCCGACGGGTCCGGGCTGGCGGGCCTCGCTGGGGCCCTGGCCCGCCCACAACGCCCTGAACGGCTGGACCGGCGAGCATCTGGAGGGCGACCTGCGCTCACCGGTCGGCGTCTTCACCCTCACCGCCGCCGGGGGCCGCCTCGCACCCCCGGACACGGCGCTTCCGTACGACCTGAGCCCCGCCTTCGCCGTGACGGGCGACGGCTTCCACGGCGAACCGCTGGAGGGCTCCTTCGACTACGTCGTCGCCATCGACTACAACCGCGTCCCCGGCACCTCGCCGCTCGACCCCACCCGTCCCCTCGGCCCGGAGCGCGGCGGCGGCATCTGGATTCATGTGGACCACGGAGGGCCGACCCAGGGCTGCGTCTCGATCACCGAGGACCGGATGAAGCAGCTCCTCGGCGTACTGGACCCGGCCCTGGCGCCCGTCGTCGTGATGGGGGACGCGGCGTCACTGAGCCGCTGAGAGGCAGGCTCCGTTTCCGAGCCGGGGGCTTCGGGGCAGGTCCCGTTCCCGCGACGACCATGCATGCTGGGAGGGAGCTGACACGCATGCACGAGGCAGGGGACATCACGATGCGGGTACTGGTCGCCGAGGACGAGGAAATCCTCGCGGAGCTGGTCGCCACCGGACTGCGGCGGGCCGGCTTCGCCGTCGACACCGTCTACAGCGGCGACGCCGCCCAGGCGTACCTCGGACTGCACGACTACGACGTGGTCGTCCTCGACCGCGACCTGCCCCGGGTGCACGGCGACGACGTGGCCCGCGAGCTCGTCGCCTCCGGCTCCCGGACCAGGATTCTGATGCTCACGGCCGCCGCTTCCACGGAGGACCGGGTCGCCGGTCTCGACCTGGGCGCCGACGACTACCTCAGCAAGCCGTTCGAGTTCCCCGAACTGGTCTCGCGCGTCCGGGCCCTGCGGCGGCGCACCGCCCGGCCCGTACCGCCGCAGCTGGAGCGGTACGGCATCCGGCTCGACACCGTACGGCGGTCGGCGAGCCGGGACAGGCGGGACCTGTATCTGTCGCCCAAGGAGTTCACCGTGCTCCAACTGCTCCTGGAGGCGGACTGCGGGACGGTCGGCGCCGAAGAGCTGCTGGAGCGGGCCTGGGACGCCAACACCGACCACCCCGGGGTGGTCGTGGACTGCGTGGGCAAGCTGTGCGAGAAGCTCGGCGAACCGGCCGTGATCCGCACCGTCCAGGGCGTGGGGTACGCGCTGTGAAGCGGCCGGCCCGGCTGGCGCACTCCACGATCCGGACCCGCATCGCCCTCGTCTACGGCGGGGTCTTCCTCATCCTCGGCACGGCCCTGCTCGCCACCGTCAACCTGGCCTCCCGCGCCGGTACCGACTCGCAGGCCCGCGCCATCGCGGAGACCGCCGCCGTGGTCCAGCCCGGCTATGCGGTGAACGGCCCGCTGGTCAGCCGCCGCCGGCTCGGTCCGCCGACCGTCTACGACCTCACCGACCACGTCAGCGACGCGGCCGGACACCAGCTGCTCATCTGGTCGGCGGCAGCGCTGCTGGTGATGACGGCCTGCGCGGTGGGCGTCGGCTGGTGGACGGCGGGCCGGGTGCTGCGGCCCGTCCACGCCATGACCGCCAAGGCGCGCAAGCTCTCCGCGCACACCCTCCACGAGCGGATCGCCTCCAGCGGGCCCGACGACGAGCTGAAGGAGCTGGGCGACACGCTGGACGCGCTGCTGGCCCGGCTGGAGAAGGCGTTCGACAGCCAGCGGCGGTTCATCGCCAACGCCTCCCACGAGCTGCGCACCCCGCTGGCCACCCAGCGCGCGGCGATCCAGATCGGCCTGGAGGACCCGACGCCGGAGGACCTCGTACGCACCCGGCAGACGCTCCTGGACAACAACCGGCGCAGTGAACGGCTCATCGACGGGCTGCTCGTCCTGGCACGCAGTGAGCGGGGGCTCGACAAGAGCGAGCGGGAGCCGGTGGATCTGGCGCGCGTGGTGGCCGAGGAGGCGGCCCGGCATCCGGGCGTCCGGCTGGACACCCAGCCCTGCCCGGTGCGCGGCAACCGGCAGCTGCTGGCCCAGCTGGTGGCGAACCTGCTGGCCAACGCGGTGACGTACAACGTGCCGGACGGGAGCGTGTCGGCGACGGCGGTGCCGGTCGGCGGCGGGGTGCTCCTGGAGATCCGCAACACGGGGCCCGTGGTGGAGGCGGCGGACATCCCCGGCCTGTTCGAGCCGTTCCGCCGGGGCGAGGGCAGGGACCGGATGGGGCCGGGGTCGGGCCTCGGCCTGTCCATCGTGCGGTCGATCACCATGGCCCACGACGGTACGGTCACGGCGGTGCCGGGCCCGGAGGGCGGGCTCGCCGTGACCGTACGTCTGCCGGCCGGTCAGGAACCGTCGGCCGTGCCGCGCCCGGCGACCCAGGCGGGGAGCGCCGCGAGGAGCTCGCGGTAGAACGCGGTGTCCGCGACCTCGCGGGGGGCGGGGCCGGCGTGGAGGAAGCCGGTGTTCGGGGCGTCCAGCTTCCGCAGGAAGTCGAAGCCCTTGGCGTCCTTCTCGCCGAACGCGACGAACTGGAAGAACAGCGGCAGCCTCGCCGCCTCGTCGAGCGCCTGGCGCGCGGCCTGGCGGGCGTCCGGCGGGCCGTCCGTCTGGAACACCACCAGGGCGGGGCCGGTCGAGCCGGACGCCTCGTAGTGCGCGACGACCTCCTCGACCGCGCGGTGGTAGTTCGTCCGGCCGAGCCGGCCGAGGCCCGCGTTCAGCTCGTCGATCCGGCCCTCGTGGCCGTCGAGCCCGACCGTGCCGGTGCCGTCGATCTCCGTCGAGAAGAACACGACCTGCACGGTGGCGCTCTCGTCGAGGTGTGCGGCGAGCGCGAGGGTGCGGTCGCCGAGGTGCTGGGCGCTGCCGTCCTTGTAGAACGGCCGCATCGAGCCGGAGCGGTCCAGGACCAGGTAGACGGTGGCCCGCAGCCCGGTCAGCCCGTGCGCCTTCAGCCCGGCCTGCGCGGCCTTGTACGGTCCGGCCAGCTCGGGCGCCCGCGCCTTGACCTTGGCGAGGGACAGCGCGGGCTTGCCGGGGGCGGCCGGGGCGGGGGCGGCCGGGGCCGCCTCGGGCTCGGGCTCGGGCTCCGGCTTCGGGTCGATGTCGATGGTGATCGCCGCAGGCACGGCGGCCTCCGGCTCCGGCTCGTCCACGGGCTCGGGCTCGGCGACGGGTGCCGGCTCGGGGACCGCGCTCGGGGCGACCGGCTCGGGCTCGGCGACGGGCTCGGGCTCAGGGGCCGGGGTCGCGGCGACAGGCTCCGGGGTTGCGGCCTCCGCGACCGGCTCGGGTGCGGGCGCCTCCGCCACCGGCTCCGGGGCGGCGGCCTCTGCGGCCGGTGCGGCCGTCTCGGGCTCCGCGACCGGTTCCTCCGCAGCGTCGGCCTTCGCGTCCGCGTCGACCTCCGCCTCCGCCTTCGCGGGCGCCTCCGGTTCCGCAGGAGTCACGACCTCCGTGTCCGTCTCCGAGGTCGCGGTCGGGGCCTCCGGTTCCGGGGTGGCCTCCGTGTCCGCCGATTCGCGCGGGCCCTTGCCCTGGGCGGGGACCGTGGGCGGGGTCGGGTTGTCGAATGCGGCCGCGACCAGGTCGGCCGCCGCCCGTTCGCTGTCGTCCGACGACGCGGGAGCCGGGACCGAGATCCGGACGGGCGTCTCCGTCTTCTCCTCCGCCGCCGGCTCGTCCACCGTCACCGACTCCGGCTCTGCGGGACGGGAGCGATCGCCCTGGGGCGGGACCGTGACCGTGGTCGGCTCGTCCTGTTCCGTGCGGTCACGGCCGAACACCTTGCGCAGCAAGCTCCGAATGCCCATGGGCGAGCCTTTCGCATGAGTTGGTTGCGATGAATGTCCGTACTGCGGGAATTGATCCCTGGCCAGGGCGGATACGTAAGGTTAGCGGCCGGATCAGGACTCCCGGCGGCACGGCCCGCATGTGGGACCGCGGAGCCGTCGGCCGGGCACGGGGCGGGTCCGGGGCGCGGGTACGGGCGTTGACGGAACCCGCACGTCACCTGCGTGGCGGGGGCGCGGAGTTGACGCGGGGGCGGGCCGGCCGCCCGTACCGCTTACAGTCGGACGCATGGTTTCCGGTGAGGCTCCGCAGACGGAGGGCAGTGTCCGGGTCGATGTCTGGATCTGGTCGGTCCGGCTCACGAAGACCCGCGCGCAGGCCGCTGCCGCCTGCCGGGCAGGTCATGTGAAGGTCGCGGGCGAACGGGCGAAGCCCGCGCAGTCGGTGCGCGTCGGCGACGAGGTGCGGCTGCGGCACGCGGGCCGGGACCGGATCGTCGTCGTGTCCAGGCTGGTGAAGAAGCGGGTGGGGCCGCCGGTGGCCGCCGAGTGCTTCGTCGACAACAGCCCGCCCCCGCCGCCGCGCGAGGCGGCCATCCAGATCCCGGTGCGCGACCGGGGCGCGGGCCGGCCGACGAAACGCGACCGCCGCGAGATGGACCGGCTACGCGGACTGGGCCCCGGCCCCACGGACTGACCCGCCGCACCGGTCCCGCCGCCCCCTCACCCCGGTCGCCGCGTCCGGTACCTCGCCGCCGTCGCGCACACCGCCGCCGCCACGCCCACGCCGAGGACGATCCACACCGTCGTGCGCAGGGAGGCGGTCAGCGCGTCGTAGACCGCCGCCGCGGCGGCCTTGTCGCTCGCCGGGACCTCGTTCAGGACGCGGTTGCGGGCCAGGGCCAGCAGACCGCGCAGCAGCAGCGCGCCCAGCGCGAATCCGGCGCCCGTGACGGCCACGGTGCGCAGGCCGCGGGCGGGGCCGCCGCGCAGCCAGGACACCGCGATGACGAGCAGCGCGAGGACGAGCGTGCCCGCGGCCGGCCAGACGCTCGCGGCGCGCAGCCACCGGAAGGTCTGCCGCAACTGGTCCGCGCGGTCGGCGGAGACCAGCTGGATGTCCGTGTGCTGGACGGGAATCCGGTCGGCGAACGGCACCCCGTTGTCGACCAGGTTCTTCTTCACCTTCTCCGTGACCGGCGCCAGGTCGATGGTGACGCTCTCGCCGCTGCTGCCGTCCAGCGCGGCGGTGACCGTCTCGTGGGCCGTGCGGTTGGCCGCGGTCCAGGCGGCCCGGAAGGCGTCGGTGGTGGTGAAGGAGCGCACGGCCTGGTGCAGGAACTCGCGGACGGTGGACTGGAGCGGCCCCACGTCGATCTGCTTCATCGCGTTGTCGGTGATCAGATCGGCGACGGTGTCCCGCACATCGGAGTCGTCGGCGAGCGGGGCGACGGCGGCCACGTACCGGTCGGTGTCGTCGATCTCCAGATCGACCCAGGCGGACAGCGCGGCGAGCGGCACCAGGACGGCCAGCAGCACCAGCAGTACCGCCGAGAGGGCCACCGAGAAGTACGTCCGCACCTCTCCAGGGAATCCCGGATGGCGGCGCCGCGCTCCGGGCCCTGGGCCATCCGAGTTGCCGGACGGGCCGTCCAGGTGTGCCCTGGAGGGACAGCGGGGGGTGATGGAAGGAGCTCTCTGCCATGGCCTCACACGCTTCGGCGCAGGCGCGCGGAAGGCACGCGTCCCCCCGGAACCGCCCCGGTACGACCCGGCACCATCCCGTCATGAGCTGGGCCGTTCCGGCCACGCTCGGGCTGATCCTGGGCTGCTACGCGACCGCCATCGTGCGCGGCGGCGGGGTGCTCACCGGCACCAGGCTGGCCCTCGGCCTGGTCTCCGGCGCCGTGCTCGCCGTGCTCTGCTTCGGGCTCGGCCGGATTCAGGACCGGCTGCCGCGCGAACTGCGGGCGGCCGCGTACGGGGTGCTGACCGGCGGGTCCATCGGCTTCCTGTACAGCCTGTCCGGCGCCAGCATCCTGGCCGCATCGATGCTCGGGGTGTTCCTCGGAATCGGCGGACTGCTCACCGCGTACTACTACTTCTACACACACGAGTAGCCCCGCGCGCCCCGCGCCGCAGGCGCTCGTCGTCGATCCTTGACCTTCTCCACGGGGGAAGGCCAAGGATCGAGTGTGCCGGGGCGGGAAGTCCGCCCGGTATGGGGAGGCGTGCGGTGACGACGGACGACGGGCGGGGGCGGGGCCCCGGTGCGGCACTGGTGACGATCGGGGCGTTCGCCCGGCTGTCCCGGCTGTCCGCCAAGGCACTGCGCCGCTACGACGAGCTGGGCCTGCTGCCGCCGGCCGTGGTCGATCCGGTGAACGGCTACCGGTACTACGACCCGGCTCAGGTGCGGGCGGCCCGGCTGGTGGCCTGGCTGCGCCGGATCGGGATGCCGCTCGCCCGGATCAAGGAGGTGATCGCGCTGGAACCCGGCGCGGCCGCCGCGGCGATCCGGGCGTACTGGGCGCGCGTCGAGGCGGAGACGGCGGCCCGCCGTGACCTCGCGGCCTTCCTCATCGACCAGCTGTCGACGGAGGACGTCATGACATCGGTGGGCACACTCGGAATCCGCTACGCGGCCGGCACCGACACGGGTGCGGTACGGCCGGTCAACCAGGACGCGGTCTACGCCGGCGCCCGGCTGCTCGCGGTCGCCGACGGGTTCGGCGAGAGCGGGGCGGGGGCGAGCGCGGCGGCGATCGAGGCGCTGAAGCCGGTCGCGCCGGGGGCGGTACCGGCGGCGGAGCTGCTGAACGCCCTGCACGACGCGGCGGAGCGCGTCGCCCTCGCGGTACGGGAGGCGGTCGCGGGGAGCGGCGGCAGCGGGGCGCCGGAGGAGTCCGGCACGACGCTGACCGCGATGGTGTGGACGGGCTCGCGGCTGGGCCTGGTGCACATCGGGGACTCGCGGGCGTATCTGCTGCGCGGGGGCGAGCTGTTCCGGATCACGCACGACCACAGCCTGGTCCAGTCGATGGTCGACGACGGCTCGCTGACGGAGGAGGAGGCGTTCTCGCACCCGCAGCGGGCGATGCTCCTCAAGGCGCTGTCCGGGGACGGCCCGTACGGCGGGCCCGACGTGGACGTCCGGGACGCGCGGCCCGGCGACCGCTATCTGCTCTGCTCGGACGGGCTCTCGGCGGTCGTGGACGGCGGGGAGCTGGCGCGGGTGCTGGCCGCGGCGGACGGGCCGGGCACCGCCGTGCGCGGGCTGATCGAGCTGGCGCGGGCGGCCGGCGCGCCCGACAACGTGGCGTGCGCGGTGGCGGACGTCGTGGAGCTGTGAGCACGGGGTGGGCCCCCGCACCACGCGTGGCAATGCCGTTGCTTTAGGGGCTACTGCCATCTGTGGTTCAGGGCGATGGTGACGGCTGGGCGGTGCTGGCTGGCGGGTTCGTCGGATGCCTTGCTACCAAAGGGGGTGATGCACGATTTCAGCTTCCGTGGGCAGTCACGTGACCGCCGTCGGGGCAGCAAGCCTCTGGTGATCTCGACCAGGCCGAGGCGACGGTCACGTCTGCGCGCTGAGGGGGGAAAAGCCGCCCGGTGCGATCACCGAGCGGCGGACAACGTGCAGGGCCCGGGTGAATGAGGTCCGCTCCGGCGGGCACTGCGCGATGCGGGAGGCTTCGACGAGCAGGTCCCGGGTGGCGTGGTGGACGATCAGGTGGGCGAAGATCTCTTGGCGGACGCCGTCGGGTGTCTGTGAGCGGAGGACAGGTCTGTCGCGCTGATGGGTCTTGATCTCGTCGAAGACGAGCTCGATCTCCCAGCGTCGCGCGTACAGTTCTGCGAGCTCGGCAGCCGGGTACTTCTCGTGGTCCATCAGACTGGTGATCAGCCGGAGCACCTCGGCCTGGCCATCGATCCGGTACTCGACCACCCTCACCAGGGCCGGCGGAGCCTTGACGGTCCCGGCCGCTTTGCTGTGCTTGTTCGCCTGGATTCGGGCCAGGTAGCTTCCGTCCGCGAGGACGTCTTCGACTCTCCGGGCCATCCGCCGTTCCGTCCGCCACAGCAGATGGGCACCCCGCTCACGCAGTCGGTGCCAGCGGGCCAGGCCCCAGAATCCGCGATCAGCCAGGAGCAACGTGCCGGTGCCGACATGCCGCTCCAGTTCGTCGGAAACGATCCGCTCCGAGTCCTTCCAGCCACCGATCACCGCGTCCAGCACGGCATGCGAGGAGCATTCCGCCACCGCGACCACACGAGCCATCGGATAGCCCATGGGACTGCGCTGGGAGCCGGACTTGCCGAAGGTTTCCCGGTTCCCGGCCGAGTCGGGCACCGCCAGCAGCATTCCGTCGACGGCCAAGACGCTCAGATCGTGAAAGAGCTCGGGGCCATGTCTCTGCGGCCGGGCTATCGCGCGAAACAGATCGCGCATCACCGTCCACCCCAGTCTCTGCCTGGCCCTGGTCAGGGAAGACTTGTTCACCCCCGACCACGACCTCAGCCCCGGCTCACCCGCCTTCAACAGGCGCAGAACCTCCAAGTAATCGACCCGCGGGAACAGGCAGAGGGCGAGAACGAAGTACACGGTGAACCGGGCTGACAGCAGGCGACGGCGCTTCTCCCCGCACCCCGCCTCGGCAACGACACGGTCCACCAGCTCAGGCGGACACGACCGGGTCAAGATCCCCAACCCCAGGCGCTCCAAGCGCGACACCAACACGAACGGCCTAACGCGCTGGGCACCTCTAAAGCAACGGCATTGCCACGCGTGGTGCGGGGGCCCACCCCGTAATGCCGTGAGTCAGTTGCGGACGACGGTCACCGGGCACGAGGCGTGCTGGGTGACGTGCAGGCTGACCGAGCCCAGCAGGGTCGCCTTGAAGCCGCTGTAGCCGCGGGCGCCGACGACCAGCAGGTTCGCGCCCTCGGAGCGGTCGAGGAGGGCCTGCGCCGGGTTGCCGATGACGACGACCTTGCTGACGGCGGCGGCGCCCGCCGCGCCCAGCGCCTCCTCCAGCGTCTCGGTGAGCGACACCGTGGCCATGGCCTGCGGGTCGAAGTCCTCCGGCAGGCCCGGCATCATCGACGCCCAGCTGGTGGCGGGGTACTCCCAGCTGTTGACGGCTTCCACCGTGTCGCCGGTCAGCTCCGCCTGGCGTACGGCCCAGTGCAGTGCCCTGACCGACGGCTCGGAGCCGTCGACGCCCACCACGATCCTGCCCATTTCTGCCTCCAGCTGGGTTCTGCGGTTGTGCTCGCGCGTTGCTCGCATTGGTGCTCGCATTGGTGCTCGCATTGGTGCTCGCCTCACGCCTTCCCGTACGACTGTATTCAAAACGGGCCAAACGGCGATTCTCGGGGTCTCGCCGGATTGAACGGACGGTGCAGATGTTCTGATGCCGAATGGGTGACCTTGTCGGAAGCCGGTCGTTGTACTGGGTGATGGGGCGGAGGTGTGGTTGATGGGTGGCGTGCGGGAGTTGGTGTCGCCGTTCGTGGTGTCTGGGCCTTCGGGGGTCGCGGTGCGGGACCGGCTCAAGCGCCTCACCGCCGAGGACGAGCGAGTATTGCGGGCTGGTGGCGCGTATCAGGGCGGTCTGGCGTCGAGGGATCTGAAGGCACGGTGTGCAGACGGTTTGGATCACGGTGCCGAGTCCTGGGCTGTGCGTAAGCGGGGTCTGACTGGGCTGTCGTCGTCGAGGATCGCCGGGGCGATCACGAAGGCGTCGCATGATCAGTGGGCTCTACCTTCTTGATCGGGTTGATCGAGCCATTCGTAGGGTTGGGTCGCCCAGGGGTGCTGGGTGTGGCTATCAGTGGGCTGCCGTTTCGTGGCTACCATCGCTTCGCCGCCCGGCGCCCCACGACGACTCGGCCGCCGATTAGGAAGTGCGAACAAGTCGCTGTGTAGAGCAATGCCGGCGAGGTCGTCCGTGGTACGAACAGCACGCACACGTACGTCAGGAGCACGATGAGCCGGATATGGGCGGGGATCGACAGTGGCAAGGGCCATCATCACGGCCTCGCGCTGGACGCCGGGGGCAAGACCCTGCTGTCGCGGCGGGTCGCCAACGATGAGCCCGAGCTGCTGAAGTTGATCGGTGACGTCCTCGACCTGGCCGACGGCCGCCAGGTGACCTGGGCCATCGATATGACCGGCGGGGAGCCCGCGCTGCTGCTGGCTCTGCTGATCAACCACGGCCAGGAAGTCCTTTACATCCCCGGCCGTCTGGTGAACCGGGCATCCGACGGCTACCGCGGCGAGGGCAAGACCGACGCCCGCGACGCCTACGTGATCGCCGACCAGGCCCGGATGCGTCGTGACCTGCGGCCCATCCGCCCCGGTGACGAAGCCGCCATCGAACTCAAGCTGCTGACCGGACGCCGTGCCGACCTGGTCGAAGACCGCACCCGCGTGGTGAACCGGCTGCGCGGCACCCTGCTGAGCATGTTCCCGGCCCTTGAGCGTGCCTTGGACGTGACCAACACCGGCCCGCTCAGGCTGCTGACGGGCTGCCAGGCTCCGGCCGCGATCCGCCGCGCCGGGACCGCGCGGCTGACCAAATGGCTGGCCAACCGCAAGGTCCGCAACGCAAGAGCCTTGGCCGAAACAGCAGTTGAGGCCGCCGAGCGACAGCACACCGCCGTCCCCGGGGAGAAGACCACCGCCAAGCTGGTCCACACCCTGGCCGAGGAGGTGATGGCCCTCAACGAGCAGATCTCCGAGATGGACAAGCTCATCGAGGGCCGGTTTCGCGAGCACGAACTCGCCGACATAGTCCAGAGCGTCCCGGGCATCGGCACCGTGCTCGGTGCCGAGTTCCTCGCCGCTATCGGCGGCAGCCTGGACGACTTCGGCTCCCCGGACGCCCTGGCGGCCTTCGCCGGCGTCGCCCCCGCCCCTCGCGACTCGGGCAAGGTCAGTGGCAACCTCCACCGGCCGCTCAATTACCACCGAAGACTCCAGCGCGTCTTCTACACCTCCGCGCTGGTCAGCGTCCGCTACGACCCGAACTCGCGGAAGTTCTACGACCGCAAACGCGCCGAGGGGAAGAAGCACGTCCAAGCCGTGCTCGCCCTCGCCCGCCGACGCGTCAACGTCCTGTGGGCCCTGATCCGTGACCGACGGTGCTATCAAGTCACACCCTCAGCGACTGCGGCCGTTTGACAACAGCATTAGGAAGCGCTGGCCCGGCGGTGCCTGGCCGCGCATATCCGCAGCCTGGAGGCCGGGATCAGGACCCTCAGGCACCGGCTGTCGCTCCCGGTCGGAGCCAAAGGCACGACGCGTGCGGCGGGCGGATATCGGTCCAGGGGTGAGTGGTTCCAGAAGTCGCGTCGCCTCAAAGCCTTGGAGGACAGGCTGGCGGCTGCCATTGCGGACTGGCGGTCGGGGCGGGTACGGGTCGTGCGGGGCGGGAAGCGTCTGTTGAACACGCGCCATCATCTCGCCGAGGCCGGGCTGAGCGAGGAGGCGTGGCGTCAGCGGTGGGAGGCGGAGCGGTGGTTTCTGGCGGCGGACGGCGAGTCGGGGAAGCGGTACGGGAACGAGACGATCCGCGTCACTCCGGAGGGCCGGGTCAGTATCAAGCTCCCCGCCCCCTTGGCTCACCTGGCCAACAGCAAGCATGGCCGCTACACCCTCACTTCCAGGGTCGCCTTCGCGCACCGGGGTGCGGAGTGGGCGGACCGTGTCGGGGCGAACCGTGCTGTGGCCTATCGCATCCATTACGACACCGGGCGGGGGCGCTGGTATCTGACCGCGTCCTGGCAGAAACCAGTCGTGCGGACCGTTCCGCTGGAAGCCGCGCGGGCCGGGGGTGTGATCGGGGTGGACACCAATGCCGATCACTTCGCCGCCTACCGCCTCGACCTCCATGGCAACCCGGTCGGCAACCCCCGCCGCTTCCCCTACGACCTCAGCGGATCGGCAGGGCATCGTGACGCGCAGGTCCGCCACGCGCTCACCCGCCTCCTGCACTGGGCCACACGGTCCGGCGTCACCGCGATCGCCATCGAGGACCTGGACTTCGGGGCGGAGAAGACGCGGGAGAAGCACGGGCGCAGGAAGCGTTTCCGGCAGTTGATCTCCGGCCTGCCGACCGGCAGGCTCAAGGCTCGGCTCGTCTCCATGGCGGCCGAACACGGTCTCGCGATCATTGCGGTCGACCCGGCCTACACCTCGATGTGGGGTGGGCAGCACTGGCAGAAGCCGCTGACCACACCCCACCGCAGAATGTCCCGTCACGATGCCGCCGGTATCGCGATCGGGCGACGCGCCCTGGGACACCCGATCCGGCGTCGGACGACACCGCCCCGTGCGCACCAGAGCGATGCGCACGGGCATCGGACCGTCCAGGCCGACCGGCGTGTCCTTGGGCGTGAGGAACCCCGCCCCCGTATCCCCGGACCACGGACACGATCCGTGCCACCGGACACGGCGAGAACGCGGGCAACCAGGACACCCAAAACCGTTCGGGATGTCCGCAGTGAGCAGGAATGGATCCAGGACTCACTCCTGCTCGCTGAATAGGAACGGTCGGTGGTGACGTCCCCGAAGGGCGCCCGTGTCATTCACCGCCGAGACGCATGTCCGCCTTGCCCGGCCCTCCTGTGATCTCGCTGCCGCCGAGCGGTTCTGGATGGAGGAACCCGGATGGATACCGGCTGGTCCTGTGCCGCCGGAGCTGGCGGCCGTAGCCACGCTCGGGCCCGCGCCGGTCCCGGGGCCAGGGTGCGACCAGGCGGATGCGTACCCTGGACGGGCGGCGGCCGCAGGGGCCCCCGGCGAACGGAGGGACCATGAGCGGCACCGGCACGACGAGCGAGGGCACGGCCGGCACGGCCCGTACCGAAGCCTCACCGGCCGCCGGCGGCACCGAGCGCTGGAAGGAACGGGGCGTCGCCCTGCGCGTAGGGGTCTACGTGTTCGCCACGCATCTGTTCGCCGGGTTCATCTGGGTTCTCTTCTACGTGGGTGAGCACGCGAAGAAGTAGCGCTCCCGCGCAGCAGCTCGGCCAGGCCCCGGCGGGTCGCCGCGATGATCACGCGGTCCGTCGGGCGCAGCACGTAACCGGGGTGGAGGTTCCACACCAGGGCGCCCTGCTCCGCCGTGCCGGTGGCGGCGGGGTGCGGCGGGGCGACGTCCAGCGCGAGCACCCGCCACGCACCCGAACGGAACGCCTGTTCCACCGTACGGCCCTCCAGCTGGGGATGCCCGCCGACCTCGATCGCCGCGAACAGGAGCACCTTCCGCTCGACCGGGATCGCCCCCAGGATCTGCCGGCCCATCATGGCGACCGCGAACGACGGACCGGCCAGATGGGACACCGAGCGGGAGCGGGTGATGGCCTGCGGGTGGGCCGTGCGCAGGGTGCGGTAGACGGCCGTGGCGAACTCGTCGTCGAACAGCCGCACCGTCACCCGGAGGTTCGGCTTCAGGGAGCGGGCGTAGAGCGCGGCCTCCAGGTTCGTCGTGTCGGCGCTGGTCAGCGCGAGGAGCCCGCGCGAGCGGCCGATCTTGGCCGCCTCCAGCACGCCTTCGTCCGTGACGTCACCGAGGACCACCGGCACATGCAGCCGCCGCGCCACCGGGATGCCGCGCGCCTCCGGGTCCTCCTCCACGCAGACCACCGGCACGCCCAGCTCCCGCAGATGCACCAGGACACGGGTGCCGATCTTGCCGAGGCCGAGCAGCACCACATGGCCGGACAGCCCGCGCGGCGGACGCCGCAGCGAGGAGGCGCTGCGCAGCGAGCCGAACATTTCGAGGACCCCGGCCACCAGCAGCGGCAGCAGCATCAGGCCCGCGACGCCGGAGAGGATCTGGATGATCTGGCGGGCGGTGGGCTCACCGATGGCCGGGTCGCCCATGGCGAACAGGTCGAGCAGGGTGAGGTAGGCCGCGTGCAGGGCGTCGTCGCCCGTGGTGACCGACGAGGCCACCGCGAGGCCGAGGACCGCGAGGCCGACGCCCAGCGCCGACCAGCGCAGCCGGCGCGAGAAGAACTGGCTCAGCGGGGCGCTGCGGCCGCCCATCCGAGGCTTGGGGGCGGCCGAACCGGACTGGGTGACCGTCTCCAGGACGACCGTGCCGCGCCCGGTGGCGGCGGCGATCTCCGCAGGGCCCGGCAGCAGCTGCGGGCCCTCGGCGCCGCTGCTGTCGGAGCCCTCCGTACCGGCCGGACGCACGGGTTGAGCCGGCGGGCGGTGAGCGCGGCCCGGATGTTGCGCTCGTCGTCGTCGTAGACGAGGGCCACCGCCGAGGCCCGCGCGATGCCCGCCTCCTCCAGCGACTCGTCGGACGGCTCGGCCGCCTGGAGGATGCGCACCGGCTCGACGCCGGCGTTGGTGTCCCCGTCCGAACCGTGCGGCAGGCCGCCGCCGTTGCGGTTCATCGCGGACGCCATCCGGCCGAACAGCGCGGCGGCCCGGCCGCGTCCGTTCAGCGGGGCGTCCGGCCGGGCCGCCGCGCCCGGCTCCGGCGGCACGACCAGGGTGACCCGCTCCCCGTAGACGTACCGCAGCTCCACGGCGAGCCGCTGGGCGAGCGCGTCGTCCCCGCAGACCACCATGTGGCCGGAGAACGGGGAGGGTTGGGGTTGCTGGGGGAATGAGGACACGTGGCCCAGCATGCCTTGCTCCCTTCCGGTGATCGGCGGCCGCCCGGGGTCAGCGGTCCTCGGGGTGCCGCGACAGGAGGTGGCGCGGGTCGGCGGCGCGTCCGATCGCCGTCTCCACGGCCGCGATGCGGTCCGCGAGCAGCCCGAGCGCGGCCACCGCACGGGTCATCGGGTCGCCCTCCGGCCCGCCCAGCGCCTGGGTGCGGACGTACGAGGCGCAGAGCGCGGCCCACCGTTCGGCCTGCGCGGGGGTGAGCGTGCCCCGCAGGGCGGCCAGCTTCAGCAGGGCCGCCTCGGCGCCGCTGGTGAGGGTCTGCGCCTCGCCCGCGTAGTGGTCGTCCACGACGGCGGACAGCTCAGCGTCGTTCATCACGGGCGCGATCCGCTCCGCGATCCGGTTCATGTTGCGGTACGAGCCCTGGAGCCGGAAGGGCGGTTCGGTGCGGGTGGCGTCGGTCTGCGCGGCCGAGGCGATGTACGCGGCGTTGACCGCCAGCACGGTGTCCCTGGCCCGCAGCAGATGCCGCAGTACGGCGGTGATCCGCTCCACCTCGGCGGCCGGGTAGGGGTGTTCGAGCTGGTCCGGGCGGGCCGCGGGGTCGCCGGCGGCGAGCCGCAGCAGCAGCGCCAGGTCGTCGCGGGAGCGGCCGGCGAGCGGGGCGAGGACCGGGTTGGCGGTGAGCGCGTTCTCCACGAAGCTCAGCGCGAAGACGTCCTCGCGGCCGGACAGCACCTCGCCCAGGTTCCACACGTCGGCCCGGTTGGCGAGCATGTCGGGCACCTGGAACCGCTCGCCGGACTCGGTGTACGGGTTGCCCGCCATGCACACCGCGAACCGCTTGCCGCGCAGGTCGTAGGTGCGCGGCTCACCGTCCCGTACGCCCTCGACGCGGCGGGTGGCGTCGCAGAGCGGGATGAACTTCTGGAGCAGTTCCGGCGAGGTGTGCTGGATGTCGTCCAGGTAGAGCAGGGTGTTGTTGCCCGCCTCCAGCGCGAAGTTGATCTTCTCGATCTCCTGGCGGGCGGTGGCGCTGCCCGCCTGCGCGGGGTCGAGCGAGGTCACGTCGCGGCCCAGGTTCGGCCCGCTGATCTTGACGAGGACGAGCCCGAGCCGGTCGGCCACGTACTCCATGAGCGTCGTCTTGCCGTAGCCGGGCGGGGAGACCAGCAGGAGCAGGCCCTGCGAGTCGGTGCGGCGGTCGGCGTCGGCGGTGCCGAGCTGCTTGGCGAGGCTGTCGCCGATCAGCGGCAGATACACCTCGTCCAGCAGCCGGTTGCGGACGAACGCGGACATCACGCGCGGGCGGTGGTCGTCCAGGCGCAGCCGGGCCCGCTCGGCGGCGACCAGCGCGGTGCGGCGGCGCTGGTACGCCCGGAACCCGGGCACCGCGGTGGTCCGGAACTCCTCGGTGCGGGAGAGGAGTTCGTCGATGCGCACGGTGAGCCGGCCGCGTTCGACGCGCGGGTGGACGCCCAGCAGCCCGTCGACGGTCTCGGCGAGCGGCGCGTCGGCCTCGTACCGGTCGAGCACGCCGGGCGGGCACAGCTCCACGGCGACGGCCTCCGCGAGGTCCCCCGGGTCGAGTTCGGTGCCGCTCGCGCCCGCGTACGAGGTGAGCCAGCCCTCCACGAGCTGGCGGCGGGCGGGCAGGTCGTCCGCGAGGGCGGCGAGGTCGTCGTCGTAGCCGGAACCGCCCGCGGCGTGCCGGAACTTGTCCAGGAACGCGCGGACCGCGGCGGCCGTCGCGAAGCCCTCGGGTCCGCAGGTCAGCTCCTCGAAGAGGTACGCGGCGACGGGGCCGGTCCGCTCGCCGGGGATCGCCCGCGCCCACTCCTCCTGGAGCGCGGCGACCGCCGGGGCCGGTCCGAAGGTGTCGCGGGCGCGGGCCAGCGAGCGGGCCCGGCGGGTCCAGGAGGCGCGCAGCTCGTCGTCCGGGCCGTGGGCCCAGAACAGTTGCGCGGCGGCCCGGACGTCCGGCGGGAAGCGGAGCAGCCCGGCGCCCGCGTGCAGCCGCAGCAGGGCGGCCAGGATCGCGGTCGCGTCCTCGTCGTGGACGCCGCGCTGATGCCCCTCGTCGTACGCGGCCGCCGCCGACTCGCGCACCAGCGCGGCCAGTTCGGTGCCGTCCAGGGCGGCGAGCCGGTCGGCGCCGTGCTCGGCGAGGAGACGGGCGGCCAGATGCTCGCTCCGGTAGACGAGCGGCGACTCGGAGGGCAGCGTGCGGTCCCAGTACGGGCGGGTCGCGGCGAACTCCGGGTCGGTGACCGGCATCCGGTAGTCGGTGCCGGTCACCGCGAATGACAGCCCGTCGTCCTGCGGCACCAGCGTCAGTTCGAACGGCTGGGTGTTCACCGCGAACCGGTGCCGGCCCAGCCGGATCACCGCCCCGCCGTCCGTGTACAGCTCGCCGCGGTCGCGCAGGGCCCGGCCGGCCTCTTGGCGGGCGGCGAGCAGCTGCCCGTCCAGCTCCTCCGCCCGCACGGTGTCGCCGAGCGCGCGCAGCTCGTCGGCGGTGCGGCGGAGCTTGGCGACCATCGGGTCGGAGGCGAAGTAGGTGTGGACGGCGTCCGCGTCGGGAAGGGCGGTGCTGCGGCGGGCGACCGTCTCCAGGACGCGCGCGGCGGACTCCGCGAGGCGCTCGGTGCGGCGCGCGAGGGCGTCCTGCAGACTCTGCCGGCGCGCCGAGAACGCCTCGTACACCTCTGTGCGGCGCTCGCCCAGTTCCGCGAGGAAGTCGTCGAACTCCGCGAACCTCGCCTCCAGGTTCTCCAGCTGGAGCAGCAGCCTGGCCAGCTGCTCGTCGCAGGAGTCCGGGGTGTCGGCGGCGGCCAGCGCGGCCGTGACGGTCTGCCCGAGCAGCGCGGACTCGGCGGCGAACTCGGCCCGGCCCTCGTGGTCGGCCAGCTCGCGGCGGCGGGCCTCCAGCGTGGCGCGGGCCCGGTTGACGGCCCCGAGCACCTCCGCGATCCGCTCCAGGATCGACGTACGGACCACGCCGTCGCCGATGTCCAGACCGGCCACCACGTCCGTGACCGTGCTCAGCCCGTCCGTCATGCCGGCCAGCCGGTCCCCGAGCGCGGCGGCGTCCGTGACGGAGGCGAGCGCGGCGGCCTCCTCGGTGAGGCGGGCGATGTCCTCGTGGTAGCCGGCGAACGCGTCGTCCCTGGCCAGGAAGGCGACCGCGCGGCGGGCCGCCGCCTCGATGTCCTCGGTGGTGGCGGCGGTCAGCTCGGCGATGCGCGCGGTGTCCGCGTACCGCATCTCCGCGAGCGTCGCCAGATGGCCGTGCGCGCCGCGCAGTTCGGTGAGCCGCTCCACCCACTCGGCGGCGGTGCGCGGGGCCTCGCCCCGGACCCGGCGGACCAGCGCGGTGATGCGGTCGGCGGTCTCGGTGAGCGCGTCGGCGGCCTGCCGGGTCAGCTCCTGGACGGCCTCGAACTCCGCGACGACCTGGCGCGCGGTCTCCCGCAGCTCGCCCAGCGGACCGGCCAGCCCGCCCAGTTCGGGGTCGTCCAGCCAGTGGTAGCGGTCGCCGGCCCGGACGCAGTCGGCCACCAGCCGGTCGTACACGGCGGCGGTCGGCGCCGTCTCGGACGCGGCGTGCGCCAGCGCCAGGCAGTCGGAGATGCCGCGTACGAGGTCGGCGTTGCCGACGCGGGCGAGCGGCCCCTCGCCCGCCGGGCGGGACGCGGCGTACGTGTCGGAGACGTACGGGGTCTCCCAGCGCTGCAGCGGGTGCACCCGCGCCGCGCCGCCCTCGCCGCCCTCCACCGGGTCGCGCAGCACCACGAGCGTGCCGTCGTCCAGCAGGGCGTGGCCCCGGCCCTGGAGCGGGGTCGCGACCTCCTGGCGGATCACGTTGTACGGCAGCAGCAGGCTCCGGCCGTCCTCCCGGGAGCGGAAGACGTAGAGCACGTCCTCGCCGTTGGGGGAGCGCACCGCCTCCTCGAAGACCGGGTCGGTGAGCGGCTGCGCGATGTCGAAGGTCCTGGCCTCGCCGGTGGTCAGGTAGAAGCCGCCGGGGAAGATGATCCCCTGGTCCTCGGGGAGCCGCCGGCAGGCCGGGCCGATGCCGTCGAGGCGGGTGACCGTGGACAGCAGCGAGTTGTGGACGAGGTGGCGCCTGGTCTCCTCCTTGTACGGGCGCACCCGCAGCAGCACCAGCGGGCCCAGCTCGGCGTACTCCACCTCGGCGTCCGCCAGCGACTGGAGCGGTTCGGTGACCGGCTCCTCGTAGATTCCCTCCGGGCTCTCCGTGTCGTCGGCCGTCTTCACGGTCAGGGTGCCGCCGAGCGTGTCGACGTACAGCTCCGCCGCGGTGGGGAGCGCGATGTGCGGGTGGCGGCCCGCGACATGGCACTCGCGTCCGGCGGGGGTCCAGGTGAAGTCGTGCGACGGCGGGAATACGTGGTCGCGCTCGCCGCGTGCGTCGAGGAACGCGCCGGGGGAGCCGTCCGCGTTCAGCGCCCAGCGCAGCACCCGGATGTCGTCGGCGGTCTCGCCGGTACGGAAGACCGCGAGCAGCCGGCCCTCGGTCCGGCGCAGCCGCAGCAGCCGGGCGTCCCGGAAGTAGCGGTGCAGCCCGTCGAACTCGCGGACGAACGCGGCGTCGGTCAGCGGAGTGCCGGTGCCGGGCGCGAGGTCGGCCGCGTACAGCGCCAGGACGTCGTCGACGGCCGGTTCGCCGCGGTGGCCGGGCCCCCGCTCGAAGCCGAACAGCAGCTCGCCGCCGAGCGCGACCAGGTCGCGGGGGACGGCGGGGCGGGCCGTGCGCAGCTGCTCGCTGCCCAGCAGGCGCAGCCCGGTGGAGCCGAACGCCTCGGTGCGGCGGGCGTTGAGGGCGGTGGCCCGGCGGGAGAGTTCGGCGGCGTGGGTGCTCAGGCGGCGCCGCAGGACGTCGTAGTCCCCGGCGGTGGGAGGGGGCACGGTGTCCATGGGGTGGCTCCTAGCGGTGGTGTCCTTGGGCGGCCCGCCCGCCCCGCCCGGAGTTCGGGCCGGGCGGAGGCGGACGGGCGTGCGGGTGACGTGGCGGTCAGGCCACCGGCGTACCGTTCAGGCCGGCCGCCTTCAGACTGCCGACCGGGACGTCCGCGATGCCCAGCGACTTCGCGTGGTCCAGCAGGGCGCGGACCTGGTCCGCGCCGACGCCCGCGCCGGGCGCGGCCATCATCCGCATGAGCAGCGCCGACACCGTCAGGTTCTGCACATCGCCCGAGGACACCGACGACAGCACCCGCGTCAGGTCCTGCGTGAACGAGGACTCGCCGTCCAGCCACGGCCCGGCCAGCGCCTTCGCCGTGTCCGAGTTCGCGACGAAGCCGTCCAGGCTCTTGCCCATCGAGATGGCGGAGACCAGCCGGTCGAAGAAGACCGACTCGCCGCCGACGATGTCGATGTCCGCGTTCTCCAGACCCGTGGCCAGGACCGTCGCCTGCGCCTCGGCGACCTGCCGCTGCACATCGAGCCCCGCGAGCCGGATCTCCTTCTCGGCGGCCAGCCGCAGCCGGTACTCCTCGTGCCCGCGCGACGCGTCGTCGAGGGCCGCCATCGCGGCCGCCTTCTCGGTGAGGCCCGCGGCCTCGGCCTTCAGCTTCTCGCCGATCATCGCCGCGTCGGCCGTCGCCTGCGCCTGGGTGCCTTCCGCGTCGGCGAGGGCCTTGAGCCGGGCGCCCTCCGCCTCGGCCCGGAGCCGCGCGGACGTGGCCTCGGCCTCGGCGAGCCCGGTCTTCTCGATCACCTCCGCCGCCGCGTCCCGCACCTGGACGTCCGCCAGGCCGGGCGCCGCCGACTCCGCCTGGATGCCCTCGGCCAGTCGCAGCTTCGCCTGCGCGTCCAGGTCGGCGGTCTTCAGCCGGGCCTCGGCGAGCGTCAGCTGCTCGGCCGCCCGGTGGGTGGCCGCGGCCTCGGCGGCCTCGGCCGCCTTGATGTCCTTGACCAGCCGCTCCTGCGCCTCCGCCTCGGCGGCGATGATGACCGACTTGCGGGTGCGCTCGGACTCCTCGACCGCCCGCAGCGTCTTGATGGACTCCTCCTGCTCGGCGACCGTGCGGTCCACCGCGACGCGCTCGCGGATGACGTCGGCGACCTCGCGGCGCTCCGCTTCGACCTCCTTCGTCGCGGCGATGCGGTTCAGCTCGGTCTCGCGCTCGCGCCCGATGACCTCCAGCATCCGGTCCTTCTCGATGCGCTCGTTCTCCACCGCGATGACCCGCTCGCGGTTCTTCTGGGCGACGGCGATCTCCCGGGCCTGGTTCTCCCGCTGGATGCCGAGCTGCTCCTCGGTCCGGATGAACGCGGCCTGGGCGCCGAGGCGCTCCTCCTCCTGGACGCGGGCGGTCACCGCCTCCTCGCGGGCGCGCAGCGTCTCGACCTCGCGGCGCTGCTTGATCTCGGCCTCGGCCTGCCGGCGCTCCAGCTCCAGGATGGTCTCCCGCGCGTCCACGTCCTGACGGGTGATCTCCTTCTGCTCGGTGCGCTGGAACTCGTTGGTGCGCACGTGCTCGATCGCGGTCAGCTCGGTGATCTTCCGGATGCCCTGGGCGTCCAGGATGTTGGCGCCGTCGAGCTGCGCCAGCGGGGTCTGCTCCAGGAAGTCGATCGCCGCGTCGTCGAGGTGGTAGCCGTTCAGGTCGGTGCCGATGACGCGGATGATCCGGTCCCGGAACTCCTCGCGCTTGGTGTACAGGTCGACGAAGTCGAGCTGCTTGCCGACGGTCTTCAGCGCCTCGGAGAACTTCGCCGCGAAGAACTCCTGGATGGCGACCTTGTCGCTGGCGCGCTCGGTGCCGATGGCCTGGGCGACCTTGATGACGTCCTCGACCGTCTTGTTGACCCGGACGAAGAAGGTGATGTGGATGTCGGCGCGGATGTTGTCCTGGCAGATCAGGCCCTCGCGCCCGGTGCGGCGGATCTCGATCGTCTTCACCGAGATGTCCATGGACTCGGCCTTGTGGAGCACCGGCAGGACGACGGCCCCGGTGAAGGTCACATCGACCTTCTTGGTCTTGGAGATGATGAGCGCCTTGCCCTGCTCCACCTTGCGGAAGAGCCGGGTGACGATCAGCAGCACGGCTACGGCGATGAGCAGGACCACGGCGATGAGCAGGCCGAGGCCCAAGGAGATGGCTTCCATGACAGTCCTTGGCGGCTGGTGGTGCGGAAATGAGCGGTTTCACGTGAAACACGGCGCGGCGGCACACCGCGTCCGGGCAGGCCGGACGGGCGCCCCGGGCCGGTGAGCGGTGGGTGACGGCTCAGGTGGCGGGGCCGGAGGCCGTACGGCCGTGCGGCGGGAGCGGGGAGGGCGGCGGACCGGGATCGAGCGCCCGGTCGTAGGCCGCGACCCAGAAGAACTCGCCGTCCTCGTCGTACGCGTACAGCAGGCCCGAGCTGCCCGAGACCAGCGTCGCGTCGGCGGGCGGCAGCTGCCGCACCTGGACGACGGCGGTGGACCCGTCGGCGGCGGCGACCTCGGCCTGGCCGAAGTCCGAGCCGACCGTGCCGGTACGGATCGTGCAGACCCGGCCGATGAAGTCCTGGCGCGATGGCGGGGGCTGGTCCGGGAAGAAGCGGCGGAAGTGGTGGACGAGCAGCCGCACCGCGCCCCAGGCGAGCAGCAGTGCCCCGGCGAGCACCGCGCAGGCCAGCACGGCGCGCACGGTGCCGGTGGTGTCCGAGCGGTGCACCAGCACCGAACCCGACAGGGCGGCGAACCAGCCCACGGCGACCATCAGGGAGACCGAGACGGTGACCGGGACCCCGCCGACGCCCGCGAGATCGGTGTCGAGGTCCGTGTCGAAGGAATGGTGGTCGGCCGCGCCGACCAGGACGAGCAGCCAGAAGGCGATGACGACGACCAGCGCCGCGGCGAAGAGTACGGCCGGGAAGGACAGCGTCGCGTCCAGGAATTCCCGCATCGGTTTTCCACCCCCTGGCGGTCCCGCCGACGGGTGCCGCCGGCGTCTTGCGCGCGGACCGGGCGGTGCCCCGGTGCCGCGGCGCCACCCTCGACGACACCGCGACGACCCAGGGCCTTCCCCCCGATCCCCCGTGCACCCCCGTGTTTCCCCCGTGGTCCCCCGGTCGGTGCTGACTGGATCGTGTCATCCTGGGCGGCCCGGACGCATTGCCGGAACGCGGCAACGTTCACTGCCGCAGGATGCCGGGCACCGGCATCGCCGCCCGCGCGTCGGGCAGGGGGTGGGACGGTTGAGAAACGGAGAGATACAGGTGGCGGAACCGGAGATTCCCGACAGCTTTCTGGCGGGTTACGCCGACATATTGGCGCAGGCGGCCGCTTCCGGGCGGCGGCTGACCCGCGAGGAGCTGGACACCCGCCGCGCCCTGGGCAGACAGGCCGCCGAGGCCGGTCACCAGCTCCGCGCCCTGGTCCGCATGCATCTCGCCGAGACCCGCACCGCCTGGCCGGCCTCCGCCCCCGGCGCGACCCCGGCCGTCGTGGCCGCCGCCGCCGACAGTGTGCTGGCCGCCGCCGAGCAGGCGGTCGACGCCTTCGCGGACGGGTTCGAGCGCGCCCAGCGCCTCACCGTGCGCCGCGAGGAGGCCGCCCGGCGGGAGTTCATCGACGACCTGCTCTACGGCCGCAGCGACCTGGGCCGGCTCGCCGAGCGGGCCACCCGCTTCGGCCTGCGCCTGGCCCGCGCCCATGCCGTAGCGGTGGCCTCCGGCCCGGAGGCGTACACCGAGACCGAGGCCGTGCCCCGGCACGTGGAGTCGGCGATGCTGGCCCGGTTCAGCGGGCGCAAGATCCTGCTCACCACGAAGGACGGGCGGATGGTGTGCATCGCGCCCGGCGGCCAGCCCGACGTCCTGCGCTACTTCGCCAAGCAGGCGCACGCCGCGACGGACGGCGGCCGGGTGGCGATCGGCCGCGCCCACCGGGGCCCCGGCGGGGTGGTCCAGTCGTACGACGAGGCACTGGACGCGCTGGACCTGGCGGACCGCATGGACCTGGAGGACCCTGTGCTGTACGCCGCCGATCTGCTGGTCTACCCCGTGCTCACCCGGGACCGGCAGGCCATGGCCGACCTCGTACGCAGCGAACTGGGCCCGCTCCAGAAGGCCAGGGGCGGCGCCGAACCGCTGCTGCGGACGCTCGCGGTCTACTTCGACGCGGGCTGTGTCGCCGCCGAGACGGCCCGCCGGCTCTCGCTGAGCGTCCGCGCCCTCACGTACCGGCTCGAACGCATCCACCAGCTGACCGGCTCCGACCCCTCCGACCCCATGCACCGCTACGCCCTGCAGACCGCGGTGATCGGCGCCCGGCTGCTGGACTGGCCCGCCAAGGACCTCTGAGCGGGGCGTCCGGCCGGGCGTTCAGCGACCGGGGGGCCGTGCCGGGCCCTCGGTGAGCCGGACGAAGGGGATGGACCTGCCCACCCGCCGGTAGTCCTCCGCGCCGCCGTCCACCTCGAAGCCCATGTACGCGCAGAGCCGACGCGCGACCCTGGGGTGGCGGGGCGCGTACCGGGCCATCAGCTCGCCGCCCTCGTCGGGGTCGAGCACCTGCGCGGTCACCGCGTGGAACCTGCGGCCGACCTGCACCGTGGCGTGCGGGGTCTGCCGCAGGTTGCGGAACCAGTCGGCGCGGGGGCCGAACCCGGACGCCACGGTCCAGCACGCCCGGCCCTCGTGGGTGCCCGCCTCCACGACCTCGATGGCGGTGCGGCGCGGCAGGCCGGAGACGCGGCCGGTGTGCACGAGCAGCAGCAACCGGCCCCCGAAGAGCGGCCCCAGCCCCATGCGGAACATATGGACGGGCAGCCGGAAGGCGCCGCGCCGCCAGCCGGTCGGCGGGTCCGGGCGCCGGGGAGCGGGCGATGCCGCGGGTTCATGCGTCACCGTGCAAACGTTGCACAATCAAAAGATCGGTGCCAGTGCGGAGCGCTGACGGGCGGGTACCGGTTGCGCATCGGACCGGGGTCCGTTCGAGCGGGCCGGCCGGGCGCGGTAGAAAGAGGCGTGGCCGCGCACCGACAATGCCCCGACGAACCGCCGCCGACCGCCCCGGACCGGGACGACGTCGACGCGGTGACGTGCGCGGTCCTGACGGCGTCCAGGCTGCTGGTCGCCGTATCGGCGCGGTCGCTGGCGGCGGTCGAGGACCGGGTGACGCTGCCCCAGTTCCGGCTTCTGGTGGTGCTCTCGACGCACGGCGACGCCAAGCTCGTCACGCTCGCCGAGCGGCTCGGCGTGAACCCCTCGACCGCCATGCGCATGCTGGACCGGCTGATCGCGGCGGGCCTCGCCGAACGCCAGGTCAACCCGGCCAACCGCCGCGAGACGGTGCTCCGGCTGACACCCGACGGCCACCGGCTGGTCGGGGAGGTCACGGCCGGCCGCCGCCGGGAGGTCGCCTCGATCGTCGAGCGCATCGCGCCCGAGCAGCGCGCCGCGCTCATCGACGCGCTGCGGGCGTTCACGGACGCGGGCGGCGAGGCGGCGGCCCCGGTGGAGGGCGCGGACGCCTACCCGCTGGGCTGGACCCCGGACCTCCCGGCGGCGCACGGCGCGTGAGCGGGGAGCACCCGCCCCGCGCCCCGTACGCCGTGCGCCTGGACTCCGTGCGCCTGCGCTCCGGTTACTCCGGTTACTCCGGGGAGGACGCGGTGACCTCTTCCTGGGCCGGCAGCCGGGCCGGGGCGACCGGTGCGCTCTTCGCGGCCGGGGCCTGCTCCCCGCCCCGCCACTTCTCGATGAGCTCGACCACCGGCTGGGTCCAGCGGGCGGTGAGCGGGCCGATGACGACCAGGATCAGGACGTACGCGGTGGCGAGGGGCCCGATGCGGGGCTCGGTCGCCACGGCGAGACCGGCGATGACGATGGAGAACTCGCCGCGCGCCACGAGCGTGCCGCCCGCCCGCCAGCGCCCGCGCGATCCGATGCCGGCGCGCCGGGCCGCGTACCAGCCGGTCCCGATCTTCGTGAAGACGGTGACGACGGCCAGGACGGCGGCCGGCAGCAGCACCGGGGGAATGTCCGAGGGGACGGTGGAGAGCCCGAAGAACACGAAGAAGACGGCGGCGAACAGGTCCCGCATCGGGGTCAGCAGCTTGCGCGCGCCCTCCGCGACCTCGCCCGAGAGCGCGATACCGACGAGGAACGCGCCGACGGCGGCGGACACCTGGAGCTGCTGGGCCACTCCGGCGACCAGGACGGTCAGCCCGAGCACGACGAGCAGCAGCATCTCCGGATTGTCGGAGGAGACCGCGCGGCTGATCAGCCGGCCGTGCCGGAGCGCGAGGTAGAGCACCAGGCCGACCGTGCCGAGCGCGATCAGCAGGGCGATGCTGCCGCCGGCCAGGCCGACGCCCGCGAGCATCGCGGTGAGCAGCGGAAGATAGACGGCCATCGACAGGTCCTCGATGACCAGTACGCCGAGGATGACCGGGGTCTCGCGGTTGCCGAGGCGGCCCAGGTCCGCGAGGACTTTGGCGATCACCCCGGACGAGGAGATCCAGGTGACCCCGGCCAGCGCGACGGCCCCGACCGGGCCCCAGCCGAGGATCAGCGCGGCCACCGCGCCCGGGGTCGCGTTGAGGACGAAGTCGACGGCCCCGGACGGGTATTGCGTCTTGAGACTGGTGACCAGCTCGGAGGCGCTGTATTCGAGTCCGAGCAGCAGAAGCAGCAGGATGACGCCGATCTCGGCGCCGACCGCGGTGAACTCCTCGCTGGCGCGGAGCGGGAGCAGCCCGCCCTCGCCGAAGGCCAGCCCGGCCAGTAGGTACAGCGGGATGGGTGAGAGCCCTATCCGGCCGGCGAAGCGTCCGATGATGCCGAGCCCCAGGATGACGGAGCCCAGCTCCACCAGCAGTGCGGTCGTGTCATGCACGGTCAGCCCTCCGAGATGATGTCGGAGAGCGCGTCGACGCCCTCGCGTGTTCCGACGGCGACCAGGGTGTCGCCGATGGCCAGCCGGAAGTCCGGCCCCGGGGACGGATGTGCGCTGTGGGTGCGCAGCACCGCCACGATCGAGGCGCCGGTCCGGGTGCGTGCCTTGGTGTCGCCGAGCAGCCGTCCGCCGTACGGGGAGCGGCTGCCGAGCGGGATGTGCTCGGTGACCAGATCGATGCCCTCGGTGCGTACGGCGTCGATGGGTGCCGCGTCGATGAGGTGGGCGAGCCCGGTCGCCTCCTGTGGAGTCAGGGGTACGGAGAGGCGGCACGAATCAGGGTCGTCCTGGTCGTAGAAGCCGATGAACCGCCGTCCGTCGTGGTGGACGACCACGGAGATGTGCTGTCCCGACTCCGTTGTGTAGTCGTACTGGACGCCGACTCCGGGCAGCGTGGTGCGGTGGGTTCCCATGGCTTCCTCCCGAGGGCGCGGTACGCGCGAGGCACTTGGCGAACTTTTTAGACCCGCATTACCTTAGCCGGAGGATTACGCCGTCCCAGAGGGTCGAGTTCCGGCCAATCCCGGCCGGGTGTCCGGGCCCGGACGCACGTGTGCCCGGCCGGGGGACTCGACCGGCCGGGCACGCGCGGGGGACGGGGCGTGGATCAGTCGCCGATCTCGATCTTCCCGTTCCGGTCGGCCGGGACCGCCGGCTCCGGGGCGGCCGGCTCGGCCGCCGGCTTGGGCACCGCGCCCTTGAGGTTCTGGAGCAGGGCGCCGAGGTCCACGCCGGTGGTGGAGGAGAGCAGCTCCATGCCCTGGGCGACGTTGTCCGTGACCGTACGGGACAGCCGGCCGGCGCCGTCCGTGGAGATGACGGTCATCTTGTCGATCGCGCCCAGCGGCTCGGCCGCCTTGGCGACGACCTGGGGCAGCACCTCGACGAGCATCTGGAGGACGGCCGCGTCGCCGTACTGCGCGAAGGCGTCGGCCTTCTTCTGCATGGCCTCGGCCTCGGCCGAACCGCGCGCCGCGATGGCCGCGGCCTCCGCCTCACCCTCGATGCGCACCGCCTCGGCGAGCGCGGAGCGGTGCAGCTTCTCGCCCTCACCGGTCAGCCGGGCCCGCTCGGCGGCCGCCTCGGCCTCCTTGACCTGGGCGATACGGCGGGCCTCCGCCTCCTGCTCCGCCTGGTAGCGAGCGGCGTCGGCGGGCTTGCGGACCTTGGTGTCCAGCTCGCGGTCGGTCAGGGCGGCCTGCCGCTCGGCGACCTTCTCCTGCTCGGTGAGGACTTCCTGCTGGCGGGCGGCCTCGGCGAGCGGACCGGCGGCGTTGGCCTTGGCGGCGGCCGCCTCGGTCTCGGCCTTGATCTCGGCCTGCTTCAGGTAGAAGGTCCGCTCGGCGATCGCGATCTCCTCGGCCGCCTTGAGCCGGGCCTGCTCCGATGCGCGGCGGGCGATGGCCTCCGCGATGTCGGCCTCCTGCTTGGCGCGGGCGGCCTCGGGGCGGCCCAGGTCCTCCAGGTAGGAGCCCTCGGTGGTGATGTCCTGGATCTGGAAGGCGTCCAGGATCAGGCCCTGGCCGGACAGGCTCGCCTCGGCCTCCTCGGCGACCTGGCCGGCGAACGCGGCGCGGTCGCGGATGATGTCCTCGACGGACATCCGGCCGACGATGGCGCGCAGCGCGCCGGAGAGCACTTCCTGGGTGAAGCCGACGATGCCGTCCTGCTGGCGCAGGAAGCGCTGGGCGGCGGCCCGGATCGCGTCCTCGCTGCCGCCGACCTTGACGATCGCGACGCCTTCGAGGTGGGCCTTCACACCGCGCAGGGTGACGGCGCCGCGCACCGCGACCGGGATGTGCCGGCTGGACAGGTCCAGGGTGAACTTCTGCTGGACGAACGGCACGACGAAGACGCCGCCGCCGACGACGACCTTCTGGCCGCTGTTGTCGATGCTCGTCCGGCCGGTCACCGGGTCCACGGACTTCTTGCCCCGGCGCCCGGTGATGATGAACGCCTGGCTGGGGCCCGCCACCTTGTAGCGGGTGATGACGGCGAGGGCGAGCAGGAACAGGAGTACGACGACTCCGACGATCGCGATCATTACGGGACTCATGCGACTTCCCCCTCTGCCTCCGGACGGGGGCAGTTGTGAGACGAGCGGTGGTGGGGCCGGCGTACTGGTTCAGCGTTCGACGGGACGGACCTGGACCGAGGTGCTGGAGAGGGCCGCCTCGACCCAGATCTCGGCACCGCGGGCGATCGGCACCGGGCTCTTCGCGGACAGCTTGACGAGCTGTCCGCCCAGGCGCAGCAGGACCTCGCCGTAGCCGTCGGCCGGGATCGAGGTGACCACCGAGCCCGACGTGCCGACCAGGTCCTCGTCGCGCGGGGTCGCGTCGGTCTGGTCCCGCATCAGGGCACGGCTGAACTTCCAGGTCAGCACGGCGGCGACGAGCCCCGCCGCGACCCCGGCCAGGGTGGCGGCGAGCGTGCCCGCGCCGGTCGTGCCCAGCACGATGGCGCCGCCGAAACCGAGCATGGAGAGGAAACCGGCGATCACCGGAAGGGAGACGAGCCCGCCGAACAGGCCCTCCAGCAGGCCCCCGAAAAGGCCCTCCAGAATTCCGTCGAAGATCAGGGACAGGGCGAGCAGCGCGATCCCCGCGATACCGAGACCCAGGAACAAGGTCACGTGTTCACCCCTCCCGCTTTCGGCTCCCCGCACACTTTTCCATCGAACTGGCTGGATGGTCCCATACGTGCCCCCGTGGCAACACTGCCGGAACCCGGCAATCTTCGACTCCTCGTGGATGCCGGAGTGCCGGGCGGCCGCAAGGCCCCCCGGCGCGCCTTCGTCACAGGGGACGGTCAGTCGCCCGCCGGCGGTTCCGGTTCGGTGAGGAAGAGTCCCAGAAGCACCGCGACGACCGGGATGGCGCACAGGATCGTGAACACGCCCTGCGGCCCGTAGGCTTCGGCCGCCGCGCCCAGCGCCGGGGCGATCAGCCCGCCGATGCTGACGGCCAGGCCCAGCGTGACCCCGGCGGCCGTGCCGGGGCGGCCGGGCAGATAGTCCTGGCCGAGCTTCACCAGGACGGCGAACGGCACGTTGAGCGCGAGCCCCGCCAGGACCGCGAAGACCAGCGGCAGCACGGTGCCGGGGGTCAGCCGCAGCGCGATCAGCGCCGGTACGGCGGCGAGCCCGCCCAGCTGGACCGTACGGACCATGCCGACGCGGTCCGCGATCCGGCCGCCGAGCAGCGTCCCGGCGACCCCGCCGACGAGGAAGCAGGCGAGCGCGACGCCCGCGACGCCCCGGCCGGAGTGCAGATGGCGAATCCAGAACAGCTCGATGAAGGTGATCGCCCCGAAGAACGCCACCGAGCGCACCACCTCGATGCCGGTGAGGAAGAGGAACGGACGCCACCGGTCCCGCCCCTCCCGGCCGGCCCGGCGCACCGGGGCCGCCGCCGGGCGGTGCCGCAGCAGCACGAAGGCCATCAGGACGGCGGGCGGGATGAACAGCGCCGTCGCGCCCACCCCCATCGCCACGAGCGCCGGGGTCGCCAGGACCGGCGCCAGGAAGAAGCCGACGCTGCCGCCCGCCGCGAAGACGCTCATCGCGGAGGCGCTGTCCCCGGCGGCCTCGCGGGCCGCCTTGCCCGCCGCCGGATGGAACATCGCCACGCCGAGCCCGGACAGCAGGATCAGCAGCCAGACGGCGGCGTACGGCTGGACCAGGCCCGACAGCCCCAGCCCGATCCCGGCGACGGCGAGCCCGGCCGGGGCCAGCCGGGGCAGCCGGTAGCGGTCCACCGCGACGCCGATGAACGGCTGCGGCACGGAGCTGCCGATCGCCGCCGCGAGGGTGAGCCCGGAGGCGGCCACATAGCTGTAGCCCCGGTCGAGCACGAAGTACGGGACACAGGCGGGCACGAGGCCCTGGTAGAGGTCGTCCACGGCGTGCGCGGCGCCCCACATCCGCATCCGCCGCCAGGCGGACGGGGCGTCGGACGCGAGCGCCGGGGACCGGGGGGATTCGGTCGGAGGGGAGGGGTCGGGCGGGGTCTGCCGGGAGGCGGCCGGGCCGGTCATGAAGGGTGCTCCTCGCTGAAGGTCCCTTCGAGGATTCCGGCCGGCCGCCGTAGCGGGCTAGCGATAATCTGCCTACCTATGTCGACAACCTGCCGCACGCTGCACGGCCCCGCGCGGGTGCCGCTCGCGCACCAGGAGCGCATCGCCCGCCACCACCACGTGGAGCACCAGCTCGTCTGCCCCTCGCGCGGCGTGCTGGAGGTGGCCACCCCGGCCGGCGTCTGGGCCGTGCCGCCGCACCGGGCGGTGTGGATTCCGGCCGGTGTCGCCCACGCCCATCTGGCGTACGGGCCGACCGAGCTGCGGGCGCTGAGCTTCGCCCCGGCGGACAACCCGCTCCGCCTCGACCGGCCCACCGTCCTGGCCGTCACCCCGCTGCTGCGCGAGGTCGTCGCCTGCCTCACCGACGCGAGCGAACCGGCCCTCGACATCCGGCAGCGGCGCAACCTGGAACGGGTCGCCCTCGACCAGCTGCGCCGGGTCGAACCGCTCGGGGTCTGCCTGCCCTCCCCGGCCGACCCCCGGCTGCGGGACATCGCGCGCATCCTCCGGGACGACCCGGCGGACGGCCGCACCCTCACCGAGCTGGGCACGGCCGTCGGCGCGGCGCCCCGCACCCTGAGCCGGCTGTTCCGCGCGGAGACCGGGATGTCGTTCCCGCAGTGGCGCACCCAGCTGCGGCTCCACCACGCGCTGACGCTGCTCGCCTCCGGCGGTTCGGTCACCTCGGTGGCGGTGGCCTGCGGCTACAGCGGGCCGAGCGCCTTCATCCAGTCGTTCCGGCACGCCTTCGGCACCACCCCGGGCTCCTACGCGCAGGCGGACCCGCCGCGCTGAGCCGCGCGGTCGGCGGAGCTGCGGATGCGGGAGCGGGCGGGGCGACCGACGATGAAGGGCCGGGCAGCAGGCGGCCCGTGCCCTGCCCCAGGAGGTTCGTCTTGCCGGTGTACGCCGACCACCCGCCGTCCATCGACGTCACGGCGCTCGCCGCCGTGCTCGACGGCACGACGGCGGGCGTGGCCGTGTTCGACACCGAGCTGCGCTACCTGTACGTCAACCCGTCACTCGTACGCCACAACGGCATCCCGCCCGCCGCCCATCTGGGCCGCCGCCCCAGCGAGGTCATGCCCGACATCGACGCCCGCGAGGACCTGATGCGCGCCGTGCTCGCGGACGGCCGGGCCCGCGAGGTCACCTCCAGCGGCCGGCTGCCCGCCGAGTCCGGCACCGCCCGCGTCTACTGGCACGGGGCCTACCACCGCCTGGAGGTCGACGGCCGGGTCGCCGGGGTCGTCGGCATCGTCCTGGAGGTGATGGCCTCCGACGACGAACAGCGCCGGCTCGCCCAGGCCCAGCGCCACCTCTCCCTCCTGGACAGCGCGAACACCCGCATCGGCACCACCCTGGACATGGACACCACCTGCTCCGAGCTGACGGACCTGGTCGTGCCCGGCCTCGCCGACGTCGCCGTGGTCGAGGTCTTCCCGCGCGACGTCGCCCCGCCGGTGCGGCCGGGGCCGCCCGGCGTGGTGCGGCTGCGGCGGGCCGCCATGTCGGTGGTACGCGGCCTGCGGCCGAAGGCCGGCCGGTTCGCGGTGTCCGACGACTACGTGGACCACCGGGAGGGCTCCGCCGTACCGCGCTGCCTGGCCGCCGACCAGGCCGTCGTCGAGAACCTCGCCGACGACGAGCAGGTGGACCGCTCCGCCCCCACGCCCGAACTGGCCGAGGCGTACCGGGACATGGGCCTGCACTCGGCGGTCGTGGTGCCGGTCTCCGTGCGCTCCACCCCGATCGGGGTGCTGGCGCTGTTCCGGGGCGGCGGCTCGCCGGTCTTCTCGGACGACGACGTGGTGGTGGCCCGCGAACTGGCCGGGCAGGCCGCCGTCCACCTGGACCACGCGCGCCGCTTCACCCACGAGCACACCATCGCCCTGGAGCTCCAGCGCTCCCTGCTCTCCGAGCCCCGGCCGCCCCACCCGCACATCGAGGTCGCCACCCGCTATCTGCCGGCCGACCGCAGCGTGCTGGTGGGCGGCGACTGGTTCGACGTCATCCCGCTGCCGGACGGGCGCCACCTCAAGGCGATGGGCGATGTGATGGGCCACGGCGTCGAGGCGGCCGTCGCGATGAGCCACTACCGCTCGCTGCTGCGGCTGCTGGCCGACGAGGAACTGCCTCCGCACCGCATCCTGGAACAGCTGGACCGGATGGTGGAACGCTCCGGGATCGACCGGGCCGCCACCTGTCTGCTCGCCGTGGTGGACCGGGACGGCGGGATGTGCGAGGTGGCCAGTGCGGGCCATCTGCCGCCGGTCGTGCTCGACCCCGGCGCGCCCGGCGCCCGGATCTGCGAGGTGCCGGAGGCCCCGCCGCTGGGCACCGGCTTCGGCGGCTACCGCTCCACGGTGGTGGAGTGCGGCCCCGGCGCGGTGATGTTCATGTACACCGACGGGCTGGTCGAGCGGCGCGGCGAGGACATCGACACGTGCGTCGCCCGGCTGGCGGAGCTGACCCTGCCGGAGAGCGGCGATCTGGAAACCCTGCTGGACCGGGTGCTGGAGCGTTTCGCGCCGGGCGCCGAGGACGACATCGCGGTGATGGCGTCCCGGACCCGCGAGGAACCGGACGACGGCTACCCGGAGGACTGAACCCCGCGCCGCCTCACACGAACAGGAACGCGCCCGCCGTCGCCGCGCCCAGCGCCGTACCGGCCGTCACCTGGCCGACCGTGTGGTAGCCGAGCGCCACCCGCGACCAGGACACGGCCGCCGTCATCGCGTACCCGCACAGCCACCACGGCGAGTGGACGGCGGCGAGCAGCGCGACCACGGCCGAGGCCACGGAGGCGTCCACGGAGATCTTCCACACCGTGTTGACGGCCAGCAGCACCACCGTCATCGCCCACAGCGCCAGCATCGCGGCCAGGATGCCGGTGGGTGCCCCGCCCAGCACCATGACCGCCGAACCGGAGCCGATGGAGCCGAGGATGACGAAGAAGATGGGCGCCCGCTTGGTGCGGTCCACGACATGGCGGTCGCCCCAGGTGCCGCGCCCGCGCTCCCACTCGATGTATCCGGCGGGCACGATCCCCGCGCACAGGGCGCCGAGCAGCCCCCAGAGCAGCCCGGTCCAGTGCCCGGCCGCCGCCAGGCCGATGCCGGGCATGCCGACGAGGAGCAGGTTGCGCGGCTGGAGGACGTCGGTCACGGTGCGCGCGAGGGTGTGGTCGGGGGCGGCCGGGGTGTCGGTGGCGGTCATGCCGGCTGCTCCTCGTCCGTGGCGGCGCAGGCGTCCAGGACCGGGCGGGCCCGCTCCGGGGTGAGCGTGCGGTAGGCGGCGGCGACCCGGACCAGCCGGGCGACCTCGCCGTCCTGGTCGGTGGCGTGCTGGGCGGCGACGGCCGCCGCCTCGCCCGCCGGGGCGCCGGAGTCGCGGGCCAGCAGCGCGGCCTTGATCCAGTACGCGTCGGCGAGCGGCGAGCCGGGGCCGGTCCCGGCGGCGGCCTCGGCGGCGGGCAGCAGGGTGTCCGGCACGTAGTGGCGCAGCTTCTCGACCGCGTCCGCGATGTCCGCGGCCCAGCGGTCGACGCGCAGGTCGGCCGGGGTGTCGAAGCGGGTCAGCTCCCGCAGCAGCGGGCGCGGGGGCTCGAAGGGCTGGTCCGGGAAGGCCGTCATCAGCTCGAACCAGAGGCCGTGCAGCCGCGCCTGCGCCCGCCAGAGCTTGGCGCGGCGGCGGGCGTTGCTCAGGGCCGGGACGGAGGCGCCGACCGCGAAGAAGGCGAAGAGGACGACCTGGGCGGCCTCGGTGACCTCGTCGAAGCGCAGCGCGAAGGACCCGCTCGGATCGTCCACGACGCTGACCCAGAGGAACAGCGTGCGGCTGACGGTGTAGCCGACGCCGATGAACATCGCGAACGTCATCATCCCGAGCCCGACGCGCAGATGACGCATCCGGGCGCTCGCGGTGGCCAGCGCCCACTGGTAGGCGCAGACGGCGGACGCGGCGCCGAGATAGAGGTAGAAGACGCTCATGTACAGCGTGGCGCCCCACTGCCCGGCGTGGTCGGCGACGAAGCGGTCCGAGGGCGTGGCCCGGTCCACGACGGTGAAGAACAGCACGGTCAGCAGCACCAGTGTGGCGACCGACGCCTTGGTGGCCACCTGCTGGATCAGCCGGGCGAACCGTACGTGCCGGGGCACGTCGCCCTCGTCCGCGTACTGCCCGTAGATCGCCACGATGTAGCTGAGAATGGCCAGAATCGCGATGGTGGCCGTGTAGTGCTTGATGAGCACGGAGAGGTCGGTGACCGGGCTGTCGTTGAGCCCGACGCGCACGAACCGGGTCTTCGTCCACAGCGCCAGGGCGAATCCCGCGTAACAGCCCCACAGCGCCCGGCGCCTGCGGTCCTCCTCGTCGCCCCACAGGGCGGCCGGCATGCGCCAGAGGGCGACGGCTGTCATCAGGCCCGCTATGAGATAGCCGGCGAGGTCGAGCGGGGTCACGGCGTGAGTCCTCGGGTGTGGGGGGAAGGAGGGACGGGCGGTACGGGGCGGTGCGTACGGCGGTACGGGTGTCACATCCGGCGGAACAGGCCGCCGCGGCGGTGCGCGACCGGGCGCGAGAGCGAGTTCGCGAGGCGACCCACCATGTCATCGCTCGTGACGTCGCGGGCCATGCGGGGGATGAGCGACGCACCGAATTCGGCCATGCGTTCGTCGTGGGTGTCGTACTGCGCGCGTGCCTGCACGGCGTCCGGGGTCAGCTCCGCGCCGGGGCCGACCATCCGGGAGATGAGCGAGGTGTCGAAGACCGGCAGCAGCCGCTGGAGCTGCTCCGCGTCCAGCGAGGTGCCGTGGTCGAACCACTCGTGGCACAGCTCGTGCAGGATGACGTGCTGCGTCTGGTACTCGGTGGGGCGTCTGCGGTAGAGGACGAAGCTGGTGTCGGCGGCCTTCAGCCGCAGCCCGCAGGCCGCGTTGACGCGCGCCAGCCGGTCCGGCAGCTCATGCAGCACGATGGTCCGGCCGCGCGCCGCCTCCATGTTGGCCACCAGGCCCGGTATGGAGAACGGTGAGGGGATCGGCAGCTCCGCGAGCCCCTCCTCGCACTCCCGGCGCAACTTCCGCATGGACATGGGTCAGTCCCGCTGCCCGCCGCCGGCCGGGGGCCTGCGGTCCTCGGCGTCCCGGAGCAGGGACATCGCGAACTGCAGCAGCTCCGGCGGCAGCCCGTCCTCGGTCACGCCGCGACCGGCAAGCCCGCTGATCTCGCCGGTCCGCCGCTTGGCCAGGAACTGCAGCCCGGCCACCACGTCGTCCACGACCTCCGACTCCTCCTTGAAGAACCGCCAGTCCACGCCGAAGCCCAGGCCGAGCGCCTTAAGGATCTCCTCGGACGGCTGGGTGACCTTGCCGGCCAGGATGTTGGAGAAGTAGCTGTGGGAGAGCGAGCCGCCCCGCTCCCTGACCAGGTCGGCGAAGAACCGTCCCGAGATCCGGCGGCCGGGGAAGGTCTTCTCGACCATGTACTCGACCTTCTGGCGCAGCGTCCGCAGCTCCGGCGCGCGCTCTTCGCCGTTGTCCATCCGGCCCCCACGTTCACGTCCGCCGCAGACCCCTGTCCGGTTCCGGGGCGGCGCTCGATTCGGTCAACGGGCTCGTACTGTAACGAACGCCCGACCGCTGTCTCATGGGCGGGAGACCGGAGATGGCGAGAAGTGGAACAGTCTCGTCGAGTGTCCGGAGCGGGCTTGCGCAAACACTCTACGTCACTGTTAACTCGAAAAAACACGGGCAGGGGGCCACGAGGGGAGTCCCTTGCCCGTGAAAACGGTGCTGTGCCGCGGCCTCTTCCGCCGCACAGGGGTGTAGCCCTTCACGACGGGGGATGCGTGAAGGGCTACCCGTGCATTATGGCCCCTGCGCCCGGCAGTCATCAACTGACCGGCCGGTCAGTGTCCTTGCCCCGGCGCGCCACCGGTTGCCGGTTCCCGGCAGACGAACCCGCCCGTTTCGGCCGCCCGCGACCCGTTGCCGCGCCCGCCGCCCCGGTTACCATCGAAAAGAGCCGCCCGACGCGGCACCCGGAGCCGGTCCCGTACGAAGCCCTGCGAAGGACTACGCAGGACACGGTCCGTGACCGCGCGACCGCACCCCTGCGTTCGGCTCCCTTCGACTTCGCTTCGGCTTCCTTCGACGGCGTACCGCACGCGCGACGGCACATCCCCTCGCCCCCAGACGAAAAGGTTCCGCTTGAACCGCGACCGCACACCCCGCTCCCACGACCGATACTCCCGTACCCGAGGCCAGGGCGGTGCGGGCGCCGGCTCCCGAGCGGGCGGCGGCGGATTCCGTTCCCGGGGCGCGGGCCGCTCCGGCCAGGGCCGGCCGGGCCAGGGGGGCCGCCCCGGCGGCCGCACCCGCGGGCCCGTCGCCCGGCAGGGCGAGTTCGAGCTGCCGCAGACCGTCACGCCGCCGCTGCCCCCCGTCGCGGCCTTCGCCGACCTGGACCTGCCGGACGCCGTGCCGGCCGTGCTGGCCGCCCAGGGCGTCACCGAGCCGTTCCCGATCCAGGCGGCCACCCTGCCGAACTCGCTGGCCGGCCGCGACGTGCTGGGCCGGGGCCGCACCGGCTCCGGCAAGACCCTCGCCTTCGGCCTGGCCGTCCTCGCCCGCACGGCGGGCCGCCGCGCCGAGGCCCGGCACCCGCTGGCCCTGGTCCTGGTGCCCACCCGCGAGCTGGCCCAGCAGGTGACGGCCGCGCTGACCCCGTACGCGAAGCCGCTGCGGCTGCGGCTGGCCACCGTCGTCGGCGGCATGTCCATCGGCCGCCAGACGGCCGCGCTGCGCGGCGGCACGGACATCGTCGTGGCCACGCCGGGGCGCCTGAAGGACCTCATCGAGCGCGGCGACTGCTTCCTGGACCGGGTCGCGGTGACGGTACTGGACGAGGCGGACCAGATGGCCGACATGGGCTTCATGCCCCAGGTCACCCAGCTGCTCAACCAGGTCCCGCGGGACGGCCAGCGGATGCTGTTCTCGGCCACCCTGGACCGCAATGTGGACCTGCTCGTCCGCCGCTACCTGAACGATCCGGTGGTCCACTCGGTGGACCCGGCGGCCGGTGCCGTGACGACGATGGAGCACCACGTGCTCTACGTACGCGGCTCCGACAAGTACGCCACCACGACGGAGATCGCGGCGCGCGACGGCCGGGTGATCATGTTCCTGGACACCAAGCACGCCGTGGACGAGCTGACCGAGCACCTGCTGAACAGCGGCGTCCGGGCGGCGGCGCTGCACGGCGGGAAGTCCCAGCCGCAGCGCAACCGCACCCTGGAGCGCTTCAAGACCGGGCACGTCACGGTCCTGGTGGCGACCAACGTCGCGGCGCGCGGCATCCACATCGACAACCTGGACCTCGTCGTCAACGTCGATCCGCCCGGCGACCACAAGGACTACCTGCACCGGGGCGGGCGCACCGCGCGGGCCGGGGAGTCCGGCAGCGTCGTCACGCTGGTGCTGCCCAGCCAGCGCCGCGAGATGACCCGGCTGATGGCCGACGCGGGCATCACCCCGCACATCGCGGAGGTCCGCTCCGGCGGGGAGGAGCTGAGCCGGATCACCGGCGCGCAGGCGCCCTCCGGCGTGCCCGTCACCATCACCTCCCCGCCCTCCGAGCGCACCGGGCGCGGCTCCTCGCGGGGCGGCCGGGTCAGGTCCAGAGCGCCTCGGCGAGCGTGACGCCCGCGAAGGCCGCGCCGAGCCCCACGGCCACGCTCGCCACGGCGTTGGCCGCCGCGTAGAGCCGGGCCCCGTCCTGCGCCAGCCGCAGCGTCTCGTAGCTGAACGTGGAGTACGTGCTCAGCGCCCCGCAGAACCCGGTGCCGAGCAGCAGCCGCAGCTGGGAGGAGGCGGCCCCGGCCGCCGCCGCGCCGGTCAGCAGCCCCAGCACCAGGCAGCCGGCCATGTTGACGGTGAACGTCCCCCACGGGAAGACGGTGTCGTGGCGGGACTGCACGGCCCGGTCGGTCAGATAGCGCAGCGGGGCGCCGACGGCCGCGCCGGCGATCACCAGGAGCCAGTTCACCGCCGCTCCTCCGGTATGCCGGGGGCCCCGGTGCGCACGATCTCGCAGGCGTCCAGCGTGACCGTGCGGCCGCCGGTCAGCTCCGCGATCCGCGGCAGGAACGCGCGTACGGCCGCCTCCGCGTCCACGATGACCACCGCCACCGGCAGGTCCTCGCTCAGCGAGAGCAGCCGCTGGGTGTGGATCATCGAGGAGGCGCCGAAGCCCTCGATGCCCCGGAACACGCTCGCCCCGGCAAGCCCGGCGGCATGCGCCCGGTGCACGATCTCCGTGTAGAGGGGCCGGTGGCGCCAGGTGGCGGACTCGCCGACGAGGACGGTCAGCCGCAGCCCCGGTCCGGTGGCCGGGGTTCCGTCTGTAGGGGGCATGTCCGCTGTGGTGGTCATGTCTGCCTCCACGCCAGTGCGCGGCGCGTCAGCCACACCGCGCTCCACACCGCCGCGAGGGCCGCGAGCAGCGTCACTCCCAGATAGGCCAGCCCGGTGCCGGCCCGCCCCTTCGCCACGAGGCGTTCGATGTCCACCGCGTACGTGGAGAAGGTGGTGAACCCGCCGAGCACCCCGGTCCCGAAGAACGGCCGCACCAGCCGGTGCGCCGCCCACGCCTCGGTGATCACCACCATGAACACGCCGATCACCGCGCAGCCGATCACATTGACGACGAGCGTCGCCCAGGGGAAGCCGCCGGCCCCGGTGGGCCACAGCAGGGACGCCCCGTACCTCGCGGACGCCCCGACCGCGCCGCCGAGCGCGACGACGGCGACGATCGCGGTCTGCGGGTTGCCGGTGCGGGGGCCGGTTCTCGTGCCGGTGCCGGTGCTGGTGCCGGGCATACGTCTCCTACCTGCCGGGGCGCCCGCCGGGCGCGGGCGCGCTTCTGCGCAAGTAGGGACCGTTGGCGGGCGCGTTTCGGCGTCCGCGGTTCGGGTACGGCGGGCCCCACCGCCGCGCAGCGGCCGCACGGGCCCCTGCTGCCCCCAGGATATCGCCGGGCCACGGAGGACCGGACCGCGGAGGACCGGGGCCACGCAGCGCCGGACCGCGCGGCCGCTGTCTTCCCCGGCGCACCGCCCTTATTCCGGCAGCGGCCCGTTTTCACCCGATCGGCCACCTCGCCTGCGGGCCGGGCGGTGAAGCCGCAGGGTGGAGCCATGTGGCCCCACCGAATATGGCTGGGTGCCGCGGTCCTCCCGCTGGCCCTGCTGGTGCCGCGGGACGCCCCGGTGCCCCACATCCTGGCCGAGCCGCCCCGTACCGCTTCCCACCCGCGGGCGGCCGCCGCCCCGCAGCCCGTCGTCGTCAGCCGGGCGGCCTGGCACGCGGACGAGTCCATCGTCCGGGAGCACGCCTCCTACACGGGCGCCGTGCGGGCGGTCTTCATCCACCACACGGGCGAGACCAGCGACTACGACTGCGCCGAGGCGCCCGAGCTGATCCGCAACGTCGAGGAGGCCCACATCAACGGCCGGGGCTGGGACGACATCGGCTACAACTTCCTGGTCGACCGCTGCGGCACGATCTACGAGGGCCGCGCGGGCGGCATCACCCGCTCCGTGCGCGGCGCGCACACCACCGGCTTCAACGCCGACAGCGTGGGCATCGCGGTCCTCGGCGACTACCACGACGGGGAGAGGGTCCCGGCCGCCGTCGTCCGCTCGCTGGCCGCCCTCGCGGCCTGGAAGCTGCTGCCGGGCGAGGACCCGCGCGGCAAGGTGCGCCTGCGCTCCACGAACGACGCGAGCCGCTACCCCAAGGGCGAGGTGGCCGTCCTGAACGTCATCTCCGGCCACCGCGACACGTACAGCACGCGCTGTCCCGGCCAGGCGCTGTACGACGAGCTGCCGGAGATCCGGTCGATGGCGGCGGCCATGCGCGAGGCGGCCGGGCGCGACGGGGAAGCGGCCACGGAGGACGCCGGCAACCGCCACGGCTCATCGCACTAGTGCGAAACTCACTTGACGCTAGTGCATAGGCCGTTAGGCTTCCGGTCATGCCCGCAAAGAGCCCGCACCCCGTGATCCTGACCGGCCGCCATGTCCGCCTGGAACCGCTCACCCCCGCCCACCTGGACGACCTCTTCGCCGCCGGCGGCAACGACGACGACGTCTGGCGCTGGCTCGGCACCCCGGCCCCGCGCACCCCGCAGGACCTGGAAGCCACCCTGACCGCCCTGCTCGCGGACCCGGCCTACCTCCCCTTCGCCGTCATCCACCTGGAGACCGGGCGGGCGGTCGGCTGGACCACGTACATGGACATCGACGTGGCGAACGAGCGCCTGGAGATCGGCTGGACCTGGTACGGGCGCGCGTACTGGCGGACCGCCGTCAACACGGAGACCAAGCTCCTGCTGCTGACCCACGCCTTCGAGGACCTGGCCATGGGCCGCGTCCAGCTCAAGACGGACCACCTCAACCACCGCTCCCAGGCCGCGATCGCCCGCCTGGGCGCCCGCCGCGAGGGCACCCTCCGTCGGCACCGCCGCCGCCAGGACGGCACCTGGCGCGACACGGTGTACTTCTCGCTCCTCGCGGACGAGTGGCCGGCGGCGAAGGCGAACCTGGCCGCCCGATAATGCGGTGATCGCGCGCGGCCGACCCGGCACACTGATCCGATGCAGCCAGAGGAAGAGCCGTTGTCCGGCGGGAACGTCAGCCAGGGAGTCGTTCGCGTCGGAGACACCGTCCGGCGTCCTGCCGGACCATGGACCCCGGCGGTCCACGCCCTGCTCACCCACCTGCACGAGGTGGGATTCCGGGCGGCACCCCGCCCGCTGGGCATCGACGACCAGGGGCGCGAGGTCCTGACCTTCATGCCGGGACACATGATCTGGCCCGACCGGTTCTCCCACCTGGACCCGGCTCCCCGGCTGGCCCGCGTCGCCCGGCTGATCCGGGAGTTCCACGACGCGGTCCAGGGCTTCAGCCCACCGCCCGACGCCCGCTGGCAGCAACTGATCCCCGCCGAGGGCGCCGACATCATCGCCCATCACGATCTGGCGCCGTGGAACCTCGTCATCGGGGACGACACCCAGTGGGCCTTCATCGACTGGGACTGCGCGGGCCCCGGCTCCCGCCTGTGGGACCTCGCCTACGCCATCCACGGGTTCATACCGATGTCCGCAGACCCCGAGTGGCAGCGCCGGGACGCCGCGGACCGGCTCGCGGTCTTCGTCAACGCCTACGGCCTCGACGAAGCGGAACGCCGCGAACTGGTCCCGCTGCTGGCCCGACGTACGCGTTCCATGCACGACTTCCTGCGCGACCAGGCGGCCCTGGGCACGCAGCCCTGGTCGAGACTCTGGGCAGAGGGCCACGGCGACGTCTGGCGCAACGACGCCGACTACATCGAACAACGCGCACACGAGTGGACCGAGGCCCTACTGACCTACTGACCGACTGAGGGCCACCGGCCTCCTACCGCACGTCGAAACGTCCGGCGCCGGCGGCGGTGGCGAACGCGGACAGCGCGGTGCGGGCGAGCAGCAGCGCGGGCCCGTGCGGGTCCTTGCTGTCGCGGACGGCGACGGTTTCGTCATCGACGATGCCGCACTCGACGCACTGTGCACCGGTGTCGCTGTACGAGGACTTCCACCAGGTCAGGGGAAGGGCGGAGGCGTCGGGGGTGCTGCTCATGTGCTTTTCCTTATCTCTGTGATCAGTTTCATCGACGCCTCGACGGAGAGCGCAGCGGAAGTCAACCGCTGCCAGGCGTCCCGGTGCGCAGCCACCTTGTCACTCTCCTCGACGTAGAGGGCCGAGGTCAGGCCTTCGGTGTGGACGACGTCCAGGTCAGCATGCGCGCCGAAGCCGAGAATGGTGAAACTGCCCAACTGACCCACGTGCAAGGGTGCGTTCGAGGGAAGCACCTGTAGGTTGACATTCGGGCGCTTTCCCATGGTGAGTAGCCGTCCGAGCTGTTCATGCATCAGGCCCTCAACGCTCGATGAAGATCGCAGAGCACCCTCGGCGATGATCGCCCACAGGGCGAGTGGGTCCTCGCGAGTGAGAACCGCCTGCCGTGCGAGTCGTACTTCGACCAAGGCGTCAACGCGAGCCTCGATGGCTTCGGACATCGCCGTCGCGTGGATGATCTCGCGAGCGTACTCGGCGGTATGCAACAGGCCGGGAATGGCTCCTACGTTCCACGCCGAGACCGATTCGGCCTCGGCTTCGAGACTGATCAGGTCCTCGTATACCGGCGTGACAACGCCTCGGTACGAGTGCCACCAACCCCGCTGAGCCCCTTCCTTGGTCAGCATCAGCAGCGCCGCGCGCAGTTCGTCGGTCACCTCGCGCCCGATCTCCGCGTACAGATCGAGCAGGGCGTCGATGTCCTTGGACTTGGCGGCGCTGCGAGCTGTCTCGATCCGCGACAGCTTCGAGTAGACGAACTGGCCCTTGGATCGCTCCGCGACCTCTTCGAGGGTGAGTTCACCGCGCAGCGCGCGCAACTTCGCACCGAGGCGCCGACGGCGCACTGTAGGCGCACTCACTTCTTTGCCCTCCCCTTTGGTGGCGTGCTCGACAGTCTGCCGCGATGGCTCATCGCCTGTCACCTGCGTACTTCGCACTGGTGTCCAACCTTCTATCCCTGAGTGTAAATTTCTATATTCTCGTGATTGTGCTTGCACGGAGAGTGCCGTGAAGAGCACTCTGGTGTGACGACAGATCGCAGCTTCTTGGAGTGTGCGACAGCACTTACGCATGCTCTGACGCTCACCCGTGAGGGGATACGCATGATCGAGCAATGGCGGGCCTCTACGTCCGCTCTCTGTGCACCTCCCGTTGGTCCGCCGCGCGTTCTGTTACTCGCTGGCGAGCCTCAATCGGCCAAGGCTGCAAGGGATTTCGCGCGTGAGTTCGTCTCGTACCACGTTCCGGGTGTATCCGGGGATTACGTCGAGACCGTCGTCCTGATCGCCTGCGAACTCGTCACCAACTCGATCCGCTACGGCACCGAACCCGGCGACTCCGTACGGGTCGTGCCCGACGCGGATGACGCGCGTACGCGCATCGAGGTCCACGACCCCGTGCGCAGACATCCACGTCTCCGGCCCGTCTCCTGTGAACGGGAGCGAGGGCGTGGCCTGGTCCTTCTCGACGCTCTGTGCCCCGGTGCCTGGGGGGTTTACGACATCCCGTTCGGCAAGTCCGTATGGGCGGAGGTGAAGGCGCCGTGATCACGCCGCACCCGCCGGCTTCGACGGCCGGGCTCGATGTGCCGCCCGGTCCCGGGTTCGTCGCATCAGTCGCGGCGGCGACCGGGATTCACCGGCGCGGGGACACGGGTGAGCTCGCGCAACTGCTCCTCACCCACCCAGGTGCCTGCCGCGCCAACGAGACGGACGGGACCGTTCAGGACGGGATGAGACGCCTCGCGGCATCCCTGGGGCTCGGACCCGGCGGCGCAACGCCGCCGGTGATCGGCGCCCGGATCACCGTCCATCGGGGGCGGGCGGCCCTCGACTACGGGCACGACCGGTACGTGATGGCGCTGCCCCGCCATCACGGGACTGGCTGGTCCTCCTCGGCACAGGCGCGCCGTGCCGCGTCTGCCTGGTGGCCGCGCCGCTCGCCCTCGGCGCCGACCGGTCGGCGACCGACGCGCACCTGCGCGAGAGCCTGGCGGACGGCCTGGTGTTCTGGGGCACCGCCCACGCCGGCCGCAGGCACCGGAGCAGCCGGGTTCAGCATCCGCCGCCGAAACGGCCCAGTCCGTAGGCGGAGTCCAGGCGGTACGTGCCCGGCTTCCGGACCGTCAGGCGCGTCCACTCGCCGGACCGGCTCAGGCAGGCTCCGGCGGGGCCGTGGACGCGGAGCCAGGGGGAGTGCGCGATGCGGATGACGGTCGTGCCGGGGCGGGGCATGCGCAGGGTCAGGGTCGCGTCGTCGGCGGCGGTGACCGCGGCGGGCGGGGTGGTGAGCGGGGTGGCGTTCCGGACCCGGTAGACCGTCCAGCCGTCGTCCTGCCAGACCCGGTCCAGCCACGGCAGCCCGCCCGCCACCAGGGCCGCTTCGGCCTCCGCCGGGCCGTCCGGCCGGGCGTGCGGGACGGCGACGAGGCCCACCGCCCAGCGGTCGAGCCAGGCACGGTAGCGAGCCGGGGTCAGTTCGCCCTCGTAGAACAGCCGCCCGCGCTCGACGTCGAGCTGCCGGTTCCAGCCGCGCGCCAGGTTGACGTGCGGGGCGAGCACGGCCGCCTCGCGGTGGTTGCGCGCGGGCACGGCCTCCACGCGGACCCGGCCGGCGCCCAGCCGGTCCAGCGCGGCCGTGACGCCCTCGGTCCGGGCGGCCCAGGCCGGCACGGCGGTGGACACGCGCAGGTCGTCCACGGTCTTGTCGACGAGCCAGAGCCCGGTCAGCACGAGGACGGCGGCCAGCATCCCCGTACGGACCCGGGCCCCGGCCCGGCGCGTGTCGAGGGCCGCCGCGCACAGCACCGGCACCGCGACCAGGCCGAGCAGCCGCTCCACGTTCGTGCCGATGGGCGACGCCACGAGGAACGTGAGCAGCACCCCGGCCGCGTACACGGCGGTCCCGTACCGCGTCACCCGCCACTCCCGTGTGCGGGGCGCCGCCGCGACGAGCACCGCGCAGACCAGGAGCGGCACCCACAACCGGTTGGCGTGCATGGGCTGTTCGCCGGTGAACGGGAACAGCAGCGTGGTGGCCCCGACGACGGCGAAGAACGGGACGACGAGCACGGCACCCGTCCGCCACCGGCGGTCCAGCAGATACGCCGCGCCGACGACGACCAGGAACAGTCCGGCGACCGGGCTCGCCATCGTCGCGAGCGCCCCCGCCGCCGCGGCGACCGGGGCCCGGCCGGCGTACCGGCAGGCGACGAGCGCCAGGGCGACACCCAGGGCGAACGTCGTACGCCCCGAAGCGACGTCGCACCACAGGGCGAACGCGCCGAGCAGCGCGGGCGCGAGCGCGTGGCGCATGCCCGTACGCACGAACAGGCGGGCCAGCAGCCAGGTGGCGGCGAGCCCGGACACGACGGACACGGTCCGCACCCCGAACAGGGCCATGGCGTACGTGGAGAAGACGCTGTAGTTGGCGGTGTGCGTCCCGCCGTACCACGACAGGTTGTACGCCGAGCCCGGATGGCGCGCGGTGAACCCGGCCCACGCGTACTGCGCGGCGAGGTCGCCGCCCCCGGTGGCCAGGAACGCGGCCCACACCGCGTACAGCGGCACGACGGCCGCGACGGAGACCAGCGGCACACGGTGGACCCGCCACCACGGCGCCCGTACCGCCCCGCGCGCCGAACCGTCCGCGTCCGCCCGTACCTCTTCACCCACCAGCACCCGGCACACCCTAGAAGCCCGTGACCCCACCGCCGTCCCGCCGACCGGGGCCCGTCTGCCCAACACGGCGTGTTCGCAAGGGGGCTGTGGCATCTTTCCGGCCAGGAGTGACGATCATGCGGCGGTTGACCCCGACCGCGTACGGGTGAACGGATGGAACGGCATGACCAGCGAGAAGCCCCGACTGTACGAACCGCTCGACGACCGCTTCCGGACGGGCCGGTGCATGAACGGCGACGCGGACCTGGAGGTGCTGTACACGGGCTGCCGGTGGGCCGAGGGCCCGCTGTACGTGCCGGCCTGGCGGCAGGTGATCTGGAGCGACATCCCCAACGACCGGATGCTCCGCTGGGACGAGGAGACCGGGGCGGTCGGCGTCTTCCGCCGCTCGGCGGGGCACCCGAACGGCAACACCCTGGACCGGATGGGCCGGCTCATCACCTGCGAGCAGGGCAACCGCCGGGTGACGCGCACCGAACTCGACGGCACGGTCACGGTGCTGGCCGACCACTGGCAGGGCAAGCGGCTGAACAGCCCGAACGACGCCGCCGTGAAGTCGGACGGCTCGATCTGGTTCTCCGACCCGGACTTCGGGATCACCAGCGACTACGAGGGGCACCGCGCGCAGAGCGAGATCGGTGCCAACAACGTCTACCGGATCGACCCGGACACCGGGGAGGTGCGGCTCGTCGCGGACGGCCTCGGCGCGCCCAACGGGCTGGTGTTCTCGGCGGACGAACGGCAGTTGTTCGTCTCGGACACCAAGGCCGGCCTGATCCGCGTCTTCGACGTACGGGACGACGGCACCCTCTCCGAGGGGCGGGCCTTCGCCGAGGCGGGCGCCCGCCCGGGGGCCGGGTTCGACAACCTGCGCTTCGACGACGGCGGACGGCTCTGGGCCGCCGCCATGAACGACGGCGTGCACTGCTACCACCCGGACGGCACGCTGATCGGCCGGCTCAACGTGCCGGAGGCGGTGTCGAACATTTCCTGGGGCGGCGCCAAGCGCAACCGCCTCTTCATCACGGCGGAGACGAGCCTCTACTCGGTGGTGATGGGGGTGACCGGAACCCATCCCATGGGCCGGGGACACCGCCCCTGGCTGGGCCGGTAGGGCCACGACGGGGGCTCGAAACTTTCGAAACGAGCGGTGGGCGGGTCACCGGAAGGGCCCGCCGCCGCTCGTTTCATGTCCGGGATCGACAGTTTCGCAACTCGTGCCGAAAGTATTGACACCCCTGGGGGTGGTCCAACACTGAGCGCCGTCGGCAGGCGCCCGGCCGACGACGACCTGGTCATGAGGACGAGAGGACTCCCCCCATGCACGCAGCCCCCGCACATCCCATGAACCGCTACTACTACTCGTTCTGGACGGACAGCTCCGGCACCGTCTCGATGAACCTCGGCTCCGGCGGCAGCTACAGCACGTCGTGGCGCAACACCGGGAACTTCGTCGCCGGAAAGGGCTGGAGCACGGGCGGCCGCCGCAGCGTCACGTACTCCGGCTCCTTCAACCCCTCCGGCAACGCCTACCTGGCGCTCTACGCAGTACTGGAGCGTCCGCCAGTCCAAGCGCACCGGCGGCACCATCACCACCGGCAACCACTTCGACGCCTGGGCGTCGCACGGGATGAACCTCGGCAGCTTCAACTACATGATCATGGCCACCGAGGGCTACCAGAGCAGCGGCAGCTCCAGCATCACGCTGGGCAGCACCTCCGGCGGCGGCGACAACGGCGGCGGCGACACGGGCGGCGGCAACAACGGCTGCACCGCGACCCTCTCGGCCGGGCAGAAGTGGGGCGACCGCTACAACCTCAACGTCTCGGTCTCCGGCTCCTCCAACTGGACCGTGACGATGAACGTGCCGTCCCCGGAGAAGGTCATCGCCACCTGGAACACCAGCGCGAGCTATCCGAGCGCCCAGGTGCTGACCGCCCGGCCCAACGGCAGCGGCAACAACTTCGGCGTCACCATCCAGACCAACGGCACCTGGACCTGGCCCACGGTCTCCTGCGGCACGTTCTGACCCCGGGATTCCCCCCACGGGTGCTCCGGGGCGGCGCCGACCGTCCCGGAGCACCGCCCGTCCCCGGCCGCCCTACAGAATCGGCGGCCGCCCCAGCCGAGTCATGCGCCACACGGTCCCCCACCGCATCGGCGCCCGCCGGCCGGGCGAGGTGCGAAGCCCCTCGGCGAACCCGCCCCACCAGGCGCGCAACCCGGAGAGCGAGCGCATCCGCAGCATGGCCAGGGCGATCCATACGCCGAGGTAGACCGGGATCAGCGCGGCCGGCAGCCGCCGGCGGGCGAGCCAGACCCGGTTGCGGGCGGTGAACCGGTAGTAGACGGTGTGCCGGGCGGGCGAAGTCCTCGGGTGCTGGAGGACGAGCGTCGGCACGTAGCGGATCTCCCAGCCCCCGTCGAGCGCCCGCCACGCGAGGTCGGACTCCTCGTGGCCGAAGAAGAACTCGGCGGGCCACAGTCCGATCTGCCGGAGCATCGGTACGGAGAAGGCGTGGCCGCCCCCGAGGAACGCCGTCACCGGTCCGCCGCGCATCGGATCGCCCGCCCGCAGCCTCGGCACCCAGCGCCGCTCCGTGTGCCCGTGCTCGTCGGCGACCCGGAAGCCGATGATCCCCAGGGCCGGGTCGGCCGCGAACAGCCGCCCGATCTCGCGGAACACATCCGCCGCGACGAGCAGCCCGTCATCGTCCAACTCCACGACGACGTCCACGTCGTCGCCGTCGCACAACATCCGGAGCCCGACGTTGCGCCCACCCGGGCAGCCCAGGTTCTCCGCGAGCGGCACCTTGGTCACGGCCGTCGCGCCGGGGACCCCGGCCGCGTCCAGGACATCGGTCGGCACGTCGTCGAGCGGGGTGGCGTTGCCCACCAGGACCACGCGCGCGGCCGGGACGTCCTGCTTCGCGACGGACACGAGCAGCGCCTCCAGCTCCTGGGGGCGCGTCCCCATGGTCACGATGACGACCCCGATACGCGGCACGGTCACGGCGGCTCACTCCCCTGATCGACAGGGCCCGATGGTAAGTCCTGGCGGGCCGGCGCAAATTGCGTCGCCGGAACCACGGCGCTCCGCAACTCTGGGACGACATGCCCCCCGGCGCGGCGAACCCGCCCATGCGCGCATGGGCGGGGGCCGGGTGCGAGGGGGCGGGCGGCCGCTCGGTCGGGCGGCGTCGGCCTGGCGGCTTCCTACAGGCTGTGCGGGCTGATCAGGATCATGATGCAGCCGTAGTTCAGGTTCATCGCCCATGCCGCGAGGGCGGCCACTCCGAGAATTCCGGTGACCGCCTTGAGGGTGCGCACTTTTGGTTCTTTCCTTCCCACTCAGAAAAACCGTTCGAGTGGGGAAAGGTAACAGCCGTCGCGGACAATGGATATTTATGTCAATGGCATATACCAGATGAATATTCAGTAATCATCGTCACCCTTGCGGGGGTGCTCATCAAACGTTTCTTCAAATGCATGTTCGATGACTTCCCGATGGTTGTCGTCCGCCGCCCGCAGTACCGCCGCCAGCAGCGTTCGAGCGGCGGTCTCCTCCGCGACGTCGTCCGTCCGGGCGGCGACGGCCACCGCCATCCGGAGCCGGTCCGCCGCGTCGGTCAGCCGGCCGGCGGCGAAGTCCGCGCGGCCGAGCCGCCGCAGCGCCTGGACCTCGTGGTGAGCTGCCCCGATGTTCTGGGCGATCTTCAGCGCCTCCAGGAGCCGGCGACCGGATTCGTCGACCCGGCCCAGCCGCCAGTGCGCCTCGCCGATGCCGACCAAGGTCTCCGCCTGACTCTTCCGGTCGCCCAGCGCGGCGAATTCCGTGAGCGCTTCGCCGAACATGAGGAGCGCGGTTTCCGAGTCGCCGGATTCCATCACGGTCTCGGCAAGATTTCGCCGTACCGTCGTACGGTCATATCGATTGCCCCCGGCTTCCAGGAAGGTGAGGGATTCCTCGAATGAGCGGCGGGCCGCCGTCACGTCACCCGACTGCATCTGTAATTCACCGATGTTGTTCAGCGTCTTCGCGGAAGCGGTTCTGTCGTCGGCGTTACGGAAGCCTTCGAGGGCCTTGAGGAAATGGTGGAGGGCGCGTTCACGCTCCCCCAGGAACAGCATGGTGACGGCGATATTGTTCCGGCTGCGGGCCTGCTCCCACGTATCGCCCGTCCGTGACACGAGGGCGAAGGATTTCTGGAGCAGGACGAGCGCCTTCCGGTTCTCGCCGAGGTGCCAGTTCAGCGAGCCGAGCACACGCAGCGCCGCCGCCTCGGCGGGCCTGTCGCGCAAGGTGCGGGCCAGGTCCAGGGCCCGTTCCCCGGCCTCTGCGGCCTCCTCGTAGTACCCGACGCTCGCGTCCGCCGCGCACAGGTCGATCAGGGCGTGGCACAGCGCGGACGCGTCGCCGTCCGGCCGGTCCCAGACGGCGACGGCGTGCCCGAGCAGCTTGCGGGCGTCGTGCCAGTGGCACTCCGTCTGGAGGAACCCGGCCAGTACGCAGGCGAGTCGGGCGGCCTGCCCGGCGGCCCCGTTGCGGCGGGCGTACTCCTCGACGGCCAGCAGGTTGCCGCGCTCCGAGGCGAGCCAGGACCGCGCGCCGGCGGCGTCCCGCAGGAGCGGGCGCGGCTCCGGCCGGGCGGGCGCCGGTACGGCCGGCCGTACGCGGCGCGGGTAGGCCGCCCGGTCGGCCAGGTCGGCCGTGGCGACGTAGAAGTCGGTCAGCCGCTCCAGCGCACGGCGGCGCTCCTCCTCACCGTCCGCCGATTCGCTCAGCGAGCAGGCGTACTCCCGGAGCAGGTCGTGGTAGCGGTAGCGGTCCGGCACGGGCTCCCGCAGCAGATGGCAGGCCACCAGCCCTTCGAGCAGCCGCTCCGTCGTGTCGTACGGCAGATCCAGCAGCGCGGCCGCCGCAGGAGTGGTGAACTCCGGCCCCGGGTGCAGCCCGAGGCGGCGGAACGCCGTCCGCTGCTGCGCCGTGAGCCCCCGGTACGACAGGGCGAACGCGCGGGCCATCTCCTGCTCCTGATCCGCGCTGTGGATCTCCGCGAGCCGTTCGGGGCTCCGGGCGAGCCGCTCGGCGAGGACGCCCAGGGTCCAGGACGTGCGGGCGCGGAAGCGGTGCGCCACCAGCTCGATCGCGAGCGGCAGCAGGCCGCACATCCGCACGATGCGTGCGATCTGTCCGGTGTCCCGGGTCCGCGCCTCCCCGGCGAAGCGGCGGAACAGCTCGATGGCGTCCGCCTCCGGCAGCACGTCGAGCGCGACGGACAGCGCCTGCGGTATCCCGGTCAGATGCCGGCGGCTGGTGACGATCGTCAGGCAGGACTCACCGCTCGGCAGGAGCGGGCGGACCTGTGTCGGGCCGGTGGCGTCGTCCAGGACGATGACCGCACGGCGCCCGGCCAGCATGGTCCGCCACAGCGCGGTACGTCCTTCCAGCTCCACCGGGATGGAGAAGGCGGGCGCGCCGAGCAGCCGGAGCAGGGTGGCCAGCGCCGCCCTCGCGGTGAGCGGGTCCTCGGCGGGGGAGTGGCCGCGCAGATCGATGTACAGCTGCCCGTCCGGGTAGGCGTCGGCGAGCAGCTGGGCCGTGGCGACGGCCAGGGCGGTCTTGCCGACCCCGGCCATGCCGCTGACCGCCTCCACGGTGACGACGGAATCGCCCCGCGCCACCCGGTCGGCGATCATCGACGTCAGCGCCCGCAACTCCGACCGCCGGCCGACGAGGGGCGGCTGCTGGGGCAGATTGCGGCGGGGCGGTACGAGGGGTGCCGATGCGGCGGACCCGGTCGCGGTGTTCGCCTCGGCCGGTTCGGAAGGCGTGGGCTCTGCGGCCGCCCCGGATTCGGCCGCCCCGGTCCCATCAGCCGCACCGGACGCCTCCGTCGCACCGGCCCCCTCACCCGCACCAGGTACGTCAGTCGCCCCGGCCGTTTCGGCTGTTTCGGCCGCCCCGGGCGCGGGAAGCACCGTGGCCGACGACCCTCCTGTACGTCTCGTATCGCCGCCGTGCGGCAGCTCATGCGCCGGTCTGCGTTCCAGCACCCCTTGATGGATGAGGTTCAACTCCGCGCCCGGCAGCGCCCCGTACTCCGACATCAATGACTGTCTGGCGCGCTGGTAGACGCGGAGCGCTTCCCCGTAACGGCCGCTGCCATGCAGGGACACCATCAGCAGCCCGATCAGGTTCTCGTCGTCGGGGTGCCGGTCGACGAGGGCCGTCAGCTCGCCGATCTGCTCGGCGAACCGGCCGAGCCGCAGCGCGGCCGCGATGCGCGCGGTGCTGGCGCTCAGCCGCGACTCCATCAGCGTCCGCCGCACGGTCGCCGCCCACAGACCGGGCAGCCCCGCCAGCGCGTCGCCCTGCCACAACTCCTCGGCGCGCGTCAGCAGTTCCACCGTACGGGCGTCGTCCGTCCCGGCGTACGCCGCGTCGACGCACGTCTGGAAGCGCTGGCGGTCCACCGAGCCGCGCGGGGTGCGCAGGGTGTAGGTGTGCGCCCCGGTGTCGATGAACGGCGCGTCCGGGCCGGTCCCGGCCTCCCGTAAGTACCGGCGGATGCGCGAGACGTACGAGTGCGTGTTGTTCCGCGCGCGGGCGGGCGGATCACCGTCCCACAGCCGGTTCATCAACTCGTCGATGGCGAGCGGCCGCCCCACGTCGAGAGCGAACGCCGCCAGCAGCACCCGTTCCTTGTCCGACCCGAGCTTCAGCCAGCGCCCGTCCAGCCGCAGTCCTACCGGTCCCAGAACCTGGAATTCCACCAGCGCCCCCGCCGCTCCGATGGATGGTGCACGAGCATGACACCGCCCGCCGAATACCGCCATACAGCCTTCTCGGACTTGGCGCGATCCGTCGCGCTCCCGATGGTCATTCGAAGTCGCGACGGGGTAGAACGCGAATACGGGCGGGCAGGCGTAATTGATCTCCGGGGGTGGGACGGATGAATGACGCGAACGCGGTCGCGCGAGATCCGCACAGGAATGAGATCAGCGGCGACACGACGTTGAACGGACCCACGATCCAGGCCCGTGAAGTGCACGGGGGCGTGCATTTCCACTCGGCGCCCACCGCTCAGGGCCGCCCCGCGCCACCCCGCCAACTCCTGCCCGTACCCGCTCACTTCACCAATCGGATCAGTGACCTCCGGGCCCTGGACGAGTTACGCGGCAGGGGCTGCGGACCGATCGTCGTCAGCGGGCGGGCCGGAATCGGGAAGACGACCCTGGTGTCCAAATGGCTGCGCTCGCTGGCCCCCGAGTTCCCCGACGGACAGCTGTACGCGGATCTGCGCGGTCACTCGGAGGGCGATCCGGTCGGCCCGGCGGAGGTGCTGGCCCAGTTCCTCCGCGCCCTGGGCGCCGGGGCCCCGTCCACCGACGCGGCCGAACTCGCCCCGCTGTGGCGGTCGCTCACCGCCGACCGCCGGATCGCGGTCATGCTCGACAACGCGTTCACCGCCGCCCAGATCAGACCCCTGCTGGTCGCGGGGGCAGGCGGCCTCGTGGTCGTCACCAGCCGGCGCCGGCTGACCGGCCTGCGGATGCAGGGCGCCGGCTTCCACCAACTCGACGCGCTCGGCCCGGACGACGGCGTCGAACTCCTCACCCGCGGCATCGGCGCCGAACGTGTCGAGGGCGAACTCGGCTCCGTACGCAAGCTGGTGGACCTGTGCGGCGGGCTGCCGCTCGCCGTCTGCCTGGCGTCCGCGCGGCTCGCGACCCGGCCGCGCCAGTCGGTCGAGGCGTTCGTCGACGCGCTCGCACGGAACCCGGAGGGCGGCCGGCTGTCCGCCCTCGGAGTGGAAGGAGAGACCTCGGTGCGCAAGGCCCTGGACGCGTCGTACGCGGTGCTGAGTCCCGACTGTGCCCGCCTGTACCGCACGCTGGGCCTGCTGCCCGTGCGTACCTTCGACGCGACGATCGCGGCGGCCTCCTGCGGGGAGCCGCTGGACTGGGCGGAACGCGGCCTGGACGAACTGGTCGAGGCGAATCTCGTCGAGGACGCCGGCCCCGACAGCTGCCGCCTGCACGACCTCTTACGGATTCACGCCCACGACCGCGCCATGGAGGACGAGACGAGCGAATCCCGCGAGGAGGCGCTGAGACGATTCTGCGACTGGTGCCTGTACACCGCGACGGCCGCACAGCAGCGGTTGACCCCGGTCCAGTACACCCTCCCGAGAACGTACGCCCACCCGCCCGGCCTCCCGCTCCCCTTCGCCGACGACACCGGCGCGCTCGACTGGCTCGACACGTACCGCACCCAGCTCCTCGGCGCGGTCGGGCTGGCCGCGGACAAGGGCTGGTACGACACGAGCTGGATGCTCGTGGACGCCATGTGGCCGCTCTTCCTGCGCCTGCGCCACTACGCGGACTGGATCGGCGCGCACCGGATCGGCCTGGAATCCGCCCGGCAGGCCGGAGACCGGACGGCGGAGCGCCAGATGCTCAACTCCGGCGCGATCGGCCTCAGCGCCGCCGGACAGACGGAGGAGGCCATCACCTGGTACGGCGAATCCCTGCACGCCGCGCGCGAGGCCGGGGACGTCAGGGACGAGGGGCAGGCGCTCCTCGGCCTCGGCACCTGCCACCGCGCGGCCGGCCGGCCCGCCGACGCCGTGGAGCTCCTGAACCGGGCGATCACCGTGTGGGAGGGCTGCGGCTACCCGCGCGGCGCGGCCCTCGCCCGCATCATCCTCGGCGAGATCGCGCTGGCGGCGGACGACCCCCGCGAGGCCGCCGACCTCTTCGGCCGGGCGCACACCGCCCTGGTGGCGGTGGACGACCCCCATGACGCGGCGCGGGCCCTGGTCCTGCTCGGCCGCGCCCGCACGCGCGCCGGGGCGTACGCGGAGGGCTTGGCGATGATGAGGGATGCGCTCGCGGTCTTCACCGGGTCCGGCGCGGCCTTCTGGCAGGCCCGCGCCCTGGAGCTGCTGGGGGAGACCGCCGGGGAGCAGGGCGACGAGGCCGGCGCGCGGGAGCTGCTGGGGCGGGCCCGCGCCCTGTTCGAGACGACGAGCCCGGCCGACGCGCGCCGCCTTGGGGGCGGGTGAGGTGGCGGGGGGTTGGGTCCGGGTCCGGGCCGGGGCGTGAACGAACCGCCCCGCCCCGACCCGGTGCGGCCGCGCCGCCGCGCTGATCAGGCGGGCGTCGCGGCGCGGGCGTACGGCCATTCCCGCAGTGTCCGCCCCGCCACCAGCCAGGCATGCACGCAGGACGGCAGCAGGGACGGCTCCTGCGGCGCTCCGGCTGCCGCCCGCCCGTGGTGCGGGTCGTCCGGTACGAGCACCACGGACCGGTCGAACCCACTGGCGAGGGCCCAGCCGCCGGCACCCCCGGCCAGCGGCACCGCGGCCAGTCCGCAGCCCGGATACGCCGCGAGGAGCCGGGCCAGCCGCCGCAGCCCCCCGGCCACCGAGCACACCCGGCTGCCCTGGAGCACGTCCCCGCACCCCAGCAGCGAGGCGTCCCGGCAGGCGTCCACGTCGACGACCAGGTGCTCGTCGACGACCGGTGCGAGTGGCGAGGCCCATGCGACCGGTGTGGCCAGTGCGACCGGTGCGGTCAGCGCGACCGGTGTGGCCCGTGCGACCGGTGCGCGATGGGCCGGTCGCACGGGCCCGGGCGCACGCTGAACGACGTACCGTCCCAGCGGGCGCACAGCACGTCGGGGAAGGGGTCCGCCTCGACCACGACCAGCCGCTTCACGCCAGCGCCTCCCCACGCCCAGGCGCCCACGCGGCCGGCGGCAGGGGCTCCGGCAGCGGCACGGTCACCGGCTCGTGCGCGGGCTGGCCGATGCCCAGGAGCCCGTACATGAGCCGGCGCGTGTTCCGGTTGAACCGGCCCGGCTCCGAGGTGATGCGCGATCTGATCGGCGCGTACTCCTCCACCCGGTACTCCCGCGACACATAGGCGAGTTGATCCACGAGCGGGTGGGTGGGCGACAGCCGGGGAGCCAGGGCGGCGAGGGTCGCGGCCGGTGAGGCGGGATTGATCTCGTGCTCCGGGGAGGCGGCCAGCAGGATCGGCGCCCCGGTGAGCGTGCCGTACAGCGTGACCGATCCGTGGTCGCCGATGATCCAGTCCGCCGCGATCAGCACGCTGCGCCAGTCCGCCTCCGGCGGCACGATCCCCATGCCCAGATGCACGCACCGCGACAGCCACGACCGGACCTGATAGGCGCCGTGCCCGGCCCACACATTGGGGTGGACGAGCAGCGCCGTACGGTAGCGGGCCGCGGGTAACTCGCAGATGAGCCGCGGCAGCAGCGCGTCGAACCGGCCGAAGGAGGAATGGGCTCCCCAGGTCGAGACCGCGACGACGAGCTTCTGCCCCTCCGCGAGCCCGAGCGCCCTGCGGTACGCGGCCCGCAGCGGCAGGCTGGCCGTGATCCGGTCGTGCACCGGATCACCGAGTACATGGGCCAGCGGAAGCGCCTCCGGGCAGGTGTGGGCGAGTTCGCGCAGCTCGTCGTGGTGCGGCACGCCCACGGCCGCGGGGAGCCTGCCGCCGGGGGACAGGTCCTGCCTGCGCAGCCCCGCCACGCCGGAGTTCGCCCCCTCGCTCACCCGCTTCAGATAGTTGGCCCCGTGCGGCAGGGTGATCAGGGGCGCGTTCACGTACTCCACGCCGCGCGGCCCGGCGGCCAGGGCGAGATCGAACGTCATGCCCGTGGCCTGCTCCCACGGCAGCACCACGCTCCCGAGCCGGGCGAGGAAGGCGGGCACGCCGTCACCGAAGGCGTGCGGCGGCGCCGTGAAGAAGATCTGGAGCCGGAAGTCGGCCTCCAGCAGCGCCAGGACGTCGAGCAGGCGCTTCCCGTACGTCACGGTGTGGACCACCGCCAGCACCCGTTTCCGTCCCACCAGCGTCAGCCACTGCCGTGTCTCCGGCCCCCTCGCCTCGACGGCGTCCGGTTCGAACCGGCCTGCCGCAGCCGTGCCCGCCCCGCCCGTACCCGTTCCGGTCGTACCCGCCCCGCTCGTGCCCGTTCCGGTCGTACTCAACGCCGACATGGCGTCCCCCATTGATTCTCCTCCGTGTGCCACGAACTGCCTGTGTCGCTGGGATGCCCGGCAGATGGGACGGAACCCTGGCGGAAGCCTTGCGAGAACCTTGCGGCGTTCTGGCAAGGACGCCCTCCGGCAGGGCGCAGAGAGGTGAAAAGGGGCTCTCCTGTCGCTTCCGTGGGTCGCTGACCTGGGGGTATGCGCAGAACACGCCGCACCCGGAGTACGTTTCGACTGCTGAAGGTACGAAACGGAAGAACCAGGTACGGCGTGCGGAACACGAGGATATGGGCCAGGCTGCTCGATGTCGAAAAGACGGTGATCGAGCAGGTCGAGGCCGAGGAGGCCGACAGCGGCGACGATCTGGTGATCGTCGCTCATGCCCGTCCGGCTCGGGGACGGCGGCAGCGGTGCGGGGTGTGCGGCCGCAAGGCGGCGAAGTACGACGCCGGAGAGGGACGCCGTCGCTGGCGGGCCCTGGACGTCGGGGTACTCAAGGCGTTCATCGAGGCCGACGCGCCGCGGGTGTCCTGCCCCGAGCACGGGGTGACCGTGGCGGCGGTGCCCTGGGCCCGGCACCGGGCCGGCCACACCTACGCCTTCGACGCGCAGGCCGCCTGGCTGGCCACCTGCTGCTCGAAGACGGCCGTCACCCGGCTGATGCGGATCGGATGGCGCACGGTCGGCGCCGTGGTCGCCCGGGTCTGGTCGGATGCCGAGGCGCAGGCCGACCGGCTGGCCGGACTGCGGCGGATCGGGATCGACGAGATCAGCTACAAGAAGCGGCACAAGTACCTGACTGTCGTCGTGGACCATGATTCGGGCCGTCTGCTGTGGGCCGAACCCGGGCGGGACAGGGCCACCTTGAACAAGTTCTTCGACCTCCTCGGCCCTGAACGCTCCGCGGGGATCACGCATGTGTCGGCCGACGCGGCGGACTGGGTCACCGGCCCGGTTGCCGCACACTGCCCCGACGCTGTGCGCGTGATGGACCCCTTCCACACGGTGAAGTGGGCGACCGACGCCCTGGACGTCGTGCGCCGTGAGGTCTGGAACGCCGAGCGCAAGGGCAAGGGCCGGGCCACGCCGGGATCGAAGTCGCTGAAGAAGGCCCGCTTCGCGCTGTGGAAGAACCCCGAAGATCTCACGCAGTACCAGCGTTCCCAGCTGGAGTTCGTCGCCAAGGCCCATCCCGTCCTCCACCGCGCCTACCTCCTGAAGGAGGGACTCCGTCTCGCCCTGAAGTCCGGCACCGACACCCCCGAGGCTCTGTGGGACTGGGTGCTGTGGGCCCGCCGCTGCCGCATCGACGCCTTCGTCGACCTGCAACGCTCCATCGTCCGGCACTGGGACGCGATCACCGCAGCGGCCGAGCACGGCCTGTCCAACGGACTCGTCGAATCGATGAACACCAAGATCCGGCTCATCACCCGCATCGCCTTCGGCTTCAAGAACCCCACCGCCCTCATCGCCCTCGCCATGCTCAGCCTCGGCGGACACCGACCCCACCTACCAGGACGTCAACCCGCGAACCGATGACCCACGGATCCGACAGGAGAGCCTGAAAAGGGGGCGCGGAGAAGGGGCGTGCCCGGTGAGGCGCCGCTAGCGGTCGTCTTCGCGTTCGGGCAGGTTGAAGGTGATCTGCGAGAAGTCCCGGCCCTGGAGCAGGGGCGCGTTGTGCGTGCCTCCGCTGACGTTGTTGCTCACATCGCCGCCCGTTCCGCTCCGCGCTTCCCGCCACCACGTGTCGAGCAGGGCGCGGAACTCGCCGTCCAGCGCGGCCCGTACACCGAGTGCCGTCGCGAGGGCCTGGGCACGCAGCGGGTCGGCCGGATCGCGCTCCAGTTCCGCGGGTTCCCGCTCGCCGGAGCTGATCCCGGAATCCGTGGCGGAGTCGCCGTCCTCGGGCGAGGCACGCCGGAACGGGCGTCTGACCAGCGCGGTGAGCCCCTGCCATGCCTGGCGGCCGGCGTCCCCGCCGACACTGCCGGCCATGGCCGTGAGAGCGGCTGCCGTGATCGCGTCCATACCGGTCTCCTCCGGTTCGCCCGCCTTCGGGCCCAGCGTAGGTCGGCGACGTACGGCCACGCAGGGGTTCCGCCGGGTTCGGGGCGGTGGCGGACACGTCGACCGGCCGTGCCCGTACGCTGTCTTCGCCCGAATGTTCGGGCCAGGGGGCAGGGGGCGGCATGACAACGCGTACGGGACAGGCATCGGGCCGGGAACGGGCAGGCCGGCGGAGAAGGGCACGCACCCGACTCCTCGCGACGGCCGCCGCGCTCCTCGTCGCCGCGACCACCGGCTGCTCCGCCTTCGGGGGCTCGCTGAGCGTCGTCTGGGAGGCCCCGGCCGACAACCTCGTCGAGGAACGGGGCAACGGCGCCTGGCTGGTCGGTGACACACTCGTCCGCAGCCGGTACGACAAGGTCACCGCCTTCGCCGCGGATACGGGGAAGGCACGCTGGGAGTACACCCCGCCCGGCCGGGAACGCGTCTGCGCGGTCAGCCGGAACGCGGTCGACTCCGTCGTACTGATCGCACGGGGCCGCAGCACGCCCGAGGGCTGCACGACCGTCGCCGCGCTCGACCTCACGACCGGCCGCGAGCGCTGGCACACCGCCCGCACGGCGGGCGGCCGACTGACCGAGTCGCTCACCGAGACGTTCACCGGGATGGTCGCCGCGGGCGGTGGGCTGGCCGTCCTGCGGGACGCCGACGACGACTGGGCGATCGACATGCGGCCCGGCATCCCAGGCGCGAAGGCCCTGCGCGCCTTCGACCTGCGGACCGGCGCCGAGCGCTGGACGGCGGCCGTTCCCGAGGGCTGCGTGCCCGAGCAGGTCGAGGCCGGGAAGCGGCAGGTCGTCGCCGTCCTCGCCTGCGACCGCACGGAACTGAGCCTTGCCGCGTTCGCCCCGGACGATGGCCGGCTGCGCTGGACCGCGCCGCTCGGCAGCCGCGCGGTGCCCGCGCCGGACGGACAACTGGCCCTGGTCTCCGCCGAACCGGCGATGGTGCGGACCGCCACGAGGGAGCTCGCGCCCGGCGCCTTCCTGGCCTTCGACGAGGCCGGGAAGACCACGGCCCGGATCGACTTCAAGGGCGACTACGGCGACCTGCGGGCCCACGTACCGGCCCTCGTGTCCGTCCGGGACGGGCGCTTCTACGTCGGCGCCGAGGGCCTGTCCGGCAGGGCGTACCGGGGCCGCGTCGTCGCCTTCGACCTCAAGGACGGCCGCCGGCTCTGGCTGGAGAACGTGGCCGTCGCGGGCGGCCTGCGCGGCCTCGACGTGACCGGTGACCGGGTGACCGTCCTCTCCGACCAGGGCTCCCGCGAGGACGGCCACGAAGAGCTGCGGGTCCTCGACGCGGCCGACGGCGACGAGCGGGAGAAGATCGACACCGGCCTGGACATGATCCGCACGGACACCGAACTGGCAGCCCTGTTCACGTACAAGGACCAACTCGTCACCGCCCGCCGCACCCCGGGCAGCCCGTTCACGATGTACACCCGCGACTGACCCCACACTCAGCCCGGAGCGGGCATCCTGGGCGAAGGCGGCCTGCTCCGGGGTGACGAGGGTCCGTACGTCTCGGAGGGCTTCGGGAAGCGGAAGTGCTTACAGCCGCGGATCGGTACTCACTTGTTCTCGGGCCCTGCCGGATGAAGGAGGTCGATCCCGCACAGGGCCGCCAACTCTTCGGCGGTGGAGGTCAGCGGTTCTCTGAGGTCGGCGAGTTGCGCGCGCATATCGGCGGCTCGGGACCAGAGTTGTTCGTGCTCAAGAGCGCTGCGTCCGGGCGGGCAAGTGTCCTCGTGTCGCCGGAGAGCGGAGTGCCACGTGGCCAGGAACGGGCGCAGGTGCTGGTTGGCCAGGACAAACGCGATACGGGGGATGACCAGTGGGGGCGGGGACTCGGCCGCGACCCGGTGCAGCACTTCTCTGGTCGTGGCGAACAAGGAGTGCAGGGAGGTGAGGGCCTCCCTCAGCGAACCGTCCTCGGGGCCCAGGGGCTGGACCCCGACTCTGGTGACCAGTTCCACCTGGAGATCGAATGCGGCCGCGCGTTCCACTGGACCCGGCCCCGAACGAGGCAGGTCGAGAGGAGGGAAGGGCATGGGCGCGGGGCGGGGCGGCAGGCTGTCCCCGGACGTTCTGGTGAGCGGCGCCGCGAGCGTATGAAGCAGTACCTGTCGCAGGTCCTCCTGACGGGCGGTGTCCTCGTCGTGCCGCCGAACCGCACGCGCCAGGAGAGCGTGGACGGTCCACGACCGGGGGACGATGGGATCGGGCAGCAGTGCGCCGGAGCCCAGCAGTGTGGCGAGGGCGTCGGAGACGGCCGGGCCGGCCTCCCAGGGGTCGTACGGGTCGACCGAGGCGACGGCGTTCTCCAGCACTGTTTGGGAGAGCGGCGTCGGGGATGCCAGGGCGAAAAAGCGCAGGACATCGTCCACCGGACCCTTCCCACTCAGCGGTCGAGTGAGGAGCGTGGCGGCCAGAGCGATCCGTGTGTGTTCCGGCGTGCTGCTCCGTGCGAGTGGAGGCCCGGGAGAGACGAGTATGTCGGTGCCTGCGGCGTGCAGCCGGTTCCGCAGGCCCGAGAAATCGCTGGTATCGGCCAGGTCCGAGAGTAGATCGAGGGCGTGAGGATGCCCGCCCACGTCGTGGACCAGGGCGAGGGCCGTTGCCTTTTCGACATCGCTGCCCGGTGTACGGCGTGCGGTGATGAGCCGGTATCCGTCGGCGTCGGAGAGTGGTGGAACGTCGATGGCCTCGGCGGATGATCCGTAACGAAAGGACCGTGTGGTCAGCAGGGTGGAAGCGAGTAGATGGGGGCCATGGAGCAGTTGAAGTTCTTCCTGGTTCAGCCCGTCGGGAACCCCGTCAACGACCCACAGACAGGGCATTCCGTGTTCGCCGAGATGGATGGCGAGCCTGCTGAGGAGCCGAACGAGGGATGTGCCATCCGTATGGTCCACGCCGAGCGCGTGGCAGACGACTGCCACCTGCTCCGCGTACACCTCCATGGCCGTCGTCGGGAGCGAGCTCTGGGTCCGGTGAAGGTCGAACCAGTACACACCGCCGGGGTAGGCGGAGCCGAACCGGAGGGCGTACTCCTGAGCCAGTACGGATTTGCCGATGCCGGGCATTCCGCGGAGCTGGGCCGTCCGGCCCGAACCGGAACCCGGCTGGGCGACGAGCGGAGCACGATGACGCACGAGTGCCGAATGGATGCGCCACTGCTCGGCCAGCCGGTCCGTGAAACGCACGGAACCGGACCGGGCTGGAGCGGGCAGCCACGGAGTCGATGCCGCCTCGCTTCCTGTCGCCGGCAGGCCGACCGAGCCGAGGGGCGATTCGACCCCTGTCACGTGGGCAGCCACCTGCTCGGCGAGCCGCCGGAGCGCATCCGGGACGGTGGGCCAGTTCCAGTGCCTGGCGTCGCGGAGCTCGACGGGCTGGACGTGATCGACAGAGCGCTCGGGGTTGATCACGAGGACACGGCTTCGTGGATCACCCTTGCGCTGGCCGGCCAGATAGGCATAGGTGAGTTCCCACTGGCAGGCCCGTCGGCGCGGGTAGTCGGCGGAGTAGAGAGCGAGGAGCACTTTCGAGCGGGCCAGAGCGTCGGAGATCGAGGCAGTGATCGATGCGAAGTCGTCGACCGCCATATCGTCCAGGAACACGCGTAGCCCCCGGCTTCGCAACGCACGAGCGAGAGACCGGGCCTTGTCGGCATCGGTACGGCTGTAGCTCAGAAATACGTCCCACACGGCGACGGGTGCGGAGGCACAGTCGGACGCTGCCGGAGGGACCATGCTCAGTCCCTCCCGCAGGAACTCATGCCTGCGCGCCAACATACCCGCTCAGCCCGAAAAACAGGGGGGGGGTGCTGTTTGCTCTTTTTCTCACGGACGCCCGCAGCGGCGGAACGGATCGGTCGGTCTGCACCGTCTCATCATGCTTCATCACTGGAGGAAGGACATCGCTGGCCCGGCCGGAGAGTCAGCGGACGTCGGGCTCGGACTCCTGCTGGTGGGGGAGGGGCGGGCGGCCGGCCCCGGGACGCCAGTCCGGCGGGCGTAGATACTGCTCGGGATTCCGGATACCGGCCAGGTTTCCAAGCCCGATCACGTACGGCCGCAGGCGGTCCTGAAGCTCTTTGAGGTCGGCACGGAACGCGGCGTTACCGGGCCATGCCCTCTCGTCCGCGTTCTCGCCCTGCTCGGCGCTCCAGGCGTCCAGCCACGGGTGCCAGGCTTCGAGGAAGGGAGCGAGGTTGTGATTGATGATGGTGAGCACGAGCGCGTTGACGGAGTCGCCCGCAGGGGGTGGTGGTGGCGCGGTACCCGATTCCACCGGCTCCCGGTACAAGTCGACGAGTTTCCTGAGCGAGGCGAGTGCAGCCCGGAGGTTTCCACCCTCGTCGCTCAGGGGACGGGTGGCCACGCGCGTGGCCGCTTGGAAGAATAAGCGCTCGGCGGCTTGTCGTGTGTCCGTGGTGGGCGCGAAGGTCATCTCACCGACGGGCAAGGTGACCTTGACCTCGGTCAGCCGACCCGACTGGCGGTAGAACTGGGCTCCCAGTGCGAGCGCGACACCAGCCAGCCCGCCGACCACGATCGAGAGTGTCTGCCCCCCGGTCTGCGCGATGGAGTACGCGGCGATGCCGACGGTCGAACCGACCAGTGCCGCGAGAACCACCCGTGCCGTTGCTCGTGCACCCGGTCCCCGTACGCGTGCGGAGTACGCCATGGTGAGAAACCCCTTCAGCCGTCCCTGTGTGTCGACGGCGCCGATTCCGATCGGATGTTCTCGATGCTCTTTTGACATGACTTCACCGATCACCGACTTCGTCGTCACCGGCGCGGTCGCGTGATGAGCCATGTGCCACCGATGACGAGCAGGGCGAACAGTGCGTGGGCGACGCCCCATGCGCTGATGAGCATGAGCCGGTCGCGCAGGGTGAAGTTGCCGGTCAGTGTCACCTGCAGTGACCCGACTGCGAACGCGATGACGGACGAGAAGAGGGCGACGAGTTCTACGGATCGCACGTGGTTGGCCCGTGCCGACTCCTCGCTCGCGCGGAGGGCGCTGTTCAGGTGGACGTCGCGCCGTCGCATCTCCTCTTCCGCGCGAGCCCATCGCTCTTGCTGGGCAGCCTCCCGGTGGGCCAGCCTCTGCTCGTACGCGGCGTCCTGCGCGGTACGTTGCCGACCCTCGACGATCACCTCCCGCTTGGTGAGGTACTGCTCCTGGAGCAGCTTGTGACTGCCCCGGGAGCCGACGGCGGGCAGGAGGCGCAGCGCGGTATCGATGTTTCGCAGGGCGGCGTCGTGGTCGCCGGCCATGTGCAGGCCGGTGGCGAGCCGAAAGTGGAACATGTGGTCGCCGGGGTGGTCCCGAACGGCCTCGGTCGCACGCTCGCGCAGCAGTTCTCCCTGCCCCTCGAAGAGGGTCGCGAACTGGATGCCGTTGAGGCAGATGTCGACGACGTGTCGGGTGCGGTCCGTGGAGCGCCATGCCTCGTCGAGGAGTCCGACGGCATGCTCGGTGGTGACGGTCCGACTGCCGAACGCCGCGAAGGAACGAAGCGCCGTGAACAGGGCGGACTGCCGGTGTGTACCGGCGGCGAGGGAAAGGAGCGAGGCGTCGAGGAACTGATGGAGCTCTTCGAAGAGGAAGTCGGAGCGCAGCTTCCCCGCGTGGTAGAGGGTCGCAAAGTAGGCGACATCCCCGGCCGGGGTGTCCCGGGAGACGATGTCCTCGATCCCCTGGGAAAGCTCGACGGCGGACTCGACACTGTCCTTGGTGATGAAGGCGTACCCGAGGGCCCACTTCTCCAGCACCTCGACTCGTGCTTCGCGGGACACGTGTGCGCCGATCCAGAGGGAACACACGGCGGCGGTCCGGATGCTCGGTCGTTCCAGAAATCTCAGCCGCCAGTAGCGGTCGGCGCAGATGAGATATGGATCCGCAGAGAAGTCCGAGGACGCCACGTCGAAGGGGGGTTCCACACCGTCCCGGTGCAGAGCCAGCGCGATCTCCTCGCACACGCGATCCAACTCCCGCGAGTCCGAGACGACAACCTGGTTCAGGCGTGCCGTGTACGCCCCCGAGTCCATGCGTTCCCCCCTGCTGCTCGACCGTCCCGTAGACCTGCCTATCACGGCACAGCGGGAGGTGGGGTCCATATGATCGAACCATGCAGGTAGACGTGGTGACAGCTGTGCACGCCTCGCATGCGGGCTTTCTTCCGGCGGTATGGCGATCACTGCTTTACCAGAGCCATACGCGATGGCGTTGGCTGATCCAGATCGATGGCCCGCCGAGCGAGGCGCGGGCGGTTCTCACCGCGTGCGCAGCCCTTGACGACCCAAGGGTCCTCGTCGCCTCCCACACCACCTCGGAAGGGCCGGCCGTTACCCGCAACGTGGCTCTGGGGCGCGCCTCCGCTCCGCTTGTCCAGAACGTCGACGCGGACGACGAGTTGGAGCCCGACGCACTGGCTGTCCTCGTCACCGCCCTGAACGACCACCCTGACGCCGGCTACGCCGTGGGCCATGCCCGTGACCTGATGATTGACGGGCTAATGGTCGACCACCCCTTGCCGTTTCTGCCCGGCACTCTGCCCAGGGGGGCACTCCTGCCTGCCTGGAGGACGGACCCAGCCGACTACCGGGTGCCGGTTCACCCCGCGGGGGTGATGTGGAGGCGCTCTCTGCTTGTGGCGCTCGGCGGATGGTCCGCCCTCCAGGGGATGGAAGACACCGGCGTTCTCATGGCGGCCTCGGCGGCTGCCGAGGGAGTTCTGGTCGACGCGGCGACCCTTCGCTACCGCCGACACGTTGCTCAGCGGTCGAAGAGAACGTCAAAATTCGCCGGGGGGGGGGCGCAGATAGCGCTCATTCGGGAGCGGGCGGCGGTGCTGAGCTCGTTGCCGCCGTGGAGTCGAGACCCTGACCTCCCTTGAGGATCGATCCCTGTGGTCCTGAGGGCTCACATAGGGCAGCGCCACCTCGGCCCTACGGCGAGACCCGTGGCCGAAGGCGGCCGGCAGCGCTGATGAGATCGACGCGACCTGTGCCAGGCAGGCGAGGGTGGCCCGTTCGGCGGACCGCTCTCTCGCAGTAGCCGTTCCCGGACCGAAGGTGCCTGGTCAAGGAGCCCTCCGACCTGCATTCCCTCTTGGCTCGGGTCGCCTTCGGCAGCGGGGGGGGGGGGGGGGAAGTAGTCGGGTACTACGTCCAGCCGGCTCACCACGGGATCTCCCGTACGCAGAGTGATCAGCGGTTCCCACGACACGTGATCGGGAACGCCAGGGCGGTGGGACAGGGTGTGCCACAAGGCCGGCCGCGGATAGTGGTTGCCGCCGGGCGCCGCATTCGCCCGCACCCACGTCAGGTCCGACCGCCGGCTCGGACCGAAATTCCCCCGCCCGCGACTCCAGCCAGCCTGAACAACGAGGCCGAATCGATGACCTTCACCTCGCGCGGCAGCGGCTGCTCAACATCCATCGCCCATGCTGCCAGGCGGCACCTTCCGCCGGGCGACCCAACCCAAAAGTCATTCCGTTGGGAGTTTCAAGAGGGCGAGGCCGGTGTGTCCAGGCATGAAGCGAGCGGTGACCGCGTCCCGCCCTCTGGACTCGGTAGACCGGAGGGGCTGAGCCCTCTCCAGCAAGGCACGTACTTGACGTACTTGACGTACTCATTTGGGGGAGGCATTCTGATAGGGAACCCTGAGGAGACCGCCATGTCCGCAGTGCACTATGAGAGCTATACCGAGGCACGCACACACCTCAAGGATCTTCTCGACGCGGCCGGGGAGGGCCGGGTGGCGACAGTGCGCCGGGACACTGGCCGTGCTGCCGTCGTGGATGTCGACCGACTGCGCTACTACCTGTCACTGGTCTGCTCGGCCAAGGCGCAGGCTGTCGCGGAGTCCGGGGGCTGGTCGATCTTCATTCCTGGGCTTCCCGTGGCGGCGGACGGAGGGACCTTCGATGAGGCCATCACTGAAATGGTCGACGCTCTGCGCGAGTATGCCGAGGACTGGCAGGACCGCCTGCGCATGGCCCCTAATCACCAGGACAATTGGGGTTTGGTGCAGTTGATCGCTCTGAGCGATGACCAGCAGCTCGCCGACTGGCTGGCCGGAACAGGCCGGTGAACCGGCCGCAGCCGGATCGTGAGCGCCATGAGAGATTCTGTGCCGTCGAAGAGTGGGAGCGGGTACGAGATGCGCGCGGGCGTACCGGTACTCACCACGTCACCTACGAGCTGACGCTGCACAACGCTCGGATCCTGCGCACGAGGATCTCCCACCCGGTGGACCGCACGGTCTACGGCGCGGGGATGTGGGGTCACATCTTGCGGGACCAGCTCGACGTTTCCGAGGACGAATTCTGGGACTGTGTACTTGACGGTCGGCTACCGGACCGGGGAGCCCCCGCAGTGCCGAAGGAGGTGCTGCCCACAGACCTGGTGTATCTGCTGATCCATCGTGTCGGCCTCGCAGAGGAGACGGTGGCCGAGCTGACCAAGGAGGATGCGGTGGCTCGGCTCCATCAGTATTGGACCGAAGGGACCTGAGCGCGGGCCGGCGGTCTGCGCTGCGATCCCCCACGCTTGTCCGGCGCAGAGTGCTGTTGATGGCCCGCGCCCTTGAATGTGGTCCAGACAAGAGGAACCGCTACATCGACAGCGAGGTGGAAGAGCCTCCGTCCGAGCCCATCGCGGCCTACGTGGCCGCGTTGCTTGAGCGCTGGCGTGACCCACCGAGGACGAGGAGGACACCTCGCCCCGGTCAACAGGGCCGCTGATCGGCGAGACGGGCGGTCCGCTGATCTACTTCCCCATGCGGTGGAGCATGGCCGAGGAGCTGTCGGCGTACGGGGCGGCCGTGGCGGAGTCCATGGGGCCGATCCGTGGGATGCCGCGTACCAGCAGCTCCATGAGATCCGTCATGCGCGGATCAACGAGCGATCACACCATAAGGAACACGTGCCCGGGCAGTGCAGGTGCGGGCACAGGTTTCTGAACCTCCGGCGAACTCGGGCCGGGGTGAGCCGGTCGGGCTCGGCGGGCTTCTCCCACGGTCGCCGCACATCCTTCAGCGCCTCGGCATACGCCTGGACCCACTGCTGCCGAAGCGGCTCCGGCCTGCGGAAACGACGGTCCGGCGGCTGCTGGCCCGTATCGACGGTGACGCGCTGGACCGGGCGGTCGGACGCTGGCTCGCCGACCGCCGCCCGAAGGCGACCGGGCTGCGCGGCCTCGCGGTGGACGGCAAGGGCCTGCGCGGCGCGGCCAAAGCGATGGGTCGCAAGATCCATCTGCTCGCCGCGCTGGAGCACGCCACCGGCCTGGTCCTGGCCCAGCTGGACGTCGGTGAGAAGACGAATGAGATCACCTGCTTCCAGCCGCTGCTGGACACCGTCGGCGACCTGGCGGGAACCGTCGTCACCAGCGACGCGATGCACACCCAGCGCGAGCACGCCGACTACCTCCTCGGCCGGGGCGCCCACTACATCGTGATCGTCAAGGGCAACCAGAAGAAGCTGCGCCGTCAGCTCAAGTCCCTTCCCTGGAAGGACATCCCGCTTCAGTCACGCACCCGGGGCATCGGCCACGGCCGCGCGGAGATCCGCCGGATCAAGGCCGCAACCGTGAACAGCCTCCTCTTCCCCGGAGCCCGCCAAGCCGTCCAGATCAAGCGTCGGCGCACCGACCGCAAGACCGGCAAGACCACCGTCAAGACGGTCTACGCCGTCACCAGCCTGACCGCCGAGCAGGCCACCGCCGCCCAACTCGGCGAACTCGTACGCGACCACTGGAAGATCGAGGCCCCGCACCATGTCCGCGACACCACCTTCGCCGAAGACGCCTCCCAGCTGCGGACCGGCAACGCGCCCCGCGCGATGGCCACCTGGCGCAACCTCGCCATCGGAGCCCTCCGCACGGCCGGAGTCAAGAACATCGCGGCCGGCCTCCGCCGCAACGCCCGCGACCCTCGCCGCCCCCTCGCACTCCTGGGCCTCGGATGATCACGAACCGGACGTCATGCGACTACGCCGAAGCCCTGGCCCGCCCCAGCCGCCGGAGGTGTGTCTCTCCCGCTTCACGCCTGCAGACGCGGAGCGGTCGCAGTGAGGAACATGGCTGTCGACCACTGATGGGCGCGGCCGACGGCCATGCTCGAGGGTTGTCACGCCGATGTGGTGGCCTCGCGCCCTCTGCGCGTTCGGCGGTGGAGGACCTCGTCGAAGGTGGTGCGGGCGCCTGTGGGGTCGATGTAGTGCATGGCCAGGAGAGCGGCGATGACGGCGCCGACCAGGTCGTTCTGGACCTCGGACCAGGTGTGGTCGTCGTCGCAGGTGGTGAGGCCCTTCAGGCCGTGGAGGGCGTGCATGGCTTCGCCGGCCTCTTCGGCGACCTTGCCGACCTGGAGGGCTTTGAGTTCCTCGTCGGGGAGGTGGGCGCCTGCCGCACAGCAGACGGCGGAGAGCTTCTCGATGTTGTCCCACAGGGTGTCCACGTCGGACCTCCGATCGATGGGTTCGGTTATTCCTGTGCGGGGCGTCCGAGCTGGCGTACGGTCCATCCGGCCATGCGCCAGGCGTCGGCGTCGATGAGGTTGCGGAGGTCGAGGAGGACCGGGGCCGCGACCAGTGGGGCGAGAGCCTTGGGGTCGGCTTCGCGGAAGTGGGGCCATTCCGTGGCCAGGACGATCAGTTCGGCGTCCTGGACGGAGGCGTCGAGGGTGTCGGCGTAGTCGAGTTCGGGGTTGCGGCGCAGCGCACTGGGTACGGCGTGCGGGTCGTGGACCGTGACCGTCGCGCCGCGCTGGTGCATCAAAGCTGCGATCGCCAGGGCCGGGGATTCGCGTACGTCGTTGGTGCCGGCCTTGAAGGAGGCGCCCCAGACGGTGACGCGTACGCCGTCCACCGGGCGGCCGAGGGTCTGCTCGATGAGCTTCAGCGCGGCGGCGGGCCGTGATTCGTTGACCTTCTCCGCCGCGCGTAGCAGGGTCGCGGCCTCGGCGGCGCCCAAGGTGCGGGCGGAAGCGGTGAAGGCGCGGACGTCCTTGGGGAGGCAGCCGCCGCCGTAACCCGGCCCGGCGTTCAGGCCGCCGCGGCCGATGCGCGGGTCGACGCCGATGGCCTCGGTCAGCTGCTGGACGTCGGCCCCCGCCGCGGCGCACATGTCGGCGACGCCGTTGATGAACGAGATCTTCATGCCGAGGTACGCGTTCGCGGCGCCCTTGATCAGCTCGGCGGTAGCCGGGTCCGTGACGAACAGCGGGATGCCGTCGGCCAGGAGCGGCGCGTACACCTCGCGTACGACGTCCTCCGCGCGGGCCGAGGGGACGCCGACCACGATCCGGTCGGGGCGCAGGGTGTCATCGATGGCGTGGCCCTCGCGCAGGAACTCCGGGTTCCAGACGACCTCCACGTCCTCACCGGCCGGGGAGAGCCGGGCGAGAAGTGCGCCGAGATCGCGGGAGGTGCCGACGGTGACCGTTGACTTGCCGATGATCACCGTCGGGCGGGTCAGGTGCGGCGCCAGAGCGCGGGCGGCGCCGAAGACCTGCCCGGTGTCGTAACTCCGGCCGCCCGCATCGATTGGCGTGCCCACGGCGAGGAAGTGGACGTCCGCGAACTCGCCCACCTCGGCGAGGCTGGTCGTGAACCGCAGCCGTCCGGACGCGGTGTGCGTAGCAAGGAGTTCCGGCAGGCCCTCCTCATAGATCGGGCATTCGCCTGCGTTGAGGCGGTCGATCTTGGCCTGGTCCAGGTCCACGCCGATGACCTCGTGGCCGATCTCGGCCATGGCGGCGGCGTGCGGGATGCCCAGGTGGCCGCAGCCGATGACGGATACGCGCATGGTCGACGCTCCTTTCCCTGTACTCGCCCGCCCGTTGAGTCCGGGCCGGCCGAGTGCGCCGCGCTAGCGCCCCCACCCGGCGCGACCCTCTTCGTGCAGGCGGGTCAACCTCGCTGCTGCTTCAGGACGTTGACGAGAGCGGGCAGCGCTTCTGCGGCGGTGGCCCGGCACACCAGGTCCCCGTCCTGGGGCCCTTCCAGCGGGTGCGGCATGAACTCGCCGTCGTGCCAGAAGCCCTCCGGGTCGAGATAGACGACCTGCATGCCCCGCTCGCGGGCGCGAGCCTGCACCTTGCGTCGGTCGGCATGCAGACCAACGACGAGGAGGGCCTTGGCGCCGTCGACCCATTCGACATCGGGCACCGCCTGGTCGTACCGGCGCATGAAGCACTCGTCGAGCCCGGCACGGGCGGTGACCGGAACGACGAGGTGGCCGGCGTCCTTCAGCTCCTTGAGCGCTCGCATCGCCGGGGTGGGCTCGGCCAGGAAGCAGGCGCGGAACATCTCGACGAACTCCGCCGCTTTCTCCTCCGGCTCGGTCAGTACCTCGTGGAGGAGCGAGTCAGCCGTCGGCGAGAGCGTGAAGCGGTGTTCCCGCGGTTCGTGCCCCTGGCGGTCGGTGACCCGATAGATCTCGTGGAGCCGGTGCAGGGGCGGGATGCCCGCCTCCACTGACGTACCGCAGCCGATCTCCACCTGGAACGGTCGCAGGTCCGCCAGCACGGACAGGTCCGGGATGCGCGTCGGCGTGCCTGGGCGGTCTTTGCGTCGGATACCGGTGGACAGCACGTTCCACGGGAGTTGCCGGACTGCGGGCGGAGGGGCATAGGCCACTGAGGCGATCTGTACGTCCAGGCTCTGGTAGCCAGGGGGCAGCGTGCGGCCGACAGCCGCGTCCTGGGGGTGGACGTCGTGTTCGGTGATGCGGCACTTCAGGTCCCGGCGGGTCCATAAGAAGCCGCCAGGTGCTTCTCTCCAACCGCCGACGGCGAGCGAGTCCATGAGCGCGTCATGGTGCGCGTCGATCTCGTCGGCCGGGGCGGACGTGGAGTGGTAGAGGTACAGGTCGGTCAAGCCGATGGCCGGTGCCGCTGTGGTGGGCACCAGGCCGTACCGGTAACGGTAGTGAATGATCCGCCGCCGGGCGTCGTCGGAGGTCGCCCAGCCGGACTGGCCGGCGGTGTCCTTCTCCTGGGTGCGGCGCCAGATGCCCTCCTCGATGTAGCGTCGGCGGTCGGCGTCACCGAAGTAGGTGTTCCAGACTCGCTGCTGCTCGGGGACGAGCTGGTCGATGACGATGTACGGGATGTCCACGATTCCTCCCTGAAGAATCACGCGTGGATGTTCCAGATGGCTGACGGGGTGCGGTTGCGCGGCGGACCGATCGCGCTGGATCCGGAGCGGCCGCAGCGGTCCGAGGACGGACTCGCGTCCGCTGCGATGGCAGAGGGGCGGTGGCCGGCGCCGTCGAAAAGCGGAGTGGCCTGCTCGTGCAGCGCCCATGCCGGACCGACCAGGCCGACGACGGCCAGGAACACGAGCGCGAGCCGGTCCCCGCCGTCGGGCCGTGGGGTGATGGATGCAGCGCTTCGGGCGCGGCGGTGTCGAGCCCCGGTCACGGGGTGCCGCCGAGAGCGCGTTCGTGCGCCTCCAGGAGGCGGCTGGTCTGCGCGTACAGCTGCTCCAGCTCCGCCGTGGTGAGGATGAGTGCGCTGTCTAGGGTCGAGCCGTCGTCGAAGTGGAACTCGACGGGGACCGACCCCTGCCGGGCCCTCCGGTCGTAGACCGCTTTCCCGCCCGCAAGCAGCGTGGCATGCGTGGCCTTCGCCGGCACGGGCCTGAGCGTCGTCCCGTCGGCGGGCGCGGACCACTGGGTTCCGCCTCCGGGCGGGCGCAAGTGGTAGGTCGTGGCGGAGCCCTCACCGGGGAGGGCGACCACGACACCGACACGACCCTCACGGGCGCTGTCGGTGGCGCGGTCGCCGAGCCGCGGAACGAAGGGGGATGCCGTACCTAACTCGGCTCCCTGCGCAGGAAGATGAGGAGAGGCTTGTCGCGTCATGCTCTGAAGTTAGGGACACGACGACCCTCGAATATGAGCCGGAGGAATACGACCCCTATCCGTCCAGGTGGAAGCGGTCGGACACGCGCCGCAACTTCTCCCGTGTCACTGCTCGTTCCGCGTAGACGATGCTGCGCAGCGTCGAACGGGCGATGGGATGATTCCGCACGAGCTGGGGCGCGATCCGCTCGGCTGCCTCCAGCTCGGCCAGGGCCTTTATCCGGTTCCCGTCCCACAGCCAGGCTCGCGCGATATCCATGTGGTGGTGTCCCTGACGGGAGTTGGGCAGCGACCCGACCAGGTCTGGGCTGGTACGACGGTTTATCTCAAGGGCCTTGCCCTGCTTGCCCATCTCCAGAGCCACGCTGATGGCGTGGATCTGCACGTTCCCGGCGGAGAAGGTCAGCGAATGCCGGTCGTACACCGGCGCTCCGACGTACGCGTCCATGCGTTCGGCAGCAGCTTTCGCGTGACCGATCCGGTCCTCGGCCTCCGAGGCGCGGCCGGCTCGGGCGGCGGAGACCGCAGCTCGCAGCTGCAGCGTGCCCCAGGCTCGTACGGCCAGCGGTTCGCCACGGTCGTACTCCTCCTCCACCGAGGTGATCGCCTTGTCCGAGAGCGTCAGGGCGTCGGTCCAATCAGCCGTCGCCCACATGTCCCAGACCCGCGTCCAGTCGGCGACGGCGGGCAAGACGGGGTCCCCCGACAGCCTGGCCGACCACGCGGCCCGCTCGCACGCCATGGCGACCAGTTCGGGATGCCCGAGGGCATGGGCGGCTGTGTGCGCGCACTTGCAGCACACGGCGTAGACGGCGTACGCCTCCTCCCGCTCGTGACCCTCCGACTCCTCTGCCAGGGCACGCGCCTCGCGGAACAGGTCGGGGAGAACCCGGAGAATCGCCACGTTGGAAGCGGTGTCCCGCAGGCGGTGCAGCCGGGTCACCTCACGCCACAGCTGCGACGAGGGTCGCGGAGTCCCATCGAAGACGGGGACGAGGTCGTAACGGCGCAGTTCGCGCACAATCGATGAGGCGGCGACCTGCCACTGGTTGTCGTTGGGGGAGTTGCTGTACGGGTGCCCGATCAGGTCGTTCGGGTGGACGTGCAGCTCGGCGGCCACCTGGTTGAGGAGCCCGACCCGGTCCAGCTCGATCAGGCCACGCTCCATCTTCGACACCCAGCCCTGGGACTTCCCGAGGGCTGTCGCCAGGTCGGCCTGCGGCATGCCCAGCCGCAGCCTCGCCCGGCGAGCGCGCTTGCCGATCTCTGCGGCTTCCTCCAGCATCTGGACACCTCTAGGCCGCCGGACGTTCCGGCGCGACCGCCGGTCTGTCCGTACAGAGTTCGTCTCCTGCACGGTACCCATGACGCGGCCTGTGCGTGAGAGAGAACTCGTGCCGTACCGGCGACCGATCGCTCGTCCGAAGCAGGCGCCGAGTCCTCTGCCGTGCTGCACTACGGCAGAGGATCATGAGACCCACTCATCACATTCCGCCGGAGGCCCAGTGACCGTTGTGACCGTCTTGCACCCTGGAGCCATGGGTGCGGCGGTCAGCGCCGAGCTGGTCGGCGGCGGCCACGAGGTGTTGTGGGTGCCGAAGGAGCGCAGCGCGGAGACGCGGCGCCGTGCGAGGGAGGCCCGCGCCGCAGCCTGCGATTCGCTTGCGGAAGCTCTGTCCCGTAGCGCGGTCGTTCTCTCGGTCTGCCCACCGCAGGCGGCGGAGGACGTGGCCGCGGCGGTAGCTGCGCACGGTTTCGACGGGGTGTACGTCGATGTGAACGCCATCAGCCCTCAGCGCGTACAGCGGATCGCCGAGGGCATCCGCCCCGGCTCCGCCGTCGACCTGGTCGCGTCGTTGTTCACGGACACCGCCCTGCACGTGTGTCGGGTCGGTGACGCGGTCGGTTCCGCTTCCGCTCTGAAGATGGCCTTTGCCAGTTACCAGAAGGCCGCTCGTACGCTCGCCGGCGTCGCGCACGCGCTCGCCGACGCCCATGGGGTCGGCGAGCAGCTGACGGCCGAGGCGGAGGTCATGGTCTCCGCGATCCTCTCCGATCCGGAGTACCTGCCGAGCGTGGCGGCCCGGGCCTGGCGGTGGGCACCCGAGATGGAGGAGGTCGCCGATGCGCTTCGGGCCGTCGGACTGCCCGCGGACATGGCCGAGGCGGCGGGCCGGGTTCTTTCGCTCTGGGAAATGGACCGGGACCGGTACGAAACACCTGTCGCGGATACCCTGTCGCGGCTCCGTACCCGGACGACTGAATGAGAAAGGCCCCGGTCGGTGCTTCAGTTCTAGTCCCGTACTTCGCGGGTCGTTGATTCGTATGGTGTGACCGGTCTGGGAGTGTCCCGGGCCGGTCGTATGGCGTTGGTCCGGATGTGTCGATGACTTCCCGGTCCCCGCGGCCACGATCTGAGCGTCAGCGCCTTGAAGTGGTGGTGACGTCCGTGGTGGAGAAGCGTCTGGGCGCTCTGCCTGTCGCTGCCGAGTTTCTGCGCCGGCTGGACGTCGCGGGGATCGTCGACGAAGTGTGTCCAGGCGGTGCGAGCGCCCATCTGACGCACGGGCAGGTCATCGAGGCACTGGTGGCCAACCGGCTGACCTCGCCCGCACCACTGGTGCGCGTCGGGGACTGGGCGAGGACCTGGGCGGTGGAGGAGGTCTTCGGTATCACGCCGGACCTCCTCAATGATGACCGCCTGGCCCGCGCCCTGGACGCGATCGCTCCGAAGCTGGAGGTCATCGCGGGCACGGTCGGCGCTCGGGCGATCACCGAGTTCGGGATCGATGTCTCGCGGCTGCACTGGGACATGACCAGCATGTCCGTCCATGGCGCTTTCCCTGCCGAGGAGCAGGACGAGCGGTACCCGCTCATCGCCTGCAACGGGCATCCAAAGGACCGGCGCGTGGATCTGAAACAGATCCAGTCCGGGCTCGCGGTCTCGGCCGACGGCGGTATCCCCGTCCACTCCCGGGTCTTCGACGGCGCCGCGGCCGAGGCCAGCCAGGTCGTCGGGGCGATGAAAGACCTGCGGTCGATGGCCGGCACCCACGAGTTTCTGATGGTCGCCGACTCCAAACTGGTGTCCTACTCCAACATCACCGCCCTGCTTGAGGCCGGTGTGGAGTTCATCGCGCCCGTCCCGGCCGCGCAGATCAAGGACGAGGTCTACGCGGTCCTGGATCCCCAGCAGGCGCAGGCCGTCGACTGGGTGCCCGGGCGGGACGAGAGGAAACCGGAGACGGAACGGGAGACCTACCGAGTCCTGGAGGACATTCACACGCTGACCGGGCGCCGCAAAAGCGACCCGTCGCTGACGGTGCGCCGGATCCTGGTGCATTCCACCGCCGTCGCGGCCGGCCAGCGGGCGGCCCGGGCCAAGCGACTGGCCAAGGCCGCCGAAGACCTCGACAAGCTCGCCGGTGCGGCAGGCGGACGGCACTACAAGACCCGGGAGAAGATCGTCGCCCGGATCGGCGTCGTCACCGCCAAGCGCCGTGTCACCTCCTGCCTGCGCTGGCAGATCACCGCCGACGAGCAGGGCACCCCGGGCCTCACCTGGCACTTCGACCAGGACGTGCTGGAAGCCGAAGCCGCCGTTGACGGCTGGTGGGCGCTGATCACCAGCGTCCCGGCCGAGAAGGCCGGACCCGCCCACGTCCTGATTCAGTACAAGGGCCAGGGCACCGTCGAGCGGCGCTACCACGACTTCAAGGGCCCCCTCGCGGTCGCACCGGTCTTCGTGCAGCACAACCGGCGCGTCGCCGCGCTCATCCAGGTCATCTGCCTGGCCCTGCTCGTCTTCTGTCTGATTGAGCGGCAGGTCAGACGCGCTCTGGGCCCCGACGAGACCATGGCCGGCCTCTACCCGGACAACCGACGGGTCCGCCCTACCGGCCGCATGATCCTCTACCACCTCGGCGAACTCACCCTCCGGATCGGAAACGTCACCGACCCGCCAACCGTCCAGATCAACCGCGGCGTCCAACTCCACCTCCTCGACCTCCTCGACACCGACATCGGACAAACCCGCTGGCCACAGACCTGAAACGGTCACCCGCGAAGTACGGGTCTAGTGGTCGTCGCAACACCCCAGTTCAAGGGGTGTCATGGACTTCGAAATCCGCAAGGACAGGAACCGGCAGGGGCGCAAGCCGTTGACCCGGGAACGGGCCGCATACTTCCAGCTCATGGAGCAGGGTTACAGCACCCGGGAAGCGGCCCGGATCGTCGGCATCGACCGCCGCACGGGCAAGAAGTGGCGCAACGGTCACAAGAGGGGCCGCAAGGCAGTTCCTCCGATCTACCCGCAGCACGGGCACGGGTCCGTGGCTGCGGGAGATCTGGAGGCGCCGTCTTGCGGCCCCTCGCGGTTTCTCCAGGAGCGCGACCGCATCCACATTGCCGACCGGCTGCGCGAGAGGGCGTCCATCCGGCAGATCGCCGCCGAGCTGGGCCGCAGCCCGTCCACCATCAGCCGCGAGATACGCCGCAACCGGCGGACCATGCCCAAGGGAGGCTGGTACTACCGGCCTCACACCGCCCAGGCCCGCGCGGACGCCCGCCGGCCCCGCCCGAAGACCGGCAAGATCGGCCACAACCCCGAACTGCGGGACTTCATCCAGGACCACCTCACGATGCGGTGGAGCCCTGAGCAGATCTGCCAGGCTCTGCGGGCACGCTTCCCCGACCGGCCGGAGATGCACGTGACCCACGAGACGATCTACCAGGCCCTCTACGTCCAGGGCCGCGGAGAACTCCGCCGGGAGCTGACCAAGTCCCTGCGCACGGGCCGGGCCCGCCGGCGTCCGCGGCGCCAGGCCCACAAGCGCACCTCCCGCCCCATCAAGGACATGGTCCTGATCAGTGAACGCCCTGCCGAAGCCGCTGACAGGGCCGTCCCCGGTCACTGGGAAGGCGACCTCATCATCGGCAAGGACGGCCGCTCCGCCATCGGCACCCTCGTCGAGCGGGCCACCCGCTACGTGATGCTCGTGCACCTGCCGATCGGGCACAGTGCTGTCGCGACCCGCAACGCGCTCGCCGCCACTGTCCAGGCCCTGCCGCCGCATCTATGGCGTTCCCTGACCTGGGACCAGGGCTCGGAGATGGCCGCCCACAAAGCCTTCACCGTGGCCACGAACATCCCCGTCTACTTCTGCGACCCGGCCAGTCCCTGGCAGCGGGGATCGAACGAGAACACCAACGGCCTGCTGCGGCAGTACTTCCCCAAGGGCACCGACCTGAGCGCTCACACCCCCGACCACCTGGAGCTCGTGGCCGCCGAACTCAACAGCCGCCCACGCAAAACGCTCGGCTGGGAAACCCCAGCCGAGCGCCTCGCTAAGCTACTGGACCTAGCCAGCTGACCAGCAGTGTTGCAACGACCCCTCGAATTCGCCGTGACCGGGGCCTTTCTTTCAAGAGCGGGTGACGAGAATCGAACTCGCGCTCTGAGCTTGGGAAGCTCATGTTCTACCATTAAACTACACCCGCGAAAAATTCGGACGCTCTTTTCGGGGAGCATCCTCGGACACTGTACCCCATCTCGATCGCGTCGCGTGGGCGGGAGTTGGGGGCGTAGCGTGGGTGGCGGAGTGCCGCGTGGAGCGGCGTCCCGTTCATCCCCTAATGTGGCGGTCTCGTCCACGTCTTGATGGGGAAGGGACTTGATGGACTCCATGGAGCGCACCGTCGTCCGCTGTGCCGAAGGGCACGTTTTCGCTACCAGCACGTTTCCGATGCAGCAGCTCGGGGCAGGGCGCATCGGGCCCGGCCGACTGATCAGGTGTCCCCGATGTGCGCGGTTGCGGCATGCCGTGCCCGTGGTGCTCGAGCGGCGGTAAGGGTTGTCCCGTAACTGCTGGTCACGGGTGAGATGATCTTGGTGTGGCTGGTGTGATCACGGCGTCGGAGCCGTCCTGGATAGCCCCGTTCACCGGGCTGAGCCCGCGCGCTTTCGGGAAGCTGGTGTCCGTGCTGCGGCGCGAGGGTGCGGACGCGGTCCGCAGGGGTCGGCCGTGGAGTCTTCCGCTGGAGGACCGGGCCTTGCTGGTCGCGGCGTACTGGCGCACAAACCTGACGATGCGGCAGCTCGCACCGCTGTTCGGGGTGTCCAAGTCGGCAGCGGACCGGATTATTGATCACCTCGGGCCGATGCTCGCGCTCCAGCCCCGCAAGCGGTTCGCCAAGGACATCGTGCTCATCGTGGACGGCACCCTGGTCCCCACCCGCGACCACACCATCGCCGAGCAGTCGAAGAACTACCGGTACTCCACCAACCACCAGGTCGTCATCGACGCCGACACCCGCCTGGTCGTCGTGGTCGGCCGGCCGCTCGCCGGGAACCGCAACGACTGCAAGGCATGGGAGGAATCCGGCGCCAAAGCCGCCGTCGGCAACACGCTGACGATCGCCGATGGCGGCTACCCGGGCACCGGACTCGTCATGCCCCATCGTCGACGAAAGGGCGAAGACCTGCCCGAGTGGAAACAGGCGCACAACAAGTCCCACAAGCAGGTCCGGGCCCGCGTCGAGCACGTCTTCGCCCGCATGAAGACCTGGAAGATCCTCCGCGACTGCCGCCTTAAAGGCGACGGCATCCATCACGCCATGCTCGGCATCGCCCGGATGCACAACCTCGCCCTCGCCGGATAGGCCAGCGAGCCGTACGTCAGTCCGCCATGCCCGAGACGAGTCGAAGATCATTTACGGGACAGCCCTTAGCCAGGCGGGTGACAGGCGCGCGGGCGGCCCGATGGGGGCGGGCCCGCGCGTTCTGCGTATCCTCGGTGGGTGCTTCTCTCAGACAAGGACATCCGCGCCGAGATCGACGCCGGACGCGTACGTATTGATCCATTCGACGCGTCGATGGTGCAGCCCTCGAGCATCGATGTGCGGCTCGACCGCTACTTCCGGGTGTTCGAGAACCACCGGTACCCGCACATCGACCCGGCCGTCGAACAGGTGGACCTCACCCGGACCGTCGAGCCGGAGGGGGACGACGCGTTCATCCTGCACCCCGGTGAGTTCGTGCTGGCGTCCACGTACGAGGTCATTTCACTGCCCAACGATCTCGCGTCCCGGCTGGAGGGCAAGAGTTCCCTCGGCCGGCTCGGGCTGGTCACGCATTCCACCGCCGGGTTCATCGACCCCGGTTTCTCCGGGCACGTGACCCTGGAGCTGTCGAATCTGGCGACGCTGCCGATAAAGTTGTGGCCGGGAATGAAGATCGGCCAGCTATGCATGTTCCGGCTGAGTTCGCCTTCGGAGTTCCCTTACGGCTCCGAGCGGTACGGGTCGCGTTATCAGGGGCAGCGCGGTCCCACCGCTTCGCGCTCCTTCCTGAATTTCCACCGGACGCAGGTGTGAGGGCTCGATGACTGACGATGTGCGGGAGAACCTGACGTACGACGGCTTCGGCCACGTCGTACGCGAGCTGGCGCAGACCGTGGCCGACGACGGGTACGAGCCGGACGTGGTGCTGAGCATCGCGCGCGGCGGGGTGTTCGTCGCGGGTGGTCTGGCGTACGCGCTGGACTGCAAGAACATCCACCTGGTGAACGTCGAGTTCTACACGGGTGTGGGCACCACGCTGGAAATGCCGGTCATGCTGGCGCCCGTGCCCAACGTCATCGACTTCTCGGACAAGAAGGTCCTGATCGCCGACGACGTCGCCGACACCGGCAAGACGCTCAAGCTGGTGCGCGACTTCTGCATCGACCATGTGGCCGAGGTGCGTTCCGCGGTCATCTACGAGAAGTCGCACTCGCTCGTGAAGTGCGAGTACGTGTGGAAGAAGACCGATCGCTGGATCAACTTCCCGTGGAGCGTGGAGAAGCCCGTCGTGCGGCGCAGTGGGCAGGTTCTCGACGCGTAACAGCGGCACGCACGGGCCTCATGGCGTGTGAAAGGGCCCCGGCAGCGCTTCAGTTCTAGTGGTCGTTGCAACACCCCAGCTCAAGGGGTGTCATGGACTTCGAAATCCGCAAGGACAGGAACCGGCAGGGGCGCAAGCCGTTGACCCGGGAACGGGCCGCATACTTCCAGCTCATGGAGCAGGGTTACAGCACCCGGGAAGCGGCCCGGATCGTCGGCATCGACCGCCGCACGGGCAAGAAGTGGCGCAACGGTCACAAGAGGGGCCGCAAGGCAGTTCCTCCGATCTACCCGCAGCACGGGCACGGGTCCGTGGCTGCGGGAGATCTGGAGGCGCCGTCTTGCGGCCCCTCGCGGTTTCTCCAGGAGCGCGACCGCATCCACATTGCCGACCGGCTGCGCGAGAGGGCGTCCATCCGGCAGATCGCCGCCGAGCTGGGCCGCAGCCCGTCCACCATCAGCCGCGAGATACGCCGCAACCGGCGGACCATGCCCAAGGGAGGCTGGTACTACCGGCCTCACACCGCCCAGGCCCGCGCGGACGCCCGCCGGCCCCGCCCGAAGACCGGCAAGATCGGCCACAACCCCGAACTGCGGGACTTCATCCAGGACCACCTCACGATGCGGTGGAGCCCTGAGCAGATCTGCCAGGCTCTGCGGGCACGCTTCCCCGACCGGCCGGAGATGCACGTGACCCACGAGACGATCTACCAGGCCCTCTACGTCCAGGGCCGCGGAGAACTCCGCCGGGAGCTGACCAAGTCCCTGCGCACGGGCCGGGCCCGCCGGCGTCCGCGGCGCCAGGCCCACAAGCGCACCTCCCGCCCCATCAAGGACATGGTCCTGATCAGTGAACGCCCTGCCGAAGCCGCTGACAGGGCCGTCCCCGGTCACTGGGAAGGCGACCTCATCATCGGCAAGGACGGCCGCTCCGCCATCGGCACCCTCGTCGAGCGGGCCACCCGCTACGTGATGCTCGTGCACCTGCCGATCGGGCACAGTGCTGTCGCGACCCGCAACGCGCTCGCCGCCACTGTCCAGGCCCTGCCGCCGCATCTATGGCGTTCCCTGACCTGGGACCAGGGCTCGGAGATGGCCGCCCACAAAGCCTTCACCGTGGCCACGAACATCCCCGTCTACTTCTGCGACCCGGCCAGTCCCTGGCAGCGGGGATCGAACGAGAACACCAACGGCCTGCTGCGGCAGTACTTCCCCAAGGGCACCGACCTGAGCGCTCACACCCCCGACCACCTGGAGCTCGTGGCCGCCGAACTCAACAGCCGCCCACGCAAAACGCTCGGCTGGGAAACCCCAGCCGAGCGCCTCGCTAAGCTACTGGACCTAGCCAGCTGACCAGCAGTGTTGCAACGACCCCTCGAATTCGCCATTCCCCGGGGCCCTTTCGCGTACGCGTCGTGCGCCGGTGTCGTCAGATCGTGCCGAGCTTCAGGATCGACACCAGGGCCAGCAGCTGGATCGCCGACGCGCCCAGCGCCTTCGGCCACGGCAGGTCGTGCGACTTGCTCACCATCGAGGTCAGCAGCGCCGCCGCGGCCAGCCAGGTGACCCAGCCGAGTATGACGACCAGCGAGTTCTCGCCGCCCAGGAACATCGCGAAGACCAGGCGCGGCACGTCCGTGATGGACATGATCAGCATGGACAGGCCCACCGTCGGCTGCCAGGAGCCGTCGCCGCCGAGCTGGCGGGCCAGCGTGTGCGTGACCGCGCCCAGCACCAGGCCGCCGAGCACGAAGCAGACGCCCGTGATGATGACGAAGGGGACGGCGCTGGAGACCGGGGCGTGGATCGCGTCCTCGCGGGCCTGGTCGAAGCCGAAGAGGGCCAGCAGGCCGTAGAGGAACGTCACGGTCAGGGCCGGGCCCCAGACCGCGTAGTCGCGCATCTGCCAGAACGTCGGGCCCGGGCGCGTCACGATGCCGGTGAGCAGCTGCTTCCAGTGCAGGCGCGGCCCCATCGGCGCGGCGGGCGCGTGGCCGGCCCGGTAGGCGTTGCCGTCGCTGTACGGCTCCTCGTCGATGCGGAACGCCTGCGTGTGGCCGGGGTTGTTCGCGTACGGGTCGCCGGGGTTCGGCCCCTGCGGGTACGGGTAGGGGGCCGGTTCGCCGAAGTACTCCGGCTCGTCCGGGCCGCCGGCGTAACCGCCCTGGTGCCCGGAGTTCCCGTAGTGCCCGCCGCCGTGTCCGGGGCCGCCGTGTCCGGGGCCCCCGTGTCCGGGACCGCCGGGTCCGGGCCCTCCCTGGTAGCCCGGTCCGCCGGGCTGCGGCCCGCCCGTGGGCGGCCACGGCTGCTGTCCGTACGGCGGCTGCGGTGCCGCCTGGTTGCCGTACGGCTGCTGCCGCGGTTGCTGTTGCCCTTGCTGCGGGGTGCGGTTGTCCCGGCCGCGTCCGATCCTGAATCCAGCCACGTTGTCGAACGTACCCGGTTCGCCGGGGGCGGGGGCCCGGGGCCGGGGAAGTACCGGCCTTTGACGCGTAGATGTGACATCCCCTAGGGGACCCCCATGGGGCTGTCCCCCGTACCGGGCCGTACCGGGCCGACCGCCCCCGTGCCGGGCCGGGAAAGGCGGAAGCGGCCGGTCCTGCCCCCGAGGCAGGTCCGGCCGCTTCATCGCGCCGCGGCGCGGTCCGTTTCGCTCAGCGCGCCTACTTCGCCGGTTCCGGCTCCGGCTCGTCCGCCGACTCCGCCTCGCCCGCCGGGTCGGCCGGGGTCTTCACGGAGTCGAGCAGCAACTGGGACACGTCCACCACCTGGACGGACTCCTTCGCCTTGCCCTCGTTCTTCTTGCCGTTGACCGAGTCGGTCAGCATGACGAGGCAGAACGGGCAGGCCGTGGAGACGATGTCCGGGTCGATGGCGAGGGCTTCGTCGACGCGCTCGTTGTTGATGCGCTTGCCGATCCGCTCCTCCATCCACATCCGGGCCCCGCCGGCGCCGCAGCAGAAGCCGCGCTCCTTGTGGCGGTGCATCTCCTCGTTCCGCAGACCCGGGACCTTGGCGATGATCTCGCGCGGGGGCGTGTAGATCTTGTTGTGCCGGCCCAGGTAGCAGGGGTCGTGGTACGTGATCAGGCCCTCGACCGGGGTCACCGGGATCAGCCTGCCCTCGTCCACGAGGTGCTGGAGCAGCTGCGTGTGGTGGATGACCTCGTACTCGCCGCCGAGCTGCGGGTACTCGTTGGCGATGGTGTTGAAGCAGTGCGGGCAGGTCGCGACGATCTTCTTCGCGGCCTTGGCCTTCTTCGTCGAGTCGTCCACGCCCCCGTCCTCGTTGAGGGACTCGCCGAAGGCCATGTTCAGCATCGCGACGTTCTCCGCGCCGAGCTGCTGGAACAGCGGCTCGTTGCCGAGCCGGCGGGCCGAGTCGCCGGTGCACTTCTCGTCGCCGCCCATGATCGCGAACTTGACGCCCGCGATGTGCAGCAGCTCCGCGAAGGCCTTGGTGGTCTTCTTGGCGCGGTCCTCCAGGGCGCCGGCGCAGCCGACCCAGTAGAGGTAGTCGACCTCGGTGAGGTCCTCGACGTCCTTGCCGACGATCGGAACCTCGAAGTCCACCTCCTTGGTCCACTCGACGCGCTGCTTCTTGGCGAGCCCCCAGGGGTTGCCCTTCTTCTCCAGGTTCTTGAGCATGGTCCCCGCCTCGGACGGGAACGCCGACTCGATCATCACCTGGTAGCGGCGCATGTCGACGATGTGGTCGATGTGCTCGATGTCGACCGGGCACTGCTCCACGCACGCACCGCAGGTGGTGCAGGACCACAGGACGTCCGGGTCGATGACGCCGTTCTCCTCGACCGTGCCGATCAGCGGGCGCTCGGCCTCGGCGAGGGCGGACGCGGGCACGTCCTTCAGCTGCTCGGCGGTCGCCTTCTCCTCGCCCTCCATGTCCTTGCCGCCGCCGGCCAGCAGGTACGGGGCCTTGGCGTGCGCGTGGTCGCGAAGGGACATGATCAGGAGCTTCGGCGAGAGCGGCTTGCCGGTGTTCCAGGCGGGGCACTGCGACTGGCAGCGGCCGCACTCGGTGCAGGTGGAGAAGTCGAGGATGCCCTTCCAGGAGAACTGCTCGACCTGGGAGACGCCGAAGACGGCGTCGTCGGCCGGGTCCTCCCAGTCGATCTCCTTGCCGCCCGTGGTCATCGGCTGCAGCGCGCCCAGCGCGACCGCGCCGTCGGCGTTCCGCTTGAACCAGATGTTCGGGAAGCCGAGGAAGCGGTGCCAGGCGACACCCATGTTGGTGTTGAGCGAGACGGTGATCATCCAGATCAGCGAGGTGCCGATCTTGATCATCGCGACGAAGTAGATGAGGTTCTGCAGCGTGCCGAGGGCCAGCCCCTTGAAGGCGAGGACCAGCGGGTACGACACGAAGTACGCGGCCTCGTAGCCGTCGACGTGGTGGATCGCGCCTTCCAGCCCGCGCAGGGTCAGGATCGCGAGGCCGATGACGAGGATGACGTATTCGACGAAGTACGCCTGCCACGCGACCGAGCCCGTGAAGCGGGACTTGCGGCCGGCGCGGGAGGGCAGGTTCAGCAGCCGGATGGCGATCAGCACCAGAATGCCGACCGTCGTCATCAGGCCGATGAACTCGACGTACAGCTCGAACGGCAGCCAGCCGCCGATGATCGGCAGCACCCAGTCGGCCTGGAAGAGCTGCCCGTACGCCTGGAGCAGCGTCGGCGGCAGGGTCAGGAAGCCGATGGCGACGAACCAGTGCGCGAAGCCGACGATCCCCCACCGGTTCATCCGGGTGTGGCCGAGGAATTCCCTGACCAGGGTGATCGTGCGCTGCTTCGGATTGTCGGTACGGCTGCCGGCCGGAACCGGCTGTCCGAGCGTGACGAACCGGTAGATCTGCGCGACGGCTCGGGCGATGAGCGCAACGCCGACCACGGTCAGCACCAGCGACACGATGATCGCGGCGAGTTGCATTGGGGGCTCCTCGGGCCTGCGAGGGTGGGATCGATCCAGTGTCTACTAGCGAGTACAGCGTCTTCCAGTAACCACGTGGACTACGAGTATCGCTACTACTAAGCAGTAACTTAATCAGTCCGGGCCGACACTACCCACTTCTTCCGCCGTCCTGTAGCCGGGCAGGCGGTGATCTGTGTCGCTCAGGCGTGCCTTGCCGCCCCGTCGCAGGGCTTGCGCCGCCCCGCGCAGGGGTACGCGGACGGCCTCGGCGAGCACCGCCAGGTCGAGGCGGAGGCTCTGGTGCTCGGCGTAGTGCTGGTCGAGCAGTTCCGCCTCGTCCCACGGCATCGGCGAGCGGCGCCGCACCTGGGCGAGGCCGGTGAGGCCGGGTTTCACCGCCGTCCGCCAGGGGAACGCGCCGCCTGCCGCGTTGCGTACGTCGCCGGGGGCGAGCGGCTCCGGCCCTACGAGGCTCAGCTCGCCCCGTACCACGTGGTGCAGCCGCGAAACCGCGTCCAGCCCGAGCCGCCGGGTGTTCAGCGAGCGCAGGACGAAGGGGGCGCCGTGCAGCCCGGTGCGCGGGGAGCGCGTCGTGGGGCGGCGGCCCCGTACGGCGAGGGCCAGGGCGGCGGCGGCCAGCGCGGGGGCGGCGAGGAGCAGCAGGACCGCGCCGAGAGTCAGGTCGAGGGGGCGCTTCCAGCGTCCCTGGGTACGGGGCCGTCCCTGTGTACGCATCGTTCGCACCTGCCTGGTTTGCGCTGCTCACGGCATTTTGTGACAGAACGATCCCATGTGGCCATGATGGGAGAGGGGTGCGCGGCGCACGGGGCGCCAGGTGTCGCCGATGGCGCGGGGTGAATGCACTTAAGTTGAGTCGGGGTGGCTCAGGTCTGTTGACTCCCGGAGGGGAGTCGTGCATCCTTGAGTCAGATCCACTCAAGTAGTCATGTTGGAGGAATCGAAATGGCACGTGCGGTCGGCATCGACCTGGGCACGACTAACTCCGTCGTCAGCGTTCTGGAAGGCGGCGAGCCCACCGTCATCACCAACGCAGAGGGCGCCAGGACCACGCCGTCCGTCGTCGCCTTCGCGAAGAACGGCGAGGTGCTGGTCGGCGAGGTCGCCAAGCGCCAGGCTGTGACCAACGTCGACAGGACCATCCGCTCCGTCAAGCGCCACATGGGTACGGACTGGAAGATCGACCTCGACGGCAAGAGCTTCAACCCGCAGCAGATGAGCGCCTTCATCCTGCAGAAGCTGAAGCGGGACGCCGAGTCCTACCTGGGCGAGAAGGTCACCGACGCGGTGATCACCGTCCCGGCGTACTTCAACGACTCCGAGCGCCAGGCCACCAAGGAGGCCGGCGAGATCGCGGGCCTGAACGTCCTGCGCATCGTCAACGAGCCGACCGCCGCCGCGCTGGCGTACGGGCTCGACAAGGACGACCAGACGATCCTCGTCTTCGACCTCGGTGGCGGCACCTTCGACGTGTCGCTCCTGGAGATCGGCGACGGCGTCGTCGAGGTGAAGGCCACCAACGGTGACAACCAGCTCGGTGGTGACGACTGGGACCAGCGCGTCGTCGACTACCTGGTGAAGCAGTTCGCCAACGGCCACGGCGTGGACCTGTCCAAGGACAAGATGGCTCTCCAGCGTCTCCGCGAGGCCGCGGAGAAGGCGAAGATCGAGCTGTCCTCCTCGACGGAGACCACGATCAACCTGCCGTACATCACGGCGTCGGCCGAGGGCCCGCTGCACCTGGACGAGAAGCTCACGCGCTCGCAGTTCCAGCAGCTCACCGCGGACCTCCTGGACCGCTGCAAGACCCCGTTCCACAACGTCGTCAAGGACGCGGGCATCCAGCTCTCCGAGATCGACCACGTCGTTCTCGTCGGTGGCTCCACCCGCATGCCGGCCGTCGCCGAGCTCGTCAAGGAGCTGACCGGCGGCCAGGAGGCCAACAAGAGCGTGAACCCGGACGAGGTCGTCGCCATCGGCGCCTCGCTCCAGGCCGGTGTCCTCAAGGGCGAGGTCAAGGACGTCCTGCTCCTCGACGTCACCCCGCTGTCCCTCGGTATCGAGACCAAGGGCGGCATCATGACCAAGCTGATCGAGCGCAACACCACGATCCCGACCAAGCGCTCCGAGATCTTCACGACGGCCGAGGACAACCAGCCGTCCGTGCAGATCCAGGTCTACCAGGGCGAGCGCGAGATCGCGGCGTACAACAAGAAGCTCGGGATGTTCGAGCTGACCGGTCTGCCGCCGGCCCCGCGCGGGGTCCCGCAGATCGAGGTCTCCTTCGACATCGACGCCAACGGCATCATGCACGTCACGGCCAAGGACCTCGGCACCGGCAAGGAGCAGAAGATGACCGTCACCGGCGGCTCCTCGCTGCCGAAGGACGAGGTCAACCGGATGCGTGAGGAGGCCGAGAAGTACGCGGAGGAGGACCACGCCCGCCGCGAGGCCGCCGAGTCGCGCAACCAGGGCGAGCAGCTCGTCTACCAGACGGAGAAGTTCCTCAAGGACAACGAGGACAAGGTTCCGGCCGACGTGAAGACGGAGGTGGAGACCGCCGTCACCGAGCTGAAGGAGAAGCTCAAGGGCGAGGACTCCGCCGAGATCCGCACGGCCACCGAGAAGGTCGCGGCCGTCTCCCAGAAGCTGGGCCAGGCGATGTACGCCAACGCCCCGGGCGAGGGCGGCCCGCAGGCCGACGGCCAGCCGGGTGCCGGCCAGGCCCAGGGCGACGCCCAGGACGACGTCGTGGACGCCGAGATCGTCGACGACGAGAAGGACTCCAAGGGCGGTGCGGCGTGACCGAGGAGACTCCGGGCTTCGAGGAGGAGCCCGACGTCCCCTCCGGCGCCACCTCTGACGAGGCCGAGTCGAAGGACGCCGCCCCCTCCGAGGAGGAGGCGGCGGCCCCGGCCGGGGACGCGAACGAGAAGACGGCCCTGACCGCCCAGCTGGACCAGGCGCGCACGGCGCTCAACGAGCGCACCGGCGACCTCCAGCGGCTTCAGGCCGAGTACCAGAACTACCGCCGCCGTGTGGAGCGGGACCGGGTCGCGGTCAAGGAGGTCGCCTCCGCGAACCTCCTGTCCGAGCTGCTGCCCGTGCTCGACGACATCGGCCGGGCCCGCGAGCACGGCGAGCTGGTGGGCGGGTTCAAGTCGGTGGCCGAATCGCTGGAGACGGTCGTCGCGAAGCTGGGCCTCCAGCAGTTCGGCAAGGAGGGCGAGCCCTTCGACCCGACGATCCACGAGGCCCTGATGCACAGCTATGCGCCGGACGTCACCGAGACGACCTGCGTGGCGATTCTGCAGCCCGGCTACCGGATCGGTGAGCGCACCATCCGGCCCGCACGGGTCGCGGTCGCCGAGCCCCAGCCGGGGGCGGCCCCCGCGGCCGCGAAGGAAGAGAAGGCAGACGACGAGGAGAGCGGTGGCGGCGAGGAGGTCTGACATTCCGTCCGATCACCTGGCAGCACACCGCCCGGCCACCAGGGCCTCCCGTCCGGCCGGTGCCAGGGGCTCGCGCCCCGGCGCCGCCCGGACGGGGGGCTCCCGGCCGGTCGTCCGGAAGGAGGGACGTCGATGAGTACGAAGGACTTCGTCGAGAAGGACTACTACAAGGTTCTCGGCGTCCCCAAGGACGCCACCGACGCCGAGATCAAGAAGGCGTACCGGAAGCTCGCCCGCGAGTACCACCCGGACGCGAACAAGGGCGACGACAAGGCGGAGGAGCGCTTCAAGGAGATCTCCGAGGCGAATGACGTCCTCGGCGACACGAAGAAGCGCAAGGAGTACGACGAGGCGCGCGCCCTCTTCGGCAACGGCGGCTTCCGGGCCGGGCCGGGCGGCGCCCAGGGCAACTTCAACTTCGACCTGGGGGACCTCTTCGGAGGCGCTCCGGGCGGCGGCCAGAGCGGCGCCGGCGGTTTCGGCGGCGGCCTGGGCGATGTGTTCGGCGGCCTCTTCAACCGCGGCGGCGGCGCCGGTACGCGGGTGCAGCCGAGGCGCGGCCAGGACATCGAGTCCGAGGTGACCCTCAGCTTCACCGAGGCGGTCGACGGGGCCACGGTCCCGCTCCGCATGTCCAGCCAGGCCCCCTGCAAGGCGTGCTCCGGCACCGGCGACAAGAACGGCACCCCCAGGGTCTGCCCGACCTGCGTCGGCACCGGTCAGGTCTCGCGCGGCAGCGGCGGCGGCTTCTCGCTCACCGACCCGTGCGTCGACTGCAAGGGCCGAGGGCTGATCGCCCAGGACCCCTGCGACGTCTGCAAGGGCAGCGGCCGGGCCCGCTCCTCGCGGACCATGCAGGTGCGCATTCCGGCGGGCGTCTCGGACGGGCAGCGCATCCGGCTGCGCGGCAAGGGCGCGCCGGGCGAGCGCGGCGGACCGGCCGGCGACCTGTACGTCGTGGTCCACGTCGACGCCCACCCGGTCTTCGGCCGCAAGGGCGACAACCTCACGGTCACCGTGCCCGTCACCTTCCCGGAGGCGGCCCTCGGCGGCGAGGTGAAGGTGCCGACGCTCGGCGGGCCCGCCGTGACCCTGAAGCTGCCGGCCGGTACGCCGAATGGGCGTACGATGCGGGCCCGCGGCAAGGGCGCGGTCCGCAAGGACGGCACGCGGGGCGACCTCCTGGTCACCGTCGAGGTGGCCGTGCCCACCGACCTGGGCACCGAGGCCGCGGACGCGCTGGAGGCGTACCGGAAGGCGACCGCGGGCCAGGACCCGCGGGCGGAGCTGTTCCAGGCGGCGAAGGGAGCTTGAGGTGGACGGCCGACGGCGTAACCCGTACGAACTGACCGACGAGTCCCCGGTGTACGTGATCTCGATCGCGGCCCAGCTTTCGGGCCTGCATCCGCAGACACTGCGCCAGTACGACCGCCTCGGCCTGGTCTCCCCGGACCGGACGGCCGGACGCGGCCGGCGCTACTCGGCCCGCGACATCGAGCTGCTGCGCACGGTGCAGCAGCTGTCGCAGGACGAGGGCATCAACCTCGCCGGCATCAAGCGCATCATCGAGCTGGAGAACCAGGTCGCGGCGCTCCAGCAGCGCGTCGCCGAACTCTCGGCGGCCGTGGACGGAGCCGCGGCGGCGATGCGGCAGCGCGAGGCCCAGGTCCACGCCTCGTACCGGCGCGACCTGGTCCCGTACCAGGACGTCCAGCAGGCGAGCGCCCTGGTGGTCTGGCGCCCGAAGCGCCCCAAGGACTGACCCCGCGTCCACGCGGCCCGTCACCCCGGAACCCCGGGCGTGCCGGGCCGCTTCGGCGTGCGCGCCGGACGGCGGCTACACGATGCCGGACCGGATGAGCAGGGCGCCGAGGTGGGTGCGGCTGGTGGCGTCGAGGGTGTGCGTGAGTTTGGCGATGTGGGCGCGGCAGGTGCGGACGCTGATGCCGAGCTTCTCGGCGGTCTCCTGGTCGGTGCAGCCGTCGGTGAGAAGCCGGGCGATGGTGCGCTGGACGGCGGTCACGGGGGTGCCGGGGGCGGTGGTGGGCAGCGGTTCGCTGAACGGTGTGGCACGGTCCCAGAGGACGTCGTACAGCTGCGCCAGATAGCGGACGACCTCTTGGTGCCGGACCTCCAGGGCGGCACTGCGGTCGGGGGTGGCCGGCAGGTAGGCGACGCGCCGGTCGAAGATGATGAGGCGGTCGACTGCCTGCTCGGCCGTACGGACCTGCAGGAGGTCGTCCGGCAGCTGGTTGAAGTAGGACTTGAGGTCGGGGCTGTAGCGCGCGGAGTGCTGGTAGATGTGGCGTACGCGCACGCCCCGTTCTGCCGTGGGCAGCGTTCCGGCCAAGGCCACCTCGAGGTGCTCGCGCGGGCGCGTGCTGCCGGGCTGGATGGTCAGGATCTCTTCCCCCACCTCGCGCGCGGAGGCGTTGATGGATGCCTGAATCGTCGATCGTCCCTCCAGCGTGCGGATGGCGGGAGGGGGAGGTTCGTGGTCTGCGGAGGCGAGAGGGACGAGGACCCTGGCCAGGGAGTCGATCGCGCGCACCTGTTCCAGGATCTGGCGGGCGAGCGGGTGCAGCAGCTGGGCCAGGGCCGCCGAGGGCGGCAGGGGACGCAGCCAGAGGCTGTCGCGGGGGTCGGGCGAGAGCAGTGCGCTGTCGGTGAGGCAGGGCGCCGGCACGGCGGCGGACCGGGCGATGCCGCCCTGGTGAAGCGCCTGGGTGTAGAGACTGACGGCCTTGTCGCACAGTTCGTGGTCGCCGTGGCCGTGTCCGGACGGGGCAGACATCACCGCTCCCATCCCACGATGCCGGACTGCACGAGCAGCGCACCGAGGTGGGTGCGGCTGGTGGCTTCGAGGGTGTGGGTGAGCTTGGCGATGTGGGCGCGGCAGGTGCGGACGCTGATGCCGAGCTTACGGGCCACGATCTGGTCGCTGTCGCCCTCGACGAGCAGACGGGCGATGCTCGCCTGGACAGCGGTGACGGCGGCGGGAGTCGGGGACGGGGCAGTGAGCGGCTTGGCCTGTGCCCACAGCACCTCGTACGCCTGGCTCAGGTAGCGAACGATCGCGGGATGGCGGATCTCCAGGGCGACGTCGCGTCGGCCGTCGGCCGGGACGAAGGCCACGGTGTGGTCGAAGACGAAGAGGCGTTCGGCCGTCTGCTCGATGGTGCGCACCTCGATGTGGCCCGGGGGCACATCGGCCAGGTACGCCTTGATGGCCGGGCTGTGGCGGGCGGGATGCTGATAGATGTGCCGTAGTGTCACGCCGCGCTCCGTCATGTCCAGGGCACGAGCCAGCGCCTTCCTGAGCTGCTCCACGGGGTGGCTGCCGACGGGCTGGAGGGTCAGGACCTCCTCCCGTGCTCCTTCGGTGGCGTTCTGGATGGCGGCGTCGATCAGCGGGAGGCCCTCCAGGACCGTGATGGCCAGGTTGGGATCGGTGCTGGCGACGGAGGCCAGCGGAGCCAGCGAGTCGGCGAGGGCGGCGGAGAGCCTGATGCGGTCGTGGATCTCGCGCGTGACAGGCTGGAGCAGATGGGCGAGAGCTGCGGAGGGCGGCACGGGACGCATCCAGCCGTCGTCCTGGGGGTCGGGGTGTACGAGCGCCAACTCGACGAGGCAGGGCGCGGGTGCGAGAGCGGAGCGGGGTATGCGGCCTGCCCTCAGCGCCTCGGTGTACGTCCTGACGCCGATGTCGCACAGTTCGAGAGCACCGTGCGGGTGGTGCGTTTTGCCCTCGTCATTGCCCATTCGTGACCCCCCACTTTTGGCAATGCAGCAAGATGACGGTGGTGGAAGCCTAGTTCCCGCGACAGGGTGGACCTGCCGGGGGAGCCGGGAACTCCCCCGACTGATCAAGGGCGTTGCCATGCTCTCCCCCTTGCGTGGCGCGCCCGCCCGGCCCGGGGGTGGGGAACTTTGGGGCCGACCCGGTCAGGAGTCCTGATCCAGGATTCCTGACCGGGCGATCAGATAGCCGAGCTGGGCGCGGCTGGTGCTGCCGAGCGCGGCGGACAGCTTGGCCACGTGGGACCGGCAGGTGCGGACGTTCATGCCCAGGCGGCGGGCTATGGCCTCGTCCACGTGCCCCTCTACGAGAAGTTGCGCGATGGAGCGCTGAACACCGCTGATGCCCTTGGGAGCTGGATCGTACGGCAGCTCGCCCAAGAGGGGGGACGCGCGGCTCCAGAGTTGTTCGAAGACCTTGATCAAGTACATGACGAGCCCGGGATGGCGCAGTTCCAGGGCTACTTGGTCGTCGCTGCTCGCGGGGATGAACGCGACCGTCCGGTCGAAGACGATCAGTCGGGCTATGAGCTCTTCAAGGGTGCGTATCTCCACCTTCCCGTCGGCCAGCCGTTCCGCGTAGGCGAGTGTTCCCTGGCTGTGCCGGACGGTGTGCTGGTAGAGCGTGCGCATGCCGACACCCCGATGGACCACCAGGAGGGCTCGCTCCAGTCCTTCCCGGAGCCGGTCCTCTCCGCGATCGCCCCCCGGCTGGACGGTGAGAACCTCCGTGCGGCACTCAGCGGTGGCCAGATCGAGCGCGGCATTGATCCGGTGCTTCCCTTCCAGCACCGTGATGGCGTGTGTGGTGGGAGGGACCTGCGCGCTGATGTCCATGAATGGCTCGAACGAATCGGCCAGTTCGAGGGAGCGGCGACGGCGTTCCTGGATCTCGCGTTCGATGGGGTGAAGACGCTGGGCCAGCGCTGCGGCCGGAGGGAGCGGGCGGAGCCAATCGGCGTCGTCGGGGTCCGGGTGCAGAAGGGCGAAGTCCATCAGACAGGGGGCGGAGCTTGCCTCCGCTCGAGAGATGCGACCGGAGCGCAATGCGCTGGCGTAAAGACGCTGCCCGTCGTCGCAGAGTTCGGTGATCCCATGGCGATGTGTCTCTTCTGAGTCACTTGTGACCATATCGGCACCCCCCAGGTTCCTGAACATACAGGAACATGATGCATCGACTCAGTGGTGTTCGTGTGCCCAGGTGAGACATCGTCTTAGGAGCGGGGGAGAAGAATTCCACAAGTGAGGACGAAGCTGACTATGTATAAGCGAATGCTTCGCTCGGCGCTTGCCGCCTCGTTCGTCGCTGGCCTGGGCTACGGCGTGCTGGGTAGCGTCGGCGGGATCAGTACGGGTGCGGAGGCTGCCTCCAGCCTCGGCGAGATCAGCTGGAGCACGCAGGCTGTCAAGCCGGCCGGCGAGATCAGCTGGCTCTCCCCCGCATTGGCCACACCGGGTGAGATCAGCTGGAACTCGGTGCCGACCCTCGCGGGTGCCTGACATGACCACCCCGCCGGACGACCGGACCTTCCGGCGTGAGATGGCGACCGCCTACCGGTCAGGGTGGCATTTCATCGACCTCGTCACGGCTCTGCCCCACCGTGGTGACTCGTTGATGGTCACCCTGTTCGGCGACCCGGTCGTCGTCGCCCGCGAGGACGACGGAGAGGTCCGTGCCTACCGTTGCCTCCGCAAGCCGCGGGGAGCGCCGCAGCCGGTGCGCTGCGCCATCCGCTACGACATGATCTTTGTGAATCTCGCACAGCGTGACCACCAGCTGTTCGAACCAGAAGCCATTTCCGCCACCCCCCGCAGTGCCTGAGCGATCCCCCGTCGTTCCACGTCGCTCAGACACTTCCCCCACACAACGGCGCCACCGTGACCTGAACACGGTGGCGCCGTTGTGCTGTGCCGGGACGGGAGCGCCGCGCGCGGCCCGCCCGCTCAGGCGCGGCCGAGCGCCCGGTCCAGGGTGATCTCGATGACGACCCGGTCCGGATTGGGCGAGGGCACCCGGTCGTACCGCTCGGTGTGACGGCGTACGGCCTCCGCGACCCGCTCCGGGTCGGTGCTGATCCGGGCCACGCCCTCCAGCGTCGCCCAGCGGCGCCGGTTCACCTGGCACGCCGCGACCCGGGCACCGTCCGGTCCGGCGGCCAGGATGTTGGCGACCTTGCGGCTGTGCTTGTTGGTGATCACGCGGGCGAGGCCGGCTTCGGGGTCGTACGTCACGCAGACCGGCACCACGTGCGGGGTGCCGTCGGGGCGGGTCGTGGTGAGCGTGCAGACGTGGTTCTCCCGCCAGAAGGCGAGGTACTCGGGGCCGGGCTGGTGTACGTCGACTGCCATGGGCCCAGCGTAGGCGGGGCGCTTCCGGCTGCGGTGGCGGGTGTCCGGGCCGGGCGCTTCACTCGGAGGAGGGGCGGAACGCGGTTCCGCCTTGAGCTGAGGAGACTCAACTCCGACCCGTCGCGGGGGTCCGAAACAGCCTTGAGTGGAATAGACTCAACTTTGTGCACGTTGTTCGTGTCAGTAGTTGAGTACGGACCAGTCGAGTACGGACCCGCCATCGCAAGGAGGAGACAGCGCACGTGGACGCCGAGCTGACCAACAGGAGCCGGGACGCCATCAACGCGGCCACCAGCCGTGCCGTGAAGGACGGACACCCGGATCTCACCCCGGGGCATCTGCTGCTCGCGCTGCTCGCGGGTGAGGACAACGAGAACCTGGTCGATCTGCTGGCCGCCGTCGAGGCCGACCAGATCGCCGTACGCACCGAGACGGAACGGCTCCTCGCCGCGCAGCCCAGCGTGACCGGGTCCACCGTCGCCCCGCCCCAGCCCAACCGCGAGCTGCTGGCCGTCATCGCGGACGCCGCGCAGCGCGCCAAGGACCTGGGCGACGACTACGTCTCCACCGAGCACCTGCTGATCGGGATCGCCGCGAAGGGCGGCCGGGCCGGTGAGATCCTCGCGGGACAGGGTGCCGGTGCGAAGAAGCTGCTGGACGCGTTCGAGAAGAGCAGGGGAGGGCGCCGGGTGACCACTCCGGACCCGGAGGGCCAGTACAAGGCGCTGGAGAAGTTCGGTACGGACTTCACCGCCGCGGCCCGCGAGGGCAAGCTCGACCCGGTCATCGGCCGGGACCAGGAGATCCGCCGCGTCGTCCAGGTCCTCTCGAGGCGCACCAAGAACAACCCGGTGCTCATCGGTGAGCCCGGCGTCGGCAAGACCGCCGTCGTCGAGGGGCTCGCCCAGCGCATCGTCAAGGGCGACGTGCCCGAGTCCCTCAAGGACAAGCGGCTCGTCTCGCTGGACCTGGGCGCGATGGTCGCGGGCGCGAAGTACCGCGGCGAGTTCGAGGAGCGCCTGAAGACCGTCCTCTCCGAGATCAAGGAGAGTGACGGCCGGATCATCACGTTCATCGACGAGCTGCACACCGTCGTCGGCGCGGGCGCCGGCGGCGACTCCGCGATGGACGCGGGCAACATGCTCAAGCCGATGCTGGCCCGCGGCGAGCTGCGGATGGTCGGCGCCACCACGCTGGACGAGTACCGCGAGCGGATCGAGAAGGACCCCGCCCTGGAGCGCCGCTTCCAGCAGGTGCTCGTGGCGGAGCCGTCCGTCGAGGACACCATCGCGATCCTGCGCGGGCTCAAGGGCCGTTACGAGGCCCACCACAAGGTGCAGATCGCGGACGCCTCCCTGGTCGCCGCCGCCACCCTGTCCGACCGGTACATCACCTCCCGGTTCCTGCCGGACAAGGCGATCGACCTGGTGGACGAGGCGGCCTCCCGGCTGCGCATGGAGATCGACTCCTCGCCCGTCGAGATCGACGAACTCCAGCGCTCCGTGGACCGGCTGCGCATGGAGGAGCTGGCCCTCCGCAACGAGACCGACCCCGCCTCCAAGCAGCGTCTGGAGAAGCTGCGCCGCGACCTCGCCGACAAGGAGGAGGAGCTGCGCGGCCTCAACGCCCGCTGGGAGAAGGAGAAGCAGGGCCTCAACCGCGTCGGTGAGCTGAAGGAGCGCCTGGACGAGCTGCGCGGCCAGGCCGAGCGCGCCCAGCGCGACGGCGACTTCGACACCGCGTCCAAGCTGCTCTACGGGGAGATCCCCGGCCTGGAACGCGAGCTGGCCGAGGCCGACGAGGCCGAGCAGGAGGCCGCCCGCGAGCCCAAGGAGACCCTGGTCAAGGAGGAGGTCGGACCGGACGACATCGCCGACGTGGTGGGCGCCTGGACCGGTATCCCGGCCGGCCGCCTGCTGGAGGGCGAGACGCAGAAGCTGCTCCGCATGGAGTCCGAGCTGGGCAAGCGCCTGATCGGGCAGACCGAGGCCGTGCAGGCCGTCTCGGACGCGGTGCGCCGCACCCGGGCCGGCATCGCCGACCCCGACCGCCCCACCGGCTCGTTCCTCTTCCTCGGACCGACCGGTGTCGGCAAGACCGAGCTGGCGAAGGCGCTGGCGGACTTCCTCTTCGACGACGAGCGGGCCATGGTCCGCATCGACATGAGCGAGTACAGCGAGAAGCACAGCGTCGCCCGCCTGGTCGGCGCCCCGCCCGGTTACGTCGGCTACGAGGAGGGCGGCCAGCTCACGGAGGCGGTCCGCCGCCGTCCGTACACCGTCGTCCTGCTGGACGAGGTCGAGAAGGCCCACCCCGAGGTCTTCGACATCCTGCTCCAGGTCCTGGACGACGGCCGGCTCACGGACGGGCAGGGCCGGACGGTGGACTTCCGGAACACCATCCTGATCCTGACGTCCAACCTCGGCAGCCAGTACCTGACCGATCCGCTGAGCAAGCCGGAGGAGAAGAAGCGGCAGGTCCTGGAGGTCGTGCGGGCCTCCTTCAAGCCGGAGTTCCTGAACCGGCTGGACGACCTCGTGGTGTTCTCCGCCCTGTCCGGCGACGAGCTGGCGCACATCGCGGGCCTCCAGATCGACCGGCTCGCCAAGCGCCTGGCCGACCGCAGGCTCACCCTGGACGTCACGCCGGAGGCCCTGGCCTGGCTGGCGGAAGAGGGCAACGACCCGGCCTACGGTGCCCGGCCGCTGCGCCGCCTCATCCAGACGGCGATCGGCGACCGGCTGGCGAAGGAGATCCTGGCCGGCGACATCCAGGACGGCGACACGGTCCGGGTGGACCGCTTCGAGGACAGCCTGATCGTCGGCGCGGCGACCTGAGCGGCCCGGCCGGCGCGGGGGAATATGACACCCGGGAGGCGGTTGTCATATTCCCCCGCCGGTCAATTCTCGGCATCGGAATCGAGCCAAACATTCCATCCGGCACTCGGTGCCGCGACCTCCGCCCGGAAGCGGTTGCGGCCCGTGCGCACCGCCTCTGGCAAGGGAGTTCGGGATGCGCGGCCGGGCCGCCCGGCCCCGGCTGTGCACGTAAACAGGACACCGTGCTTCACCTGCGGCAACCCGCCTGCGACGGGGGTTAGAAGTCGCAAAGACAGGCCGGTAGCGTGCCCGTATGAACGAGCGGATAGGCGATGAGATAAATAACGGGCCCAAGAAGCCCGGCTCGGACAATCTCTTTCAGCTCGGTGAATTCCGTACCCTTTGGGCCGCTTATGCTCAGTCGATCCTGGGCGACCAGCTGGCTCGTGTGGCGCTGTCGTTGCTTGTCTTCGAGCGCACGGATTCACCGGGATGGACCGCGGCGACCTATGCCCTGACCACACTGCCCGCCCTCCTCTCCGGGGTGCTGCTCTCCGGTCTGGCGGACCGGTTCCCCCGGCGCACGGTCATGGTGAGCTGCGACCTGACCCGGATGGCGCTGGTCGGGCTGATGGCGCTGCCGGGGATGCCGCTGCCGCTCCTGGCCGGACTGCTGGTGCTGGCGCAACTGGCCGAGGCGCCCTTCGGCGCCGCCCAGGGCGCGCTGCTGCCCACCGTGCTCGGCGCCGACCGCTACGAGCGGGGCCAGCGGATCATGCAGATCACCCACCAGGTCGGCCAGCTGGTCGGCTTCGCCGGGGGCGGGCTGCTCGCCGCCTGGCTGGGCAGCAACCGCTCGCTGGCGGTGAACGCGGCGACCTTCCTGCTCTCCGCGGCCCTCATCCGGCTCGGGGTGAAGGCCCGCCCGGTGACGAGCGACGCGGCCCGTACGGCGAAGCTCGGCGCCCGCGTCGGCGACGCCGCCGCGCTGATCTGGTCGGACCGCAGACTGCGTTCGCTGCTCCTGCTGGGCTGGCTCGCGGGCTTCATCGTCCTGCCGGAGGGGCTGGCCGCCCCGTTCGCGGACGAGGCCGGCGGCGGGGCGTACGCGGTGGGGCTGCTGCTCGCCTCGCATCCGGCGGGCATGGTGCTGGGAGCGGCCGTGCTGGGGCGGTCCGAGGTCGGCGACGAGAACCGGCGCCGGCTGCTCGGCCCCCTGGCGGTCGCCGCGAATGTGCCGCTCGTCGCCTATCTGCTCGATCCCAGCGCGGAAGTGGCGATGCTTCTGCTGTTCCTCGTCGGGGTCTGCTCGGCGTACCAGATCACCGCCGGGGCCACCTTCGTCCTGCTGACCCCGGCCGACCGGCGGGGCCAGGCACTGGGCCTCGCCCGGTCCGGGATGATCGCCATGCAGGGCATCGGCGTGGCGTCCGGGGGTGCGATCACGGAGCTGACCGGGTCCTCGGCGAACACCATCGGGGCCTGCGGGCTGCTCGGGGTGGTCTGCGCCGTGCTGGCCGCCGCGGCCTGGTCACGGGCCAGGGGCACCGGGGCCGAGATGATTCCCGGAAAGGCGTAGGCCCGGACGGTCTACGCCTCGGCGGCCAAACGAAGCTAGGGTCGTCGGCAGGAAACCACGAGATCCACAGGAGTACCAGCGATGTCTATCGACCCGTCCTCGATTCCCAATTTCGGGGCCCAGCCCGGACCGCAGGCGGCAGGACCCGCAGGCCCCGTCGTCCCCGACCAGGACCTCGTCAAGCAGCTGCTGGACCAGATGGAGCTGAAGTACGTCGTCGACGACGAGGGCGACCTCGCCGCGCCGTGGGAGGAATTCCGCACGTACTTCATGTTCCGCGGCGAGGGCGAGCAGCAGGTCTTCTCGGTCCGCACGTTCTACGACCGCCCGCACGACACGGACCTGCGTCCCGTCCTGCTCGACGCGATCGACGACTGGAACCGCCGCACCCTGTGGCCCAAGGTCTACACGCACACCCACGAGCACGAGGAGCACGAGGAGGGCGCGCCGGAGACCGGCCCCTCGATCCGGCTGATCGGTGAGGCGCAGATGCTCATCGGCACCGGCGTCTCCCTGGAGCACTTCGTCTCCTCGACGGTCAGCTGGGTGCGCGCGTCCATCGAGTTCGACAAGTGGCTGCTGGAGCGCCTGGGCCTGACCTCGGCCGAGGACAAGGCCGCGGAGGGCGCGCAGGCTGCCGAGGCCGCGGAGGGCACGGAGCAGGCCTGACGCCGGTTGCGCCGGTAGGTGTGACGAGGCCCGGAGCGGGGAATCCCGCGCCGGGCCTCGCCCCGTGTCAGAGCTGCTTGAGCCGGCCCACGGCGTCCTGGAGCACATCCATCCGCTTGCAGAAGGCGAAGCGGACGAAGGGGGCGCCCTGCTCCCGGTGGTCGTAGAAGACGGCGTTGGGGATGGCCACCACCCCGCACCGCTCCGGCAGCGCCCGGCAGAACGCGATGCCGTCACCGGCCGCGTCGAGCGGGCGGATGTCGGTGGTGACGAAGTACGTGCCGGCCGGGCGGTACACCGCGAACCCGGCCTCCGCGAGCCCCGCGCACAGCAGGTCCCGCTTGGCGCGCATGTCCGCGCGCAGCTCCTCGTAGTAGCTGTCGGGCAGCCGCAGCGCCTCGGCGACGGCGTACTGGAGGGGGCCGCCGGAGACGTACGTCAGGAACTGCTTCGCGGAGCGGACCGCCGTCACCAGCTCGGGGCTCCCGGTGACCCAGCCGATCTTCCAGCCGGTGTACGAGAACGTCTTGCCGGCGGACGAGATGGTGAGTGTGCGCTCACGCATGCCGGGGAAGCCCGCGAGCGGCAGGTGCTCGTCCTCGAAGACCAGATGCTCGTAGACCTCGTCGGTGACGACGATCAGATCGTGCTCGCACGCCAGGGCGGCGATCGCGGCCAGCTCCTCGCGGTCGAGGACGGTGCCGGTCGGGTTGTGCGGGGTGTTGATCAGCAGCAGCCGGGTACGGCGCGTGACGGCCGCGCGCAGTTCGTCGAGATCCAGCCGGTAGACGCCCTCGGAGGCGTCGGGACGCAGGGTGACGGGTACGCGCGTGGCGCCCGCCATGGCGATGCAGGCGGCGTACGAGTCGTAGTAGGGCTCCAGCGCGATGACCTCGTCGCCCGGCTCCAGGAGCGCCAGGAGCGAGGCGGCGATGGCCTCCGTGGCCCCGGCGGTGACCAGGACCTCGCTGTCGGGGTCGTACGCCAGGCCGTAGCGCCGCTGCTGGTGGTCGGTGATCGCGGTACGCAGCTCGGGGACCCCGGGGCCCGGCGGGTACTGGTTTCCGAGGCCGGCGCGCAGGGCACGGGCAGCGGCTTCCCGGATCTCCTCGGGGCCGTCGGTGTCCGGGAAGCCCTGGCCCAGGTTGATGGCTCCGGTGCGGACGGCCAGCGCGGACATCTCCGCGAAGATCGTCGTACCGAACTCGGCGAGGCGGCGGTTGAGTAGCGGTCGTCCCTTTGTCATGGCCGCCATCCTGCGCGCAAGCTCTGGACTTGCTCAAGTGCGCTTTGGCGGCGGGCGGTCAAGGGCATCTCACCCTCACGCCGGAACGGGCGCGGAGCGGGGGGCCTCGCTTCGGGGGACGGAAGGACGTGAGGTCATGGGCGGTGTGCTGGCCGGGGTGATTCTGGTCGTACTGGTCGTGGTGCTCGTCGCGATGGTGGCGGGGTCCGGCGGGCGGAGGCGTGCGCCGGTGCGCAGCAGGCGGCGCGGTACGGCGCGCGGCTCGGCGGCCGGGGGCAGCTGGTGGGCCGGCGGCGGCGACGGGGGCTCGTCGTGCGGGGGCGGCGGACATTCAGGAGGACATTCCGGCGGGCATTCCTGCGGTGGGGGTTCCTCGTGCGGCGGGGGTTCCTCCTGCGGCGGCGGGGGCGGATGCGGCGGAGGCAGCTGACACGGGGCAGTCGGTCCGCGTGAGGCCCGGCGGGAACGTGGTGCGTGCGCCAAGTCCCGCCGGGTTCCTTTTTGTTGAGGTCTTCGGCGGGTCTGCGGTGAACACGTGAGCGGACGGCCCCCCGAGGGGGCTGGAAACCCCGGCAAGTTGGGCAAAAACGCTGTGAGTGCGCCGTAGTCGTGATTCCCTCGGTGGAGAGAACATTCAGCCCTCGGACCCCAGTTGGACCTGATCGGGCGCTTCCCACCTCCCACGCGCACCACGCGGGGGCGTCCCCTGTCCACGTGTCCACGCGTGTTTGCGGAGCCGATCCATGCTCACGACCCTTCATACGGCCTATTCCGATACCCGTGCCGCCGATCTGGCCTGGGCGCTGGGGCGCGAACCGCTCCCGGCCCTGGCCGTCCTCGACCTCGAACTCGCCGGCGCGACCATGCAGCTGCGGCTGCTCGGGGCCTCCCACCAGGTCCTCCTGGAGGAGGAACGCGGCAGCTGTTCCGAGACCGTCGCCTGTATGCCCGGCAGCAGCACCCCGCTGCCGCTGGGCGTCGCCAAGCGGATCGGCGACTGGGAGTACGAGTTCGCGGCGCGCGTCGAGACGCTGGGCGCCGGCTCGTTCGCGGGCCGGGCCCAGGAGCTGCTCGCGCTCGTGGCCGACCACCCGCACGGCCTGGCCGGTACGTTTCCGGGCAGTCCGCACGCCTTCACCGCCATGCTCGCCCAGCGCACCGAGGGCCAGGTGCGGTGGCGGACCTGGCACGCCTACCCGCAGGAGGGCCGGCTCGTCGTGACGCGTACGCGGGTGGGCGTGCGGATGCCGGCGGCGGCGCTGTGACATCTGCCGTCTGCGCCTCGGGTGCACCGCTTGCACCCTTGTGGGTGACGTGGTGTAAGTGGTGAGTCACGTAGCGTTCGCGGCATGATCGACCAGCAGGTGTCGCTGCGAGGGGGCGCGGCGCGGCTACCCGTCCGACCGCGGACCGGTCGCTTTCTCGTGCTGGCCGCCGTCTTCGTCTGTGCCGCCTGTGGACTGGTGTACGAGCTGGAGCTCGTCGCGCTGGCCTCCTATCTGATCGGCGACTCGGTCACCCAGGCGTCCGTGGTGCTCTCCGTGATGGTGTTCGCGATGGGGATCGGCTCCCTGCTCGCGAAACGTTTACGCGGCCGGGCCGCGGTGGGCTTCGGGCTGATCGAGGCGGCGCTCGCCCTGGTGGGGGGCTTCTCGGCGCTGGTGCTCTACGCGTCGTTCGCCTGGTTCGGCGAGTCGCAGTACGCGCTGGTCGGGTTCTCGCTGACGATCGGGGTCCTGATCGGGGCGGAGATCCCGCTGCTGATGACGCTGATCCAGCGGGTGGACCGGCAGGACGCGGGCGGGGCCGTCGCCGATCTCTTCGCGGCTGACTACGTGGGGGCGCTCGTCGGCGGCCTGGCCTTCCCGTTCCTGCTGCTGCCGATGCTCGGCCAGCTCACCGGCGCTCTGCTGACCGGTGCGGTGAACGCGGCGGCGGGCGGGGCGCTGGTGCTGTGGGTGTTCCGGCGGGACGTGCCGCGCCGTGCCCGGTGGCTGCTGATCGCCGCCAATGTGACGGTGATCGCCGTGCTGGCGACGGCCGCCGTGCTGGCCGACGACTTCGAGCGTGCGGCGCGGCGCGCGGTCTTCGGCGACCAGGTCCGGGTCGCCGTGCGGACGGATGTGCAGGAGGTCGTGCTGACCGGGGAGGGCCGCGGCTCCCTGGACCTGTATCTGGACGGACGGCTGCGGGTCAGCTCCCGCGACGAGTACCGCTACCACGAGGCGCTGGTGCACCCGGCGATGAACGGGCCGCATGCCAGGGTGCTGATCCTGGGCGGCGGCGACGGGCTGGCCGCGCGGGAGGTGCTGCGCTATCCGGACGTGCGCGGCGTGACCCTCGTGGAGCTGGACCCGGCCGTCACCCGACTGGCCCGTACGGACCACGCGCTCTCCGCGCTGAACGACCACGCGCTGGACGACCCCCGCGTGAAGACGGTGACCGGCGACGCCTTCACCTGGCTGCGGTCCGCCCGCAGCCGCTACGACGTGGTGGTCTCCGATCTGCCCGACCCCGGCATCTCCGCCGGTACCAAGCTCTACTCGGCGGAGTTCTACGGTCTGGTCGCCGGGGCCCTCGCCCCGGACGGGCGGCTCGTGGTGCACGCGGGCCCGCCCCGGAGCCGGCCGCGCACGTTCTGGACGGTCGACGCGTCGATCCGGGCGGCCGGGCTGCATCCCCGCCCCTATCGGATCAGCGGGCGCATCTCGGGCTTCGCGGTGCGCACCGGCCGGGCGCGGGACGACTCGGGCGGGGACCGCGGCTGGGGGTTCCTGCTGGCCGGGGCGGCGTCCCGGCCCACGCTCGGCCTGGACCCGGACGGGCCGGCGCTGCGCTCGCTGACCGTGCCGGGGCTGCTGGACGCGGGGCGCCGGGCGGAGGCCGGGCGGCTGGCCGGGCTCGCCCCGTCCACGCTGGTGCATCCCCGCTACTGGGAGGAGCGGTGAGGCGGATGCCCCGTGAGGGGGGGCAGGGTGCGGAAGCGCTGACGTGTGGGCCGCGGCTGAGTAGGCTCGTTGCCCATGGAGCATGAGGTGTTCGTACCCGTTCCGGTCCCGGCCCTGCGGCGGACGCTGGACGACCCCGTCCGGGTCGCCCGCTGCGTACCGGGGTTCCAGCAGGACGCCGACGCGTCGGCGGGCCCCCTGACGGGCCGGCTCAGAATCCGGGCCGGCGGCCACACCATCACCTACCGGGGCACGCTGAGCCTCACCCCGCTGCCCGGCGACCCGGACGTGGACTCCGTCCACACCGTCCGGGTGGAGGGCGAGGGCACGGAGGCGCGGGGCGACGGCTCGGCGCGACTGTCGATGACCGTCCGGCTGACGGAGGGCGCCGAGGGCACGTCGATCGCCTTCGACTCCGAGGTGACCGGCGACGGCCGGCTGCGGGACCTCGAACCCGCGGCGGCGCTGGCCGCGGCCCACCGCCTGCTGGACCGCTTCGCGCAGCAGCTCGTGACGGAGTCCCTGGCCGCCCGGAGCGACGACGGGACGGACGGCCCTGCGGACGGTTCGGCGGACGGCGCGGCGGCGGGGGCCGCCGCGGTGACGGCGGAGGAGGCGGCGGTCGGGGAGGCCGTGGAGGAGGCCCTCGAAGAGGCCGCCGAGGAGGCGCCGGAGCGGGACTCGCTGTACGACGCGCCCATTCCGCCGTCGTCGCTGGACCCGGTCGCCGGGATCGAGTTCACCGTCGCGGACGAGCCGCCCGCCGAGGCAGCCCACGCCCGGCGCACCATGATCGGCCGCAGCGCCGAGGAGGTCGACCACGCGCCGCCGCGCGGCCGGTACGCCCCGGTGCCCTCGCCGGACTCGGTCGGTGCGGGTGCCACGCTGCGCTGGGTCGCCCCGGCGGCGGTGCTGGCCCTCGCGTCGGCGGTGGTCGTGAGCCGGGCGTTGCGGCGCCGGAGGTAGCGGCGCCAGTAGGGTCGTTCCGTGAGCAGTAGCGAGAAGGACGTCCGGCTCTCCGTCGGCGACACAGAGTTGACCGTGGACCCCGTCAACGGCTGCCGGATCAGCAGCCTGCGGATCGGCGGTACCGAACTGCTGCGGCAGGGGGAGCGGTACGGCTGCTTCCCGATGGTGCCGTGGTGCGGCCGGACCGCGAACGGGCGGTTCCGTGACGGCGGCGTCGTCCACCAGCTCCCGCTGACCGCCCCGCCGCACGCGATCCACGGCACCGGACGCGACACGGCGTGGCACACCGCGCTGGAGAGCGGGACGCAGGCGTCGTTCTACTACGACCTGGCCGACCCCTGGCCCTATCCGGGCCGGGTGACCCAGACCTTCGAGCTGGCCGAGGACTCCCTCACGCTGGCCTTCGGCATCGAGACGTACGGGAACTCCTTCCCCGCGCAGGCCGGCTGGCACCCGTGGTTCCGCCGCCTCCTGGACACCGGGGAAGAGGTCCGGATCGACTTCGACGCCGCCTGGCAGGAGGAGCGCGGCGAGGACCACCTGCCGACCGGCCGCCGGATTCCGCCGCTGGCCGGCCCGTGGGACGACTGCTTCGGGATGCCGGACGGCGTCGACGTCACCCTCACCTGGCCGCAGCGGCTGGAGCTGACCGTGAAGAGCCGGTCCGAGTGGGTCGTGATCTACGACGAGCAGGACGAGGCGGTCTGCGTGGAGCCGCAGTCCGGCCCGCCGAACGGGCTGAACACCGACCCACGCTACGTCACGCCGATCGAGCCGCTGGAGATCGCCACCACCTGGAGCTGGCGCCGGCTCTGAGCACGGGCACCGGCCCAGGGCGAAGAGGCTGGGCGAAGGGCCCGGACCGGCGGGGCACGGGTGGGCCGCAGGCCGCGCCTTATCCTCGTAGCCATGACTGACGTACGTGCTGAGCTGCTCCAGCAGATCAAGGACAAGGCCGTGGTCCACGGCAAGGTGACGCTCTCCTCCGGCCTGGAGGCCGACTGGTACATCGATCTGCGCCGCATCACGCTGGACGGCAAGGCCGCTCCGATGGTCGGTCAGGTCATGCTCGACGCGACGGCGGAGCTGGACTACGACTGCGTGGGCGGCCTGACGCTCGGCGCCGACCCGGTCGCCCTGTCGATGCTGTACGCCTCCGCCGCCCGCGGCCAGGAGCTGGACGCCTTCGTCGTCCGCAAGGCGCAGAAGACCCACGGGATGCAGCGCCGGATCGAGGGCACGGACGTCAAGGGCCGGCGCTGCCTCGTCGTCGAGGACACCTCGACCACCGGCGGTTCGCCGCTGACCGCCGTCGAGGCGGTGCGCGAGGCCGGTGGCGAGGTCGTCGCCGTGGCCGTGATCGTGGAGCGCGGTGCCGCCCCGGCCATCGCGGAGGCGGGCCTCCCGTACGTCCACGCCTACACCGTCCCGGACCTCGACCTGGGCTGACCTGCGGTTTTTCCTGGAGGCGGCCGGTTTCACGTGAAACCGGCCGCCTTTGCCGTACGCCCGCGAGCGGAAACCGCCCCCGCTGGGGGCACCGCCGGGTGGAGCCGGAAGCAGAGTCTGGGAAGATGGGGGCGACGATGACGTCGCCCCCAGGTCAGGGACCCAGCACGCACACCCGCACATCCCAAGGAGCGGACAGATGCCCATCGCAACCCCCGAGGCATACGCCGAGATGCTCGACCGGGCGAAGGCAGGCAAGTTCGCCTACCCGGCCATCAACGTGACGTCGACCCAGACCCTGCACGCCGCGCTGCGCGGCTTCGCGGAGGCCGAGAGCGACGGCATCGTGCAGATCTCGACCGGCGGCGCGGAGTTCCTGGGCGGCCAGTACAACAAGGACATGGTCACGGGCGCCGTCGCCCTCGCCGAGTTCGCGCACATCGTCGCCGCCAAGTACGACATCACCGTCGCGCTGCACACCGACCACTGCCCCAAGGACAAGCTGGACGGCTACGTCCGCCCGCTGCTCGACGTCTCCGCCGAGCGCGTCGCCAAGGGTCTGAACCCGCTGTTCCAGTCGCACATGTGGGACGGTTCGGCCGAGACGCTGGCCGACAACCTGGCCATCGGCCAGGAGCTGCTGGCCAAGGCCGCCGCCGCCAAGATCATCCTTGAGGTCGAGATCACCCCGACCGGTGGCGAGGAGGACGGCGTCACCCACGAGATCAACGACGAGCTGTACACCACCGTCGACGACGCGCTGCGCACCGCCGAGGCGCTGGGCCTGGGCGAGAAGGGCCGCTACCTGCTGGCCGCCTCCTTCGGCAACGTCCACGGCGTCTACAAGCCGGGCAACGTCGTCCTGCGTCCGGAGCTCCTCAAGGACCTCCAGGAGGGTGTCGGCGCCAAGTACGGCAAGACCTCCCCGTTCGACTTCGTCTTCCACGGCGGCTCCGGCTCCACCGCCGAGGAGATCACCACCGCGCTGGAGAACGGCGTCGTGAAGATGAACCTCGACACCGACACCCAGTACGCCTTCACCCGCCCGATCGTGGACCACGTGTTCCGCAACTACGACGGTGTGCTGAAGGTCGACGGCGAGGTCGGCAACAAGAAGGTCTACGACCCGCGCAGCTGGGGCAAGTCCGCCGAGGGCGGCATGGCCAAGCGGGTCACGGAGGCGTGCGCCAACCTGCGCTCCACCGGCACCAAGCTGAAGTAGTTCCGTACGGATGTGTGGCGTGGGCCCGGCACCCCGAGGGGTGTCGGGCCCACGGCATGTCCGGACCCGGTACGCATGAACCGAGGGAGAGCTGTGAGCACGTCCTACGACTTCGACACCGTCATCGACCGCCGGGGCACCTGGTGCGTGCAGTGGGACGGCGTCGCGGACCGCTTCGGCGTGGACGGACTGCTGCCGTTCACCATCTCCGACATGGACTTCGCGACCGCCCCCGAGGTGCTGGCCGCCCTCCGGGCCCGGATCGACCACGGCGTGTTCGGCTACACGGACTGGCGCCTGGGCGACTTCCGGTCGGCCGTCGCGCACTGGTACGCGACCCGGTACGACACCGAGATCGACACCGGACGGCTGGTCTACGGGCCGTCCGTGCTCAGCCAGCTCTCCCAGCTGCTCCAGATGTGGACGGCCGAGGGGGACGGCGTGGTCCTGCACACCCCCACGTACGACGGCTTCCGCAAGGCGGTCCACGGGCTCGGGCGGGAACTGCGCGGGGTGCCGCTGGGCGACATGGACGCGCTGGAGCGGGAACTCGCGCGCCCGGACAGCACGGTCCTCGTGGTGTGTTCCCCGCACAACCCGTCCGGGCGGGTGTGGACGAGGGCGGAGCTGGCCGGCATGGCCGCGCTCGCCGCGCGCCACGGAGTGGCCGTGATCAGCGACGAGATCCACGCGGACTTCGTGCACGGCGGGCGCCCGCACGTGCCGTGGACCAGGGTCGCAGGCGACGGGCGCTGGGCGGTCGTCACCTCGGCCTCGAAGTCGTTCAACTTCCCGGCGCTGACCGGCTCGTACGGGCTGATCGGCCGCCCGGATGATCGCGCCGAGTATCTGCGCCGGATGGAGACGGCGGAGGGCCTCGCCTCGCCCGCGGTGCTCTCGCTGACCGCGCACATCGCCGCGTACCGGGAGGGCGCGCCCTGGCTGGACGCGGCACGCGCGTACGTCGCCGGGAACCTCGCCCTGGTCGCCGACCGGCTGAACAGCGCGTTCCCCGCCCTGGAGTGGGAGCCGCCGCAGGCCGGATACCTCGCCTGGATCGATCTGCGGCGCGCGGGCGTCCGGGACGACGAGGCGCTGCAACGGGTGCTGATCGAGCGGGAACGGGTCGCGGTGATGCCCGGCAGCACCTACGGGGCGGACGGCTTCGTACGGCTGAACGTGGGGTGCCCGCGCGGCAAGGTGGAGGCGGGGCTCGCCGCGCTGATCCGGGGGGTGGCGGCGGTGGCCGGGCGGGGGGCTTGATGGGGCGGCCGGGACAGGCACACTGGGAGCATGTCGATCCACGAGAACCTGCTCGGGGGCCCGCCCCCGACCCACCTGCCCGACGACCCGGAGCCGCGTGAGCTGCTCGCCGCCGGTACCGCGCCCGCCGATGTCGCCGCGAAGTACCCGACCTCCTCGCTGGCCTGGGCGCAGCTCGCCGACGAGGCGTTCGAGGGCGGCCGGGTCATCGAGTCGTACGCCTACGCCAGGACCGGCTACCACCGCGGCCTCGACGCGCTGCGCCGGTCCGGCTGGAAGGGCCACGGCCCCGTGCCGTTCGAGCACGAGCCCAACCGCGGCTTCCTGCGCGCCCTGCACGCCCTCGCGCGCGCCGCGCAGGCCATCGGTGAGCAGGAGGAGTACGAGCGCTGCTCGACGTTCCTGCGCGACTCCTCGCCGACGGCCGCCGAAACCCTCGGCTAGTCGGCCAGGCATCCGCTCGGATCAGGCCGATCCCGTACCACCGGCCTGGTACCACCGACCCCGTACCGCAGGCCCCGCACCGCCGCAACCGCGGCTGCGGGGCCTGCGTGCATACGGGGGCGGAGTCTAGGATGCGAACAGGGGACCGGGGCTCCACTTCCGCAGGGAAGGGGCGGACCGCTACCCGGAAGCTCGTGTCGAGGAGACAGCGATGTCGACGATTCACCCCGACCCCGAAGCCACCGGTGCGGCGACCCCGCACCTCGACTTCGAGGGCAAGACTCCGTACGAGGACTACGTCCAGGCGGATGTCCTGACCCACCTCCAGCACCTCCGCTCGGACGACCCCGGCGAGATGGTCTTCCTGGTCACCACCCAGGTCATGGAGCTGTGGTTCACCGTCATCGTCCATGAGTGGGAGACCGCCGCGCACGCGATGCGCGAGGACCGGCTGGATGTCGCGCAGGACGCGCTGAAGCGGTCCCTGCGCGAGCTGGAGGCCCTGAACGCCTCCTGGACGCCGCTCGCCCAGCTCACCCCCGCCCAGTTCAACTCCTACCGGTCCTCGCTCGGCGAGGGTTCCGGTTTCCAGTCGGCGATGTACCGGCGGATGGAGTTCCTGCTCGGCGACAAGTCCGCGTCCATGCTGGTGCCGCACCGGGGCGCGCCGCGCGTCCACGCGGAGCTGGAGAAGGCGCTCGCGGAACCGGGTCTGTACGACGAGGCCCTGGCACTGCTCGCCCGGCGCGGACACCCGATCCCGGAGGCCGTGCTCGGCCGGGACCTGACCCGGAAGTACGAGCCGTCGCCCGAGGTCGAGGCCGTGTGGGCGGAGATCTACGCCAACCCGGACCAGAACGACGAGCTGGTCCGCCTCGGCGAGGTGCTCACCGATGTGGGCGAGCTGGTGTGGCGATGGCGCAACGACCACCTCCTCGCGACCCGGCGGGCCATGGGCTCCAAGACCGGCACCGGCGGCTCGGCGGGCGTGGCCTGGCTGGAGAAGCGGGCCACGAAGAACGTGTTCCCCGAGCTGTGGACGGCCCGCAGCCATGTCTGACCTGCGAGAGCGCGCCCAGGCGCTCGACACCGAGGACGCGCTGGCACCCCTGCGCGAACGCTTCACCCTCGACGACACCGTCTACCTGGACGGCAACTCGCTCGGCGCGCTGCCGCGCCATGTACCCGCCCGGATGCAGGAGGTCCTCACCCGCGAGTGGGGCGAGCTGCGCATCCGGTCCTGGGACGAGAGCGGCTGGTGGACGGCGCCGGAGCGCATCGGCGACCGCATCGCCCCGATCGTTGGGGCCGCGGCCGGCCGGATCGTCGTCGGGGACTCCACCAGCGTGAACGTCTTCAAGGCCCTCGTCGCCGCGACCCGGCTGGCGCCGGAGGACCGCGACGAGATCCTGGTGGACGCGAGCACGTTCCCCACGGACGGCTACATCGCCGCTTCGGCGGCCCGGATGACCGGCCACCGCGTCGTCCCGGTGGCCCCCGCCGATGTGCCGGACACGGTCGGCCCCCGGACCGCCGCCGTGCTGCTCAACCACGTCGACTACCGCTCGGGCCGGCTGCACGACCTGCCGGGGCTGACCGCGGCGGTGCGGGGCGCTGGCGCGCTCGCCGTCTGGGACCTGTGCCACAGCGCGGGCGCGCTCCCCGTGGGCCTGGACGAGCACGGCGTGGACCTGGCGGTGGGCTGCACGTACAAGTACCTCAACGGCGGCCCCGGCTCGCCCGCCTACCTGTACGTCGCCGAGCGCCACCAGGCGGCGTTCGACTCCCCGCTGCCGGGGTGGACGTCGCACGCCGACCCGTTCGCGATGACACCCGGCTACACCCCGGCGGAGGGCGCGGTCAGGGGCCGGGTCGGCACGCCGGACATCCTGTCCATGCTGGCCCTGGAGGCGTCGCTCGACGTGTGGGACGGGGTCGCGATCGACGCCGTCCGGGCCAAGTCCCTGGCGCTGACGGACTTCTTCCTGGAGTGCGTCGAGGCGTACGCCCCCGGGGGCCGGGTCACCTCGGTCACCCCGGCCGCCCACGCGGAACGGGGCAGCCAGGTCGCGCTGCGGTGCGAGGACGCGGAACCGGTGATGGCCGCCCTGATCGCGCGCGGCGTGGTCGGGGACCTGCGCCGGCCCGATGTGCTGCGGTTCGGCTTCACACCGCTGTACGTGGGGTTCGCGGACGCGGAACGCGCGGCGCGGGTGCTCGCGGACGTCCTGGGCGCTTCGGCGGCGTAGGCTTCCGCATCCGTCCGGTGACCGGCTCGCCCCGGTCACCGGACGGCGTCGTGGGGCCTCCGGCGCGGGCGTCGCCGGACGCCGATTCCCGGTGCGCGGGGCCGCCCGCCGTACTGGTACCGTCCCCGCAGGTCAGGCCAGTTGGGCCGGAGGAACCCGGGCACAGGGAGAGTGGAGCGGGATGTCGGATTCTGCCGCGCGCGAGCGGGACGCCGCCGAGACCGAGTCGGCCTTCTCCCATCCGGCCGTCGCCCCCGACGCGTCCGCCGCCTACGGCAGCCACCCGGACCAGGTGATCGACTTCTACGGCCCGCGCGGGGGCCGCACCGGCGCGCCCGTCGTGGTGGTGCTGCACGGCGGCGCGTGGCGGGCCCCGTACGACCGGGCGCATGTGTCGCCGTTCGCGGACTTCCTGGCCCGGCGCGGGTTCGCCGTGGCCTGTGTCGAGTACCGGCGCGGCAGCGAGCTTCCGCAGCAGCGGGGGACCGGTCCGGTCGCGGGCCGCTGGCCGGAGACCTTCGACGACGTGGCCGCCGCGATGGACGCGCTGCCGGCGCTGCTGGCACGGGAGCTGCCCGCGGCGGACCCCCGCCGCATCGTCGTCACCGGGCACTCCGCGGGCGGGCAGCTGGCGCTGTGGGCGGCCGCCCGGCACGTACTGCCGGAGGGGTCGCCGTGGCGGCTGCCGAGGCCGCCCGCGCTGCGCGGGGTCGTGGCGCTCGCGCCGATCGCCGATTTCACGACGGCGGTCGCGCTCGACGTGTGCTCGGGGGCGATCGGGCAGTTCCTCGGCGCCGAGTCGGACTTCGCCGAGCGGAGCGCGTACGCCGACCCGGCCCGGCTGCTGCCCACCGGCATCGCGACCGTCGTCGTCCAGGGCACCACGGACCTGACGGTGCCGGCGGCCGTCTCCGAGGCGTTCGTGGACGCGGCGGCGAAGGAGGGCGAGACGGTGGGGCTGACGCTGCTGCCGGACGTCGGCCACTTCCCGCTCATCGATCCGGCCGCCGACGCGTGCGCGGTGGTCGCGGAGGAGATCGCCCAGCTCGCCTGGTAGCGGGGGACCGGGGCGGCGGCCGGGTGGGTGGCCGGGGCCGGCTGGTTCGCCGGGCGGTGCCCGCCGTCGGCCGCGTGTAGTACTTGCGACGGATGCCCGGATATCCGTATCGGTGCGGACGACCGGGCCGGACGCCCCGCCTACCGTGGAACGCGTGACCGAGACCAAGACCAGAAGCCCGGAACTCCAGCACGCCGCAGGGGCCATCGAGGGCCTGCGGCAGGACCTCTTCCGGGACGCCTTCGGCTACCGGCCGATGGGACCGATGCGCACGGACGGGCCGCTGACCCGGCGGCTGCCGGAGGCCCTTGCCGCGCGGGTGGCGTGGGCCCCGCACGCGGCGGTCCTGGGCGCGGCGCTGATCACGTTCATGGCGGGATTCACCAGCGCGGGGAACGGCGGCGTGCTGATGGCCGGGCTGCTCCCCGCCATCTGTGTGGCGATGACGCTGATCAGGCCGGTCGGGGCGTTCTGGATATCGATGGCGCTGGTGCCGGTGGGCGCTGTCGTGGGCGGCGACCAGCCGTGGGGGCCGAGCGGCTTCTTCTCCCATCTGGTGGTGCTGTTCGTGGTCGCGGCCAGGACCCGTCCGCGTACCGCCGCCTGGATGTGGACGCTCACGCTGCTGCTGGGACTCGTCGTCGAGAGCGCCCTTTCCCGCGGGACCGGCGGACCGAACACCGCGGGCATGGCGGTGGCCTCGGCGTTCGCCCTGCTTCTCGTGAGCCTGGTCCAGGTCCGGCGGGAGGCGCAGCGCGAGGTCACCGTGCAGCGCACCGTGACCGCCGTCGAGCGCGACCGGCGCACCCTGCTGGAGGAGCGCACCACGATCGCCCGCGAACTCCACGACGTGGTCGCCCACCACATGTCCGTCGTCGCCATCCAGGCCGAGGCCGCCCCGTACCGGGTGGAGAACCCGCCGCCGGAGCTGGAGCAGGCATTCGTCACGATCCGGGAGAACGCCGTGGCCGCGCTCACCGAACTGCGCCGGGTGCTCGGCGTCGTCCGGGCCGACGACTACGAGGCCCCGGACGCCCCGCAGCCCACCCTCGCCGACCTCGACCGGCTGCTCGCCAACGTGGGCGAGGCGGGTCTGGCGACCGAGAAGGCGGTGACCGGAGCGGTCCGCGAACTGCCGCAGGGCGTCGAGCTGTCGGCCTACCGGATCATCCAGGAGGCACTCAGCAACAGCCTGCGCCACGCGCCGGGCGCCACCGCACGGGTGGAGATCGGCTACGTTCTCGGCGGCCTCGGGCTGCGCGTCGTCAACGGGCCGCCGACCGGTCCGGTGAAGCCGTCACCGGGCGCCGGCCACGGGATCACCGGGATGCGGGAACGGGTCACCATGCTGAACGGCGAGATGACCGCCGAGGCCACCCCGGAGGGCGGCTACGAGGTCACCGCCTTCATCCCGGCCCAGCCGGCCGACACAGGGACATCGACCGGGGCCGGTACGCCGACTGGGACGGGGCCATCGACCGGGACGGGGACGCCTACCGGGCCGGCCGGTGCTCTCGGGGAGCGGGCTTGGGGGGAGCGGGCATGACGACGACACCGCCGCCGCCCGCCGCGCCGATCCGGGTCCTCATCGTCGACGACCAGATGATGGTCCGCGAGGGCTTCTCCGTCCTGCTCAACGCCATGCCGGGCATCGAGGTCGTCGGCGAGGCGGTGAACGGCCGCGAGGCCGTCGCCCAGGCCGCCGTGCTCCGCCCCGACGTGGTCCTGATGGACATCCGGATGCCGGAGCTCAACGGCATCGAGGCGACCCGCGAGATCGTCGCCGCCGACGAGGACGCGAAGGTCCTGGTCCTCACCACCTTCGACCTCGACGAGTACGTCTACCAGGCCCTGCGCGCGGGCGCCTCCGGCTTCCTCCTCAAGGACGCCTCGGCCCGCCGGCTCGCGGACGGCGTCCGCGTGGTCGCCGCCGGCGAGGCACTGCTCGCCCCCACCGTCACCCGGCGCCTGATCACCGAGTTCTCGAAGCTGGCCGCAGCCCCACGTCCCCCGGCCCTGGCCCGGGTCGGCGACCTGACCGAGCGCGAGACGGAAGTGCTCGTCCTCATCGCCCAGGGCCTGTCGAACGCGGAGATCGCCGGGCACCTGGTCGTCGCCGAATCCACGATCAAGACCCATGTGAGCCGCATCCTGGTCAAACTCGGCCTGCGCGACCGCACCCAGGCCGCCGTCTTCGCCTACGAAGCCCGCTTGGTCACCCCTTCCTGAACCTTCGCCGTCCCCCGGCACTCCGAGGGCTGGCCCGGTCCGGGGTGGCCGGTTAGCGTCGGGTCATGGAACAGCCCAGCACCTCCCCCGCACCGTTCGACCCCTGGTCAGCGGCGTTCGTCGCCGATCCCTACCCCGCCTACGCCGAGCTGCGGGCCACCGGCCGGGCGCACTACTTCGAGCCCACCGACCAGTGGCTCGTCCCGCACTACGCCGACGTGTCGGCCCTGCTGCGCGACCGGCGGCTGGGGCGCACCTACCTCCACCGGTTCACGCACGAGGAGTTCGGCAGGACACCCCCGCCCCCCGAGCACGAGCCCTTCGAAACCCTCAACGGCCAGGGGCTGCTGGACCTCGAACCGCCGGACCACACCCGTATCCGCCGCCTGGTCTCCAAGGCGTTCACCCCGCGCACCGTCGAACAGCTCGTCCCCACCGTCCAGCGGCTGGCCGCCGGACTCGTCGACGCGTTCGTCGAGCAGGGCGGAGGCGATCTGCTCGCGGCCGTCGCCGAACCGCTGCCGGTCGCCGTGATCGCCGAGATGCTCGGTATTCCGGAGTCCGACCGGGCACCGCTGCGGCCCTGGTCCGCCGCGATCTGCGGGATGTTCGAGCTCAACCCGTCCGAGGAGACCGCCCGCGCCGCCGTCCGCGCCTCCGTCGAATTCTCCGAGTATCTGCGGGAGCTGATCGCCGAACGTCGGGTCAACCCCGGCCCCGACCTCATCTCCGCCCTTGTCGCCGCCCACGACGAGGGCGAGCGGCTGACCGAGCAGGAGATGGTCTCCACCTGTGTCCTCCTTCTGAACGCCGGGCACGAAGCGACGGTCAACACCACGGTCAACGGCTGGTGGACGCTGCTGCGCCACCCCGAACAGCTGGCCGCCCTGCGCGCCGACCACGGGCTGCTGCCCACGGCGCTGGAAGAACTGATGCGGTACGACACCCCCCTCCAGATGTTCGAGCGCTGGGTCCTGGACGACATCGAGATCGACGGCACGGTCATTCCCCGGGGCTCCGAGGTTGCGCTGCTCTTCGGCTCCGCCAACCGCGACCCGGCCCGCTTCACGGACCCGGACACGCTCGACCTCGCCCGGCGGGAGAACCCGCACATCACCTTCGGTGCCGGCATCCACTTCTGTCTGGGCGCCCCGCTGGCCCGCGTCGAGCTGGCCGCCTCCTTCGGTGAGCTGCTGCGCAAGGCACCCGGGCTCCGCCTGGTCGCCGAACCCGAGTGGAATCCCGGGTACGTCATCAGGGGCGTGAAGGAGCTGCGGGTCGAGGTGTGAGGCCACGGGCGGACGACAGCCCCCACCGTCGTCCGCCCCACCCGCTCGTTCTGCCTGCCTTGTCTGTTCTGCTCGCTCTGCCCGCCCGGCGGGCCCGTCAGGTCAGCAGGTCGCGGCGGCGCAGTGCCGCCAGCGCGCCGGCCACCAGCGCCGCCGACAGGACGGTGAGGAGCACCACCGGCCCCCACTCCATCCCCGCCCCCGGCAGCTTCGGCAGATGCGTGAACGGCGAGACGTCCATCACCTGCTGCGGCAGGTCCAGGGCGGGCCCGATCCAGCCGAGCGCCAGACACAGCCCCACCAGGCCCCAGCTCGCGGGCGCCGCCTTCGGTATCGCCCCGTACAGCAGGGCCGTGACCCCGCCGAGCAGCCAGATCGCGGGCAGCTGCGCCAGTGAGGCGCCGAGCACCGCGGGCAGCGCCTGCCCGTACCCCGCCGCCAGGCCGAGTCCGCCGACCGCCATGATCAGGGCCGCCCCGCCGAAGGCGATGAGCAGATGCCCGGCCGCCCAGCCGACCCGTCCGGTCGCACCGGCGAGCACCGGCTCCGCGCGTCCGGCGGTCTCCTCCCCGTGCATCCGGAGCACCGACGCGGCGATGTACAGGGCCGCGGTCATACCGAGCACGGAGACCATCGAGGCCAGGAACGCGTCCGTGAGGCCGGACTGCCCGCCCATCCGCTCGAAGATCTCCCTGGCCTTCTCGTTGTCCCCGACCAGGTCCGCCGCCCCGTCGGCCAGGCCGCCGAAGACGAAGCCGACCACCGCGAAGGACACCGTCCACCCCAGGAGGGCGCCGCGCTGCAGCCGGAACGCGAGAGCCGAGGCGGTCGACATCCGCCCTCGGGCCGGACCCGGCCGCGCGGCCAGGAAACTCATGCCGACATCCCGGCGCCCGGCCAGCGCGTACGCCAGGGCCGCCTGCACGACCACCGCGCCGGCGATCAGCAGCAGCACCCACCACCGCTCGTCCGCGTACGGCCGGACATTCTCCGCCCAGCCGAGCGGGGAGAGCCGGGTGAGGACGGCGGAGCCGTCGTCCGCCGCCGAGTCGCCCGCCGCCTTCAGGACGAACGCCGCCCCCACCACGGCTGCCGTGAGCCCCTTCGCCAGGCGGGCGCTCTCCGTGAACTGCGCGGCGATCGCGGCGGTGCAGGCGAACAGCACACCCACCCCGGCGACGGCCGAAGCGAGCGCCACCGCTCCCGCGCCCCCCGCACCCGAGCCGGCCATCCCGCCCACGATCACCAGGGCCAGGGCGGCATTGGCGACGAGGGCCGCGAGCAGCGCCGCGGTGAGCGGGGCTCGTCGCCCGACCATCGCGGAGGACAGCATTTCCTGACGGCCGGTCTCCTCCTCCTCGCGGGTGTGCCGCACGACGACGACCAGGCTCATCACGGCGGCCAGAGCCGCGCCGAAGGCCAGCATGCGCCAGCTGACCAGCCCGCCCACGGAGTCGTCGAAGACGGGCCCGTACATCGCCCGCACGGAGCTGTTGCCGTTCATCGAAGCTGCGAGTTCGGCCCGCTGCTCGGGTGTCCCGTAGAGCGAGGAGATGGACGATCCGACGGAGGAGAACGACCCGCCGAGCACGAGGACCCAGACGGGGATGACGATGCGGTCGCGTCGCAGAGCGAGCCTCAGCAGGGTCCAGGTCCCCGTGAGCTGCCCGGCACCGGCCCGCCGGCGCGCACCGGCCGCCGCGGTCAGGGGTACGGCGGTCATCGCGCCCCCACCTCCGTCGACTGCGCGGCGTCCGTCGCGTAGTGGCGGAGGAAGAGCTCCTCCAGCGTGGGCGGGGTGCTGGTCAGGGAGCGGACACCGGATGCGGACAGGGTCTTGAGGACGGCGTCCAGCCGGTCCGTATCGACCTGGAGCGAGACCCGCCGCCCCTGTATGTCCAGGTCGTGCACGCCGGGGAGCCGGGCCAGGCCGTCCGGGTCGCGCATCAGCTCGGCGCTGATGTTCGTCCGCGTCAGATGGCGCATGTCCGCCAGTGAGCCGGTCTCCACCGTCCGGCCCTGCCGGATGATGCTGACCCGGTCGCAGAGGGACTCCACCTCGCTGAGGATGTGGCTGGAGAGCAGGACCGTACGCCCGCGCTCGCGCTCCTCCGCCACGCAGTTCTGGAAGACCTCCTCCATCAGCGGGTCCAGGCCGCTGGTCGGCTCGTCCAGGATGAGCAGATCGACGTCCGAGGCGAAGGCGGCGACCAGGGCCACCTTCTGCCGGTTGCCCTTGGAGTACGTCCGGCCCTTCTTGGTCGGGTCGAGCTCGAACCGGTCGACGAGAGCCGCCCGCCGGGCCTCGTCGAGGCCGCCGCGCAGCCGCCCGTACAGGTCGATCACCTCGCCGCCGGAGAGATTGCGCCACAGCGTGACGTCTCCGGGGACGTAGGCCACGCGGCGGTGCAGCTCCACCGCGTCGTGCCACGGGTCGCGGCCGAGCAGCCGAGCCGCACCGGAGTCCGGTCTCAGCAGCCCGAGCAGCACCCGGATGGTGGTGGACTTCCCCGAGCCGTTCGGCCCGAGAAAGCCGTGGACCTCACCGGTCTCGACGGACAGGTCGAGACCGTCCAGCGCCTGCGTCCGGCCGAACGACTTGCACAGTCCGGCCACGGAGATTGCCTTCGTCATGCTTCTGAACGTACGCTACTTTCACAAATTTATGAAGTTAAGGAAGCGTATAAACTCGAAGGAGTGACAGACAGTGGCCACAGAGGGAGTGGAGCGGGATGAGCGGCGAATCCGCGGCGGCGAGCGCACCGAAGGCCGTGGTCCGGAGGCCGGAGGACCGCGACGCGGAGGCGGTCGCCCGCTTCGTCGAGCGCTTCGCGTCCGAGATGACCGAGGCGGGGATGCAGCGCATGGCGTCCCGCGTCTTCGCCGCCCTGCTCGCGGACGACGACGCCTCCATGACGTCGGCGGAGCTGGCCCTGGCCCTGCAGATCAGCCCGGCCGCCGTCTCCGGCGCGATCAACTACCTGACCCAGGTCAGCATGGTCGGCCGCGAACGCGAACCGGGCTCGCGCCGCGACCGCTACCGCCTGCACAACGAGATCTGGTACACCACCTTCGCCAGCCGCGACCAGGTGCTCACCCGCTGGGAGCGCACGCTCAAGGAAGGCGCGCGCACGCTCGGCGAGCACACCCCGGCCGGTGCCCGGATCGCCGAGACGGCAGCCTTCTTCGAGTTCCTCCAGGCGGAGCTGGAGGGGCTGATGGGCCGCTGGCACGAGCACCGCAAGACCCTCGACCTGCCGACGGGCACCATGGGCGAGGGCGCCTGACGAGGGCCCCCGCCCCCGGAGCGCCCGTTACTTCACCGGAAGCACCAGCCCCCAGGCCCCCGCCCGTACCGTCCACGTCCGCGTCCGCACCGGCCCCGCCACCTGTATGTCCGCCCGGTAGCGGAAATCCGCCCCCGACACCGTCACGGCCTTCGCCTCCGCGGTCACCGGAGCGGTGTCCGGCGCGTCGATCGTCACGGCGGCCACACCCCCGTCACCGCACCCGGAAGTCACCGTCACCGAGGCGACCGGACGGTCCAGGTCGTTCAGCACGACGCCGTCCGCCTCCACCCGCAGCCGGTGCGTCGCCGCCCCGCCGGTCGGCTCCGGGGGAGCGGGACGCACCAGCGTGCGAACCAGGGAGCGGCAGGTGTCCCAGACGGCGGTCATGCCCGAGCGGTCGGCGCCCGTCCCCGGCGCGCCGTTCAGCGCCGGGATGCGCAGCGCCCCCAGAACCACGCCGTCGCTGTCGTCCACGAGCAGGTCCAGCCGGCGCACCGCCCCGTCCAGGGCCGTGCGCGCCGCCGCCACGGCACCGTTCGGCACCCCCAGCGAGTGGGCGAGCTCCAGCGTGTCCGACGCGCCCACCGGCACCAGCGAGAGCGCGCTCATGGCGGGCTCCCGCTCCCGGTGCAGCAGGGACACCGCGCGCCGCAGCGCCCGGTCGTCGCCGATCACCACCGGCCGCCGGCCACCCCGGCGGGCCAGCGCGCGGGCGAATTCGCCGGGGCTGTCCGGGAGACAGATCTTCGCGTGCGAGCCCGCGCTCAGCACGTCCTTCGCGATGCGTACGGACTCGCCGTCCGTCCGGCGGGCGACCGGATCGACCACCACCAGCAGATGGGGCGCGCCGTTACCGGGGGGCTGGGCAGCCGACACCTCGGACCTTCCTCGGGTAGCATCTTGGTGCAAGAGCCCCTTGCGCTATTGCGCCAGGGGTTTCGTCTATACCGGGGCAACCGGTTCGACGGTTCGGACTGTGCCGTACAACGACGTACGGCATGTACGGCGTTCTCGTACGCCCCCTGACCTTGGACATGCCCCGCCCGGAAGGGGTGTACGCCTGTGCCCGCACTTGTGCTGCTCGGTGCTCAGTGGGGTGACGAGGGCAAGGGAAAGGCCACCGACCTCCTCGGTGGCTCCGTGGACTATGTGGTGCGCTACCAGGGCGGCAACAACGCCGGCCACACGGTGGTCGTCGGCGATCAGAAGTACGCACTGCATCTCCTCCCCTCCGGCATCCTGTCACCGGGATGTACCCCCGTCATCGGCAACGGTGTCGTCGTCGACCCGGCGGTCCTGCTCTCCGAGCTGAGTGGGCTGAACGACCGCGGCGTGGACACGTCGAAGCTGCTGATCAGCGGTAACGCTCATTTGATCACCCCGTACAACGTCACCGTCGACAAGGTGACGGAACGGTTCCTCGGCAAGCGCAAGATCGGCACCACCGGGCGCGGTATCGGCCCGACGTACGCCGACAAGATCAACCGGGTCGGCATCCGCGTCCAGGACCTCTACGACGAGTCGATCCTGGAGCAGAAGGTCGAGGCGGCGCTGGAGCAGAAGAACCAGCTTCTGGCCAAGGTCTTCAACCGGCGCGCCATCGAGGCCGGCAAGGTCGTCGAGGACATGCTCCAGTACGCGGAGCAGATCAAGCCGTACGTCGCCGACACGACGCTCATCCTGAACAACGCCATCGACGAGGGCAAGGTCGTCCTGTTCGAGGGCGGCCAGGGCACGCTGCTCGACGTCGACCACGGCACGTACCCGTTCGTCACCTCGTCGAACCCCACCGCGGGCGGCGCCTGCACCGGGGCCGGTGTGGGCCCGACCAAGATCACGCGCGTCATCGGCATCCTCAAGGCGTACACCACCCGCGTCGGCGCCGGTCCGTTCCCGACGGAGCTGCACGACGAGGACGGCGAGGCGCTGCGCCGGATCGGCGGCGAGCGCGGTGTCACCACCGGCCGTGACCGCCGCTGCGGCTGGTTCGACGCGGTCATCGCGCGGTACGCGACGCGGGTCAACGGCCTCACCGACTTCTTCCTCACCAAGCTGGACGTGCTGACCGGCTGGGAGCAGATCCCGGTGTGCGTGGCGTACGAGATCGACGGCAAGCGCGTCGAGGAGCTTCCGTACAGCCAGACCGACTTCCACCACGCCAAGCCCGTCTACGAGATGCTGCCGGGCTGGTCGGAGGACATCACCAAGGCGAAGACCTTCGGCGACCTGCCGAAGAACGCCCAGGCGTACGTGAAGGCGCTGGAGGAGATGTCCGGCGCCCCGATCTCCGCCATCGGCGTCGGCCCCGGCCGTACCGAGACGATCGAGATCAACTCCTTCCTGTAGTCGCGGGAATGTGCGGAGGGCCGGGGCGGCGGTTGAGCCCCGGCCCTCCGGCGTATCGGGACCCGCCGCCCGGTGTGTGCGGGCCGAAGGAGCAGGCTGGTCTAGACCTTGACAGGTCCAGACCAGCGACGGTTGGGTGCAGGGTGCCCGTACGGCCCGCCCGCCGAGGTGTGCGGCGAGCCATGCCCGTCCTCGTCGAAGGAGTGAGCAGCTCTGAACCGCATCAAGAGCATCCTGACCGTACTGAGCGCGGTCGTCGCGACCGCGGCCTTTCTGCCCGGCGCCGCCACCGCCGCGCCGGCCGCCCCGGACACCGTCGCGTCCGAGGCGTGCGCACCGCTGTGGAAGTCCTCGACGGCCTACAAGGCGGGCGGCACCGTCTCGCACCATGGCCGGAACTGGACGGCGAAGTGGTGGACGCAGAACGAGAATCCTGGCGCCACGAGCGTCTGGGCGGACGACGGCGCGTGTACGGGGGGAGTGTCCGACTTCGTCATCAGTGAGGAGGAGTTCGACGAGATCTTCCCCAAGCGCCACTCCTTCTACACCTACCAGGGCCTGATCGACGCGCTGCACGCGTACCCGCGCTTCGCGAACACCGGGACCGAGCAGACCAGGAGCCGCGAGGCGGCGGCCTTCCTGACGCACGCCGACTTCGAGTCGGTCGGGCTGCAGTACGTGAAGGAGATCAACGAGGACAACTACTGGATCAAGTGCGACTACAGCCAGCCGTTCGGCTGCCCGGCGGGCCAGTCCGCGTACTACGGGCGCGGCCCGATCATGTTCAGCTGGAACTTCAACTACAAGGCCGCGGGCGACGCACTCGGCCTCGACCTGCTCAACGACCCGTGGATGGTGGAGCGCGACCCGTCGGTCGCCTGGCAGACGGCGCTCTGGTACTGGAACACCCAGAACGGCCCCGGCACCATGACGTCCCACGAGGCCATGGTGGGCGGCGCGGGCTTCGGTGAGACGATCCGCTCGCTCAACGGCGCGCTGGAGTGCGACGGCGGCAACCCCGGCTCGGTGCAGGCGCGGGTCGCCAAGTACGAACACATCACGGATGTCATCGGCGTCGCCCCGGGCTCCGGCCTCACCTGCTGACGCTTTCTCAAACCCCGGAACGGCCGCGGTCCCGCATCGCGGACAGGTTCCGGGGTTTTCCGCTCCTTGGGGTCAATTTGCTGGTCTAGACCTTGACAGGTCCAGACCAATCACGCTTGAGTGACCGCAACCCCCCACAGCGGCGCACCGCGACGATCCGTGCGCCGCGACGAAGGAGTGTGCAGATGTACCGACGCATCATGGGCCTGCTCGCCGCGCTGGGCGCGGTGGTCGCGGGACTCGTCGTACTCCCCGCCACCACGGCATCGGCCGCCGACTGCGCTGCCCCCTGGAGCGCCAACTCCGTGTACACCGGCGGCGGCACCGCCTCGTACAACGGGCACAACTGGACCGCCAAGTGGTGGACGCAGAACGAGAAGCCCGGCAACTCCGACGTGTGGTCCGACAAGGGCGTGTGCGGCGGGAACGACGGCGGCACGGACCCGGGTGACCCGGGCACGCCTTCCGACTTCGTGGTCACCGAGGCGCAGTTCAACCAGATGTTCCCCAGCCGCAGTTCCTTCTACACGTACAGCGGGCTGGTCGACGCCTTGGGCGCCTACCCGGGCTTCGCCAAGACCGGCAGCGACACCGTCAAGAAGCAGGAGGCCGCGGCCTTCCTCGCCAACGTCAGCCACGAGACCGGCGGGCTGGTGTACGTCAAGGAGCAGAACACCGCCAACTACCCGCACTACTGCGACAGCAGCCAGCCCTACGGCTGCCCGGCCGGCCAGGCCGCGTACTACGGCCGCGGTCCGATCCAGCTCAGCTGGAACTTCAACTACAAGGCCGCGGGCGACGCGCTCGGCATCGACCTGCTGGGCAACCCCTACCTGGTCGAGCAGAACTCCGCCGTGGCCTGGAAGACCGGCCTCTGGTACTGGAACACCCAGAACGGCCCCGGCACCATGACCGCGCACAACGCCATGGTGAACGGCGCCGGTTTCGGTGAGACGATCCGCTCCATCAACGGCTCGCTGGAGTGCAACGGCGGCAACCCCGCCCAGGTCCAGAGCCGCATCACCAAGTACCAGGCGTTCGTGCAGATCCTCGGCACCACGCCCGGCTCCAACCTGAGCTGCTGACCGACGAATTCACTCGTGTGGGGGATGCCCCCGGCCTCGTGGCCGGGGGCATCCCCCACCGCGTTGATGCTCCTATTGGCTGTCAAGCGGCGGTGAGCCAGTCGCGGTAGGTGTTGGCGAGGTCGTCGTCTCGGCGGATTCCGCGTTCGAGGGTGGAGATCGTGGCGGGCCAGACTCCGAAGTGGCGGGCCGCTGCGGTGAGGGTGATGTTCTTCGACTGCCGAAGAGGCCGCAGGTCGGCGATGCCTGGGACGGTGACCGTGGTGGTCAGGCAGCGGAACATCTCCCGGACGATGGCCCGTTTCAGGAGCCGGATGATCTCTTTCTGGCTCTCCTGTCGGATCCGTGGGTCATCGGTTCGCGGGTTGACGTCCTGGTAGGTGGGGTCGGTGTCCGCCGAGGCTGAGCATGGCGAGGGCGATGAGGGCGGTGGGGTTCTTGAAGCCGAAGGCGATGCGGGTGATGAGCCGGATCTTGGTGTTCATCGATTCGACGAGTCCGTTGGACAGGCCGTGCTCGGCCGCTGCGGTGATCGCGTCCCAGTGCCGGACGATGGAGCGTTGCAGGTCGACGAAGGCGTCGATGCGGCAGCGGCGGGCCCACAGCACCCAGTCCCACAGAGCCTCGGGGGTGTCGGTGCCGGACTTCAGGGCGAGACGGAGTCCCTCCTTCAGGAGGTAGGCGCGGTGGAGGACGGGATGGGCCTTGGCGACGAACTCCAGCTGGGAACGCTGGTACTGCGTGAGATCTTCGGGGTTCTTCCACAGCGCGAAGCGGGCCTTCTTCAGCGACTTCGATCCCGGCGTGGCCCGGCCCTTGCCCTTGCGCTCGGCGTTCCAGACCTCACGGCGCACGACGTCCAGGGCGTCGGTCGCCCACTTCACCGTGTGGAAGGGGTCCATCACGCGCACAGCGTCGGGGCAGTGTGCGGCAACCGGGCCGGTGACCCAGTCCGCCGCGTCGGCCGACACATGCGTGATCCCCGCGGAGCGTTCAGGGCCGAGGAGGTCGAAGAACTTGTTCAAGGTGGCCCTGTCCCGCCCGGGTTCGGCCCACAGCAGACGGCCCGAATCATGGTCCACGACGACAGTCAGGTACTTGTGCCGCTTCTTGTAGCTGATCTCGTCGATCCCGATCCGCCGCAGTCCGGCCAGCCGGTCGGCCTGCGCCTCGGCATCCGACCAGACCCGGGCGACCACGGCGCCGACCGTGCGCCATCCGATCCGCATCAGCCGGGTGACGGCCGTCTTCGAGCAGCAGGTGGCCAGCCAGGCGGCCTGCGCGTCGAAGGCGTAGGTGTGGCCGGCCCGGTGCCGGGCCCAGGGCACCGCCGCCACGGTCACCCCGTGCTCGGGGCAGGACACCCGCGGCGCGTCGGCCTCGATGAACGCCTTGAGTACCCCGACGTCCAGGGCCCGCCAGCGACGGCGTCCCTCTCCGGCGTCGTACTTCGCCGCCTTGCGGCCGCACACCCCGCACCGCTGCCGCCGTCCCCGAGCCGGACGGGCATGAGCGACGATCACCAGATCGTCGCCGCTGTCGGCCTCCTCGGCCTCGACCTGCTCGATCACCGTCTTTTCGACATCGAGCAGCCTGGCCCATATCCTCGTGTTCCGCACGCCGTACCTGGTTCTTCCGTTTCGTACCTTCAGCAGTCGAAACGTACTCCGGGTGCGGCGTGTTCTGCGCATACCCCCAGGTCAGCGACCCACGGAAGCGACAGGAGAGCCCTCTTTCTTGGTCCGGCCGGCGGCCGTCTGTCGTGCCACGTAGTCGCGGGTGCGGGGGTCACTGGACATGCGGACCAGGGCGATGCGGTAGAGGGCGGCGTTGGCTGCCCGGTCGCCGCCTCGTGAGAGGCGGTGCCGGTTCGTGCGGCCGCTGGAGGCGGGGACGGGTGCGGCTCCGCAGAGGGCGGCGAAGGACGCTTCGGTCCGCAGGCGTTCGGGATTGCCTCCGGCTGTGACCAGCAGCTGGGCGGCGGTGTCGGGGCCGACGCCGTAGGCGGCCCGCAGCCCGGGGTTGTGGGCGGTGACCTCACTGTCGAGGGCCCGGGTCAGGGCATGGTGTTCGGCGGTGAGTTCCTTGACGCGTCGGGCGAGGCTCTTCAGCGCGGTGAGGACCGCGACGTGGACCGCGTCCCCGGCCGGTCGCAGCCGGGCCAGGGCGTCGGTCCGGTCGGCGCCCTTGAGCTGCCCGAACCTGGCGCGGATGCTTTCGGGTGCGGTGACGAGGATGTGGGTGATCTGGTTGAGAGCGGCGGTGCGTGCCTTGACGGCTGAGCGGGCGGCGTTGTGCAGGGCGCGTATGCCGGTGACGGTGTCGTCCTTCGGCGCGCTGGAGGCCCGTCCGGACAGGGCGGCGCGGGCGGCGGCGTAGGCGTCGATGGGGTCGGACTTGCCGATGCGGCGGCGTTCTGCCCGGTCGGGCCGGTTGACCTCGACGACGTCAAGGCCCGCCGAGCGGGCGGCGCGGGTGAAGCCGGCCCCGTAGGAGGCGGTGCCTTCCACTCCGATCGCGTTCACGTGGCCGTGGGCGCCGAGGAAGGCCAGGGCCGCGGCGTATCCGGCGGCGGTGGTGGCGAACTCGGCGTCCGCGAGGTGACCGCCGTTGTCGCTGATGACCGCGACGTGAACGGTGTCGGCGTGGGAATCGACCCCGCCGAACACGACCTTGTCCGTGGTGTCGTCCGCGACCGCTGATGTCATGCTGATGCTGCCTTCCAGCCGAAGGTAGGCGCCGGCCGGGTGGCGCAGACAGGACATTGAGGGGGCTTCTGACCAAGCTCCTATCAGGTCATGTTCCGCCCGGCCGGAGCCATGAGAACGGGTCCCGGCAGCCGGACAGAACAACACGAAGACAGCCCAGCAGGGCGTCAGTCAGTGGTCGAGCCACGACCACCGGGACCTGAGTATCAGCATCAATGTCAGTGGTGGCCTCTAGCGTCGGAATCGTCAGCGGCACAGGCGGTCGGCGCACGAGGAGAGGTCACCACGATGGAATTCAGGATCGAACGCGGCGAACTGACGAACGCCGTGGCCTGGGCCGCCCGCGTGCTGCCCACCAGGTCGCCCGTGCCCGTCCTCGGCGGCCTGTTGCTGGAGGCGGCGGACGACAGGCTGACCATCTCCGGCCTGGACTACGAGGCGTCCGCCCGCATCGAGGTCGGCGCCCGGACCGGCCGGCCGGGAAAGGTCCTGGTCATGGGCCGCCGGCTGCTGGACGTGTGCAAGGTGCTGCCCGAGGGGCCGGTGGAGTGCGCCGTCGAGGGCTCGCGGTTCACGGTGAAGGGCGGGGACGCCGGCTTCGGCCTGTCGGTCCTCCCGCTGGACGACTACCCCGCGCTGCCGCCGCTGCCAGAAATCCTCGGCGAGGTGGACGGGCAGGAGTTCGCGGCGGCCGTCGCCGATGTGTCGGTGGCCGCCGGCCGGGACGACACCCTCCCCACGCTCACCGGCATCCGCCTGGGCCTCGACGGCGAGCGGATGACCCTGGCGGCCACGGACCGCTACCGCTTCGCCGTCCGAACGCTCGACTGGCGTCCCGCCTCGCACGGCGTCACGGCGGACGTCGTCGTCTCGGCCCGCCGACTCAGCGAGATCGCCCGCTCGGTCGGAGCCCGCCCCGGTACGGTCCGCCTCGCCCTGGACGGCGGCTCGGCCGGCTTCGAGCGGGAGGGCATGCGCACCACGGTCCGGCTGCTCGACGGACGGCTCCCGCGCCACGACAAGCTGTTCCTGCTGAACGGGCCGGTCAGCGCGGTGACGGAGCTCGAACCGCTGATCGAGGCCGTGAAGCGGGTCGCGGTGGTGGCGGACGGCGACAGCCCCCTCCAGTTCGCCTTCACCGCCGACTCCGTCCTGCTCCAGGCCGGTTACGAGGACGACGTCGCCTCCCAGCGGCTGCCCGCCGCGCTTCTGGGCGCCGACGAGATCACCGTCGCGTTCAACCCGTCCTACCTGATGGACGCGCTGGCCTCCTTCGACGCCCCGACAGTCCGGTTCCAGCTGATGGGCCAGGGCCAGCGCGCCATGCTCACCGGCCACCCGGACCACGAGGACGCGGCCGCCGCCGCGGACGGAGCGGGGGACACCGTCCACCAGCACCTGCTCATGTCCGTCCGGCCGCTGGTCCAGTGAGGACGGGGGCGCGGACGGCCGGTGACGGCCGTCCCGCCCGGCCCGGCGGCCCGTCAGCCGGTCTTCGTGTACGTGAGCTTCTCGCCGCTGGACGTGTTCTCACGGCTCAGCCGGCCGTCCGGGAGCAGGGTGAGCGTGGTCGGCGCGCCCGGAGAACAGGAGGCCGCGGGCTCGCCCTCCGTCACGGTGGAGGGGCCGATGTCGACCGACTCGCCCTCGGCGGCCTCCTCCGTCAGCGCCGCCTCGAAGACGCAGTGGTAGGTGCCACCGCCGGCGAGCGGGCCCTCGGCGGTCAGGGTGAGCACGGTTTCGCCCACCTCGCCCTGGCGGATGACCAGTTCACGGGTGGAGTGCCCGGTGGCGTTGTCGATGCTGCCGGACCAGGAGCCCAGGTAGCCCTCGGGGATGCCGCCCTCCGCATCGACGTCCGGCGACGGGCTCGTGGAGATGTCGGGGGAGGGGGAGACCTCCACGGTCTCGGTCGGGGTGGGGCCGGTCGAGCGGGTGGGCTTCGGCGCGGGCGCGTCGCCCCTGTCGTTCATGAGCGCGTAGACGGACCCGCCGGCCCCGATCGCGACCAGTACGGCGACGACGATCAGCGCGATGGTCGAGCCGCTGCGCCTGCGGCCCGGCTCCGGGGCGGGGGCCGGATGCTGGGTGCCGGTGGGGTAGCCGGGGCCGTACGGCGGTGTGGAGCCGGGGCCGGGCTGCTGGGGGAAGCCGTAGGGGTAGCCGTGGACCGGACTCGGCTGCTGCGGGTGGCCGTAACCCTGGCCGTGCTGGGGCTGCTGCGGGGGGCCGAAGCCCTGGGCCTGCTGTGGCTGGACCGGCTGCTGCGGGTAGCCGTAGCCGGGCGGTGGCGCGGGCACGGCGACGGGCGGCGGTCCGCTCGGCGGGGTGGCGGGCCCGGCCGGGGCGGGGAGCGCGTGGACCGGGCCGGGCGCGGGCTGCGCGGGAGCCTGCGGCGGGACGGCCGGCCCGGCCGGGGCGTCGAGCACCTCGGTGGCGGGCTCGGCGGAGGACGCGCCTGGTACGGCGGGCGGGGCCGACTTGCCGAGGAGTACGCCGCCATCCGGCCCGAACCCGGCCGGCACCGCGTCCTCCGGGTCCTCCGAGTCCAGCAGCTCCACCGCGTGGCGGCCGAGCTGGGCGATGAGCGCGCCCGGCAGCCAGGGCTCCGTGCCGGTGTCGCCGTCCGCCAGCAGCGCCAGCAGGTCGTCCGTGGACGGTCTGGCCCGCGGGTCCTTGTGCAGACAGCCCCGTATGAGGTCGTCGAGGCCCGGGGTGACGCCGGTCAGGTCCGGGTCCTCCTGCGCGATGCGGAACAGCAGGGCGTGCATCTCGTTGGCCGCGGCGCCGAAGGGCAGCCGCCCGGTCAGGGCGTACGTCAGCACCGACCCCAGGCAGAACACGTCGCTCGCCGCGCTCACCCACTCGCCCCGCACCTGCTCCGGGGACATGAAGCCGGGCGAGCCGACCAGTGCGCCGGTCCGGGTCAGGCCGCCGTCCGTGACGGTGTCCAGGGCCCTGGCTATCCCGAAGTCGATGACGCGCGGACCGTCGATCGTGAGGAGGATGTTGGAGGGCTTCAGGTCCCGGTGGATGAGACCCGCCGTGTGGATGTCCTTGAGGGCGTGCGCCAGCCCGGCGCCGAGAATGCGGACGGACCGCTCCGGCAGCGGCCCGTACGTGCCGGGGGCCTGCCCGGACGCGGCGCCGGACCGGCCGGAGACGGTGGTGTGCAGGGAGGGCCCGGCGACATATCCGGTCGCGACCCACGGCACATCGGCCTCGGTGTCCGCGTCCAGCACGGGCGCGGTCCACCGGGAGCCCACTCGGCGGGCGGCGCCCACCTCCTGGCGGAACCGGTCGCGGAACTCCTGCTGGGCGGCCAGCTCCTCGCGTACGAGCTTGAGCGCGACCGTGCGGCCGCGGTCGGAGCGGGCCAGGTACACCTGGCCCATCCCCCCGGCGCCGAGGCGCCCCAGCAAGCGGTACGCCCCGATGCGCTGTGGGTCGGTGGACCCGAGCTTCTCCATGGTGTGCGGCCTCCCCCGTACGACAACACGCCGGACGGGGACGAGAATAGCGGCGTGGATCGGCCCGCCGGGGCCCCTCCGGGGCTCCGGTCCGGTACGGCCCCGGTCTAAGGTGACCCGGTACCGAATGGGGGAGGGGCGCCATGTGCGCGAGCGGAGCCGTCACCCGCAGCACCCTGCGGCAGCAGATCGCGGACGCGCTGCGCGACGAGGTGCTCGCAGGGCGTCTGCTGCCGGGGCGGGAGTTCACCGTCAAGCAGATCGCCGAGCAGTACGGGGTCTCCGCGACGCCCGTCCGCGAGGCGCTGTTCGACCTGTCCGCGCAGGGACTCCTCGAATCCGACCAGCACCGGGGCTTCCGGGTGCACCAGTTCTCGATCGCGGACTACCGGGCGATGGTGGAGGCCCGCGCCCTGGTCATGGACGGGGTCATCCGGGACGTCTTCCACGACCCCGTCCCGGAGCGGCGCGGCGACTACCGGGACGCGCTCGTCTCCGTACGGCGCCGGGCCGAGGAGGCCGCCCGCGCCGCGCGCGGCGGTGACCTGGACATCCTGATCGGCTACGACCTGCGCTTCTGGCGGGAACTGGGCGGGCTCATCGGCAACGGGTACATCAGCGACTTCCTGCAACGGCTGCGCGTCCAGGCCTGGGTGTTCGCCGTGCCGTACCTGCGGGGCGACGCCGACCTGCGGAACTGGCTGTGGAACGGCCACACCGACCTGGTCGCCGCGATCACGCACCGGGACCGCGACGCCCTGCGGACGGCCATCGACGACTACAACAGCCATGCGCTGAACTGGGCCGACCGCCTCTCCGAACCCGGCACGGCCGCGGGGGGCCCCGGAGCCGGTGGCTGAACCCCGCCCCCGCTCGGGACGCAGGTCACGGGCGACCACTGTGCGTGCGGTGCCCGCCGCATTACGCTGTCCCGACCACCGCACGCCCCCGATGGAGAGCGAGACTTCGTGGCCTGTGACCTGTGGCTGGTCCCCCTCGTCGATGTGCTGTGCCAGAGCCCCGACAACCCGTTCGCCGAAGAGATCGCCCTCTACGACAAGGCCCTGGGCGAGGCGGGACTCCCGCCCGTCCCCGTCTACGCCTACATGCCGGGGCTGACCGGGGACGTGGCCCCGGTGGCCGGCTTCGACTACGACGCGCTGCATCTGCTGCGCCGCGCCTATCTGCTCCAGCTCAGCGGCCTCGCCGTCGCCCCGGTCGACGAGCTGGGCGGCGACTACGAGCAGTTGCTGGAGATGTTCGAGCAGACGGCCCGGCAGTCGCACCTGGTGTGGCACTTCGACCACGCGGGGGCGTACGTCCCGCTCGACTTCGCCGCCCCCGTCTCCACCGACGACCTGCTGGCGGCGGGCGGCCCGCTCGGTTCGGCGCACGGGCTGCTGCGGGAACTGGAGTTCGTCGCCCCGGCCCTCGGCATCGACCCGGCGAACCCGCCGGCCGCGCCCCTGCCGCCCGCGGCCCCCACCGAGCTGGAGGAACCGGCGAACTCCGTCCCGTACGACGACGATCCGTTCGCCCGCGAGCGCCACGTCTGGCTCGGCCTGCACGCGGCGGTCACCCGCAGCCTCGCCCAGGGCTCGATGATCGTCTTCAGCTGACCCGGCCCCGGAGCCCCGCACCGGTCAGCGCGGGGACTCCGGCGGCCGCTGCCGCGGCATGTTCGGCCGGCCCATCGACTGGAGCGGGAAGCGGTGCGTCGTACCCGGCTCGGGGCGCCCGTTCCCCGAGCCGCCGGAGACCAGGGCCTGCATCCCCAGCGGCGCGGGACCGGCCCGGAACTCCACCATCCAGTCGGCCGTCTCCGACCGGACCAGCTCCGTGATGTCCTCGGAGAAGCGGCGCAGCACGCCCAGACAGCGCTCGGTCGCCTCGCTCGCCGTCCCCTCGGTCGGCCCCAGCACCTCTCGTACGCACTCCGAGGACCAGTCGAACCGCAGCACCTGGAGCCTGCGCTGCACGGCCTGCGCCGTCGCCAGATTCCTTATCCAGCCCGAGGTCAGTCCGAAGTACCGGTCGCACGCCATGCAGGCGGCGCCGAGCAGCAGCGACAGGTAGCCCCAGCCCGCCGCGCCCTCCAGCGCTCCCGTCAGGTCGAGCAGCGGCAGGGCGGCGCCCGCGACCACCCCGGCCGCGGTGCCCAGCCGCAGCGCCCTGGCGGCCCGCCGCTTCCACAGCCGGTCGTTCAGATACCAGTCGGCGGTGCGCAGGGCGTCCGCCTCCAGCCAGCGGTAGAGCTCGTCCAGCCGCTGGGACGGTTCGCCCCAGTCGCCCAGCGGGAACGGCTCCCCGGTCAGGTCACGGCCCCGCCCCGCGCGGCTCCCGGCGCCGGAGCCCGTGCCGGAAGGAGCGGCCGCGCCCGCCTGACCGGGCGTGCCGGACTTGCGGGGCGGCACTTCGGGCTGCATCTCCGGCTGACTCACCGGGGTACTCCTCTGCATGCTGCATATAGCGACGCGTGCTCTCGACCGCGTACTCGACGACGGGGCGGACCCTGCTCTGCTCCCTGGCTGCTCCATGCCTCCGGACGCGACGGGCAGTCCCCCGTGCGTAACCATGCGTGACGGGAAGTATGCGCGTGCGTACCGGGGCGCATGCCCTTCCTACCGCCGAATGGTGGGCCGTGGGATCGAAATCGCGGTATTCCCGCGTGCGTACGGCCTCTGGTCAGGTATAGGAGTCCCGGCACCACTTCCCGGATCTCACTCGAAAGAGTTGCGTCCCGGCGGGTGGGGCGTACCGCCCGGTGACCACGTAGGCTCGGCGTACCGAAACATTTGTCGTCGAAATGCCTGGAGTGACCGTGATTCCCGGTGGTGGTCAGCCCAATATGCAGCAGCTGCTGCAGCAGGCCCAGAAGATGCAGCAGGAGCTGGCGCGGGCGCAGGAGGAACTCGCCAGGACCGAGGTGGACGGTCAGGCGGGCGGCGGCCTGGTCAAGGCGACGGTCAACGGCTCGGGTGAGCTGCGCGGCCTCGTGATCGACCCGAAGGCGGTGGACCCGGAGGACACCGAGACCCTCGCGGACCTCGTCGTCGCGGCGGTCCAGGCGGCCAACGAGAACGCCCAGCAGCTCCAGCAGCAGAAGCTCGGGCCGTTGACCCAGGGCCTGGGCGGCGGCGTGCCCGGCCTGCCGTTCTGACCGGCCGTACACCCGAGGCCGCCGACCGCATACCCAAGAGCGTACGTAGCCCCTACGGTACGTACCACGACTCAGCCGACTCAGTCAGGAAGGCGTTCCGTTGTACGAAGGCGTGGTTCAGGACCTCATCGACGAACTGGGCAGGCTGCCCGGCGTCGGTCCCAAGAGCGCGCAGCGGATCGCCTTCCACGTCCTCCAGGCGGAGCCCACGGACGTGCGGCGCCTCGCCCATGCCCTCCTGGAGGTCAAGGACAAGGTCCGCTTCTGCGCGGTCTGCGGCAATGTGGCCCAGCAGGAGGAGTGCGGCATCTGCCGCGACCAGCGGCGCGACCGTTCGGTCATCTGCGTGGTCGAGGAGCCCAAGGACGTCGTCGCGATCGAGCGGACCCGTGAGTTCCGGGGCCGCTACCACGTGCTGGGCGGGGCGATCAGCCCCATCGAGGGCGTCGGGCCGGACGATCTGCGCATCCGCGAGCTGCTGGCCCGCCTCGCGGACGGCTCCATCACCGAGCTGATCCTGGCGACCGACCCCAATCTGGAGGGCGAGGCCACCGCGACGTACCTGGCGCGGATGGTCAAGCCGATGGGCCTGCGCGTCACCCGGCTGGCGAGCGGCCTGCCGGTGGGCGGCGACCTGGAGTACGCGGACGAGGTCACCCTCGGCCGCGCCTTCGAGGGGAGGCGGCTGCTCGATGTCTGAGGCGCCCGCCACCGCGGCTCACAAGGGCTTTATGTTCCGCGCGGTTATCGTCTACCCACCGTCTCCGACCGTGCACACGGGAGGTCTCCTCGATGTCTGACGCCACGTTGAACACCGTCACCCAGGACCCCGGCGACTTCGCGGTCCAGATCGCCGACCAGATCAAGACGTTCATCGTCGCGGTCACCGAGGTGTCCAGGGTCGAGGAGCCGGAAGAGGCCGTTCCGGTGCTGCTCCTCCAGGTCTCCCAGCTCCTGCTGGCCGGCGGCCGGCTCGGCGCGTACGAGGACATCCTCCCCGACGAGCGCTACGAGCCGGATCTCGGCGCCGAGCCCGACGCGGACGGCCTGCGGGAGCGCTTCGCGGCCCTCCTGGAGCCGATCGACGTCTACTCCGAGGTCTTCGACCCGTACGAGCCGCGCAAGGCCCCCGTCGCGGCCCGTATCTCCGACGACCTGGCCGACCTCGTCACCGATCTGCGCCACGGCCTGGCTCATTACGAGGAGGACCGCACCACGGAGGCCCTGTGGTGGTGGCAGTTCTCCTACTTCTCCAACTGGGGCTCCACCGCGTCGGCCACCCTGCGCGCCCTTCAGTCCCTGATCGCCCACATCCGCCTCAACCAGCCCCTCCAGGAGCTGGACGGCCTGGACACCGACCAGGACGCCGGCGACGAGGACCTGGCCGAGGAGGCGGGCCGCGTCATGGTCGAGGAGATCGCGGGCCCGCTGGGCCTGCGGCCGGTGAAGTAGCGGGAGGCCCCGGCCGGCCTCCGGGGGCCGGTGCTCCACCGACCGACCGTGTGTGGCCTGGGCCACAAAGGGGAATGCGTACGGGTTCGGTGGGCAGCAGGGCGGTACGAGCGGTTCGGAGCGACACGCCGACGATCAAGTGGTGAGCGGGACATCTCACCATGTGGTATCAGCGGGGCGATTCCGGGCTGCTCGTTAAACTGAGCCGACCGCAGTAATGGACTGAGCGAGGAGCGCACGTGGGCCTTGTCGTGCAGAAGTACGGAGGCTCCTCCGTAGCCGATGCCGAGGGCATCAAGCGTGTCGCCAAGCGAATCGTCGATGCCAAGAAGAGCGGCAACCAGGTGGTTGTCGTGGTGTCAGCGATGGGCGACACGACGGACGAGCTGATCGATCTCGCCGAGCAGGTATCCCCGATACCGGCCGGGCGTGAGTTCGACATGCTGCTGACCGCGGGAGAGCGGATCTCCATGGCGCTGCTGGCCATGGCGATCAGGAACCTGGGCCACGACGCCCAGTCGTTCACCGGCAGCCAGGCAGGCGTGATCACCGACTCGGTCCACAACAAAGCGCGCATCATCGATGTGACGCCGGGCCGTATCCGCACGGCGCTGGACGAGGGGAACATCGCGATCGTCGCGGGGTTCCAGGGTGTGTCCCAGGACAAGAAGGACATCACCACCCTCGGCCGCGGCGGGTCCGACACCACCGCCGTCGCCCTCGCGGCGGCGCTGGAAGCCGACGTCTGCGAGATCTACACCGACGTGGACGGCGTGTTCACCGCCGACCCGCGGGTCGTCACGAAGGCCCGCAAGATCGACTGGATCTCCTTCGAGGACATGCTGGAGCTGGCCGCGTCCGGCTCCAAGGTGCTGCTGCACCGCTGCGTCGAGTACGCACGCCGTTACAACATTCCGATCCACGTCCGCTCGTCCTTCTCCGGACTGCGCGGGACCTGGGTCAGCAACGAGCCGCAAGGGGACCAGAAGGTGGAGCACGCGATCATCTCCGGAGTCGCCCATGACGTCTCCGAGGCCAAGATCACCGTCGTCGGCGTGCCCGACAAGCCGGGCGAGGCCGCCGCGATCTTCCGCACGATCGCGAACGCCGAGGTCAACATCGACATGGTGGTGCAGAACGTCTCCGCCGCCTCGACCGGCCTGACCGACATCTCGTTCACGCTGCCGAAGGCCGAGGGCCGCAAGGCCATCGACGCCCTGGAGCGCAACCGCGGAGTCATCGGCTTCGAGTCGCTGCGCTACGACGACCAGATCGCCAAGATCTCCCTGGTCGGCGCCGGCATGAAGACCAACCCCGGTGTGACCGCGGGCTTCTTCGAGGCGCTGTCCGACGCCGGTGTGAACATCGAGCTGATCTCGACGTCCGAGATCCGCATCTCGGTGGTCACCCGCGCCGACGACGTCAACGAGGCCGTGCGCGCCGTGCACACCGCCTTCGGCCTCGACAGCGACTCCGACGAGGCAGTCGTCTACGGGGGCACCGGCCGATGACCGGACGCCGCCCTTCGCTCGCGGTCGTCGGCGCGACCGGGGCGATCGGTGGCGTCATGCTCCAGATCCTCTCGCAGCACGCGGACGTCTGGGGCGAGGTCAGACTCGTCGCCTCACCGCGTTCGGCCGGCCGCAAACTGGTCGTACGCGGTGAGGAGAGCGAGGTCCTCGAACTCACCGAAGAGGTCTTCGAGGGCATCGACGTGGCGCTCTTCCTGGTGCCCGCCGAGGTCTCCGCACGCTGGGCGCCGCTCGCCGCGTCCAAGGGCGCCGTCGTCATCGACGACTCCGCCGCCTTCCGGATGGACGGCGACGTTCCGCTCGTCGTGCCCGAGATCAACCCGCATGCCGTACGGATGCGGCCGCGCGGCATCGTCGCGAACCCCAACTGCACCACGCTGGCGCTGATCGTCGCCGTCGGCGCCCTGCACGCCGAGTTCGGCCTGCGGGAACTGGTCGTCTCCTCCTACCAGGCCGTCAGCGGCGCCGGACGCGACGGCGTCGCCGTACTGCGCGAACAGCTGTCGATGGTGGCCGGTACCGAACTCGGTACGAAGCCGGGCGACGTACGCCGCGTCGTGGGCGACACGCACGGCGGCCCGTTCGCCGCGCCCGTCGCGCTCAACGTCGTCCCGTGGGCCGGGACGGACGCGGGGGACGGCTGGTCCTCGGAGGAGCTGTCCATCCGCGACGAGTGCCGCAAGATCCTCGACCTGCCGGCCCTGCGGGTGTCGGCGACCTGCGTGTATGTCCCCGTCGTCGCCACGCACTCCATGTCCGTGCACGCGCGCTTCGAGAACGAGGTCGCGGTCGACCGGGCCCACGAGATCCTGGCGACGGCCCCCGGCGTGGTGCTGTACGACAGCCCCGGCGCCGGCGACTTCCCGACCCCTTCCGACGTGGTCGGCACCGACCCGACCTGGGTCGGCCGGGTACGGCGCTCGCTGGACGACCCCCGCGCGCTGGAACTGTTCGTCTGCGGCGACAACCTGCGCAAGGGCGCGGCGCTCAACGTGGCCCAGATCGCGGAGTCGGTGGCCGCCGAGCTCCCCCGCTCCTGACCAGTCGTGATCATGAGGTCCGGATCGAACCCGTTTCGCACTTTCTGTGAACGATCTGTGAGCAACTCGCTGGTCTGAACCTCTTGAGCTGGGCAGTCGCCGTGACAGACGATGACCTTTCGGTTCGTTGCAACCGCTGGTCGGACGCCGGGCGTCTAAGCGGTCACTTCTTGCGCGGCGGGGCGCATGTGCGGGGCATCTGGGAAGAGCGGGTTCGTATGAAGGCGTATCGCAGGGCTTCAAACGCGGTGCCGAATGCGTACAACCCTGGCGGGGGGAAGCGTGTCCAACTGGCGTGGCAGAGGTTCTCGATATCACAGTGGTGGGCCCCTTGCGCGGCACTTCGGTGCGACCGCGCCGACGAGCCCGCGCAGCCGGTGGCATGCCCGTGATCGCGCCCATGCCCGCCACGCGTCAGACGGGGCTGCCGTCGCAGCGCGAGGGCGCTGAGGAGAGCGTGGCAACCGGCACCACCGTCGACCATCTCACCGAAACCTACCGCGCCCACTACCGTTCGCTGCTCGGCCTCGCGGCCCTGCTGCTGGACGACACGGCGTCCTGCGAGGACGTCGTGCAGGAGGCGTTCATCCGCGTGCACTCGGCGCGCAGCCGGGTCCGCGAGCCCGAGAAGACCCTCGCGTATCTGCGCCAGACCGTCGTCAACCTCTCGCGTTCCGCGCTCCGCCGCCGCATCCTCGGGCTGAAGCTGCTCTCGAAGCCGATGCCGGACATGGCGAGCGCCGAGGAGGGTGCGTACGACCAGCTGGAGCGGGACGCCCTGATCAAGGCGATGCGGGGCCTCCAGCGGCGCCAGCGCGAGGTGCTGGTCCTGCGCTACTTCGCGGACATGACCGAGGCTCAGGTCGCCGAGACGCTGGGGATATCCCTGGGTTCGGTGAAGGCGTACGGCTCGCGGGGCATCGCGGCCCTGCGCGTGGTGATGGAGGCGCAGGTATGAGCCGGCGCGACGGCCACCACGAGGAACCGGGCGCACGTCCTGCCGGGGACGGCGACACGGTGGGCTTCACGGCCCCGGCCGACCTGTTCGGCGGGGGCGGCATCGACGAGGAGGCGCTGCGCGGCATGATGCGCGGCGCCGTGCGGGGCCTGGAGCCGAGCGAGGACAGCCTCGACCGGCTGCATCGCGCCGTGCCCGCCCGGCGGGCCCGGCGACGGCAGGCCCTGGTGGGTGCGGCCGCCGCCGCGCTGCTGATCGGCACCGCGATCCCCGCGTTCGTGCATGTCGCCAACTCGAAGGGTTCGAGCACCGCGAGCCCCGCCATCGTCGGCCACGGCGAACAGGCGCAGGGCGGGAACGGGGACGAGCCCGGCACCGACTCCGGCAACGGCGGCGGTGGCGAGCCCGGCGAAGGCCACCCGAACGGCGGGCAGGGCGTTCCGCAGAACACCGCGAGCCCGACCGACAGCAGTGTCCGGGGCCAGGACGGGGACACGGCAGGCGCCTCCGCCGACCCGGCCGCCAGCGCACAGGGCACCATGCCCGCCTGCGATCCGGGGCAGCTCGGCGTGAAGTCGGCCGGTACCGGCGCCGCGGGTGCCGACGGCACGGTGTACGGGTCCTTCCGCATCGCCAACGTGTCCAGCGAGGAGTGCGCGGTGAGCAGCGGGGGCACCGTGGGCTTTGAGGCCATGGGCGCCGCCGACCCGACCCGTATCCAGGTCGTCCGGCACACCGAGGGCGATCCCGCGTCCGGTCTTCCCGACCCCGCGACGGAGGAGGCCATGATGCTGCTGAAGCCGGACATGGTCTACGAGGTGCAGTTCGCGTGGGTGCCCAAGGACACCTGTCCGTCCACGGGGACCACGCCCTCCCCGACGCCGACGGACGGGGCGGCGGGCGCCGGCAACGGCGGCTCCACCGGGGCCGCGGTCACCGGCGGCGGCACGGGCGAGAGCGAGACGGGTACGGAGCCCCAGTTCGGCGCCGCGGACGGCGTGGGCACCGCGCAGGGCAGCATCTCCGTGCGGCACACCCCGGAACCGGGGGCCCCGATCGCGACGACGAAGATCGACAACGCGTGCGCGGGCACGATCTACCGCACAGGGGTCCTGGAACCTTCGTCGTAGGACGGGGGCGGCAACCGGGCGGGGCGGCGGGTGGAACGGGCCCGGTGCGCCCGCCGGCGGCCCCGGCGAGGGCCGGCCCCGCTCACGCCCCGGAAGGGGCCTCCGTGTCGGGGACCAGGCCCAGCTTCACGTCCCTGGCCGCCTCGGCCTCGCGCCGGACCAGCCGGAACCACATGAAGACCACGAACGCCGCGAAGACGAACCACTCACCCGTGTAGCCCAGGTTCTGGAACGCCTTGAGGTCGAGCCCGCCACCCTCCGGCGCGGAGGCCGGCACCGGGCGCAGCGCGGTCGCGCCGGACCGGGAGCCGTCGCCCGCCCCGGAGCCTGCGGCCGTGCCCGAGGCGCCCGCGTCGCTCTTCGGGAGCGTCACCCACGCGTCGTACACGTCGTACGGCACGAGGTTGACCAGCGACGCGGCGCTGATCATGCCCACCTGACCGTCCGGCAGCCCGCCCGTCGCGCCGACCCCCGAGCTGCCGGCGTTCTCCGATGCCTGGAGGTCGCCGGTCACCGTGACCTCACCGGCCGGCGCGGGCGGCACACGGGTCCGGCCGGGGTCTCCGGGCAGCCAGCCGCGCACCACCGGAAGGGCCTTGCCGCTGTCGGTCCGCAGCATGTCCAGGACGTAGAAGCCCTCGCGGTCGTCCAGTTCGCGGCCGGGCACCAGGAAGCGGTCCGCGTACCGGCCGGTGGCGGTGGCCGGCCGCCCGGAGGTCTCCGTGGTCACGGGCAGCAGCTCGTCGAGCGGCTCGGCCGTCCGGCTGCCCGGCTCCGGCTGCTCCTGCGCGGCCTCGTGCGTCTGCACGCGGTCCTCGAAGCGGCCGAGCTGCCAGGTGCCCATGAACACGCAGAACGGGATGGCCAGCACGACGAAGAGGTTGATCCCCCACCATCGCGGGGTCAGCAGGAACCGGTACACCCCTCCACGGTACGGTCTCCGCTCCGGCCGGCCGGAGCGGGGGCACCCGGAAAGCCCGCCTTTATCCGCCCCCTACGCCCTGCGGACCGGCACCCCTACGCCCCGCCGGCCGGCGCCTCCTCGCCGCTCGGGTCACCGGACCCGGCGGGGGAGGCCCCCGCGAGGTGGCGCCGGGCGAATTCGAGCTCCAGCCGGACCTGCTTGATCCGCTCCTCCACGACGAGCGAGCCGTGGCCCGCGTCGTACCGGTAGACCTCGTGCACGGCGCCGCGGTCCTTGAGCCGGTCCACGTAGTTCTCGACCTGGCGGATCGGGCAGCGCGGGTCGTTGACGCCGGCCGAGATGTAGACGGGCGCCCGCACGGCGTCGACGTACGTCAGGGGCGACGACGCCTCGAACCGCTCGGGCACCTCCTCGGGCGTCCCGCCCAGCAGGGTGCGGTCCATCGCCTTCAGGCCCTCCATCTCGTCGTGGTACGCCGTGACGTAGTCCGCGACGGGGACGGCGGCCAGGCCGAGGGCCCAGTCGCCGGGCTGCGTACCGAGGCCGAGCAGGGTGAGGTAGCCGCCCCAGGAGCCGCCGGCCAGGACCAGCTTGGCCGGGTCCGCGAGACCGGACTTCACGGCCCACTCCCGGACCGCCGCGATGTCCTCCAGCTCGATGAGCCCGACCCGGTGCTTCAACGCGTCCTTCCAGGCCCGCCCGTACCCGGTCGAGCCGCGGTAGTTGACCCGTACGACCGCGTAGCCGTGGTCCACCCAGGCGGCGGGACCGGCCGCGAACGCGTCGCTGTCGTGCCAGGTGGGGCCGCCGTGGATCTCGAAGACCGTGGGGAACGGCCCCTCGGCGGGGGCCGCCGGGCGCTGCACGAGTGCGTGAATCCGGCCGCCGGGCCCGTCCACCCAGACGTCCTCGACCGGCACCGACCCCGGCGCCTTGGCCCCCGGCGGGTCCAGCACCACCGCACCCGTCGTGGAGCGGACGACGGGCGGCTCGGCCGCCGACGACCACAGGTACTCCACCGTCCCGTCCGGCCGGGCCGTGGCGCCCGAGACCGTACCGATGGGCGCCTCCACCCGCACCAGCCGGCCGTCGGCCGCGACGGGCTCGTACCGCCACAGCTCGCTGCGGGCCTCGAAGCCGTGCTCGATGAGCAGCGCGGAGCCGTCCGGATACCACTCGGCGCCCACATCGCCCGGCAGGTCGATGGCCAGATCCGTCTCCGTGCCCGCCACCGGGTCCCAGATCATCGGCTCCCAGCGGCCGCGCCTCTGGTGCCCGACCAGCAGCCGGGGGTCACCGGCGGCCGGGGCGAATCCGAGGACCGCGAGCCCCAGCTCCTTGGTACCGCCCTCGGTGTCGTCCAGCTCCGCGACCGTCGTCCCGTCCGGCCGGACCACGCGCAGGGCGGAGTGCATCGCGTCCCCGTGCTCGGTGTGCTCCAGCGCGATCAGCGTGCCGTCGCGGCTCAGGTCCCCGACCCCGGCCGACTCACGGTGCCGGTAGATCTCGACCGGGGCCTCACCTGGCCGTACGACGTGGACCGTGGTGCCGTCCTCGTCCGTCGACCGGCCGATGACCGCCGTACCGTCCCGGCCGATCGCCAGCCCGGCCGGGTAGGACGGTTCGAGGCCGGGGGCGGCCGGTGCGGTCTCCGCGTCCGCCCCGCCGCGGAACGGCCGCCGTATCCACACCCCGAACTCGTCCCCGTCCGTGTCGTCGAACCACCACACGGACTCGCCGTCCGGCGTCAGCACGCCGTCCGTCGTCCCATTGGGGCGGTCGGTCACCTGGCGCTGCTCGCCGGTCGCCCGGTCCCAGGTGTACAGCTCGTAGGTCCCCGTCGCGTTGGACACGAACAACGCGCGGTCCGGCGCGTCCTCGGCCCAGTCGGGCAGCGAGACACGGGGAGCGCGGAAACGCTGCTCCCACAGGGGTACGGATGATGCGGTCGTCGGCGAACCACTGGCCTCAGTCATGACCCCATTCTGCGCAGAACCGCCGACAATCCGTTCGCTTCGTCCGCAGCCTGTGGATAACCTCGCGGACATGTCCACTCCTCCGATACCGCCCGACTGGCGCGAGGCCAACCGCAGGATGTGGGATGAGCGTGTGCCCATCCACGCAGGCAGTGACTTCTACGACCTCGGCTCCTTCCGTGAGGGCAAGGACGCGCTGAGGCCCTTCGAGGTGACCGAGGTCGGTGACGTGACCGGCCGGACGCTGCTGCATCTGCAGTGCCACATCGGTCTCGACACGATCTCCTGGGCGCGGCACGGCGCCGCCCAGGTCGTCGGCCTCGACTTCTCCGAACCGGCCGTCGAGACCGCGCGCGCCCTCGCCCTGGACATGGGACTGGGCCCCGACCGGGCGGCCTTCGTCGCCGCCGACGTGTACGACGCGGCCCAGGCCGTGCCGGACTCCTCGTACGACATCGTGTACACGGGCGTCGGCGCGCTGAACTGGCTGCCGGACATCGACCGCTGGGCGGAGACGGCCGCGTCGCTGGTGGCGCCGGGCGGTTTCCTGTACCTCGCTGAGTTCCATCCGCTCACGGACTGCCTCGACGACGAGTCGGGCTCGCGGATCGTGCACGACTACTTCAGCCGTGAGGCATGGGTGGACGAGACGCCGGGTACGTACGCGGACTTCGACGCCCCGACCGTCCACAACCGCAGCGTCGAGTGGCAGCACCCGGTGGGCAGTGTGGTGTCGGCGCTGGCCGCCTCCGGCCTGCGGATCGAGTTCCTTCACGAGCACGACGTCTCGCTCTTCGCGCGTTTCCCCGTCCTGAAACGTGGCACGGACGACTTCTTCCGCTTTCCGCCGGACCGTCCGCGCATCCCCTTGATGTACTCGATCAAGGCGTCCCGCCCGGCATGACGGACGGCGCGGCGACGCCCCGCAGAACCGGGACACCGCCGCGCCGCAGCCTCCTGCTCGTACCGCCTACGCCGCGGAGCGGAAAGCGGGCAGATAGCCGCCCGACTGCCCTGCGGCCTTCGGGTGGTACGAGTTGTAGAGGGGGATCGAGACGCTGTGCAGCCACGGGTCGCCGGAGCACAGCTCGTGCCCGGTGAACTCGTCGGCGACCCCGGAGAAGGTGAACCCGGAGTTCGCCGCCTGCTTGGCGATCACGCCGTTCAGCACGTCCGATGCGTTGTTGATGGCCGTGCGCGCCCGGTCGGAGAGCCCGACGAGGCAGCTGCCGCCGATCTTGTAGAAGCGCGGGTAGCCCAGCACCACGACATGCGCCTGCGGGGCCTTGGAGTGGATGGAGGAGTACAGCGAACTCAGCCGGGAAGGCAGCGTGTTGTTCATCTTCCCGACGGCCGCGTTGACGGCCGAGATGCACGCGGACTCGCCGGACAGCACGCAGTCCTGCATGACGTCGGCGAACCCGACGTCGTTGCCGCCCGCGGTGACGCTCACCAGCGAGGTGGACGAGCTGAGCGCCCCGAGCTGGCCGCCGGCCACGGTGCTCGTGGTGGCGCCCGAACAGGCGACGAAGGCGAACGACGACGGGGAGTTCGCAGCGGCCCAGAGGTAGGGGTAGGCCTTGGTGCTGCGCCGACAGTCACCGCTGTCGGACAGATAGCTGCCCGCGCCGACACCGGACGAATACGAGTCGCCCAGCGCGACGTATCCGCCGGCGGCGGCCGGGGAAGCCGCCGAAGCCGGCTGGACGAAGCCCAGAGCGGCAGCGGCGGCGAGGAGCAGAGTGGATGCGGACGCCCAGAATCTCCGTACTGACATGGCTGTCAGCCCTCCGAAATGTGGGGGGTGGGTGGGGGGTTGAGTGAGCGTCACCTGTTGTAGCAGCTCGCGGGACCAGTCGGTAATAGCCCGGAGAGAACCCGCCTGAATTGCCCGAATGATCGGTCGGGAGCCGTAGCTCCGCGCGTAGATAAACCCACAACTCCCCCTGTACAAAAGGTTTTACGACGATCTGCTCATCGCTTCACAGGGAAGCGGAATCGACTCCCGCCTGGACTGAGGCTCGACCTGGCGGTGTCAGGGCCATGTCATATCAGGGCTGGGATGCCAATCAAGATCACACCTGGTTGACACCCGGACCGCTTACGGAACGCAAGCAGGGCCGGTCTCCCGTAAAGGAGACCGGCCCTGACCTGGTACTTCACTGTCGGGGTGGCGGGATTTGAACCCACGACCTCTTCGTCCCGAACGAAGCGCGCTGCCAAGCTGCGCTACACCCCGATCGTCGCGGTTTCCCGGCGACATCGATAACTCTAGCCCACTGGCGCCCGGAGACGAAATCCGGTTTTTGTCGTGATCGGTCGGGGTGGCCCGGAGGTCAGGCGTCGCGGGGGGTCAGGGTGAGGAGGGTGGCCTCCGGGGGGCAGGCGACGCGGACCGGGGCGTAGCGGCTGGTGCCGCAGCCGGCCGAGACGTGGAGGTAGGCGCGGTTGCCGGCGGCGGTGTGCGTGGAGAGGCCCTTGACCCGGTCCGTGTCCAGGTCGCAGTTGGTGACCAGGGCGCCGTAGAAGGGGATGCAGACCTGGCCGCCGTGGGTGTGACCGGCGAGGACCAGAGGGTAACCGTCCGTCGTGAAGGCGTCGAGGGAGCGCAGGTACGGGGCGTGGACCACGCCGATCGAGAGGTCGGCGTCCGTCTCGGGGCCACCGGCGACCTCGGCGTACCGGTCGCGCTTGATGTGCGGGTCGTCCAGGCCGGTGAAGGCCAGCTCCAGGCCGTCCAGCTTGAGGCGGCCGCGCGTGTTGGACAGGTTGAGCCAGCCCGCCTCGTCGAAGCCGTCGCGCATCGGCTCCCACGGGTTGTGGACGACGCCCACCGCCGGGGCGTTGCCGTTGAGGCCATGCCGGCCCGACGCCTTCTCGAACAGGTAGCGGACCGGGTTGCGCAGCTTCGGCCCGTAGTAGTCGTTGGAGCCGAACACGTACACGCCCGGGAACTCCATCAGCGGGCCGAGCGCGTCCAGCAGCTCCGGTACGGCCTCGGGGTCGGAGAGGTTGTCCCCGGTGTTGACGACGAAGTCGGGCCGCAGGCCCGCCAGCGACTGGAGCCAGGCGCGCTTCTTGCGCTGCCCGCTCACCATGTGCACGTCGGAGATCTGCAGGACGCGCAGCGGGCGCGCCCCCTGCGGGAGCACCGGAACGGTGACCCTGCGCAGACGGAACGAGCGGACCTCGAAGCCTGCCGCGTAGACGAGACCGGCGGCGCCGGCCGCGGCGGTGACCGCCGTGATTTTCAGGGGTACTCCGTAGCGTGCGCGCATGCGCCCATCGTCGCAGACGGTGCCCGGCCGCGGGAAAACAGGCGGGCGCCCGGCGGCCCGCACCTGCCACAATCTCCTCATGACCACGCTCAAGTCCAAGCTGCAGGAAGACCTCACCACGGCCATGAAGGCGCGTGACGAGCTGACCTCGTCCACGCTCCGGCTGACCCTCACCGCGATCACCAAGGAGGAGGTGGGCGGCAAGTCCGCCCGCGAGCTCTCCGACGACGAGGTGCAGAAGGTGATCGCCAAGGAGGCCAAGAAGCGCCGCGAGGCGGCCGAGGCCTTCGCCAAGGGCGGCCGGACCGAGCAGGCCGAGCGGGAGAAGAAGGAGGGCGAGATCCTCGACGCCTACCTTCCGCAGCAGCTGAGCGACGACGAGCTGAACGCGGTCGTGGCCTCCGCCGTCGACGAGGCGAAGGCCGCCGGGGCCGAGGGGCCGCGCGCGATGGGCGCCGTCATGAAGATCGTCAACCCGAAGGTGGCCGGTCGCGCCGACGGCGGCCGGGTGGCCGCCGCGGTGAAGAAGCTCCTTGCGGGCTGAACCCGGCTCCCTTCCCACGCCGTGAACGAGGGCGGGGCGCCCCCGGTGATCCGGGGGCGCCCCGCCCTCGTGTGTGAGCGGTCTCGGCTCACGGGCCGTTCATGCCGCCGTCGTTCTGGCCGCGGCCGTGGCCGTTGTCGTTGCCGGTTCCGCCGAGGATGTCCGGCGGGATGCTGATGCCGGGGAACGGGTTGTCGTCACCGGGCTTGTTGTCGCCCGGCTTCCGCTTGTCGCGGTCCCGGTTCCTCTTGTCCTTGTCCTCCTTCTCCTTCTCCTTCGCGCGCGGCACGTCGACCGCGTTGAAGGAGGGGGTCTCGGAGGGGCTGAGGGAGCCGGTCATCGCCGTCTTCCAGATCGGCCCTGGCAGACAGCCACCGCAGACCTTGTCGTAGTACTGGCCGCCGATGACGATGTTGGTCATCGACTCCTGGCGGGCACCGTCGCTGCCGACCCACACCGCCGTGGACAGGTTCGGCGTGTAGCCGACGAACCAGACGTTCTTGCGCTCGTCGGTGGTACCGGTCTTGCCCGCGTTGTCGCGGTCGCTGAGACCGGCCTGCGTACCGGTTCCGTCCTCGACGACGCCCTTGAGCATCTGGTTGAGGGTGTCGGCCGTGTGCTCGCTCATCGCGCGGTCGCACTTCGACTTGGGTACGTCGATCGCCGAGCCGTCCGCCTTCTTGACGGAGAGGAGCGCGACCGGCGAGCAGTACGTGCCGCGGTTGGCGAAGGTCGCGTAGACCGCGGCCATGGCGAGCGGGGTCGACTCCTGGCTGCCGAGCGTGGTGGTGGGAATCTGCAGCAGCGGCTTGTTGTCACCGCGCGTGTAGCCGACCTTCTTGGCCATGGTCAGCGTCTCGCAGAGGCCGGTCTTCTCCTCCAGCTTGGCGAAGTAGGTGTTGATCGACTTGCCCAGCGCACTGGTCATGTCGAACATGCCCTTCTCGGTCTCCGTCTCGTTCTCCACGTCCCACGGCTTGTTGTCCGCGGGGGCGCCCTCGCAGGTGCGGAAGGCGTCGGCGGGCAGCGTTATCGAGGAGGGCGTGTCGAAGCTCTGCGCCGGGCTGATGCCCTTCTCCAGCGCCGCGGCGGCGGTGATCGGCTTGAACGTCGAGCCGACCTGGAAGCCGGCGTAACTGCCGCCCATCGCGTGGTCGACGGAGAGGTTCAGCATGGTCTGGTGCTTGGACGGGTCCAGACCGTACGGCCGCGACTGGGCCATCGCCAGTATGCGGCCGGTGCCCGGCTGCACCTGGACGACCGCGGCGGCGACCTTGTCGTCGGAGTTGACGCGCGAGGTGGCGGCCTCGTTGGAGGCGGCCTGCGAGCGCGGGTCCAGCGTGGTCTTGATGGTCAGACCGCCGGTCGCCCAGAGCTTGGCGCGCTCCTTCTCGGTCTTGCCGAAGGCCGGGTCGTTCTTGACGATCTTCTGGACGTAGTCGCAGAAGAACCCGGCGCCGTTGACGGCGGTGATGCAGCCGTTCTGCGGGCGCTTGACCTTGAGCTTGATCGGGTTCTTCTGGGCCTTCTCCGCCTCTTCGCGCGAGATCTTCCCGGTGTCCGCCATCCGCTGGAGGACGGTGTTGCGGCGCTTGGTCGCTTCCTCTATGTCGTTGATGGGGTCGTAGCGGCTGGGGGACTGCACGATCCCGGCCAGCAGCGCGGCCTCCTCCAGGCTCAGGTTCTTGGCCGACTTGGAGAAGTAGCGCTGGGAGGCGGCCTCGACGCCGTACGCCTGCTGCCCGAAGAACGTGATGTTGAGGTAGTTCTCCAGGATCTTCTTCTTGCCGAGCTCTTCCTCGACCTGGATCGCGTACTTCAGTTCCTGGATCTTGCGGCCGAGCGTCTGCTGGGTGGCCTGGGCGACCTTGTCCGGGTCGTTGCCCGCCTCCTCGACGAAGACGTTCTTCACGTACTGCTGGGTGAGCGTCGAGGCGCCCTCCGCGGTCCCGCCCGCCTGCACATTGCGGTTCATCGCGCGCAGGATGCCCTTGAGGTCGACGGCGCCGTGCTCGTAGAAGCGGGCGTCCTCGATCGCGATGATCGCCTTCTGCATGTACGGCGAGATGCTCGTCAGCGGCACCACCGTGCGGTCACGGGAGTACACCGTGGCGATGAGGCCGCCCTCGCTGTCCAGGATCTTGGAGCGCTGACTCAGCGGTGGCGTCTTCAGATTGGCCGGGATCTCGTCGAACCCGTCGACCGTCCCCTTGGCGGCCAGACCCAGTGCTCCGGCGGCCGGCAGCGCGATACCCGCGAGGACGACTCCCGAGAGTGCGGCGACACCGAGGAACTTGGCGGCCTGCTGGGTCTTGGTGAGACCCCCGCCCGAGCGCTTCTTTGGCATGGGGGCAGCCTAATCCGTAGATATGAGCGTTCCGTAGGACCGGGTGCTTCTCGGAGCGTTCGCGTACCGGACCGTGACATTCGGACCGGCGTGTACACGCGCGGTCGTGGGCTCCGACCTGGTGGCATGGCGGTGCGGGGCGGCTGCGTTCCCATTCGCCGGACACAGGGATATGCCTTGGCCTAACCTCGATCTTTCGTGACGGTCCGTCGGTTCCTCCGGCGGGCCGTTTCGGCTGTTCGGGCGGGTGGCGGGCAGGCTGATGGCCCGGCTGTCGCGTCGGGTGGGCGCCGGGTTCCACGGCTCCGGTCGGGGTGGTGCTGCTCGCAGGGGCGGGGACGTGCTGGTCAGCCGGGGTTCGGGAGAGCTTCGAGTCGGGCGATGGCGTCGGTGATCAGGTCGGTCCAGGGCCAGTGGCCTGCGAATCTCAGGTGTCGGCGGCGGGCGGTGGTGACGAGCTGAGCGGCGGCGGAAAACAGTCGGAGCCTCAGCCGCCGGGGCTCCCACCTGCGGGTTTGCCCGGTGAGGGCGAGCATGGGCATCCAGGCCAGCAGGTCGAGGGCGATTTGGACGATCTCCAGCCAGATCTGGTTCTGTGCGGCGTCGTGGAGTGGCAGGTTGCGCAGGCCGGTGGCGCGGGCGTTTCGGATGCGGTCCTCGGCTCTCGCGCGTTGGCGGTGCCGGAGTTCGAGTGCGGCGATCGGAACGCCGGTGGTGTTGGTCGCGAACGCCGTGAGCCGCAGTCCGTCGGCATCGGTGAGGCGCAACTGGGCGCCGGGGTGCGGGCGTTCCTTGCGGACGATCAGCCGCATCCCCTGCGGCCAGCCCTTGAGGACGTCACCGTCGAGTTCGGCGACCCAGGCGCCGTCACGGATCTCACCTTCCGGTTCGACGGCCACTGTCCAGGCGGCGGGCGGGATCTTGAGGACGGCCTGGTGGATGGCGTCGGTGATGGTCATGCCGACCGAGTACGACAGCCACCTGCCCCGCTGGGCGAGCCAGGCGACGAACTCGTGGGTGCCACCGCCGGAGTCGGTACGAATGAGCGTCTGGCGTCCGCGCCGGTACTTGTTCGGCAGTTGGGCCAGGGCGAGTCGGGCCGTGGTGATGTGGTCGGCGGCGGTGTTGCTGCCCGCGTTCCCGGGCCGCAGCAGCGCGGCCACCGGCTCGCCGGTGCCGCCGCTTCCGTGGTCGACGAAGCCCACCAGCGGGTGATGTCCGAAGGTCTTCTTCCAGGTCGCGGCCGCGTCCTGCTTGTCGGAGTGGGCCAGTACCAGCACCCCGTCCAGGTCGACGATCACCTGCCCGGAGGCGTCCGGCGACGAGGATCCCGCCAACTTCCATATTCGTTCGCGTACTTCGGCCCGCGCGGACCGGATCGCGTTCAGAGCCTTCGGGCCGGACTCGGCCAGGGTGTCGACGAGGCGGGAGACGGTCGGGTCGGAGGCCACCGGGCCGAACACGGCCGGCTCGGCCCGCAGCATCCCGGCATCGGCCAGGCAGTCGCCGCCCAGCGCGACCGCGAGGGCCACGTCCAGCAGGATCTTGCCCGGGTCGTGCACCGCCCGAGCCTTCCGCCACGGCGCCAGCGCCGCGGATATCGCGGTGTCCAGCCCGGCCTTGCGGACCGTCTCGACCAGCAGCACGCCCCCGGCCTGGGAGACCACCGCCCGGCCGCCGCCCTCGATGCGGATACGCGGGTACGACCCGATACGCTTCTTCACCTGAGAAGTGCTTCTTTCCACGGCACGATCTGGACCTTCGACAAGTCCCATCGTTGCAGGTCAGGAGCACTTCTCACGTTTTCGATCACGCTTCGGACAGCCCACCTCATGAAAGCCCGAGGCTAAGCTGCTCTCAACTGTCACAGCAGTCCGGTTACGTATCAACCCCCGCGCACGATCCGGCCATGCGCCCGGCGTTCCCGAATTCGCCCGGCGTGTCACCGAATGCCCGTTGCGGTTTTGGTGGACTGTCCTGATGAGGGCGGCTTGGTCCCGCATGTCCTCCCCTCACTCCCCTGGGTGATCTGCCGCATACGCATAGTCCGTTCGGGCCATTCAAGATTGGGCCCGAAGGGGGTGTTGTGCTGTCGCCACCTTCCGTAACGTCCTCAACTGGCAGCGGTGAAGGTGAATATGCCGCTGCCGCCGTGGGGGAGCCTCGATTCGGGAGAGGACGGCGCCGGGATGGGCTGGGTAACCGACTGGAGTGCGCAGGCAGCCTGCCGCACTACTGATCCGGATGAACTGTTCGTACAAGGGGCAGCGCAGAACAGGGCCAAGGCGGTGTGCACCGGATGCCCGGTGCGGACCGAGTGCCTGGCCGACGCGCTGGACCATCGCGTCGAATTCGGCGTGTGGGGTGGGATGACGGAGCGGGAGCGCCGCGCGCTGCTGCGCAGGCGGCCGACCGTGACGTCCTGGCGTCGGCTGCTGGAGACCGCCCGCAGCGAGTACGAGCGGTCCACGGGCATGCTGCCCGTGGCGAATGGGCTGGAGAACGGCGAGCTGCACGAGACGTTCGCCGCCGTCGGCTAGCGCCTGTCCGGCACGAGGGCGTCGTACGGCCCCCACCGTACGTACGCACGACGAGCGGCTAGGCAGCTCCGGCCGGGTCCGATCCGGTCGCGAGCCGGTCCCCGACGGCCCGCAGGCCCGAGAGGTCGTGGACGTCTCCGGGCAGCGCGGCCACGGCGGTGACGGGTACCTCGGGATGGCGCGCGGTGAAGCGGTCGCGGGTGTCCTGTTCGCGCGCGACCAACTGCATCCGTTCGGCATGCAGACGGAGCAGTCCGGCGGTCAGTTCTTCGGTTGTGATGGTTGTCGTACGGTCGGTCCGGGGCTCGGGGTCCGTAGCGGATTCGGGAGCGGCGGTTCCAGGGGCGTCGGCGGTGGGTGCGCGCCCGGCCGCGGGAGAGTCGGCGGGCTTACGAAGTCCAGCCTTCCCGGCCGCCTGATCCACAATGCCACCGGTTTCAAGATTTTCTGCGGCGGCCAGGGCCTGTTCGGCGGAGAGCCGGGCGGCGTCGCTGCCGTGCACCCGGTTGAGCACCAGTCCCGCCAGTGGCATCCCCTCTGCCGCCAGGCGTTCCACGAAGTACGCCGCTTCGCGGAGCGCGTCCCGCTCCGGTGTCGCGACGACGAGGAACGCCGTGCCGGGCGCCTGGAGGAGTTTGTACGTGGCATCGGCGCGGGTACGGAAGCCGCCGAACATGGTGTCCATCGCGGCGACGAACGTCTGGACGTCCCGCAGGAACTGCCCGCCCAGCAGCTTGCCGAGCGTCCCGGTCATCATCGACATGCCCACGTTGAGGAACTTCATTCCGGCGCGGCCACCCATTTTCGCCGGGGCCATCAGCAGCTTGATGAACTTCCCGTCCAGGAACGAGCCCAGACGCTTCGGGGCGTCCAGGAAGTCCAGCGCGGACCGCGACGGCGGGGTGTCCACGACGATCAGGTCCCACTCGTCGCGCGCCCGGAGCTGGCCGAGCTTCTCCATCGCCATGTACTCCTGCGTGCCCGCGAAGCCGGCCGACAGGGACTGGTAGAAGGGGTTCTCCAGAATGGCGCGGGCGCGTTCCGCGTCCGCGTGCGCCTCGACGATCTCGTCGAAGGTCCGCTTCATGTCGAGCATCATGGCGTGCAGCTCACCGGCGCCCTCGCCCTCGATGCCCTTCACCCGGCGCGGCACGTTGTCCAGCGAATCGATGCCCATGGACTGGGCGAGCCTGCGGGCCGGGTCGATGGTGAGGACGACGACCTTGCGTCCGCGCTCCGCCGCCCGCACGCCGAGCGCCGCCGCGGTGGTCGTCTTGCCGACGCCGCCGGAGCCGCAGCAGACGATGATCCGGATGCCCGGATCGTCGATCAGGGCGTCGGTGTCCAGGGCCGGTACGGGGGCCGCCGCGCCGGTATCTGTACGCGCTGTCATGAACCCGCCCCTCGTCCGGTCTTCCCTTGGCCCGCGCCCTGTTCGCGGAGCGCGGCCGCCAGCGCGTCGAGCCCGGCCCGGTCCACCCCCTCGCCGATCAGCGGGAGCGCGTACCCCGGCAGGCCGAGACCCGCCAGCACCGCGCGCTGTTCGCGCTCCAGGGCGACCCGCTGGGTGTGCTCGGCGGCCTGCTCGACCAGCGGGCGTACGAGCCCCGCCGCGCCGGTCACGCCCGCCCGTGTCAGCGTCTTGGCGATTTCCTTGCGCCGGCCGCCCGAGGCGGCGCTCAGCGCGTCGCCGTCCAGCAGCTGCGGGCGCACCATGTTCACGATGACCCGGCCCACCGGCAGTTCGGCGGCGCGCAGCTCCGCGATGCCGTCCGCGGTCTCCTGGACCGGCATCTCCTCCAGCAGGGTGACCAGGTGCACCGAGGTCTCCGGGGACTTCAGCACCCTCATCACGGCCTGGGCCTGATTGTGTATCGGGCCGATCCGGGCGAGGCCGGCCACCTCGTCGTTCACATTGAGGAAGCGCGTGATGCGGCCGGTCGGCGGGGCGTCCATGATCACGTGGTCGTAGACGAACCGGTTCTGCCGGTCCTTGCGCCGGACCGCCTCGCAGGCCTTGCCCGTCAGCAGGACGTCTCGCACGCCGGGCGCGATGGTGGTCGCGAAGTCGATCGCGCCGAGCTTCTTGAGCGCCCGGCCCGCGCTGCCGAGCTTGTAGAACATCTGGAGGTAGTCGAGGAGCGCCAGCTCCGCGTCGATCGCGAGGGCGTAGACCTCGCCGCCGCCGGGGGCGACGGCGATCCTGCGCTCCTCGTAGGGGAGGGAGCCCGCATCGAAGAGCTGGGCGATGCCCTGTCTGCCCTCGACCTCCACGAGGAGAGTGCGCCTGCCCTCGGCCGCGAGGGCGAGCGCGAGGGCGGCGGCGACCGTGGTCTTACCGGTACCGCCCTTGCCGCTGACGACCTGGAACCTGCTCACGTATTCGAGCCTAACCAGTCACACCGCAGGCTACGCACGAGGCTGCGCGTGCCCTGGATTGCGCAGGCATTACAGTCGGGCCATGACCAAGTGGGAATACGCGACCGTGCCCCTTCTCGTGCACGCGACCAAGCAGATTCTGGACACCTGGGGCGAGGACGGCTGGGAGCTGGTCCAGGTCGTTCCCGGCCCGAACAACCCCGAGCAGCTCGTGGCGTACCTGAAGCGGGAGAAGCAGTAGTGGCGGGCACCGTCGAGGCGAGGCTCGCCGAGCTGGGGCTGCCGCTGCCGGCCGTCGTGCCGCCGCTGGCCGTGTACCAGCCGGCCGTGCAGTCGGGCGTGTACGTGTACACGGCCGGCCAGCTGCCGATGGTGGACGGCAAGCTCGCCGTCACCGGCAAGGTCGGCGCCGAGGTCACGCCCGACGAGGCCAAGGAGCTGGCCAAGACCTGCGCGCTGAACGCCCTGGCCGCGGTGAAGTCGGTCGCGGGCGACCTGGACCGCATCGCGCGGGTCGTGAAGGTCGTCGGCTTCGTCGCGTCGGCCACCGACTTCACCGGCCAGTCCGGTGTGGTCAACGGCGCGAGCGAGCTGCTGGGCGAGGTCCTCGGGGACAAGGGCGTGCACGCCCGCAGCGCCGTGGGCGTCGCGGTGCTGCCGCTGGACGCGCCGGTCGAGGTCGAGATCCAGGTCGAGCTGACCGAAGCCTGACCCGGCCCGCATCCGCCCGATGCGGCCCGCATCCGCCGTCGATCCCGTCCGGTCGTCACGACCGGGCGGGATCGTGTGTTTCCGGAGGTCGCGCGGATGTAGGTGTAGACGCCATGTACGGATCGGGTTACCTCTCGAACATCGGCGCGGTTCCGGATAGCCTCCGGCCATGTCCAATGGTCAGTGGTACCCCCCGGAATGGCCCGGCCGGATCAGGGCCCTCGCCGCAGGCGAGCTGACGGCCGCCGTGCCCCGCCGGGCCGCCACCGTGATGCTGCTCCGGGACGGCGCCGCCGGGGGCGCACCCGCCGTCCACATGCTGCGCCGGCGCACCTCGATGGCCTTCGCCGGAGGGGCGTACGCCTATCCGGGGGGCGGGGTGGACCCGCGCGACGACGACCGGCTCGTCGGCTGGGCCGGTCCCGCGCCGGCGGACTGGGCCGAGCGGCTGGGCGTCGGCACACCGGCCGAGGCGCAGGCGATCGTCTGCGCGGCCGTCCGCGAGACGTACGAGGAGGCCGGGGTCCTGCTCGCCGGACCGACGCCGGAAACGGTCGTCACCGACACCACGGGCGAGGACTGGGAGGCCGACCGGGCGGCGCTGGTCTCGCGCGAGCTGTCGTTCGCCGCGTTCCTGGAGCGGCGCGGGCTGGTGCTGCGCTCGGACCTGCTCGGCGCGTGGGCGCGCTGGACCACGCCGGAGTTCGAGCCGCGCCGCTACGACACCTGGTTCTTCGTCGCCGTGCTCCCCGCGGGTCAGCGCACCCGGAACGCCTCGACGGAGGCCGACCGCACGGTGTGGATCACGCCGGGCGACGCGGCCGACGGCTACGACCGGGGCGAGCTGCTGATGATGCCGCCGACCGTGGCGACGCTGCGGACGCTCCGCCCGTACGCCACCGCCGCGCGGGCGCTGGAGGCGGCGTCGGAGCAGGACCTCACCCCCGTACTCGCGCAGGCCCGGCTGGACGGCGACGAGCTGGTGCTGAGCTGGCCGGGGCACGCGGAGTTCACGAAGCACATTTCCGCGGCCGACGCGGAGGAAACGCGCGGCGAGGGTGAATCGGGCAACGTGGAACTGACGGCCGACGCGGAAGGCGGTGCGCGATGAGTGACGCGGCGGCGCTGCCCGGACAGCCGCGCGGCGGTGTGCTCTCCGGCCCCGCCACGGCCCGTACGGTCAATGTCCTGGCACCCAACCCCTCCGCGATGACGCTGGACGGGACCAATACGTGGATCGTCGCCGAGCCCGACTCGGACCTGGCGGTCGTCATCGATCCGGGCCCGCTGGACGAGACCCATTTGCGGGCCGTCGTCGACACCGCCGAGCGGGCCGGCCGCCGGGTCGCGCTGACGCTCCTCACCCATGGCCATCCGGACCACGCGGAGGGCGCCGCCCGGTTCGCGGAGCTGACCGGGACCAAGGTGCGGGCGCTGGACCCGGAGATGCGGCTCGGCGACGAGGGCCTGGGCACGGGTGACGTGATCACGACCGGCGGCCTGGAGATGTACGTGGTGCCGACGCCCGGCCACACGGCGGACTCGCTGTCGTTCCATCTGCCGGCCGACCGGGCGGTGCTCACCGGGGACACGATCCTCGGACGCGGAACGACCCTGGTGGCGCATCCGGACGGCCGGCTGGGCGACTACCTGGACTCGCTGCGGAGGCTGCGCTCCCTGACGGTCGACGACGGGGTGCACACGGTGCTGCCGGGACACGGGCCGGTGCTGGAGGACGCGCAGGGCGCGGTCGAGTTCTATCTGGCCCACCGCGCGCACCGGCTGGCCCAGGTGGAGACGGCCGTGGAGACCGGCTACCGGACCTCGGCCGAGGTGGTGGCCCATGTCTATGCCGACGTGGACCGTTCGCTGTGGCCGGCGGCGGAGCTGTCGGTGCGGGCGCAGCTGGAGTACCTGGTCGAGCACGGGCTGATCTGAGGGCGCGTACGGCGACGGGTCAGCGCGAGCGCTTGGCCAGCCGCTCCACGTCCAGCAGGATCACGGCGCGTGCCTCCAGCCGCAGCCAGCCGCGGCCGGCGAAGTCCGCGAGGGCCTTGTTGACCGTCTCGCGGGAGGCGCCGACCAGCTGGGCCAGCTCCTCCTGCGTCAGGTCGTGCACCACGTGGATGCCTTCCTCGGACTGGACGCCGAAGCGGCGCGACAGGTCCAGGAGGGCGCGGGCGACACGGCCGGGGACGTCGGAGAAGACCAGGTCGGACATCTGGTCGTTGGTCTTGCGCAGCCGCCGGGCGACGGCGCGCAGCAGGGCCGTGGCCACCTCGGGGCGTGCGTTGAGCCAGGGCTGCAGGTCGCCGTGGCCCAGGCCGAGGAGCTTGACCTCGGTCAGCGCGGTGGCGGTGGCCGTGCGCGGGCCGGGGTCGAAGAGCGACAGCTCGCCGATCAGCTCGCCGGGACCGAGGACCGCCAGCATGTTCTCTCGACCGTCGGGGGAGGTGCGGTGGAGCTTCACCTTGCCCTCGGTGACCACGTAGAGGCGGTCGCCGGGATCGCCCTCGTGGAACAGCGCGTCGCCGCGCGCGAGGGTCACCTCACTCATCGAGGCGCGGAGCTCCGCGGCCTGCTCGTCATCGAGCGCCGCGAAAAGCGGGGCGCGCCGCAGAACGTCGTCCACGAGTTCTCTCCTTGTCGGCCTGTCCAGGGAACCGTGGTCCCCATCATGCCGGACGGTAAAACAGTGCGATCAATCACAAACCAGTTTGACGCACGTGCGTGCCGAGGGGTACGGCAGGGGGCCGATTGGGGGTGGATCACCGGTGACCGGGGTGGATGTCAGTGCCGGGCTCTAGGCTGGCCGGGAGTCCGGGATGCCGGTGAGAGCGCAGGCCGAGGGGGCTGAGGGAGTGTCGGAGGGCCATGATTCCGCTGTGGGCGAACAGGGTGCGGGCGACCGGAAGAACCTGAAGAAAACGGCGGAAAGCCGGTCCGGAGCGAAGGCCGCGAAGGCCGCAGAGAGCGCGAAAGACGTGAAGGACGCGAAGAGCGCGAAGGAAGGACCGGCGTCCGGGGCCGCCGGGCCGAAGCGGAAGCCGGGCCGGCCCGAATCGCATCTGGCGATGGTCCGCCGGGCTCGCCGGATCAACCGCGAACTGGCCGAGATCTACCCGTACGCCCACCCCGAGCTGGACTTCCGGAATCCGTTCGAACTGCTGGTCGCCACGGTCCTCTCCGCCCAGACCACCGATCTGAGGGTCAACCAGACCACCCCCGCCCTCTTCGCCGCCCACCCCACCCCCGAGGACATGGCCTCCGCCGTTCCGGAGGAGTTGGAGGAGCTGATCCGGCCGACCGGCTTCTTCCGTGCCAAGGCGAAATCGCTCCTCGGCCTGTCCGCCATGCTCCGGGACGACTTCGGCGGCGAGGTGCCGGGGCGGCTGAAGGATCTCGTCAAGCTTCCGGGAGTCGGCCGGAAGACGGCCAACGTGGTGCTGGGCAATGCCTTTGGAGTCCCCGGGATCACGGTGGACACGCACTTCGGGCGGCTGGTCCGGCGGTGGAAGTGGACCGAGCAGGAGGACCCGGAGAAGGTCGAGGCGGAGATCGCGGCCATCTTCCCCAAGAGCGAGTGGACCATGCTCTCGCACCGTGTCATCTTCCACGGCCGCCGCGTTTGCCATGCCCGCAGGCCCGCCTGCGGCGCCTGCCCGATCGCCCCGCTCTGCCCCGCGTACGGCGAGGGCGAGACCGACCCGGAGAAGGCCCGCAAGCTGCTGAAGTACGAGATGGGCGGCCGGCCGGGCCAGCGGCTGAACCCGCCGCCGGACTATCCGGGAAGCCCGGCCCCTCCGCTCGGCGCCGGCTGACGCGTACCGCCGCTGCGGAACGAATCGCGGGACGACAGGCGTTGTGAGACGGAGGGGTGCCCATGAAGACGCATGAACCCGGCACGGAACGGCAGGGCCAGGAACGGCACGGCGACGCGGACCGCCGCGCCCCGGTGGCGCACGGAAGCGCCGAGTACGGCGGCTCCCCGGTGGCCGTCTCGGAAGAGGGCCTGCCCGGCTGGCTCGACCCCGTCGCCCATGCCGCGCGGACCGTACGGCCCCAGCAGCTCAGCCGCTTCCTGCCGCCCGCGAGCGGTGCGGGACGCCAGTCGGCCGTGCTCGTCCTGTTCGGCGAGGGCGCGCGAGGCCCGGAGCTGCTGCTGATGGAGCGGGCCGGAAGCCTGCGCTCCCATCCGGGCCAGCCGTCCTTCCCCGGCGGCTCGCTCGACCCGGAGGACGGCGACCCGGCGACCACCGGACCGCTCCGGGCCGCGCTGCGGGAGGCCGAGGAGGAGACCGGGCTCGATCCGGGCGGGGTGCAGCTCTTCGGCGTACTGCCGCGGCTCTACATCCCGGTCAGCGGCTTCGTCGTGGCGCCCGTCCTCGGCTGGTGGCGTACACCCAGCCCGGTCGGGGTCGTCGATCCGGGTGAGACCGCGCGGGTCTTCACCGTCCCCGTGGCGGATCTCACGGACCCGGCCAACCGGGCGACGGCCATCCACCCCAGCGGCCACCGGGGCCCGGCATTCCTGGTCGAATCGGCACTCGTCTGGGGGTTCACGGCCGGCGTGATCGACCGGATTCTGCACTTCGCGGGCTGGGAACGCCCGTGGGACAGGGCCAGGCAGGTGCCGCTCGACTGGCGCGCATGACAGGCTGACTTCCGTGCTCCGCAGGTCCGGGCCCGCCCGGAGCCGCGGAGGCGTACGGGCCCGGTGACGAATCTGCGAGGCTATAGACGGTGAACGTGCTGGACATCCTGCTGCTGGCCGGCGCCGTGTGGTTCGCGGTCATCGGATACCGCCAGGGGTTCGTCGTCGGCATTCTGTCGGTGATCGGGTTCCTGGGCGGCGGTCTCGTCGCCGTCTACCTCCTGCCGGTCCTGTGGGACCAGCTGACGGACGGTTCGGAGGTCTCCTCCACCGCGGCCGTCGTCGCGGTCGTCATCGTGATCGTGTGCGCGTCGGTGGGCCAGGCGTTCACCACCCACCTCGGCAACAAGCTCCGCCGGCACATCACCTGGTCGCCCGCGCGCGCCCTGGACGCGACCGGCGGCGCCCTGGTCAACGTGGTGGCGATGCTGCTGGTCGCCTGGCTGATCGGCTCCGCCCTGGCGGGCACCTCGCTGCCGACGCTCGGCAAGGAGGTCCGCAGCTCCTCGGTCCTGCTGGGCGTCTCCCGTGTGATGCCGCCCCAGGCGTCCACCTGGTTCACGGACTTCTCCTCGGTCCTCGCGCAGAACGGCTTCCCGCAGGTCTTCAGCCCCTTCGCCAACGAACCGATCACCGAGGTCAGGGCCCCCGACCCGGCCCTGGTGGGCAGCCCGGTCGCGGCGCGCGCCAAGCAGTCCATCGTCAAGGTCGTGGGTACGGCCCCGAGCTGTGGCAAGGTCCTCGAAGGCACCGGCTTCGTGTTCGCCGACCGCCGCGTCATGACCAATGCCCACGTCGTCGGCGGCGTCGACGAGCCGACCGTCCAGATCGGCGGCCAGGGACGCCTGTACGACGCGAAGGTCGTCCTCTACGACTGGCAGCGCGACATCGCCGTGCTCGACGTGCCCGACCTCGACGCGAAGCCGCTGCGGTTCGCCGACACCGAACGTGACGCGGAGTCGGGGGACAGCGCCATCGTCGCGGGCTTCCCGGAGAACGGCTCGTACGACGTACGCTCCGCGCGCGTCCGGGCCCGCATCGACGCCAACGGACCCGACATCTACCACCGGGGCACGGTCCGCCGCGATGTGTACTCCCTCTACACCACCGTCCGCCAGGGCAACTCCGGCGGCCCGCTGCTGACCCCCGAAGGCAAGGTGTACGGGGTCGTGTTCGCCAAGTCGCTCGACGACCCGGACACCGGCTACGCGCTGACGGCGGACGAGATCCGCGAGGACATCGCACGGGGCCGCACCGCCAACCAGCAGGTCGACAGCCAGGGGTGCGCGCTCTAGCCGGCGTCTGCCGGACACCGCTGGGGAGCGCGCCGCCGGGCGGTCCCGTGCGCGGTGTCAGTTACGGGGATGGCGCAGCCGCGCCGAGACCCAGCGGGCCCTGCGGCGCAGGATGCGCGAGATACCGAGCCGGGGATCGTCCACAACGTGCATAGCCTGCACCCGGCCCTGGAGGCCGTCCCCCTCATGAATGCCCGTAACCGCCGTGGCGGTCGAGCGACGGTTGCGTGCTGCGTCACCGAAGTCGTGCGTCCAGCCCATACCGGGACGTCTGCCCGTGCCTCATGGTCCGTAACCGTCTGTCCGTCAGCCAATTGGCCTATGCGCCGGGCACGTGGCCATTTCTCGGACACGCGTGCCCATCGGCTAGCGGTCGGGCTCGGAATCCTTGAGCCAGTTGATGAGTTCGGCCGAGAACCCGGCCGGGTCCTCCTCGTGCGGGAAGTGACCGAGACCGTCGAAAAGTCGCCAACGGTAGGGCGCCTCGACATACTCGCCGGACCCGGCCGAACTGCGGGTGCGGACCGCCGGATCGAGTGAACCGTGCAGGTGGAGCGTCGGCACCCGGACCGGCCGCTTCATGCGCCGGTTGAACTGGATGCCGTCGGGACGAGCCAGTGAGCGCACCATCCAGCGGTACGGCTCGATCGAGCAGTGCGCCGTCGAGGGGATGCTCATCGCCCGCCGGTAGACGCCCAGCGCCGCCTCGTCGGGGAAGTCCGCCTTGCCCGGACCCGCCCAGTCGCTGATCAGGCGCGCCACCAACGCGGCGTCGTCGGCCACCAGCTGACGTTCCGGCAGCCACGGCCGCTGGAAGCCCCAGATGTACGAGCCGGCCCGCGACTGGGCGAAGTCGGAGAGCATCGAGGAGCGCCACCGCCTGGGGTGGGGCATCGAGGAGACGACCAGCCGGCGCACCAGCTTCGGGCGCATCACGGCGGCCGTCCAGGCCAGGTAGCCGCCCATGTCGTGGCCGACCAGGGCGGCGTCCGGCTCACCGAGCGACCTGACCACACCGGTGATGTCGAGGGCCAGATTGGCGGGATCGTAGCCGCGGGGGGTGCGGTCGCTGCCGCCGACGCCGCGCAGATCCATCGCCACGGCCCGGAATCCGGCCTCGGCGAGCGCGGGCAACTGGTGGCGCCAGGTCCACCAGAACTGCGGGAAGCCGTGCAGGAGAAGAACCAGCGGCCCTTCACCCATTTCGGCGATGTGGAAGCGGGCGCCGTTCGCCGCGACGTCCCGGTGGGTCCACGGCCCGTCGAGGCGTACGGGGCCGCCGGCCGGGGCGAAGGGGGCGGATTCCGCCGGTGCGGCCGGGCGCGCGCGGCCCGCCCGGTCCTCCGGGCCCAGGGGGCCGACTGCGCTGGAATCGGGGACGGTCATGTGGACGAGCGTGCCACAGCGGACGCCTTGTCCTGGACCGGTGCGCTCTCGATGGCGCGGTCGGAGCGGGTGCTGCCGCCCACCGGGAGGATGGCGTCGGCGGCGGTCTCCGGGCGGGGGTGCGGCTTGACGCCCTGCAGGACGGCGGCGGTCTGCTTGGCGGACGCGATGGACTTCTCCGGCGGCTTGACCTTCTTGATCTTCGCGTAGCCGAACAGCGCGAGCAGGATGCCCAGCAGGATGAACGCGCCGCCGACGATCAGGAACGACCAGGCCAGCCCGAGCCCCAGATTGTGGATGCCGTACGCGGCCGCGAAGCTCAGCACCGGGATGGAGAAGAGGATCAGCACGCCCGTGACGATGAAGGCCACACTGCCGATGACGCCGCGCTTGACGTCCTGCCGCACCTCGGCCTTGGCCAGGGCGATTTCGTCGTGCACCAGCGCCGACAGCTCGGCCGTCGCCGACGCGACCAACTGGCCGAGACTGCGGTCGGCGCTGCCCGCGTAATTGCCGGGGTCGCTCATCCCTGACTCCCTCTCCCGTTCAACGTGTCCGATGTCAGATCATGCCGGACTGTCCGGCTTGCTGCTCGCTGCCCCCGCCAGTCGGGCACGGCGGCGGTGCTCGGCCGCCTTCTCCTCGTAGATCGCGGCCATTCTCAGGTGGTACGCGGGATCGTCCTGTTCGTAGACGTCCGGTACCCCGGAACCGTCCTCGTCGAGCTCCTCGGCGTCGGACAGTGCCCGGTACTTCCGTACCCGGAGTTTGAGCAGTACACCGGAGAGTACGGCGGCGATGAGGGAGCCGAGCAGAACCGACGCCTTGATCTCGTTGATCATGTCGTCGTCACCGGCGAAGGCCAGCTCACCGATCAGCAGCGACACGGTGAAGCCGATGCCGGCGAGAGTGGCGACGGCGAAGACGTCGGCCCAGGCCAGATCCTTGTTGAGTTCGGCCTTGGTGAGCCGGGTGGTCAGCCATGTACCGCCGAAGACCCCGATGGTCTTGCCGGCGACGAGCCCCAGGACGACCCCGAGGGTCTCGGGCCGGTTGAACACGCCCGCCAACGCACCGCCGGAGAGGGAGACGCCTGCGGAGAAGAGCGCGAAGACCGGCACGGCGAACCCAGCCGACAGGGGGTGCACCAGGTGCTCGACGCGTTCGCCAGGCGAGTGCTCCTCGCCCTCGCGGCGGGTGCAGCGCAGCATCAGGCCCATGGCGACACCGGCGATGGTGGCGTGGATGCCGCTGTTGTACATCAGGCCCCAGATGAGCAGGGCGGCTGGTACGTAGACGTACCAGCCGCGCACGCCCAGGCGGAGCAGCAGATAGAAGACGCCCAGGCCGACGAAGGCGCCGCCGAGTGCCAGGAAGTCGATGTCCTCGGTGAAGAAGATCGCGATGACCAGGATCGCGAAGAGGTCGTCCACGACGGCGAGGGTGAGCAGGAAGGCCCGGAGCGCGGCCGGCAGCGAGGTGCCGATGACGGCGAGGACGGCGAGGGCGAAGGCGATGTCGGTGGCGGTCGGGACGGCCCAGCCGCTGGCGGAGCCGTCGCCTGCCACGTTCACCACCGTGTAGACGAGCGCGGGGACGATCATGCCGCAGAGCGCGGCGGCCACGGGCAGCGCCGCCGCCTTGGGGTCGCGCAGCTCGCCCGCCACGAGTTCGCGTTTGAGTTCCACGCCGGCGACGAAGAAGAAGACGGCGAGCAGGCCGTCGGCGGCCCAGTGCGCCACGGAGAGATTCAGCCCGAGGCTCTCGGGTCCGATGTGGAAGTGGCTGACGGCCTCGTAGCTCTTGCCGGCGGTGTTGGCCCACACCAGCGCCGCCACCGCCGCGACCAGCAGGATGACGCCCCCGACGGTCTCCGTGCGCAGGGCCTCGGCGACGTAGTTGCGCTCGGGCAGCGGAAGCCGCCCCAGAAAGGTGCGGCGGGGGCCGGGGGGTGCGGGGGTGGACGCGGTCACAGGGGGAGACCTCCGGGTCGGTACGGCAGCGATGGCATGGCTGATGCACTTGCCGACCAGACTTCCCGGCACCCCTGTGGAAATTTTCATTTCTTTTGACGATCAACTGCCACTGTACCCGTGGGGCCCGGAGGCGGGGGGTGCGTGGGAGCGGTGATCTTCACCCCAGTGCCCGAAGGGCACCCGGCGTGTCGCCGGATGCCCTTCGGGTCGGGTCAGCCCGTATCGGGCCCGGGGCCCTCAGTCCTCGGACGGGGCCGAGGGGAGCTGGCTCTGGATGAGGTCCATGACCGAGGAGTCGGTCAGGGTCGTCACGTCTCCCAGCGCCCTGTTCTCGGCGACGTCGCGCAGCAGACGGCGCATGATCTTGCCGGAACGGGTCTTGGGCAGCTCCGCCACCGGCATGATGCGCTTCGGCTTGGCGATCGGGCCGAGCGTCGAGCCGACGTGGTTGCGCAGCTCGGCCAGCAGGTCGTCGGACGCGGTCGCCGTACCGCGCAGGATGACGAAGGCGACGATGGCCTGGCCGGTCGTCTCGTCGGCGGCGCCGACCACGGCCGCCTCCGCGACGGAGGAGTGCGAGACGAGTGCCGACTCGACCTCGGTGGTCGAGATGTTGTGCCCGGACACCAGCATCACGTCGTCCACCCGGCCCAGCAGCCAGATGTCGCCGTCCTCGTCCTTCTTGGCGCCGTCACCGGCGAAGTACTTGCCCTCGAACCGGGACCAGTAGGTGTCGAGGAAGCGCTGGTCGTCGCGCCAGATGGTGCGGAGCATCGACGGCCACGGCTCGGTGAGGACCAGGTAGCCGCCTCCGCCGTTCGGGACCTCGTTGGCCTCGTCGTCCACGACGGTCGCGGAGATGCCCGGCAGGGCGCGCTGGGCACTGCCCGGCTTGGTGTCCGTGACACCGGGGAGCGGCGAGATCATCATCGTGCCGGTCTCGGTCTGCCACCAGGTGTCCACGATCGGGCACTTGTCGGCACCGATGTGCTTGCGGTACCACATCCACGCCTCGGGGTTGATCGGCTCACCCACCGAACCGAGGACGCGCAGCGACGACAGATCGAACTTGGCGGGGATGTCGTCTCCCCACTTCATGAACGTACGGATCGCGGTCGGCGCGGTGTAGAGGATCGTGACGCCGTACTTCTGGATGACCTCCCAGAAACGCCCCTGGTGCGGGGTGTCGGGGGTGCCCTCGTACATCACCTGCGTGGCGCCGTTGGCCAGCGGCCCGTAGACGATGTACGAGTGCCCGGTCACCCAGCCGATGTCGGCGGTGCACCAGTAGACGTCGGTCTCCGGCTTGAGGTCGAAGACCGCGTGGTGGGTGTAGGCCGCCTGGGTGAGGTAGCCGCCGGAGGTGTGCAGGATGCCCTTGGGCTTACCCGTGGTGCCCGACGTGTACAGGATGAAGAGCGGCTGCTCCGCCTCGAACGCCTCGGGGGTGTGCTCGGCGGACTGGCGGCCCGTGATGTCGTGCCACCAGATGTCACGGCCCTCGGTCCACGCGGTGTCCTGGCCGGTGCGGCGGACCACGACGACGTGCTCCACGCCGTCGATACGGGAGACGGCGTCGTCCACCGCGGGCTTGAGCGCGGAGGGCTTGCCGCGGCGGTATCCGCCGTCGGCGGTGATGACGACCTTGGCGTCCGCGTCCTGGATGCGGGCCGCGATGGCGTCGGCGGAGAAGCCGCCGAACACCACCGAGTGCGCGGCACCGATGCGGGCGCAGGCCAGCATCGCGACGGCGGCCTCGGGGATCATCGGAAGGTAGACGGCGACGCGGTCGCCCTTGCCGACACCGAGCTCGGTGAGGGCGTTGGCGGCGCGCGAGACCTCGTCCTTCAGCTCCGCGTAGGTGATGGCGCGGCTGTCACCGGGCTCGCCCTCGAAGTGGATGGCGACGCGGTCGCCGTTGCCCGCCTCGACGTGACGGTCCACGCAGTTGTACGCGACGTTGAGCTTGCCGTCCGCGAACCACTTCGCGAAGGGCGGGTTGCTCCAGTCGAGCGTCTCGGTCGGCTCGGTCTCCCACGTCAGGCGCCGGGCCTGCTCGGCCCAGAAGCCCAGCCGGTCCGCTTTGGCCTGCTCATACGCCTCGGCGGTGACGTTGGCGTTGGCGGCCAGCTCGGCAGGCGGAGAGAACTTCCGCTCTTCCCGAAGCAGGTTGGCCAGGCTTTCGTTGCTCACGACTTCTCCCAGTCCCAGGGTGTCCGTTGTGTCCCGGGCATAGCTCATCAGTCCGAAGGCCGGGTGACAAGGGTCTGCCGGGAATTGGTTTAGACCTGTGTCTCGTGTATAAGGCATGATCCCGCTTCCGTACCGGCGCGGCGCGTCGAATCGACGTGTTTGCGCCAGTGCGGCGGCCTGGTCGGCCCGGAAGCGGGGTCACTGGGACTCACGTACCCGACGTGCCTGCGGTTCAGGCCCCGGAACGGACCAACTCGGCCGGACGGGCGGGCGTGACCGGGTCGAACACTGCGGCTCGCCCCTCCTTCGTACCCGCTGCTTCGGTCAGCAGATACGACTGGGCCTCGGCCACGTGGAAGTACATCCCGTGGAGCTGCAGGGTGCCTTCGGCGATGCGGCGGGCCACCGAGGGGTGGGCCCTCAGATGGTCGAGCTGCTGCATGACGTTGGTCAGGCAGAGCTGCTCCACTGTATCGGCGGGCTCCCGGCCGGCGATACGGGCTCGGACCTCGCCGGCCGCGGTCATCCGGCCCAGGCTCGGCAGCCCGTGCCGGAGCCAGCGGGCGAGTGAGGTGTCCGGCGCGTGCGGCGAGGGGGCCGGGGCGTTGGCCAGGAGCGCGTTCATCGCACCGCAGCCCGAGTGCCCGCAGACGGTGATGGACTCGACGCCGAGCACATCCACGGCGTACTCGATCGCCGCCCCCACGGAGTGGTCGCCCTGCTCGGGGCCCGGGAGCGGGACCAGATTGCCGATGTTGCGCACGGTGAACAGATCACCGGGACCGCTGGCCGTGATCATGCTCGTCACCAGGCGGGAGTCCGCGCAGGTGATGAAGAGCTGAGAGGGGCGCTGGCCTTCTCTGGCGAGGCGCGCCAGCTCCGCGCGGACCAGGGGCGCCGTATCGCGCTGGAAGGAGCTGAGTCCTCTGACCAGCCGGTGTCCGCCGTGTCCGCCGTGGGCGGCGGGGCTGGTGGGGCTTTCGGCCGCGTCGGGCCCGGTGGGTCCGGCGTGCTCGGCGGCCGCACGGTGGGGGGCGGGGGCCGATTGCGGGGCGGGAGGCGTCGGCGCGGGGGAGGCGGCGGGGGGTGCCTGCGCCGACGCGGACGTGGCCGGCGTGGCGGGGGCTTCGGGGGCGGTGGGGGCCGGCGGCGATGGCCGTGGGCGGTGCGCTGGCTGTGGAGCCGTATCCGCAGGGGCGCCGGTGCCGGGGTGGGGCGGGGCGGAAGTCGGAGCCGGGGCGATGACGCCGATGGCTGGGGGTGTCGTCGGGGGGCCGGTGGTGGACGCGGGGCGCGGTTGGCTGTCGGCCGTCTGCGGCGGAGGCGCGTGTTCCGGCCGGTCGTGACAGTGATGGTTGCGCCATGGCGTCCATGGTCGGCAGCAGGAGTGAGCTGCGGCAGCGGGCTCGGCGATCCTGCCGCCCGAGCGTCCGGCGAAGGCCACCTGCCCGCCGTGTGCCGTATGGGCGTTGCTCCAGTCCTGGATGGCCTCGTAGGCGGCGTGATCCATGAAGAAGCCGTCCAACTCGACCACCGCGTCCGCACCCTGGGGCAGTCCTGCCAGCATCCGGCTCAGGCGCGGTACGGCCAGGAACGTCAACTGGCCGCGTACGAGCACATGATGCTGTCCGTTCAGTGTGGAGATGGTGATCCGGGTCCGGCCGAGGCGGTGCAGCGCGACGGCCACCGCCACGGCGATCCCGATCGCCACACCCTTGAGGACGCCGACCACCAGCACCCCGGCGATCGTCGCGCCGTACACCAGGAACTCCCGGTGTTTGTGGACGTTGCGGATGTGCGCGAGGCTCACCATCTTGAGGCCGACCATCATCACCAGCGCCCCGAGGGCTGCCAGCGGGATCAGCTCCAGCGTGGCGACGAGCAGCCCGGAAGCGAGCAGAATCCACACGCCGTGCAGCACGGTCGAGGCACGGCCGGTCGCCCCGGCTCTCACGTTGGCCGAACTGCGCACGGCTCCTCCGGAGACCGCGAGCCCGCCCAGCAGCCCGGACACCATGTTGGCGATGCCCTGCGCGCGCAGTTCCCGGTCCAGGTCGGAGCGCTTCAACGGGGGCGGCGCGAGACGAACGGGGCCGGCCGGTGCGGCGGGGGCATCGGAGCGGTCGGGAACATCTGGGGCGTCGGGGCCGGGCGCCATGGGGGAGCCCGCGGCGTGGGCACGGTTTCGGTCGGCGGCCAGCTTGTCCACCGCGACAGCGGCCAGCAGCGATTCCAGGCTGGCCACCAGCATCATCGTGAACACGGCTGTGGCCAGGCCGAACACCGGCCCGTGCGGCAACTCGGGCAGGGCGTGCGAGCTCCAGGAGGGCAGGTCCACACGGGCGATCGACGGGGCCGCCCAGGCTGCCGCGGCCGTGGCCAGGGCCACGGAGGCCAGGGCCGCCGGGGCCCGGCGCAGAAGCCGTCCGGCACGTCCGGGCAGCAGCGGCCACAGGACGAGGACGGCGACGGTGAGCCCGCCGATCAGCGGGGCGGCGGGATCGACACGCGCCAGCTGTTCCGGGAGATGCAGGACGTTGGAGATGGCCGAGCTCTGAGGCGATCCGCCCAGCACGATGTGCAGTTGAGCGAGCGCGATCGCGACGCCGATACCGGCGAGCGTGCCGTGGACGATGGCGGGGCTGACGGCGAGAGCGCTGCGGGCCGCCCGCAGGGAGCCGAGCACGAGTTGGAGCAGGCCCGCCCCGATGGTGATGGCGCAGGTGGTGCGCCAGCCGTAGACCTGGATCGTCTGGGCCGTCACCACGGTCAGTCCGGCGGACGGGCCGGAGACCTGGAGAGGTGTGCCGCCGAGAAGCCCGGCGACGATGCCGCCGACTGCGGCGGAGAGGAGGCCCGCCTCCAGAGGGGCTCCCATGGCCACGGCCAGGCCGAGCGACATGGGGATGGCGAGCAGAAAGACGGTGATGGACGCGGAGACATCGGCGCCCGCGATGCGGAATCGTCCGCCGCGCGGCGGCGGGCTGTGTGGTCGCTTGACTCCCAGGGACCGGGAAGGCCGCGAACTACGGGATGAGTGGTCGTGACGAGTGGGTACGCAGGCAGACATATTTCCGGTCTCCTCCTGGGCGGCGCGGTCTCGGAACCCGATGACGCGGCCGTGGGTGACGGTATGCAGCGGCGAGGTATTTCCAACTCTCGGTAAACAGACCGTAATGGAGAGTAAAGATCTGTGTCCAGGATTGCTGGCAAATAGGCCGTCTAGCCACCCATTCTGGTGAATAGGCATCTTTTCATTCGGCCTGTCGCTCCCCCTCTTCGTCAATGCGTGCGACCTTGACGGCGCCGTGTCGGCACTCGGCGCAAGCTACCTGCGAGGAAGAGGTGGGCGGATGATGGCCGCCACGAAGAGGATCGCCCTCGGTGTCATGGCCGCCGCGCTGGTCGCGGGGGCGGCCGGATGCTCGGGGATCGGTTCCGGGTCGGGGGACTCCGGCCCCGGAGCCGTCAATGGCGCCGCGGGCGAGAAGAAGAAGGCCGCCGAGGCGGCCCCCAAGAGCGTGTTCCGGGCGATCGGTGACGGTTCCACCGCGTTCACGGGTGCCCAGCCCGAGCAGCCGGCGGTGAAGCGCCTGGCGGTGGGGCAGAAGCCGCCGCAGTTCGTGGTGTTCTCGTGGGACGGTGCGGGCGAGGACAGCCAGCGGCTCTTCTCGCACTTCCGCGAAGTGGGCAAGAAGTACAACGCGTCGATGACGTACTTCCTCAGCGGCGTGTACCTGCTGCCGGAGACGAAGCGGGCACAGTACGACCCGCCCAAGCACAACGCGGGCAGCTCGGACATCGGTTTCAACGACACCGAGGGCATCCGGAACACCCTCACCCAGCTCCGCGGAGCCTGGGAGGACGGGAACGAGATCGGCACCCACTTCAACGGCCACTTCTGCGGCAAGGACGGCGGCGTGGGCACCTGGTCCGTCGAGGAGTGGAAGAGCGAGATCAGCCAGGCGAAGTCCTTCGTCAAGAGCTGGAAGTCGAACGCGCCGCTCCTCAAGGCCGAGAAGTCGCTTCCCTTCGACTACGACAAGGAACTCGTCGGCGGCCGCACCCCTTGTCTGGAGGGGCGGGAGAACATGGTGGCGGCAGCACGCACCATGGGGTTCCGTTATGACTCCAGCGGCGTCAACGACCAGGTGTGGCCCGCGAAGAAGAACGGGATCTGGGACCTCTCCATGCAGCTCGTCCCCGTTCCCGGGCGCGACTTCGAAACGCTGTCGATGGACTACAACTTCATGTTCAACCAGTCCGGGACCACCCAGGGGGACCCGGCGAAGCGCGAGTTCTGGGGGAACCAGATGCGCGACGGGCTGCTCCAGGCCTTCGACCGCGCGTACAAGGGCAATCGTGCGCCGCTGATCATCGGCAACCACTTCGAGTCCTGGAACGGCGGCACGTACATGCGGGCCATCGAGGAGACGATCGCGACCGTCTGCACCAAGGAGGAAGTCCGCTGCGTCTCGTTCAGACAGCTGGCGGACTGGCTCGACGCCCAGGACCCCGCAGTGCTGGCGAAGCTCCGGACGCTGCAGGTCGGCCAGGCGCCCAAGGCGGGATGGCCCGCGTTCCTCAAGGCGGGCGCGGGTGCCGGCCGGGACGGGGCGGCCTCGGAGGCGCCCGCAGCGGCGGCGGGGAATCCGGCCGGACGCTGAGGTCGGGCACGGCCCCCGGCGCCGGGCAGGAGATGTGCCCGGCGCCGGCCGTCGCGTCCATCGTGGTTCCGGCGGCTCGGCGGCTCAGCGGATGGGCCGCACGGAACCGCCATTCCTCAAGCGGGCTGGGCGGCTTCGGCGTGGATGAAACGCTCGTCCAGCACGAATGCCGGATCGACCTGGGCGGCGAGGTCCGCCCCGGTCTTCTCGTTCCCCCAGCTCTCCGCGTTCTTCAGATGGAAATGAACCATCTGGCGCGTGTACCGGCCCCAGTCCCGCCGCTCGTACGAGTCCTCCGCGGCGTCCTGGAGGCGTTGCAGGGCCATCCTGTTGTCCGCTTCGAGCAGTTCGAAACGCGCCGGGCGGCCCTTCTCCATGGCCCGTACCCAGTCGGAGTGGCCGACGGTGACCAGCAGGTCGTCACCCACCTCGGCGCGCAGGAACTCCAGGTCGTCCTCGCCCTGCACCTTGTTCCCGACGACCTTCAGGTCGACGCCGAAGTCCCGCGCGTACTCCTTGTACTGGCGGTAGACCGAGACGCCCTTGCGGGTGGGCTCGGCGATGAGGAACGTCATGTCGAAGCGGGTGAACATCCCGGAGGCGAAGGAGTCCGAACCGGCCGTCATGTCGACCACCACGTACTCGTCGGGGCCGTCGACGAGGTGATTGAGACAGAGCTCGACCGCGCCGACCTTGGAGTGGTAGCACGCCACACCGAGATCCGACTCGGTGAACGGCCCGGTCGCCATCAACCGGATGTCTCCGTCGTCGAGCCGGACCGTGCGGGCGCAGGTCTCGAAGATCGGGTTGTCCTCACGCACCCGCAGGAGCCGCGAGCCCTCGCCGGGTGGCGTCGTCTTGATCATCGTCGCCGCCGAGGCGATCCGCGGATTGCTGCCGCGCAGGTACTCCTTGATCAGAGGCAGCTGCGCCCCCATGGCGGGCAGTGCGGCGGATTCGTCCTCGTCGAGGCCGAGGGCGGCTCCGAGGTGCTGGTTGATGTCGGCGTCCACGGCGACGACGTGAGCTTCATTGGCGGCGAGGTGGCGGATGAAGAGCGAGGACAGCGTCGTCTTGCCGCTGCCGCCCTTCCCTACGAAAGCGATCTTCATGTTCACCTAGGGTAGTCGATCGATCGCTTTGTGTTCTCCGCTTGCGTGAAGAAGGCCACTCCGGACCGGTCGGGACGGGCAGGGCGCGTAGCCTCGCTACTTATGAGTACGACTTCCTCGGACCCGCTCGCCGCCCTGGGCGCTCTGCCGGGCGTGAACGACGCGGTGGACTCCGTACGCAAGGCCGTCGACCGGGTCTACGGGCACCGCGTGATGCGGCGTCGCAGCAACGAGGTCACCGCGGAGGCCGCGCTGCGGGGCGCCCGAGGGTCGGCCGCGCTCTCCGGCGCCGACTGGAACCTGGAGGAGGTGCGCCGGCGCACCGACTTCAGCGGCGACGACGAGGCCCGCGTGGTCGGAGCCGCCCTGCGGCTGACGGCGGAGGCGGGGCAGCTCCTCTCCATCTGGCGCCAGTCACCCGTGCGGGTCCTCGCCCGGCTCCACCTCGTCGCGGCGGGCGGCGCCACACCCGAGAACGCCGTCGGACGGCCCCGGCTCGCCGGTGAGCCGGTGGACGAGCCGCTGATCGACGCGCCGCTGCCGAGCGCCGACGAGGTCGCGGGCCGGCTGGACGGACTCGGCCGGCTCATTCTCGCCGGGAGCGAAGCGCCCGCCCTGGTCACCGCCGCCGTCGTCCACGGAGAACTGCTGGCCCTGCGCCCCTTCGGGTCGCACAACGGCCTGGTGGCGCGTACGGCGGAGCGGATCGTGCTGATCGGAAGCGGACTCGACCCCAAGTCGATCTGCCCGGCCGAGGTCGGACACGCCGAACAGGGGCGCGCGGCCTACAAGGCGGCCTTCGAGGGCTATCTGTCGGGCACTCCCGAAGGCATGGCGACCTGGATCGGGCACTGCGGGCGCTCGGCGGAACTCGGCGTCAGGGAGTCGACGGCGGTGTGCGAGGCGCTGCAGCGAGGTGCCGCGTAGCGACCGCACCCGGCGAGCGCGGACATGATTGCGGCGGTACCGGGACCGGTACCGCCGCTGGCACGTCCATCCGGTTACCAAGCGTCCTCGATATGTGCCCATCAGGCCGGGGTCTTTGCCCGCTCCTGGTGTGGCTGGCCCGTAATCGACGGGTCGACGTCGCGTGGGTGCCGGGTCTCCGTGCGCGGTCCGTGGGGCCTTGCTGCGTAAACAGGTCATCCTCTCGGATGTCCTTGGTCTCGCGGGCCGTTGACTCCTTTGTACTCCAGGGGCGGGACAAGCGGTAGTGGGAGCCGCACTTCTTTACTTTTAGGTTCAATTACGGACGAGTCGGTCCAATGGGCTCGTCAGGCGGGAGTCGCCGAGGCCCGTCGCCGGGCGGCGAACCACACGACTCCCGCCGTGAGCGCGGCGGCGCTCACCGCTGCGGCCGCCATGAGCGCGGGACGCGGGGGCAGGGAGAGAGCCGAAAGGCGCTGCTTGAGCCGGACGGGTCGATTGAAGACGAGAATCGGCCACTCCCGCAGGGTCGCTTCGCGGCGCAGCGCCCGGTCCGGGTTGACCGCGTGCGGGTGCCCCACGGCCTCCAGCATCGGTACGTCGGTCGCGGAGTCGCTGTACGCGTAGCAGCGGGCCAGGTCGTAGCCCTCGGAGGCCGCGAGCGCCTTGATCGCCTCGGCTTTCGTGGGGCCGTACGCGTAGTACTCGATCTCGCCCGTGTAGCAGCCGTCGTCGCCGACGACCATGCGGGTGGCGACGACGCGGTCGGCGCCGAGCATCTCGCCGATCGGTTCGACCACCTCCGCGCCCGACGTGGAGACGATCACGACGTCGCGTCCGGCGGTGTGATGCTCTTCGATGAGCGTCGCCGCTTCGTCGTAGATGATCGGGTCGATCAGGTCGTGCAGGGTCTCGGCCACGAGTTCCTTGACCTGCTGGACGTTCCAGCCCTTGCAGAGCGCCGAGAGGTATTCGCGCATCCGCTCCATCTGGTCGTGATCCGCTCCTCCGGCGAGGAACACGAACTGTGTGTACGCAGTGCGCAGCACCGCGCGACGGTTGATCAGTCCGCCGTGGTAGAAGGACTTGCTGAAGGTCAGCGTCGAAGACTTCGCAATGACCGTCTTGTCCAGGTCGAAGAAGGCGGCTGTGCGCGGCAAGAAGCGGTTTTCCACATGGCAGAGCATAGGGGCCCGCCATTCGGCGTAAACCCCAGCGCGTGGGTTTGCCTGAGAAGGCCCTCGGGTACACCATGGAAGTCACGGATCGTTCGCGACCGTGCTAACCCCGGTCCGGCTCCTCCCCCCCCGAGTCGGCCGTGGGGACGACCCCCGCTCTCCCCCCCCGGCGGGGGTCGTCGCATGTCCGGACGCGGTTTGACGCGCGGATTCAACCATTTCTCTTCCCTCCACTCCGTGCCCGGCTGTGTAAGCGGGCTGCTGACTTCAGCGTGCGCCGTGACCCTGGGTAGCGAAAGTGTCGCGCCTGGAAGTCACCGGTACGAGCGACGGAGTTATTCACAACCACTGAGTTGTCCACGGTTTTCCAGCAAGATCCACATGATTTCCGGAACCGTCGCACCGTGATTCCACCCGTGAAGTCCACGGGTACCGGAATCGCTGTTCTCGGATGTGCTCCGAGATCGCCGTGAACCGCGGCGAAGGCGAGTGAGGGAGCGGTGGTGAGATGAGCGTGGCTGAATCCAGTGCCCGGGAGCGATTGACGGCCGTCGGCGCGCGACGGGGCGGACCACTGATCGTGACCGAGGACGTGGAGCTGCTCGACGATCTGTTGAGGCTGTGCGCAGCGGCCGGCACGGAACCGGAGGTGCATCACACCCTGCCCGACCGGCGAGGAGGCTGGGAGCAGGCCCCCATGGTCCTCGTCGGCGACGATGCGGCCGTGCGGTGCCGCGGCGCGGCGCGCCGGACCGGTGTCATGGTCGTCGGGCGGGACCGGGAGTCGCCCGAGGTCTGGCGCCGAGCTGTCGAAATCGGCGCCGAGTACGTGATCCGGCTGCCCGACTCGGAGGGCTGGCTCGTCGACCAGATCGCCAATGCGGCGGAAGGCATCGGTCGGCCCGCGCTCACGGTGGGGGTGGTCGGGGGAAGAGGAGGCGCGGGCGCGTCCACCCTGGCGTGCGCCCTCGCGGTGACGGCGGCCCGGGCAGGGCACCGAACCATGCTCATCGACGGGGACCCGCTGGGCGGTGGCATCGATGTGCTGCTCGGGGGCGAGCGGGCCGAGGGAATGCGCTGGCCTGATTTCGCCCACTCCGAGGGGCGGGTCGGCGGCGGAGCCCTGGAGGAATCGCTGCCCGCGATGCACGGGCTGAGGGTGCTCAGCTGGGGTCGCGACGACTGGGTGGTCATCCCCGCGCCCGCGATGCGGGCGGTGCTGGCCGCAGCGCGCAGACTCGGTGGAGTGGTGGTGGTCGACCTGCCGCGCCGGGTGGACGAGGCGGTGGCCGAAGCCCTGGCCCAGCTCGATCTCGGGCTCGTGGTCGTCCCCGGGGAGCTGCGCGCGGTCGCGGCGGCGAAGCGGGTGGCGTCCATGGCCGGTATGGTCCTCGACGATCTCCGTGTGGTGGCCTGCGGCCCCTATGCGTCCGGGCTCGACGAGGGATGGGTGGCCCGAGCCATGGGTCTGCCGCTGGTGGGCGAAGTGCCCCGGGAGCGAGGACTGTCGGCCGAACAGAATCTGGGCCAGCCTCCGGGAGGCAACGCGCGCGGCCCGCTCGCCCGGTTCTGCGCCGCCTTCTGGGAGCAGGTGCTCGTGGCGGAGGGCGCCCACAGCCCGGTTGCCGGAGGCGTCTCATGAGCGAGGCGCTGCTCGATGCCGTCAGGCAACGGCTCGCGCACAGCGGCACGGCGCCGACACCGGCCGGAGTCGCCGCCGCGCTACGGGCGCAGGGCCGGTTGCTCGGCACGGCGGAAGTGCTGGGCCGGGCGGACGAGCTGCGGGGTGAGCTGATCGGAACCGGGGTGCTGGAACCGCTCCTGACCGATCCCGGTGTCACGGACGTCCTGGTGTCCGCACCCGATCGCGTCTGGGTGGACCGGGGCGGCGGGCTCGAACTCACCGAGGTGACCTTCGCGGACGCGGCTGCCGTCCGCAGACTGGCCCAGCGGCTCGCGGCCGTGGCGGGGCGCCGGCTCGACGACGCCAGGCCCTGGGTGGACGCCAGACTGCCGGACGGCACCCGGATGCATGCCGTGCTCCCACCGGTGTCGGTCGGCTCGACGTGCCTGTCGCTGCGAGTGGTCAGGCCTCGCGCCTTCTCGCTGGCGGAGCTGGTCGGGGCCGGAACCGTGCCTCCGGGAGGCGACCGGGTGCTGCGGGCCCTGGTGGAGGCACGGGTGTCGTATCTGATCAGCGGCGGCACGGGGGCGGGCAAGACCACCCTGCTGTCGAGCCTGCTGGGCGCGGTGGGGCCGCATGAGCGCATCGTGCTCGCCGAGGACTCCTCCGAGCTGCGACCGGACCACCCGCATGTCGTACGTCTGGAATCGCGCCCCGCGAACCAGGAAGGGGCCGGACAGGTCACCCTTCGCGACCTGGTGCGCCAGGCACTGCGCATGCGGCCCGACCGGCTGGTGGTCGGTGAGGTGCGCGGCCACGAGGTCACCGAGCTCCTGGCCGCTCTCAACACAGGACATGAGGGGGGCTCAGGCACGGTTCACGCCAACGCCGCCGGGCATGTACCGGCGAGGCTGGAGGCGCTCGGAACCGCTGCGGGGCTGGATCGGGTGGCACTGCACAGCCAGTTGGCGGCGGCTCTGTCCGTAGTGGTCCACCTGGCGAGGGATCGCGCGGGGCGCCGGCGGATCGCCGACATCCATGTGCTGGAGCGGGACGGTGCCGGGCTGGTGCGGACGGTTCCGGCGCTGCGCTGGGGCGTCGACGGCTGGCAGCGGGAGCGCGGCTGGGGCCGGCTACACGCACTGATCGAGGACGCGCTGTGACGGCCTCCGCCGAAGCCCCGGCGATGGTGCACGCGGCGGTGCTGTGCGCGGTGATGGCGGTCTGGCTGGTGGTGCGGGCGCAGGGTCGTTCCCTGCGGAGAGCGCGGACGCTGTTCTTCGGCGCAAGCGAGCAGCCACCGCTCCAGGAATGGCGGTGGAAGGCTCGCGCCCTGGTCGAGAAGCGGCTGAGGGGGCGGTGGGAGTGGCTGTGTCTCCCGGTGGCCTGCGCAGTGGCGCTGCTCGGTCGATCCGTACTGCCGTTGATCGCGGGGCTCGTCGCGGTTCCCCTGGCACGACGGTGGTTGGAGAAGAGACGGGCGCGCGGCGAAGAGGACGCGAAGGGCGCAGGGGTGGTGGACCTCTGCGGTGCGCTGGTGGGTGAGCTGAGGGCAGGACATGAGCCGGGGCAGGCGCTGCTTGTCGCGGTGCGCGACACGGATGTGCTGGGCGAGGCCGGGGCACGGCTGTCGGCGGCGGCGCGGTTCGGTGGCGATGTACCCAGGGCGCTGGTCCAGGCGGCGGGCGAGCCGGGGCTGGATGGGCTGGCAGGAGTGGCCGCCTGCTGGCGGGTGGCGGTGGGCAGTGGGGCGGGCCTCGCGGCGGGCCTGGCCCGGCTGGAAAGCGCGCTGAGAGCGGACCGCCGCCGGCGCGAGGAGCTGCGGGCGCAACTGTCGGGAGCGTGGTCGACGGTGGTCCTGCTCGCCGTGCTCCCCGTACTCGGCATGGGGCTCGGGGCCGCCCTCGGAGCGCGGCCGCTGGAAGTGCTGCTCCACAGCACCGCCGGGCTGGTCTGCCTGGTGACGGGCGGGCTGCTGGAGGTGTGCGGTCTGCTCTGGGCCGCCCGCATCGTCCGGGCGGGGGAAGCGGGATGAACGCCCCGAGCGGTGAAGGCGTCCGGGTGGCGCAGACCCTGGGGCTGGCGGTGGTGCTCTACGCCCGCGTGGTTCTGCCGCTGGCCCGGCGGCAGACCGGCAGACGGACACGGCGCCGGGGTGAACGGCTTCTGACGGTGCCCCCGACGGAACGTGCCGCGAGTTCGTCCCGGTGGCCCGGCTTTCGGGCGGGCAGGTCGGAAAGGTCGGGCCGGGCCGTTCCGGTCGGCGCGGTCGGACAGTGGGCGGCGTTGGCGGCGATCGTGCCGGCCGGGTGGTTCCTCGTGGGCGGCCCGGTGGGATGGGCAGCCGGCCTGGCCGCGGCCTACGGCGCACGGTGGTGGTGGCGCAAGCGGCTCGGGAGCGCCTCCGCATCCGCAGAGGCGAAGGAGCGATCGGCGGAGGCCGCACGGCAGCTGCCCATGGCGGCGGACCTCCTGGCGGCCTGCAGCTCCGCAGGCGCCGGTCCGGTGGAAGCCGCCGAGGCCGTGGGGGAGTCGCTGGGCGGTCCGGTGGGTGAACGGCTCGCCCGTACGGCGGCGGAGATCCGGCTCGGGGAAGACGCCGCTGTCGCCTGGGGGCGGTTCGGCGAGCTGCCGGGGGCCGCGGGCCTGGCTCGCTGTCTGGACCGGGCTGCTTCGACCGGTGCGCCGGCGGCGGAGCCGGTGGCCCGGACGGCCGAGGCGTTGCGGGCCGACCGGGCGAGAGCGGCCGTGACACGGGCTCAGAAGGCGGCCGTGATGGTCACCGCGCCCGTGGGGCTCTGCTTCCTTCCCGCCTTCCTGGCGGTGGGGGTCGCGCCGGTGGTGATCGGGCTGGCCGGGGGCTTGCTGCGGCCCGCGTGAAGCGAGGCGTGCACACGTAAAAGATTTTTCGGGTGTTTCTGTACACAACTGACCTGTTGGGGGTTCGAAGGCATGCGCAAGATCAAGAACTGGATGCGGTCCGTGGCTCGCGTTGTCCGCTCGCGGGGGGACGGCGGTATGACGACGAGCGAGTACGCGGTCGGCACGATCGCGGCGTGCGCCTTTGCCGCGGTCCTCTACAAGGTGGTCACCAGCGCGGCGGTCATGTCCCAGTTGCAGTCGCTGCTGAAGGGCGCCCTCGATGCGAAGTTCTGAGGCCGCCGGCCGGGTGAACGGGCACGGGGCCGGGCGGGGCGGGCCTGTGGGGGGTGGCGGGCCGTCGGGGGACAGGGGAGCGGTTACGGCCGAGGCCGCCATGGTGATTCCGGTGCTGGTCGCCTTCGCGCTGGCGTTGCTCTGGGCGCTCATGGCCGCGTCGGCGCAGATCCGCTGTGTGGACGCCGCCCGCGTCGGTGCCCGTGCGGCGGCCCGCTCGGAACCGGCGCCGCAGGTTCGGGAGGCCGCGCTCGCCGCCGCGCCCGACGGGGCTTCGGTCGAGGTGGAGCGGACCGGAGGACTGTGGCGGGTGAGGATCGCCGCCCCGACGCCCGGACCTGGGCGCCTCGCCGTGACTCTGCGTGCGGAGGCGGCGGCGGCCGCGGAGGATGCGCCGGTACGGGCCGCCGACCCGGCGGACGCGGGGGCGGGCCCGGCCGTGGGGTCGGCGGGGAGAGGAGGCGAGCGGTGAGGTGGTGCGGTGGTGGGCTGGTCCGGAGCCCGGCGCGGGGCGTGGGGCGCGTGGACCGGCGGTCGGTCCCTCGACCGGCTCCGCCCCCGCCCCTGGGGCCCGGTCTGCGAGTCCTCCGGCGATTCGGCGGTAGGCAGGAGCCGAGGGGTGATCAGGGGCTGGCGACCGTGTGGGCGGTGGTGACCGCGGCGACGTTGTGCGCCGTGTTCGCGGTGGTCCTGGCGTTGGGGCAGGCGGTGGCCGCCCGGCACCGTGCCGGGGGCGCGGCCGACCTGGCGGCGCTGGCGGCGGCCGACCGGGCCCTGGAGGGCGAGGCGGCGGCCTGTGCGTCGGCGGATGAGGTGGCCGAGGCGCAAGGGGCGGAGGTGGTGCGGTGCGCGATGGTGGGGGAGGTCGCCGATGTGACGGCCAGAGCGCGGTTCGGGCCGTACGCGCCGGAGGTCAGGTCTCGGGCGGGCCCTGCGTCGGAGGCTCCTCCGCCGACGCCGGACGGGAAGGGCCTCGCCGGTCCGGCGACCCCGGTGCCGGCGTTGACCCGGGCCCGGGCGGCCCAGGCTCCGGTGCTGTCTCTGGCGCTGGCTCCGGGCCCGCCTCACCTGTTCCCGAACCCGAACCCGAACCCGACCCCGACCCCGTCCCAGGCTCCGGTTCGCCCGGTGCGTGGCGGAGGAGTTCCGCGAGGAGGCGGACGGCGCCTCGTTTGTGCAGGGGGTCGTTGCCGTTGCCGCACTTGGGGGACTGGATGCAGGACGGGCAGCCCGCGTCGCACTCGCAGGAGGCGATGGCCTCCCGCGTGGCGGTGAGCCACTCGCGGGCGGTGTGGAACGCGCGCTCGGCGAACCCGGCGCCGCCCGGGTGCCCGTCGTACACGAAGACGGTCGGCAGCAGGGTGTCCGGGTGCAGCGGGACGGAGACCCCGCCGATGTCCCAGCGGTCGCAGGTGGCGAAGAGCGGCAGCATCCCGATCGACGCGTGCTCGGCGGCGTGGAGCGCGCCGCCGAGGATCTCCGGGTTGATCCGGGCGGCGTCGAGCTGGTCCTCGGTGACCGTCCACCACACGGCGCGGGTGCGCAGGGTCCGGGGTGGCAGGTCCAGCTTGCTCTCGCCGAGGACCTCGCCGGTGATCAGCTTGCGGCGGAGGAAGGAGACGACCTGGTTGGTGACCTCGACGGACCCGAAGCAGAGGCGCCCGTCCCCCCAGGGGATCGAGGTGTCGGTGTCCAGGACGGCGATGGAGGTGGTGTCGCGGGCGGTGGTCGAGTACGGCGGGTCGGCCTGCTCGACCAGGGCCACGGAGTCCGCCAGGTCCAGCTTCCGGACCAGGTAGGAGCGGCCCTGGTGAAGGTGGACGGCGCCTTCGTGGACGGCGCTGTGGGCGGCGGACTCGTCCACGGTGCCCAGGAGCGTCCCGGTGCCCTCCTCGACGATCTGGACGGGCCGGCCGCCCTCGCCCCGGATGTCGGTGAGGTCGGCGGCCCGCTCGCGTCGGGTCCAGTGCCACCCGGACGGCCGTTTGCGGAGCAGCCTGGCCGTCTCCAGCTGGGGGAGCAGACCGGCCGCGGCCGGTCCGAACAGCCGGAGGTCGTTCTCGGTGAGGGGCAGCTCGGCGGCGGCCGCACAGAGGTGGGGGGCGAGGACGTACGGGTTGTCCGGGTCCAGGACGGTCGACTCCACGGGCTGCCGGAACAGCGCCTCCGGGTGGTGGACCAGAAAGGTGTCCAGCGGATCGTCACGGGCGACCAGGACGGCCAGGGCGCCCTGGCCCGCCCGTCCGGCCCGGCCCGCCTGCTGCCACAGGGAGGCCCTGGTGCCCGGGTATCCGGATATGACGACGGCGTCCAGGCCGGACACGTCGATGCCGAGTTCCAGGGCGGTGGTGGCGGCGAGGCCCAGCAGTCGGCCGGAGTGGAGGGCGCGTTCCAGGGCGCGCCGTTCCTCGGGGAGGTACCCGCCCCGGTACGCGGCGATCCGGGGCGGCAGGGAGCGGTCGACCTCGGCGAGGCGCTCCTTGGCGATGACGGAGATCAGCTCGGCGCCGCGCCGGGAGCGCACGAAGGCGACCGACCGGACGCCCTGGAGGGTGAGGTCGGTGAGCAGGTCGGCGGTCTCGGCCGTGGCGGTACGGCGTACCGGGGCGCCCTTCTCGCCGTGCAGCTCGGTCAGCGGGGGCTCCCACAGGGCGAAGACCAGTTCGCCGCGCGGGGAGGCGTCGTCGGCCACCTCCGTGACGGGCAGGCCGGTGAGGCGGCCGGCCGCGAGGGCGGGCTCGGCGGAGGTCGCGGAGGCGAGGAGGAAGACGGGGTCGGAGCCGTAGCGGGCGCAGAGGCGGCGCAGCCGGCGCACCACCTGGGCGACGTGGGAGCCGAAGACGCCCCGGTAGGTGTGGCACTCGTCGATGACGACGTAGCGCAGGGAGCGCAGGAAGGAGGACCAGCGGGGGTGGGACGGGAGGATGCCGCGGTGCAGCATGTCGGGATTGGTGAGGACGTAGTTGGCGTACTGGCGCACCCACTCGCGTTCCTCGACGGGGGTGTCGCCGTCGAAGACGGCGGGCCGGATGCCGTTGCCCAGCGGAGCCGCGAGCGCCGCGACGGAACGGCGCTGGTCGGCTGCCAGGGCCTTCGTGGGCGCGAGATACAGCGCGGTGGCGCCGCGCCCGTTGGGGGCCTCGGAGCCGTCCAGGAGGGCGCTGAGGACCGGTGCGAGGTAGGCCAGCGACTTGCCGGAGGCCGTACCGGTGGCGATGACGACCGAGGTGCCGTCCAGGGCGTGCTCCGCGGCGGCCGCCTGATGGGCCCAGGGATGGTCGATGCCGGCCTTCTGGATGGCGGCGATCACTTCCGGACGGATGCGGTCGGGCCAGACGGCATGGGTTCCCTCGCGCGGGGGCAAGTGCTCCGTATGAGTGATGCGCGCGGAGCGGCCCGCCCCGGCGGCGAGCCGGTCGAGGACCATGTCCGGAGAGGGGCGGGAGCCCCCACTCTCCGGGGGTCGACTGGGGCAATGATTCTTGGCCATCGGCACCGAGTGTGTCACTGGCGGGGCGGACAATGGTCCCAAGGCGTCGTGCATGGCTGCCGGTAAGTGATTGAATGCCATCGCGGCTGGCGATCCGTCCCCCGGCTCCGTCGGGGAGACCGAGGGGCGACCGCTCGATAGCAAGGTGCTGGAGGATCCGTGGACCTGTCCTTGTCGACTCGCAATGTGTCCGGCCCTGGTGGCGACCGTACGGTCGTCGAGGTCGGTGGCGAGATTGATGTGTATACCGCGCCCAAGCTGCGCGAGCAGTTGGTCGAGTTGGTGAATGACGGCAGCTACCACCTGGTTGTCGACATGGAAGGCGTCGACTTCCTCGACTCCACCGGCCTCGGCGTGCTCGTGGGCGGCCTGAAGCGGGTGCGGGCCCACGAGGGCTCGCTGCGCCTGGTGTGCAACCAGGAGCGCATTCTCAAGATTTTCCGGATCACCGGTCTGACCAAGGTGTTCCCGATCCACACCACGGTCGACGAGGCCGTCGCGGCCACCGACTGACGTCCGGCTCGGCGCCGGCCCGGTCATGTGCCGGTCCGGCGCCGGTGTTCGCGGGCCCGCGGGGTCACCCGGTCGGTGGCCCGCGGCCGGTCTATTTGCCGGCTCTCCGCTTCGCCCGGCGGAGTCCGCCCGGCCGGAGAGAGCCGGGGGCTCGTCAGACAGAGCCAGGGGCCCCTGGGCCATGGGGCCCGGTCCTGGCATGCACATTCGTACGTTCGAGGGGGATCGCATGGCCACCGTTGAACTCCGCTTCAGCGCCCAGCCCGAACACGTCAGGACCGCCCGACTCGTGGCGGCGGCCGTGGCGCGCAGGGCCGGGGTGGACGAGGCCGTGCTCGACGAGGTCCGGCTCGCCGTGGGCGAGGCGTGCAGCCGCGCGGTCGGCCTGCACCGCAGCCATGGCATCACCGCCCCCGTCGCGGTCTTCCTGATCGAGGAGGAGAAGACCTTCGCCATCGAGGTCGGCGACGAGGTGCCGGGCCCCGGTGCGGACGGCTCGGTTCCGGGCGGTGTCTCCGGGCGGCGTGCCGCGCACGGCGGCGGGCTCGACGACCCCGAGCCGATGGCGGACGACGAGGACGAGATGGGCCTCGCGGTCATCAGCGGCCTTGTGGACGACGTGGAGGTCAGGTCCGGTGCGGACGGCGGCGTGATCCGCATGAGCTGGCCCAAGGCACCGGTCGCCGTTCTTCCCTGAGCGGTGCGCGTCTCCCCTGGCTGGAGCCCGCCGCGACACGCCCGGTGGTGAGGATGACTCAGATCCCTTGCGGGTGCGCGGGCTGACGCCGCGTGGGGTGTGCTTGTGCGGCAGCGGGCGCACGAACACGGAAACTCCTCGTACGAGTGAGAGGTCGTTCATACGTTCCCCTCGGTGAGGGCCGTCCGGGTGAGTTGCGTATGCCTCATTTCCCTTGGTGCAAATGGCTGCAAAAGCCCGTGCATCGGACGCCCGGCACCCGGATGGACGGTGCCCGACGTGTAAGTTCCGGGGCCGAGAGCCTTGGAAGGGACCAAACCGGTGAACAAGAAGCTTGCAGCCGCGCTGTCCGGCGGTGCGGTACTCGTACTGGCACTGTCGGGCTGCAGTGACGACAGCGGCGACAAGGTGAACGACTGGGCCAAGGAGGTCTGCGACCAGGTCCAGCCCCAGCTGCAGAAGATCGCGAACGCCAACGCGGCGATCCAGCAGCAGGCCTCCGACAACAGCAAGCCCGCCGAAGTCCAGGAGACCGACTCGGCCGCCTTCCAGCAGATCTCGCAGGCGTACAAGGCGCTGGGCGCGGCCGTGGAATCGGCGGGCCCGCCGCCGGTCGACGACGGCGAGACCACGCAGAAGGAAGCGGTGAAGGAGCTCAACGCCTCCTCCGCCGCCTACGCGAAGCTGCAGGAGAAGGTGGAGGCCCTGGAGACGAAGGACCAGGGCAAGTTCTCGGACGGCCTCAGAGGCATCGCGGACGAGCTGAACAAGATCGGCGCCAGCGGCGACCAGGCGCTGAAGAAGCTCCAGTCGGGCGAGGTCGGCGCCGCGATGGCCGAGCAGAAGGGCTGCCAGAAGCCGACCGCATCGGCCTCCCCCAAGGCCGGTTCCCCGGACGGCTCGCCGGACGACTCCGAGCCCTCCACCAAGTCCTCGACCGAACCGTCGAAGGAAGCATCGAAGGAAGCGTCCCCGGCCGCCGACAAGAAGGCGTGACCGGGCGGCCGGAGCCACGGCCTGCGGACATCGGGTGAGCGGCCCGGCCCCTCCCGGGATGCCCCCGGCGGGGCCGGGCCGCTGCCGTTGTCCGTGGCAGCCGTCACAATGGGGCATGTGAGTAAGACCAGCCTCTTCGCAGCAGACCTTCCCTCGGCGGACCACACGCCCCGGCTCCGCGAGGCCCTGCTCGCGGCCGCGTTCACGGCAGACGGGCTCCTCGACCTGCTCGGCGCGTCCGCGTACGCCGCGCTGGCGCGCAGTGAGACGGTGCCGGCGCTGCGCGCGACGCGGGGCGGGTCGCCGCTCGACACACTGGTGCGCCTGTTCCTGCTCCAGCGGTCCGTGCCGGCCGCGCGGGCGGCGGCCGTGCTCCCGCTGGCGGAGTGCGTGGCGGACGGCTGGCTGACCGAGACGGACGGTCAGCTGCGCGCGACCGTCGATGTGCGCCCCTACGGCGGCCCGGACGGCGAGGACTGGTTCATCGTCTCCGATCTGGGCTGCGCGGTGGGCGGTGCGGGCGGTATCGGCTCGCGCGAGAAGGGTGTCGTCCTCGGCATCGGCGGAGCCTCCACCACCCTCGCCGGGATCACCGTCCGCAAGCCCGTGGGCTCCGCGCTCGACGTCGGTACGGGCTCCGGCATCCAGGCGCTGCACGCCGCGCAGCACGCCACCAGGGTCACCGCCACCGACCTCAACCCGCGTGCCCTGGCCTTCACCCGGCTCACCCTCGCGCTGTCCGGCGCCGCCCCCGCCGACCTGCGGGAGGGCTCGCTGTACGAGCCGGTCGGCGCCGAGACCTTCGACCTCATCGTCTCCAACCCGCCGTTCGTCATCTCGCCCGGTGCCCGGCTCACCTACCGCGACGGCGGCATGGCCGGGGACGACCTGTGCCGGACCCTGGTTCAGCAGACCGGCGAGCGGCTCAACGACGGCGGCTTCGCGCACTTCCTGGCCAACTGGGAGCACGCCCGGGACGAGGAGTGGCAGGACCGGGTGCGCGCCTGGGTGCCGGAGGGCTGCGACGCCTGGATCGTGCAGCGCGAGGTGCAGGACGTCACGCAGTACGCCGAGTTGTGGCTGCGCGACAGCGGCGATCACCGTACGGACCCTGCGGAGTACGAGGCGCGCTACGACGCCTGGCTGGACGAGTTCGAGGCGCGGCGCACCAAGGGCGTCGGCTTCGGCTGGATCACGCTGCGGAAATCCGCCGCGGCCGCGGCCGGGAAGCCCTCGGTCGTGATCGAGGAGTGGCCGCACGCGGTCGAACAGCCGCTCGGCCCCGCGGTCGAGGCGCACTTCGTCCGGCAGGACTATCTGCGCGAGCAGGACGACGCGGCGCTGCTGTCGGCCCACTTCACCCTGGCCGCCGAAGTGGTGCAGGAGCAGGTCGGGCTCCCCGGGGCGGAGGACCCCGAGCATGTGGTGCTCCGTCAGAACCGCGGTATGCGCCGGGCCACGAAGGTGGACGCGGTCGGCGCCGGGTTCGCCGGAGTGTGCGACGGCTCGCTGCCGGCCGGCCGCATTCTCGACGCCATCGCGCAGCTGATGAACGAGGACCCGGTGCTGCTGCGGGACCGCACCCCGCAGGCCATCCGGCTGTTGGTGGAGGAGGGCTTCCTGGAGCCGCTGCCGCCGGGCGGCCGCCCGGTCGGCTGATCCGGATCGAGCCGGCTTCCCGCTTCACCTCCGGGGGAAACCCGTATGCCGCCCGGGCCCCTCGGGCGGATTCCGGTTTCGGCCCCGGCCGCTGCCGCTGAATCGTTTCTGCGGTGTGATGCGATGTGATGTGACTCGTCGCGGCCGGGCCCCTGCTCCTCCCGATATCCACAGCCTGTGTGTACGGGAGCGCGAGGGCCGCCCCCGGCACCCTGTCCGCCGCCCGCCTTCGACGCGGCCGGCGCATTCCGGTTGCGGTGCTTCGTGCGGCCGGCCGTGTTCGAACGGGGGGAGCCGACGGCGCGCGCCCGATGTGAGGGCCGGGCCCTGCTGTTCACCCCGTGTTGGCGTCCGCGACGTTCCGCGATGGGAGCCTCCCTGCGTTGTCCGAGGACGTGGCAGGGGAAAAGGGAGGCGTACGGAATGGAGAGCGGGCCCGCTGTCTTCGCCGGAACGACGTTCGCACTGTTCGGTGCGGCACTGCTGCTGTGGACGGGGGCGCGCGTGCTGCACCGCGCGCCGGTCGCGTACCGGGTGAGCCCCGCCGTCTCCACCGCACTCGCGACTGTGTTCGGCGTACTTTTCCTCGTCCTCGGGGTCTGGTGCCTCGGTCGCGTCTGAGTACGCCCGCGCACCACACGTACGAGTCCGGCCCGCAGCGGTTGGCCCGGCGCGGCGCCGGGAACACGCCCGGAGCGCCCGCCGCCCGCTCCCGCCCCCGGAGGGCGGTCGGAGCCCCGGCGAAACGCATGGGCGGGGAACGCCCCCCGGAGCGGACCGAGCGGGCCGGGCGGCAGGAATGACGGAAGTCGGGTTACCGTTCGAGTGGCCGTTGCGGGCTTTTGCCGTTTGACACGGGGGCGGGTTGTACCGTCACACTCCGCAGCGACAGCACTGTCGGCAGCGCCCTCGCGCTGCCCCGGATGCCCACCGAGCGTCGACCGGAGAGAAGAGCGAAGTTGTCCCCGACCAGCGAGACCGCACAGGGCGGCCGCCGACTCGTCATCGTCGAGTCGCCTGCCAAGGCGAAGACGATCAAGGGCTACCTGGGCCCCGGATACGTCGTCGAGGCGAGCGTCGGGCACATCCGCGACCTCCCGAACGGCGCCGCCGAGGTACCGGACGAGTACACCGGCGAGGTGCGCCGGCTCGGCGTGGACGTCGAGCATGACTTCCAGCCGATCTACGTCGTCAACGCCGACAAGAAGGCCCAGGTCAGGAAGCTGAAGCAGCTGCTGGCCGAGTCCGACGAACTCTTCCTCGCCACCGATGAGGACCGCGAGGGCGAAGCCATCGCGTGGCACCTGCAGGAAGTGCTCAGGCCCAAGGTCCCGGTCCACCGGATGGTCTTCCACGAGATCACCAAGGACGCGATCCGGGCCGCCGTCGCCAATCCGCGCGAGCTGAACCAGCGCATGGTCGACGCCCAGGAGACCCGGCGCATCCTCGACCGTCTGTACGGTTACGAGGTCTCGCCGGTCCTGTGGAAGAAGGTCATGCCGAAGCTCTCGGCGGGCCGCGTCCAGTCCGTGGCCACCCGGCTCGTCGTCGAACGGGAGCGCGAGCGCATCGCCTTCCGCTCCGCCGAGTACTGGGACCTGACCGGTACCTTCGCCACCGGGCGCGGCGGCGACTCCTCCGACCCGTCCACGTTCACGGCCCGGCTCAGCGCCGTCGACGGGCGCCGCATCGCCCAGGGTCGCGACTTCGGTCCGGACGGCCGGCTCAAGTCCGCCTCCGGCCAGACGCTGCACCTGGACGAGGCGAACGCCCGCGCCCTGGCCGCCGCGCTCGCCGACACCGCGTTCGCCGTACGGTCCGTCGAGTCGAAGCCGTACCGGCGCTCCCCGTACGCGCCCTTCCGGACGACGACCCTCCAGCAGGAGGCGAGCCGGAAGCTGGGCCTGGGCGCCAAGGCCACCATGCAGGTCGCGCAGAAGCTGTACGAGAACGGCTTCATCACCTACATGCGTACGGACTCCACGACCCTCTCGGACACCGCGGTCGCCGCGGCCCGCTCGCAGGTCACGCAGCTGTACGGGGCCGACTATCTGCCCGAGAAGCCGCGCACGTACGCCGGCAAGGTCAAGAACGCGCAGGAGGCGCACGAGGCGATCCGCCCCTCCGGCGACCGCTTCCGCACCCCGGCCGAGACGGGTCTCACCGGCGACCAGTTCCGGCTCTACGAGCTGATCTGGAAGCGGACCGTCGCCTCCCAGATGAAGGACGCGACCGGCAACTCCGTCACCGTCAAGATCGGCGGCCGGGCGAGCGACGGCCGGGACGCCGAGTTCTCCGCGTCCGGCAAGACGATCACCTTCCACGGCTTCATGAAGGCGTACGTCGAGGGCGCCGACGACCCGAACGCCGAGCTGGACGACCGCGAGCGGCGGCTGCCGCGGGTCACCGAGGGCGACGCGCTGTCCGCCGACGAGATCACGGCGGACGGGCACGCGACGAAGCCGCCGGCCCGCTACACCGAGGCGTCGCTGGTCAAGGAGCTGGAAGAGCGCGAGATCGGCCGCCCGTCGACGTACGCCTCGATCATCGGGACGATTCTCGACCGCGGCTATGTGTTCAAGAAGGGCACGGCCCTTGTGCCGTCGTTCCTGTCGTTCGCCGTGGTCAACCTGCTGGAGAAGCACTTCGGCCGGCTCGTCGACTACGACTTCACGGCCCGCATGGAGGACGACCTCGACCGCATCGCACGCGGTGAGGCCCAGTCCGTGCCGTGGCTGAAGCGGTTCTACTTCGGTACGCAGGAGGGCGACGCGACCGGCGCGGGCGCGGCCTCCGACGCGGGTAACGGCGACGGCGACCACCTCGGCGGGCTCAAGGAGCTCGTCACCGACCTCGGTGCGATCGACGCACGGGAGATCTCGTCGTTCCCCGTCGGCAACGACATCAAACTGCGCGTCGGCAAGTACGGGCCGTACATCGAGCGGGGCGAGAAGGACGCCGAGGGGTACCAGAAGGGGGACATCCCCGACGATCTGGCGCCCGACGAGCTGACCGTCGAGTACGCGGAGGAGCTGCTGGCCAAGCCGAGCGGCGACTTCGAACTCGGTGCGGACCCGGAGAGCGGGAACCAGATCGTCGCCAAGAACGGGCGGTACGGGCCGTACGTCACCGAGGTGCTGCCCGAGGGCACGCCGAAGACCGGCAAGAACGCGGTGAAGCCGCGGACGGCCTCGCTGTTCAAGTCGATGTCCCTCGACACGGTGACGCTGGCCGACGCGCTCAAGCTGATGTCGCTGCCGCGCGTGGTCGGCCAGGACGCCGAAGGCGTCGAGATCACCGCGCAGAACGGCCGCTACGGGCCGTATCTGAAGAAGGGCACCGACTCGCGGTCGCTCACCTCCGAGGACCAGATCTTCGACATCACGCTCGAAGAGGCGCTGGCGATCTACGCCCAGCCGAAGCAGCGCGGGCGCGCGGCCGCCAAGCCGCCGCTGAAGGAGCTGGGCACGGACCCGGTGAGCGGCGCGCCGGTCGTCGTGAAGGACGGCCGCTTCGGCCCGTACGTCACGGACGGCGAGACGAACGCGACCCTGCGTACGGGCGACAGCGTCGAGGAGATCACGCCGGAGCGGGGCTACGAGCTGCTCGCCGAGAAGCGGGCGAAGGGGCCGGCGAAGAAGAAGACGGCGAAGAAGGCCGCCGCCAAGAAGGCGCCCGCCAAGAAGACGGCGGCGAAGAAGACCGCCGCGAAGAAGACGACGGCCAAGAAGGCTCCGGCGAAGAAGACCGCGGCCGCTTCGGCCGCCGCGAAGAAGGCCGCCGCTTCGGGCGCGGAGGACTGAGCCGTTCGGGGGAGGGGCGGGCCGCCGACCGCGGCGAGCCCCTTCCCCTCCCGCCCCTTCCGAAACAGGCGTTCCGCCCCGGGCCCCGCGCCTCGCACACCGGCGAGGCCGAAAGGGGCCCGGCCGCTGTTTGACGGGTGGGGACACGGGGGAACGCGGCGTCCCGTTAGGCTGGGCGGATGACGCGAGCCGAGCAGCCAACGGTCGTGAGCCCCACCTCCGACACACTTGCCGCAGACTCACGCGAGCGCGCCGTACGAGCCCTGCTGCGCATCCCTCCGCTCAAGCGGTTGTGGAGCGCCCAGCTCATCGGCAGTACCGGCGATGCACTCGCCCTTCTCGTGCTGGTGTTGCTGTCGCTGCAAGCAGCGGTCCTGGAGGGCTCATTCGGGACCGGATACCGGGGGGCGGCCTTCGCCGTCGCCGCCGTGTTCGGGGCCCGGATCATCTCCACCCTGCTCTTCGGAGCCGTACTCCTGGGGCCGCTGACCGCCCTCACCGCACCGGGCGGGCCGGTCGACCGGCGGTGGCTGATGATCGGGACGGACGGGCTGCGGCTCGCGCTGCTGGTCGTCGCGCCCCTGTGGATCGACTGGACGCCGGCGAACGCGCTCACGATGCTCCTGGTCACCGTCTTCGTGGCCGGGGCGGCCGAACGGCTGTGGACGATCGCCAAGGAGAGCGCGGCCCCCGCGCTGCTGCCCCCGCCGCCGATCGAGGGCGCCGCCGTGCGCCCGCTGCCGGACCACCTCGACCCGCTGCGCCGGCTCTCCCTGCGTACGGACTTCGCGGCCATTCCGCTGGCCGCCGCCGCCCTGCTGGCCGCCACGATCGTCGGCAGGCTGCTGGGCTCGGGCCTCGACTGGTTCTCCTTCCACCAGGCGGCCCTCGGTTCGTACGTCGCGGCCGGGCTGTTCTCCGCCTCCATCTCGACCCTGTACTTCCTGACGCTGCCCGCCACCCAGACGCCCCGGCCGCGCTCGCCGCTGGAAGGGTTGCGTCGGCCGTCCCGCGGGAACGGGCCCGACAAGGGCCGCACCGGCGCCATCCCGCTGGTCGTCGCCACCTGCGCGGCGATCGCCGGAGCCATCGCCACCGCGGCCGCCGTCGCCGTGCTGCACGGCAGCGACCTGGCCGGCGGACCCGTCACCCTCGCCCTGCTGATCCTGGCGCTCACCGGCGGTACGGGTGTGGGCATCCGTACGGCGGGGAAGGTGCTGCCCACGCTGTCGCGCCGCCGGATGCTGTCCCTCGCCACTGCCGTCACCGGCCTCGCCCTGCTGGCCATGGGCCTCGTGCCGGACACCGCGACCGTCGTCCTGCTCGCCGTACTCGCCGGGTACGCGGCCGGGGTCGCCGCCAACACCGGTCATGTCCTCATCGACCAGGAGACCGAGGAATCCCGCCGGACCAGGACGGCCGAGCACCTCCAGGCCGTCGTCCGGGTGTTCATCGCGCTCGGCGCGGTCGGCGGCCCCCTGGTCGCCGCCGCCATCGGCACCCACCGGCTGACCATCGGCGACTCCGTCTTCGCCCACGGCGGCGCCGCGTTCACCCTGATGCTGGTCGGCGCGCTGCTGCTGCCGGTCGCGGTCATCGTGCTCGCGAAGACGGACGACCGCTCCGGCGTACCGCTGCGGCGCGATCTGCGCGAGGCGCTGCGCGGCGGCGACCCGGCGGTCGCACCCGCCGCGACCGGCTTCTTCATCGCGCTGGAGGGCGGCGACGGAGCGGGCAAGTCCACCCAGGTCGACGCGCTCGCCTCGTGGATTCGGGCCAAGGGACACGAGGTCGTCGTCACCCGTGAGCCGGGGGCGACCCCGATCGGCAAGCGGCTGCGGTCGATCCTGCTCGACGTGTCGTCGGCCGGGCTCTCCAACCGGGCCGAGGCCCTGCTGTACGCCGCCGACCGCGCCGAGCACGTCGACTCCGTGGTCCGCCCGGCGCTGGAGCGCGGCGCGGTCGTCATCTCCGACCGCTACATCGACTCGTCGGTCGCCTACCAGGGCGCGGGCCGCGATCTGGCCCCCACCGAGATCGCCCGCATCTCGCGCTGGGCGACGAGCGGGCTCGTACCGCACCTGACCGTGCTGCTGGACGTCGCCCCGGAGACCGCGAGGGAACGGTTCACCGAGGCGCCCGACCGGCTGGAGTCCGAGCCGCCCGAGTTCCACGCCCGCGTGCGCGCCGGCTTCCTGACGCTGGCCGCCGCCGACCCGACGCGCTACCTCGTGGTGGATGCCGGACAGGAACCGGAGGCCGTCACCACCGTCGTACGCCACCGCCTCGACCAGGTCCTGCCCCTCTCCGAGGCCGAGATCAAGGCCCTGGAGGAGGCCCGCAAGGCCGCCGAGGAGGAGGCCAGGCGCCGCGCCGAGGAAGAGGCCGCCCGAAAGGCGGAGGAGGAGCGCCTGGAGCGCGAGCGCCAGGAACAGCTCGCCAAGCTCCGTGCCGAGGAGGAGGAGCGCAAGCGCCGCGAGGAGGAGGAAGCGCGCCGCCGCGAGGCCGAGCGCCAGGCCGAGGAGGCCAGGCAGCGCGCCGAGGAAGAAGCCCGCAAGCGTGCGGAGGAGGAACGCAAGCGCGCGGAGGAGGAGCGGCAGCGTGCCGAGGAGGCCCGCCGCGTCGCCGAGGCCGAGCGAGCCCGCCGCGAGGCCGAGGAAGCCGCCTACGAGGCGGAACAGGCCCGGCTCCGCCGGCAGGCGGAGGAAGAGGCCCGGCTGCGCAAGGAGGCCGAGGCCCAGCGGCTGGAGAAGCAGCGCAAGGCCGAGGAGGCCCTGCTGAGGGCCGAGGCCGCCCGCCGCAAGGCGGAAGCGGAGGCTCAGGCGCAGGCCGAGGCGGAGGCTCGGGCGCGGGCCGCGCGCGAGGAGGAGGCGGCCCGTGCGAGGGCCGCGCGTGAGGAAGAAGCACGTGCGCGTGCCGCGCGGCAGGAGGAGAGCGGGCTGCGGCAGGAGGGCGATGACCGCCGGGGCGGGTCGTCCTCGGCGGGGGCTGCTGGGGCTGCTGGATCTGCTGGTGCGTCCGGGGCTCGGGCCTCGGGGGCGTCCGGTGCGGCCGGTGCTGCCGGCGGTGCTTCCGGGAGCGGTAGCGGGGGGTCCTCTTCCGGTTCCTCCCGTGCCTCCGGCTCTTCCGGTGCCACTGGTTCCTCCCGCTCGTCCAAGCCGTCCTCGCCCTCCTGGGCGCGTGACGAGCCCACCGGGCCCGACAACGAGCTGACGGTGCCCACCCCGATCGTCGACCCGAACGAGATCACCCAGCCGGTTCCCGCGCCCGTGGACCCGGAGGGCTCCGGCCGGCGGGGCGGACCGTCGTCGCGGTGGCCGTCCGACGACGACGAGACGACGGTGATCCCGAAGATCTCGGACGCGCCCGAGCCCCCCGGCGCGGCGGACGAGACGACGGTGCTGCCCGCGGTGCGTGACACCGGGCGCGACGCCGTACGGGAGTCCGACCCGGCGGACCGGGTACCGCGCGGCATCTTCCGGGACGAGCGGCCGGCGGACAGCGACAACGAGCGGACCCGCGAGCTGCCGCAGGTCACCGACCCGCACGCGGACCCGCGGCAGGCCGAGGAGCAGCGCTCCCGGCGCCCCCGGTCCGACTGGGCGGAGGAGACCCCGCTGGACGACCTGCCCAGCCTGGCTGACGAGCTGCTGGGCGGTTACGACGACGAGGGCCCGGAGTCCTCGGGCGGCCGGGGGCGCAGGCCGCGCCGCTGACCGGGTCGACCCCTTACGGGAGAACCACGAGACAATGCCCGATGGCCCCGCACCTTTCCCTGGTACGGGGCCATCGGCGTCCGTGTTGTCGTAGGCGTCCCCCACAATGGGAGACCGGAGCGACGAGAGCCACGCGTCGTGCGAGGGGAAAGGCGGTGACCCATGTCCGTATGGGACGACCTGGTCGGCCAGGACCGGGTGCAGGAGCAGCTGAGCGCCGCCGCTCGGGACGCCGACGCGCTGGTCACGGCGGGTGCGGCGGGAGAGTCGGTGCCCCCCGGCTCGAAGATGACGCACGCCTGGCTGTTCACCGGCCCGCCCGGCTCGGGCCGCTCCACCGCCGCCCGCGCCTTCGCCGCCGCGTTGCAGTGCACCAGCCCGGACCGCGCGCTGGGCGGGGCGCCCGGCTGCGGCTTCTGCGACGGCTGCCACACCAGCCTCATCGGTACGCACGCCGACGTCGACGTGATCCGCACCGACCTGCTCTCCATCGGTGTGAAGGAGACCCGTGAGCTGGTGCGCCGCGCCCAGCTCTCGCCGGCGGTCGGCCGCTGGCAGGTCATCGTCATGGAGGACGCCGACCGCCTCACCGAGGGCGCGGGCAACGTCCTGCTGAAGGCGGTCGAGGAGCCCGCTCCGCGCACGGTGTGGCTGCTCTGCGCGCCCTCGCTGGAGGACGTGCTGCCGACGATCCGGTCGCGCTGCCGCCACCTCACGCTGCGTACGCCGCCGGTGGACGCGGTCGCCGACGTCCTGGTCCGCAGGGACGGCATCGACCCGGAGCGGGCCGCGTCCGCCGCCCGCGCCACCCAGGGGCACATAGGCCGCGCGCGGCGCCTCGCCACGGACGAGCGGGCCAGGGCGCGCAGGGCCGCCGTGCTGAAACTGCCGCTGCGCGTCGAGGACATCGGGGGGTGCCTCAAGGCCGCGCAGGAGCTGATCGACACGGCGACGGAGGACGCCAAGCAGGCGTCCGAGGAGATCGACGCCAAGGAGACGGAGGACATGAAGGCGGCGCTCGGGGCCGCCGCCGGGGGCCGCATGCCGCGCGGGACGGCCGGGGTGATGAAGGAGCTGGAGGACAAGCAGAAGCGCCGCAAGACCCGTACCCAGCGCGACAGCCTCGACCTCGCGCTCACCGAACTGACCGGCTTCTACCGCGATGTGCTCGCCTTGCAGTTCGGCTCGCGGATCGCGATAGCCAACGCCGACGCGCAGGACGCCCTGGACCGTGTCGCCCGCGCCTCCACCCCGGAGCGCACGCTGCGCCGGATCGAGGCGGTGTCGGCCTGCCGCCGCGCGCTGGACCGCAATGTGGCGCCGCTGCTGGCGGTGGAGGCGATGACGATGGCGCTGCGCGCGGGCTGAGCCGGCCGCGGGTGAAGGCCGTACGACCGACATGGCGCCGAATCACCCGAAAGAGCCGGGAATCGGATGGACGGTGTGGGTGCGGTTACGCTCCGGGCATGGACACCAGGCGCCCGTTCCGCACTCTCGCCCTCGCGCTCGGCACTGCCGGCCTGCTCGTCTCCGGGTGCAGCGGCGGAGACGCGTCGTCGGGTGCCGCGTCCTCCGCCGAGGCGGCTTCCGCCTCGCCCTCTCCCGTACCGGCGGCCCTCAAACGCTTCTACTCCCAGAACCTTCGCTGGCGGGACTGCGGGGTCAGCGGCTTCCAGTGCACGACCATGAAGGCGCCGCTCGACTACGCGAAACCGGACGGCGACGAGATCAAGTTGGCCGTGTCCCGGAAGAAGGCGACCGGCCCCGGCAAACGGATCGGCTCCCTCCTGGTGAATCCGGGCGGCCCCGGCGGCTCGGCCATCGGCTACCTCCAGGCCTACGCCGGGATCGGCTACCCCGCCCAGGTGCGCGCCCGCTACGACATGGTGGCGATCGACCCGCGCGGGGTGGCGCGCAGCGAGCCCGTCGAGTGCCTGACCGGGGCGCAGATGGACGCGTACACGCAGGTCGACCAGACCCCGGACGACGCGGCCGAGGTGACGGAGCTGAGCGCGGCCTTCGAGAAGTTCGCGGCCGGCTGCGAGAAGCGCTCCGGCGAGATCCTGCCGCACGTCTCGACGGTGGAGACGGCACGCGACATGGACATGCTGCGCGCCCTGCTCGGGGACGAGCGCCTGAACTATGTGGGGGCGTCGTACGGGACGTTCCTCGGGGCGACGTACGCGGAGCTGTTCCCCGGTCGCACCGGCCGCCTGGTCCTGGACGGGGCGATGGACCCGTCGCTCCCGTCCGTGGAGGCGAACCGGGACCAGACGGCGGGGTTCGAGACGGCGTTCCAGTCCTTCGCGGAGGATTGCGTGAAGCAGGCGGACTGCCCGCTCGGCACCACGTCCGCCTCCGACGCGGCGGACCGCCTCAAGCAGCTGTTCGCGCGGCTGGACGCGAAGCCGATCCCCACGGGCGAGTCCCGCGAACTCGGGGAGTCGCTCGCCACGACGGGGGTGATCGCCGCCATGTACGACGAGTCGGCCTGGCCCCAGCTGCGGGACGCGCTGTCCGCCGCCGATTCCGGCGACGGCGCCGGCCTGCTCGCCCTGGCCGACAGCTACTACGAGCGCGAGCCGGACGGGAAGTACGCCAATCTGATGTTCGCCAACGCCGCGGTGAACTGCGTCGACCTCCCGCCCGCCTTCGCCGACCCGGAGGCCGTCGACAAGGCCCTGCCCTCCTTCGAGAAGGCGTCCCCGGTCTTCGGCAGGGGCTTCGCCTGGGCGGCCCTGAACTGCGCCTACTGGCCCGTCCACCCCACGGGCACCGCCCACCGCATCGAGGCCGAGGGCGCCGCCCCCATCGTCGTGGTCGGCACCACGCGTGACCCGGCCACCCCGTACGCCTGGGCCCAGTCCCTGGCCGACCAGCTCTCCTCGGGCACCCTCCTCACCTACGAGGGTGACGGCCACACCGCGTACGGCCGCGGCAGCGACTGCGTCGACACGGCGATCAACACGTACCTCCTGGAGGGCACCCCGCCCCCCGCCGACAAGAAGTGCACCTGATCCCACCCACCACCCCACCCCGCTGACCTGCGGATACGCCGCCGCCGCGGGGTGGTTCGGAGCACCCCCGGAAACTGTGTAGACTTGGCGTCGCCGCTGATCGCATCATGGTGCGAACAGGGCGACGCCGCCTTAGCTCAGATGGCCAGAGCAACGCACTCGTAATGCGTAGGTCTCGGGTTCGAATCCCGAAGGCGGCTCAGAGAAAGGCCAGGTCAGATACCAGCTGACCTGGCCTTTTCTGTTGCTCGGGGCATGACGAGCCACACGATCGGAGTGCCGTGACTTTGCTTGCGTGAGCGATGCGTGAGCGGAGCGGCCGTCAGCCCTTCTTCGCGGCCTTCTTGGCCTTGGCCTTCTTCTTCCGCTTGGCCTTCGCCTTGGCGGCCTTCTTCGCTTCCTCCGCGGCCTGTCGGACCTGCGCTTCTTGCTCGGCCTTGCGCTGGAGGGGGACGAGTTTCGCGGTGGCCTCGGCGGCGCTCTTGCCGACGTGGGGGAGCACGCTCTGGTAGATGTCGCGCGTGATCCGGGTGTCGCTGTGCCCGAGCGTGTCCGACACGATCTTGATGTCGATATCGGCCGCCAGCATCAGCGTAGCGGCGCCGTGCCGGAGATCGTGCAGCCGGATTGGCGGAAGGCCGGAGGCGGCGACGAGGCGCTCGAAGAGGTCGGTGACCTTGCCCGGGTGGAGCCAGGAGCCGTCCTCCTGGGTGAAGACGAGCCCCGTGTTCACCCAGGCCGACCCCCACTCCGTACGGTCTGCCTCCTGCTGCTCGCGGTGCCGCTTCAGGACGTGGACGGTGTCGTCGTCCAGAGCCACGACGCGGAAGCCGCTGTCCGTCTTCGGCTCGGACGCCTCGACCTCCCAGCCGTCCTGCACGAGCTGGCCGGTGACCGTGAGGGAGTGCCGGTCGAGGTTGGTCTCCGACCACGGCTGTCCGCACGCTTCGCCACGACGCAGGCCGCGGAAGGCGATCAGGTGCCACATCGAGTACAGCCGGTCCTCGGCGACGAAGTCGAGGAAGGCGCCGGTCTGTTCCGGCGTCCAGACCATCACGGGGGACGGCTTCTCGCCGGTCTGCTCCCACTTGGCGACCCGTTCGTCCGTCCATACGAGCGCCTTCGGCTTGCGCACCGGGTCGATCTCGACGTGGGCCGCCGGGTTGAACGTGATGATCTGCTGCCCGATCGCGTCGTTGAGGGACGCGCGGAGCGTGGCCTTGATGTGCTGGCGCGTGGCAGGGCCGGTGACGCGGCGGAAGGCCGGCATCGCGTCGATCGCCGCCTTCATCGTCTTGCGGCGGGCGCGGTTCGCCACACCCTTCCACGGGACGGTCGCCAACTCCTCGACCGCCGCACGCCGCTGGGCGTTCTGCTCCAGGATCTCGGCGTTGGCGTCGGTGATCGCGGTGAACATGTCGCTCAGGTGGCTGACACGCAGCCGGTCGAGACGCCGGTGGCCGATGTGCGGCTTGAGGTGCACGCGGACATCGGTCTCGTACCGGTTGATGCCCGACTTCCGGATGCGCTTGCCGGCGAGCCACCGGTCCAGCCACTCGGCCACGGTCAGGCTGCCGATGAGATCCTGGCCGGCCCTGAGCCGGCGCCGGGTCTCCTCCACGTCCGGCAGGGGCAGCTTCTCGCCGCTGACCTCGGCCAGCATCGCGGCGACCAGTTGGATGCCCTCGGGGTCGTCGGCTTCGGCGAGTCCCAGGAGAGCTCGTACGTGGTCGAGATCGGCCTGGGCGGCCTTGAGGTTGCCGTACCCGCCACGGGCGAAGGAACGTCGGCTGCCGTCCTCGCGGGGAGGCAACTCCTGGCGTATGGAGTACGTGCAGTGATTCCTGCTGTTGCGCTTCGGGCAGGCAGAGCCGAGTTCCTTGCCGGTCTTCGGGTCACGGCAGGAGCAGCGGCGGTAGGTGGAACCCTTCAAAAGCCTTCCTCCAGGTGGTTGGTGTCGAATGGGCTGGCGAACTGGGATGGCCACATCAGTGGGGGCGTGCCGCCCTCCTCGCGGATGGTGGCCCGGAGGTCGCGCAGCCGCTCTTTGGCGAGCGCGGCCCTCTCGGCGTAGAAGGCTTGGGCACTGAGAGCCTCTTCGCGTTGAGCGGCGTCGCTGGCCGACTTGGCCTTCCAGGCTTCGTCCTGCTCGCTGGACTCGGCGGCGTGCAAGGCCCGCTGCTCGCTCTCGTGTTGGTGGAACAGGCGCAGCATGAGGTTCCGGGCAAATGGGTCACTGGGTTCGGCGCCGGTGAACCACCGCATGGCGCTCCAGGTCTGCTGGCTGTGCCGCAGGGGGAGCTTCTGGACCTCTTCGACGTAGCCGACGGGGTAGATCAGGCAGATCGGGTTCGTGTGGAGCGCCTCGGCCAGCACCATGACGTCGACCAGGGGGAGGCTGGCTCGGCGACCGGACTCCATGTTGGCGATCACGTTGCGTGGGATCGGATGGCCGATCTCCTCGCAGGCGTCGGCCAGGCTCTGTGCGCTCATCCCCAATGCCTTCCTGCGTCGTCTCACCTCCTTGGCCACGGTCGCCATGACCTGGTCCACCCACTCGGGGACGTCGTCCTCGTCTTCATCATCGAATCCGTGTTGTGTCATGACGACACAGTAGCTCGGTCAGACTTGTTTCTCGTAGCCCGGAGCCGGACGTGACGACCACGTTCGCCGACGGCTGTACGAGAGGAGCGCTGCGTGCGCGACAACGCGACGGGAACCAGGCTGACGGGCATGGGTCGCGAGGAGCTGTTGGCCCTGCCGGCGGCCGTTGACCTGGATACCGGGAACCGTGCACTGGGCCTCGGGCGGAGCAAGGGCTACGAGCTGGCCAAGCGGGGCGAGTACCCGTGCAAGGTCCTGCGCCTGGGCAAGGCGTACCGCGTGGTGACCGCGGATCTGCTCAATCTGCTGGGGCTGGCCGCTTGAGGGCGAAGCAACATAGCAGGCCGTTCTGCGCTGAGCTGACACAGAAGCGCTGGACTGTGGCCAGGCGTGGACGTACGGTTCGTGGTCCCTCGCGGTGGCCTGATGCCCGCGAGAAGGGAATGGGCCCCCGGCGGTGCGACGCCGGAGGCCCGAACAACCCCGAACGGCCCTGGAAGAACCAACCCGGCGGCAAGGGCGTGCGAGCCCGCCACCGCCAGACGAGGAGCTGCCCTGTGGAACACCACGAACCTCAGCCCTATTCCGACCCCCACAAGCCCGAGTGGCCGCCGGTCGCCAAGCCCGGCCAGCCGGGCCGGACCACAGCCGAGACCGGCCAGGCCGCCGGTGATCTGGCGCAGCCCTCGCCGCCCGCCGAGCGGTGTCCCGAAAATGAACGGCCCGACCTCGACCCCAGGCGGTGTCCCGAAACGGAACAGACGGATCCGGAGCCGACGCACGGATCGGAGCTGCTCGACGAACTGCGTGGGCAGATATCGAAGTTCGTCATCCTGCCCTCCGAGCAGGCGCTCGACGCGGTCACCTTGTGGGTGGCGGCGACGCATCTGCAGCCCGCGTGGCAGCACGCCCCGCGCCTGGCGGTGGTGGGGCCGGCGAAGCGGTGCGGCAAGTCGCGGCTGCTGGACGTGCTGACCGAGACGGTCCACGAGCCGATGCTCACCATCAACACCACGCCGGCGGCGGTCTTCCGCTCCATCACCGAGGAGCCGCCCACGCTCCTCGTGGACGAGGCGGACACGATCTTCGGCACTCCGAAGCAGGCGGAGAAGAACGAGGAGATGCGTGGCCTGCTGAACGCCGGCCACCAGCGCAACCGCTACGTGACCCGGGTGGTCGGCAACGACCACACGCCCCATCGGTTCGCCACCTTCGCCATGGCGGCCATCGCAGGGATCGGCGACCTGCCCGACACGATCATGGACCGGTCGGTGGTCATCCGCATGCGCCGCCGAGCGGAAGGCGAGAGCGTCCGGCCCTTCCGGTCACGGCGGGATATCCCCGCACTCCACGGCCTGCGCGACCGCATCGCCGCCTGGGCGGGACCTCTGCTGGACGAGGCCGCCGACCTGGAACCGGCCATGCCGGTCGAGGACCGGGCCGCCGACACCTGGGAACCGCTCGTCATCGTCGCCGACCTCGCGGCCGGCACCTGGCCGCGCCGCGCCCGTACCGCGTGCGAGCAGATGGTCGCCGCCGAGGCGGCAGCTGAAGAGGACCACCCCAGCGGGGCCCGCATCCTGGCCGACATCCGGCGAGTCTTCGTCGCCCAGCGCGAGGCCGACAGCATCTCCACGGAGGAGCTGATCCACCACCTGCGCCAGGACCCGGAGAGCCCGTGGGCCGAGTGGGGGCGCAGCGGACTCAGCCCCCGCGACCTCGGCTCGATGCTCCGGCAGTTCGGCATCAAGCCCGGAAACGTCCGCATCGCCGACGGAACCCAGCGCAAGGGCTACATGCGCAACAAGTTCCTCGACCCCTGGCGCCGCTACTGCCCGACCGTCCACCCGGTCGACGCCACACCAACCCTCCCGCAGGGCTGACCCCACCCCACCCCCAGGTTGCCGTCCTTGCCGTCCCTGCCGTGATCCCGCAGGTCAGAGGGCATACGCGCAAGACGGCAACGGGGCCCAAGACGGCAACACGATCATCACGACCGACCGCGTGGAGCGCGGGGACGTCGCCCGCATCCGTCTCGTGCCGTCCCACACGTACGCGCCGTATCACCGCAGGCCACCGGCCATGAGGCCAAGACGGAAGGCCGACCCGTGCCGTCCCCGCCAAGGCGCGACCCAAGACGGACACCGACCGGGCCTGCCGTACCGGCCCTGACCTGCGCTTGCAACGGCCAAGACGCCCAAGACGCATCACGCCACCACCACAGGAGTTTCCCGCTTGAGCACCCCTGCCATACCCGCCCACCACCGGACAGCCCACCAGGCGACCGGCTGGGACCGCGCCGCGATCCTGACCCTCGGCGCCGCCGCGTGTGCGCTGTCCTACGACGCACTCCAGCAGATGGCCGTCGCCATCCACGTCCGCGGGTTCCTGACCTACCTCTTCCCGCTCGTGATCGACGGGTTCATCGCCTACGGGGTACGAGCCCTCCTCGTCCTGCGCACCGCACCGTTCCGAGCCCGCCTCTACGTATGGATCCTGTTCGGAACAGCGACCACGGCGAGCATCTGGGCGAACGCCCTGCACGCCCTCCGCCTCAACCAACAGGTCACATCCGACGGCCTGTACCTGGGTGACGTCACCGTGGGCGTCCTCTCCACCATCGCGCCGCTCGCTCTGGCCGGCGCGGTCCACCTCCACATCCTGATCACCCGCGAGACCACCACGGAGGCTCCGGAACAGCCTGCCGGGGATGCGGAGGCCAAGCGGCGAGGGGGACGACCGCCGGACGCCTCGCTGGAGGACCTGGTCGAGATCGGCCGTGCCGCTGCCGCTGAACAGGGCGAGCTGTCGCGAGCCATCGTGAAGAAGGCCGCTCGGGACCAGGGGCTCGGCATGGCCGGCGAGCGACTGACCGAGGTCATGAAGATCCTCCGGGCCGAGGCGAAGGCCGCTTCCGAAACCTCCTGACCGGCCCAACCCCGAGCCCGGTTGGGGTGGTCGGAACCCTTCCGGCCACCCCGACCGCGCCCTTGTCCACACCCTGGGGCCGCCCCTGTGGATACGAGACATGTCCTCCCCTTGCCCCCCAGCACCCGCTCCCGTCCCGCGCATCGGAGAACGCCGTGCCCCGTGACTCCCACGACGACGCCACTGCCGGCACCGACATGGCGTCCCTCCAGCCGAAGTCGCCTACGCTGCTGGACCGTTTGCGGCTGGCGTTCGGACGGCCTGCTCCTGGCGGAGCCAGTAGTACCCCGAGTCCGACTCAAGGCCGGTCTTCGGGGATCTCCGCCCCGGGGGTGGCGGAGACGGCCCAACGCCAGGGGGCGCCGGACCGGGAGGTCGGGACCGAGGGCGGCCCCGACCCGGACGAACTCCACGCCGTCCAGCGGCAGATCCTCCGCCCCGCACCCGCCACCGAGCCGACGCCTGGCGAGCGAGCGGTGCAGAGCGCGCAGCCTACGATCCGCCGTTTCACCGGCATCAAGCGGACTGTCCGTGTCGGACCGCTGCGGTTCACCGGCGACGAGCACAACGCGCTCCATAAGGCCGCTGCCGAGCACGGCTACAAGGGGGAATCCGGCTTCGCCGCCGACATCGTCCTCGCGTTCGTATCCGGTCGGTTCACGGCGAACCTGCCGCTGTCCGAGGACCGCCGCCGTACCCACATGTTCCGCGCCCAGGTGCTGCGCGAGCTCAACCGGATCGGCGTCAACGTCAACCAGATCGCCCGCGCGCTGAACAGCGACCTCACCCCGCCCGACATCCGCCACCGTCTCGACGAGCTGCACCGTCTGCTGGAGCTGATCGCCGAGGCCCTGCGCGAGCAGACCGAATCCAGGAAGGACCAGGCCGCGTGATCGCCGCCATCAAACCGGCCGGGTCCAACACCCGTGGCCTGCTCGCCTACCTCTACGGCCCCGGCCGCCACGACGAGCACACCGACCCGCACACCGACCCGCACATCGTCGCCGGCTTCGCCATGCTCGGCATGCCCGACCCCGGCCGCGACCCGGACGCCACCCTCACCCAGCTCGCCCGCCACCTCGACGAGCCCGTCCATCTTCGGAACAGCGAGTTCGGAAGGAAGGTCACCGACCACGTCTGGCACTGCCCCGTCCGCACCGCCCCCGAAGACCGCCACCTCTCCGACACTGAGTGGGCCGACATCGCCCAGCGCATCGTCGAAGCCGCCGGCATCGCGCCGTCTGGCGACGACCTGGCCTGCCGCTGGATCGCCGTACGCCACGCAGACGACCACATCCACATCCTCGCCACCACCGTCCGAGAGGACGGCCGCCGCCCCAGGCTCCACGACAGCGGCATCCGCGTTGGCGACGCCTGCCGCCAGATCGAGACCGACTACGGCCTGCGTCAACTGAAGAAGGGCGACCGCACCGCCGGCCGCCGGCCCACCCAGGCAGAGATGCACAAGGCCCAGCGCCTCGGTTGGGAGCAGACCAGCCGCGACTGGCTCCAGGACCGCATCCGCGCCGCCATCCCCCACGCCGGCAACACGGAGGAACTCCTCTCCTACCTCGAAGCCATGGGCCTCGCGGTCAAGCCCCGCCGCGGACCGTCCGGAGACCTCCTCGGCTACGCCGTCGGCCGCCCCGGCGACCTCAACAAGGACGGCGAGCAGATCTTCCACCCCGGCGGCAAGATCGCCCCCGACCTCACCCTCCCCAAGCTCAGGGCCCGCCTGGAGACGACCGCGCCGGAGGAGCACCCGACCGCCCGCCGCGACCAGCCTGCCACCCCCTGGCATCAGGCCACCGACGCCCTCGACACCCTCCACCAGGGGATGGCCGACGACGCCCATGCCCAGGCCCACATCACCGCGCTCGGCGACCTCATCGAAGCCACCGCTCAGAAAGCCCCCGCCCGCCTCCACGCCGAACTTCGAGCGGCCTCAAGGGCATTCGCCCATGCTCAGCGCTCCCAGGTCCGCGCCGAGAACCAGGCCGCCACGACCCTGCGCCGAGCGGCTCGCGACCTCGCCCACACCGCCACCGGCCCCGACGCAAGCGCCCTGGCGACCCTGCTGAGCACCCTTGTCTGGGCCACGATCGTGGCCGCCCGCTGGCACGAGGCGAAGAACCACGCTCACCAGGCCGATGCCGCCCGCCAGGCCCTCCACCACCTCCAGGCCGCCGCCGACCGAGCCCTCACGCCCGTCGTCGACAACCTTGCCACCCGCGGGCCGAGTGACCAGGCCCGCCGGACCCTCGCCCACGACGTCCGGGCCGCCGTCCCCGACCACGCCGACCGCATCCTCACCGACCGCGCCTGGCCGGCCCTCGCCACTGTCCTCGCCGACGCCGAAGCCGGCGGCCACAAACCCCACCAGCTCCTCAAGGAGGCCGCAGCCCAACGCGAGCTCACCACCGCCCGCCAACCCGCCCGCGTCCTGATCACCCGCATCCAGCACACCAGCCGCAACCCCGCCCCCAACCCCCGCGCCGAAGCCGCCCGCCGCCGCTCCACCATGGCGCTCCCGCCAAGCGGACCTCAGGCCCGAAACCCCCAGCCCACCACCACACCCACGCCCCCCACCGATCAACGCCACCGACGCCGCTGACAGCCACAAGGAGCCCCTGTGACAGCCACCCAACAGCCCACCTACACCACCGCCGCCGACAAGAAGGAGCCCGCCCTGAAGATCCACCCCGTCGCCGACATCTTCCCGATGCTCGACCAGGACGAACTGCTCGACCTCGCCGAGTCGATCAAGACCGAGGGCCAGCACGAGCCGATCGTCCTCGATACCGACGGCGTCCTCCTCGACGGCCGAAACCGCCTCGCCGCCTGCAAGATCGCCGGCGTCGAACCCCGCTTCACCACCTACACCGGCACCGATCACATGAGGCTGATCATGTCCGGCAATCTGGTCCGCCGGCACACCAGCAAGGGCCAGCAGGCAATGATCACCGCCATGGCCTGTTCCGTTTCGGAACACTCCCTGCGGGACCAGGCCAAGCACCATGGCCTCAGCCTCACCCGCCTGTCGAACGCCGCCACCGTCCTCAAGCACGCCCCTCACCTGGCTGAACAAGTCCGCGTCGGCACACTCGGCCTCGACGCCGCCTACACCGCCGCCCGCGAGCAGAGAGACCGGACTGCCGCACTCAAGGTCCAGTACGACCGCCTTCGCGAGCACGCCCCCGACCTCGCCGCACAGGTCACCGAGGGCCTCCTCACCTTCGACGACGCGACAGCGGCACTCGACGAGCGGCTGGAGACGGAACGGCTCCGGCAGGACGTGATCGATGCCGACACCCTGCGCTTCGCGGACGGCGACACCACCCCGCCCCTGGCCGAGCTCGTCGAACGCGGCGACATCACATGGGGCCAGGCACACCAGCGCGCCGAAGCGTTCCTCGCCCACCGGCAAGACACCATCGACCGGGCCCAGCACGCTCTCCAACTGATCGCCGAGAACTGGACCGCTGTCCAGGACCTCGCCGCCCGCCCCGGCACGCAGCACGCCCGGGACGTCCTCGGCGGCCTCGCACCCGCAACCTGTTCCCTTGTCCAGCGTTTGATCACCCTGGACTGAGCCAGAGCACGCCCTCGGAGTCGGAGCAAAGCCGCCGGCCCTGAGGGCGACCGCTCATGCCACCGACCTCCGAACCGCTTCGGCCAGCGCAGCAGCCCGCACGTCGTCAGATCCGCTGATGATGTGGTTCATCGCGTAGCCGAAGGCGATGCCGTGCTCGGGGTCGGCGAAGGCGAGTGAGCCGCCGCGGCCGGTATGGCCGAAGGCGTTCGGGCCGGTCATGAGGTTGCCCTCGGTGGGGAGCATGTATCCGGTGCTGAACCGGCTCGGAAACACCAGCACCTGGTCCATCCCGCTGGCCTGCTCTTCGGTCGCCGACGCCAGGGTCTCGGGGGCAATCAGGCGCACGCCGTCGACTTCGCCGATCAGCGAGGCGTACATCCGCGCGAGTGCGTGGGCGGTGCCGATTCCGTTGGAGGACGGGAGTTCTGCGGCCTGCACCTCTGGCGCGTCGAAGTCGATCGCGGCCGGGTCGGTCACCGCGTACGCCCGGTTGCTGAAGGAGTTCGGGTCGCGCCAGGCGGCGACCTGTTCGCGAAGTTCCTCGGAAACGGCCTCGGCGGGCACGGTGGTGAGGTCGACGGCCGGTCGCCGGTACACCATGCGGCTGACTCGATCGCGTTCGCTCGCCGGCAGGCCGATGAAGAAGTCCAGCCCGAGCGGGCCCGCGATCTCCTCGGCGAAAAAACGGCCCGGCGAACGGCCGGAGACTCGGCGGATCACTTCACCGACCAGCCAGCCCCAGGTGCGACCGTGGTACCCGTGTGCAGTGCCCGGAGTCCACAGCGGGCGCTGGGCCGCGAGCGCTGCTGCCATGGGTTCCCAGGCCAGCGCCTCGGCCAGCGGGAGCGGTTGATCGAGGGCGACCAAGCCGGCCTGGTGGGACAGGAGCCAGCGCACAGGGATGTCCGCCTTGCCGTTCGCCGAGAACTCCGGCCAGTACCTTGCCACCGGGGCATCGAGGTCCAGCAGGCCGCGCTCTGCCAGCATGTGCGCCGCGGTCGCGGTGGCTCCCTTGGTCGCCGAGTAGACCAGCTGCAAGGTGTCCCGTGTCCACAGACGACCGGTCTCCGGGTCGGCACACCCTCCCCACAGGTCCACCACCAGCCGGCCGTGCTGGTAGACGCACACGGCCGCGCCGATGTCCCCGTGCCGGGCGAAGTTCTCCATGAACGCTTCGCGGACCGGCTCGAACCCGGGCGCTACCTCACCGTCGATCGTCGTCATGCCGCTCATATTGGCAGCTTGGCTTCCTTCCTTGGCGGGGTAAGCGGACCTCACCCTCACGGTCTCATTCGCCGCCAGCACCACCAGAACTGACTGCTGGTCTGACAACATCGGCTGCCAGCGGGCCCCGCGCAGCTCCCGGAGCGGTGCCGGAGTGGCCTATGCGTGGTGTCCGTGGGTTCGGCAGGGGACGCCCAGCCGGACAGCCACCTCAGTGAGGACGTCCGGACAGAAGTAGTACCAGCGCAGGCGCGTAATGCCACCGTCGGCCGTCTCCGCACGCAAGACGTCCTCGACCGCCTCGGGGCCGCTGCCGTCGGCCGGAGTAGCCCACACCAGCACCAGCGGGTCGCCGTCCAACTCCCGGACCTCGGCACGCCACCGGACGGACGTCTCCAGGTGCAGCGTGTGGTGCAACGAGCCGGCGGCGATCTGGTCCCGCCCGACCTCGTGAGCCACGCCGATCACATCGCTGACTGCGTCGTCGACGAAGAGCTTGGTCAGCCCGCCCAAGTCGTACGAGGTGAACGCCGCCGCGAGGGCATCGAGAGTGTCCCGGTCGGGAGCCGTACGGCGAGTGAGTGCCGCTGCCCGCTCCGGATCGGCCAGGCGCCCGCGGCCACGGTGCAGTGCGGCCTTGACCGCCCCCTCGGTGGTGTTCAGCATGGCGGCGATCTCCTTCAACGGCAGGTCAAAGACGTCCTTGAGGACGACAGCGGCACGCTCCTGCGGCGCTAGCAGGGTGGCCACCTCCGCGAGTGCATCCCGCACCTCGGCGGGATCAGCGCCAGGAGGGGCGGCGCGCTCGGACGGTTCCACGAGAAGCGGGGCCGGGCGGCGTACCTGGTCGAGGTAGGCGTTCGTCGCGATCCGCACCAGCCACGCCATCGGGCGTTCGACCGGCTGGTGGGTCTGCGCGGCCCGGGTGAACGCCCGGGCGAGCGCCTCCTGCGCCAGGTCCTCGGCGTCCCACACGCTGCCGGTCAAGCGACGGCAGTACTGGAACAGCTCACCCCGCAGCGGTTCCAGAGCGGCCAGAAACTCACGGCGTGCGGCCTGGGCAGCCTTGAGCATGGGCTGCGGCAGACCGCCTGCCAGGGGCGACTGTTGGGGCTGAGGCATCGCTTCACGACTCCTTGGAGGTATCTGGCTGTACACACCGGTACGACGTGACGGCCTACCAGCCGGATACGTAGCCGGGCCAGTGACCCCGCTCACTCCTCGGCCCTGCTGGCCCCTCGCTGATCAGGTGATCTGATCGTCTCGGGGCCGTGCACGCGAGGCGCTCGGTTGCTGGCCCGCGCCTAGCGTTTGCCTGCTCATGGCCATCAAGTGGCCATGAGCAGGCAGCGACCGATGGAGTCCCGCCCGAAGCGCCGGCGTCTCCCCCTCGGAGGCGGCTCGACCGGCTCAGAGGCAATCGGCGTCGACGCGTACGACGAGGGTCACTCGTTCGCCTCTCGTGATCGGCCGTACGCCGTGGATGTGCTCGCGGGTGGCGGGGAAGGCGACCAGGGTGCCGCAGGGCGGCTTGATCTCCTGGGCGGGGTTCTCGAAGAACAGTTCGCCGCCGCCGTAGGAGTCCGGTGTGTTGAGCCAGACCACAAGGGTGAGGTCGCCGCCGACGATGGGCTGTCCGTTGGTCCGGGCCCGCTCGCGCTCGATGTCGGTGACCTCGTCGTGGTGGGCGACGAAGCCGACGCCGGGGCCGTAGCGGTAGACGACCGCCGGCTGGGTGGGTATGCGCTTCGGGGCGATCTCGAAGTGGCTGCGGACGTGGGCGGCGCAGTGGGAGATGACCGCCTCCTCCAGGTGCGTCGGGATCTCGACGTACTCGCTCTTGCGCAGCGTTTCGTCGATGACGCCCTGGTAGGTGCGGGGGCGGGCGGTGTGGTTCTTCACGTGGTCCATCAGCGCTCCGCAGAGGCTGAGGGGGATGGCGCTCTCTACGACGAGAGGTAAGCGGCTCTTCCAGGTCATGAGGTGGTCTCCTTCCACCAACGGGTGCCTTCGGGCGAGTCCTCAAGGACGACGCCCTGCTGGGTGAGCTGTTCGCGGATCGCGTCGGCCTCGGCGAACTTCTTCGCCGCGCGGAGCCGGTCGCGTTCCTTCACGAGTTCGTCGACGGCGGCGTCGCTCTGGGCGGCGCCGGGGATGTCGAAGGTTCCGAAGAGGTTGTTCACGTCCTCGATCAGCCGCAGGGCGGCCGGGCCGGCCGGTTCCTCCATGCGGTTCTGCTCGCGGATGTACTGGAACAGGACGGCGAGGGCACCGGGGGTGTCGAAGTCGTCGTCCAGGCGCTCGCGCATCTCGTTCCAGGCGTCCGTCGCGCGTGCGGCGTTGGCCGGGCTGTCGGTGTGCGCGGGGTCGATGGTCCGGGCGAAGTTCTCGATCCGGCGGCGTGCCCCTCGGGCCTGCTCCAGGGTGGAGTCGTTCAGCTCCATGGAGGAGCGGTAGTGCTGGGAGAGGAAGGCGTGTCGCAGGGTGCGGAAGTCCGTCCGGGCGAGGGCGTCGCGGATGGTGAGGAAGTTGCCGGTGCTCTTCGACATCTTCTCGCCGTCGACCCGCAGCAGACCGGTGTGCATCCAGTAGCGGGCCAGCGGCTCGATGCCGGAGGCGGCTTCCATCTGGGCGACCTCGGCCTCGTGGTGCGGGAAGATGAGGTCGACGGCACCGCCGTGCAGGTCGTACGAGGGCCCGAAGAAGGTCTCCGTGATCGCGGTGTCCTCGATGTGCCACCCCGGCCGTCCCTGGCCCAGGTCGGTCTCCCAGAACGGCTCGCCGTCCTTGCGGCCCTTCCACAGGGCGAAGTCGCCCGGGTTGCGCTTCTTCGAGTTGTCGTCGATCCGCGACACCGAGTCCTCGGGGCGGAGATCGGTGCGGCCGGAGAGCTTGCCGTACGCGGGGAAAGAGGCCAGGTCGAAGTACCAGCCGTCGTCGAGCTGGTAGGCGTGGCCGCGCTCGATCAGCCGCTTGATCTGGTCCACGATCGCGTCGATGTGGTCGTGCGCCCGCGCATGGACGTCGACACGGGTGTTCCCCAGCGCGGCCATGTCCTCCAGGTACTGCTTCTCGAAGAGGGCCGCGATCTCCTCCGGCGGGACGCCCTGCTCCGCAGACCGCCGGATGATCTTGTCGTCGACGTCGGTGATGTTCTGGAGGTACGTGACCTTGTACCCGCTCGCCTCCAGGTACCGGGCGATGAAGTCGAACTGCGTGTACGTCTTCGCGTGCCCGACGTGGCTGGGGCCGTACACGGTGGGTCCGCACACGAACATCCGCACCTCGGCCTCCCGCTCGGGGCGGAACTCCTCGGTCTGGCCGGTCAGCGTGTTGTGGACCTTGATCGACATCATGCCTCCTGTGTAAGCGGATCACGCAGCGTACTGACGCCTGGACATAAGCGTCTAACTGGAACCGCCGCGCTCGCCGCAGGGGACGAATCGCGGGGACGGCAGGGTGGCGAAGACCGACGCCTCCTCCCCGAGAAGGTGGTGGTTGGCCTGCTGGTACGCCTTCCGCACGGCCTCGATCGCCCCGGGGCTGAGGTCCATCCCGACCACGCGGCAGAACTCGCTCAGGGCCTCGCACCGCCGCTCCAGGTCGGCCATCGATAGCGGGTCGCACTGCTGGGCCTCGATCAGCAGGTTCTCCTGCTCGCTGCTGATCAGGCCGAGTGCGCCGAGGGAGTACAGCTTCCACTTCATGTTCGGCAGCAGTTGGCCCGAGCGGGCGTACATCCAGTCCACGACCTCGTCCAGCGCCCCCGAGAGGACGAAGTGGCCCGTGGGCACTCCGACCCGCCGCGCCATGCGCAGTGGGATCTCGCGCACGTCCCAGGTGAGCCGGTTGTGCAGCCGGTAGGTCTCGCCCTCCAGGCGCTGGAGCTGCTCGCGTGTCTTGTGGGAGATCAGTGCCCCGAAGGCTTCCTCGCGGTCGAACAGCGGCTCGCCCTTGTTCCCGTAGGCGTCGCACTTGTCGCTGTTCCACGTCGTGCGGGGGTCGGCCTCGTACTGGAAGAGGAGCTGGTGGACGTTGACCTCCATGCGTCCCCAGGGAACCGGCAGGTGGAAGCTGAACTCCGGGATCCAGGCGGGGAGCCGGTCGCGGACCAGGGCGTACGTGTCCGCCGGCCGCGGCCTCCACTCGTCCTCCTTGATCGGGACATCGAGGATGACGGCCAGGTCGAAGTCGGAATCGGTGCTGAACCGGGTGACGTTGCGGGGCGCGACCGCCGAGGAGGACAGGACGTAGAGCGCCTGGACCTCGGGCATCGTCTTGAGCGTGTCGAGCAGACCTCCGGCAGCGGCGCGGGCCTGCGTTCTCAGGTTTTCCACGGGAACTCCTTGGTCAGATGATCGGGCGATCCATCACGGAGCGGAGCGCGGGAACGAGCTCCAGCGCGACGCCGCCGTGGGTGCGCTGGATGTGTGCGAGGGAGGGGCTGCTGTTGCCCTCGATGACCACGGGTCCGCCGGGCGTCAGTGCGATGTCCCAGCCGATGAAGGGCACCTGCGGGAAGAGGCGGGCACAGCGCGCGGCCAGCTCTCGGACCTCCGTCATGCGGGAGATCCGGTGGTCGGCGAACGGCACCGAACTGACCCCGTGGCGGGTGTGGGCATTCAGGTACCGGTCGTAGCCATGGCGGTCGAGTCGCCCGTCCGGATGGACACGGATCTGCATGCCGCCGGCGGCCGAGTTGTCCGTGGTGCGCTCGGTACCGCCGAGCTTCAACATCACGTACAGGACCTCGGCGACGCCTTCCCGCAGCAGGGTGATCACGCGGAACGTGTTGAGGGCGTACGGGTTCAGCACGTCCAGGTCGGGGTGCTGCGGCACGTGCTGCTCCATCAGCCACGTACCCCACTGCTGCGCGTAGGCCGGCAGGTCGAAGCCGTCCTCGCCAGGCCGCACGATCACAACACCGGACCCACCGCTGGAGTAGCGGGAGGGCTTGACCACCACGCGGCCGAGTCCGGAAGCGTGGTCGAGGACCTCCGTCAGCGGCACCACATCACCGCCGGACGTCACACCCGTGCGGCGGTCACCGCTCGCGATGAGCGCGGGCTGCGGGACGCCAGCGGAGGCGAGGATCCTCTTGCAGGACGTCTTGTCGTCCAGGTTGATCGCGTCCCGGTTCACGCGGGGAAGGAGCCGGTGGAACAGGGCGCTCTCCGGCAGGTACGAGCAGGCCCGCTCGGCAGACACCTCGCGCCGGTACCCGCCGTAGCGGAAGTAGTGGAAGGGCAGGCAGCGCCACCGCGCGGAGACCTTCACCAAGTCCCCGGTGATGCGGGCCAGGCTCTTCCTGTCCTCGTCGCGCAGCATCGCCTGCAGGTGCTCGCTCCGCAGCTGCCGCACTTGGTAGGGGAGAAACCGCACGCCGGACACGCGAGGAAGGACCTGGGTGCGGAACCACTCCTCGGTCACGGCCTGGCGGTGATTGAAGCCGCGGTTCGCGGTACGTCTCATGGTGCTCCTCCCGTTTCTCAGTGGTTCGGGGTTCCGGCGATGGCCAACGTGACGACGAGCGCACTGACGACGATCACGTAGGCCACGACAGCGAGGCGCTGCCTCATCGGGCGGGCCCGATGTTGTCGGCGGCCGTCGACCAGGCGATGCCGTTCGCGGGCTGGATGTGGGCGATACGGATGAGCCGGCCGCCGTGCCTCTCGTGGACGACGGCCGTCAGCTCCCCTTCACCGCGGCTCGCGATGTCGCGGACCAGGCGGTGAAGGAGGGGGTGGTCCTCCCGGCCTTCGGCATCGACCGGATTCACCGCTCGGACTCCTCGCGGTCGCTCGCTCCGCGACGAAGGAATCTCTCCCATCCCGACTCGGCGCGGGCGCGGAGGGCTGGGCTCGGACCGGCCGACGGCTCGGGAACCGTGTGCTGTCGTCCGCTGGCACCGGGCCTACGGACGGGCAAAGGCTGGCTCATCACGACCTCCTCGGGGGGTGCAGCCCGTCACCCACGCGAGGGACGTCGATGACGGGCTGCGGTCCTGGGAGCCGTCCGGAGCGGGGCGGGGGAGCCGGTTAACCCGGGTGCTCAGCTCCGAACGGCGTGAGGCCCAGTGAACGGCCGTGGACCACAGGCCCGGAACGTTTCCAGGGGGTTCCTCCAGCGAGAGAAACCCCCGTTTCTCGCACGCACGGGGAGTAGCCTCCTGACTACCAACCTGAGGGGAGGGTGGGATGTCTGACCCGATGGCTCTGCACCCGCTGACCTACGTGCGAGAAGGCAAGGGCTGGGGCAAGGCCGAGTTAGCCCGGCTCATGCGCGAACGCGGAGCCGAGCTGGGCGTACCGCTGGCCACCAACCGGACGACGGTCTGGAAGTGGGAGCAGGGGCAGGCGCCCGACGCGGACGCGCAACGGGTGCTCGCCGACCTGCTGGGCGTCCCCGAGGACCACGTACGCTCGGTGCCCTGGCCGCGGTGGCTGCCGGCGTGGGAGTCGACGGCCCTGGCGGCCCCGTGGACTCCGGCCGGCACCGTGAAGGTATTCGCTGATCTGGTCAGGAGCGGTCACATGGATCGTCGGGGCTTCCTGTCCATCACCGGCGTCGCGCTGACGGGAGTTGCCGCCAACTGGGCGGCCGCGCCAGAGGCGTTCGCCTCGGCCATCGACGGCGACCGTGTCACCGACGCGATGGTGACCACCATCGAAACGCGCGTGGATACCCTCCGCACGCTCGACGACCAGATGGGCGGCGCCCGCCTCCTGGACCAGGCCACCAGCGACCTCGCACTGATCACCAGCCTGCTCGACCACGGCCGCTACACCGACGCCATCGAACACCGCCTCTACGCCACGGCCGCCCGCGTGTCGTACCTCGCCGGATGGATGGCCTACGACAAGGGCCTCCGCTCCCTCGGCCAGCGCTACTACGTCGGAGCCCTCCGCAGCGCCCACAGCGCGAAGGACGACGGCTTCGGCGCCTTCATCCTCGCCGAGATGGGCGTCCACATCTCCGACTCCGGCGACACGGCCGCACGCGTGAAGCTGATCGACACCGCCATCGGCAACGCCCCCTCGGCCCTCCCGCCGGCGGCGACCTCGTACCTCTACCTGCACCAGGCCGAGGCCCTGTCCCGAGACACCCAGCACGAGGCGGCCGGCAAGTCCCTCAACCGCGCCTACGACCTGTGGGGCACCCACCACGAAGGCGACCGCCCCGACTGGCTCGGCTGGTACGGCGAGGCCCAGCTCAAGTCGACCGAGGGCAAGATCATGCTGCGCTCCGGCTTCCCCGAGCGAGCGACCAGCGCCCTCGCGGTCGCGGTGGACCAAGCGGTACCGCGCGACCGGGCCGTCCGCTCCGGCCGCCTTGCCACCGCACGACTGGCCGCCCGGGACCTGGACGGCGCCTTGGACGCCGCCAACGTCGGCCTGGAACTGCTGGAGAACCGAGTCCGCTCCGACCGGGCCCACGTCCGCCTGACCAAGTTCAGCCGCTACCTCGAACCGCACTCTGCAGTGCCAGCCGTGCGAGAGTTCCGCGACCGCCTCCGGGCTCTCCCCTCTGCTGTCTGAGCGCACGGATGACGATGGCGGGGGCCTGCCCACTGGTTCCTCGCCCAAGGCATGAGCGCCTGCGCCAAGTCTGGAGGGGTTGGCTTCTCGTCCCTCGGCACGGTCGAGAAGGGATTGGCCCTGCTCGAAAGCATGACCGTCACCTTCGAAGTGCACCTGAGGGCCCTCGGCGAGAGCAACTGAGGATCAGGTGGCTGATCCGTGGGCTCGTTGTCGACGTCGCAAACCAGCAGGCAAGCGGCCTGCATCCCCGCTGATGAGCAGCCAGCCATGAGACAAAAGCCTCAATGTCTTTATCCACAGGCTCGCCGAGGCGGGAGGGGCGCTGGCTAGGCTGTGCCTATGGCAACAGAAGCACCAGCGGCAGTAATGGATCTTGTGGCGCGAACGGAAGCACGGAGGCAGGAATCGTCCGCGTCGCTTGACTCCAAGGAGCGCGCGAAGCTCGGGCAGTACTTCACGCCGGCCCCCGCTGCGGACTTCATTGCTTCTCTGGCCAGGCTGGACGAGGCGGAGCCGATCCGGGTTCTGGATCCTGGAGCCGGAGCCGGCTCTCTTACTGCATCCGCGGTGGCGCGAATCCTTCAGCTTCGGCCTGGAGCTCGGATCAGCGTTACTGCCTGTGAGATCGACCCCCAGCTGCACGACACTCTGGCGACCACCCTTGGAGATTGCGCCAGTACCGCCCGGGAGGCCGGCGGCCACGTTGAGACGAACCTTGTGCAGGGCGACTTCATCGAGTGGGCCACTCAGGCCGAAGGTCTGTTCGGCGAGACCCCTGGCCCTTTCGATCTTGTGATCATGAACCCGCCGTACAAGAAGCTCGCCGCAGGCTCGCATGCGCGCAGGGCAGTCACGGCAGCATGCACGGAGACTTCGAACCTCTACTCCGCGTTCATGGCCCTCGGCGTTCACCTACTCGCGCCAGGCGGGCAGCTGGTGGCCATTACGCCTCGCAGTTTTGCTAATGGCCCCTATTTTCGACCGTTCCGTAGGTACTTTCTCGATCGCATGCACATCGACCGCGTACACGTCTTCGAGGCCCGGAATAAGGTATTCGCCGACACGGACGTGCTCCAGGAAAATGTGATCTTCTCGGCGACCCGAACCGATTCCCTGGACCGTGGGCCGGTGACGGTGTCGACAAGCCATAGCTACTCAGGCGATGTTCGTAGACGGGTCGTTCCATATGAGGAGATGGTGCATCCGGCGGACCCTGAGTGTTTCATTCATATCAGCGCCGACGAGGAAGATACCCAGTTGGCTGTAACTCACTCAGGGCTTGCAGCCGCACTTCCCGAGGTAGGGCTCCAAGTTTCTACCGGCCGTGTGGTCGACTTCCGGAGCAAGGAGCATTTGCGCCCCGACCCGGTGGAGGGGGCGGTTCCTCTCATCTACCCGCTCCATATGCGGGAAGGGGGAATCTTCTGGCCCGTCCCCGGCGCGAAGAAGAACAACGCCATCATGCTTAACGCCGACACCGAGAAGATGACCTTCCCCTCTGGGCACTACGTTGTCGTTAAGCGACTTTCCTCTAAAGAGGAGAAGCGTCGTGTGGTAGCCGTTGTATTTGATTCAGACGTGACCGAATGCGAGCGGATCGGATTCGAGAACCACGTAAATGTCTACCACGACGGCGGGCAGGGACTTCCTAAGGATGTTGCGCGTGGCCTTTGTCTGTGGCTGAACTCTACATTGCTGGATCGACTCATTCGACGGTTCAGCGGGCACACTCAGGTTAATGCCACCGATTTGAGGAATCTCCGCTATCCGAGCCGTGAGCAGCTTTCCAAGATGGGGCAAGGCTGGGACGGCGGTGCATGGCTAGCACAGGAAAAGATCGACGAAGTTGTAGAGCGAAACATCTAGAATCGGAGCCAACAACTCAATGTCTGAGCAGACCGTCATCGAAGTTAATGGAGGAGCGCGTGGTGATAAGCTTACGGAAGCGCGTCATCTTCTCCAGCTGCTCGGTTTCGATGCTGAGCGATCAAATGAGCGTTCGGCTTATGTGCTGCTAGCCCTCCTTGAACTCGGCCCAGATCAGGACTGGACGCAGGCTGAAAGGTCCATGCTCCGCACCGTCCAGATTATGCAGTGGCTGCGCGAAGTCTACGAAAAGGACTACGCCGCAAATAGTCGAGAGACGATCCGCAGGTTCACGCTGCACCAGTTCGTCGATGCGGGCCTGGTTGTGCAAAATCCTGATCAGCCGGACCGGCCGGTCAACTCTCCTAAGTGGTGCTATCAGATAGAGCCCGCAGCCTTTGGGCTCATTGCATCATTCGGACAGGATGGGTTCGATGAGAGGCTTGCGGAATACCTCGAAGAGCGCCCCGGCCTGCAGGCAATGTATGCGCGGGAGCGTGAAATGAACAGGATCCCGGTTCAGCTCCCCGGGGGTAAGGAGATCGACCTCAGCCCTGGCGGACAGAACACCCTGATCGTGCAGATCATTGGTGAATTCTGTGAACGGTACACGCCCAACGGTGAGGTGCTCTACATTGGTGACGCCGACAATAAGTGGGCGATCTTCGAAAAGGAATCGCTTGCGAAGCTCGGCGTTGAGGTTGATTCGCACGGAAAAATGCCCGACGTTGTTGTCTTTCTCCGGGATCGGAATTGGCTCGTCCTGATCGAGGCGGCGTCTTCTCATGGTCCAGTGGATGCCAAGAGGTACAGGGAGCTCAGTGAGCTATTCCGAGGCTCTTCGGCCGGCCTCGTCTTCATTTCTGCGTTGCCGTCGCGTGTCGAGCTTCGTAAATACCTGAAAGAGATCGCTTGGGAGACCGACGTTTGGTGCGCGGATAATCCAACGCACCTGATCCACTTTAATGGGGAGCGCTTCCTGGGGCCGTACAACTAAGGGCTGTCCCGTAACTGCTGGTCACGGGTGAGATGATCTTGGTGTGACTGGTGTGATCACGGCGTCGGAGCCGTCCTGGATAGCCCCGTTCACCGGGCTGAGCCCGCGCGCCTTCGCCAAGCTGGTGACGGTGCTGCGGCGCGAGGGTGCGGACGCGGTCCGCAAGGGCCGGCCGTGGAGTCTTCCGCTGGAGGACCGGGCCCTGCTGGTGGCGGCGTACTGGCGCACGAACCTGACCATGCGCCAGCTCGCCCCGCTGTTCGGGGTGTCCAAGTCGGCGGCCGACCGGATCATCGACCACCTCGGGCCGATGCTCGCGCTCCAGCCCCGCAAGCGGTTCGCCAAGGACACCGTGCTCATCGTGGACGGCACCCTGGTCCCCACCCGCGACCACAGCATCGCCGAGCGGTCCAAGAACTACCGGTACTCCACCAACCACCAGGTCGTCATCGACGCCGACACCCGCCTGGTCGTCGTGGTCGGGCGGCCGCTCGCCGGAAACCGCAACGACTGCAAGGCGTGGGAGGAATCCGGCGCCAAAGCCGCTGTCGGCAAGACCATGACGATCGCCGACGGCGGCTATCCAGGCACCGGACTCGTCATGCCCCACCGCCGCCGCAAGGGCGAGGAACTGCCGGAGTGGAAGCAGGAACACAACAAGTCCCACAAGCAGGTCCGAGCCCGCGTCGAGCACGTCTTCGCCCGGATGAAGACCTGGAAGATCCTCCGCGACTGCCGCCTCAGAGGCGACGGCGTCCACCACGCCATGCTCGGCATCGCCCGGATGCACAACCTCGCCCTCGCCGGATAGACCGACGGGCGGTACGGCAGCCCACCATGCCCGAGGCGACTCAAAGATCATTTACGGGACAACCCTTAGAGTGCCGTATGACGAAAGGGCCGCTCCATGTGTTTTGGAGCGGCCCTTTCAAGCTGAATTCGGCGACGACCTACTCTCCCACGAGGTCCCCCTCGCAGTACCATCGGCGCTGGCAAGCTTAGCTTCCGGGTTCGGAATGTTACCGGGCGTTTCCTCGCCGCTATGGTCACCGAAAATCTGGCGAGCACCTCAGCTGAAGAGGCGCTTTCTTCGGATGAGTATACCGGTGGAGTGGTGTGCCGAGTGCACTCGATACACCACTGGGCCGTACCCGATGGGCACGCGGGAGGACCCTGGAGGCGGGCAGTTGGGGTCGGCCCACGGGATCGTCATCGCATAGTTGATCTGGAGGGCGGCCTTGGCGGCATTGGTGTTCTTGGAGCCGCCGATGAAGATGGCCATGACGCGGTCGCCGTCGTAGCTTCGGATCTCGCCTTCCCGCGCCTTGATGATCTTTGATGCCGTGCGGAGCGAGGCCCGGATCACCTTGCCGGCTGTCTCGGGGCGGAAGTCGCGGGCGAGCTTCGTAGACCCGAGCAGGTCGGCGTAGAGATAGACGGCGTCGAGCTTCACCGCGTCATTGGAGAACAGCTTGACATCATCGGTGCCGGGGACCACCCGGCCGTCCCGGATCGTCCAAGGTGTACCAACGAGCTTGCCCAAGTCGGACCGGATGTCGTCTCCGAGGGACATCAACCCCACCTCACTCCTGTAGCTGAATTGGCGGGACCCTAGCCTCGATCTTTCGTGACGGTCCGTCGGTTCCTCCGGCGGGCCGTTTCGGCTGTTCGGGCGGGTGGCGGGCAGGCTGATGGCCCGGCTGTCGCGTCGGGTGGGCGCCGGGTTCCACGGCTCCGGTCGGGGTGGTGCTGCTCGCAGGGGCGGGGACGTGCTGGTCAGCCGGGGTTCGGGAGAGCTTCGAGTCGGGCGATGGCGTCGGTGATCAGGTCGGTCCAGGGCCAGTGGCCTGCGAATCTCAGGTGTCGGCGGCGGGCGGTGGTGACGAGCTGAGCGGCGGCGGAAAACAGTCGGAGCCTCAGCCGCCGGGGCTCCCACCTGCGGGTTTGCCCGGTGAGGGCGAGCATGGGCATCCAGGCCAGCAGGTCGAGGGCGATTTGGACGATCTCCAGCCAGATCTGGTTCTGTGCGGCGTCGTGGAGTGGCAGGTTGCGCAGGCCGGTGGCGCGGGCGTTTCGGATGCGGTCCTCGGCTCTCGCGCGTTGGCGGTGCCGGAGTTCGAGTGCGGCGATCGGAACGCCGGTGGTGTTGGTCGCGAACGCCGTGAGCCGCAGTCCGTCGGCATCGGTGAGGCGCAACTGGGCGCCGGGGTGCGGGCGTTCCTTGCGGACGATCAGCCGCATCCCCTGCGGCCAGCCCTTGAGGACGTCACCGTCGAGTTCGGCGACCCAGGCGCCGTCACGGATCTCACCTTCCGGTTCGACGGCCACTGTCCAGGCGGCGGGCGGGATCTTGAGGACGGCCTGGTGGATGGCGTCGGTGATGGTCATGCCGACCGAGTACGACAGCCACCTGCCCCGCTGGGCGAGCCAGGCGACGAACTCGTGGGTGCCACCGCCGGAGTCGGTACGAATGAGCGTCTGGCGTCCGCGCCGGTACTTGTTCGGCAGTTGGGCCAGGGCGAGTCGGGCCGTGGTGATGTGGTCGGCGGCGGTGTTGCTGCCCGCGTTCCCGGGCCGCAGCAGCGCGGCCACCGGCTCGCCGGTGCCGCCGCTTCCGTGGTCGACGAAGCCCACCAGCGGGTGATGTCCGAAGGTCTTCTTCCAGGTCGCGGCCGCGTCCTGCTTGTCGGAGTGGGCCAGTACCAGCACCCCGTCCAGGTCGACGATCACCTGCCCGGAGGCGTCCGGCGACGAGGATCCCGCCAACTTCCATATTCGTTCGCGTACTTCGGCCCGCGCGGACCGGATCGCGTTCAGAGCCTTCGGGCCGGACTCGGCCAGGGTGTCGACGAGGCGGGAGACGGTCGGGTCGGAGGCCACCGGGCCGAACACGGCCGGCTCGGCCCGCAGCATCCCGGCATCGGCCAGGCAGTCGCCGCCCAGCGCGACCGCGAGGGCCACGTCCAGCAGGATCTTGCCCGGGTCGTGCACCGCCCGAGCCTTCCGCCACGGCGCCAGCGCCGCGGATATCGCGGTGTCCAGCCCGGCCTTGCGGACCGTCTCGACCAGCAGCACGCCCCCGGCCTGGGAGACCACCGCCCGGCCGCCGCCCTCGATGCGGATACGCGGGTACGACCCGATACGCTTCTTCACCTGAGAAGTGCTTCTTTCCACGGCACGATCTGGACCTTCGACAAGTCCCATCGTTGCAGGTCAGGAGCACTTCTCACGTTTTCGATCACGCTTCGGACAGCCCACCTCATGAAAGCCCGAGGCTAGCAGCGCACACTGACAACGGACGGAGGCGGCTGCTGCGCCGCGCTCCGCGTGCGCCTTGGGGTTCACCGTCACGTTGCCGCCGACGATGATGTTGAGGGCTCTCTCGGCAGCGTCGCCGATCGGAGCGGGGTTGGGGTAGTGCTGGCTACTCCGGCAACTGCGGGGAGTGGGGTCGCAAAAACTCCCCAGCCCATGCCCGGTACTCCTTGGGCTGGGCACCGTTCGCCTTGGCCAGGGACAGTAGGAGTAGTTCGTTGAGGTACAGCTGGCCCCGGATCACGTGAATGGGGTCCTTCCCCTCTGCCGAGGAACGCAAGAAGGACCTGGACGCCTGGGAGCTGATCCTCACCTGCGATCACGTGACCACCTTCATCCAGCACCGGGAGAACACCTACGTCCGGCGAGTGGTCGACTGCCCTGAGTGTCAGACGCGGCGCGGGGTTGTCGAGAGCAAGCGGCTCGGACCCGCATATAACGACGATGGTGTGGAGGCAGCCCGGGGTGAAGTGGAGCAGGCACGTGTCGTTGCCGAGCTGACCAAGGCGAAGGCGCAGCTCCGCAGCCAGCAGCAGCGTGCTGCTGCTACGAGCAGCCGGATCGAGGAGCTCCAGAAGCAGCTCAGCCCGACTGCCCGGGGCGACGGCATTGCGTGAGCGGTGCGTGAGCGGACTGGGTGGGACAGGGCGGATTGGGCGGCACGTGGGTTGCAGGGCGTAGGTCTCTGACCTGGAGAAACGGGATTCGGCGGCACCGCCCGGCACCAGCCGGGATGATCTTGCGGGCCCTCGTAATGCGTAGGTCTCGGGTTCGAATCCCGAAGGCGGCTCCATGGTGAACCCCAGGTCGGGCCTTTGACCTGGGGTTTCTTGTTTTCGTTGACCTTGGAATTCGGGTAGATCGGACACTTGTGGTCTATGCATCGCAATGCGTTGGTCGCGGGTTCGCTCTCGGTTGCCAGTTAGCCGTGAAAAGGCTCTGACCAGCGATTTTGATGTACCGAGCTCTTCGGATGCCCATACGGGCGAACGTGCCGGTGGACGGCCGGTGGACAAGCGTGCGTGACAGCCCGCCGGAACCGCCTCGCAGTCCCGGGGGAGCCGAGGGTTTTCGGGTGCCGTTGGGAAGGGTGGTCGGCGGCTTACGGCTTGTGCTTTTCCAACAGGCTGAGGGGGAGTCCTGGCTGCCGGGGTGCGACGTTCATCGGTGAGTTTGTTCATGGCTGTCGATCTCCCCGGCCCAGTCCGGTTCGAGCTGGTGGCATTTGGCGGCCAGGCGTGCAGAGGTCGTGCGGATGGCTCCTGGGTCAGCCTCGCCGTTTTCGCATGGGAGTCGTGCCATCCAGACAATCGTGCGACCGGCCGGGTTTTCTTGGGGCGTGGGCGACGACAAGCTGCTTCACTGTCGGCCGCCCCAGTAGGGCGAACCGAACTGGATCGTGTCGTTGGCTGGCCTGGCGATCTGCTGTGCGGAGGCTCCGGCGCCCTCGGCGCGGTCGTGACTCCCCTGGCCGGCTGGGCGCGGGCCGCGCATGGCGGCGGAACCCGTAGTGGTGGAAGACGTGGAAACCGTCTGCGGGTGTGAATCACGACATGCCACAGTCGCGTATGGGAGGTGCGGACGGAGTGACGTACGAGGGTGTCCCGGCCCAATCGGGGACGGGCGCTGAGGGGTCCGTGGCCGAGGTGGTGCGACGGCGGTGGGGTGTCGCCCTGGGCGGGGTGCTCCCGGCGCGGTTCTCCGAGTCCGGCTGGGCCTATGAGGAACGGGTGGAGCGCTGTTGTCCCGTATGTGAGGGGGAGCTGCACGCGCTGCGCAGACCGTACGAGTCGCAGGGGCGGGTGTACCGGTATGCCGCGTTGGTCTGTCCTGGCTGCCCCACCGCGTTCAGCCTCGCCGACCTGGGGGTGAAGACGTACGGTCAGCTCACGGCCGCGTCTTCGGCGGCCATGTCCGTGCCGGTGGGGCCTTGCCCGAGTGGTCCCGGCGTCAGTGTGACCGCGATTCGTGTCCCCGGGCCGTTCACCGGGGCGATGCACGGGGGACATCCTCCGGCGTGGCCGGACGACCTGGCCGTGCCGGAGCAGGCCGAGAAGCGGGCCCTGTTGTGGTGCAAGGTGACCGATCCGGACTGGTGCCCCACCGAGGAGGCGGTCGCGGCGGCGGAGGACGCGCGGGTGATCCTGCCGGAGGGTTCGCAGTACGACGGGCTGCGGGGCCGACTCGCGGAGCTCGGTGTCCCGTACCGCGTCAGCCGCTACTGGGAGGAGGTCGAACAGGTCGGCACGATCAACGAGTCGGGTGGCGATACGGATCTGGTCACGGTCGGTCCGGGTGGCGCCGTTCCGGCCGCGGGACCCTGGGCGGTGGCGGCCCGGGATACCTTCGCCGCGCAATGGGACGCGCTGGAGGAGTTGCCGGAGGGCGACGGTGACACGTACGTGCCAGTCGGGGAGTTGGTGCCCGCCGAGTGGGCCGTGCTGCTGCCGCATCCGTCGTTCAACCCGGCCCAGGCGGCCGCCGTGCCCGTCGTACGGGAGGGCAGTGGGCATCTGATGGTGGTGGCACCCACCGGTGCGGGCAAGACCCCGATCGGTATGGTCGCGGTGCTGGACGCGCACGCCCGGGGTCGCAAGGCCGCCTGGCTGGTGCCGCAGCGCTCGCTCACCGACGAACTCGACCGGGAGTTCCGGCTGTGGCGACGACGGGGTCTGCGCGTGGTTCGGCTGACCGGTGAGGCCGCGGTGGACAGTGAGCTGATCCGGGCGGCCGACGTGTGGGTGGCGACGACGGAGAAGTTCGAGGCGATCTGCCGTGCGGGATCGCTGCGCGACGCGCTCGCCGAGCTGGGCTGTCTGGTCGTCGACGAGATCCATCTCCTCGGCGATCCGGTGCGTGGAGCCGTACTGGAGGCGCTGCTCGCGCGAGTGCGGGAGGACGGTGCGGGGGCGCGGATCGTCGGGCTGTCGGCGACGGCCGCCAACGCGGACGAGGTGGCCGACTGGCTGGGCGCCCGGCTGATCCGCACCGGCTGGAGGCCCGCCCGGCTGACCTGGCAGCTGCCCGACCTGCCGGCGGCCGACGAGGCCGACTGGGCGGCGCGGGCCGCCGTCCGCACCGAGGCCGCCGTACGGATCGCCCGCCGGGTGGCCGAGGACCGCGGCAGTGTGCTGGTGTTCTGCGGCAGCAAGAGACGGGTGCGCGCGACCGCGCTGGCGCTCGCCGCCGACCGGGGCGTGCCGACCACGGGCGTCGACGCGGACGACGCCGAACTCGTCGAGAGGCTGTGCACCAAGGCAGGCGTACGGCTGCACTACCGGGACTGGCCCTATAAACGGGAGGCCGAACAGGCATTCCGAGCCCGTGAGGCGGACGTGCTGGTCGCCACCTCCACCGTCGCCGCAGGCGTCAACCTCCCCGCCCGGGCAGTGATCGTCGCCGACACCACCATCGGCCTGGACCGTATCGAGGTGTCCATGGTCCAGCAGATGTTCGGCCGGGCGGGCCGGATCGGCGCAGGGGAGCGCGAGGGATGGGCGTTCCTGCTCGCCGATCCGGAGGAGCGGGCGCACTGGCAGGCCCGGCTCGCCGCCGGATACACGGTGCGTTCACGGCTGGGCGACCACCTGCCCGACCACCTGCTGGCCGAGGCCGTCCAGGGACGGGTGGCCGGTGTCGAGGAGGCGGAGCGGTGGTGGGCGGGGACGCTGGCCGCCCACCAGGGAAACGCCGGCGTCGAACCCCTGCACGAGGCGGCGGCGTTCCTCACGACGGCGGGCTGTCTGCGTGCCGCGGCTGCCGTCGGTGCTGCCACCGCCGACGAGGGCCGCTGGGAGACGAGCCCGCTGGGCAGGCTGACCAGCCGCTTCATGGTGGACGCCGCCCTCGCCGACGACCTGGCCACCGCGGTGCGAGAGGCCCCGGTGCCCGCAGACGCCCTCACCGCCGAGCGGTCGCTGGCTGCCCTGCTCAGCACCCGCCTCCCGGTGCTGGAACAGGCACCGTTCACCGACCGGGCGCGTACGGCACTGCGTCGCGTACTGCGCGAGGCGGAGAATGAGCACGAGCAGCCGCAGGAGACCGACGAGTCCGCGCGGGACGAGCCGAAGCCGGTGGCCGGGGACCTCGCCCGCGCGGTCCTCCACCTCGTCGCCGACCGCCCGGGCCTCTTCCGCGGTCGCCCTGGTTACGTGCTGGGCATCCCCGTCGACTCCATGACCGGCATCCTGGAGGAGGCCCGGCGCTATCTGGCCTGGCTCGGCGCGCAGGGCCCGATCGGCACGGTCCACCCGTGGGCGGCCGTCGTCGCCGGTGACCTGGCCCAGCGCATCCGGTGGCGCGCACTGGGGCCCGGAAGAGGGGCGGGACGGCTGCTGTGGATGTGCGAGCGGATGGCCACCGCCCCGCTCGCACCCGACCTCGTCCCCCGTATGTGGCGCGCGGCCCGCGCCCGTGGTGTCGACGCCCCCGACTGGGGTGGGGCAGCGCCGCCGAACGACTGCGCCCTGCCCCCGGACCGCTACCGCGCGCTGCTCGCGGAGCGCGCCACCGGCGTCCGCCTGGACCTGATGGAGGACCGGGTCCGGGTGACGGCTCCGCCCGGTTCGGTGATCCGGCTGTGGAACGGCGCGACCACCACCCTGCACCGCGGCGACGGTGAGGCGACCACCTTGCTCCTGCCGCCCGACGACCTCTCGGACAACTCGGCCGGCAACAGCGGGGCGGCCGTTTTCACCAGGGGCGGTGACCGGCTGGGGACGGGGTGGCTCGGGGCGTACGCGGCGCTCCGGCGCTGAGCCGGCCGCAGGGCGGCTCCCCACGAGGCCACCGCCCGGCAGGGAGCGTGAAACGGGCACACGGTAGCACAAGCGGCATGGGCCGAGGAGCGGCTCACACACACCGGTCGGAGTGCGGCACACTGGTGTGGAACCGGTGGCACACATCCGGCCGGACCTGCGTCGGCCGAAACAGAGGGAGAAGGGAAGCCCACAGTCCGTGAGTAATGACTCCGACGCCTGGGGACAGGAACACGAGCCCGACGTCCCGGAGTCTCACGGCCCGGACCCCCTCGACGAGGGCGCTTTCGGAATCGACGCGTTCTCCCTCGACGACCGGCTGCGGCTGTTCCACTTCGCCGCCGCCGAGAAGCGTCACGCGTACCTGTGGCTGCTGCGGGCCTTCGACCGCGGACGCGCCAACTACCAGGTGCTGCTGCACGCCTCGGACGTGGTGGGGCTGCTGGAGCGGCTCGCCGCCGATCATCCCGCGGCGGGGGCCGTCGGCGGGTCGGCCGGTGTGCAGCCGCTGCTCGACGCGCTCGCGGAGTGGCAGGTGCTGGACAGGTCGTACGACGGGACGCGTGCCGCGAACCTCGCCGAGTACCGCAACCGGCACTACGTGTACCAGTTCACGCAGGCCGGGTACCGGGCCTACCGGGCGGTGGAGGACGTGCTCGGCGCGAGCCTGGAGGACGCCCAGCTCTCCCGCCTCGTCTTCCCCGACATCCTCGGCGACCTGCGGACGCTGGCCGAGGCCAACGTCGCGGGCGACGGCGAGGAGGTGTACCGCAAGCTCGGCCGTCTCGACTCCGTGCTGAACGAGATGGCGCAGCGCGCCGCCCGTTTCTACCTCATGCTGGGCGACCTGGCCCGCACCAACGACACCCGGCCCGAGGTGTTCCTCGCCCACAAGGACACGCTCCTCGCTCACATGCGGGAGTTCACCGCCGAGCTGGGGCGTTACGCCCCGCTGCTGGCCGAGGCGGTCGAGAAGGCCGCGGCCACCGGTGTGGACCGCATGATCGAGTTTGCGGCCGAGGCCGACGAGCGGCTCTTCCGCAGCCCAGCCGAGCGCCTCGCGGACTGGCGGCACCGCTGGGACGGCATCGTCCACTGGTTCGCGGCGCGCGAGCACAGCGAGACCGAGCGGCTGCAGGACGCCACCGTCACCGCGATCCGTTCTGTCCTCGCCCTGCTGCGCCGGGTCACCGAGGCGCGCCGGGGCGGGGTGAGCCGGGAGAGCCAGCTGCGCCATCTCGCCCAGTGGTTCACCTCGTGCGAGAGCGACGAGGACGCGCACGCCCTGTTCCAAGCGGTCTTCGGGCTCGGCGCGCCCCGCCACATCGCCGTCCCTTACGCCGACCCCGAGTGGATCCCGTCCCGTACGTCCTGGTGGGAGGCCGAACCGGTCGAGCTGGCCCGCACCCTCGTCCAGTCCGGCCGCACCCCCGCCCTGCACGGGCCCGGACGCATCGACCGCGACGACGAGCGACGGGCCCTGCTCCGCGCCGAACAGCTCAAGGAACAGGCAGAGCGCCGCGGCGCCGCGAACTCCCTCGCGTCGGACGGCGTGTACGGCCGGACGCTCGACGAGCCCGAGACGCGGGCCCTGCTCGCCCTGCTGGACGTGGCGCTCGCCGCCCGGGTCCCCGCCAGCCGCCTGGTCACCGCCGCCTCCGGCTCCGCCCACGGGGTGCGGCTCACCCTCACCCCTGCCGAGGGCTCCACCACCGTCGACACGGTGCGCGGGCGTCTCCACCTCGACGGGCTGCGCCTGGAGGTCTCCGCATGAACCGTCACGGAGGGCCGGATCTCATGAGCCGTCACGGAGGAGGAGACCGTCCGAACCGTCACGGAGGACCGGATCGCATGAACCGTCGTCGAGGCAGGTCCGCATGAGCCGGGTCGCCGAGGGAGTCTCCCCGCTCGAACTCGCCGACTACCAGAAGGCGGTACGGCTCGTCCTGCGGCATCCGCTGGTCACGCCCGTATACCCGGACAAGGCGGCGCTGGCGGCCGTGCGCCGCTGGGCCGGGCAGTTGCGCACCGACCTGATGGAGGTGCTCGGCTACCGGCTCGTGACCACCGCCGACACCGCCCGGCTGCAGCGCGCCCAGGACGGTCTGGACGCCACCCGCCCGGCCCTCACCCGGGCGGGCCGCCCCTTCGACCGGCGCCGCTACGCCTATCTCGTCCTCACCCTCGCGGCCCTCGGCCGGCACGGCGCGCAGGTGGCGCTGGGTGAGCTGGCCGACGCGGTTGCCGCGGACGCCGTGCGCGTCGACGGGCTGGGCCTGGACACCGCGCGCAAACCCGACCGGGACGCCTTCGTCGACGCCGTCACCTGGCTGACCGAACGCGGTGCGCTCACCCTCGCCGACGGTTCCGCCACCGCCTGGGCCGGCGATCCCGAGCGCGCCGAGGCCCTGTACGACATCGACCGCGAGATCCTGCTCGCCGTCCACCATCCGACCCGCGTCCTGCAGCACCTGACCTCCGTCACCGCGCTCCTCGACTCCTCCGGCGCGCTGGGTCTGTCCGCGGGCCGCGCCGCCCAGCGCCGTGACCAGGCCCGACGGGCCCGCCGGCTGGTGCTGGAGAACCCGGTCGCGTACTACGCCGACGCCGGCACCGAACTCCTGGGCCAGCTGCGGGCCCCCGCCCTCGCCGAGGACCTGGAGCGGCTGACCGGGCTGACGGTGGAGCGGCGGGCGGAGGGGATCGCGCTCATCGACACCTCCGGCCGGCTGTCCGACATCCGCTTCCCCGGCGGCGGCACCGTCGCGCAGGCCGCGCTGCTCCTCGCGGCCCGGATCAGCGCCGCCGCGCAACGCTCCGGGCGGCACGCCCTCGAACCGCTGCCCGCGCCGACCGCCGCCGAACGCCTCGCGGACCGTGCCCGGCGGGTCGACGGGGCCCTGCCCTCACGGGGGCTGGTGGCCGAACTCGTCCATCCGGCGGAGCGGGACGAGACGCCTCCGTACGAGACGTCCACCGGCGAGGTGCCGGAGCCGGCGGAGACCCGCTACCCCTTCGTCACGCACTCCTGGCTCCGGGGCAGGCTCAGGGAGATCATCGCCGAGTACGGCGCGGGCTTCGCCGCCGATCTGCGCGGCGACCCGGACCGGCTCCTGGGCCGGGCGCTCGACCTGCTGGCCGCCATGTCGCTGATCGTCCGGGTAGACGGCGGCGCCCTCGCCCTCCCGCTGCTGGCCCGCTACCGGGGGGTGACGGCCCGCGTGAGGACCCGTGCGGCGGCCGAGCCGCCCGCCCAGACCGCCCTGTTCACCGACGACACCGCCAAGGACTCCACTCCGTGAGCACCCCCGCTCCCCCGCAGGCCCCGGCGCCTGCCCCCGCCTCGGTCCCCGAGGCGTCCGCCCCCGCGGCCCGGTTCGTTCCGACCCGTGCGGGGATCATCAACCTGTGGGACTACCGGGACGAAGAGTTCTCCTTCGCGGGCGGCTGGCTGGTGCTGCGCGGCCCCAACGGATCAGGCAAGACCAAGGCCCTGGAAGTCCTCTTCCCGTTCGTTCTCGACGGCCGTATCGACCCCAAGCGGCTCAACCCGTTCGCCGCCGAGGACCGTACGATGAAGTCCAACCTGCTCTTCCGCGGGCAGGACAGCGCGCTCGGCTACGTCTGGATCGAGTTCACCCGCCAGGACACCGGCGAGGCCGTCACCTGCGGCATCGGGCTGCACGCCCAGCGGCACCGCGACACGCCGGCCCGCTGGCACTTCGTCACCGACGGCCGGGTCGGCGAGGACTTCTCCCTCCTCACCCACGACGACCGGCCGATGACGAAGAAGCAACTGGCAGCAGAACTCGGAAACGAGCTGATCGCCTCCACGGCCGACTACCGCGCCGCCGTCGACCGGCGCCTGTTCGCCCTCGGCCCGGAGCGCTACGAGCAACTGCTCACCCTGATCCTCACCCTGCGCCGCCCGCAGCTCGCCAAGAACCTCGACCCGGGCAAACTCTCCGACACCCTCACTGCCGGCCTGCGCCCGCTCGACGAGGACCTGATCGCCGAGGCGGCCCGCTCCTTCGACGACATGGAGTCCGTGCAGCGCACCCTGGAGGGACTGGTCGCCGCGGACGACGCCACCCGCGCCTTCCTCGCCAGCTACTCCACCTACCTGCGGGTCCACGCCCGCGCCGCCGCGGACCGCCTCACCGCCCGCCGCACCGAGACCGCCGAGCGAGCCGCCGCGTCGCGCACCGCCACCGAGGAGCTGGCGGCGGCCCGCGAGCGGCAGGCCGCCGCCGAGGCCCGCGCCGAGTCGGCCGACGCCGCACTCGCCGCGCAGCGCGCCCGCCTCGACCAGCTGCGCTCCTCCGCCGCCTATCAGGCCGTCGAGCAACTGGCGGACCTGGAACGCCTGGTACGCACCTGCGAGCAGACCGCCCGGCAGGCGGGCGCCGAACGTGAACGCCGTACGGCGGCCACGGGCCGCGCCCGCGCGGAGGCCGAACACGCGGCGCGGCTCGCCGCCGAGCTCGACGCCGCCGTCTCCCGGGACGCCGCCGCCGTCGCCGACCACGCCCACGCCGCCGGCCTCCCCTGGACTCCGGCCGACGCAGAACCCGACCGTGTCGCCGAACTGTCCGCCGCACGCGCAGCCGCCCGCCACGAGGGTGTCCGGGCCGTGCGCGCCGCCCAGCAGACGGCACGCGGCGCCGAGCAGACCCGCGATCTCGCCCAGGCCGCGCTCGACCGGGCGCAGGAGGCCGTCGGCGCCGCCGAGACAGCCGAGACCGAGGCCGAGTCGGCCCTGGAGTCCGCCCGGGAGCAAGCCCGTACGGAACTCGGCCGGTGGACGGGCGCGCATGGCACGCTTCTCCCGGAAGCCGGCGCCGCCCGGCTCGCCGAGGCCCTCGAACTCACCGGCGAGGCCGAGGCGGTCACGCTCGCCGACGCCTTCACCGAGGCCACCGCACCCGCCGTGCAGGAGCTGCGCGACACCCTTGCCTCCCTCCGTGCCGGGCACGCAGACATCGAGCGCCGCCGCGCCGAGACCGAGGCCGAACGCGACCGGATCGCCGCCGAACACGACGACGCCCCGCCCCCGGCCCGGGGACGCGGCGCGGACCGGGCGCCCGCCGACGGTGTACCGCTGTGGCGGCTGGTCGACTTCGACGAAGCGCTGACGGAGAGTCAGCGGGCGGGTCTGGAGGCGGGTCTGGAGGCGTCGGGCCTTCTCGACGCGCTCGTCACCGCCGAGGACGGCCGCGTGCCGGCCGGCCGCAGCGAGGGCTTCCTCCGTGCCGGAGCCCCGGTGGACGGCCCGAGTCTCGCCGGCCTCCTGCGCCCCGAGATCCCGGAGAACCCCCCGGGTGAGGCGGCCGTCCCGACCGCCGAGCGGGTCACCGCCGTACTGCGTTCCGTTGCCGTCACCGGCGACCCCGGCGCCGGTGTCCCGCACATCGGCCCCGACGGCCGGTACGCGGCCGGTGTCCTCGTCGGCGCCCACATCAAGGAGCACGCCGAGTACGTCGGCGCGACCGCCCGCGACCGCCGGCGCGCCGCCCGGATCGCGGCCTGCGAGGCGCTGCTGGCCGAACTCTCCGCCCGGCTCGACGAGTCGGTGCGCGCCCAGGCCCGTGCGGGAGCAGCCCTCGACGCGTACAGCGCGGCCCGCGCCGCCCTGCCCCGCACCACAGCCATCACCCAGGCACTGCGCGAACTCGACCGGGCCGCGGCGAGGCTGCGCGCCACCCGCGACGCCGCCGACACCGCCCGGGCCGCGTACGACGAGTCGGTGGCCGCCTGTTCGGTCGCCGAGCGTGCCCTGCGCCGAACGGCGGCCGAGCACGGCATCGAAACCGGGCGCCCGGAACAGATCGACGCCGTCGAGACCGCCACCCGCGCCTTCGAGACGGCGGTCGGCGAACTCGTCTCCCGCCGCCGCGAGCACGCTCGGCAGGCGGACGCCGCCCAGGCGGGCGCCGACCGGCTCACCGCCGCCGCCGAGGACGAGGAGGCGGCGGCGGACACCGAGCGCGCGGCGCGCCGCCGGCACACGGAGGAGGCCGCGGGACTCGCGGCCCTTCAGGAATCCGTCGGGGCCGAGGCGCAGGAGGTGATGCGGCAGGTGCGGGAGACCGAGGACGGCATCGACGCCCTGGTGGCGGAGGCCGAGGCGGCCCGCACCGCCCAGCACGGCGCGATCGCGGGCACCGCGGCGGCCGAGGCCCGCCGTACGGCCGCGACCGAGGCCGAGGGGGTCGCCGCGGCGGAGGAGAAGGACACCGCCCGGTCCCTGCGTCCGTACGCCGCCCGGGAACTCCTCGACATCCTGCGCTGCCCGCCCGGCCTCGCCTGGCCCGCCCAGGAGGCCGACTGGGCCGGCGGGGCACTGCCGCCGGCCGCGGCCGGCGTGCACGAGGCGATCCTCTCCGCGACCCGCGACCTCACCCCCACCGAGACGAGTCTCAAGCAGTCCGTCACCCGGCTCACCAAGGCCCTGGAAGACCTTCAGGCGCAGCTCGCCGCCGCCGGACAGGACTACCGGCCCGAGTGGGACGGCTCCGACGGCGTCATCCTCGTCCGCGTGGCCGACGAAGAAGGCCAGCTGCCCGTCGCCGCCTTCGCCGAGAAGATCTCCTCGCACCGTCGTGACCAGGCCGAACTGCTCTCCGATTCCGAGCAGCGCATCCTGGAGGACGCCCTGCTCACCCGGCTCGCCCAGCAGATCCACGACCGCACCGTCGACGCCCGCGACCTGATCCGGCGGATGAACACCGACATGCGCAGGCGGCAGATGTCCTCGGGGACGACGGTCGGCGTGAGCTGGCTGCTCGCCGACCATCTCGACGACGAACAGCGCGCCGTCTGCGCCCTCCTCGACGCCGACGCCGCCCGCCTCGGCCCCGACGGCCTCGCCCGGGTGCGCGGCCACTTCGCCGCGCAGATCAAGACCGCCCGCGCCCGCCACCGCGACCAGCCCTACCGTGAACTCCTCGCCGAGGTCCTGGACTACCGGCGCTGGCGCCAGTTCGCCTTCCAGCTCGTACGGCCCGACCGGACGGAGGAGAGGCTCACCCGCGCCCGGCACAGCCGGCTGTCCGGCGGTGAGCAGTCCGTGTCGCTGCACCTGCCGCTGTTCGCCGCCGCGCACGCCATGCTCAACTCCGCCGACCCGCACGCCCCTCGGCTGCTCGCCCTCGACGAGGCGTTCGCGGGCGTGGACGACACCGGGCGCGGCGAACTCATGTCGCTGGCCGCGCAGTTCGACCTCGACCTGTTCATGACCGGCTACGACCTGTGGGCCGCCCACACCGCGGTGTCCGCCGCCGCGCACTACGACCTCGCGCACAGCGCCGTCGAGCACACCGTCTCCGCGCTGCTGCTCGTCTGGGACGGCGACCGGCTCCTCGCCGACGACACCGGCGACCTCACCACCGCACTCGGCTCGCCCGGCACCCGCCGCGCCCCGGCGCCCGAGGAGGCCCCGGTTGCCGGCTGAACGGGGTGAGGACCACGGGCACGACGAGCTGCGCGGCGAGGGATGGACCCGGCTGCTCGCCGCCGCCCGCCGCAGACTGGAGCGCACATCAGGAGTACTCGACGGCGACATAGGGCTCACGAGGCCCAGCGACGCCGAGCGCCGCACCGTCATCGGGATCACCGGCCGCTACCGGCCCGAGACCGTGGGGCGTCTCACCGTACCCCTGCGTGACCTGGACGGATATCTCCACGACCGCTACGGCACCGGTCTCCTGACGACTCTCGGCCGACTGCACGGCCCGCTGCGTGACCGGCCTGCCGAACGGGCCGACGAGCACGCCCGCCGCGAACTGGCCCTGAAGTCCGCCCAGTCCAGCCGGCTCGCCGGGCAGGGGTGGTTCGCGGCCTGGCTGGAGCAGATCGCGGCCGACGGCACTCTCACCCGTCTGGTACGCCGTGGGGACGCACCCCTCCTCGACGCGGCGGTACGCGTCCTGGAATCGCTGGCCGGTGACGGGGACCGGTCCGCGGGCTCCCCGAACCGGGGCCCGGGGGTCCTGCCGCTCCCGGTGCTCGCCGAACGGGCCACCGGCGACACCAAGGCCCTCGTGCCCGGCGCCCCGCTGGAACAACTCGTCCTGCGTGCCCTCGCCCAGCGTGCCGGCGACGGGTGCGCCGTCCCACGCGAGCGGGCCGGGCGGCGCGCCCTGTGGGAGAGCGCCGGAGCCATCGCCGACGACCTCGCCAGCCAGGTCCTCGTCCTCAACATCGGCGCCAGGGGCGACACCGTCGTCTGCGACTGGCTGCGCGACGCCGCGGACTTCGGCATCCCCTTCCGGCTCACCCTCCACCAGCTCGCCGCCGATCCCGTCGTCCCCGCCGCCCGCACCATCTTCGTCTGCGAGAACCCGGCCGTACTGCGCGCCGCCGCCGGCGAACTCCAGAACACCGGCGCCGCCCTCGTGTGCACTGAGGGAGTCCCGTCAGCTGCCTGCCACAGACTGCTCGGCGACGCCGCACGCGCGGGCACCCGGCTGTACTGGCGCGCCGACTTCGACTGGGCCGGCCTGCGCATCACCGCGGACGCCGTGGCCCGACACGGCGCCCGCCCTTGGCGGATGTCCGCCGCCGACTACACGACGGCACTCGGCAAGGGCGAGTCCACGCCACTCGCCGGGCCGCCCGCGGCCAGCCCCTGGGATCCCGAGCTGGCCCGTGCCATGGAGGAGTCGGGCAGTACGGTCATGGAGGAACGTCTCCTGCCCGCACTCCTGTCCGACCTCACCCGCACCTGACCCGGTGACTCCGGTGGACGGCTTGATCTGCCCCAGGGAGAGTGCCGTTCGGCGTTCACCCCCCGCATGAGCCACCCGGACACGCGAGGTGATCAGTGCACTGAAGCGGCCCAACCGCCGCATCGCCCGGCAGCGGCCATCCGACGAGGGACAGCGGCATCGGGCGGTGGTTCGTCGGAGGTGGGGCCGGCCGTGTTTCTTATCGGTCGGCGCTGCCGGGCGGTACGACCCATTCGGTGGGTTGACCGGTGAGGGAGGCGATCATTTCGAAGTCTCCGTCGTAGTGGAGGACCGTTCGCCGGTTCAGTTCCGCTGTGGCGGCGATCAGCAGGTCAGGGAGGGACAGAGCGCGGTGGAAGCCTGCGTTGAGGGCATGGCGCTGGATCTCGAGCGCGCGGGTGAAGGTGTCGTCGTCGGTGCGGAGGTAGTCGAAGGCACGGAGCCAGGTGCTGATCCGTGTTGCTTCTGAACTGTCCCGTGCGGAGTGGATCATCTCGAACTCGGTGGGCTGGCACACTGCGAGGAGGTAACGCTCGTGCAGGGGCTTGAGTACCTCTTTGACGCTCGGTTTCGTCCAGCGGGCGAGGGCGGACTTGTCGATCAGGTAGCGGTCCTGCATCAGGCGGCCTGGCCCCCGTTGTGGTCACCGTCGTGCTTGAGGGAGCCGTCGGTGTTGCGGGGGCCGGTGCTTTCGACGATCTCGCTGAAGTCGAGCTCGCCGGCATCCATGGCGTCGAAGAACTCCTGTCGCAGGTATCGCTTGACGGCGTCTTCCATGGCGAGGCGGACGGCTTTGGCCTTCGTCTTGGTCCCGAAGATGCGCATGGCCTCGATGACCATGTCTTCATCGAGGTCGATGACGGTTCTGGCCATGTGGACGGTCCCTTCGCAGATACTCTCGCGAGTGAAACGATACCATTTATCAACCATGGAAGATATCGTTTTGACCTGGAGGTCTCGTCGTGGATGGAGGCCGCGGCGTTCGTGGTGAAGCACCGCCCGGTCGCTCCATGTGAGAAATGGACAGTCGTCCTCATGTCAGGCTCCGCCCCTGCCAGGGGTCTCGTCGGAAGCGGTGGGACGGCGAGAGGTTGCCGGCCAAGCGGCCCCGTCGGTGGACAGCCGGTGGACAGACGCCTTTGGACGGTGCATCACTGGGTGGCACAGGTCAACCTGCTGAACGTGCTCTGATCAGGCAAAACGTCACCGGACACTACGACGGGGCACCATGCGACATGATCGCTCTCGGTCTCGTAATGCGTAGGTCTCGGGTTCGAATCCCGAAGGCGGCTCAGTGAAACACCAGGACAGGGGACCCTCTGACCTGGTGTTTTTTCTTGTTTTATGCCAGAGCGCCCTCCACGGGTGATCTGTTTGCTGTATGTGTCAGGCTCGTGAGAGCCCGGTGCGCGGCGCTGCTCCAGGCATGCCTTGCATGATCGCCAAGCTGCAGTGTGTGGTGTCGGGCTGTGCCGATGTCGTTGAGTGTCCCGGTTCCGTCAGTCGCTTCTCGGTGGCGTGGTGTACCAGCCGGATCCGCGGTGGTCGCTCGGCGCGGCCTGGGCGACGCTCCACACGGACGGGCTCGTGCCGGCCTCCAGCGGGTGGAAGACCATCGGACACCGCGGTGACCGGATCCCGCACGGCCTCAGCAGTTCCACCTCGACCTGGAGATCAAGGACCTGGGCCAAGCTCAGGAAGACGTTCTCGGTCTGGGCGCTCCACTGCTCGATGGGGAGAAAGCGGGGTGGGCGGGTCTTCGTGGATCCGGCAGGTCACCCGTTCTGTCTCGTCCGGCTCTGACAGGAGGTACCCCAGGGTTGTGGCCCCGTGGGTCATCGTGAGTTGTGTGGACTTACGAGGAGACGGTAGCCGCAGGTCACAGCATGGACCCCGCTCGTTGGCGGGAGGCGTTCGAGGTGGCCATGGGACGGACGGCGGGCCGCTTAGCGCGGTACGAACCCTGCCTGGGGGCGGGGCGGTCGGTACTGGGTCCGCTGTCGGCCCTGCCGCGCAAGAACTGCCGGACCGTCGTCGAGCACCTCCATGACGAGGCCGCGGTGCTGGTCGGGGATGTGAAGAAGGGCTCCCGCACCGTCGGTGTTCAGCGCCAGTACACCGGCACGGCCGGCAGGATCGAGAACTCCCAGGTCGCGGTCTACCTCGTCTACGCGGGCACGCGGGCGCGCGGCGGTGGATCGGGAGCTGTACATCCCGCGCTCGTGGATGTGCGTCCCGGCCCGCTGCCGGGCGGCAGGGCTCGGCGAGGACACGGTCCTCGCGACCAAGCCGGAACTGGCCCAGGTGGTGATCGAACGGCTCCTGGACGCCAGACACCACGTGGGCCGGGTCACGGGTGACGAGGTCTACGGCGGCAACCCGAAGCCGCGGGCGGCGTTGGAGAGACGCGGCTTCGGTTGCGTCCTCGCAGTAGCCTGCACGACCGAAGTCCCCGTCGGCGCGGGCATGTTCCGCGTGGATGCCCTGGCGCAGAGGGTGCCCGAGCGGGCCTGGCAGAAACTCTCCGCCGGACGCGGTGCGAAGGGGCAACGGTTTCGGCCGGACTGGACGAGCACCGGGTCCGCCGCTACCCCTCCTGGGCCCGCTGGGTCACCCTCGCCATGCTCGCCCACCCCTTCCTCGCCGTCGAATACGAGCACCGCCCCACGCCGGACGACCTGATCCCGCTGACCTGCAACGAGATCCAGCGCCTGTTCATCGCCATGCATTCGTCTCGCCGGACGCGGCATGAACGGCCGGGGATGCCGGTGAGCGGTGAGGGCGGCGAGGGCGTCACCCCGGTGCAGGGTGTACGGCATGAGGTGATTCTTCCTCTTCGCAGGAGCGCCGTATGCGCGGCGGGCGCACCGGCCGCAGCCTCGGGCGAAGTACACCTCCGGTGACGCCGAACACGACCTGGCCAACTTCCTGGGGAGAACCGCGACCAGCGTTCCCACCGCTTCCGGCTCAGCCTCCTGCGCTGGCTGGACCTGGCGCGCCACGCCGGTCTGACGCAAGCCGGTCCCCCCGTCCGCGGAACGGTCGCCTCAAGCAGCCCTGCGAGTACATCGTGTGGGGCACCAAGGGCCCGGTCGACGCCAACCGGAGCCCGGTCTACCTTGCCCGGCCCCTGCACCGCGAGCCAGCCCCGCAAGGTCCGCGTACACATCACCCGGAAGCCCGTCGGCATCGGACTGTCCGACCACGACGCCGACATTGCCAATGAACGACTGCGTGGGGTGCTCACCCGGGGCGACTGCGAGTTGGCCGGGCCCGAGAGGCGAGAACGAGGGTAGGACCGCAGGGCCGCGACGCTGCGCCGGATCAGCTCGGTCGCGTGGTCGAGGCCCTCGTACAAGGCGACGCGCACCTCGACGACATCGCCCTGCGGCCCCAGAATGCCGAGCCCCCGCAGGTCCTGGGTGAAGCCGTCGCAGAGGTCCACGGTGTCGGGGTCGAGGCGCAGCTTCACCACGAGCAGCTTGTTCCTCGGCCGGACGCACACCGTGGCGACGTTCTTGATCCGCTGTTACGAGAAGTAGTACACCTGTGGCTCCAGCCGCACGTCACGATGCCCGGGCACTCCGGTCGATTTCTCCGGCGGCCTCCGCATCGAACCGGGCCTTGACCATTTCCTCGAACTCATACGGGTGGTCCTGGAGCCGGCACAGGTACGAGAGCCTCCGGACGACGACCGCCTCGTCGAGGGTCCGCTCGTACTCCACGATGACCGGCGTGCCGTTCTCGTCCAGCCCAAGCGAGTCGATCCGGCCCCCGTGGCGCCCGGTGCGGTACTCGACGGCCTGGAAACAGATGCCGAGCATGGTCTCCATCCCTGACTTTCCGGCCGCTGACCTTGAAGGCCTTCAGGCTGCCCATGAGTCTCCCCACCTCACCTGGTCCGTCGGGAAGGAGCTCCGCCTCGGAGCGGGGCAGCACGCTGATCCATGGGGCGGATATCGTTTAATGCGTCTGTGCCATTGCCACACAGTGACACTCCGACTTTGCTGACTGGGAGCGCTCGGCCGAGTAGCTGACGGTGAGTCAATTGTCAATCGACCTGAAGTGGGCGGGAACGGATGGGGAATAAGGCTCGTCGCAAGGCAGTGATCGCCACTGAGCAGATGGGGGTCGACCACGCGTACGTATGCCTGGAGCGCACCCTGGTCGTGGCCTTGGAGGGCCAGGGCACGGATGCCGCAGCGAGCGGGAAGGACTCGATCGCTCTCCGGCAGAGCTACGACCGGCAGATCGAGTCGCTCGACCTCAAGGGTCGGGCGCTCGTCGTAGCGAGAGCCGACGTCGGTGATGGAGAAGAGCGCGAGAGATTCTACATCGGGCGACGCGGGATCAACGATGACGAAGGTAATCGCATCGTCGTGCACTGGTCTACTCCTGCCGCCATGAGGTGGCAGGAGACCGACGAGCACAACCCCGGTGAGGTCAGCCTCCTGCGTCGACTCACTTGTCAGTCGCGGAAGGTGCAGAACTACCTTGACGTCCATGGGACCGACTCCCACCTCGTGACGAGTGTGGAGCCGAACTCCATCGACGAGGCGGAGCCGGAGTTACGGGACCCGCTGCTCGAAGAGCTTGACCGGGCCCGCGACGGTTCCATGCATGACATCGTGGAGACCATCCAGCGCGAACAGCTTCGCTTGGTCGGAGCCCAGCCTGACGGCGTCCTGGTCATCCAGGGTGGTCCAGGTACGGGCAAGACCGCAGTTGGTGTTCATCGAGTCACGTGGTTGCTGCACAACGAGCACAACTCGGCCAAGGACATCCTGATCGTCGGACCCAACCGGGGATTCCTTGAGTATGTGGGCACTGCGCTTGACGAGCTCGGCACTCGTGGAGTGACCATGCTGGAGTTCCCCGCGCTTTGGGACGCGACGAAGGCGCGCCATGATGACGCTGCGGTGGCTGGGCTGAAGTCGGATTCGCGCATGGCGGACGTGCTCCAGAGAGCAGTCGACGGCAGGCCGCGAACTTCGGTGGAGCAGCTCACGGACATCGTCGACGGCCCGGTGTTCACCTTTGAGCTCAACCGTCGTGAGGTCGTGGTGTCCGTAGAGGCGATTTCCGCCATCGCCGTCACAGCGCTCGCCAGGGAAGGCCCTTACACGGTTCGTCGGGAGGGCTGCGTCCTGCGCATCCTCCAGCTACTCACTGACGCGTACGTCGGGACTCTCCCCGGCCCGGCGGATGACGATTACCTCCCGCACGTCGCTGAGGTCCGTGCGGTCCGGAACCTACTTGCGAGCATATGTCCCGACCTGACGAGCCGGGAGGCTCTGCATAGCCTGCTGGCCTCACCCGCGGCCATGTCGGATGCTGCCGAGGGAATCCTCACTCCCGAGGAACAGGCCACGCTGACAGCTCATCGCGGGAAGCCCGGCCGACGCCGGGCAGCAGAGTTCAGTCATGAGGATCTCGTGTGCCTCGACGAACTCGAGTACGTACTGAGTGGCCGTCCGGAGCGTGTCTACGGGCATGTCGTCATTGACGAGGCGCAGGACATGACGCCAATGGAGGCGCGGTCGCTCGCTCGGCGCTGCCCTGGTGGATCCATGACCATTCTCGGCGACCTGGCCCAGGCAACAGGCGTGCACCCTCACCAGAACTGGGATCTGTTGGCGAGTACGCTCGCCGGCAGGCACGAGTGGGAAGTGAGAGAGCTGCGGACGGGATTCCGAGTTCCTCGTGCCGTGATGGAGTTTGCGGCGCCGCTCGCCGCACTCTGCGCGGATGGCCCAACGGTCCCTACGTCCGTACGGGAGACCGCAGCAGAGGTCGTCGTTCACCATGACGGTGCGCCGATGGCACGAGCCATGGAGGTGGCTGGTGACCTCATTGGCAACCAGGGTGGTGCGGCGGACAGCCGTTCTGTCGGTGTGATCGTTTCGGCGCAGGGCTCGTCGGCTGTCGCCTTTGAGGCGACACCCTCGGGCCTGGCGGTGCTGACCGCCGCAGAGGCGAAGGGGCTGGAGTTCGACCATGTGGTCGTCGTCGAGCCCAGCGCAATAGCCACCGGTCCGTACGGACTGCGGCACCTGTATGTGGCACTGACCCGGTGTACCCAGTCCTTGACCATCGTTCACCAGGCTCCTCTGCCTCATGCTCTCGGTGGCCCCGCTCCGGCTTCTCCAACCCCACTGCAGATGTCCTCGAGCACCTCCGGCGTGGCCTCCGAAGCGGGGGAACCGCGCCGGTGCAGCCGCTATCACGAGGACGGGACGCGGTGCCGCGCAACCACAGGCCGGCCTGACGGCTGGTGCCGTGCCCCGGCGTGCGGGGGGTTTCGAACGAGCGAGCCCCCAGGCGCACCGCTGTTCCGGCAGCTCGCAGTGCTCTCCGGCGGCGATTCGCACGTGAAGCTGGAACTGCCGTCGGCCGAGATGCCCAGGACCCGGGTGAGCGCCAGGGCCCGGAACGCCTTCGTGACGCGCCATCGAGGTACTCCCGCTGAGGCCGTCGCAGAACTGCACTCCATGCTGGTGCCCTTCGTCGCAAAGGGCGCCCACTACCGACGGCCGAGCGGGCAGTGGGTACTCACCCTTGACGGCTTCCGCCTCACTCTCAGCCGCGACGCAACGACGGTCACCAACTATGAGTCCGTTCACTCGGAGCGGAGTTACGCCCAACACTCCGCAGGTGTCGTCTCGCGTGTAGGCAAGGACGCGCGGGCGAGACACCGCTCCCACCTCACCCCCGCGCGTGCCGAGCAGATGGGCCCGGCCCTCGACGAGGGCGCGTTGCGCCGCCTCGATGTGACCGAGATGCACATAACGGCTGCCGCCTGTAAATCCTACGAACACCTCAACCATGATGGCCGTCACCTCAGCGATGATGATTTCGTGCAGGGCATGCAGGTTGCGCTGGCCAATGACCTCGCGGAGGCCGCGGTCATTGAGACGGGTTCCCGGATCCTCATCGATGGGGCGTCCTTGCAGTGGCATCTCGCAGTGGACGGCCGGTCACTCATTTACGTCCTCCAAGCGCGAACGCCCGCCAGGTATCAGGTACCTGACCCGCAAGAAACGAACGCAGACCCAGACGCCGCGAACAAGGACACCATGATGGACAAGGGCACCGTGACCGCCCCAGGGTTGGGACAGGGCTCCACCTCCGCCCACGAGGGGCTCGGGCCACAGGTCGCGCAGCGCATCAGGGAGGCCCGCGCAGACGGATCGCACAAAGCGCTGCGCTATCGTCTCCTTGCCGATCTGTATGAGAGTGGCATCACCGGGGTCGGCGAGGGCGGAGAGTTCGTCGATGCCTGGTGCGAGCGACCGGATGGGTTGACCCTCTTCGGAGTGGTCGGCGCAGGTGAGAGTACGTATGCCCATATCCGGGAGGCCGTTCTGCACATCCTGGAGGCTGCTCATCTGCATCCTGGAGAGAGCGCCGAGCACCTCGTGATTGTTCTGCGAGAACCGCCGGTCGAGACTTGGGCTGCAGAAGCGGTGGACGGTGCCTTCGCGGTCAATCTGGCATGGCGCGAGGGCGACGGCTGGGCGGGCCCCGGAGCGGCGCTTATCACGTCCGGCTCGTGAAGACTCGAGTCGGTCGACGGCGTCGGACACGTCCCTGCCCCGAAGCCACAACGGACCTTCACAGCGTGCCGCTCGAGCGCGGTCCTCCTCACCCACGGAGTCGAGGCCGGATGGTGACCCCGGAGTCGGTCGCGGAAATCGGCCCACGGCCGACGCAGCCCATGACGACGGAGCCGCCCAGACCGCGGTGGGAGTTCGCGACGAGCTTGCCGGACTCGTGGACACCGTCACCGACCGGATCGAGAACGACGACTGGAGCACCTGCGTGTGCGGTGAGGAGCATGACCAGACCGAGACCGGCGCCGGCGTCGTGCCTGTCATGCGTCACCACGTGGCGCTCGCCCGAGGGCTACGTGAATGAGCGGGGCAGCGGCCAAGGGGTGACCGGACGCCTTTGGACCGTGCAGCACGGGGTAACGCGGATCAATGTGGCGCGTATGCTCTGATTAGGCACAACAGCATTCGGTGTTACGAGCCGTTACCGGGCGGGGTGCGCTGCTTTTATCGAGCGACCGGCGACCGTGAAATTCCTCCGGCCGGCCGCTGCGTCGTCTGCGTAATACCTCGCGTCCGGGGTTTCACCGGACGGATTCGCCGGGCCTGCGCAGGCTCGAGGCCAACGTCGCTCGCTTAGTTCATGATCGCGTAGAGTCTCGGCACAAGACCGAGACTCTACGCGATCATGAACTAAGCGAGCGACGTTGACCTCTCACCTGTCGCAGAGAAACCCAGGACGATACTGAGCCTTTTCCATCTTGATCAGGTAGCGAGTTCGAGGGCGACGACGGCTCGGACGACGGCGGTGATCCGGGTGGTGCTGCAGCGGAGCTTCCGCAGGAGCCGCCAGCATTTGAGGGTGGCCATAGCGCGTTCGCCGAGGCTGCGGATCTTGGCGTGATCGCGGTTGTGACGCCGCCGCCAGCCGCGCAGATTCTTGCCCCGGAACGGGACACGGACCGCAGGACCTGCGCTTTGGTACGCCTTGTCCGCCCAGCACTTGGTGGCGTCGGCAGCGAGGGCGGCGGGGATGCCGTGGGTCCGGGCCGCGGTCAGATCGTGCACGGCTCCGGGTAGCGCGTCCGAGACCCAGATCAGACGGCCGGCTGGATCCGCGAGGACCTGCACGTTCATCCCATGGTGCTTCTTCTTCCCCGAGTAGTACGGGCGGTTTGCGGCGATGCGGTCGATCGGCAGCACGGTGCCGTCCAGGATCACGTACGCCTTCTTCCGCACGGTCGTCATGGCTTGCTCCAGCGTGGGCGCGAGGGCGGCCAGGAGATCGACGGCCTCGCGTATGTAGCGGTAGGCCGTGGCGATTCCGATGCGGAAGCCTGCGGCGAGACGGGCGTAGGTGTCGCCGCACCGCAGGTGGGCCAGGACGAGCAGGGCCTGGCGGCCGCAGCTCAGGCGACGCCAGCGCGAACCGATCCGACGGCGGTGACCAGCGAGAACACCGGAGAGATGCCGCAGCACGCGGCTGGACAGATCGATGCCGGACGGGTAGACAAGCACGCGAAAGCTCCTGGCAGACTGGTGATCTTGGTCGTGAACCCGTCTACCAGGAGCTTTCTTCATGCCCGCCGCCGGGGCTGCCGGCCCAACCACCCGTCAGGTTGGAAACGGCTCACTCCTTCGGGGTCGGCGCCGGCCGCCGGGTAGCGGTAGGTGCCGCTGATGGGGTTCATGGTCACGTCGCCGCCGCCGAGGCTCACATGCCCTTCAGGGGTCGCGCCGACGAGGCACCGGTCACCGGTGTGGATCAGGAACGTCCAGTAGGCGCCGGACTCACGCTGGAGCAGGCGGCGGAAGACCGCCAGCGCCGTGCCCGCAGACCAGTCCGCCAGATCCACCCGGTAGGTGCGCTTGAAAACGAAGTTGGCACCCACCCCGCAGCCGATCTCGTCCTTGACGATCCGGCGGACGGTGCGGGCGTACGCTTCGTCGTCGATGTCGAATCCGAGCTCGTCCATCCTGATGGGCAGGTCCGGGACGTCCCGGAGGAACTCCTGTCGCGATATGCCGCATTGGTCCTCGACCGTCAGGGCAAGCAGGGGCGCGCCGTCGTCGGGACAGGTGAAACCGCGCTCGGCCAGCTGTCGGTAGGGCAGCACGGCGAGGACGTCGTGGCGGTCGGCGCCGGGGCCCTGCGGCAGCGGGAGTTCGGCGATCGACCCGGGCTCGGACACGGTGCCCGTCATCAGTTCGAGCCGGTCCGCCCCGGCGGTTCGTGGCCGGTGCAGCAGGGCGAAGGGCGGCGGGTCGCCGGCGAGGATCCGCCGCAGGAGTGGGCCGGGTCCGCAGGTCGGCGGCTCGTCGGCACCGGACGTCATGAGCGGCTCACCTCCTCCAGTTGCCGCAGCACAGTGTCGGTGGCCAGCGTCATTCCGCAGCGTGTCGCGACGTACTCCAGCGTCATACGGTGGTCGGTCAGCCTGAAGTCCGCGACGGCGTCCCCCACGACGAACGTCTGGATGTCGAGTGCGTACGCCTCACACGTGGTCATGAGGACGCCGACATGCGCGTACACGCCGCACACGATGAGCTGGTCGCGTCCCGAGTCCCGGAGCAGGTCCAGCAGGCTCGTTCGGAAGAAGGCGCTCGGGCGCCACTTGGTGAGCACGGTGTCGGCCGTGCCCGGTGCGAGTTCCCCGATCACGGCCCGGTCGGGCGGAGCGGCGGTCATTCCCGGGCCCCAGAAGTCCTTGAGCAGTCCGCGCTGCTTCTCGGTCATGTCGCCCGGCTGAGCGGTGTAGGCGACAGGGACGCCGAGCCGGGCGCAGGCCCGGCGAAGCCGGGCCGCGTTGCGCACCAGCGGGTCGAGTGGGGACCGGCCGGCGGGAAACGGCCGCAGGAAGTAGTTCTGCATGTCGTGAACGAGCAGGACGGCGCGGGACGGGCTCACGGTCCACGAGGCCGTGTTGGCGGGCAGGTCGCCTTCCTCGGGCATCGGGTAGGGCTCGATCGCGGGGATCGCCACAACCCCCTCCTTTCCATGGCGAGGGCTACGCGCCGAGCGCGGCCCCGCCGTCGATGGTGAGGTGGTGCATGGTGACGTGCGCCGCCTCGTCGGACAGCAGGAACACCACGGCGTGGGCGATGTCCTGGGGGCGTGCGACCTTCGCGAGCGGGATGCCGACGCGGAAGGCCTCCGGAACACCGTCGACCGAGGCGGCGCGGGCCGCGGCCTCGTCGTCCCACAGGGCGGTCAGCATGGGGGTGTCCGTGGAGCCGGGTGCGACCACGTTGCAGCGGATTCCGTACGCGGCGTTCTCCAGGCCGAGGCACTTGGTGAACATGGAGGCGGCCGCCTTCGACGCCGCGTACGCCGCCATCTCCATGCGCGCGGTGCTCACGGCGTTGGAGGCGACGGTGACCAGCGCGCCGCGCCGCCGCGGACGCATCCGGCGAATGACGGAGCGCGAAACGTGGAAGACACCCGCCGTGTTGACGGCGAACGTGGTCTGCCAGTCCTCGTCCATGAATCCGTCGACCGCGCCGGTGCGCAGCACGCCGGCGGCGTTGACGAGACGGTCGATCGGACCGAGGCGCTCCTCGACCGCCTCGATGACCGCGTCAACGTCCTCGCTGGAGGTCACGTCAACAGGGAAGGCCGTCACCGGGAGCCCGGTTTCCCGGAGTTCCCTGGCGACCTTCTCCAGCCGGTCGGCATCCTTGTCGAGCAGCGCCACCGAGGCGCCCCGCGCGGCGAGCGCCTCGGCCACCGCGGCACCGATGCCGCCTGCCGCACCGGTCACCACCGCGATCGTGTCCTTCATCGGCTGAGCTCCTTTCGCTTCGTGTCCTTGTCCCTCACCGGATCGGGTCGTGCCACGCGGAGACCACTTCCAGCGCTTGCCAGGGGTTGAGGCGGGGGTCGCACAGCGTGGTGTACGCGCCCGTCGGTTCGGATCCGTCCGCCACGCACTCGGTGACGGAGTGCGGGGTCGCCTCCAGGTGCAGGCCCCCGGCGACGCCGCCCGCGGCCGCGACAGCGTCCTGGAAGCCGACGACCTCGCGCACGAGCGCTTCGACATGCCGTGTCTTCATGCCGGCGGGTGCGGTCACGGTGTTGCCGTGCATGGGGTCCGACAGCCAGCTGACCGGATGGCCCGCGGCGCGCACTGCGGACACCAGGGCGGGCAGCCGCTCGGTAACCGCCTCGGCGCCCATCCGCGCGATCAGGGTGAGCCTTCCGGGCGTGCGTCCGGCGTCAAGCAGGCCGCACAGACGTACCAGGTCGTCGGGGTCGGCGGTCGGTCCGACCTTGCAGGCGACCGGGTTCTGGATGGAGGCGAGCAGCCGCACATGCGCTCCGTCGGTCTGCCGGGTGCGCTCCCCGATCCACGGCCAGTGGGTGGAGGCCAGGAGCAGCCCGCCTTCGCGGTCGCGGCGCAGCAGGGGCAGTTCGTAGTCGAGGACGAGGGCTTCGTGGCTGGTCCACACATGGGCGTACGGCGCCGTCGCCGGCCCGGGATCACGAAGGCGCAGGGCCTCCACGGCTGTGACGGCGGCGTCGTAGCAGTCCAGCATCCGTGCGGGCGTATGCCGGCGGGCCACATCGTCGGGCTCGGGCGAGTTGACCATATGGCCGCGGTAGACGGGGAGTTCGCGCCCGCCCACCCGCTCCGAGGGCCGGGAGCGGGGCTTGGCGAACTGGCCGGCCATCCGGCCGACCCGCAGTACGGGCCTGCCCGAGCGGGCACGCATCGCCTCGGCGAGTTCGTCGAGCAACTCGGCCTTCCGGGCCACGGGCCCGGCGGCGCACTCCGCAGGATCCTCCGCGCAGTCGCCGGCCTGCACCACCTGGAACCGGCACTGGGCGACCTCGGCCAGCAGGCTGCGAAGCGTCGCTACTTCGTCGCGGCTGACAACTCCGGGACGGGCGGCGAGGAGTCGGCGTACTGATTCGAGTTGCGGATCGTTGAGCCAGTCGGGTTGCTGCCGGGCCGGCAGCGCCCGCCAGCGGCGCATCTCGGCGGAGGAGAGAGCGGCGCCTTCGTCCTCGGCGAGCAGCAGGGCGGTGTTGTCGGACATCGTGTGCGCTACCTCCGTAAGGAGTGCGAGCGGGGGAGGAGGGGGCGTGCGTCAGACCCGATGGCAGGCCTGGACCGCCCCCCTTGTCGCAGTCGGGGATTGGTGTCGAACAGGGCTGTCAGCTCCTGGTCGGCGACGCCGAGCACCCGGCCGGAGAAGGACCGCAGCGCGCGCAGGTATTCGTCCCGCATCTCTGCCTCGTCGAGATGTGGCGTGCGGCCGCTCTCCAGCAGGATCCGGCCCGCCACCAGCACGGTATGCACGTCCGGTGTGCCGCCCAGTGTCAGAAAGCCCTCCAGCGGGCGGGGGTTGAGCAGATAGCGCCAGTCATCGACAGGCACGAGCACGAGGTCCGCCTGCTTGCCCACCTCCAGGCTGCCGACCTCCCGCTCCCAGCCGAGGCCGCGTGCGGCGGTCCGGGTAGCCATGGCGAGGGCGCCGCTGGCGGGCAGGGCGGTGTGGTCCGCCGCGAGTTCGTTGTACATCTGCCAGGCGGCCCGCATCTCCTCCGCCATGCCCATGACCGGAAACACGCCTCCGTCCGTGGACAGGGACACATCGAGCCCGGACCTCCTGAAGTCGGGTATGAGCCCCGTCTCGGTCAGGGTGGACTCTCCGGTGGGGCCGTACTTTGCGGGCGAATGGCTGACATGAACCTTGGCGTCGAGCAGCATGCGCCGCTCCTCCGGGTCGGCGAATGCGCAGTGCACCGCCATGAGCTTTTCATTGAGCAGTCCCAGCCGGTCCAGTCGGCGCACGGGCGTGGTCCCGAAGTATGCGCGCACCGCTTGCGTCTCATTGCGAAGAGCGCAGACATGTGTGGCGAACGGGACGTCGTATTCCTGCGCGAGCCGGGCCAGTCCGCGGCCGAGCTCGTCGCTCATATTGGTGAGATAGGGGGCCGTGGGCCAGGCACGCAGCCGACCGGTGCGGTCCGTCGCGCAGCGGTCGAGCAGCCGCTGGATCCACTCCAGTTCGCTGTCGGCGTCGCGGGTCCGCTCGGGAGTTGCGGCGCCACCCGTGCCGCACACCGTGTCCGCCACCCAGGCGCTCACAGAGACACGGATGCCCAGGTCCAGGGCCGCGTCGGCCAGCGAGTCGGGGCGATTGACAGAGCCGACGTCGCCGAGGGTGGTGGTACCGGAGCGCAGCTGCGTCCACAGCGCGTACCGTGCGACGGCATCCGCCTCGTCGGGTGCGAGGGCATCCACCAGGCGGCGGAATCCCTCGAATCCGGCGGACACCTCGGCGATGTTCCCGCCCAGGGCCATGAAGCCCGGCTCGTCGGCGTGGTCGTCCGGTGCGCGCAGGGCTCCCCTGAAGGGGAGCCGGACGGCGAACATGTCGTGCCAGTGGTTGTTCACGAAGCCCGGCATGACGAGCATGGCCGAGGCGTCGAGCGTGTGCATACCGGCCCGCTGCTCGGGGGTGAGCCCGGCGACGGCCCGCGTCACTTCCTCGACCGGGCCGACAGCGGCGATCCGGTCGCCGACGACGAGAACGGATCCCGTGGGGTGAACCCGGCCTGCGGCATCGGCGGTGCAGATGTGACCGCCGTGGATCAGCAGCGCCGGCGGGCGGGCGGGCAGGCCCTCGTCGTCGAGCGGCGGGCCCCCGCTCATGCCGTGGCCTTCCCGGACCCCAGTGCGACGGCGTTCAGGTGCCGCTGCCAGGCCTCCAGCGTGGGCTCGGCCGCAAGTTCGCGGAAGGACACCGGCAGGCCGTTCCGTCGCCACTGGTTGACGAGGCGCATCATCTCCAAGGAACCGAGTCCCACATGGATGAGGTTGGCGTCCGGCTCGATCGTTCCGTGCTCGGTGCCGATCAGGGTCTCGACGGCCTGGCGCAGCGCTGCGGACACCTCCGTCGGAGTGCGATCCGCGCTGTCCGCTGTGGTTTTCATCGTTGCTCTGCGTCCTTCGAGGTCGGCGGAGTGTGGGTGGGCGGGACCGGACCCGACGGACGGCCCCCGGGTGACGGACGGCCTCATGGGCCGATCACCTCCCCGGCCCTGGCAGCCGCGTCGGCCGCAAGGGTCTTCTTGTCGACCTTGCCGAGTCCGGTCAGCGGCAGCTGCCCGACGATCGCCAGCCAGTCGGGGAGCTTGTAGTCGGCCAGACCGGCGGCATGCAGCGCCTCCTTCAGCTCCAGCAGGGTGGGGGCCGGACCGTCCGGTACGACGAAGGCGCCGACCCGCTCGCCCAGGAACCGGTCGGGCACCGGTACGACGGCGACCTCGGCCACCGACGGGTGGGCCAGGAGGTATTCCTCCAGCTCTCCGGCGGACACCTTGTCCCCGCCCCGGATGATCACGTCCTTGATGCGGCCCTCGATCACGAGGGCACCGTCGTCGGTGAGCCGCGCGAGGTCGCCGGTGCGATAGAAGCCGTCCTCGGTGAAGGCGCGGGCGTTGTGCTCCGGCGCCCGGTAGTAGCCCTGCAGCGTGTACGGCCCTCGGGCGAGCAGTTCGCCCGTGTCGCCCGTTGGCAGGTCGGTGCCGTCGGGTCCGACGATCCGCACTTCGTCATCGGGTGAGACGGGACGGCCCTGCGTGGTCAGTACGGCCTCGTCGGTGTCGTCGGCACGGGTGAGGGTGAGCAGGCCCTCTGCCATTCCGAAGACCTGCTGCAGCCGGCAGCCGAGCACCGGCGTGATGCGCTCTGCGACGGAGCGGGGCAACCGGGCCCCGCCGACCTGCAGGAGCTTCAGGCTCGACAGGTCCGCCTCGTTCCACTCGGCGGCCTCCAGACACAACTGGGCCACGGTCGGTACCACGGAGGTGAACGTGACGCGTTCGCGGTCGATGCTTTCGAAGCACTCGTCGGCGATGGGAGAGTCCGCGAAGACCACGGTGCCGCCGGCGCACAGGGTACCCACCACACCCGGGCAGCCCCAGGCGAAATTGAACTCTGCCGGGAGTACCGCCAAGTAGACGTCGTCAGAGCACAGTTCGAGCAGTTCCGCGGTCACCCGGGTCTGGTAGGCGTAGTCGTCGTGGGTCCGGGGGATCAGTTTCGGCAGCGCCGTCGTGCCGCCGGACAGGAGGAAGAACGCGACATCGGACGGGTCGGGCGCGGGCAGTCCCCGGGGCTCCGCGTCCACCTCGTCCAGTGCGACGAGCATCCCGGCGGGGGCGTCGGCCGCTGCCGGTGCGACCGGGTCCAGGACGAAGACCTTGCGCAGCGTGTCGTACTGCCCCGCGAGTTCGAGGGCCAGGCGCGTGTGGTCGAAGCCCTGGTACACGCCGGGCACCACATAGGCCGCGGCTCCGGAGAGCGCGACCAGGTGACGGATCTCGCTGGCCCGGTGGGAGACCAGCGAGAACACCGGTTTGGCTCCCAGCCGGAACAGGGCGAAGCATACGGAGACGAACTCGGGGACGTTCGGCAACTGGACGATCACCCGGTCATCCGCGGCGATGCCCTGCTCGGCGAATCCCGCCGCCAGCCGCGCCACCCGGTCGTTGAGTTCCGTGTAGGTCACTCGGCGCCCGCCCTGCACAAGGGCGGTGCGCCTCCCGTGGTCCGCCACGGTGGCGGACAGCAGGCCGGCGAGGTCCTCGCCCCGCCAGTGGCCCGCCGTGCGGTAGCGGTGGGCCCGATCCCCGGGCCACGGCGTGCATCCCTCAAGCATGATCGCTCCCCACCGCTGGGTCGTGGGCCTCGGTGATCTCGACGACGGCGCAGCCCGCCTCCATACCGGGTGAGGCACCGATGATCATCACGAAGTCACCCGGTGCCACCTGTCCGGTTCGCCAGATGTGTTCGAGGCCGGCGACCGGGTCGGCGGCGCCCAGGTGCCCGGTCGTGCGGGTGAACTCCCAGACGCCCCGTTTCTCGTCGATGTCCAAGGGGTCGAGGAAGCATGCCCGCAGAGGCGTCCGGGAGAAGCCGATGTGACAGACCCGGCGGATGTCCCCCATGACGAGGCCGGCCTCGGCCAGTGCCTTGTCGGCGGCCGTGGCGACGGTGTCACCGAAGTCGCCCATGGGACGCCGCGGGCCCACTCCTGGCGCCAGAACTCCCGGCGCTCCTCGAGGTTGAGTGTGCCCCCCACGGTGGGGCCGGGCGGGAACAAGGTCTCTCCACCGCGGTGCAGTTCCTCCATCGACGGGGTCGACACCGCGCCGACGGACAGCACCCGGGCGAAGCCGCCCCGGCGGGAGACCACGGCGCCTGCCCCGGCGTCGCCCAGCAGGAAGAGCTTCGAGGCCCGCCAGCGGTCCACCAGCGGGGTGGAGAAGTTGTCGCCGGAGGTCAGCAGCACCGCGTCCCCCTCGGCGCCGGCCATCAGTCGGGACGCGGCCATCTCCAGTGCGGAGAGCATGCCCAGACAGCCCTGACGCACCTCGACGGCCGTCACCGGACGGTCCAGTGCGTGCCGCAGTACGTAGTGCTGCGCGGACCAGCCGTCGGGTCCCTGGAAGTGGACGCTGCTGTGCAGCACCGCGCCGAAGTCCTCGCGGGCGTGCCCGGATCGTGCCACCGCCGCCCGGGCGGCGGCCACCGCCAGGTCGGGGGCCGGTGTTTCGCCCGCGACGGGTACCGACTCGATTCCGGCGTCCCTCCGGTCCTGCTCGTCGTAGTGGCTCTTCTCGACGGCGCGCCGTGCCGGGTACCGCGCCGGCAGGTGGGTCGCTATGCCGGCGAGATGGATCCCGCTGACCTTCACGACCGGGCACCTCCCGTCATCACGCCGGTACCCACGTGCTCGGCGGCCGGCACCAGGAATCGCCCGACGCTGCCGAGCTTCTCGCAGGTCTCCTCCAGTTCCCGCTCGGGCCGGGACTGCCCCACGATGCCCGCGCCGGCGCGCAGCCAGGTGCGCCCCTCCTGCCGGTAGACGCTGCGCAGTACCAGAGTGGCGTCCATTGATCCGTCCCCGTCCACCGTCAGGACGGCGCCGCTGTAAAGCCCGCGGGCTTCGGACTCGTTGCTGCGGATGCTGTCGTACGCGGCGTCCTTGGGCACACCGGAGGCGGTGACGGCGGGGAAGACCGCTTGGAAGGCGTCCCAGGCGTGCCGTCCTGCGGCGAGCCGGCCGCTCACACGAGAGGCCAGGTGCTGCACGGTGCCGCGCTTCTTGACCGTCATGAACTCCGCCACGTCGACGGTGTCGGGAGCGCACACGTCGAGCAGTTCGTCGCACGCGATCTTCACGGATATGGCGTGCTCGTAGATCTCCTTGGGGTCGGAGAGGAGTTCCGCGCACAGCCGCTCGTCCTCGGGCCCGTCGCCGGTCAGCGCCCGGGTCCCGGCCAGGGGCTGGCTGGTCACCTTTCCATCCGGGTCGACATGGACGACGATCTCCGGGCTGAAGCCCGCTGCCTCGATGCCGCCCAGGCTGAGCAGGAATGACCGGGCGGGACTGTTGCCGCGCCGGCCCGCCAGATACGTGCCTACGAAGTCGACCTCGTGCTCGACCGGGACCACCCGCGAGTAGATCACTTTCTGCAGCCGCTGATCGTTGATGGCGTCGACCGCGAGCAGGACCGCCCGGCGGTAGGCATCCGCTCCGGCCTGCCTCACGTTCACGGGGCTCGGCACGGAGTCGCGCTCGGTGCCCCCGGCTGCCAGCACTTCCAGGAGAGCGGTAAGGGTGCCCTGGTCAGCGGCGCGCAGATGCGCTTCCGCGCCCTCGATCCGGACTTCGGTGTGCGGCACGACGAGGTGGAGGAGCCGTTGGTCGCCTACGTGCTGGACGTCTCCCTCCTTGGCGTACGACAACTCGAAGGCCGCCCAGCCGTAGGCGCGCCAGTCCTTGATCCGGACGGCGTCGAGCAGGCTCCGTACCTGCTGCAACGGACGCCCGTCCCAGGGCAGATGCACCTCACCCGCCTGTCGCATCCGTGCGCCGTCGCGGTCCAGGGTGATCTGGGCCAGCGCGCCGCCCGCGTATGACCAGGTGCCGCCGTTCTCGTACACGACGTAGTCCGCGTGCAGACCGGACGACGCCAGACGGGTGGCGGCGACCATGGGGTCCGAGGTCAGCCGCAGCCTCGTCTCGAAGTAGTGCCTGGGGGACTGGTGCATCGCGAACGTCCTCTTCTCTACAGCGATACGGGGAAGGCGAAGGGGGGTGTTCATCGCGGGCCGTGCGCGGCTCCGGTGGTGAGGGCGGGCTGCCGGAGGTGACTACTCGCGGTGTCACGCACCGCACGGGGCGGCCGCGGAGATCACCTCAGCTGCGGTGAACGGCCCCGCCTGGTGCGGCCCGGTGGTCTTCGAGAGTGGCCAGACCTCTGATTCGCCCCTCGCTCATGGCGCGCTCCCCCAACGGCATGTGGTTCAGCGGGATGTTCACCGGCTGTCGAGCCGAGCCCCATCTTGCGGGCGGCTTCTATACCGGCGTGGAGGGGATCTATACCGCGGCTATATCCAGCAGGTCGGCACGGGCCGGGTTCAGCGGGCGAAGCGGTTCAGGGAGCGGCGGTAGGTGTGCATGCCGATGAGGAGGGGGCGGGAGGGTTTCGAGGGCTTGCGGGGCTCACCTGCCGGCTTCGGCCCCGCCGCCGCGGCTCCGGTGCTCCGCTCGCCGACGAAGACCGTGGCGGGATGCCCGTTGACCAGGATCTCGTGCGTCGCGCGGACCGAGAGACCGGCGTCCGAGAACGCCGCGTCGAAGACGGCCGCGCCCCGGCGGGCGCACAGGAGCACGAACCGGCCATGCTCCGGATGCAGGACGCGGGCCAGTGACTCGCTCGTGGTGCGGGCGAACTCCTCGTACGGGAGGGGCAGTTCCTCGTGCTCGCCCCACGGCGGGTCGGTCACCACGACGTCCACCGAGCCGTCGTCGAAGGACGGCAGGGTCATGGCGTCCTCGTCCAGCAGCCGCAGCCGCCGGTCGCGCAGCACCTCGTCCGGCAACTGCTCGCGGTGCTCCGCGAGATCCAGGTCGGAGTAGACGACCTCGCGGGCCGGCAGGCCGAGGCGGCTGACCACGAAGGAGCCGCTGCCCGCGAAGGGGTCCAGGAAGGTGTCGCCGGGCTGCGGCTCGGACGCCAGGACGAGCATCGACGACAGCTCGTGGGACAGGGCGCCGCGCGCCTTCTTGGGCCGCGCCTGCTTGGGCAGCCGGGCGCAGAACATCAGGTCGGCCATGTCGAGGCGGCCGATGACCCAGTACTCCTGGCCCCGGCCGCTGGGCTCCAGCCGCATCCCCGTGCACGCGGAGACCGTGCGCTCGATCTCCCGCTTCGCGGCGCCGCCGACCGAGGCCAGTTCGCCGTCCACATGGACCATGACCCGGAAACCCCGCGCGCGTTCACCCGGCAGCGACGGGAATTGCGACTTCTTGAGCGAACCGGCCAGTTGCGCGATATTCTGGTCGATGTCACCGCGGCGAATTTCGCTGATCACCGAAAAGGCGTTCTTCGCGAAGGGAATGGCGGCCACGCGTTCCATCGGCGACGTCGAGGAGAAGAGCATGGCGCTGTCGTCCTGGTACTCCGCGCGGAAGCCGTCGACGAAGTGCGCCATGGCGTCGGCGACCAGCTCACTGGTACCGGCGGGATACTGAATGAAATAGCGCATCCCGGAAGGCTACCCGGCGCGGAACCGGTGCGCGCCGCCCCTCGCGGAGCCGCCCCCGCGAAGCCTGCGGCCGGCCGCCCTATTCCGGCTCTCCTGTCGCTTCCGTGGGTCGCTGACCTGGGGGTATGCGCAGAACACGCCGCACCCGGAGTACGTTTCGACTGCTGAAGGTACGAAACGGAAGAACCAGGTACGGCGTGCGGAACACGAGGATATGGGCCAGGCTGCTCGATGTCGAAAAGACGGTGATCGAGCAGGTCGAGGCCGAGGAGGCCGACAGCGGCGACGATCTGGTGATCGTCGCTCATGCCCGTCCGGCTCGGGGACGGCGGCAGCGGTGCGGGGTGTGCGGCCGCAAGGCGGCGAAGTACGACGCCGGAGAGGGACGCCGTCGCTGGCGGGCCCTGGACGTCGGGGTACTCAAGGCGTTCATCGAGGCCGACGCGCCGCGGGTGTCCTGCCCCGAGCACGGGGTGACCGTGGCGGCGGTGCCCTGGGCCCGGCACCGGGCCGGCCACACCTACGCCTTCGACGCGCAGGCCGCCTGGCTGGCCACCTGCTGCTCGAAGACGGCCGTCACCCGGCTGATGCGGATCGGATGGCGCACGGTCGGCGCCGTGGTCGCCCGGGTCTGGTCGGATGCCGAGGCGCAGGCCGACCGGCTGGCCGGACTGCGGCGGATCGGGATCGACGAGATCAGCTACAAGAAGCGGCACAAGTACCTGACTGTCGTCGTGGACCATGATTCGGGCCGTCTGCTGTGGGCCGAACCCGGGCGGGACAGGGCCACCTTGAACAAGTTCTTCGACCTCCTCGGCCCTGAACGCTCCGCGGGGATCACGCATGTGTCGGCCGACGCGGCGGACTGGGTCACCGGCCCGGTTGCCGCACACTGCCCCGACGCTGTGCGCGTGATGGACCCCTTCCACACGGTGAAGTGGGCGACCGACGCCCTGGACGTCGTGCGCCGTGAGGTCTGGAACGCCGAGCGCAAGGGCAAGGGCCGGGCCACGCCGGGATCGAAGTCGCTGAAGAAGGCCCGCTTCGCGCTGTGGAAGAACCCCGAAGATCTCACGCAGTACCAGCGTTCCCAGCTGGAGTTCGTCGCCAAGGCCCATCCCGTCCTCCACCGCGCCTACCTCCTGAAGGAGGGACTCCGTCTCGCCCTGAAGTCCGGCACCGACACCCCCGAGGCTCTGTGGGACTGGGTGCTGTGGGCCCGCCGCTGCCGCATCGACGCCTTCGTCGACCTGCAACGCTCCATCGTCCGGCACTGGGACGCGATCACCGCAGCGGCCGAGCACGGCCTGTCCAACGGACTCGTCGAATCGATGAACACCAAGATCCGGCTCATCACCCGCATCGCCTTCGGCTTCAAGAACCCCACCGCCCTCATCGCCCTCGCCATGCTCAGCCTCGGCGGACACCGACCCCACCTACCAGGACGTCAACCCGCGAACCGATGACCCACGGATCCGACAGGAGAGCCCCTATTCCTCCAGCCCCTCGTACGCGAACCAGTCGAAGTGGACCGTGCCGTCGGCCGCGTACAGGCCGATCACCCGGCTCGTGAAGCCGCCCGTCGCCTCGGTGGAGAGGTAGCGGCCGTCCAGCGTGCCGAGTGCGGTGAAGGTGCCGGGTCCTCGTGGCCCAGGGTGATCGTGTCCGGCCCGGTGCACGGCGCGACGGGCGGCGCGGTGCGGCGTACGTCGATGCCGGGGGTGACCGGGCCGGCGGGGGCCGGAACGGCGGCGACCACCGTGCGCAGGGAGCCGATGCGGGCGACGAGGCGGATCTCGGCACCGTCCGTCTCGACCGCGTAGTGGTGCGCCTCGTCCAGGCGGACCGCGAGGCCGCCGCAGCCGTCCGGGCTCTGGACCAGGTCGCCGTGGCCGGTGTTCTGCGCAGGGTGCCGCCCTGCGCGATCAGCGGGTACCAGTGGTCGCCGATCCGGTAGAGGTGCGGTGCCTCGGGCGCCTTCGCCCCGGACGCCCCGGACCAGATGCGCCGGGGTTCGCCGAAGGTCTCGCCGGTGTACGGGTCGATGCGGACCTGGGAGACCCCGGCGACGGTGCACCAGCAGGTGCCGTCCTCGTCCCAGGCGAGGTCCGGGTCGATGCCCGGTACACCGGGGAGCGGGACCGGATCGGACCAGGGTCCGGCCGGGTCGGTGGCGGTGAACAGCAGGTTGCCCACCTCGACGTTGGTGACGATCAGCCAGAACCGGCCGTCGTGGTGCCGGAGGGTCGGTGCGTAGATGCCGCCGGAGGCGCGGGTGTCCGGGGTGATCCGCGCCACCGGCGCGGCGCGCGTCAAGAGGTCCAGGGGGCGTCCGGTGAGCCCCTACGCGGCTCCGCCGTTGCTCTTGAGGAGCTGGCCGTTGACCCACTGGCCCTGCGGGGAGCAGAGGAAGTCCACCAGATGGGCGGTGTCCTGCGGGGTGCCGAGCCGGCCCAGCGGGGTGCCCAGGCGCAGCTCCTCCGCCAGCTCCTCGGTCATCCAGCCGGTGTTGATCGGGCCGGGGTTGACGACGTTGGCCGTGACTCCCAGGTGGGCCAGTTCGCGCGCGGCGGCCAGGGTGATGCGGTCCAGGGCGCCCTTGCTGGCCCCGTACGGCAGGTTGCCGACCGTGTGGTCGCTGGTGAGCGCGACGATCCGGCCGCTGCCCGAGGGGGCCCGGAAGCGCAGCGCGTACTCCCGGATGAGCAGCCAGGTGGCGCGGGCGTTCACCGCGAAGTGGCGGTCGAAACTCGCCAGGGTGGTGTCCAGGAGGCCGGAGTCCACGGACTCGGCGTGGCTGAGCACCAGCGCGGTGACCGGCCCGATGCGGCTCTCGGCCTCGTCGAAGATCCGGGTGGGGGCGTCCGGGTCGATCAGGTCCGCCTCGATCGCGGCGGTGCGGGCGCCGTGCGCGGCGAGCGACGCCTCGATGGCCCCGGCCGCGCCCCGCTCCTCGCCCCAGTCCATCCGGCGGTCGTAGGGCGTCCAGTAGGTGAAGGCGATGTCCCAGCCGGAGGCGGCGAGTTGACGCGCGATCCCGGCGCCGATGCCGACGGTGCGGCCGACGCCGGTGATCAGGGCGAGCGGACGGGATGCGGCGGGGAAGGTGTCTGCGTGGGTCACGGGGGTCGATCCTGCTGGACGAAGCCCCCTCCGAGCAACGGAATTCGCCCCCGAGCGCGGCCCTGCACACCCTGCCCCGCCCCGTACGCCGTGCGTCCCTTCGTACGCCGTGCCCGCGTGGGCAGCCCGTACGGGTGTCCCTCGTGGTCACGCGGCCCGGCCACCCCGGCCGGGCAGCTCGAAGAGGGAGCTGCCGGGGCGGCCCGGACCCCGGCACGCTGAAGCCATCGCACCGCTCCCTTCCCCTTCTGCTCCGAGGAGTCCTCCCATGGCACTGACCGCCGACCGGCCCACCGAGACGAAGAGCACGGCGGGCCCGCAGACCACCGGCCGGCCGGACCTCGCTGTCCGTTCCCGGCTGGCCGCGCTCAACGCCTTCCTGATGAGTGGCCTCACCCTCTGGCTCGGCCTCGTCACGCTCAACAACCTCAACGACTTCGGCACCAACAAGGCGCTCATCGGCTCCATGCTGACCATGCACGACCTGGTCAGCGACCCCATCCGGGGCAACGGCCTGGAGTGGCGCGCGCTCCCCGAGTCGATGGCTGCCCCGACACTGATCGGTGTCATCGTCTACGAGGTCCTGATCGTCGCCCTGCTGGCCCGCGCCGCGTACGGGTTGTGGCGTCGGGCGCTCGGCCAGGAGACCGGGATGGTCACCACCCAGCGCGCCAACATCGCGCTGGGCGCCTTTGCTGGGCTGTTCCTGTTGTTTCTCTCCGGCGGCATGTTCTTCGGCTACTGGATCTACATCGGTGCCGCCCAGCAGGTCCACTTCACGGGGCTCATCATCGGGCTGCTCGCCGCCCTCCTGGTCAACCTGCCCTCGGTGACCGGCGCCCAGCAGGAACGCTGATCCGGCCCGCGTGCAGGCCCCTCCCCGCACATGCCCCGCCGGCGGTCCTTCCGATACGACCCCTTACCCAAAAGGGGTATCGGAAGGACCGCCGATGGGGCATGTGTGTGTCCTGGGCACGTCATTAGTGTCCCATGTCATGGGGGCATACACCGCACAGATCAATTCCGGGACACCTACTTCCACCCTGCGGATCGCAGGTGCGGCACGCGCCGTCGTTCTCTTCGTCGAAGAGGCGCGTGTCTGTGTGCAGATCATCTTTCTGATGCGTTTCCTGGCCGCTGCGGCGGTCACCACCGGGGGCGGGTTCGCGGGGGCGGCGCCCCGGCTCATCGCCCCGGCCGTCAGTTGGGTGCTGGCCACCCTGTTCACGTACGGCATCAATGGAGTGTCGGACGTCCAGGAGGACCGGCTCAACCGCACCGGTCGGCCGATCGCGCGGGGCGACCTGGCTCCGGCCATCGCCGCCCGGCTGACCTGGCTCTCCGCGGCCGGCTCCGTCATCATCGCGCTGGCCTGCGACAACGTCCTGCTGATCACGTTCGACCTGGCGTTCCTCTTCCTCGGCTACGCCTACTCGGCGGCACCCTTCCAGCTCAAGCGCAGCGCTGCCGGCACCTCCGGGTCCGTGCTGCTGATGGGACTGCTCACCTACGCAGCGGGCTGGACGGCGGTGGAGGAGGGGCGTCCGCCGGCGGCGGTGCTGGTGCTGGCCGCCGCGATGTCGCTGTGGATGTGCGGGGTGGGGGCCGTGACCAAGGACTTCTCCCATGTACGGGGGGACGCGGCGGCGGGCCGCCGTACCTCGGTGACCGCCTGGGGCGACACCACCGCCCGGCTGGTGGGCGGGGCCGGGGCCCTGCTGGTCGGCGGCGGCTTCCCGGCCGCCGCGCTGCTCGGCCTGTACACCCCGCTGATTCCGGCGGCCGCGGTGCTGGCGGGCGGGGCCGTGGTGGTGGCCGTACTCTGTGCCACCACGCAGGGTGACGAGAACCGGGGCCGTACCCCGTACCGCGCCTTCATGGTGACGCAGCACCTGGTTCATCTGACCCTGTTGGCAGGGCTGTTCCTCGCCGTCTGACCAAGCGGTCCGACCGGATGTCCGCGCCCCGCGCACTCCTCGTGTGCGGGGCGCGGACGTGTCAGAAGCGGCGGCGGGGCGGCTCGGGCTGGGGGAGCAGGCCCCGTTCGACGGCCTTGTTGACGGCGTCGATCCGGGAGACGGCGTCCAGCTTGGTGAAGATGTTCCGCATGTGCCGCTTGATGGTGCCTTCGGCGATGCCGAGCCTCACCGCGATCTGACGGTTGCTCATGGCCTGGGACACCAGGGTCAGTACCTCGGATTCGCGGTCCGAGAGGCCGCCCGCGCCGTCGGGCACGGGCAGCGGGGCACGCAGGCTGTCGGGTGAGACCGATACCGTGACGGTGCGCAGTTCGTCGCCGCCCTCGCGGGAGCGGACGGCGGAGATCAGGGTGTCGCGGCCGGTGCTCTTGTGCAGATACCCGCTGATACCCAGGTGCAGGAGCTCCCCCACGAGTTGACGGCCGTCGTACATGCTCAAGACGATGATGCGGAGGCCGGGGTCGCCCTGGAGCAGTCGGCGGACGGTGACCGGGGGGTCGTTGCGCGGCATCTCGATGTCGAGCAGGACGACGTCCGGGCGGTGCGCGGCGGCGAGCCGGATGGCGTCCTCACCGTTGCCCGCCTGGGCGACGATCTCGAAGCCGGGCTCGGAACGCAGCAGGTCGCACAGGGCCTCGCGCAGCAGCGTGTGGTCGTCGGCGACGAGGATGCGTACGGATTCGGGGGCGGTGGTGTTCATCGGAGGGACGGGTCCTCCTTGATCGGTATCCACATGGTGACGTGAGTGCCCCGGCCGGTGGACGAGCCGATGTGCAGGGTGCCGCCGAGGAGGTCGGTGCGTTCCTGGAGGCCGGTGAGGCCGTTGGCGCGGTCCCCGACGAGGACCTGTTCCACGTCGAAGCCGAGGCCGTCGTCGATGATCTCGCTCTGGATCTCGTGCGGGGCGATGTCGATGTGGACGACGATGTTGCCGGCCTCCGCGTGCTGGAAGGCATTGCGCAGGCACTCGCGGACCATGACGAAAACCTCCTCCGCGACCGGAGCCGGAATCCACTCGTCCAGGCCGCGTACCCACAGTTGTACGGGGACGCGCTCGTCCCCCATGGAGGCGACGAAGTCGGCGAGCGCCGCCTCCAGGCAGCCGGTGACGGCGGGTCTTCGCAGTTCGGTGACCAGCTCGCGGGTGTGGGACAGAGTCTCCAGGATGGCGTCCTGGGCGGCCCGCACCTCCTTGGGCACATCGGTGTCCAGCTGGGTCATCTGGTGCTCGTACAGCTCCAGTTGGCGCATGGCGAGACTGAGAGAGTTGCCGATCTGGTCATGGATCTCGCGGGCCAGTCTGCGGTGTCCCTTGTCGTGCACCTCGCGGACGCGGGCGAGCATGAACGAGTCGTACGCGATCGAGCCGACCTCCAGCCGCCGGCCGATGCCCCGCTGAAGAGCCCGGATGGCCGCCGAGTAGGCCCGGTCGGCGCCCTCGACGCCCGCAGTGCATTCGAGGAGGCGGTCCAGGACGGTGTCGAAGAGGATGACACCGGCCCGTACGGAGTGGGTGAGGTGGACGCCCTGCTGGACACGGGTGCCGCCGAGGTCGACGACTTCGGCGATCTGGCTGTCGGAGACCTCCGTGAGGCCGGCCTCCAGACTGTCGGCGCAGTCGTGGAAGACCCGCCGGCCCTGTAACTCGCACTGTGCCCATACTTCCGGATCGGCGGCGAGCGGGCTGCTGATGCCGCGCAGCCGGGTCTGGTAGAGGGCGATGACCTCGTCCTCGTACGCCCTGAAACGCTTCGCGGGCGGGCCGCCCTGGCGGCTGCCGAGACGGCTGTGGGCCGGTTCTCTCATCACGCTCTCCTCCCGCGGGGCTCAACTGTTCATCCAGCGCCGAACCGGTGCAGGATAAGCCGATTTGCGGACTGCGTGGCGGTGATGGCTGGAATCAGCCAGGCGGCCTGCGGCTCAGCGGAGGCGGCGCCGCACGGCGGCGCGGACCTTGAGAAGGTTCGGCATCAGCGTGTAGACGACCGCCGGGACGACGATGCCGGTGATCACCAGGGTGCGCAGGAGCATCGGGAAGCCCTTGACGTAGGGGCCGAGCAGCATCTGGACGACGGTGAGGGCGCCGAAGACCGCGATCCAGGTGAGCAGAGCGCGCATGTGGACCGAGGGCGGCGTGGCCGGCTGTGCGGGGGCGGCGGTCCGGGGCTGATTCCGGTCGGTGGCGGTGGCGGCGGAGGAAGCGGCGGCGGGGCGGGCGACGGTGGTCATGAAGGGTCCCATCCGGGTTGTGTGGTGTGTGAGGGCTTCTTGGTGCGGCGCTGTCGCTGGTCCTGTCCTGGGGCCTGGGCGGTGGTGCTGCCCGCGGCGACGTGTTCCACAATGCCAACCAACTAGTTGGATGTCAACCATCCAGTTGGTTGGCAATGTGGGGGAGCCGTTCTACGCTGGTGGCATGACCTCGGACACGACCCACACCAAGGAACGGCTCCTCGCTGCGGCGAAGGAGGAATTCGCAGCTCACGGCATCGCCGGAGCACGCGTCGACCGGATCGCGGAGCTGGCCGGCGTGAACAAGGAACGGATCTACGGCTACTTCGGTAACAAGCAGAAGCTGTTCGACGCCGTCGTGGGGCGTGCGCTGGACGAGCTGGCCGCCGCCGTCCCGCTCCGGGCGGGCGACGACCCCGCCGAGTACGTCGGCCGGGTGTACGACTTCCACCGGGACAACCCGGTCCTGGTCCGGCTTTTCTTCTGGGAGGGCCTGCACTACCGCGACGCCGTCCTGCCCAATGAGGAGGGCCGCCGGGGCCACTACGAGGAGAAGATCGAGGCCCTTGCCGCGAGCTTCGGTACCGAGGCGTCACCGCGCGTCGCGGCCTGTCTGCTGAGCCTGATCGGGCTCGCGGCCTGGCCCAACGCGGTGCCGCAGCTCGCCCGGCTGATCCTCGGGCCCGACGCGGAGGCCGGCGGCCTGGACCTACGCGCCCATGTCGTCGCCTTCGCCCGCCAGGCCCTGTCCGACGTGCCACTCGTGGCTCCGGCGGCATGAGGGGCTCCCGCCACCGGGGGCGTTCCCGCGCTCCCGGAGGGCACTCCCACCGACCGGGTACCCCCGAGGTATCCGGGCTACCACTTTCGGTCCGCCGCCACCCGGACTAGGAGGCAGTGACGGCCGCGGAGGCCCTTGACGCGTCTAGCGTTCCTTGCATACGGGTGACCCCGGCGGTCACCGACAAGGACCCATGGGGGTAAGGGCAATGTCGCAGAATCGCGCGGCTCTGGCAGTCGCCTCTCCACCGGTACGCCGCACCACCTCGCCGCAGCTGCTCCCGCGGCAGGCGGCACACGTCATCCTCTCCGTCCGCGACGACCTCCAGCGCTACGGCCTGGAGCGGATGCTCGGCGCCGTGGACCCGGGTACCGGCTGCCGGTCCTTCGCGGAGCTGGCCGCCGCCGTGGACGCCGTCCACGACCCGCGCACCGACCTCCTGCTCGTCGTCCCGGAGCCGGCCGACCTGAACCACGACTCGGTGCTGCACCGCGTCACCGCGTACGGGGTGCGGGTGCTGTTGCTCCTGCCCGACGCCCGGTCCGTGGACCTCGACCGGGTCGCCTCCGTGGCGGGCGCCTCGGTGCTGTTCTCGGACGGCCTGGATGCTGCGGCCCTCGCCGACACGCTCGGCTCGATGCGGGCCGGCGAGGTCCGCATACCGGCCGCCCTGACCCGGTCCCTGCTGGAGCTCGCCGGGCGCGGCGCCCGGGAGATCCCGGCCGTGCCCCGGCTCACCCCGCGCGAACGCGAGGCGCTGACGCTCGTCGTGGACGGGCTCAGCAACAAGCAGATCGGGCGCCGGCTGCGGATCTCCGAGCACGGGGCGAAGCGGCTGGTCGCCAACATCCTCGCCAAGCTCAACTGCCCCAACCGCACGCTCGCCGCAGCCCGTGCCCTGCGCGAGGGCCTGTGTGGCCGCCCGGCCGCCGCCCCGCACCCCTACGCCCCGCCGACCGCTGCCCACGAGTCGGCCTCCGCCTACGAAACCGGCTGGTGAGGAACGTGATGAAGCCCGTCAACGGCGCTGCTCGTGCCGCCTTCTTCGACGTCGACGAGACGCTGATCAACACCAAGAGCATGTTCGACTTCCTGCGGTTCTGGATGGCCCGCCACGGCGACGACGGCTCCGGCCACGCGGCCGTGATGGCCGGTGTCCGCGAGGCCGCCGACTCCGGGGTGCACCGCTCGGAGATCAACCGCCGCTACTACCGCGGGTTCGCCGGCGTCCCGAGGGACGAGCTGTGGGCCGCCGCGCGCGCCTGGTACGAGGAGTACCGGCGCGGGCCCGCCGCCGTCACCGTCGCCACCTGGGCCGCCGCGAGCCGGCACCGGGAGGCGGGTGACCTGGTGGTGCTGGTCTCCGGCTCGTTCCCGGGCTGCCTGGAACCGCTGGCCGAGGACCTGGGCGCGGACCTGATCCTGTGCTCGGAACCGGTCGTTGGGCCGGACGGGCGGCTCACCGGCGAGGTGGAGCGTCCGATGATCGGCTCCGTCAAGGCCGACGCGGTCCGCGAGACCATCGCCGAACGTGGCCTGAACGCCGCCGGGTCGAGCTGTTACGGAGACCACGCGAGCGACCTCGACATGCTTCTCGCGGTCGGCCGCCCCGTGGTCGTCGGCGGTACCGACCGGGTCCTGATCGAGCACGCCCAGCGGCTGGACTGGCCGGTCCTCTCGGCGGCGCCGGGCCAGTTGCGTACGGCGGGAGCGTGGGAGGCGTCCGCGCTGACCGGCCTCGCCGACCGGGAGCCCGCCGGGCTCACCGCCCCCGGCGCAGCGCGATCGCGGTGAGCACCAGCCCGTCGCGCACCGCCCAGTGCCCGGTGAACCATCCCAGGCGGGAGCCGTCCACCACCGGGCCGGGCACCATCAGCCGGGCCCGGAACGTGCCGGCCTCCGCGTCGAACGCCAGCCGGACGTCCCGGAAGCCGAGCCACCGGCCGGTGAGCGGGTACCACGTCTTGTAGACGGTCTCCTTCGCGCTGAACATCACCGTGGGCCAGTGCACTTCGCTTCTGGCCCGGGTCAGCGCGGCCAGGTGCTCCCGCTCGGAGGACACCGAGATGTGCCGCACCATCGACTCCTCCAGCGGCGCGTGGCGCTCCGCGTCGATCCCCACGCTGTGGAAACGGTCGCTGCGGGTGAGCGCCGCCGCCCGGTAGCCGTCGCAGTGGGTCATGCTGCCGGTCACTCCGGCCGGCCAGCGCGGTTCGCCCTTGGCACCCGGCAGGACCGGGGCGGGCGGTACGCCCAGCGCCGACATCGCCCGGCGGGCGCAGTGCCGGGTCGTGGTGAACTCGCGGCGCCGGTGCTCCACGCACTTCGCGAGCAACGGCTCCTCCTCCGGCAGCACTCGGGCTCCGGGGAGGTCGGCAGTGGCGTCGGCGCAGACGACGGCGGATGGCAGGATCTGCTGGATCACTTCTGCTCCTGGGGGCAACGCGCCGGAGAACCGGCGCACCGGGGCCGGCCGGATTCGGCGGCCCGCTGCCATCCCAGGACAGGTCACGGCAGTCGTGCGTTACGCCTTCGACTATGCGCCCGTCGATGCCCCTTCCGCTACATGTCCGATCGGCTACCCCGATCGACCGCCCCGTACGAGGGCTCATAAAAGCCATATTGAGCGATGAATTACCGCAGGTTAGCTTGAATTCATCGAAAGCGAACCGAGAACGAACCGAAACGAATTCATCACCAGGAGAAGAAGATGACGCATCCTTTTCTGACCCGACTGGAATCCTTCCGGGATTCCGAGGCCGTCGCTTTCGAGGGCCGCAGCTACCGCTACGAGGACCTGCTCGCGCTCGTCGCCGGGTGGCGCCGCTTCCTGGACCGGCACGAGGTTCGCCCCGGCGAGGTCGTCACGCTGGAGGGGGCGTACTCGCCGCAGGCGTGCGCCGGTCTGCTGGCGCTGATCGAGCGCGGGGTCGTCGTCGTCCCGCTCACTGTCCTGCCGGCTGCCAAGCGCGCGGAGTTCCTGGACGTGGCCGAGGTCGAGGTCGTCATCCAGGTGGACGAGGGCGGTGTGCACCGCTGCGAGCGCACCGGCCGCGTCGCGGACCACACGCTCTACCAGGAGCTGCGGGACGCGGCTCGGCCCGGCCTGGTGCTGTTCAGCTCCGGTACGACCGGCCGAAGTAAGGCATCGGTGCTCGACTTCGACAAGGTCCTGGCCCGCTACGGCGAGCCCACCCGCCCCTCGCGCATTCTGTCTTTCCTGAGCCTGGACCACATCGGTGGCGTCAACACCCTGCTGCACACGCTGAGTCAGGGCGGGACCGTGGTGACGGTCGCCGAGCGCACCCCGGATGCCGTTTTCGAGGCGATCGCCCGGCACCGGGTGCAGATCCTGCCGACCACGCCGACCTTCCTGAACATGGTCCTGATCTCCGGCGCCCACGAGCGGTACGCCACCGACTCGCTGAAGCTGATCACGTACGGCACCGAGCCCATGCCGCTCCAGACGCTGCGCCGGCTCGGCGAGATGCTGCCGGGCGTACGGCTCAAGCAGACGTACGGGCTGTCCGAGCTGGGCATCCTGCCGACCCGCTCGCGCGGCGACGACACCCTGTGGGTGAAGCTCGGCACGGCGGGCTTCGAGCACCGGATCATCGACAACATCCTGTGGATCCGCTCCGAGATGGCCATGCTCGGCTACCTCAACGCCCCCGCGCCCTTCGACGAGGACGGTTTCTTCAACACACAGGACGTGGTGGAGGTGGACGGCGACTGGGTACGCATCCTGGGCCGCGACTCCGAGATCATCAACGTGGGTGGTGAGAAGGTCTACCCCAGCGAGGTCGAGAGCGTCCTGCTGGAGGTCGAGAACATCGCGGATGCCACCGTCAGCGGCCGCCCGAGCCCGGTCACCGGCATGGTCGTCAAGGCCACCGTGCGGCTGGTCGAGGACGAGGACCGGCGCTCCGTCACCCGCCGCGTGCGCGAGTACTGCGGCAGGCGCCTGGAGGCGTACAAGGTGCCGGTCCTGGTCGAGGTCTCCGCCGCCCCGCAGCACTCGGACCGCTACAAGAAGATCCGGAGCGCCGCGTGAGCGCGCCGGAAGCTGCCGAAGCGCCCGAGGGCGCGGCCGGCGAGGACCGTGTCGCCCTCGTCAGCGGCGGCAGCCGCGGCCTGGGCCGGCTCCTGGTCGAGCGCCTCCTCGCCGACGGCTGGCGGGTCGCCACCTTCAGCCGGTCCGCCAACGACTTCGTCAAGGGCCTCCAGGCCGAGCGGGGCGAGAGCTTCCTCTGGGAGGCCGCCGACCTCGGCGACCCGGACGCACTGCGCGGAGTCGTCCGTACGGCGGTCCGCCGCTTCGGCCGGGTCGATCTGCTGGTCAACAACGCGGCCGTGCTGCACCAGGAACTCTTCCTCACCACCTCCCGCAAGCAGACCGAGACGCTGATCGCGAGCAACCTCCTCGCCCCGATCACCATCGCCCAGGCATGCGCCCGCGCGATGGCCCGCCAGGGCGGCGGCCAGATCCTCAACATCTCGTCCATCAACGCGATCCGCGGCTACCGGGGCGTGGCGGTGTACGCCGCCACCAAGGCCGGGCTCGACGGATTCAGCCGGAGCCTGGCCCGCGAACTCGGGGCCTTCAATATCCGCGTCAATTCGCTGGTGCCCGGATTCTTCGACAGTGACATGACCGAGGACGTCACCGACCGGAACCGGGAGCGCATTCAGAACCGCACCCCGCTCGGGCGGCTCGGCACCATGAACGAAATCGCCGACGCCGTTCTCTACCTCATCTCGCCCGCATCGTCATTCATCACCGGACAGTCGATCGTCGTAGACGGAGGAATCACATGCTGATCGCAGCCGACATCACCGCCGTGGTCCATCAGGAGATCAACGCGCTGCTGGCCGAGGCCGAGCGCGCCACGCACCCGACGCTCACCGGCGCCGAGTTCCTGCACGAGCTGGGGCTCAACTCGCTGCTGCTGGCCCGCCTGGTCATCCAGCTGGAGATGGAGCTGGGAGTGGACCCGTTCGAGGAGGAGTACGTCATCTCCGACGTCCGTACGGTCGGCGCCCTGTCCGACGCCTACGTCCGCACGGTCGAGCAGTTGGCGGCCACCGCCGTCTGAGCACCACTCCCCACCCATCAGCCCGAACTCCGGAGGGATCGACATGTCGCACGAAGCACTCATCGCCGTCGGGGACCGTTTCGAGGACTTCCTGGCCAACCGGGGCACCGTCCCCGTCTCCGAGCTGATTGCCCGGCTGCGCGCCGGGGAACTGCCCGAGAGCCTGTCCGTCAGCATCGGTCAGGGCCTCAGCGCCGGCCAGCTCGCCGAGATACGCACCCTCGCCGCGGCGCACGGGTCCACCGTGTCGCTGGGCAAGGGCGGCGTTCCGGAACCGGCCGAGCGCCGGCTCACCCACAAGCACGACGCGAAGAACGTCCTCATCGGCCCGGTCGGCCAGATCGGGGAGAAGCGCTTCGTCGCGGATCTCGTCATCGACGAGCGGGTCGAGGTCCTTGAGGACCACCTCACGGGGCAGCACATCCCGGCGATCACCCTTCTGGAGGCTGCCCGCCAACTGTGGACAGTGGTCACTGAACAGTTCTTCGTCACCGGACCCGAGCGCACCCGTTTCGTCATCAGCGCGGTCAGCTCCGAGTTCCACAGCTTCGTCTTCCCGCTGCCCGCGACCGCCCAGTACGAGTTGCTGGAGCACAGACGCGGCCCGGTCGGATCGGTCTTCCGGTGCCGGGTCGGCTTCTTCCACGGCGAGAAGCCGGCCAGCTCGGTGGAGGCCGAGTACCGGGTCATTCCGGAGCGGTTCTCCGTCAAGCAGGAGAAGCTCGCCGCCCGCCAGGCCGTCGTCAGCGAGCTGACCCGGCTCCGCGAGCAGTCCGCCCCCGCGGTCAGCGCCGAACGCGCCGCCGCCTGACATCCATAAGCGCATCCTCTCGAAACGCGACGGAAGGAGCGGGAACATGCTGTGGGCGATCCACTGCGTCGACGCACCGGGCAGCGCGGAGCTGCGCGCCGCCCAGCGCCCGGCCCACTCGGCGCGGCTGCGCGCCGCGAGCGTACGGCCCGTGTTGTACGGGCCGCTGACGGCCGAGGACGGCACCACCGCGGTCGGCAGCCTGATCGTGATCGAGGCCGCCGACCGGGCCGAGGCGGAGGAGTTCGCCACCGGCGACCCGTTCGCCGTGTCCGGGGTATGGGAACGCGTCGACGTCCGGGCGTTCGTTCCCTCGGAGCGGTCCCCGGTCCGGATCGGGACAGACACGCCATGATGGTCCGCCGGCTCCCGCCCGGAGTGGACGGCCGGGACTTCACCCGAGCCCTGGCCGCCTTCCGGGTGGCCCTGGGCAGGCAGTGGGTCCTGACCGAGGGCGCGGTCGGGCTGCCGGGCTACGCGGACCCACAACCCGTGCTGGACGACGGCCACTTCAGCGCCTCCGCCGCTCTGATGCCCGGGACCGTCGAGGACGTCCGGGCGGTGGTCCGGATCGCCGGAGCCTTCGGGGTGCCGCTCTCGCCGGTGCTGCCGGGGCGCGACCCCGGCTTCGGCGGCCCGGCGCCCCGGCTGCCGGGGGCCGTCGCCGTCGACCTCGCCCGGCTGAACCGGGTCGTCGGGGTGGACCCGGCCGGCGGCTACGCGGTCGTCGAGCCGGGCGTCACCTTCCAGGACCTGGCCGACCGGCTTGCCGGGCTCGCCCCGGAACACCGCGTGACCGCGGAGCTCCGGGGCCCGCGATGGGCGAGCGTCGTCGGAGAGGCGCTGGAGCGATCCACCGGCGGTGCCGGGTACGAGGGAGCCGACACCGGCCCGTACGGTATGGAGATCGTCCTCGCGGACGGCGACGTCGTACGCACGGGCATGGCCGCCCTGACCGGTGCAGGATCCGGGCCCTGGACGCCGTACGGCTGCGGACCGGCCCTCGGGCCCATGTTCGCCCGGTCGGCGTTCGGGATCGTCACCAAGCTCGGGGTACGGCTGGGCCTCGAACCCGCCGCCCGCCGGGCGTACGCGGTCGCCCTGCCCCGCGAGGACGACCTCGGGCCCCTGGTGGACGCGCTGCGCCCACTGCTGGCGGACCGCACCGTAACCGGCACCCTCACCGTCCGCAGTGTGCTCCTGCAGGCGGCGGCCGGGGGCCGGACTGTGCACGGGACAGGCCCCGGACCGCTGCCCGACAGCGCGGTCCGCGCTCTGAGGGCGGACCTGGGCATCGGCTACTGGAACCTCTACGGGGAACTGGCCGGGGCGCCCGCCGTGATGGACGCGCAGTGGTCCGTCGTCCGGGACGCGCTGGCCGCGGTCCCCGGCGCCCGGTTCCGCGGCGCCGGGGACGGGCTCGACCGCGTACCGGTGGCGGACGAGCCCGACCGCTGGCTGCCCAACGGAGGCCGGCTCGACCTCACCCCCGTCTCGCCCACGACCGGTGAGGACGCCCTCGCCCAGTACGCGCTTGCCCGCGACCACGCCCACGCGTACGGCAAGGACTACCTGGGCGCGTTCGCGGTCGGCGTCCGCGAGCTGCACCACCGCTTCACGGCGGTGTTCGACACGCTCGACCCGGACGACCGCGCGCTCACCCTGGAGCTGTGCCGGGCCCTGATCCGGGCGGCAGCGGCGGCCGGTTACGGAGTACAGCGCGCCCATCCGGTGCTCATGGACCAAGTCGCCGAAACGTACGGCTTCAACGACCACGCCGTGCGCAGGCTCGGTGAACGCATCAAGGACGCACTCGACGCAGAGGGCATCCTCGCCCCCGGCAAGCACGGAATCTGGCCGCGCCGCTACCGCGGCCTCGGCCTCTGACCCGCGGAAATAGGGAGTCGAACCGTGGATACCCAGACCTTGGCAGAGCTGGAGCAGGAGTTCGCGGCCCCCGCCGCGCTCCTCTCGCTCCGCACCCGCACCGCCGAACTGAACGGCCTGCACGCCGCCGTGGAGGCCGGGGGAGCCGTAGCCACCGAACGCCAGCACGCCAAGGGCAAGCTCACCGCCCGCGAACGCATCGACCTCCTCCTCGACCCGGACACCTTCCAGGAGGTCGAGCCGCTGCGCCGGCACCGCGCGACCGGCTTCGGCCTGGAGAGCCGCCGTCCGCACACCGACGGCGTCGTCGGCGGCTGGGGCACCGTCGAGGGCCGCACGGTCTTCGTCTACGCCCATGACTTCCGGATCTTCGGCGGTGCCTTGGGCGAGGCGCACGCCGCGAAGATCCACAAGGTGATGGACCTCGCCCTCGCCGCCGGGGCCCCGCTCGTCTCGCTCAACGACGGTGCCGGTGCCCGTATCCAGGAAGGCGTCACCGCCCTCGCCGGCTACGGCGGCATATTCCAGCGCAACACCCGCGCCTCCGGGGTGATCCCGCAGATCAGCGTCATGCTCGGCCCCTGCGCGGGTGGCGCCGCATACAGCCCCGCCCTCACCGACTTCGTCTTCATGGTCCGCGACACCTCGCAGATGTTCATCACCGGACCCGACGTCATCGAGGCCGTCACCGGCGAGCAGGTCACACAGAACGGCCTCGGCGGCGCCGATGTCCACGCGGGCACGTCGGGCGTCGCGCATTTCGCGTACGACGACGAGGAGACCTGCCTGGAGGAGGTCCGCCATCTGCTCACCCTGCTCCCGGCCAACAGCACCGAGGAGCCGCCCGCCGTCCCCTGCGACGACCCCACCGACCGCTCCGGCGACAGCCTCCTCGATCTCGTCCCGGCCGACCCGCAGCGCCCGTACGACATGGGCCGGGTGGCCCGTGAACTGCTGGACGACGGCGACCTGATGGAGATCCACGAGCACTGGGCCGGCAACATTCTCTGTGCCCTCGGCCGGATCGACGGGCGCACGGTCGGCGTCGTCGCCAACCAGCCCCTGGTGCTCGCAGGCGTGCTCGACATCCACGCCTCGGAGAAGGCCGCACGCTTCGTGCAGCTCTGCGACGCCTTCAACATCCCGCTGGTCACGCTGGTCGATGTGCCCGGTTTCCTGCCCGGCGTGGACCAGGAGCACGGCGGCATCATCCGACACGGCGCGAAGCTCCTCTACGCGTACTGCAACGCGACCGTGCCCCGCGTTCAGGTGATCCTGCGCAAGGCGTACGGCGGTGCCTACATCGTCATGGACTCCCGCTCCATCGGCACCGACCTCTCCTACGCCTGGCCGGCCAACGAGATCGCCGTCATGGGCGCGGAGGGCGCCGCCAACGTCATCTTCCGCCGCCGGATCGCGGCCTCCGACGACCCGGAGGCCACCCGGCGGCAACTGGTCAAGGAGTACAAGGCGGAGCTGATGCACCCGTACTACGCGGCCGAGCGCGGGCTCGTGGACGACGTCATCGACCCGGCGCGCACCCGCTCCGTCCTCGCGGCCGGGCTCGCCATGCTCCGCACGAAGACGGTGGCGCTCCCGCACCGCAAGCACGGGAACCAGCCGGCATGAACATCCGACTCCTGTCCGGAGACCCCACGCCCGAGGAACTGGCCGCCGTCCTCACCGTCCTGCACGCCCTGGCCCGCCACCGCGCCGCCGACCTTCCGGCCGATGTGATCCACCCGGCCCCCTGGTCCCGCACGGGCCACCGCCTGCGCCCCGGCACACGGCGCCCGGCCGGCTGGGCGACACGATGACGGCCGCTTTCCTCCACCCGGCCATGCGGCGTTCTTACGCTGGGCGAGAGCTGACGAAACCAAGGGTGGTGAGCCCCTCGCTCCGGCAGATCCGGTCGGACGCGCCGCCGATCCCGGTCTGGAGCAACTGGTAGGCCGCGCCGTGTGTGTGGCCCCAGTGCATGGCGGCGCGCCACACCAGGCGGCCCAGCCCGCGGCCCCGCGCGTCGGGCAGGACGGCGAAGTACTGCGGCATCAACTGGGCCGCCCCCGTGGGGTCGGGCCGGATCTCCATGGGCCCGATCGCGCCGACCACGCGGTTGCCCAGGACCGCGGTGAGGACCGGTCCGCAACGTCCGGCCCGCATCCGCCGGTCGAGAAAGGCGAATCCGTCGGCCGCCATGGCCTGGGCGAAGGCGCCGAAGGTCCGGCGTACGGGGGCGGGCCAGTCGTCGAGCGGGCGCACGGGACCGTCCGGCGCGGGGCAGTGGCGCACGGTGAAGTCCTGGAGCTGGATGCGGACGCCGTGCGGGGGCGGCGCCTCCGGGCCCAGCGGCCGGACGACGCGAGCCGTGGCGGCCCCGTGGCCGGCGGCGAGTTTCGCGGCCAGCTCGGCGGCCTGCTCCAGGACGTCCCGGCGATGGCCGTAGGCGAAGACCCTGACGGCCCCTCGGCCGCGTGCCGCCAGAGTGGGGACGAGCGTGTGGTCGCGGTGGTGCACCACGTCCCCGGCAAGGACGGCCTCCTGCTTCTCCGGGCCCCAGCGGCGGTCCTTGTCGTACGGCAGGAAATGCTGGCCTGCGGCTGCCGCGACGAGGGTGGCCTCGAACAGGTCGACGGTCAGGGCATGCGGATGAACGGGCCCGAGGGTGGGCACGACCGGTGCGGTGAGCGCAGGCCGCAGCCATTCCCAACGAAAGAACATACGGACACCTCACCGCTGGACGTAGAGGTGTTCCGGCCCGTCGGCGGGGACGGGCCGGAACACGGCCGGGCCGGATGGAGCTAATGGGGGTTGTCGTCCCCCGCGTCGCAGGAGCACTCCGCGCTCTCGACGACGTCGTCCAGGTCCGAGACGAGTGTGACGGCGGCCGAGGCCACCGGGGGCGCGGCGCGGCGGGCACTACTGGGCGAACCGGTCAGGATCTGCACCGGTACGGGTCCGGTCATGAGGTCACCTTCTCCTTTTCTCCGTGCTGGCAGTAGCTGTGCAGCGGCGCCTTCGCCTTCTGGTAGTGCTTGGCCAGAGGGCGGCAGACCCGGCATGTGCCGGACAGGGCGCAGCCCTCGCACCCTCCGGTGCGAAGCATCAGACGGTCGGCGATCGCGCCGAGCCGTCGCAGTCCTTCGATGCCTTCGGCCATGAGGTCGATCCGGTCGTCGCGGCCGACCTTGCAGATCGACACCTTGGCGTGAGGGTCGGCGTGGAAAAAGGTGTGGCCGGCATTGCATCCGGCGAACGGCTTGCGTCGGCGCAGGTGTTCGGCCGACTGGGCGAGGAGCGGCTCCCCGCCGCCGTAGATGGTGGGCGTCATGTTCGTGTACGCGTGGTTCTCGACGTCCCACTCGCTTGCGAGCGCAGTCATCGCATCGGCCTCGGAAGCGTTGTCCTCGGTCACCACGACGTTGATACGCAGTGGCAGGCCGGCCTCCCGCGCAGCATCCATGCCCCGCCGGAACGCCTTCCACGCGCCGCGCCGCTGGGTGAGCGCGTCGAAGGACGTCTCGCTCGCACCGTACATGCTGACGACGAGCCGATACGGCGGGCAGTCACGGAACAGGTCGAGGAGGTCCGGCCGCCACAGCAGCGAGCCGTTGGTCGAGACGGTGAGCATCATCCCGGACAGCCAGGCGTATCGGTAGGCGTCCTGGAAATGCGGGTCCATGGTCGGTTCGCCGCCGGTGATCTGGAGCCAGAGGACGCCGGCCTCGCGCATGATGTCCAGCAACCGCACCTTGTCCTCCCAAGGGAGGCCGGAGAAGGGGCGTTCACCGAGATAGCAGTGCTTGCAGCCGAAGTTGCAGCCGAGGTTGATCTCCCAAGAGGCCCGGCAGTAGCCGTAGGGGGACGGCTCGCGGACCAGGACGGTGCCCTGCGCGGGCAGCCCGGCCACGTCCACGCCCCAGCTTGCCCACGCGGTGTCGGACAGCCAGCCCGGCACGACCTGGTCAGCCACAGCAGCGTCCCGGAGCTGCTCATAGTGATCGGCAGGGATGCGAGCCCCCGCGCGGGCACCGGGCTTGAGGAGTAGGTGCCCGTCAAGGAACGGGGAAGCGATCAGAGCATGGGCCATCAGTGGCCCTCCTTCCGGACCGGGAAACGTGCCGGGACGCGCCGCCGGACGCATGACAAGTTCTCGGATTGCGTGTCCGTGCGGCCATGACCAGGACCGTAAGGAATCCGATGGCGCGCCCGCGCGCCGATTGGGCCGGATTGCGTGAGCCTCCGCAGGGTTGGGGCTGATTGCTCACACGAGGTCGAGCGACGCCCGTGCGCGAGCGATGAGCCGATGCGCCGGCGCCCCGTACACCGCGCCCTCGTCGAGCCCGTCCCACACCCGGCCGTACAGGGCGACGTCCTCGGCCGATTCCAACGTGTACTCCGTGTTGATCGTTTCGACGACGACTCTCTCCTCGTCGAACATCCAGAAACCGTGCTTCGGGCTGAGCTTGAGCCGCACGCCGAACGGCACAATGCCAAGCCCGACCGTGCTCATGCCGATCAGCCCGACGAGCCGGTCGAGCTGCCCCGCCATCACGTCCGGCGGACACACCAGGGCGTGAAGCACTCCCTCCCAGATCAGGACCCGGAATGTCTTACCCGGCTCGTACAGCACCTCTTGCCGCTTCATACGCGCCCGGACAGCCTCGTCCGTATCCCGTGGCGAATGCATCAACTCGGCGTTTCCCACGAGCAAATGGCGAGCGTACTCCGGAGTCTGAAACAACCCCGGGATCACGGTCGCCTCGTAGCCGCGCACCGTCGACGTACGTCGGTACTCGGCCACGTACCGATCCTGCACACTCCGGTGCCCGGACGAGAGCTGCCGCCGCCACGATCGGTGCTGCGACTCCAGCCCCCGCAACCGACTCTTCAGGTCGGCGGCCTCGGCCGGCGATCCCACGGCCGCGGCCCACGCTTCGAGATCCGCAGGCGTCGCCGTCTGCTTCCCGTTTTCCAGCCGCGACACCTTCGACCGCTGCCAGCCGAGCAGCGCGGCCACGCCCTTCCCGTCGAACCCGGCCTCGGCGCGCAGCTCACGCAGCCGCGCGCCGAGCGCCTCACGGGCCGTCTGGAAGTCGGTGCTCACGTGGACGAACGTACCCGTGCCCACGCCTCCGCCGCAGGCACCGCGAAATGCCAGGCAGCATCCCGTGCCCGACACGTGGCCAGCACCTCCACGGGGTCCTCGGTCACCTCGACACCGACCGTCGTGTCGGTGTCGTCGATGTGAAACCGGACCAGCACCCGGGAGTCGAACAACCACAGGTCGAAGTCAGGCAGTCCGAGCCGCTTCGCCCCGGCCCGAGGCAACACCCGGATGTCCTCCCCGGACTCGATGTTGCCGCGCGCGGTCGCCATGAGGAACAGCTGCCCATCCGTCGGCGGATCGTCGACCACCCGGACCCGCGAGAACCGCTTCCCCGCCGCTGTCTGTGCCCGCACATTCACATTCCACGAGTGCCCCGGCTCCACCTCCGGCAATACCCCCCGTACGAACGCCTTGAACCGCTCGCCCTCCCGGTCCGACGCATACCCCCGGCGCGTCTCCAACCGCCATGCCGTGTGCTCGAAATCCGTGAACAGGTGGGCGATCTCGTCGAAAGAGACCAGGCCAGGCACGCGCTACTCCTTCACCTGCGGCTCGTCATCGCTCGGTGCGAACCGCGTCAGTAATTCCCGCGGCACGCGCACGAACGTCTCGCTCGGCTTCACGTCCCGAAGCTGCGCGAGATGCTCGGGGTCCGTCTCGATCTCGCCCTGTACGAGGATCTCGCCCGTCTCGACGACCTCGTACAGCGTGGGGCAGTTGCCGTGCTCCGACGTCGTACCGATGAACCTGAGTGTCATCTGTCCGCCTCCGTCCTGGCTGATGAGAGACCCAGAATGTTTCGGATCGCGCACGCCTGCACAAGGATTGCGGGAGATTGCGCGTGCCGCCCGGCCGCGAACTCGTTGCGCGCAATCCGCCTGAGAGTGAGCACGGTAGTTGTCGTCTGCGGCTCTGTTCAGAGGACAGGGGCCGTTGCATGATCGTGTTTCGTCCGGTGTGCTGTGCCGGCCCGTCTTTGGTTGGGGACATCCCGGTTCGGGCGAGGGTGGACGCAGCACAGACACGGTCTCAGCCTCGATCCACCGCGTGAATTCTGATCTTCGGTATCGGGCGGGCTCGGGGTGATCTTTCGGGGTGCGGGCAGCGCGATGGGCCGGGTGGCCGTCCGGTGCGGGGTCTCCGAGGTTCTTCCAGGTCGTGGGCGGTCAGGTCGAGCGTGTGGTTCAGGTGAGCATGCGCTGGCCGGTGGCTGTCCACAGGTCGGTGAAGTCGTCGGCCCGGCGCCAGCGTTCGGGCAGGTGGAGGGTGACGCGGCGGGCGCCGGTGGCGATCCGGGCGGGGATGTTGATCAGGTGGCGTCGGATGGTGCCGGTCCTCGCCCTGGCGTGGAAGGCGGAGGCGAGGTGGCCGCTGGCGCGGGTGAGGTTGTAGGCGGTGGCTGTGAGGGTGAGCCAGGCGGCGTTCGCGGTGAACTTCCCCGACGGCAGGTGGGCGAGCGCGGAGTTTTCCAGGTCGGCGAAGACCTGCTCGATGACGGCGTGTTCGCGGTGCATGGGTTCGGCCTGGGCCAGGACGAAGGGGCTGTCGGTGAAGATGACGTGGTGACGCCAGACGCCGAAGAGCTGGGCCTGCCCCTCGGGCACGCTCTTGGGGTTCAGGCGCTTCACCCGGCGCACGATCAGCCGGGCGGTGGTGTGGAACGCCTTCTTCTTGCTGGTGAACGCGGTGAAGGGGACCTCGGCGATCTCCGCGTCGGAGATCCAGCGTTCCTCGTCGGCGTCCCAGACGGCGGCGGCGTACTTGATCGGTGTCCAGGCGTCCTCGGGAACGGTGGCGATGGCCTCGCGGATCTTCTTCCTGACCGCGACCGCGAGCGAGAACCGTGCGCCGGCCTTGCGGCAGACGTCGACGACCTTGTGGGAGAAGTACGCGGAGTCGGCGCGGACGATGATCTGTGCGGTGATGCCCATCGCCCGCACCACCGCAAGGGCCTCGCGCAGCAGACTTGCCGCACCCTTGCCGGAACCCGCCGAGCCCTTGCGCAGCCTGGTGGCCACGATCACCGGCGCGCAGGTGCCCGTCTTGACGGTGACGATCTGGAAGTGCAGGCCGCGCTGTTTGGTGTAGCCGAAGGAGGCGCCCTGCTTGGCCGGGCCGTAGACCTGCTTGACCTTGGAGTCGATGTCGACGAACACCACCTCGTCCGCGGTGGGGACCAGGCCGGTGTGCGCGGCGAGATTGCACGTGAACGCCCGGGCGGCGGACTCCAGTTGGCGTACGTGCCCCCAGGTGAACGCGCGCAGGAACGTGCCCAGCGTGGACGGGGCACGCACCCCGCCGAACAACCGGGCCAGCCCACCATGACGCAGCACATCCAGGTCATCGATGCTGTCCGCCCCGGCCACCATCCCGCCCACGATCGACAGCGCCTTCGCGTCGGCGGCCGTCCCGGCACCGTTCTTGGCGCCGGTGAGCTTCACCTTCTCGGCCACCAGGGCGGGCAGGCCGCACCGCTCGGCCAGCCGGATCGTGGGGATGAGCCCGGCATGCGCGATCAGGTCGGGGTCGTCGAACGCGGCGAACAGCGCCGCCGGACTGTGGAAGACTTTCACTTACGAGGTGCCTTGCTTCGTGGGACTGATGAGAGCCTAGGAACTCCCATCATCCCAGGTCAGCAGGCACCTCTTCTTATTTCCTCGTCCACAGACCCACTATCGCGCGGTGGATCCAGGCTCAGGCCTCCGGCCGGCGACCCCACGCCTTCGCTGTAGCAGCCGGGAGTTGAACAACCACAGGCCGAAGTCAGGCCGTCCCCGCTGCTTCGCCCCGGCCCGCACATGCACAGCCCCTTGAAGTTTTGTACAGGTCTGGCCGATCACTTGGGCCGGAGCAGGCGCGCGCCCCGCCGGCCGTAGTGGCCGGCGGGGCGCGTGGCGGTTGTGGGTTACGCGTGGTTCTTGGCGTACTTCACGAGGGCGGTGAAGCCGGTGGGGGAGAGGGTCAGGTGCGGGCCGTTGGGGGCCTTGCTGTCGCGGACGAGGAACTCACCCGTGGCGACGGCATGTTCGGGCGCCCACTGGATGCACTGGCCACCCTGGGCGTCGCTGTAGGTGCTGCTGACCCAACGCACGTCACGCGGGTCCGGGGTGCTGCTCATTCGCGTGGTCCTCCATGATCGAGTGAATAAGGCGCAGTGACCGGGCCTCCGACTCGGCCGAAGCGCGAAGCTGCTCGTACGTGGCCGTCCACTCCTGCACGGCCGCCGTGGAGTCGTTCACACGCCCCTGCCCTGTCGTCTCCGAGTACAGGACTGTTGCCCCATCGGCTTGCGTAAGCATGGTAAACGGGAGCCCGGACGCGGGAGCACCCGCTGTGAACGGCAGTACTTGCAGGGAGATATGGGGCTCGGCCGCCATTTCGATCAGATGCGCCAGCTGACCCGCCATGACGGTGGAACTGCCGACGACCGTACGGAGTGCGGACTCGTGCAGGATCACCCACAGAAGGGGCGGATTCTCACGTTCCAGTATTTCCTGACGGCGCAGCCGGATCTCGACCCTGTGCTTGATCTGAGCGTCCGTCTCGCGTGGATGCCCCGCCCGGTAGACGGCCTCGGCGTACTCCGGGGTCTGCAACGCACCCATGATGAAGGCGTTTGAATAGTCCTCGACCTTCGCCGCCGTCTTCTCCAGCTGGATGTACGGGATGAACCACTCGGGGTGACCGAGCTTGCTCAGCTTGGCGCGGAGGCGCTTGTACGTGCCCGGCGTGCCCGCCACGCGGTCCATCGCCTGCGCGAACGCCTCCGAGGCCAGCATGACCCCGTTCTCCACCTTGCTGACCTGCGCCTGCTGGTAGTGGAGCCGGTCCGCGAGCCCCGTTTGCGACAGCGACAGGGCCTCCCGTAACGCCCTGACCTCCTCGCCGAAGAACGCCGCGCCATTCGCGGGTTCGCAGTCCTGGTCCACAGGTTCGCTCACTTGTTCAACTCCCAACCATTCACCGGGCGTTGGAATCGCCGTAGACCTGTTGAGCGTACGCGTTCCGGCGTCATGGTGTGAGTAATTGGTAACAGAGAGCACGCGGCGCACACGGAGCGCAGCGGGCGCAACGAGGGCGTACGGGAGAGACGGCATGGCAACGAACGACTGGCAGCGGATGGCGGACGAGAAGGTCGCGGAGGCCGAGCGGGCGCGCGACGAGCTGCGCGAGGCGCTGGGCGAGGCGGGGCTGAAGCTGCCGTCGCTGGGGATCGACGCCATCTCGTGCGCCGGGCCGAACCCGTCGGCGCTGATCGATCTGGGGCGGTGCAACGTGGTCACGGCCCGTGCGCTGGCCGTGGCACTCCGGTCGGGCGGCGCGGTGTGATGTTCCCTCCGGCCGTCGAGCGCCCCTGGCGCGACGCGTGGCCCCTGGCCGCACAGGCCGGCGACGGGAACGCGTGGGTGACGGGCACGTGCTGGCTGTACTGCCGGCGTGAGGAGGTCGCGGTGCTGTGGGTCGGCGCCGTGGCCACGCCGGGCGCGACGGGCGACGTCTACGCCTGCGGCCCGTGCGTCGCGGAACTGGCCCGCATGGTCCGCCTCCAGGCCCATGTCCGGGACGGCATCGCGGCCCCGGCCGCCGCGCCCCGCCGACGCCACGCGACAACGGTGGTCGGAGCCTGCGAGCACCGGCGGATCGAACCCCGCGAGGGCAAGACCCACTGCGGTGAGTGCGGCCGCCAGTTGTATCTGTGACCCGTACGGGCCCCCGGTCCGCCGCTACCGGCCGCTCAGGGCGGTGACCAGGTCCGTCGCTTCGGGGATCAGGGCCGTTTCGGACGGGGACATCATCGGGTTGAGCGTGCGGCGGGTGGCCGCTTCGGCGAGGTGGTGGGCGGGGAGGCCGTCGTCGGCGGCCAGGCGCGGGACCAGCGCGGTCACCAGCAGCCGCGCGCCGTCCGCCGCAGGGTTCGCCGGGTCCACGGCGACCTGGGCCAGGACCAGCGCCGACATCGCCCGGTCCAGGGCGGGCGCCCCCTCCTCGGTGTTGCTCCAGTCGATCACCACGGGCCCGTCCGCCGTCAGCATCACGTTGTCCGGGTGCAGGTCCAGGTGCAGGACGCGGTCGTCCGGGTCGGGCGAGAGGCGGGCCGGGACGGTGTGCAGCTCGGCGAGGAGACCGGCCAGCAGTTCGGCGCCCTCCTCGGCGCCGACGTCCCCGGACATCAGGGACTCCAGCATCGTCGGCCCGTACAGCCGCTGGAGGACCAGATCGCCGGGCCCGGCGGACGGCGGCTGCGGGCCGAGGCGGGGCACCGGATAGCCGGAGGCCGACAGATAGGACATCACGGGGAGTTCGCGGGCGGCGTCCATACCGTCGCGGTAACGCCGCAGCACCCATGCCTCGTCCAGCTCGTACACATCCGCGTTGCGTCCGCTGCCCAGCAGTTGGCCTATGTGCATGAAGGGAACCTACTCGGGCTCCGGGCAGGAGGGGAGGCCGGGCCCGGCGGGCCGCCGGGGCGCGGCTCGCGGGGGCCCCATAACGCGATGCGATGGGGAGGACGGGATCTCCTGAAGATGACGTGTACGCGGCTACCTTGGCGGCGAATTCCCCCGCACTGCTTCCCCCCGAAGCGATCCCCAGAACAAGGAGAGTTCCGTGGAGAGATCCATGCTCCGCAGACGGGCCCTGGCCGCGTGTACCGCCACCGTGGCCGTCGGCGCGCTCGCGATCGCCGGTCTGACCGGCACCGCGTCCGCCGATCCCGCCCCCCACGCCCCCACCGACGCGGCGGACTCCGCCCAACTCTCACCGGGTCTGCTCAAGGCCATGCAGCGGGACCTCGGACTGACCGCGTCCGAGGCCCGCAGCCGCATAGCCAACGAGGCGCAGGCCACCGCCGTCACCGCCGGGCTGAAGTACTCCCTCGGGGACAACTTCGCCGGTGCCCGCGTCTCCGGTGACACGGCCAAGCTGACCGTGTCCACCACCAGCGCCGCGGACGCCGCCCGCATCGCGAAGACCGGCGCCCGCGCCGAGGTCGTCGACCACAGCCTGGCGGAGCTGAACACCGCCAAGGCCGCCCTGGACCGGGTCGCACTGCGCAAGGCCCCCAAGAACGTCCCGTCCTGGTACGTGGACGTCAGCACCAACCGGGTCGTCGTCCAGGCCGGCAAGACCGCCGCCGCCGAGGCGTTCCTCGCCAAGGCCGGGGTGGACCGCGCCCTGGTGAAGATCGCGCACTCCACCGAGCAGCCCCGCACCTTCGCGGACCTGCGCGGCGGCGACGCGTACTACATGAACGGCTCCGGCCGCTGCTCCATCGGCTTCCCCGTCAAGCGCGGCACCCAGAGCGGCTTCGTCAGCGCCGGGCACTGCGGCCGCCCCGGCACCAGCACGAGCGGCTACAACCAGCAGGCCCAGGGCTCCTTCCAGGGCTCGACGTTCCCCGGCCGCGACTACTCCTGGGTCGCCACCAACTCCAACTGGACCCCGCGTCCCCTGGTGAACGGCTACGGCAACGCCGACGTCACGGTCACCGGCTCCACCGAGGCGATCGAGGGCCAGTCCGTCTGCCGCTCGGGCTCCACGACCGGCTGGCACTGCGGCACCATCCAGCAGCGCAACAGCAGCGTCACCTACCAGGAGGGCACCGTCTCCGGCGTGACCCGGACCAACGTGTGCGCCGAACCCGGTGACTCCGGCGGTTCGTTCATCTCCGGCAGCCAGGCGCAGGGCGTCACCTCCGGTGGCACCGGCAACTGCTCGCAGGGCGGTGTGACGTACTTCCAGCCCATCAACGCCGCGCTCCAGGCGTACGGCGTGACCCTGGTGACCAACGGCGGCCCCACCACGCCGCCGCCGGACCCGACCGACCCGCCGAACCCCGGCGGCACCTGGGCGGCCGGCACCAACTACGCGGCCGGTGACGTCGTGACGTACGGCTCGGCGAGCTACCGCTGCCTCCAGGGCCACCTGGCGCAGCCCGGCTGGACCCCGCCGAACGTTCCGGCCCTCTGGCAGGCGCTGTAACACCCGCTTCCGCGTCGCAGGTGCTGTGACACCGGCCCTGCGACGCGGGCGACAACCCCTCATTACCGGCCCACCCTCTCCGGATCGAGGAGCGGGGCCCGGAGCAGCGTCGCTCCGGGCCCCCCGCACCGCGCACGTGCCCCTTCCCCACCGTCCCGAGGAGACCGTCAGCCATGTCCCCCGAGCCCAACGAATCCATCGAACCGGCAGCCGCCGAAGCCGCAGGCGGCCCGGCCATCAGCCGGAAGTCCCTGCTCAAGGCCGCGCTCGTGGCCACCGCCGTGCCGCTGTTCGCGGGCGGTGGGGTCGCCCTCGCCCGCGACGCCGGCAAGAGCGGCGAGCTGCTCGCCCCCACGCCGGACTGCGACGACGGCGACGAGCCGACGCACGACCAGATGGAGGGCCCGTACTTCAAGCCCAACTCGCCCCTCCGCACCAGCCTGGTGACCTCCTCGACGCCCGGCGTCCCGCTGACCGTCAGCGGCTACGTCTTCGGCCGTGAGTGCCGCCCCATCCCCGGCGTGCTGCTCGACTTCTGGCAGGCCGACGACAACGGCGAGTACGACATGAGCGGGTACAACTTCCGCGGTCACCAGTTCACCGACCAGAGCGGCGCGTTCTCCCTGACCACGATCGTGCCGGGCCTGTACCCGGGCCGCACCCGCCACATCCACGTCAAGGCGCAGGCGCCGGGCTCCGGCATCCTCACCACCCAGCTGTACTTCCCGGGCGAGCCGCGCAACGGCACCGACATGCTGTACGACCCCGCGCTGCTCATGAACGTCCGGACGGCCGGCTCCGGCAAGCAGGGCAGTTTCGACTTCGTCCTCAACGTCGCCCAGCAGCCGGACCCGACCGACCCGCCGGACCCGACCGACCCGCCGACCGGCGGTACCTGGGCGGCCGGGACGGCCTACACCGCGGGAGACCGCGTCACATACGGCGGGGTCGCGTACCGCTGTCTGCAGGCTCACACCGCTCTGACCGGCTGGGAGCCGCCGAATGTCCCCGCGTTGTGGGAACGCGGGTAGACGAGCAGACCGGCCGAGCGGCCGTAACCGCCGCGCCCCCGCGCCTCCGGGCTCTCTCCCCGGAGGCGCGGCGGGCGCACGGCCCGGACCGGAGGGGGTTCGGTTCGGGCCGCATCTCTTCTCCCTCCTCCCAGGGCCTGTATTGAGTTCCCCGTCTGCGCCCCGACGCCCGGCACGCACGCTCGCCGCACGGCGCCCCAGGACAGGTGGCTCCGCCACATGACCTGGACCGCCGCACACCGATCGCACGCACCGACCGCCGCCGCGCCCGCCCTCCGGGCGGACGACGGGGAACTCAATACAGGCCCTGGCCCCCTCGCGCTCGCACCGCGCGTTCACTTCGCGTCGGAGTAGCGCTCCACCACCGCGGTGGTGAACGGAAAACGCACCGGGGTCTCGCCGAACACCGTCCGCCCGGCCAGTTCGGCGGCCTCCCGGATCGCCGCCACCACCGCTGCGGCCTCCGCCTCCGGGCAGTGCACGATCACCTCGTCGTGCTGGAAGAACACCAGTTCCGCCCGGAGGCCGGCGGCCGCGATCGACCGCCGCAGCGCCGCCAGCAGCAGCAGCGCCCAGTCCGCCGCACTGCCCTGGACCACGAAGTTCCGGGTGAACCGGCCCCGCGCCCGCGCCTCCGCCGAGGCGTAGCCCGGCTGCCGGCCGTAGCCCGATTCGCCGCCGCCCGACCCGTCCGCCGGAACCGGCTCCTCCTGCGGGATTCCGGCCTCCCCGTCCTCCCCGTGACCCGCCGCGGGCGGGCTGGTCCGGCCCAGCCAGGTGCGGACGAGACGGCCCTCCTCGCCGGCCTTGGCCGCGTCGTCCACATAGGCCACCGCGCGCGGGAACCTGCGGCGCAGGGCCGCCAGATTCTTCAGCCCGTCCCCGGACGTCTGCCCGTACACCGCCCCGAGCAGCGCGAGCTTCGCGTGGTCCCGGTCGCCGTGGAAGGCGCGGTCGGACAGCGCGGTGTAGAGGTCGCCCTCATGACCGGCCACCTCCATCAGACCGGGGTCGCGCGAGATCGCGGCCAGCACCCTCGGCTCCATCTGGGCGGCGTCCGCGACGACCAGCCGCCAGCCCTCGTCCGCGACGACGGCCCGCCGGATCACCTTCGGGATCTGGAGCGCCCCGCCGCCGTTGGTCGTCCACCGCCCGCTCACCGTGCCGCCCGGCTGGTACTCGGGGCGGAAGCGGCCGTCGCGCACCCAGTCCTGGAGCCAGCCCCAGCCGTGCGCCGTCCAGATCCGGTACAGCTTCTTGTACGCGATCAGCGGCCCGACCGCCGGATGGTCCAGCGACTCGATCTCCCAGCGGCGCGTCGAGCGCACCCGCACCCCGTCCCGCGCGAACGCCCGCACCACGTCGGCCGGCAGATCCGGCCGCACCCGGCGGCCGAACGCGGCGGACACCTCGTCGGCCAGCTCCGCCAGCCGGCGCGGCTCGCCCCCGCCCGCGTACCGCTCGCCGAGCAGTTCGCGCAGCACCTCGCGGTGGACGTCGGCCCGCCAGGGCAGGCCCGCGCGGTTCATCTCGGCGGCGACCAGCATCCCGGCCGACTCGGCGGCCGTCAGCAGCCGCATCCGGTCCGGCCGGTCCGTCGCGTCGTGCCGGGCGAGCTGGGCCGCGTACACCTCGGTCAGGGCCTCCAGGGGCGGCTCCGGGCCCGGCGACGGCTCGAAGAGGGAGGACTGGGAGCCGGGCTCCGCGGCGCGGGGCGGCGGATCGGGCGGCACCGGGCCGCCCCGCAGCCGCGCCAGGGCGGCCGCCGCCGACCGGGGCTCGCCGAGCCGGCCCTCGTATCCCAGGAGCAGGGACTCCGCCGCCTCCACGTCGTAGGCGCGCTCCACCCGCACTCCGGCGGCCAGCAGCCGGGGGTAGACGGCGGCCGTGGACCGCCACACCCAGCGCGCGACGTCCGGCCGGGAGCGGACCGCCTCCGCCACGTCCGGCGCGGTCTGCACCGGGCCCGACGGACGGCCGGCGCGGTCCAGCGGGGCGAGGCGCGCGGCCCCGTCCTCCGTGACGGCCAGCGCCCAGCGTTCGGTCATACGGCCGAGTCTGGCACCCGGCACTGACAGCGGCCGGGAGCCAAGGCTTCGTGCGCGCGTTCGATATCCACAGCCTGTGGAGACAGCTGTGGACGGAGACCCCCCGGACAGCGCGTTGCTTACGCTGATCCCATGGAATCGGTGATCGACCAGGCGTTCGCGGCCGCCCTCTACTCGGAGGGCGACGCCGGCCTCGACACCGGCGCCTCGCTGCTCGCCGCCGCCCCGCAGGTCGACGCGGAGCTGGCGCGCCGGGGTGAGGAGTTCGTCCGGCGTGCCTGGCGGCGAGGCTGGCTCCCCGCCGACGTCGTCCGCATCGTCCGCCGCGACCTCGGCGAGCACGCCGCCGGGCTGGCCGCCGGGCTCATCGCCTCCGAGGTCCGCGGCTACGACGGGCTGCCGCCGCGCTGGGCCGCCCAGCTCGCCGACCTGCCCGCCGGGCCGCCCGCGGGCCGGCCGGACCGGTTCTCCTACGCCTCCGCGCTCCTCGCCCTCCACCGGCTCCTGCTGAACCTGCCTGCCATCGAGCCGGTCGGGCCCCCGCCCGGCGCCGCCCACGAGGCCCCGCACCGGCCGCCCGCGGCCGGCGAGCCCCGCATGCTCACCCGCATCCGCGCCCTGCTGGCGAAGGCGGAGGCGACGGGCTACCCGGAGGAGGCGGAGGCGCTCACCGCCAAGGCCCAGGAACTGATGGCCCGGCACAGCGTGGACGAGGCCCTGCTCGCCGCCCGGACGCCCGGCGACCGCACCCCCGCCGCCTGCCGGATCGGCGTGGACGCCCCCTACGAGACCGCCAAGGCGATCCTGCTGGACGCGGTGGCCTCGGCGAACCGCTGCCGCGCCGTGTGGAACGGCGACCTCGGCTTCAGCACGGTCATCGGCTTCGAGGCGGACCTGGAAGCGGTGGAACTGCTGCACACCTCGCTCCTGGTGCAGGGCACGGCCGCGATGACCCGCGCCGAGGCGGGCCAGCGCGCGGGCGGCCGCAAGCGCACCAAGACGTTCCGGCAGTCCTTCCTGATGGCCTACGCCCAGCGCCTGGGCACCCGCCTGGAATCGGTGACGACCCGGACCGAGGCCGCGGCGGACATCCCCGCCCTCCTCCCGGCCCTGGCCGCCCGCGACCTGGCGGTCACCCGCGCCGCCGACGAGCTGTTCCCGCACACCACGACCACCCGCGTCCGGGGCGCCACGGACCTGGCCGGCTGGACCCACGGCACCGAGGCCGCCGACGCCGCCCGGATGGGCACCGAACCCCGCCGCATCCCCCGCTGAGCACTCCACAAGACCTGGCAAGTCGGGCGAAACGGTAATTCCGGCTAGGCTCGGTCCATGAGCTGGCTCCGGGCGCTGAAGGAGACCGCCCGCTCCGGCCTGACGATCGAGCGGCGGCGCCTCGAACCGCTCGTCGCCGTGCGCGGCGCCGCCGGGCTCGCGCTCGTCATCGGAGTGAGCCTGGCCCTCTTCGGGCCCGTGGTCGCCGCCGGCTCCGCGTTCGGCGCGTTCCAGGCCGCCATCGCCACCTTCCAGCGCAGCTGGCGCCCCCGCCCGGTCCTCGCCCTGGTCTCCGGGATCAGCCTCGGGCTCTCCACCTTCCTCGGCTATGTCACCGGCACCCATCTCGCGCTCTTCACGCTGCTCCTGGTCGTCTGGACGTTCCTCGCCGGGCTCGCCTGGGCGGCCGGTCCGACCGGGGGCATCATCGCCGCGTCCAACGTCGCGATCATGCTCGTCACCATCACCCTGCCCACCTCCGCCGCCCAGGCCGCACTGCACGGCGCGATGATCATGTTCGGCGGGGTCGTCCAGGCCGCGCTGATCGTGCTCTTCCCGATCCGCAGATGGGGCGCCCAGCGCGACGCGCTCGCCGACGCCCTGGCCGCCGAGGCCGACTACGCCCGGCGGCTGCGCCACGACCCGGTCGCCCACTTCGACCCGGAACCGCTGATGGTCGCGCGCCGGGCCGCCGCCGTCACCGCCCGCGAGGCCCGCCGCCGCCCCGCCGAACTCCACGGCTCACGCGGGGTCGCCGAACGCATCCGACCCGTCCTCGCCTCCCTCGCCGACCCCGCCATGGGCGTGCCCGCCGAAGGCCCTCAGCGCGACCGCGTACGCGAACTGCTGGCCGCCGCCGGTTCGCTGCTCGACGCCGCCGCGCGCGCCATCCGCAAGGGCGACCCGGTCCGGCTGCCCGCCCCGGCCGTCGCCGCGCTCAGGACCCCCGACACCGGGGCCCTGCTCGCCGGCCCGCCGCTGCGCGCCGCCGACCGGCTCGCCGCCCTGCTCTCCGACGTGATCGAGGCCGCCGAGGGCGACGGCACGAAGGAGGAGCGGGCCGGGGCGCGGGAGGCCGCCGAGGCCATCGAGGACGGGCCGCTGCCCCGCGAGCACCACCCGCGCCCCGGCCTGCCGCATCTGGTGCCGGTGATCGTGCGGGCGATGCGCCGCGAGGCCCACCACGGCTCCCCGATCCTGCGGCACGCGGTGCGGATCGCCGTCGTCGCGGCGGTCGGCTACCTGGTCGGCCGGCTGCTGCCGCTGGGCCACGGCTACTGGGTGCCCATGGCGGCCGTGATGGTGATGCGGCCGGAGTTCTCCCAGACGTACTCCCGGGCGGTCGCCCGCTTCGGCGGCACCCTCGTCGGCGTCTTCCTCGCCTCGGCGATCGTCCAGGCCGCCCACCCCGGCACCGGCCCCCTCGCCGTGCTCGCCGTGATCTGCGCCCTGCTGATGTACCTGCTGATGCGGACCGGCTACGCGGTCTCCCAGGCGTGCGTCGGCGCGTACGTCGTCTTCCTGCTCGGCATGGCCGGCGACGACCTCTCCCAGACCGTCTTCGAGCGGGTGCTCCTCACCCTGGCGGGCGGACTCCTGGCGATGATCTCGTACGCCGTCTACCCGGCCTGGGAGACCCCGCGCCTGCGGACCCGGCTCGGCGACTGGCTCAAGGCGGACGGCCGGTACGCCGCAGCCGTCGTCGAGCAGTACGGCGACCCGGCCGCGCGCGGCCACCACGACGTACGGGCGGCCCTGCTCGCCACCCGCGAGGCACGGGTCGCCTGGCAGGAGGCGGTGGCGACCGCCCGCCACGAACCGGTGCGCCACCGGGGCCTGTCGCACGGGGCGTCGGATGCCACTCAGCACGCCCTGGCCCAGTTCGGCCGGGTCGCCATGCTGCTGGAGGCCCACCTCCCGCCCGGTGGCGCGACGCCCGTACCGGGGGCCGCCCGGCTCGCGGAGGCGCTGCGCCGGGCGACGGACCGGGGCGCGAAGGCGGTGCGCGAGCGCCGGGTGCCGGACTGGACCCCGGTCCGCGAGGCGCTGGAGCGCTGGGAGGCGGAGTGCGCGGCGCGCGAGGAGGCGGGGACCGCCGTACCGGCCCCCGCCCCGCTCGTACGCAACAGCGCCGGGCTGCTGCTCGAAGCCCTGGAGGACTTCTCGCGCGGCCTGACGTCGTGACGCCACGGCACTACGGCTCCGGCACCTCCGGGACCTCGTCCATGTCCGCCGGGTCGCCGGACAGGCCGGGGTCCTCCATGTCGCCGGAGACGTCGGGCAGATCCGGCAGGTCGGGGAGGTCGACCCCCGCCGCGGCCTTTTTCAGCTCGTCCCGGGTCCCGCCGTCCCACGAGATGACGAGGGTCTTGCCGTCGTTGGACTCGACGGTCCCCGCCGTCCGGGTGGTGTCGCCGTCCGCGCACTCCAGTTTCAGCGTCGGCTTGTCCGCGTCCTTGACGTTCCCCGTGCAGACATGGGCGTCGGCGACCAGGCCGGCCATGCCGTCGTTCACGGACAGCACCACCTGCTTGCCGTCCTTCTGGCTGATCCAGCCGCCCGCCAGGGACTTCACGTCCCCCGCCCCCTTGGCGCCCGAATCGTTCTTGTCACCGTCGCTTCCGCAACCGGTGAGCATCACCGCGGCCAACAGGCCGGCGGTCAGTATCGCGCCGGTCCGCGCGTTCCCGTACATGTTGATTTCCCCCCGTGATTGGAATGGTCACCTGAGTGACCGTCCACAAGCCATCAGCGGCCCGAACGGCCTGTTGTGAGGTCAACTCGCTTGATCGGGAGCCGAAGAGGCCATTTCCGCGTCTCTACGGGAGGGAGCTGTAATCGCGGGAACACCCCGCGTGCACGTGCATCTGCCCGTGCATCCGCTCATGCATGAGGAATTGAACACAGCTATGATCCCGGACAGTTGACACTTGCACCTTGCAACTCGGGGAGCGTCCTGTGCACCACGTGTACAACGGCATGGCGGCCACAGAGCTTCGCGGAGTCGTCTGGCAGAAGAGCAGACACAGCAACTCCCAGGGTTCCTGCGTGGAGTTCGCGAAACTGCCCGACGGGGGAGTGGCGATGCGCAATTCGCGCCACCCGGACGGCCCGGCCCTGGTCTACACGCCGGCCGAGATAGAGGCGTTGCTGCTCGGCGTCAAGGACGGCGAGTTCGACCACCTGGTGGGCTGAACCGCCTTCCGTACACCACAAAGGGCCGAACACGCGCGGATTTCCGCGGTGTTCGGCTCTCGGGCGGTGTGTTGCGCGGTGCGCCGGCCGGTCGCACCGCCCCCCGTCACACCGGGTCGCCGAGCCGGAACAGCGCCCAGACGACCTTGCCTCGCGCCGCGGCGGTGCCCGCGACGCTCTCGGTACTCAGTACGGGCGACGGGTGCCATCCCCAGCAGTCGCTGAACGACTCCACCAGGAAGAGGCCCCGGCCCGATTCGGCCGAGTCCGCCGCCTCCGAGGCGACCGGACTGGCATGGCTCGGATCGCGCACCGCGCACACCAGCCGCGAGGTCCAGCGCATCAGATGCAGCCGCACGGGCCGCTCCTGGGGCTCGCACGGTGCGTCGGCCGCCGGCAGGGCGTGCCGCAGCGCGTTGGTCACCAGCTCGGAGACGACGAGCGCGACATCGTCGAACCGCTCGCTCAGCCCCCAGCCCCCCAGGGTCACCCGGGTGAACTGCCGAGCCCCGCCCACCGCTTCGTAGCGGGCGGGCAGTGTGCAGGTGGCTGATCCGGAGACGGCTGAGGGATCGATGGGGGGAAGCCCCTGCCGTAACGGCTCGAGCATTGTCGATCCATTCGTCCCCATGCGAGGCACTCCCGGTAATCGCGGCTGTATCGGTACTGCGTACCGGGGAACAGCGGCACAACACGAACGAGCACGCAGGTGCGCGGGCTCCATGGTTCCGAATGCGCACAGCAGATGCAAGGGCAGATGCACGTGCACGCGCCGGACCTGTCCGACGCCGTCCCTTACGGGTCATTTCTTCCCGGCCCGTGTTTCGCCCACTTCCCAAGGTCTTCCCATTTCCGTAATCGAATGAGTACGGGCTGAAGCGTTTTGATGGCAGAATCCGGCACTTGGGGTTCAGGGGGAGCCCCGATGCCAGGAAGCGATGGGGAGGGTTGGACCAGTGGCGGCAGGCGAGTCGAGTGGGTCCGTGGTGCGGCGCATCCTGCTGGGCTCCCAGCTCAGGAGACTGCGTGACTCGCGAGGCATCACGCGCGAAGCGGCCGGCTACTCCATCCGGGCCTCCGAGTCGAAGATCAGCCGCATGGAGTTGGGACGGGTGAGCTTCAAGGCCAGGGACGTCGAGGATCTGCTCACGCTCTACGGCGTCACGGACGAGGCGGAGCGCGACTCCCTGCTCGCCCTGGCCCGTGAGGCCAACGTGGCGGGCTGGTGGCACAGCTACGGGGACGTACTGCCCGGCTGGTTCCAGACGTACGTCGGTCTGGAGGGTGCGGCCTCGCTCATCAGGATCTACGAGGTCCAGTTCGTGCACGGGCTGCTGCAGACCGAGGACTACGCCCACGCGGTCGTCGCGCGCGGCATGCGCGGGGCGCCGGCCGCCGAGATCGAGCGCCGGGTCGCCCTGCGCCTGGAGCGCCAGAAGGTCCTCGTCTCCGAGCGGGCCCCCCGCTTCCACGCGGTCCTGGACGAGGCCGCGCTGCGCCGCCCGTACGGCGGCCGCGAGGTGATGCGGGCGCAATTGCGGCATCTGATCGATATGTCGGAGCAGCCGAACATCACGCTCCAGGTGATGCCGTTCAGTTTCGGCGGCCACTCCGGCGAGAGCGGTTCCTTCACGATGCTGCGATTCCCGGAATCCGATCTGTCGGACATTGTCTATTTGGAGCAGCTGACAAGTGCGCTCTATCTGGACAAGGACGAGGAGGTCGCCCAGTACGAAAAGGCGATGACGCGGCTCCACGAGGACAGTCCGGGTCCGGAAGAGAGTCGTGACCTGCTGCGAGGACTTCTCCAACTCTCCTGAAATTTCAGTAGGATGACGTTCCCACAGGAGTCTGCACCTGAGCTGTTAAGGGATCGCATGTCCTTCTTCCAAGAGCTGGCCGGCCAGTACATCGACGGTGAATGGCGGACGGGCACCGGCTCCTGGGACATCATCGATTTCAACCCGTACAACGGGGAGAAGCTCGCCGCGATCACCATCGCCACGGCCGCCGAGGTGGACGAGGCGTACCGCGCCGCCGAACGCGCGCAGGGCGAGTGGGCCGCGACCAGCCCGTACCGCCGCCGCGACGTTCTGGAACGCGCCCTGCGGGTCACCGAGCGCATGGCCGGTGAGATCACCGAGGCGATCATCGACGAACTGGGCGGCACCCGCACCAAGGCGGAGTACGAACTGGGCCTCGCCCAGGAGTTCCTGCGGGAGGCCATCCGCCAGGCGCTGTCCCCGGAGGGCCGCATCCTGCCCTCCGCCGCGGACGGCCGGGAGAACCTGCTCTACCGGCTGCCGGTCGGTGTCGTCGGCGTCATCAGCCCGTTCAACTTCCCGCTCCTGGTGACGATGAAGTCCGTCGCCCCCGCGCTCGCCCTCGGCAACGCGGTCGTCGTCAAGGCCAACCAGAACTCGCCCGTCGTCGGCGGCGGCCTGGTCGCCAGGATCTTCGAGGAGGCGGGGCTGCCGGCCGGGCTGCTCAACGTCGTCGTCACGGACATCGCCGAGATAGGCGACGCCTTCATCGAGCACCCCGTGCCCAGCGTGATCTCCTTCGCCGGCTCGGACCGCGTCGGCCGCCATGTCGCCGCCGCGGCGGGCGCCCTCTTCAAGCGCACCATCCTCGAACTCAGCGGCAACAGCGCCCTGGTGGTCCTGGACGACGCCGACGTCGACTACGCGGTGGACGCCGCCGTCTTCAGCCGGTTCATCTACTCCGGCCAGGTCTGCATGGCCGCCAACCGCATCCTCGTGGACCGCGCGGTGGCCGACGAGTTCACCGAGAAGTTCTGCGCCCGGGTGGCCGCCCTCAAGACCGGCGACCCGCGCGAGCCGGACACCCGCATCGGCCCGGTCATCAACACCTTCCACGCCGACTCGCTGGCCGTCCTGGTGGACCAGGCGATCGCCGAGGGCGCCGAGGCGCCGGTCCGCGGCCGGGTGCGCGGCAACCTCGTCGAGCCGACCGTGCTCACCGGGCTGCCCGAGGGCTCCCCGCTGCTGAACCAGGAGATCTTCGGGCCCGTCGCGCTGCTGGTCGCCTTCGACGGCGAGGACGAGGCCGTGCGCATCGTCAACGACAGCCCGTACGGCCTCAGCGGCGCCGTGCACACCGCCCGCACCGGGCGCGGGGTCCGGTTCGCCCAGCGCATCCGCAGCGGCATGTTCCACGTCAACGACTCCACCGTGCACGACGATCCGGGCATCGCCTTCGGCGGCGAGAAGGACTCCGGTCTCGGCCGGGTGAACGGCGACGCGGCGGTGGAGGCGTTCACCACCCAGAAGTGGATCTCCGTCCAGCACGGCCGCAGCGTCTTCCCCTTCTGACCCTGTCCGGCCCTCCCGTTAGTCTGGTCACCGGGTTGACCAGAGAGGTGAGGGCATGTCCGCGATCCGGCTGCTGGTCCTCGGCGCCGTGCGCCAGCACGGCCGGGCCCACGGCTACCAGGTCCGCAACGACCTGGAGTACTGGGGCGCCCACGAGTGGTCCAACGCCAAGCCCGGCTCCGTCTACCACGCGCTCAAGCAGCTCGCGAAGCAGGGCATGCTCCTCGCCCACGAGGTGGCCCCGAGCACGGCGGGCGGCCCGCCGCGCATCGAGTACGAGATCACCGAGCGCGGCACCGAGGAGTACCTCGCCCTGCTGCGCACCTCGCTGACCTCGTACGACCAGCGCATGGACGTCCTCTCGGCGGGCATCGGCTTCATCGTCGACCTGGAGCGCGCCGAGGCGGTCGCGCTGCTCCGTGAGCGGCTGGAGAACCTCGCCGCCTGGCGCACCGCCGTCACCCGGCACTACCTCCCGGAGGGCGGGCCCGAGGCGCTGGGCCACATCGGCGAGGTCATGAACTACTGGGTGCACTCGGCGGACGCCGGCGCGGAGTGGACGCGCGGGCTGATCGCGCGCATCGAGGGCGGGGCATACGTCTTCGCGGGCGAGGGGGAGCCCTTCATCGGGGTGCTCGCCGAGGGCGAGGAGAACCCGTACGCGACGGGCTGAGCCCGCCGTCGCCCCCACAGCGCCTCAGTGGTGGAAGGACGTGGCGGCGTTCTGGTCGCGGGTCAGCGGGTGCGGCTGGGCGCGCAGTTCGGGCATCAGCAGCCGCAGGTCCTCGATGAGGAGTTCCGCCAGGTCGGACGAGAAGCCGTTGCGGCACACGACGCGGAGCACCGACAGGTCCTCCCGGTCGGCCGGGAAGGTGTACGCGGGCACCAGCCAGCCCCGCTCGCGCAGCCGCCGCGACACGTCGAAGACGTCGTACGCCGTCACCTCCGGCTTCGTCGTCAGCGCGAAGACGGGGAGCTGGTCGCCCCGGGTGAGCAGCCGGAAGTCGCCCAGCTCCTCGATCTTCGCGGCCAGGCCCGTCGCCACGTCCCGCGCCGCCTGCTGCACGGCCCGGTAGCCGTCCCGGCCCAGCCGCAGGAACGTGTAGTACTGCGCGACGACCTGGGCGCCGGGCCGGGAGAAGTTCAGCGCGAAGGTCGGCATGTCGCCGCCCAGGTAGTTCACCCGGAAGACCAGCTCCTCGGGCAGCTCGGCGGGCGACCGCCACAGCGCCCAGCCGACGCCCGGATAGACCAGTCCGTACTTGTGGCCGGAGGTGTTGATGGAGGAGACGCGGGGAAGCCGGAAGTCCCACACCAGCTCCTCGTCGAGGAACGGCGCGACCATGGCACCGGACGCCCCGTCCACATGGACGGGGATGTCGAGGCCAGTGCGCTCCTGGAGCCCGTCCAGCGCCGCGCACAGCTCCTCGATCGGCTCGTAGCTGCCGTCGAAGGTGGAGCCGAGGACGCCCACGACCCCGATGGTGTTCTCGTCGCAGAGGTCGACGGCGGCCTGTGGGTCGAGGTGGAAGCGGTCGCCCTCCATGGGGACCAGGCGCGGCTCGACCTCCCAGAACGTGCAGAACTTCTCCCAGCAGACCTGCACGTTCACCCCCATCACGAGGTTGGGACGGGCGGTCGCCGGGTAGCGGTCGGCGTTCTTCGCCGCCCAGCGGCGTTTGAGCGCCATCGCGGCGAGCATGCACGCCTCGCTGGACCCGGTCGTCGAACAGCCCACGGCCGCCGAGGGGTCGGGGGCGTGCCAGAGGTCGGCGAGCATCGACACACAGCGCCGCTCCAGCTCGGCGGTGCGCGGGTACTCGTCCTTGTCGATCATGTTCTTGTCGCGGCACTCGCCCATCAGCACCGCGGCCTGCGGCTCCATCCAGGTGGTGACGAAGGTGGCGAGGTTGAGCCGCGAGTTGCCGTCGAGCATCAGCTCGTCGTGGACGAGCCCGTACGCGATGGAGGGCGGCAGCGGTCCGTCCGGCATCCGGTGCCGGGGCGGCGCGGACTCCATGCCGGCGACCGGGTCGGCCTCCCCGTAGAACGGGTTGAGCGCGAGCCTGCGCTGCGCGGCCGACGGTTCGCCCTCGTGCGCGGAGCCACGGTGGAGCGGCATCACGGACCTGCCCTTCTCGGCTCGCGCCCGCGAGACCGGACGAATCCGACGATACGGGCGGCCCGTACGGGTGCCACCCGATGCTGGTCCGTCCGGTGCGCGGGCCCCGGCGCGGCCCGCTCCGCGCCCCGGCCCCCGTTCAGCGCATCGGCGTGCCGTCCTCGCGCAGCTGCATCAGCGGGCGGCCGGTGACCAGCAGCCAGCCGGGCAGCAGGGCGACGCACAGCACCGGGAGCAGGGCGGTGTCCCCGGCCAGCACCGCCGCCGTGAACAGGCTGAGCCAGCCCTGCCGGGTGACGGCCAGCAGGACGCCCAGCACCGCGCACGTCACCGCGAGCGCCACCGGCACTCCGTTCACCAGCGCGTGGGCGCACAGTCCGAGCGCCACGCCCGAGAACACCGCGGGGAAGATCCGGCCGCCCCGGAAGCCGCAGGTCGCGGCGATCACCAGGGCCGCCGTCTTCACCACCGCCATCGTCCCGAACCCGGCGGCCGACCAGCCGTCCGGATCGGCGGCGATCGTCTTCACCTCGTCCAGCCCCTTGAAGAGGGTGAGGTGTCCGCCCAGTGCCCCGAGCAGCCCGAGCGCCAGACCGCCCAGGGTCAGGGTGAGCACCGGGTGCCGCAGGGCCCGGAAGAACCGGTGCGCCGGCGGGAACGCGTACACCGCCGCGAGGCCGAGGACCGCTCCGGCGGACGCGATCACGGCGGCGGCGAGCAGGTCGCCCCAGCCGGTGTGCGCGTACGCGGGCAGCGACAGGTCGAAGCTGGGGTGTTCGGCCAGCGACATGGTCAGCGATCCGGCGGCCCCGGCCGCGAGCGGCCCGAACAGCTTGTCCCAGAGCGCGCCGGGCCCCGGTGTGGAGGCCAGCGTCTCGGTGAGGATGAGGGCGGCGGCCACCGGGGTGCCGAAGAGGGCGCCGACCGTGCCGGCGGCGGCGAGCCCGAGCCACAGCTGTGCGGGCGCGCCGGGGGCGATCCGGCGGCCGGCCCAGGCGGCCAGGGCGATGTTGGCGGCGGTGATCGGGTTCTCCGGGCCCAGGCTGACGCCGCCGGCCAGGGCCAGGACGGTGACCACGAGCAGGCCGGGCACCACGTACGGGGGCAGCGGCGGGTCGACGAGGCCCATGGTCGCCGGGTCCGGTCCGGCGCGGCCCGGCACCGTGCTGACCACCAGGCCGGTCACCAGGCCGGTGACGGTGAGCATGACGATCATCCAGAGCGAGGAGTACCGGCCGACCGACAGCGCGTCGGGCAGCGTCTTCCAGAGGACGTCCTGCAACTTCTCCGCGAGGAGGCTGACCCCGAGCAGCACCAGGGCCGAGGCCACCCCGACGGCCAGGGCGGGCACGATGAGCGCGAGCAGCCGGCGGGCGGGAGCCGGCTCGGCGACGGCGGAATCGGTCGTCATCGCCACACCATAGCGATCCAAAAGCCGTGAAAAGGGGCAAAGAGTACGCGTCCGCACCGGGGTGGACTTGCACCTCACGTCACGTCAGGACCCAGGCTCGCAGGCGTACCCACACAGGAAGGAGCGGGGAACCATGGAGCACTCCGTGGGACAGGTCGCCGGCTTCGCCGGGGTCACGGTGCGCACCCTGCACCACTACGACTCCCTCGGCCTCCTCTCGCCGAGCGGCCGCAGCCACGCGGGCCACCGGCGCTACGACGACGCCGATCCGGACCGGTTGCAGCAGATCCTGTTCTACCGGGAGCAAGGACCCCGAACAGTACGCGGAGGAAGCCGAACGGCGCTGGGGCTCCACCGACGCCTACGCCGAGTCGCGGCGCCGGACCGCCCGCCTCACCAAGGAGGACTGGCTGCGGATCAAGGCCGAGAACGCCGACTGGGGCGAGCGCTACGCGGCCCTGATGGAGGCGGGCGAGCCGGCCGGCGGCGAGCGTGCCATGGACCTCGCGGAGGAGCACCGGCTCCAGATCTGCTCCCGGTTCTACGCGTGCGGCTACGACATCCACCGGGGCCTCGGCGAGATGTACGTCTCCGACCCGCGCTTCACCGCGTTCTACGACGCCGTGCGGCCGGGGCTCGCCGCGCATCTGCGCGACGCGATCGAGGCGAACGCCCGCCGCCGGGCGTAAACGGTCAAGAGGGTGGGTGGAACCCGTGGCCGACCTGAGGCGTTGATAGCTTGGGGCGGCCACGCAGCCGCTTGTCGATTTCTCATCCTGGAGCCCGGACCCTTGAATACGCTTGCGCTCGGACCGAGCTGGCTGGACCCGGACTATCTCATCGGCGAGTACGGCCTGATCGGTGTGCTGGTCATCGTCTTCGCCGAGTCCGGACTGTTGATCGGGTTCTTCCTGCCCGGTGACTCCCTGCTCTTCACCACCGGCCTGCTGGTCACCACGGGCAAGCTGCACACCCCGCTCTGGCTGGTCTGCGTCCTGGTCGCCCTGGCGGCGATCATCGGCGACCAGGTGGGGTACCTCTTCGGCCGCAAGGTCGGCCCCTCGCTCTTCAACCGGCCCGACTCCCGACTCTTCAAGCAGGAGAACGTCGAGAAGGCCCACGAGTTCTTCGAGAAGCACGGCCCGAAGTCGCTGATCCTGGCCCGCTTCGTGCCGATCGTGCGCACCTTCACCCCGATCATCGCCGGGGTCAGCCGGATGAACTACCGCTCGTTCATCGTCTTCAACATCATCGGCGGCATCCTGTGGGGCGTCGGCGTGACCCTGCTCGGCGCGGCCCTCGGCAACGTGAAGTTCGTGCACGAGAACATCGAGGCGATGCTCGTCCTCATCGTGCTGATCTCGGTCGTCCCGATCATCATCGAGTTCCTGCGCGCCCGCGGCAAGGGCAAGAAGGAAGGGGCCGCCGCGAACGGCGAGGTCCCCCCGCAGGAGCCGGCCGCCGGCCCCGGCCGCCGCGGCCGTCACGCCAAGCGCTGAGCGCCGGCCCGTCCGTCAGAAGCCGCGCGTCCGCTTGGCCGCGCGGCGGTTCGCCCCGCCGACCGCCCCCGGCACCCGCATGAACAGCCGGGAGATCTCGCTCCCCAGATTCACCCCGATGGCGATGGCCAGTGCCGTCGCCACCGCCGTGGACAGCGAGGCCAGCCCCCGGTCCAGCTCGTTCTGCGCCACACCCAGCAGCCCGAAGTACGTCGCCGAACCGGGCAGCAGCGGCCCGATCGCCGCCGTGATGTACGGCAGCGACGAGGTGTAGCGATACCGCGAGAACAACTGCCCGAACAGGCCGACGAGCCCGGCCGCCGCAGCCGTCGCGGCCACCGCCGACAGCCCGCCCGTACGGGCCATCGCCCCGAAGACCACCCAGGCCACGCCCCCGTTCAGCGTCACCGCCAGGACCGTCGCCCGCTCCTGCTGGAGCAGGATCGCGAAGGACAGGGTCAGCACCATCGAGGCCAGGATCTGGATCACCGGCCGGTCGTGCGAGATCAGCCGCGCCTCCGGATTCAGCTCCGCGCCCAGCTGAAGGCCCCCGTACAGCGCCAGCAGCACCCCGGTGACGATCGCGATGAAGAAGTACATCACCTCCAGGAGCCGCGCCGAGGCCGTGATGTAGTACCCGGTCAGCCCGTCCTGCACCCCCGCCACCAGCGCCCGCCCCGGCAGCAGCGCGAACAGCCCACCGGTGATCACCGCCGAGGGCCGCACGTCCGACCAGTGCGTCAGCGTCAGCGCCACCCCCATCGCGGCCGGCGGCATCGCCGCCACCACGAACTGGTAGAACTCCGGAAGGCCGCGCCCCGCGCACACCCAGGCCAGCCGGTCACCCAGCATCGCCCCGACCATCGCCACCAGGAACACCAGCGCGCCACCGCCGACCAGCACCGACGCCGCACCCGCCAGCGTGCCCGCCGCCAGCGTCAGCACCCAGCCGGGATACGGATGCCGGTTGCGCCGGATCTCCGCCAGCCGCCGGTACGCCTCCTCCAGCGACACCTCGCCCTCGACCGTCGTGATGTCGTCGATCAGCCGGAAGACCGCGGCCAGCCGGGTGTAGTCCGTGCCCCGGCGGCGTACCGTACGGCTCGCCGTCACCGGGTCGTCCACCAGCGACGGCTGGTGTGAGATCGACAGCAGGGTGAACGTCACGGTCGGCTCGCAGCGGTCGAGACCGTAGCTGCGCGTCACCGCGAACATCGCCGCCTCGACGTCCTCCGCGCCCTCGCCGCCCGCCAGCAGCAACTCCCCGATGCGCAGGGTCAGGTCGAGCACCCGCGGCACCGCGGGCGCCGCCTCGTCGTGCCGCTGGACCGGCTCCGGCGCCGGGCGCTCGGCCACCGGCAACCGCAGCATGGTGCGCATCCGGTCCTGCCAGGGCGCCTCCTCGGTCAGCTTGACCATCGGGATGCCGTGCGCCGGAGTGAACGCCGGCGGCGAGTCCCGGAAGCTGTACGTGCTCGGCGGGGCGAACGCCGAACCGATCGTGTCGGACCCGGAAGCGGAACCCGTACCGGAACCGGAACCCGCCGCCGGGGGCTCGGGCGTCACCCCCGCCGGAAGGGCGAACTCCGACGTCGGGCTGTCCTCCTCGGGCGGCGCCGCGGGCGGCTCGGTCCCGGCCGGCCGCGAGAAGGCACTGTGCGCCTCGTCGGACTGGGGCTTCTCGTCCTCGGACCCGCCCGCTTCCGCCACCACTCGACCTCGCTCCTCCTCGGCTTCCCGTCCTCGGCCGCACTCCTGCCCAGTATGGCCACGCCCGAGAGAGGCCACGCGAAACGGGCGGCACACCAGAGGTGTACCGCCCGTTTCACCAACCGCTCACCGGAAGCGGAACGTCAGTGCGCGCCGCCCTGAGCCTCCAGGCGCTTGCGCGAGGCGTCGATCTCGGCCTCGGCCTCGGCGCGGCCGACCCAGTCGGCGCCCTCGACGGACTTGCCCGGCTCCAGGTCCTTGTAGACCTCGAAGAAGTGCTGGATCTCCAGACGGTCGAACTCCGACACGTGCTGGATGTCCTGCAGGTGCTCCACCCGCGGGTCCGACGCCGGGACGCACAGCAGCTTGTCGTCGCCGCCGGCCTCGTCGGTCATCCGGAACATGCCGATCGCGCGGCACTTGATGAGGCAGCCGGGGAACGTCGGCTCCTCCAGGATGACCAGCGCGTCCAGCGGGTCGCCGTCCTCGCCGAGGGTGTTCTCGACGAAGCCGTAGTCCGCCGGGTAGCTGGTCGAGGTGAAGAGCCGACGGTCCAGACGAATCCGGCCGGTCTCGTGATCCACCTCGTACTTGTTGCGCGAACCCTTCGGGATCTCGATAACGACGTCGAACTCCACGGGTGGCTCCTCCATGATCAACACATACGACTGGTGGTTAAGTGTCCCTCACGCAGATGTGTGCTCGCGAAAGGGGCTGGTCAACGGTGGCCGAGCCGGTGGAAAGACCGTCGACCGAACCGTCCGGCGGGCCGGGCGGAAGTCTCGCGGCCCGCCTGGGCGTACGCGGCCCCGTGAACAACTGGCAGTTCACAGCCGTCTCCGCCGTCGCCGGACTGGCCCTCGCGGCCGGCGCCGTCCTCGCCGCCGGCCCCTGGGACTCGGGTCAGCGTAAGGCCGAGCGGGACCGGGCGACCGCCGCCGCCCGCACAGGTGGCGTACATCACGCCAAAGACCCCGAGGGCCCCGCCCCCGCCCCCAGCGCCCCCGCCGTCCTCGACGCCCTCGGCACCGGGGGAACCGTCACCCGGGACGCCCCGGCCGGCGCCACCCGCGACCTGAGCGCCGTCCTGGACCCGCTGATGGGGAACGACGCGCTCGGCACCCGGCGCGCCGCCGTCGTCATCGACACCGCCACCGGCAAACGCCTCTACGGCAAGGGCGCCGACGCCCCCATGACCCCCGCCTCCACCGTCAAGATCGCCACCACCGTCGCCGCCCTCGACGCCCTCGGCCCCGCCCACCGCATCCCCACCACCGTCCGCGCCTCCGCCGACCTGCGCACCGTCACCCTCGTCGGCGGCGGCGACCCCACCCTCAGCGAGGCCGACCTGCGCGCCCTGGCCACCGAGACCGCCCGCGCCCTCAAGGCCGGCAAGACGCGCTCCGTCCACCTGCGCTACGACACCTCCCGCTACACCGGCCCCTCCCACCACCCGATCGGCCCCAACGAGAACATCGCGCCCATGAGCGCCCTCATGGTCGACGAGGGCCGCCGCGACGACTCCACCAAGGGCCCCGCCCCGCGCACCGAGGACCCGGCGGGCGACGCCGCCCGCACCTTCGCCGGACTCCTGGACGACGCCGGGATCGACACGAAGGGCGCCCCCGCGCACGGCCGCCCCGCCAAGGGCTCCCACACCGTCGCCACCCACCTCTCCGCCCCGCTCTCCGGCCTCGTCGAACGCGCCCTGACCAACAGCGACAACGACATCGCCGAGGCCCTCGCCCGGCAGACCGCCATCGCCGCCGGGCAGCGCGCCGACTTCGCCGGCGGCCGCCGGGCCGTCACCGCCCGGCTCAAGAAGCTCGGCCTCCCCCTCAAGGGCGTGAACATCGCCGACGGCAGCGGACTCGACCGCCGCGACAAGGTCACCGCCGCCCTCCTGGCCGGACTCCTCGCCCGCGCCGCCGACCCCGGCCACCCCGAACTCCGCCCCGTCCTCACCGGCCTGCCCGTCGCCGGATTCACCGGCACCCTCAGCCGCCGCTACACCACCGAGGACGGCGGCACCGGCTTCATCCGCGCCAAGACCGGCACCCTCACCGGCGTCAACAGCCTCGCCGGAACCGTCGTGGACACCCGCGGCCGGCTCCTCGCCTTCGCCTTCCTCGCCTCCGGCACCACCGCCCCCGCCGAAGCCCAGAAAGCCCTCGACGAACTCGCCACCGCGCTCGGCGCCGGCCGGAGATGACCCCGCCAACACCTCACCGCGACAAGGGCCGAGCACGTACGGTTGACGCATGACGAGCATCGGTGGTGCAGGGATGGTCGACTGGAACCTCGCAGTCGCGACGGCGACCCGCCTCGTGCGGCCGGGTCCCGAGATCAGCCGCGAGGAGGCCCGCGAAGTCGTCGCGGAACTGCGCGGCCACGCGAAGGCGGCGGAGGAGCACGTCCGCGCCTTCACCCGGATGATCCCCGAAGGCACCGAACCCGAGGACACCCCGGTCCTCGTCGTGGACCGCGCCGGCTGGATCAAGGCCAACGTCGCCGGCTTCCGCGAACTGCTGCGCCCCCTCCTGGACAAGATGGAGGAACGGCGCGGCGGCGGCGCGAGCGGCGCCGTGTTCGGAGCGGTCGGTTCCAAGGTCACCGGCGTCGAGGTCGGGATGCTGTTGTCCTTCCTCGCCTCCCGCGTCCTCGGCCAGTACGAGACCTTCGCCCCCGCCACCCGCGACCTGCCCGCCTCCGCCGACGGCGGCGGCCGGCTCCTGCTGGTCGCTCCCAACATCGTCCACGTCGAGCGCGAGCTGGACGCCGACCCGCACGACTTCCGGCTCTGGGTCGCCCTCCACGAGGAGACCCACCGCACCCAGTTCACCGCCGTGCCCTGGCTCCGCGACCACCTCCAGGGCGAGATCCAGTCGTTCCTGGACGAGACCGACGTGGACCCGATGACCTTCCTGGAGCGGCTGCGCGAGGCCGTCCAGGCCCTCGTCGGCGGCCGGCCGGACGGCGAGGCCGACGAGGACGGCGGCCGCAGCCTGGTCGAACTCGTCCAGACCCCCGCCCAGCGCGAGATCCTCGGCCGCCTCACCGCCGTCATGTCCCTCCTGGAAGGACACGCCGACTACGTGATGGACGGCGTCGGCCCCGACGTGGTGTCCTCCGTCGCCGAGATCCGCGAGAAGTTCCAGCAGCGCCGCGCCCGCGGCGCGGGCCGCCTCGACCAGGCCCTGCGCAAGCTCCTCGGCCTCGACGCCAAACTGCGCCAGTACCGCGACGGCGAGCGCTTCGTGCGCGCCGTGGTCGACCGCGTCGGCATGGACGGCTTCAACCGCGTCTGGACCTCGCCCAACACGCTCCCCACCAAGGCCGAGATCGCCCGGCCCGAGGACTGGATCGCGAGGGTGCACCGTAAGGCAGAGTCGTGAGCACGCCCCCGGCTCCGAAGGCAACGCGCCGGTAATCACCCATCCGAGGGACCGTAGGGGCATGGGAAGGCGTGCAATGCTCGATGAACGGCATTGCTCTGTCACCATCGACGCACTCTGAGTGACGGCACTCCTTCCCGTCCCGGCACTCCGAGACTCCCCCTGAAGACCTTCACGAAGGGCACCGGACATGGGTCCCCATCCTGCGGTCGCGGCGATACGCCTGGCGGTCCGCCGCGTACTCCACGACGTCATCGACGCCTACGCCGAACAGACCGGACGCGCCGGGCACGCCGCCCCGCACCCCGAGCTCGCCCAGGCCGGGGCGGGCAGCCGCCGCGGCGCACTCCCCGACCGCCCGGACACCGACACCCCCCTCGTCCTCGTGGCGTGCTCCGGCGGCGCCGACTCCATGGCGCTCGCCTCCGCCCTCGCCTTCGAGGCCCGCAAACTCCCCGTCCGGGCCGGCGGCATCACCGTCGACCACGGCCTCCAGGACGGCTCCGACACCCGCGCCACCGAGGTCGCCGCCCGGCTCAGCGCCATGGACCTCGGCCCCGTCGAGGCCGTCGCCGTCCGCGTCGGCCGCGAGGGCGGCCCCGAGGCCGCCGCCCGCGACGCCCGCTACGCCGCCCTCGACGCCGCCGCCGAACGCCACGGCGCCGCCGCCGTCCTCCTCGGCCACACCCGCGACGACCAGGCGGAGACCGTCCTGCTGGGCCTCGCCCGCGGCTCCGGCATCCGCTCCCTGTCCGGCATGGCCGCCGCGTCCGGCCCGGCCGGCCGCTACCGCCGCCCCTTCCTCCAGCTCGACCGGCAGACCGCCCGCACCGCCTGCCTCGCCCAGTCCCTGCCCGTCTGGGACGACCCCCACAACATCGACCCCGCCTACACCCGCTCCCGGCTGCGCCACGAGGGCCTGCCCGCCCTGGAGAAGGCCCTCGGCAAGGGCGTCGTCGAAGCCCTCGCCCGTACGGCCCAGCTCTCCCGCGACGACGCCGACGCCCTCGACACCTGGGCCGCCGAGGCCGACCGCGACGTACGCGACGAGGCGGGCCGGCTGGAGTGCGCCAAGCTGTACGCGCTGCCGCCCGCCGTACGCCGCCGGGTGCTGCGCCGCGCCGTCATGGACGCGGGCGCCCCGGCCGGCTCCCTCTTCGCCCGGCACATCGAGGAAGTGGACCGCCTCGTCACCGGCTGGCGCGGCCAGCAGGCCATCAACCTCCCCGGCCGCGTCGAAGCCCTGCGCCAGGGTGGCAGACTGGTCATCCGGCAGAGCTGACGCACGAGCGGCTGACATGCAGGGCGAGCGGCCCCGCAGGCGTCCGGGACTCCATCCCGGACCCGGCAGGCACAGAAAGAGACGCGGGTGAACGAGAAGGACATGGGCACCGACCTCCAGTCGGTGCTTCTCACCAAGGAAGAGATCGACGCGAAACTCGTCGAGCTGGCCGCGAAGATCGACGCGGAGTACGCCGGCAAGGACCTGCTCCTCGTCGGGGTACTCAAGGGCGCGGTCATGGTCATGGCGGACCTGGCGCGCGCGGTGTCCACCCCCGTCACCATGGACTGGATGGCCGTCTCCTCGTACGGCGCGGGCACCCAGTCCTCCGGCATCGTCCGCATCCTCAAGGACCTGGACACCGACATCAAGGGCAAGCACGTCCTGATCGTCGAGGACATCATCGACTCCGGCCTGACGCTGTCCTGGCTGAAGTCGAACCTCGGCTCGCGCGAGCCGGCCTCGCTGGAGATCTGCACCCTGCTGCGCAAGCCGGACGCCGCCAAGGTCGCGCTCGACTGCAAGTGGGTCGGCTTCGACATCCCCAACGAATTCGTCGTCGGCTACGGCCTCGACTACGCGGAGAAGTACCGCAACCTGCCCTTCGTCGGCACCCTCGCCCCGCACGTATACGGAGGCTGAGGGCACGAGGACCCGCGACAGGGGATACCGGGAACCCTGGCGGGTCCTCCGCCGTTGAGCCTCAGAAGGCGGGATTGCCGTACGTCCGAGGCGGACGCCGGTGACCATGCTGGGGTACCGTCCGAAGAACAGTCTTTACTCACAGCAGCATTTACCTACGGGCAGGAGGGACGGGGCGAATCTCGCTCCGTATGGATGGACGTGAAGCGATACTTCCGTGGGCCGGTCATGTGGATCGTGCTGGCCGTCCTCGCCGTGGTCGTGTTGATGAATGTCGTCGGCTCGGGCGGCGGCTACAAGACGGTGGACACCGGCCAGGTGATCCAGGCGATCAGCAAGAACCAGGTGAACCAGGCCAAACTCACCACCGGTGACGACCAGATCATCAAGATTGAGCTGAAGGACGGCCAGAAACTGGCCGACGAATCCGGCAGCAAGTTCCAGGCGAGCTATATCGGCAACCAGGGCGTCGAGCTCGCCGACATGCTGCAGAAGAAGTTCGAGAGCGGCGACATCAAGGACGGCTACACCGTCTCGCCCTCGAAGCAGTCCCCGTTCGTCTCGATCCTCTTCTCCCTGCTGCCGTTCGTCCTCATCGTCGTCGTCTTCCTGTTCCTGATGAATCAGATGCAGGGCGGCGGCTCCAAGGTCATGCAGTTCGGCAAGTCCAAGGCCAAGCTGATCACCAAGGACACCCCCAAGACGACCTTCGCCGACGTGGCGGGTTCGGACGAGGCGGTCGAGGAGCTCCACGAGATCAAGGAGTTCCTCCAGGAGCCGGCGAAGTTCCAGGCCGTCGGGGCCAAGATCCCCAAGGGCGTCCTGCTGTACGGGCCTCCCGGTACGGGCAAGACCCTGCTCGCGCGCGCCGTCGCGGGCGAGGCGGGCGTCCCGTTCTACTCGATCTCCGGTTCCGACTTCGTCGAGATGTTCGTCGGTGTCGGTGCCTCCCGCGTCCGCGACCTCTTCGAGCAGGCCAAGGCGAACGCCCCGGCCATCGTCTTCGTCGACGAGATCGACGCCGTCGGCCGCCACCGCGGCGCCGGCATGGGCGGCGGTCACGACGAGCGCGAGCAGACGCTGAACCAGCTCCTCGTGGAGATGGACGGCTTCGACGTGAAGGGCGGCGTCATCCTGATCGCCGCCACCAACCGGCCGGACATCCTGGACCCGGCGCTGCTGCGTCCGGGCCGCTTCGACCGCCAGATCGCCGTGGACCGCCCGGACATGCAGGGCCGCCTGGAGATCCTCAAGGTCCACCAGAAGGGCAAGCCGGTCGCCCCGGACGTCGACCTCGGCGCCGTCGCCCGCCGCACGCCCGGCTTCACCGGTGCCGACCTGTCGAACGTGCTGAACGAGGCCGCGCTCCTGACGGCGCGCAGCAACCAGAAGCTCATCGACAACGCCATGCTGGACGAGGCCATCGACCGCGTCGTGGCCGGCCCGCAGAAGCGGACCCGGATCATGTCCGAGAAGGAGAAGAAGATCACCGCGTACCACGAGGGCGGACACGCCCTGGTCGCGGCGGCCTCTCCGCAGTCGGACCCGGTCCACAAGATCACGATCCTCTCCCGCGGCCGCGCCCTCGGTTACACGATGGTGCTCCCGGAGGAGGACAAGTACTCCACGACGCGCAACGAGATGCTCGACCAGCTGGCGTACATGCTGGGCGGGCGCGCGGCCGAGGAGCTGGTCTTCCACGACCCGACCACCGGCGCCGCCAACGACATCGAGAAGGCCACGGCCACGGCCCGCGCGATGGTCACGCAGTACGGCATGACGGAGCGGCTCGGTGCGATCAAGTTCGGCGGCGACAACACCGAACCGTTCGTGGGCCGCGAGATGGGCCACCAGCGCGACTACTCGGAAGAGGTCGCCGCGCTGGTCGACGAAGAGGTCAAGAAGCTCATCGAGACCGCCCACAACGACGCGTGGGAGATCCTCGTCGAGAACCGCGACGTGCTGGACACCCTGGTCCTGCGCCTCCTGGAGAAGGAGACGCTGGGCAAGGAGGAGATCGCCGAGATCTTCGCCCCGATCGTCAAGCGCCCGGCCCGCCCCGCGTGGACCGGCTCCGCCCGGCGCACCCCGTCCACCCGTCCGCCGGTCCTCTCCCCGAAGGAGCTGGCCCTCACCAACGGGGCGAGCACGGCCGGCGGCGCGGTCGCGGACAGCGTCTCCACCACCAAGGAGACGCTGCCCGAGGAGCGCCCCGAGAGCTAGTCACACCCCCGGTGTGGCCCCTGTCACGGGGTTCGCACCGGGCCCGGAATGGATGCCGCGCCCCCCAGGTTCTAGCCTGTTGGGGGCGCGGCATTTTCCGTACACCTGCGCGGATGCCCCCGCGGCGACGGCTCAAGGAACGAGGCACACATGACCGACCCGGTGACGCTGGACCCCCGGCCCGAGATCGGCGAGTTCGACGAGAAGCGTGCCGAGGCCGCAGTCCGAGAGCTGCTGATCGCCGTGGGCGAGGACCCGGACCGCGAGGGCCTGCGCGAAACCCCCGGCCGGGTGGCACGGGCGTACAAGGAGATCCTGGCCGGCTTGCGGCAGGAGCCCGAGGACGTTCTGACGACGACGTTCGACCTGGGGCATGACGAGATGGTCCTGGTGAAGGACATCGAGATAGTCAGTCTCTGCGAGCACCATCTGCTTCCCTTCCACGGGGTGGCGCACGTCGGATACATCCCGGCGGAGAGCGGCAAGATCACCGGTCTGTCGAAGCTGGCCCGACTGGTCGAGGTCTTTGCCCGGCGGCCGCAGGTCCAGGAGCGGCTGACCACACAGGTCGCGGACTCGCTGATGCGCATCCTGGACGCGCGGGGCGCGATCGTGGTCGTCGAAGCCGAGCACATGTGCATGTCGGTCCGGGGCATCCGCAAGTCGGGCGCCAAGACGACGACGTCGGCGGTGCGCGGGCAACTGCGAGACGCGACCACACGGGCCGAGGCGATGAGCCTGATACTGGCTTGACAGCCGGATTGTCGGTGCCGGGACGTAACCTCCCGATTCATGCGAGCGCGTGTGAATCGGGAGGGGCGCTGTGGGGGGATTGCCCAGTCGGCAAACGGTGAACGCGGTGGGAGGGCGGCAGCGAGCCGCAAACGTCCGCGTGGGCTCGGAGCTGTGGACGCTGGACGGAGACCGGACCGCCCGGACAACCGTGGTGGCGGTGAGCGCCGTCAGGAGCCGTGAGGCCGTGGACGTGGTCACCAGCCATGCGACGTTCACCGTGGCTCCGGAGCAGTTGCTGGGGACGCCGGACGGCTGGGTGCATGCTCGCGATGCTGCGGGCACGGTGCTGGCCTGGGCGCAGGCCAGGAAGCTGTGCCGGAAGAGGCTGACGATCCGGCCCGGCTACGAGTTCGGCTATTTCGTGGGTGCGACGTGTGCGGATGGCACCGTGGGCGCCAACTACGTCTCGCTCGTCGTGAACGACAAGGCGTTCGCCACGAAATACGCCCGATGCCTGCGCGGCGCCACGGGGCTGTCCGCCCGTTTGGAGGCCGTGACCAGGCCCTCCGGCTATCTGGGGCGGGACGTACCGGGATTCCGGGTGCGCGTGGTCTCCTCGTACCTGGCCGACGCCATGCGCCAGTACACCGGCGGCGACGCGCACCACATGCGGCAGCGGTTCCCGCGTGTGGTCCTGCGGGACAGGGACGTGTTCGACGGATTTCTCGACGGGTACGCGGACGGGGACGGCTGCCGGAGCAGGACATGGGCCGGCAGAGTGCTGGTCAGCGCGAATGTCGGGTTTCTGGCCGAGCTGGCACAGGTGATCGGGGCGCGGTTCACTCCCCGGCCGCGCGGGATCGCCTCCCATCTGGTCGTCGTCGACAACTGGGCCGCTCGTGGGACGTTCAAGGCAGAGCGGCACCCTGTCCGGCTCAAGGAGTCCGCCTGGGTCGAGGTCACCGCAGTTCGCGAGAGCACGGCGGTGGCCAAGCCGTTCACCTTCTACACCTGCCGGCTTGACCCGTACCCGACGTTCCTCGTCAACGGGCACCTGGCCCGGCAGCCCTGGTAGGGCCAGGTCAGCCGGTCTCAGGCAGCCGCCGCGTTCGGTCTGTCGTCGTCGTGGTCGTCGGGGAGCTTGCAGATGTGTTCCAGGAAGAGGGCCGCGGCGATGACGGCGAAGCCGGCCAGGACCGCGAAGCCGGCGTAGATGGCCTGGTCGCGCCGGGGCGGGATGTCCAGGGAGCCGAGCAGGAAGACGGCGGTGCCGCCGTACATGCCGGCGACCAGGGCCACGACGAGGGCGCTCGCCTGGGCGAAGACCAGGGCGCGGGCGGCCATCAGGGGCTCGACGCCCTTGGCGCCGGGGCGGCGCTCGCGCTGGGCGCGGAGCCGGGCGCGGATGGACAGGGCCGTGGCCAGCAGGACGACCGCGATCACCGCGAGCACGATGGGCGCGGCCAGCGGGACGCTGGGCAGGGTGCCGAAGGAGTCCCAGAGGCGGGCGCCGCCCCAGGAGAGGACCCCGGCGGCGGCGAAGAGGCCGGCCAGGACTCCGAGCCGTAGTTGCTTCACCGGGTGAGCCGCCCTTCGCCGCCTGTGGTCCGTCGTGCTGTGGTCCGTCGTGCTGTGTGCTGAGAGCCTAACGACTACTCGGGCAGCCGCAGTTCCAGGTCGGTCCGGGGAAGCACCCCGTCGCGCCCCACACCGCTCAGCAGCTCGGCGACCGGTCCGGCGCCGGGGAGCTGGGCCTCGGGGTCCACGTCGTGCCACGGGGCGAGGACGAAGGCGCGTTCACGGGCGCGCGGGTGGGGGAGGGTGAGCACGGGGTCGTCCGAGACGACGTCGGCGTAGGAGACGATGTCCACGTCGATCGTGCGGGGCCCCCAGCGCTCCTCGCGGACCCGCTCGAAGGCTTCCTCGACGGCCTGGCCGCGCTCCAGGAGGGAGGCCGGCGGCAGTGTCGTCTTCACGACGATCACCGCGTTGAAGTACGACGGCTGGGAGCCGGGCGCGACGCCCCACGGCTCCGTCTCGTACACCGGGGAGACCGCCTTGACCCGGAGGCCGGGTGTGTCCTCCAGCGCGTCGATGGCGCCCTGGAGGTTCTCCAGGCGGTTGCCCAGATTGGCGCCGAGCGAGAGCACGGCGAGTTTGGGGTTGGAGAGGGTGCTGTCCGCCGCGTCCACCTGCTCGACCACGGAGGCGGGCACCGGCTGTACGGTCGGGTCGCTCTGCCCTTCGGTGGAAAATGCAGTCATGCTCGGCTCCGGGTGATGGTGATGGTGACGTCGTCGAACGGGACGGTGATGGGCGCGTCCGGCTTGTGCACCACGACCTCCACCTCCTCGACGCCGTCGTGCTTGAGGCACTGCTGGGCGATGCGCTCCGCGAGCGTCTCGATCAGATCGACCGGCTCGCCCCGGACCACCGCGACGACCTCCTCCGCGACCACGCCGTAGTGCACGGTCTTCGTCAGGTCGTCGGCGGCCGCCGCGGGGCGGGTGTCGAGGCAGAGCACCAGGTCGACGATGAACGTCTGGCCCTCCTCCCGCTCACGGGGGAAGACGCCGTGGTGCCCGCGGGCCTTGAGGCCGCGCAGCGCGACACGATCCACGCGAATCACTCCTGCTGTCGTTGGTCGTAGGGCACGGGGCCGTGTGCGGTCGGCCGGGTACCCGATTTCGAATCTACCCGCGCGCACCGACACCCTTTTCCCGCGGGGGAGGGCGTTCGGGCACGGAACAGATAGCCGCTGATACCCCGATGCGGCCGGTTCCAATCCGGTCGGACCCGCATTCGAGCCCCCTTTGTGCCCCGCCGGGGGCACCGGCCGGCTCAGGAAGGGGGCGCTTCGTCCTCTTCCTCGCCGGTTTCGGCCAGTACGGGCGAACCGTGGTGCGACCAGAGCTTCCAGCCGTCCGAAGTGCGCCGGAACACATTCGTCGCGACGACGAGTTGGCCGACGAGCGGCCCGAGCGAGGCGCCCTCCTCGGCGGGGCCGCCGCTGAGGATGTTCTCCGTACAGGTCACCAGGGCGGTGTCGCCGGTCATGGAGACGCCGACGTCCGTCAGGAAGAACTGGATGTACTCGGTGTTCGCCATGATCAGCGCGTAGCTGCGCAGCACCTCGCGCCGCCCGCTGAGCACCGGCCAGCCGGGGTGGACGCAGGAGACCGTCAGGTCCTCGCCCGGCAGCCAGGCGGCCGTCAGGGCGTCGAGGTCGCCGCGCTCCAGCGCCTCGTAGTACGCCGTGTTGGCCCGCTCGACGGCCGCGATGTCGGCGGCGGCCTCCGCGTGGTCGTCCCGCGGCGCGGTCACGCGGCTCCCTCGACGGCGCGGGCGACCCGCACGGCGTCGGCGGTGGCCCGGACCTCGTGCACGCGTACCGCCCAGGCACCGGCCCGCGCGGCGAGGGCGGAGACGGCGGCGGTGGCCGCGTCGCGCTCGCGGGCGGGCGGCGGGGCGGCACCCTCCTCCCCGGCCAGCACCCGGCCCAGGAACCGCTTGCGGGAGGCGGCCACCAGCAGCGGCCGGCCCAGCTCGCGCAGCGCGTCCAGCCGGGCGAGGAGCGCCAGGTCGTGCGGGGCGTCCTTGGCGAAGCCGAGTCCGGGGTCGATCACCAGGCGCTCCGGGGCGACGCCGCCCGCGACCACCGCGTCCATCCGGGCGCGCAGCTCGGCGACGACCTCGGCGACCACGTCCCCGTACACCGCGCGGCTGTTCATCGACTCGCTGAAGCCGCGCCAGTGCATCACGACGAACGGCGCCCCGGCGGCGGCGACCACGGGCACCATGTCCGGGTCGGCCTGGCCGCCGCTGACGTCGTTGACGAGGACCGCGCCGGCCGCGAGCGCCTGCTCGGCGACGCGGGCGCGCATGGTGTCCACGGAGACCGTGACGCCCTCGGCGACCAGGCCGCGGACGACCGGGATCACCCGGCGCAGCTCCTCGGACTCGTCCACGCGGGTGGCGCCGGGGCGGGTCGATTCACCGCCGACGTCGACGAGGTCGGCGCCCTCGCCGACCAGGTCGAGGCCGTGCTTGACGGCCGTCGTGGTGTCGAACCAGCGGCCTCCGTCGGAGAAGGAGTCGGGGGTCACGTTGACGACCCCCATGACCGCGCAGCGGTCCCACTCCGGCAGCCCCTGGACCGTTCCACGCAACGTACTCATATGACCAGCGTAGGCCCGTACGGGGGACAGCTACGCCGTGCGGGCGCCCTGGCCGCCCGCCGGAGGGGGGACGTGGGCGCACGGGCGGCGGGGCGCGACGGGGAGGCGGCGGGCCGGCGGGCGGGGGAGCGCGAGGTTCACGAAGCCCTCGGCCCGCATCGCGGCGAAGGAGATGCGGGGCAGGTCGCGGGCGGCGCGGTACACCACGAAACGGGGCTCCCAGCGTGGCCGGAACTTCGCGTTGAACTTGTACAGCGACTCGATCTGGAACCAGCGCGAGAGGAAGATCAGCAGCCCGCGCCAGACCCGCAGGACCGGCCCCGCGCCCAGCTTCTCGCCGCGCGCCAGGGCCGAGCGGAACATCGCGAAGTTCAGCGAGACGCGCTCGACGCCGAGCCGGGGCGCGGCCTGGAGCGCGGCGACGATCAGCAGCTCGTTCATGCCCGGGTCGGCGGCCCGGTCGCGGCGCATCAGGTCGAGGGACATGCCGTCGGTGCCCCACGGCACGAAGTGGAGGACGGCCTTCAGGTCGCCGTACGGGGAGTCGGCGCTGTCCTCGTCGGTCTTGTGGGCGGTGGCGAGGAAGCAGTCCCGGTCGGCGGTGTCACCGATCCGGCCGAGCGCCATGGAGAAGCCGCGTTCGGTGTCGGTGCCGCGCCAGTCGGCGGCGGCGCGGCGGATGCGGGCGAGTTCGGCGTCGCCGATGTCGGCCACGCGCCGGACGCGGGTCTCGTAGCCGCCCCGCTCAATGCGCTTCACCATCTGGCGTACGTTGCGCATCGCGCGTCCGGCGAGGGAGAAATCCGCGACGTCCACCACCGCCTCGTCGCCCAGCTCCAGGGCGGTGAGCCCGGTCTCGCGGGTCCAGACCTCGCCGCCGGTCTCGCCGCAGCCCATGACGGCGGGGGTCCAGGAGTGGGCCCGTGCCTCGTCCATGAAGCGTTCGATGGCGCCGGGCCACGCCTCCACGTCCCCGATGGGGTCGCCGCCGGCCAGCATCACGCCGGAGACGACGCGGTAGCAGACGGCGGCCTTGCCGCTGGGGGAGAAGACGACGGCCTTGTCGCGGCGGAGCGCGAAGTGGCCGAGCGAGTCCCGCCCGCCGTGCCGCTCCAGGAGGCCGCGCAGCCGGGTCTCGTCGTCCTCGGTGAGCCGGGCGGCCGGGTGCTCGGGGCGCAGGGCCAGGTAGATGGTGGTGACGGCGGTGAGCAGGCCGAGGGCGCCGAGCGAGTAGGCGACGGTCCAGGAGGTGTCCCCGGCGTAGTCGACGGGCCCCTCGAAGCCGAACAGGCCGTACAGCACGTGCTGGAGCCGGTCGGCGATGCTGGGGCTGCCGACCAGGCGGTTGGGGTGGGCGCTGACGACGACCAGGCCGAGGCCGAGCGATCCGGCGCCGAGCAGCACGAAGTTGGCCAGCGCCCGCCATCGGCTGCGCGGGTCGGGCAGGGCGGCGAACTCGCTCCGGTGGCGCAGCAGCGGGTAGCAGAGCGCCAGTGAGAGGACGGTGCCGATGACCGAGTGCCGGTAGGCGAACTGGGCGAGTGCCCCGGCGGGGAGGAGGACGACGGCGGCCCGCCAGGCGCGCCGCTTGCGCCGCTTGAGGCCGTGGGCCAGCAGGAGCAGCAGGACGCCGGTGCTCAGCGAGAGCGCGGCGGCGAAGGGGCCGAGGGCGCCGGGGAGCACTTCGGCCAGACTGTGCATGCGGCTGTGCCGGAAGCGCGGGAAGACCCCGGCGGCGACGTCGATCAGTCCGACGACGGTGCAGGCCGTGCCGACGAGCGCCGGTACGGCCTCCGGCCGTGGAGCGCGCACGAACGTACGTGCGCGAACCGGAACCGATCCTGATTTATCCCCATCTGGCGTGACAGACATCGCTTCCCGTGGCTCCGCGAGAGGTTCCTGCGTCCGGCGGCCAAAGCGCTGCGGACGGTGTGCGCCCTCTAGGACGAGGCTTCCGGGGCGCGGGTTCACCCGCTTCCCGGAAATTTCCTGACAGAAAGTTCATCGGTCATGGGCCTTACCGGCAAGCCAGTGCTGGTCCTCGCGATCGCGCCGGCCGTCGTACTGTTCACCGCCACCGTCCGGTGCCGGCCGCGGCTCGCCCGCCGCGGCGCGCGCGCCGTGCTGGGGCGGGTGGGCATGCTGCCGGCGACCCAGGTGGCATTGTTCGCCACGGTGGGGCTGCCGGCCAACAACAGCTTCCTCTTCTACGGCTCCTGGGCGGACCTGCTGGGCCGCAAGCAGGAGATGGGGGTGGTCACCGATCACGCGGCCGGGACGCTCGCCGCGAAGAACATCGTCCGGGTGGACTCGCGGCGGCCCGACGTGCCGGGCGGGGCGATGCCCACGAGGGGCGGCCGGATCGACAAGGTGGTGATCTCCGGCCGGCGGACCGGCATCGAGACCCCGGCGTACGTGTATCTGCCACCGGAGTACTTCCAGTCGGCGTACGCGCACCGCAAGTTCCCGGCGGTCGTGGTGCTCACCGGCTATCCGGGCACCGCGGAGAACCTCATCGAGGGCCTGCGCTATCCGCGTACCGCGTTCGACCGGGTGAAGGCGGGCCGGGCGCAGCCGATGATCCTGGTGATGCTGCGTCCGACCGTGGCGCCGCCCCGTGACACGGAGTGCGTGGACATACCGGGCGGGCCGCAGACGGAGACGTTCTTCGCCGACGACGTGCCGCACGCGGTCTCCGCCGGTTACCGGGTCGGCGGCCACCCCCGCAACTGGGGCATCATCGGCAACTCGGCCGGCGGGTACTGCGCCCTGAAGATCGGGCTGCACCACCCGGACAGGTACGCGGCGAGCGCGGGCCTGTCCGCGTACTACAAGGCGGCCGAGGACCCGACGACGGGCGACCTCTTCCACGGCGACGAGTCCGCGCGGCGCCGCGCGGACCTGATGTGGACGCTGGACAACCGGCCGCAGCCGGCCGGTTCGTTCCTGGTGACCACGTCACGCCAGGGCGAGTCGAACTACGCGTCGACCAGGAAGTTCATCGCCAAGGTGAAGCGGCCGGCCCAGGTCTCGTCCATCGTGCTGAAGAGCGGCGGACACAACTTCAACACCTGGCGCCGGGAGATCCCGGCCGCGCTGGAGTGGCTGAGCAGCCGGCTGAGCGAGAGCTGAGGACGGCCGGGGGCGGGGGCTGGGGGCGGTGCCCAGGGCCGGGGGCTGTGGAGGCTGAGGGCTGGGGCGTCGCGCCTACCCGGCCGGGGCCTCCGCCACACCGGTGGCGCTCTCGACCGACACCTGCGCGCGCGGTACGGAGCGCCCGTCCGCGCCGACCGAGCGGCGCAGCGCCTCGTGCAGTCGGGCCGGGGTGAGCACGCCGAGGAAGCGGCCGCCGTCCGTCCCGTCGGTGACGGCGATCCAGCCGGCGTCGTGCTGGAGCATGGTGGCGAAGGCCGGTTTGAGCGGGGTGCCGAGGGGAAGCGACGCCTCCATTCGGCGGACCCGGTCGCGGACGGTGCCCTTGGCGCCGGGACTCGCGTCGTCGGCGGTCAGCCAGCCGTACGGGCGCCCGTCGCCGTCCAGGACGACGGCCCAGCGGGCGGCGTCCTCGCGCAGGCGCGCGGCCGCGCCGGACAGCGGGTCGTCGAGCCGGACGACGGGCGGATGGTCGAGGTCGCTCTCCTCGACGGGGGTGACGGCGAGCCGCTTGAGCCCCCGGTCGGCGCCCACGAAGTCGGCGACATAGGCGTTGGCGGGGGCGCCGAGCACCGTGCCGGGGGTGTCGAACTGCTCGACGGAGCCCTGCCCGTAGACGGCGATGCGGTCGCCGAGGCGCACCGCTTCCTCGATGTCGTGGGTGACGAACAGGATGGTTTTGCGGACCTGTTCCTGGAGTTTCAGGAATTCGTTCTGGAGGTGTTCGCGCACGACCGGGTCCACCGCGCCGAAAGGCTCGTCCATCAGCAGGACCGGCGGATCGGCGGCCAGCGCCCGTGCCACCCCGACGCGTTGGCGCTGCCCGCCGGAGAGCTGTTCCGGATATCGGCCGCCGTGAACGGAAGGGTCGAGTCCGACCAGTGCGAGGAGTTCGGCGGCGCGTGCGCGGGCCCTTGCGCGTTTCCAGCCCAGGAGATGGGGAACGGTGGCGGTGTTCTCCAGGACCGTCCTGTGCGGGAAGAGGCCCACTTGCTGGATCACATAGCCGATACGGCGGCGCAACCGGACCGGATCGATGGTGGATATGTCGTCCCCGTCGAGGAATATCCGCCCCTCGGTCGGTTCGGTCAGCCGGTTCACCATCTTCATGGTGGTCGTCTTGCCGCAGCCCGACGGTCCGACGAGCGTGACCAGTTCACCCTCGGCGACCTCGAAGGAAAGGCCGTCGACGGCGGTGGTGCCGTCCGCATACCGCTTGGTGACCTGCTCGAAACGGATCATGGTTCCCCATTGTCGCGGGTGTTCTGTGAAGGACATGTTGCTGGAATACAACGGCTCCGGCGATTGTCAGTGGTCGAGGATAGGCTCGCCGGACATAGGCACGAGAAGGCGAACAGGGGGTGGGGGGACGGATGGCCGGACAGAACTGCCTGGTGACGAACGACTGGATCTGCGGCGAGTATCTCCGTACCCGCAGCCAGGAGTTGACGGACGCCACCCTCCAGCACATCTGGATCACCGCCGTATCCGTCGCGATCGGAGTGGCCGTCGCCTTTCCGCTCGCGCTCCTCGCCCGCCGGGGCCGGGGATTCGCCGCACCGGTCCTCGGACTGACGACGGTGCTCTACACCGTGCCGTCCCTCGCGATGTTCTCGCTCCTGCTGCCCCTGTTCGGGCTCTCCGCCGCGCTGGTGGTCACCGGGCTCGTGCTGTATTCGCTGACCATCCTCGTACGCAACATCCTGGCCGGTCTCGAAGCGGTGCCCGAGGAGGCGAAGGAGGCCGCGCACGGCATGGGGTACGGGCCGCTGCGCCTGCTGTGGGAGGTGGAACTGCCCCTCGCGCTCCCCGCGCTGATGGCCGGCATACGCATCGCCACGGTCTCCACGATCGCGCTCACCACGGTCGGCTCGATCGTCGGCCGGGGCGGCCTCGGCAACCTCATCGAGGACGCGCTGCCGAGCTTCTTCAAGGCCCAGGTGCTGGCCGCCTCGGTGCTCTGCGTACTGCTCGCGATCGTCGCCGATCTGCTGCTGCTCGGCGTGCAGCGGCTGCTGACCCCCTGGACCCGCGTCCGCGCCCCGCACGGCGGCACGGACGCGCCCGGCCCGGCGAAGGCGGTCTGACATGGAAGTCCTCGGGGACGCCTGGACCTGGCTCACCACCGGAGCCAACTGGTCCGGCGAGAGCGGAATCGCCCACCGGCTGAGCGAGCACCTGTACGTCAGCGGCGTGGCGCTCGCCCTGTCCTGCGCCGTCGCCCTGCCCGTCGCGCTGTATCTGGGCCACATCCGCCGGGGCGGCGCGCTCGCGGTCAACCTCGCCAACATCGGCCGCGCGGTCCCGGTCTTCGCGGTGCTGGCCCTCTTCATGGTCTCGCCCCTGCGCAACGCGGGCTACATACCCACGATCACCGCGCTGGTGCTGTTCGCCGTGCCGCCGTTGCTGACCAACGCCTACGTCGGGATGACCGAGGTGGACCGGGCGGTGACGGAGGCCGCGCGCGGGATGGGCATGTCGGGCGGTCAGCTCTTCCTCCGCGTCGAGCTGCCGCTGGCGTACCCGCTGATCATGACCGGGCTGCGGTCCGCCGCCGTCCAGGTCGTGGCCACGGCGACCATCGCCGCCATGGTCGGCCAGGGCGGCCTCGGCCGCATCATCACCGCCGGTTTCAACACGTACGACACCGCGCAGGTGGTGGCGGGGGCGCTGCTGGTGGCCGCGCTCGCCCTGCTGGTGGAAGCGGTCCTGGTGGCCCTGGACCGCCTGCTGTCCCCGCTGCGCCGCCGCCCCGCGTGACGGCGCCGGGCCCGCGCCGCCGCGCCCCGCAACGCATGCCGCACATCCATCACTTGTCGCATACGGCGCGCCGCCGCCGTGGACGGAGAAGAAACATGACCAGGACCTCACGCACGGCCGGTGCCGTCATCGGCATCCTCGCGCTCGCGGGCTCGCTCGCCGCGTGCGGCGGGGACAGCCTGGAACAGGACAAGGGCGCCCCGGCCGCCGGCGACTCCGGCAAGAAGGGCTCGCTGGTCGTCGGCGCCGCCGCCTTCACCGAGTCCAAGGTGCTCGCCGAGCTGTACGCGCAGATCCTCGCCGACGTCGGATACAGCACCTCCGTCACCACGGTGAAGAACCGCGAACTCTACGAACCCTCCCTGGAGAAGGGCGAGATCGACGTCGTACCGGAATACGCGGCCACCATCGCGGAATTCCTCAACGCCAAGGTGAACGGCGCCGAGGACGCCGCGGCGAAGCCCGTCGCCTCGGGCGACGCCGGAGCCACCGTCGCCGCCCTCAAGAAGCTCGCCGAACCGCGCGGACTGAAGGTGCTCCCGGCGGGGAAGGCCGTCGACCAGAACGCGTTCGCGGTGACCAGGGAATTCGCCGACAAGCACAAGCTGAAGACCCTTTCGGATCTCGGCGCCGCGAAGATCGGCGTCCGCATCGCCGCCGGGGACGAGTGCGAGATACGGCCGTTCTGCGCACCCGGCCTGGAGAAGACGTACGGCATCGACGTCACCGGAATCGACCCCAAGGGCGTCGGCACCCCGCAGGCCAAGCAGGCCGTCAAGGACGGCAAGGACCAACTGGTTCTCACCACCACCACCGACGCGGTGCTGGACACCTACGACCTGGTGTTCCTGGAGGACGACAAGAAGCTCCAGAACGCGGACAACGTCCTTCCGGTTCTCAACGCCGCGGACGCCGGAGCCCCGGAGATCGCCGACGCGCTGGGCCGGCTCACCGGCGCTCTCACCACCGAGGACCTCGCACAACTCAACCGCAAGGTCGACGCGGAACGCGTCAAGCCGGCGGACGCCGCCCGCGAATACCTTCAGTCGAAAGGGCTGATCGAGAAGTAGCGAACACGCACCGGTGAACGGGCCCCGGAACGGGCCGGAACACCCGCAAGGGGGAGCCGCCGGGTAACTTACCGGGCACGGATTGACGGGCGGCTCCCCAAGTACGCCGCGCACACGGTAAATTTCGGGCCATGCCACGTGGACGCCACCGCCATTCGCCCCCACTGCACAGAATCCTTCCGCCTTCGGCAGTCGCCGGAGCGGCGGTGCTCTGTGCCGCGGGCGCCTGGCTGCCGACCGAACCCATGGTCCTGCGGGCCCTGGTCGCCGTCGCGGCGGCCGCCGCCGTCACCGGCGCGGTCCTGATGCGCGGCTGGGACCGCGAGGCGGGCCGCCGGGTCGCCGAGCTGACGCGCGCCCGCGCGAGCGACGAGTGGCGTGCCGAGGAACGCGCGGCGGAGCTGGAGTCCGACCTGGAGGAGGCGCGCGAGATCCGCGCCCGCCTGGAGACCAAGCTGCGCCGCAAGCGGGTGGAGCTGGCCGGGCTGCGCAGCGAACACGCCGCGCTCCTGCGGCGGTACGCCAACGCCGAGACCGAGCGCGCCGGCGTCCTGGAGAGCCGCAGGCAGCTCGCCATCGAGGCGTCCGCGCCCGCCCGCGAACTGCCCCCCGCCCGCTCCACGCCCACCCCGGAGGCGTTCGCCCGCGCCGCCCGCGCGCTGGCCGACCTCCCGCGCAACGCCGCCCTCCAGCAGGCCAGGCGCGCCGCCGACGAGGCCCGCCGCGTCGCCGGGGAGGCCCGGAACCGGCAGGCCGAGGAGCGTTCCCGCCCGGTCCCGGCCACGCGACCGGTGCCGGCCGCCAGCGCCGTCGTCCCGTACGCCGGCCCCCGCCGCGGTGCGGTCCCGCAGGGCGGCTTCGACTTCTTCGGTACGCAGAAGGAGGCGCCGCCCACCGTCGAACCCGCCGCCGAGCGCGCCGCGATCGAGTCCGTGCAGGACGAGGACCTGGCCGACGTGGTCGGCGAGGAGGCGCTGGCCGCGCACCGCTCGGACACGGCCCGGGAGCGCGCCGTCGGCAAGGTCATCGACCTCACCGCGCACGACGAGACGGAACAGCTGGACGTCGCGGAGCTGCGCAGCGCGATCTCCTGACGCGGCGTCGACGGAGTCGGCGGAGTTACTTGTCGATGTCGCCGACGACGAAGAACAGCGAGCCCAGGATCGCCACCATGTCGGCGACCAGCGTCCCCGGCAGCAGCTCGGTGAGCGCCTGGATGTTGTTGAACGACGCGGACCGCAGCTTGAGCCGATACGGCGTCTTCTCGCCCTTGGACACCAGGTAGTAGCCGTTGACCCCGAGCGGGTTCTCCGTCCAGGCGTACGTGTGGCCCTCCGGCGCCTTGAGGACCTTCGGCAGCCGCTGGTTGACGGGTCCCGGCGCGAGCCCGGCCAGCCGGTCCAGGCAGCCGTCCGCGAGGTCCAGGGCGTTGTGCGTCTGCTCCAGCAGGCACTCGAACCGGGCCAGGCAGTCGCCCTCGGTCCGGGTGACGACCTTCAGGGTGTCCCGCAGCTCCCCGTACGCCAGATACGGCTCGTCGCGCCGCAGGTCGAAGTCGACGCCCGAGGCGCGGGCGATCGGCCCCGACACCCCGTACGCGTGCACCGCTTCGGCCGACAGCACGCCGACGCCCCGGGTGCGGCCCCGGAAGATCTCGTTGCCGAGGACCAGTTCGTCGTACACGTCCATCCGGGAGCGGACCGCGGCGACGGCGTCCCGCGCCCGGCCGAGCCAGCCGGCCGGCAGGTCCTCCTTGAGGCCGCCCACCCGGTTGAACATGTAGTGCATACGGCCGCCGGAGACCTCCTCCATCACGGTCTGCAGCTCCTCGCGCTCCCGGAACGCGTAGAACACCGGGGTGATCCCGCCCAGTTCCAGCGGGTACGAGCCGAGGAACATCAGATGGTTGAGGACCCGGTTCAGCTCGGCGAGCAGGGTGCGGGTCCACACCGCGCGCTCGGGGACCTCCATGCCGAGCATGCGCTCGACGGCCATCACGACGCCCAGTTCGTTGGAGAACGCGGACAGCCAGTCGTGGCGGTTGGCGAGCATGATGATCTGGCGGTAGTCGCGCGCCTCGAACAGCTTCTCCGCGCCCCGGTGCATGTAGCCGACGACCGGTTCGGCGTGCTGGACGCGCTCGCCGTCCAGGACGATGCGGAGGCGGAGCACGCCGTGCGTGGAGGGGTGCTGCGGGCCGATGTTCAGCACCATGTCGGTGCTTTCGGCCGCGCCGCCGATGCCGATGGTCGTCTCCGTCATGGAGGCCAGTATTCCTTGCGCGCCGTCGCCGCGGGGCCCTGCCCCGGACCCCGCTCCTCAATCGCCGCAGGGGCCCGGATTCCGCTTGCGGTGTTCCAGCCAGCCGAAGTCGCCCAGGCCGCCCGCGGCCGTCAGCTCCGCCGCCTCGCCCGCCGAGGCCAGCGCGCGGACGTAGCCGGCGGGGTCCGTCGTGGCCAGGGACAGCGGCGGGCGGGTGCCGGCGACGCCCAGGGCCGCCAGCGCCTCGCGCTGGGTGCGCAGCACGGCGGGCGGACCGGCCGCCGCCGCGCAGGCGTCCAGGGCCACGTGCGCGGTCAGGTCGCAGCTGCCGTCCGGCACCGGACGGACCTCGCGGCCGGCCCGGAATCCGGTGAGCGTCCCGCAGGACGGCCGCCGCCCGCGTACGTGCGCGTAGTCCACCGCCACCGCGAGCCCGGCGGACACCGTGGCGACCGCCGCCGCCCACGCCTCGTCGCGCGGGCGGCCGATCTCCGCCCGGCTGCCCGGACCGGCCGACGGCCACCAGCGCCGCAGCCACGCCGCGTCCGCCCCGGCGACCTGCGCGCCCAGCCGCTCCGCGCCGTCCCGGACGCGCACCTCGACGTACCGCTCGACGCCGTCCGCGTCGGTCTCCGCGACGGGCAGCGGCACATTGTCCAGCCACTCGTTGGCGAACAGCAGCCCGCGCACCCCGTCCGGGGGCTCCGCGCACCACCGCACGCGGGGGTCCAGGCCCTCCGGGCGGTCGGCCAGCTCGACGGCGTACGCCCGTACCGCCAGGTCCGCGCCGCCCTCGGCGGGAAGCGCGGCGAGGACGCCGGCCGTCAGCTCCCCGCGCCCCGCGCCCATGTCCACCAGGTCCACTTCCGGGGTGCCCAGCTCCGCCGCCGTGGCGACCAGCAGCCGGGCGACGGCGGCGGCGAACAGCGGCGAGGCGTGCACCGAGGTACGGAAGTGGCCCGCGGGGCCCTCGGGGCGCCGGTAGAAGCCCTCGTCACCGTAGAGCGCGGCTTCGGCCGCCTCCTGCCACCCGCGCCACTCATCCCTCACGTTTCCCAGTCTCCACCTTGGGGAGTAGGGTCCCGAGACCCGGATCGACCCTTCGGCTGACCCGGCACCCGTTGACCTTCTTTACGCTGGGTTACGTGCAGCGCCTCTACGATTTCATCCGCAGACACCCGACGGGTGTGGACAGCTTCTGGGCTGTCTTCCTCCTCGGGCTCTCCGGCATGACCATCGTGGTGGACGACGCCGGGCGCGGCGGCCCGCTGGAACGGGTCGCGGTCGTGCCGGTGGTCGTCGGGCTCTGCCTCGTCGTCGCGCTGCGCCGGCGGGCGCCGGAGAAGATGCTGCTGCTCGCCATCGCGATGGGTGTGGTGCAGCTGCTCTGCGGGGTCCGGCCGACCGTGGCGAACTTCGCGATGCTGGTGATCACGTTCACGGTCGCCACCGTCGGTGAGCGCTGGGCCTCCCGGCTCTCCCTGGTGTGCAGCCTGAGCGCGGCCACGGTCTCCCAGCTCCGCTGGCCCGACGCGGGCGAGGTGCCGCGCAGCTGGGCGCAGACGGTGTTCGTCGTCGTGGTGATGACGGTGCCGTTCGTGCTGGCCTGGGTGCTCGGCGACTCGATGCGGACGCGGCGCGCCTACTTCGACCAGCTGGAGGAGCGGGCGGCCCGGCTGGAGCGGGAGCGGGAGGCGCAGTCGAAGGTCGCGGTGGCCGCCGAGCGGGCCCGGATCGCCCGCGAACTGCACGACGTCGTCGCGCACAACGTGTCGGTGATGGTGGTGCAGGCCGACGGCGCCGCCTATGTGCTGGACGCGGCGCCCGACCAGGCCCGGCAGGCCCTGGAGACCATCTCGGGCACCGGCCGGCAGGCCCTCGCGGAGATGCGCCGGCTGCTCGGCGTGCTGCGTACGGGCGACGCCCAGGAGAGCGGGGAGTACGTCCCGCAGCCCGACGTCGAGCAGATCGAGGAGCTGATCGACCAGGTGCGCAAGGCCGGCCTGGAGGTGGACTTCAAGGTCGAGGGCACCGCCCGCCCGCTGCCCAGCGGCGTCGAGCTGACCGCGTACCGCATCGTGCAGGAGGCCCTGACCAACACCCGCAAGCACGGCGGCCCGCACGCCGGGGCCAGCGTCCGGCTGGTCTACTTCGACGACGGGCTCGGCCTGCTGGTCGAGGACGACGGCCGGGGCGCCGCGCACGAGCTGTACGAGGACGGCGGCGCGGACGGCGCGGGGCACGGCATGATCGGCATGCGGGAACGGGTCGGCATGGTCGGCGGCACACTGGACGCCGGACCGCGCCCCGGCGGCGGCTTCCGGATCAGTGCCCTGCTGCCGCTCAAGGCCGCCGACCGCTGACACGAACGAGCCGAACCGTACGAGCCGAACCGAACGAGCTGGACGAACGAGGAGAGACAGGACCCGATGGCGATCCGCGTGATGCTCGTCGACGACCAGGTGCTGCTGCGCACCGGCTTCCGGATGGTGCTCGCCGCCCAGCCGGACATGGAGGTGGTCGCCGAGGCCGGTGACGGGGCGGAGGCGATCGAGATCCTGCGCTCCACCGCCGTGGACGTGGTGCTGATGGACGTCCGGATGCCCAGGCTGGACGGCGTCGAGGCCACCCGCCGCATCTGCGCGCAGCCCGATGCGCCGAAGGTACTGATCCTGACGACGTTCGACCTCGACGAGTACGCGTTCTCCGGGCTCAAGGCCGGGGCCAGCGGCTTCATGCTCAAGGACGTGCCGCCGGGCGAACTGCTGGCCGCGATCCGCTCCGTGCACAGCGGGGACGCGGTCGTCGCCCCGTCCACCACCCGCCGGCTCCTCGACCGCTTCTCGCCGATGCTGCCCAGCGGCACGCCGGAACCGCAGCACAAGGACGTCGCCAAGCTCACCGAGCGCGAGCGCGAGGTGATGCTGCTGGTCGCCCAGGGCCTGTCCAACGGCGAGATCGCGGGCCGGCTGGTCCTCTCCGAGGCGACCGTGAAGACGCATGTCGGCCGCATCCTGACCAAGCTGGCGCTGCGCGACCGGGTGCAGGTCGTCGTCCTCGCGTACGAGACGGGGCTGGTCCGCGCGGGCGGCGGCGCGGGCTGAACGGCGCGGGCTGAACGGCGCGGGGGCGCCGCGCTCAGCGCAGGATGCCCTCCAGGAAGTCGCTGCCGAGCCGGGCCACCACGGTCAGGTCCAGCTGGTGCAGCACGTACCGGCCCCGGCGCCGGGTCGTGACGAGCCCCGCCTTCTTGAGCACCGCCAGATGCCGGGAGACCTCCGGCGAGGTGATCCCGTTGGTGTCGGCCAGCTCACCGGTGGTGTACGGGGAACGGGCGATGTTGCGGCACAGCCGCATCCGCATCGGGTGGGCCAGCGCCTCCATCCGCCGTTGCAGCAGCTCCACCGAGGCGGGCGCGGGCAGCTCGGGCCGGTGCACCGGGTAGTGGATCACCGGCCGCCAGCCGGGGGCGTGCAGCACCATCAGGTGCGGCCGGCCGAAGGCGGTGGGGATCAGCGTGAGTCCTGGACCGACCGCCGGGTCCGTGGCATCGGTCTCCCCCTCGGTCAGCTTGTCGACGTCGATCGTGCCGCCGTCCGCGCCCAGCGACAGCGCGGGGGAGACCGCCCGGATCGCCTCGGCCAGCCCCTTGTGCCGCAGCAGATCCGTCTTGTGCCGCGCGTCGGCCACCAGCTGGACGCGCACCCGCTCCCAGGTGTCCGCGAAGAACGCCCGGTCGCAGTCCTCGAAGAGGCGGCGCAGCCAGCGGCGCACCGGCGCCGGGTCGGCCAGCAGCCGCTGGGTGAACTCCACCTGGCGCGGCCCGCGCGCCGCCGCCATGTCCAGGGCGCGGGCGCGCGTCCCGGCGTCCCGCAGCGGGGAGGCCGCGCGGGTCCCGTAGAAGGCGGCGCAGGTGAACTCCAGGGCGGCGGAGACGAACCGGTCGTCGTCCAGCCGGTCCAGGATGTCCAGGTCGGCGGCGAGGTCGGCGCCCGTCGCGCCGTCGCCGCCGGTGAGGCCGGCGAACGGCATGAAGATGTCCGAGAAGGTGTTCCGCCACAGGAACTCCACCTCGTGCAGCCGGTCCGCGAGGTCGGGCTCCAGGGCCGTGGCGGTGGCCGTCGCCCAGCCGTGCAGCTCCGGATGGTGGCCCGGCTCGGAGAGCGCGTGCAGCGCCACCCCCAGCTCGACCAGCGGGGAGGTCCGGAAGACGATGCGCTCGGGGGCGAGCCCCGCGATGTGGATGGTGACGCTCACGCGTCCATGGTGCCCGGCGGGTCCGACAACCCGGTCGCCGATTGACGGCCGCCGTCAATCCACGACCGGGGCCGCGGTTCCTCAGCCCTTCGCGGGCAGCCGGTCCAGGAACGCGGCCACCGCGTCCCGCACGTCCCGGGCGGTCCACTCCAGACCGGCCTCCGTCACCGTCACCTCGGTGACCGCCGTGCCCGGCGCGCCGGTGTCCGGCGTGAACCAGCGGCGGAAGAGGACCGTGCCGGTCTCCTCGGCCTGCCGCAGCGCCGCATCGGTCAGCACGTCGGCGTCGTACGGCAGCCACACCTGGAACTGGTGGGTGTGGGGCCGCTGCGGATGCACCCGGAACCAGCCCGTGCCGGCCGCCTCGAACCCCTCGGCCAGCGCCCCGGCGACCGTCCCGGCGTGCGCCACGTACGCGGGCAGCCGGGGCAGCTCCCGGTCCAGCCCGGCCAGCGCCGCGACCGCCGCCGGGAACTGCTGGTAGAGCATGCCCCCGTACCGGTGGCGCCAGAGGCGGGCCTCCTCGACCAGCGAGGCGGAACCGGCGAGCGCGGCCCCGGAGATCCCGCCCAGGGACTTGTAGAACGACACGTACACGCTGTCCGCGAGCGCGGCGATCTCCGGCAGCGTCCGCCCGAAGTGCGTGGCGCACTCCCACAGCCGGGCCCCGTCGAAGTGGACCACCGCGTCCCGGTCGCGGGCGGCGGCCACCACGGCCTCCAGCTCCTCCCAGGAGGGCAGCACGAATCCGGCGTCCCGCAGCGGCAGCTCCAGCATCAGGGTGCCGAACGGCTCCGGGAAGTCCCGGACCTCGTCGGCCGCGGGCAGCCTCGGCGCGGTCGTCGGGTGGACGGTGCGCAACCCGCTCACCGCGCCCAGCGCGCCGTTCTCGTGCACCTCCGGGTGGGCGAGCGGATGCAGGGCGACGACGGGGTTGCCCGTGCGGCCGGCCCAGCAGCGGAGCGCGACCTGCTGCGCCATCGTCCCGGTCGGGAAGAACACGGCGGCCTCCGTGCCCAGCAGACCGGCGACCCGGCGCTCCAGCTCGCCGACGACCCCGTCCCCGTAGATGTCCGCCGGAAGACCCAGGTCGGTGACCGTGCCGGCCTGCGCCGCGAGGGCGGCCAGCTGCTCGCCGAGCGTGCGGTCCTGGGGGAGCCGGCCCAGGGCCCGGCCGGCGCCCCGCCAGGCGGCGAGCCTGCGCAGCCGCGCGGTCTCCTCGGTGTCCGCCGCGTCCGCCCCGCCGTCCGCGGCCACGTCCGTCCCCTGCGCGCTCATGTCTGCCATGGGACGATCATCGCGCGGAACGCCGGAGCCGCCCACCCGGTTTCCGCCCGGCCGGAGCGGCTGTCCACAGCCTGTGGACAGCCGGGATGCGGGGCCGGGGGCTGGCGTAGCATGCAGAGGAATCGTCCGGTACCCCCCGCGGACTGGAACGGAAGGCCCGCAGTGTGAACGCAACAGCTCCCCAGGGGCCCCTCGACGCGAGGGACCGCCCCGCCCGGCTCACCGTCGGCGTGGTGGGGGCGGGCCGCGTCGGCCCCGCCCTGGCCGCGTCCCTGGCCCTCGCCGGGCACCGTCCGGTCGCCGTCTCGGGCGTCTCCGACGCCTCGGTGCGGCGCGCCGCCGACCTGCTCCCCGACGTCCCGCTCGTCCCGCCCGCCGAGGTTCTCGCGCGCGCCGAGCTGGTCCTGCTCACCGTCCCCGACGACGCCCTGCCCGGACTCGTCGAGGGCCTGGCCGAGACCGGCGCCGTCCGCCCCGGACAGCTCCTCGTCCACACCTCGGGGCGGTACGGGACGAAGGTCCTGGACCCCGCCCGGCGGGCCGGCGCCCTGCCGCTCGCCCTGCACCCGGCGATGACGTTCACCGGCACCTCCGTGGACGTGCAGCGGCTGGCCGGCTGCTCCTTCGGGGTCACCGCCCCGGACGAGCTGCGGCTCGCCGCCGAGGCGCTGGTCATCGAGATGGGCGGCGAGCCCGAATGGGTCGCCGAGGAGGCCCGCCCGCTCTACCACGCGGCCCTCGCCCTCGGCGCGAACCACCTGGTCACGCTGGTCGCCCAGTCGATGGAGCTGCTGCGCACCGCCGGGGTCACCGCCCCCGACCGGATGCTGGGCCCGCTCCTCGGCGCCGCCCTGGACAACGCCCTGCGCTCCGGCGACGCGGCGCTCACCGGCCCGGTCGCGCGCGGCGACGCCGGCACGGTCGCCGCCCACATCGGCGAGCTGCGCGCCCACGCCCCGCAGACGGTCGCCGGCTACATCGCGATGGCCCGCGCCACCGCCGACCGCGCCCTCGCCCACGGCCTGCTCAAGCCGGAACTGGCCGAGGACCTGCTGGTCGCCCTCGCCGACGGGGCGGCACCGGGCAACGGCCCTCACGGCAACGGACCGGAGGAGTCCCGATGACCGCCACCCCCTTCGCCCCGGCCCTCTTCCACACGGCCGCCGAACTTCACGCGTACGCCACCGAGGGGCGGCGGGCCGTCGTCATGACGATGGGCGCCCTGCACGAGGGCCACGCCTCCCTGATCCGCGCCGCCCGCGCCCACGCGGGCCCCGCCGGGCAGGTCATCGTCACCGTCTTCGTCAACCCGCTCCAGTTCGGCGAGGCCGCCGACCTCGACCGCTACCCGCGCACGCTCGAAGCCGACCTCGCGGTGGCCGGCGCGGCCGGCGCCGACGCGGTCTTCGCCCCCTCCGTGGACGAGGTCTACCCCGGCGGCGAACCGCAGGTCCGGATCGCGGCCGGCCCGATGGGCGAGCGCCTGGAGGGGGCCGCGCGCCCCGGCCACTTCGACGGCATGCTCACCGTCGTCGCCAAGCTGCTCCACCTCACCCGCCCCGACATCGCGTTCTACGGGCAGAAGGACGCCCAGCAGCTCGCCCTGATCCGGCGCATGGCGCGGGACCTGAACTTCCCGGTGGAGATCGTCGGCGTGGAGACGGTCCGGGAGCCGGACGGCCTCGCGCTCTCCAGCCGCAACCGCTTCCTCGACGCGCACGAGCGCCGCACCGCGCTCGCCCTGTCCCGCGCCCTGTTCGCGGCCCGGGACCGCCTCGCCGCGCAGTCGGCGCTGCACGCCCGCGCCCGGGCGGCCGGTGCGAACCCGGACCGGGCCGCCGGGCTCGACCGGCTCGGCGAACCGCGCCTCGCGGCCGACGCCCAGGCCGTGGCCCGCGCCCGGCCGGACACCGGACCGGCCGCCGTGCGCGCCGCCGCCCGCACGGTCCTGGAGGAGGCGGGGGCCGCGAGCCCGCCGCTCGCCCTGGACTACGTGGCCCTGGTGGACCCGGCCGACTTCACCGAGATCCCCGACGACCGGACATCCGGCGAGGCGATCCTGGCCGTCGCGGGCCGGGTCGGCGCCACCCGGCTGATCGACAACATCCCCCTCACCTTCGGAGCGACATCGTGACCGGAATACGGCTGACCGCCCCCGCACCCGGCTGGTCCATCGACGCCGATGTCGTGGTCGTCGGCTCCGGCGTCGCCGGGCTCACCACCGCGCTGCGGTGCGCGGCGGCGGGCCTCGCCACGGTGGTGGTGACCAAGGCCCGGCTGGACGCCGGCTCCACCCGCTGGGCACAGGGCGGCATCGCCGCGGCCCTCGGCGAGGGCGACACCCCCGAACAGCACCTGGACGACACCCTGGTCGCCGGCGCCGGACTCTGCGACGAGGCCGCCGTGCGGACCCTGGTCACCGAGGGCCCCGGCGCGGTCCGCCGCCTCATGGAGACCGGCGCCCGCTTCGACACCGCCGAGGACGGCTCCGTACAGCTGACCCGCGAGGGCGGCCACCACCGCCGCCGCATCGTCCACGCCGGCGGCGACGCGACCGGCGCCGAGGTCTCCCGCGCCCTGGTCGAGGCGGTCCGCGCGGCCGCCCTGCACACCGTCGAGAACGCCCTGGTCCTCGACCTGCTCACCGACGCCGACGGCCGTACCGCCGGGGTCACCCTGCACGTCATGGGCGAGGGCCAGCACGACGGCGTCGGCGCGGTCCGCGCCCCGGCCGTGGTCCTGGCCACCGGCGGCATGGGTCAGGTCTTCTCCGCCACCACCAACCCCTCCGTCTCCACCGGGGACGGCGTGGCGCTGGCGCTGCGAGCCGGCGCGGAGGTCTCGGACCTGGAGTTCGTCCAGTTCCACCCGACCGTCCTCTTCCTCGGCGCCGGCTCCGAGGGCCAGCAGCCGCTGGTCTCCGAAGCGGTCCGGGGCGAGGGCGCCCACCTCGTGGACGCCTCCGGTACGCGCTTCATGCTCGGGCAGCACGAACTGGCCGAGCTGGCCCCGCGCGACATCGTCGCCAAGGGCATCACCCGCCGGATGCTGGAGACCGGCGCCGAGCACATGTACCTGGACGCCCGGCACTTCGGCGCCGAGATGTGGGAGCACCGCTTCCCGACCATCCTGGCCGCCTGCCGGGCCCACGGCATCGACCCCGTCACCGAACCGGTCCCGGTCGCCCCCGCCGCGCACTACGCCTCCGGCGGCGTCCGCACCGACCTGCGCGGCCGTACGACCGTGCCCGGCCTCTACGCGTGCGGCGAGACCGCGTGCACCGGAGTGCAGGGCGCCAACCGGCTCGCGTCCAACTCGCTGCTCGAAGGACTCGTCTTCGCCGAGCGCATCGCGGCCGACGTCGTCGCCTCCCGGCCGCGCGCCGGTGAGCCCGTCGAGGAGACCAGGACGCCCGCCCCGCTGCTGGCCCCCGAGACCCGCGCCGCGATCCAGCGCGCCATGTCGCGGGGCGCCGGAGTGCTGCGCTCCGGCGAGAGCCTGGCCGCCGCCGCCGAGAAGCTGGAGGAGCTGCACCAAGGCGCCCGCCCGGCCGGGGCCGGTGAGGCCAAGCCCGCCGTGCCCGGCGTCGAGGCCTGGGAGGCCACCAACCTGCTGCTGGTCTCCCGCGTCCTGGTCGCCGCCGCCCGGCTGCGCGAGGAGACCCGGGGCTGCCACTGGCGCGAGGACCGGCCCGAGCGCGACGACGCGAACTGGCGCTGCCACCTCGTCGTACGGCTCGACCCCGAGGGCGGCCTCGTGATCGACCGCACGGACACCGAGGCGTTCGGGCCCGTGGACGCCTCCGGGACGGCGGACCGCGCCGCGACCAGCACCACCCACCCCACACCCGAGGAGCCGTAACCGTGAGCACGCCCGAAGAGAATCCGCGCCCCACCCCCGTGGACGTACCGCTGATCCGGGTCGGCGCGCCCGCGGCCGCTCCGGACGGCTGCGGCGACGGCTGCGGCTGCGGCTGCGGCGGCGAGGAGTACGAGGAGTGCGGGCTCGACCCCGCCCTCGCCCAGCTCCTCCTGGACGCAGGTCTGGACCCGGTCCAGGTCGAGGACGTGGCGCACCTGGCCATCGCGGAGGACCTGGACGGCGGGGTGGACGTCACCACCGTCGCCACCATCGCCGAGGACGCCATGGCCACCGGCGACTTCACCGCCCGCGAGGCCGGGGTGGTGGCCGGGCTGCGGATCGCCGAGGCGGTCCTGTCCATCGTCTGCACCTCCGAGTTCGAGGTCGAGCGGCACGTCGAGGACGGCGACCGGGTCGTCCCCGGCCAGAAGCTGCTCACCGTCACCACCCGCACCCGCGACCTGCTCACCGGCGAGCGCAGCGCCCTGAACCTGCTGTGCCGGCTCTCCGGGATCGCCACCGCCACCCGCGCCTGGGCCGATGTGCTGGAGGGCACCGGCGCGAAGGTCCGCGACACCCGCAAGACCACGCCCGGCCTGCGCGCCCTGGAGAAGTACGCGGTGCGCTGCGGCGGCGGCGTCAACCACCGGTTCTCGCTGTCCGACGCCGCGCTCGTCAAGGACAACCACGTCATCGCCGCGGGCGGGGTCGCCGCCGCGTTCAAGCGGGTCCGGGAGGAGTTCCCGGAGCTGCCCGTCGAGGTCGAGGTGGACACCCCGGAGCAGCTCGCCGAGGTGCTGGAGGCGGGCGCCGACCTGATCCTGCTGGACAACTTCACCCCGGCGCAGACCGCCGACGCGGTCGCCCTGACCGCCGGGCGGGCCGTCCTGGAGTCCTCGGGCCGGCTCTCCCTGGACTCGGCCCGCGCCTACGCGGAGGCCGGGGTCGACTACCTGGCCGTCGGCGCGCTGACCCACTCCTCGCCGATCCTCGACATCGGCCTGGACTTCCGCGACGCCGACGGGGCCGACGCCTGATGCTGCTCACCATCGACGTCGGCAACACCCACACCGTCCTCGGCCTCTTCGACGGCGAGGAGATCGTCGAGCACTGGCGGATCTCCACCGACCCGCGCCGCACCGCCGACGAGCTGGCCGTGCTGCTCCAAGGGCTGATGGGCATGCACCCGCTGCTCGGCATGGAGCTGGGCGACGGCATCGAGGGCATCGCGATCTGCTCCACGGTCCCGGCCGTGCTGCACGAGCTGCGCGAGGTGACCCGCCGCTACTACGGCGACGTCCCGGCCGTGCTCGTGGAGCCCGGCATCAAGACCGGGGTGCCGATCCTGATGGACAACCCGAAGGAGGTCGGCGCGGACCGCATCATCAACGCGGTCGCCGCCGTGGACCTGTACGGCGGCCCGGCGATCGTCGTGGACTTCGGCACCGCCACCACCTTCGACGCGGTCTCGGCGCGCGGCGAGTACACCGGCGGGGTCATCGCGCCCGGCATCGAGATCTCGGTGGACGCGCTGGGCGTACGGGGCGCGCAGCTCCGCAAGATCGAGCTGGCCCGGCCGCGCAGCGTCATCGGCAAGAACACCGTCGAGGCCATGCAGTCCGGCATCATCTACGGCTTCGCCGGCCAGGTGGACGGGGTCGTGGAGCGGATGCGCAAGGAGCTGGCGGCCGACCCGGACGACGTCACCGTCATCGCGACCGGCGGCCTTGCTCCGATGGTGTTGAACGAGTCCTCCGTGATCGACGAGCACGAGCCCTGGCTGACCCTCATCGGACTGCGCCTGGTGTACGAACGCAACGTGTCGCGGCTGTAGCGGCGGCCCCGGGAAACCCCGGCACAGAGCCTTCGGACGGCGGTTCCGCGCGCGCCCGCGCCCCGGAACCGCCGCGCCCGGCGACGGCCAGTTAAGAGGATTTTGTCCCTTTAGCACGTATTGTCGCTTCATGCCCACGCCCTACGGATCATGCGGCGGTATGGCGTTCAGCGCGGACGAGCTGCGAGTGCTCCGACGCGCCCTCGCCTTCGCCCTGCACCCCGCGCCCCTGCCCGACGAGGATGTCCAGGACTGCCTGCGGCTTGCGGGCGGCGTGGACGACGCCGTCGCCGAGGCCGGACGGCTGCGCGCCTTCCTCCTCGCCGACCTCGCCCGCTACCGCGACGCCCTCCCCGGCTCGCTCGGCGGCTATCTGGAGCTCCTCCAGGACGCCCTGGCCGCCGGATACGACCCCCGCCCCGAGGACCTGGCCGCACTGCGCTCGCTGCGCGGCTCCCCGCTCGCCGTCGCGCTCCTGGAGCGGTGCCGGACGCTCGCGGAGCGCTCGGTACGCGCCCGGCTCGCCGGGCGGGCGGTGGCCCGCACGGCCCCGGCGCCCCGCAGCAGGCTCCTCGCGCTGCCCGGCGGGCGGGCCGCGGAGCCGGACAAGCCGAAGACCCCGCCGGCGCCGGTCCGCCCGGTACCGCCCGGCGAGCGCCCGGCCCCGAAGCCCTCGGAGGTCTTCCCGCCGCGCCGCCCGGTGCCCCGGCCGCCGGAGCGCGCCGCCGGGTAGGGCCTCTCGGGGCGCCGGGGAACGGCTCGCTACTCTGGACGGCATGGACTACGTATCCGCGCTCGTGCCCCCCGTGGTGATGGCCGCCTTCTTCATCGGCCTGGTCGTGACGATCGTCAAGAGCCAGGGCGGCCCCAACAAGGCCAAGGAGGACGCGGCCGTGGACGCGGCGATCACCCGCGCCGAAGCGGGCCCGCAGGCCCCGCGCACCGAAGGGGCCTGACCCCTCGGAGGCGCGCCCGGCGCACCTCGTAAACGAAAGGGCGTACGACTCACGAAGAGTCGTACGCCCTTTTGCCGTGCCGAACTGCTGCGCATTCCAGACATCTGGCACTAAGGTGACGCTGTGCCCCGTCAATTGGGAGAGCTTGAGGACGCCGTGATGACACGGGTCTGGGAATGGAACCGTCCGGTCACCGTCCGGGAAGTCCTGGAGGACCTTCAGCGGGAGCGGTCCATCGCCTACACCACCGTCATGACGGTAATGGACAATCTCCATCAGAAGGGCTGGGTCCGCCGCGAAGTGGAGGGCCGCGCATATCGCTATACGGCCGTCTCCACCCGTGCCGCATATGCCGCTGCCCTGATGAACGAAGCCTGGTCGCACAGCGACAACCCGGCGGCCGCGCTGGTCGCCTTCTTCGGCATGATGTCCGCCGAGCAGCGCGAAGCCCTGCGGGACGCGATGCGGATCGTTCTGCCCACTCTTCCCGAGGACGGCCCGCCCCCCGGCGGGGAAGCCGGTGAACCGGTCGATGACCCGGAGCCCGCCGGCGAGCGATAGCGTCTGCGTATGTCCTCTGAGCTTCCGCAAACCGATTTGCAGACCGAACCGTCGGTTATAAACGTGGCCATCACCGTCCGGCGCGCACGGACGAGCGATGTGGCGGCCGTCCGACGACTCCTCGACGGCTACGTGAGGGAAGGCATCCTCCTCGACAAAGCCACGGTCACGCTTTACGAGGACATCCAGGAGTTCTGGGTCGCCGAACGGGACGAGGACGCGGCCGTCGTCGGCTGCGGCGCACTGCACGTGATGTGGGAAGACCTCGCCGAAGTCCGCACGCTCGCCGTCGACCACGGCCTGCGCGGCTCCGGCGTGGGGCATCAAGTCCTGGACAAGCTGCTGCGCACCGCCCGCTGGCTGGGCGTCCGCCGGGTTTTCTGTCTCACCTTCGAAGTCGAGTTCTTCGCGAAGCACGGCTTCGTGGAGATCGGAGAGACGCCGGTCGACGGAGATGTCTACAGTGAGCTGCTGCGTTCCTATGACGAGGGAGTCGCGGAGTTCCTCGGTCTCGAACGAGTGAAGCCGAACACCTTGGGCAACAGCCGGATGCTTCTGCACCTGTGACCGCCGGAACTTGGGCGATCCCTATGTCCGAATCGCGCACGTTTCCCGGCCCGTTGTGCCCTTGAACCTCTCCCGAGGGTTTGTGTTTTCCGGGGAAAAGCGGTTTCCTTTCCGCGTACTCCATTTTCGATGAAAGGAAATCCGGTGGCACAGAAGGTTCAGGTCCTTCTTGTTGACGACCTCGACGGTGGCGAGGCGGACGAGACGGTGACGTTCGCGCTGGATGGCAAGACGTACGAGATCGACCTCACCACCAGCAACGCCGACAAGCTGCGTTCCCTTCTCGAGCCCTACGCGAAGAACGGCCGGCGTACCGGTGGCCGTGCGGCGTCGGGCCGCGGCAAGGGCCGCGCCGTCTCCGGCGGCAACAAGGACACCGCCGAGATCCGTAAGTGGGCCCGCGAGAACGGCCACAACGTGAATGACCGCGGCCGCGTCCCGGCGGAGATCCGTGAGGCCTACGAGAAGGCCAACGGCTGAGTCGCGGACTCGTCGTGGAACACGCCCGCCCGGGCGCGAGCAAGCCGGACCCGGTGGCATTCCGCGGCCACCGCGTCCACGAGCCGGACGAGGTCGGGAGCATCTCCATCCCCGCTCCCGAAGCCGGAGAAGGCCGGAAGAACCGGCGCCTCGTCCTGTTCCGGTGACGGCCAGGGGGGTCGCAGCCAGGAGGCGGCCCCCGGCTCCACCGGCACGCCCGGCGGCGGCGGTGCGGTGATCCGCCCGCCCGCGCCCAGACCGGCCAGCGGGAGCGCGACCCCGCTCCACTCCAGCCAGTCCAGCAGCCCCGGCAGCTCCTCCGCGCTCCCCGGCGCGACCAGCAGCGCCAGCCGTGGCCCCCGCAGCGCCACCGGACCGCTCCGGCCCACCCGCCGCAGCGCAGCCCGGCCCGCCGCGGCGGGGACGACCAGCGCGTCGAACCGCAGCCCGGTCGGCAGCCGCACGGGCGGACCGGCCACCGCGGCCCAGCCCAACTCCCGCTCGTACCACCCGGCCCAGCCGGCCCCCGGCCCGCCCGGAGCCTCACCGCCGGACTCGGCGGACGACGGGGCGCGGGGCGGCGGGACGGTGAGGGCCATGACGGAACAACGCCCGGCCGGACCCCGGAGTTACGCCTCGCTTACGGGCGACAGCGTAGGGTGTCCGGGTTGGGGGCGTACGGGCGCATTCAGGAGTACGAAGATGTTCGCCCGTAGCGGAGGGAACCCGCGTACGCCGCATGGACTGTCTGTAATTGCGGGTAAGACATCCCTAGTGGGGAGGGGCGACACGCAAGTCATACACGTCTCACGTTCGCCATCGGCGTACTGGCGACTCGGGTATCTGTCTGGCCTGCGGGAACATCGTCTCGCACCATCGAGTTGGAGCAGTTGTCGGCGTTCGGGGCGGGTATCCGCCAGGAAGCAGGGCCGAGTGTCGGCCGTTGAAATGAGCGGTCCCCGCTTGCGGGACTAAGCTGCGGAAGGACAGGGAGGGGACCGCCCCCTTACTGCCTGACCGCTCTGAGGAGCGATTAACGATGTTCGAGAGGTTCACCGACCGCGCGCGGCGGGTTGTCGTCCTGGCTCAGGAAGAAGCCCGGATGCTCAACCACAACTACATCGGCACCGAGCACATCCTCCTGGGCCTGATCCACGAGGGTGAGGGTGTCGCCGCTAAGGCCCTGGAGAGCCTCGGGATTTCGCTCGAGGCGGTCCGCCAGCAGGTGGAGGAGATCATCGGCCAGGGCCAGCAGGCCCCGTCCGGCCACATCCCCTTCACTCCCCGAGCCAAGAAGGTCCTGGAGCTCTCGCTCCGCGAGGCCCTCCAGCTCGGCCACAACTACATCGGCACGGAGCACATCCTGCTCGGCCTGATCCGCGAGGGCGAGGGCGTCGCCGCCCAGGTCCTCGTGAAGCTCGGCGCCGACCTGAACCGGGTGCGCCAGCAGGTCATCCAGCTGCTGTCCGGATACTCCGGCGGCAAGGAGGCGGCCACCGCCGGCGGCCCCGCCGAGGGCACGCCCTCCACCTCGCTGGTGCTCGACCAGTTCGGCCGCAACCTCACGCAGGCCGCCCGCGAATCCAAGCTCGACCCGGTCATCGGGCGCGAGAAGGAGATCGAGCGGGTCATGCAGGTGCTCTCCCGCCGTACGAAGAACAACCCGGTCCTCATCGGCGAGCCCGGCGTCGGCAAGACGGCGGTCGTCGAGGGCCTGGCGCAGGCCATCGTCAAGGGCGAGGTGCCCGAGACCCTCAAGGACAAGCACCTCTACACCCTGGACCTCGGCGCGCTGGTCGCCGGCTCCCGCTACCGCGGTGACTTCGAGGAGCGCCTGAAGAAGGTCCTCAAGGAGATCCGCACCCGCGGCGACATCATCCTGTTCATCGACGAGCTGCACACCCTGGTGGGTGCGGGCGCCGCCGAGGGCGCGATCGACGCCGCGAGCATCCTCAAGCCGATGCTGGCGCGGGGCGAGCTGCAGACCATCGGCGCCACCACGCTCGACGAGTACCGCAAGCACCTGGAGAAGGACGCCGCGCTGGAGCGCCGCTTCCAGCCCATCCAGGTCGCCGAGCCGTCGCTGCCGCACACCATCGAGATCCTCAAGGGTCTGCGCGACCGCTACGAGGCCCACCACCGCGTGTCCATCACGGACGAGGCGCTGGTCCAGGCCGCCACGCTGGCCGACCGCTACATCTCGGACCGCTTCCTGCCGGACAAGGCGATCGACCTGATCGACGAGGCCGGTTCCCGGATGCGCATCCGCCGGATGACCGCGCCGCCGGACCTCCGCGAGTTCGACGAGAAGATCGCGGGCGTCCGCCGCGACAAGGAGTCGGCCATCGACTCCCAGGACTTCGAGAAGGCGGCCTCCCTCCGCGACAAGGAGAAGCAGCTGCTGGCGGCGAAGGCCAAGCGCGAGAAGGAGTGGAAGGCCGGCGACATGGACGTCGTGGCCGAGGTCGACGGCGAGCTGATCGCCGAGGTCCTCGCCACCGCCACCGGCATCCCGGTCTTCAAGCTGACGGAGGAGGAGTCCTCCCGGCTGCTGCGCATGGAGGACGAGCTCCACAAGCGCGTCATCGGGCAGAAGGACGCCATCAAGGCGCTCTCGCAGGCCATCCGCCGTACGCGGGCCGGCCTCAAGGACCCGAAGCGCCCCGGTGGTTCGTTCATCTTCGCCGGCCCGTCCGGTGTCGGTAAGACCGAGCTGTCCAAGACGCTCGCCGAGTTCCTCTTCGGTGACGAGGACGCGCTGATCTCCCTCGACATGTCGGAGTTCAGCGAGAAGCACACGGTCTCGCGCCTCTTCGGTTCGCCCCCCGGCTACGTGGGCTACGAGGAGGGCGGGCAGCTCACCGAGAAGGTGCGCCGCAAGCCGTTCTCCGTCGTCCTGTTCGACGAGGTCGAGAAGGCCCACCCCGACATCTTCAACTCCCTGCTCCAGATCCTGGAGGACGGTCGCCTGACCGACTCCCAGGGCCGGGTCGTGGACTTCAAGAACACGGTCATCATCATGACGACCAACCTCGGGACGCGGGACATCTCCAAGGGCTTCAACCTGGGCTTCGCCGCCCAGGGCGACGTCAAGACCAACTACGAGCGGATGAAGGTCAAGGTCAACGAAGAGCTCAAGCAGCACTTCCGGCCCGAGTTCCTCAACCGTGTCGACGACACCGTCGTCTTCCACCAGCTCAGCCAGGAAGACATCATCGAGATCGTCGACCTGATGATCGCCAAGGTGGACGAGCGGCTCAAGGACCGTGACATGGGCATCGAGCTCAGCGCGGACGCCAAGAAGCTGCTGGCCCGGAAGGGCTACGACCCCGTGATGGGCGCCCGGCCGCTGCGCCGGACGATCCAGCGCGAGATCGAGGACGTCCTCTCCGAGAAGATCCTCTTCGGCGAGCTGCGCCCCGGCCACATCGTGGTCGTCGGCAGCGAGGGCGAGGGCGACGACGAGAAGTTCACCTTCCGCGGCGAGGAGAAGTCGGCACTGCCCGACGTCCCGCCGATCGAGCAGGCGGCAGGCGGCGCCGGCCCGAACATGACGAAGGAGGCGTGAGCGGCCACCGCCGCCCTGCGGGGCGGTAGGGCCCGAACGTCCGAAGGAGCGGCCCCGGACCGGTTTCGACCGGCCGGGGCCGCTCCTTTTCCGTATGTGCGCTCTCTTTGTTTTCGCATGCGCGACGGTGACAGCCGCGTCACAGAAGGGTCCCGGTCGCGTTCGCTACGCGCGTTGGCCGAAATCGGCTCGTTAATCTGGCCCCGCCTCGGGCGTCCTGCCCGAGGAAGGTTTTTCGTTCGCAAACGAAGAGCCCCGGAGAGTTGAGCGGCAAGGGGGATGGGCACGCCATGGGCAGAGGCGAAGTGTCACGCAGGCGGATGATCGGGCTGGCCGGAGCCGGGCTGCTGGCGCTGGGCGCCGGGACCGCGGCCTGCGGTCCGGTGGAGGAGCCGATCGAGGGCGGCGGCTCGGAGCCGGGCGGGGGCTCGGGCTCGAAGAAGCCGGGCGGCGGCGCCCCCGCGCCGGGCGGAAAGCCCGAGCCGGCCTGGCAGCACGCCACCACCTTCGACGGACTGGCCTGGATCGCCGGGGTCGCCGTGGTGGACGACGTGGTCCTCGTCTCCGGCGACCCGCTGGTGGCCCGCGACCTGGCCACCGGCAAGGAGATCTGGTCCCGCGCGGAGGTGACCACCCCCGGCGCGAGCATGCTGATCGCCGACGGCACCCTCTACCTGGCCAGCGCCCGCTACGACGGCAACGTCATCGGGCTCGACCCCAGGACCGGCCGGGACACCTGGCGCAGCCGGCTGGGCGACAAGGAGTACGCGCAGCCGCGGGTCATCGCGGCGGACGCCGACCACGTCTACGTCATCGCGGGAATCCTGGACAAGAACTTCCGGACCCCGGACAACGTGATCGCCGCCATCGCCACCGGTTCCGGCAAGGTCGTCTGGCGCGAGCAGCGCGACCACGGCACCGACCAGTACGGCATCACCGCGCAGGCCGTCGGCAAGCGCCTCGTCTACACCGACTTCCGCGAGAACCTCACGGTCCGGGACACCGCGACCGGCCACCAGGTGTGGACGAAGAAGGTCGGCCGCACCAGCAACCGGGGCTTCGCGGTCCACGACGGCCTGGTCGTCGTGGCGATCGGCGAGCGGCTGCGCGCCTTCGACCTGGAGACGGGCGCGGAGCGCTGGTCCTTCGCGACGGAGAAGTACAGCCGGTTCAACGACCCGGCCGTGCTGGACGGCGTGCTGTACGTCTCCGACACCGCCCACGGCCTGTGGGCGGCCGACCCGGCGACCGGAAAGCGCCACTGGCACAACAAGGGAAGCCTGGACGTGGCCGCCCCCTGGCAGTTCGCCAAGGTGGGCGACGTCCTCTACGGGGCGACCCAGTTCGACAAGAACGGCGGCGTCCACGCCTTCGACCCGGCGAACGGCAAGGTGCTGTGGACGTACAACGACGGCTCCGGCGACATCGACCGCTGGTATCTGGCGGCAGGCGGCAAGACCGTGGTCGGGCTGCACGCGAAGAAGGTGACCGCGCTGCCCGTGGGGTAGCGCCCGGCACCGGGCCGAAGGTCCCGAAACGGACGGCCTTCGGTCCCACCGCCGGTGACAAGGCGCACAGGCCGTTCAGGGCCTACTAGCCGCCATAGGAGAAACGGGCCCGATGCGTCGGGGGGCTTGCCGCCCTCCGGCGAGCGGGCCCTTGGCATATCGGGCGACCGGCACTAAAGAGGGTGATTCCGGTTACGCGGCCGGTGAATTCCCCCGGTGATCGCTACGGCTTTTGTTCGTAGATGGGGTGTTTGAGCACCGGCGGGGGTGCGGGTTACCAAGGTATGGCCAGCCCGGCGCACCGCCGGGTCCAGTCATCTCCGGAGGATTTCCGCTTATGTCGAAGCGCGTTACGTTCCAGCCCCGCCGCCGCCCGTCCGTGTCCCGTGTCCGTGGCGCCGTGGTGGCAGCCGGCCTGGGGACGTCGATGGTTCTCGGTGCGGGCGCTGCGTTCGCGGCCGGCCATGCGGACGCCCCCCAGGCCCCGGTCCTGGCCGGCTCGGTCACCGCCGACTCGGTCGCCAAGCAGGCGGCCGCGCAGGGCAAGGCCGCCGAGCACACCGCCGCCAAGAAGGCGGAGGAGGCCAAGAAGAAGGCCGCGGCCGCGAAGAAGAAGGCCGCCGCCAAGAAGAAGGCCGCCGCGAAGCTTCCCTGGAAGTCGCCGGTCACGCACTACGAGCTGAGCGCCGGCTACGGCAACGACGGCAGCCGCTGGGCGCACAAGCACTCCGGCCAGGACTTCGCCGTGCCGATCGGCACCAAGGTCGGCGCCGCCCACGGCGGCACCGTCGTCAAGGCCGGCCCGAACGGCGGCGGTGACGGCCCGGCGTACGGCAACGCCGTCGTGATCTCGCACGGCAACGGCACGTACTCCCAGTACGCGCACCTGTCCAAGATCGACGTGCACATCGGCCAGCACGTGAAGAAGGGCCAGAAGATCGCCCTGTCCGGCAACACCGGCAACTCCAGCGGCCCGCACCTGCACTTCGAGATCCGGACCACCCCGAACTACGGCTCGGCGGTCAACCCGGTCAACTTCCTGCACAAGCACGGCATCAAGGTCTGATTCCGGTCAGGCCGTGACCCCGCCCCCCGGCTACCGGGGGGCCTGCGGGTCATGGGCCCGGACGATCAGTTCGACGGCGACCTCAAGGGCGGCCCTGCGCTTCTCCTCGGGGTCGCTGTCGACATCCTTCAGGGCGATCAGCCCGGCGTGCAGTGTGAAGAGCGCGCTGAAACACCGGACCTGTTCGGTGAGCGATGCGTCGGGTTCCTTGATCAGATCCACCAGGCCCAGGGCCCGGCGTTTGATGGTCTCGCCGATGCTCAGATCGCGTACCGTCGCCTGGTTCTCGTGCACGAAGCGGAAGAGCGGGGCCGCGTGGGCCAGCGCCTCGCTGTAGCGGCGGAGGAGTTCCTTCTTCGTCTCCAGGGTGCGCGGCTGCCCCCTGCCCCAGGCGACCAGTTCCTGGACCGGCCGGTCCAGGTCCTCGAAGATGCTGACGAGGATGTCTTCCTTCGTCTTGAAGTGGTAGTAGAGCGCCGCCTTGGTGACGTCCAGCTGCTCGGCGATCTCCCGGAGCGAGGTCTTCTCGTAGCCCTGATCGGCGAAGAGCTCCAGGGCGACGTCCTGGATGCGCTGGCGCGTGTTGCCCCGGCGCGGCTGCGGCGTGCTGCCCATGGTGCTCTCCCAAAAACTTACTTGACGCCCGGCTAGTTACGGGTCTACCTTCCCTCAGTGTAATAACTAGCCGGGCGGCAAGTAAGGGTTCGGCGAGCGGGACGAATCGGGGAGCTGGGGACGATGGCGGATCTCATCAGGGCCAAGGGCGAGAAGAAGGACGGCCCACCGGCCGGCCCGGCGGAACCCCAGGGGCCGCCGCAGCGCAGCGTCCGGGTGGTGATCCTCGCCCTGATGATCGCCATGCTGCTGGCGATGCTGGACAGCCTGATCGTCGGCACCGCGATGCCGACCATCGTCGGTGACCTCGGCGGCCTGGAACACCTCTCCTGGGTCGTCACCTCCTACACCCTGGCCACCGCCGCCTCCACCCCCATCTGGGGCAAGCTCGGCGACATGTACGGACGCAAGGGCATCTTCCTCACGTCCATCGTGATCTTCCTGATCGGCTCGGTGCTCAGCGGCATGGCCCAGGACATGGGCCAGCTCATCGGCTTCCGGGCCGTCCAGGGACTCGGCGCCGGCGGCCTGATGGTCGGCGTCATGGCGATCATCGGCGACCTCGTGCCGCCCCGCGAGCGCGGCAAGTACCAGGGCATGATGGCCGGCGTGATGGCCATCGCCATGATCGGCGGACCGCTCGTCGGCGGCACCCTCACCGACCACCTGGGCTGGCGCTGGAGCTTCTACATCAACCTGCCGCTGGGCGCCGTCGCCCTCGTCATGATCACCACGGTGCTCCACCTGCCCGCGCGCGAGCGCACCACCCGCAAGGTCGACTACCTGGGCGCCGCGCTGCTCACCGTGGGCATCACCGCCATCGTGCTCGTCACCACCTGGGGCGGTTCCGAGTACGACTGGGACTCCGCGGTCATCATGGAGCTGATCGCCATCGGCGTCGCCGCGCTGGCCGGCTTCCTCTTCGTCGAGACCAGGGCCGACGAACCGATCATCCCGCTCCACATCTTCCGCAACCGCAACTTCACGCTCATGTCCGTGATCGGCTTCATGACCGGGTTCGTCATGTTCGGCGCGGTGCTCTTCCTGCCGCTCTACCAGCAGTCCGTCCAGGGCGCGTCCGCGACCAACTCCGGGCTGCTGCTCCTGCCGATGCTGCTCGCGATGATGCTCGTCTCGCTCGTCGCGGGCCGGGTCACCACCAGCACCGGCCGGTACAAGGTCTTCCCCATCGTGGGCTCGATCCTGATGGTCGCGGGCCTGTTCCTCCTCGCGCGGATGGACACCGGCACGACCCGGCTGACCTCCGGCATCTACATGGCGGTGCTCGGCGCCGGCATGGGCTTCCTGATGCAGATCACCATGCTCGTCGCGCAGAACAGCGTCGAGATGAAGGACATGGGCGTCGCCTCGTCCTCCACCACCCTCTTCCGTACGCTCGGCAGCTCGTTCGGCGTCGCCATCATGGGCGCGCTGTTCACCGGCCGGGTCCAGGACGAGATGGCCTCCCGCGGCGGCGGCGCGGCCACCGCGCACTCCGCCCAGCTGGACGCCGCGAGCCTCGCCAAGCTGCCCGCACAGGCCCGCGAGGCGTACGAGCTCGCCGTGGCGTCCGGCACCCACATCGCGTTCACGGTCGCCGCGTCGGTCGGCCTGATCGCGGTCGTCGCCTCCCTGTTCGTCAAGGAGGTCCCGCTGCGCGGCGCCGGCCCCGAGGCGAAGGCCGCCCCGGCGGTCGCGGAGGTCTGAGCCACATACGCGAGGGCCCCCGGGACGACACCGCCCCGGGGGCCCTCGCCCGTCTCAGCCGCCGCGCTTCGCCCGCGTGCCGTCCTCCGCCTCCGGGACCCGCTGCTCCGCGAACTGGAGCATGGGATAGCTGCCCGTGTCCGTGGGCGCGTGCTCGGGCAGCCACAGCACCGCGACCGCCCCGCCCTCGCCCGCCGCCGCACCCTCCGGCGCCGCGTTGCGGAAGGTCAGCCGGGCCCCCAGCACCCGCGCCTGCCCGGCCGCGATCGTCAGCCCGAGCCCGTGGCCATGGCCCGCCCGGTCGGTCGCCCCGGTACGGAACCGGCTCGGCCCCTCCCGCAGCAGCGCCGCCGGGAAACCGGGCCCGTGGTCGCGGACCCGGACCACCCGGCCCTCGACCGTGACCTCCACCGGGGTCGAGCCGTGCTTGGCGGCGTTGCCCAGCAGATTGCCCAGGATGCGTTCGAGGCGGCGCGGATCGGTGTTCACCCACGACTCGTGCACCACCCGCACCCGCACCTGCGGGTCCAGCAGCGCCACCCGGCGGGCGACGAACTCGCCCAGCGCTATCTCCTGGAGCTCGGCCCGCTCCGACGCGCTGTCCAGCCGGGCCACCTCCAGCACGTCCTCGACCAGCGTGCGCATCGCCTGCGCCCGGTCCCGCACCAGCTCGGTGGGCCGGCCCGGCGGCAGCAGCTCCGCAGCCGTCAGCAGCCCGGTCACCGGGGTCCGCAGCTCGTGCGCGATGTCCGCCGTGACCCGGCGCTCCGCCTCGATCCGCTCGTTCAGCGCGTCCGTCAGCGCGTCCACCGCACCGGCCAGCTCATCGGTCTCGTCGCGCACGACCCCGCCGACCGCGTCCCTGACCCGGACGTCCGTATGGCCCTGGGCCACCCTCCCGGCGGCGGCCGCCGCCTTCCGCAGCCGGCGCGAGAGCTGGCCGCCGATCAGCACGCCCAGCGCCGAACCGCCCAGGACCACCGAGACCGAACCGATCAGCAGCGCCCGGTCCAGATCGCCCAGGATCGTGACCGAGCGGTCCGCGAACCGGGTGTGCAGCGACAGCACGTTCCCGTTGCCCACCGGCACCGCCGCCCAGACGTCGGGCACCCCGCCGGAGTCGTCCACATGCGTGGCGCGGCGGTTGCGCCGGGTCTCCTCGCGCAGGCTCTGCGGCATCGTCGGGTCGTTCAGCTTCGCCCCGAACCGGGGATCGGCCTTCTTCGCGCCCCGCGACTCGTAGAGCAGCTGCGCGTACGTCAGCCGCTCCAGCTGCACCTCGCGGGCGTTCTCCAGCATCGAGACCCGGGCCGCGTTGTGCACCACCAGGCTGAGCGCGACCGCGATCAGCGCCCCGACCGCCGCGATCGCGATGCTGATCTTCCAACGGACCCCGGTCCGCAGGGAGGGCCGCCTCATGCGCGGAGCTTGTAGCCGAAACCGCGGACCGTCTCGATGCGGTCCTGGCCGATCTTCGTGCGCAGCCGCTGCACATGGACGTCCACCACCCGGGTGTCCCCGCCCCAGCCGTAGTCCCACACCCGCTCAAGGAGCTTGTCGCGGGAGAGCACGGTGCCGGGCGCCGAGGAGAATTCGAGGAGCAGCCGCATCTCGGTGGGGGTCAGCGCCACATGCGTACCGCCCCTGCGCACCTCCATGCCCTCGGTGTCGACCTCCAGGTCCCCGAAGACCAGCACCCCGCCCTCCGGCGCGGGCTCCGGCCGGCCGGAGCCGGACGCGTCGCCCGAGGCATGGCCGAAGCGGCGCAGCACAGCCCTGATCCGGGCCACCAGGACGGCCCCGTCGAACGGCTTGGTGACGTAGTCGTCGGCACCGGCCTCCAGGCCGAGGACCACGTCGATGGAGTCGGCCCGCGCCGACAGCATGATCACGGGAACCGTCGACTCGTCCCGGATGCGGCGGCACAGGCTCACCCCGTCCAGGCCGGGGACCATCACGTCGAGCAGGGCGATGTCGGGCCGGTCGGCCCGGAACGCCTCAAGGCCGGTCAGCCCGTCCGGCACCGCGGTGACCGCGAAGCCGACCCGTTCCAGGGCGAGCTGGGTGGCCTCGCGGATCACGTCGTCGTCCTCGACGAACAGCACATGGGTCTCGGCCATCGGAGAGCTCTCAGTTCCTCGGCGGTTCCGTGGGCTCGGGGAGGGCCTCGTCGCCCGTGCCCACGGCTCGGTTGAAGTCGTTCAGCACCCGGTCCTCCTCGCCGAACCGGCCGCTCGCCCAGTGGTACGTGATCACTTCCTCGCCCGAGGGATAGGCGACCTGGTCCTTCTTCTCGTACATCTGGATCGTCACCACCAGATCCCCGCGGTCGATGGTGCCGTAGACGGCGGGCTGCTCGACCGAAAACACGTTCTGGTACGTGCCGTCGGCGCGCGGCCGGTAGACGTAGGTGCCGACCCCGATGGAGTCGCCGCAGGTCATCACGTTCACCACGACGTCCGCGGCCGGGCCGCCGGTGAGCTTCCCGTACGAGGTGTCCACCGGGTACTCGTCCCCGCTGCACGGCTTCAGGTCCATCCGGACCCGGCCGCTCACCTTCGGGTCCGCCTTGAGCAGCGCCACCGCGTCCACCCGGGGCGCGGGCCTGGCCGTGGACGCGGCCGTCGTACTGGGGGTGACCCGGGCGACCGGGTCGGTGCCCGCCGGGCCCTCGTCCCGCGTGCCCGTGCCGCCGGTGGAGCAGCTGACGGCGAACAGCCCGAAGACGGCGAGCCCGGCCAGTGCCGCACTGCTCGCCGCCCAGCGGGTCAGCGGGCGCGTCGGCCCGCCGCCGGTCGTTCCCCCGCCCGTTCTGCCGGTGATCCTGCCGTCGTCACCGCTGCCTGTCAGGCCGCGCACCGCTCCCGCCCCCGCTCCTCGGCGAGCCGGGTCTCCCGGCTCGCCGCCTCCCTGTTCTCCAGTTCCTGGCGCAGCCGCGCCAGCGCACGGTGCAGCGTGCTCTTCACCGTACCGGCGGACATGCCGAGCGCCGCCGCCGTCTCCTCCGTGCTCATCTGCTCCCAGTGTCGCAGCACGACGACACTGCGCTGCTTGGGCGCCAGCACGCCGAGGATGTCCATCAGCAGGGCGCGGTCGGCGCGCTGCTCGGTGCCGTCCTCGATGCTGGCGTCGGGGAGCTGCTCGGTGGGGACCTCGTCGAGCTTGCGGGCCCGCCACCACTCGGTCCGCGTGTTGATCATGACGCGGCGCAGGTAGGCGTCGGCCAGCGACTTGTCCTCGATCCGGTCCCAGCGGCCGTAGGTGCGGGCCAGCGCGGTCTGGAGGAGGTCCTGTGCGTCCACCGGGTCCGGGACGAGCCGGCGCGCACTGCGCAGCAGCGCCTCCTGCCGGGTCCGTACGTACTCCTCGAAGCCGAGCACCTCGCCCTGCGCCATCACAACCGCCTCCATCCCCGATAACCCCGTAGTACCGCTCGTCGTTCCGCGTGTTCCGCCGCCGGTCCGCTGGTCGTACGGACCGACGTCGGTGACGCTACGGAGCTGTTGTCACGAGGCTGTGCGGAGCAGCCGTAGGCGGGCGCACGGCTGTCCATCGGTTGTGTAACAGCGCGGGACGGGGTACCCGGACGGGGGACCGCCGCGGACCCGCGCCCCGACGCGGATACGGGCCCGCCCGCCCCGTCATGATCGCGGGGCGGGCGGGCCCGTACCAGGGCTGTGACGAAGCCGGGCGGGCCCGGTCGCCGGTCTGTGACGAACCCGGGCGCGCCGGGCCCGGCACGGCGGGCGCGTCAGGTCAGCGGAAGCCGGTAGCGGCCGCCGGCCAGCGGCTCGACGAGCCCGTCGGCGACCAGCCCGTCCAGTGCGCGGGCGCGCTGCACCGGCTCCTCCCACACCGCGTCGAGCGCGGCCTGGGGGACCGGGCCGACCGAGTCCCGCAGGACGGCGAGGAGTCGGCCGCGCACCTGGCGGTCCGTGCCGGCGTACGTCTGGCCCCGGCGCGGCGGCCCCTGGTGCGCGGGCTTCCCGGCGAGCCGCCAGGCGCACCGGTCGGCGATGGGGCAGCGCGAGCAGTCCTCGTTCTTCGCGGTGCAGACGAGGGCGCCCAGCTCCATCGTGGCCGCCGCCCACTGCGCCGCCCGCTCGTCCTCCTCGGGCAGCAGTTCACGGGCGAGCCTGCGCTCGGCGGCGGTGGTCGCGTTCGGCGGGTACTGGATGCCGGTGGCGGCCCGCGCGAAGACACGGCGGACGTTGGTGTCGAGGACGGCGTGGCGCTGCCGGTACGCGAACGAGGCCACGGCCGCCGCCGTGTACTCGCCGATGCCGGGCAGGGCGAGCAACTGGGCGTGCTCGCTGGGTACGTCGCCGCCGTGCCGTTCCGTTATCGCCTGGGCGGCCCCGTGCAGCCGCAGGGCGCGGCGCGGGTAGCCGAGCCGGCCCCAGGCGCGGACCGCCTCGCCGGGCGGTTCGGCGGCCAGGTCGGCGGGGCGCGGCCAGCGGGCCAGCCACTGCTCGTACACGGGCAGGACGCGGTTGACGGGGGTCTGCTGCAGCATGAACTCGCTCACCATCACACCCCAGGCGCCCGCCTCGGGGCGGCGCCAGGGAAGATCGCGGGCGTGCTGGTCGAACCACCCGATGACGGGGGCGTGGAGGAAGGCGGGGGTCGTCTGGGTCGCAGTCGTGGCAGTCATCGCACCTTCGATCCTGACACGGCGTTCCGGTATGTGGCTTCACGCCCCGCGTGCCGTTGCGGCAACTGGCCGATGGCCCTTTTTTCGGGGCCTTCGCGTCGCCGACTCTGAGTAAACGATTCATCACGGACGATCACATCGGGCGCCCGCGATGCCCGAACTGGCCCTCGCGGGATGATGATCCGCAAATCTTGGGGCCCCAGGCGGCGGTTGGGGCGGGAGTTGGTCCGGATCTCTCGTACAGTTTGGGCGTGGGATCTCTGCGCAATCCGATCGGTCCGCTCCCCTCCAGCATCTACTGGCGACGGAGGGCGGTCGCGGCGGCCCTGGTCGTCCTGGTCGCGCTGTTGGTCGCATGGGCCGTCACCTCCGGTGGCGGCAAGGGGAAACCCCGGGACGACGCCAAGGCGCCCGCCTCCGGCCCGGCCCACTCGATCACCCCCGGACCCTCCCGTTCCGGCCCGGCGATCACCGAACGGCCCGGCGGCGACGGCGGGTCGGACGGCTCCGGCGCCACCGGCGGTGACACGCGCGGCAGTTCGGGCGGCGGCTCCGCCGGTACGGACGGCGGCTCCGGCGCGAACGGCACCAACGGCGGTACCCAGGGCGGTGGTTCGGGCTCCGGCTCCGCCACCGGCTCGGGTTCGGGTACCGGCAGCGGCGTCTCGGCGGCGCGTCCGGTACCGGCCGGCTCCTCGCTCCCCGACTGCGCGCCGGGCTCGATCCGGCTGAGCCTCAAGACCGAACTCAGCTACGCGCCCGACGAGAAGCCCAAGTTCCGGCTGTACGCCACGAACACCTCGTCCACCGCCTGCAAGGCCGACTTCGGCCCGAAGAACGCGGTGCTCACCGTCACCGAGGCCGGCGGGGACGACGAAGAGGTCTGGTCGTCCGAGGACTGCCCGCGCAAGGCCGCCGCCGTGCTCCTGGAGGTGCCGGCCGCGACGACCGTCGTGCACACCGTGGAGTGGGACCGCGCCAAGAGCGCCCCCAAGTGCGCGACGCCGCCGGCGGGGAAGGCCGGACCCGGCACGTACCTCGTGGAGGTCAAGGCACCGGGCGAGCCGGTGGAACGCGCGTCGTTCGTCCTCGCGAAGGACTGAGCGCGGGCCGGGGCGCCGGTCCGGACCGCGCGGGCCCGGTCCGCGCCGGTCCCCGCGGCCCCGCGTGGGCCCCCGGCCCTACACGTACCGTTCGAGGATCGACGACTCCGCCAGCCGGGACAGGCCCTCGCGCACACTGCGCGCCCGCGCCTCGCCGACCCCGTCCACCGTCTGGAGGTCGTCCACGCTCGCCGCGAGCAGCTTCTGCAGACCGCCGAAGTGCTCCACGAGCCGGTCGATGATCGCGCCGGGCAGCCGGGGCACCTTCGCCAGCAGCCGGAACCCGCGCGGCGACACCGCCGAGTCCAGCGTCTCCGGCGAGCCGCTGTAGCCCAGCGCCCGCGCCACGACCGCGAGTTCGAGCAGCTCCGTGTGGCTCAGCGAGTCCAGCTCGGTCAGCGCCTCCGCCACCGTGCGCGAACGCTTCGCGGTTGGCTCCGGCACGTAGTCGCGCACGACCAGCTCGCGCTCCGGCTCCACGCCCGCGATCAGCTCGTCCAGCTGGAGCGAAAGGAGCCGGCCGTCGGTGCCCAGCTCCACCACGTACTCCGCGATCTCCGTCGCGATCCGCCGGACCATCTCCAGGCGCTGGGCGACCGCCGTCACGTCCCGGACGGTCACCAGGTCCTCGATCTCCAGCGCGGAGAGCGTCCCGGCGACCTCGTCGAGCCGCAGCTTGTACCGCTCCAGCGTGGCCAGGGCCTGGTTGGCGCGGGACAGGATCGCCGCCGACTCCTCCAGGACCCGGCGCTCCCCGTTCACGTACAGCGCGATCAGGCGCATCGACTGGGAGACCGAGACCACCGGGAAGTTGCACTGCTTGGAGACCCGGTCCGCCGTGCGGTGCCGGGTACCGGTCTCCTCGGTGGGGATCGACGCGTCCGGGACCAGCTGCACACCGGCCCGCAGGATCTTCGTCATGTCCTTGTCGAGGATCAGCGCCCCGTCCAGCTTGGCCAGCTCGCGCAGCCGGGTCGCGGTGAACTCCACGTCCAGCACGAAACCGCCCGTGCACATCGACTCGACGGTCTTGTCCATGCCGAGCACGATCAGCCCGCCGGTGTTGCCGCGGAGAATGCGCTCCAGGCCGTCCCGCAGGGCCATTCCGGGCGCGACGGCGCTCAACGAGGCGCGCATCAGCGCTTCGTTGCCCGTGGTTTGGCCGGACTTTCCGGGCGATGCTGCCCGGTCGCTGGCTGCCACTGCACTCCTCCGGTCACAGGTTTGGGGTGCCCTGGGGGCCTGTCGCACGGAGCAGGCCGAATCCAATCGAAGGACCCGGGGAGTGTCCGAGGCATCCCCCCGGTCCCTCGTGCCGTTCGTACGGACGGGCGAGACCAGGGCAAAGTCTACCGGCGTACGCCGTCCTCCTGCGGGGCCTGTGCGCGGGAGCGGCGCGGGAGCGCCCTGAGCGCGTCGCCCATGTCGGCCACCTCCGTCACCCGCATCCCGGCCGGGACCTTGCCCGGATCGGTCGGGACCAGCGCGTGCGTGAAGCCCAGGCGGTGTGCCTCGGCGAGCCGGCGCTGCACCCCCGTGACCCGTCTGACCTCGCCCGCGAGCCCCACCTCACCGATCGCGACCAGGTTCTTCGGCAGCGGTGTGTCGCTCGCCGCGCTTGCCAGCGCCAGCGCGATGGCCAGGTCCGCGGCCGGCTCGGAGAGCTTCACCCCGCCCACCGTCGCGCTGTAGATGTCCCGCTTGCCCAGCGAACTGATCCGGCCCCGCTGCTCCAGGACCGCGAGCATCATCGACACCCGCGAGGTCTCCAGGCCCGACGTGGTGCGCCGGGGGGAGGGGATCTGGGAGTCCACCGTCAGCGCCTGCACCTCCGCGACCAGGGGCCGCTTGCCCTCCAGCGTCACGGTCAGGCAGGTACCCGGCACCGGCTCGTCGCGCCGGGTCAGGAACAGGCCGGACGGATCGGCGAGGCCCGTGATGCCCTCGTCGTGCAGCTCGAAGCAGCCGACCTCGTCCGTCGCCCCGTACCGGTTCTTGATGCCGCGCACCAGGCGCAGCCGGGCATGGCGGTCGCCCTCGAACGACAGCACCACGTCCACCAGATGCTCCAGGAGCCGGGGCCCGGCGATGGCGCCCTCCTTGGTGACATGGCCGACGAGCAGCGTGGACATCCCGCGCTCCTTGGAGGCCCGGATCAGCGCCCCCGCCACCTCGCGGACCTGTGCCATTCCGCCCGGCGCGCCATCGATCTCCGGCGAGGCCACGGTCTGCACCGAGTCCAGGATCAGCAGCGACGGCTTCACCGCGTCGAGATGGGCGAGCACCGCCGACAGATCCGTCTCCGCCGCCAGATACAGATGGTCGCTGATCGCCCGGATGCGGTCGGCCCGCATCCGGACCTGCGAGGCCGACTCCTCGCCGGTCACGTACAGCGTCCGGTGCTCGTCGCTCGCCGCCTTCGCCGCCACGTCCAGCAGCAGCGTGGACTTCCCGACGCCCGGCTCGCCCGCGAGCAGCACCACGGCACCCGGCACCAGACCGCCGCCGAGCACTCGGTCCAGCTCGTCCACGCCGGTCGGCCGGGCGGTGGCCTGCCGGCTGTCCACCTGACCGATGGGCAGCGCGGCGGAGGAGACCCGGCCCGCCGCCGTCGTCCGCACGGCGGGGGCACCGCCGAACTCCTCGACCGTCCCCCAGGCATGGCACTCGGGGCAGCGGCCGAGCCACTTCGCGGTGGTCCAGCCGCATTCGGTGCAGCGGTAGGACGGCCGGTCCTTCGCGGATTTCGTACGGGCAGCCATGGCGCCCACCGTAGCGGTGAGGACTGACAACGCCGCCACCGAAGCCCGCCCGACATCACGCGAAACCTTCACCCGTAAGGGTTAAATGTCCGCAAGGAGTACCGGGGGAGCGCGCCACCTGCCTACGGTCGCAAGGGTGACGAGCAGCAGGCTGGAGACGCCCACGAACACCCCGGCGCACCCCGGGACCCGCAGCGCGCGCCCCGCTCCTCGCCCCGGCAGCCGCCCGCCCGCTACGAGCCCCACCTCGACGGCCTGTTCACGTACTGCCTCTCCGTCCTCTGCGACCACGACGCCGCGACCGAGGCGCTGGGCCACGTCCTGGCCCTCGCCGAACGGCAGACCGGCCGCTGCCCGGAGGACGAGGAGGAACGTAGAACCTGGCTGTACGCCCTGGCCCGGTGGATGTGCCTGCGCCGGCTCGCCGAGCGGAAGCAGGGCCGCCGCGCCCACCGCCGCACCGACCCCCGCCTCCGCCCGGACGCCGCCCGGCCGGACGCCGCCCGCCCCCACCGCACCCCCGCCGCCGAGGCGCACGCGCGGGAGCTGGCCCGGCTGGCCTGGCCCGAGGCGGCCGGCACCACCTCGGAGCAGCGCGAGGCGCTCGAACTGGCCGTACGGCACGGGCTGCCCCCGCGCGCGGTCGCCGCCGTCCTCGGCCTCGACGCCGCGACCACCCGCGAACTGCTGGCCGGCGCCGCCTGCGAGGTCGAGCGCACCCGGGCCGCCCTGGCCGTCGTCGAGACCGGCGACTGCCCCGCGGCCGGCCGGCTCACCGGCGACCGGCGCGCCCTGCTCTCCGCCACCCTCCGCCGCGAACTCGTCCGGCACGTGGACGACTGCCCGCGCTGCCGCCGCGCCGCCGAGCGCGCCGGAGCCGCCTCGCCCTGGCCCGGAAAGGCGGTGACCCCGGCCGCCGCGCTGCCGGTCGTGGAGGCGCCGCGCCCCTCCGCGTACGTGGCCATGCTGCACGCGCAGAAACGTCAGAAGAATCGGTCCGCCACCCCGCGCTTCGACCGCAGCGGCTTCCCCATGGACCCCAAGGACCACGCCGCCCGCCGCGACCGGCTGCGCTCACGGGTGATGACGACGACGGTCGTCGCCACCGTCGTTGCCGCCCCCGTCATCGCCCTCTGGTCCGCCTACCGGGGCGCGCCGCTCACCGGCGAGGGCCGCGACGGCACCCCGGTCAGCGCCGCCGACGACGACAACGGCGCCGAGACCGTCCCGGCCCCCTACGAGAACACCGGCAACGCCCGCCCCGGCAGCCGCTCCACCGGCCGCGACCCGCTCCCCGAGGTGTCCGCCGAGGTCGTCAGCGCGGGCACCGGAGCCTCCCGCGACCCCGCGGGCCGCGGCGCGGACCGGCTCACCGTCGAGACCCGCACCTCCGGCTCCACCACCCTGATCACGCTCACCGCGTCCGACGCCGGACCGGTCTCCTGGTCCGCCGCCACCGACCGGTCCTGGGTGCGCCTGAGCCGGACCTCCGGACGGCTCCCCGCGGGCGCCAGCACGACCCTGCGCGCCGTCGTGGACCACGCGCGGGAGCCCGGCGGCCCCTGGACCGCCCATCTCACCCTCGCGCCCACCGGCGCCGTCGTCGCCCTCCACGGCTACGGGGCCAAGGCGCACCTCCCCGGCGTCACCCCGCGCCCGGCCCAGCCGCACGGCGACCCGCACCCGCCGGTCCCGGCCGACCCGACCACGCCCACCCCCCGGCCCACGGAGCCCACGCCCGAGCCCACCGACCCGACGCCCACCCCGAGCCCGAGCGACCCCGGCCCGAGCCCCACCCCGGACCCGGCCGGCTCGTCCGAACCGCCCGCCCCGCCCAAGGGCCCGAGCACCCCGCCGCGGGCGGACTGACCGCGCCGGACGGGGGCCGCGGGCTACGCCGGGTCCGCCGGGTGCGGGGCCACCATCGGCAGCTGCGAGGCGAGCCGCCGCTCGCACAGCGCGGCCAGCGTGTCGTACGCCTCCCGGCCCATCAGCTCGATCAGCTCCGGCCGGTACGACACGTACACCGGCTCGCCGCCCCCGTGCGCCGAGACCGCCGACGTGCACCACCAGTGCAGATCGTGGCCGCCCGGACCCCAGCCCCGGCGGTCGTACTCACCGATCGACACCTGGAGCACCCGCGTGTCGTCCGGCCGGTCGATCCACTCGTACGTCCGCCGCACCGGCAGCTGCCAGCACACGTCCGGCTTCGTCTCCAGCGGCTCGCGGCCCTCGCGCAGCGCCAGGATGTGCAGCGAACAGCCCGCACCCGCCGGGAAGCCCGGCCGGTTCTGGAAGATGCACGAGCCCTGCCAGCGGCGCGTCTGGCGATCCCCGTCCTCGTCGGTCTGGGTCCAGCCCGTCTCCGTACCCACGTCGTGGAACTGCCACAGCTCCGGAGTGAGACGCGCCACATGCCCGGCGACCCGCTTCTCGTCGTCCTCGTCCGAGAAGTGGGCGCCCAGCGTGCAGCAGCCGTCGTCCGCGCGGCCCGCCTGGATGCCCTGGCAGCCGCTGCCGAAGACGCACGTCCACCGGGACGTCAGCCAGGTCAGATCGCAGCGGAAGACCTGCTCGTCGTCGGCCGGATCGGGGAACTCCACCCAGGCGCGCGGGAAGTCGAGCCCCTTCTCGTCGGCAGGATCGGGCTCCGCCGCCACCGGCGTGTGCATCTCCACCTTCTCCACGTGCTTGATGTCCTGCGCGCTGTCCTGCTTCTTCGTGGCTTTGCCCGGCTTCGCCTTTTTCGTCTTTGGCACGGGGCCAGGGTATGTCCGCCCGGTTCCGGTCGGACCGGCGCGGCGCCCGCAGTAGCGTTTCCCCCATGAGACTCGGAGTCCTCGACGTGGGATCGAACACGGTTCATCTGCTGGTGGTCGACGCGCACCCCGGCGCCCGTCCGCTGCCCGCCCACTCGCACAAGGAGGAGCTGCGCCTGGCCGAACTCCTCGACGGGGACGGCGCGATAGGCCCGCTCGGCGTGAACCGGCTGGTCAGGACGATCGCCGGCGCGCTCGACGCCGCCGAGGACAAGGGCTGCGAGGACGTCCTCGCCTTCGCCACCTCCGCCGTCCGCGACGCGACCAACGCCGACGAGGTCATCCAGCGGGTGCGGGACGAGACGGGCGTCCGCCTCACCGTCGTCAGCGGTACGGAGGAGGCCCGGCTCACCTTCCTCGCCGCCCGCCGCTGGTACGGCTGGTCGGCGGGCAGGCTGCTGGTCCTGGACATCGGCGGCGGCTCGCTGGAGATCGCGTACGGCCTGGACGAGGAACCGGCCGCCGCCGTCTCGCTGCCCCTGGGCGCCGGGCGCCTCACCGCGGGCTGGCTGCCCGGCGACCCGCCCGACCCGGCGCAGGTCAAGGCGCTGCGCCGGCACGTACGGGCGCGCATCGCCCGCAGCGTCGCCGAGTTCACCCGGCTCGGCCGCCCGGACCACGTCGTGGCCACCTCCAAGACGTTCAAGCAGCTCGCCAGGATCGCGGGCGGGGCCCGTTCCGGCGACGGCCAGGACGTGCCGCGCACCCTCAGCCGCAAGGCGCTGGAGGAGTGGGTGCCCAAGCTGGCCGTGATGACCACCGAGGAGCGCGGCACGCTGCCCGGCGTCTCCGAGGGCCGCGCCGCCCAGCTCCTGGCCGGGGCGCTGGTCGCCGAGGGCGCGATGGACCTGCTCGACGTGGAGGAGCTGGAGATCTGCCCGTGGGCGCTGCGCGAGGGAGTGATCCTGCGCCGCCTGGACCACCTGCCGCCGCAGCCCCGGGAGGGCGCCGGGGAACTGCCTCCGCAGGGCGCCGGGGAGCCGAGTCCGCAGGGCGCCGGTGGCCCGTCTCCGGAGGGCGACGGCGCGTCCGGCTGACGGCGGGCCCGGCGGCCGGTGCGGCCCTTGTCACTTTCCGCCCGCGCTCCTTCGGCGCGGCGCGGCACTGCCCGTACGCTGTTCAGCGTGGCAGAACCAGCGGTGCGCGTCCCGGATGCGAAGGTCGCCCTGTCGACGGCCTCGGTCTATCCGGAGTCGACGGCTACGGCCTTCGAGATCGCCGCGCGCCTCGGTTACGACGGCGTCGAGGTCATGGTGTGGACCGACCCGGTCAGCCAGGACATCGAGGCGCTGCGCCGGCTCTCCGACTACCACCAGGTGCCGATACTCGCGGTGCACGCGCCCTGTCTGCTGATCACCCAGCGGGTCTGGTCCACCGATCCCTGGGTCAAGCTCCAGCGGGCCCGCGCCGCCGCCGAGAAGCTCGGCGCCACCACGGTCGTCGTGCACCCGCCGTTCCGGTGGCAGCGCAACTACGCCCGGGACTTCGTCACCGGGATCTGGCGGATGGCGGACGAGACGGACGTCCGGTTCGCCGTCGAGAACATGTACCCCTGGCGCTACCGGGACCGCGAGATGCTCGCGTACGCCCCCGACTGGGACGTCACCAACGACGACTACCGGCACTTCACGGTGGACCTGTCGCACACCGCGACCGCCCGCACGGACGGGCTGGCCATGGTCGACCGGATGGGGGACCGGCTGGCCCACGTCCACCTCGCGGACGGCAAGGGCTCCAACAAGGACGAGCACCTGGTGCCCGGCCGCGGCGACCAGCCCTGCGCCGAACTGCTGGGGCGGCTGGCCGGTTCCGGCTTCGGCGGACACGTCGTCATCGAGGTCAACACCCGCCGGGCCATGTCCACCGCCGAACGGGAGGCCGACCTCGCCGAGGCACTGGCCTTCACCCGGCTCCACCTCGCCGCCGCCTCGCCCTCCGAGCGCGCCCCCCGCTCATGACCCCCGACGCACCGGGCCCCAAACGCCGGGGCCGCCCCGCCCGTGCCGCGGCCGACACCGGCCCCGACGCGCGCAGCCGCATCCTGGAGGCCGCCCGCGCCCAGTTCGCCGAGCGCGGGTACGACAAGACCTCGGTCCGGGGCATCGCACGGGCGGCCGACGTCGACCCGGCGCTGGTCCACCACTACTTCGGTACGAAGGACGAGGTCTTCGCCGCCGCGATCGAGCTGTCCTTCGAGCCCGCCCTGCTGGTCCCGGCGGTCCTGGAGGGCGGCTCCGCCGACGTGGGCGAGCGCCTGGCCCGCGCCTTCATCGGCATCTGGGAGAACCCGGCCACCCGCGCGCCCCTGCTCGCCGTGCTCCGCTCCGCCCTCACCCACGAGGCGGCCGCCGCCGTCCTGCGGGGCTTCGTGCTCCGCCGCCTCCTGGACCGGGTCGCGGCGGGCCTGGACATCCCGGACGCGACGTTCCGGGCGGAACTGGCGGCCTCGCACATGGTGGGGATCGCGATACTGAGATACGTACTGAAGGCCGAACCCCTGGCCTCGACGGACCCCGAAGAGATCATCACGATGGTGGCGCCCACCCTTCAGCGCTACCTGACGGCATAACGGCCCCGCCGCGCGCGAGAACCCCGCCGCGCCGAGCCCGGCCATTCCGTATATCGGACACCCGGTCCACATCCTGGCACCGCCGACGTACCCTCGACCACAGTCTTGAACGCAGAAGGAGCGAAGGACGATGCCCACGCTGAGGTCCCGCACAGTCACCCACGGCCGCAACATGGCGGGCGCCCGCGCCCTCATGCGGGCCTCCGGCGTAGCGAGCGAGGACATCGGCAAGCCGATCATCGCCGTCGCCAACTCCTTCACCGAGTTCGTCCCCGGCCACACCCACCTCGCCCCGGTCGGCCGCATCGTCTCCGAGGCGATCAAGGCCGCCGGCGCCGTGCCCCGCGAGTTCAACACCATCGCGGTGGACGACGGCATCGCCATGGGCCACGGCGGCATGCTCTACAGCCTGCCCTCCCGCGACCTCATCGCGGACAGCGTCGAGTACATGGTCGAGGCCCACTGCGCCGACGCCCTCATCTGCATCTCGAACTGCGACAAGATCACCCCCGGCATGCTGATGGCCGCGATGCGCCTCAACATCCCGACGGTCTTCGTCTCCGGCGGCCCGATGGAGGCCGGCAAGGCCACCCTCGTCGACGGCACGGTCCGCAAGCTCGACCTGATCAACGCCATCAGCGACGCCGTCGACGAGAACGTCTCGGACGAGGACATCCTCCGTATCGAGGAGAACGCCTGCCCCACCTGCGGCAGCTGTTCCGGCATGTTCACCGCCAACTCGATGAACTGCCTGACCGAGGCCCTGGGCCTCTCCCTGCCCGGCAACGGCTCCGTCCTCGCCACGCACACCGCCCGCAGGGCGCTGTACGAGGAGGCCGGCCGCACGGTCGTGGAGATCACCCGCCGCCACTACGAGCAGGACGACGAGACGGTCCTGCCCCGCTCCATCGGCACCCGCGCCGCGTTCGAGAACGCGATGGCGCTGGACATCGCCATGGGCGGCTCCACCAACACGATCCTGCATCTGCTGGCCGCCGCCCAGGAGGCGGAGCTGGACTACGACCTGGCGGACATCGACGCGGTCTCGCGCCGCGTCCCGTGCCTGTCGAAGGTCGCCCCCAACGTGGCGCCCGGCGGCACGTACTACATGGAGGACGTCCACCGGGCCGGCGGCATCCCCGCCATCCTCGGCGAGCTGTACCGGGGCGGCCTGCTCAACGAGGACGTGCACGCGGTGCACTCCGACACGCTCTCCGAGTGGCTCAAGACCTGGGACGTGCGCGGCGGCTCCCCGTCGCCCGAGGCCGTCGAGCTGTGGCACGCCGCCCCCGGCTGCGTCCGCTCCGCGACCGCCTTCTCGCAGTCGGAGCGCTGGGACACCCTCGACCTGGACGCGGCCGGCGGCTGCATCCGCGACGTGGCGCACGCCTACTCCAAGGACGGCGGCCTCGCCGTCCTCAAGGGGAACATCGCGGTGGACGGCTGCGTCGTGAAGACGGCCGGCGTGGACGAGTCGATCTGGACCTTCGAGGGCCCGGCCGTCGTCTGCGAGTCGCAGGAGGAGGCCGTCGACAAGATCCTCCGCAAGGAGATCAAGGAGGGCGACGTCGTCGTCATCCGCTACGAGGGCCCGCGCGGCGGCCCCGGCATGCAGGAGATGCTCTACCCGACCTCGTTCCTCAAGGGCCGCGGCCTCGGCAAGAGCTGCGCCCTGATCACGGACGGCCGCTTCTCCGGCGGTACGTCGGGCCTCTCCATCGGCCACGCCTCGCCCGAGGCGGCCTCCGGCGGCACGATCGCGCTCGTCGAGGACGGCGACCGCATCCGCATCGACATCCCCAACCGCTCGATCGACCTCCTGGTCCCCGAGGACGAGCTGGCCACCCGCCGCGAGGCGCTGAACGGCGTGTACGCGCCGAAGAACCGCGAGCGCAAGGTCTCGGCCGCGCTGCGCGCGTACGCGGCCATGGCCACCAGCGCCGACCGCGGCGCCGTCCGCGACGTCTCGAAGCTGGGCTGACCCCGCCGCGCGGCCCCCGCCCCACGCGGGGGCCGCGCCCGGCTGCGGGATACTCGACACCGTGAGCGAGAACAGCGAGACCCCCGACGAGGGCACGGCCCCCGGCCCGCCCGAGCCCGCGGCGGCCTCCGCCGGCGCCCCCGCGACCCCGCAGGGCCCGCAGCCCGAGCCGCTGCGCTTCTTCGGCACCACCTGGGTCCACCACGACGGCCACTACGGGCTGCGCCGCGCCGGAGCCGCCATCGGCTCGCTCGCCGCGGCCGTCGCCTCCTGCTTCGTCCTGCGCTTCGCCTTCCAGGGCCTGGAGATCGCCGACATCGGCGGCTTCGTCGGCGCCCTGGTCATCGCGATGTTCGCCATCTGCAGCGCCATCGCCTTCCGCAAGACCTGGGAGGGCTTCGGCAGCCGCCCGGCCGACCCCGCCCGCGAGGACAACCTGCGCGGCCTCAAGACCATCGGCTTCGTCGGCTCCCTGCTCGCGTACTTCTTCCGTACGTTCACCGAGGCACCCGGCGAGAAGCTCCGGCGCACGGAGTACGAGGAGGCCGTCGCCCGCTACGAGAAGCGCCGCGCCTCCCGCACCGGCAACCCGGCCGGCCGCAAGCCCGGCAAGGGCAAGAAGCCCCGCCGCCGGTAACCACCGCACCACCACCACACCCACAAGGGGCCGCGCGGACGCGCGGCCCCTTGACGCGTCGCGCCCCGGCGACAAGAATTCATCACATGATGAATTCTTCGGGCAGCGCCGTCGAGGCCCGTGGCCTCACCGTCGTACGCGGCAGCCGCACCGTCCTCCAGGGCCTCGACTTCACGGTCGAACCCGGCAGGATCACCGGCCTCCTCGGCCCCTCCGGCTGCGGCAAATCCACCCTCATGCGCGCCGTCGTCGGCACCCAGGCCAAGGTGACCGGCACGCTCACGGTGCTCGGCAGCCCCGCCGGACACCCCTCCCTGCGCCCCCGCGTCGGGTACGTCACCCAGGCGCCCTCCGTCTACACCGACCTCACCGTCCGGCAGAACCTCGACTACTTCGCCGCGATCCTCCGGCCCGGCCGCGCCCACCGCGACGAGCGCCGCGCCGCCGTCACCCGCGCGCTCACCGAAGTGGACCTGACCAGCCACGAGGACGCCCTCGCCGGCAACCTCTCCGGCGGCCAGCGCACCCGGGTCTCCCTCGCCGTCGCTCTCCTGGGCACCCCGGACCTGCTCGTCCTCGACGAGCCGACCGTCGGCCTGGACCCGGTCCTGCGCCGTGACCTGTGGCAGCTGTTCCACACCCTCGCCGCCGAACGCGGCACCACCCTGCTCATCTCCTCGCACGTCATGGACGAGGCCGAACGCTGCCACCGGCTGCTCCTGATGCGCGAGGGCCGCATCCTCGCCGACGACACCCCCGAGGCCCTGCGCACCACCGCCGGCACCGACACCGTCGAGGCGGCCTTCCTCCACCTGGTCGACGCGGCCGCCCACCGCAAGGAGAACGACCGATGACCACCACCGACACCGCCCCCGCACCCGCCGCCCCCGCCGGGAGCGCCACGCCCCTGAGCCCCGCCCGCACCCTGGCCACCGCCGCACGCGTCCTGCGCCAGCTCGCCCACGACCCCCGCACGGTCGCGCTGCTCCTGCTGGTCCCGGCCGTCCTGATCACCCTGCTGCGGTACGTCTTCGACGGCTCCCCGCACACCTTCGACTCCATCGGGGCCTCGCTGCTCGGCATCTTCCCGCTGATCACGATGTTCCTGGTGACCTCGATCGCCACCCTGCGCGAGCGCACCTCCGGCACCCTGGAGCGCCTGCTCGCCATGCCGCTGGGCAAGGGCGACCTGATCGCCGGTTACGCGCTCGCCTTCGGCGCCGTCGCCGTACTCCAGTCGCTCCTGGCCACCGGCCTGTCGGTGTGGGCCCTCGGCCTGGACGTCATGGGCTCGCCCTGGCTGCTGCTCCTGGTCGCCCTGCTCGACGCGCTGCTCGGCACGGCACTCGGACTGTTCGTCTCGGCGTTCGCGGCCTCGGAGTTCCAGGCCGTGCAGTTCATGCCCGCGGTGATCTTCCCGCAGCTCCTGCTCTGCGGCCTCTTCGTGCCACGCGACCGCATGGCCCCGTTCCTGGAGGCCATCTCGGACGTGCTGCCCATGTCGTACGCCGTGGACGGCATGAACGAGGTGCTCCAGCACGCCGACGTGACCGGCGCCTTCGTCCGCGACGTCCTGATCGTGGCGGGGTGCGCGCTGCTGGTCCTGGGCCTCGGCGCCGCCACGCTCCGGCGCCGCACCGTGTGACCGGGCGGTGCGAAGATGGCGCCGACGAGCACGGAGCACCGCGCACATCGAGCACCGCCCGGAGGGTGAACGGCATGACCCAGACAGTTGCAGTCCTCGGTACCGGCAAGATCGGCGAGGCCCTGCTCAGCGGGGTGATCCGGAGCGGCCGGCGCCCGGCGAACCTGCTGGTCACCACCCGCCGCTCGGACCGGGCCGCCGAACTGCGCGACCGCTACGGCGTGGACGCCGTCACCAACGCGGAGGCGGCGAAGCGGGCCGACATCCTCATCCTCGCGGTCAAGCCCCAGGACATGGGCCGCCTCCTGGACGAGCTGGCCCCGCACCTCACCGCCGACCGCCTGGTCATCAGCGCGGCGGCCGGCATCACGACCGCGTTCATCGAGGAGCGCCTCGGCGCCGGCACCCCGGTCGTACGCGTCATGCCGAACACGCCGGTCCTGGTGGACGAGGGCATGTCCGTCATCTCGGGCGGCAGCCATGCCACGAGCGAGCACCTCGCCGCGACGGAGGCCATCTTCAAGGGCGTCGGCAAGACCCTGCGCGTTCCGGAGTCCCAGCAGGACGCGGCCACCGCCCTGTCCGGTTCGGGCCCGGCGTACTTCTACTTCCTGGTGGAGGCGATGACGGACGCGGGCATCCTGCTGGGGCTGCCGCGCGCCCAGGCCCACGACCTGATCGTGCAGGCGGCGATCGGCGCCGCCGTGATGCTCCGGGACAGCGGCGAGCACCCGGTCAAGCTCCGCGAGGCCGTCACCAGCCCGGCCGGCACGACCATCAGCGCCATCCGCGAGCTGGAGAACCACGGGGTACGAGCGGCCCTCATCGCCGCCCTCGAAGCGGCCCGGGACCGCAGCCGCGAGCTGGCCTCC
>NZ_QKWY01000001.1:640000-3945785 GCF_003248355.1 Streptomyces sp. AC1-42W
GGATGGGGTGGTGGGTGGCTGGTCGTTGTTTGAGAACTGCACAGTGGACGCGAGCATCTGTGGCCAAGTTTTTAAGGGCGCACGGTGGATGCCTTGGCACCAGGAACCGATGAAGGACGTGGGAGGCCGCGATAGGCCCCGGGGAGCTGTCAACCGAGCTTTGATCCGGGGGTGTCCGAATGGGGAAACCCGGCAGTCGTCATGGGCTGTCACCCGCTGCTGAACACATAGGCAGTGTGGAGGGAACGCGGGGAAGTGAAACATCTCAGTACCCGCAGGAAGAGAAAACAACCGTGATTCCGGGAGTAGTGGCGAGCGAAACTGGATCAGGCCAAACCGTATGCGTGTGATACCCGGCAGGGGTTGCGCATGCGGGGTTGTGGGATCTCTCTTTCACGGTCTGCCGGCTGTGAGACGAGTCAGAAACCGTTGGTGTAGGCGAAGGACATGCGAAAGGTCCGGCGTAGAGGGTAAGACCCCCGTAGCTGAAACATCAGCGGCTTGTTTGAGAGACACCCAAGTAGCACGGGGCCCGAGAAATCCCGTGTGAATCTGGCGGGACCACCCGTTAAGCCTAAATATTCCCTGGTGACCGATAGCGGATAGTACCGTGAGGGAATGGTGAAAAGTACCGCGGGAGCGGAGTGAAATAGTACCTGAAACCGTGTGCCTACAAGCCGTGGGAGCGTCGCATGCAAGCTTGCTTGCATGTCGTGACTGCGTGCCTTTTGAAGAATGAGCCTGCGAGTTAGCGGTGTGTAGCGAGGTTAACCCGTGTGGGGAAGCCGTAGCGAAAGCGAGTCCGAACAGGGCGATTGAGTTGCACGCTCTAGACCCGAAGCGGAGTGATCTAGCCATGGGCAGGTTGAAGCGGAGGTAAGACTTCGTGGAGGACCGAACCCACCAGGGTTGAAAACCTGGGGGATGACCTGTGGTTAGGGGTGAAAGGCCAATCAAACTCCGTGATAGCTGGTTCTCCCCGAAATGCATTTAGGTGCAGCGTCGTGTGTTTCTTGCCGGAGGTAGAGCACTGGATAGGCGATGGGCCCTACCGGGTTACTGACCTTAGCCAAACTCCGAATGCCGGTAAGTGAGAGCGCGGCAGTGAGACTGTGGGGGATAAGCTCCATGGTCGAGAGGGAAACAGCCCAGAGCATCGACTAAGGCCCCTAAGCGTACGCTAAGTGGGAAAGGATGTGGAGTCGCAGAGACAACCAGGAGGTTGGCTTAGAAGCAGCCACCCTTGAAAGAGTGCGTAATAGCTCACTGGTCAAGTGATTCCGCGCCGACAATGTAGCGGGGCTCAAGCGTACCGCCGAAGTCGTGTCATTCCAGCATGTACCCCCAACGGGGGCTGGGATGGGTAGGGGAGCGTCGTGTGCCGGGTGAAGCAGCCGTGGAAGCGAGTTGTGGACGGTTCACGAGTGAGAATGCAGGCATGAGTAGCGATACACACGTGAGAAACGTGTGCGCCGATTGACTAAGGGTTCCTGGGTCAAGCTGATCTGCCCAGGGTAAGTCGGGACCTAAGGCGAGGCCGACAGGCGTAGTCGATGGACAACCGGTTGATATTCCGGTACCCGCTTTGAAACGCCCAGTACTGAGCCCATTAATGCTAAGTCCGTGAAGCCGGCCCGATCTCTTCGGAGTTGAGGGTAGTGGTGGAGCCGACGAACCAAGGTGGTAGTAGGTAAGCGATGGGGTGACGCAGGAAGGTAGTCCAGCCCAGGCGGTGGTTGTCCTGGGGTAAGGGTGTAGGACGCACGGTAGGCAAATCCGTCGTGCACATGAGTCTGAGACCTGATGCCGAGCCGATTGTGGTGAAGTGGATGATCCTATGCTGTCGAGAAAAGCCTCTAGCGAGTTTCATGGCGGCCCGTACCCTAAACCGACTCAGGTGGTCAGGTAGAGAATACCGAGGCGTTCGGGTGAACTATGGTTAAGGAACTCGGCAAAATGCCCCCGTAACTTCGGGAGAAGGGGGGCCATTCCTGGTGATAGCACGTGCTGCTTGAGCTGGGGGTGGCCGCAGAGACCAGCGAGAAGCGACTGTTTACTAAAAACACAGGTCCGTGCGAAGCCGTAAGGCGATGTATACGGACTGACGCCTGCCCGGTGCTGGAACGTTAAGGGGACCGGTTAGCTGCTCTTCGGGGTGGCGAAGCTGAGAACTTAAGCGCCAGTAAACGGCGGTGGTAACTATAACCATCCTAAGGTAGCGAAATTCCTTGTCGGGTAAGTTCCGACCTGCACGAATGGCGTAACGACTTCTCGACTGTCTCAACCATAGGCCCGGTGAAATTGCACTACGAGTAAAGATGCTCGTTTCGCGCAGCAGGACGGAAAGACCCCGGGACCTTTACTATAGTTTGATATTGGTGTTCGGTTCGGCTTGTGTAGGATAGGTGGGAGACTTTGAAGCGGCCACGCCAGTGGTTGTGGAGTCGTCGTTGAAATACCACTCTGGTCGTGCTGGATGTCTAACCTGGGTCCGTGATCCGGATCAGGGACAGTGTCTGATGGGTAGTTTAACTGGGGCGGTTGCCTCCTAAAGGGTAACGGAGGCGCCCAAAGGTTCCCTCAGCCTGGTTGGCAATCAGGTGTTGAGTGTAAGTGCACAAGGGAGCTTGACTGTGAGACCGACGGGTCGAGCAGGGACGAAAGTCGGGACTAGTGATCCGGCAGTGGCTTGTGGAAGCGCTGTCGCTCAACGGATAAAAGGTACCCCGGGGATAACAGGCTGATCTTCCCCAAGAGTCCATATCGACGGGATGGTTTGGCACCTCGATGTCGGCTCGTCGCATCCTGGGGCTGGAGTCGGTCCCAAGGGTTGGGCTGTTCGCCCATTAAAGCGGTACGCGAGCTGGGTTTAGAACGTCGTGAGACAGTTCGGTCCCTATCCGCTGTGCGCGTAGGAATATTGAGAAGGGCTGTCCCTAGTACGAGAGGACCGGGACGGACGAACCTCTGGTGTGCCAGTTGTTCTGCCAAGGGCATGGCTGGTTGGCTACGTTCGGAAAGGATAACCGCTGAAAGCATCTAAGCGGGAAGCCTGCTTCAAGATGAGTATTCCCACCAACTTGATTGGTTAAGGCTCCCAGTAGACGACTGGGTTGATAGGCCAGATGTGGAAGCCCGGTAACGGGTGGAGCTGACTGGTACTAATAGGCCGAGGGCTTGTCCTCAGTTGCTCGCGTCCACTGTGTTGGTTCTGAAATAACGAACAGCCGTGTCCATGTCCGGTTCTGTTCAGAATTTCATAGTGTTTCGGTGGTCATTGCGTTAGGGAAACGCCCGGTTACATTCCGAACCCGGAAGCTAAGCCTTTCAGCGCCGATGGTACTGCAGGGGGGACCCTGTGGGAGAGTAGGACGCCGCCGAACTCCTTTTGGAAGAGCCCCGTGCCCTTGTGGCACGGGGCTCTTCTGCGTTCTGACCCTTTAAGGTCGTGTCATGCGCTACGAACTTGTCATCTTCGACAACGACGGTGTGCTCGTCGACAGCGAGCCGATTGCCAACACCATCCTGGCCGGCTACCTCACGGAGCTGGGGCACCCCACCTCGTACGAGGAGTCCCTGCGGGACTACATGGGCTCCGCCGTGCACCGCGTCCACGACACCATCCTCGAACGGACCGGGACCAAGCTGCCCGAGGACTTCGACGTCACGCTCCACTCGCGGACCTTCGCCGCGTTCGAAGAGGAGCTGGAGCCCGTCCCCGGCGTCGACGACGTGCTGGGCATGCTGGTTGCCGACGGCGTCCCGTACTGCGTCGCCTCCTCCAGCAGCCACCAGCGCATCCGGGTCAGCCACCGCAGGACCGGGCTCGACCAGTGGTTCGAGGAGGAATGGATCTTCAGCGCCGAGGACGTGCGCGTGGGCAAGCCGGCCCCCGACCTCTTCCTGCACGCCGCCGAACGCATGGGCGTCGCGCCCGACCGGTGCGTCGTCATCGAGGACAGCCCGCTCGGGGTCGAAGCGGCCAGGGCCGCCGGTATGGACGTGTACGGGTTCACCTCGATGATGCCCGCGGCCCGGCTGACCGGGGTGACCGGGCACTTCTCCGACATGAGCCAGCTGCCGGAATTGCTTGCCTGACGTATCTACCCACCGGTAGAAACTGGCTCTACGCTCGCCGCCATGACAGATGCACGGTTGCGGCACGGCAGGGCGTCCCTCGCGTTGAGCTTCTTCGTGCAGGGGGTCACCTTCGCCCTCCTGGTGACGCGGATACCCGCGATCCAGGACCGGTACGGGATATCCGACGGGCTGCTGCCCGTGTTCCTCGCCGCCGTGCCGATCCTGGCCGGTGCGGGCAGTGTGCTCACCGAGAAGCTGGTCGCCCGGGTCCGGCCGCGAGTGGTCCTGCGCTGGGCACAGCCCGTCGTGCTCCTCGCGCTCCTCGGCGTCGGCGCCGGAAGCGAGATCTGGCAGGCCGCCGTCGCCCTCGGGGTGTTCGGGCTGGCGGTCGGCGCGCTCGACGCGTCCATGAACATGATCGGCGTCAGCCTCCAGCGGGCGTACGGGCGTTCCATCATGCTGGGGTTCCACGCCGCGTACAGCCTGGGCGGGATCGCCGGGGCCTCGATGGCGTGGGCCGGGGCGCACTGGGACCTGTCGTTGCCGGTCTCGTATCTTCCCGCCGTCGTGGTGCTGCTGCCCGCGGCGCTCGTCGGCAGCCGCTGGTACGCGGAGGGCACGGACGAGAAGCCGGGCGCCGAACCGGCCCGGGGGGCGGCCGGGACCGTCTCGTTCCGGCTGTTGCTGCCGCTGTGCCTGGTGATGTGCTTCGCGTACATCGGGGACTCGACGGTCTCCAACTGGAGCGCCAAGTACCTCCAGGACGTGCTGGGCAGTTCGGAGCAGCTGGCCACCGTCCCGTACAACGTCTACATGGTGACCACGCTGCTGGGGCGGGCCGTCGGCGACCTCGGGGTGCGGCGGTTCGGGGCGGCGGCCGTGGTGCGGGGCGGCTCGGTGCTGGCGGCGGCCGGGTTCGCCGTGGTGGCCGTCGCCGGCGGGGCCTGGACGGGCATGCTCGGGTTCACCCTGCTGGGGCTCGGGCTGTGCGTGATCGTGCCGCAGACGTTCGCCGCGGCCGGGCGGATGTTCCCCGGCGCGAGCGACACCGCGATCGCCCGGCTGAACATCTTCAACTACGTCGGCTTCCTCGTCGGCTCACCGCTCGTCGGGGCGCTCGGGGACGCCTGGAGCTACCGGGGCGCGATGCTGGTGCCCATGGTGCTGGTGCTCGCGACGCTCCTGTACACCAAGTCGTTCGGGGCGGAACCCGCCCGATACGGTGGCGGGCATGAGCGGCCGCGCACAGCTGATGTGGGATGACGCAGTAACGGGCTACGACTTCGGGGAGAGCCACCCGATGGACCCGGTCCGGCTTGCCCTCACGATGGGTCTGGTGCGGGCGTTCGGCCTCGACCGGGCGGTGGACGTGGTGACGGCCAAACCGGCCGGCGACTCCACACTGCGCCTGGTGCACCGGCCGGACTACGTGGCGGCGGTGAAGGCCGCGTCGGCCGCCCCCCGGTCGGCGGACCAGGCGTACGGGCTCGGGACCGTGGACGATCCGGCGTTCGCCGGGATGCACGAGGTGTCCGCGCTGATCGCCGGGCAGTCCGTGGCCGCCGCCGAGGCGGTGTGGCGGGGCGAGACCCGGCACGCGGTGAACTTCACCGGCGGGCTGCACCACGCGATGCCCGGCGGGGCCGCTGGATTCTGCATCTACAACGACCCGGCGCTGGCCATCGCCCGGCTCCTGGAACTGGGCGCCGAGCGCGTCGCGTACGTCGACGTCGACGTGCACCACGGCGACGGGGTGCAGGCGGCCTTCTGGGAGGACCCCAGGGTGCTGACCATCTCCTTGCACGAGCATCCGCGCACCCTGTTCCCGCAGACCGGCTGGCCGGAGGAGACCGGGTCGGGCGCCGGTGAGGGCGGGGCGGTCAACGTGGCGCTGCCGGCCGGGACCGGGGACGCCGGATGGCTGCGGGCCTTCCACGCGGTGGTGCCGGAACTGCTCGCGGACTTCCGGCCGCAGGTGCTGGTCTCGCAGCACGGCGCGGACACGCACTTCGAGGACCCGCTGGCCCATCTGGCGGTGTCGCTGGACGCGCAGCGGTCGGTGATGGCGGCCTGCCACGACCTCGCGCACACCTACGCCGACGACGGGCGCTGGGTGGCGCTCGGGGGCGGCGGGTACGCCGTGGTGGACGTGGTGCCCCGGTCCTGGACGCATCTGGTGGGCATCGCCGCGCACGCCCCGGTGGACCCGGAGTCGGTGATCCCGTCGTCGTGGCGGGACGAGGTGTACGCGCGCACGCGGCAGTTGGGGCCGGCCCGGATGACGGACGGGCGGACGCCCGCGTGGTCGTCGTGGGAGGACGGCTACGACCCGGCGGACCGGCTGGACCAGGCGGTGCTGGCGACGCGGCGGGCGGCGTTCCCGCTGCGGGGGCTGCTGACCTGACGGCACGGTTACGCCGACTGTGGGGCGTCATCGGGCTTTTGGCCCCTGGGCGGGCCGGTTCGTGCAGCATCGGTGGGGTGTTGAGCACCGGAGCGCTGCGTGCGCATCTGCTGGCGGCCCGGCTGGCCGGGCCCGTGGCCACCTCGCGCGAGGTGAGCCTGCGGAGTTATCGGCTGTTCGCGGCCCGGGACCCCCGGGTGACGCTCGGGCTGGCCCCGGAGCGGGGCTGGGGCGAGCGGGAGCTGCTGGAGCTGATGGCGGACAGGTGCGGGGTCTCGGACGATCCCGCCCATGTGTCGGGGCCCGATGTGATCGATCCCGAGCGCACGGTGGCCGGCCTCGACGCGTTCGCGGCCCGGCTGTCGGAGGCGGCGGCGCGGCGGGCGCCGGTGCTGTTCGGGACCGGGCATCCGCATCGGCTGATCGGTTTCTACGCGGCGCTGGCAGACGCTTTGTCGTCGGCGGGATGTCCTGTCCTCACCCCGGCGCAGGGGCGATGTATCGACATAACGACTCGGTTTGGCGTACGTACGCACAACCTCGACTACGTACGGGGTGTCGCGCTGGTGCGTGAACCCGGCGCGGGGCCGGCCGGTGGTGGCACCGGCGCACACTCCCATTCCCCACTGCCGGTGCGGGTCGCTCTGGAGGCCGCCGCGGCCGGGCGCGGGCCGGTTCCGGAGCTGGTCGTGGGGGATCACGGCTGGGTCTGCGGGGCAGGTCAGCTGGGCATCGAGGCGATCGGCCTGGCGGATACGGACGACCCGGCGCTGTTCGTCGGGGAGGCCGAGGGGCGGGTGGCGGTGACGGTTCCGCTGGACGACGCGGTGCGGTCCGCGTACTACTTGCCGCTCACGCGCTATGTACTCAATCGGGCGTGTCTGTCACAGTAGCGGCCGATCGTCTCTCCTCTTCCCCACTCGCATCACCCGCCCCTAACCTGGGGAGTGAGCGCACAGCGACGAAGAGTCACCGGAGGGGAAGCCGGTGCGCGTCTCGTGCGGAAGGTACAGGTGAGTCATGGCTGCTGACAGCGAGAGTCCTCTGAGCGAGGTCAAGTTCCTGACCGTGGCGGAAGTCGCCGCGGTCATGAGAGTGTCGAAGATGACCGTGTACCGCCTGGTGCACAGCGGTCATCTGCCGGCGATCCGGGTGGGCAGGTCCTTCCGGGTGCCGGAGCAAGCGGTTCACGAGTATCTGCGCGAGTCCTTCGTGGGGGTGGCATCGGCCTGAGATTCCCCTCGGATTACGTCCCTCACGCGGTGGCGGGTAGGCTAGGCCGACGTAGGTCGTGTGGGCCCAGACGCCCCGCACCAGTGAAGAAGAAGTGAGCGAGGGTAGTCGTGGGCTCTGTTATCAAGAAGCGGCGCAAGCGGATGGCCAAGAAGAAGCACCGCAAGCTGCTCAAGCGCACGCGCGTTCAGCGTCGCAACAAGAAGTAGGCGAACGCAGTTCGTGTCCGCAGCCCTCCCGCCGATCGACCGGCGGGAGGGCTGCGGTGCTGTGTACGGGAGGTGTCCACCCGTTACGGTGACGTTCTGCGGTACTTCTCACCCCTCGCACGGGAGACCGACGGAAGGCGCTGATCGTGGGGAAGGTCGTGCTCGTCACGGGAGCGGCCCGGCAGCTGGCCGGTCGTTTCGTGCGGCGTGTCCAGCGTGACCCGGACGTGGAGCGGGTGATCGCGCTCGACGCGGTCCCGCCGGATCACGACCTGGGCGACGCCGTCTTCACCCGGGCGGACATCCGGGGCCCGGCCGTCGCCCGCGTGCTCGCCGAACACTCCGTGGACACCGTCGTACATCTGGACGTCAGCGGGTTCGCGCTCGGCGCCCAGGGGCGGTCGGCCGTCAAGGAGACCAACGTCATCGGTACCATGCAGCTCCTGGGGGCCTGCCAGAAGGCGCCCTCGGTGCAGCGGCTGGTGGTGAAGTCCAGTACCGGCGTGTACGGTTCGGCGCCGCGCGACCCGGCGGTCTTCCACGAGACGACCCCGCCCAAGTCGCTGCCGGGCGGCGGCTTCGCGAAGGACGCGGCGGAGGTCGAGGGCTATGTACGGGGCTTCGCCCGGCGCCGGCCGGACGTCGCGGTGTGCGTGCTGCGGTTCGCGAACATCCTGGGCCCGGACGCGGACTCGCCGCTCGCCGACTATCTCTCGCTGCCGGTGCTGCCGACCGTCTTCGGCTACGACCCCCGGCTCCAGTTCGTCCACGAGGACGACGTGCTCGACGTCCTGGGCATCGCGGCGAGCGAGCCCCGGCGCTCCACGCTCAACAGCGGCACGTTCAACATCGCGGGCGACGGGGTGCTGCTGCTCTCGCAGTGCGCGCGGCGGCTGGGGCGGCCCACGGTGCCGCTGCTGCTGCCGGCGGTCACCTGGGTCGGGCAGGCGCTGCGGGCGGTCGGCATGACGGACTTCTCGCCGGAGCAGATCCGGCTGCTCACCCATGGCAGGGTGGTCTCCACGGTCCAGATGCGCGAGACCCTGGGGTTCTCGCCGAAGTACTCCACGGGCGAGACGTTCGCGGAGTTCGCCCGCAGCCGGGCGCCGGGCCTGCTGCCGCCCGAGGCGGTGGGCCGGGCCGTGGACCGGGTGGCCGCGGCCGTGCCCCTGATCGCCGGGGACGGCGCCGCCCCCGACCCGACCCCGAGCGCCAGGTAGAGGAGCGCAGCGCGATGGCGGATGCCAAGGTCATTCCGTTCGACGACGACCGTTCGCGGCCGGGGGGATCACCGCGTCCCGCGCGCCGGCGCCCTTCGGTACGCGGTACGGGGTCGGTGTCCGCCCTGCCCGGCGGCCGGGCGGACGACGGCGACCGGGAAAGCCCCCAGGAGGGCGCCGGACGGTCCGGGGAGGAGGGGCGGGGGTCCTGGGACCGCCGGATCGCGGGCGGGCTGGCGTTCCTGCGCAGGCGGGTCACCGGCGAGTACGACGTCGACGAGTTCGGCTACGACGAGGAGCTGACGGACCAGGTCCTGATGTCGCTGCTGCGGCCGGTGTACGAGAAGTACTTCCGGGTCGAGGTGAAGGGCATCGAGAACATCCCGGCCGAGGGCGGGGCGCTCATCGTGTCCAACCATTCCGGGACGCTGCCGCTGGACGGGCTGATGCTCCAGGTCGCCGTGCACGACCACCATCCGGCCGACCGGCATCTGCGGCTGCTCGCGGCCGACCTGGTCTTCATGCTGCCGGTCGTCAACGAGCTGGCCCGCAAGGCGGGGCACACGCTGGCGTGCGCGGAGGACGCGGAGCGGCTGCTGCGCAACGGCGAGGTCGTCGGGGTGATGCCGGAGGGCTTCAAGGGGATCGGCAAGCCGTTCGGCGAGCGGTACAAGCTCCAGCGCTTCGGGCGGGGCGGGTTCGTGTCGACGGCGCTGAAGGCCGGGGTGCCGATCGTGCCGTGCTCGATCGTGGGCGCGGAGGAGATCTATCCGATGGTGGGGAACGCGAAGACGCTGGCGCGGCTGCTGGGCTTCCCGTACTTCCCGATCACGCCGACGTTCCCCTGGCTGGGGCCGCTGGGCATGGTGCCGCTGCCGACGAAGTGGACGATCCAGTTCGGTGAGCCGATCGCGACGGACGGCTATCCGCTGGAGGCGGCGGAGGACCCGATGCTGATGTTCAACCTGACGGATCAGGTGCGGGAGCAGATCCAGCACACGCTGTACCGGCTGTTGGTGCAGCGGCGGTCGGTGTTCTTCTGACGGCCGCCGCCGCACCGGTGGGGCCGGGTCAGCCGCGGTCGTCCTCGGGGTCGATGCCCAGTCCGCCGATGAGGCCGGGCAGCAGCGGCGGGATGGTGATGTCCGGGGTAGGCGTCTGACTCGGGGTCTCGTGCGACGGGCTGGTGGTGTCGGGCGAGGGCGGGTCGAACAGGCCGTCCGTGCCGCCGCCGATCAGGCCGCCTTCCGCGGGGCTGCTGCCGGCGTCCGAGGGGCGCGGCGAGGAGCTGTTGCCCGTACCGCTGTCCTCGTCGCGGGCGGAGGAGGAGGGCGCGGGGGCCTGCGACGGGCCGGTCGAGGGGCCGGTGCGGGTGTCCGAGGAGTCGGAGCGCTGGGACTCGGCGCCCTGTTCCGGGGCGCGCGGGAACAGCGACTGGAGCGGTGCGACCTCTTCGTCTATGGCGGCGAACACGGAGCTGACCTGGTCGCCCACGTCGCTGAGCTGGACCGGGAGGCGGTTGCGAAGGCTGCTCCAGGTGGCGCGGTGGGAGCGGGAGAAGGAGTCCAGGGTCTGGATCGGGCCCAGGGCGCCGTCCCGTTCGTACGCGGCGTGCAGAAGGCGGTGGCCCTCGGTGGCGTCGTGGGTCATGCCGTTGAGGGTGCGCCGGATCTCGCCGAGCTGTTCGTGGTCGAGGTGGCCGGAGCGGGCGCGCTCCATGAGCCGGCGGGCTTCGCTGAGACGGGTGGACGCCTGGTCGAGGTAGATCTCACCGCGGTCGGTGTCGTCGCGGGTGAGGCCCAGGTGGAGGTCCTCCATGCCGCGTTTCAGGCCGTAGAGGGAGTCACCGGGGAGGGCGTCGGAGCTGGCGGCGGCCACTCCGCCGAAGGCGCCGGCCGCCACACCGACCGTGAGTCCGCCGGCGGCGAGGCCCTTGGTCCAGCGGGATCTCGGGCGCAGCTTGCGGAGCGGGGACGCGCGGTGGCTGTTCCTGCTCCGTTGTTCGGGCACCGTAGGGTCCGCGGATGCGCCTCCCTCGGCGAACGCGGCCTCCATGGCGGCGACGAGCTGGGCTCGCTGCACCACTTTGACCTCGGGGTCCAACTGCGGCTTCGGCAGTTCGCCGAGGCCGGTCGCCAGGGCCAACAGCGCTCCTCGGTCGGCCTGTTCGGCCGGGTCCTCGGGCTGTACGGCCGCCGCACCGCGGAGCGACTGCTCCTCCAGGGCCTGGGCGAAGGCGTTCGCCCGCCGGTGTGCCGAGACGTTTGCGATCACTGGCGGCACCTCCTCTCGTCATGACGGTCGACTCCCCTGGGTGTCCGGAAGGTTGCACACCTTGAGCGCTTCCACACGATCGAGTGAGCGTCCGCGGGCATGGTGTGACGACAGGGGGCCTGCAACCGGCACAACGAGTGGCGCGGCACTTGGGTTACGCACGAAGGATGATCGGACCAGCGCGCGCCGAAGGCGTCGGCGGGGCCGGCGGCAGGCCGACCGGGGGAGTGGAGGTCAGCGGGCATCGTCCGGGAGGAGCCTGGCGAGGGTGCGGACGGCTCGGTACTGGAGGGTCTTGATCGCGCCTTCGTTCTTGCCCATCACACGGGCGGTCTCGGCGACCGACAGGCCCTGGAGGAAGCGCAGGGTCACGCATTCCTGCTGCTGGGGGTTGAGCCGGCGCACGGCTTCGAGCAGCGCGGCGTTGGAGAGGGACTCCAGGACGGAGTCCTCGGGGCTGCGGGCGACCTCGTTGGCGTCGAGCATTTCGCCGGTGGTCACTTCCAGCCGGAAGCGACTGGATTTGAAATGGTCGGCGACCAGGTTGCGCGCGATCGTGACCAGCCAGGCGCCGAAGTCGCGGCCCTGCCAGGTGAAGGTGGAGATGCGCCGCAGGGCGCGCAGGAAGGTCTCGCTGGTGAGGTCCTCCGCCGTCGCCTTGCTGCCCACGCGGTAGTAGATGTAGCGGTAGACGGTGTCGCTGTACTGGTCGTAGAGGCGGCCGAAGGCGTCGGCCTCGCCGGCCTGCGCGCGCTCGACGAGCTCCATCATGCGCGCGCTGTCGCTGTCGGCGGCGGGCCGCCGGACGGGCGCGGTCGCCGCCGCGCGGTTGCCGCGTCTTCCGACCGCCGCGGAGCGTTCGGCCAGGGCGTAGCAGGGGCCGGCAGGTGCAGGGGTGGCGAATGCGGGTACGGCGTACGCGGTGGGGACGAAGCCGCGCATGCGTTCGGCTACGGATGCGCGCAGCGTAGCCAGGCCCGAGGCGTCAACCCCGACGTGTGGGTACACGGGACTCCCAGAGGCAGAGCTTCCATCACGAGCAGTGCGAAACCGTCACTCGTCGTGGTGAGCGGCGGGTCCGGAATGCGTCTGAGGAGAATAACGCTTCGTACAGGCCGCACTACGCCCAGTTGCACAAATCATCGATTGCGTCGCTTCTGTGCCAACTTTTCGACGCACTGAGTCGCTCGTCGTGACCACTTGTTGATCGTTTTGCTTCGGGATCTGTCTGTGGGCGCGACGGGTTGTGGTGGGTGAAACGTTGCTCCGTGTTGACGTACACGGGCGCGGAGGGTCAGCGGCGGCGACGGTGCAGGGCGACCGCGGCGACCGTGCCGCCGGCCAGCGCGCCGACGCCCGCGGCGGCCGGGATGCCGACCTTGGCCGCCTTGCGGCCGGTGCGGTAGTCGCGCAGCCGCCAGTCCAGGGCGCGGGCGTGCTTGCGCAGCTTGGCGTCCGGGTTGATGGCGTACGGGTGGCCCACCAGCGACAGCATCGGGATGTCGTTGTGCGAGTCGCTGTACGCGGCGCAGCGCGCCAGGTCCAGGCCCTCCGCCGCGGCCAGCGCGCGCACCGCCTCCGCCTTCGCGGGTCCGTGCAGCGGTTCGCCGACCAGGCGCCCGGTGTACACGCCGTCGACCGATTCGGCGACGGTGCCGAGGGCGCCGGTCAGCCCGAGGCGGCGGGCGATGATGGTGGCGGTCTCCACCGGGGCGGCCGTGACCAGCCACACCTTCTGGCCCGCGTCGAGGTGGGCCTGGGCCAGGGCGCGGGTGCCGGGCCAGATGCGGTCGGCCATGTACTCGTCGTAGATCTCCTCGCCGATCGACATCAGCTCGGAGACGCGGTGGCCCTTGACGATGGACAGCGCGCTGTCGCGGGCGTCCTGCATGTGCTCCGGGTCCTCGACGCCGGCCAGCCGGAACCACGCCTGCTGCCAGGCGAACCGGGTCAGCTCGCGGCGCTCGAAGAACTTCCGCTTGTACAGGCCGCGGCCGAAGTGGAAGAGCGCGGCGCCCTGCATCACGGTGTTGTCGAGGTCGAAGAAGGCGGCGGCCCGTTCGTCGCCGACGACGGGGAACTCGGGCTCCCGCGCCCCGGTGTCCTCGGCCTCGGTCTCCGCCGCGGCGGACCCGGCTTCCAGTGAGGACTTCCGCGCGGCCTCCGCCGCCGCCTCGCCTGCCAGGACGCTGCGCGCGGTAGCGGAACGCCTGCGGGGGGTGAGCCATCCAAGAGCGGCCATGCGGCGAGCATAGCCAGTCGGCCCGGTGCTCCGGGTTCCGCCGTGATGCGGGGGCGTGAACTCCTGGTGTCCGGGGCGCCACGTCCGCCGACGCAGAATGAGGACATGAGTGCCCTGCCGCGACGTAAGAAGAAGGACCCCGCCGAGCGGGTGGTGACCCTGGTGGGGAAGCCGGGCTGCCACCTCTGCGACGACGCCCGCGACGTGGTCCGCGCGGTGTGCGAGGAGACCGGCGCCTCCTGGGAGGAGAAGGACATCACCCGGGACGAGGAGCTGTACCGGGAGTACTGGGAGCAGATCCCCGTCGTGCTCGTGGATAACGAACAGCACACGTTCTGGCGGGTGGACCCGGTGAGACTGCGCAGCGCGCTGCTTTCCTGACCGAAACCCGGTTACCATCATGGGCGTTTTGAGTGGTCTCGGGGGCGTAGCTGTGAGGAGTGTGTTCGGCTTTGCCCCCTTCGGGCCTGCAACGGGCTGATGCGATCCCTGGTTCCTGGATCGCGCGACGGATGTGCGTGACCCCGGTCACTTTGACCGGACAAACCGGACACTATCTTTGTGCACGCGTTCACAAAGACATAGCCTGCATTCGACGGGGCGGTCTAGGGACATACGGCCGCCTGCAGCCCCGCTCATCCCGCAGGAGCATCGTGGCAACTGGCCGAAATCACCGACCGGCGACCCGCAGCCGAGGAATTCCCGAGGCCACTGTCGCCCGTCTCCCGCTGTATCTCCGCGCGCTGACCGCGCTGTCCGAGCGCTCGGTACCCACGGTCTCCTCCGAGGAACTCGCGGCGGCGGCGGGGGTCAACTCCGCCAAGCTGCGCAAGGACTTCAGCTACCTCGGCTCCTACGGGACACGCGGCGTCGGCTACGACGTCGAGTACCTCGTCTACCAGATCTCGCGCGAGCTCGGCCTCACCCAGGACTGGCCGGTCGCCATCGTCGGCATCGGCAACCTCGGCGCGGCCCTCGCCAACTACGGCGGCTTCGCCTCCCGCGGCTTCCGGGTCGCCGCCCTCATCGACGCCGACCCGGCGATGACCGGCACGCCCGTCGCCGGCATCCCCGTCCAGCACGCCGACGAACTCGACCGCATCATCAGCGAGAACGGCGTGTCCATCGGCGTGATCACCACCCCGCCCGGCGCCGCCCAGCAGGTGTGCGACCGGCTCGTCGCCGCCGGGGTCACCTCCATCCTCAACTTCGCCCCGACCGTCCTCTCGGTGCCCGACGGCGTGGACGTGCGCAAGGTGGACCTCTCCATCGAGCTCCAGATCCTCGCCTTCCACGAGCAGCGCAAGGCGGGCGAGGACGGCGCCGAGCCGGCCTCCGACCCGGCCGCGCCGCCCGTGCGCGCCACCAGCACCGGCCGGAAGGGACCCGACGGGGACATGCCCGCCGTGATGCCGGCATGAGCCTGCTCCTCGTGGGGCTGAGCCACCGCAGCGCCCCCGTCTCCGTACTGGAACGCGCCTCGCTGGCCGCCGACACCCGCGCCAAGCTCCTCCAGGACACCCTCGCCGCCGAACCCGCGGCCGAGGCCGCCGTCCTGGCCACCTGCAACCGCATCGAGCTGTACGCCGACGTGGACAAGTTCCACGCGGGCGTCGCCGAACTGTCCACGCTGCTCGCCCAGCACAGCGGCGTCGGGCTCGACGAGCTGACTCCGTATCTCTATGTGCACTACGAGGACCGGGCCGTCCACCACCTCTTCTCGGTGGCCTGCGGGCTGGACTCGATGGTCGTGGGCGAGGGCCAGATCCTCGGCCAGATCAAGGACGCGCTCGCCGTGGGCCAGGAGCTGCACACCGCGGGCCGGCTGCTGAACGACCTGTTCCAGCAGGCCCTGCGGGTCGGCAAGCGCGCCCACAGCGAGACCGGGATCGACCGGGCCGGGCAGTCCCTGGTCACCTTCGGCCTGGAACAGCTCGCCGAGGGCACCGACACCGCGGCCTGGGCGAAGGACAAGCGCGCCCTCGTCATCGGGGCCGGCTCCATGTCCTCGCTGGCCGCCGCCACCCTGGCCCGCACCGGCGTCGCCGAGATCGTCGTCGCCAACCGCACCCGCGCCCGCGCCGACCGGCTGGTCGAGATCCTCAACCAGCCCGGCTCCACCGGAGTGCGCGCGCACGCCGTGGAGATGGCGGACGTGACCGGCGAACTGACACGTGCCGACATCGTCGTCTCCTGCACCGGGGCCACCGGACTCGTGCTCACCGCCGAGGCCGTCGCCGGGGCGCTCGGCCGGGACACGGCGAGCGGCCTGATCCCCGCCCAGTCCACCGGACCGGCGCGCCTCGCGCTGCTCGACCTGGCCATGCCCCGCGACATCGACGCGGACGCCGGGCGCCTCGACGGGGTACGCCTCGTCGACATCGAGTCGCTCGCGGAGGCGTCGGCGGACGCCCCGATGGCCGCCGACGTGGACCAGGTGCGCACCATCGTCGCCGACGAGGTCGCCGCCTTCGGCGCCGCCCAGCGCGCCGCCCACATCACCCCGACCGTCGTCGCCCTGCGCACGATGGCCGCCGGTGTGGTCGCGGACGAGATCACACGGCTGGACGGACGCCTCCCCGACCTGGACGAGAAGCAGCGCGCCGAGATCACGCAGACCGTGCGCCGCGTCGTCGACAAGCTCCTGCACGCGCCCACCGTGCGGGTCAAGCAGCTCGCCAGCGAGCCCGGCGGCGCCGGCTACGCGGACGCGCTGCGAGAACTCTTCGACCTCGACCCGCAGACGGTGGCCGCCGTCTCACGGGCAGACCTGAACGACCCGAATCGAGGGCGGTCATGACCGACAACTCACCCCTGAAGCTGGGGACCCGGCGCAGCAAGCTGGCCATGGCGCAGTCCGGCCACGTCGCAGACGCGGTCAGCGAGGTGACCGGCCGCGCCGTCGAACTCGTCGAGATCACCACGTACGGGGACACCTCGCGGGAACACCTGGCGCAGATCGGCGGCACCGGCGTGTTCGTCGCCGCGCTGCGCGAGGCGCTGCTGCGCGGCGAGGTGGACTTCGCCGTGCACTCGCTCAAGGACCTGCCGACCGCGCCCACCGAGGGCCTGGTGCTGGCCGCGGTACCGGTCCGCGAGGACCCGCGCGACGCGCTGGTGGCGCGGGACGGGCTGACCTTCGAGCGGCTGCCGGCCGGTGCCCGGATCGGCACCGGTTCGCCGCGCCGCATGGCCCAGCTCAACGCGTACGCCCGCAGCCACGGAATGGAGATCGAGACCGTTCCGATCCGCGGAAATGTGGACACGCGCATCGGTTTTGTACGCGACGGGGAGCTGGACGCGGTGGCTCTCGCCGCGGCCGGGCTCAGCCGTCTGGGCCGGAGCGGTGAGGCGACCGACTTCCTGTCGTTCGACACCGTGCTGCCCGCTCCCGGTCAGGGAGCACTGGCGATCGAGTGCGCTGCGAGCAGCGCCGACCTCGCCGCCGCGCTCGCCGAGCTCGACGACCCGTACACCCGGGCCGCCGTGACCGCCGAGCGTGCCCTGCTCGCCGCCCTGGAGGCCGGCTGCTCCGCACCCGTGGGTGCGTACGCCGATCTCCTCGCCGACGGTCAGGCTGTCAACGAACTGCGCCTGCGCGGTGTCGTCGGTTCCACCGACGGTGCCTCGCTGGTGCAGATGTCCACCACCGGTCCCGTTCCCACGTCGCACGACGACGCGGCGGCGATCGGTCGCGAACTCGCGGCCGAGATGCTTGCCAAGGGTGCGGCCGGTCTTATGGGGGAGCGAGCACTTTGAGCCCCACCGGCCCCGCCTCACACGATTTCCCGGTCCACTCCGCAGGGCAGGTCACCTTCCTGGGTGCCGGGCCCGGCGATCCGGGACTGCTGACCCTGCGCGCCGTCGAGGCGCTTGCGAGCGCGGACGTCCTTGTCGCCGAGCCGGATGTTCTCGGTGTGGTCCGCTGCCATGCGCGGGCAGGGGTAAGCACCCCTGAGCCGGCGGTTGTTGACGCGCAGTCAACGGCCGCCGGGGTGCCCGTTCTCAGGGACGCGGCCAATCTTGTCATGGAGGCAGCGAAGGGCGGCAGGCGGGTCGTCCGTGCCGTGGCCGGAGACCCCGGCCTGGACGGGAACGCCGCTTCCGAGATGCTGGCCTGCGCCGCGGCCGGCATCCCCTTCGAGGTCGTGCCCGGCATCGCCAACGCCGTGGGGGTGCCCGCGTACGCCGGGGTGCCGCTGCGGGACGCGCAGGGCGCCGACGTGCGCTTCGTCGACGCCCGTACGGCCGGTGAGCGCTGCTGGAGCGAGGTCGGCGCGAGCGACGCGACGTGCGTCATCTCGACGGCGCTGGACGCGGTGGCCGCGGCCGCCGGTGAGCTGGTCGCGGCGGGCCGCAAGCCCGACACCCCGCTGACCGTGACGGCCGGCGGCACGACGACCCGCCAGCGGACCTGGACGGCGACCCTCGGGACGATCGCCCAGGTGTTCAAGCAGGGCAAGGTGCTGCCGTCGCCGGAGGGCCATCAGCCGGTCATAGCCGTGGTCGGGGAGCGCAGCTCCGCCGCCCAGCGCGACCAGCTCGCGTGGTTCGAGTCCAAGCCGATGTTCGGCTGGAAGGTGCTCGTGCCGCGGACGAAGGAGCAGGCGGCATCGCTCTCCGACCAGCTGCGTTCCTACGGCGCGGTGCCGCACGAGGTGCCGACGATCGCCGTCGAGCCGCCGCGTACGCCCCAGCAGATGGAGCGGGCCGTCAAGGGCCTGGTCACCGGCCGCTACGAGTGGATCGCGTTCACCAGCGTCAACGCGGTGAAGGCGGTCCGGGAGAAGTTCGAGGAGTACGGGCTGGACGCCCGTGCCTTCGCCGGGATCAAGGTCGCGGCGGTGGGCGAGCAGACGGCCGCCGCGCTGATCGACTTCGGTGTGAAGCCGGACCTGGTGCCCTCGGGCGAGCAGTCCGCCGCCGGTCTCCTTGAGGACTGGCCGCCGTACGACCCGGTCTTCGACCCGATCGACCGGGTGTTCCTGCCGCGGGCGGACATCGCCACCGAGACCCTGGTGGCCGGGCTGATCGAGCTGGGCTGGGAGGTCGACGACGTCACCGCGTACCGCACGGTCCGCGCCTCGCCGCCGCCGGCCGAGACCCGCGAGGCGATCAAGGGCGGCGGCTTCGACGCGGTGCTCTTCACCTCGTCCTCGACCGTCCGCAACCTGGTCGGCATCGCGGGCAAGCCGCACAACGTGACGGTCATCGCCTGTATCGGCCCCGCCACGGCGAAGACCGCCGAGGAGCACGGGTTGCGCGTGGACGTGCTGTCGCCGGAGCCCTCGGTGCACAAGCTGGCCGAGGCGCTGGCCGAGTTCGGCGCGCGGCGCCGGGACGCGGCGCGGGAGGCCGGTGACCCGGTGACCCGTCCCAGCGAGCGGCGTCCGGGCGCGCGCAGGCGCCGTACGACGACCTGATCCGGTCGCGGTCGCGGGGCCCGTCCGCCTCCTTGTGAGGCGGTCGGGCCCCGCCGCGTTTTCCGGCTGTGTGTCCGGCCGGGTTTCCCGGCGCCGGTGTCGGTAAGAGCCCGGTGTGCGCGGGTCTAGTCTCGAAGGATGACTGTGTACGGAAACTTCCCCGGCTCGCGGCCCCGTCGGCTGCGGACGACCCCCGCGATGCGGCGGATGGTCGCCGAGACACGGCTCGATCCGGCCAACCTGATCCTGCCCGCGTTCGTCCGGGAGGGCATCGACGCCCCGGTCCCGATCGCGGCCATGCCCGGCGTGCGGCAGCACACCGCGGACACCCTGCGGAAGGCCGCCGTGGACGCCGCCTCGGCCGGGGTCTCGGGGATCATGCTGTTCGGTGTGCCGCTGGACGAGAAGAAGGACGGCCGGGGCACGGCGGGCACCGACCCGGACGGCATCCTCCAGGTCGCGCTGCGGGCGGTGCGCGAGGAGGTGGGCGACGATCTGGTGATCATGTCCGACCTCTGTCTCGACGAGTACACCGACCACGGCCACTGCGGGGTGCTGACCGCCGACGGCCGGGTGGACAACGACGCCACGCTGGAGCGGTACGCGGAGATGGCGCAGGTCCAGGCCGACGCGGGCGCCCACACGGTGGGCCCCAGCGGCATGATGGACGGCCAGGTCGGCGTCATCCGCGACGCGCTCGACCAGACGGGCCACGAGGACGTCTCGATCCTCGCGTACACCGCGAAGTACTCCTCGGCCTTCTACGGCCCGTTCCGGGAGGCCGTCGGCTCCTCGCTCCAGGGCGACCGCAAGACCTACCAGCAGGACCCGGCCAACATCCGCGAGTCCCTGCGCGAGCTGGCGCTCGACCTGGAGGAGGGCGCGGACATGGTCATGGTCAAGCCGGCCGGCCCCTACCTGGACATCCTGGCGAAGGTCGCCGAGGCGTCGGACGTGCCGGTGGCCGCGTACCAGATCAGCGGCGAGTACGCGATGATCGAGGCCGCCGCCGAGAAGGGCTGGATCGACCGGGACGCGGCGATCCTGGAGAGCCTGACGGGCATCCGGCGCGCGGGCGCGCAGCTGATCCTGACGTACTGGGCGACGGAGGTCGCACGGCGGCTGGGCCGTTGACGGTCGGGAGGTCACGGAAGCGGGTCGCGCCGGAGCGCGGCCCGCTTTTCAATTGTCAGCGAGTTGCACGCTACTGCTGAGAACCCCGCTTCTCAGCAGTAGCGTGCTGTTCGCTCTTCACTTCTGCAGGAAGAAGCGCTAGGTTTGACTCATCGCGGTGAGGGGGCGTCAGCTCGACTCTCACAGCGGCAAACAGTGACGCCCTGCACTGCCTAATTGCGGTGGGCAGTGCAGGGCGTCACACCAGGCTCTGCCCTGGGCTGTGTGCTATGCGGCGAAGCAAGCGGTGACAGGACTCCAAGGCGTACTAGGGCACCGTAACACGGTGGCCCGAACGAAGGAAGTGGGCGATGACGGCGAACGGCGAGAAGGAATTAATCGAGGCCATCTCCCCAGAACGGTTTCAGCCGTTCCTGGACGAGTGCCACGGCGATGCGGTGGTGGCACTGCGACTGTACGCCTGGGACGCGGAGGCGGCCCGGGCGCTGCACAGCCCTCTGCGTGACCTGGAGGTGAGCCTGCGCAACAGGATCCACCGACAGCTCACCGGCAAGTTCGGCCAGGCCGACTGGTGGAACCTGCGGCGGGCGGCGCCGAACGACTGGGCGATGAAGGAAATCCGGGATGCTCGGGCGAAGCTGGCTGAGCATGGCAAGAGCGCTGCTCCGTGCGACATCGTCGCCGCACTCTCGTTCGGCTTCTGGGTCGGGCTGGTCAGCAGGGGTGGTTCCGGAAACTACGAGATGAAGTACTGGAACCCGGCGCTGCGGCACTGCTTCAAGGGGGTGCGCCGCACGGATCTCCATAGGCAGCTGGGGATCATGCAGACCCTGCGCAACCGCGTCGCTCACCACGAGCGCGTCTACCACCGCCGGTTGGAGGAGGACTTCAGGACAGCCGTCCAGCTGACGGCCCTCGTCGCACCCGCTTTGGCGGCCCGCCACGAGAAGTACAGCCAGGTCCCCGCGGTTCTGGCGCGAAGGGCCCGGGTCCTTTCGGGCGAGGAGGAGATTGTGCTGTGACGGAGCGGCGGCAGTACGAGCCGGTGACGCTCGGCGAGATCAAGGAGCTTGCCGAGGTCGGCCGGCCTACGGTCAGCAATTGGCGACGTCGCCATGCCTCCTTTCCCGAGGCGGTCGGCGGCTCCGAGAGCAAGCCGTTGTTTGACGCGGAGGAGATCGCGGGCTGGCTGGACGACCGGCCCGTGCCCGATGGCGAACGGCACCCGGACGGCACCCTGCCGACATACGGTGAGCGCTTCCGCGAGGGACTCCGGCTGCGGCGATTGGTGACGCTCGGGCATGGCACGCTGCGCCCGGAGGAACTGATCGTCCGGGCGCTGGCAGTGGCCGCCATGGAGGGAGAAGGTGGCGGCAGCACGGAGGAGAGCCTGCCGTCGACCCTTCTCCGCGACTTCGACTTGGCCGGTGACGAGATCCTCCATACGGTGCGCGAGCTGGTGGAGGAGCTGGGCAGCGCCGGAGCCGCTGCCGAGGCGGTGCTCCGGCTGGCCGGGCGTCTGGAGTCGGATCTCATGATGGACGCGACGCCGGTGCCGGTGACCGGACTGATGGATGTCCTGGCTCGGCCGCTGCTGTCGATGAGACGGCCCGTGACCGTGGTCAACCTTTGCGCCGGTACGGGGGACGTGCTTCTCAAGCTCGCCGCCGACGACGGGGAGAACCGGGTCGCCGCCGTGGAGCCGGACGCCTTGCGGCGCACCGTGCTGCGGTACCGGCTGCTCGCGCACTGGGCGGCAGGGGAGACCCTGGTGTGCTCGGATCCGGCAGAGCTGAACGAACATGGATTCCCACTGGCGGAGCTGGTCGTGGCCGACCCGCCCTATGCCGCCGGCGAACGGGAGCGGGACGAGGACGGTCCGCTGCGATGGGCGGTCGAGGCGGTCGAGCGTCTGAAGGAGAGGGGCAAGGGGCTGGTGGTCGTCCCGTCCTGGACGCTGTCCCGCCCACGCGGCGGAATCGGCACGGCGAACACCCGGATGCGGGAGGCCCTGCTCAAGTCCGGCGCCGTGGAGGCGATCGTCCAGCTGCCCCGCCGTATCCACACCTTCCGTACGGGCGCCGAGCACGCCATGTTGGTGTTGCGGAGCACGCGGTCGGCGCCGACGGACTCCGGTGTGCTGCTGATCGACGCCGATCGGTTGGTGCGCCGGGTGGGCGACGCGTGGCAGCAGAACGTCGAGGCGTTGCTGCGCAGTACGGGTATGCCCGTGCCCGAGGAGGCGCAGCGTGTGCCTGTGGCCAGCACCGGTCCCGCCAGCTCGTATCTGCTCGACGGACGTTCTCTGTTGCCCGCACACCGGCTTGCGTCCCCGGAGAAGGGGCTCGATCACTTCGTGGCGACGGTGGAGGCCAGGCAGAACGCGTATGTTGCGTTGCCCCACCTGAAGCGGTGGATCGGTGACCTCGGCGTCGGTAAGAGGGAGCATCGTGCCGAGCACTTCAAGGTCGGCGGGCAGCTGAGGGCAGGGCAGCTCAAGCTCCTGCCGGGCCACCGCATCAAGGAGAGCGACATCGGTGACGCGGGCGTGCCCGTGATCGGCAGGGAAGAGATGCTGGGAGCCCTGCCGATCGGGGAGCGGCGCATCATGCTGGAGGACCTCGCGGCCTACCCGCAGAGCCTGATGACGGAACAGGGCGATGTCTTCATGCTCACCGAGCACGGTGTCCGCACGCAGGTGGACGACGCAGGCGGCTGTGTCCTGCTGGCGCCGGTGCAAGGGCTGCGGATCGCCGCGTATCGGAAGTACCTGATGGACCTGGCGGCGGGTCGGACGGTCCGTCCGGAGGGCCTGTGGATGCGTCCGCACGCGCTGGCCCGCCTGCTGGCCGCACCTCGCAATCAGCAGCGGGGCAGCGGTTCGCTCGTGCGCCGGGTGAGCGTGAAGGATATGGACCTGCCGCAGCTTCCGCCGGAGGAGATCGCCGATCTCGAAGCGGTGCTGGCCGAGACGGAGCGGCACCGCGCCGAGGTACGCAGACAACTGTCGGCGCTGGACACCCTGGCCGAGCGGCTGGCGGCGGGCGTCGCGGACGGCGACCTGCGCCTGCGTAAGCGGTCCGAGCCAGGCCCCCGGGCCTGACGGCCCCCTCTGTGAACGACGAGAGAAACGAGTGCTTCGTGCCACCCCGTAGCAAGAAGAAGACCGAACCTGCCGACATGAAGCAGATCCTGTGGCAGGCCGCGGACAAGCTGCGCGGCAGCCTGGATGCCGCCGCGTACAAGCACTACGTGCTGGGTCTCGTCTTCCTCAAGTACGTCTCCGCCGCGATGAGCGAGAAGCGTGCACAGTTGGAGGCCGAGCTGCGGGAGGAGGGCGGCTGGAGCGAGGAGGACATCCTCGTCACGCTGGAGGAGCGGCGCGAGTACACGGGCGCGGGCATCTTCTACGTACCCCCGACCGCCCGTTGGGAGTCCGTTCTGGAGCGGGCCGGCGCGACCGTGGAGGGGCAGACCGTCGGAGAGGCGATCGACGCGGCGATGCTGGCGATCGAGGCGCAGAACCCGGCGCTGAAGAAGACCCTGCCGAAGATTTACGCCGCCGGCCGGGTCGACGACGAGCGCCTCGTCGGACTGATCAGGCTGCTGGACCGGCTCGCGTTCCAGGAGCAGCTGGGCGACGACGGCCGCCGCAAGGGCGCGCGGGACATCATGGGGGAGGTGTACGAGTACTTCCTGGCCGAGTTCGCGCTGAAGGAGGGCCGCAAGGGCGGGGAGTACTTCACCCCGGAGAGCGTGGTCCAGCTGCTCGTGGAGGTGCTGGAGCCGAAGCCGGGCGAGCGGGTGTACGACCCGGCCTGCGGGTCGGGCGGCATGTTCGTGCAGGCGGAGAAGTTCATCGAGTCGCACGGCGGCAATCCGCTGAACGTCGCGGTCTACGGGCAGGAGCTCAACCAGACCACCTGGCAGCTGGCCCATATGAACCTGGCCATCCACGGCGTGGAGGCGAATCTGGGCGACGAGCCGGCCGACACCTTCCGCAACGACCAGCACCCCACGCTCAAGGCGGACGTGGTGATGGCCAACCCGCCGTTCAACATCTCCGACTGGGGCGGGGAGATGCTCGGCATGGACAAGCGGTGGGTGTACGGGGCTCCTCCCGTCGGCAACGCGAACTATGCCTGGCTCCAGCACATGATCAGCAAGCTCGCGCCGAGCGGCCGGGCGGGGGTCGTTCTCGCGAACGGCTCGATGAGCAGCAAGCAGTCCGGCGAGGGCGACATCCGCCGGGGCATGGTCGAGGACGACCTGGTGATGTGCATGATCGCGCTGCCCGGGCAGTTGTTCCGGTCGACGCAGATCCCGGCGTGCCTGTGGTTCCTCGCGGAGGGGATGGGACGCCACTCGGGGTGGGTGCGGGGGCGCAAGGGTGAGGTCCTGTTCATCGACGCGCGCGAGTTCGGCGTGATGAAGAACCGGACGCTGCGGGAGCTGACCCCGGAGGAGATCGTCGGGCGCATCGGTGACACGGTGCGGGCTTGGCGGGGCGCGGAGGGGGCGGGCGCGTATGAGGACATGCCCGGGTTCTGCGCGAGCGTGGGCGTGGACACGATCGCGGAACACGACTTCGTCCTGACGCCGGGGCGGTACGTGGGGACGGCGGAGGTTGAGGTAGACCCGGACGCGGAGCCGGTGGAGGAGAAGATCGCGCGGCTGACTGCGTTGCTGCGGGAGCAGTTCGCGGAGTCGGAGCGGTTGGCGCGGGTTGTGGATGAGCAGTTGGGGAGGGTGTGATGGGGCTGTCCCCCGATGCCCGTGGCGGCCTGCGATGCCTTCCTGAAGGCTGGCACTATCGGCCCCTTGAGGACTTGCTGGAGCCCCGAGGGATCGCCTACGGGATTGTGCAGCCCGGGACCCACGATCCGACTGGTGTTCCCGTCGTGCGGGTCAAGGATGTACGGCGCGGACGCATCGGCCGAACCGACGTGCTACGCGTCGCCAGGCGGGTAGAGGCGAATTACGAGAGAACCCGTCTCCGTGGGGGTGAGCTGCTCCTTTCGCTCGTAGGGTCGGTGGGCGAGGTCGCGGTGGTGCCCTCCGATCTCGCAGGATGGAACGTGGCGCGGGCCATTGCGGTTCTGAGACCGGCGTTGGTCAGTAGTGCCTGGTTGAAGCTGTATCTCATGTCCGAGCCTGCCCAAGGGTGCATGCGGGACTGGCAGAACACCACCGTGCAGGCAACGCTCAACTTGCGGGATGTACGTCGCATCCCCGTCGCTCTGCCCCCAGAGCGCGAGCGGAGGGCCATCACAGAGGTGCTCGGTGCGCTGGACGACAAGATCGCGCTCAACGAGCGGATCTGTGCGACCGTGCTGGACTTGGGTGACTCCTATCACCACAAAGTGAGTCACCAGGGCGCTGCGCCGGTTGCGACATTCGGGCAGCTCGTGGCGGAGGGGTCGCTCCAGTTCGGCGACGGATATCGGACTAAGAAGGCCGAGCACGGCACACCCGGGCTTCCCATTTTGCGAGTCGCGGAAGTCGGGATGGGGGCGATCACCCCTTCGTTCGGCGACCACGTCCGTGAAGAATTTCGTTCAGCGATGGGAAGGAAGACATCCCGCCCCGGAGACGTTGTTCTCACGACCAAGGGGACTGTCGGCCGGGTGGCGATGATCTCCTCCCACGACGCGGAGTTCGTCTACAGCCCTCAGGTCTGCTTCTTCAGGCCAGTCGGTGATGCTCCGCTCTCTGCCCCCTACCTGTTCCATTGGCTGCGGGGGCCAGAGTTCTGGGGCCAGGCGGCCGGGATGAAGGGGCAGACCGACATGGCGGATTACCTCAGCCTCAGTGACATCCGGTCGCTGAAGATTTCGCTGCCCACGGAGTCGGAACTCGCTGCGTTCGATCGGCAATGTGCACCGCTGCACGCCCGTGCCGAGGCGGCCAGGCTCGAAAACCGCACCCTAGCCACCCTCCGCGACACCCTCCTCCCCCAGCTCGTCACCGGCAAGATCCGCGTCAAGGACGCCACCCGCGTCGTAGAGGAGGCCGTATGAGAGGCACCCACCCCACGGGCGAGCCCCCCATCGACCGGCTCACCGAGAAGGAGTTGGAGCTGCACGCCCTCGGCATCTTCGGCGAGGTCGGGTGGCAGCACGTGCCCGGGGCCGAGTTGGGGCCCGCGTACGGCGTACGGAAGGGGTGGGGCGACCTCGTTCTGTACCCCAACCTCCGCAAGGCGATCCGGCGGCGCTACCCGCAGCTGCCCGAGAGCGCGGCCGACGACGCCATACCGGCGCTCCTCGCCCAGCTCACGCAGCACGACCTCCGCGAGAACCACCGGTTCTACGAGCGGCTGACCGGCGGCGTCTCCGTCCCGTACGACGACCCCGCCACCGGTGAAGCGCGCCACGCGGTCATCCGGCCCGTCGATTTCGGCGATCCCCACGCCAACGACCTGATCGCCGCCAGCCAGGTCCGGATCACGAGCGTCAAGGACCGGACGTTCATATTCGACATCGTCCTGTACGTGAACGGGCTGCCGCTCGCCGTCATCGAGCTGAAGAAGGCCGACAGCAACGACAGCGCGCACACCGCCTACGACCAGCTCCAGGGCTACCGCCGTGAGCTGAAGCAGACGGGCACGTTCGCCACGTTCCTCGTCATGCTCGCCTCCGACGGGATCACCGCCCGTATGGGCACGCCGTTCACGCCCTGGCAGCATATGGCCCCCTGGCACGCCGACGACCAGGACCGCATGCTGCGCAAGCATCAGCGCGAGGACGGGCGGGCGCTGGAACGCATGCTGTACGGGGCGTTCGAGCCGGCCCGGCTGCTCGACCTGATCGGCAACTTCCTCTCGTACTCCGCCGAGAAGTCCGGCGACGTCAACACGGTCAAGCTCGCCAAGGCACACCAGTACATCGCCGTGAACGCCGCCGTCCGGGCCACCGAGGCGGCCCTCGCCACCGATGGCCGGGCGGGTGTCGTCTGGCACACGCAGGGCGCGGGGAAGAGCGAGGAGATGCTCTTCTACGTGGGGAAGGCCGCTTCGACACCCGAGCTGTCGAGTCCGACCTTCGTCATGCTGACGGACCGGATCGACCTCGATGACCAGCTGTTCCGGACGTTCGCCGCCAGCGACACCCTGCGCAAGCGGATCAAGGAGGAGTTGCAGACCGCCGACGACGCCGGGGAACTGCGCCGACTGCTGAACAGCCCCGAGAGTAACGGCGGGGTCATCTTCGCGACGCTCCAGAAGTTCCGGCTGACCGAGGACGAGCGCAAAGCCGGTGTACGGCATCCGCGGATCTCGCCGCGCCGTGACGTGATCGTCGTCGTCGACGAAGCCCACCGCAGCCACTACGACTTCATCGACGGCTACGCCCGCAACCTGCGCGACGCCCTCCCGAACGCCACGTTCATCGCCTTCACCGGCACGCCCATCAACAACAGCACGGGCAGCACGCAGGGCGTCTTCGGCGGGAACATCCACACGTACGACCTCACGCAGGCCGTCGACGACGGGGCCACCGTGCCCGTCTTCTACGAGCCGCATCTCGTCAAGGTCGACCTCGTCAAAAACGTGGACCTCGACGATCTGAACGCTCGTGCGGAAGGCTTGATCGAGGGTCTCGGCGAGGACGAGAAGCGTGCCGCGCGCCAGCAGTTCGGGCGGTACGAGGAGCTGATCGGTTCGCCCGCCCGCATCCGGGAGCTGGCCGGGGGCCTGCTGGAGCACTGGGATGCGCGCAGCACGGAGATGCAGAAGCTGACGGGTTACACGGGCAAGGGCATGGTCGTCTGCGCCTCCCGGGCCATCGCCGCGCGACTGTTCGAGGAGGTGATCCGTCGTAGGCCGGACTGGAAGGGGGAACGCGACCCGAAGACGGGGCTGTTGACCGACACCACCGGGCGTATCCGAGTCGTCTTCACCGGGAACGCCGCCACGGACACCGAAGAAGTCGCCGACTACATCCGCACGCCCACCCAGCTGAAGAAGATGCAGGCGCGGGTGACCGACCCGGATGACGAACTGGAGCTGGTGATCGTCCAGTCCCTGTGGCTGACCGGTTTCGACGCGCCGCCCCTGCACACGCTCTACCTGGACAAGCGCATGCGCGGGGCCGCGCTCATGCAGGCCATCGCCCGCGTCAACCGCACCTGGCCCGGCAAGCCCTCCGGGCTGGTTGTCGACTTCCAGGGCGTCATACGGGAGATCAAGGAAGCCCTCGCCGAGTACTCCGAGCAGGACCAGGCGGACCCCATGCTGGGCGCCGACCTCGCGGGCGCGGTCCAGATCGTCCGGGAAAGCCACCAGCAGATCGTGGACATCCTGCACAGGTGCCGGTGGAAACAGACGCTCGCCGTCGGTGGCCCACGCTCCTACCGTGAGGCCCTGGTGGAGGTCCTGGAGTTCCTGGCCGCGCCGGAGCCGGGGCTGGAGTTCGAACAGGCCACGCGAAAGCAGCGGTTCATGTACCACTCAGGGCTGCTCCGGCAGGCGTTCTCGCTCTGCCCGACCGATCAGCGCGTGCAGGATCTGCTGCCCGACATCCGGTTCTTCGAGTCCGTGCGGAAGTCGCGGGAGAAGTACACGGCGGATGAGCGCCAGGAGCAGGACACAGCCACCGCTGCGGACGTGGAACTGCTCATCGCGCAGCTCCACGCCTCGGTCATCGCAGCCGACGGTGTCGTGGACATCTACGACGCGGCCGGCCTGAGCAAGCCGGACCTCTCTCACCTGGACGAATCCCTCCTGAAGAAGCTCCAGGCATCGAAGCATCCGAACCTGGCGATCGAGGCACTCCGGCGGGCCCTGCTGAAGGAGATCCGGGATGCCCATCCCCGTAACCTGACCCGGCAGGAGAGCTTCACGAGCCGGGTGCGGGCGGCGATGAACCGGTACACGAACGGGCTTCTGGCAGCCGCCGAGTTCATGAAGTTCCTCATCGAACTGGCGCAGGAGGTCTCCGCTGACCGGGGACGGGCCGAGGACCTCGGGTTGACCGAGGACGAGCTGGCCTTCTATGACGCGCTGGCCGCCGATCCCTCGGCGGTCGAGCAGATGGAGGACTCGGTCCTCGCGCGCATCGCGCACGAGCTCTACGAGCAGATCCGCAAGGACGTCACCGTCGACTGGAAGCTCAAGGAACAGTCCAGGGACCGGATCATGGCCCGCGTGCTCCGGCTCCTGCGGAAGTACGGATATCCGCCGGACAAGCAGCCTGCGGCGATCGAGCGGGTGCTGAAGCAGGCGGAGGACCTGGCCGAGGCCATGGCCTGAGCCGGAGGGCTGTCGCTGGAGTGCCTTGCCTCGGCACGGGGCGCTTCCCGAAGCCCGGGCCTCGGGGCCCAGGTCTCGGGTCTCGGGGTGCGAGCTTCGGGGCGGCTCTGTTCCCTCTTTCGTGTGTACGGGGAGGGCGCTTTGCCCGAGTCTTGGGACCCGGGGCTCGGGCGTCGGGATGCGGGCTTCGAGGGCCGAGCGCTGTTGTACAACCGGTAGGTAAAAGAAGGGGGGTTGGGAAAACCTCCCTCCCTCCCTCCCTCCCTACCCCGTCACGACGAGCAAGTATGACTAACCGTGACCGACTTGCCACGTGGCGTCGTGGTTGCTTACGTTGCGGCCAGACGAAACGACCCCGACGCGGTGTAGAAGCACCGGCCGGGGTCTGACCCCAAGATCGCAAAACCTAGAAAGACGATCTCGTGGCTGCACAAAACTTTAGCCCCGCCCTGCCGACGTCTGCTCGCTCGGCCCCGTATCCGAAGGCCAGTCCCGGCTACGGCAAGCGAGCCGTTCCCGGCCAGAACCCGCCCGCCACCGACGACTTCGCGTTTCTCCCCGAGCGGGAGCGGTACATCGCCGGGTGCGTCGACACGCTTCCCGACGGCGCGGCGATGAGCATCAAGTCCCTGGCCAAGTGCCAGCCCCTGTACGGGCAGATGGCCGTCGGCAGCGCGTTGCGGGCCCTGACTGTGGCCGGGCATCTGCGCCAGGTCCGGTGCGCGGTCGATGGCGGCGAGGGTATCCGCTGGGTGACCCGCACCTTCTGGTCGCGTACGGCCCGGGACAACGAGTGGTGGGCCGCCTTCCTCGCCGCCGAGGAGAGCCGCTGCGCCCCGCAGCCGGCCGTGGCGCCCCAGGGTCCGCCGCCGCCGTGGGTTCCGGCCGAACCTGCCGCCACGGACGCGACGGAGACCCCGGCACCCCCCGCTCCGGTCCTGCCGCAGCAGCGCGCCGAGGAGTCGCAGGGCCCCTCGCCCGCGTACCTGGCGCTGGCGGGGCTGGGCCGTACCGATCCGCGGCTGGCGCTTTCCGCCGCCGACTGCGCGGTGCTGGAGCAGCTGGCCGCCCAGTGGTTCGCCCGCGGTGCGGACGCGGACCACCTCACCCGCGCCCTCACCGCCGGGCTTCCCGAAGCCGTCGACTCACCCGTCGGCTTCGTCCGCCGCCGCCTGCTCGACAAGCTCCCGCCGGACCTTCCTGCCGCGCAAAGCCCGCCCGCTCGCCGCCTGATGATCGAGTGCGCCGAATGCGGTGCGCTCGGGAAGGCCGAGGTGTTCCGTGACGGGCTGTGCGGCCCGTGCCTCCGCAGCGCTCAGGGCACGGTCGCCGACCCGGCGCCCGAGGGGGGCTTCGGTGCCGGGTGTGACGTCCGAGGCCACGTGCGAAGGCTCCGCGAGCAGCTGAAGGCGGGCTGAGCTCGCCGTCTGGACCCAGCCAAGGACACCTACGGCGTGTCCACCAGGCTCACGAAGAGCAGCCAGGTGAACACGACGGAGATGGGGGCGGCCATGGCGAGGAGGACCGAGGCCGCCGGACGCCTCCGCATGCACACCCAGCTCGCGAGCAGTACGCAGAGGCTGAGGGCGAGGCCGCAGCAGGAGACCACGAAGGCAGGGCCGAAGCTCGCGTCGAAGCGGTGGGCCTCCGCTTCCGTGCACGAGTCGCAGGCCATCGGCATCAGCATGCTGGTGAGCAGCGCGTAGAACGCGACCGGGAGCGTGATGACCGTCGAGGCCAGCGGGGCGATCCAGGGGGTCCGGGTGAACTCGTCCTGGTCTACGTCCGGAGCGTCGGTCTGTGACATGGGCGCGATTCCACCAGGTGTGCGACGGCCGCACATGAGTTGTTCTACCTAGACCCTCAACTGTCGTACCCCGCCCCTACGATCGGCGCATGAGAGCTTCCGGAACGTTCACCGTCGACTCCTTCGTCCCGTCCGAGCTGAAGCCCGAGCCGGAGGTCGTCACCGCGCTCCCGGTCGGGTTGGCGACCATCGTGAAGACCTTCGAGGGCGAGGTGGCGGGGCGGTCGACGACGCTGTTCACGGCCGCCTTCGACCAGGAGACCGGCGTCGGTTCGTACATCGCCATGGAGTCCTTCGAGGGCACGCTCGCCGGGCGCGCGGGCACGTTCAACTTCGTGCACTCGGCCGCGACCGGCGGCAGCGACCGCAAGGACGAGTTCTTCACGATCGTGCCGTCCAGCGGCACCGCCGCCCTCGCCGGGATCGGCGGGGGCGGCGGTATCGCCGTGGACGAGGACGGCACGCACCGGATCTGGTTCGACTTCGAACTGCCCGGTCGGTAGCCGGCCGGTCAGTACACGAGCGCGTCGGACATCTCGCTCTGCCAGTAGGTGACGAAGCCGTTGTCGTCCCAGTACGTCTCGGCGGGCAGCTTCAGCTCGGCCGGCGAGGAGTTGACGGGCGCGTTGGCGCGGTCGGCGAAGGTGACCCCGAGGTTCGCGCTCTTGTAGGGCTTCTTGCCGGTGGGCTCGCCGGTCAGCGCGATCCCGGCGTACGCCGACGCGCCGGGGTCGAGCGTCACCACGGCCTGCGGCTTGCTGTCCCGGAACACCTGGAACACCGCCTGCGCGTCGTCGAAGCGGAGCATGGGCGCGTAGTACGCGTAGCAGGGGCGGTCGCCCTTGTTGGTCACCGTGAGCAGCAGGTGGTTGATGGGGCGGCTCACCTTGGTGACGGTCGTCCTGGTGTTGGCCCCGGTGCAGGTGACCGGGGTCTTGGGCTTGGGCTTGGACGCGGGCTTGGACTCGGTCCCGGGCTTGGCGGCCGGGGCCTTCTCCCGGGTGTCGGCGGCCGGTTCGGAGTCGGTCGGCGAGGTGGAGTCCTTCTCCGGGGCGGCGGGGGTGTCCGGCGTCGGCGACGCGGCGCCCTGGTCGGCCACCGAGCCGGCCGGGGCCGGCTTCTTCGCGTCGGCGCCGTCGTCCCCGCCGCAGGCGGTGAGGGACAGGGCGGCGACGAGAGCGGTGGCCGCGAAGGTGGTCAAGCGGATGCGGTTGCTGCGCATGGTGGTACTTCCCGTGAGTGTGTTTCGGTCGGTGGTGCGTCGGGCGTGGTGCGGTGGTCAGCCCCGGCAGATCAGGAACAGGACGATCGTGGTCGTCACGATCAGCACCCCGATCGCCAGCGCATCGACGAGTTCGATGCGGAAGAGGGTTCGCACTGTGTCGGTCCCCCGTGTTCGCCGTGGTCTGGTCCGAGCTTGTGGCACGACGGATTCCGGCCGCAACGCCCGCCGGACCATTGGGGAAGCTGGAATGCCTGCGCGTACTGTGACCTGGGCAGATTCCACGTCCCTGGAACGGTGATCCGGGACGGACCAGGAGGGGGAACGCCGCGATGGCGACGCCGGAGGCCGAGGAACTCGCGGTCCTGCTGAAGGAACTGAAGGGCCGTTCGGGGCGCAGTTACGGGGTGCTGGCGGGGCGGCTGCACGTCAGTACGTCCACGCTCCACCGGTACTGCAACGGCGACGCGGTGCCGGGGGAGTTCGCGCCCGTGGAACGGTTCGCCCGGCTCTGCGGGGCGAGTGCCGACGAGTTGGTGGAGGTCCACCGGCGGTGGATTCTCGCGGACGCGGCGCGCCGGCGGGGGCGTACGGAGGGGGCGGCGGCGGAGCGTACGGAGCCTCCGGGGCCTCCGGAGGCGGACGCTCCGGCTCCGGAGGCCCCGGTCGCTCCGGAGGCCCCGGTGGCCCCCGCGCCGCCCGAGCCCGTACGGGTGGAGTCGGGTTCCGGGGCCGCGCCGTCCGCTCGTCGGTGGTGGGCCTCCGGTCGTACGCGGGTGCTGCTCGCCGTCGCGGCCGTCGTCGCGCTCACCGTGCCCACCGCCGTGGTCGTCGGCCAGCTCAGGGAGCCCGGTTCGACCGCGGCCGCCGGGGCGTCGGACGCGTCGAGCGGCGCGGAGGGGAAGGGGGCCGACACGGTCTCCGAGCCGCCGCGGAGCCCGTCCGCCTCGGCCGGCGCGTCGAAGCGGCCCAGCGCCTCCGCGAGCGCGGCCTCGCCCAGCGCCTCCGTACGGTCCTCACCGTCCGCGTCGCACACCGCCGTTCGGCCCGAGAGCGGGAAGGGCGGGAAGGGCGGACCGCCCACGGTCACCATCAGCTCGTACAACTGGGAGGAGCCCTGCGGGCAGTTCTTCCTGCTCGACCGGGACCCGGCGACCGTGCCGCCCCCGGCCCCGCCGGCCGGCACCCGCGGCTGGGCGCGGGCGCTCGGCGGGGTGGACGGCGGCGCCATGCGGCTGGAGCTGACCGTGCAGGGCACGTCGGAGCAGGCCGTCGTGCTGACGGCGCTCCATGTACGGGTGCTGAGCCGGCGGGCACCGCTGCGACAGGCCGCGTTCTCGATGGGCGACGGCTGCGGCAGCGGCATCGAGCCGCAGTCCTTCGACGTGGACCTGGACGACAGCCGCCCCGCGCTCACCCCGGTCGCGGGACAGCAGGGCGACGAGGTCGTACCGGCGAAGGACTTCCCGTTCCGGGTGTCGTCCAGCGATGTGGAGGTCTTCGACCTGGACGTGCACGTGGAGGGCCACGACGTCAGCTGGTACCTGGAGCTGGAGTGGAGCAGCGGCGGCCGGACCGGCATGCTGCCCGTCTACGACGGCGGCAAACCGTTCCGCACGAGCAGCATCGCGGGGCGCCCGGAGTACTACTACCGCTACGACACGTCGGTCTGGGAGAAGCGCTGAACGGCTGACGCCCGGCGGGTGGCGACCACGCGGACCCGGAACATCACGACGGCCGCCGCGGCCACGCCGGCCGTGACCGGCTGCGGGGGGCCGAAGGTGAGGTACGGGAGGAGGACGAAGGAGCTGTCCAACTGCTGGCTCACCGCGTCGAACACCGCGAGGACGTTCACCGCCACGAGCACGTCGCCCACCTTCCGGGTCGCCTCGTCGGTCTCCGGCGTGAGGGCGGCGGCCACGCCGAGGAGCGCGGTCACGATGGCCGTCGAGACGCTCATGACGAACTGGTATCCCCCGTGCGGCCACGGCTCGTCCGTACCGCCGATGAGCGCGCCCCAGTAGACGACCATCAGGAGCAGCGGGAGGCCGTAGCGGCTCACCCGGGTCACCGCGGCGCGCAGGGCCGGGCGGGCGGCGAGGGCGCGGCAGCAGGCCAGCCAGACGGTGGCGAGGCCGGCCACGAGGAGGCCCGAGGCCACATCGCGTCCGTCGTTGACGCCGTCGGCGTTGACGGAGACCAGTACACCGGCCCCCACCACGGCCAGCAGCCAGGCTGTGATCGGTAACCACCGGCCGCCCACGGGAGCGGCGGGGGCGGCCGGCGCGTAGGGCGCGTCCCGTGTGGTCAGCGCCCGCGTGGGCGCGGGCCCGGGTTCGGGGGCGAGGTCGGCGTCCGGATCGAGGTCCTGGTCCGCCTCCGGGTCGGGTTCGGTCTCCCAGCTCAGCTGCCACAGTGTCTCCGCGGCCTCCCACGCGCTTTCGTACCGCTCGGCCGGGTCCTTGCGCAGGAGCTTCAGTACGAGGGTGTCCCAGCCGTCCGGCAGGTCGGGGCGGAAGGAGCTGGGGGCCGGGGGTTCCTGGCTGAGGTGGGCCGTCAGGTAGCCGATGCTGTCGGGGGCCTGGAAGGGGAGGCGGCCGGTGACCAGCTCGAAGAGCAGACAGCCGAGGGCGTAGAGGTCGCTGGCCGGTTCCGGGTAGCCGCGGGCCTGCTCGGGCGCCATGTACGGGGGTGTGCCGACGATGAACCCGGTCTGGGTGAGGCGGTCCGTGGTGGCGTACGGGTCGGCCGCGCGTGCGACGCCGAAGTCGAGGACCTTCACCTTGCCGGTGTGGCTGATGAATATGTTCGACGGTTTGATGTCGCGGTGCATGATGCCCTGGGCGTGGGCCTCGGCCAGGGCCTCGCATATCTCGGCGCCCCAGCGGGCCGCGTCGTCGAGCGCGACACCGCCCCGGCGCAGTGCGGCGTCCAGGCCCTCGCCGCGCACCAGTTCCATGACCAGGAAGGGGGCGTTGCCGCCGGCCGGGCCGCTCTCGCCGAGGTCGTGGACGGTCACGATGTGCGGGTGCTGGAGGCGGGCGGTGAGCCGGGCCTCGCGCAGGAAGCGGGCGCGTGCCTCGTCGCCCCGGCTGCCGCCGCCGGCGAGCATCGAGATCACCTTGACCGCGACCCGGCGGTCCAGCGTCTCGTCCTGGGCCTCCCAGACCTCGCCCATGCCGCCTTCGCCGAGCTGCCGCACCAACCGGTAGCGGTTTCCCAGGAGTCGCTGCTCGCCCACTGTCCGGTCCCCTCGTCCGACAGGCTCTGAACCCGGCCCCGATCATGCCATCCGGCCCGGATTCGGGCCGGTGCTTTACCGCAGGGCCGCGAGGGGTGTTCCCCGTACGCCGCCGGGTGGGCGTGGACGGGCAACGGCCCCCGGGTGCCTCGGCGGAGGCGCTTCGGGGGCCGTTGTCGTCAGGTGGGTCAGGCGCGCTTGCGGCGGCGGGCCACGACCACCATGCTCGCACCGGCGGCGACGACGAGGGCGCCGCCGATGGTGATCGGGATCATGTTGCTGCTGCCGGTCTCCGCCAGGTCGCCGTCACCGGGCTCCGAGGGGCTGGCGGACGGGGCCGGGGCGCCCGGCGTCGTCGTGCCGGACGGGGTGCCGGACGGCGTGGCGCTGCCGGAGGGCGGCACCGAGGCGGACGGGGTCGCGGTCGCCGGGGGCGTCGTCGAGGGCGTGCCGCTCGGGGTGGTGCTCGGCGACGGGGTGGACGGCGTGCCGGGGACCTCGGGGAGGCAGCCGGTGAACGGGAAGTGGTGCGTCTCGGCACCGCCCGAGCCGTGCAGCGAGGCGACCCACACCGAACCGTTGACCGGGGCGGCGGTGCCCAGTTCCAGGTGCGCGTCGGGCGCGAGGACGCTGCCCGGCCAGGCGGCCTTGCTGCTCTTCACGATCTTGGTGGCGTCGGGGAAGTTCCACAGGAGCTTGGCGCGGACCGCGCCGCCGTTGGCGCTCTGCAGCTTGTCGTCCAGGACGAAGTCCTGGCCGCCCGACAGGAAGAAGCCGGTGGTGCCGGCGGCGGCCATGTCGTACGCCTGGCCGGTGACGTTGATGATCGTCGTCGCGCCCGCCGGGACCTTGATGAAGATGTCCTTGGCCTGCTCCAGCTGGGAGGCGGGGACGGTGAAGACGTTGCGGCCGTCGTCGGTGCCGGTGAACGTGAGGCGGCTGCCGTCGAGCTTCACCTCGGCGCCGGAGGTCGCGGACTCCTTGGCCAGCGCGTCCGAGTAGGCGCGGAGCTTGGTGAACTCGGCGTCGAAGTCGATGAGGTCGGCCTTCTGGCTGAAGCTGCCGTTGTGCAGCTCGACCGCGCGGTCCTTGACCGCGCCGCCGACGACGGCGTTGCCCTTCATGACGACGGTGGCGGAGCCGCCGTTGAGCAGGTCGCCGCGCACGACGAGCGAGGCCCGGCCGGGCAGCGCGTCGACCTGGGCGGCCGTCAGCTCGTTGCCGACGCTGAACCCGCCCCGGAAGTCCGCGTTGCCGCCGACGGCCACGGCGCCTTCCGCGTCGGGGGAGTGGACGTCGTCCCCGAGGACGAACTCGCCGTACTTACCGGCGATTCCGAAGGCGTCGGTGGTGCAGTCCGCCGTGGCGGGGGCGGCCTGGGCGGCCGGAGCGACGGTGAGCCCGAGAACGAGGGCACCGCCGAGGGCCGCGAGGGCGGCTGAGGTCGGTATGCGCATAGTGCGGTGGTCTCCTGCGGAGCAGTTATGAAGGTTCTGTGGCGACTCCGGCCATGATTCTCATATTTGGGGAAATTGGTCAAGACCAATGGGGGCATTGGCCCCCATTGGTTACGAGCTCAGCGCCCCACGTGCCCGGTGAACGCCGCCCAGCTGGTGGGCGCCAGGGTGAGCACGGGGCCCTCCAGGTTCTTGGAGTCGCGCACATGCACGGCGGCGGTGTGCGTCGCGACCTCGACGCACTGACCGCCTTCGTCGCTGCTGTAGCTGGACTTCACCCAGTGGTAGGCGACCTCCAGGCAGGCGCCGCCTTCGCTGCCGCTGTAGCTCGACTTGAACCAGTCGTAGGCGACTTCCAGGCACTGGCCGCCTTCGCTGCCGCTGTAGCTGGACTTGAACCACGTACGTGCAGTGCTCATTGCTCTCCCAGCAAGATCCTCAGCAGGCGCAAAGATTCCTGTGGCGTCAGCGCCTGGGTTCGCAGCATCGCATATTTCTGCGTGAGGATGCTGATCTCGTCGGGATCGGACACCAGCAGGCTGCCGCGCTGCGTTTCGGAGTACGCGACGCGCTGGAAGTCGGGCGTCTCCAGCAGGATGAATGGGCCGTCGAGCCCGGCGTGGACCCGGCTGTCCAGGGGCAGGATCTGCAGGCAGACGCCCGGGAGTTGGGCGACGCGGATCAGATGCCGCAGCTGCTCCCGGTGCTCCTCGTCGCCGACCAACCGCATCCTGAGCACCGGCTCCCAGATCACGAAGCTGATCGTCGGCGGCGACTTGCGGTGCAGGATCTCCTGGCGCTCGATCCGGCCGGTCGTCTGCTCCTCGATCTCCTCCTCGCTGAAGGCCGGGACACGGTTGCGGAAGACCGCGCGGGCGTACGCCTCGGTCTGGAGGAGACCCGGCAGGACCTGGTTGTCGTACCAGGACAGCGCCAGCGCGTGCTTCTCCAGGTCCATGTAGGCCTCGGCCCAGACCGGCGTCAGGACCATCTCCGGCAGGTTGTCCAACGCCGCCAGCAGCGCGCCCTTCGTGTCCATGATCCCGTCCAGCGTCCGGGCCAGGGCCGGGACCAGGCTCCGGCGGCCCTGTTCGATCGACGCGATCGTCTCCGGCTGGACGACCGCGGCGTCCGCCAGTTGTTGCTGGGTCAGCCCGGCCATGCGGCGGAAATGGGCGACGAGGGCGCCCATCATCTTCATGATCGACGCGTCTTTGCGCCGACGGCTCTTGTTGTGCATACGGTGCTCGCTCCCCACCCGGGCACCCACTTCACGCCTGCCCGACCCGTACAAGTTATGTGTACGGGTGCTCACTGTCCGCGATACCGCCGGATCAGTGGGCCGCCGCGGCCACACCACACGTACGGGTCGAAAGCCTGTTCAGAGGCGCTCGGGGGTCCGGATGCCGAGCAGGGCCATGCCCCGGTGCAGGGTGCGCGCGGTCAGCTCGACGAGGAACAGCCGGTTCTCCACGACCTCGGCCGGGTTGTCGTCGCTCAGGACGTGGCACTGGTCGTAGAACGTCGTCAGGTGCGACGCGAGCTGGTAGAGGTACGCGGCCAGCTTGTGCGGCTCGTAGTGGGCGGCCACCTCGGCCAGTACCTCGCCGAACTGGTCCAGATGCAGGCCCAGCGCCCGCTCGGCCGGGGCCAGCTCCAGCTCCGGGTGCGCGACGGGCTTCGCGTCGCCCGCCTTGCGCAGGATCGACTGGATGCGCGCGTACGCGTACTGGAGGTACACCGACGTGTCGCCGTTCAGCGACACCATCTGGTCCAGGTCGAACTTGTAGTCCCGCACGGCGGAGGTCGACAGGTCCGCGTACTTCACGGCGCCCACGCCCACGTACCGGCCGTTCTCGACGATCTCCCGCTCCGACAGGCCCACCTTCGCGGCCTTCTCGCGGACCACGGCCGTCGCCCGGTCGACCGCTTCGTCCAGCAGGTCCTCCAGCCGGACCGTGACGCCCTCACGGGTCTTGAACGGCTTGCCGTCCTTGCCGAGCACCGTGCCGAACGCCAGCTGGTGCGCCTTCACGTCGTCGTTCAGCCAGCCGGCCCGCCGGGCCGTCTCGAAGACCATCTTGAAGTGCAGCGACTGCCGCGCGTCCACCACGTACAGCAGGGTGTCCGCCTTGAGGTTCCGCACCCGGTCGCGGATCGCGGACAGGTCGGTCGCCGCGTAGCCGTAGCCGCCGTTCGTCTTCTTGACGATCAGCGGGACCTTGTTGCCGTCGGGGCCCAGGACGTCGTCGAAGAAGACGCACAGCGCACCCTCGGAGCGGACGGCGACGCCCGTCTCCTCCAGGATGCGGCAGGTCTCCTCCAGCATGTCGTTGTAGCCGGACTCGCCGACGATGTCGGGGTCGTCGATCTCCATGTCCAGCTTGTCGAAGACCGAGTAGAAGTAGATCTTCGACTCGTCCACGAACCGCTGCCACATCGCCAGCGTCTCGGGGTCGCCCGCCTGGAGCGCCACCACCCGGTCCCGCGAGCGCGCCTTGAACTCCTCGTCCGAGTCGAACAGGGCCCGCGACGCCTTGTAGAGCCGGTTGAGCGAGGACATGGCGGCCTCGCCCTCGGACGCCTCGTCCCCGGCGGCGGCCCGGTGGTCCAGCTCGTCCGGGTGCTCGACGAGGTACTGGATGAGCATGCCGAACTGGGTGCCCCAGTCGCCGATGTGGTGGCGCCGGACCACGGACTCGCCGGTGAACTCCAGAATCCGCACCATCGCGTCACCGATCACGGCGGACCGCAGATGGCCGACGTGCATCTCCTTGGCCACGTTCGGCTGGGCGTAGTCGATCACGGTGGTGCCGGCCGACCCGTTCACCGGGACGCCCAGCCGGTCCGCGTCGGCGGCGCGCGCGGCGAGCGTCGAGGTGATCGCCCGGTCCGTGAGCGTGACGTTCAGGAAGCCGGGGCCGGAGACCTCGACGTCCTTGATCAGGTCGGATGCGGGCAGCGCCTCGGTCACCTCGGCGGCCAGCTCGCGCGGGTTGCCCTTGAGCTTCTTGGCGAGCGCCAGGATGCCGTTGGCCTGGAAGTCGGCCCGGTCGCTTCGGCGCAGCAGCGGGTCGGCGTGACCGGCCTCCGGCAGGGCTGCCGAGAGGGCGTCCGCCAGCTGCTGCTGGAGCGTGGAAGCGAGGGAATTGACCGAGCCGTGCTCAGGCATGGGACGGGCTGCCGTTTCCGTAGGGGTACAAGGGGTGATCCCGAGTATCCCACGGCGTGCGCGGCCGCACGCAAAGCCGTTTTCGCGCTGCGGGGTCCACCTGGGAGAATGGTCGACGCCCCTATGAGAGCGTGTCGGCAGACCCCCGTCCGGATCAGGCCGAGGGGTCTGGTGCCGTCGAGTCCAAGGCGGAGGAGGGAGTCATGGCGGAGCCATGGCGACCGACGACAACGCGGGAGGCGGCGGTGCCAGGCCCCTCGGGCCCGGGCGCGGGTCTGCCGACACGCTCTGAAGTCCTACCCGAGAGAAGGACGTGCCGACCGTGGCTCAGAGTCAGAGCAGCACCGAGACCGACTGGGTCTCCCGCTTCGCGGACGAGGTCATCGCCGAATCGGAGCGTCGTGCGCCTGGCAAACCGGTCGTCGTCGCCTCCGGGCTCTCCCCGTCCGGCCCGATCCACCTGGGCAACCTCCGCGAGGTCATGACCCCGCACCTGGTCGCCGACGAGATCCGCCGGCGCGGCCACACCGTGCGCCACCTCATCTCCTGGGACGACTACGACCGCTACCGCAAGGTGCCGGGCGGCGTCGCCGGGATCGACGAGTCGTGGGCCGAGCACATCGGCAAGCCGCTGACCTCGGTGCCCGCCCCGGCCGGGTCCGCGTACCCGAACTGGGCCGAGCACTTCAAGGCCGCCATGACGGAGTCCCTGGCCGCGCTGGGCGTCGACTACGACCCGATCAGCCAGACGGAGCAGTACCTCGCGGGCACGTACCGCGAGCAGATCCTGCACGCCATGCGCCACCGCGCCGACATCGACGCCGTCCTCGACCGCTACCGCACCAAGAAGGACCCGGCGGCCGGCGGCAAGGGCGGCAAGAAGCCGCAGCAGAAGAAGGTGGACGAGGCCGAGCTGGAGGCCGAGGCCGGCTCCGGCGCGGCGAGCGAGGACGACGGCAGCGGCGGCTCCGCCGGCTACTTCCCGTACAAGCCGTACTGCGGCAACTGCGAGAAGGACCTCACCACCGTCACCTCGTACGACGACGACACCACCGAGCTGAACTACACCTGCACGGCCTGCGGCTTCGCCGAAACGGTCCGGCTGAACGAGTTCAACCGGGGCAAGCTGGTCTGGAAGGTCGACTGGCCCATGCGCTGGGCGTACGAGGGCGTGATCTTCGAGCCCAGCGGCGTCGACCACTCCTCGCCCGGCTCCTCCTTCGTCGTCGGCGGCCAGATCGTCCGCGAGATCTTCGGCGGCGTCCAGCCGATCGGCCCCATGTACGCCTTCGTGGGCATCTCCGGCATGGCCAAGATGTCCTCCAGCAAGGGCGGCGTGCCGACCCCGGCCGACGCGCTGAAGATCATGGAGGCCCCGCTGCTGCGCTGGCTGTACGCCCGCCGCAGGCCCAACCAGTCCTTCAAGATCGCGTTCGACCAGGAGATCCAGCGGCTCTACGACGAGTGGGACTCGCTGGAGCGCAAGGTCGCCGACGGCACCGTGCTCCCGGCCGACGCCGCCGCGCACTCCCGCGCGGTCCGCACGGCCGCCGGTGAGCTGCCGAGCACCCCGCGCCCGCTGCCGTACCGCACGCTGGCCTCCGTCGCCGACATCACCGCCGGCGCGGAGGACCAGACGCTGCGCATCCTCAGCGAGCTGGACCCGGCCAACCCGCTCACCTCGCTGGACGAGGCCCGACCGCGCCTCGACCGCGCCGAGAACTGGATCACCACCCAGGTCCCGGCCGAGGCCCGCACCATCGTCCGCGACGAGCCCGACAAGGAGCTGCTCGGCTCGCTCGACGACGAGGGCCGCGAGTCGATCCGGCTGCTCCTGGAGGGCCTGGACACGCACTGGTCTCTGGACGGCCTGACCACGCTGGTCTACGGCGTGCCGAAGGTCCTCGCGGGGCTGGAGCCCGACGCGAAGCCGACGCCCGAGCTGAAGACCGCCCAGCGGTCGTTCTTCGCGCTGCTGTACCGGCTGCTCGTCAGCCGTGACACGGGCCCGCGCCTGCCGACGCTGCTGCTGGCGGTCGGCGCGGACCGGGTGCGCAGGCTGCTGGGCGCCTAGCCGGATACGCCGACGGGGCCGCCTCCCACGCGGGGGGCGGCCCCATCGGCGTATCCGGGGCCTACGCGATGTGGTCGGCCTCCAGCTCCGCGTGGAAGCGCCGCTTGAACTCCGGCATCAGCTGCCGGATCAGGGCCTCGCCGCGCGGGTGGCGGACGTTGTGCCCGTCCGACAGGTGTATGTCCAGCACCGCGACGCTCGGGTAGTCGTTGTTCTCCGCGACGTACGCCGAGAACACCTCGTACGCGATCTGGCCGAACTCCTCGTCCTCCGGCGTCCACTCCCGCACGGGCGCGGGGGCGGGTACGGGCGTGGGGGCGGGGCCCTGGGCGTACGGGCCGTCCGGGGGGACGCTGCCGACCGTGCCCACGTTGCCCAGGGGCCGGGTGCGGCCGCCCGCGCCCGAGGGGACCTGGTGCGGCGTCGGGACCTCGACCTCGTAGTCCGGGTCGTACGCGCCCTCGTAGACCTTGGCCGTCGCCTGCTGCGGGAACCACGGGTTGTCGTCCTCGGCGGGCTGCCCGGCGTCGGGCCCGGCGTCCTGCTGGGGCCCCTGCGGCTCCTCCGGTACGGGGACGGCCTCCGGGGCCGGGGCCTGTGGCAGCTCCGGGTGCGGCTGGGCGCTCTCCACGGCGGGCGCGGCCGGGGCGGCCTGCGGCGCGGCCACCGGTTCCGGGGCGGGGGCCGGGGGCAGGAGGGCCGGTTCGATGCCGGCGGCGGCGAGCCCGGCCGGGCCGGTCTCGGCGAGCGGTACGCCGTACTTCGCGAGGCGCAGCGGCATCAGGGACTCCACGGGCGCCTTGCGGCGCCAGGAGCGGCCGTAGCGGGCCTGGAGGCGGGCCTGGTAGATCAGCCGGTCCTGCTCCAGCTTGATGACCTGCTCGTAGCTGCGCAGCTCCCACAGCTTCATCCGGCGCCAGAGCCGGAAGGTGGGGATCGGGGAGAGCAGCCAGCGGGTGAGGCGGACGCCCTCCATGTGCTTGTCGGCGGTGATGTCCGCGATCCGGCCCACGGCGTGGCGGGCGGCCTCGACGGCGACGACGAAGAGGACGGGGATGACCGCGTGCATGCCGACGCCGAGCGGGTCGGGCCAGGCGGCGGCGCCGTTGAACGCGATGGTCGCGGCCGTCAGCAGCCAGGCGGTCTGGCGCAGCAGCGGGAACGGGATGCGCAGCCAGGTCAGCAGCAGGTCCAGGGCCAGCAGGACGCAGATGCCCGCGTCGATGCCGATCGGGAAGACCAGCGAGAAGTCACCGAACCCCTTGCTCAGGGCCAGCTCGCGCACCGCCGCGTACGAACCGGCGAAGCCGATCGCGGCGATCAGCACCGCGCCGGCCACGACCAGCCCGATGAGCACCCGATGCGTGCGCGTCAGCTGCATCGCAGCCACCCCCCATCCCCTCCCTGTTCCCTGGTCCTCGGCGCCGGGGCGTCGTTCTGACGTCTCGTCCGAGCCGCCGTGGCTTGATTCCGGCGGGCACAGCCTGGCACATGTGTGCGAGGAGTGTCGCGGGGGGGGGGGGGGAGGAGCTGGGGGTTCCTCCGGCGTCAGTCCGAGGACTTCTTCCCCGCCGACGAACCGGACTTTGCCGAGGGCTTCTTGGAGGAGCTGTCGGACGCCTTGTCGGTGTCCCCGTCCTTCGCCTTCTCCGTTGCCTTCGGGCTCGCGGCGGCGCTCTCGTTGGCCTCGGCCACGGCGGCGACCGCGTCCTCGGCCGCCATGGTGGCGCCCTTGAGGATGGTCTCGGCGGAGGGCGTCTTGGAGCCCGCGTAACCGGCGCCGTTGTAGTTGACGACCACGACGACGTTCTCCGTGCGGACGACGATCGTCGTGAACCGGAACGTCTCGCCGGTCTTGTTCTGCTCGTACGTGACCTTGGTGGCCTCGTCGCCGATGCCGGTGACGGCGGCGGACGCGACGTTCTTCGCGTCGTCGGTGGCCTCGGCCTTCTTGACCTGCTTGGCGAGCTCCTCGCCGGCGCGGGTGGCCCCGCTGCCCAGGGTCTGGTCGGAGGCGAAGCGGGTGAAGCCGACGTCCAGCCAGCGGTACTGGGAGCCCTTGACGCCCTTGTCGGCCAGCCCGTTCCAGGAGCAGCCGCCCCGGAGCGAGGCGTCGCCGGACTTGCTGCGGGTGCCGTTCTTCTTCTTGGCGGAGGGGACCAGGGACTTGACGGTCTTCCCCTCGACCGACGTGCAGGGGTCGGGCAGCACGGCGAACTTCGCGGGCTCCACGGCCGGTTCCGTCTTCGTCGCCTCGGGCGAGGCGGAGGCGGTGCTGTCCGCGTCCTTGTCCCCGCCGGAGTCCGACGAACAGCCGGCGACGACGAGCATCACCGGTACGGCGGCGCAGGCGAGTATGCGGGTGAGTCGCGAAGCTGATCGGTGCATGGTTCCTTCACTCGGATGGCGCGGTGGTCGGTTCCGGAGGGCCACGGTACGTCGGACGGCGGACGGATGCCGCCTTCGCCGGCCGGGCCGCGGGGTGGTCCGGCGCGGGCCGGGGCGGGCCCCGGGCGGTCTCATTCGTCGAACGAATCGACCAGCTGCCGGGCCAGTGCCTGCGCCTTCTCCTGCAGTTCCGCGCTGTCGGGCACCTCGGTGGGGAGGGCGGGCTGGGCGGTGTACTCGACGGTCACGATGACGTTGGATGTGCGGAACACCACGCTGACGGTGCGGTAGCGGGCCGTCGATCCGGACCGGGTCAGGACGTCGTCGAGGAACGCGCTGTCGCCGAGGCCGTCGAGGAGCCGGGGCTGGAGGCTGTCGGCGGGGCCGTCGGACGCGGGCCCGCCGGGGGTGCCGGTGCCGTCGGAGCCGTCCGTGGGGTCGTCGTCGGGCGTGCCGGTGTCCGTGTCGCCGGGGTCGGCGGTGTCCGAGCCGGAGGGGGAGGCGTCGGGGGACTCGTCCGGCAGCGTGGGGGCGGGGAGGTCGGCGGCGCCCTCCTTCTTCGCGTACACCTCGCGGGCGCGGTCGTCGTCGCTCACGGAGGTGTCGTAGGAGACGACGCGCTCGAAGTCGAGGTGGATACCGCGGGTGCCCTGCGGGGCGTCGGACTTCCAGCGGCAGCCGATGCGCCGGTCGGTGTCGTACGTGACCGTGGCGGCGCCCTCGAAAGCCTTGTCCTGCTGGGCCTCGGGCAGGTCGGCGGTGCCCGGCAGCAGATCCTTGAGGGTGGCGCGGGGGATCGCGCGGCAGGCGTCGGGGAGCGTGCGGTACTTGCCCGGGGGCGCGGGGGACTCGCTCCCGATGCCGGGCTTGTCGTCGGCGCCGGGGTCATCGGCTCCGCCGCCGCCCGTGCAGCCGGCGGCGAGCGCGGCGATGAGCACGGCGCCGGTCGCGTACGCCATTCGTCGCACGGTCCTGGGCTCCCTTCGTGCGAAAAACGGTTGCCGCCCGAGGGCGGCCGGTGGAGACAATGTGTATCGCACGCGCTGCTGTGAACGCCGGTCGGGCGATGTTTTTGCCGACCTTGGCGCCGGTTTTGCGCTTTGAGACTTTCCGGGGGAATCGAGGGGTTATGTCGTACGTAGAGGTGCCGGGGGCGCGGGTGCCCATCCGGATGTGGACGGACCCGGCGTCGGTCGAGGACGTGGCGATGCAGCAGCTGCGCAACGTCGCCACGCTGCCCTGGATCAAGGGCCTGGCCGTCATGCCCGACGTCCACTTCGGCAAGGGCGCCACGGTCGGCTCGGTGATCGCGATGCACGGGGCGGTCTGCCCGGCCGCGGTCGGCGTGGACATCGGCTGCGGCATGTCCGCCGTGAAGACGTCGCTCACCGCCAACGACCTGCCCGGCGACCTGTCCCGCCTCCGCTCGAAGATCGAGCAGGCCATTCCGGTGGGCCGTGGGATGCACCAGGACCCGGTGGACCCGTCCGAGGTGTACGGCCTCGCGGCAGGGGGCTGGGACGACTTCTGGCAGCGGTTCGACGGAGTGGCCGAAGCGGTCAAGTTCCGTCAGGAACGGGCCACGAAGCAGATGGGAACGCTCGGCGGGGGCAATCACCACATCGAGGTCTCACTGGACGAGGCCGGCGCCGTGTGGCTCACGCTGCACTCCGGCTCGCGGGCCATCGGCAAGGAGCTGGCCGACTTCCACATCGGCCGGGCGCAGGGCCTGGCGCACAACCAGGGCTTGGTCGACCGCGACCTCGCGGTGTTCCTCGCGGACACCGAGCCGATGCGCGAGTACCGCAACGACCTGTTCTGGGCGCAGGAGTACGCGAAGTACAACCGCGCGGTCATGATGGAACTCCTGAAGAACGTGATCCGCAAGGAGTTCAAGAAGGCGAAGGTGACCTTCGGCCAGGAGGTCAGCTGCCACCACAACTACGTTGCGGAAGAGCGCTACGAGGGCATGGACCTGCTGGTGACCCGCAAGGGCGCCATCCGGGCCGGCCGGGGGGAACTGGGGATCATCCCGGGTTCCATGGGCACGGCCACGTACATCGTCAAGGGCCTCGGCAACGAGAAGGCGTTCAACTCGGCCTCGCACGGCGCCGGCCGCCGGATGAGCCGGAACGCGGCCAAGCGGCGGTTCTCGGCGCGTGACCTAGCGGCGCAGACGCAGGGCGTGGAGTGCCGCAAGGACTCCGGGGTCGTGGACGAGATCCCCGCCGCCTACAAGCCGATCGAGAAGGTCATGGAACAGCAGAGGGACTTGGTGGAGGTCGTCGCCAAGGTGAAGCAGATCATCTGCGTGAAGGGCTGAGGGCGGGCGGTGCGCGTTCGGATGCACCGCCCGCCTTCGCTCAGGGCGTGGTCGCTTCAGGGGCGCTCGATGCCGGGATCTGCCCCGATCTCAGCCGCCACAGACGGACCGAGCAACTGGCCGTTGTGCGGTCGAGTTCCACTGCCGCGTCGCCCAGGCGGAGCAGGAGTTCGTCCTCCCAGGGTTTCCAGCGCCGGTTCTTCGCCCGTGGTGTGAGCCCCGGCGGGCGTTGCCAGGCCGAAAGAGACGCGGCCGACGCCTGTTTGCGGGGCAGCGCCAGGCACCCCGGATAGTAGAAGTGCTCGGCCAGTGCTACCGCGGCCTCCATCGTGTACAGGATGTTGTAGACGCCATCACGGCTGTTTCGTGCGATCGAGCGCCGGGTGCCGGTGACTTTCTTCGCGTAGAAGCAGAGGTACGCGCCCACGGCCGTGCTGGCCGTGGTGAGTGACAGGAACGGGAAGCCCTGGCCGGTGTAGCCCAGCGAACCGTCAGCGTCGATCACACCCCGTAGGTAGTCACGCGAGGAGAAGTCGACGCGAGGCGGCTTGATGCGCCGCGACTTGCGGCCGTACGGGAGGCCCAGTTCATTGATCACGGTCCGGGCTTCGAGGGAGCAGAGGGACCAGGTCGCCGAGTGGTGGCGATCGGAGAAGTTGGTGGCCCGGACGCGTTCGCTGATGCTGGAGTTGTAGGGGGTCAGTCGCTGGAACTCGCTGAGGATCGCGATGTCACGCGCGTTGAGTTCGACGGTGAGGCGGCCTTTTCTGCCCGGTCCGGCGGCCAGGTGACCATCGGCCTGGATGAAGCCGAACATGTAGCTGTATTCGGGATCGGTGAGATCCATGAACCGGCCGGTGCGGGGCGCGAGGAGATCGCTGCCGAAAAGTGTGGGGGCGTTAGGGTCGTGCTCGGCCACGGGAAGCTCCACTTCCTTGGTGGTCAGGCTCTCGGCCGGGCTGCAATCCGGGCCGAGAGCCGTTCTGTATGAAGTTGTGACCGACCGTATTCCGGTGCTCCGCGCACTTTCCGCGGATCGCGCTGCTGTTCCCTCGGATGGGTGAGGGCCCTCGGGGAGGTCAGCTGGTGCGGTGCACCTTCGAGTTGGAGGCCTGGGCGCGGGGGCGGACGACCAGGAGGTCGATGTTGACGTGGCTGGGGCGGCCGACCGCCCAGTCGATCGTGTCGGCCACGTCCTCGGCGGTCAGGGGGGCGTCGACGCCCGCGTAGACCTTGGCTGCCTTCTCCGCGTCGCCCCGGAAGCGCGTGGTGGAGAACTCCTCGGTCTTGACCATGCCCGGCGCGATCTCGATGACCCGGACCGGGGTGCCGACGATCTCCAGGCGCAGGGTCTCGGCCAGGACGTGTTCGCCGTGCTTGGCGGCCACGTAGCCGCCACCGCCCTCGTAGGTGGACAGGCCGGCCGTCGAGGAGAGGATGACCACGGTGCCGTCGCCGCTCGCCGTGAGGGCGGGCAGCAGGGCCTGGGTCACGTTGAGCGTGCCGATGACGTTGGTCTCGTACATCCGGCGCCAGTCCTGCGGGTCGCCGGTGGCCACCGGGTCGGCCCCGAGCGCGCCGCCCGCGTTGTTCACCAGCACGGCCAGGCTGCGGAACGCGGTCGCGAACTCGTCCACCGCGGCCCGGTCCGTCACGTCCAGCGGGTAGGCCGTCGCCTGGTGGCCGGCCTCGGTGATCTCGGCGGCCAGCGCCTCGATGCGGTCCTTGCGGCGGGCGGTGAGCACGACGCGGTAGCCGGAGGCCGCCAGCCGCCGGGCGGTCGCGGCGCCGATGCCGCTGCTCGCACCGGTGACGACGGCGATGGGGGATGCGGCCATGGTCGGGCTCTCCTCGGACGGGTGATCGATGCGGTCCAACCCGGCCAGGATAGGCAGGCCCGGCCCGGGTCAGTGGTTGCGGGGGGCGTACATGATCACGGCCATCCCGGCCAGGCAGATCAGCGCGCCCGCCACGTCCCAGCGGTCGGGCCGGTAGCCGTCGGCGGCCATCCCCCACGCGATCGAGCCCGCCACGAAGACCCCGCCGTACGCCGCGAGCACCCGGCCGAACTCACCGTCCGGCTGGAGCGTCGCCACGAAGCCGTACGCGCCGAGCGCGATGATCCCGGCACCGATCCAGACCCACCCCCGGTGCTCGCGCACGCCCTGCCAGACGAGCCAGGCACCGCCGATCTCGAACAGCGCGGCGAGGACGAACAGGGCGGTGGAGCGCAGGACGGACATGGGAGCAGCCTGTCACGGGCCGCGGCCCCCGGGACGCGCCGAACCGGTGGGTATATATGTGCAATTCGGGCTGATGGGTATCTTCGGGGCATGGTTCTGACGCGTAGGACTCGGCTGGGGATGTCCGCTGCGATCGCCGCTGCGGTGGTGGCACCGCTCGTGGGCGGCACGGCGCGGGCGGACGGCGCCGCTCCCGCGCCGGAGGCGGATGTGTCGCACCACGGGTACGTCACGCTCCGGGGCTCCGCCCTCGACATCCGGCTGCGCAGCGAGAACCGGGGCCCTTCGGACCTCGACGGCGTCACCGTGCGGGTGCGGCTCTCCGCGGAACTGGCCGGTCCGCAGGAGCTGCCCGGCGCCTGCCTCCGGGCCGACCCGCAGACCGTGCTGTGCCGGACCGGCCCGCTGCACGCGGACGGCGTCCAGCAGCGGCGCATCGCCCTCGGGCTCCGGCTGCGCGGCGAGCCGGACCAGGTCGTCGTCCGCGTCGGCACCGCGTGGAACGGCGGGGCGACGGACCGGGACACCGGCAACGACGAGCACGAGGTGCTGGCCCTGGCCACGGGGGACACGTACGTGTTCTGAGGGCGTGTACGCAGGCCATGAGGGCCGCCGCGTCGTCGGCGGGGCCGCGCGGGCTCCGTAGACTCGGCGCATGCCGCCCGTTCCGTCCCCCCGCCGCAGTACGCTGCTGGCCGAGCTGTCCGTCGCGTCGCGGCGCTACATGGCCGCCTACGCGCTGTTCAACCAGGCCGTCGCCGACCGGCTGGGGCTGCACCCCACCGACCTCCAGTGCCTCAATCTGCTCAGCCTGGAGGCGGCGCCCGTCACCACGGGCCGGGTCGCGGAGCTGACCGGGCTCACCACCGGTTCGGCGACCCGGCTGGTGGACCGGCTGGAGCGGGCCGGCTATGTGACGCGCGCCCGCGACACCGCCGACCGGAGGCGGGTCCTCGTGGCGACCGTGCCCGAGCGGATGGCGGAGTTCGGCGCGGTCTGGAAACGGCTGAACGGCGGCTGGGACAGCCTGTTCGACGCGTACGACGACGACGAGGTCGCCCTGCTCCTCACCCATATGCGGCGCACCGTGGAGCTGAGCGCGGCGCAGATCGCACGGCTGCGCGAGGGCGACGCCTGACCGGGCCCGCCCTGCTCGTCCGGTCCGCCCGGCTCGTCCGTCAGCCGGCCACCGGGCCGAAGTCGCGGACCGCCTCCGCGACGATCGCCTCCAGCCGGGCGTGGTGCGCGCCGCGCCAGTAGACCCGGCCGCACTCCGCGCACTGCGCGAACACGTCGTACGAACGGCGCGTCCCGTGCTCCAGGTGCGGGCCGACCGTGTCCTTGTCGGCCGCCGCCAGCGGGCCGTTGCAGGCGGTGCACCGGGTCCACGGGGCGAGCGCCGGCGCGAACCGCTCCAGTACGTCCCGCAGCTGGGCGTCGGGCTGGTCGCTGTACACGTACGCGCCCGCCCAGATCTCCCGGCGGTGCAGCAGCCCCCGGTCGCGCGAGAGCAGGACGCGCCGCTCCTTCGCGGAGAGCGCGGCCAGGGCCGGATCGCCGATGTCCTCGCTCTCGTAGGCGGCGTCGACGCCGAGCAGCCGCAGCCGCCGGGCGAGCGTGCCGAGGTGCACGTCGAGCAGGAAGCGCAGGGGCGCGCCCGGTACGGGCTGCGGGCGCGGGACCGGGCGGACCTGGACCAGTTCGCCCGCCGCCGGGATGTGCGAGACGGGGGCCGGGCGGCCGTCCACGAGGAGTTCACCGGCCTCGGTCAGCGGGATGCCCAGGGACTCGACGACGTGCCCGAGCGTGGAGGAGCCGTCCGTGACCACCGGGGTGCGCCCCTGCCGGCGTCCATGGGCCACGAAGAGCCTGAGTTCGGGGGCGACTTCGAGGTGGATCTCCGGTCCGTTCACCCGGCCAGGATGCCATCGCGGCGACGGCACCGGCCACGGGTTTCCCCCGCCGTCGGCCCGTCAGGTGCGCCGGCCCGACAGGTGTGTCGGTCGTGTCAGGTGCGGAAGGCCGCCGCGTGTTCCGTCGCCCAGGCCGCGAAGGTGCGGGCCGGGTGGCCGGCCAGCGTGGCCACCGCGTCGGTCACCTCCGCGCGGCGGCCGTCCGTGGCCGCCCAGTACATGAGCAGGCCCTCGGCGACTCCGGCCGGCATGAAGGGGGACATCGCCTCCTGCCAGGCGGCCGGGCTCATCTCCTCGACGGTGACCGGCGTGCCGGACGCGGCGGCCAGGATCTCGACCTGCTCGGCCGCGCTCAGGGACTCGGGCCCGGTCAGGTGGTACGCGGCGCCCCGGAGCGCCGGTTCGGTGAGCACGGCGAGGGCGGCCTCGGCGATGTCGGTCTCGTGGATGGGGCTGCCCTCGCTGCGCGGGTAGGGCAGGCCGACCGGGCGCCCGGAGCGGAAGGCGCCCGACCACTGGTAGGCGTTGGTGGCGAAGGCGCCGGGGCGCAGCAGGGTCGTGGTGAGGGGCGAGGCGGTCAGCGCCCGCTCCACCGCGTGGTGCTCGGCGGCGATCGGGTTGGTCGCCGGGTCGGGGACGAGGACCGAACTGGAGGACAGGAGCACGATGTGGCTCACCCCGGCCGTCCGCGCGGCGGTGAGGAAGGCGTCGATGTGCGCGGGGTTCGCGTACAGGAAGACGGCGTCCACGCCCTCCAGGGCGGCGGGGAACGTGCTCGGGTCGTCGAGGTCGCAGGTCACTGCCGGGACGCCGGGCGGCGGGGCCGGCTCGGCGGCGTTGCGCGAGGCGGCGCGGACGGGGTGGCCGCCCTGGTGCAGGAGGGCGGTGAGTGCGGAGCCGACGCGGCCTCGGCAGCCGGTGACGAGCGTGAGCATGGAGTGGTCTCCTCGGAGGGTCGGTGGTGACTGTCTCGCACATAGGTTGCGTGACGCAGGTAAATATCCAGGAGAGCCCGGTGCCCGTCAAACGCATAAACCCACCGGCCCCCGATCCCGGCCCCCGGCGCCGGGCGTCAGGCGGTGGCCTCCGCGCGCAGATCCAGCCGCCAGTCGTTGGTGAGCAGCGGATGGCCCGGCGGGTACTCGATCTCGTACTCCCCGAGCAGCGTGAAGCCCGCCTTGCGGCACACGCCGTTCGACGGGCCGTTGGCCACGGACGGGAAGGCGTGCAGATAGCGGTGCCGGCCCTCGGCGCGCGCCGCCCCGGCCACCGCGCGGGTCGCGGCCGACGCGATGCCCCGGCCCTGGAACTCCGGCAGGACCGTCCAGCCGGTCTCGTACACCTCCCGGCCCCGCCAGTGGTGCTCCCAGAAGCCGATCGTGCCCACGGCCTCCGCCACGCCGGGCAGGGCGATGCGGAACATCCGCCCCCGGCCCGTCCGGTCGGCGCTCAGCGCCAGATAGCGGGCATGACGCCCGAGCAGCTTTCCCTCCGGCTCCGGGCCCCCGAGATGGGCCATCAGCTCCGGCGCGTTGGCGCGGCGGAGCAGCTCCAGATCACCCGGCGCCCAGGGCTCGATCCGTACGGACGACCCTGCACCCTGCTCCATTGCGGCCATGCCCGCACTCTAGGCCGCGCCTCGGACAGTCAGCGGGGTGTCAGGGCCGTGGGTGGGACGCCGAGTGTCGCGGTGAAGTCCCTGACCAGGTGTGCCTGGTCGCTGTAGCCGAGGTCCGCGGCGAGGGCCGCCCAGTCCGCGGCCGGGCCTGCGGCGGCGCGCTCCAGCGCCTCGTGGATGCGGTAGCGCAGGATGACCCACTTCGGCCCCACGCCCACGTACGCGGCGAACAGCCGTTGCAGGGAGCGGGGCGACACGCCCTCGGCGCGGGCGAGTTCCTCCACGCGCAGGATCGTCCGGTCCGTGCGCACCAGGTCCACCAGGGCCATCGCCCGCTCGGCGCGCGGGTCCGGCTCCGGCCCGGCCGCCAGCAGGTACGCGTCCAGCGCGGCGACCCGCTCGTCCTCGTCGGCCGGGTCCAGCACGGCGGCGGGCGGTGCGGGCGGCTCGAACACGTCGGCCGCCGCGAGCCGCCGGCCCGTCCACCGCGAGACGGGCGCGCCGGGGGCGAAGGGCCGGAAGCCGCCCGGCCGGAACTGCACCCCGCACACCCGCCCGCGCCCCTCCAGCTTCTGCGTGAACAGCTCCAGGCCGACGCCCGCCACCTCCGCGTACCCCGCCTCCTCGTCGCCGCAGCCCGGATAGCGCTCGAAGACGAGGTTCACGCTGGGGTGCGGGACGAGATGGGAGGCGTACGGCCGGGTCAGGTCCCAGTCGATCAGCCAGTAGTGCTCCAGATACGGCCGCAGTTCGGGCGCGGGCTCACGGCGCCGGAACCGTACGCGCGCGAACAGTTCGGACGCGTCCACGATGCCCCGCGTGTCGCGCCGGGGCCCCTGACGACCTGCCACGACGGCCGATCCTAGGACGCGGCACCGACATGTCGCGCGGGTGTCCGGCGGGCCGGTCCCGGCTGTCCGTCGTAGAGGGCGCCGAGCGTTCCGTACGCCTCGTCCACGATCCGCTCGGCGCCCGCCAGTGCCGCCCGCTCGGCCAGCCGGGCGGCCTGCTGCGTGTACGGGGACGGCGGGGCCGGGTGCCGGCGCCGCCACCACGCGGCGCCGACCGCGTACAGACCGCCGGCGCCGACCAGTACGGGGATGGACAGGGCCCACAGCACGTCGCCCATGGCAGGCCTCCTTCAGGCTCGTTGCCTCCAGCATCGGCATGTCGGCCCGCTCCCCTGAAGACCAGTCTCCGGCCAATGAATGGCCGGTTATGACCGGTCTGTCGCCCTGGCCCGCTTTGGTCCGCAGAACGTCACCCTGTCCTCACGGTGAGTGGATGGCCCACTTGCCTCCTTCGACGGGTGTCGAACCGGGCAGGGCGATGAGTTCCGGCTTGAACAGCGGCGGCGCGCCCATCGCCGGCTCCCAGGTCGCCAGCCGCTCGTCCTGCTCCACCTCGACATGCCGGCCCCCGGCGAGATCCGCGACCACGCGCAGCAGCAACCGCACGCCGAGCGGCGCCAGATGCTCCCGCCACAGGCTCTGCGCGGTCGAGCCCGGCGGCACGAGCAGATGCTCCTGGGCGGCGAGCGGACCGCCGTCCGTGCGCTCGGTCAGGTGGTAGACGCTGCCGCCCGTCACCTTGTCGCCGTCGCGGATCGTCCAGCGGATCGCGTCCCGGCCGCGGTGCAGCGGCAGCAGGCTCGGGTGGTAGCCGATCGTGGCGACGGCCGCCCTGGCCCGCGTCCGGCGGCCGAGGAAGGCGTGCGAGTGCGCGGCGATGATCACGTCCACGCCGTCCGGGATGTGCATCGCGCGCAGTTCGCCGGAGTCCGTCCACGCGATGCTCCGGGGGTAGGCCCAGGAGCGCAGGCGGTCCCAGGACGCGGCGTTGGCCTCGTCCGAGTGCCCCTGGCGCAGCCGGGGCGCGGCCACCCCGGCGATCTTGTGTCCCTCGTCCAGCAGGGCCTCCGCGACCTGCACCGCGAAGGCTCCCCGCCCTGAGATGTAGATGTTCACGCGCGCGTCACCGGCCGGGCGCCGTCGCCGCCGTCGCTGTCGTTGAAGGGGGTGCCGCTCATCGGTCGACCTCTTTCAGTCCGGAGTGGTCGGGACGCAACCGCACGGGCAGCGTGGCGAACCCGGTCAGGAAGTTGGACCGGATGCGCCGCGCCGGTTCGGTCTGCTCGAAACCGGTGGTGAAGTCCCGCAGGGCCATGAGCAGTTCGGCGATCTCCACCTTCGCCAGGTAGGAGCCGACGCAGAAGTGCGGGCCGTAGCCGAAGGCCAGGTGCTTGTTGGGGGTGCGGCCGAGGTCGAACTCCCCCGGCCGGTCGAAGACCCGCTCGTCCCGGTTGCCCGAGGCGTGCCACAGCGTGACGATCTCGCCGGGCCGCAGCCGTACGCCGTGCAGTTCGGCCGGCCGCACGACGCTGCGGCCGAAGTGCATCGTGGGCGACGCCCAGCGCAGCACCTCGTCCACCGCGGTGTCGATCGCGACCTCGCCGTGCTTGAGCCGCCGCCACTGGCCGGGACGGGAGGCGAGCGTACGGACGCAGTCGATCATCGTGAGCCTGCTGGTCTCGTCGCCGCCGATGATCAGGCTGTAGCAGTTGAGGACGACGTCCTCGTCGGACAGCGGGACGCCGTCGATCGAACTGCCGATCAGCATGCTGATCACATCGTCGCCCGGCGACTCGCGCCGCTCCTCCACGACGTCCATGAAGTACATCAGGATCTCGTTGCGGGCCATCTCGGAGTCGACCTCGTCGACCTCGTCGGCGTCCTCGTCGTCCGTGGACTCCGTGGACAGCGCGGTCTTCGTCAGGCCGAGCAGATAGTCCCGGTCCTCCTCGGGCACGCCGAGGAGGTTCGAGATCGTGGTCATCGGGATGCGGCTCGCGATCCGCCCGGCGAAGTCGCAGCCGCCGGCCTCGACGGCCTCGCGGACCAGCTGCCGGGTGTTCGCCCGTACGGCGCGCGCGACCTCGGCCAGCACCCTGGGCGACAGCACCCGCTGGAGGATCTTGCGCAGCTCGTGGTGGCGGTCGCCGTCCGTCACGGCCAGCATCCGGCCCGCCGCCGCGTCTCCGCCGCCCAGCAGCGTGACCAGTACGTTGCCGCGCTCGGACGTGAAGTTCACGTCGTCCCGGTAGGTGGCCAGGATGTCCTCGTGGCGGGTGAGCACCCAGAACCCGGCGCGGCCGCCGGCCGGAGGGTTCCAGTACACCGGGGCGGTGTCCCGCAGGGTGCGCCAGAACGCGTCCAGGTCGTGGTCCGCGAAGGTGTCCGGGTCGCCGAGGTCCACGGTGCCGAGCGCCGGAGTGCGCACGCTCACCAGTCCGTACGCCAGAAGCGGCGCGGCCGGAACGGATAGGTCGGCAGCGGCACGCGGTGACCGGCCTCCCCGGCGTGCAGCGCGGCGAAGTCCACCCGCCGGCCGCCCACCCAGGCGGCGGCGAGAGCGGGGAGCGCCGAGGGGTCCCCGTCCCGCGGGGCGATCCCGCCGTCCGTGTGGCGGAAGGACTCCGCGTCCACCGGGGGCGCGTCCGCGGTGGTGACGGCCCGGCCGCCGGAGGCGCCACCGGCCAGTATGTCGATCAGCTCCTCCCGGCTGCGGACCACGGCCGCCCACCGGCGGTCCATCACCCGGCGGCCCATGGCGAGGCTGAAGACCACGTCGTCCAGGCGCAGTCCGGGGTCCGCCAGCAGCCGGTCCCGCAGCCGCGCCCGCTGGTCGGCCAGCGCCTCGTCGTCCATGGCCGACAGGACGGCCAGCCGGGGCCGGCCCGCCGCCTCCGGCTCCCGCTCGGCGGCGGCCGGCGGCTCTTCGAGGACCAGGTGCGCGTTGTAGCCGCCGCCGCCGATCGAGGTGATGCCCGCCCGGCGGATGCCGGACTCGGGCCGCCAGTCCGCCGATTCGAGCTGCGGCAGGAACGGGGTGCTGGGGAAGTCGAGGTCCGGGTTGACGTCCGTCAGGTTGATCGTCCGGGCCAGCTTGCGGTGGTAGAGCGACATCACGGCCTTCATCGTGCCGAAGCCGCCCGACACCACACCGCCGTGGCCGACGTTGCCCTTGACCCCGCCGATCGAGCTGATGCCGGTCTGCTTGCCGAACGCCATCGTCGCCGCGTGCACCTCCAGCTCGTCGGTGATCGGCAGCCCGAGCCCGTTCGCCTCGTACATGGACACCGTGTCGGGCGAGACGCCGCCGACCTCCATCGCACCGGCGATGCAGGCGCTCAGCCGCTCCGGCTGCGCCAGGCCGTACGCCATCGCGCTGACCCCGTTGTTGTTGACGGCCGAGCCCTTGACGACGGCGTAGACGTGGTCGCGGTCGGCGACCGCCCGCGCCGCCGGCTTGAGCAGCAGCGTGACGACGCCGCTGGACAGCGCCGTACCGGTGCCGTTGGCGTCGAACGGGCGGCAGTGGCCGTCCTTCGACAGGACCCGGTTCTCCTCCCACAGGTGCCCGCGCGGATGCGGCAGCCGGACCATGGCGCCGCCCGCGATCGCCAGGTCGGTCTGGCCCAGCAGCAGCGACTGGCAGGCCATGTGCACCGCGTAGTGGAAGCCGGCGCAGACCGCGGCCAGCGTGACGGCCTCACCGGTCAGCCCCATGTAGTAGAGGGCGTTGGACGTCATCGTGTCCGGCGACCAGGCCAGGCTGGCCTCGATCGCCTCCGGGCCGACCGACACCCGGTCCGGCGGGGAGCTGTAGAGCGCGGCGGTCTGCGGGTTGTTGGCGCCGTAGACGCCCACCTCGGCCTCGACCCGGTCCGGGTCGTAGCCGCCGTCCTCCAGCGCCTCCCAGGCGCTCTCCAGGAACAGCCGGTTCTCCGGCGTCATCGCGTGCGCCATCCGGTCGCTGATGCCGAACACCGTGGGGTCGAACCGGTCGTAGCCGTCGAGCACCCCGCAGGCCCGCACGTAGTACGGGCTGTGGATCAGCGTCTCGTCGACCATGATCTCGTCCTTGGACAGGAACGACACGGTCTCCCTGCCGTGCACCAGGTTGTCCCAGAACTGCTCCTTGGTGGCCGCGCCGGGCGCCCGGCACGACATGCCTATGACGGCCACGTCGCCCGGCTCGTACTCCTGCTCGGGGCTCTCGGTCATGGGAAGGCTCCTCTTCGGGTCGTGAGTCGGGATGTCTCAGCTGCCGGTGGAGTTGCCGCGCCCGCGCAGGGCGGCGCGTCGGGTGCCGGCGCGGCGGCGCGCCGATGCGACCACCTCGGGGGTGGCGCCGCTCTCGTCGTCGAGCCAGCGGGCGAGGGAGGAGATGTCGCGGAAACTGAACAGGTCGGGCACCCGGACGCGGCGGCCGAACCGCCGGGTCGTCAGCCGGGCCAGCCGGATGAGCAGCAGCGAGTCGCCGCCCAGGTCGTAGAAGGCGGACCGCACGTCGATGGAGGCCGGTTCGAGGTCGAGGAGCTGCCCCCAGATCTCGGACAGCGCCACCTCGGTCGGCGTGGCGGCGGCCAGCAGCGGGCGCCCGGATTCGGCGGCGGCCGGCGGTTCGGGCAGCGCGGCCCGGTCGAGCTTCCCGCCCGGCGCCAGCGGCAGCGCGTCCATGCACACGATCGTCGCCGGCACCATGTACTCGGGCAGCTCGGCGGCCAGCCGCCCGGTGACGGCGGCCTGGAGGGCGGCGTCGAGCCGGACGCCGCCGGGTGCGCCGTCCTCGGGGACGACGTAGCCGACGAGCCTGCGGCCGGTCACGGTCGCGGCGGCCTCCCGGACGCCGGGGCAGCCGGTGAGCCGGGCCTCGACCTCCTCCAGCTCGATGCGGTAGCCGCGCAGTTTGACCTGGTGGTCGGAGCGGCCGGCGAAGCGCAGTTCGCCGTCATCGGTGAACGAGACGAGGTCTCCGGTGCGGTACATGCGCTCGCCGTCCAGGAACGGGTCCCGTACGAACCGTTCGGCCGTGGCGTCGGGCCGGTTGACGTAGCCGTGGGCGAGGCCGACACCGCCGATGCACAGCTCGCCGGGTTCGCCGGGCGCCACCTCGCGCAGGTTCTCGTCGAGCACATAGGCGCGGACCCCCGGCGAGGGCGTGCCGATGGTGGGCTCGTCCGTCCCCTCGCGCGGCACCCGCTTGAACGAGCAGAACACGGTGCCCTCGGTCGGGCCGTACGCGTTGAAGACCCGCTCGGCGCCCGTCTCGCGGTAGGCCCGGTCCACCAGCTTGCGCCGCAGCGGCTCGCCGCCGAACACCACGGTCCGCACGTTCGGCGGCAGACAGGAGGCGTCGAGCAGCCCGTTCATCACCGAAGGGACGACGTTGAGATGGGTGATCCGGTCGGCGTACGGGCTCTCCGGCAGATGGACGGCGCTCTCCACCAGGATCACCGCGCCGCCCCGGCACAGGGCGCCGAAGATCTCCATCACGGACATGTCGAAGCAGACCGAACTCGCCGCCGAGACCCCGCTGAGGTCGCAGCCGTCGAAGAGCCGGTCCAGCTCGGCCAGCATCGCGACGCAGCCGGGGTGGTGGATGGCCACGCCCTTGGGCCGCCCGGTGGAGCCCGAGGTGTAGATGATGTACGCGGTGTCGCCGGGCACCACCGGCACCGGCCGTTCGCCGGGCTCGGTCGTCGCGGTCCCGTCCAGCAGGACCACGGTGGGCCCGGCCGGGCAGTTGGCCCGCGAGGCGGGGGTGGTCAGCAGCAGCCGGGTGCCGCTGTCGCGGACCATGAAGTCCAGCCGCTCGGCCGGGTACGCCGGGTCCAGCGGCAGATAGCAGGAGCCGGCGCGCAGGACCGCCAGCAGGGCGACGAGCAGGTCGGGCGTCCGCTCGACGCAGATGCCCACCGGGACACCGGGCCCGGCCCCGTCCGCGACGAGCCGTTCGGCCAGGACGCGGGAGCGGGTGTCCAGTTCGCCGTAGCTCAGGACACCGGCGTCGGAGTAGACGGCGGGCGCCTGCGGGTCCTTGGCCGCCTGCTCGATGAATGCGGAGTGCAGCGTGTCGGTCACTTGTCTGTCTCCTCGGGTCGGCTGCCCGGCGCGATGTCCCGCAGCGCCAGGTCCGGTCGGGCGATCGAGTCGAAGAGCACGGTGCGGTAGAGCGCCAGCAGGTCCGTCACGGCCTCGCGCTCCAGGTGGTCGGGCTTGTACTGGACGTGGCCGGCGACCTCGCCGTCGATGTCGGCCATCGAGATCTCCAGGTCGAACTTGGCGAGGTGCCTGCGTACCTGTACGGGTTCCAGCGGCAGGGCGCCGTCCGGGTCGACGGTGGAGCCGACGCCGTGGAAGAGCTTCACGGAACGGGGGAAGGCGTCCGACGACAGCCAGTTCACGACCACGTCGAACCACGGCGACCGGCCCTCGGCCCTGACCGGCTTCAGCTCGGAGGCCAGCAGGTCGAGCGGGTAGTTCATGTGCTCCAGGAGCCCGAGCGAGAAGGCGTGTACCTCGCCCAGCAGCTCGCGGAAGCCGCGCTCGCCGGACGGCCGGGCGCGCACCAGCACCGTGTTCAGGTAGTAGCCGATGGCCGACTCCCGGCCGGGCTCGCCGCGCTGGGCGATGGCGGTGGCCAGCACGGCGTCCTCGACCTCCGCCGCCCGGTTGAGCGTGGCGAAGAACCCGGCCAGGACGACGGTGCTGACCGACACCCCCTCGCGCACCGCGAACTCGCGCAGCAGCCGGGACTCCTCGGCGCTCCAGCGGAAGGCGAGGTCGCGGCCCTCGTAGGTGACGCCGGGCGGGCGCTCCCCGGTCGACAGGTCGAGGCGTGCGGGCGGATCGGCCAGCTGCCGCGACCACCAGTCCAGCGCGGTCCCGGCCGCAGGACCGGCCAGCCACTCCCGCTCCGCCGCCACGAACTCGGTGTACGGGGCGGCGGGGCCGCTCCGGGCCGGGTCGGCGCCGCCGTAGAACTCCTGGAGTTCGCGGATCATGACGTCGGCCGACGCGGCGTCCGACGCGATGTGGTGCACCAGGACCAGCAGATGGTGGTCGGCCGGGCCGCGCCGCAGCAGCACCACCCGCACCAGCGGTCCTTCGTCCAGGTCGAGCGGCCGGTGCCCGTGGACGGCCAGCTCCTCGCGGGCCTGCTCGTCGTCCAGATCCGGGCGGTCCACCACGGTGAACTCGTAGACCGGGTCGTCCAGGATGAGCTGGGCCGGGCTGCCGCCCGCCTCCACGAACAGGGTGCGCAGGGCGGGGTGGCGCGCGACCACGGCCCGTACGGCGTCCTCCAGCGCTTCCTCGTCCACGGCGGCCCGGATGCGGGCGGTCACCATGAAGTTGTAGGGGACGGCGTCCGGGTCGACCTGCTGCATGAACCAGAGGGATGCCTGCCCGTGCGACGCGGGCACCAGCTCGAAACCGAGCCCCTCGGCGCTCAGCTGCTCGGCGGCCGGGGCGTCGGTGGGCTCCAGGAACCCGCGCGCGGCCAGCTCCTCCACCAGCTCCTCGGCGTCCAGCTCGGGCAGGGCGTCGAGGAAGGTGCGCGCGGTCCGGCCGGCCGGACGCGGGGCCGGGGCCGGTACGGCCGCCGGAGCCGGCTGCTTGGGCACGGCCGCCGGGGCGGAGGCAGGGGCCCGGGCCGCTCCGCCGACCGCGGCGACGACATGCGCGACCACCTCGGACAGTGAGCGTCCGTCCAGGAACACCACGGGCGACACGCGCTGCCCGAACAGCGCCTGGAGCCGGTTGACGAGCCGTATCGCCAGCATCGAGTCCAGCCCGAAGTCCCGCAGGGTGGCGCCGTCGTGGAAACCGGTGGCCGGTACGCCGAGCGCGTCGGCGATCTCGTCGAGGACGACGTCCTCCAGCGGCCTGCTCTCCACGGGCGCGGGGGCGGCGACAGGGGCGGCGACGGGGGCGGCGACCGGTGCCGGGACCGACGCCGGGGCCGCTGCCGGGGCGGTGGCCGTCGTGCCCGGTGCGGTGTGGGGTCCGGGCGCCGCGTCCTCCAGCCAGTAGCGGTCCTTCTGCCACTGGACGAGCGGGGTCTCCACGACCTCGACGTCCTCGTCGAACAGCGAGTCGTACGTCAGCGGCAGCCCCCTGACGTACAGCGAGGCGGCCGCCTCCAGCAGACAGCGGACGTCGCTCTCGTTGCGCCGCAGCGAGCTGATCGCGTGCACCCGGGCGCCGCGCGTCAGGGCGATCTCCTCGACCGCGCCGCGCAGCGTCTCGTGCGGGCCGATCTCGATCAGGGTGCCGACGCCGTCGTCCACGAGCGCGCCGATCGTCTCGGCGAACCGGACCTGGTCGCGCAGGTTGCGCACCCAGTAGTCGACGTCGGTGACCGGGTTCACCGCGCCGGGCAGGGCGGTGGAGCGGAAGCCGATGGTGCCCGTCAGCGGGGTGATGCCGGCGATGCGCTCGCGCAGCGGCTCGATCAGGGGGTCCATGCCGGGGCCGTGCACGGGGCGTTCGACCCGGATGCGCCTGACCGACACGCCGTCCCGCAGGAGGTCGGCCTCCAGGGCGGTGACGGCCTCGGGCGTGCCGGAGACCGCCGCGCTGGTGGGGCTGTTCACCACGGCGAGCGCCGCGCGCCCGGCGTACGGCGCCAGCCTCGGCAGCAGGTCGTGCTCCGGCAGGTCGACCGCGATCATCGCCCCGGCCGCCGCCCTGCGCTCCAGCAGGTGCGAACGGGCGACCACCACGCGGGCGGCGTCCTCCAGGGACAGCGAGCCCGCCACGCAGGCGGCCGCGACCTCGCCCAGGCTGTGCCCGACGACGGCGGCCGGTTCGACGCCGAGTCCGAGCCACACCCGCGCCAGCGAGACCTGGAGGGCGAACAGGACCGGCTGCTGGAAGTCCATCTCCTCGAACCTGGCCCGCTCGGGCGGGGCCGCCAGCTCGTCGAGCACCGAGCAGCCGCCCGCCGCCCGCACCGCGGCGTCGCAGGCCCGCATCGAGGCCCGGAACCCGGCGTGCGAGCGCATCAGCTCCCGCCCCATGCCGACCCACTGCGTGCCGCCGCCGGAGAAGACCAGCGCCACCCGCCGGTCGGTGTTTCCGGCGACCGTGCCCGTGACGACGTCCGGGTGCGGCCGGCCGGAGGCGACCCGCGCGAGCCCGTCCAGGACGTCCTGGCGGTTGCGGGCGAACAGCGCCACCCGGTGACCGTGATGGGTGCGCCTGGTGGCGAGCGTGTACGCGAGGTCGGCGACCCGCAGCCCGGTGTCCCGTTCGACGTGGCTCGACAGTTCGCGGCAGGTGTCGGCCAGCGCGGCCGCCGTGCGCGCCGTCACCGGGACGAGGTGCGGCCGGTCGTCGGGCGCGACCTCGCCCCGGCCGGGCGTGACGTGCCGCCCCCGGTCGCCCGCGGTGAACGGGCCGGGCCGGACGGTGAGCCCGGCGGCGTGCAGCGTGCCGAGCGAGCCGAGCAGCGTGCCGGCCTCGTCGGCGCCCCGCCGGAGCGAGGGCAGCGTGGCCGCGGGCAGGATCTCCGCCACGGACTTGAGGAGCACGGGGTGCGGGCTGATCTCGATCACCGCGTCCACGTCGTGCTCGCGCAGTGTCGTCAGCGCGTCCACCACGCGGATCTCCCCGCGCAGGTTGTCCGCCCAGTAGTCCGGCCCCAGTTCCGCGCCGTCCACCGGTTCACCGGTCACCGTCGAGATCATCGGGACACGGGTCGTGCGGGGCCGGATGCCTTCGAGTTCGAGCCGCAGCGGGTCGAGGACGTGGTCGACCAGCGAGGAGTGCGGGGCGTGGCCCATCCGTACCCGGTGGCTGGTGACGCCGTCGGCGGTGAGCCGCTCGACCAGGGCGTCGATCTCCTGCGGCGTGCCGGTGACCAGGGTGGACGCGAGGCCGTTGCGGCCGGCGATCGCCAGCCGGCCGGTCAGGTACTTCCGTACGGCGTCGGCGCCGGTCGTCACGACGATGCCGTCGCCCCGGCCGACCGCCAGTTGCTGGAGGAGCCTGCCGTGGCTCGCGGCCAGCAGGGAGGCGTCCTCGAAGTCGAGCGCGCCGGCGATGTGCGAGGCCGCGAACTCGCCGACGCTCTGCCCCACCACGACGTCCGGCTCGACCCCCAGCGACCGCCAGGCGTCGGTGAGCGCGACCTGGATGCTGAACAGCAGCGGCTGGAAGACGTCCATGTCGTCGATGCGGCCGTCCGCCGCCAGCAGCTGGTCCACCAGGGAGAAGCCCAGCAGCTTCCGCATCCGCCGGTCGGAGCGCATCATCGACCGCCGGAACACCGGCATCCCGGCGAGCAACTGCCGGCCCATGCCCACCCACTGCGAGCCGTTGCCGGAGAACAGGAACGCCACGCGCGGCGCGCGCCTCTCCGCCTCCCCGGCCGCCGGACGTCCGACGCTCAGTCCGTCCATGGCCGTGCCGGCCGTGAACGCGTCCAGGCGGGCACGGAGTTCGGTCATGTCACGGGCCGTCGCCGCGAGCCGGAATCCGCCGTCCCCGGGCGCCGCGGCGCAGACCGTCCGCAGGTCGTCGCCCTCGCGCAGAGCGGACACCCGTGCGGCCAGGGCCTCTTCGGAGTCCTCGGCCAGCAGCAGGAGCGAGCTCTCGGACCGGGGCAGCTCCTCGACGGCGACATGGCAGATCGCCCCGCCGAAGCCGAACGAGCTGACGCCGCCCCGGCGCGCGTCGGAGCGCCGGGTCCACGGCTCCAGCCGGTCCTGGACGGTCATCCCGTAGGTGTCGAACATGATCTGCGGGTTGGGGGAGGCGTAGTGCAGGCTGGGCGGCAGCACCCCGTTGCGCATCGACAGCGCCAGCTTGACCAGGCCGACGATCCCGGCCGCCGCCTCCAGGTGCCCGACGTTGGACTTCACGGAGCCGAGCCGCAGCGGCTGCGCCCGGTCCCCGCCCAGGACCGCGCCGATGGCGTTGGCCTCGATCGGGTCGCCGAGCGGTGTCGCGGAGCCGTGGCACTCGATGTAGTCCACGAGGGACGGCGCGATGCCGGCCCGGCGGTAGGCGTTGCGGAGCATCAGCTCCTGGGCCTGCGGGTTCGGCGCGGTCATGCCGTTGCTCAGGCCGTCGTTGTTGGACGAACTGCCCTTGATCAGGCAGTAGACCGGCAGGTCGCGCTCCAGGGCCACGCTCAGCGGGGCGAGTACGACGACCCCGGCGCCCTCCCCGCGGACATAGCCGTCGGCCCGTGCGTCGAACGACTTGCAGCGGCCGTCCGGGGCGAGCGCCCCCATCGCGGCCATGGCGGTGTAGTAGTCGGAGACGAAGCTCAGGTTCACCCCGCCGGCGAGCACGAGTTCGCTCTCGCCCGACCAGATCGACTGGCAGCCCACGTGCACGGAGACCAGCGATCCCGCGCAGGCCGCGTCGATGGCCATGCTCGGGCCCTGGAGGCCCAGGACGTAGGAGACCCGGTTGGCGATGATGCCGTCGTGCATGCCGGTCGCGGTGTGCGGGGTGATGTGGGCGTCCGGGCCGCGGTAGTGCGCCAGCGCCGCGTAGTCGCCCCAGCAGGAGGCCATGAACACACCGGTGTCGCTGCCGATGAGGCTGTGCGGCGCGACCCCCGCGTCCTCCAGCGCCTCCCAGGCCAGTTCGAGGACCAGCCGCTGCTGCGGGTCCATCTGGACGGCCTCGCGGGGCGAGATGCCGAAGAACAGCGGGTCGAAGCGGTCGATGTCCTCGATGAAGCCGCCCCAGCGCACCGCGTCGCCCAGCAGCGCGCGCCGGGCCGCCGGTACCGGCCCCACGGCGTCACGGCCCTCGGTGAGCAGCTGCCAGAACGAGGTGGGGTCGGGTCCGCCCGGGAACCGGCAGCCGATGCCCACGATCGCGACGGGCTCGTTGACCGCCCCCCGGCGCTCGCCGCGGGCCGGGCCCGCCTCCTCCGCCGCCCCGGGGCCCTCGACGAGCGCGCGGGCCAGCGCGTCGACGGTCGGGTACTGCCACATCCAGGTGAGCGGAACCTTCCGGCCGAGAAATTCGGACAGCGAGGCGGAAATGGTCGCCAGTTTCAGTGATTCCAGGCCGTACTGGTGCATCGGCCCCCAGCGGTCCAGCGTGTTCCGGGGCACGTCCAGTACGTCGGCGATGCGCGAAAGAAGGAATTCCGATACGGAGTGCACATCTCGTGCTGCGTGCTCGTGGGGCATTTCGGCTCCTCGGCAGGACAAATGAAATGTACGAGTGGTGGGAAAAGGGCGGTGGCACTCGTGCGTGCGCACCGGACGGCGAGCCCGGGGTCACCGGCTCGCGCGGGGGCGGCCGGGCCCGGATGTCCGGTCTCGGGCGGGGAGAGGAGCGGAAGTCACTCTTCCGTCGTGGGTGGGGTGCCGTACGGGGTCACCCGGCGGGCAGCCTTTCCGGCACCCTCGTAGGTGCCCGAAAGGGCAACGAGACATGGCTGCCGACATACGAGTACGCGCACCGAGACCCAACCCCCGTCAACCCGTCCTGGCTGAATCAGACCGCGATCTGATTCAGGATCACTGCCGGTGGTCCAGCCACCGGGTTTTCCTGGCCGTGCTGATCCGCGACCGCGCAGTGCTGGTGACGTGCGGGCGGAGCCGAACACCTCGTCGCGCTGCCGGCCGATGCGTTCCCGCATTCGATGCGTCCAGGTCAAGGGGTATTCGGAATGACGTGGACGGAGGCACTTGCCCGACCGGTGAGCATCAGAGTGCCACTCGGGCAATGGAGAGACAAGAGTGCCTACCGGGACGGAAAGAAGCGGTGGCTCGAATAGGACCCCGAGATGACTGGATCGGGTCACCTGGACAGCGGCGGGGTGGCATTGCAAGCTGCTCGGATGAAATTCACGAACCACACACCGGCCCGGACCGGTGCCGACGCGCGCTTACCCGGATGCCCGAGGCGACGGCCGGTCACGGCGTCCCCCGCCGGGAGGGCGGCATGACGGGTACGGAGGTGAAGCCGCACCGGCGTCCGGGCCTGGCGCTCGGCGTTCTGGCCGGGGCGCTCGCCCTGGACGTGAGCGGGCTCGGGGTGCTCAACGCGGCCCTGCCGTCCGTGGGGGAGCGGTTCGACCTGGACGACGCCACGCTCCAGTGGGTCATGATCGCGTACGCCGTCACCTTCGCCGGCTTCCTGCTGGTCGGCGGCCGGCTGGCCGATGTGTTCGGCCGGCGACGGGTGTTCGAGGCCGGGATCGCCCTGTTCACCGCCGCCGCCCTGGTCGGAGCCGTGTCGCCCGACATCGCGGTGCTGCTCGGCGCGCGGGCGGCGCAGGGCGTCGGCGCGGCGCTGTCCGGTCCGGCCGCGCTGGCCCTGCTGACCGAGGTGTTCCCGGCCGGCCCGGCCCGCAACCGGGCGTTCAGCGTGTACGCGGCGGTGGGCGCCGCGAGCTTCAGCGGCGGAGTGATGCTGGGCGGAGTGCTGACCCAGTTCTTCGGCTGGCGCTCGGTGCTGTGGTTCTCGGTCGCGGTGGGAGCCGCCGTACTGGCCGCGACGCGGGCCGGGTTGCCGGCCGGGACCGGACGCGGCGGGCGCCTGGACCTGCCGGGCGCGATATCGGGGACGCTCGGCCTCACCCTGCTGGTCGTCGGCGTGAGCAGCGGCGGCGCGGTGGTGTGGGCCGCGCTCGGCGCGGCGGCGGTCTTCCTGGTGCTCTTCGTCGTCCGCGAACTGCGCACCGCCGACCCGGTGCTGCCGCTCGGCCTCTTCCGCGTCCCGTCGGTGCGGGCGGCGAGCCTGGCGGCGTTCCTCCAGTACATGGCCTCGGTCGGCATGCTGTTCTTCGCGCCGCTGTATCTCCAGGGGATGCTGGACTACTCGCCGTTCGAGTCCGGTCTGGCGCTGGTGCCGATGTCGCTGGCCGTGTTCCTCACCGCCAACTACGCCACCGGGCGCCTGCTGGCCACGTACACCCCGTACACGCTGATGGCGGTCGGGCTGGTCCTGATCGGGGTGGGCACGGGGCTGTGGATGAGCACCCCGCACCACGGCGGCTACGCGCTGTACGTGCTGCCGGGGCTGGTGCTCAGCGGTATCGGCCAGGGGCTGAACTTCCCCTCGATGACCTCCGCCGGCCTCAGCGGGGTCGAGCCGGAGGGGCACGCGGTCGCCGGCGCGGTGAACGTCGTGGCCCAGCAGATCGGCTCCAGCGTCGGCGTCGCCGTCCTGGTGCTGGTCGCGGCGACGAGCGACGACCGGCTCACCGGCTACCACCTGGCCTATCTGACGGCCGCGCTCGCCTGTGTGGCCGGGGCGGCCGCCATCACGTTCGCCCGGCGGCGGGCGGCGTAGCCCGGCCACCGGGCCGAAGAGCGCGAGGGGCGGGGCCGGGTGTCAGGGCCAGACCAAGCAATACGCCTGGTGCCCCGCCTCGTGCAGCCGGTGCGAGAAGTCCTGCCACTGCGCCCGACGGTGCCGTGAGTGCAATGACAGGCGCGTGCTTCCTCGCCGGAAGCCTTCGAGCCGATTGCGCCGCAGCAGCTCGGTCAAGACACTTCGGAAGCCAAGGCGCGGAGCGGTGGGACGAGTTCGGGGTGGTCTCCGCGTGAGGCCGACTGCAGGAGTTCGGTGATGACGATGAGCTGTGCGATGCGACCGGGCTCGGTCTTGAGTACGGGGAAGGTGTCGCGGACGCGCCGGGCAAAGGCCGGGGCGAGGAGGGAGTACGCCAGGAGCATGGCGGCGTCGTAGCCGGCGGGTGCCAGGCCGAAGCCTTCCCAGTCGAGGAGGTAGGGAGTGTGGCTGGTGAGGTTGGCGGTGTGCAGATCCCCGTGGGCTGTTGTCCAGTCCGTGATCCGGGGGCCGGGCACGTCGAGGAAGCGAGGGACGGTACGGTCCACCCACTCCTGTCGTACGGCCATCCGGTTCGTGAGGACGGCGCTCACGTGATCAAGGTCGGTGCGCAGGGAGTCCCACCACGCGGGCGGCGGATTCGGGTCTCTGCGCAGGACGGGACTGGGGGTGGAGATGGGCTCGTCGATGTACTGGTGCAGTTCCGATCGGTACGCGCAGCCGTCGCTGCTCGACTCGGTGGTGTCGTACAGCAGGGGCTTGTTGACGTGTCCGTCGAACAGTACGGAGGCCTGGCGGTTGCCGTCCCAGATCTTGCCGACCGCCTTGTCCTGTGGTGCGGAGAGCAGTCTCAGCCAGCAGGTGCCCCTTTCCGGGTGCTGGACGCGGCTGCTGAGAGTGCGGCCGTGCCAGCCCCAGACCTCGGGGCCGGCGATCGTGGAGCCCAGTGCCCGTGCCGAGCGCGCGAAGGCCCGGCGCATGCGCTGCTGGTCCGTGGGGTCAGCCGGTGGCGAGTACATCCAGCACCTTTCGCAGCGTGGGGACCGGGATGGCCGGGCTTCGCAGGGCGGCTTGGGCTTCGGTCCAGTGTGCCGGGGTTGAGGTGGAGAGCAGAATGCGCGTCACTCCGGGGCAGGAGGCTGCGGCGAGCAGACACGCCTGGGCGATGGTGAGTTCGGGGTTCAGCAGTGCGGTGAGTTCGCGGGTGGCCAGGTGGGGAAGTTCGCCACCGAAGAGGGGCGCGGAGGCGTACACCTGCCACCCGAGGCCGGCCGCCTGGGCGATCGGGCCGTCACCCTCCAGCGCCTGGGCGAGGGCGGTTGCGTTGACAAGGGATACGGGCAGCTGGACGGCGCGCAGGTGATGCCGGTCCGTGCCCGCTGCCTCGATGGCCAGCTGGTGCAGGGCAGGGATGCTCAGGGTGCCGGTGTCGAAGCCGTCCCAGGCAGCGACGCCGTATGCGGTCAGGGTTCCAGCCGCTCCTTCCGCTTCGAGGGCGGTGAAGGCGTCGTGCAGGGCTTCGTACGGGTCGTCGCCGGCTTGTTCGGGGTTGTGGGTGAAGACGAGGTCCAGGCGGTCACGGCCGAGTTCGGCGCGGTTGCGGGCACACTGCCAGTGGATGTACGGGGCGCTCAGGCAATGTCCGCGTTTCGCGTCCTCGGAGGTGATGGCTCCGTCGGATTCGGCGTCCTTCGCGGCTTGGTGGGTGAGGTATCCGACCTTGGTGGCGACCGGGACCGGATGCCTCGCGAGGGCCCGGGCGAGTAACGTCTGGGCTGTGCCGCCAAGGTAGTTGGGTGCTGTGTCGATCCACGCGGTGGCGGGATCGCAGGCCGCTCGGACGGCGGCGTCGCTCAGTGCGGAGGGACGGATGCGGTAAGTGCCGAGTCCCAGGGCCGCCGTCGTCATCGTCCACCTCCTTCCACCGTGATCGCCTGGCCGGTCATCAGTTCGGAGACGACTGCCGCCGCGTCCGTGACAGAGATACACGATGCTTCGGCCAGCTCACCGACGGACACGGCGCTGGGTGCGGCGGCCGTCAGGCGCTGGAGGAGCGGGAGGGCCTCCTGTGCCATCTCCCACTCGTTGTCGCAGGCCCGGAATGCCGGCCCGGCCCCGTCGGCCGCAGGCTCCAGACGTGCTCGTGTGGTGGTGAGCCTGACACGTATCTCCGGGTCTGCGGGGACGCCGGTGATGTGGGGCAGGCTCGGCCGAAGGCGGGTGAGGTCGGCGCTGTCACGCATCGCCGTGTACCGGCCGATGAGACGTGGATCGTCCAGGGCGGCGATGACTTCCTTGCGCAGCCGGTCCAGGTAGGCAGCCTGCTGCTCGGGCGGCGCGTGCACGGGCAGGTCCTCGCGCAGGATGTCGTGGCGGCGCAGGTCGTCGGCGAGCCAGGCCAGGAGCTGGGCGCCGGTGGTGGTCTGGATGCCGAAGGTGAGGTGGAGGGAGTGTTCACCTTCGGAGGCGGCCACCGAGTGCCACCAGCCGCGCGGGAGATACAGCAGGTCTCCTGGCCGCAGGACGAGTTCCGTGACCGGGTCCTCGGGCGGGGGCTCGGGTTCGTCGGTGTCCTTGTACATAGGGGCGGTGCGGGTGGGGCCGTACACCTTCCAGCGTTTGACGCCGTCGATCTGTACGACGACGACGTCGTGGTCGTCCCAGTGCACGCCGAAGCCTTCACGGGCGGTCCATGAGGCGTACAGGTTGGCCTGCACCCCGGTGCGCAGCCACTGCTCCAGCTCCATCGCCGAGCGGCCGACGGAGGGGAGGAGCTCGTCGATGGCGTCGATGACCAGAGAGGCGCCATCGGCGAGCCGTGCGCGCAGCTCGGCGGGGTGCAGGCGCTGCCAGACGGTGTGCCTGCGGGTGGCGACCGGCGCGGTGTAGAGGTAGGCGGGCAGCATCTTGCCGTCCGCGGACAGGCGGAAGCGGGGCGGCTCCAGGCGGTGGGTGGCCAGGATGGTGTTGACGTCGTCCCAGGAGATCAGCTGGGACGGGTTCGGGAGAACGGTGGGGACATGGTGGTGCCGGCGGTGGTACACCTGGGCCAGGAACTCGTCCTGGCCCAGGTGGGCCGCCAGGTTCAGCGGCGACAACGCGTCTCCTCCTGGATCAGTCGTTGGTGTCGGTGCGGCCGGTGCTGCCGCCGTCGGACGGGGTGACGCCGCGCTCACGGGCGGCCTGGATTCTGCGGCGTGCCTTGACCAGTCCGGCCTGGTCCGGACCGCTCGTCGGGGTGGTGGCGGTGCTGTTCGGCATTGCTCCTCCTGGGTTGGACGAAGGGTTGTCGCGGACCCGCCCCGGACGGTGCTCGACCCGTCCATGGGCCATGCGCCGGTTGATCCGTACGGTGCGGGGTTTGTGGCCCGTCCCTGCCGGGGCATCTTGGAGAGTGGGGGAACGTCTCGATCGGCTGCGTCCGACAGGGACGGGAACCCAAGGGCTGGCCGGGGCGCCGGCGACCGCGTGCCGATCACGAACTTCGTGTCCCATCACCACGCCCACCCGGCCGTTGCGCTGGTCAACCATCACGGCCCCCACCACCGCGTGCTCGGTGTCCGCAGCGTCGGTAGCCTCCTCGGGGGCGCGGCCTCATGAAACGGGCTCGCTGGTCTTGGGAAGGACGGCGGCCGTCGGGTGTGGGTCGAAGCCGGCGCGAAGGACGGAGCTGGGGTCGCCCAGGGCGCGCAGGAGCCTGCGGTCGCCGATGAAGCGCGTACGGGCGTGCAGCCAGCGGTGGTTGTCCAACAGGTAGCCCTGCCCGGCCCGGAGCGTGAGGTGCTGCTGGCTGTCGGCGATGGCGCTGCGGAGGGCAGGAAGGTAGGGCTGGACGACGGGGCTCCAGCGGGCCAGACCGTCCTGGCGCAGCCGTACGGCGACCCGTCCGTCGGCCTGAATGGTGAAGACCTGGGCGGCGTGACCGACACCTGCTCCGAAGTACGCGGTCCGGGGCCGGCAGAGCGCGACTGCCGCCTCCCGGTTCTCGTCGGCGATGCGGGCATGGACGTCACGTCCGTCGGCCAGGAGCGTCTCGCCGCCGACGGATGCCGACTGCAGGCACACCAGAAGGAGCAGGCGTGGTGGCCTGGGGGTGCTTGACCTCTCGGTGTGGGCCCGCAGCTCGCCGTTGCCGAGGCCGGCGAAGCCGGCGCGGTGGGCGTGGCTGCCCGTGTCTTGGATCAGGGTCAGGCCATCCGGTGCGCCGTGCGGGTGGGGCGCTGTCGCCATCAGCCGGGAGGCGCATTCCAGGACCTGCTGCCGGGTCAGCAGCCCGTCCAGGGTGACCAGGCCGGTCTCACGAAGCCGGGCAGCGATCACGTCACCGGCGTGCGGGGCGCGGATGTTGACGTAGTGGTCCACGAAGAGCGTCTCCGAGCCTGCTGAGGCGTCGAGCATCGCAGTCCTCCCTCGATCGGGTCGATGTGTTCAGAGTGGGGAGCCGGGCGGGCGGGGTAAAGCGACTGATTGTCGACTCGGACAAATCGGTTGGATCGGTGGGGAGTTGACGCAAGCGTGCTACGTTCCGAAGGCCCGGCTCGCACACCGCAGGACGAGGATCTTCATGACGTACACGCCGCCGCTCTGGCCCGTCTCCGTGAAGGGTGTCGCGCTCGACGCGCATGACCGCGTGCTCCTGCTGAGGAACGAGCGCGACGAGTGGGAGTTGCCCGGAGGCCGGCTGGAGATCGGCCGCCCCGACGGCGCGCAGCAGCCGGACGGCAGCCCGGAGGCGGCGCTGGAGCGCGAGATCCAGGAGGAAACCGGCTGGGAGGTCGAGGCCGGGCCGCTCATCGAGGCGGGCGTGTGGATCTACCAGCCCGTCCCCGGACGGCGGGTACTGATCGTGACCTACGGTTGCACCGTCCTGACGCCCGAACGCCCGCCGGTCGTCAGCTACGAGCACAAGCAGCTCGGCATGTTCACCCGTGACGAGGTGCCGGGGCTGAACATGCCTGAGGGCTACAAGCAGGCCATCGCATCCTGGTACGGCCGGGGCTCCGTCGGCCCGGTTGGCCAGGACGACGGCGATCGGATGTAGCGGGTCATGGCCGGAGGCGAGATCGCGCCGGAGGCGGGACAGCAGCGGCTCCCGCCTTCTGGTCCCTCAGCCCGGCACGCCCAGTGGCGCTGGGCGACACCGCAGGCCCAACTCGTACTCGCCGCAGGGAACCTGGCCGGCATCCTCCGCTTCTACCGCCGCGTGCATGGCCTGAACCAGTCCGCGCTCGGTGAACTTCTCGGCTACGACAAGACCTACATCTCCGCCCTGGAACTGGAGAAGCGCGCCCTCGACGACATCGCCTCCCGCCGCAGGGTATGCGAGGCCCTGCGGCTGCCGCCTCACGTCCTCGGCGTCACCGATCCCACCGACACGGACCACCGGGCGATGCTGCAGTTCGGAGAGTCGACCGTCCGGCTCGCCGAGATCGCCCGCCAGTCCGGCCACGCCTCGGAAGCCGTCGTTGAGCTGTGGCCGCTCGTGGCCCGGCTCGAAGCCCGTATCGACGACGGCCACACCGAACGCGACGTCCTGCACCTGCTCACCCGCGCCCGCGTCGGCCTCGGCGTCGCTCTGGGCAACGTACTGCCGGAAGAACGCCTGGCCACCGCTGCGCACTGGACGGCCAAGAGTCTTCAGATCGCCGAGTACTTCGAGGATTCGCGGACGACCTCGTACGTGCTCCGCATGCACGGCAACGAGCTGCGCAAGGCCAACCTGCGGGGCGCGGCCGTCCAGCGGCTGTGCCGTGCTGCGGCCATCGCCCCCGACGCCACCGCCCGCGCTGCCGCCCTGCCGCTCCTCGCCCGGGCCGCCGGCGCCCTGGGCAACGGCGAGCTGTTCGACCGGGTGATGAAGGAGACCGACGCCCTCCTCGACCGCGTCGACCACACCAGCCTGTTCAACCCCTTCTCCCTCCACGAGATCCGCCTGCGCGGGCTCGTCTCCACAGGGCGCACGGAGGCGGCCATGCGGCTCGTGGAGCGGAGCCTCGTGCCCACGACCGTCGTGGCACCGCAATGGCGTGTGATCGAGCTGATCACCGTCGCCCACGTCCAGCTGCTGGCTGATGACCGCAACGGCGCCGCCCAGTCGCTGGACACAGCGACCCGGGAGGCAGTGACGCAGCGCCTTCCCCATCAGCTCCAGCGCATCATGCGCACAGCGGGGACACGGCTGCCCACGCAGCATTCCACAGCGGGCCGGGACCTGGACCGGATACGACAGGAGATGGCCGCCTGACCGGTTCGTGTCCGTGCTGATGGTGCGGTCGTCCCGGCTCCGCTCTTGCGTGCACGCACCTGCTGCCGTCCAGCGAGACCCGCACCCGCAAGGCGATCGATGACGCCTCTACCGAAGCCGACGAAGGAGGCGGCGTCGGCACGCTGGACGCTTCCGTCACCCAGGGCCCATCAGAGCCTTCGCCGGAACCGATGTGCCCTGGCGGCCCGACGGCCCCTTCCGGCACCGGCGGGAGCGAGGCTCGAATGCCTCGCTCTCAACCGCCGAAACCCCAGCTCAGGGCCAGACCAAGCAGTACGCCTGGTGCCCCGCCTCGTGCAGCCGGTGCGAGAAGTCCTGCCACTCGTGGAGCAGCTGGTACACGTTGAAGGCGTCGCTCGGGCCGCCCCGGTCCGGGACGGTGGACCAGATGAAGGCGGCCGCGCCCACGGACTCCTCGCCCACCCCGCGCAGCGGGTCGACGACCGTCATCGGGAGCTTGACCACCGCGTAGTCGGGATGCAGGACGACCAGTTCGAGCGGCGGGACCTTGTGCAGCGGTATGCCCTGGATGCCGGTGAGGACCATCGCGGCCATCGTCTCCGGCTTGATCTTGGTGAAGAGGCCGCCCATGCCCAGCTCGTCGCCGCCGAGCTCCTCGGGCCGCATGGAGATCGGCACCCGCGCGGCGGTGGCCCCGTCGGGAGCCCCGAAGTACTTGTAGGTCACCCCCACCCGGCCACCACTCCTGCTTCCGGCTCCACCGCCTGTCCGCGCCTCGCCGCCCTGTATGCCCTGCGCCCGCTCAGCGTCGCGCCGGTGCCGGCCCCGCCGGGCCGGCTCGGCCGGGCCGTCCGTCCCCTCGCCCACTTCGCCACCGCGATGCATATCTCATCCACCCGACTACTCACTAGGAGGCACAGCCCCCGCCGCGCAACCCGATCATCGTGTCAGTGACCTCCCCCACGGGCGTGCGGTGAAACACCTGTCCGCAAAGACCGTCCGTACCTCTGACACCATGGCATGTGTGAGCTTTCCCTATGACGCCCCAGTTTCGCAGACGCTTTTCGACCGCGCGTCCCTCGTGACGCCCGGCGGCGTGAACTCTCCCGTCCGGGCATTCCGGGCCGTGGGCGGTACGCCCCGGTTCATGGTGTCCGGTACCGGTCCGTACCTGACCGACGCCGATGGACGGGAATACGTCGACCTCGTGTGCTCGTGGGGGCCGATGATTCTCGGCCATTCCCACCCCGAGGTGATCGCCGCAGTCCAGGAGGCCGTCGCCCGCGGCACCTCGTTCGGTACGCCCGGTGAGGGCGAGGTCGCGCTCGCCGAGGAGATCGTCGCGCGCGTCGAGCCGGTGGAGCAGGTGCGCCTGGTGTCGTCGGGGACCGAGGCGACCATGTCCGCGATCCGCCTCGCGCGCGGTTTCACGGGCCGGGCCAAGGTCGTGAAGTTCGCCGGCTGCTACCACGGCCATGTGGACGCCCTGCTGGCCGCCGCAGGCTCCGGCGTCGCTACCTTCGGCCTCCCCGACACCCCGGGGGTCACCGGCGCGCAGGCGGGCGACACGATCGTGCTGCCGTACAACGACCTGGAGGCCGTGCGCGCCGCGTTCGCCGCGCACCCCGGCGAGATCGCCTGCGTGATCACCGAGGCGTCGCCCGGCAACATGGGCGTCGTCCCGCCGCTGGACGGGTTCAACGCGGGGCTCAAGGAGCTGTGCGCCGCCAACGGCGCCCTGTACATCTCCGACGAGGTGATGACCGGATTCCGTACCTCGAAGGCCGGCTGGTTCGGCGTGGACGGCGTCCGGCCCGACCTGATGACCTTCGGCAAGGTCATGGGCGGCGGCTTCCCGGCCGCGGCGTTCGGCGGGCGCGCCGACGTGATGGCGCACCTGGCCCCGGCCGGTCCCGTCTACCAGGCGGGCACGCTCTCCGGGAACCCGGTCGCCACCGCCGCCGGGCTCGCGCAGCTGCGGCTCCTGGACGACGCCGCGTACGCGAAGGTGAACGCGGTGTCCGCCGAGATCCGGGGCCTGGTGAGCGCCGCCCTGGACAAGGAGGGCGTGGCGCACACCGTGCAGGCGGCGAGCAACATGTTCTCCGTGTTCTTCACGGACGGGCCCGTCCGTGACTACGAGGACGCCAAGCGCCAGGAAGCCTTCCGCTACACCCCGTTCTTCCACTCGATGCTGGCGCAGGGGGTCTACCTCCCGCCGTCCGCGTTCGAGTCGTGGTTCGTCTCGACCGCCCACGACGCGCAGGCCGTCGAGCGCATCGCCGCCGCCCTGCCCGCCGCCGCCCGTGCCGCATCGGAGGCCACCGTATGAGCGAGAAACCCGCCGGCTCCGCCGGTGACATCACCGTGGTTCATCTGATGCGCCACGGCGAGGTGCACAACCCGGAGGGCGTGCTGTACGGCCGCCGGCCCGGCTACCACCTCTCCGAGCTGGGCCGGAACATGGCCGACCGGGTCGCCGAGCACCTGGCGAAGCGCGACATCACGTACGCCGTCGCCTCCCCGCTGGAGCGCGCCCAGGAGACCGCGACTCCCATCGCCGAGGCGCACGGCCTGGACCTCGCCACCGACGAGCGGCTCATCGAGGCCGCCAACGTCTTCGAGGGCAAGACCTTCGGCGTCGGGGACGGCGCGCTGCGCAAGCCGGACAACTGGAAGCACCTGACGAACCCGTTCCGCCCCTCGTGGGGGGAGCCGTACATCGAGCAGGTCGTCCGGATGATGGGCGCGCTCGACGCGGCGAAGGACGCGGCCCGGGGGCACGAGGCGGTCTGCGTCAGCCACCAGCTGCCGATCTGGATCGTCCGCAGCTTCGTGGAGCGCCGCCGGCTCTGGCACGACCCGCGCAAGCGGCAGTGCACCCTCGCCTCGGTGACCAGCTTCACCTACCGGGGCGACAAGATCGTGTCCGTGGGCTACTCGGAGCCGGCCATCGATCTGGTCCCGGCGCATCTGCGGGCGGGCGCGAAGCCGGTGAAGGGCGCGTCCAAGGGGTTCGGGGCGTAGCGGTCGCCCCTGGCGGTATGCCCCCGGCCGGTATTCGGATCTCTGTTCGGTCACGGTCGGGGGCTGGTTTCGTAAAGAATTTTGTGCTATCTGGGGGAACCTCCGTGTGGCTCCTCCCATCTAAGCGATTGCCAGTTTGTATGGACTTAAGGCAAAACGACCGCAGATGGGAAGCCGCATGCGTGAGATCAGCCGAAGGGGATTGCTGGGAGCCGGTCTCGGGGCCGCGGCCGCCGCCGGAATGGCGGGGTGCGGCATCACCGGCTCCTCCGGCGCCGGCCCCGCGGAGAACAGCGCCGGCCCCGACAAGGGAGCCACCGGACAGAAGGCCGACGGCACCCCGAAGGGTTCGGGCACCGGGAAACACGTCCGCGCCATCGGTGACGGTTCCACCGCCGACACCGGAAAACAGCCCAAGCAGCCGCAGGCCCCCGTACCGCTGGAGCCCGGCCAGAAGCCGCCGCAGTTCGTGATCTTCTCCTGGGACGGGGCCGGCGAGGTCGGCAACGGGCTCTTCCCCCGCTTTCTGGAACTCGCCCGCGAACACGACGCGTCGATGACCTTCTTCCTCTCCGGCCTCTACCTGCTCCCGGAATCGAAGAAATCCCGCTACCGCCCCCCGAACAACCGCGTGGGCGCCTCCGACATCGGCTATCTCACCGACGCCCATATCAAGGCCACGCTCAAGAACGTCCGGCAGGCATGGCTCGACGGCCACGAGATCGGCACCCACTTCAACGGCCATTTCTGCGCCGGCTCCGGATCGGTCGGCAACTGGACCCCGGCCCAATGGCAGAGCGAAATCGACCAGGCGATCTCCTTCGTCACCGAATGGCGCACCAACACCGGCTGGGCCGATGTCGAACCGCTCCCCTTCGATTACCGCAAGGAACTCGTCGGCGGCCGCACCCCCTGTCTGCTCGGCCAGGACAACCTGCTGCCCACCGCGAAGAAGCTCGGCTGGCGCTACGACGCCAGCTCACCCGGCGGCACCCAGGTCTGGCCCGGCAAGCGCCAGGGCATCTGGGACCTGCCGCTCCAGGGCATCCCGTTCCCCGGCCACAGCTTCGAAGTCCTCTCCATGGACTACAACATCCTCGCCAACCAGTCCCTCAACTCCACCAAGGGAATGCCGTCCCGCTATTCCGGCTGGCGCCGACAGGCCACGCAGTCGTACCTCAGCGGATTCAAGCGCGCCTACGAGACGAATCGCGCGCCCTTCTACATCGGAAACCACTTCGAGGAGTGGAACGGCGGCATCTATATGGACGCCGTCGAGGACGCGCTCAAGCACATCGCCGGAAAACCCGATGTGCGCCTCGTCTCCTTCCGGCAGTTCGTCGACTGGCTCGACGTACAGGACCCGGCGGTCCTCGCCAAGCTCCGTACACTCCAGGTGGGCGAGGCTCCCGCAGGCGGTTGGAACGCCTTCTTTAAACAAGCCTGACAACGGGCTTTACGGGCACCGAGGGGGGTGCCCAAGATCCCCGGAACCGCCATGCGAAACTTTTCACATGAGCCATGGCCGCGCACCCCGACGCCGCTTCACCCTGCTCGCCGCCCCCCTGGCGGCAGCCGCGCTCGCGCTGACCCTGACCGCGTGCGATTCCGGCGACCGGGTCAGCGGCGGCGGCGACACGAACTTCGTCACGGGCAACAGCGGTATCGCCACCGCGCCCAAGGGCAAGCGCGCCGACGCGCCGCAGCTCGACGGCCCCACCGTGGACGGCAAGCAGCTCGACCTCGCCGACTACAAGGGCAAGATCATCGTCCTCAACGCCTGGGGCTCCTGGTGCGCCCCGTGCCGGCTGGAGGCGAAGTACTTCAAGAAGGTCTCCGAGGCCACCAAGGACCAGGGCGTGCGGTTCGTCGGCGTCAACACCCGCGACACCTCGCGGAGCAACGCCGTCAGCTTCGAGGAGAACTTCGGGGTCACCTACCCCAGCTTCTACGACCCGACCGGGAAGCTCCTGCTCCGCTTCCCCAGGGGCACGTTCCGGCTCCAGTCCATCCCGTCGACCGTCGTCATCGACCGGGAGGGCAAGCTCGCCGCCCGCTACGTGGGCCCGCTCGACGACGTCCAGCTGCGCAAGATGATCGACCCGCTGATCGCGGAGAAGTGATCAGGTGATCACCCTCGCCGCCGCCATGCAGAACGAAACGGTCCTCAACGGGGCCCTGCTGGTCGCCCTGCCGATCGCCCTGCTCGGCGGACTCGTCTCGTTCTTCTCGCCCTGCGTCCTGCCCCTGGTCCCCGGCTATCTGAGCTACGTCACCGGGGTCAGCGGCGCCGACCTGGCCGAGGCCCGGCGCGGCCGGATGGTCGCCGGGGCCGCGCTCTTCGTCGCCGGGTTCACCGCCGTGTTCGTCTCCGGCGGCGCCCTCTTCGGCTACTTCGGCGACACCCTCCAGGCGAACAGCGGACCGCTCACCAAGGTCCTCGGCGTGCTGATGGTCCTGATGGGCGTCTTCTTCATGGGCCTGATGCCCTGGATGACCCAGCGCGAGTTCCGCATCCACCGCAAGCCGGTCACCGGCCTGGTCGGCGCCCCGCTGCTCGGCGCCCTCTTCGGCATCGGCTGGACCCCGTGCCTGGGGCCCACGCTCAGCTCGGTGTCCATGCTCGCCATGGAGCAGGGCACCGCCGGGCGCGGCGCCGTACTGACCGTCGCCTACTGCATGGGCCTGGGCATCCCCTTCGTGCTCGCCGCCGTCGCCTTCCGCAAGGCGCTCGGCGCGTTCGGCTGGGTCAAGCGCCACTACGCGTGGGTCATGCGCATCGGCGGCGGCATGATGATCGTGACCGGGCTGCTTCTGCTGACCGGTGTGTGGAGCAGCATGATGCAGGATCTGCAGGGCTGGTCGGCCGACTTCCAGGTGGGGATCTGAGTACCAATGAGCAACACCACGTCCAACCCCTCCCAGGAGCGGGACCGGGAGAACGCCGCTGAGCTGGGCGCCGCCGGTTCCCAGCTCTCCACCGCCCCCCGCGAGGAGGCCCTCGCCAACCTGCCCGCCATGGGCGTCGTCGGCTGGGCGCGCTGGTTCTGGCGCCAGCTCACCTCCATGCGGGTCGCGCTGATCCTGCTCTTCCTGCTCTCCCTCGGCGCCATCCCCGGCTCGCTGATCCCGCAGAACAGCGTGGACGAGATGAAGGTGCAGACCTTCAAGGACGCGCACACCGTCGTCACGCCGATCTACGAGAAGCTCCAGTTCTTCGACGTCTACAGCTCGGTGTGGTTCTCCGCGATCTACCTCCTGCTGTTCATCTCGCTCATCGGCTGCATCGTCCCGCGCACCGCCACCTTCGTCGGCCAGCTCACCAGCCGCCCGCCGGGCGCCCCCAAGCGCCTCACCCGGCTGCCCGCGTACACCACTTGGCGCACCGAGGCGACCCCCGATGAGGTCCGCGAGGCCGCGCTCGCCGTCGTCCGCAAGCGCCGCTACCGGGCCCATGTCGCCGGGGACGCCGTCGCCGCCGAGAAGGGCTATCTGCGCGAGGCCGGCAACCTGGTCTTCCACGTCGCGCTCATCGTGATGCTCATCGCCTTCGCCTGGGGCCAGCTCTTCAAGTCCGAGGGCGCCAAGCTCGTCGTCGAGGGCGACGGCTTCGCCAACACGATCACCCAGTACGACGACTTCAAGTCCGGCACGCTCTTCGACAACGACGAGCTGACCCCGTTCAGCTTCGTCCTGGACGACTTCATCGGTACGTACGAACGCAGCGGACCGCAGGTCGGCACCCCGCGCACGTACGAGGCGCACGTGACGTTCTCGGACGGGGCGTACGGCAAGCCGCAGAAGAAGGTCATCAAGGTCAACGAGCCCCTCGACGTCGACGGCACCAAGGTCTACCTCAACGCCCACGGCTACGCGCCCGTCATCTCCGTCAAGGACGGCCGGGGCAAGGAGGTCTTCAAGGCGGCCGTCCCGCTGCTGCCCATCGACAACAACGTCACCTCCAGCGGCGCCATCAAGGTGCTGGACGGCTACCGCGACAAGGACGGCAAGAAGGAGCAGCTGGGCTTCCAGGCGTTCTTCGTGCCGACCTTCGCCGGCAAGGGCAAGGGCACCATGTGGTCGCAGTTCCCGGCCGCCGACTTCCCCGTTCTCGCGCTGAACGGCTACCACGGTTCGCTCGGCGTGGACTCCGGCATCGCGCAGAACGTGTACCAGCTCGACACGTCCAAGATGAAGGAGTTCAAGGACGCCAAGGGCGAGAAGCTCAAGCAGCGCCTCCTCGTCGGCGAGACGATGGAGCTGCCCGACGGCGCGGGCTCCATCACCTTCGAGGGCCTCCAGGAGTGGGCGAGCTTCCAGATCTCCAAGCAGCCCGCCAGCGGCTGGGCGCTCACCGGCTCCGTCGCCGCCATCGCCGGCCTGGCCGGCTCCCTCTTCATCCAGCGCCGACGCGTCTGGGTGCGGGCCGTACGCGGCGACGACGGGATCACCGTCGTCGAGATGGCCGGACTCGGCCGCAGCGAGTCCGCGAAGCTTCCCGAGGAGCTGGCCGACCTCGCGGTCATGCTCAACGCCGAGGCGCCCACCGCGCCCGGCACCGACAGCGACGTCGCCGAGGCGTCCTCCGTAGAACCCGCCGAAGGGGCTGAGAAGTGAATCTCGCCGCCGCAACCAACGAGAACCTGGCACACACCAGCAATGTGCTGATCTATTCCTCGATGGCCGTCTACACGCTGGCCTTCCTCGCGTACATCGCGGAGTGGGTGTTCGGCAGCCGCAGCAAGGTCGGCCGCACCGCCGCCGCGCTCACCACCGAGGAAGCCGCCGCCGCGGCCGGCCCGGCGCGGGTCCAGGCCGCCGCCAAGGGCGGGAGCACCGCCGTACTGGAGCGGCCGAAGGTCGTCACCCGCGCCGCGGCCGGATCGCGTGACGTGCCGGACGGCCCCGGCGCCGCCGGCGGCACGTTCAAGGGCGACCTCTACGGGCGGATCGCGGTCTCGCTGACGGTGCTGGCGTTCCTCGTGCAGGCGGCCGGCGTCGTCGCCCGCGCGATGTCCGTGCGGCGCGCGCCCTGGGGCAACATGTACGAGTTCTCCATCACCTTCTCCACGGTGGCGGTCGGCACGTACCTCACCCTGCTGGTGCTGAAGAAGAACGTCCGCTGGATGGGTCTGGTGCTGGTCACCACCGTCCTGCTGGACCTCGGCATCGCCACCACCTGGCTCTACACCGACAGCGACCAGCTGGTGCCCGCGCTGCACTCGTACTGGCTGTGGATTCACGTCTCCACCGCCATCACCTGCGGCGCCGTCTTCTACATCGGCGCCGTCGGCACGCTGCTCTACCTCTTCCGCGACAGCTACGAGAACAAGCTCGCGAGCGGCGGGGAGCCCAGCGCCTTCGCGCGGTCCGTGCTGTCCCGGCTGCCCGCCGCGTCCAGCCTCGACAAGTTCTCGTACCGGATCAACGCCGCCGTCTTCCCGCTGTGGACGTTCACGATCATCGCGGGCGCGATCTGGGCGGGCGACGCCTGGGGCCGCTACTGGGGCTGGGACCCCAAGGAGGTCTGGTCCTTCATCACCTGGGTCGCCTACGCCGCCTATCTGCACGCCCGCGCCACGGCCGGCTGGAAGGGCCGCAAGGCCGCCTACCTGGCCCTGATCGCCTTCGGCTGCTGGCTGTTCAACTACTACGGCGTCAACATCTTCGTCACCGGCAAGCACTCCTACGCCGGCGTCTGACCCCCGCCCTGTACGCCGACTGCCCGCCACCGGACCTCCGGTGGCGGGCAGTCGGCGTACAGGGGGCAGGCGCTACGAGGCGTCGCTGTCGTTCTCGCGGCGCTTCAGCTCCTCCTCGCGGCGGCGCAGGTCCGCCTCCCAGTCCTTGAGCAGCGCCTCGTCCTTCTCGTTCTCCTTCTTGAGGGAGTTCAGGAAGTCCGGGTTGTCGTCCGGCGCCACCCACCGCTGACGGTGGTTGCGGTGCCACTCGGAGGGCGTACGGCCCCCGCCGGGCGCGTGGCGTACCTTGCCGGCGGCCAGCCAGACGATCGGGCCGACGACCCAGAACAGCAGGATGATGAACACCCAGGCGATCTTGGGCAGGTGCTTGGCCTCGTCCTCGGGGGTGTTGAGGCAGTCGATGAACGCGAAGATCGTCAGCGCCAGCGGCAGAAGGTAGATCAGTGCCCGGAGCATCGTGGAAAGGTCCCCCAGCGGAGATTCGGCGGGGCAGCGCACCGCCCCGGTGACGCGCCCAGGGTAACCGGTGGCCCGGACCGGGCCACCGCCGCGGACGGTTCTCCCCCTTCTCTGTGAAAAGCCGCATAGCGGATCACCGCGTGAGAATCACCACAAGATCATAAGTTCAGGGTGATGAGCGGCATGTGGTTGATTGGGCGGCGCGGTCCGCAGTCTGCGACCGCCCAGTTCAGCCGTTCCCCGGTGTCCCGTCCCGATGGAACCCTTGAGTAAAGGATCGCGTCGTGGACGCCACGGTGACCGACTTCCACTACGGCGCGGTGACGCCCGTCGCCGCCTATCTGATGGCCTGCCTGGGGTCCGCGCTCGGACTGCGCTGCACCGTGCGGTCCCTGGTCCGCAGGGATCAGGGAAAGATGAACGGCTGGCTCTCGCTGGCCGCCGTCTCGCTCGGCTGCGGCATCTGGACCATGCACTTCATCGCGATGATGGGCTTCCGGGCCGAGGGCTCGGACATCTCGTACGACACCGGTCTCACCGTGCTGAGCCTCGTCGTCGCCATCGTGGTCACCGCCGTGGGCGTCTTCCTCGTCGGCCACCGGGGCTCGCGGCCCAAGGTCCTGACGGCGGCCGGGGTGTTCATGGGCCTCGGCGTGGCCGGCATGCACTACATCGGCATGGCCGCCATGCGGGTGCACGGCACCATGGAGTACTCCGTGCCGACCGTCGCGCTGTCCGTGCTCATCGCCGTGGCCGCCGCCACCGCGGCCCTGTGGGCGGCGGTCTCCATCCGCGGCCTGTGGGCCAGCCTCGGGGCCAGCGTCGTCATGGGCATCGCCGTCACCGGGATGCACTACACCGGCATGGCCGCCGTGAGTGTCCACGTGGATGCCTCGGTGTCCAGCACCCAGTCCTCGATCGACCAGCTCGCCTTCCTGCTCACCATGGTGGCCGGTCCGTTCGTGATGCTCGTCGTCGCGGCGACCATCGTCATGTTCGACCCGGACCTGGTCCTCGGCGAGGACCGGGCCCCCGCGCTCGCCGCCGACCGCCTCGCGGGCCCGGCCACCGGTGGCTCGCGACCGGTGGGATGACAGACTGGGCGCCATGGCTTACGACGATCTTCGTTCCCTCCTCCGGGCCCTGGAGCGCGAGGGCGAGCTCAAGCGCATCAAGGCCGAGGTCGACCCCCACCTGGAGATCGGCGAGATCGTCGACCGGGTGAACAAGGCCGGCGGCCCCGCGCTGCTCTTCGAGAACGTCAAGGGCTCCTCCATGCCCCTGGCCATGAACGTCTTCGGCACCGACAAGCGGCTGCTCAAGGCGCTCGGGCTCACGTCCTACGCCGAGATCGGCGAGAAGATCGGCGGGCTGCTCCGGCCCGAACTCCCGCAGGGCTTCGTCGGCGTCCGGGAGGCGTTCGGCAAGCTCGGCTCGATGGTCCACGTACCGCCGAAGAAGGTGAAGGGCGAGAACGCCCCCGTCCAGGAGGTCGTCCTCACCGGCGACGACGTCGACCTGGACCGGCTGCCCGCGCTGTTCACCTGGCCCAAGGACGGCGGCTCCTTCTTCAACCTGGGCCTCACCCACACCAAGCACCCGGAGACCGGCGTCCGCAACCTCGGGCTCTACCGGCTCCAGCGCCACGACCGGCGCACCATCGGGATGCACTGGCAGATCCACAAGGACAGCCGCAACCACTACCAGGTCGCCGCCCGGCGCGGGGAACGGCTGCCCGTCGCCGTCGCGTTCGGCGCGCCGCCCGCCGTCACCTACGCCTCCACCGCGCCGCTGCCCGAGGAGATCGACGAGTACCTGTTCGCCGGGTTCCTCCAGGGCAAGCGGATCGAGATGGTGGACTGCAAGACCGTGCCGCTCCAGGTCCCGGCCAACGCCGAGGTCGTCATCGAGGGCTGGCTGGAGCCCGGCACGATGCTGCCCGAGGGCCCGTTCGGCGACCACACCGGCTTCTACACCCCGCAGGAACCGTTCCCCGCGCTGACCATCGACTGCGTGACCATGCGCAAGCGGCCGCTGCTCCAGTCGATCGTGGTGGGCCGGCCGCCGACCGAGGACGGGCCGCTGGGCCGGGCCACCGAGCGGTTCTTCCTGCCGCTCCTCAAGATCATCGTCCCGGACATCGTGGACTACCACCTGCCGGAGGCGGGCGGCTTCCACAACTGCGCGATCGTCTCGATCGACAAGAAGTACCCCAAGCACGCGCAGAAGGTGATGAGCGCCATCTGGGGCGCGCACATGATGTCGCTGACGAAGCTGATCGTCGTCGTGGACTCCGACTGCGACGTCCACGATCTGCACGAGGTGGCCTGGCGGGCGCTGGGCAACACGGACTACGCGCGCGACCTGACGGTCGCCGAGGGCCCCGTCGACCACCTGGACCACGCCTCGTACCAGCAGTTCTGGGGCGGCAAGGCCGGCATCGACGCGACGAGGAAGTGGCCCGAGGAGGGCTACACGCGCGACGGGGGCTGGCCGGACATGGTCGAGTCGGACCCGGAGACGGCGACGCTGGTCGACCGCCGGTGGAAGGAGTACGGGCTGTGAGCGCGGCCGAAGCGGCCCTCGGTTCGGGGCCTGCGCAGCCGAGCGGCAAGGTGAGGGCCTTTCTGCGGTTCGTCATGATCGAGCACTCCGTCTTCGCGCTGCCCTTCGCCTACATCGCCGCCCTGACCGCGATGTTCCAGCTCGACGAGCACGTCCACTGGGGCACGCTGCTGCTGGTCACGCCGGCGATGGTCGGGCTGCGGACGTTCGCGATGGCGGCGAACCGGATCATCGACCGCGAGATCGACGCCCGTAATCCGCGTACGGCCGGCCGCGAGCTGGTCACCGGCGCGGTGTCGGTGAAGTCGGCGTGGACGGGGGCGCTCGTCGCGCTCGTGGTGTTCCTCGGGGCGGCGGCCCTGCTGAACCCGCTCTGTCTGGCGCTGGCGCCCGTCGCGGTGGTCCCGATGGTGGTCTACCCGTACGGCAAGCGGTTCACGAACTTCCCGCACGCGATCCTGGGGCTCGCCCAGGCCATCGGGCCGATCGGGGCCTGGCTGGCGGTGACGGGCAGCTGGTCGTGGGACGCGGTGATCCTGGGGCTCGCGGTCGGCATCTGGATCGGCGGCTTCGACCTGATCTTCGCCTGCCAGGACGTGCGGGCCGACCGGGCGCACGGGGTGCTGTCCTTCCCGGCGCGCTTCGGCATCCCGGCCGCGCTGTGGGGCGCGCGGGTCTGTCACGCGGTGACGACGGCCCTGCTGGTGTGGTTCGGGCTGGCCACGGACGCGCAGGCGTTCTACTGGATCGGCATGGCGGTCGTCGCGGTGGCCTTCGTGTACGAGCACCGCGTGGTGCGGCCGCACGACCTGTCCCGGCTGAACCGGGCGTTCTTCTCGGTCAACGGCTTCATCGGCATCGCGCTGTTCGTGTGCGCGCTGCTGGACCTGGTGGTGCGCGGGCTCACCGTGTGAGCGGTGCCGGATAGCCTGGTGGTGTGGATTCCGGGTCTTCAGTGAGTCAGTCGCCGCGTTCGCCTTGGATTGTCGGGGTTTCCGGCGCTTCGGGCACCCCTTTCGCGGCCTCGGTGCTGCGGGGGCTGCTGGCGGCGGGGGAGAGCGTCGATCTGGTGGTGAGCCGGGCCTCGCGGCTCACGCTCCTGGACGAGACCGGGATCGCCTACCGGGACGCGCACTGGCGCGAGGACCTGGCGGCCTGGCTGGCGCGGGGCGCGGACGGCAAGCCGCACACCTTCGACGTGGACGTGTCCGGCGTACGCCACTGGGCGGCCGGTGATCTGGCCGCGGGGCCGTCCTCCGGGTCGTACCCGGCCAAGGGGATGCTGATCGTGCCGGCGTCCACGGCGTGCGTGGCGGGGGTGGCGCTCGGGCTGTCGAAGGACCTGTTGCAGCGGGCCGCGGGCGTGACGCTCAAGGAGCGGCGGAAGCTGGTGGTCGCGGTGCGCGAGACGCCGTTGAGCGGGGCGACGCTGAAGCAGCTGGTGGCCCTGGACGAGGCGGGCGCGGTCGTGCTGCCCGCCTCGCCGGGCTTCTACGCGGGGGCGACGCACATCCAGGATCTGGTGGACTTCGTCGCCGGGCGGGTGCTGGACGCGGCAGGGGTGCCGCACCGGCTGTACCGCCGCTGGGAGGGGGAGCTCGGTGGTGGCTCCGGTGGCTGATCCGGCCGGGTCAGCGCTTCTTGCCGGCGCGGCGCGGGCCGCGGGCCCGGTCGAGCCGGAGGGCGGCGGCGGGGTGGTGGGCACGCGAGCGGTTGGCCAGGTCCTGAAGCTCGCGCATCCGGGCGTAGGCCATCTCGATCGTGTACACGGGGCAGTCACTCCTGAAGATTCGTAAGCGGTTTTTGATTGTGCGAGAAGATTTGCAGGCTCTAATGCCTGCACACCTTAGATTCTACACGTAGACTTGCGGTACTGCTGAACAATGGAAGGTTTCAGTCACATGGACGCGGTGGACAGGCAGCTCATCCAGGCCCTCCGGGAGAACGGCAGGGCCTCGTACGCCGAGCTGGGACGGCTCGTGGGGCTCTCCGGGCCCAGCGTCACCGACCGCATCAACCGGCTGGAATCCGCCGGGGTCATCACCGGCTACCGCGCCACCGTGGACGCCACCTCGCTCGGTCTCGGGGTCACCGCGCTGATCGGCATCTCGCTCTCCGACGACGCCGACCACGAGGACGTGGCGCACCGCCTCAAGGACCTCGCGGAGATCGAGGACGCCTGGTTCATCGCGGGCGACGACTCCTACATGCTCAAGGTGCGCGTCGGCGACGTGGACGGCCTGGAGCGGACCATCCGCCGCCTGAGCAGCACCAAGGGCGTCTCGCGCACCCGTACCACCATCGTGCTCTCCACCAAGTGGGAGAACCGGGTCGGAGAGCTGCCCGAGCCCGCCTAGGCGTACGGTGGGGCGGGTCCGGTACGGAAGACATGGAGGCGCACTGGTGGACGCGGGACTCAAGCGCGAGCTGGAGCAGAAGGTCGGGGCCGGTGAGCGGCTGACCCGCGAGGACGGGATCGCGCTCTACGAGTCCGACGACCTGGCCTGGCTCGGCGGGCTGGCCCATGAGGTGCGTACGCGCAAGAACGGCGACGTCGTCCACTTCAACGTCAACCGGCACCTCAACATGACCAACGTGTGCACCGCCTCGTGCGCGTACTGCTCCTTCCAGCGCAAGCCGGGGGAGAAGGACGCGTACACCATGCGCATCGAGGAGGCGGTGAAGCTCGCCAAGGCGATGGAGGGCGAGAACCTCACCGAGCTGCACATCGTCAACGGGCTGCACCCCTCGCTGCCGTGGCGCTACTACCCGCGCTCGCTGAGCGCGCTCAAGGAGGCGCTGCCGCAGGTCTCCCTCAAGGCGTTCACCGCCACCGAGATCCACCACTTCGAGACGATCTCCGGCATGTCCGCCTCGGACATCCTGGACGAGCTGATCGAGGCCGGTCTGGAGTCGCTGACCGGCGGCGGCGCGGAGATCTTCGACTGGGAGGTCCGCCAGCACATCGTGGACCACCGGACGCACTGGGAGGACTGGTCGCGCATCCACCGGCTCGCCCACGAGAAGGGGCTCAAGACGCCGGCGACCATGCTCTACGGGCACATCGAGGAGCCCCGGCACCGGGTGGACCACGTCCTGCGGCTGCGGGAGCTCCAGGACGAGACCGGCGGCTTCCAGGTCTTCATCCCGCTGCGCTACCAGCACGACTTCGTGGACATGAAGGACGGCAAGGTCCGCAACAAGCTCCAGGCGCGGACCACGATGGCGACCGGCGCCGAGGCGCTGAAGACCTTCGCCGTCTCCCGGCTGCTGTTCGACAACGTGCCGCACGTCAAGGTGTTCTGGGTGATGCACGGCGTGCAGACCGCGCAGCTCGCCCTCCAGCACGGCGCGGACGACATGGACGGCTCGGTCGTCGAGTACAAGATCACGCACGACGCGGACAACTACGGCACGCCGAACAAGCTGACCCGCGAGGATCTGCTCGACCTGATCCGGGACGCCGGTTTCCGCCCGGTGGAGCGCAACACCCGGTACGAGATCATCCGCGAGTACCCCGGACCGGACGCGGAGCGGCGCGAGTCGCCGCAGCCGATGCGGGTCTGACCCGGCGCGCCGCGCGGCGCCACGCGTACGAGAGCTCCGGCCACCGTCCCCGGCCGGAGCTTTCTTGTGCCGCGTGCATGTAATAGTTAATCTGCGGTTATGAGTCTTACCTTTGTGGTCGATCCGCCCTTCGACGCGCCCCTGGGCGACGGCATCGTCGCGCTCTGGGCCGACGTGTCCAACGCCGGCGGCGCGGTGGGCTTCGTACCGCCCGTGTCGGAGGAGGACGTACGGCCCGAGCTGCTGAAGCACCAGCTCGGGCTGGCCGAGGGCCGTACCCGGCTGGTCGTCGGTTACGACGGGGAGGGCGCCGTCGCCGCCACCGCCTTCCTCGTCCGCAACACGCACCGGCTGATGCGCCACTGGCTGTGGGCGTACACCGTGATGGTCCACCCCCGTCACCAGGGCCGTGGGTACGGCCGGGACCTGATGGAGGTGGTCGCGGACGCGGCCCGCGCCACCGAGGGCATCGAGGCGCTCCGGCTCACCTGCCGGGGCGGCACGGGCGCCGACCGCTTCTACGCGGCCTGCGGCTACAAGGAGGTCGGACGCGTTCCGGGGGCGATCCGGGTGGCCGACGGGGACGACCGCGACGACATCACGATGCTGCTGCCGCTGCTCTGAGCACCGCCGGGACGCGGCCCTGCGAATCGATCGATTGCGGGGCATGCTTCACTGGTCGGGCAGGACTGTCGTACGTAGAGAGAAGGCCAGCTGTGTCCGCTGCCAAGCCGAGCGCAACGATCCGGTACACCGCGATGCGTCTCAGCATCTTCGTCGGCTGCTTCGTCATCGCGGCCGTCGCCGTCCACTTCGGAGTGGTGCCGTCCGGGGTCGGGGGCTCCAACCTCGTGTGGGTGATCCTGCTCGCCCTGGTGCTGTCCGCGCCGCTCAGCTTCGTCGTGCTGCGCAAGCAGCGTGACGAGATGTCCGAGCAGATCGTCGACTCGGTCGGCCGGGCCAAGGCGCGCCTGGAGGCCAACCGCACCCGCGAGGACGGCGTCACCTCGTAAGGAGAACGGCGTCACCCCGTAAGAACGGCGTAAGTTACCTCACATCCCGGCTTCTTTTCCCGTCGAACCCCGGCGCAGGAGCAACCGCTCCTGTACTGGGGTTTTTCGTGTATCCAGGCGGAGTTGGGCGCTCCGGCCGGCCGCGCGGGGGCTGGGAGCGCTCTCTTGTACCAAAGAAGACCTTTGAGGTCCTCAAAGTTCAAGTGTTAACGTGTTCGGCATGAAGACTGCTGTGCGCCTCCGATCTGCCACGGGCACCCCGCTCGTGGAGCGCCTGCACGTCGATCTCTGCCGCTGTATGTCCGCGGTCTGTTGCCGCAACGTCTGATTCCGGCACATGCAGCGGCGTCGCCCTCCGGGTTCTGCCCTGACGCGGGCGCCGCACCCCCGTCCCCCTCCGCACACCGTCCCCGTGCGTCCCGATGCGTCACATCTGGAGTGTGTCCGTGTCCGCGAACCCCGCGTCCACCGCCGAGAAGCCCACAGGCTCCGGCTTCCGCATACCCAAGGTCCCGTTCTGGGCCCAGATCGTCGCCGGTCTCGTCCTCGGCGTCCTGCTCGGCTGGCTCACCCGCAGCCTGGACATCGACTGGCTCTACACCACGCTCGACAAGATCGGCCACATCTTCGTCCAGCTGCTGAAGCTGGCCGTCGCGCCCCTGGTCTTCTTCGCGATCCTGGTGTCGATCACCAACCTGCGCAAGGTCAACAACGCCGCCCGGCTGGCCACCCGCACCCTGCTCTGGTTCATGATCACCTCGCTGATCGCCGTCGCCATCGGCCTCGGGATCGGCCTGGTCACCAACCCGGGCTCCGGCACCGGCCTGACCCCCCGGGACGGCAAGCTCCCCGAGCACGCGGGCTCCTGGCTCGACTTCCTGACCGGCATCATCCCGGACAACGTCATCACGCCGTTCGCCGAGCTGAACGTGCTCCAGATCGTCTTCATGGCCGCCGTCGCCGGTATCGCCGCCCTCCAGCTCGGCGAGAAGGCCCAGCCGATCCTGACCCTCAGCGAATCGGTCCTGGAGCTGCTGCAGAAGGCCCTGTGGTGGGTCATCCGCCTCGCCCCCCTCGGCACCGTCGGCCTCATCGGCTACGCGATCGCCGACTACGGCTGGGACCTGATCGGCAAGTACGCGACGTTCACCGCCGACGTCTACATCGGCTGCGCGCTGGTGATGTTCGGCGTCTACCCGCTGCTGCTCGCCACCGTCGCCAAGGTCAGCCCGCTCCAGTTCTTCAAGGGCGCCTGGCCCGCGATCCAGCTGGCGTTCGTCTCGCGCTCCTCGGTCGGCACCATGCCGGTCACCCAGAAGGTCACCGAGCGCCTCGGCGTCCCGAAGGAGTACGCCTCCTTCTCCGTCCCGTTCGGCGCCACCACCAAGATGGACGGCTGCGCCGCGATCTACCCGGCGCTCGCCGCGATCTTCATCGCGCAGATCTTCGACGTGCAGCTGGGCATCGGCGACTACCTCCTGATCGCGTTCGTCTCGGTCATCGGTTCGGCGGCCACCGCCGGTCTGACCGGCGCCACGGTCATGCTGACCCTGACCCTGTCCACGCTGGGCCTCCCGCTGGAGGGCGTCGGCCTGCTGATGGCCATCGACCCGATCCTGGACATGATGCGGACCGCCACCAACGTGGCCGGTCAAGTTGTAGTACCGTTGATTGTGTCGACGCGCGAGGGCATCCTCGACCGCGACAAGTTCAACAGCGTGACTTCGGCGCCCGCTGACGCGGAGGAACCGCAGGCTGTGCTGGTCGCCGCCTGCCTCATGAATTCCTGAGGCAAGCCGGATATTGTGGCGAGTCCTCAGCCGCTGCGCCGACCGGCGTGATTTTGATCGACGTGATCTCTGGGGGCTTGCGCCTGCCACGGCCGATGCTGAATACCTCGACGTGGTCGATCACGGACGCCACGATGGCGCGACGGCGTTCGAGGTTCTCGGCTTCGTCATCCTTCCAGACCGCAAGCACATCGGTCTCGACGCGGGATCGACGGATAGTCGCTGTCGTTTCGCGTGCGCGCAAGGTCTGGAGCTCTGCGCGAAGGTGGGTCAAGGAGTCGAAGTAGTCTTCGTCCTCCATCTGGCCTTCCTTCCAGCGGCCTCGGAGCGCTCGGATACGGCTCTCCAGCAAACTGATCTGGCCCGTGAGGTCCTCCGTCTGTGCCGCTTCCTCTTGGGACATGCGGGACAAGAGCGCAGCCTCAATCACTTCATTGAGCCGTTCTTCGATCCACTCGTACTTGCGGCTCACCTTGCCGCAGCCCAGGCGCCCGTTCTGACCTCGCTGGCCAGAGTGACAGAACGTCCGCCGGAAGGTTCGTCCCTGGATGGTCGCCCACTGGACGCGCATGGCGGAGCCGCAATAGCCGCAGCGCAGGAACCCGGAGTACACGTGCTTCCGCTTGCCTGACCCTTGCGCCGCCTGGGTGGCTCGTCCATCGAGGATCGTCTGAACGTTCTCCCATTGCTCGCGAGTCAGTGGTGCGCCGTAGACGCTGTCCCCGATGTCCTGGCCCTTGTAGGTGACGATCCCCCCGGTCCGCTCCGACCGGTACACACGCTTCACTGACTGGATGGTCCACGCGCCACCGTGTGGCGTCGTAGAGCCCTTGGAACTCCAGTACCGGGCCACATCACCAGGTGTCTTCGAGTTTCGGTCCATCAGCATGCGATAGCCCTCGCGGATGAGTTCGGCTTCGCCTTCGTCCAGTTGCTGGAAGTGCGACCCCTCCTTGAAGCCGAATTGCCGCATCCCGCCGGCGTGCGGCTTGCCCTGCTCTCTCCGCTGCAAGAGGGAGTTGTTGACACGCTCAGACATGCGCTCGGTCTCCTGCTGAGCCACCGCTCCCTTGATCGTCAGGATCATGCGGCCGTTGGCTGTCGCCGTATCCTCGCCCTCCGTCGTGGCGAACGCGAACCCGTGTTCCTTCTGCTCTTCGAGGAAGCTGGTCAGCTCGCTGATCCGGCGCGTCAGCCGGTCGATGGAGTAGACGACGATGCCGTCGATGAAGCCGTCCCGTGCGTCTCTGAGCATCTCCGTGTACTGAGGGCGGCTGCGCTTGCTCGTGGTCGACGCCGACACGTCGTTCTCCGGGTAGACCTTGAGGACTCCCCACCCCATGCGTTCGCACAGTTCCCGGCACGCTTTCTCCTGGCGCTGGATACCGAGTTCCTGGCCCTTGCGGTCCTTGCTGATGCGTACGTAGATCCCTACACGCTTCGGCTTGGTCATGCCCCACCCCTGGTCACGTGTCAGATGCCTGTGCTCTTTACAACGTGCATACACAGTGCGAGGTTACGGATATGGTCGGCCAGGCGCTCGTCCCGGTGATCGTCTCGGCCCGCGAGAAGATCCTCGACCTCGACGCCTACCACACGGCCTCGGCCTCCCCGGTGGACGACGCCGAGCCGAAGGGCGCCGAGTCGGCGGGCACCGGGGCACCGGCCGCCGAGCCGGAGCGCGTCCCGGCCGCCGTCTGACCACGCCATACGCGTCCGAGGGCCCCTTCTCCCCGCGGAGGAGGGGCCCTCGGACGTGCGGCGTACGACGGGCCCCGGCGCGCCCCGTACCCTTACCGAGGAGTAGTGCCGGGGGGCGGGAGGAGTCGACGTGAGTGCGGGACGCAACAAGCGGATGCCGAGGGCGGTGCGGGAGCGGCAGATGATGGACGCCGCGGTCCGGACGTTCGGGCAGCGCGGGTACCGGGCCGCCTCGATGGACGAGATCGCCGAGCTGGCCGGGGTGTCCAAGCCGCTGGTGTACCTCTACCTGAACTCCAAGGACGAGCTGTTCACCGCCTGCATCCGGCGCGAGGCACGGGCCCTGCTGGAAGCGGTCCGGGCGGGCGCCGAGCCGGGCCTCCCGGCCGACCGTCAGCTCTGGCAGGGGCTCCAGGCGTTCTTCACGCACACCGCGGAGAACCAGGACGGCTGGGCGGTGCTCTACCGGCAGGCCCGGACGCACGGCGAGCCGTTCGCCACCGAGGTGCACGCCATGCGCGAGGAGATCGTCGCCTTCGTGACCGGCCTCATCGGCGCCGCCGCCCGCGAGGCGCACCACGACCGGGCGCTCCCGGACCGGGACGTGGCGGGCCTGGCCCAGGCACTGGTGGGCGCCGCGGAGTCACTGGCCGGCTGGGCCAACGAGACCCCGGGCATCTCGGCCCACGAGGCGGCGGCCACCCTGATGAACTTCTCCTGGGCGGGCCTGGAGAACCTGATGAACGGCCGCTCCTGGCAGGTGCCTAGCCCGTAGTCCCCGTCAGGTGGACGCGGTCGCCGTTCTCGCCGCCGCGGAGCTGGAACGTGTTTCCCCCGGTGGCGTAGGTGACCGTGGTGGGGAGCGGGACCGGGGCGCGGAAGTCGGCGCGGACGGTGCGCAGGGTTGCCGGGTCCTCGGTGGCGGCGAGGCAGCGGGCGACGGTCCACATGCCGTGGGCGATGGGGCGCGGGAAGCCGAACGGCCGGGCGGTGAGCGGGTGGAGGTGGATCGGGTTGCGGTCGCCGGAGGCCGCCGCGTACCGGCGTCCGAGGTTGCCGGGCAGCCGCCACTCGGCGACGGCGGGCAGGGGCGGCGGCGGGTCCGCGCGGGGCGGCTCCTCGGTGCGCGTCGCGTGCCGGGAGAGGTAGCCGCTGCGGGACTCCCAGACGAGTGCGCCCGCCAGGCGTGCCTCGGTGACCATCGTGACCTCGGTGCCGCGCCGGTGCGGGGCCAGTTCGCGGGCGTACACCGTGAGTTCCAGGGGGTCCTCGGGTCGCAGGGTGCGGTGGGCGTCGATCTCGATCCAGGTGTGGACGAGTCCGGTCACCGGGAGCGGGAAGCCGCGGCGGGTCATCAGCCGCATGGCCTGCGGGAACGCCAGCACGTGCGGGTACGTCACCGGCAGCGGGCCGTCCGCCGCGAAACCGCAGATCCGGCGGTAGGCGGCCAGCGGGCCGGGCGCGGCGGGGGCGGCCGGCCGGTGCGCGCGGCCGGTGGGGAGCGTGGCGCCGGGGCGGCCGGGGTGCTTGAAGGGGGCGGAGACGGCGCCCCGGACCAGCGAGAGGGTCAGGCTCGTCACCGGGTCACGCTCCCAGCAGGCTCTGGCCGCAGACCCGGACGACCTGGCCGTTGACGGCCGCGGACGCGGGCTGGGCGAACCAGGCGGTGGTCTCGGCCACGTCGACCGGGAGGCCGCCCTGGGCGAGGGAGTTCATCCGGCGGCCCGCCTCGCGGATGAACAGGGGGACGGCGGCGGTCATCTTCGTCTCGATGAAGCCGGGCGCCACCGCGTTGACCGTGACCCCGTGGCCGGCGGCGGCGCGCGGGGCCAGCGAGCGGACCAGGCCGATGATCCCGGCCTTGCCGGCCGCGTAGTTGGTCTGGCCGTTGTTGCCCGCGATGCCGGCGATGGACGCGGTGGCGACGATCCGGCCGCCCCGGTTGAGCGTGCCCGCCTCCAGCAGCGCGTCCGTGGTGCGCAGGACGCTGTCCAGGTTGACGTCGATGACCTGGGCCCAGCGTTCGGCGGGCATGTTGGCGAGCCGGCGGTCGCGGGTGATGCCGGCGTTGTGGACGAGGACGTCGAGGCCGGCCGGGGCGGCGGCCGCGATGCGCGCGGCGGCGTCGCCGGCGGTGATGTCGAGGGGGAGCGCGGTGGCGCCGAGTCGGTCGGCGGTGCGTACCAGCTCCTCCTGGGCCTGCGGCACGTCCAGGCAGACGACCCGGGCGCCGTCGCGGGCCAGTACGGAGGCGACGGCGGCCCCGATGCCGCGCGCCGCGCCGGTGACCAGGGCGGTGCGGCCGGCGAGCGGGGCGGCCCAGTCGGTGACGGGGTCGGGGGCGGCGGCGGTCAGCTCGATGACCTGGCCGCTGACGTAGGCGGACCGGGGCGAGAGCAGGAAGCGCAGCGTGGACTCGGCGGAGGCGACGGCGGCCGGGGCGACGCGGACCAGCTGCACGGTGGCGCCCCTGCCGATCTCCTTGCCGAGCGAGCGGACGAAGCCCTCCAGCGCCTGCTGGGCCGCCGCCTGGTGGTGGTCGTCGGGGGAGGGGCGTACGCCGGTGACGACGATCCGGCCGCCGGGGGCCAGCGAGCGGACGGCCGGGTGGAGGGCCGCGTGCACTGCGGCGAGCCCGGTGGTGTCGCGTACGGCCGTGGCGTCCAGGACGAGGGCGGCGGGCCGGTCGGCGCGGGCGGTGACCGCCAGGCCGGTGGCGGTGAGGACGGCGGCCAGCTCCTCGGTGACCGCGGACTTCCCGGCGGTGAGGTGGACGACGGGGCCGGTGAGCGTCGGCGTCTCCAGGGTCCAGCGGCGCAGCCGGGCGGGCTGCGGGAGTCCGAGCTTCCGGGTGAGGAACTTGCCGGGTGCCGTGCCGGTCAGGTGCAGATAGCGGTCGGCCATTGTCCAGACTCCCTGCTCGGTCGTAGATTTACTCCGGAGTAAGGTTACTCAAGAGTCAGGAGCTGGTCGAGATGAGTTGGTCGAGTTGATTCCCCTCGCACTCCCGCAGCCCCGCCGGGTCGCGGTCATCGGTGGCAGCCGCATCCCCTTCGCGCGCTCCGACGGGCCCTACGCGCAGGCGTCCAACCAGCAGATGCTGACCGCCGCGCTCGACGGCCTGGTCGAGCGGTTCGGGCTCGGGGGCGAGCGGATCGGCGAGTTCGCCGCGGGCGCGGTCCTCAAGCACAGCCGCGACTTCAACCTGGCCCGCGAGACCGTTCTCGGCTCGCGGCTGGACCCGCGCACCCCCGCGTACGACGTCCAGCAGGCGTGCGGCACCGGCCTCCAGGCGGTGATCGGCGCCGCGAACAAGATCATGCTCGGCGCGATCGACTCCGCGATAGCCGGCGGCACCGACACCGCGAGCGATGCCCCGCTCGGCGTCAACGACGAACTGCGCAGGCTGCTGCTGTCCGTGCGGCGCGCCCGGTCGGCGGGCGCCCGTGCGAAGGCCCTCACCGGCGTACGCCCCCGCCACCTCGTCCCGGACATCCCGCGCAACGCCGAACCCCGCACCGGGCTCTCGATGGGCGAGCACGCGGCGCTCACCGCCCGGAAGTGGGACATCGGCCGCGCCGAGCAGGACCTGCTCGCCGCCACCAGCCACCGGCGGCTCGCCGCAGCGTACGACCGGGGCTTCCTGGACGACCTGGTCGTCCCGTACCGCGGCCTGGAGCGCGACCAGAACCTGCGACCCGGCTCCACGGAGGCGAAACTCGCCACGTTGAAGCCGGTGTTCGGCACGGACCGGCCCGGCGCGACGATGACCGCGGGCAACTCGACGCCGCTCACGGACGGCGCCGCGACCGTGCTCCTGGCGAGCGAGGAGTGGGCCGCGGCGCACGGCCTGGAGCCGCAGGCGTACCTCTCGCTGTACGAGACGGCCGCGGTGGACTACGTGAACGGCGAGGACGGGCTGCTGATGGCGCCGGCGTACGCCGTGCCCCGGCTCCTGGAGCGGGCCGGGCTCGGCATGGACGACTTCGACCTGGTCGAGGTCCATGAGGCGTTCGCCTCGCAGGTGCTGGCCACACTGGCCGCCTGGGAGAAGCAGGGGCTCGCGCCGGTGGACCGCGACCGGCTCAACGTCGCCGGGTCCTCGCTGGCCACCGGCCACCCCTTCGCCGCGACCGGCGCCCGGATCGTCGCCACGCTCGCCAAGCTGCTCGCGGAGCGGGACGCGCCCGGCCGGGGGCTGATCTCGATCTGCGCCGCCGGTGGCCAGGGCGTCACGGCGATCCTCGAACGGGCGTGAGCCCGCCGCCCACCAGCGCCCCCCACCCGTGCACGGCCGTCCCCCCGGTGAACCGCCCGTCCCCGAAGTCCAGGAGTCGCACGTGTCCACGCCACCCACCCCGTCCCCCGCGACCGCGCACGCCACCGCGCACGCCGTCCCCGCCCTGGTCGAGCCGACGCTCGTGCGCGACGACCGGGGCGCCGTCCGGCAGGTCTCCGTACCGGCGTTCGCGCCGCCCGTCCGGCGCGGCTCGCTCGCCGACATCCCGTTCGACAACGCCCGCGAGGCCCCCGGCGACGCCGTCCTCAGCCGCAAGCAGCCGGACGGCGGCTGGCAGGACGTGACGGCGGCGGAGTTCGCCGCCGAGGTGCTGGCCGTCGCCAAGGGCCTCGTCGCGGAGGGGCTGCGCGCGGGCGACCGCCTCGCGATCATGGCCCGTACGACCTACGAGTGGACCCTGCTCGACTTCGCGGCCTGGGCGGCGGGCCTGGTCACCGTCCCCATCTACCCGACCTCGTCCGCCCTCCAGGCCCGCTGGATACTCCAGGACTCCGGGGCCGTCGCCTGCGCGGTCGAGACCGCCGACCAGGGCCGGACCGTCAGCCAGGAACGCAAGAACCTGCCCTCGCTCGCCCACCTCTGGCAACTCGACACGGGCGCGCTCGACCGGCTCCGCAAGCGCGGCGAGTACATCCCGGACGCCCTGGTCACCGAGCGCCGCGCCACCCTGGCCCCGGAGACCCCGGCCACCCTCATCTACACCTCCGGCACCACCGGCCGCCCCAAGGGCTGCGTCCTGACCCACGGCAACTTCTTCGCCGAGGTGGACAACGCCATCGAACTGCTGCACCCGGTGTTCAAGTCGGTCAGCAAGTACCCGGCGGCCACCCTGCTGTTCCTGCCGCTGTCGCACGTCTTCGGCCGGATGGTCGCCATCGGCTGCCTGCGCGCCCGCGTCCGCCTCGGCCACGCGCCCTCCATCAGGACGGAGGACCTGCTCGCCGACCTGGCCGGGTTCAAACCGTCGTTCCTGCTGGCGATCCCGTACGTCCTGGAGAAGGTCTACAACACGGGCCGGGCCACCGCCGAGAAGATGGGGCGCGCCTCCTCCTTCGACCGGGCCGCCCGGATCGCCCAGCGCTACGGCCGGGCCGTCGAAGCCGCCGAACACGGCACCGGCCCCGGACCCGGCCTCGGGTTGCGCGCCGCCCGCGCGCTGTACGACCCGCTGGTCTACCGCCGCATCCGGGCCGCGCTCGGCGGCCACGTCCGGTACGCGATCTGCGGCGGCTCCCCGCTGGGGCGCCGGCTCGCCGCCTTCTACGCGGGCGCCGGCATCGAGATCTTCGAGGGCTACGGGCTGACCGAGACGACCGCCGCCGCCACGGTCACCCCGCCGCTCAGGCCCCGCCTCGGCACGGTCGGCCGGCCGATGCCCGGCACCGCCGTACGGCTGGCCGACGACGGGGAGGTGCTGCTCAGCGGTGGCCAGGTGTTCCAGGGGTACTGGGACGGGGCGAGCGGCACACCCGTACCCGTGCTGGACGGCGGCTGGTTCGCGACCGGGGACCTGGGCGCGCTCGACGAGGACGGCTACCTCACGATCACCGGCCGCAAGAAGGACATCATCATCACCTCGGGCGGCAAGAACGTCACCCCGGCCCCGCTGGAGGACTGGCTGCGCGCCCATCCGCTGGTCAGCCAGTGCATGGTGGTCGGCGACAACCGCTCGTTCGTCACCGCCCTGATCACGCTGGAGCCGGACGGGCTCGCGCACTGGTGCCGGATGCGCAAGAAGGAGAACGTACCGCTGCGCGACCTCGTGCGCGACGAGGAACTGCGTACGGCGCTCCAGCGCGCGGTGGACGAGGCGAACAAGCTGGTCTCGCGGGCCGAGTCGATCCGCAAGTTCACGGTCCTGCCGGTCGACTTCACCGAGGAGGGCGGCCATCTGACGCCGTCGCTCAAGCTGAAACGCGACGCCGTCGCACGGGACTTCGCGGCGGAGATCGAGGAGCTGTACCGCAAGTGAGCCGCACCGTACGGGGGTCGTCGGCCCCGGCCCGCATGCGTACGCGTCAGGCCGGGGCGTCCTCCTCCGGGAGGCCCGGCGCCCTGGTGTGCAGGATCTCGCGGGCCTGCACGGCGGCCCGCTCGATGGACTCGGAGACGAAGTCCAGGTAACGGGCCATGTTCTCCAGCCGGTTGCCCGCCGGGGTGTCCCGGCCGAGCACGGGGACGCCCCGGCGCGCGGTCTCGGCGAGCTGGGCGGTCGAGCGGGCGCTCGCCATCATCGACTGGTGCATGATGTCGTCGTCCACGACGTACCGCTCGCGCCGCCCCTCGCGCTCCCGGCGGACCATGCTCTGCGTCTCCAGGAACGCGACCGCCTTGGACACCGAGGCCGGGCTGACCCGCAGGCGCTCGGCGAGTTCACCGGCGGTGAGGCTGCCGGAGTCGCTGATGCTCAGGGCGGCCAGTACCCGGGACATCATCAGCGGCGCGCCCGACGCCAGCAGCATGTTCGTGAGCACCTCCTCGTACGCGCTCACCTCCTCGGCGTCCCGCCCGTACGGCTGCGGGGCGGCGTCCGGGCGGGCGGCGCGGGGGGCGGCGGCGGGCTTCCCGCGCCGGGAGCGCTGCTCGGTGGCGCGGTGGGCGAGGTCGGCGCGGTAGCCGGCGGGGCCGCCGTTGCGTGTGACCTCGCGGGTGATGGTCGAGGTCGGCCGGTCGAGCTGCCGGGCGATCTCGGCGTAGGCCAGGCCGTCCGCCAGACCGCGGGCGATCCGGCGGCGTTCCTGCTGGGTGAGCCTGCCTCCCGGCATCGGGCCCCCTCCTTCGTGGCACGGGTGCGGCCGCGGGGCGGCCGGTGTGCCGACTATAGCGTTCGCCGACAGATCATTGCAACGAGCGCCGCTGCTGTTCGTTGCGTTGCGTGCGAGACGATTGCATCAACTTCCCTGTGTTGACGTGCAATTACGGGCTTCTGATGCAACAAGTGCGTTGCCGAAGTAGTGAATGCAACGTAGCGTTTCTGTCATCGGAAAGCGCGGGTCGCTCGGACTCGCCTCCGCAGAAGGAGCGCGTCATGCCGAAGTTCGACACCCCCGCCGCCATCACCGCCCGCGTCGACATCCCCGCCGGCCACATCCGGTTCATCGCCGCCGACCGCGCCGACACCGTGGTCGAGGTCCGGCCCGCCGACGCCGCCAGGAGCCGCGACACCAAGGCCGCCGAGCGCGTCGAAGTGGCCTACGCGGACGGCGTCCTGGACATCCGGGCCGCCAAGGGCCCGCGCAGCCGGCTCCTCGGCGACTCCGGGTCCGTCGAGATCACCGTCCAGCTCCCGGCCGGCTCGCACGTCGAGGCGAAGGCCGGCGCCGCGGAGTTCCGGGGCGTCGGGCGCCTCGGGAACGTCGTCTTCGAGGGCGGCTACCGCTCGGTCAAGCTCGACGAGGCCGCGAGCGCCCGGCTCACCGCGCACGACGGTGCCGTCACCGTCCGCCGCCTCACCGGACCCGGCGACCTCAGCACCCAGCGCGGCGACGTGACCGTGCACGAGGCGACCGGGGGCGCCCTCACCCTCACCACCCAGCTCGGTGACATCACGGTCGGCGCGGCGCGCGGCGTCGCGGCCGTGCTCGACGCCGGCACCGTACTCGGCCGCGTCGCCAACACCCTCCGCAACGACGGCACGCCCGCCCTGACGATCCGGGCGACCACCACCAAGGGCGACATCACCGCCCACAGCCTCTGACTCTCCTCCCCGCACCCCGAAGGAGCCCTCCCATGACGAACCCGGCCATCGCCGCGAGCAATCTGCGCAAGGCGTACGGCGACAAGACCGTCCTCGACGGCATCGATCTGCGCATCCCGGCCGGAACGGTGTTCGCCCTGCTCGGGCCGAACGGCGCCGGCAAGACCACCGCCGTCAAGATCCTCTCCACGCTGATCTCGCCCGGCCCCGGCTCCGGCCCGATCGAGGTGGCCGGCCACGACCTGGCGTCGGACCCCCGGGCCGTGCGCGCGGCGATCGGCGTGACCGGCCAGTTCTCGGCGGTGGACGGCCTGATCACCGGCGAGGAGAACATGCTCCTGATGGCCGACCTGCACCACCTGTCCAAGGCGGAGGGCCGGCGCGTCACCGCGGAGCTGCTGGAACGCTTCGACCTCACCGACGCGGCGAAGAAGCCCGCCGCCACCTACTCCGGCGGCATGAAGCGCCGCCTCGACATCGCGATGACGCTGGTCGGCGCCCCCCGGATCATCTTCCTGGACGAGCCGACCACCGGGCTCGACCCGCGCTCCCGGCACGGCATGTGGCAGGTCGTCCGGGGCCTCGTCGCCGGTGGCGTGACCGTCTTCCTCACCACCCAGTACCTGGAGGAGGCCGACGAACTCGCCGACCGCATCGCCGTACTGAACAACGGACGGATCGCCGCCGAGGGCACCGCCGACGAGCTGAAACGGATCGTCCCCGGCGGCCACGTCCGGCTTCGCTTCAGCGACCCGGCCGCCTACCGCGAGGCCGCCGACCACCTCGCCGCCGACGCCGCCCGCGACGACGAGGCGCTGGCCCTGCGCCTCCCCGGCGACGGCACCCAGAGCATCCTGCGCTCCATCCTCGACCGGCTGGACGCCGCCGGCATCGAGGCCGACGAGTTCACCGTGCACACGCCCGACCTCGACGACGTCTTCTTCGCCCTCACCGACACCGCCGCTCCCGCCCCGTCCGAGGAGGCCGCCCGATGAGCACCCTGTCCCTCGCCGTCCGCGACTCGGCGACCATGCTGCGCCGCAACCTGCTGCACGCCCGGCGCTATCCGTCGCTCACGCTGAACCTGCTGCTCACCCCGGTGATGCTGCTCCTGCTGTTCGTCTACGTCTTCGGCGACACCATGAGCGGCGGCGCCGGCCGGGACGCGTACATCGCGTACATCGTGCCGGGCATCCTGCTGATGACCATCGGCTCGACCACCGTCGGCACCGCCGTCTCCGTGACGATGGACATGACCGAGGGCATCGTCGCCCGCTTCCGCACCATGGCCATCCACCGGGGATCGGTCCTGTTCGGCCATGTCGCCGGGAGCGTTCTGCGTACGCTGCTGAGCGTCGTGATCGTCGGCGCGGTCGGGGTCGCCATGGGCTTCCGCTCCACCGGCGCCACCGCCCTGGAGTGGCTGGCCGCCTTCGGCCTGCTCGCCCTGTTCGCGCTGGCCTTCACCTGGATCGCCGTGGGCATGGGCCTGGGCAGCCCCAACGTGGAGGCCGCCAGCAACAACGCCACTCCGCTGATCCTGCTGCCGCTGATCTCCAGCGCGTTCGTCCCGCTGGAGTCGATGCCCGGCTGGTTCCGGCCGATCGCCGGGTATCAGCCGTTCACCCCGACGATCGAGACCCTGCGCGGGCTGCTGCTCGGTACGGAGATCGGCCACAACGGGTGGCTCGCGGCCGGCTGGTGCGTCGCGCTCACCGTCCTCGGATACCTCTGGTCCAGGGCGCAGTTCAACCGCGACCCGAAGTAGGGCCCCAGTCCGGGGTGGCCGGGGCCTGTTCGATCGCGCCGAACTATCTCGGCCTCAAGCATCTTGACATCAAGAGAATGTGCGGGCAGGCTACCGCGCGTCGATAGGTCTCTTGATGTCGAGATACTTGGGGGTGGGCGGCGGTGGAGAAGCGCCGGGAGGCGGGGCTGTTCGCCCAGTTGAGGAATCCGCCGGGCGGCCGGGACGCCCGGATCATGCTGCGCGCGCTGGCCGTGGACCGCACCGGCACCGGACTGTGGGCGGCCTCCTCGGTCCTCTACCTCACCTTCGTCACGCATCTCAGCGCCCAGCAGATCGGCGTCCTGCTCGGCGCGGCGGGCGTCGCCGGCATCGCGGGCTCCCCGCTCGCGGGCCGCCTGGCCGGCCGGCTCCCCTTACGCACCCTGCTGATCGGCTGTCACCTCCTGCGGCTGGTGACGCTCACGCTGGTGCTGGTCTGTACGCGGTTCGAGGCGCTGCTCGTCGTGGTCGCGGTGACCTACCTCGGGGACCGGGCGGCCAAGACCCTGGAGATGCTGTTCGCCACCCGCGCGGCGGGCGACCGGCGAGCCGCGTACCAGGCGCTGTCCCGCAGCGCGTCCAACGCGGGATACGGCTTCGGCGCGGGGATCGCCGCGCTCGGCCTGGCGGTCGGCACGACGGACGCGTACCGCGCGCTGATCATCGGCAACGCCCTCTCCTTCGTCGTCGCCGCCGCGCTGGTGTGGCGTACGAGCGGGCCGGGCGCCCGTACGGTCGGGGAACCGCGCCCGGCGGTCGACGGGCCGGTCCGCCCCAAGGGCCCCTGGCGGGACCGGGGTTACCTCCGCTTCGTGCTCCTCGACATCCCGATGAACCTGGACGACTCGATCCTGGGTGTCGGCCTCCCGCTCTGGCTCGTCAGCGAGACCTCCGCCCCGCACGCCCTCGTCCCGGCGTTCCTGGTCATCAACACCGTGCTCGTCGTCCTGCTCCAACTCGCCGTCTCCCGAAGGGCGGAGGGCCCCCGGGGCGCCGTGCGGGCGCTCGGCCTGTACGGCGCCCTGATGTGCGTGTGCTGCGCCCTGCCCGCCTGGGCGGCGAGCGCCGGCACGTGGACGGCGGCGGTCGTGCTGCTCGCGGCCGCCGTCCTGGTCACGATGGCGGAGCTGATGCGCTCGGTCAGCTCCTGGGAACTGGCCGTCCTGCTCGCCCCGCCCGGCGAACGCGCCGCCTATCTGGGCGTGGCCGGCATGTCCCAGTCCATCCAGAAGTCGGCGGGCCCGCCTCTGCTGACGGGCGTCGTGATGGCCGCGGGCCCGGCGGGCTGGCTGGCCCTGGGCGCGGCGGTGGCCGGCCTGGCGGCGGTCCAACGACGTTGCTGCGCCGGGCGTTTGGCGTCGATGGACGAGGTCCGGGACCCGGCGGGCGGAGCGGGGTCGCGTACGGGCGGCTGAGCGGAATACGGGTGTGCCGGTGCCGGGGTCCACGTCATCATGGGTCCATGAACACTGCGCCGAGTCGTGCTCTGGGTGTGCTTCTGCTGCTGATCGGACTGGCCGGGGTCCTGTGGGCGGCCCTGGGTGACCCCCAGGGCTGGCACGGCGGGATGCGCTGGGTGCGTTACGCCTTCGTGCTGGCGTCCCTGGGCCTGATCACGGGCAGCACGCGGCTGCTCTTCCCCGGCCCCCGCCGCGAGGCCGGCGCGGACGAGTAGGGGGAGCTCCGCCCGGCGCGGCGGTCAGGCCGCGCGCCAGTAGCCCAGGGCGTGCACGCGCTCCTTGGGAACGGCCAGTTCCTTGCGTACGTACGCCGCCAGGGACCTGGTCGTCGCCGTGTCGCAGGCGATCCACACGTACGCGTCCGAGGCGTCGGCGCCCAGCAGGCCCGGCAGCCCGGACCGCACCGCGTCGGCCAGCGCGCCGCCCCGCCGCTCCACCCGGTGCAGCGTGTGGCGGCCGGGGGCCAGGCGCAGCGGCGGCTCGGCGTCCTCGCCGGGCGGGGTCTCGTACCAGACGGTGGCCGGGGTCGCCGGAAGGGCGTCCAGCAGGGAGTTGATCGCGGGCAGCGAGGCCGGGTCGCCGATCACGAAGAGCCGGGCGGGGGCCGGCTCGGGCAGGGCGAATCCGGTGCCCTGGAGCGTGGCCTCGATCGTGTCCCCGGGCCGGGCCGCCAGCGCCCATTCGGTGGCGGGGCCCTCGTGGAGTGCGAACTCCAGGGTGAAGGCGCCGGCCTCCGGGTCCGGGTCGACCAGGGTGTAGGCGCGCTGGTGCGGTTTGCCGGCCCGGTCGAACCAGAGCCGCACCCACATCGTCGGGTGCGCCCCGCCGGTCGCGGCGAGCAGCCCGCCGTCCGTGACGGTGAGGCGCCGGAAGCCGCCGGCGGGCGGCTCGGTCGCGGTGACGGTGAACGTGAAGTCGCGCCCTCGCATGAGCTTGAGGACGACGCCCTCCCAGCCGTGCCCCATGACCGTACCCACCCCTCCGCATCTGCGTTCTTGTTTAGGTGAGCCTAACCTAAGTTTCGTGCTCCGGGTGGGCGCGGTCTCCGCTTCGCGGCACGGAACGGCATACGTTGGAGCGCCACGGGACAACGACGGAGGTGCCTTCGCATGCGGATCGCCACCACGATCTTCCTCACCGACGAGACCATCACCCCGGTACGCCTGGCGCGCCAGCTCGAACAGCGCGGCTTCGCCGGGCTCTATCTGCCCGAGCACACCCACATCCCGGCCGGCCGCGAGACGCCCTACCCGGCGGGCGGCGAACTGCCCCGCGAGTACGGCCGCACCCTGGACCCCTTCGTCGCGCTCGCCCAGGCCGCCGCGGTGACGGAACGGCTGACCCTCGGCACCGGCATCACGCTCATCGCCCAGCACGACCCGATCGACCTGGCCAAGCGGATCGCCACGCTCGACCACCTCTCCGGCGGCCGCTTCACCCTCGGCATCGGCTACGGCTGGAACGTCGAGGAGGCCGCCGACCACGGCGTGGACTGGTCGACCCGCCGCCGCCTCGCCGACGAACGCCTTGCCCTGATGCGGGCCCTGTGGGCGGCCGAACCCACGGCGTACGAGGGTGAGTTCGGCTCCGTACGCGCCAGCCACGCCCACCCGAAGCCGCACCGCGAGCGCGGCCCCCGCACCCTGCTCGGCGGCGCGGAGGGCCCCCGGCTGTTCGACCGCATCGCCCGCACGGCGGACGGCTGGCTCCCCATCGGCGGCCGCGGCCTCACGGAGTCCGTGCCCCGCCTCCGTACCGCTTGGGAAGCCGCCGGCCGCGACCCGAAGGACCTCCACGTCGTCCCGTACGCGGTCAACCCCACCCCCGGCAAGCTGTCCCACTACGCGGACCTGGGCATCGAGGAGGTGGTCCTCCAACTCCCCCCGACACAGGAACCGGAGGTACTACGCACCCTGGACGCGTACGCGGCCTACCTCTGACCGCGCCACCGGCACCGCCGGCCGGGCGCCTCAGCGGAGGTACGTCTGCTGCCACTCGATCCCGCTGCGGTCGTGCGGCTACGGTGACCAGGGAGTGCCCTGAGTCGTGGAAGCGGCGACGGATGCCGGCCGCTGCTGGTCACATGCGGTGCGCGTCTCGGGGAAACCGGGATCACCAGGAAGCTGCGCCATCGTGCAGATACACAGGTCGCCCCTGCCCCAATGCCGCCACGGCGGCGTCCAGCCGCCGTCGCATACGCTCCCTGACCAGTTCGCGTGCCTGGTCCAGGGGCACGAACCGTGCTTCGGACAGCTCCTGGTCGTGAGGCCGCAGATCCTCGACCCTGTCGAGGGTGCCGCCGTCGAAGATGAAGGCAATCTGGTCGTCCCACGGACCATGCGGGGCGACCCAGTCCACGACCAGGAGTCCGAGCAGTGCGACGTCCTGCCCCAGCTCCTCCCGCAGCTCGCGCCGGACGGCTTCATCGGGGGGCTCGTTCGCTTCGGCCATGCCGCCGGGCAGGTCCCAGCCGGGCTTGTACGTAGGGTTGACCAGGAGCACCCGCCCCGCGGGGTCTCGGAGGAGCACGTCCGCCGCCACGCGTTTCCGAGCCTGCTTGGCATTGCCTTCCGCGAGGTACGCGTTCCAGGCGTCGGGGTCGGCAGGCGTCGGAGTCATGGGGTGCCTCCCCTGGGCGTGATGATGTCGGCCAGCAGCAGCATTCTTGCGCGCCGCGCCTCGTCGAATCGCGCCAGGTAGTCCCGTACGGGCCCGTATCCCTTGTGGACCTCCAAGAGGCCGCGTAAGGCGTCGAGTTGGTGGACAACGCGAACGGAGCCGAGGGTAGGGCTTGTGTGGAGGAGATCATTACCGACGCTGATCGCCGCGTCGAGGTCCGTTCGACGTACGTAGATACCGGCGAGCGTGATGCGGCTCAACGCGAGGGATCGTGCTCGGCCGTTCTCGCGGAGCCGGACAGCGTTCTGGGCATGTGACATCGCCTGGTCGTGCCGCTCCAGGTCCCGCATGATGAGGGCGGACTCACTGGCTAGCGCGGCGTTGTCGAAAGGGCTCAGCCAGGGGTGGTCGGTGTCGGCGGAAGCGCTGAGTGCGTGGTGGGCCTGCTCCAGGGCGTGGGACGCAGGGGTGTGCTGGGAGGCATTGGCGAGCGCTCGGGCATGCATGGTGTGGAGCCGGGCTACCAGGGCCGGTAGACGCGGACCCCTTTCGGCGAGGTCAAGGCCGGTCAAGGCCCAGTGCGCTGCCTGCGAGGCATTCCCGGCCTGCAGGGCGAGGTGGCTGCTGCTCGCGGCGACGTGAGCGGCCAGCGGCAGATCGCCGGATGCGCGCGCCAAGGTAAGGGCGCGCGTGAAATGCCTCGCTGCCAGGGCGTCTCGGCCCGAGTCGTGTGCCATCCAGCCGGCCATCTCCGTCAGGGCCGCTGCTGCGGCGAAGATCTGCGGCCCGCTGTCAGTGTCGACCAGACGCGGGGCCACGTGGTCACCGAGGTGCTGGACGACGGCCTGGTACAGCCGCCCACCACCGGTCTGCCGGTCGGCGGTACGGAATGCGTTCATGGCAGCCAAGTCGTCTCCGTCAGCCGCGACTTGCGCCGACCGATGGACCTCCCCCGTCGTCCCTGGCTCCCACGCTCGTCGCGCCAGCCCAAGGAGCTGTCCTGGAATGTGGAAGGCGTCAGCGATCTGTTCGAACAGGACGAGCTTCTCGACCCGGCTTTTGCCGTTCATGTAGTCATAGAGCCGTCCTTGGGTGATGTCGACAGCTGCGGCAAGGCGTCGGGTACTGATACCCCGGTGGTTGAGCAGGCGGAAGAGCATTCCCATGTCGCGCTCGGCAAGCGCGGCGAGCAGACGACGGTCATCGAGCATCCCCGCGACGACATCACGCGGGTCCGTTGCCTTCCGGTCCATCACTCGTCCCCTTACGGCGCGTTGTTCCGATGCTACGTGCAGCGATTCCTCGGTGACTCCGCCTTGGAGTCACCCCTCGGAGTCCTTTTCCGCCCCGCCGGGCCGTTGACTGAGCGTCGGTTGCCGAGCGGGTTCGCCACTCTCCACACTCGACGGCCAGGAGAGAACTCGGCCCTGCCGCCCCCGTCAGGTCCAGGCGCCCCACCTCCCCAGGAGCCAGCTCCATGACATCGACCACCACCAGACCGAACGCGACGGATGTGCCTGGCTACAGCGAGACCACGCCACGTGAATCCGCAGAGCTGCGCATCAGAGCCGACGAGTCCGGGCGGTGAACGTCCACCTGCACACGGAAGCGGATCTACGGAAAAAGGGTTTCGCTCCCGTGTGACCTACAAGTCTCCGTACGACCGGTTCATTGCGGTATGTGCGGATTGCCCAGGGCTCTCGTACAGCGGGAGGCCGAGGCGCCTCCGTCCGGGCCCGGGCGGAGGGGAACTCGATGAAGGAAGGAGTACGAAGTGGCAGAGATCGCTACGACGCCTCCGGCACGGAGCGGCCTTCTGGTGGCAGTTGAGGAACTGACCGCCGTGCATGACCGGTACGACAGCCTCCGGTCGGACAACCAGGGCGCTTCAGGCGACGCGCCGTGGCCGGGCGGCGACGGAAACCTGAGCGACATCGAGTAGCACCCGACGAACGCGGGGCCGACGCGGCCTGTCGTGTCGGCCCCGCTGGTCGTCTGCATCACGAAGCCGGACTCGTCAGGAGGTAGCGGTGGAACATCGACTGATCCAAGGCGTCGAGAAGGCGCTCGGGTGGAACGGAGCCGAGGCACTCGGTACCCAATTCGTACGTGGACACATGGACGATCCCCATCTCGTCTCCCGCATTCTGACCCCGGACCGGCTGCTCGACATCGCCATGCGCAGGAGCCTGTACCGGCCCCAGCTGCGGTGCTTCCGCAAGGGCGAGGAAGTGCATCCCGCCGTCTACTACACCGACAGCGTCAGTCCGCGCGGCCAGAGCATCTCCATGGTCAACATGCGCAGCCTCGGCTCGCTCCTGCGCGAGGGCGCGACACTTGTTCTCGACCAGGGCAACGTCTTCGACCCGACGATGGAGGTCGCCTGCCGGGCACTGCAGTGGTGGTCGCACGAGCGAGTTCAGGTGAACGCGTACCTCACCACGAACGACGCCGCTGGTTTCCCGCTCCATTGGGACGACCACGACGTCCTGATCGTCCAGCTCGCCGGCGAGAAGGACTGGGAAGTGCGCGGACCCTCGCGTACGGCCCCGATGTACCGGGACGCGGATTCCAACATCACTCCGAGCGAGGACATCGTCTGGTCCGGCACGATGACACCCGGCGACGTCATGCACATTCCTCGCGGTCACTGGCACCGGGCCACCCGTGTCGGCAGCGGTACGGGCAAGAGTTTGCACGTGACGTTCGGGATCACCAAGCGCACCGGAGCGAGCTGGCTCGCTTGGCTGGCCGACTGGTCGCGCGAACACGAGATCTTTCGGCACGACCTTGGCCGCGATGTCGCAGCCGGCCACCAGGCCCTGACCGCAGCTGTGGCCCGACTCACCGCGGAGCGTGCCCCCGCCGACTTCCTGAGAACGTACGAACAGGAGACGACGCCCGCGCGGCAGGTGCCCTTCCTCGACATCTTCGGTGACCTCGAAGCCGTCGTCTGCACCACGCACTTCCCGCCTCGGATCGAGGAGAACGGAGCGACGGTCGACGTCTTGACCTCCGGCAAGAAGCTCACGCTCACCGCCAAGGCCCTACCCGCACTCCGCCTCCTGCTGAGCGGGAAACCGGTCCGACTGAGCGAGGCAGTCCCCGTGGTGGGCACCGAGGTGGCCGAAGCAGCAGCGATCCTGGTGGAGGAGGAGATTTGCGCCCCGCTCACCCCCGACTTGTCCTCGGGCTACACCGGTCTCGTCACGAACGCTCTCTCCTGACGGCTGCCGCGGACCTCGGCGTCACCGCGATCGACACCAGCAGCAACTACCTGGGGTTCCGCTCGCACAAGGTCCTGGCCGAGGTAGCCGGCGATCTACTGCCGGAGTTCACCGTGTCAACGAAGGTCGGCTACTTCGCGGCCGGCAACGCCTCGGAACACTCCCTCGCTCCCGGCCGCCTCCACGCTGCTCTGGAGGATGCCGCAAGCGACCTGGGCAGGGAGCCGGACCTGGTGTTCCTGCACAACCCCGAACACAGCCTCGCTCGCGATTCTCCAACCCAGAGGCAGAGCCGCTTGGAAGCCGCCTGCTCCGTACTCGTGGACGCGACTGCGTCTGGGCTGTGCGGCTCCTGGGGCATCTCCTCATGGGATCCCCGGCTCCTGGCCGATATCGTCGGGCCTCAACTCCCGCAGCCCCACGTGCTGATGGTTCGTGCCGGCTTTCTCGTCGGATCCGAGATCCTCGATGCTATCGAAACGGTCGCCGCGGGCTGGCGAGCGTCGGCACTCTGGGGCATGAGTGTCTTCGGCGGCAGCACGTCGGAACCCATTTGGGAACGGTTCGACCCACAGGTCTTCATGCAGGTCGCGCAGGGTTCCAGCCCAGTGCAAGCCGCCTTCCGCGCTGCATTTCATCTGCCTGAGGTAGAGGCAGTGGTCGCGGGGACGAACCAGGACACGCATCTGGGAGAGTTGGTCGCCTCACTCGGCCACGAAGTGAACCGCGCGGCCGTAGCCGAGTACCGTCAGCTCCTGAGCCGATAGCCGTCAGGAGGACTGAAGCTGGGCGACGAGGCGGGCAGCGGCCTTTCGTGCCGGCTCCAGCCTCGGATCGGCTTCGTGGGCGTACGGACCCACGACCTTCGCGCAGAAGAACAGCGCCATCAGTCGGCCGGACCTGCTCTCCAGGTCCGGCCGCCGCTCCGCCCAGACGCGATCCGCGAGGGTGGGGACGGCGAGCGCGTTGCCCCACAGGATCGCCGCGTCGAGCCCGCGGGGAGCCATTCCCCAGTCCTCCCAGTCGATGATGCAGAAGTCCGGACCGATGACGTTCGCCCAGGTCAAGTCCGCGTGCGCAGGAGTCCACTCGCTGACGACAAGGTCGGATACCTCGGGGAAGACCGACCGGATGGTGACTTCCACCAGGTCCTGCGTGATCGACTCGGTGTCCGGTGTCGCGATACGAGGCGTGTGCTGCGTGGCGAGGGCATCCAGCGAGGCGTTCAGCCCATCCCACCAGGTGTCGGGCAGCTGGGGATCTTCGATCACCAGGGCCGCTTGACCCACCGGCGGATCGTTCACCAGCTCTGTCTCGTCGGCTCGCCACAGGACAGGTTCAGCGTCGTCGCGCCAGGTCACGGCCCCGTACCAGTGCGGCATGGCCACCCCCCGCAGGACGGCTGCCGACTCAGGCCCATTGCCGCCCTGAGTCTCGATCCGCTTGAACGACCGCCGTTCCACACGAACCCACGTCCCTCGATCCGTGTGACCGCCTACGGATCGGCGCTTGCGGATCAGAGATTCTCGATCGACGCGGACCTGCAGAGACCGCTCCACATGATCGAGAACGTCATCGACTGACTCGACCCGCAGATCAACAGCACGTGCAGAGGGCACCGACAGCGTCATGCACGGACCGTAGCAAGGTCCGCGCCCGTCGTGAGGGGTATTCGCGTCCCCGGCGCCTGGGCGCGGTCCGTGCGCTGCGCCGACGCGACGCGGACGACCTCGCGCTCATTCGCGCCGACCAACTGGAGCGGGACTCCACCATGATCGACTTCACCGCCCGCCTGCTCGCCGGGCTGGTCCGCACCGAGAACACCGCCGCGCTGCGCCAGGTCCTGCCCGATGCCCTGCCCTGGTCGATCTTCCTCCCCGAGGACGACATAGAGGCGATGCTCGGCGAACTGGTGGACACCGCCCGCGGGGCTGCCGCGCTGGAGAACCTGGCTCCCATCGCATTGCTGCTTGCCCAATGGCGGCACAGCGCCGACATCTATGCCGATCCCACCCTGCACGCACTCCTCACCCGCGAGCCCGACGGCGACCTCGGCCCTGTCTCCGTACCCGAAGGCGGGACCGCCGAGTGAGTCCCAAGCGCGGTGACCGCGCGGCTCCGCCCCCGGTCGGAGACGAATTCGATCTGCGCTTCGCCAACACCGAGGCCGCCAACGGCTGGGACCACCTCTCCCGCCATGCGGCAGGCAATCTCCGCCACGCCTTCGACGGAATCCGTTCCGCCTGGGAAGCCGCCGGCCGCGACCCGAAGGACCTCCACGTCGTCCCGTACGCGGCGTACCTCTGACCGCACGCACCGCCGGCCGGGCGCCTCAGCGGAGGTACGTCTGCTGCCACTCGATCGACGTCATGGTGAGCGCGGCCTCCGCGAGGGCCTTGGCGGAGGCCGTCTTCAGCTTGGCGAGGCTGCTGTCGATCCAGGGCTGCACGTTCGCGCAGCCCTGTTCGCGGTACTCGACGGCTTGGATGAGGCATTCCAGCTTGTCGGCGTCATGCGCGCAGATGACTTCGGGGGAGTCCCCGTTCTCGTACTCCGCCACGATCCGCTGGGCGCCGGCGCGCACGGCGGGGTGCGCGGCGGACACCTGGTCCGCGGTGACCTTCTCGTTGCTCGCGGCTTCGAGGTAGCGGCGGCCGATGTGCGGGATGTCGCCGACACGGGTCTCCTGCGTGTCGTGCCACAGGCCGAGGAGCGCCGTCTTCGCGGGGTCGGCGCCTTCCATCATGGCGAGCACGGAGCCGATGAGCGCGACCCGGAAGCTGTGCTCCGCGATGGTCTCGGGGTCCTTCACCCCGGCGATCCACCAGCCGCTCCGCTTGGCGCGCTTGAGCATCCCCATCTCCAGCAGAAACCCCGCGGTCCCCTTGACCTGCTCCTGCTCCTGCTCCTGCTCCGCGTCCGCCATGAATGCGCCTCCGATGTGTCATGTGCGGTTCTTGCGTAGAACGTAATGCACGGTGCTGAGTTCCCGCCGTGCTTGCGGGGAGAACTCGTGTTGGTCCAGGAGTTGGCCGTAATGAATGGCCGGTTCGGCAGCGACGGAGGCGGAATTGGGGCCTCAAGGGTCACTGGTAAGGGTGCCGTCCAAGCCCTCGATGGGGTCGTAGCCGCAGCCCGGCGGCGGTTCACGCCCCCTGGGGCGACAGCCTCCGGACAGTCGCTCACGCGTCCGCCTCCGGCATCCGAGAAGCGCCTCTGAACTGGTGTTTTCCTGGGATCTGCCTAGCCTGGGAGGTTCTGCCCGACATCATCGGAGGGGACATCGTGAGCGAGGAAGACACCGGGTACGAGGCCAGCCACATCCAAGCGTTGGAGGGGTGGGAAGCGGTTCGGAAGCGGCCTGGGATGTACGTCGGCTCGACGGGCGAACGCGGTTTGTGCCAGATGGTGTTCGAGGTCGTGGACCGGGCGGTCAACGAGGTTCTGGCCGGCCGTGCCGCCTCCGTCGACATCACTCTGACGCCCGATGGCGGCGTGCGCGTCGCCGACGACGGGCCGGGCGTTCCCGCCGACGGGACGGAGGGCGTCGCCGGTCCCGGGCTCGAAGCCCTGCTCACCCGAATGCACATCGGGGCGGGTGCCGGAGGCCGTCACGACGTGACGCTCGGCTTCTGTGGCGTGGGGCCCGGTGTTGTCAATGCCCTGTCGCGCCGGATGACGGCCGAGGTGCGGCGGGAGGGAGTCCGATGGGTCCAGGAGTACGCGCGCGGCGTGGCCACCACCTCGCTCACCGAGGTGCGGACGGCGACCGGAAGCGGAACCACCATTACCTTCTGGCCGGACGCCGACATCTTCGGAGCCACAGAGGTCCCGTTCCATAGGCTGGAGGAGCGATTCAGAGAACTGGCCTTCCTGAACCAGGGCCTGGAGATCTCGCTGACCGACCTGCGCAGCCTGGATGAGTCCCATTCGGCACGGCTCTGCTTCCGGGGCGGGACGCGGGCCTTCGTCGACTTCCTCGACGGCCACGCAGCGGCGCACACCCCCATGGAGACCATCACCTTCGAACGAGAGGACCCTCGGATGGCGGGGGAGATGGACATCGCCTTCCGCTGGTGCAGCTGCCCGGACGAACGAGTGCAGAGCTTCGCCAACAGCCGGCCCACCATCGGCGGTACGCACATGGTGGGTTTCCGCGACGGGACGGCGGCCGCCGTCACCGCGTACGCGCGGGAGCAGGGGCTGCTGACACCTGCGGACCCCGACATCGGTGCCGATCGGATCGGCGCGGGCCTGACGGCGGTTGTGTCGGTGAAACTGGACCGTCCCGAGTTCGAGGGCGCCACGCGCGGCGTGCTCGGCAACTCCGAAGTACGCGACTGTGTCGGACAAGCCGTACAGAACCACCTCGGCAGGTGGCTGAAGCAATCCCCGGAACGGGCCGCAGCCGTCATCGACCAGATCGTCCACACAACTCGTTCGAAGTAATACGGTCGCTTCGCTTGACGTGGAATGGGACGAGACGTGTGGGGGGACCGCATGGGCAAGGTGTTGAGCCGGCGCCAGCAGATATGGATCGGCGGGGTGGCCCTGCTGGCTCTGGGGGCCGTCGGGTGTTCGGAGTCCGGGCAGGGCGGCTCGGGTGCTGCGACGGTGAGTGCGAAGCCGGCGGCCACGGTCACGGTGACCGCCACCGCCACGGCCACCGAGACCGCGTCGCCCGCCCCCGCGCCCACGGTCACCGTGACCCGGACCAAGGAGGTGAAGGTTCCCGGTCCGACCGTTACGGTGCGGGTCACCAGGGCGACCTCCTCGGGGTCCGGCGGCGGCGGCTCCCAGGCCACCGGCACCTGTTCCATCCGGTCCAACGCGGGCAACTGCTACCGGGCCGGGCAGTTCTGCCGGGGCGGCGACCACGGCGCGGTGACCACCACGGCGACCGGTGCGCGGATCAAGTGCAGCTACAGCGGGAGCGCCTGGCGGTGGACCTACTCCTGACTCCGAGGTCGCTGTTACGTTGGCGGCAGCATCGAGGACCGACCCCGCGGGAGGGGCCACGTGGACGCCCTGTACGACGAACAGCTCGCGGAGTTCTCGCGGGAGCGGCTGGACGGACGCCCGGTGCCGGATGATCTGCGCACGCTGCTGATCGCGCAGTGGGAGGGCCGAAGCGACTTCGCGCGCCTGCTCGACCTGGAGTTCTTCGAGCCCGACGAACTCCACCCCTTCCTGGACACCGACTACCTCAGCGAGGAGGAGTTGGCGGCCCCGAAGATGCAGACCGTCCACGCCGCCACTGCGCGGATGGCGGAGTACGTCAAGCTCGTGGCCAAGGGCGGCATGGGCTGGGTCGGCTACTGGCTGCACCCCGACGAGCCCGCGTCCCCGGCCTGGCGACCCATCGGCCTCGACACCGAGTTCGCCTGATTTCTCCAAGGAAGCCCGGGGTTCGGCCCCGGGGGGAATTGGTCCTTGGCGCGGAGGCGCAAAGCGCCGGAGTTCGCCGCGCATCTGCCGGTACCTCAACTTGATCTCCTGCGGTCAGCCCTAATAGGGTTTTCTGCGTGAAGATTGTCGCGCAGGTGAAACTAATGCCTGTGTCCGCGTATGACGCGGACGCACTGGCAGCGACCCTGCGTGCTTGCAACCGGGCCGCGAATGCGGCCTCCGAGGTGGCGTTCGCCGAGGACCTCAAGCGGCGGAACGTGTTGCAGGACGCCGTCTACCACCGGCTCCGGACCGATTTCGACCTCGGGGCGCAGGCGGCGGTGCGCACGATCACGAAGGTGTGCGACGCGTACACCACGCTCAAGGCCAACATCAAGGCCGGGAACCTCGGCCGTGAGGGCTCAAAGCGGCGCGCCCGTGCCGAGTCCAGGCCGATCGGCTTCCGGGAAGGTGCGGCCCAGCCGTACGACGACCGGATGCTGACCTGGAACCTGGACACCCGGACCGTCTCCATCTGGACGGTGGCCGGCAGGCTCAAGCGGATTCCGTTCGTCTGCTCGCCCGAAGCGATGCGCCTGCTGGCCTCGCGCAAGGGCGAGTCGGACCTGGTGGCGCGGGACGGGATGTTCTTCCTGGTCGCCACCATCGACGTGCCCGAACCCGAACTGTTCGAGCCGGACGGTTTCCTCGGTGTGGACCTCGGGATTGTCAACATCGCCACCACGTCCGACGGCGAGATCCTTGCCGGGCGCCGGTTGAACCGGTACCGCAAGCGGCACCGTGACCTGCGGCAGAAGTTGCAGAAAAAGCGCACCAAGTCCGCCAAGCGGGTCCTGAAGCGCGTCCGCCGCCGGGAAGCCCGGCACGCGGCGAACACCAACCACATCATCGCCAAGACGCTTGTTGCCACCGCTGAACGCACCTCGCGGGGAATCGGACTGGAAGACCTGTCCGGTATCCGCGCCAGGGTTACGGCCAAGAAGGACCAGCGGGCCAAGCTGCACTCCTGGGCATTCGCCCAGCTCGGCGCATTCGTCGCCTACAAGGCACGGCGGGCCGGTGTCCCGGTGGTCCACGTGGACCCGAGGAACACCTCCCGCCAGTGCTCGGAGTGCTGGCACACCCACCGCGCCAACCGGGTCTCCCAGGCCCGCTTCGAGTGCCGGTCCTGCGGCGTGATTACGCACGCGGACCACAACGGCTCCCGCAACATCGCCCACCGGGCGATGTCTGTGTGGCAGCGGGGCGCAGTCAACCGCCCCAGTCCCACCGCAAGGTAGGACCGGACGCAGGGGACCACGCGGCAGCCAGTCGCGCTCCACTTGCAATCACAGCCTTGGACGATCGGGTGACAAGCCCGGTCCTTCAAGGCCGAGAAGTTGACTCTGTGGCACATGCGCGGCACCACCCTCACCGAGGCCGCCGCCGCTGAACAGTCCGCCTACCAGGACGAGCCGGACGAGCGCCTCGCGTACGGGCAGATCGTCGCCCAACTCGACGCCCTGGGGCTGCCGCCGGCCACCCGTGACTACGACGCCCTCGACGAGCGCGACTACCACGTGGACCCGGCGAAGCTTCTGGAAACCCTGACCGCAGCGGAGCGCGCGAAGCGCGGGCTGGAGTGAGGGGACCGGGGCCGGCCGGTGTGGGCTCGGAGTTCAGCCGACGCGGCCGACGTGGATCACGATGATGGTGACCCGAGCCTCCATGACCTCGTACAGCACTCGGTAGCGTCCGACGTGTATGCGGCGCCGCATGGGGGAGCCGTAGGGTGCGGCCCCTTCGGGGAGTGGATTCTCGGCAAGCAGGTCGACCGCATCCATGAGCAGGCGCAGGCCGTCCGGGTCGTCTTTGAGGAACCTGGCGGCCTGGTCGATTGCGTGCTCGTCCCAGGTGATCAGGTAGGTCAACGCCGCTCCAGGCCGAGCCGCGCGCGGACCTCGTCGTGGGAAACGGTTTCGACGGCTCCGGATGCCTGGCGGGCCTCGTACCGGGCGAGAGCCAATGCGTCTTCCAGGTCGGCGAGTTCCTGCGGGTTGATCAGTATGGCCGCCGGCTGGCCGTGGTCAGTGATCGTGATGCGCTCGCGAGCGTGGGACGCCCGTCGGACAAGCGAACCGAAGCGGGCGCGGGCCTCGGTGATCGGCAGAGTGTCACTCATGTAAAGAAGTGTACACTCTACGCGCCTTTCGGCCTGGTGGGCGGCGAGCGGGGGGCATAGGCCGCGCGGAGGAGGACCTGCTCGCCGCACCGGCCACCAGGTGGGTTGGGCCGGGTTCACCAACCGATGGTCAGGCGCGTTTCGGGCCGGTCGACGCGGGCGCCGTGGGCCAAGTGGTCGTCCGGCGTAGCGGCGGGGTATGCGGTGACGATGGGTTGCGCGGGCCGCTCCCGGCTCCAGTGGTGCAGCAGGTCGTTGACTTCGGCGGCGATCTTGTTGGCGTCCGGGCCGTGGGTGGTGATGCCCAACTCGTAGGTGTCATCGTCGACAGGGCGGGTGGTGAGGTACGCGACGGTGCCGTTCCGGTACAGGCCGGCTCCGGACCACTGGCGTGCGGGGTCGGCCAGGCCGAGGGCGCGGGCGGTATCGGAGACGGAGAGCTTGCCGAAGTGGAGTCCGCTGTTGACGGTGGCGAGCCAGAGGTCTAGGTGGGCGGCCATCTCGTCGTGCTGGATACGGATGCCGGTCGACTGCTGGTGCGCGGGATGGCCGAGAGCCGCGGCGAGGGCGGGTTCGTCGGGAAGGTCGTCGGCATCGACCTTGAGGATGGTCTCGTCGGCGAGCCGGACGTGGATCTCGCCCATCTCGGTGGCGCCGCGCATGGGCACGAAACCGCAGGTGGCGGCGTTCGTGCTGACCATTCTCGCGCTGTCGGTGCGCTCGAAGGCGAGCGAGCGGGTCAGGCCGCTGCTGTGGAGGCGTAGGGGCACGACGAGGCGTCCTCCGGCGGTGAGCTGCTGCCACCAGGCGGCGGGGATGTCCCATGCGCCGGCCGTGACGATGATCCGCTCGTACGGAGCCCCGTCCGGATCACCGAGGGCGCCGTCGCGGCACAACACTGTGACGCGGTCGTACCCGGCCTCGGCGAGGTGGGTGCGGGCGCCTTCGGCGAGGTCGTGGTCGAGTTCGATGGTGGTCACGGTGCCGGTGGTGCCGACCAGCTCGCTGAGCAGGGCGGCGTTGATGCCGGTGGCCGCGCCGACCTCCAGCACCTTCTGCCCGTTGGCGACCTGGAGTTGTTCGAGCATGATCGCCACGATGTTGGGGCTGGAGGCGGAGGAGACGGCGGTCCCGTCGGCCGCGCGTTTGGTCACCACCTGCTTGGGCGCGTATGCCGTGGCCGGGTCGGTGCCGGGCAGAAACACGTGCCGGGGCACGGTGCGGAAGGCGTCCTTGACCGCCTGGGTGCGGAAGGTGCCGAGGCCGTCGATCTTCGCGACGAGGGCCTCGCGCAGAGCCGGCGGATCGGTGGCGGCGGGGGTGGTGTCCATGGTCACGGGCCTGACTGTAGTGGTCTGGCCGGAGGCGTTTCGGGTGCTTTGCGGCACTAGGGGGCGGTGGAAGACGACGCGGTCGGCGCGGTGGAGCAGGCCGGGCACGAGGCTCGGCGAGTACTGCCACACGCCCACCGCCTGGGCCGTCGGTGCTGCCGGTCTGGGGTCAGGAGGCGGTGCGGAGGTAGTCGCGCAGGCGGGCCGGGGTGAGGTTTGCCTCGTCCGCGGCGGCGAGGACCCGGCGCAGGTCGCCCTCCAGTTGCGGTCCCATGTGGAGGAGCACGATGTCCCCGGACTTCAGCTCGGGCACCTCGGGTGACCACTCGCCCCAGGTGGTCAGGTCGTGGGTCCAGGTGACGACGGAGCGGGCGCCGCAGGCAGCGGCGGCGGTCCGGGTCGCGTCGTTGTAGTACGGCCACTGGTAGGTCGCGCCGCCCGCCGGGCGGAAGAGCTGGGGGCTGTCGCCGAAGGCGGCGAGCTGGCGGTCGCGGGCCCCGCAGATCTCCTGGCGCTGCTCGGTCTCGCTCAGGGTGGTCATGTCACGGTGGGTCAGGGTGTGGTTCTCCACCCGCACCGGGCTGTTGGCGAGCAGGGTGCGGTAGTAGGCCGGGTCGCGCTTGTAGGCGTCGGGCAGCAGGAACAGCGAGGCGGGAATGCGCCGCTCGATGAGCAGGCGCTGGGCCCCGGCTGCGTCCTCGGTGCCCCAGCCGTCGTCAATGGTGATGAAGAGGACCGGGTCGTCGGTCTCGACGTGGTTGTAGGCGGTGGCGGGCGGCGGCCAGGCAGCGGCCGGGGCCGCCGAGGCGGGGGCGGCGAGGCCCGCGGCCAGCAGCAGCGGTGCGAGCGCGGCGAGAGTTCTTCTCATGTTCGGCATGCGTCGAATCATTGGTATAGACCAAGCGGAGAGTCAAGGCTCGGTCACTAAGTGGAACATGCGCCTCCGGCGGGCGGACGGCGAGCGCCCGTCCGGGGCTCGCCGTCCGGGGCGGGTCAGACCTGGCGGGCGTACGTGACGAACGCGGACCAGGCCGTGGGCGCCACGTCGAAGTGGGGGCCGGGGACGTTCTTCGAGTCGCGCACATGCACGGCGGAGTCGCACGACGCGACCTCGATGCACTCCCCGCCCTCGCCCGTGCTGTAGCTCGACTTGCGCCAGTCGAAGGCGACCTCGATGCAGTTGCCGCCCTCACCGTCGCTGTAGCTGCTCTTGAACCAGTGGAGTTGCTCAGTGTTCATTGCTCTCCCAACATCTTCTCAATGAGCGCCAGGGTCTCCCTGGGGGAGAGAGCCTGCGCTCGCATAATGCCAAAGCGTTCGGTGAAGACTCGTACCTCGGCCGGGTCTGTGATCAGCCTTCCATGCCCGTAAGTCTCGGTGTACGCGGCCTCTGGCCGACCCTTCGGAGTCACTAGCGTGAATGATGCGTTCAGGCTGGGGTGTTCGGTCCGGTCCGTCGTCATGACCTGGAGTTCGACCGTACGCATGCGCCCCACGGTGAGCAGCCGTTGCATCTGTGCTCGGTGGACGGCTCGTCCGCCGATCGGGCGTTGCAGGACGGCTTCCTCGATGATGAAGCTGAGTGTCGGAGGAGGCCAGCGGTCGAAGATCTGCTGGCGTGCCAGCCGGTCTGCCACGCGCTTCTCGATGGTCCGTTCGTCCAGCAAGGGACGCCGCTGGGTGAATACCGCTCGCGCGTACTCCTCGGTCTGGAGTAGGCCAGGGATCACCTGGTTGTTGTAGTCGTGCAGGGCCACAGCCTCGGCCTCCGTCCGGGCGAAGTCCCGGAACCACCCTGGATGCCGCAGGCGAGCCCGCTTCAGAGCCTCCCTCACCTCCTCCGCCGCCGCCGACAGCAGTCCGCCCGTGTTCAGCGCCCTGTCCGCCAGGGCCAGGAACTCCACCTGCGGGGTGCGTACGCCCCGTTCCATCGCGGAGATCAGGTCCTCGCCGCAGTGCGTCGCCTGGGCCAACTCCCGTTGGCTCATGCCCGCCTGTTCGCGCAGAAACTTCAACTGGCGGCCCAGCGCCCTGAACAGGTGCGCCGTGCCGTCCGATTCGGCCGGGCGCTCCGGCCGTTCCTCACGTTGCGTGTTCGTCATCTGCCCCGTACCGCCTCTGTCCGTCCGGTCACGGCCGACTTCCCGTACAGCCGGTAGGGCAGGGCCGTACCGCTCCACGGAGTCGTGGTGTCACTCCTGGTCAGCGTACGAGTACGCGGCCACGCTGAGTCACATGAACGCCGAAATCACTCTTGTGGGTACCGAATTCGTCCAGCGCTTCAGCGCCTCCCGTCGCGGAGCCCGGCTCGCCCGCAGGCTCGCCGTGCAACAGCTGGACGCCTGGGGCGTGCCCTACGGGAGCGAGCTGTCCGACGACGTCGCCGCGGTCGTGGCCGAGCTGGCGGCCAACGCGGTGCTGCACGGCCGCGTGACGGGGCGGGACTTCGAGCTGCGGGTGCTCCCCGAGGCGGCGGGCGGGTTCCGCGTCGAGGTGTCCGACGCGCGCGGCGAGCGGCGGCCCGAGCTGTGCGCGGGCGGGCCCGACGCGGAGTCGGGGTACGGGCTGCGGCTGGTGGCTGCGCTGGCGGCGGAGTGGGGCGTCGCGGACCGGGTCATCGGGAAGACGGTGTGGGCGCGGGTGGCCTCGGGCACCCCGTAGCCGGGGTCAGCGTGCGTCGCTCCGCCGCAAAATCTTGCCGTCGAACGAGACGGTGAGCATGGCCGAGGTCCGGTAGTCGCCGTTGACGTAGAACCGCATGGCCTGCTTGCCGTTCTCCCAGTCGAAGATCACATAGGTCTTGGTGGGGTCCGCGTTCCGTACCCCCATTTCCTTGTAGCAGAAGCGCAGGAGGCGGGGGAAGCTGTCCCAGTCGACCTGGCTGAGGTCCATCGGGGTCTGACCGTCGAGTATGCCCTTGTTGCCGTCGAGCTTGCCGGAGCCCTCGTCGTACGAGAAGCCGTCGTAGACCCGGTCGTTCGGCATCTCCTTGTCCTTCACGGGCACGTTGCCCGAGGCGTGGCTCTGGTGGATGGAGAACCAGGCGAGCACCTTCGTTCCGCCCGTCACCGCCTTGAGCTCCTTGACGATCCGCCGGCCGCCCGCCGCGCTGACGAGGTCCGTGTCCGCAGTCGGTGTGGGCGTGGGAGTGGGGGTGGGCGTCGGTGTCGGGCTCGGTGTGGAGGAGTGGGAGTGGGTCGCGGACCGCGTGGGCTTGGCGCCCGCCGACGCGTTGTCGTCGTCGCCGAGGCCGGGTATGAGCCCTCTGTTGAGCAGCCCGGCCACCACGGCCGTCAGCAGGACTCCGGGGATCAGCACCCGGCGCACGGCCCGGCTGCTCCCGGTGGCCTGCACGGGCGTTCGGCCCGTCGTCGCCGCAGGCTCGCCCCGTCCCTCGGTGTCCCCGCCCGGACGGGCGTCGGCCGGTTCGGGCCGCGCCGGCGCCGGGGTTCCCGGCTCCGTGGGGTGTAGCCGGCCGTCGGCGCCGGGGTCCCGGCCTCCGTCGGGGTGTACGCGGCCGAGGGGCCGGGGGCCGGTCGCGCGTCCTCGACGACCGGCGCGGGGCGCTCGTCCGTCACCTCGGCGAGCAGCCGGTCCAGCCGCTCCGCGTCCGGCCGCGAGGCGACGTCCTTGACCAGGACGGACCGCAGTACGGGGCCGAGCGCCCCCGCCTGCCGGGGGCCCGGAACGTCCTCCTCCAAGATCGCGGCCAGCGTCGCGAGGGTGGACGAGCGGCGCATCGGATGGTGGCCCTCGACCGCCACGTACAGCATCATCGCCAGCGACCACAGGTCCGACGACGGTTCGTCGTCGTGCCCGCGCAGCCGCTCCGGGGCCATGTAGTCGGGGGAGCCCACCAGTTCACCGGTGTTGGTGAGGCTGGTCGCCTCGCGCACGGCGGCGATCCCGAAGTCCGTGAGCAGCGGTGTGCCGTCCGTACGCAGCAGCACGTTGCCCGGCTTCACGTCACGGTGCAGGATGCCCGCCTCGTGCGCGGCCCGCAGCCCGGCCAGCACACCCCGGCCCAGCCGCGCCGCCTCGGCCGGCGTACACAGGCCGCGCTCCAGCCGGTCCTGGAGCGAGCCGCCCGAGACCAGCTCCATCACCAGCCAGGGGTGCTCCACCTCCGGCGAACTCACGATGTGGTGGATGGTCACCACGTTCGGGTGGGTGATCCGGGCCGGCGACACGGCCTCGCGCAGCACCCGTTTCCGCAGCATCTCCGGCGCGTCCGGACGCAGCCGCAGCAGCTCCGGATCGGGCGGCCGTACCTCCTTCAGCGCCACTTCCCGGTGCAGGACGATGTCACGCGCCCGCCAGACCAGCCCCATGCCTCCGCCACCGAGCCGCTCCAGCAGTTCGAAGCGCCCATCGATCACGCGTCCCTCGAAACCCGCAGTCATGGGCGGAACGGTACGCGAGGGGCCGAACGCCCACCCGGGGCCACCAGACGCCGGGGCCCGGCGGCAGGGGATTCACGGGACCCGGGGCATGGGCGGGGCGGTCCCGGCCTCCCGCTCGCGGCCCCACGCCGCCAGCAGTTTCAGGGCCTCGTTGAGGCGGACCCCCGTGTGAGGATGTACTCGACGCGCGGGGGCACCTTCTCGTACGCGACAAGCCCCGGCGAGCCGTTGACCGGCGCCGCACGGGCCGACGCGGCGAACCGGGCACGCGATGGCCTGCGGCGAGATCCAGCCGGGCCCCGCTCGTATGCTCGGACCTTGGCTTTCTCTCCCTCCCGAGGGAGGGAGATCCCTACGGATCGCGCCGTGGGGATTTCTGCTTCGTCGCCAGCTGCCCGACCGGAGTACTCCGTTGAGGTCTTACACCAGCTCCACAGACAGATGCCGTCAGCCCGACGGCCAGAGTGTTGTTCGCCGCGTTCACGTCCCGGTCGTGGGTCGTGCCGCAGCCGCCGCACGTCCAGGTACGGACGTTCAGCGGCAGCCTGTCCCGCAACCTGCCGCAGGCGGAGCACAGCTTGGAGGACGGGAAGAAGCGGTCGACCGCGATTACTTCGCGACCGTACCAGCGGGCCTTGTACTCCAGCATGTTCCGGAACTCCGACCATGCGGCGTCGCTGATGGCGCGGGCCAGGCTGCCGTTCTTCACCATGTTCCGAACGGCGAGGTCCTCGATCACGATCGTTTGGTTCTCACGAACGAGCCGAGTGGTGAGCTTGTGCAGATGGTCACGCCTGCGATCGGCGATACGTGCGTAGACCTTGGCGACCTTCCGGCGGGCCTTGGCCCGGTTCGCGCCGTCGCCCTCGGCCTTGCGTGCCAGTTGCCGCTGAGCCCTGGCGAGACGGGCGCGGTCGCGCCGCTCGTGCCGGGGGTTGGCGACCTTCTCACCGGTCGAAAGAGTCAGCAGATGGTCCAGACCCATATCAACGCCGATCGCCGCGTCGGTGGCGGGCAGCGGCTGGACGGTGGGGTCCTCGCACAACAGGGACACGAACCAGCGCCCGGCCGCGTCCTGGGACACGGTCACCGTAGACGGCGACGCCCCCTCGGGCAGCGGACGGGACCACACGATGTCGAGCGGCTGAGCCATCTTCGCCAGCGTCAGCCCGCCGTCACGGAACCGGAATGCGCTGGTGGTGTACTCCGCCGACTTCCGCGACCTCTTCCGCGACTTGTAACGCGGGTACTTCGCCTGCCTGCCGAAGAAGTTCGCGAACGCTGTCTGGAGATGCCTCAGCGCCTGCTGGAGCGGGACGGAGGAGACCTCGTTGAGATACGCGAGTTCCTCGGTCTTCTTCCAAGCCGTCAGCATCGCCGACGTAGCGTTGTAGTTGAGTCGTTCCCGCCGCGTCCATGCCTCCGTCCGGGCGGCGAGGGCGAGGTTGTAGACCTTCCGCACGCAGCCGAACGTGCGGTACAGCTCTGCCGCCTGCGCATCCGTCGGATAGAAGCGGTACTTGAACGCCCGTTTCACGTGAACCGTGGCCACACCTCACACGCTAGCCGGACTACAGGTGAAGATCCAAACCCGCGGGTCGGAGGAACGGCCATACCCAGAGGGCAACATTTCGCCCCCTGCCCTGCCCCGCAGGGGTTTCGCTGCCGCCCCATCCGAACGCGGGGGTATCCAGGAAAGACAGCCCAACGCCCACGGGACCACTACGAAGCCAGCGCATCTCGACGGTCCGGCAGCCCACTCCGGGCCGAGCCGGAATCGCCTACTCACGAATGAGGACCCGGATGACCGACCCCCAGCGCGGACTCCCCACCACCAACGCCATGCGGCGTGCCCTCAAGCGTGCCCGTGACGGTGTCGCCCTCGACGAGGCGGAGGCCGCCGTGCTGCTCCGGGCGCGCGGCGAGGACCTGAGAGACCTCGCCGCGTCCGCCGCCCGGGTGCGGGACGCGGGTCTGGAAGCGGCGGGCCGGCCGGGGGTCATCACGTACTCCCGCAAGGTCTTCATCCCGCTCACCCGGCTCTGCCGCGACAAGTGCCACTACTGCACGTTCGTCACCGTGCCCGGCAAGCTCCGCCGCGCCGGGCACGGCATGTTCCTGTCGCCCGACGAGGTGCTGGCCATCGCCCGCGAGGGCGCCGCGATGGGCTGCAAGGAGGCCCTGTTCACGCTGGGGGACCGGCCCGAGGACCGCTGGCCCGAGGCACGGGAGTGGCTGGAGGCCGAGGGGTACGACGACACCCTCGCCTACGTACGCGCCATGGCGATCCGGGTCCTGGAGGAGACCGGGCTGCTGCCGCACCTCAACCCCGGCGTGCTGACCTGGACCGACCTCCAGCGCCTCAAGCCCGTCGCCCCCTCCATGGGCATGATGCTGGAGACCACCGCCACCCGGCTCTGGTCCGAGCCCGGGGGCCCGCACCACGGCTCCCCGGACAAGGAACCCGCCGTACGGCTGCGCGTCCTGGAGGACGCGGGACGGTCCAACGTGCCGTTCACCACCGGCCTCCTCATCGGCATCGGCGAGACGTACGAGGAACGCGCCGACGCCCTCTTCGCGCTGCGCCGCACCGCCCGCGCCTACCACGGCATCCAGGAAGTCATCGTCCAGAACTTCCGGGCCAAGCCCGACACCGCGATGCGCGGCATGCCCGACGCCGAGCTGGAGGAACTGGCCGCCGCGATCGCCGTCGCCCGCCACATCCTCGGCCCGTCCGCCCGCATCCAGGCCCCGCCGAACCTCGTGGACGCCGAGTACGCCCTGCTCATCGGCGCCGGCATCGACGACTGGGGCGGCGTCTCGCCGCTCACCCCGGACCACGTCAACCCCGAGCGCCCCTGGCCGCACATCGACGAACTCGCCGCCCGCACCGCCGAGTCCGGGTTCGCCCTGCGGGAACGCCTCACCATCTACCCGGAGTTCATCCGGCGCGGCGAACCCTGGCTCGACCCGCGCCTCCTGCCGCACGTACGCGCGCTCGCCGACCCGGAGACCGGGCTCGCCAAGGAGGGCGCGATCCCCGAGGGGCTGCCCTGGCAGGAGCCCGACGAGGGATTCAACGCCTCCGGCCGCACCGACCTGCACCGCACCATCGACACCGAGGGCCGCACCGCCGACCGCCGCGACGACTTCGACGTCGTCTACGGGGACTGGGAGGCGCTGCGCGAGGCGGCGGCCCCCGGCATGGTGCCCTCGCGGATCGACGGGGACGTGCGCGCCGCGCTGAGCCGGGCCGCCGACGACCCGACCCGCCTCACCGACGACCAGGCGCTCACGCTGCTCCACGCGGACGGCCCGGCCCTGGACGAGCTGTGCCGGATCGCGGACACCCTGCGCCGGGACGTGGTCGGCGACGACGTCACGTACATCGTCACCCGCAACATCAACTTCACCAACGTCTGCTACACCGGCTGCCGCTTCTGCGCCTTCGCCCAGCGCCGCACCGACGCCGACGCCTACACCCTCTCCCTGGACCAGGTCGCCGACCGGGCCGCGCAGGCGTGGGACGTGGGCGCCGTCGAGGTCTGCATGCAGGGCGGCATCCACCCGGACCTGCCCGGCACGGCGTACTTCGACATCGCCCGCGCGGTGAAGGAGCGCGTGCCCGGCATGCACGTCCACGCCTTCTCACCCATGGAGGTCGTCAACGGCGCCACCCGCACCGGCCTGTCCATCCGGGACTGGCTGATCGCCGCGAAGGAGGCCGGGCTCGGCTCCATCCCCGGCACCGCCGCCGAGATCCTCGACGACGAGGTCCGCTGGGTCCTCACCAAGGGCAAGCTGCCCACCGCGACCTGGCTGGAGGTCATCAAAACCGCCCACGAGGTGGGCCTGCGCTCCTCCTCGACCATGATGTACGGGCACGTCGACCAGCCCCGCCACTGGCTGGGCCACCTGCGCACCCTGGCCGCGCTCCAGCAGGAGACCGGCGGCTTCACCGAGTTCGTGACGCTGCCCTTCATCCACACCAACGCGCCCGTCTACCTCGCCGGTATCGCCCGCCCCGGCCCCACCGACCGCGACAACCGGGCCGTCACCGCGATGGCCCGGCTCCTGCTGCACCCGCACATCACCAACATCCAGACCAGCTGGGTCAAGCTCGGCACGGAGGGCGCGGCGGAAATGCTCCGCTCCGGCGCCAACGACCTGGGCGGCACCCTGATGGAGGAGACCATCTCCCGTATGGCCGGGTCGAGTTACGGCTCGTACCGCTCGGTGCGCGACCTGACCGCCATCGCCGAACTCGCCGGCCGGCCCGCGAAGCCGCGCACCACGCTGTACGAGGAGGTCCCGGCGGAACGCGTCGCGGCGGCCGCCGCATCGGACGGGCACCTGCCGGAACTGCTGCCGCTGCTGCCGGAGTGAGCGCGGGGCCGGCGCGCGGCGTCGGGGCCGGCGGGTCGGCGGGGTCGGCGGCGCGCCCGGTGGGGTCGGCGGCCCCCGGTCAGTCCAGGCGGCGGGGCGCGCCCAGCAGGCCGGTCTCGACGTCCGTCGGCAGGAGCTTGACCAGCTTGTGGTGGCCCGGAGCGCACCACAGGACCATGTCGTCGCCGAGCTGCGACAGCGCCTCCGCGTTCACGCGCGGCAGCCGCAGCACCCGGCCCAGCACCGCCGCCTCCTCCGGCGAGACCCGCTGGACACCGACGAGCCCGGCGTGCTCCACCAGCCTCGGCGCCGCCGGACCCGGGAACGGCAGCAGCGTCAGCACGGACTGCCAGGGCCCGGGGGCCAGCCGGCTGCGCGGGGGCCGCATGCCGCAGTCCCGGACCACCAGGACCGGGCCGGACGCCGACGCGCCCTGCGGAGCCACCCGCTGCACCTCGTGCACGGTCATCGACGGCTCGCCGCCGGCCACGGACCGCGCGAGCCCCGACCACGCCTGCGGCCGGGCCGTCTCGATCGCGACGCGCGCCCCCGTACCGGCCGCGCGCAGCGCCAGCACCTGGGCCGTCCACACACCCCCGATGAGCACCACGTCCAGCGGCTCCGGACGGAACAGGCCGAGCACGGCGGGCCGCCCGTGCGCGTCGCTGCCCGCCACGACCCCGTCGTCCCCCACCGGCAGCCGCAGCGCGGCGAGCCGGTCCACGGGCAGCGTGTGCCGGCCCCGGCGCGGACCGAACAGCCCGAGCCCGGCCCGGAAGCGGGTACGGGGAGCGGTCACCGGACACCTCCGAGCGGCAGAGTGGCGAGCACACCGGGCAGCTGTTCGCGATCCAGCCGCACCAGGCCGACCTTCGCACCGCGCGCCGCGCGCTCCAGCCGACGCCCCGCCCCGGCCAGCTCCTGCGCGCCGTGCGCCGTCAGCCGCACATGACCGGTGACGGCCGGCGCCCCGCCCGTACCGCGCGACACCGTCAGACTGAACGTGCTCACCGGAGCCGGCGCCGACGTCAGCAGCGCCACCAACTCCGCCGAGGCCGCCGCCCCCGCACCCAGCCGGGGCCAGCGCCCCACCCAGTACGTGGTGTGCCAGCGGTCGTCGCAGCGCCAGGCCCGGCCCGACTCCGCCGTCCGCCGCACCGGCCCGTCCGGCCCGTCCGGCCCCGCCCCCGGCGGAACGGCCTGCGCGGACACCCCGGCCGACGTCGCCAGCGCGGACACCACCTGCTCCTCGGACAGCAGCGACACCTCGAACCCGGCCGCCGCCAGCCGGCTCGCCAGCTGGTCCGCCGCCCGCAGCAACGCCCGCTGCGCCCCGCCGAGCCCGCCGCCGCGCGCCCGTACCGCCTCCGGGCACAGCGCCGGGTCGAGCTTCAGGGCGATCCACGTCAGCCGGACCGCCGGAGTGCCCGATGCGGCCTGGAGTGACGCGTACGACCGGGTGGCCGGGGAATCCTGCGGAAGCCGCGGGCCGGGTGCGGGCCGGGTGTGCTGTACGACCTGCGCCGACTCCAGCCGGACGCCGTCCACCTCCAGGGCCTCGTACAGCAGCCCCAGCTCCAGCGGACGCGCCGCACGCTCCGCCCGCAGCGGCTCGTTCCGGGCCTGCACGAGAAGCAGCGCGGTCAGGAACGAGCCGTCGCCCACCATGCCGATCCCGCGCTCCCGCTTCCGGTCCCGGTAGGTGTACGTGCGCAGCGCGCCCGCGCACTCAAGGACCGGTGCCAGGACGGGATCGACGCCCTCGGCGGACCACGGCCGGCGCGCCGCGCGCAGCCGTGCCCGCAGCGCCAGCGCCGTCGCGCACCACTCCAGCGCCGGACGCCCCCGCCTGCGCAGGGCCGCGACCAGCACCAGGAGGGCGGCGACCACGGCCGCCGGCACCAGCAGGGCGCGGTGCGCGGCCCACGCGACCAGCACCAGCGCACCGGCCGCCTCCAGCAGCACCAACTGGTGCAGCCGCACACCGCCGATCCGTCCCGGCCGGGGATGCGATCGCAACCTCGTCACCGTACTCGTCGTGCTGCTCATCCCCGCTGTGTCCCCTCCGCGTCACGGCACTTCGGCATCCGCGAGCGCACCCACGCTATCGGCACGACGACCGGCAACCGCCAACTGCCCCGAAAACGGGGCCCGTACAGCGCGGCGCCGACCGGGCGGGCATAGTGGGTGCGGTTCGCGAGGCGTACACAACCAGGGGGAAGCCCGGCAGATGGCATCACGGCGTGACGAACTCAATGCCTACACCTTCGCGAAGAAGCGACTGGTCGCCGCCTTTCTGCAACCCTCGGCGGCCGGCACGGACGAGGCGGCACCGCGCCCGCTGCGCGCCGTGCTGCCGGGGCTGGTGGTGGGCGCCCTGCTGCTGGCCGGTTTCGGCGCCTGGGGCATCTTCAAACCGAAGGTGCCGAACGGCTGGAGCGCCCCCGGCGCCCACGTCATCGTCGGCAGCGAATCCACCACCCGGTACGTCGTCCTGGAGACCAAGGGCGTCAAGCGCCTGCACCCGGTGCTCAACTTCGCCTCGGCGAAACTGCTGCTGGACCCGGACAACTCCTCGGTGATGCAGGTCCCCGAGTCCGTACTCGACGGCGGCGGCATCCAGCGCGGCCCCATGCTCGGCATCCCCTACGCACCCGACCGGCTGCCCAGCGCCGCCGAGGCGGGGCGCGGCAAGCTGTGGGTGGTCTGCGAACAGCCCGGCGCCGGCGCGGGGCGCACCGTGCAGAAGGCCGTCTTCCTGCTCGCCGACCGGGAGGCCGGCAAGGTCGGCGGCAAGCGGCGGCTGCACGAGGGCCAGGCGCTCTACGTCGAGGCGGACGGCGACGAGGCCACCCGGTACCTGGTGGAACCCGACGGCACACGGCACGCCGTGGGGACCACCGGAGGCGACCGGCCGCCGGCCCGTGAAGAGGTGCTGCGCCGCTCCCTGTTCGGCGACGGCGCCCGGCCCCAGCGGGTCACCGACGACTGGCTGCGCACCCTGCACACCGGCAGTGCCATCGACTTTCCGAAGCTGCCCGGCAAGGCCGGCGCCCCGGCCGGGGTGGGCGGCGGCCTGGACGCCCGACTGGACAAGGTGGGCATGGTCCTCAAGGCCGTCGCCGGCACCGGGATGCAGCACTACGTCGTACTGCCCGGCGAGGTGGCACCGGTGTCCGACTTCGTCGCCCGGCTGCTCCTGACGAGCCCGGAGGCGGCGGTGCTGGGCCAGAAGGCGCAGGCCGCGGAGGTCGCCCCGCAGTCGTTCACGCCCTCGCCGGACGAGTTCTACGCGGACAAGGGCTGGCCCGCGAGCATCCCCGTCCAGGCCAACGACACGGCCGCCCGGACCGGAACGGTCTGCAACGTGCTGCACGGGGTGGACGCCAAGGGGGTGGCCGAGCTGACGACCTGGGCCGGCCCGCGCTACCCGGTGAGCTTCCTGGACGGGGCGACCAGCGCCTACGTGACGCCGGGCAGCGGAGTGCTGTACCGGCAGTTCAGCGGGGCGTCGCCCACCACCGGCTCGCTCTTCCTGGTCACGGACACGGGGCTGCGGTACGCGGTGCAGACCAACAACGACAGCAGCGCCGACCCCTCGGAGATCGGCGAGACGGCGAAACCCGGCGCCCCCGGGGAGCGGACCGTCGAGGTCAACCAGACGCAGATCAGGCTCGGTTACCGCAACGTCCGGCCGGTCCCGGTGCCGGAGAACTGGTCGAACCTGCTGCCCAAGGGGCCCCGCCTCGACACCAACAGCGCCAAGCAGCCGCAGAGTTCCTGAGAGAGCGGGGGAGGGGACCTACGAGATGATCACCCATGGTGCGATCGCCCTTCCGGCGCGCAGGGCCGCTGCCGTACTGCTGCTGACGCTCACGGTGGCCGGAGGGATTCCGGTCCTGCCCGTGGCGCCCGCCGCCGCCGAGGATTCCGTTCCGCAAACGGGCGCCGAGGGCAGCGGCGAGTGCACTTTTCCGATGCCGAAGCAGATCCGGGGCCGCCCCTGGTCGCTCCAGCGGCTGGTGTTCGATCAGCTCTGGCAGGACACCAGGGGCAAGGGGGTGAGGGTCGCCGTCATCGACACCGGCGTGGACGCCGTCAACCCGCAACTGCGCACCGCCGTGGACCGCGCGGCCGGCCTCGACCTGCTCCCGCCGGAGAAGCCGGACGGCTCGGCGGCGGGGGAGAAGGCCGGCGGCAAGGGCAAGGGCAAGGGCAAGGGCAAGGCGAGGGGGCGCGGTGACGCCACCGCCGACCGCGTGGGCCATGGCACCAAGGTCGCCGGGATCATCGCGGCCCGCCCCCGCGCGGGCACCGGGTTCGTCGGCATCGCACCCGAGGCGACGATCATCCCGATCCGGCAGAACGACGACCGGGGGACCGGCACCGCCGCGACCCTGGCCACGGCCATCCGGCACGCCATCAGCGAAGACGCCCAGGTCATCAACATCTCCCAGGACACCGCGAAGCCGCTGCGCGCCGACTCCGACCTGGCGCGCGCGGTGCGCGAGGCGCTGGACAAGGACATCGTGGTGGTCGCGTCGGCCGGCAACGACGGGCTCACCGACCGGGTCGAGAAGACGTACCCGGCGGCATATCCGGGGGTGCTCGCGGTGGCCGCGTCGGACCGGAACGACGAGCGGGCGCCCTTCTCGCAGACCGGGGACTTCATCGGCGTCGCGGCGCCGGGCGTGGACATGGTGTCCACCGTGCCCGGCGGCGGCCAGTGCGTGGACAACGGGACCAGCTTCTCGGCGCCGTACGTCGCGGGGGTGGCCGCGCTCATCCGCGCCAAGCACCCGCGCTGGACGCAGGGCCAGGTGGTGGCCCAGATCGAGCAGACCGCCGAGCGCGCGGTGAACGGCCGGGACGACTTCATCGGGTGGGGTGTGGTGGACCCGGTGCGCGCGCTCAACGACGACGCGCACCCGGTGGACGCGCCCACCCCGGACCGGGCGGTCTCGGCCGGGCCGGTCGGGCCGGAACCGGTGGCGCTCCAGCTGGGGGAGACCCGGCAGGAGCGCATGACCCGGCTCGCGACGTACGTCCTGGCCGTGACGGGCGTGCTCGCGATGGTGATCGCGGGGGTCGCGGTCCTGTTGCGCACCCGGGACGACGAGCGCCCTGAAGTAGATGAATGAGTAACAACTCGCTTGGCGCATAAGCATGTTGGAATAGTTGCTGCGCGTAGCTAAAGTGAAACAGCAAAAAAGCGGTGCGGGGGCCCGGACGCGACAGCGGGTGGCCTGTGTCCCGCACCATCCACTCCTGGGGGAAGGCACGTCATGGGAGACAGGCTCAAGCTTTCATCCGAGCAGATCGACAAGCTCATCATCGAGCTCGGTCACATGCACGACACGCTCGAAGGCAGGATCACCCAGCTCAACGGGGTCATCGACGCCGTGGAGGGCCACTGGAAGGGCGTCGCGGCCAACGCGTACAACGGCCTTCAGGCGCAGGTCAACCTCGACGTGCGGAACCTGAAGGAGCTCCTGGCCTTCACGAAGGAAGCGGTCCAGATGAGCCGCGACGGCTTCGACGCCGAGGAGGTCGAGCGCCTCAACAGCTTCAAGGGCATCGACGGCGTCGACCACACGGGCAGTAACGGCATCCTGGACCGGTTCCAGGTCTCCTAGCCGCCGCCTCCGCGCGGCCCGTAGCCGTACTCGTTTTCGTACCTTCGTTCCTTCGTTCAGGAGACAGACCGTTCCATGGAAATCACGTACTCGGGTGTCGTCGAGGCATCCAACCAGGTCAGGACCACCGCCGGCACCATCAAGACCCAGCTCGACGAGCTCAACACGAAGGTCAAGGCCGTCGTCGCGACCTGGGACGGTGAGACGCAGCGGGCGTTCTACGACCGTCACAGCGGGTGGGACCTCAAGGTGAACCACATGCACGAGACGCTGACGACGATCGCGAACAAGCTCCTGGAGGCGACCGAGGGCTACGCGGCGAACGACCTCGCCCAGTCCCGTCGCTTCCACGGCTGACCTGCGGGCATCACGGCACCATAGGGGGGTGCGGGCATGGGATTGCGTCTTCCGGACGACCCACCGCTGAACGACCCGAGCCATCCGGGCGGGGGGCCCGGAGCGCCGGACCTGGCCACACCGGGTGAGTCGCTGAAGAAGTTCAAGACACGTGTGGACCTGCTCCTCACGAAGCTCGACGGTTCACCGGCCGCCCACAGTCGCATCGGGGAACAGGAGATCCAGGCCGCCGCGTACGGGACCGATTTCGCGGAAGCGATGATGCTGTCGGTCACGTACAAGGTGGTTCACCTGCGGCTCACCCAGCTCTCCAGGACGCTCGGTGAGCAGCTGGAGGCGATGGGCATCACCGTCGACCTGGCCGACCGGGGGTACGAGAACGTGGACCAGGAGTACGCGGAGCGCCTGCACGCGATCCAGAAGCGCGTCGCGGCCGGCTACCAGAAGCCGGAGGCGGGCCCGGACACCGGGCAGCCGAAGGACGTTCCGCCCGCGGGCACGGGTACCACCAGCGGCCCCGACGGTTTCTAGCCACGCGATCCGAACGGGGCGAGGGGGGAACGGACCATGGGCGACAAGGGCAAGCTGCCGCCGCTCAACGCGCAGTACCACACGACCGACTTCGAGAACATGCCGTACGAGGACATGCTCCGCATGATCCGAGGGGTGAACCCCACGGCGATCATGGACCGGGGCACGGCGCTCGTGGACGCGCAGGCGGAGATCGAGAAGATCGGCACCGAACTCAAGGAGCACGTCAGCCGCACCACGTGGAAGGGCAAGGGCGGCGACGCGTTCCACGAGTGGGGCGACGAGTTCGCCAGGGAGACGCTCAAGCTGGCCGACTACGCGGGCGCCGCCGGCACCTCGCTCCAGACGGCCGGCCAGGCTCTCAGCGAGGTCACTGCGGCGATGCAGGGCCATCCCGACGCCACCGCGATGTGCTACGCGGACGCGGAGAAGGAGAAGGCCCGACTGGAGGCCGTCGAAAAGGCGCGGAACGAGGCGATTCCGCAGATGAACAAGCTCGCCTCGTACTACCTGATGGCGCAGCAGACGATTGCGGCACAGCAGGAACCGAACTTTCGGCCGTTGCCGCAGGAGGTGATGCCTAGCGTGGACAGGTATGGCTGGGTGGTCACGCCCTACAACTCGGCCGGGCCCTCTACGGCCTCTCCTCCGGAGTCCGGCGGGCTGGTCGCAGGTGGCTCGGTGGCTGGCACTCACGCCGGCGTGGTGCAGCCCGTCGAAGGCGGATCATCGCCCGTCGCCGGTGTATCCACCCACGCTCCCCAGCCGACGCCCATCGTTTCTGGAGCCCCGGACACCACGGGCACGAACATCGACACGGTGACGCTGCCGGAGGCCCCGGTGGTCACGGCGCCTCCGGCCACGGGGACGCCTGTGCCGCAGACTCCGGTCAGCGGCGGGGGGCAGACCCCGATTCCGCCCGTGGTGCTGCCCTCGCAGACGGGGCCGACCGGTCCCGGCGGTGGTGGTACGCGGCGGGGGGAGCCGGTCGGGCCGGTGGGCAGAGGAGGCGTCGAGAGCGTCCGACCGCCCGCGATCGTCCGGGCTGATCCGGGTATCCACGGCGGGACACCGGCCAGGCCCGTGACCGGTCCGACCGGAGGTGGTCCTCGTGGCACGGTGATCGGCGGGGAACGACCTGTGACCGGCCCCGGAATGATGGGCGGCCATGGAGTCGGAGCTGTCGGCTCGCCGATGGGGCGTGGGGGTGTCACCGGCGGTTCGCAGCGTCTGGTCACCCGGCCCGGCGGTACGGTGCGGGCACCGCGCGAGGCGGGAGCGGCGAGGGAGTTCACACCTGGGGGCAGCGGTCTCGTCCGAGGTCCGGCGGGTATGGGTGCGATGGGGCCGATGGGCGGTGCCCAGGGCGCCCGGCGGCGTACGCAACGGGACGGCGAGTCCCCGGACTACCTCACCGAGGACGAGGAGACCTGGGCGACCGGTGGCGACGGTGTGGTCCCGCCCGTAATCGACTAGGAACACGAATGGGTGGCATGAGGTCAACGGCCGGGCGGCGGCGTCGGCGTGCTTCGGTGGTGGCGTCGGCGTTGGGCGCCTTACTCCTTTTCGGTGGCGCCCTCGCACCGGCCGCGACAGCGGACACCGTGCGCGAGCGCGAGTGGTACTTGGACCGGATGCAGGCTCCGGAGATGTGGAAGGTCAGCACCGGGAAGGGAATCACCGTCGCTCTGCTTGACACGGGGGTGAATCCCACAGCGCCCGAATTGACGGGGAAGGTACTGCGGGGCAAGAACTTTGTGGAACCCGAGCGTGGGGCGCACCAGGACAAGAACGGTCATGGCACGGGGATGGCAATGCTAATTGCCGGCAACGGGCTAAATGGTCAGGGCGTGAAGGGCCTCGCGCCCGACGCCCGGGTCCTGCCCCTGACCGTCTTCGGGTCGTCCAAAGAATCCGGCATCAACAGCGTTTCAGCCCTGGTCGAGGCTATTCGGTACGCTGCCGAAAGCGATGCCCAAATCATCAGCATGTCGTTGGGTTTCGAGGACTACTCGCTTGAGAGTGACGAGCGAGAAGCGATCCAGCAAGCCGTGGATCACGCCGTGCAGCGTGGGAAGTTGCTGCTGGCCTCCGCCGGGAACTCCGGTGCAGAGGGCAACGACGCCGAGTACCCCGCAGCAAGTCTCGGCGTCGCAGGCATCGCAGCCGTCAACGAGATGGCCGCGGCGGCTAAGTTCTCGGTGTCGGGGCCTCAAGTGGCGCTCGCGGCACCGGGGGATGAGATTCAGGTTCCATGCGGTACTGACAACAAGAGCTACTGCAACAGCGGCGGCACCAGCCAAGCCACCGCCATCGCATCCGCCTCCGCCGCCCTCATCTGGTCCATGCACCCCGACTGGACCGGGAACCAAGTGCTGCGCGTCCTGATGAACACCGCGGCCCGGCCGACCGAGGGCGAGGTGCCCAGCCGTTACATCGGGTACGGCACGGTCCGCCCGCGCATGGCCGTCCTCGGTGATCCGGGCGACCCCGGCCCCGCCGACGTGAACCCGCTCGTCGCGGCCCGCGCCGCCGCGTCCCCGTCACCGGCCGCGTCCGCGCCCGGCGGCACCGCCCCCGGCGGCACCGCGACCCGTGCGGAGCAGCCGACGGCGGCCCCCGCGGCGGCCGGCGCGAGCGGCGGGAAGGCCATCGGCACGGGCGTGTGGATCACCGCCGGGGCGGCCCTCGTCGCAGCCGTCGCCGTAGGCGCGATCCTGCTGCTGCGGCGCAGGAACACCGCTGGGCGCGGTGCCCCCTTCGCGCCCTAATCCGTCTCCGGCGCCAGCCATCCCGTCTGGATCAGGGCCGGTGTGCCCCGGCGGGCGACGAACACGCCGCGGCCCGGGGGCAGCGGGCGGGCCTTCACACTGCCCAGGAGCTCGCCCTCGTTGGGGTGGCCGGACAGGAGGACGCCCTGCGCGCCCAGCTCCTTGAAGCGCTGGATGAACGGCTCGTACGAGGAGCGTCCGGCGCCCGCGCTGCTGCGGGCGATGATGAAGTTGACGCCGGTGTCGCGGGCGAAGGGCAGGTTGTCCACCAACTGGGCCAGCGGGTTGCCGGAGGACGTGGCGACCAGGTCGTAGTCGTCCACGATGATGAACGCGCGCGGGCCGCGCCACCAGCTGCGGGTGCGCAGTTGCTGCGGGGTGACGTCGGGGCCCGGGATACGGCTGCCGATGAGGGTGTTCATGTCGTTGAGGTACGACTCGAACGTGTTCTGCGTCGTCGCGTAGCCGACCAGGTACGGCTCGGGCACGCACTCCAGCAGTCCGCGCCGGTAGTCACCGACGCAGATCAGGGCCTCCGCAGGGGTGTAGCGGGCGGTGATCTGCCGGATGAGAAGCCGCAGCAGCGCCGTCTTCCCGGACTCCGACTCGCCGAACACCGCGAACAGCGGGTCGGTGTCGAAGTCCACGTACACGGGGGCGAGGTTCATCTCGTCGATGCCGATCGCGACACCGCCGCGCTCCCCGTCCGGGCCGGTCGGCAGGTCGCGGGCGGCGAGCGTCCGGGGCAGCATGCGGACCGCCGGGGCGTGTGGGCCGGGCCAGGCGTCGGCCACCGAGCGGACGAACGCGGCGGTGGCGTCGGACAGGTCGTCGCCGCCCCCGCCCGCCGAGTCGTCGGTGCGCGGAAGGGCGCCCATGAAGTGGAGCCGTTCCGCCGTCAGACCGCGTCCCGGCGTGCCGACCGGCACGTTCTTGGCGATCTTGCGGTCGAGTTCGGAGTCGGTCGGGTCGCCGAGGCGCAGCTCCAGGCGGTTGAGCAGCTGGTCCTTGAGCGCGGCGCGCATTTCCATGTACCGGGAGACGGTGGCGACCAGATGGATGCCGAGGCCGAGGCCGCGGGCGGCGATGTCGGCGACGACGGGCTCCAGGAACTCGTAGTCCGTCTTGAAGGACTGCCAGCCGTCGATTACCAGGAAGACGTCGCCCCACGCCTCGTCCGGCAGCCGGCCCGCCGCGCGCAGCCTGCGGTAGGTGGTGATGGAGTCGATGCCCCGGTCCCGGAAGAGGGCTTCGCGCCGGTTGAGGATGCCGGCGACCTCGGCGACCGTGCGGCGGATCTTCTCCGGGTCGAGCCGGGAGGCGACTCCGCCGACGTGCGGCAGGCCCCCGACGGCGGTCATGCCTCCGCCGCCGAAGTCCAGCCCGTAGAACTGCACCTCGTGCGGGGTGTGGGTGAGGGCGAAGGCGCCGATGAGGGAGCGTACGAGGGTGGACTTCCCGGAGCGCGGCCCGCCCACGATCAGCATGTGTCCGGCGGCGCCGGAGAAGTCGCGTACGAGGGTGTCGCGGCGCTGCTCGAACGGCTTGTCCACCAGGCCGAACGGCACCGTGAGCCCGCCGCCCCGCGCGTACTCGGGCGCGTGCAGGCCGCGCGCGGGCGTCACCGAGAGCGCGGGCAGCAGCCGGTCGAGCGAGGGGGCCTCGGTGAGCGGCGGCAGCCACACCTGGTGGGCGAGGGGGCCCTGGCCCTCCAGCCGGCCGGCGATGACGTCGAGGACGGTGTCCGCCAGGGCGTCCGGTGTCGTCCGTCCGGGTACGAAGGGGGCGCTCGGCTCCGGTTCCGGCTCCGGGTAGTGGACCGCGACCGGGGCGGCGGTGAACAGGACGGGGCGCCGGTCGATGACGGGCTCCCCGTCGCCGGGGGCCGGTGCGGTGCCCGGCCGGTAGATCCCCGACACGTAGGCGGCCTTGAACCGGGTCATCCCCTCGGTGCCGAACTTCAGGAACCCGGAGCCGGGCACCGACGGCAGATGGTAGGCGTCGGGCACGCCCAGGGCGGTGCGGGACTCGGCGGCGGAGAAGGTCCGCAGACCGATCCGGTACGAGAGGTAGGTGTCCAGGCCGCGCAGCCGGCCCTCCTCCAGGCGCTGCGAGGCCAGCAGCAGATGCACGCCCAGGGACCGCCCGATGCGGCCGATCTGGATGAACATGTCGATGAAGTCGGGCTTGGCGGTGAGGAGTTCGCTGAACTCGTCGATCACCAGGACGAGTGAGGCCAGCGGCTCCAGCGGGGCCCCGGCGGCGCGCGCCTTCTCGTAGTCGGTGAGGTTGGCGTAGTTGCCGGCGGTCCGCAACAGCTCCTGGCGGCGCTGGAGTTCCCCGGTGATGGAGTCCCGCATGCGGTCGACCAGGGTGAGGTCGTCCGCGAGGTTGGTGATGACCGCGGCGACGTGCGGGAGCTTGGACATCCCGGAGAACGTGGCGCCGCCCTTGAAGTCGGCCAGGACGAAGTTGAGGGTCTCCGACGAGTGGGTGACCGCCAGGCCGAGGACGAGGGTGCGCAGCAGTTCGGACTTGCCGGAACCGGTCGCGCCGACACACAGCCCGTGCGGGCCCATGCCCTCCTGCGCGGCCTCCTTGAGGTCGAGCATGACGGGGGAGCCGTCCTCGCCGACACCGATCGGCACCCGCAGCCGCTCCGCCGCCGAGCGCGGCCGCCACACCGTGTCCGGGTCCACGGCCGCGGGGTCGCCGATGTTCAGCAGGTCGGTGAAGTCCAGGTTGGCCAGGAGGGGTTCGTCGTCGTCCCCGCCGCCGCCCAGCCGGAACGGGGCGAGCTGGCGGGCCAGTGCCTCCGCCGCCTCGACGGGCAGCAGGTCGGGCGTGCCGTGGTAGGCGGCGCCGGCCGATTCCACCCGCAGCCGGTCCGGCCGCACCGCGAGGTGCAGGCCGCCGCGCGGCTCCGCCAGGTCCTCCGGGACCAGTTCCACGACGGTGACCCCCTGGAGCCCCTCCGCCGAGGCGAACAGCGAGTCCGGCGGCACGACGCCGCCGTCCAGTACGAGGACCACGTGCGGCTGGTCCAGGAGCGGGGTGGCCTCGCGGCTGAAGCGGGAGCGGCCGTCCAGCGTGCTGTGGAGCAGCGCCTCCACCTCCGCCAGGTCGTCGCCGAACAGCCGCTTGGTGCCGGCCCCGTCCGTCGAGCCGGGGACCTGGGTGTGCGGCAGCCACTTCGTCCAGTCCCACAGGTCCGCCGTGTCCGGGGCGGCCACCACCGCGACCGTCAGGTCCTCGGGGGAGTGCAGTGCGGTCAGCCCCGCCACCATCGCCCGGGCGCAGCCGCGTACCGACTCGGGGTCGCCGGAGACCACGAGGTGGTAGAAGGCGCGCAGGGACACCGCCATGGGGAGCCGGTCCACCGAGCCGTGGGCGGCCAGGAAGCGGTGCATGGCGCCCGCCGCCAGCGGCTCCAGTTCGTCCACCGGGGCCGTCGTCGGCGCGACGAGCGGCGTCCACAGCTGCTGCGGGCCCAGGCCGACGCGTACCTGCCCGAAGTCGTCGTCGGTGATCCGGCGCTCCCACAGCCGCTGCCCCTCGGCGACCAGGCACCACAGCTGGCCCGGGTCCGGGTGCAGATGGAACTGGGCGTCGCGCTGGGCGCGGGCGGTGCGGCGCACCTTGCGCCGGGTCTGCGCCAGGTATTTGAGGTAGTCCCGGCGGCCCTGCGCCGACTGGCCCTGGGTGCCCTTGCGATGGCGGATCACCTGGGCCACGACCATGGCACAGGTGGACAGCAGCATCATGACGCCCATGATCTTCATGAACGGATGCGAGCCGGGCATGAAGAAGAACACCACCGACGAGCCCATGCCGAGCATCGGCAGGAGCTGCATGGCCATGCCCTCCTGCTGTCCGCGCGGCAGCTCGGGCGGCGGCTCCAGCCGCAGTTCCGCCGATGCGGCCTCGGGCGGCATCGTGCGGGGCGGGCGCTTGACGACGATCTGGGTCACCGGCGAATCAGTCCCTCAGTGCTGCCCGGAGCATGGTGTGCCGGCACCCCCCTGGCAGCGGCTCGGCTCCGCGCGCCGATCATCCTAATCGAGGGAGGGGACGGGCCCCGGATAGGGTAACGGCCGTCGGTGGTTGGGGATTTGACCGGCGCGTGAGCGATCGGCGGCGCGCCGGGGAGCGAACGAGGGGGCACAGCAGGTGAGTTCGACCGTCACAACCGCAGGTTTCTGCCGCATAACGGTCGTGGCGCCGGACGGCCGCATCGACGTCGCCCTGCCGGACGACGTCCCCGTCGCCGATCTCCTGCCGGAGATCCTGCGGCTGACCGGCCAGGAGGTCCCGCCGGGAACACCGCCCGGCTTCCACCTGACCCGCCGCGACAACACCGTCCTGGACGCCACCCACACGCTGGGCGTGCAGCGCGTCCCGGACGGGGACGTGCTGCGGCTGCGGCCGTTCACCGAGTCGCTGCCACCGGCCGTCTTCGACGACGTCGCCGACGCGGTCGCCTCCGCCGTCCGGCGCGACCGCGCCCTGTGGAGCGACCGGCTGCTGGGTGCGGCCGGGCTCTTCGGCGGGGCGCTGCTGCTGGTCCTCACGGCCTTCGTGCTCTGGTTCGCCGACCCGGTCCGGCACGACATGCACGGGCTGCCGGGGATCGTCGCCGCCGCCGTGGGCGGGCTGCTCGCCGTGCTCGCGGGGGTCCGCGCCCGGCGTTACGGGGACCGGGCATCGGCCGTCGCCCTCGGCCTGGCGGCCCTGCCGCACGTGATGATCGCCGGGTCCGGGCTGCTGGCCCTCGATCCGGGCACCGGGGCGGGCCGCCTCCAGTTCATGCTGGGCTGCGCGGCGGTGCTCGTGGTCTCGGCCGGGCTCGTCGTGGCGCTGCCGGCCGGGGACGCCCCGTTCGTCGCCGTCGTGTCCGCGTCGGCGGTCGGCACCCTCGCCGCGTTCCTGTCGATCGTCGCGGAGGCCCGGCCGCGCGAGACGGCGGCCGTGTGCGTGGTCGTCGCGATCGGCGCCGTCGCGTTCCTGCCCGGCCTCTCCGCACGGGTGGCCCGGCTGCCCATCGGGTACGCGGCCCCGCAGTCCGCGACGGACGCCGACCCCGACGACGAGCCCGGCCTCGGCGACCCCGACCCCGTCGACACCGAGCGCATCGCGGTACGGGCCCGGCGCGGGCACGAACTCCTCCTCGGCCTCGTCGGGGGCTGCTGCCTCGTGGTCGTCGCGGCGGGCGCCGTCCTCGGCTTCTCGGCCGACGGCTGGGCCCGGGGCCTCGCCCTGGTCGCCGGACTCGCGACGCTGCTGCGCGCCCGCCTCTTCCGCCACACCGCCCAGGTCGCCACCGTGCTGGGCGCGGGCATCATCGCGCTGAGCCTGCTGGTGATCGGGCTGGCCCTCCACCCGCCGGCCGACGCCGTCGCCGCGATCCTGACCGGGGAGGACCCGGGCGCGCTCGACCTCCGTACGCTGTGGCTCGCCCTGGCCGTCACGGCCGGCGCCGCCCTGCTCACCGGCATCGCGCTGGTCGTCCCCCGCAAGGGCCTGTCCCCGTTCTGGGGCCGCCTGTCCGATCTGGCCGAAATACTGCTGCTCCTGGCCCTGATCCCGCTCTGCCTGGCCGTCCTGGACCTGTACGCGGCGGCCCGCTCGATGACCAGCTGACCGGCCGGCCGGCTGCCGGGCCCGCGCTCAGCCGAACGCGTCGTGGTCGGCCAGCAGCGCGTCGATCACGCCCAGTTCGTGCTCCTCCGGCGTTCCGTGCAGCCCCGCGTCCCGCGTCAGATTGAGCAGCGCCTTCCACAGCGCCCAGCCACGGGCCCGCGCCCAGGTACCGGAGTCCTGGCACACGGCGTCCCGGAACGCCGCCCTGCTCTCGCCGTCGAACAGTGTCCAGGCGATCACCAGGTCGCAGGCCGGGTCGCCCACCCCGCAGGTGCCGAAGTCGATGACGGCCGCCAGCTCGCCGTCCCGGACCAGCAGGTTCCCGGCCGCCAGATCGCCGTGGAACCACACCGGCGACCCCTGCCACTCGGCGGCCAGGGCCGCTTCCCACACCGCCGCCGCCCCGGCCGCGTCCACCCGGTCCGCCGCGGCGGCCAGACAGCCGCGGGTCTCCTCGTCGTAGCGCGCGGGCGACGCGCCCCGGTGGAAGCTGTGCGGGCCCGCCGCCGGACCGCCGGCCGCGTCGCAGCCCTGGAGAGCGCGCACGAATCCGGCCACCGCGACCGCGAAGCCCGGCAGATCCCCGATGCGTTCGCGCGCCGCCGTCCCGCCGGGCAGCCAGCGGCGGACCGACCACGGAAAGGGATAGCCCTCGCCGGGCGCCCCCAGCGCGAGCACCGGTGGCACGGGGACCGGGAGCGACGGGGCCAGGCGCGGCAGCCAGTGGTGCTCCTTCTCCACGGCGGGCGCGTACCAGTCGCGGGTGGGCAGCCGGACCGTCATCGCGTCGCCCAGCCGGTACGTCCGGTTGTCCCAGCCGTCCACCTCGACGGGGACCACGGGCAACCCCGTCCACTGCGGGAACTGCGCGGCGATCAGACGCTCCACGAGCGCGGCGTCGATGCCCGCGCGGCCGTCGGGACGGGGAGAGGGGTACGAAGAGGGCATCGGGCGATCATCCGCCCCGCCGCCCGCCCGCCGCAACGGAATTCGACGCGCCTCGGAGCCGTACAAAAAGCGTTCGGGACCCCCGGAGCGGCGGGCCTGTTCGATTACAGTGCTGTGCGGTTACCGCACAGTCGCACAGGGGAACGAAAACCACGGCATACGGGAGTGGCGCGGTGAGCACAGGGATCACGGCCGTCTGGGGCCGGGCCGAGCAGCAGGACTTCCGGAGCCGGGTGCGCGGCACCCTCCTCGGCGGCGCCATCGGCGACGCGCTCGGCGCGGGCGTCAGCACCCTCACCCTGGACGAGATGCGCGCCGCGCTCGGGCCCGACGCCGTCACCGACTTCGTGCCCGCCCACGGCGCGCGCGGCACCGTCACCGCCGCCACCCAGCTCACCCTGTTCACCGTCGACGGGCTGATCCGCGCCCAGGTCCGCCGCGACACCGGCGCCTGGCACCCGCCCACCGACGTCCACCGCGCCCACCTCCGCTGGGCCGCCACCCAGCACGACTGGGGCCCCGACGAGCGCCGCAAGGACAACGGCTGGCTCGCCGGTCTGGAATGGCTCTACGCCCGCCGCGCCCCCACCCGCGAATGCCTCAACGGCCTCGGCGACGACACCATGGGCACCCTGGACCGGCCCAAGCACCCCGCCGCGCGGGACGCCGCCGCGCTCACCCGGTCCGCGCCCTTCGGGCTGCTCGTCGGCTGGGAGCCGCAGCTCGTGCTCCAGCTGGCCGTCGAGTGCGCCGCGCACACCCACGGCCACCCCACCGCCCTGCTCTCCGCCGGTGCCTTCGCCGTCATCGTGCACGGCCTGGCGCGCGGCGACACCCTGGACGGCTCGGTGGGCCACGCGCTGGGGCTGCTCGCGGAGCGCCCCGGCCACGAACCCGTCACCGAGGCGCTGGGCCGGGCGCTGGACACGGTGCGCCGGGGCGTGCCGGGCCCCGAGCTCATCGAGTCCCTGGGCGCCACCGACTCCGCCGACGAGGTGCTGGCGGTGGCGGTGTACTGCGCCCTGGTCGGTGAGGACGTACGGCACGGGCTGCGGCTGGCCGTGAACCACGGCGGGCCGTCCGCCGCCACGGGCACGCTGTGCGGGGCGCTGCTGGGGGCGCTGCACGGCGAGACCGCGCTGCCGCCGGGCTGGCTCGCCGAGCTGGAGGGGCGGGCCACCCTCCTCGAACTCGCCGACGACTTCGCCCTGGAGATGACCCAGGGGCCCGCCCTGCACGGCCCGGACAGCGCGGCGCCGGGCTGGCTGGCCCGCTACCCGCGCTGATCCGGGCCCTTGCCGATCCGGTTCCTTCGCGCCGTCCGGGAACGGGCCCGGAAAAGGCGGAAGCCCTCTCGGCCAGGACGGCGGGCCGGTCGAGAGGGCTGTGGTGACGCCGGTCGGTGCGAGGTGTCGACGGCGGCGGTCGATCAGGGGGCATCGGTCAGGCGTCGGCGACGCCCTTGGCGACCTCGCGTACGAACGCGCTCCACGCGCCGGGGACGAAGGTGACCGAGGGGCCCCCGGTCACCTTCGAGTCACGCACGTCGACCGCCCGCGCGAGCGGGGACCTGACCTCGACGCAGGCTCCGTTCGGCCCGGAATACGACGACTTCGTCCATGTGGTGGTGGCGCCCTGGCGGATAGCCATGTTCACTCCGGTTCCAGAGAGTTGTGTGGGGTGTGCCAGCGAGGCTCCGACTGGCTTGATCGACGCTACTCGCCAACTCCCCTGCGTGAAGCGGGCGTTCACCCGAACGGGTGATTCCGGGGCTCAGCTCTTCCGTGGAGAGCTGGCGGCGGTGTATCTTGCCGCCGCCTTCCCGATGCTTCGTCGAATTCCCCATAAACCAGACATGGTTGGGTGGGGCCCACCGGCCGGATTCACTCTGTGGGCAGGCGGGTGTACTCCTTCGCGATCCGGTCGATGAACTGGCGGCTCTGCTCGACGTTCAGCGCCTGTGCCCGCAGGTGTTCGTACATGACGCTGTAGCGCTGCACGTCGTTGGTCTTCTCCAGGTAGAGGTCGCTCGTCACGCCCTCGATGTAGACGACGCTGGAGTCCGTGGTGTCCGGGAACTCCAGGATCGCGTACTGCCCGTTGATTCCCGGGTGGGCGCCGACCTCGAACGGCAGCACCTGGACCGTGACGTGCGGCAGGTGTGACAGCTCCACCAGGTGTTCCAGCTGCTCGATCATCACCTGCTTGCCGCCGACCATCCGGCGCAGCGCGGCCTCGTCGATCACCGCCCACATCCGCAGCGGCCGCTCCGGGTCGGTGATCCTCTCCTGGCGGCGGGTCCGGACGCCCGCGCGCTTGTCGATGTCGGTCTGCGGCGCCTCCGGCAGCCCGCCGGCGATCAGCGCCTCGGCGTACTGGCGGCTCTGGAGCAGGCCGGGGACGACCTGGGGTTCGTACACCCGCAGCGACGCCGCGTCGGTTTCGAGCCCGATGTACACGCTGTACGGGATGTCCCCGAACGCGTGCCACCAACCCTGCTGGCGGGAGTCCTTGGCCATCTGCATCAGCGAGTCGACCACCCGGTGGTCCTCGACCTCGTACACCCCGCACAGATCGCGCACGTCGCGCTGGCTGATGGAGCGGCGGCCGTTCTCCAGGCGGCTGATCTTCGACTGCGAGACCAGCAGCCGTTCCGCCACCTCCTCGGCGGTCATCCCCTTGATCTCGCGCAGTCGGCGCAACTCCTGACCCAACCGACGTCGCCTGACGGTGGGATTGACGTTGGACGGCACGGAAACGGCACCTCCGGCTATGTAGCTGTGCGTATCTACTGCTGAGCAGATTGCCACCCCTGCCCCCGGCCGCGCTGGGAAACGGCCACACACAGCGGCGCGGGGCGGCCGGTGAATCCGGCTGCCCCGCGTCTGGTGCGGCTCCCGAACCGGGTCTCGGCGACGCGCGAGGACAACGGTGCGGCGGTGTTCGATTGTTGACGTGTGTCGTGGTGCGTTGACGCGATGGTGCGGGTGTTACGGGGGTTGCGCGCGATGCGGTCCTGGCGGGCCGCGGGGTGCGCGCGACGCGGTCCTAGTGGGCCGCGGTGTGCGCCATGCCGCCTCGGCGTGACGGGGGCTGCGCTTGCGGTTGCAACGGAACGCCGGCCGCCTGGCCGCGGCGCGGCTGCGCGACCGCCCCGTTCTGGACGTCCATCACGGCGTGCGCCACGAGACCGCCCATCGGGTCGTGCCTGATCAGGTCCCGGAGCCTGGAGCGCGATGAACGCCCCTCGTTCCCGGGGTAGAGGTGCTTGCCGAGTCCGACCGCGTGGGCCAGCGCGGCGAGCGCCGCGGTCCGCGGGTCCGGCGGTACGCCGGTGCGGATCGCACTGTCCAGCCGGGCCCTGATGTCCCGGCTGATCGCCGTGTCCGTCGCCTGGTAGCGAGTCGTCGGCAGCACCCCGCACATCTGGCCCGCCACGGCATGCACCATGCCGCACCGCTCCAGATGGGCGAGATAGATCTGGCGGAGCCCCAGCCGGGGTCCGCCGATCCAGTGGACCGCCCGTACCGGGCTGCCGCGCCTGCGCAGCAGTTCCAGTGCGGAGTCCAGGGTCGGATCTCCTGTCGGCCGTGGCATCACCACGGCGATACGATCCCCGTCTGGGGCTATTCGTCCTGCCAGGGCCAGCTCCACTAGCTGGGCTCCGGCGAGACCGAGGTCGAGCGACTGCGGCTGCGCTGTGGTACCCGTGGTCGGGTCCAGAGCGAGCAGCAGAAGCTCCTCCGGAATTGTTCTGCGGCTCCTGCCCATCCATGCCTCCCCGCGTGGATGAATGACAGGGTGACCCCTCTCACATCTGTCTGTCGAGGGTGCCTGGTGGCTTTGTATGGGAACCAGTAGGTATGTCGTTCTCGTCTAGCAGCCCGGCCAAGGGTTCGCACGGGACACTGGTAGACGGTTCGGACAGCGCGGGTGGTTCCCCGCGCCGCATGGAGGAGGCATCGGTGGCGGGCGAGTCCCCCGACAAGTCGGAGCAGCAGCAGTCGTCGGGAACGACTCGGAACGAGCGCGACCCGCGCCTCGGCGTCTTCCGCGAACCGGACCGGGCGGAGTCCGGTGTGTCCGGTACGGGTGAGAAGCCGGCGCCCGCCGAACCGGCCGAACCCGCCGCCGTGCCGGACGGCGACGCGCGCACGGACGCCGGGAAGCCTCTGGCGGCCCCCGTGGCCGCCGATGACGCTGAGAGCGCTCCGAACCTCACGGAGGCGCCCGAGGAGGCGCCGGAGGGCCCTGTGGACGCCCCGGAGGGGCCCGCGGGGGCGTCGGACGCCGCCGGGGACGCGGAGGAGGCCGGTGAGCCGGAGTCCGGCGGCTCGGGGGAGGGCGGCTCCCAGGGCGACGCGCGGCTGCGGGCGGCGGTGGCCGCGTGGGTGTCGAAGACGGACGACGAGGACGGTGACGGCGAGGGCGCGGCGGACGCCGACGACGACGCCGACGCCTCCGACGAGGGCGGGCAGCGGGTGCCGGCCGCCGAGGACGAGTCTGCCGCCGAGGACGAGGAGCCCGAGGCCGACGCTCCCGAAGCCTCCGGCGCTCCCGAAGCCTCCGGCCCCGACGACGCCCCGGCCGACGACACCGCCCCCACCAGCGAGAAGTCCGCCCCCGAGGCCGAGCCGAAGGCGGCCGAGGCCGAGCCGAAGACCCCCGACGCGAAGCCGAAGGCGCCCACCGCCGAGTCGGAAACCCCCGAAGCCGAGCCGCCCGTCGATCAGCCCACCGCTGTCTTCAAGGCGCCACGGCTGCCGCAGGTCGACCAGCCGACGACCGCGCTGAAGATTACCCGGTCCGCGTCGGGCCGCCCGGTCGCGGCGGAGTCCGAGTCGCTCACGGAGCGCAAGAGCACCTTCGTGCCGCTGCGCACCGACGACGTACGGCCGGCGCCCGCGTCCACGCCGGGGCCGCGCAGGCCCGAGAGCCCCGCGCCGGCCGCGGCGCTCAGCGGGGCCGAGCGGACCCGGCAGCAGCCGATGCCGCCCAAGCCGCCGCTCGACCTGCTCGCCGAGCTGACCAACACCCCGCCGCCGCCGGAGACCCCGGTCCGCACGGCGGTGCGCCGGGTCAAGATCTGGACCCCGCTGGTCCTGCTGCTGCTCCTCGTGTTTGCGATCGTACAGATCGTGCGCCCGCTGCCGGACCCGTCGCTGACGATGACGGCGAAGTCGACGTACGCGTTCGAGGGCGGGACGCCGAGCCTGCCGTGGCCCGACCAGGGCCAGGGCTACATGGCGGCCACCGGCCTCGGCCGGATCGGCTCGTTCGGCGAGCAGAAGCCGGTGCCGATCGCGAGCGTCGCCAAGGCCATGACGGCGTACCTCGTGCTCAAGAGCCACCCGCTCAAGCGCGGCGAGGACGGCCCGAAGATCAGGATCGACGCCAAGGCGGAGGCGGACGGCAAGCTCTACACCGAGGGCGAGTCCACGCTGAACACGGTGAAGGAGGGTGACTACCTCACCGAGCGTGACGCGCTGTCGGCCCTCATGATCCCGTCGGCCAACAACATCGCCCGGCTGCTGGCGCGCTGGGAGGCCGGTTCGGAGAAGGCGTTCGTGGCGAAGATGAACGCCACCGCCGACGAGCTGGGCATGAAGAACACCACGTACACCGACCCCTCCGGGCTCACCGCCTCCACGGTCTCCACGGCCGAGGACCTGGTGAAGCTGGGCGAGAAGCTGGTCGAGTTCCCGGCGCTGATGGACATCACGAAGCTGCCGGAGTGGAAGGACCCGTCCGGCCACACGTGGCGCAACTACAACACGCTGGTGCCGTTCGACGGGGCGCTGGGCATCAAGACCGGCTCCACCTCCAAGGCCGGCGGCAACCTGCTCTTCGCGGCGCACAAGATGATCGACGGCACGGACCAGCTGATCGTCGGCGCGATCCTGGGGCAGTACGACGACGTCTCGATCATCGACGAGGTCAACCGGGTCAGCAAGAAGGTGATGCTGGCCACGCTGGACCTGCTGGAGGGGGCGAAGGTCGTGAAGAAGGGCGACGTGGTCGGCCAGGTGGACGACGGCATGGGCCACACCACCCCGGTCGTCGCGACGAAGGACGTCGAGGCGGTCGGCTGGTCCGGTCTCACGGTCAAGCTGGAGCTGACCGACGACGGCAGGACGATCCCCCACGAGGCGGTGGCCGGTACGCATGTCGGCACGCTGACCGTGGGCGAGGGACGCAGCCAGGTGAAGGTGGCGGTCGCGCTCCAGAAGGATCTCGCCGAGCCCTCGATGACCGACAAGCTGACCCGTCTGGGCTGAGGACGGTGCGGGTGCGGGGCGTCCGCCCGGGCGCCCCGCACCCGCGCTCCGGGCCGGACCGCCTTCCGGTCCGCCGCGCCGCGCCGCGTGTTAGCGTCCCCGGGGCAACGCGTGGACCCTGGAACGCGTCTTTCGGCCCATGAGACCCGAGCAGGAGAGCCGGCCGAAATCACGCGTCCGGGGAGGGACGGGGAGAGACGCAGTGACCACTGCCGAGCCCACACGGGCCGACGACGACACGGCCGACGCCACCGCCGACACGGCTGACGCCACGGCCGGCGCGACCGCCGAATCGCGCGCCACGCCGTCCGCGGGGGCCGGGCGGTTCGCCGGGGTCAAGCGGCGCTGCCTGCGCCACCCGGTCCTGCTGACGACCGCCGTCGCCGCGGTCGCCCACATCGTCTGGTTCCTCTTCTTCGCCAACAGCGGCGGCGACATCGCCGCCCAGGACGCCTGGGCCGAGTTCGTCGGCCGCCATCCGGGCACGGCGTACAACCTCGCCTGGTACGGGGGCATGCACCCCGTCTCGTACAGCGTGGTCTCGCCGTATGTGATGTCGGTGATCGGCGTCCGGACGACGATGATGGTCGCCGGTACGGTCTCGGCCGGGCTGACGGCGCTGATCCTGTACCGGGTGAAGGCGGTCCGCAACCCGCTGGCCTGCTCGATGGCGGGCGTCTTCGCGTACCTGTGCAACGCGCTGTCGGGCCGGGTGACGTTCGGGCTCGGCATGATGTTCGCGGTCGGCGCCGCCGCGGCGGTGTTCTGCTGGCCCCACCGGTGGCGCTACAAGCGGTGGGCGAAGGCGGCCGTCGCCGCGCCGCTGGCCGGTCTCGCCACGGCGGGCAGCCCGGTGGCGGGCCTCTTCCTCGGGGTGGTCGCGGCCGCGCTGTTCCTGAACAAGCGGCGGCCGGGCGCGTACGCGCTGGGGCTCGCGCCGGTCGTGGTGGTCGCACTGTCCGCGTGGCTGTTCCCGTTCTCGGGCACCCAGCCGATGTCCGTCGCGACGCTCTCCGGCCCGTTCATCTTCTCGGGGCTCGTCTTCTTCCTCGTACCGAGCGACTGGAAGACGGTCCGCACGGCGTCGGCCGTGTACGGGATCGGCACGCTGCTCACGTTCATCATCGACTCGCAGATCGGCTCCAACGTCTCGCGGATGGCGATGCTGTTCGCGGGCGTCGTGCTGCTGGCCGCGCTGCCGTACACCACGCCCCGCTCGCGGCGCTGGTACGCGCTGGTCCTCGCCTTCGCCTCGCTGAACTTCTGGATCGGCTTCAAGGGCATCGACGACATCGTCAGGACCGCGCCCACCGCCTCCTGGACCCGCTCGCTGGGCCCGCTGGTCAACCAGCTCCAGAAGATCGGCGCCGAACGGGGCCGGGTCGAGGTCGTCCCGCCGAGCAGCCACCGCGAGGCGTCCGCGCTGCCGCGCTCCGTCAACCTGGCACGGGGCTGGAACCGCCAGGCCGACATGAAGCGCAACCCGCTCTTCTACGACGACACCCTGGACGCCATCAACTACCGCCAGTGGCTCGACCGCTGGGCGGTGCATTACGTGGTGCTGCCGCAGGGCGACCCGGACTACAGCGGCGCCCGCAAGGAGGCCGAGCTGGTCAGCAACGGCCTGCCCTACCTCAAGGCGATCTGGTCCAACAAGGACTGGCGGCTGTTCGAGGTGGACAGCCCGGTGCCGCTGGCCGACCCGCCGGCGACGGTGGAGCGCGCGGGCGAGGGCGAGCTGACGATCCACGTCAAAAAGGCCGGCCGGGTCCTGATCCGCATCCCCTACTCGCCCTGGCTCGCCCTCGTCGACGAGGACGGCGACGGCCTGGACCGCCCCCGCGAGACCGAGGCGTCCAAGAACCGCCCGGACAAGGAATCCCCGAGGTCCTTCGTCAACGAGAACGGCTGCCTGATCAAGGTGGCTGAGGACGAGCAGGGCGACGAGTGGACCGAACTCCTCGCCCCCCGCCCCGGCACCTACCGGCTGAGCGCCCCGTACCAGTTCCAGCCGGGCACCCCGTGCCCGGAAGAACTGCGCTGACGGGCCCGGCGGGCGCCGGGACGGGTTACGGGGCGCGGCCCGCTGCCCGCGAGGTGTCCGCTCACCCACCGGCTCCCGGCAGGTCGTACACCGCGAAGTCCGTCACCGGCCGGTAGCCGACGCGCTGGTACAGGCCGTTGCTGGTGGGGTTGGCGAGGTCCGCGAAGAGCAGCACCTCCTCGGCGCCGGCGGTGAGCGCGGCGAGGCTCGCCCCGGCGGTCGCGGCGCCCGCGTAGCCGCGTCCGCGCAGCCCGGCCGGGGTGTAGACGGGGCCGATCCGGAGCTGCCCGGCGACCCGGGCGGTGACCCCGGCCATGGACACGGGCACCCCGTCCGGGGTCTCCCACAGGGTGATGCGGCGCTCGGCTGTGTGCCGGTCGGCCCAGGCACCGGGGTCCCGGACGCCGCTCCCGCCGATGTCCCGCACGAACTCCGCGTACCACCGCGCCAGCAGCTCCCGGTCCCGCTCGTCCGCGATCCGGCCCCGCCCCTCCGGCACCGGCTCGGGCCGCCGCAGCTCGCCCAGCCGGTAGAGCCGCATGCGCTCGTGCAGCCGGGGCTCGACCCCCGTACGGGCCCGCCACGCCGCCGCGAACGCGGTGGCGGTGCCGCTGTCCGCGTTGACCCCGGGCACCTCGTGGCCGGCGGTCACCAGATGGGCGACCAGCGAACCGGCCTCCTCGGGCGTGAGGGGCGTGACGATCAGCCGGTAGGGCGGCGTCCGGAGATACGCGGCGCGTACCTCACCGCCCCGCTCCAGCACCCCGAAGACCGGCGCGTCCTCCCCGTACGCCCCGGCACCCCAGGTGCGCAGCTGCTCGGTCACGGTCAGCGGGACGGTGTGCGGGGCGGGCCGGGAGCGCAGGAAGCCACCGGCCCGGTCGAGGAAGGCGTGGACGTCGGGCAGCGGGCGCCACGTCGACGTGGCCGATGAGGTCTCCATGGCTCATCCTCCTGTGCGGGCGTTACTCGACCTCGATGCCGAAGTCCTGGACCAGCTCCTCCAGGCCGCCCCGGTAGCCCTTGCCGCCGGTGACGAACTCCCAGTCGCCGTTGGCGCGCCGGCGGAAGGAGCCCAGGACGAGGGCGGTCTCGCCGGGCCGGCCGTCCGACACGTCCAGTTGGTCGAGCGGGTCGCGTTCGGCGTCCAGCAGCCGGATGCCGGCGTCGGTGAAGCCGGACAGGTCGGCGTGCGGGTTGGCGACGGGGTCGACGGCCGCGATGACGACCAGCCGGTCCGCGCGCGCCGGAAGGGCGTCGAAGTCGACCCGGATCGCGGCCTTGTCGGGCGCGACGGGGATCAGCGCGCGGACCGTGCCGTCGGGGGTGGCCGGGTTGTTGAAGAAGACGAAGTGGTCGTCGTCCAGGACCCGGTTGCCCTGGCAGACGAGCGCGCAGACGTCCAGCGCGACGGTGCCCGACCAGTACATGCCGAGCACGTTGTGGTCGCCGTCCCGGATCTCGTCGTCCGGCGCCGTCCGCTGGGCGGGCACCGGCGCCTGCCCCTGCCCGCCGCCGCCGAGCCGGCCGCGCAGCCCGTGCCGGTGGAGCAGGTCGACGAGTTCGGAGCCCGGTACGAGTTCCAGCGGCTTCCCGTTCGCGAAGGTGTGGGAGCCGGGGCCGAACTTGGACGTGGTGACCAGCACGCCCTTGTTGGCGCCGGTGTCCTGGACCGTGCCGTACAGGTCGCGGACGGCGGTCGGCGGCACGGTGTTGCGGTAGCGCTTCACCTGGACGACGATCTTGCCGCCCCGGATCGGGGCCGGGTCCAGCGCGTCGACGTCCACCCCGCCGTCGTTGGAGCGCTGTGTGGTGACCGCCTGCATGCCCATGGCCCGGAAGAGATCGGCGACCAGCGACTCGAAGGCCAGCGGGTCCATCTCGTACAGGTCCGGCTCCTCGTCGCCGCCGTGCGTCACGACGCCGTTGCCGACGTCCTCCGGGACGCGGCCCGGCCGCACGGCCGCGTACTGGTCGGGGCGCGTGGACAACTGGCCGCGCAACCCGTCCACCAGGCAGTTGACCGCGTTCACCTGCTCCAGGTGCAGTTCGGCGAAGTCCGCCCGCGGGGCCATGACCGTGCCGAGGAACATGGGCACCCGCCGCCCGGTCGCCGGGTCGTGGTCGTCCACGAAGCCGTTCAGCGCGACCGACTCCAGGGCGCCGAACTCGTCGGCGGCGAAGAGGTCGCGCAGGACGAGCAGCAGGCACTGGGCGAGCACGTCGCGGTACAGCGCCCGGCGCTGCGTGACCGGCCGCGGCGACTCCTTCTCCTGGTCCGCGTTGATCATGTACCGCACCGACTTGGCCTCCGGGACGACGTCGTACCGGGGCAGCTCCCAGTTCAGCACCAGCTGCCGCGCCGCCGAGTCGTAGGCCGCCGTCACCTGCCGGGGAAGCTCGTCGGGCCAGCCCGTGGAGGCGTAGAGCGCGGCCGAGAAGTACTCGACGGCGGCCTCGGCGTCCCCGTTGCGCAGCCCGGCCGTCATCTCGGTGACGCCCGCGTTGTGCCGCCGGATCTCCGCCAGCCGGGCGTCGGCCCACTGCTGGTACTGCCGCTGGTAGGTGGCGTACTGCGCCTGGCGCTGTGCCTCGGCGGCCTGCGCCGCCTGCCAGTCCCGCTCGAACCTGGCCCGCGCCTCCGCCTGGGCCTGGGCACGGCGCCCCGCGGTCCAGCCGCCGCCCTGCGCCTCGTACTGCCCCGGATCGGGCATGCGTACGGGCTGCGCCAGCGGACCCGGCGCGAACGGCTCGACCTGCTCCGGCCGGGTCAGCGCGGCGGCCCGGAACGCCGGGGCCCGGCAGCCGGCCGCCAACAGTCCCTGGAGCGCGTCGACCCGGGCGTCCAGCTCCCGCGTACGCCGCCGGGCCTCCGCCTCGCGCTGCTCCCGGTACGCCGCCTTCCGCTCCCGCTGACTGCGCGCCAGTTCGCGCTCGTGGGCCCGCTGCGCCCGCTCCTGATCCCGCTGATACCTGGCTCGCGCCTCCTGCTGAAGCTGCTGTTGGCGCTGTGCCTCGGCCCAGATCCCGACCAACCCATTGGAGCGACGACTCATCCCGCGCAGGCCCTCCCCACCGGGACGCCGTCCGCGCACGCGAATGAGCCCCGGCCCCATAACCAGCAGTGATGGAGCAACTTTAGTGCGCAACGAACGCCTGAGCCCATGGACTTGACGGGGTTGGCCGGACGAGCTGATTCCCGCACGACCGATGCATACCCCCTAGGGGTATGTTATGGTCCCGTCTCAGATACCCCGAGGGGGTAGCAGGAGCTGGATTTCCGGGAGAACTCCGGGAGATTCCTGAGAGGGGAAGGCAATGCCAACCGTCAGTCCCAAGCGCTGGTGGGCACTCGCAGTGCTCGCCACCGCGCAGTTCATGGTGATCATGGACACCTCGATCATCGGGGTCGCGCTCCCCGAGATGCAGAAGGACCTCGGCTTCTCGCAGGGCGACCTGCAGTGGGTCTTCAACGCCTACGTCATCGCCTTCGGCGGACTGCTGCTCCTGGGCGGACGCCTCTCCGACCTCCTCGGCGCACGCCGGGTGTTCACCGCCGGCTGGGGCGTCCTCATCGCCGGCTCCGTCGTCGCGGCGGCCGCGCAGACCGCCTGGGTCGAGGTCGTCGGACGCGCCGTCCAGGGCGTCGGCGGGGCACTGATCGCTCCCGCCGCGATGACCCTGCTGATGACGCTGTTCGCCCACGACCCGAAGGAACTCGGCAAGGCCATGGCCCTCTACGGAGCGGCCGCGCCCGCCGGAGGCACCGCCGGCGTCTTCCTCGGCGGCGTCTTCACCGAGTGGCTCAGCTGGCCCTGGGTGTTCATCATCTACATCCCGATCGGCCTCGCCACGCTCGCCGCGACCGGGCTGCTGCCGTCGGTCGCCCCGAGCCGCGGAGCGATCGACGTACTCGGCGCCGCCTCCGTCACCGCCGGCCTCGCCCTCGCCGTCTTCGCCGTGGTCCGGGCCCCCGAGGTCGGCTGGGCAACCGCGCAGACCGTCCTCCAACTCGTCGGCGCCGCCGCCCTGCTGACGCTCTTCCTGATCCTCCAGAAGACGATGCGCCGGCCGCTGATGCCGCTGGGCATCTGGCGCGTGCCGCGCCTCGGCTCGGCCAACCTGGGCATGGCGCTGCTGGGGGCCGCGTGGATACCCATGTGGTACTTCCTGAACCTCTACCTCCAGCAGGTCCTGGGCTACGGCGCCTTCGCCTCCGGCGCCGCGCTGCTCCCGATGACCGTGCTGCTCATGGTCTTCATGACCGCCATCACGGCGCGGCTGCTGGCCCGCTTCGGCGCCAAGCCGCTGATCGGCGGCGGACTGCTCGTCCTCGCGGCCGGCCTGCTGTGGCTGTCGGCCGTCGAGCCCAGCGGCTCCTTCGCCGTGGACGTGCTGCCGGCCTCGCTGGTCGCCGCGCTCGGCATGTCGCTGGCGTACATCCCGGCCATGATGGCGGCCATGTCCGGCGCCCCCGCGGAGCAGGCGGGCCTGGCCTCCGGCATCGTCAACACCACGTACCAGATCGGCTCGGCCCTCGGCCTGGCCGCCCTCACCGCCCTGGCCACCTCACAGGGCGCCGGCCGCCTCGGCGACCTGCCGGCCCTGACGGACGGCTACAGCGCGGCGTTCACCACGGCCGCGGCGATCGCCGCGGTGGGCGGCCTCATCACCCTCCTGACGATGCGCCCCGACCCCGCCAAGGCGTGACCCACCCGGCCCCCGCACCACGGCGACGGCCCGCCCGCTCCCACCCGGGGACGGCCGGGCCGCCGCCGTGTGGCGCCGTGTGGGTTGGGCGCGTCAGGCGCGTCGGGCGCGTCGGGCGCGCGGTCAGGCGGTCGCGGCGGGGCGCGGCACGCCCCGGAAGACCTCACGGGTGTGCCAGTCGCGGTGAGCGGCGGCGACCCGGTCCGCGCCGGCCTGCGGCCCCACGAGCGGACGGCCGGCGAGGGCTATGACCTGCTCGCGGGCCGCCGCGCTGTGGCCGACGAAGCTCTGCGAGACCAGGACGCGATGACCGTCCCCGACGCCGAGGACGCCCCGGTCGAAGAGCTTGTGGTGCAGCGAGCACAGGCACAGCCCGTTCTCGATGTCGTCGGGTCCCTCGAACGCCCACCAGCGCACATGGGCGGCCTCCAGCCCGACCGGCAGCGCGCCGATCCTGCCGTCGTAGCCGCAGAAGGCGCACCGGTACTCGTAGGCGATCAGCACCTGCTCCCGCATGCGCGGGTCCCGGTTCCTGCGCGCCGCGGCGAACTGCCCGGTCTCCGCCGGCTCCGACTCCAGGCCCACGGCCTCGCACAGTTCGCCGTGGAGGGAGGGCGGGAAGTGCAGGTCGAGCAGCAGCCCCGCGATCCTGCCGAGCAGCTGCGGATCACGCCGCAGCGCCGCCCGCAGATCCGGCGCGAGCCGCCCGGTGGCGCCGCTCTCCCGAAGATCCCGCACCCCGCTCCCGGGACTGCCGGGCCCACGATCGGTGCGCACCTCCCACACCCCGTCGTTGACCAGGTGATGGAAGGGGTAGGCGGGCGTCGTCTTGTTGGGCGGCCCGTACTCGTTCAGCAGGAGCTGGAGATCCCGCTCCACGGCGGTGTACGGCAGATCGCCGTCGGCGTCCGCCCGGAACCGGCCGAGCGCGTACAGGAGCAGCAACGGCTTGTGCGGAGCCCGGGCCCCGCTCCTGGTCCACTGCCTCAACTTGGCGACGCGCTCCATCCACTCCATGCCGGCTGATGGTAGACGGCCCCGCGCGACCGCCCGCCGGCTCAGCCGTCACAACCATCGATGTCGTCGTCACACCCCTCCACGGCATCCCGGGCGATGGTGTCCAGGCGCCACAGGATCAGGCCGGTGCCGTTCTCGACCGGGTCGACCCGCGCGGTGAACGGCTCACCCGCGGGGATGTTGAACTGGTCGGCCTCCGGGTCCCCGCACCCGATCCCGTACGCCTGCTCCTGATCGCCTCGCGACAGGGTGAGGGTGAGTTCCCCGATCCCCTCCGTGTCACAGGTGATGCCGAGGAGGTACGGCCGGTCGCCGGGCGCCTTGTACTCCTGGTCCATGCCACTCGCGACGGACGCGCTCGCGGCGTGGACGAGTTCCGGACGCGCGTCGCTGTCGGAGACCGCTTCCAGAGCCCGCTCCGCCCGCCGCATCGCGTCGTCCGGCTCCCAGGCGCGGCTGCCGTCACCCGGCGGCCCGCTCGACGGCTCGTCGGGCGCCGCCGACGACCGACCCGCCGCCCCGTCCGGCTCCTCGCCCGCTTCGGCACACCCGACGAGCAGCCCGACGGCTGCGAAGCAGACCGGCAGGAATTGACGTATACGCATGTACCCACGGTAGGGACGGGACGGCCGCCCAGCCGCCGACGCATGCAAGCGTTCAGCGGCTGCAAGCCGACTGAACGCCCCATGCCTGATGTGACTCCAAAGCAGGTAAGAGAGGCTGACTGCGAGGTAGCCACCGGAAGTTCAACCGCGGTCATTCCGCGGCGACCTCAGCCTGTCGACGGTGGCTTCGGAGATGCTCGGCAGCCGCTGGTTGGCCGAATCGGGCTGCAAGAGCAGCAAGCTCCTCAAGGAGGTAGGACGTTGTATCCGCCTGCATGTCCCGGATGAGCTCCTGAAGTAGCTTGGCCGTTGCAACCCAAGATGTACCAGGATCACAGGACGCGATCCTGACAATAAGCTGGTCAATCTGGCTGATGGCTTCTGACGACAGGCCCTGTGGGTGTCGAAGGGCAAGATGGGCAAGTGCCAAGCTTGGATCCTTGCGCATCGCGTCTCGAAAGGCCTCGCTGAGTTCGATCTCTCTCCGGTGTCGCTCCTCCTTCGCCTTGTGTTCGTATACGCGTTGCATGGACCGTATGGCGCTGTCAATATCGTCGGATGCTCCCCACAGTCGTACGGAAGCCCAACTGAGGGAGACCGGCATACCAGGTACAGGGCTCGACAGGCCAAGGTGAGCGTTGACGCGCTTCTCTACGGTCAGCGCATCCGGTAGGGCGTGGGCTCTGGCAATCTCTCGAACGACAGTCAGGACATGATCCGCGGCAGCCGCCTCGGGGTCATGATGACGTTTGGGTCCGGGGGAGTCATACCAATGACCCATGGCCTCGAAGTGGAATCGATAGCAGTCAGCCGAGCTAGGCATCGTGCCAGTGACGTGAAAGGTCCCATTGCGCAGTTTGGGACTACGGCTTCGGAACACTGGAGCCAGTTCCCGGGTTGGCGGGGTCCGCAGCCCTGACCCAGTCGATCAGCGAGTCACGGAAGCGGGCGCGGTCGGTCAGAGGTTTCCTCGGTTCGGACGGTTCCCAGTGGGTGGCCAGCCGGTTCAGGCCCAGGAAGCGGACAGCGCTGTTGTCTTCGGGAGCGTCGTGGACCGCCCGGGCGAGAATGCTGAACACAGCGTCGCGGGTGTTCGGCACGGAGGCAGCACCTTCCATCCACACCTTGAAGGCATCGACGGCGGTATCGGGAGCAGGGTCGTACTCCAGGGTGGTACGCCAACTCTGGACGATCCAGGGGAGGTCGCTTTCATAGTCGTTTCCTGCAAACAGCAAGGATGGTGCGCCGTTCTCCTCCACACGACTGGCGAGATAAAGGAACGCATGGCTGCTGGAACGACGGAGAGATCCCGTGGAACTCCTGGCCCACGTCCGCAGCACTTTCCGAACGCTATGCCGTTGCCCAGGGCGATCCCACATCGCATTGAACGCCTCACCCACTGCGGCGGTTACTGCGGATTTGTCGCTCGCAGCCAGTTCACCCAATCGAAGAAGCGCTTCCTTTGGGTAGACCTGGCTCACTTGCTGGCACACGCCAGCTAAGGTGATTAGAAGGCTCTCTGGCGCCTCGTCATCGCGAGCCCACACGAGGATTCCGTCCCGGACCAGGCGTCCGATCTCGCTGTCGACAGCTGCAACCGACAAAAGATCTCGGGCGTGCCGTTGAAGGATCTTGCTGTTGGACCACTGGCCTGCAACTGACTTCAGCACGTTCACGGAACGACTCTTCTGGGTGTGGCGAATCACCCACACTGCAACGCGATCTGCGAGTTGTGTCCCGAGGCTACCCTTAAGCTTGGCGGCCTGCGTTGCGGTCCACTCCGTGAAACGATCGACGAGATGGGCACGGTCCATCAGGAAGTACTCGACGACGGCTTCGGCGTAGCCATCGCTCGGCAGCATGACGGTGCCATCGGCAGTGAGCTCAGCGCCGATCATGTATGTCAATTCGATGATGCCCGGACCCTGCTGACCGGGCCTCGGCTTGGGCTTCTCGCCAAGGGTATTGGCAAGGCTCTCCGAAGCACGGTAAATCAGGTCAACCGGAGTGCGGTCCATGGAAGCCGCCGCAAGGAGAAAGTTGCGGTGATCGCTGTCGGGATGTTCGATGTGCCATGTACGAAGCTGGTTACGCCAGTCGGCCATAGCCTCGATGACACGTTCTACCCGCTCGTTGAACTCTCTTGCGATCTGCTCGTTGGTGGCGGCGGTGGCTGTTGCGACCACCGAGCGGCCCTCTTCAGCCATGATGGCGTCAGACCATCGCTTGACCTTGCCCGGTAGCTTTCCGGTGATGGCTTGAGCGATCCGAGAATCGACGGCCCATTTCTCGGGCATCCGGCACTGCGCCGCCCGCAAATGGGCAAGCAAGACGTCCGTAGCCTCTGGTGCCTCCAGCGTTACGGCTACGTCGCCTCCGCCATTGCTGATCGGCTCCCACACCTCGGGGCTGGCCAGCACCACGAGGTATGACATCGCTGTCTTGAGCGCAGTGGTGTCCTGAAACGAGAACCCCAGGCCGCCCGACACGGTATCGCCCTCTGCCCGGAGGTCGAGAAGCCAGCCAACTTTCTGCTGGCCAGTCAGGTCGGCGAGGGAAAAGGGATCCTTCGGCTCGCGATGAAAGCGCTTGAAGGTGAGTTCCTCGTCGAGCCCCCGCAGCAGACGGAGACCAGTGGGCTGCCGCCCCGCGCCGCTCTCACCAAGGAGCACGACGACGTGCTCGGCACGCAACTTGTCGGCCGCATCCTTCTCGTTCTTGGGCGGTACGTAGACGGCCAGCTGTTGGTCGACCCAGTCATCGCGCAGCTCAACGGTGCGCATTCCGTTGATGATGTTCTGGAACTGCACGCCGATTGCAACGCCGTTGTTTGTGCCGAAGTTTTGTCGTACCGACGTGGACTCGGACCGGCCGGACGACACTTCGAAGCCGGGGGCATCCTCTTGGATGCTACCGAGAGGCATGCGCTCGTCAGGTTCGACAACGGCATTCGTGTGCGGCTCCTCTGCCCCAGTGCGGTTCAGCAACTGCTGGAGAGCTTCTCGCCCCTGCGAGACTTTCCCCTCTTGCCGGTTGTGGCGGTCTTCGGGTGTCGCGTGGTCGTCGTCTGCGTGACCGCCCGAGGTGGAATCGCCGGAGGCCAAGGCCGGCGCCTCGTACGGCGCGCTGTCCTGCATGCCAGGAGCACTGGCTTGTGGCTTCTGGTTCATGCTGCTGAAGTCCACAGCATCGTGTGCAGCTTCGAAGTCGTCTGCCTCCCCGTCCATGGGAGGGGAGGCAGACGACTTCGGCTGAGCCGACGGCTGCTCATCGGCCGGACCGTTACCCAAGAAACGGAAGGGCGAGTCCATGATGGGCTTCTCCTGGTTGTAGGCGAGTTGAGAGCCGGGGAGAGCTCGTGGGACTGTGGAATCAGGCCTTCAAGCCTCACCACCGATGACGGGGGCGGACATCCCGATCACCGTGGATCCACTGCTCACCGTCTTGAACTCCTGATCGACTTTTCCCGTGAAAATTGCCGCACCCGCCTGCATGCCGGTCACATTGCCGGACACGTTGTCGATTCGCTGTACGACCAACGGGCCGGAACGTTCGCGGCTCTCGCCGATGAAGGTGAAACGGTGCGAGTAGATCTCTTCAAGCACCACGCGGAGTTGCCCGAGGACGTCAGTCAGCATCGAGTCGTCCGGCACCACCAGGGCCGGATCATGCTGGTAGCGCGTGAGGACGGTCCTCGCCATGCGCAGCTGTGAGGCGTGCTCATCGAGGCGCTGTCCGTTGGCCACGAGCGGCAGGGCGACGGTTCCCACAAGCGTCGACGGCAGTTCAGATGTGGTGAGTTCGTCGGTTACGTCGCGGCCCTCGTGGCGGTTGAGGAGTGCCTCAAGGCGCCCGTAGAGGAATGTGAACGTCGGCTGGAGAGCCGCGGCGGCCACGGCAGAGAGGCTGAGGACGTCGGACATCGGATCCCCCTCGGGAAGGTCATGTCTGGTTACCAGACAGCCATTCCTATATCGCCAAGGGTTAGCGATGCGCCACAAGTGAGGATGATGGCCGAAACTTAACGACGCGAAGCTGATAGTGATCTTTAATTCGCCAACTAATCGGTCAAGATTTCGACCAGTAAAGATCTTCGAATGTGAGCCAGTCAGTCGCGTGGCGCGGTGTCGACCACCCTGTGCCCATGCAGGAGGAACGGTAACTCGTCGGGTTTGAGCCACACGCGAGCTATTCTCCAAGCCGTGTCTGGCTCAAGCCGGTCCCCGGAGACGCGCATGAGTCGCACCGCGTGCCAACTTGTCAAAGGTGCCAAGATCCATCGAAAGGGCGTCACGGATGGAGTGTGGCATGGTGTCGAACGATGGCTGGATCGAAATTCGGCCGTTGGAATCACTGTTCGAATTCCTGAGTCTCCGGAACCATGCAATCCGGATTGCAGATGCCGTAGCCCGTTGGTATTCGATCTCTACTTCCAGACGATGCCGGCCCAAGCCATCGACAGCCAGGGTTCGGGGTTCGGCGCTGCGGGGGTAGCAGCTGGTGCGCTCGGGATAGTGGCGTCGGCCCGTCACCGAGCAGCGAGCGGCCACCTGTAGGGGAGGGGGAGGGGCCTCCGTTCCGGTACGCGGCCAAGGCCGGCACGGTGGTCGGGAACGCGGGCTCGGACAGGTGGTTCACGGAACCCACTGGATCGCCAGGTGTTTGTCCGGCTCCGCGTTGATCAGCTCGCCGGTCCAGGTTTCGGTGGCGAAGACGAAGACGAAGGCGACGAGCTGGCCGGTTCGCAGCGATGCAAGTCCAGGTCGCGCTTCTGGTGGAGCAGATCGGCTGCTTCTTGGAGGGCCGGTCTTCCCGAGGGCCGGGAGGAGGTCGATGCGCAGCGGCAGGAATTCTCCCGCTCCTCGATGAAGTGCCCGCCGAGGATGGCATTGCTTTCCGTACGCGGACGCGCATGCGGGCGCTGGGCCGCGTTCTGCGGCGGCACGTTGCCCACTACACCGATCGGGGGCTCGGCGAGGGTCGAGAGCCGAGGGAAGTTGAAGACTCCCGAAGGGTGGCAAGTTCTGGGAGTTCGGTGTCGTCGGCCACGGCCCCGGCAGCGATGAGCTGGCCGCGAGGGTCGCCGACGTCATCCGCACCGGGGACCGCGACTACCGCGACCGTTAGGCCACGTTCGAGATTCAGCCTCTCGACACCCCCGAGATCGAGCAGCGCACCGGTCTCTTCGCCTCGGCACCCCGCTGAACCGCATCGTCGTCGACTGGCGATGACGCCCCATGTGTAGCGGACGGTGCCTGCGGCACGCAGCCGGCGGGCACCCTCGCCCCACCAGCCCTCCCCCACACAATGGGGGACACATGGATCCGCACGGCCCCACAGCCCAGCGCTTCCCGCCCGTCGCCCGATTCCGGCCCGCCTGCTTGCCACTGCCCGAGCGTGTGCGCAGTCTCGTCGACCTGGCCGACGCTGTGGTGAACAAGACCGACCAAGGGCTTGCATCGGCCGTCTACAACCAGGCCGCGCTCATCGCCTTCGACCTCGGCCTTTCCGATCTCGCCCGCGAGATGTGCCACCAGCACGCCACCCGCTTACCTTCACGCCTTCCCCCCGGCATGAGCGCGATCTGTACAAGGCCGTCGAGGCGGGCACCACCGCCCGGTTCGAGGGCGCCAACGTACCTGCGAACCTCACTGCGACCGGTGAAGACCGCCAGGAGGTTCGCGCATGGCTGTGGCGCGTCCTCCCCGCAGACGACACGCGCACCCTCACTGCCGAGGGGCGATGGATCGAGGCGCTGGCGCACATCGAAGCCCACCATGGCATCGGAATGCGGATACTCGACGGTCGGCAGGTCGCCGTACTCGCCGCCCGCGCTGCGGGTGACACCGCGTGGGCAGCTGTCCTCCTTGCCGACACGGTGCCCGGCGATCCGTGGGAGCAAGCCGTCACGGCATGCCTGACCGTTCTATGCCGACGCGACGCCGGGCAGCCGGTCGGCGGCTACCTGACGGACCTGGTGACGGCCTACCTCGGACGGAAGACCGAACCTGGGGTGACCGTCTTCGACACCCGGCTCGAACTAACGGTCCTCCACGCGATCGGTTCCGCCGAGGCGCTCGCCGCGCACCGCATCGTCGAGGACCTCCACTGCAGGATGACGGACGCCGAAGACGGCTACCTGGACCGCGAGAACTTGGCTCATCCTCTGTTCACCGAGATCGCCACGGACCGACAAGTGCAGGATTGCCGCGCGCTGGTGCGCGCCTGCTCCCTCGGCGCTGGGATCCTCCCGGACGAACTGCGAGGAGAACTGACAGCGGCTCTGCACGCCAGCGACTGCGTGATTTGCGTTAGCCTCGCAAGCTTCTGAGTCGCTGAAGCCCCAGCCGAACCACCCAATGCTCCCTCCCGACGGGCAGCGTTGGATGATCTTCTGTCGCCGTCCGACAACCGTCTCGGTGTCAGTGGGCAGCACTACGCTCGCTTTCCACAGTGACCAAGGGCGGGTGGGCATGGACGACGGTGCTTCGATCAACGCAAGCAGTCTCTTCAATGGGGACGATCCTATTGAAGACGCTAGCGAAGACTTGCTGCAGCGTGCCGGCCTCGCGGACGCGTTCGCGGCGGAGATCCGCAGGACCTCCGCGAAGCACGGCGCGGTTGTCGCGCTTACGGGAAAATGGGGTTCAGGCAAGACTTCCCTGCTGAACCTCACCTCCAGCGCACTGGCAGCGGCCGACGACGTCCAGGTCGTCAAGTTCAACCCGTGGTTCTTCTCCGGCACCGACCAGCTCATGCGGTTCTTCTTCGACGAACTCGCCGGACAACTGCGGGACGGACGCGGGCTTAAGGACAAGCTCAAGAGCGCGGGCCGCGCAGTCGCCGAGCGCCTGGGCAAGTACTCGTCCGCCCTGTCGCCGCTGAAGTTCATCCCTGGTGCTGGCGCCGTCCTGGGAGGCGCAAGCGCCGTCGCTGAGGGCGCGTCCAAGCTCTTGGGCGAGGAGCAGGAGACCATCCACCAGCAGAGAGAGGAGCTCACCGAACTCCTCGCGGACCTGCCGGGGCGGATCGTGGTCTTCATCGACGATATTGACCGCCTGTCACAGCAGGAGATCCGAGACCTCTTCCGGCTAGTGCGGCTGACAGGCTCGTTCCCGAACATCGTCTACGTCCTGTGCTTCGACCGCAGCGTTGTGGAGACGGCGCTGACGGACGGGGCTGTCGAGGGGTCCTCCTACCTCGAGAAGATCGTGAAGATCTCGATGGAGGTGCCTCCCCTCCCCACGCAGGCGCTCTCACCAGTCATCACCCGGGGACTGGTCGAGGCGCTGGATGGGATCAACACCGGACCGCTCGATGAAGCGCGGTGGCCGGATGTGTTCGTGCAGCTCATTCTTCCCATGTTCTCCACCATTCGGGATGTGAAGCGGTACCTGGCGTCCGTGCCCCTGACCGTTCGCAGCCTGCGCGCGGAAGTGAGTCTGGTCGACGTCCTGGCGCTTGAGGCGCTTCGTGTCCGGTACCCCGCAGCGCACGATTTGCTGCCGGTCGGCGTGGACCTGCTCACGCGTACCACCTCGATCTACCAGCGAAGCGGGGAGCAGACACCGCACGAGAACGCCTTCGTGGAGGACTTCACCCGTCTCTTGGACGGCCACGCCAAGTCGGTCATCCGAATGCTGTTCCCTGCCGCCGAAAGGCTCTTCGGCGGTAGCGCTTACGGCTCTGATTGGCTCCCGACCTGGGAGCGGGACCGACGCGTGGCCTGTAGCAAGGTGCTGGACTTCTACCTTCACCGGCAGCTTCCCACCGGACGGGCACCCATCTGGTGCATTGACCACGTCGCGGACAAGCTCGGCGACGAGACCGCACTCACCGAGGCGCTGGACCAGGTGCCGGATCCCTTGCTGGACGACGTCCTCAAACGTCTTGTCCCCTATCTTCGCGACGTGTCCGAGGAGCAGGTGCTGCCCACGGCTATGGCGCTGATGCGTCAGCTGCCGCGCGTTCAGTTGGGATCGACTGGGATGCTCTCTCCCGGTGGCGAGTGGGCTGTGCTGAGCCCGGTGAAGGTTCTGCTCCGCACGCTCAGCGGAGACTCGATCGACCGCACCGTCAGAGGTCTTTTCAACGGTACTGAGAGCCTCTACGGGAAGGTCCTGCTGCTCAGCATGACTGCGGGCGGCTCAAGCGAGCACGGATTGATCACGGAGGAATCCGCGCGCTCCATGAGGCAGGAACTCTGTTCTCTCCTTCGCGCGGCTCGCCCCGAGGACCTTGCCAGTGAAAGGATGCTGCTACGGACAGTCGTCGTGGCGACAGCCGACACAGACGATCCTCCAACCCCTGAATCGCTGTCCGATGCCCGGGTCGTCGCGCGCCTGTTCGAGAGCGCAATATCGCCTGTGCACAGTCAGACGATGGGCAGCGTGGCGGTGAGGACTGAGAAGCAGCTCGTCTGGGACTCGTTGGTGAACGTATTCGGTGGGGAGACAGGTCTGACTGAAGCCGTTGCATCCCTGCGCCAATCCCTCGACGATGGCACGGTTGAGTCAAATGAGGAACTGACAGCTGCTCTAGCCCTGTACGAGAAGTACTCCGCAGGATGGCGCCCTCAGTTCTGACCGTGCGCCGTGACCGCGGGGCGAGTGACGCAATTCTGACTCAGACATGCCCTTCTGGAACTGCTCACACCCAGTGTCGATGCCGTCGTGATCAGTGCCGCCGTGCCTGTGGCGGCTGCTGCCGTGTGGTTTGGAGCGGCGGGTCGCTGTGCTGCGGGGCCCGTGTGCTGGGTGTCGGCCTTGCGCTTTGGCGTTGGATGCGCCAGGTCAGGACTCGTGCGGGGCGGCGCGCGTCGCCCAAGGCTCGCTGGTCGGCGACCTGCTGGAGGAGCCGATCCGGGTCATGTCCGGCTGTTTCTGCCTCAGTGAGGGCCGCGGTGAGAGCTGCGAAAGCGGGGTCTTCGATGGCTTGCTCCGCGGGCTCGGGCACGATCTGGCGTAGGTGGTGGATGTGCCCCTTCACCGTCTGCTGGCGACTGCGCACCACAACCGTGCCGGGCTCGACGGCGGCACCCTCGTGCCCGGCACCTGCGGCGCCCCACCTGCGCAGACATCAAGATCCACGGGGGACGGTTTGGGGGCGGAGGTCGTGTGATCAGACCGTCTGAGAACGTCTGAGACCGTGAGCGCAACGGGACCTGACGACGAAGGGCCAGGCCGGGCATGTGCCCTGACCTGGCCCTTCCTGGCGTTCGCGCTGCTAGCAGCTGTGCCCCCGGCAGGATTCGAACCTGCGACACCCGCTTTAGGAGAGCGGTGCTCTATCCCCTGAGCTACGAAGGCTTGGTCGCCGCCGTCAGTGTAACGGGTGGTGGGGGCGGGGGTGGTTGTCAGGAGCGGGTTACCTGGACGCGGTAGTCGCCCTTCGTGTCCTTTTCCAGGACCGAGATCCTTATTCCGTTCGCCCGGTCCGTGAAGGTGTCGCCCGGTTGGTAGGCGGCGTCCGAGAGTTCGGCGTGGACGTTGGGGAGGCGGGTGCAGCCGGGGCTGTCCTTGGTGCTGTCGGTCACCGAGATGGGGCCCTGGCCCGTGTCCACGTCGGAGTTGACCTTGTAGATGAGGACGCCGGGGCGGCAGATCGCCTCGTCGTTGCCCGCCTGGGTGCGGACCTCCACCGCGTAGCCGGACTCCGCGGTGAGCGGGATGAACGCCAGCTTCAGGCCGCCCCGGGTGGCCAGGGGTTCCAGGACGTGGTCCGTCGTGCCGGGGCGGGCGGCGCAGCTGACCTGGTCGTTGTCCAGCCAGCCGAGCTTCCACTTGTGCCAGCCCAGCAGGTCGTTGTTGGCGCCCCAGTCCTCGGACATGATGTCCCAGTGCCCGACCGAGCCGCCGCCCTCCAGGGTGTAGAGGTCGGGCAGGCCGAAGACGTGGCCGTTCTCGTGGGGGAGGACCCGGTAGCCGGTCTGGGCGTACGAGCCGGAGCCGTCGTCCTGGCGGCTGTAGACGAACGAGGTGTTGGACAGCGGGACCCCGTCGGCGAGCGGGGCGTCGTCGTTCCCCGAGAACGTCACCGAGAGCACCGTGTCCAGCGCCGAGGGCCCGGCGTTCGGCGTGACCAGGATGTTGACCAGGTCGTACGCGCCGAAGTCCACCTTCGGATCGGCCGCCGCCACGATGTCCTGCACCAGGTGGCGGTAGCCCGGCTCGTACGGGGAGCCTCGCTCGATCCCGTAGTCCGCGAAGGGCAGCGGCATCCGCAGCCACGAGCGGATCGGGGCCTCCGGTATGTAGGTGAGCCGGCCGTACGAGCTCGTCCGGAACCAGTCCGTGGTCTGCGGGAAGAACTCGGCCAGCCGGTCCATGGCCGGCCCGGTGCCCTGCGCGTCCGGGAAGTCGATCATCAGGTTCAGCGCGCGCACGCGGCCGGTGGAGCGGGCGTAGCCGGGCTCGGTCGGCATGCCCTCCGACATCTGGACGCCCATCGCCGACGCGATCCGGCAGGGGCCGAGTCCGGTGGCCAGCGGGGCCGTCGCGGCCGGGCCCGCCGCGATCGGGCTCTGGAGGGGCAGGGTGCTGCTGGCCGTCGCCAGGGCCGCGATGACCAGGGACGTTGCGGCGCCGAGAGCGAGCGGGCGGCGGCGATTGCGTATCCGGCGGCGGTGCTGCTGCATCGGGGCACCTTCCGGTCCGCGGCAGTCGGCCGGCCCCGGCTGCGCTCTGCCGTCAGCCTCCGCCGGGTGATCGCCGGGCGCTCGCTGGGTGCGCCGTTCGGCTGGTTTCCCCGGCGGCCCGAGCCGGTCTCCCCGGGCGGCCCGAGTCGGTTTCCTCGGTGACAGTGCACGTGACGCAGGTCACAAAGTGCCCGGAAATAAGCGGGGAGTGTTTCCCCGTTTGCATCGGTGTCCCCGCGAAACGGGGAAGCGGTCCCCGGTTGGTTCGCCGAACCGGAGCCGCAGGGGAAGAGAGCCGTAGAACAGCGAACCGGAAGACAAGGAGCGCAGCCGTGGTCGCCGCCCGTACCGCAACCGCCCCCGCGCAGCCGCGTACGCCCAGGCCGAGGGCCGACGCACTGCGCAACCGGGAGCGGATCGTGACGGCCGCGCGCGAGATGTTCGTCGAGTTCGGGCCCGACGTCCCGCTCGACGAGGTCGCCCGCCGCGCCGGCGTCGGCAACGCCACCCTCTACCGGAACTTCCCCGACCGCGCCGCCCTCGTCCACGAGGTCGTGCTCGCGGTCACCTCCCGCACCACCGACCGCGCCGAGGAGGCCACCGCCGAAGAGGCGGACCCCTTCGCCGCGCTCAGCCGCTTCGTCCACGCCGCGGCCGACGAACGCATCGGCGCCCTGTGCCCCATGCTGTCCGGCGGCTTCGACAAGGACCACCCCGAACTGCTCGCCGAGCGCCGGCGCCTCGAAGAGGCCGTCGAAGGGCTCGTCGCGCGCGCCATGTCCGCGGGGCGCCTGCGCACCGACATCGCCGTCGGTGACGTACTGGTCGCCCTCTCCCAGCTCACCCGGCCGCTGCCGGGCATCGCCTGCCCGAACATCGACCGCTTCACCCATCGCCACATCCAGCTGTTCCTGGACGGACTGGAGGCCCCGGCCCGCTCCGTACTCCCCGGAACGGCGGCGACCTTGGAGGACCTGCGGCGCCGCAGCTGACCTGCTCGGCGCCCGCCCCTCCTCCCTCTTCCGCATCCGAACCCGACACCCGACGACAGTCCCGTCAGACCTACCCGTCAGACCTACCGGTCGGACCTTCCGGTCGGACCCGACCTCAGCCGTGCCCGTGACCAGCGGCACGCACGGTTCGCGATCTCCCGCGCCCTCGCGCGCTCCTAGGTGGCTACTCCCATGTCAAAAACAGCTGATATCCGACTCCCGGACCCCAGTCGCTGGAAGGCGCTGGCGTTCATCGCGCTCGCACAGTTGATGGTCGTGCTCGACGCCACGATCGTGAACATCGCCCTGCCGCACGCCCAGACCGACCTCGGCATCACCGATGCCAACAAGCAGTGGGTCATCACCGCCTACGCCCTCGCCTTCGGCGGGCTGCTGCTCTTCGGCGGACGCATCGCCGACCTCTGGGGCCGCAAGCGCACCTTCGTCGTCGGACTCGTCGGCTTCGCGCTGGCCTCCGCGCTCGGCGGCGCCGCGCAGAACCAGGGCATGCTGTTCGGCTCCCGCGCGCTCCAGGGCGTCTTCGGCGCCCTGCTCGCGCCGGCCGCGCTCTCGCTGCTCGCGGTGATGTTCACCGACGCCAAGGAGCGCGCCAAGGCGTTCGGCATCTACGGGGCGATCGCCGGTGGCGGTGGCGCCGTCGGCCTGATCCTCGGCGGTCTCCTCACCCAGACGCTGAACTGGCGCTGGACCTTCTTCGTCAACATCCCGTTCGCGATCATCGCCGCCGCGGGCGCGTACTTCGTCATCCGCGAGCCGGCCGGCAGCCGCAACCGCTCCCCGCTCGACATTCCCGGCGTGGTCCTGTCCGCGCTCGGTCTGGTCGCGCTGGTCTACGGGTTCACCCGCGCCGAGTCCGCGGGCTGGTCGGACGCGCTGACCGTCGGCTCGTTCGTCGCCTCGGGCGTCCTGCTGCTGGCCTTCGTCCTGATCGAGTCCAGGGTCGCCTCGCCGCTGCTCCCGCTGCGCGTGGTGACGGACCGCAACCGGGGCGGCGTCTACCTCTCGCTGGGCCTGGCCGTGATCGCGATGTTCGGCCTGTTCCTCTTCCTCACGTACTACCTCCAGGTCGTCAAGGGCTACTCGCCGATCAAGACCGGCTTCGCCTTCATGCCGATGATCGCGGGCATGATCACCGGGTCCACGCAGATCGGCGCCCGGCTGATGACCCGGATTCCGGCCCGTACGCTGATGGGCCCCGGCTTCCTGACCGCCGCCGTGGGCATGCTGCTGCTGACGCGGCTGGACATCGACTCCTCGTACGCCGCCGTCATCCTGCCCGGCCAGCTGCTGCTGGGTCTGGGCATGGGCACGGCGTTCATGCCGGCCATGTCGCTGGCGACGCACGGGGTCGAGGCGCGTGACGCCGGTGTGGCCTCCGCGATGGTCAACACCTCGCAGCAGGTCGGCGGTGCGATCGGTACGGCCCTGCTGAACACGATCGCCGCCTCGGCCGCCACGGCGTACGCCACCTCGCACGCCGCGCTCGGCGCCAAGGACCCCGAGCTGCTGAAGCTCCAGTCGATGGTGCACGGCTTCACCGGAGCCATCTGGTGGGCGGTCGGCATCCTGGTGGTGGCCGCCGCGATCGCGCTGACCTTCATCAACGCGGGCCGTCCGACAGCGGGCACGCCGACGAGCGGCGGTTCCGGTTCCGGTTCCGGTTCTGCCGCCGGTTCCGCCTCCGGCACGGAGGGTGGCGCCGACGGCGTCGAGGACGAGTTCAGGGTCCCGGTCGTCGCTTCCTAATGCTGTTGTCAAACGGCCGCAGTCGCTGAGGGTGTGACTTGATAGCACCGTCGGTCACGGATCAGGGCCCACAGGACGTTGACGCGTCGGCGGGCGAGGGCGAGCACGGCTTGGACGTGCTTCTTCCCCTCGGCGCGTTTGCGGTCGTAGAACTTCCGCGAGTTCGGGTCGTAGCGGACGCTGACCAGCGCGGAGGTGTAGAAGACGCGCTGGAGTCTTCGGTGGTAATTGAGCGGCCGGTGGAGGTTGCCACTGACCTTGCCCGAGTCGCGAGGGGCGGGGGCGACGCCGGCGAAGGCCGCCAGGGCGTCCGGGGAGCCGAAGTCGTCCAGGCTGCCGCCGATAGCGGCGAGGAACTCGGCACCGAGCACGGTGCCGATGCCCGGGACGCTCTGGACTATGTCGGCGAGTTCGTGCTCGCGAAACCGGCCCTCGATGAGCTTGTCCATCTCGGAGATCTGCTCGTTGAGGGCCATCACCTCCTCGGCCAGGGTGTGGACCAGCTTGGCGGTGGTCTTCTCCCCGGGGACGGCGGTGTGCTGTCGCTCGGCGGCCTCAACTGCTGTTTCGGCCAAGGCTCTTGCGTTGCGGACCTTGCGGTTGGCCAGCCATTTGGTCAGCCGCGCGGTCCCGGCGCGGCGGATCGCGGCCGGAGCCTGGTAGCCCGTCAGCAGCCTGAGCGGGCCGGTGTTGGTCACGTCCAAGGCACGCTCAAGGGCCGGGAACATGCTCAGCAGGGTGCCGCGCAGCCGGTTCACCACGCGGGTGCGGTCTTCGACCAGGTCGGCACGGCGTCCGGTCAGCAGCTTGAGTTCGATGGCGGCTTCGTCACCGGGGCGGATGGGCCGCAGGTCACGACGCATCCGGGCCTGGTCGGCGATCACGTAGGCGTCGCGGGCGTCGGTCTTGCCCTCGCCGCGGTAGCCGTCGGATGCCCGGTTCACCAGACGGCCGGGGATGTAAAGGACTTCCTGGCCGTGGTTGATCAGCAGAGCCAGCAGCAGCGCGGGCTCCCCGCCGGTCATATCGATGGCCCAGGTCACCTGGCGGCCGTCGGCCAGGTCGAGGACGTCACCGATCAACTTCAGCAGCTCGGGCTCATCGTTGGCGACCCGCCGCGACAGCAGGGTCTTGCCCCCGGCGTCCAGCGCGAGGCCGTGATGGTGGCCCTTGCCACTGTCGATCCCCGCCCATATCCGGCTCATCGTGCTCCTGACGTACGTGTGCGTGCTGTTCGTACCACGGACGACCTCGCCGGCATTGCTCTACACAGCGACTTGTTCGCACTTCCTAATCGGCGGCCGAGTCGTCGTGGGGCGCCGGGCGGCGAAGCGATGGTAGCCACGAAACGGCAGCCCACTGATAGCCACACCCAGCACCCCTGGGCGACCCAACCCTACGAATGGCTCGATCAACCCGATCAAGAAGGTAGAGCCCACTGACGGCCGGTGCCCGGCACCGCCCCCGCGCGGATACGTTTCTGCCCCGGTTCCCCGTACAGAGGGAACCGGGGCAGGCCCATGTCTCAGCGCAGCCAGGGAAGTGTCTCAGCGCAGCCAGGGAAGGTCGGCGTCCGCGCTCTCCGGCTGGAGGCCGGCCGCCAGCACCTTCATGATCTCGCCCAGCGAGCGCACCTGGTCGGGCGTGAGGCGGTCGAACATCGCCTGACGGACGGCCTTCACATGGCCGGGGGCCGAACGGCGGAGCATCTCGTAGCCGTCCGGGGTGAGAACGGCGTTCTGGCCGCGCTTGTCGGAGGGGCAGTCCTCGCGGCGTACCCAGCCGTTCCGCTCCAGCCGCGCGACCGCGTGCGAGAGGCGCGAGCGGGTGATCTTGGCGGCCTTGGCCAGTTCCGTCATCCGCATCTGGCGGCGCGGCGCCTGGGAGAGCTGGACGAGCAGGCCGTAGTAGATGTGCGGCATGCCGGCGTCGGCCTGCAACTGGCGGTCGAGGTGATCCTCCAGGAGCGTGGTGGCGTGCAGATAGGCCCGCCAGACGCATTGCTCCTCGTCGGTGAGCCAGTGCGGCGCACTGGTTGATGCCGTGGTCATGTACTCCATTGTACGACCTTTTCTTGAAAGTTTAACTAGATAAGGCTAAGGTCTCTCAAGGTAGGAGCTTGAAGATTAAATAATCTTCCCTGTCGAACATCGAAGCTCGAACCTATGAGTCTCGAACCTTGAGTCTCCCGCCGAAGACTTACCTTGAGCAGCCGCAGTTGGGGAGTGTCATGACAATCACCGCGGAGCGCATGCCCGCCCTCTACCTCTCCCACGGCGCCCCGCCCCTGGCCGACGACCCCGTCTGGCCCGGCGAGCTGGCCGCCTGGTCCGCGGACCTGCCGCGTCCCACCGCGATCCTCATCGTGTCCGCCCACTGGGAGGAGGCTCCGCTCGCGCTCGGCGCGACCGTGACGGCCCCGCTGGTGTACGACTTCTGGGGCTTCCCGGCCCACTACTACCAGGTGCGTTACGCCGCCCCCGGCGCCCCGCACCTCGCCGAGAGCGTACGCAAGCTGCTGCGCGGCGCGGGTACGCCGGTCCAGGACATCCCGGACCGGGGCCTCGACCACGGAGCCTACGTACCGCTGGTCGAGATGTTCCCGGACGCCGACGTTCCGGTGCTCCAGATCTCCATGCCGACGCTCGACCCGCAGAAGCTGATGGACATCGGGCGCAAGCTGGCGCCGCTGCGCGACGAGGGCGTCCTGATCATCGGCAGCGGCTTCTTCACGCACAACCTCGCCGCCCTGCGGCACGCGGGCGGCGGCACCCCCGGCTGGTCGGCGGAGTTCGACGACTGGGGGAACCGCGCGCTCCGGGCGCAGGACGTCGACGCCCTCCTGGACTTCGAGCACAAGTCCCCGGCGGGCCGGCTGGCCCACCCGCGCACCGAGCACTTCGCCCCGCTGTTCGTCACCCTCGGCGCGGCGGAGGGCGAGCTGGACCGGGGCCGCAGCGTGATCGACGGCTTCTGGATGGGACTGGCGAAGCGGTCGGTGCAGTTCGGGTAGCGGTCACGGCCCCCGGTGCTCAGAACGCCGGAGGGTTCAGCTCCACCGAGCGCAGCGCGGCCGCCAGCGCCGTGGCGTCACCGATGTCCAGCGCGGTGTCCGTGAACTTGATGGTGTGGTCGTCGCCGTGCGCAGCCGCCCGCGCGAACACCTCGTCGGCCGTGAGCGAGGCCGCGTACCCGGCCGGCGGCGCGACGGCTTCGGCGGGCGTGTAGGCGGCGGTCACCGCGGCGCTCGCCGCCCACGCGGCCGCCACGCTCGGCGCCCACAGCTCGGGCGGCAGCGCCGGCAGCGTCCGCAGTACGGCGTTGGGCGCGGTCGCCGCGTGCACCAGCATGACCGGCTCGCCGTGCCCGTACTCCGCGTAGCGGTGGGTCGCCGCCCGCACCAGCTCCGCCAGCCGGTCGCGCGCCTCCCGCGCATCGCTCAGGGGCGCGCCCGGCCACTGCGGGAACCCCGTGAGCTGGTCCAGCCGGGACCGGATGCCGCCGCTCTGGTCGGGCACCCGCGCCACGGCGGCCAGCGCGGCCCCGGCGTCCGGGACGGGGGCGAGCGGGGTCAGCGGGGGCAGCGGGTCGTGGCGGGCGGCCCAGTAGCCGAGGGCGTGGGCCAGCTCCCCGACGCGGGGACCGCTCTCCTCGGCCGCCAGCAGGGTGCGCACGCTGTGGCCGACCCGGATCACCGGATGCGTGGCGCCGCCCGCGATGCCGGGGAGCAGCCGGGGCCACCACTCGGCGAGCACGTCGCGCCAGGGGCGGTCGGCGGTCTCCCGTTCGAAGTACACCGCCCAGTCGGCGATGCGGCGGGGGTCGCCCAGGGCCTCCCGCCAGTTGTCCGGGGTGACCTCGGCGAAGCGGTCCGGCATGTCCTCCAGCTTCGCCCGGTAGTGGTCGATCCAGCGGTGCACGCCCGGCGCCTGGCCGTGGCGGACGAGCGCTTCGACGGCCATGGGCGCGTGGTTGCTCAGCCAGCCGTTGTGCTCGGGGCCGTAGGAGTGCAGCCGTTCCAGGGCCTCGTCGAGGGTGCCGGAGGCGTCGGGGGCGGCGGTGGACTCGGATGCGATTCGGGGGGTCGTCTCGTTCATAGCAGTGACGCTATGCACCCGGCGCCTGCCCGGTAACGGGCTGCGGTCCCAGGGCGCGCGGGGCATGGGGCCTAGGACTCCGGTCCCGCTCCGTCCGGCTCCGGCTCCGTCCGGCTCCGGTCCGGGGCTGGGACGCCCGTCACAGCGCGGCTTCGGGCGCAACTCGGAGCCGGTGAGCGGCGTCTTCCGGGGTACTCGTGCACCCTGCGCTCGGCCTGGTGGCGGAACAGAGTACTGCATGATCGCGAAATTGAATGCCAGGCATGGGAATTCTGTCCGGATTCCAGTCGTTGTTTCCATCGGATGCAGGGCACCCGAGAGGGTGTCGCGACCTACTCAGCAAGGGAGCACGCATGGCAACCCGTGCCGTCGCCCGTCGTTCGTCCGCCACCGGCGGGACCAACCGGGCGAGCAGTGTTCGCGCCGTGGGCGGAGAGATCGCCGATCGCGACCTGGTCGGCATGTACCTGGACGAGATAGCCCGTACACCGCTGCTCGACGCGGCCAAGGAAGTCGACCTCTCGCAGGCGGTCGAAGCCGGTGTGTTCGCACGCCAGATCCTCGACGGCGAAGTGGAGAGCGAGGCCGGCGGTGCCTCGCGCGAGGAGCTGGAGGCGCTGGTCGCCGAGGGCGAGCGCGCGAAGGACGTGTTCATCCGCTCCAACCTCCGTCTCGTCGTCGCCGTCGCCCGCCGCTACCCGCGCGCGGGGCTCCCTCTGCTCGACCTGATCCAGGAGGGCAACGCGGGCCTGGTGCGCGCGGTCGAGAAGTTCGACTACGCCAAGGGCTTCAAGTTCTCCACGTACGCCACGTGGTGGATTCGCCAGGCCATCACCCGCTCCATCGCGGACCAGTCCCGCACCATCCGGCTCCCCGTCCACCTGGTGGAGGAGCTGGGCCGCATCCGCCGGGTCCAGCGCGAGTTCAACCGCGAGAACGGCCGCGACCCGGAGCACGCGGAGATAGCCGCCGAGCTGGGCTCCACGCCGGAGCGCGTCGGCGACGTCCTGGACTGGGCCCGTGACCCGGTCAGCCTCAACATGTCCGTGGACGACGAGGGCGATACCCAGTTCGGTGACCTCCTGGAGGACACCTCCGCCATCTCGCCCGAGCAGTCGGTGCTCACGCTGCTGCGCAGCGAGGAGCTGGAGGAGCTGATCGGCAAGCTCGACAACCGGACGGCGTCGATCATCCGTATGAGGTACGGCATCGAGGACGGCCGCGAGCGGACCCTGACCGAGGTCGGCAAGCAGCACGGCCTCACCCGCGAGCGCATCCGCCAGATCGAGAAGCACGCGCTGCTCGAATTGAAGCGAATGGCTCACGACACGGGCTTTGACGCTGCGGCCTGAGCCCGAGTCCAGTAACCTCCGAATCGGGCCGCTCACTCCGGCCCCCCGAAGCTGAGCCCCGGCGCCCACCCCCCCCCCTGGCGCCGGGGCTCATTTCTTTACGCGGCCCGCTTTCTTACGTGGCCCGCCCCCGCTTCATTCAGGGCGTGGCCGCGCGGGTCAGCCGGCCGCCCAGGTCCGCGAGGTACGCCACCAGCTGCGGCGGCTGATGCGCGGTGAACTCGCAGTCCACCAGCGCCAGGCGCAGCGCCAGCCACTCCAGCGAGTCCCGCACCACGGCGCGCAGCCGGCAGCCGTCCTCGCCCTCCGGCTCCAGCGGGCCGATCCGCCCCGGCAGCCGCGACGCGACGAACTCCCGCGGCGCCGCGAAGCTCACGTCCACCTCGAACTCCGGCTGCCGGCGCGCCATCGAACTGCTCAGATACTCCGCGGCGTCCCCCTCCGGCAGCTCCCTCGGCGTGAACCGCGAGCCGGTCGCGAACGGGTCGCTCACCCGGTCCACCCGGAACGTGCGCCACGCCTCGCGCCCCAGGTCGTACGCCACCAGGTACCAGCGCCACCCGGTGCTCACCAGCCGGTACGGCTCCACCTGCCGCCGGGTCTCCGCCCCGTCGCCCGCCCGGTAGGCGAACCGCAGCCGCTCCCGGCCGGTGACCGCGGAGGCCATCACCGTCAGTGTCTCCGGGTCGATCGTCGAGCCGTCTCCGCGGGCCAGCGGCACCGTCGCGTTCTGGAGGATGGAGACGCGGTGGCGCAGCCGGGCCGGCAGCACCTGCTCCAGCTTCGCCAGCGCGCGTACGGACGCCTCGTCCACGCCCTCGATGGCGTGGCCGGCACCGGCGCGCAGCCCCACCGCGATGGCGACCGCCTCCTCGTCGTCCAGGAGCAGCGGCGGCATGGCCGCGCCCGCCACCAGCCGGTAGCCGCCGATCGAGCCGCGCGAGGCCTCCACCGGATAGCCGAGGTCGCGGAGGCGGTCGATGTCGCGGCGGATGGTGCGCGGGCTGACGGCGAGCCGTTCGGCCAGCTCGCTGCCCGGCCACTCGCGCGGCGTCTGGAGCAGGGACAGCAGATTCAGCAGACGTGCCGGGGTATCGGTCATGTCACTCAGGATGCGCGCTCATCAGGTCATGAACTGACCTATTGCCGGTTTAAGTTCTTTCCATGACTTCCACCGCACCACTGCCGTCGCCCGCGGCTCCCTCGGACCGCCGCCGGTGGTTCGCCCTGGCCATCGTGATGACCGCGGCCTTCATGGACCTCGTCGACGTCACGATCGTCAACATCGCCATCCCCAGCATCGAACGGGACACCGGCGCCTCGTTCAGCTCCATCCAGTGGATCGTCGCCGGGTACGCCCTGGCCTTCGCGGCCGGTCTCATCACCGGCGGACGCCTCGGTGACATCTACGGCCGCAAGCGGCTCTTCCTTATCGGCATAGCCGGATTCACCCTCGCCTCGGCGCTCTGCGGCTTCGCGGCCAACCCGGAGATGCTGGTCGCCTCCCGCTTCCTCCAGGGGGCCACGGCGGCGCTGATGGTGCCGCAGGTGCTGTCGATCGTGCACGCCACCTTCCCCGCGCACGAGCGCGGCAAGGTCTTCGGCCTGTTCGGCGCGATCGTCGGTCTCGGCGCGGTGTCCGGTCCGCTGCTGGGCGCGCTGCTCACCGAGTGGAACATCGCCGGTCTGGAATGGCGTCCGATCTTCCTGATCAACCTGCCGGTCGGCATCCTCGGCCTGATCCTGGGCGCCAAGTACATCACCGAGTCCAAGTCGCCGAGGGCCCTGCGCCTCGACCTGGTCGGCGTCGTGCTGGTCACGCTCGCCATGCTGATGCTGATCTACCCGCTGACGCGCGGCCGTGAGCTGGGCTGGCCGCTGTGGGGGTACCTGTCGATGGCGGGCAGCGTCCTGGTCTTCCTGGTCCTCGTGCTGTTCGAGCGCGGCAAGGGCAACCGCGACGGGTCGCCGCTGGTGGAGCTGTCGCTGTTCCGGGTCAGGAGCTTCGCCGCCGGTATCGCCGTGCAGCTGACCTTCGGCATCGGGCTCGGCATCTTCTTCCTGGTCTGGACGCTGTACATGCAGATGGGCCTCGGCTGGAGCGCGCTGCGGGCCGGCACGACCGGAATCCCGTTCTCCGTCTCCGTCTCGGTGGCGGCCGGCCTCTCCGTGCAGAAGCTGGTGCCCCGCTTCGGCCGCAAGGTCCTCCAGGCGGGCGCGCTGCTGATGGCGGCCGGGCTGCTGATCTACATCTGGGAGTCCCACCACTACGGCATGGAGATCACGTCGCTCCAGATGGCGCTGCCCCTGGTGGTCATGGGCATCGGCATGGGCCTGATCGTGGCCCCGCTGGCCGACGCGGTGCTCTCCGAGGTGCCCAAGGAGCACGCCGGTTCCGCTTCCGGCCTGTTCAACACCGTGCAGCAGATGGGCAACGCGCTCGGCCTCGGCCTGGTGTCGGTCGTCTTCTACGGGGCGATCGGCGACCGGCTCACCCCGGCGCAGATCGGCCCGGCCTTCGCCGACGCCTTCGAGCAGTCGCTGTGGTGGGTGGCCGGTGTGCTGGCCCTGATCTTCGTGGTGATGTTCGCCCTGCCGGCCAGGCCGAAGCAGCACGTGGAGGGCGGGGACGCGGCGGAGCCCGCCGAGGCGGAGGAGCCCGCCAGGGAGCCCGCGCTCACACACTGAGCCGACGGCGTACGCGGCAGAGTCACGGTGCCCGCATCCCCCCGGGGGGGACGCGGGTACCGGCATGCGCGGCCCCCTCCGCCGGGCCCCGGATCAGCAGATGCGCGTACGGGACTCCATCGCGCAGCGCGCCGATTCCTCGTCGCCGTACACCTCGCACATGTGGCGGCCGTCCGGCGTCGCCGTGTGCTCGACCTCCCACAGGCTGGTCTCGCTGCCGTCCAGGAGCAGGAACGCGTGCTCGTACAGCGTGAACCCGGCGTTGCGGCCCTCCACCTGGAGCCGGCGGCCGAACACCTGGGTGATGTGGTGGGCGAAGGCGGCGCGCAGCAGGCGGGCGGTCTCCTCGCCCGGCCCGTCCCCGTTCTCCGCGCGGCGCAGCACCCGGCGGGCGTGGTCCGCCGAGTTGTCCGGGGCGTACATCCGGGGGTGCGGGGCCGGGGGAGCGGCCATCAGGGCGGACAGCAGCTCCAGGTCGGCCTGCGCCGTCTCCTCGTCGCCGAACTCCGGAACGTCCCACGGGCTGCCCGTCAGCCGGGCGGCGGCGATGTGGGCGTCGGCCTCGTCGTCGTACAGCTCGTGGCGGCGGGTGTCGGGGTGGCCGGCGCCGCGCGGACCGCCGTGCACCAGCTCCCACAGGGTCAGCGGGGAGCCGTCGCTCAGCAGATACGTGTGACGGTAGGTCTCGCGGTGCAGTGTGGCGCTGTGGTGCGAGGAGTACAGGGAGCTGCTGTGGGCCAGCGCGGTGCCCAGCCGCTCCACCGTGCGGTCGGACAGCTCGAACGAGTTGAGAGTCCGGCGCAGGATTCGCTCGACGTGCTGCTCGGTCGTCTCGTACGGATCGCTCACAGTGCTGTCTCCAGGCCGTCGCCGCGTGTGACTTGGTGCGTGCATAACGTAGCCCCTTGGGCTGACATCAGGACCGGGGTTCAGAAAAACGCACGGCGTGCGCGGAAGGTTCCACGCCGTGCGCGGTTCGGCGCACGACGAGGTCGCGACCCGGTCGCGCGTGGTGGTGAACAGGGGCGCGTGTTCGCGCCGCGCGCCTGCTCCGGGCGCTGACGCGCCGGGCGGGCCGGTCGCTCACCGCAGCGACGCGCTCACCCTCTGAGCCCACAAAACAGGACCAATCATCACGTACCGCCCTACCGTGGCAGCGTGACCGAGCCACCTGAAGCCGCAGGCGCAGCCGCGCAGCCCGCCGCCGGAGTCCGCAACGGGGCCGTGGACGGGGGCGGCGGTCCGCCGGACACCGGACGCACCGGCCTCGCCGGGGGCTCCCGCCGGGCCGGAGGGTTCGTGCCCCGGTCCGTCACCGCGCGGGCGACCGCCGCGGGCGTGATCGTCTCCCTGCTCCTCGTCGTGGCCATCGTGCTCGGCAGCCGGCTGCTGGAGCACTTCGACTCCGCGCTGCTGCCGTACGCCGTGGCCACCGTGTTCCTCGCCTTCGGCGTCGCGTACCGGTACACCGTCTGGGTCTCCGCACCGGGCGCCCAGCGGCTGTTCAAGAAGGGCTGGGGGAGCCTCTTCTCCGCCGACAACTTCCGCCGGGCGCCCACCGCGCTGCCGAAGATGATCGCCACCTACCTCGGCTTCCAGAAGTTCCTCGGCGCCCGCTCGCACGCCCGCTGGGCCGCCCACCAGCTGATCTTCTGGGGCTGCGTCCTCGCCGCGCTGATCACCTTCCCGCTGACCTGGGGCTGGTTCACCTTCACCTCGGGCACCGGCTCGGGGCCCGGCTACGAGATGCGCATCTGGGGCTTCAAGATCATCGGGTTCGACTCCCTGGACTTCCTGGGCTGGCTGATGTTCCACGGCCTGGACATCGCCGCCGTCCTCGTCATCCCCGGCGCCTCCTACTTCCTGTGGCGGCGGATGAAGGACCGGGGGGCCGTCACGGGCCAGCGGTTCGCCTACGACCTGGTGCCGCTGATCGCACTCATCGTCATCTCGGTCACCGGGCTGCTCCTCACCTTCTCCTCGATCTTCCTGCACGGCGGCGGCTACGAGTTCCTGGCGATCCTGCACATGGTCTCGGTGGTTTTCACCCTCATCTACATCCCGTTCGGGAAGTTCTTCCACATCGTCCAGCGCCCCGCCGCCGTCGGCATGCAGCTGTTCAAGTACACCGGCCGGCAGGACGACGAGGTCTTCGCCTGCCGCCGCTGCGAGGAACCCATCGACACCACCCCGTACGTCGACAACCTCCGGGGCACCATGCGCGACCTCAGCCTCGACTTCGACGAGTGGGCCGAATACTGCCCGCGCTGCAAGCGGGTGCTGCGAGGCAGCGCCTATCTCTCCCAGGTGAAGAAGGGCTTCAAGTGACCGCGGACTCCCGCACGCCAGAACCGCACGCGGTCGTTCCCCTCGACCCCTCCCTCGCACCGCCGGGCACCCGCGCCTTCCGCGACGCCGGCGGCATTCCCGCCGACCGCTGGCACGCCGACCAGAACGGCGAGACGCTCGTCCCCACCCACTGCTGCTTCTGCGGCGTCCAGTGCGGCATGTATCTGCGCGTCGACCGGGGCGGCAAGGTCTTCGGCGTCGAACCCCGCAACCACGACATCAACCGGATGCGGCTGTGCCCCAAGGGCGTCAACGCCTACCAGCAGGTCAACCACCCCGACCGGCTCACCGCCCCGCTCATGCGCCGCTCCCGCGACGAGCCCCTGCGCGAGGTCTCCTGGGACGAGGCGCTCGACTTCACCGTCGCCGAGATCAGGCGCATCCAGCAGACCTACGGCAACGACGCCTTCGGGCTGCTCGGCGGAGCGAGCCTGTTCTCCGAGAAGACGTACCTGGTCGGCAAGTTCGCCCGGGTCGCCCTCAAGACCCGGCACGTCGACTACAACGGCCGGCTCTGCATGGTCAGCGCGGCCGGCGCCAACAAACTCGCCTTCAACATCGACCGGGCCGGCAACCCCTTCTCCGACATCCTCCTCACCGACTGTCTGCTCATCGCCGGCTCCAACGTCGGCGAGTGCTTCCCCGTGATGACCCAGTACGTGTGGGGCGCGCGGGACCGGGGCGCCACCCTCATCGTCATCGACCCCCGCGAGACCGCCGTCGCCCGGACCGCCGACATCCACGTCGCCCTCAAACCCGGCACCGACTCGGCGTTCTTCAACTCCGTGCTGAACGTCGTCGTCGAGGAGGGCCTCACCGACGAGGCCTACCTCGCCGCCCACGCCACCGGCTGGGAGGAGGTCAGGGCCAAGGCCGCCGAGTATCCGCCGTCCCGCGCCGCCGAGATCTGCGGCATCCCCGCCGAACAGATCGTCCAGGTGGCCCGCGTCTTCGGCCGCGCCCCCAAGGCCATGGCCTGGCACGCCCGCGGCATCGAGCACCACTCGCAGGGCGTCGAGAACTGCCTCACCGTGATCAACCTCTGCACCGCCACCGGCAACATCGGCAAGCCCGGCGCCGGCTACGGCACCATCACCGGCCAGGGCAACGGGCAGGGCGGCCGCGAGCACGGCCAGAAGTCCGACCTCCTTCCCGGCGGCCGCTCCATCAACAACGCGGAGCACCGCCGGCAGATCTGCGAGATCTGGGGCATCGAGGAGTCCGAACTCCCGCCCGCCGGGACCTCGATGATGGAAATGGTCTGGCAGATGCAGCGCCGCGAGATCCGCGGCCTGATCGGCATCTGCAACAACCCCTTCGTCTCCCTGCCGAACTACCGGGTCGTCAAGGAGGGCTACGACGCCACCGAGTTCCACGCCCAATTCGACTTCTTCCTCTCCGAGACCGCCGCCAACGCACACGTCGTCTTCCCCGTCACCAGCTGGGCCGAGGACGACGGCGTCATGGCCAACGCCGAAGCCCGCGTGGTCAAGCACAACAAGGCCCAGGAACCGCCGCCCGGCGTCCGCACCGACACCTGGGTCATGTGCGAACTCGCCCGCCGCCTCGGCGCCGGCGACAAATTCGCCTTCACCAGCTCGCGCGAGGTCTTCGACGAACTGCGGATCGCCTCCGCCGGCACCGTCAACGACTACTACGGCATCACCTACGAACGGCTGGAAGAGACCGGCGGCATCGCCTGGCCCTGCCCCTCCACCGACCACCCCGGCACCCCCCGCCTCTTCGAGGACGGCAAGACCTACCACCCGGACGGCAAGATCCACCTCCAGGTCGTGGAGTGGCACCCGCCGATGGACCCGTACGACGACGAGCACCCCATGACGCTCACCACCGGCCGCACCGTCGCCCACTTCCTCTCCGGCAACCAGACCCGCCGCCTGGGCGCCCTCGTCGAACAGACCCCCCGCCCCTGGGCCGAGGTCCACCCCTCGCACGGCTTCCGCAACGGCGAACCGGTCCGCGTCGTCACCCGGCGCGGCAGCGAGGTCTTCCCCGCCCTGGTCACCGAGGCGATCCGCCCCGACACCGTCTTCATCCCCTACCACTGGCCGGTCCCCACCGCCGCCAACGCGCTCACCATCGACGCCCTCGACCCCCGCTCCAAGATCCCCGAGTACAAGGTGTGCGCCTGCCGCATCGAGCACGCCGAGCGGATCGACGAGGTGCCCGCGCCCCCGGTGGCCCCCGGCCACGTCGCCTACCCGGAGACCCAGGTCTCCCGCACCGACCCGCTGCCGCCCACCTCCTCGCAGGGCCGCGGCACCTCGGAGAGGAGCTGATGCCCGCATGATGGGCCGCACGATCTTCATCGACCCGGGGCGCTGCATCGGCTGCCAGGCCTGCGTCTCCGCCTGCCGCGAGTGCGACTCGCACCGGGGCAAGTCCATGATCCACCTCGACTACACCGACGAGGGCCAGTCCGTCGCCTCCCTCCCCACGGTCTGCATGCACTGCGAGGACCCCGTCGCCCCCTGCGCCGAGGTGTGCCCCGCCGACGCGATCCTGGTGACCGCCGACGGCGTCGTCCAGCAGGCCGACACCACCCGCTGCATCGGCTGCGCCAACTGCGTCAACGCCTGCCCCTTCGGCGTCCCGAAGATCGACCTCCAGGCCAAGCTGCAGCTCAAGTGCAACCTCTGCTACGACCGCACCGCCTACGGCCTCGCCCCGATGTGCGCCACCGTCTGCCCGACCGGCGCCCTCTTCTACGGGACCGCCGAGGAACTCCAGGCCGAACGCCCCGGCGTCCAGGTCGCCGACTCCTTCGTGTTCGGCGAGAGCGAGGTCCGCACCGGCGTCGCGATGGTCGTGCCCGCCGACCGGGTCCAGTGGCCGGTCCCCGGCGGCCTGCCCGTCGTCGAGATCAACGGGAAGGACGTGCGACGGTGACCGAGACCGACTACCCGCCGCCCGGCGACCCGAAGCAGCCCGCACCCCGCGACCCGGCCGGCACACCACCCGGACCGCCCGGCCGGCCGGCCTCCGGCGACCCGCGCGAGGCCCTGCACGACCGGATCGCCGCCGACTCCCTCACCACCCGCCGCGACTACCTCCGCATCGTCGCCACCGTCTCCGGCGGGCTCGCGGTCGGCGGCCTGGGCGTCGCCGCCGGCATCCTGCCCCGCCACGGCGACCCGGACGACGCCAAGGCCCCGGCCCCCAAGAAGATCGCCTCCCAACTCCTTCCCGGCGAGTCCATCGCCTTCGACTACCCGGACGAGGAGGACCGCGCGGTCGCCGTCCGGCTCAACGACGGCACGCTCGTCGGCTACTCCGCGATCTGCACCCACCTCGCCTGCGCCGTCCTCTGGCGCAAGGACCGGGGCACCGAGGGCGAGCTGTACTGCCCCTGCCACGAGGGCGTCTTCGATGCCCGCAGCGGTGCGGTGACGGCCGGTCCGCCGCCTCGCGGGCTGCCCAAGGTGGTGCTCACCGAGCAGGAGGACGGCAGCGTCTGGGCGGTCGGCACCACCCGCTCCGGCGAGAGCCTCGAACACGGGCTGTGCCGCCAGTTCGGCGAGGAGCGCCCGGACCTGGCGTCGCGGCTCGGCTGCCCCGGCGTCCGCGACGGCGCCGAGGGGCCCGCAGCCCCCGGAGCCGCCCGCACGGTGGCCCCCGGACCGGTCGCCCCCGGCCTGTCCCGCACCCGCACCAGCCGTACCGGAGCCGGAGCGTCCGACACCGACACCACGGGGAGCCCGACATGAGCGACGAAGACCCCCGCCCCGGCACCCCGCAGCGCCCCGCCGCCCCGCAGCCCGCCGCGCGCTACCCCGAGTACCACCCCGGCAGTGCGCGGGCCGAGCTGAACCGGCCCGTCCACGAGCGCTATCCGCAGATCCGGCCCACCAGCGGCTACGGCGACCCCCGCGTCCGGCACACCGGGCCCGGACCGGGCGCCGGCACCGACCAGGAGCCCGAGCGGTCCTCCAAACTCACCGCACGCCTCGTGCTGGCCATGAGCGTCGTCATCGGGCAGCTGTGGGGGCTGACGGTCATCGTGGACGAGTGGATGGAGGGCAACACCGGCACCGCGTGGTGGGGGGCCGGCTTCCTCTGCCTCTCGTTCCTCGTCGTCCTCGGGCTCTGGCTGCTCGACCCCAAGGACCGCTGACCGCCCGCCGGGGCCGGCCGGTCGTACCCTGGGGGCATGAGTAGCGCCCCCCGACCCGCCCCCGAACCGCATGACGCGCAGTCCGCCGAGCCCGCCCGGCCCCGGCCCCGTCCGGCGCTGGTCTTCGACGATCCGCTGGACCAGCGGGCCTCGGACGACACCGACCAGGCGTGGGGCGACCGGCCCCCGTCCAGCGGCAGCGCGGCCGATCTGGCGCGCTTCCTGGACGAGAAGCCGCCGCACCACATCTGACGCGGCCCCCGCCGGGACCGTGCTAGCCCCGGTCCTGGACCGGGCTCCCGCCGCCGCCCCCGCGCTGGGCCACCAGAGCGTCCCGGATCTCCTTGAGGACCTCCAGCTCGCTCACCTCCAGCGTCTCCTGGACGCCCTCCTTCGCCGCCTGCATCGCGGCCCGCCGCGCGAGGTACTTCGCCATCGGCAGGACCATCAGGAAGTAGACGACGGCAGCGGTGATCAGGAACGTCAGCGTCGCGCTGAGCACCGAGCCCCACAGGATCTGGATGCCCTCCGTCACCTCGCCCGTGGCCGGGTCCGTCTTGCACGGGCCCTTCAGACAGGAGCTGTAACTGTCCAGGTCCTTGGTGCCGAACGCACCGACGAGCGGGTTGATGACCCCCTTCACGAACGCGTTCACGATGTTCGTGAACGCCGCGCCGATGACGACGGCGATCGCCAGATCGATCACGTTGCCACGCATCAGGAAGGCCTTGAAGCCCTCCAGCACACTGACCTTCTTCGTCTCGCTCACGGGTGCGCTTTCCTCCGTAAATGCCACAAGGGGTGTGAACTCCCCGGCAACTTACGGCAGTAAGGCAGCCGAACACCCCATTCAGGAGGGTTGCCCGGTGACGGCATAGTTCGTCAGTACGAATCAGCACAGGATCACCGCCAGTCCGCCGGAGATCCCCGCACCGGCCAATTCGGCGGCCGCAGCCCTCGGCACCGCCAGCACGACCAGCGCCCCGTCCCCCGGCGAACCCGCGCCGAACGCACCCGCGCCCGTCGCGCTCCCGTCCCCCGCGTCCCCCGCCCCCGGCACCCGCTCCACCCGGGCGCCCCTGGCCAGCACGCGGGCCTCCGCCGCGCCGGGGCCGTCCGAGGCCACCACGTCCACCCGGTCGCCCGGCCGCAGCAGCCGCACGGTCTCCGCGTCGGCGATCCGTACCGGCGCCGACACCAGGCGTACCGGGGGCGAGGCCCGCTCCCGTACCGCCGCCCGCGCCGTACCGCCACCGGGCTCCGCGCCCCCGCCCCCGGCGAACCCGGAGACGGCCAGCGCGGCCGCCGTCAGCGCCAGACCCGCCGCCATCGACCGGCGCCGACGCCACATCGCCCGCCGCAGCCGCTGCCCGGCACCCCCGCGCACCCGCAGCGGCGGGAACGCCGGCACCCCGTACGGCGCGGGAGCGGGCAGCGGACCCGGTGACCCATCCGTGCGGGAGGCCGGGGAAGCGTCAGGGGAAAGGCAGGAGGAACCGGACGAGCGCATCGCGAACACCGCCTGTGTACAGAAGCCGATGGGTCGGCCGGCCGCCGCGAACCCCCAGGTCACGGCCGCCGGACAGCCACCACGATGCACCGATCGCCCGAATCCCGCCGGGCCCTGTGGACCGTCCACCGCATGTGGAAAACCCCGTCACCCGCAGGGGCGAGCCGGGCCCCGCCCCAGGGCACGAGCGCCCCCCCGGCACGAGCCCCTACGGCAGAGCGATCCCCGTGTCCATCCCGTCCAGCGCGTGCCCGCACGGGCACCCCCGGTCCTCCGTCGCCGGCAGCCCCGCCACCGCGTCGAAGAGGACCGAGCGCAGCCGGTCCACATTGGCCGCGAACACCTTCAGCACCTCCTCGTGGGAGACGCCCTCGCCCGCCTCGGCACCCGCGTCCAGGTCGGTGACCAGGGTCATCGTGGTGTAGCAGAGGCCCAGTTCACGGGCGAGCACCGCCTCCGGGTGCCCGGTCATGCCGACCACGGACCAGCCCATCGCCGCGTGCCAGCGCGATTCGGCGCGGGTCGAGAAGCGCGGCCCCTCCACGACCACCAGCGTGCCGCCGTCCACGGCCTCCCAGTCGCGCCCCCGCGCGGCGGCCAGCGCGACCTTGCGGCCCTCGGGGCAGTACGGGTCGGCGAAGCCCAGGTGCACCACGTTCGGCAGGACCCCGTCGACCGGGGTCTCCCCGTCGTAATAGGTCTGCGTCCTGGCCTTGGTGCGGTCCACCAACTGGTCCGGTACGAGCAGGGTGCCCGGACCGTACTCCGGGCGCAGGCCGCCCACCGCGCACGGCGCGAGCACCTGGCGTACGCCGACCGAGCGCAGCGCCCACAGGTTGGCGCGGTAGTTGATGCGGTGCGGGGGCACGTGGTGGCCCCGGCCGTGCCGGGGGAGGAAGGCGACCCGGCGGCCGCCGGTCTCACCGAGGAAGACGGAGTCGCTGGGGTCTCCGTACGGGGTTTCCACGCGGACCTCGGTGACGTCCTCCAGGAAGGAGTAGAGCCCCGAGCCGCCGATCACGCCGATCTCTGCGTTCGCCATGACCGTCACACTAAGTGGTCGGCTCCGTAAGTCCTTCGGGGGTTGACTTCGGATCCGGCGTTGTGCCTGGTAGTGGGTCAGATGTCGACTGCAGCGATGTGGAGCTCGCAGGCGCAGTCGAGCGCCTCCGCGGGGGTGCCGGTGGGGCTGCCGGTGGGCAGCAGGGAGTCTTCGTAGCGGTCGCCACTGGCGTAGTAGGGGGCGAAGCCCCACCTCTTGCTGACGGTGCCGGTGTAGCGCAGTCGCATCAGCTTGACCCGTTCGCCGTCGGCCAGTTCGGCCTCCACGTAGGCGAACGCTCCGCGGTGTCGGACATGCAACTGCGCAATCTGGGGCCAGACGGCGCGGGCCTGCTCGCCGAGGCGGGCTTCCAGCGAGAGGCGGGTGTGTTCCGAGGGCGTGGGCATGGCGCCCATCCTGCCCGAGGGGCCACGGACCGGATACGGCAAGCTTCGGCCTGTTGTGATCCACTTCTCCGGATTGGCCCGCCTGCATTGCCTGTTGCCGTCGCCCGCACGATCACCCTGCGCGCCGCCGAGCGCGAGCGACTGAAGCTGATGGCCTACGGCCACAAGACCGAGTACCGGCTGCGGATGCGCGCGCAGGTGGTGCTGCACGCGGCGCGCGGACGCGCCAACGCGCGCATCGCCCGGGAGACGGGTCTGCATCTGGACACGGTCCGCCGCTGGCGCGGCCGGTTCGCCGAGCACGGGCTCGCCGGGCTGGGCGACCTCGACCGGTCGGGCAGGCCCCCCTCGTTCACCGCGCTCCAGGCCGCCCAGGTCAAGGCTCTGGCCTGCCGGCTGCCCGCCGAGACAGGGGTGCCGCTGGCGCGTTGGTCGTGCCCGGAGCTTGCCCGCGAAGTCGTCGCCCGGTCCATCGCCAGCTCGATCTCCGCCTCCACTGTCCGTCGCTGGCTGGGCGACGACGCGATCAAACCGTGGCAGTACCAATCCTGGATCTTCGTCACCGACCCGGACTTCCGCCCGAAGGCCGAGCGTGTACTGGACCTGTATGCCCGTACCTGGCGGGGCGTCCCGCTCGGCGACGACGAGTACGTCATCAGCGCGGACGAGAAGACCTCCATCCAGGCCCGCTGCCGCTGTCATCCGACCCTGCCGCCCGGCCGGGCCCGCGCGATGCGCGTGAACCACACCTACCGGCGCGGCGGCGCCCTGGCCTACCTGGCCGCCTACGACGTCCACTCCGCGAAAGTGTCCGGCCGCTGCGAGCCGACCACCGGCATCACCCCGTTCATGAACCTGGTCACCCAGGTCATGACCCGCGAGCCCTACGCCAGCGCGAAACGCGTGTTCTGGATCGTCGACAACGGCTCCTCCCACCGCGGCAAGAAGGCCGCCGACCGACTGTCGGACGCGTTCCCGAACGCGGTCCTGGTCCACACCCCGGTGCACGCCTCCTGGCTGAACCAAGTGGAAATCTACTTCTCCGTCGTCCAGCGCAAGGTCGTCTCGCCCAACGACTTCACCGACCTCACCCAGGTCACAGACCGGCTCCGAGAATTCGAAGACCGCTACAACGCCACGGCACAGCCGTTCCAGTGGAAGTTCACCACCTCCGACCTGGACGATCTGCTGGCCAGACTCGACCAGCACCCCGCCGGCCGACACGAAGAATCCTCCGCCGCCCCGGCACCATGATCAACCCCCGAAGGACTTACGGAGCCGACCACTAAGCGTCGCCCGCCGCGCCCCGGAAGGCGGGCACGGGGACGCGAAACCCCGCCGAGGCGCTCGGCGGGGTCTGCGGGAAATCGTGGGACGGCCGGGTGAGCCGGAGGCTCAGGCGGCCGACGAACCGCTCGTCGAGGAAGAGGACGAGGACGACGACGCGGACGCCGGAGCGGCCGAGGACTTCGTGTCCGACGTCGAGGAGCCGGAGGACGAGGACGATCCGGAACCGGAGGTCTTCGCGGCGGAGGAGGCGGGCGTGCTGCTCGATGAGGAGCCGCGGCTGTCGTTCCGGTAGAAGCCGGAACCCTTGAAGACGATGCCGACCGCCGAGAACACCTTCTTCAGGCGTCCTTCGCAGTTCGGGCACACCGTGAGGGCGTCATCGGTGAACTTCTGCACCGCTTCGAGGCCCTCGCCACACTCGGTGCACTGGTACTGGTAGGTCGGCACTTTGTTCCTCCTGGCACTCCGACTCGATGAGTGCTAACGATTGTCCATCGTAGCCCCTGGGGGCTGTCATTTGCAGTAATGTCTGTCACCTGCCGCAGGGCAGCGGTCAGGGCTTGGCCGTCGTGAGGGGACCCAAACCCCGGACGAGAAGCCGCCACCCTGTGGCGGAGGAGTCACAGTGACGTATTCCGCGGAGGAATAATCAATCGTCATTCTCTGACCGCGACGCAGTCGCGGTGAACCGTGCCACGTGCGGCTGTGAAGGTCGCGCGGGCCGGTGTCAGCCTGGAACGCAGCGTCACCAGGGTGACGAGCGCCAGCACCGTACCCACCAGCGGCACCAGGAAACCGGCGCTCGAACCGTGGGCGTCGGCGAGCTGTCCGGCCACCGTGACCGCCGCCGCCTGGCCCAGCGCGACCGCGCCCGTCAGCCAGGTGAACGCCTCGGTGCGCGCCGAGCCCGGCACCAGCGCCTCGACCAGCGTGTAGCCGCTGATCAGGGCCGGGGCGATGCAGAGGCCGACCAGCAGCCCCAGCGCGGCGAGCAGCGGCGCCGAGTGCGTCGCCCACAGACCGGACGCGGTCAGCGCCAGGGCGGCGTAACCGGTGATCAGCCGGCGGCGGGGGCCGGACTTCCAGGCGATGGCCCCGCAGGCGATCCCGGCCAGCATGTTGCCGGCGGCGAAGATCCCGTACAGCACGCCGTTCGCGCCCGGGTTGCCGATCTCCTCGGAGAACGCGGTCAGCGAGACCTGCATGCCGCCGAAGACCGAGCCGATGCCGAGGAAGGCCACCGCCAGTACCCGTACGCCGGGCACGGACAGCGCGGAGGTGTGCCGTTCGGCGCCGGGCAGGGCGCGGTCGCGGACGGGCGGCTGGGTGGCGCGGCGCGCGGCGAAGAGCAGCCCGCCCAGCAGGGTGAGCGCGGCCTCCGCGATCAGCCCGGCCGCCGGGTGCACGCCGGTGCACAGCGCGGTGGCGAGCACGGGCCCGATGACGAAGGTGAACTCGTCCGTCACCGACTCGAACGCGGCGGCCGTGGCCAGCAGCGGCGACGCCTCGCGGCCGGGCGCCGCGCCCAGCAGGGCCGCCCAGCGGGCCCGCACCATGGGGCCGACCTGCGGGACGGAGGCGCCGGTGGGGACGGCCGCGGCGAACAGCGCCCACAGGGGCGCGTCCGCGAGGGCGAGCACCACCAGGAGCGAGACGGCCGCGGCGTGCACGAGGACGCCGGGCAGCAGGACGGCCCGCTGGCCGAACCGGTCGGCGAGCTTGCCGGTCTGCGGGGCGAACAGGGCCATGGAGACCCCGGTGACGGCCGCGACGGCGCCCGCGCTGCCGTACGAGCCGGTGGTGTGCTGCACCAGCAGCACGATGCCGATCGTGAGCATCGCGAAGGGTTGCCGTGCGGCGAAGCCGGGAAGGAGGAAGGTCCACGCACCGGGGGTGCGCAGCAACTGCCCGTATCCGGGGCGGTCGGAGACCGTGGACGCCACGGTCCTTGCCTTTCTGCCGCCTGGTGGCCGTGCTCCCCGTGGTCTCCGGCGCCTGCGTACGGGCCGGGCGGGGGCTGCCGAGAGCTGTCCTCTTCGCGCGGAACTGCGGTAGATGCCGGGCGCTCGCTGCCGGTGCGCGCTGCGCGGCCGGTACGGAGGACGCCACGACCGCCATACGGTCGCGCCAGCTCTGCGTCAGGCAGAGTTGGTCGATCAATCGGTGGTTCTGGGTTTCCTTCATGCTACAGGGAGGAAGGGCGGCGCTCCTGTGATGGTGGGCGCACCGCCCTCCATCGCCTGCGAACAGGGTGCGGGCTCAGTGATGGGCCTTCGCGTCGCGTTGCCGCGGCTCCTGTTTCGCGGTTCCGTTCTTGGCGGCTTCCTGTTTCGCCGCCACGCGCCGGGCGGTCTCGCGTTTCTTCGTCTCGTCCGCTTTGCCGAGCTTCTTCACCGTCTTGAGCGCCCCGCCGAGCTGTGGCCCGGTGGGCTCCTGGCCCGCTGGTTGCCCGCCGGGTGTCCCGAGCCAGCCGGCCAGCTTGCCGCCCTCGGCGACCGCGCGCAGCCGGGCCTCGGCGGCGTCGCGCACCGGGTCGGTGGTCACGACGAGCAGTTCGTCGCCGCGCCGAAGCACCGTGGAGGGCGAGGGCACGAAGCTCTCGTTGTCGCGCACCACGAGGGTGACGGCGGCGCCCGCCGGCATGCGCAGTTCCCCGATCTCGACGCCGTGCATCTTCGACTCGGCCGGGATGGCGACGGACAGCAGATGTCCGCGCAGCCGTTCCAGGGGTGCCGATTCGATGCCCAGGTCGGACGCCTCGGACGGACTGTCGCCGAGGTGCAGCGCCTTGGCGAGCCAGGGCAGCGTCGGGCCCTGGATGAGGGTGTAGACGACGACCAGGACGAACACGATGTTGAAGACCCGCGTCGAACCCTCGATCCCGGACACCATGGGAATGGTCGCCAGGATGATGGGTACGGCGCCGCGCAGACCGGCCCATGACATGAGGGCCTTCTCCTGCCAGGGCAGCCGGAACGGCAGCAGCGAGATGAAGACCTCCAGTGGCCGGGCCACCATGGTCAGCACCAGGCCCACGACGACGGCGGGCCAGAAGTCGTCCAGCAGGTCGTGCGGGGTGACCAGCAGGCCGAGCAGGACGAACATGCCGATCTGGGCGAGCCAGCCGAGCCCGTCCGCGAAGCCGCGGGTGGCCGGCCAGTGCGGCAGCTTGGCGTTGCCGAGGATCATCGCCGCGAGGTAGACGGCGAGGAATCCGCTGCCGTGCAGCATGGCGCCCGCCGCGTACGCGGACACCGCGATGGCCATGACGGCGATCGGGTACAGACCGGACGCGGGCAGGGCGACATGGCGCAGCCCGTAGGAGCCGAGCCAGCCCACGGCGATGCCGATGACCGCGCCGATGGCCAGCTCCAGGGCTATCTCGCCGACCAGTACGTACCAGCTGTCCACCTCGCCGACCGTCGAGAAGGCGACGACGAGGATGACCACGGGGGCGTCGTTGAAGCCGGATTCGGCCTCCAGGACGCCGGTGATGCGGGAGGGCAGCGGGACTTTGCGCAGCACGGAGAAGACGGCGGCGGCGTCCGTCGAGGAGACGACCGCGCCGATGATGAGCGCCTGGCGCCATTCCAGACCGACCAGGTAGTGGGCTCCGGCCGCGGTCACGCCCACGCTCACGCCGACGCCGACGAGCGACAGCATCACGGCTGCGGGCAGCGCCGGTCTGATCTCTTTCCACTTCGTGCCGAGGCCGCCCTCGGCGAGGATCACGACGAGGGCCGCGTACCCGATGACCTGCGTGAGTTCCGCGTTGTCGAACTTGACGTCGAAGAAGCCGTCCTGGCCCAGGGCGATGCCGATGCCCAGGTACAGGAGCAGGCTGGGGAGCCCGCTGCGGGACGAGACGCGTACCGCCACCACGGCGACGAGCAGAACGAGCGAGCAGACGAGCAGGAGTTCGTTGAGCGTGTGGACAGTCAGTGGCCGGTCCTTTCCTGCGTACGCCTGCCGGATCGTCTTCCGGCGGCCAGTACTTCGTTACCTTACCTAATCTTTAACGTTTTCTTGATGCGTTCGAGTATTCGTACGATCGCTACGCAATCCGAGTCATCCTGATACCGCGTCCGAGTGGCGTGCGCGCTGCGCCTATGGTTGCTCCTGCACTCCCAGGACCGCCCTGCCCTCGAAGGACAGCGATGCCCGCCACAACAACCGCCACTTCCGGAGCCACCGGTACCGCCGGTGGCGGGCCGCGCAAGAAGAGGAAGGGGCGACGCGCCCGCCTCCTCGTGATCGTCCTGGTGTTGGCGCTCATCGCGGGCATCGGTTACGGAGCGTACTGGTCCGTTTCCACCGTGCGTGCCTCGTACCCGCAGACCAGCGGGACCATCCGCATCGACGGGCTCGACGGCAACGTCGAGGTCAAGCGCGACGGCTACGGCATCCCGCAGATCTACGCGGACTCCGACGCCGACCTGTTCCGCGCCCAGGGCTTCGTCCAGGCGCAGGACCGCTTCTGGGAGATGGACGTCCGCCGCCACCTGACGGCCGGCCGGCTCTCCGAGATGTTCGGCTCCGGCCAGGTCGAGACGGACTCCTTCCTGCGCACGCTCGGCTGGCGCAAGGTCGCGCAGGAGGAGTACGACACGGTCCTGTCCGAGGAGACCAAGAAGAACCTCCAGGCGTACGCGGACGGCGTCAACGCCTACCTCAAGGGGCGCGACGGCAAGGACATCTCCGTCGAGTACGCCGCGCTCGGCTTCACCAACGACTACAAGCCCTCGGAGTGGACCCCGGTCGACTCGGTCGCGTGGCTGAAGGCGATGGCCTGGGACCTGCGCGGCAACATGCAGGACGAGATCGACCGCTCGCTGATGACCAGCCGGCTCGACGCCGACCAGATCAAGCAGCTCTACCCCGATTACCCGTACGACAAGCACGAGCCGATCGTCACCGAGGGCGCGGTCTCCTCGCTCACCGGCAAGTTCGACCCGAAGGCGACCGACACCGGCACCGTCGATCCGAACACCGTGGCGGGCGCGACCCAGGGCCTCAGCACCCAGCTCGGCGCGCTCTCCGACACCCTCGACGAGATCCCCGCGCTGCTCGGCCCGAACGGCAACGGCATCGGCTCCAACTCCTGGGTGGTCGCCGGCAAGTACACGACCACGGGCAAGCCGCTGCTGGCCAACGACCCGCACCTGGCGCCGATGCTGCCGTCCCTCTGGTACCAGATGGGCCTTCACTGCCGGCAGGTCTCCGAAACCTGCAAGTACGACACCGCCGGCTACACCTTCTCCGGCATGCCCGGTGTGATCATCGGCCACAACCAGGACATCGCCTGGGGCTTCACCAACCTCGGCGCCGACGTCACCGACCTGTTCCTGGAGAAGGTCACCACCGACGGCTACCTGTACGACGGCAGGACGAAGCCCTTCACCGTCCGCGAGGAGACCATCAAGGTCGCCGGCGGCAAGGACCGGCACATCACCGTCCGCGAGACCAACAACGGCCCGCTGGTCTCCGACCGCAGCGGCGAGCTGGAGAAGGTCGGCCAGAAGGCGCCCGTCACCAACTCCGCCCCGGACCGCGCGGACGGTTACGCCGTCGCGCTGAAGTGGACCGCGCTGGAGCCCGGCCACTCCATGGACGCCGTCTTCGAGCTGAACCGCGCCAAGGACTTCACGAGCTTCCGCCAGGCCGCCCGGCACTTCGAGGTTCCCTCGCAGAACCTGATCTACGCCGACACCAAGGGCAACATCGGCTACCAGGCCCCCGGCAAGATCCCGGTCCGCGAGAAGGGCGACGGCACCACGCCCAGCCCCGGCTGGTCGTCGGAGTACGGCTGGAAGAAGGACCCGATCCCGTTCGACGAGCTGCCCTACGAGTACAACCCGGAGCGCGGCTACATCGTCACCGCCAACCAGGCCGTGATCGACGAGGACGAGTACCCGTACCTGCTGACGAAGGACTGGGGCTACGGCAGCCGCAGCCAGCGGATCAACGACCTCATCCAGTCGAAGCTCAAGGGCGGCGGCAAGATCTCGACCGAAGACATGCAGAAGATGCAGATGGACAACACCAGCGAGATCGCCGCGCTGCTGGTGCCCGAACTGCTCAAGATCAACATCGCCGACAAGGACGTCCGCGAGGCGCAGAAGCTGTTGGAGGGCTGGGACTACACCCAGGAGGCCGACTCGGCCGCCGCCGCCTACTTCAACGGCGTCTGGCGCAACATCCTCAAGCTGGCCTTCGGCGACAAGCTGCCCAAGGAGCTGCGCGTCGAGGGCGAGTGCCTGAACGTTCGTCCCCCCAAGAGCTCCGGCCCGGTGGACGAGCAGGAGCGCCTGGTGCGCGAGTGCGGCCGGCGCTCCCCGGACTCCGCCCAGCCGGACGGCGGCGACCGCTGGTACCAGGTCGTCGCGAACCTCATGGACAAGCCGGACAGCGAGTGGTGGAAGTCGCCCAGGAGCCGCAAGGACAAGGCGACCGAGACCCGTGACGAGCTGTTCGCCCGCGCCATGGAGGACGCCCGCTGGGAGCTGACCGCCAAGCTCGGCAAGGACATCACCACCTGGAACTGGGGCCGGCTGCACCGGCTGACCCTCAAGAACCAGACGCTGGGCACCGAGGGCCCCGGAATCATCCAGCGGCTCCTCAACCGCGGCCCCTGGGAGCTCGGCGGCGGCGAGGCCGCGGTCAACGCCACCGGCTGGAACGCGGCCGGCGGTTACGAGGTCGTCTGGGTGCCGTCGATGCGGATGGTCGTCAACGTGGGGGACTGGGACAAGTCCCGCTGGATCAACCTCACCGGCGCCTCCGGGCACGCGTTCAGCGCGCACTACACCGACCAGACCGACAAGTGGGTCAACGGTGAACTGCTGCCCTGGGCCTACGGCACGAACGCCGTGGCCGGGACGACGACGGACACGCTGACTCTCAAGCCGTAGCGGGCTGCCCCTCAAGCCGTAGCCGGTTCGCCGTCAGGCCGTAGCAGGCGCCCCCGAGGGCCCCCGGTGCTTCAGTTCACGCCGAAGCGCCGGGGGCCCTCGGGTGTCACCACCGCGTGAACGGGGAAGTCGTGCGGCTCCGCCGGGACCCGCGCGGCCACCTCGTTCGCGTACAGCAGCACGATCAGCGCGGGGGCGGCCCCGGCGGCCGTCAGGCGCGCCAGCACCCGGTCGTAACTGCCGCCGCCGCGCCCGAGGCGCATGCCGCGCGCGTCCACCGCGAGGCCGGGCAGCAGCACCGCGTCCGCCTCCAGCACGGCGTCGGGGCCCAGTCGCTGACCGGTGGGTTCGAGCAGCCCGCGCCCCGCCTTCGCGAGCCCCTCGGCCCCCTCGTACGCCGCCCAGTCCAGGTCGTTGTCGGCGAGCAGCACCGGGAGCAGCACCCGGACGCCCCGCGCGCGCAGCGCGTCCAGCAGCGCGCGGGTGCCCGGTTCGCGGCCCACCGAAACGTACGCGGCGACGGTACGGGCCCCGGCCAGCTCCGGGAGTTCCAGTGCGTGGCGGGCGAGCACTCCGGCGTACCGCTCGATGTCCTGGTCCGTCAGGAGACGGCGGGCGGCGAGCAGTTCGCGCCGCAGGAGTGCCTTTGCGGACATGTCGGTGTTCAACGGGGTACCTGCCGGGCTCTCGTATAGGAATAAATGAGGACAAGGTTAACCGGAAGCTCATCTTCCGCCCATGCCGCACCGTTAGGGTTCAGCGCATGACCCAGTCGAACCCCAGGATCAGCAAGGCCGTCATCCCGGCGGCGGGCCTCGGGACCCGCTTCCTTCCGGCCACCAAGGCCACCCCCAAGGAGATGCTGCCTGTCGTCGACAAGCCTGCCATCCAGTACGTGGTCGAGGAAGCGGTGGCCGCCGGGCTGCACGACGTCCTCATGGTCACCGGACGCAACAAGCGCCCCCTGGAGGACCACTTCGACCGGAACTACGAACTGGAGTCGGCGCTGACCCGCAAGGGCGACGCCGACCGGCTGCGCAAGGTCCGCGAGTCCACCGACCTCGCCACCATGCACTACGTCCGCCAGGGCGACCCCAAGGGCCTCGGGCACGCCGTCCTGTGCGCCGAACCGCACGTCGGGGACGAGCCCTTCGCGGTGCTCCTCGGCGACGACCTGATCGACCCGCGCGACCCGCTGCTGACCCGGATGACCGAGATCCAGGAGCGCGAGGGCGGCAGCGTCATCGCGCTGATGGAGGTCCCGTCCGCGATGATCCAGCAGTACGGCTGCGCCGCCGTCGAGCCCACGCCCGACGCGGACGTCGTGCGGATCACCGGCCTGGTCGAGAAGCCCGAGCCCGCCGACGCGCCCAGCAACCTCGCCGTGATCGGCCGCTACGTCCTGGACCCGGCGGTCTTCGGCATACTGCGCCGGACCGAACCGGGCCGGGGCAACGAGATCCAGCTGACCGACGCGCTGCAACTGCTCGCCGAGGACGAGAAGGCCGGCGGCCCCGTGCACGGCGTCGTCTTCAAGGGCCGCCGCTACGACACCGGGGACCGCGGCGACTATCTGCGTGCCATTGTCAGACTCGCGTGCGAACGTGAAGATCTGGGGCCGGAGTTCCGCAGCTGGCTCCGCCGGTACGTCACCGAGGAGATGTAACACGTTGAGCAGCACGATCTGGTCGGTGGACGAGCACCTGGAAGACATCCTCGCCGCGGTGAAGCCGCTCGAGCCCATCGAGCTGCAACTGCCCGAGGCCCAGGGCTGCGTCCTCGTCGAGGACGTCGTGGTGGAGATCGCCCTGCCACCCTTCGACAACAGCTCGATGGACGGTTACGCGGTCCGCGTCGCCGATGTCGAGGGCGCCACCGAGGAGTTCCCCGCCGTCCTCACGGTCGTCGGCGACGTCGCCGCCGGGGACGACGGACTCGGCGCCGGCCGGCGCCTGGGCCCCGGCGAGGCCGCCCGCATCATGACCGGCGCCCCGCTCCCGGAGGGCGCCGAGGCCGTCGTGCCCGTCGAGTGGACCGACGGCGGTACGGGCGAGGGCCCGGCCGCCGCGATGCGCGCCCACAGCGAGGCCCCCGAGGGCGCCGGCGGCGAGGTCCGGGTGCACCGCCCGGTCGAGCCCCGCGCCCACGTCCGGGACCGGGGCAGCGACGTCCGCCCCGGCGACCTCGCGCTCACGGCGGGCACGGTGATCGGGCCGCCGCAGATCGGGCTGCTCGCCGCGATCGGCCGCTCCACCGTCACCGTGCGGCCCCGCCCGCGCGTCGTCGTCCTGTCCACCGGCAGCGAACTCGTGCAGCCCGGCGGCGAGCTGACGCCCGGCCGGATCTACGACTCCAACAGCTTCGCGCTCACCGCCGCCGCCCGCGACGCCGGAGCCATCGCCTACCGCGTCGGCGCCGTCGCCGACGACGCCGAGACCCTGCGCGCCACCATCGAGGACCAGCTCATCCGCGCCGACCTCGTCGTCACCACGGGCGGCGTCAGCGTCGGCGCGTACGACGTCGTCAAGGAGGCACTGTCCGCCGTCGGCGACGAGGACGGGACGGGCGGCGGCGGGGTCGACTTCCGCAAGCTCGCCATGCAGCCGGGCAAACCGCAGGGCTTCGGCTCCATCGGCCCCGACCACACCCCGCTGCTCGCCCTTCCCGGCAACCCGGTCTCCAGCTATGTCTCCTTCGAGCTGTTCGTCCGCCCCGCGATCCGTACGCTGATGGGCCTGTCGGAGACCGGCCGCCCCACGGCGAAGGCCGTGCTGGCCACCGACAAGGCCCTGTCCTCACCGGCCGGGAAGCGCCAGTTCCTGCGCGGCACGTACGACGCCGAGGCCGGCACCGTGACTCCGGTCGGCGGTTCCGGATCGCATCTGATCGCCGCGCTCGCCCGGGCGGACGCGCTGATCGTGCTGCCCGAGGACGTCACATCGGCCGAGCCCGGCGCCGACACCGAGGTGATCCTGCTCCGCTGACCGGGGCTCCGTGGCGGTACGGTATTTGGCGCTGTGCCGTCCGGGGGACACCCCCCGGCCCCCGGACCCGCGCCCCGGTGCGGCGCCGGGGAATCCGGCGCCCTACCGCTAGGCGGAGTGAGTTGAGTACGCAGAACAGGCTGACGCACATCGACGAGGCGGGTGCCGCCCGTATGGTGGACGTCTCCGGGAAGGACGTCACCGCGCGCGTCGCCCGCGCCGCCGGCCGGGTCCTCGTGTCGCCGCGTGTGATCGAACTGCTCCGGGGCGAAGGGGTCCCCAAGGGCGACGCCCTCGCCACCGCGCGGATCGCGGGCATCATGGGTGCCAAGCGCACCCCGGACCTCATCCCCCTCTGCCACCCGCTGGCCGTCTCCGGCGTCGGCGTCGAGCTGACCGTGGCCGACGACGCCGTCGAGATCAGCGCCACCGTGAAGACCACCGACCGCACCGGCGTCGAGATGGAGGCCCTGACCGCCGTGTCCGTGGCCGCGCTCACCGTCGTGGACATGGTCAAGGCGGTCGACAAGGCGGCGGTCATCACGGACATCCGGGTGGAGTCGAAGTCGGGCGGCAAGTCCGGCGACTGGGTACGCGCCCGGGAGACCGGGGCCGACGCGTGAGCGCCGCCGCGCCGCCGTCCCCGTACCGCGCCCTCGTCGTGACCGCGTCCAACCGCGCGTCCGCCGGGGTCTACGCCGACCGGGGCGGGCCGCTGATCGCCGAGGCGCTGACCCGGCTCGGCTTCACCGTCGACGGCCCGCAGGTCGTGCCGGACGGCGACCCGGTCGAGCGGGCCCTGCGCGCCGCCGCCGCCGCGTACGACGTGGTCGTCACCACCGGCGGTACGGGCATCTCGCCCACGGACCGCACCCCCGAGGCCACCCGCCGCGTCCTGGACCACGAGATCCCCGGCATCCCCGAGGCGATCCGCGCCGAGGGCCGCGACAAGGTCCCCACCGCCGCCCTCTCGCGCGGCCTGGCCGGCGTCGCCGGGCGCACCCTGATCGTCAACCTCCCCGGCTCCACCGGCGGGGTGCGCGACGGGCTCGCCGTCCTGGAACGGCTCCTCGTGCACGCCGTCGACCAGCTGCGCGGCGGCGACCACCCCCGACCGGGGAGCCCGAGCTGAACGTCCCGACCTGGCCGGTGATCCTGGCGGACGGCGATGTCGCCCTCCGGCCCATCAGACTGCGCGACCAGCGCGAGTGGCGCGAGGTCAACCGGCGCAACCGCGACTGGCTGCGCCCCTGGGAGGCGACGGTGCCGCCGCCCGCGCCCGGCGGGCCGGTCGCCCAGCGGCCCACGTACCGCCAGATGATCCGCCATCTGCGCTCCGAGGCCAACGCGGGCCGGATGCTGCCGTTCGCCATCGAGTACCGGGGGCGGCTCGTCGGCCAGTTGACCGTCGCCGGGGTCACCTGGGGCTCGATGTGCTCCGGGCACGTCGGCTACTGGGTGGACCGGGAGGTGGCCGGGCGCGGGGTGATGCCGACCGCCGTCGCGCTCGCCGTCGACCACTGTTTCCAGGTGGTCGGACTGCACCGCATCGAGGTGTGCATTCGCCCCGAGAACGGGCCGAGCCGGCGGGTCGTGGAGAAACTCGGATTCCGCGAGGAGGGGCTGCGTCCGCGATATCTCCACATCGACGGCGCCTGGCGGGACCACCTCATCTACGCGCTCACGGCGGAGGAGGCACAGGACGGGCTGCTGCGCAGATGGCACCGGTCGCGGCCCGCTCCACGCCCGGCGGAACAGGCGCGTCCGGAGCGGCCGGAGAACCCGCCGACCCCGTAATGGAAAATGTGTTCGATTTAATCGAATCGGTTGATCGGAACAATCACAAAAAAAGTCCGCGATATCGGCCGGATCGTGCGACACACCGCGCCAATTGGCGGATGCCTCCGAGCAAACCCCTCTACGGTGTGAGATGTGAGCAGCAGCGGCCTCATCTACGCAGTCATCGTCGGGGCCTGGGCCGCCTACTTGGTGCCGATGTGGCTCCGCAGGCAGGACGAGCTGAACGAAGAGCGTCCGACCGAGCGCTTCAGCACCGCCATCCGGCTGCTCTCCGGCCGGGCGGCGATGGAGCGCCGGTATGCCAAGGGGCTGGGGGATCGCACCGGGGACGAGGCGGCATCCGACGCCGACCCGGACGTGAGCACGGACCGATTGGATTCCGTGGACGTCCGGGCCTTCGCCGCGCCTCCGGCGCACACCGAGGTCCGGATGCACGACCCGGCCGGCGCGCCCGAGCGCGCCCCGCGCAAGCGGGAGGGTGCCCTAGGCGCTTCGGGTAACCCGGGCGCCCCCGGCTCCGCCCGGCGCGCGCGCCCCGGCGGCATCGACGCGGAACGCGCCCGGCGCGCCCAGCGCCTCCAGGTGCTCGCCCGGCGCCGGCGCACCACCGTCGTCCTCTTCCTCGCCTTCACGCTCGGCGCGATCGTCGCGGCGGTCGGCGGCCTGCGCTTCCTGTGGGCGCCCGCGGTCCCGGCCGTGCTGCTCAGCGCGTACATCGCGCATCTGCGGGCGCACGAGCGGCGCCGGTTCGCGTTCACGATGGACCAGCGGCGCGCCGAGGTGGCGGCCCAGCGGCTCCGCGAGAACCGCCCGCGCCGCCATCAGCCCGCCGCGACCGCCCCGGCCGACGCCGACGAGGACTCCGAGCCGCGCCACCCGGCCCCCGAGCCCGCCCCCACGGTCTCCCCGCAGGAGGCCGGCCGCCGTGCGCTGGTCGAGCAGACGGACCACGCGGAGTGGGTGGACCAGCAGCGCGACCGCGGCCGGGCCCAGGGCGACAGCTGGGAGCCCGTCCCCGTCCCCCTGCCGACGTACGTCACCGCCCCGGTCGCCCCGCGCGCCACGGGCGGGGTCGAGGTCGGCAACCCGGAGACGTGGAGCGCGGCCCGCTCCAGCACCGCCGAACCGGCCCAGCAGGACACCGCGCCGCCCGCCGACGACCCGGCGCCGCGCCGCCGCTCCCCGCAGCCCCGCCGCTCCCGCGACCGGGGCCGCACACCGCTCTTCGACCAGTACGAGGACGGCGACCGCCCCCGCGCGGCCAACGAGTGACCCCGCACCGGACGGCCGCGGCACCCGCCACGGCTGACCAGCGCGGAACGGATTTCCGAGCACCCCGTGGAGGGTGCTAGAGTTTCACACGTCGCAAGGGCCTGTGGCGCAGTCTGGTAGCGCACCTCGTTCGCATCGAGGGGGTCTGGGGTTCAAATCCCCACAGGTCCACTGCACTGCAACAGAGAGCCCCTGCCGGGGAAACCCGGCGGGGGCTCTCGGCTTTGCCGGTGAGATTAGGATGCCGGTCGGGATGCCGCAGAGCGCATGTGGTGACCGTATGGCGGGCCGGCCGAGCCTTACGGGGCAAAGGGCAACCGCGTCGAAGGCGCCGTCCCTCCCTGTCCGTGCCCGCACTCGTCATACATCAGGAGGTCTTCCGGTGGCGTCAGCTCCGCGGCGGTCCGCTCCGAAGCCGGGCCCTCCCGCTCCGCGTGAGCACTGGTACCAGCCACGCCGTTCCGGCTTCCGGTGGGAGCAGGAAGGGCTCGACCACGTCCGGCGGTTGATGCCGAGGGCCGAGCCGTACCGGGCGTGGGCGACGTTCCAGTTCACGGCGGACTCCGGCCGGGTCAATGAGTGCGACCTGCTGATCTGCGTGCCGGGCGGCCTGTATCTGCTGGAGCTCAAGGGGCATCCCGGGAGGGTGGTGAACCACGGGGACACGTGGCAGTTCCATGCCGACCGGGTGCGGACCCTGAAGAACCCGCTGCATCTCACCGACCTCAAGGCGAAGGAGCTCAAGGGCCGGCTCGAACGGGCCGCCCGGGCCATGAAGGAGGATCCGAGGCGCATTCCGTACATCAAGCCCGCGGTCTTCCTGCATGACGCGGACCTGGTGAGCGAGCTGGACGAGTTCCAGCGCACTGCGGTCTTCGGGCGCGACGGCGGTGCGAGCGGGCTGCCGGGCATCTGGGACGGTCTGCTGGCGCTCCCGCCCGAGCGGGAGCACTGGCGGGTCACCCCGCAGGACAGCCAACTGCTCGAGAAGCTGATGAAGCGCATCGGCGTGAGCCAGTCGACGGCGCACCTCCGTTTCGGGGACGGCTGGCGCCTGGCGCCGCGCGCCCTCGACGCCGGACCCGGCTGGGAGGACCGGCTCGCCGTACGCGATGACGGCCTGGTCCAGGAGAGCGGCAGGGTCAGGATCTATCTGGCCGGGGAGGCCGCCTCCGGACAGCAGCGACGCCGCGTCGACCGGGCGGCCCGCCGCGAATACCAGGTGCTGCAGGGCATCAACCATCGCGGCATCGTGCAGGCCGTACAGATCCATGAGCACCAGGGCGGCCCGGCGATTCTCTTCCGGCACCGTGAGGCGGATCTGCGGCTGGACGCCTACCTGGACGCGTACGGGGGTCGGCTCACTCCGCCGGTCCGGCTGGATCTGGTGCGGCAGCTGGCCGAGGCCGTGCGGTACGCCCACAACCGGTCGCTCTACCACCGCGCCCTCTCCGCCCGCTCCGTGTACGTTTCCGCGCGGGAGGACGGCAGCGAACCGGTTCTGCGCATCGCGGACTGGCAGACCGCGGCCCGTGACTTCGAGACGTCCCTGCACCGGTCGCTCGGGGACACTCCGCTGGACGCCGGCCTGATCGCGGACACAGCCCAGGTGTATCTCGCCCCCGAGACGGATCAGGAGTTCGCCGACCCTGTCGACCTCGACGTCTTCGGCCTGGGGAGCCTCGCCTATCTCCTGCTGACCGGCCGGCCGCCGGCGGACCGGCGCAGCACTCTGGTCGACCGGCTGGCCGCCGAGGGCGGGCTGCACCCGTACGCGGTGGCGGACAGCGTCTCGGCCGCCCTGGATTCCGTGGTCTTCCAGGCGACCGCCGCCGATCTCCAGGAGCGGCTCTCCTCGCCCGACGACTTCCTGCGTCTTCTGGACGCCGCGGAGGCCGATGCCGCACCGGCCGACCGGCCGGGGAGCGCGGTCGCGGATCCGCTGACCGTGCAGCCGGGTCAGTCGCTGGACGGGATCTGGACGGTCACCCGGGTGCTGGGCACCGGAGCCACCGCACGTGCGTTGCTCGTGCGGCGCACGGAGGCCGACGGGGCGGCCGACCAGGACTTCCCGCGTGTCTTCAAAGTCGCTCTGGACCATGAGAAGGGCGCTCGCCTGTTCGCCGAGGCGGAGGCGCTCAAGGAGGTGGGCGGCGGCCATATCGCCAAGCTGCTCGCGGAGCCCCGCGAGGTGGCCGGTCGCACGGTCCTGGAGATCGAGTACGCCGGCGGGTTCCGTCCGCAGGGGGATCAGGACCCGGTCAGTCTCGGTTCCAGGCTGCGCGGCCAGGGGGCGCTGGGGTACGACCAGTTGGAGCGGTTCGGGAACGATCTTCTCGACGCGCTGGACAGTCTCGCGGCCCGTGGGGTGCGCCACCGGGACATCAAGCCGGACAACCTGGGGCTGTTCAAGCGCAGTGACGGTTCCTGGCAGCTGATGCTGTTCGACTTCTCGCTGGCGAACGCCCCCGACCAGGACATCCATGCCGGCACGCGCGGCTATCTCGATCCTTTCCTGGGCGACAGCCGCCGGGCTCGGTACGACGATCACGCCGAGTGGTACGCCGCCGCGGTGACGCTCCACGAGATGGCGTCCGGCGAGCGCCCCGTGTGGGGGGACGGCCAGGGCGACCCGCGCACCGTCCTCGACGCCACGTTGTACGTGGCGCGTGAGCTGTTCGATCCGGCGCTCAGTGACGGGCTGACGGAGTTCTTCGAGCGCGCCCTGCACCGGGATGTCGAGCAGCGCTACGACAGCCTGCGCCAGATGACCGAGGCATGGCGGCAGTTGTTCCGGACCGCGGACTCGGCCCGCCCCGCGACCACTCCGGCAACCGTGGGCGTGAACGCCGAGGACGTCGAGGACGCGCGCGAACAGGCGGCGGCAGCGGCCACCCTGACGACTCCGCTGGAGGCCGCCGGGCTGTCGCCCCGAGCCGTCTCGGTCGCCGCGGGGCTGGGGGCCGCCACGGTCGACGCGCTGCTGGACATCCCGCCCCACACGATCTCCCGGGCCCGTGGCGCGGGCAACGTGATCCGTAAGGAGCTCAACCGGCGCCACCGTCAGTGGACGCACGACCTGCGCAGGAAGCCCGCCCCCAGGGCGCCCGCCCCGATCGCCGCGGACGCCCCCGAGCTGGTGCTGGAGTCGGTGGACACACTGGCGGCCCGGCTCACTCCGCCACAGGGCAACCGCGGTACGAAGCCGCGGCCCGACGTCGTACGTGCCACGCTTCAGCTTCCGGACGCCGCGCCGCTGGAGCCGTGGCCCGCCCAGGCGGCCATCGCGAAGGCGCTCGGTGTCAGCCAGACCACTGTCTCCAAGAACCAGCTCGCCGCGATCGAGCGGTGGGCGCTCCTGCCGTGGCTCGGCCGGATCCGCGACGAGCTGGTGACGATTCTGGCCGAACAGGGCCGGGTCATGACGGCCGAGGAGCTGGCGGCCGAACTGCGCGCCCGGCACGGCGCTGGGGACGCCGGTCCCGCGGAGACCTTGGGCATGGCGCTCTCCGTGGTCCGGGCGGCGGTGGAGACCGAGGCCCGCAGGCGCGGCGATGACCCGGGGGTGCCGGGCGAGGCCCCGGCACGGCTGGCCGTGCTGCGTCGTGGCGGGCGGGTCGTGCTGGCGCTGGAGGACCAGCCGGGCGCCGACGACCCGACCCCGGTCGAGCTGGCCGAGTACGCGGCACGCCTCGGCGAGGCCGCGGCGGCGGTGGCGTACCGCGACCCGCTGCCGGGACGGGCGACCGTGCTGCGCGAGCTGCGCGCGGTGAAGGCGCCCGACGGGATAGTGCCGCCGGCCGACACACGGCTGGTGGAGCTCGCCGCGGCCATGGCCCGGGGTGTCGGGTTCTCCCCGCGGCTGGAGCTTTTCCCGCTGGATCTCGATCTGCCGCGTGCGCTGCGGATCTCGCAGGCGCCTGCCGGGGTGCGAGCCCATGTCGGTATCTCCACGGCGGATCTGCTGGCGCGGGTGCGCGCCCGGTTCCCCGGTCTGGCGGTCCTGGCGGACACCACGTACGTCGAGTTGGCGGAGGCTCTGGCGCAGGCGGACTTCCCGCTCGAATACGTGCCGCAGCGCAAGCGATTCCTGCCGCGCGTTTCCGAGCCGCGTGGGAGCCGCCACGAGGTTTCCGTGTCGGCGCTCACCAGTACGGGCGCGCTGTTCACCGCGGCGCAGGGCGAACTGGCGAGAGGCCGGGACCCCCGCCAGGTGCTCGCCGCACGGCTGGACACCGCGCGCAGACGCGGCGGCTTCCTGGCGCTCACGTTCAAGGGCGCGGAACTGCCCGGCGTGGCCGGCGCACTGGCCGCCCGGTACGGGGTGGTTCCGGTGTCACTCGACGAACTGTTCCTCGCCGCGATGCGCGAACTGGCCGAGGAGCAGGGCGTGCGATGGCCGGCACTGCTGAAGGCGGACGCGAAGTTCGCGGTCACCGGGGTCATCGGCGCGGCGCTCGCCTCGTACACCCGTCTCGCGGCGGAGCGCGTGACCGCACGCGTCACCGGGATCGCCGAGCAGGCGGGTCCGCGCACCGTGCTTCTGGCCCATCAGGCCGGTATGGCCGCCCGCTACTGGGAGGCCGGTGGGCGGGGGCTGCTGGTCGCGTTGCAGGAGGCGGCCCGCCGCCCGGCGGACGTACCGCACGGCTTGTGGCTGCTGGTCCCGGCGGAGGACGCGCAGGCCACACCGGCGCTGGACGGACGGACGGTCGACGTCGTGGACCGGGCGAGCGAGTGGGCGGTCCTGGACGGGCTGTCGTTGAAGGCGCTGCGGGCGGAGACCGCGGCGTAGGGGTCGCGCGCGTCTGCCCCGGCGCGACGGGTCGCTTCCCGGAACTCGGGTCCCGGGACCCGGGATACGAGCTCCGGAACGGCCACGTTCCCTCTTTCGTGTGTACGGGGAGGGCGCTTCGCCCGAGTCTTGGGACCCGGGTTCCGGGCGTCGGGACCCGGGCTCCGGGAGTCGAGCGCTGTTGTACAACCGGTAGGTGGAAGAAGGGGGTTGGGAAAACCTCCCCTCCCTCCCTACCCGGTAACGACGAGCAAGTATGACTATCGGTGACCGACTTGCGACGCGGTGTCGCGGCTGCTTACGGTGCGGCCAGACGCAGGCGACCCCGGACGCGGTGTGCCAACACCGGCCGGGGTCTGACCTCAAGATCGAAACACCAAGGAAAGACCGATCTCGTGGCTACCCAAAACCTTAGCCCCGCCCCGCCGATGCCCGCTCGCTCGGCTCCGTATCCGAAGGCCAGTCCCGGTTACGGCAAGCGTGCCGTTCCCGGCCAGAACCCGCCCGCCGCCGACGACTTCACGTTTCTCCCCGAGCGGGAGCGGTACATCGCCGGATACGTCGACACACTCCCCGACGGCGCGGCGATGAGCATCAAGTCCCTGGCCAAGTGCCAGCCCCTGTACGGGCAGATGGCCGTCGGCAGCGCACTGCGCGCCCTGGCCGTGGCCGGTCATCTGCGCCAGGTCCGCTGCGCGGTCGACGACGGCGAGGGCCTCCGCTGGGTCACCCGCACCTTCTGGTCGCGCACGGCCCGCGACAACGAGTGGTGGACCGCCTTCCTCACCGCCGAGGAGACCCGCTGCGCCCCGCAGCCGCCGGTGGCACCTGTGGCGCCGGTGGGCCCGCCGCCGGTGGGCCCACCGCCGTGGGTTCCGGCCGAACCCGCCGCTGCCGAGACCGGGACGGAGACCCCGGCGCCCGCCCCGGCCCTGCCGCGGCAGCGCACCGAGAGGCCGCAGGGCCCCTCGCCCGCCTACCTCGCCCTGGCAGAGCTCGGCCGTACCGATCCCCGCCTGGTCCTGTCCGCCGCCGACTGCGCGGCGCTGGAACAGCTGGCCGCCCAGTGGTTCGCACGCGGCGCGGACGCGGACCACCTCACCCGCGCCCTCACCGCCGGGCTTCCCGAAGCCGTCGACTCACCCGTCGGCTTCGTCCGCCGCCGCCTCGTCGACAAGCTCCCGCCGCAGCTCCCCGCTCCCGCCGCGCAGGGCGCCCCCACCCGCCACCTGATGATCGAGTGCGCCGACTGCCGCACACCCGGCCCGCCCGAGGCCTTCCGCGACGGCCTGTGCCGCCCCTGCCGCCGGCCGGTGGACGACGGCCCGGCGCCCGTGGACGCCCCTCTTGGCGAGCGTGACGTCCGGGCCTACGTGCAACGACTGCGGGAACGGCTGGAGTCGCGGTAATTCCTGCCCCGGACCGGCGCGATCACCTTATGATCCGCAGAGTGTCGAACCGTTCCGTGGAAGAGCACTTCGCCAGCGCCGCAGAGCGCCACTTCCGAGACGCCGAGTATCTCCGGGACGATGGCAGATGGCCCAACGCGGACCACCATCTCGGGTTCGCCGCCGAGTGTGCGCTCAAGAGCCTCCTGCTGCTCTTCACCGAGGCGAGCCTGGACCCGAAGAACCCGAAGAAGCCGGACGAGGCTGCCAAGGTGCCCTGGGTACGCAAGCCGACCGGTGGAGTACAGGAGTACAAACATCTCCCGTGGAGCGAAACCGAGTTGGCGGTGCTCGCGCACGGTCCGCTGGGCAGTCGACTGCTCGCCGCGTTGGGGGACCACCTCGACGCCTTTGCGAACTGGACCGAGGAGGACCGCTACCGGCACTGCGAGCACATCACAGAGGAGACCGTCGCGGCGCTCCACGAAGCGACCCTTGCCATCGTCACCCTGCACCAGAACGCCCTGATCAACGGAAGCCTGTCATGAGCCCCCGCAACGCCCCCGTCCGCTTCGACGAAGCCCGGCCGCTCGCCCTCTCCCTCGCCCGCTCCGCGGCCGACGAGGGGTACGCGGTGCTGCTCGTGAGAGATGTAAGGGGACGCTTCACTCTGATCGTCGACGACCGCGAGCAAGCGGTGGACGACGAGCGGCGGGAACGCTGGCACACCGCGCTGGTCGAGCGGCTCACCCCCTACGTCACGGGCCGCCCGCTCACCCTCGCCTCGCAGATGATCACCGCCGAGGCCCTGCTGAACTCTCGGCGCGCGGAGACCGACACCCTGCGCCCCTCCGGCGGGGCGGGCAGCGTCCGGCTCCTCGACAACACGGTAGTCGGCGAGGACTGGGCCAAGGTGTCCACACCCGGACCCGAGGCCGACGGCTCCCGTACGCATCGCACCGCTCTGTACGGCTTCAAGGGCGGTGTGGGCCGCACGACGGCGACCGCGATGCTGGCCCGCCGACTGGCCGACGACGGCCACATCGTGCTGGTCGTCGACCTAGACCTGGAGTCCCCGGGGGCGGGCCCGCTACTCGCAGGGCCGGAGAGGCTGCCGCCCAACGGGATCGTGGACCACCTCGTCGAGGCCGCTGTGGGCAACGCCGACGGGCTGGAGCTTGTGGCCCGTACCGATTACGTCCCGCGCAGCCGCAGGGGCGAGCTGTGGGTGGCGCCCGCGCGCGGACAGGGCACGGACGGGGTCCTGTACGCGTACGTCGACAAGCTCAACCGCGTCTACGCCGACCTTCCCGGCTCCTCCTTCGCCGACCGGCTGGCCGATGCGGTCGAGGCCTGCGAGAAGGCGGTGGAGCTCGGGGACAGTGGCCTGCGCCCCGACGTGGTGCTCCTGGACAGCCGGGCGGGCATCCACGACGTGGCAGCCGTCGCCATCTCCCGCCTGTGCGACCTCGCGCTCCTCTTCGGCGCGGACAACGCCCAGACCTGGACGGGCTACGGCGACCTCTTCGCGGCCTGGCACGCCTCGGGCAGGGCACCGGACATCCGCGCGAAGCTCCGCATGGTGGCGTCGATGGTGCCGGACACCGTCCACCACTCCAAGGACGACTATCTGGGCGCCTTCACGGCCCGTTCGTACGAGTGCTTCGCCGCGCTCTACGACGAGCTGGCGCCGGGAGAGGCCCCTTCGCGCATGGCGGACACGATCGCCCGCTACGCGTTCGCGCCGAGCGAGAAGGACGACTCCGCCCCGCACCACCCGATCCCCATCCTCTTCGAGCCAGGCCTGGTGGGACTGGGCGCCGGTGACGCCCGCAACTGGCAGGACCGCGCGTTCGTGAAGGCCGCGTACGGTGAGTTCCTGGACACCGCCGCCCGGCTGATCACGGCCGGTCCCGGCGACGAGGAAGGGACGCGATGACCGAGCCACTCACCGCGCGCGAGTACCGCGACCTGCTGTCGGACGCGTTGCGGGACGCCACGGAGGCCGACACCCGGCGGCCGGACGCGCACACCCTGTTCATGCCGGACGCGCACCGCACCGCCCTCTACGTCGACAACACCGTGGTGCAGGGCGGGCGGGGCGTCGGCAAGACGTTCTGGTACCGCTCGCTCCTCGACGGCGACCTGCGGGGCTTCGCGGCCGACGAGTACCGCATCGCACGCCTGCGACGGCTGAACGTCGCCCCGGGGCATGGCATGGACTTCAAGTCCGGCTGCTATCCCAGCCAGTTCGTCCTGCGCGACCTGGTCGCGGACGGAACGCCTCCGCTGGAGATCTGGTACGCGGTCCTGCTGACCGCCCTGGGCCAGCCGGAGCTGAAAAACCTGCCCGAGTGGAAGGACAAGGTCGCCTGGGTGCGGGCGAACGAGGGTGCGGCCCAGCGCACCATCGAGCGGGCGGACCAGGAGGCGCACGAGGAGAACACCGTCCACCTGCTCCTCTTCGATGCCTTGGAGCACCTGCACGGTGACCGGGAACAGGCCGACCGGCTGGTCGCCGGTATTCTCCAGCTCGCCCTCCAGATGCGGTTCGGCACGCGGAACATCCGCTTCAAGGTGTTCATCCGGCCGGACATGTTCGACGGCGCGAAGCACCACTTCCCCGATGCCTCCAAGCTCTCCGGCAACGCGGCCCGGCTGGAGTGGTCGCAGACGGACCTGTTCGGCCTCCTCTTCCACTGCCTGGGCAACGAGGAGGGCGAGCTCTCGGCCCGCTTCCGCGGACTCACCGCAGTCTGGGAGGGGGCCGACGGGCCGCGGTACGTCCCGCCGATGGCCCTCCGTAACGAGGAGCTGGCGCAGACCGAGCTGTTCGAGCAGATCGCCGACCCCTACATGGGCGCGAACTTCCGCAAGGGCCGGCCCTATACCTGGCTTCCCAACCACCTCATGGACGGCCGCGAGCAGGTCAGCCCCCGGAGCTTCCTGCACGCACTGTTCACCGCCGCCGAATCGACCCGCTCCGAGTACCCGTCCCATGATCGCGCCCTGCACCACGAGGCCATCCGCAAGGGCGTGCAGGCGGCGTCGGAAATCCGGGTGGACGAGGTCAGTGAGGACACCCCGTGGGTGAAGGCCGCCATAGCGCCACTCAGCGGCTGCCAGGTCCCCATTGTGGAAGCCACGGTGATCAGGCTCTGGAAGGAGCAGGGGCTCCCCGAGGCCCTGCGCGACGAGGCAGCTCGGTATGCGCAGACGGACGGCCCCGAACGCGTCCGCACCGGCCCCCGTCACCCCGACGACCTGCCCCGTCTGGTCGAGGAACTCATCGACCTGGGCGTCATGCGCCGCCGCAGCGACCTGCGCCTGGACCTGCCCGACGTGTACCGGATCGCGTTCCGGGTGGGGCGGCGGGGCGGGGTGCCGATGCCGGCGGGATAACCGGCTGCGGGTTACGGCTCCCGGCGGGCCCGTCCGGGCTGGCAGGATGGCGGTGTGCATGCGTGCATGCGTGCATGCGCGTGTGCCGTGGGTCACGGCAGGCTTGCCAGGGAAATGGGAGAGGTTCCGCCGGTGTCGTCCGAGGAAGACCGTACGAAGGCCGGGTCGCTCGATCAGGGTGCCCTGCTCAAGGATCTGCAACGGCAGGTCGTGCTCCTGCGGGAGGACCTCCGGGAGCGTACGGAGTCGGAGCCGGAGTACGCGACGGCCCTGCACGCCGAGTACGACCGTGCCCTGTCGTCCGAGCGCACCGGCTTCCCGTACGAGACGTGGCGCGACGAGCGGGTCGTGCAGATCGCGGCCGCCTGGATCCTGGCCTGCGTCTTCGTCCGTTTCAGCGAGGACAACGGGCTGATCCCCGACGCCTGGCTCTCCGGACCGGGGGAGCGCCTGGCCGAGGCGCAGGACCGCCACGACGACTTCTTCCGCCGCAGCCCCGAGCTGAACGACCGCGACTGGCTCACGGAGTCCTTCGGCGCGCTGGCCGACGCGCACCCGACGGCGGCCGGCCTCTTCGACCGCCGCCACAACCCGCTGTGGGAGGTCACCCCGTCCTACGAGGCGGCGACCCGGCTGCTGGCGTTCTGGCGCGAACGCGGTGCGGACGGCGAGGTCCGCTACGACTTCTCCGACCCCGAGCTGAACACCCGCTTCCTCGGCGACCTGTACCAGGACCTCTCCGAGCACGCCCGCAAGACGTACGCCCTGCTCCAGACCCCGGTGTTCGTCGAGGAGTTCATCCTCGACCTGACGCTGGACCCGGCCATCGAGGAGTTCGGCCTCGACCCCGTCTGGAAGCACACGCCGGACGGCTGGCGCGGCGAGCTCACGGACGGCGAGGTGCGCGGCCTGCGCTGCATCGACCCCGCGTGCGGCTCGGGCCACTTCCTGCTCGGCCTGTTCACCCGCATCCTGGCGCGCTGGCGCGAGCTGGAGCCCGGCACGGACGACTGGGTGCTGATCCGCCGCGCCCTGGAGTCGGTCCACGGCGCGGACAAGAACCCGTTCGCCGCGTCGATCGCCCGCTTCCGCCTGCTGGTGGCGGCGCTCAAGGAATGCGGCGCACGGGAACTGCGCGGCGCGCCGGAGATGCCGATCCGCGTGGCGGTGGGGGACTCGCTGCTGCACGGGCGGGGGGCGGAGGGCGTCACGGAGTCGCTGTTCGCGGAGCGCGAGACGTTCTACTACCGCACGGAGGACGCGGAGGAGTACGCGAAGGAAGTGGACCTGCTCGGCAAGGGGACGTACCACGTGGTGGTGGCGAACCCGCCGTACATCACGGTGAAGGACAAGCAGGAGAACCAGAACTACCGGGACAAGTACTGGGCCTGCGCGGGGAAGTACGCGCTGTCGGTGCCGTTCGCCCAGCGGATCTTCGAGCTGGCTGTGCGGGGTGGTGGTGACCACCGGGACGGTGGCTTCACGGGGCAGATCACCGCGAACTCCTTCATGAAGCGCGAATTCGGGAACGTCCTCATCGAGGCGTACTTCCACGGAGGCTCGTACAAGGACCCCCAGAGCAAGCGGAAGCGGGACTTCTCGGGGGTGGAGCTCTCGCACATCATCGATACGTCGGGGACCTTCATTCCGGGGCACGGAACCCCGACGGTGATCCTGGCCGGTCGGAACCAGGTGGCACGGCAGGGGCAGCCGATTCGTGCGGTGCTTGGTGTGCGGGGAGAACCGGACCAGCCCGAGGACCCGGCAAAGGGGCAGGTGTGGACGGCGATCAGGGATCAGGTGCGGAGGCCTGGGAGCGAGTCCGAGTGGGTCAGCGTCGAGGACGCTGAACGGGGGCGGTTCGCCGCGTACCCGTGGTCGCTCAGCGGTGGCGGTGCAGGCGCCGTCATGGAGGCCGTAGAAGCTGCTGGCATCCATAAGTTGGGTGATGTCATCGAGTCGACAGGGTTCCACGACATCTTGGGCGAGGACGATGTTTTCGGTGCCAGTCGAGTGCCGACGACGTGGAAGCGCCAGCGAGTGGCGTCTAAACCTCTCGTGACCGGTGATGTGATGAGGGATTGGCTCGTGAGCACGCGGGCCGCTGTGCTCTGGCCGTACGAAGACGACACCACGAACCTGTCGTTGCAGGATCTCTCTCTCTTTTGGCCGTACCGAAGCACTCTTCGGGCTGGTCTGACCTTCGGCAAGACCAGAGAAGATCGCGGTATGGCGTGGCACGAGCACATCATGCTGTCGCGAGAACGCACGAAGGCGGCGGCGTTGATTGCATTCGCGTTCGTTGCCACGCACAACCACTTCGTGCTGGACCGGGGTGGCAAGGTGTTCAATCGTTCCGCGCCCGTCATCAAGTTGCCGGAGGGGGCCGGCGAGGAGCGGCACCTGGAGTTGCTGGGGGTGCTGAACTCCTCGACGGCTTGCTTCTGGTTGAAGCAGGTGAGCCATGACAAGGGTAGTCAGGGCATCAATGAGGGATTCAAGTCTCAAGAATGGGAACGTTTTTACGAATTCACGGGAACAAAACTTCAACAGTTCCCACTTCCCGAGGCTCTTCCGCTCGCCCATGGCCGTGAACTCGACGTTCTGGCTCAGGAGCAATCGGCGTACGAGCCCTCGACTCTCGTGGCACGCGCTGTTCCCACCCGCGCCGCACTCAACGCGGCACGCGATGCCCTGGCTAACATCCGTGCTCGCATGATTGGCCTCCAGGACGAGCTGGACTGGGCTGTCTACGGTGCGTACGGCCTGCTCACGCCGACTGAGACTGCGCGGACCACGCTTCCTGATGAACCTGCCGACCTGACCGACGCCGAGTTGCCGCGCGTAGCCCTCGGTCAGCGCGCCTTCGAGATCGCATTGTCCCGAAGGGCGCGCGACGAAGAAGCTGAGACCACCTGGTTCGAGCGGCATGGGGCCACGCCGATCACCGAGATCCCCGCCGACTGGCCCGACGCCTACAAGAACGTCGTCCAGGCCCGTCTCGACCTCATCGAGTCCAACAAGGACATCCGCCTCATCGAGCGCCCCGAATACAAGCGCCGCTGGTCCACCGAGCCCTGGGAGAAGCGCGAAGCAGCCGCCCTCCGCACCTGGCTGCTCGACGCCGCCGAGCGCGAGGACCTGTGGTTCGAGGAGCGGGACGAGTTCACGTCCCCCCGCCCCCTCACCGTCAACCAGCTCGCCGACGCCCTCCGCCATGACGAGGACGTCCGGTCCGTCGCCGCTCTCTACGCCGCCGACCACCTCGGTAAGCGGGACGCGTCCCTGGCGACCGTGCTGGCCGCTGTCATCGAGCCCGAGCACGTCCCGTATCTCAGCGTCCTGCGCTACAAGGAGACCGGCCTCCGCAAGCGCGCGCAGTGGGAGCGGGTCTGGGAGCAGCAGCGGGAGGAGGACCGGACCGGGCAGCGGCTCGACATCACGGTTCCGCCGAAGTACTCCGGCGCCGACTTCCTCAAGCACTCCTACTGGTCGAACCGGGGCAAGCTCGACGTACCCAAGGAGCGGTTCATCTCCTATCCGGACGCGTCGACCGACAACGACCCGTCCCTTCTGCTCGGCTGGGCCGGCTGGAACCACCGTGAGCAGGCCGAGGCGCTGGCCAACCTCGTCCACGACCGGGCGGAGAAGGACGGCTGGCCGAAGGAGGACCCCCGCTTCGTGCCGCTTCTCGCCGGGTTTCAGGAGGTCATGCCCTGGGTGCACCAGTGGTACGACGAGTTCGACGACGAGTGGGACGGCAACCCGGCCGAGGAGTTCCAGAGCGCGCTCAACCTGGGCCGCACCGAGCGCCATCTGTCCGAGGCCGACCTGCGCGCGTGGCGCCCCGAGAGGAAGCGGGGCGGCCGGAAGAAGGCCGCGGAGTAGGCCCGTACACGCGCAGGTGGGCGGGGCCGGAAGCCGGTCCCGCCCACCTGCGCGCACGAGCGCGTCAGCCGCGCGCGGCCATCCGCACGAACCGCGTCCACCCGGCGCTTCCCACGTTCAGGATGGGGCCGTCGGGCTGCTTGGAGTCGCGGACGCACACAGACGCGTGGACGGTTGCGACCTCCACGCAGTCGCCCCCGTTGCCCGCGCTGTAGCTGCTCTTGAACCAGACTCGCTCGTCTGGGCTCATCGGCGGTACTTCCCTGTTCATAGTTCTCCCAACAGCCTCTTGATGAAGGCCAGCGACTCCCTCGGCGTCAGTGCCTGGGCCCGGAGGACGCCGTAGGTCGATTCGTACGGGCCGACCTTCTTCGGATCCGAGTGCAGTGCGCTCTCGGCCTGCACTTCTGTATAGGCCATCCTGCGCTGATCGCCGATGTGGAGCAACGTGAACGCCCCTGCCAGACCGGCGTGTTCCTCGCGGTTGGTCGGCATGATTTGGATCTCGATGTTCCGTTCGTGCCCGAACACCAGGAGCTGCTCCAGCTGGCCGCGTAAAACCGCTCGTCCGCCGAGCGGGCGCCGCAGCGCGGACTCCTCGATGACGAAGCTCAAGAGCGGTGCCGGGCGTCGGGAGAAGAGCTTCTGGCGATCCATCCGGGCGGCGATGCGCTGCTCGATGGTGTCGGAGTCGAGCAGTGGACGCCACATCTCGAAGACCGCTCGCGCGTAGTCCTCCGTCTGCAACAGGCCCTTCACCACGTGGTTCTCGTACGCGTGGAGCTGCGTCGCCTGCGCCTCCAACTGCGCGTACCGGCGGAAGAACGACGGATACCGAGCCCGCTCCACCTCATCCTTCATCGCCATCAGCACGCCTCGCGCGCCCACGGCGAGGTCCACCGCGTCCACCATCTCAGGCTTCGGGATGCGCCGCCCCTGCTCCACGGCGGCGATCTGGGCCTCGCCGTACCCGACGATGAGGCCCAACTCCGCTTGCGTCAGCCCTGCGGCCTCGCGCAGCAGCTTCATCTGGCGGCCGAAGCAGCGCAGGAACCCGCCGCCCGGTTCCGCCGCGCTCTCGACGGGGTCGGCCATCGCAACATCCATGAGTCCCGCGCTCCTTCGGTCGGTCGGCAGGCAGTGGCAAGAGGCTAGGACCGTAAGAGGCGCTGAAGGGCGGGTTCCACGTAAACGTCCGTCTTGTGAGTGACCTGTGCGCGTGCCTTCGGCGCGGTGCCCGGAGGCGGCCGGGGGCCGACCATGGGGCCCGTACAGCCCCGTCAGTGGCCTCGCCGACCCCGACAGAACCGGCTCGTACGGGCGTTTCCCCTGGTGAGAGGGATGCTCGGCGCGGGAGCCTTCGGTGTATGACGACCCCCGGCCTCACCGCGCCGCACCCCGGCGACCTTTTCGAGCTGCGCTTCTCCTCCACCGCGCGCGGCGCCCGCCTGGCACGGCGGCTCGCCTCGCACCGCGTCCATGCCTGGGGCCACCGCTACGGCTCCGAGGTGAACGACACGGTCGGCCTGATCGTGGGGGAGCTGGCGGCGAACGCCGTCACGCATGGGCGGGTCCCCGGCCGCGACGCCCGGCTGCGGCTGATTCGGGTGACCCGCGAGAGGTGGCGCGTGGAGGTGAGCGACACCCGGGGGGAGCGCAGGCCGGCCGCGCGAGCGGTCCTTCCCGCGGGCGACGAGGAGACGGGGCGTGGACTGCTGCTGGTCGCGGCCCTCAGCCAGGAGTGGGGCGTGGACGAGCGCAGGGGCGGCCCGGGCAAGACGGTCTGGGCGGTGGTGACAGTGCCGCCCCGCGACTGACCGGCCGAGGGCGGATTCCCGTACGCGGCACCTTCCGGTGCCGCACACGGGTCCGACGTAACGGGAAAGGTTCCGCTGTGACCAAGCAGATCGCCGAGCCCTCCGACGAGGCCGGCGAGCCTTCAGGCCACGGTGGCCGCGCCCCCGGGGAACGCGGCCTGCAACCCGCGCCGGCTTACGCCGCGTCGTCAGTCCCGCGGACCTTGCGGAGGGCGCGGATGGTCAGATCCACGGCGAAGCGCACCGTTTCGGTATCCCGCAGCGGGCAGTTGACTACGTACTGGTGCCCCGGCCGCACGTCGCGAAGCTTGATGCGGACGGGGTCGGCGTCGGCAACGTCCTCCTTGGTGAGGCGCAGGGTGAGTCCACCGTTCGCGGGCTTCACGTAGGCCGCTGCGCCGTAGCGGCGGACACCGTCATCGCGGATCATCAGGTAGTCCGTGAGTCCGTCCTTCGTCCGGGACGATGTGCCCGTGACGATCTCGACGGACCCGAGGGAGCGGACGCGCTCGAGATAGTCCAGAACCCGGGCGTTGGTGTCGGCGCCACGTCCCCGCTCCTCGACGAACGCGCTCACTTCTGCCGAGCTCATGGCGTTCCCCGAGACCACAGGGACAGAGGGCTCATTGTCCACCTTGTCGCCCTCGGTGAGTTGCAGGAACTCCGCGATCTCTGCAGGGGTCCCAGTCAGAACCTGAACGCGCATAACTCTCTCCCTCCGTTGCCGCCCCTGGTGGGTGGCTGCACTCACTATAAGGTTACTCACGCTTGAGTGTGCACGTGTGCGCGTAAATGAGTCTACTCACGCTTGAGCGGCTTGTCGTTGGCTCGCCAGAGGCCGACTCTGCGGGGACTCCGGATGGCGGGGCCATGCCGTGGCCGGATCAGGGCTGTAGCGCCGGGTGGGCCGAGTCCCGGCAAAGCCGGGAAAACTACTTCAACTGCGCTTCCCCGGTGCTACCTTCGGCACCACCGGAAGGCCCGATGTGTCGGGCTTCGGGTAGGACCGGTGCCGGTGACGCTCACCTGCGCGGACGTCCTGCTTCCCCTCGCGTGGCGCGGACGCGAGGGCGCCATCTGCCCACAGGCCGCCCGATCCGCCTCCAGCCGGCCACGGACCGTGCGACGAGGGCCGCACCTAGACGAGTAGTTCCGATGTGTTCAGTGATCGAATGCGGTCAGCGACCGCAGGACCGGGGCTCCGGTCTTGTGGTTGTGCCAGATCGCGGCGGCCATCGCGAGGATGCGCTGGGCGACACGGACGGCGACGCCCTCGAAGGTGCGTCCGCCGTGCTGCTCCAGGTCGAGCTGGCCTTTCAAGGTGTCGTTGACCGACTCGATCAGCTGCCGCACCGACTTGAGCAGCGACTCGCCCTTGCGGCGCTTCTCCCGCTTGAACGACGGGCGGAGCAACTGGGCGCCGCGGAAGGCGAGATCGGTCTCGAACTCCTTGGAGGCGAAGCCCTTGTCCGCGATGACGAGCAGACCGGGCCGGTCGGCGGTCAGGTCTGGTTCGCGGTCCAGCATCGCGGCCAGGACCTCGCGTTCGTCGATCTTCGGGCTGGCCAGGGCCCAGGTGATGGGCATGCCGGTCGGCGTGCAGACCAGGAAGAGCCGCAGGCCCCAGTAGAAGCGGGAGTGCGAAGCGCAGTACCCGTATCCGGCCCAGCCGGCCATGTCCGACCGCTTCACCGTCGGGCGGGACATGCCGCACGGCACGGGCGTGGAGTCCACGATCCACTGGTTGTCGAACCAGAAGTCCGTGTCCACCGCGAGCATCCGTATTGCCTTCTTCACCAGCGGCAGCGCCGCACGCAGCCGCTTGTTGTATCCCGGCCGCTTGGGCAGGTACGGGAACATCGCACTCAGGTTGCCGTGAGCGAAACGCAGCCAGCGGGCTTCCGAGGCGAAGCCCAGCAGGGACTGCGCGACGGCCAGACAGACCAGCTCGGAATCACTCAACTGCGGTGGCCTGCCCAGGCATCGGGCCCCTCCGATCTCGTCGTCGATCTTCACGTACAGTCCGGTGATGAGGGCGTCCAAGTCTTCGTTCGTCACAAAACGATCTTGGGCGCCCTCGCCATGTCTCCGGGCGGACCATCAACATTCGGAACTACTCGTCTAGACCGCCGCTACGCCGCCGATGCGGAGCACCTGTCGGTTCTTGAACGGGTCACCGGCGTCACACCCACCACTGACAGTAAGGACAGCGCAATGAGCATGGAACTCGTGGCCGGGATGCTGATCATGTGGGCAGCACGGAAGGCGCGAACCGCGGGGCGGCAGCTCAACGGGATCACCGACCGCACGCTGGAACTCGCCGCCCAGCGGCTGTCGGAGGTCGTGGAGGCCAAGCTGGGCACCGACCCGGCCATCCGGCGACTGGTGTCCGAGTCGCAGCAAGACGGCCAACCCACTCCTGCGGCGCGGGCAAGTGCGGAGACCGCTCTCCAGGACGCAGCGAACCACGACCCCCGGTTCGCGGCGGCTCTGGAGGCCATCGTTTCGACGCTGCCGAGCCGCACGGACACCGACGCGGCAACGGGTGTGCCGTCCCCCGGCATTCAAGCCGGTGGAGCCGTCATCACTGGACCCAACTTCGGCAAGATCAGCGCCCCCACCAAGATCTTCAACTTCGCCAAGCAGAATCGCTGGAAGACGCTCATCGCGATAGCCCTGCTCATTGTCGCGGCCATTTTCGGCGTCAGGGCCCTCGCAGGGTCCTCCGGCGGGGGAGGTGGCGGAGAGGCCGCAGGGTCCTCCGGCGGGGGAGGTGGCGGAGAGGCCGCAGCGTCCTCCGGTGGCGGAGACGCGGGAAAGGCCGGCGCGGCAGCCATGGTCGGCAACTGGAAGACCTCCGGATCCTCCAGCCCCCAGGTCTTCGGCGAGGACGGCAGGTGTTCGGGCTTCTACTACGCCAACGGCGCCCCGCTGGACATCGGCGGCCCGATGACCTGCGCTATCTCCAGCGAACCGGACGCCGACGGCCGCTACACACTAGTCGTGACGCAGAGTCCGAACCAGGCGACGTACAAGGTGGCCTTCGACACCGCCGACCACGCAACCGTCTACTCGTCGACGGGCCAGAAGATCTACGAGATCGACCGCTTCTGAACTGCCCGACCCAGGGGATCAGGTCCCGGGCCCGCAGCTGACGAACGTACCGCCCGGCATCGCAGGAGCGCGGTGCGTTCGCTCGTGCGCGTACTGTTTCCTCACGGTGCTGGGACACTGAGGAAAGTGGAGGTGGCGAGCATGCCGGAGGAGCGCGACGACGTGCGGTTCAGCGTTCCGCTGTACACGCAGGCGGAGGCCGCGCAGTACCTGGGCATGGCGCCGTCGACCTTCCGGGCGTGGGCGCGGGGATACCGCAATCACTTCCCCGACCGCGCCGACGTGGTCGGGGACCCCATGATCACGTCCCTCGGACGGCCTACCTCCGCGCAGCCCTCGATTCCCTTCATCGGCCTGGCGGAGGGCATGTTCCTGGCAGCCCTGCGGCAGGCGGACATGCCGATGCAACGGATCCGCCCGGCGCTGGAGCTGGTGCGGCAACGGTTCGGCGTGGAGTACGCACTGGCGTCCCGCCGGTTCTTCGTCTCGGGCGCGGAACTGTTGTACGAGGTGGTGGACGACCTCGGCGACCGTGACCGGCAGGACGCTGCCAAGAAGCTGGTCGTCCTGCGCGACAGCCAGTACGTGTTCCGCGAGGTCGTCGAGCGGAACATGAAACGGATCGAGTACGACGAGACCAGCGCCGACGGATACGCCACCAAGCTGGTGCTGCCCGGGTACGAGGTCGCTGACCTGGGCGTGCAGCCGGGGGTCAACTTCGGACGACCGTATTTCACCCGGACCGGGACCCCGCTCCATGTGGTCCAGGGACTCCTGAAGGCAGGGGAGGCGTGCGAGGACATCGCGGACGACTTCGATCTGCCCGTCGACGAGGTGACCGAGGTGTCCGACCGGATGGGACTCAGGGCGGCCTCGTGACGGAACCCGGGGGGATCAAGCTTTTCCTTGATCGGAGCACCAACGGGAAGCGGTTCGCCGAAGCGGTCAAGCGCCTGTTCCCCGACACGGTCACCATCGGGGAACGCTACGGCGTGGCGGCTGCCGAGGGAGTGCCTGACGTCGACTGGATCCGGGACGCCACCGGTGAGGGGCGGATCTGTATCGGCTCCGACATTCGCATCGTGTCCAACGTGCTGGAGCTCGCAGCCGTCGTCGAGTGCTCCGCGCGCTTCTTCCTCTTCCCGAACAACAACATGAGGGTGGCGGAGCAGGTCGCGCGCTTCAACGCCCTTCACGACGCCATCGTGACCGCAGCGGCCGAGCCAGGACCCTGGGTGCACAAGCTGACGGCCGGCGGACTGAACCACACCCCGAGAGAGGTCCTCGTGCAGCGCTTGGCGGCCGCGCGACGGCGTACACATGCGTAATCCGCAGGACGACCGCTCGGGCCGCCCCGGCCCGGAGGCTCCACCAGCGCCGGATCAGCGCCTTTCGGGGACCGTTCGCCGGCCCGTGTTCCCGGCCGTGTTGATGTTCCGTCGGAACGGTATTTGTGGGGTGCACGCGCTCTGCGGCTCCTCGGCACGGTGTCCGTGTCATTGCTCCGGTGGCAGAAGTTCCGCCCCGCTGATCCATTCCGGTCCGCACTGCTCCCGCGAACACCCGAGCTGGCAGGATGGACGGGTGTACGTGCGGGACGCGAGTGACATCGTGACTGCGCCGCGTGTCCGGCCGCGGCGGCCGGGCGGAAGGTATCGGGGAGCGGGAGCGGGAGCGGCTGATGGCCAGGGGCAGTGACATCGTGCTGAAGGACGTCCTCGACATCAAGGAGGACGTCCACGCCGGTGACTTCAAGGTCGAACTGTCGAAGGGCTTCACCGGATCCTCCGCCGGCACGGTCGAGGAGTACGTCGTCACCCCGCAGCTGCGGGAGCAGTTCGACACCGCGCTGAAACTGATCCGCGGCGCGGTGAAGAAGAACAGCTCGTACGCCGCTTACCTGCACGGTTCGTTCGGTGCCGGTAAGAGCCACTTCCTGAGCGTGCTGCACGCCGTGCTCAACGGCGATCCCGCCACCCGCGCCAAGCCCCGGTTGCGCGAGGTGGTCGCCGAGCACGACGAGTGGCTGCGCGGGAAGAAGTTCCTCATGGTCCCCTACCACCTGGTCGGGGCGGCCAACCTGGACTCCGCCCTGCTCGGGGGGTACGTCAAGACCGTGCGCGAGCGTCACCCCGACGCACCCACGCCGCTGGTCTTCAAGGCCGACTCGCTGCTGTCCGACGCACGCAACCTGCGCGCCTCCCTCGGGGACGAGGAATTCGCGAAGCTGCTGCCCACCGCCGAGGCCGCACCCGGAACCGCGGCGGACGACGAGGACGACGAGGGGCTCGCCCCGATCGGTGCCGTCGCCGACACCGCCTGGACCACTGCGGAGCTCGATGCCGCCTTTGCCGCGCCCCACGGGGACGAGGGGCGGGCGCGACTCGTATCAGCCCTGGTCAGTGGGCCCAACAAGGCGTACGCGGACAGCATCAGGGGCGACGCGGCGGCCTACGTGTCCCTGGACGACGGCCTCAGTGCCATGAGCGTGCACGCCCAGTCGCTCGGCTACGACGGCGTGGTGCTCTTCCTCGACGAACTGATCCTGTGGCTGCAGGCCCGGATGCGGGAGCGGACCTTCGTCAACGACGAGATCCAGAAACTCGTCAAGCTGATCGAGTCCAGCAACCCGGACCGCCCGGTCCCGATCGTCTCCTTCATCTCCCGCCAGCGCGACCTCTCCCAGCTCGTCGGCTCCGACATCCTCGGCTCCGACGTGCAGAACATGGAGCAGGCGCTGGAATACCTCAAGGAGCGCGTCACCGTCGTCGACCTGGAGGACCGCAACCTCCCGGAGATCATCAAGGAGCGGGTGCTCAAGCCCAGGCCCGGGCAGGAACACGTGCTGGACAACGCCTTCGAGGGCGTCGACCGGTTCAGCCCGCTGGTGAAGGACGTCCTGCTGGACGACGGCGGTGCCACGCACGCGGGCTGGGACGACTTCCGTACCGTCTACCCGCTCTCACCCGCCCTGCTGAACGTCCTCGTCGCTCTCTCCGGCGCCCTCCAGCGCGAGCGCACCGGCCTCAAACTCGTCCAGCAGCTCCTGGAGAAGAACGCCGACGCCGAGCTCGGTCGGCTGATCCCCCTCGGCGACCTCTGGGACGTCCTGATCGACGGAACCGGGGCCGCCTTCACCGACAAGCTGAAGCACGAGTCGGAGGCGGCTCAGCGGTTCCACGCCAAGGCCCGTCTCCACCTGCTGGAGAAGTACGGACGGGACGACCACCCCGACTTCCTCGCCGACGACCGCTTCGTCAAGACGTTGCTGCTGGCCGCGCTCGCCCCCGACGTGCCCGCGCTGCGCCGTCTCACCGGGGCACGGCTCGCCGCCCTCAACCACGGTTCCGTGCGGTCACGGACCGTGCCCGTCGGGCAGAAGGTCATCGACCGGATGCGGGCCCTGCAGGGCGAGTACCCCACCGAACTGCGGGCCGAGGGAGACACCGACCCCGTTTTCTCGCTGCACCTGTCCGACCTGGATGTCGAACCCCTCCTCGACGCCGTCGCCGGTGAGGACCGGTCGGGCGTGCGCCGCGTATGGCTGCGGGACCGGCTGTGGGAGGAACTCGGAGTCGGGGAAGGCCGGCTCGTCCCCGAGAAGGAGATCATCTGGCACGGAACCCGGCGCACCGCGGAGTTCGTGTTCGGCAACGTACGCGACCCGCGGGACCTGTCGGACGAGCAGTTCACACCGGCCACCCCGGGCAACATCCGCTTCGTCGTCGACTACCCCTTCGACGACGACGGAAACTACCCGACCGACGACTACCAGCGTGTGGTCGAGCTCATCCGGGACGGGCACACCGCTCCCACCCTCGTCTGGCTGCCCGACTTCTTCTCCGAGCAGCGCAAGGCCCAGCTCGGCCGGCTCATGCGGATCAACTTCCTGCTGGAGCGCGACCGACTCGCCGACTACACCCGCAACTACCCGCCGGACGACCGCGCCAAGGCCCGCCGCCAGCTGGAGGTCGGCCGCGAAACCCTCACCCGCACCCTCACCGGCTCGCTCGCCGAGGTGTACGGAATCGCCGAAGCCAAGGACGGCACCACGGCCGCCGAAGTCGTGGAAGGCCGCCATGTCCTCTGCCTGGACCCCCGTTTCCCGCGCCCGCAGCCGGAAGGCGGAAAACCCTTCGCCGACAACGCGCTGCACCTCGCCGGAGGGCTCCTCGCCGCGCTCCACCCCAAGCACCCCGACTTCGGCCGCCACCCCAGCGGCCAGAACAAGGCCGTCACCACCGGTGAGCTGCGGACATCCCTGGAGTGGATCACCCGGGCCATGGACGAGGGCGGACGGGCGGAGGTCGACAGCCACCAGCTGAGGACCGTCAAGCGCATCGTGGAGCCCCTGGAACTCGGCACCGTCCACGACGGCCCGCTCGTGCTGCGTGCCGACTGGCGTACGCGCATCAACCAGGCCGCCGCCCAGCACAAGGAACGCGGACCGCTCGACGTCGAGGACATCCGCGGCTGGATCACCCGGGACCTCGGCTACGACGGCCTCGACAGGCAGACGACGAACCTCCTGATCGCCGCGTACGCCCTGCTCGACGACCGCGCCTGGGTCTACCACTCCGGCCCGGAGACCGCCGCGCCCGAACTCGCCGCGATCGGCCCCGGCTGGGCGCTGCGTTCCCAGCCGCTGCCCAGCGAGGACGAGTACGCCCGCGCCCGGGACCGTGCCGGACGGCTCTTCGGGGTCCGCGCCAAACCCGCCCTGTTCGCACGGAACGTCAACAAGCTCGCCGAAGAGGTCCGGGACAAGGCCGCCGAGTACGAGAACCACGTCACGGGCATCCGGGCCTCACTGGACCAGCACGCGTCGCTGCTGGGCCTCGACGGCGACACCCCCGCCCCGCGTACGGCGATGCTGCGCGAAGCCGCCGGGGTGCTCGCCCGGCTCAGCCGCCACGGCAGCGACGCGACCGCACTCGTCCGGGAACTCTCCGGCCTCACGTACGAGACCCCGGACCGGGATCTGGCCCACACCATGACCACCGCGGAAGCGGTGCTCCGGGCCCTGGACGACGCCGACGCCGCCTGGCGGGTCCTCCAGAACGTCCGGCGCCTCAGCGACCGCGACGACAGCCTGGGCGACCGCGCACGCCGACTGCTGACCCAGGTCGCCGATACGGCCCGGTCCTCCGAGTTCGAGCGCTCGCTGGTACCCGTACTCGGCGACGTACCGGAGACCGGCATGGCCATCGTGGAGGCGGCTCTGCACATGGAGCGGGCGACCCCGCCGCCGCCCCCTGCTCCGGGACCGGACCTGATCCCCCTCTCGCGGCACGGGAACCCGCCCGTGGCCTCCGACCCGGTCCCTCCCCCGGCGGTGCCCGAGCCCCCACAGCCGCAGGTCGCTTCGGAGGGCCCGGCACAGTCCGCCCGGCGGGTCATCGCCTCCGGCCCGTCGTCGCTGGAGTCACTGCTCAGCGACGAGCTGGACGCTGTCCGCGCGGAGATCGAGCAGTTCCGCGCCACCCACCCGGACACCTCGGTGGAGATCATCTGGCGTGCGGTGAGGAACGGGGACGAGCAGAGCACGGAAGAGGGCAGCTGATGGCCGTACGCCCCGCGGCCGGCCGCCGCGCCATCGAAGTCCTCCTGGAGAGCGAACTCCCGCATGCGGAGGACCGGCGCCTGGTCCTGGTCGACGCCACCTACGACGGAGGGGGCCCGGACACCGAGTTCACACTCCGGATCGACGGGCGTAAACGCCGGGTCCGCATCACCGAACAGCACTCCCCCCTCGGGATCGTCGACGCCTGGCAGCGCCACCGGTCCCAGGAGGACCCGGACGGCGACAGCGTTCTCGTCGTCACCGGCACCGTCCCCGCCGACCAACTCGGCTGGGACCTGCGCGCCCACGCCGTACGCAGACGCTCCCTCACGGTCGACCCGGCGGACATCGTCAAACAGCTCTTCGGAGCCACGGACCTCGACGCCCGGATGGTCGGCGAGAAGTGGCTCCTGGACGCTCTGCTCGACGCCGAACCCGCGGACCACTGGCCGCGCGGCGGAGCCGTACTCACCCGTGACCGTGCCGTACGGGCTCTGCTCGCCGCACGGCTCGGGCTCGGCGACACCACCTCCGACACCCTGGACTTCGACGCCGACACCCTGTTCGCCTGGACGCGGACCGGCGCCGGCCCCGCCCTGTTCGCAGCCCTTCCCGCCGCCGAGCGTGCGGGTCTCAGCGAGTGGCTGGAGAAAGCCGTCGGACCGGCCGCACCCACGCTTCTGGCATTGGCCGCCGACCAACGAGGCGCCGACGCGCTTCCGCTGGGGGCGCTCGCCTCGGCGGCGTTGGCCGCCTCATCGGCGGAGGCCGCCGGATTCGCCCTGGGCACCCTTTACGGCTCCGCCCTCTCCTCCTTCGACGCCCTGCGGCCCTTCGCCGACGCCGCGACCGGCGTCGTCACCCGCTGGATCGCCCAGGCCGAAGGCAACAGCACCCACGGAGCCGAGGCACGCAGCCGGGTACTCGCCGTGCTCGACCGGGCCGACCAGCTGGCCGCCGACGCGCGGCTCAGCCCGCTCATCGGCACCGACCGCATGCTGCCCTCCGGCTACCGCGCCCGGCTGCGTACCCTGGCCGCCACCCTGGACGGCGACATCGCGCACGCCGAGCAGGCGCTGCGTGACCTGGCCGAACACCAGCTCGCAGAGCTGAACGCCGAGTCCACGGAGATGGCGCGCACCGCCGTACGCCTGGTGCGCTGGCTCGACGCACCGATGCCGAAGACCGGGTCCACGGGCCAGGCCGTGCGGGAGCACATGGCGTCAGCGGCCTGGGCCGATCTGGCCGTCGGGATCCTCTCCGAGGGCGACACCTCGCTCGACACCGCTGTGGGCGAGGCCTACCACCGGCTGATAGGAGCGATCCGCGAGCGTCGCACCCGGCTCGACGAGGCATTCGCCCGCACCCTCGCCGACTGGACGGAGACCGCGTCCCAGCAGTCGACCGGGGGCGCGCTGCTCATCGAGAACGTACTCGCCGAGGCAGCGGCACCGCTCGCCCGCGACGGAGGCCGTCCGCTCATCCTCGTACTCGACGGCATGAGTGCGGATGTCGCCGTCCAGCTCGCCGGCGAACTGGACCGCAGGGTGTGGACCGAAGTGGTACCCAAACCGCGCCCGGGCAAGGAGGCGGCCCGCCAGGCGGCCGTGTCCATGCTGCCGTCCCTCACCACGATCAGCAGGGCGTCCCTCCTGAGCGGAGAACCGACACAGGGTGGGCAGAGCGTGGAACGCGCCGGGTTCACCACGTTCTGGCGCAAGCGCCACCGTGACGCCCACCTCTTCCACAAGGGTGGTTACGAAGGGCCGCCGGGACACCGCCTCGCCCCCGAACTGCTCGCCACCCTCGCGTCCGACGACATCGTCGCCGTCGTCGTCAACACCATCGACGACGCGCTCGCGGACGGCCGCGAAGGTGCCCGCGGCCGGTGGAACATCGGCGACATCGCCAAACTCCCCGACCTGCTCAACGCGGCACGCGACTACGGCCGCCCCGTCGTCCTCGTCTCCGACCACGGCCATGTTCTCGACCGCACCCCGCGTGGCCACCAGCAGACCGACGCGGCGGGGGTGGGAGGCGCACGCTGGCGCACCGGCACCCCGCGGCAGGGGGAGATCGCACTGGCGGGCCCCCGTGTCCTCGCGGGCGGCGGGCAGATCATCGCCGCCTGGCGGGACGACCTGCGCTACACCGGCAGGCAGGCCGGATACCACGGCGGCGCCGCTCTTGCGGAGATCACCGTCCCCGTGATCACCGTCGTCCCGTCCGCCGATCTGATCCCGGCCGGCTGGACCCTGCTGCCCGCGGAAAGCACCGCTCCGCACTGGTGGCGAGGCGGCGGCGACACGACGCCCGAGTCGGCCTCCGCGGCCACCGATGAACGGCCGCGCGGGAGGAAGGCGGCGAAGTCCGCGCAGGTCGTGGAGGGCGAAGGCATCTTCATGCTGCCCGGAAGGGGCACGCTCGGCGAACAGGCCGTGCAGTCACCCCTCTTCAAGGCCCAGCGTGAGTTCGTCCGGCTCGCCCCGACGGAGAAAGCCGTCGCCGCGGTCCTCGACGCCCTGCTCGCCGCAGGCGGAAAGCTCTCCCCGGGCGCGGTGGCCGCCGCCGCGCAGGCCGCCACCGGCAAGTCGCAGCGCAACCCGGAGCGCTTCGCGACCGTTCTGGAGCGGCTGCTGAACATCGACGGATACCCCGTACTTCAGCTCATCGAATCCGGACGGACCGTCCAACTCGACAAGTCCCTGCTCCAGCAGCAGTTCCTCGGAGGTGCCGCATGACCGCCGGGGGCTCGGACATCAGCACGGCACGCCGACGCGACGTGATCGACGCCCTGCGGCGTGGAACGGTGCCGCAGTCCGGGCTCGGACTGTTCGCCGTAGGACTGAACCGCTTCGAAGCCGCTCTCGACGACGACCTGGACACCGTTGCCCGCGGCGGTTCCGCCTTCCACGCCCTGCGCGGCGAGTACGGCTCCGGCAAGACCTTCTTCGCACGCTGGCTCGCCGAACGCGCCAAGCGGCAGGGCCTGGCCGTCAGCGAGGTGCAGATCTCCGAGACCGAGACCCCGCTGCACCGGCTGGAGACCGTCTACCGCAGGCTCACCGAACGCCTCACCACCACCACCCACCAGCCCTCGGCTCTCCGGTCGGTGATCGACTCCTGGTTCTACGCGCTCGAAGAGGAAGTCCTGGCGTCAGGGGACATCTCCGAGGACGACGAGGACGCGCTGGCCGCGGCCGTCGACGAACTCCTGGAGCGCCGTCTCGCCGATGTCGCCCGCACCACCCCCGCTTTCTCCGCCGCGCTGCGCGGCTACCGTCAGGCCGTCGCCGCAGGTGACGGCGCCCGGGCCGAGGCGCTCATCGCCTGGCTCGGCGGCCAGAAGTCCGTGGCGGCGTCGGCGAAGCGTGCCGCGGGTATCCGGGGCGACCTCGACCACTTCGGAGCCCTCGGGTTCCTCCAGGGGCTTCTCACCGTCCTGCGGGACTGCGGACACCCTGGTCTCCTGCTCGTACTCGACGAAGTCGAGACCCTGCAACGAGTGCGCGGCGACGTACGGGAGAAGTCCCTCAACGCGCTCCGTCAGCTCCTCGACGAGATCGATGCCGGACGCTTCCCCGGCCTGTTCCTCGTCATCACCGGCACCCCCGCCTTCTACGACGGCCGGCAAGGCGTCCAACGCCTCGCGCCCCTCGCCCAGCGCCTCGCCACGGACTTCACCACCGATCCCCGCTTCGACTCCCCACGCGCCGTGCAACTGCGCCTGGCGGGCTTCGACCTGGACTCGCTTGTCGAACTGGGCGCCAGAGTGCGCGATGTCTACGCGGGAGCGGCTCGACACCCCGAACGGCTGGCCGGGTGCGTCGACGACGCCTACCTCGGGGAACTGGCTCGTGGGGTCGCCGGGTCGCTCGGCGGGAAGGTCGGCATCGCCCCCCGCCTGTACCTGCGCAAACTTGTCGCCGATGTCATGGACAGGGTGGACGAGTTCGAGGACTTCGATCCACGCACCCACTACGCCCTCACCCTGAAGGGCTCCGAGCTGAACGAGACGGAACGCAGTGCGGCCGCCGGCGCGGGAGACATCGAACTGGATCTGCCATGACGGAACCGGCCGAACCCTTCGACCACCTCGACCCCGTTCTCGGACACCACATCGTCAACTCCCTCGGCTGGCGCTCCCTGCGTGCCCTGCAGGAGGAGTCCGTCGAGCCGCTCCTCAACGGCGAGGACGCGGTACTGCTGGCACCCACCGCGGGCGGAAAGACCGAAGCCGCCGCGTTCCCGCTGCTCACCCGTATGAACCAGCGCGGCTGGAAGGGCACCAGCCTGCTCTACGTGTGCCCGCTCAAGGCCCTGCTCAACAATCTCCACCCCCGCCTGGAAACGTACGCGGGCTGGCTGGGCCGCACGGCATCGCTCTGGCACGGCGACATCACCACCGGCAAGCGGCGCCGTATCCTCGCGCAGCGTCCGGACATCCTCCTCACGACTCCCGAGTCATTGGAGTCGATGCTGGTCAGCGCGCACGTAGACCACCAGTCCTTCTTCTCGGGGCTGAACGCCGTCGTGGTCGACGAGGTGCACGCCTTCGCGGGGGACGACCGGGGCTGGCACCTTCTGGCCGTACTGGAACGCCTGAGCCGCGTCGTGGGCCACCCCCTCCAGCGGATCGGCCTGTCCGCGACCATCGGGAACCCCGACGAACTGCTGGCATGGCTCCAGGGCTCCGGACACGGTCGCCGTCCCGCCCGTGTCGTCGCGCCCCACCTTCGAAAGCAGCCGCTGGACGGCTCGGCAACCGCCGCGCCGCCTCCCGGCGACATCGAACTCGACTACGTCGGGTCCGTGGCGAACGCCGCCACGGTCATCGCGGCCCTGCACCGGGGCGAGAAGCGGCTGGTCTTCTGCGAGAGCCGCCGCACGGTGGAGGAGCTGGGCGAGAAGCTGCGGCTGAAGGGCGTGACGACGTTCCTGTCCCACGCCTCGCTCTCCGTGGACGAGCGGCGGCGGGCCGAAACCGCGTTCGCCGAAGCACGTGACTGCGTGATCGTCTCCACCAGCACGCTGGAACTGGGAATCGACGTCGGAGACCTCGACCGCGTCATCCAGCTGGATGCCCCAGCGACCGTTGCCTCGTTCCTCCAGCGTCTCGGGCGTACCGGCCGCCGCCCGGGCACCGTACGCAACTGCCTCTTCCTCGCGCTCGACGCGGAAGGGCTGCTCTCCGCAGCCGCGCTCCTTCTGCAGTGGTCCCGCGGCTGGGTGGAACCGGTCGTCGCTCCTCCCGAGCCGCGCCATCTGGTCGCCCAGCAGCTCCTGGCCCTGTGCCTCCAGGAGCACCGGGTGGGCGAGAACCTGTGGCAGGAGTGGTGGGGCGGCATCGGGCCGTTCGGGCCGGGGGCCGCCCCCGTCGTGCGCCACCTCGTGGAGCAGGGCTATCTGGACCAGGACGGCGGGCTGCTCTTCGTCGGCCCGGAGACGGAACGACGCTACGGGCACCGCCACTTCATGAACTTGACCGCGGTCTTCACCGCCCCGCCTGAGTTCACCGTCCTCAACGGCCGCACAGAGATCGGCCGCACCGACCCCGACCTGCTCACCGAAGAGATCGAAGGCCCGCGCAAACTGCTGCTGGCCGGCCGCAACTGGCTGGTGACGTACATCGACTGGAGCCGCAAGCGCTGTTTCGTGGAACCGGCCGACGAGGGCGGGCGAGCGAGGTGGAGTGGATTCGGCGCTGAGCGCGTCCGTTCGTTCACCCTCGCCCGCGCCGCTCGTGACATCCTCCTTGGCGGGGAGCCGCCCGTGCGCCTGACCAGGAGGGCGAAGACCCAGCTCGGCGAGGCAAGGCATACGTATCTCCACGGAGTCCACCCCGGAGGGACGGTCATCACCCGGCACACTGACGGCGACGTCCGCTGGTGGACCTGGGCCGGACACCGCGCCAACGCCACCCTGGCTGCCTCGATGGCCCCCGTCGTCGCTCCGCGGCGACGGGTCAACGATCAGTGGATCAGGCTCCGGGACGACCTCAGTCGGGAGGGCTGGCGGTCTGCCCTGACCGACGCGGGTACAAGGCTGTGTCTGCCCGAGGTCGACGGCAGTGCGGTTCGCGGCCTCAAGTTCGGCGAAGCTCTTCCGCCCCGCCTGGCCGAAGCCACCCTGGCCGCACGTACAGCAGATGAGCAGGGCGCCGGCCGGGTCCTTGCCGAGCCCATTCGCTTTGTCATGCTCGCCGACGACTAGTCACCCGCGCTCTCCACCTGACACGGGGCGGTTCAGTCTGTGCCACCTTACTTGAACGACTTAAGGAGATGGCAGAAGCACCCGTTTGGGTTACCTAAGGGCTGTCCCGTAAATGCTCTTCGAGTCGTTCCGGGCATGGCGGGGTGCCGTACGGCTTGCTGGCCTATCCGGCGACGGCGAGGTTGTGCATCCGGGCGATGCCGAGCATGGCGTGGTGGACGCCGTCGCCTTTGAGGCGGCAGTCGCGGAGGATCTTCCAGGTCTTCATCCGGGCGAAGACGTGCTCGACGCGGGCCCGGACCTGCTTGTGGGACTTGTTGTGCGCCTGCTTCCAGTCGGGCAGGTCTTCGCCCTTCCGCCGACGATGGGGCATGACGAGTCCGGTGCCTGGGTAGCCGCCGTCGGCGATCGTCAGCGTGTTACCAACAGCGGCTTTGGCCCCGGATTCCTCCCACGCCTTGCAGTCGTTGCGGTTCCCGGCGAGCGGCCGGCCGACCACGACGACCAGGCGCGTGTCAGCGTCGATGACGACCTGGTGGTTGGTGGAGTACCGGTAGTTCTTCGACTGCTCGGCGATGGCGTGGTCGCGGGTGGGAACCAGGGTGCCGTCCACGATGAGCACGGTGTCCTTCGCGAAACGCTTGCGGGGCTGGAGCGCGAGCATCGGCCCGAGATGGTCGATGATCCGGTCCGCCGCCGACTTCGACACCCCGAACAGCGGGGCGAGCTGGCGCATGGTCAAGTTCGTGCGCCAGTACGCCGCGACCAGCAGGGCCCGGTCCTCCAGCGGCAGCGACCACGGCCGGCCCTTGCGGACCGCGTCCGCACCCTCGCGCCGCAACACGGTCACCAGCTTCCCGAAGGCGCGCGGGCTCAGCCCGGTGAACGGGGCTATCCAGGACGGCTCCGACGCCGTGATCACACCAGCCACACCAAGATCATCCCACCCGTGACCAGCAGTTACGGGACAACCCTTAGTCGCACGGAGTCGAAGTTGGGCACGACAAGTTGACGACGCTGTGCCCAACGGCTGGTTCTCAGCCCATGGCCCCGGGGTGGAGGTCGTAGACGTTCCGCCCTCGGTACTGATCGTTGAACAGTCCTTGGCGCACGGGCCGCCGTCGCACGGATGCCATCTCGTGCTTGACGAGTTCGTTCAGCCCCTTGCGGCGGGTCTCGTCGCTGAGGTCGTAGACGTCATGCCCGACGCTCGGCGCGATCCACACCGACTTGTCCGGGTCGCCCCGCTGCTCGTGCAGTAGAACCAAATACATGGCCACTGCGGCCCCCGAGAGTTCCCGCACCCATCCACGAGTCCAGAACGCTGCGCTGAGCTGCACATACAGGTGCTCTTCAAGCTCCGTGGGTCGCTTGGCGAGCGCCTTGACCATGAGCCCGGGTGACTTATACGGCTTCCCGGAACCAGCGTCATCCAGAAGGTGGATGTTGGACGGAGCTCCCCGCCGACGTTCCAGGCGTACGAAGTTCTCGCTGTTGAGCCACCTCAGTGACTCCTGGACGCGCCGGGCCCCCGTGGTGTCGGGGTCGTCCAGGCCGAGCAGCCGGGCCCACTGGTGCGCGGGATAGGAGAACACCGGCGCATCCTCGTTCCGGGCCAGCCACAACATGGACAAGTAGAGCCGGAGACGGGTGGTGCCACCCCGCCCTCCACCACCACGCAGCAGTCTCGCCAGCGGCGGGGACACCCCGGCGGGGTTCTTCCGCGCGATGAACCGGAAGCGTACGGCTGCACTTCGCGCCCCGCCGGCGGCCCGCTGAGCAGCAATCGCCGCCGCAGATTGTTCGCTAGGGGCATTAGCAATTCGCTGCGAGTGCGCAATTACAACAAACGGATCCTCGAAATCTTCAGATTCGGAAGACACGACCCTACCTCTCTACCTAATATGCCAATTTAGTAGTGGCTGCGTAGACGACTAGCATACACCGCTGTAAGCGTAGGAGCTAGGTGGCTGTAGACCGAGATTGAGGGGGGTTCCTACCGGTGCAGGGCCCCTGTAAAAGCGCTAGGCTTGCGCTGTAGCCTCGCTCTAGTGTACTTTGAGATCAGTCGAAGGGCATCCCCGACAACGGCGCGGCCAGGTCTGCCGCACTCACGGAGATGCGTGGAGATGAGCGGCGGGCAGGAGTAGAAGCCGAGGCGGAACCCACTACCAGGGGGTGGCACCCCGGGCTATCCGTAAGGTTTCGCAGACCCAAGGTGCGGGTCTGGAGACTGCCCGAACACCGCGGCGGCCCCTCGCGGGGGCCGCTTTTTTGTGTTCGCCGGCCAGGCCACGTGGCTCTCGATCAGTACCGCCGACAGGCCCCCAAGGGGGACGTCTCGTATCAGGAGCTGCGCCCGGCAGCCGACCGGAAGTCGGGCATGCCGAGGTGGACCAGGCCGTGCCGTTCGGTGAGGCGGTTCATGGCGGTGAGCTTGTCGTTCGCCGCGGCGAGGCTGACCTCCAGGCCCGCGATCTCGCCGAGCCGGCCCTGCTGCCTGGCCTCGTCGACGCGCGACTGGAGGTTGGCGATGATCTCGCGCAGGCGGGGCGCCTGCGCGGGGTCCGGCCGCAGGGCGGGACACCGGATGCAAGCGTGTTCATGGACGCAGGGTGACCCGAAGTCCCTTGTGTAGATGCCGAGTTCGAGCTTTCGCAGCTCGAAGTGTCCCAGGAACTCCTGCCACTCCTCCGGGGTGAGGTCGCGGTATTCGGCGCCCGGCCGCTGGGCTCGCCGGCGGGCGATGAACGCGCGGTGGTGGGCGATCACGTCGTCGGAGTAGATCGCGGCATAGCGCATGGTCGTGTTCACGTCTGTGTGGCCGAGGATCTTGGCGGCGATGTGCGGGGGCAGGCCGGTTCGGATCGCGTCGGTCGCGAAGATCCTTCGGAAGTCGTGCGGGGTGAACCTCAGCGGCTCGCCGCTGGCGTCCGTCAGCCCGGAGGCCAGCAGAACATTGTCGATGCACCGGGCGACGAAGTTGCGGTTCGTGGCGGAGTTCTGCATGTAGATCCGCCGTTGGAAGAGGAACGGCAGCAGCGGGCTGTGGATGTGTTCGTGGTGGTCGTAGCGGGAGACCAGCGGCAGGACCGCCTTCCCGTTGCGGACCCGGTGGATGATCGTGGCCAGGACGTCGCCGAGTTCCGGGGAGACCAGGATCAGCCGTTCGCGGTCGGTCTTGGACGGGGCGATCTGGAGCATCGGGACGACTTCGCCGGTGCTGGGCAGGGTGTCGGCGACGAAGCTGTGGCGCGTCAGCTCCATCAGTTCCTTGACCCGGATGCCGGTGTGCCGCAGGACTTCAATGATGGCCCAGCCCCAGAAGGCTTCGTCCTCTTCCAGGCCGAAGTTCCGGCGGCGGCCGGTCTCGGCGTCGTAGACGAACGTGGTCTTGGTGATGTCCCCGCCGCTGCGGATGAACGTCTCGCCGTCGACGGTGAAGTGTTCGCGCGGGGCGACGGCCCGCGCCACTTCGAGCCGGGCGACGGCTTCCTTCCTCAGGCGCTCGGCCGTCGCGACGAGGGTCGGAAGGACGGGTGCCCGCTGTCGCGTGCGCTGGTGCATCCGGGCCTTCGAGGCGCGTTCGCGCTTGGTGCCCACGCACTCGTTCGCGCGGATCGGGCAGGGGACCCCCCAGGGGCCCCAGCGGGCCGGATCGGTGACCGCCCACTGGGCCAGATCGAGGTAGAAGGCCCTCACCGCGAGCAAGATCCGCTCGGGTTTCTCCCGCTTCTGTCCTTGCCGCTGCTTGCTCTCCCTGATCGTCTTGAGGCGGTGCTTCCAGGCGGCGGCGACCTCCGGGGCCAAGTCGATGCTGTCGATGCCCGGATGGTGTTTCTCCAGGTCGCGCCAGTAGTTGAGGCAGAGCACGGTGGCCAGTCCCCGCAGTGAGGCGTAGTCCAGCTCGGGCTTGCGGATGGTGAAGTAGGCGATCAGCAGTTCACGGACGCGCGGGGAGACGATGTTGTAGGAGTCCACCATCTGCTGGACGGTCCGCTGGCCGGGGGCTCGTGCGGCGGCGAGGGTGGGCGGGGCGTCGTCGCCGAGGATGCCCATCTCGAACAGCAGCGTGTAGAAGAGCGTGACGTGACGGGCGGCGCGGTGGCTGACCCGCATGGCGGCGGCGAACTCCACGCAGTCGTCGACGGTGATGTCCGCGATCCGGCCGCCCTTGTTCAACAGGATCATCGCGACGCAGTTCAGGGCGCCGGCGCGGTGCTGTCCGGTGCGGTCGGTCTTCTCGCAGTGGGCTTCCAGCCGGGCGAAGCCGCCCGGGTCGATCATGAGGCGGGTCTGGATGAGGGTGAAGTTGAAGTGCTGGGCCAGCAGCCACCGGTAGGCCGGATGATCTGGCCGACCAAGAGTCCCATCATGCCCGTGTGGATCTCGCAGTTCAGCGACTTGAGCGACCGGGTCTCCAGGTTGGGATAGGTGGCCTGGACCTGGTCGACCCACGTGCGCTGGGCGTCCTCCAGACCGCCGTTGGTCCATCGTTCCTGCCAGGTCGCACCCTCGGACTGGGCCAGCCACTTCAGCAGGGTCCGGGCCGAGCGCCGGCGCCGTCTGAGGTGGTCGTCGTTGCCCCGGAACGGAAGCCGTCCGATCAGCTCGATGACCCCCTCTTCGTCCAGTTCTGTGCGGTCCCAGGTGTCCGGAGTCGGCCTGGGTGTGGGGACGCGGTCGCCCTCGGAGGCTTCCGCCAGCAGTTCGGCGAACTCGGCGGCGGTCAGGTCCCGCCGCGGGGCCTGGTATCCGGAGTGGCGGTAATGCGTACGACTGCCTGCGGGAATGCCGACCTCGTCGGAGGCGAGGACCTCCTCGAACGACTCCGTTGCCGTCTCGCTCATGCCGGCATCCCTCCGAACAGGGCCTCGAAGACCTCCGGGCGGTAGCCCGGGCCGGCTGCGGGGCGGGGCGCTCGGGCGAGCGGGCCGCCGCGTGATGGGCGAGCATCTTGGCCACCACGTCCTCCTGGCGGGGTTCGAGGTAGATCTGCGTGGACGTGATGTGCGCGTGCCCGAGGACCCATTGGACGTCGGCGAGCGACAGCTGGGGGTCGTCGATCATGGGGTGGGCGGCGGTGTGCCGCAGGTCGTGGAGGGTCCAGTTGGTGCCCAGGACCTTGTTCGCCCGCACCAGGACCGCGCGGAAGACGGCGTAGTTCAGCGGCCGGACCGGGCGCCGCAGCGTCACCCACAACGGCTTGCCGGGGCCGAAGCGGACGCCGTCCTTGCGGGCCGCCTGCTGGTAGAGCCGCAGCCAGACGAACGCGTCCGCCGACGCCGGCAGCCACTGGAGTTCGCGGCTTCCCTTGCGGTGAACGCCGATCAGCTGCTGCCCGATGTCGACGAACTGGCCAGTGACGCCGAGGAGTTCGGAGGCGCGGGCGCCGGTGGAGACGTAGAAGGCGAGGATCGCGCGGTCCCGGTCGCTGGGCATCCTCGCGAACAGCTCGTCGAAGAGCCGGTCCGGGATCGCGCGGGGAATCCGCTTGGGCTCCTTCTGTCGGTAGGGCGCCCGGCGGTGGCGCTGGTAGAGCTCCATCGGGTTGTGGTGGGCGTGCAGCTGCCCGGCGGCGTCGGCCTCCCTCGGCCGGGGCACCGGGTTGACGATCGGCCCGCGACCGGCGACCGACTGGAAGTCGTAGAACTCCTTCACCACGGTCAGGTTGTGGTTGATGGTCCTGGGCGCGTACCCGGTGCCCGCGTAGAGCTTGCCGGTGATGATGTTCACCGAGCCGGGCCTTGGCGCGTCCGGCCGCCGTCGCCGCGCGGGCTTGCGGGCCTGCTGGAGCCACAGGACGAAGTCCCGGACCTCCGTCCGGCCGGCTCGTTCCCACGGGTGCTCGATCGCCCAGAGGAAGCGCTGCCAGCGCAGCAGAGCCCGCCCGTACGACTTCAGCGTCTCCATGCTCAGGTCGCGGGCGCGGAGATCCTTGAGGAAGTCCGAGACTGCCTCCACTTCGTGGTCGTCGCGGTCGGTGACCCGGTACGGCTGTACGGGGTCGTCGACCTCCGCCAGCCGCCCGACGGGAGGCACGACAAGGTTGGCCACATTGCGGCCCGGTTCGAGAAGCATGCCGGGATACTTGCAGTCCGCTGACCATCATCCTCGCCAGATTCACTCCTGCCGGTGACCTGCATCTTTGCCGAATTTAGTTCGGTCAACATGCCAGTAACTGCAGCCGCCGAAGCAGAAGCGCTCGCGGCGCCGCGCGTCGGCGATCGAGAGAGGCGGCGTCCACGCGGGTCGCTTCAGCGGTATGAGTATCCGGGCGAGCCCGCTTCACCAGGCGGACGATCGACCGGTCCGTTTCGGGCTAAAACGGGCCTGCGTTCGCTGATGAAGCGATGCTGCGGCACTTTGATCGGTATCGCTAGGATGCGATATGGAGCGAAAGTGGCGTCTCAGCCAAGGCTGTTGACTCCATAAGCTGGGGGATGTCGTGAGCGGTGAGAACGGACAGGCCGGACTGCGGGTCGAGAGCGACAGGCTGACTGCCCTCGCCGATGACCTCGAAGCGATGCAGGCACATCTGGACGCTCAGGTGAAGCGCATGGATGCTGTCGTTGACGGGATCGAGGCGGCCTGGCGCGGGCCTGCGGCCGAGGCATACCGGGCCTTGCACCGGGGTGTCGCCGAGGACGCCGTACGTATCCGCATGGTCATCCAGCGCCTTGAACAGGCCGTACGACTGAGCAGGGACGGGTTTTCAGAGCAGGAGCTCGATGTCATGGACCGGCTGCGGAAGATCCAGATAGAGACCGATGTACAGGCCGAAGCGGCCGAGCTCTCGACGCCGAATCCGGTAGCCGACGCCGCGCCGAGTCGCATCATCAGCGCATTTGGAGTACGGGGGTAATCGATGCCGGACGACGAGCACATAACGGTTGGCTTCGCGACGTTGCAGAGGCTGTCCGGTGAGCTCGAGGACATCCTCAAGAGGCTCAACGAGCAGCTGGATTTGCTGTACAGCCGGGCAGAGAAGGTAGTTCTCACCTGGGAAGGAGAGACCCGCGAGGTCTTCATCGACGAGCTCGACAAGTGGGGCCACTCGGCCCAAGACCTGCGGGCGTCGCAGAAGTGGCTGCATGAGGTCGTCACCAAGGGACACATCAACTACGCGGCGGCACACCGTGCAGTACTGCGGGGTTGGGGCGCCGGCTGATGACGGGTGCGGGCTCCGGAACTGGGCAGGGCACACAGGGCCCAGCCCAGAACGGCACCATTGATGTCAAGCCGTCGGACCTGTTCCGAGTCGCGGGCGGCGTGGCGATGCAGCAGCCGCTGATGGACAGAGCTGCCAAGGCACTCCTGGACGAGCTGAGGAGGTACCCGGACGCCGGCGGCTACGGCACCGCTCCCGAGGCTTTCGCCGCCTCTTACGTAAAGGCCGGCAACCGCTTCCTCGAAGTATGGGCGAGAAGTGTCGTCAGCATCGGCGGCGCCGCGGTGGGCTTCACCTCCACGGCCAACAACTACGCCCGGGCGGAGGCGGCCAACGACGTCACGGGCCAGACGACCGCGGTCACTCAGGTACTTCCGACGGTCATCGAGAGGGCGCCGGACTACGGGGCCGTGCCGAATCTGAAGTGGGGTGACGACGACGGCGGCGATGGGTGGATCCGCTCCCTGCTCGAATGGGTGCCGGGTCCGATCCGCGACGTGCTGCGCCCGGTCGTGAAGCACGCCTTCCGAATGGGCAAGGTCGCAGAGGTCTACCCGTACCCGCAGCAGCACTACCTCAACTCGCTGTCCGAGGCATGGATGGCGACGACTATGACCCTCTCCATGGCCGAGAGCGGCCTGACAGGCAACGTCAGCAGTATCACGCAGCAGAGCAACAGCGAGTGGTACGACGCCATGCGTCAGTTCTGCAGCTCGCTGTGGGGAACGACGGCGTGGGGAGCGAGTACCGCAGGCTACGAGTGGAAGCATGACTCGGCCTCGTCGGCTACCGCCACGCATCCGGTGATGACGGTGCTGTTCGATACTGCCCAGAAGGTCGGCGATCTGCTCTATCAGTTCGCCGAGGCAGCGGTGTACGTCAACGGTGCGGTCTGGGACGTGTACTGGGAAGCCGTTGAGGAGGCCGTGCCCAAGATTGACGTGGACCTCAAGGACGGCGTCGGAATGGACGACGTCAAGGGGCTCATCAAGGGCGTGGTCAAGGGGGTTGCCAAGGGTGCCGCCGAGCTCGGTGCGGGCATTGTCCTCAACATCGACACCGCGCGACTGAATGCGATCGTCAGCACGTACAACTCCCGCGTTCACGCACTGGTGCCGCAATTGGACGCACTATTGGGGCCGCTGGACGAGGCGTACCGGAGCGCGCCTACGTTCAACGCGGAGGAGGCACGTGCCGAGGCGTTCGGGGCAAGGGCACTGAGCGAATTCAGGACCGAGCACACATACACGGTTCCGGGTGAGGATCCGAAGGATCATTTCTACCCGCTCGACCTCGCAGGTCAGGAAGGTATCGGAGGCAGCCACGGTGTGGACAAGCACATAGGGCTCACCGACGACCAGTTGACCCAGCGACTGCGTGACCAGGGCAACGCGCCGTCCGCTTCGGCATACAAGGATCTCGGTTCCGCCCAACGGTTCACCCAGACCGCGCTCGATGACATCGACAATGCGGCCAGGATCGAGGAGTGGATCAAGCGAGTGGAGCAGAAGGAGAAGAACAACCCTGGCTGGGATCCGAACAACTCCAAGATTTCGCCGCCGCTGACCCTCACCTTCCCGGACGTCACCGGCCGCACTGTCGAGCGCGCCGACTATGATGCGCACGGTATGGGGGCTACCGCGACTGAGGTGCACTCCGCGCAGGTCGCCCTGAAGTACAGGAAGGGCATGGACCCTCCCTTCGTGGTGATCACGTCTTACCCCAACGTCGCTCGCTTAGTTCATGATCGCGTAGAGTCTCGGTCTTGTGCCGAGAGATCACATAGTTGGTGAGACGTACCCGGAGCGGGTCCGGATGGGGGTGCTGTCGCGTACGTTCACGCCCGAGCTGGTCGACTTCGTGGTCGATGAGGCGGGGGCGCGCGAGGAGCGGACCCGGTCGTTGCCGGCCCGGCTGATGGTGTATTTCGTCCTGACGATGTGGCTGTTCAGCGGTGACGGATACGGCCTGGTGCTGCGGGAGTTGGTGGAGCACTGGCCGCGCCGGGCGCGGGAGGTGTGGCGTCCGGCGCGCACGGGGTCTCTGACAACGGCGCGGGCCCGGCTGGGTGCGGGGCCGCTGCGACTGCTCTTCGACCGGGTCGCCGGTTGCACCGGCACTGCGGCCACGCCGGGGGCTTTCTGGCGCGGGCTGCGGCTGACCTCCATGGACGGCACACTGCTGGACGTTCCTGACAGCGAGGCGAACGCTGCCGCCTACACCCGTGCCTCCAACGGAAATCGGCCTGGACCGTACCCGCAGGTGAGGCTCCTCGCGCTGGTGGAGTGCGGCACGAAGGCGTTGATCGGTGCGGTCTTCGACTCCTTCGCCGTCGGCGAGCGCACCTTGGCCGCCCGCCTCCTGGTGCACCTGCGGGAAGGCATCCTGTTGATGGCCGACCGGGGCTTTCCAGCCTATGAGCTGTGGCGGGCAGCCGCGGTCACCGGGGCCGAACTCCTGTGGCGGGTCTCGGATTCCTTCACCCTGCGGCCGCATGAGGTTCTGGCCGACGGCACCTTCCTCACCCGCCTGAACGGGCCGCGCGGCGCCCGGATCACCGTGCGCGCCGTGGAGTACACCGTGGTCACCACCACGATCGGCGCGGACGGCGACAGTGAGGAGACCTCGGAGCTGTTCTGCCTGATCACCACGCTCCTGGACCCCGAGGCGGCACCCGCCGCAGAGCTGGCAGAGCTGTACACCGCCCGCTGGACCAGCGAGACGATCTTCAAGCACATCAAGATCGAACAGCGGGGAGGACGCACCGCGACCCTCCGGTCCAACAGTCCCGCCATGGTCGAGCAGGAACTGTGGGCCATGCTCTGCGTCTACCAGGCCGTACACGACCTGGCCGTGGACGCCGCCCACCACGCGAACCTCCCCGTCTCGCACATCAGCTTCAAGAACACCCTCGCCGCCGCCCGACGTTCCGTCGGCGCGGACTTTCCCCCCTCGGCAACTGGCCGCCAGGATCCGTGACATCCAGGCCGACCTGACCCGCGAGGCCGTCCGTCCCCGCCCCGGACGTGCCGCACCCCGCGCCACCAAACGCAGCACCACCGGATACCGCACCCTCAAACCGGACGAGCCCGCCACCACCAAGGTCACCCACACGATCAGCCTCTCGCTCTTCCCCGAAGAACGACGACCACGCAAGCCGCGGGCGAAGCCGAGACCCCTGCAACTCGCCCCGCAGGAAACGACGTCACCGACACTCAAAGACATGGCGACGGCCATCTAATAGAGTGACGTTGCGTCTTACCCTGTGTCTCCATAAATCCCTCGGACGCTTCTCGTGGAGGTGATCTCAACGTGATCTCGTATACCGGCACCCTCTTCAATGACGGCCCGGTCAGACGCGTGCTCGAGACGGCTGTGCGCGCCCGGGAGTCGCAGGGCGCCCTCGACCTGGACGACGAAATCAGGCGTTTCGTCCGTACCTCTGGTGCCACCGATGTCTCGCGCTGGCTGCTTCCGGTTGTGGCCGTTGCCGCCCTGCTCGATCACACGGCCGACCTGCTTCGGTCGGAAGGCGCGGCATTTTTTCCGCGCGAGTTCAACGAACGGCTGGACAAGGCGCGCGACAGCGTTCCGGGGGAGGACTTCCTGCGCATGCTGGCCGGCCGGGTCAGAACGGCCGACCAGGAGCCGGATGCGGAATTCGACGAGCTGCCCCTGGCGCAATGGGAGGCGGCAGCCCGTTTCCCGGAGCTCTTCGGGTTCGGCGCCAACTGGATCTATGGCGGTGAATTCCCCTTGCCGACTGACTCGATTGCGGCCTTCATCGAAGCGGAGCACCCCTTCTGCGGCGAGGCATTCTTCCGGCTGGCCGCTGATGCCCAGGCGGTTCTCGTGCTCTTCCCGGAGCCCTCAGCGTTGTCCAGCAACGTGCTGCGATGGATTCCCTGGGCCTCGCACGACGCACTGCGCCAGATCACCCGGAGCATTGAGGGCCACATGCGGGCGGAGCACTCCGGCCCCTGACGTACACACCGCCGACAGGAAGTTCTGCGCATGACCGTAAGGACCCGCTCGGCCACCTACCCCGACCGGGAAACGGCCCACTGGGCCACCCAGCAGGTGGTGACCAACAACGAGCAGAAGATCCACCGCTGGCTCGCCCAGGGAACTCGCAGCCGCCTTGCCATCGAGGCCGCCTGGCCCTCTCGCGAGGCTCCCGTCGGCCGCGTACTGCTGCAGGCGATGATGCTTGCCGGGCGCGAGCCCGTCGAGGTGCGCGCGGCGCGTGTCGTTCTCAAGCGTGAGCCGAGCAGCCCGCACGGCTTCGTTGTGCTCACCACCGTCCCGATCTACCTGTAGAGGCTCATTCCTTGTCCATGAAGCCGTTCGAGTTCGATCGCCGCTACGGTGAGTTGGACCAGGTGATCAGCGCGTACACCGGAGTGTCGGCCGACGATGAGCCGGGCAAGCCGAGCGAAGCCTTCCAGGCATATCTCCGCCACACCTGGCACACCCGTCCCTGGGCCCTGGGCACGGCCGAACAGCAGATCCGCGAGTACGCCCGCAACCCGCCGGGCCGCCTGCGCCTTAGCCTCGGAGAGTTCTACTTCATGCCTGACGTTGGGCTGCCCGGGTCAGCAATCCGGAGCTGGCTGTTCACAATCGCGGATCACCTGAAGCGGTCGATCGAGGAGGGCGAGGTCCCGCCCCCGTCCGGCCCTCGTACCCACTGGGAGTGGCACGCGCGCTTCCCCGAGCTCGGCCAGTTCCTCGGTGGCTGGTTCTCGCAGGACATGCCGGACGAGTTCCCGGATCACGAAGCGGCCGTAGGCGACTACACCGCCACCACCGATCCGCAACTGGTTGCCCGTCTCGCGGGCGAGGTCCACGAGCTGCTTGGCCTCGGCCTCGAAGAGTCCGAGTACGCCCTCGCGATGGCTGAGCTGGGCATGGAGGTGGACCCGCCCGAGCCGTACTCCCCGAGCGGCTGGCTGGCCCGTCTCGCAGACGGTCTGGGAGGATTCAAGGCGGACTACGGCCCCGGGCCGGCCGCAGGCTGACCGCATGACCGCTGCGCCGCCTTCATCAGGAAGTCTCCGTGATCGGCTCCCCGCGCTCTCCAGGTTCGTCCCCCTCCGGCAGCCAGGACAGGGCCAGCAGGGCCGCGTCGTCGTACGTGTCGTCGGCGCTGTAGGTCTGGGCGTCCTTCAGGAGCCAGGTGAGCAGGTGGTGGGGGTCCACCGGGGCGGGGTGGGCTTGCTGGTAGGTCGTCAGGCGGGTGGTGAGGGGGTAGAAGGCGCCGGAGGTGTTGCGGGTTTCGGTGATTCCGTCGGTGTAGAGCAGGAGGGTGTCGCCGGGGCGCAGCCGGGTGGCGGGCGGGGCCGGGCCGTCCGTCGCGGAGGTGGAGGGCAGGGCGCGCAGGCCGAGGGGGAGGCCGGGGGTGGCCGGAAGCTCCTGGACCGTACCGTCGCGCAGCACGAGTGAGGGCGGGTGGCCGCAGGAGTACGCGTGGGTGAGGCCGTCCGGGGCGATCTGGATCAGCAGCGCGGTGACGAATGCCTCGTCGTCGGGCAGGAAGCGGTTGAGGCCGGTGTCGAGCCGGCCGGCCAGGAGGTCGAGCGAGGGTTCCAGGTACGCCGCCTCGTGGAACGAGCCGAGGGCCGTGGCGGCGGTGGAGACGGCCCCGAGCCCCTTGCCGCGTACGTCGGCGATGAGCGCGCGTACGCCGTAGTCGGTGTCCGCGACGGCGTAGAGGTCGCCGCCGATGCGGGCGTACTGGGCGGCCGCTCGGTAGCTCGCGGCGGTACGGAAGCGGCCCACGGTCTCCGGAGGCGGCCGCAGCACGGCCCGCTGTGCCGCCTCGGCGACGGAGGAGACCTCCTGGAGCCGGACGGACTCCCGCTCCCGGCGCCGGACCACGAAGCAGCTGAGCACCGCGATGACGCAGATCACCACGGTGGTGCCGACGGCGGAGCCGATGCGCTCCGGTTCGGCCGGCAGCAGCGCCCAGCGGACGCCGGCCGCCACCACCGCGGAGCCGAGGATCATGGGCGGGCCGTAGGCGAACGCGACGACGGCCGGGACTCCGACGAGGACGGAGGCTATGTGGGAGGAGGGCGGGGTGCTCACCTGGAGGACGGTCACCACGAGGCAGAGCACGAACGCGGTGGCCAGCACCGCCAGCCGGGAGGCCCTGCCGGTCGCGGACCGGGTGCCGTCCTGCCCGTCACCGGCCGCCATGCGTGCTCCCCTCGCCTTCCGGCCGCACCGGGCCGCCTTTCGCACGGGAGGCGGCGCGTCCTCCGCCATTGTCGACCAGGCCCGCCCATCTCGCGCGCGGACCGCTCGGTGCGGGGCCGGTCGTCAGGCCGGCGGGTTCTCCCGGAGGGGCTTGGCGTAGCAGCGGCTGCTGTCGTACGTGCGGTAGTGGCCGAACTTCTCGCACGGGGCGTAGCCGCTGGAGAGGTACAGGGCGATGGCCTCCGGCTGGCGGTCGCCGGTCTCCAGGACCATGCGGGTGCGGCCGGCCGCGCGGGCGTCGGCCTCCAGGGCGGCGAGGATGCGGCGGGCGAGGCCCTGGCCGCGGCCCTCGGGTATGACGTACATCCGCTTCAGTTCGGCGTCGCCGTCCGAGTAGCCCTCGGCGTTGCGTTCCTGGGAGCGCCAGCCGCCCGTGGCCACCGGCCGGTCGTGTGCGTCGTACGCGATCAGGTACAGGCCGTGCGGCGGGTTGAACATCGTGGCGTCCAGCGGTGTGACGTCGCCCTCATCACCGTACAACTCGGCGTATTCGAGCTGTACGCGGTCGTTGAGTTTGACGGCATCGGGGTGATCGTAGGCGCGGACCTGGATGTTCATGCAGTGCATCGTACATCTATGCGTTCGAGTGGCTCCCAATGGCCGGTATCGTGCCGGAATGCTCACCGTGACCAGTGTGAATGTAAACGGTCTCCGCGCCGCGGCCAAGAAGGGCTTCGTCGAGTGGCTGGCGCAGACCGACGCCGATGTGATCTGCCTCCAGGAGGTGCGCGCCGAGCCCGAGCAGCTGCCCGCGGAGGTCCGTGAGCCCGAGGGGTGGCACACCGTCCACGCGCCGGCCGCCGCCAAGGGGCGGGCCGGGGTCTCCCTCTACTCGCGGCGCGCCCCCGAGCGTGTACAGATCGGCTTCGGCGGGTACGGCGACGCCGGGTGCGAGGAGTTCGACGCGAGCGGGCGGTACGTCGAGATCGACCTCCCGGGCGTCACGGTCGCGAGCCTCTACCTCCCCTCCGGCGAGGTCGGCACCGAGCGCCAGGAGGAGAAGGAGCGGTTCATGGCCGCGTTCCTGCCCTACCTCGTCGGCCTCAAGGCCCGCGCCGCCGCCGAGGGTCGCGAAGTCGTCGTCTGCGGTGACTGGAACATCGCCCACCAGGAGGCCGACCTCAAGAACTGGCGCGCCAACCGCAAGAGCAGCGGCTTCCTGCCCGAGGAGCGCGCCTGGCTGACGCGCGTCTTCGACGAGGCGGCGTACGTGGACGTGGTGCGCGCCCTGCACCCCGGCGTCGAGGGCCCCTACTCCTGGTGGTCGTACCGGGGCCGCGCCTTCGACAACGACACGGGCTGGCGCATCGACTACCAGGTGGCCACGCCCGGCCTCGCCGCCCGCGCGGTCAAGGCGTGGGTGGAACGGGCCGCCACGCACGGCGAGCGGTGGAGCGACCATGCGCCGGTGACGGTGGTGTACGAGCAGTAGGAGCGGGTAGGGCCGCGGGCCCGGCGCCCCGGCCCCGTTCCGCCGGGGCCGCCCTCCTGTGCCTCGCCGCCCTACGCCCCGTCCGACTCCGACTTCGGCTCCGCTTCCGGCTTCTCCCGTCGCAGTCGCCTGTCCAGCGCCATCGACAGCTCCGCGTCCATCACCGCCCGTGCCAGCGGCCGCAGTTGGGGCGGTTCGGCCACCTCGTCCGACGTGTCGGCCGGCTCCGGTCCGTACTCCTGGAGCACCGCCACGAACAGGTCCGCCAGCGCCTCCGCGTGCTCGCGGACCCGGCGGCCCGTCGCGAGCACCGTGGCGAGCGGGACGCCTTCCCGTACCAGTTCCGCCGAAACCTCCAGCAGGCGGCGGCTGATGTGGACGATCTCCTCGCCGTCCGTCCCGAGGTACCCGAGCTCCATCGCCAGGGCCAGGTTCTCCGGGGTGGACTCGCCCTCGAAGTAGTCGGCCAGCTGCTCCGGAGTGAGGCGGACCGGGGTCTCCTCGGAGGGTTCGCCCAGGCCCAGGACCTCCGCGACATCGCGCCCGCTCTCGAACGTACGGGCGAGGTCGGCGATGCCGGTCAGGGTGTGGCCGCGTTCCAGGAGGCCGGTGATCGTACGCAGGCGGGCCAGGTGGCTGTCGTCGTACCAGGCGATGCGGCCCTCGCGGCGGGGCGGCGAGATCAGGCCACGCTCTCGGTAGAAGCGCACGGTCCGGACGGGGATGCCGGCCTCCCCGGCCAGCTCCTCCATGCGGTACTCGCGGTGTTCGCGGTGCTCGCGTCCTTCTGCCACCCCCGCACCCTATCCGCCTCACCGGTGGCTCGAACCCAGGTTGTACCGCCGGTAACTTTCCTCTGCGGGCCCTCTACCCATCGGTACTCCGCTGCTCTACCCTCCCAACAATGCCAGTGATTGCTGGCAGAGTCGTGTGACGTACCGCGGGAGGCGGCAGCATGGCCCAGCACGAGCATGTACGCGTGGCGGTGATCGGATCGGGATTCGGGGGCCTCGGAGCGGCGGTCCGGCTGCGCCGCGAAGGCATCACCGACTTCGTGATCCTGGAACGGGCCGGTTCCGTCGGCGGTACCTGGCGCGACAACAGCTATCCCGGCTGCGCCTGCGACGTACCGTCCCACCTCTACTCCTTCTCGTTCGCCCCCAACCCCGAGTGGCCGCGCACCTTCTCCGGGCAGGAGCACATCCGCGCCTATCTGGAGCACGTCGCCGACACCTTCGGGCTGCGCGCCCATCTGCGTCTCAACCATGAGGTGACGCAGATGCGCTGGGACAACGACGAGCTGCACTGGGTCATCGACAGCGCCAACGGCACCACCGTCGTCGCCGACGTCGTCGTCTCCGCGACCGGACCGCTCTCCGACCCGAAGATGCCGGACATCCCCGGTCTCGCCGACTTCCCCGGCAAGGTCTTCCACTCCGCCCGCTGGGACCACGACGCCGACCTCACCGGCAAGCGCGTCGCGATGATCGGCACCGGAGCCTCCGCCATCCAGATCGTCCCGTCCATCCAGCCGAGGGTGGGCAAGCTGACGCTCTTCCAGCGCACCCCGCCCTGGGTCATGCCCCGCATGGACCGCGAGATCAGCGGCCTCGAACGCCGGCTGCACCGCGCCCTGCCCCTCACCGGCACCGCCCGCCGCGGCCTCCTCTGGGGCATCCGGGAACTCCAGGTCAGCGCCTTCACCAAGCACCCCGACCAGCTCGGCCTCGTCGAGCGGATAGCCAAGTCCAACATGGCCCGCGCCATCAAGGACCCCGCACTGCGCGCCAAGCTGACCCCCTCGTACCGCATCGGCTGCAAGCGCATCCTGCTGTCGAGCACGTACTACCCCGCCCTCGCCCAGCCCAACGTCGACGTCGTCGCCTCCGGCCTCGCCGAGGTCCGCGGCTCCACCGTCGTCGCATCGGACGGTACGGAGGCCGAGGTGGACGCCATCATCTTCGGCACCGGCTTCCACGTCACCGACATGCCGATCGCCGAACGCGTCGTCGGCGCCGAGGGCATCACGCTCACCGAGTCCTGGAAGGGCGGCATGCAGGCCCTGCGCGGCGCCAGCGCGGCCGGCTTCCCCAACTGGATGACCATCATCGGCCCCAACACCGGCCTCGGGAACTCCTCGATGATCCTCATGATCGAGTCCCAGCTGAACTACATGGCCGATTTCATGCGCCAGCTGGACGTCCTCGGCGGCAAGGTCGCCCTCGACGCCCGCCCCTCCGCCGTGAACGGCTGGAACCGCCGCGTCCAGGACCGCATGAAGCGCACCGTCTGGAACACCGGCGGCTGCAACAGCTGGTACCTCGACGCCAACGGCCGCAACACCACCGTCTGGCCCGGCACCACCTCCGAGTTCCGCCGCGCCACCCGCACCGTGAACGTCTCCGAATACCAGGTGATCCGCCCGTCCGTCCCCGCCCAGCGCCGTACGAGCGGGGCCACTGCCGAGGAGGCCGTCCGATGAGCCGCTCCCTGCCCGTCGCCGGCCGCCGGCCCGTCCCGGCCCGCGAACTCCTCGCCGTCTCCGCCGACGGCTCCCGCATACACGTCGAGATACACGGCCCCGAGGACGCGCCCGCGATAGTCCTCGCCCACGGCTGGACCTGCAACACCAGCTTCTGGGACGCCCAGATACGGGACCTGGCCGCCGACCACCGCGTCATCGCCTACGACCAGCGCGGCCACGGCACCTCGCCCGCCGCCCGCCGCGGCGGCTACAGCACCGACGCCCTCGCCGACGACCTCGTCGCCGTACTCGGCGCGACCCTCGCCCCCGGCGAGAAGGCCGTCCTCGCCGGCCACTCCATGGGCGGCATGACCATCATGTCCGCCTCCCGCCGCCCCGAACTGCGCGAGCACGCCGCCGCCGTCCTGCTGTGCAGCACCGGCAGCTCCCGGCTCCTGGCCGAATCGCTCGTCGTACCGCTGCGCCCCGGCGCCGTACGCACTCGCGTCACCCGCGCCGTACTCGGCGCCCGCGCCCCCCTCGGGCCCGTCACCCCGCTGTCCCGACGCATCCTCAAGTACGGGACAATGGGTCCGGGTTCGGCCCCCGATCGGGTCGACACGTGCGCCCGCATCGTGCACGCCTGCCCCCGTGTCCCCCGCGTCGCCTGGGGCCACGTCCTCGCGGAACTCGACCTCGACGAGGGCGTACGGGAGCTGCGGGTGCCCACCGCCGTCATCGCGGGTACGCAGGACCGGCTCACCCCGCCCGTCCACGCCCGCGCCATAGCGGCGGCCCTGCCCGACTGCCGGGGCCTCACCGAGCTGACGGGCATGGGACACATGACGCCCGTGGAGGCGCCGGAGGTGGTCACGGCGAAGATACGGGAACTCGTCACCGCCCACCTCACGGTCCGCCCGGACCGGGAACACCGCAACGACACCACGGACACCGAGAGCAAGACCGAGGGCAAGGAGGAGGTCGCATGAGCGGCAGGGGAAGTCTCGAAGGGCAGGTCGTCGTCGTCACCGGAGCCGCCCGCGGCGTCGGGGAACTCCTCGCCCGCAAGCTCTCCGCCCGGGGCGCGATCCTCGCCCTCGTCGGCCTCGAACCCGACGAGCTGAAGAAGGTGTCCGAACGCCTGCACGGTGAGAGCGACCACTGGCACGCCGACGTCACCGACCACGAGGCGATGGCCCGCGTCGCCCAGGAAGTAAAGAATCGGTTCGGCAAGGTCGACGTCGTCGTCGCCAACGCCGGTGTCGCCACCGGCGGCCCCCTCATCGACTCCGACCCCGTCGCCTGGCGCCGCGTCATCGAGGTCAACCTCATCGGCGGCGCGGTGACCGCCCGCGCGTTCCTCCCCGTCCTCATGGAGAGCCGCGGCTACTTCCTCCAGATCGCCTCCCTCGCGGCGATCACCCCGGCCCCCATGATGAGCGCCTACTGCGCCTCCAAGTCCGGCGTCGAGGCGTTCGCCCACTCCCTGCGCGCCGAAGTCGGCTACCGGGGCGTCAAGGTGGGTGTCGGCTACCTCTCCTGGACCGACACCGACATGGTCCGGGGCGCCGACGAGGACGACGTCATGCGCGACCTCCGCAAGCGGCTGCCCTGGCCCACCAACCGCACCTACCCCCTCGGCCCCGCCGTCGACCGCATCGTCGCCGGCATCGAGCGCCGCTCCGCCCACGTCTACGCCCAGTGGTGGCTGCGCGGCATGCAGCCCGTACGCGGCTACCTGCCGACCCTCATCGGCGTCGTCGGCCAGCGCGAGATGCGCAGGTTCGGGCCGCGCCTGGAGGGCGTGAGCAAGGGCCTCGTCGGCGCCGGCGGCGCCGCCGACCAGGACGAACGCGCGGCCCGTACGCAGCGTGACTGATCGACATGCGATGCGTGGCGGCCCGTGTGAACCTGGTCGAGGCCCCACCGGGCCGCCCCCCACGCATCCCGAGGAGTGACCAGCATGGGCATCGCCGACCAGTTCAAGGACAAGGCGAACGAGCTCGCCGACCGCGCGAAGGGCGCCAAGGACGCCATGGGCGACCGGAACCAGGACCGCGAGTCCACCGCCGACCGCGCCAAGGACGCGGCCGACAAGGGCCGCGACAAGGCGCGCGGCGCGGCGGACGACATGCGGGGGCGCTCCTCGGAGCGCTGAAGCCCATACGCGAAGGGGCGCCCCGGCACGTTCCGGGGGCGTCCCTTTGTGTGGTCTCAGATGTATATGGCTACCGTGCACGTGCGCGGTGGTGCGATCCGGTCAATCCGCGGTCGGTACCCATCGATCCGCAGCGTCGGCGCCCGCGCGGGCGGCCAGGAGCCCGACAGCGAGTGAAACCACGGTGCATGCTGCGGCTCCGGCACCCAGAAGGGGCCAGGAAACGCTGCCCTCCCCGACCAGTGCGATGAAGAAGATCGCGTGCCAGGCGGACACGACCACAGTGATGACCGTGGCGATCAGCAAGGGAGCCGTCAGGTGCCAGGTGGCCACGGAGCGGAAGATCTGCGGGCGGCCGGTGAGAACGGCCAAGGGCGCGAGGGCGTGCCGGACTCGGACGAACTCGGCTGCCGCGCTAACCGCTCCCGCCATGAGGACGAAGAGGAGCCCTGTACCCCCGAAGAGGCGGATCCAGTTCACCAACCGTGCACGCTGGGATGTCTCCCATACCCCACCGAGCACGTCTACCTGAATTGCCGGGGTAGGCAATGTGTAAGCGGCCTGCTTCACCGCAGAGAGTTGCCCTGTTCTCGGCGTGACAACGACAAGTGTCTGCGTGCCGTCACCTCTCACCGTGACCTGAGGGACGGGGGTGAAGGTGAGGTTGGCGCCGAACCATTTGCGCATTTCCTGTGCTTGAATGTTTCCGCGCTTGCTCTTCTCCCGGCAGTCGATGTCCAATGCTCGTAGGTCAAGGCAAGTGCCTGCGATATCGACAATCGGAGCTTTCTGATTGCCCGGGTCATCGAGCCCATGTGTCAGAAGGGCTGAACCTGGCGGAAGCGAGGTGCGAAAGCGCTGTATTTCCGCTGCGCTCATGGCCGGCACAGCCATTTCGACCACCGTGTCCTTGACGCGCTCCTGAGTTACGCGGACGGCTTGCGTCTGTTCTCCGAGGCGACTGGTCCAGATCTGCATCTGAGTGAGAATGCCAATCCCGATCACCATAGCCAGTGCCAAGCGGACAATGACGCCAGGATGAGCGCAACGTCGCTCTATTAGATGGCCGTCGCCATGTCTTTGAGTGTCGGTGACGTCGTTTCCTGCGGGGCGAGTTGCAGGGGTCTCGGCTTCGCCCGCGGCTTGCGTGGTCGTCGTTCTTCGGGGAAGAGCGAGAGGCTGATCGTGTGGGTGACCTTGGTGGTGGCGGGCTCGTCCGGTTTGAGGGTGCGGTATCCGGTGGTGCTGCGTTTGGTGGCGCGGGGTGCGGCACGTCCGGGGCGGGGACGGACGGCCTCGCGGGTCAGGTCGGCCTGGATGTCACGGATCCTGGCGGCCAGTTGCCGAGGGGGGAAAGTCCGCGCCGACGGAACGTCGGGCGGCGGCGAGGGTGTTCTTGAAGCTGATGTGCGAGACGGGGAGGTTCGCGTGGTGGGCGGCGTCCACGGCCAGGTCGTGTACGGCCTGGTAGACGCAGAGCATGGCCCACAGTTCCTGCTCGACCATGGCGGGACTGTTGGACCGGAGGGTCGCGGTGCGTCCTCCCCGCTGTTCGATCTTGATGTGCTTGAAGATCGTCTCGCTGGTCCAGCGGGCGGTGTACAGCTCTGCCAGCTCTGCGGCGGGTGCCGCCTCGGGGTCCAGGAGCGTGGTGATCAGGCAGAACAGCTCCGAGGTCTCCTCACTGTCGCCGTCCGCGCCGATCGTGGTGGTGACCACGGTGTACTCCACGGCGCGCACGGTGATCCGGGCGCCGCGCGGCCCGTTCAGGCGGGTGAGGAAGGTGCCGTCGGCCAGAACCTCATGCGGCCGCAGGGTGAAGGAATCCGAGACCCGCCACAGGAGTTCGGCCCCGGTGACCGCGGCTGCCCGCCACAGCTCATAGGCTGGAAAGCCCCGGTCGGCCATCAACAGGATGCCTTCCCGCAGGTGCACCAGGAGGCGGGCGGCCAAGGTGCGCTCGCCGACGGCGAAGGAGTCGAAGACCGCACCGATCAACGCCTTCGTGCCGCACTCCACCAGCGCGAGGAGCCTCACCTGCGGGTACGGTCCAGGCCGATTTCCGTTGGAGGCACGGGTGTAGGCGGCAGCGTTCGCCTCGCTGTCAGGAACGTCCAGCAGCGTGCCGTCCATGGAGGTCAGCCGCAGCCCGCGCCAGAAAGCCCCCGGCGTGGCCGCAGTGCCGGTGCAACCGGCGACCCGGTCGAAGAGCAGTCGCAGCGGCCCCGCACCCAGCCGGGCCCGCGCCGTTGTCAGAGACCCCGTGCGCGCCGGACGCCACACCTCCCGCGCCCGGCGCGGCCAGTGCTCCACCAACTCCCGCAGCACCAGGCCGTATCCGTCACCGCTGAACAGCCACATCGTCAGGACGAAATACACCATCAGCCGGGCCGGCAACGACCGGGTCCGCTCCTCGCGCGCCCCCGCCTCATCGACCACGAAGTCGACCAGCTCGGGCGTGAACGTACGCGACAGCACCCCCATCCGGACCCGCTCCGGGTACGTCTCACCAACTATGTGATCTCTCGGCACAAGACCGAGACTCTACGCGATCATGAACTAAGCGAGCGACGTTGCATGCCGACCTGTCGGTCAGTAGCCGGTCAAATTCCATCCGGAGCAGACATCCGGGTCCCAGTCGCGAGACTCACAGGCCCTGATCTGATAGATGGTCGAACCGGGCGCAGAATAGACAGTGTTGCCGTAACCGCTGTGATTCCATAGCGTCTTGTAATCATTCGGATTGTCGCGCCGGTAGTATTGCACCTTCACCGGGTCGCCATCCTTTTGGGCGTCCAAGACCGCTACGCGACCGGAATTATTTTGGGCGGGTGACCACGCGGTAGCGCCGGCAGCATGTATCGTGACGGCGGCAGTAGCGGTACCCGTGGGTACGGCAATTGCCAATCCGAGTAGGATGGCAGCCGCGGCCTTATATCTCTTCATCTGGATTTCTTCACAGCATGCTCGGGTATTTTGGGCGACCGTCACACAGTTACCCAATGATTGATCACCGTCAAGCAAAAGGTGCCCACGTGTGTAATTTGGCTGGTTCTGTTTGGTGGCCGAGAGTTTCGATTCAGGTTCACGGGGAGCCGGCTTGACATCCTCTGTGGGGGTGCCCCGACGTCACGGACGGGGGCGCACCCGGGGCGCACCCGGATTCGTCCGGGCGCGCCCCTTCTGCTGTTCGAGGGGCCGCCCGGCGGGCCCGACCGCCGCCCTCGCCTCAGCCGGAGACGGCCGTTACCCCGTGAACCGTTCCCGGGTCACCTCGCTTTGCCCCCGCAGGCCTGGAATCCGGCTCCGCCGGGCGTGTATCCATGAAGAGTCGACATTCTCAGCTGCTGTGGAGCGGGCCTTGAGCGATCACGAGAACCTGAAGGAATCCACCGGCCCCCGCCGGGCACCGGCCGCGCGGCAGACGGGCGCGCCACAGGCGCGGCATGAGGGGCTGTGGGCTCTCCAGGCCAAGCACGGGAACGCCGCCGTCGTCCAGATGCTCCGAGAGGCCGGCCATCCTTGGGCCCAGCCGCCGTCCGAGCGGCACCAGCACGGTTCCGGCTGCGGCCACCAGGCCGCTTGGCAGGCCGGCACCACGGATACGGCACCCTTGCAACGGTCAACCGTTCACGAGGTGCTTCGAGCCCCCGGCAGGGCGATGGACGACGCGACCCGCACCGACATGGAGGCCCGGCTGGGCGCGGACTTCTCGGAGGTGCGCATCCACGACGGTGCCGCGGCCGCGGCCTCGGCGGCCGAGGTCGGTGCCCGCGCCTACACCTCCGGCAACCATGTCGTCATCGGCGCCGGCGGTACCGACCGGCACACCCTCGCCCACGAGTTGACCCACGTCATCCAGCAACGTCAGGGGCCCGTCGCAGGCACTGACAACGGCTTCGGGCTCAAGGTCTCCGACCCGGCGGACCGCTTCGAGCGCGAGGCGGAAGCCAACGCGAAGCGCGCCCTTGCCGGGATGCCTCCGGTCCATGCCCCCGAAAGCATGCCGTCGACGTCCGCGCAGGACACGTCCCCGGTTCACGGCCGGCTCCACCTGCAACGAGCCGGGACAAAGGAAGTGCCGGCCGCGGCGACAAAGCGGGCCATGGGCAAGATGACGTCGGACTGGACGCAGATGCCCTATGCCGGCGGGAAATGGCCCGGCAACGTCGAGAACAGCGACAAGCGCCGTATGGACACCGATGAGCAGGCTCTGCGGCACATCGCGCGGCAGTTCTTCAACAGCGGAAGGGCCTACATCGAGGACGACGGGAACCAGGAGACCCAGGTCCTGTGGGTCGGCGGCGGGATTCTTGTCGCCTGCAACGACAACAGCACAGCTGCCAAGATCCTGAACACCCTTGAGACGAGAACTCTCGCCGATGTCATGCGGGACTCGCACGGGGCGGGAGGCGACGCGAGAGCCCGGAGGTCGGCGGACTACATGACCGACCTCGGTGAGGGGAAGGGCCGGGACGGCACGGTCAACGCCTTCATGGCCACGGCCATGGCCGTGCAGAACGACGTACTGGCGGCGCAGACGGCGACGGAGGCCGCGGCGACCATCGGGGCCGGGCACATGGATGGGAAGATCGTCTTCATCCGTTCCGGCTTCGAGGAACTCCACGCGGAGCAGAAGCTGGTGCTGGCCCTGCTTCAGTCCGGCTCGACCGGCGCGGCGACGATCGTCGGCAAGAAGAGACCGTGCACCTCGTGCTTCCTCTCCTTGTCGATCGCGAAGGACAAGAAGCTTCCCCAGTTGACCTTCCAGACGAAGCCCGGCGGCTACTGGGCAACCGCGAACGCCGGACTCACGAAGATCGCCAACGCGGCGGGGGTCAAGGACGAGAAGGAGCTCGACGAGCTGATCCAGAAGTACAAGCCGGCGACCGTTCGCCGTACTGGCCAGGACGGGAGCCAGCAGTACGGATCGGACTCCGAAGAGTCCGACGTCGAGATGACCGGGTAGCGGCCTCGGCAGTGCACAGGCGCCGTGCCGACGCTGGGTGAACCAGGAAGAGCGCGCCCGGTCGGACCGGGCGCGCTCTGTCTGCGTGGCTGTCGCGTCAGGCGGTCTTGACCGCCTCGATGAACGGCGTCCACGCGGCGGCGTTGACGACGAGAGCGGGCCCATCGGGCCGCTTGGAGTCCCGGACGGGGACGAGGCCGGGGTGACCGTCGGCCACTTCGAGGCAGTCGCCGCCGTCAGCGTTGCTGTAACTACTCTTCCGCCAGTCTGCGCCGAACGAGTTGATGGTGCTGCACGCCATTTCGGTAGTCCTCTATTGCTGCTTCGACCGTGGCCAGGGATGAGTCCGGCGACATGGCGGCGGCCCTGAGCAGATCGTAGGACCTCCGATACTGCTTGACGATCCCGGGATCGTCGATCGTGTTCCCGTGGTACTGCCCCTCGGTGTAGAAGAGAGGGGGCGCGTCCGCGAAGTCGAGCAGCATGGCGTTGTTGTGCATGAGGGCATGCGCTCCCGTGTTCCACGGAACGACCTGCAAAATGATCCTTCCGCCTCTGGCGAGCCCAGCCACATGCTCCAGCTGTTCAGCCATCTGCTGCGGCGGCAGGACCGGCTGCCAGAGCAGAGTCTCTGGCAGCACGATCCAGTACTCCGGGTTGCCCTGATCCAGAAGAAGCTGGGCCCGTTTCAGCCTGGCATGGACCATCATGTCGATCTGCTCGGGAGGCTTCACCACACGTTCGGCGCGGTACAACTCGCGGATGTACGGCTCCGTTTGCACCAGGCCGGGGATGACGGTGGGCGACCACTGCCCGATGACCAGCGCCTGCTTCTCCGCCTCCAGCACACGCTCGAAGTACCCGGCATGGCCCCTGCGCCGGGCCTTGCTCACGTCTTCACAGCGCCTGGCGAAAAAGCCGTCCGTGTCCAGCACGCGGTCCATATGTACAGCGAGGTCCGGCGGCATACGGCGGTTGCCGTGCTCGATCTCGCTCAGCAGAGAGATGCTGCAGAAGCCGCTGACGGCCAGATTCTCCAGCGTGAGCCCCGCCTTCTCCCGCTTGTAGCGCAGCTCTTTCCCGTAGAACTCGGGGACGCCCGCCGAGGCGTCGATCTCCTTGGCCACCGCCAACCGCCTTTCACACTTCGCTCCGTGGAGCGGAATCGGCTTCCACCGTAGGGCGTCGTGGGGCAGCGTGTGAGGGGTTCGTCACAGCAAGCAACCGAAAGGTGGACGGCTCTCATGGAGGACGCCCCGTACGACATCGGCCCGGAGATCGACGCGTTGCGCGCGGCGCTCAAGGCCAACGGCATCACGCTGCCGTCATTGGGGGTTGACCCGCTGACGCTGGCGGGGTGGACGATGCGGGTACCGCTGATCGCGCTGGGTAACTGCAATGCGGAGACGGCGCGGCGGCTGGCCGAGGCGCTGAACAGGGCGGCGGCGGGGGGATGAACGGGCTGCCCCTGACGCTGGAACTACTGGCCGTGCCGGAGGCGGTACCGGACCTGCGGCGGATGCTGCGGGCCCGGTTCGCGGGGGAGGACGCGGGTGATCTCCTGCTGTGCGTCAGCGAGTTGCTGACGAATGTGATCACCCACGTGGGGGAGCGTACGCCGGTGGCGTTACGGGTGACGGCGACGCACTCGGGACGCGTACGGGTGGCCGTGAGCGACCCAGCCCCGGCGGTGTGGCCGATACTCCGGGAGGCCGGCCCGGAGGGCACGTCGGGTCGGGGGCTCCTGCTGATCGACGCGGTGGCACTGAGGTGGGGCGTGGAGCAGAGCCCGTGCCGCAAGACGGTGTGGTGCGAACTGCGCCCACCGACCCCGCGACGGGCGGCGCGTCCGGTGGGCGTGGGAGGGGGAACTGCTGAGGCGGGGGCGTGACCCGATTCACGCCGGAACGACTCAGGGTCCGGCAGGCGCTCGCTCCCTATACTTGCGGCATGGACCAGGAACTGGAGCGAGCCGCCCTCGTCGCCTTGCTGCGGCGTGGCGAGCGCCCCTGGTCCGAGTTGACCGACCAGGTCGAGGCGGTGGGCAGTGCCCGTACCGTCCTGGAGGACGCCCTGGACGCATCCGGCCAGGGGGCCCTCTTCGACACGGCCCCGCCGGTGGATCTGGAGGCGATCGTCGCCGAGCTCTCCGCGTGGGAGCGTGAGGGGATGCGGCTGGTCACCGTCCTCGACGACGACTACCCGCTGTACCTGCGGCTGGTCCACCAGCGACCGCCCTTCCTCTTCCTGCGGGGAGCCGCCGCCGATGAAGATCTGCGGGTCGCCGTCGTGGGCACCCGCCAGCCGACTCCCGAGGGAGTCGCACACGCCCGTGCCATCGCCGGCGGACTCGCCGAGCGCGGCGTCACGGTCGTGAGCGGCCTCGCCGCCGGCATCGACACCGCCGCACACGGGACGGCCCTCGCTGTCGGCGGTCGCACGGTCGCGGTGGTCGGCACCGGCCTGCGCCGGGTCTACCCCGCGCAGAACGCACGTCTGCAGGAGGAGATCGCCGAGCGCGGTCTGCTGATCTCGCAGTTCTGGCCCGACGCGGCCCCCTCCAAGACGTCGTTTCCCATGCGTAACGCCGTGATGAGCGGCTACAGCCTGGCCACCGTGGTGGTCGAGGCCGCCTACCGCAGCGGCGCACGCATGCAGGCACGGCTCGCCCTCGAACACGGCCGCAGGGTCTTTCTGATGCGCTCGCTGATGGTCCACGAGTGGGCGCGCGAATACGCCACCCGCCCCAACACCACCGTCATCGACGGCCCCGACGACGTCTTCGCCGAACTCGACTCCCTCGTCCCCGCCAGGGGCGAGCTGACCTGGGCGTAGAGCAGGGCGGCGCGGGTGGCATCCGTCGTCGAGTTGGCCGCCCGCTACGCCAACTTTCTCGTCCACCCGCTCGCGCCGGGCATCGGCGTCTGCCAGATCTGTCGCGGCCCGGCGAGGCCGGGATACCCCACATGCTGGCGCTGCCGCGAGGCCGGTGACGTACTCGGCGTCGGTGTCGCCGATGTCGTGGTCCCCATCAGCCTGGCGCTCAAGAGCGGGCAGTACGCCAACGAACTGTGGCGCTACAAGAACACCCACGGGCCGCAGCGCGACCACTTCCGCATGGGGCTCGCGGCGGTCATGTGGCGCTTCCTCGCCGCCCATGAGCCCTGTATCGCCGCGCACTGCGACGTTCCGGGTTTCGACACGGTCACCACCGTGCCCAGCACCAGCGGCCGTGCCGAGCACCCATTGCGCACGATGGCCGCCACGGTGGTCGGTACCACCCGCGACCGTTACAGAGAACTGCTGTCCGCGACCCCGGCCGCAGGGGCCCTCGGGCGGACGGCATCGGCCGACCGCTACGTCTCCACCGCCGTGTGGGGCAAGAACGTGCTGCTCATCGACGACACCTGGACCACGGGCAATCACGCCCAGTCCGCGGCCGTCGCGCTGAGGGCCGCCGGCGCGCACCGGGTGGCGGTCGTCGTGCTCGGCCGGCACCTCAACCCGGCGTACGGCGACACCACGGAGCACATCGACCGGGCTCGGCTGCGCCGCTTCTCGTGGGACGTCTGTCCGCTGCGGAACGGGGCTCACTCCTGAAGGCCCGGCATCCTGCGGGTCGGCTCAGTTCCCGTCCTCGTAAGCCCTGCGTACGTCGGCCGGGATGCGGCCCCGGTCGTTGATCCGGATGCCGTGGGCGCGGGCCCAGGTGTGTACGGGGTCCTCGGCCACGGGGCGGGGTGTGCCGTCCAGCTGGTCCGCGATGTCGTGGAAGAAGGTGGCGAGGGAGGGGTGCGTGTCCTCCTTGGGGTCTTCGCCCTCGGACCAGGAGCCGACCGTGCCGGTGAGGGTGTTCACGAAGACGCCGTGGAAACCGTCCGTCTCCGCCGCGACCGGCACCCACTCCCGCCGCCACAGCCCGTCCGCCGCCAGGTTCATCCGCTGCCCGTGGACGCGCTCGATGTCGGTCAGGCCGAGCAGCAGCGCGCCGCCGGGCAGGACGCCGGGGCAGCCCAGGGCGACCAGGGGCGCGTGTGCGGCGGGGCGCCGGCCGGCGTCGAGATCGACGGCGAGGAGCCAGCGGCGCAGGTCCCCGGCCGGCTCGACGCCCATGCGCGCGGCCGCGCCGGCCACGGCGTCGGGATCGGGGGCGTCCGGACCGGAGAGGGCGCGCGGGGCGAGCCGCGCGGTGATCCGGGCCCATGCCTGCTGTATGTCGTCCATGGCGCGACGGTACCGGCCACCGCCGACCCGGCCCTCGGCAAGGAGAGACGGCCGGGGCCGCCGGGCATACCGTTGTCCCACCAATGACCCCACCGACCGGTGAACCCAGGGGGCCACGTGTTCCACGGCATCCGCGCCGTCATGATCTTCGCCGAGGACCCCGAGGAGTCCGCCCGCTGGTGGGCGGGGGTCCTCGACACGGACGCCCACGTCGACGTCGACGACACGAGCGGTGCCGTGTACGCCTGGCTCGATGTCGCCGGCGTCGAGTTCGGGTTCCACCCCCTGGACGAGCAGCGCAACAAGCGCGGCGGCAGCCCGGTCCCGTACTGGGCGGTCGATGACGTCGACGCCGTTCGTCAGCGTCTCCTCGACGCCGGTTGCACTCACCACCGCGGCCCCCTGGACATCGGGGACGGCACCGGCCGCACGATCGCCCAACTCATCGACCCGTTCGGCAATGTGATCGGAATCGACGGGTTCTGACTTCCTTGGGGGTCAGCGGACGACGTCGAAGATGTTTTTCTGGATGCCGTTGGGGAACGCCTCGTGCTCCACGAGCTTCAGGTGCCGGGTGTCCTTGTCGGCCGTGCTGAACAGCCGCTTGCCCGCGCCGAGGAGGAGGGGGAAGACCAGGAGGTGGTAGCGGTCGATGAGGCCCGCGTCGGAGAGGGCGCGGTTGAGGGTGGCGCTGCCGTGGACGATGATCGGGGCGCCCTCGGTCTCCTTGAGCGCGGCGACGTCGTCCAGGGACCACAGGATGTGGGTCTCGCCCCACGTGTCCACGAGGCCGTCCTCGGAGAGCGTGGTGGAGACGACGTACTTGGGCATCGCCTTGTAGCCGGCGAACTCCGCCATCCCCGGCCACACGGGGCTGAACGCCTCGTAGCTGACCCGCCCCATCATCAGCGCCCCGGCCTCCTCCTGTTCCCGGCCCTTGATCTCGTACGCCTCCGGCAGGAAGTCGATGTCCTTGAACGTCCAGCCGGAGTTCCGGTAACCGGGCTCGCCGCCGGGCGCCTCGACGACACCGTCGAGGGAGACGAACGCGGTGGTGATGAGGGTGCGCATGATGAGGTCCTCGCGGGGTGTGCGGTGAGCTTTACGTGTGTAGAGACTGCGGCACGCGGGAAAAGTCATCGGCCCGGCGCGCCGGTGCTCAGTGGCCGCCGCGCGGTTCGAAGCAGCCGGTCTCCATGAATCGGCCGTTGACCTTGACCTCGTAGTTGGTCGACTGGACGAACGCGGTCACACAGGCGTCGCGGCCGACGTAGAGGGCGACACTTGCGCCGGGGTTGCTGCCGGGGGCGTGGGGCTGTACCACGAGCATCCCCGGCCCCTGCCCGTCGCCCGGCTGCTCGTCGCGGTAGCCCAGTTCCAGGAGCTTTGCGCGTACCTGCTCGGCGTCCCAGGTCTTGGCCTTCCAGAGCCGTTCGAGGACCGGTTCGATGCGGGCGGCCTCCGCGCGGGCGGCCTTCTCGGAGGCGGGGGCCATCTTCTTGGGGAACTTGAACGCGTTGTTCTCCCCGTAGTGCGGGGCGCCGTCGGGCACCACGGGCGCCACGTCGCCCTGTGCGCCGCTGGGCGAGGGCGCGGGCTCGGAGGAGGGGGAGTCGGCGGCGGAGGCGCTCGGGCCGGAGTCGGCCACCGTGTCGCCGACGCGCTGCTCACCGCAGGCGGTCAGGGTCAGGGCGGCGCCCAGGACGAGACCGGCGGCGACATAACCGGGCCTGGCTATACGGGAGATACGCATGGGACGAGCCTGCCACGAGGCGGACGTGGCAGGCACCCGATCAGGACGCCGCAGCCGAGGCCGCCGACGCCGGCGCCGCCTCCCCGCGCCGGGCGGCCCCGGACCATCAGCGGTTCCGGGCGCGGAGCCGCTTCACCTCGTCGTTGATCGCCCAGGCGTCCGCCACCGGGCCCAGGTGGCCGAGCTTGTCGGGGTTGATGACCGTACGGATGGTCTGGATACGGCCGTCCGGCGCGTCCAGCGACAGCACGTGGAGCACGGCTCCGTCCCGTACGCGGAACAGCGCGCCCGGCAGGCCGTTCACCTCGCGCGGCTCGCACGTGATGCCCGCCCGGGCCATCAGCGGGTACACCGTGGCGAGCAGGCGGGCCACGTTGTCCGCGCCCGCGACGGCCCGCGCCAGTTGCGGGGCCCGGCCGCCGCCGTCCCCGACGAGCTGGACGTCGGCCGACAGCAGCTCGCGCAGCCCGTCCACGTCCCCGTGCGACAACGCCTCGAAGAACCGGTCCGCCAGCTCGCGCTGCTCGGCGCGGTCCGCCTCGAACCGGGGCCGCCCCTCGTGCATGTGGCGGCGGGCCCGTACGAGCAACTGCCGGCACGCCGCCTCCGAACGGCCCACCGCCGCCGCGATCTCGGCGAAGCCGAACGCGAAGACCTCCCGCAGCACGAACACCGAACGCTCCAGCGGGCTCAGCCGTTCCAGGAGCAGCAGCGAGGCCATCGACACCGAGTCGGCCAGCTCGGCGGCGCGCGCCGGGTCCGCGTACGGGTCGTCCAGCAGAGGTTCGGGCAGCCACGGCCCCACGTACTCCTCCCGCCGCATCCGCGCGGAGCGCAGCACGTCGATCGCGATCCGGGTCACCGTCGCGGACAGGAACGACTTGACCGACACGGGCCGGGTGGCCGTGGCGTCGTACCGCAGCCATGCCTCCTGCACCGCGTCCTCCGCCTCCGTGACGCTGCCCAGGATGCGGTAGGCGATCGAGAACAACAGCCCCCGCAACTCCTCGAACTCCTCGGCCTTGCCCATGCCGGTCCCTCCCCGTGATTCGGTGCCGTCGGCCGCTTCCGGTCCGTCCGCTCAGTGCGCGTGGCTGCCGGGCTGATAGCCGCCCGCCGGCTGCCGCGTGATGATGTTCAGCCGGTTCACCGCGTTCATGAACGAGACCAGCATGACGAGCGCGGTCAGCTGCTCCTCGTCGTACAACTCGGCGGCCCGCGCCCACACCTCGTCGTCCACTCCGGTCGCCGCGTCGGCGGTCCGCGTCCCCTGCTCGGCGAGCGCGAGGGCGGCCCGTTCCTCCTCGGTGAACACGGTCGCCTCCCGCCACGCCGTGACGAGGTTCAGCCGCACCGCGCTCTCCCCGGCGGCGGCCGCCTCCTTGGTGTGCATGTCGATGCAGGCGGCGCAGCCGTTGATCTGGCTGACGCGGAGGGCGACGAGCTCCTGCGTCGCGGCGGGGAGCGGCGACGCCTTCAGCTCCCGCCCGAACGCCATGAAGTACTTGAGCGCCTTGCCGGCGACGGGACTGGCGAAGTAGTCGAGCCGAGCGTTCACGGGGTGCTCCTCGGGGTGCGTAGGACTCGTACACCCCCGAGACGAGACAGCGGCCGGAGCTGTGACATGGCCGCCACGGCGGCTCGATGCCTCCCCCACGGGGGCAGAACCTGTCCCGGAGAAGGGCCCGTACACTCTTCCGCGCGAGGAAGCCGGGGGCGGCGCGAGTGTGTGGGGTGGGTACGGGTGGACAAGCGGGACGATTCGGCGTCGCTTCTCGAACGCGCACGGTCGGACCTGGCGGGCATGGGACGAGGGGACGCCGATGCGGCGGACCGGATGCGTGCGCTGGTCCCCGATGTGCAGCGTCGGGCGGACGCCGGAGACGTGGAGTTCCAGGAGCTGTTGGGCGGCCTCGCCCTGGAGTACATCAAGGACTATCCGGCCGCGTACCACTACCTGAGCAGCGCGGCTGAGGCCGGTCATCCCGGTGCGCAGCGAGGGCTCGGCTACATGCTCGTCGAGGGCTTGGGGGTGCCGAAGGACGAGGCGCGGGCGATACGTCTCTTCGAGGCGGCGGCCGCACGCGGGGACCGCGCGGCCAAGTTCAACCTGGCCGGGTTCCTTTTGCGGGAAGCGGGTGCGCCGGAGTCCAGGGCGAGGGCCGTGCGCCTGCTGGAGGAAGCCTCCGCCGCCGGCCTGGGCGTCGCCTCCCTGCGACTCGGGGAGACCATGTTCTCCGAGGGCGACTTCGTCGCGTCGCGGCGCCTTCTGGGCCGGGCCGTCGCCCAGGGTTCCTACGACGCGCTGCTGAACCTGGGGATCATGTGCCGCGACGGGCTGGGGGGCGGAACGGACCGGGAGCGGGCGCTGTCCTGCTTCCTGAAGCTACTGGACGTGAACAACGGCGACGGCATCCATGAGTCCCATGACGTCGTGGCGCTGATGTCCGACCGCCAGATCAGAGCAGCCGCGCTGCGGGCGGGACGGGTGGCGGAAGGCGAGGGGATGATCGCCGGAAGGCGAAGGCGAAACGCTCGTCGCCCCGATGCCTGAGCAGCCCATGGGTGTGCGCCGTGCGGATGGAGGGGGACACCGTGACGCGACACCTTCCACCTTGTCGTCCCAGCCGCACGCCCGGGCTCGTCCGCTTCGCCTACCTCGGTGGCAGGGGTGGCCTTCGGCGGTCGGGGGCCGTGTTGTAGGTGGGTGGGGTGGCCGGGGGGTGGGCGGCCAGGAGGTCGAGGGCGATGCGGACCGCGTCGTCCAGGACCGCGTAGCGGCCCTCCGCCCAGTCCAGCGGGGTGCGCAGCGCTTCCAGGTCGGGGGAGACGCCGTTGTTCTCGACGGACCAGCCGTACGTGTCGAACCAGGCCGCGTTCATCGGCACCGTGATCACCGTGCCGTCGCCCAGCCGGTGGCGGCCGGTCATGCCGACGACGCCGCCCCAGGTGCGCTGGCCGACGACCGGGCCCAGTTTCAGGAGGCGGAACGCGGCGGTGATCATGTCGCCGTCGGAGGAGGTCGCCTCGTCGGCCAGGGCGACCACCGGGCCCCTCGGGGCGTTGGAGGCGTAGGAGACGGGCTGCGCGTTGCGGGTGAGGTCCCAGCCCAGGATCGTCCGGGTGAGCTTCTCCACGACCAGCTCGCTGATGTGGCCGCCGGCGTTGCCGCGCACGTCCACGATCAGCGCGGGGCGCGAGACCTCCATGCGCAGGTCGCGGTTGAACTGCGCCCAGCCGGAGCCGCCCATGTCCGGGATGTGGAGGTAGCCGCACCGCCCCCCGCTCAGCTCCCGGACCACCTCGCGCCGCTTGGCGACCCAGTCCTGATAGCGCAGGGGGCGTTCGTCGATGAGCGGCACGACCGCGATGCGCCGGGGCCGGCCGCCGCCCTCCGCCGGGCGGAACGTCAGCTCGACCGTCGTACCGCCCGCCGCCGCCAGCAGCGCGTACGGCCCGGCGACCGGATCGACCGGGCGGCCGTCCACATGCGTCAGCACCGCCCCCTCGCGGATGCCCGTACCGGCCAGCGGGGAACGCGCCTTGGAGTCCGACGAGTCGCCCGGCAGGATGCGCAGCAGGGTCCAGTCCCCGTCCCGGCACGCGAAGTTGGCGCCGAGCAGTCCGATCGCCCGCTGGTAGTGCGGCGGCCCCTCGTTGCGGCGCGCGGGCGACACGTACGCGTGCGAGGTCCCCAGCTCGCCCAGCACCTCGCGCAGCAGGTCCGCGAACTCGTCGGGTGTGGCGACGCGTTCGACCAGCGGGCGGTACTGGTCGAGCACCGCCGGCCAGTCGATCCCGCACATGTCCGGCTCCCAGAAGTACGAGCGGATGATGCGGCCCGCCTCGTCGTACGCCCCGCGCCACTCCGCCGCCGGGTCCACCTCGTGCAGGATGCGCCGCAGATCCAGGTAGACCGTGGAGTCGTTGTCGCCCGGCTCCGCCGCGGGGACGGCGCGCAGCTCGCCGTCGTCCATCACGACCAGCCGCGAGGCGTCGCCGCTGACCGCGAACCAGTCGAGGTGGCCGACGAGTTCGGTTCTCCGCGCCTTGGCGATGTTGAAGTGCTCCAGGGTCGGCCGGCCCGACATGTCCGCCGGGTTGGCGAAGGTCTCGCCGAGCGCCCCGGAGATCGGCCAGCGCAGCCACACCAGGCCGCCGCCGCTGACCGGGGCCAGCGCGGAGTACTTGGACGCCGAGACGGGGAACGGCGTGACCCGGCTCTGCAGCCCCTCGAACTCGACGGTGACCGTGGACCCCTCCGTCATCCCCGCCTCCGCCGTGTCCACCGGGTCCAGGCCGCCCGCCGCGGGCCGCCCGTCCGGCAGCAGGGCGAACGGGGACGGGGTCGCCGAGGACAGCGGCACCAGGTAGGGGCGGCAGCCGAGCGGGAACGACAGGTCGCCCGTGTGCACGTCGTAGACCGGGTCGAAGCCGCGCCAGGACAGGAACGCCAGATAGCGGCCGTCGCCGGTGAAGACCGGGTTCTCGTCCTCGAAGCGGCCGTTGGTGACGTCCACGACGGTCGGCTCGCCCGGCCCCGAGATCCGGGCCAGCTTGATCTTGCGCAGGGAGCGGCCGATCCCCGGATGCGACCAGGTCAGCCAGTCGCCGTCCGGGGAGAACGCCAGGTCGCGGACGGGGCCGTTGACGGACCGGATGAGTTCGACGGGCTCGCCGGGGGGCGGCTCCTCGCCGGTGACCCCTTCGCCGGCCGCCCCCTCGCCTGCGGCCCCCTCGGCTACAGCCCCTTCGCCCGTCTCCAGCAGCAGCAGCCGGCCGTCGTGCGAGGCGATGGCCAGCCGTTCGCCCTCCGGGTCCGCGACCAGCTCCAGCACCCGGCCGATCCGGCCCGACGCGAGGCGCCGCGTCGGGCGTTCGCCGCTGGCGCGCGGCAGCGGGGCGATCTCGATCGCGTCCTCGCCCTCCGCGTCGGTCACGTACGCCACCTGGTTCCCGCTGCCCAGCATCTCCGGCAGCCGCACCCGTACCCCCGGTGTGTCGGCGATGGTGCGGGCGGGCCCGTCGCGGTGCGTGAGCCAGTACAGGCTGCCGCGTACCGACACGGCACTCGCCCGCCCCGTCTCGTCCACGGACAGCGCGTCCACATTGCTCGACGCCGGCACCTGGTACGTACGCCGTCCCGCGCGCGGGCCGCCGAGGCGGACCGCCAGCCTGCGGGGGACGGCGTCCGGCGTCTCCAGGTCGTCCACCAGCCACAGCTCGCCCGCGCACTGGTAGACGATCCGGCGCCCGTCGCTGGAGGCGTGCCGGGCGTAGAACGCGTCGTGGTCGGTGTGCCGGCGCAGGTCGGTGCCGTCCGGGCGGCAGGAGTAGAGGTTGCCGACGCCCTCGTGGTCGGAGAGGAACGCGATCCGGCCGCCGACGAACATCGGGGTGTCGAGGTGCCCGCCGATGTCCGGGAGCAGCCGCTCGCCGTGCAGCCACAGCCGGCCCGTGGCCCCGCCCCGGTAGCGCTTCCAGGCGGCCGGTTCGTGCGGCGGGGTGCCGGTGAGCAGCAGGGTGCGGCGCTCGCCGTCGATGTCGGCGACCGCGATGTCGGAGACCGGGCCCCAGGGCAGCTTGCCGCCCGGACCGCCGTCCGTGGGGACGCTGTAGGCCCAGGAGAAGTACGAGAACGGCTGGTTGTGCGAGGAGACGGCGAGGATCTGTGCCGCGTCGCCGGGGTCGGGCGTCCAGCCGCAGACCCGGGTGTCGGTGGACCCCCAGTACGTGAGCCGGCGGGACGGGCCGCCGTCGACCGGGGCGAGGTGGATCTCCGGGTCGAGGCTGCGCCAGGACGTGTACGCGATCCGGGTGCCGTCGGGGGAGAAGCGCGGATGGCCGACTCTGGTGCGGTCCACGGTCACCCGCCAGGCCCGGCCGGGGCGCTCGCCCTCCGCGGCGAGCGGGGCGACCCAGAGATCGTCCTCCGCCGCGAAGCAGAGCAGGTCCTCGTGGAGGTGCGGGAAGCGGAGATACGAGACGTCGTCACTCACCCCCCAATGCTTTCCGCGCCCGGAGGGCCCGGCAACTCAGGGAGACACCCTTTTTGTGGTGCGGGCCACAAGCGAAACTGTTCCGTTTCGCTAGGTGGCCGGGTTACCGTTCTACGGTACGAAACGGTTTCGTTCGGTTGTGCATCGGACAGGAGGTCGACCATGGCACGCACACGGCTCACGCCCGAGCGTGAGAGCGAGCTGTACGCCGTCGTGCTCGACCTGCTCCGCGAGGTCGGCTACGACGCCCTCACGATGGACGCCGTGGCCGCGCGTGCGCATTCCAGCAAGGCCACCCTCTACCGCCAGTGGGGGAACAAGCCGGCGCTCGTCGTCACGGCCCTGCGGCACAACAAACCCGGCACCCTCGGGGATGTGGACACCGGCTCGCTCCGCGGTGACCTGCACACCGTCCTCAGCCGCGGTGACGACTGCCAGATGGAGAAGGACGCCGCGCTGATGCGGGGTCTGAGCCATGCCGTTCACACCAATCCCGATCTCCTCCAGGCCCTGCGCGAACTGCTGATCGAGCCGGAGATGACCGGCCTCGACACCCTGTTGCGCCGGGCCGTGGACCGGGGAGAGGTGAGCGCGGACAATCCGGCGCTCAGATACGTACCGCACATGCTGGTGGGCGCCGTCGCCACCCGGCAGATGGTCGAGGACCGCCCCGTCGACCAGGCATTCCTTCTCGACTACGTCGACTCCGTGATCCTCCCCGCTCTCGGAGCGGGCTGAGGATCACGGCCGGGGTCGCGGCGCCTGGCACGCACATCTGCGGCGTTGCCGAAACGTCCTGGTAGCTCCGCTACAAGGACGCTTCGGCGCCTTGCAGCTGTACGCACCAGACACCGCTCCCTGATCCGGCCGGGATCCCCAGCCCGCTCCGGAGCCCGACCCCCCCACCCCAGGTCCCCGCGCTCCACCCCGTACGGCCCTCTCCCCAAGTCCCACCTGACACGCCGCTCTCGTCGTCGGGCTGGTTCCACACGCCCATTTCCACACAACGACCTGACCGGGAGTACGCCCTCGTGGCCACATTCCTCTACAAACTCGGACGGCTCGCCTTCCGGCGCCGCCGTTACGTCGCCCTGATCTGGGTGGCGCTGCTGGCGCTCGCCGGGTTCGGCGCGTCCGCCGCCTCCACGGCGACCTCCAGCTCGTTCTCCATTCCCGGTACGGAGGCCCAGAAGGCCTTCGACCTGCTGGAACAGCGCTTCCCGTCCTCCAGTGCCGACGGTGCCACCGCGCGCGTCGTGTTCAAGGCGCCCGAGCACGAGAAGGTGACCGACGCGGCCAACAAGGCCGAGGTCAAGAAGATCGTCCGGGAGCTGAAGGACGGCTCCGACCAGATCGCCTCCGTCGCCGACCCGTACGCCGCCGACGCGGTCTCGCAGAACGGCTCGACCGCGTACATCTCGGTCTCGTACAAGGTCAACTCGATGGAGCTGACCGACGCCACCCGCGAGTCGCTGGAGGAGGCCGGCACCCACGCCGAGAAGAGCGGGATGACCGTCGAGATCGGCGGTGACGCGCTCCAGGTGATGCCGGAGACCGGTGCCACCGAGATCATCGGCGTCGCCATCGCGGCCGTGGTCCTCGTCATCACGTTCGGCTCGCTCGTCGCGGCCGGGCTGCCCCTGCTCACCGCCCTGATCGGCGTCGGCATCGGCGTCTCCTCGATCACCGCCCTGGCCAATGTGCTGGACCTGGGCAACACCACGTCCACGCTCGCCATGATGATCGGCCTCGCGGTCGGCATCGACTACGCGCTGTTCATCGTCTCCCGCTACCGCGCCGAGCTGGCCGAGGGCCGGGAACGCGAGGAGGCGGCGGGCCGGGCGGTCGGCACGGCCGGGTCCGCGGTCGTCTTCGCCGGGCTCACCGTGGTCATCGCCCTCGTCGGCCTGGCCGTCGTCAACATCCCGATGCTGTCCAAGATGGGCTTCGCCGCGGCCGGCACGGTCGCCATCGCGGTCCTCATCGCGCTCACCATGGTCCCGGCCATGCTGGGCTTCGCCGGCAAGCGGGTGATGGGCCGCAAGGCGCGCGAGGCCGCCGAGGCGGGGACCACGCACGAGGCGAAGGCGAACATGGGCACCCGCTGGGCCCGGTTCGTGCTGCGCAAGCCCGTCTGGGTGCTGCTCGTCGGTGTGCTGGGCCTCGGCGCCATCGCCGTACCGGCCGCCTCGCTGGAGATGGGCCTGCCGGACGACGGCTCCCAGCCCACCAGCACCACCCAGCGCCGCGCCTACGACCTGCTCTCCGACGGCTTCGGCCCCGGCTTCAACGGGCCGCTGCTGATCGTCGTGGACACCGAGGACAGTGCGGACGGCAAGGCCGCGGCCAAGCAGGTCGGCGACGAGATCGCCGACATCAAGGGCGTCGCCGCCGTCACCCCGGCCACGTTCAACAAGGCCGGCGACGCGGCGATGATCACCGTCATCCCGAAGGACCGCCCCAGCTCCGTCGAGACGGAGAACGTCGTCCACGCCATCCGCGACGCGGGCGACGGCTTCAAGTCCGACACCGGCGCCGAGGTGCTGGTCACCGGCGCCACCGCGATGAACATCGACTTCTCGCAGAAGATGAACGACGCGCTGCTGCCCTACCTGGCGCTCGTGGTCGGCCTCGCCTTCCTGCTGCTGATGGTGGTCTTCCGCTCGGTGCTGGTGCCCCTCAAGGCGGCGCTCGGCTTCCTGCTCTCGGTCGTCGCGGCCCTGGGCGCGGTCGTCGCGGTCTTCCAGTGGGGCTGGCTCGGCTCGCTCTTCGGGGTGGAGCAGACGGGCCCGATCATGTCGATGATGCCGATCTTCATGGTGGGCGTGGTCTTCGGCCTCGCGATGGACTACGAGGTCTTCCTCGTCACCCGGATGCGGGAGGCGTACGTCCACGGCGAGACGCCCGGCCAGGCCGTCGTCACCGGCTTCAAGCACGGGGCGCGGGTCGTCTCGGCCGCCGCCGTGATCATGATCGCGGTGTTCGCCGGATTCATCGGCTCCAGCGAGCAGATGATCAAGATGATCGGCTTCTCGCTCGCGATCGCGGTCTTCTTCGACGCGTTCGTGGTCCGCATGGCGATCGTGCCCGCCGTCCTGGCGCTGCTCGGCCGTCGCGCCTGGTGGCTGCCGCGCTGGCTGGACCGCGCGCTGCCCAACGTGGACGTCGAGGGCGAGGGCCTGCGCAAGGAGCTGGGCGAGCCCGCCGGCGGTGAGGGCGGCCCGGAGGGCGGCGAGCGCGAGCTGGTCCGCGTCTGATCCGCGTCGGTCCGGGTCCGACCTGCGTCCCCGCGTCGGTCCGCGTCCGAACCGCTTCTGATCCGTACGTACGACGGAGCCCCCGTGCAGCGATGCGCGGGGGCTCCCGTATGTCCGGCGTCCGTTCCGGCGGCGGCGTCCGGGCTCAGGCGTGGGCCGGGGCCTCGACCTCGCGGTGCGTACGCCGCAGAAAGCGGACCAGCGGGGCGCAGTCGAACTGGACGACGTCGACACCGGCGGTGTCGTGCCGCTCCACGACCACCTGGACCCGGCCGCAGGGCCATATCCGCCAGCCGTCCTGCTCGACGGGGTAGCGCAGCCCTCGTTCCAGGAGTTCCCGGTCGACGGCCCACTCGGTGCCGCCGGGGTAGGCGAGGCGCACGGTCGCCGGTTCGTCCGCGCTGTCGAACCGCAGCTCGACGGGGATGACGGGCAGGTCGCGGGCGTCGGTGACGAGCCGGGCTCGGGCATGGTCATGGATCACGGGGGACATGGACCGACTCTCCTCCTACTTATAAAACTTTGTTATCTAATGTCCCACATTTTACGTAAAGGGCATTGTGGGGCTCTTTCGCAGATGGCCCACACACGCTCTTGCGAGTAGTTCGCAACAAGCCCCTATCATTGAGAGGTTCATGACCGATCCGGCGCACCCGGCGCAGCGACGCGAGAACGCAGGAAGCGGAGCCTCTTCATGCATGTACCCGACGGATTCATCAACGCACCTGTCTCGGCCGTCACAGGCGTCGTCGCCGCCGGTGCCGTGGCCGTCAGTCTCAAGGGGGCCCGGCGGGAACTGGGGGGCACCTCCCGTTCGAGCGGAGCCGAGAATGGGGGAGAGCGCACCGCGCCGCTGGCCGGGCTCGTCGCCGCGTTCATCTTCGCCGTGCAGATGCTGAACTTCCCCGTCGCGGCCGGCACCAGCGGCCATCTGCTCGGCGGGGCGCTGGCCGCGATCCTCGTCGGGCCCTACACCGGGGTGCTCTGCATATCCGTGGTCCTGCTGATGCAGGGCATCCTCTTCGCGGACGGCGGGCTCACCGCGCTCGGCGTCAACATCCTCGACATGGGCGTCGTCACCGTCGTCGTCGCGTACGCCCTCTTCCGCGGCCTGCTCGGCGTGCTGCCGCGCACCCGCCGCTCGGTGACCGCCGCCTCCTTCGTCGCCGCGCTGGTCTCCGTACCGGCCGCCGCCTGCGCGTTCACCCTGCTGTACTGGATCGGCGGCACCACGGACATCCCCATCGGCAAGGTCTTCACGGCCATGGGCGGCGTACACGTCCTCATCGGCATCGGCGAGGCCCTGATCACCGCGCTCACCGTCGGCGCCGTCGTCGCCGTCCGCCCCGACCTGGTGCACGGCGCGCGCAACCTCGCCGCCCCGCTCAAGCTCCGCGTGGACGGCGAACTGATCGACGCCCCCGCCCCGGCCGCCGCCCCCGAGCCCGCCCCCGCCGCCCACCGCCCGACGCGCGGCCTGTGGATCACCGGCCTGGTCACCGCCCTCGTGCTGGCCGGCTTCGTCTCCTTCTACGCCTCCGCCAACCCGGACGGCCTGGAGAAGGTCGCCGCCGACCAAGGCATCGACAAGGAGGCCAAGGACCACGCGGCCAAGGACTCCCCGCTCGCCGACTACGGCGTCAAGGACGTCTCCAACGCCCGGATCTCCGGCGGCCTCGCCGGGATCATCGGCGTCGGCGCCACCCTCGTCGCGGGCAGCGGCGCCTTCTACGTGGTCTCCCGCCGACGACGTACGAAGGACGACGCCGCCGGCGACCGCACCGACGAGAAGGTCTGACATGGGCGCCGGCCACGCGCACAAGCTCTACCGGCACGGGCACTCGCCCGTTCACGAGCTGCCACCGCACTGCAAGCTCGCCGCCGTCTTCTGCTTCGTCGTGGTCGTCGTCTCCACCCCGCGCGAGGCCGTGTGGGCGTTCGGGCTGTACGCCCTGCTCATCGCGGGCGTCACCGCGCTCGCCCGCATCCCGGCCGGCTTCCTGCTCAAGCGGCTGCTCATCGAGGTGCCGTTCGTCGCGTTCGCCGTGCTCATGCCGTTCGTGGTGCCCGGCGAGCAGACGCACGTCCTCGGCCTCTCCGTCAGCGTCCCCGGCCTCTGGGGCGCCTGGAACGTCCTGGCCAAGGGCACGCTCGGAGTCGCCGCCTCCGTGCTCCTGGCCTCCACCACCGAACTGCGCGCACTGCTGCTCGGCCTCCAGCGGCTCAGACTCCCGCCGCTGCTCGTCCAGATCGCCTCCTTCATGATCCGCTACGGGGACGTCGTCACCGACGAGATGCGCCGCATGTCCATCGCCCGCCGCTCCCGCGGCTTCGAGGCCCGGGGCGTACGCCACTGGGGCGTCCTCGCCAAATCGGCCGGGGCCCTGTTCATCCGCTCCTACGAACGCGGCGAACGCGTCCACCTCGCCATGGTCAGCCGGGGCTACACCGGCTCCATGCCCGTCATCGACGAGGTGACCGCGTCCCGCACCCAGTGGGCGTACGCCGCCGCCCTCCCGGTGCTCGCCCTCGCCGTGTGTCTGGTGGGATGGACCGTATGAGCCCCGAGGACCGGATGAGCCCCGACCCCGCCCCCGTACCGCCCTCCCTGGAGGTCAGCGGCCTCGCCTACGCGTACCCCGACGGCCACCAGGCCCTCTTCGGCGTCGACCTGACCGTGGCGCGCGGCGAGCGCGTCGCGCTGCTCGGCCCGAACGGCGCCGGCAAGACGACCCTGGTCCTCCACCTCAACGGCATCCTGGAGGCGGGCGCCGGCTCCGTGCGCGTCGCCGGGCTGCCCGTGGACAAACGGAACATGGCGGAGATCCGCCGCCGCGTCGGCATCGTCTTCCAGGACCCCGACGACCAGCTCTTCATGCCCACCGTCCGCGAGGACGTCGCCTTCGGGCCCGCCGCCGCGGGACTGCGCGGCGAGGAACTGGAGGAGCGGGTCATGGCCGCGCTGCGCCAGGTCGGCATGGAGGAGTACGCCGGCCGGCCGCCGCACCACCTCTCCTTCGGCCAGCGCCGCCGCGTCGCCGTCGCCACCGTCCTCGCCATGCGGCCCGAGATCCTCGTCCTGGACGAGCCGTCCTCCAACCTCGACCCGGCGTCCCGGCGCGAACTCGCCGACATCCTGCGCTCCCTGGACGTCACCGTCCTCATGGTCACGCACGACCTGCCGTACGCGCTCGAACTGTGCGGCCGCGCCGTCATCCTCAGCGACGGCGTCATCGCCGCCGACGACCGTACCCAGGACCTCCTGTGCGACGCGGCCCTGATGCGCGCCCACCGCCTGGAACTGCCCTTCGGCTTCGACCCGCGCTCCGTGACGGTCAACTCGGGATGACCCTGGGCCCCGCCCCACCCGCACCGCCGTGCACCATGGGGGGATGAGCGGGAGCGCAGCAACAGGCGTGGACGTACGGGGCACGGCGGCGCCCGGATTCGAAACGGTCCGGGACGCCTTCGTCCGCAACTTCGAACAGCGCGGGGACCGGGGAGCGGCGGTCACCGTCTACCGGCACGGGCGCAAGGTCGTCGACCTGTGGGCCGGCACCAGAGACGTGGACGGCACCGAACCCTGGGCCGTGGACACCGTCCAGATCGTCCGCTCCGCCGGAAAGGGCATCGCCGCCGCCGTCCCCCTGCTGCTGCACCAGCGCGGCCAGATCGACCTGCACGCCCCGGTCTCCACGTACTGGCCCGAGTTCAAGGCGAACGGCAAGGAACGCGTCCTCGTCCGCCACCTCCTCACCCACCGGGCCGGCGTCCCGGCCCTCGACCGGCCGCTCACCCCCGAGGAGGCCGCCGACGGGACGAGCGGGGCGCACGCCGTCGCCGCCCAGTCCCCGGCCTGGGAACCCGGCACCGCGCACGGCTACCACGCCCAGACCTACAGCTGGCTCATCGGCGAACTCGTACGGCGCGTCACCGGGCGCACCGTCGGCCGCTGGGTCGCCGAGGAGATCGCCCGCCCGCTCGGCCTCGACTTCTGGTTCGGCATCCCCGCCGACGAGGCCCACCGCATCGGCCGCATCGGCCCCGTCGAGGCGCCCGTCGCCGAGAACACCGGGGCGCTGCGGCTGCGCCCCAAACGGTCGGTGGCCGAGGCGTACCGCGACCCGGACTCGCTGACCCGGCGGGCGTTCGGCGCGATCGACCCGCTGCCCGACGAGAACGACGCCGGCTACCGGGCCGCCGAACTCCCCGCGTCCAACGGCACCGCCACCGCGCGCGGCCTGGCCCGCTGCTACGCCGCGATGATCGGCCCGGTGGACGGCCACCGGCTGTTCGCCCCGGCCACCCTGACGCTCGCCCGCACCGAGGAGTCGGCCGGGCCGGACCGGGTCCTCGTCGTCTCCACCCGGTTCGGGCTCGGCTACATGCTCCACGGCCCGGCGAGCCCGCTGCTCGCGCCCGGCTCCTTCGGGCATCCGGGCCGGGGCGGCTCCCTCGGCTTCGCCGACCCGGAGTCCGGGATCGCCTTCGGATACGTCACCAACGGCCTCCAGAAGGGCGTCACCGCCGATCCCCGGGCACAGGCACTCGTCCGGGCGGTACGGTCGGCGCTATGACTCCTGCGCGCTTCGACGGATACGGCGTCCTCATCACCGGCGCGGGCCGGGCCCGTGCTTCGGCGGCCGACCGTTGACGCCGTGCGACCTCGGCAGTCGTATCACACGGTCGGAGCGGGCCCGGCCAACCAACTCGACAGGCAGGTCGCGCGGGACCCAGGCCAGGCGGGTGACGTCGTAGCCGGTATCGCTGACGATCACGATGTGCGGGTTCCCGGCCTGCCACTGGCCTGCGGCGATGAGCCGCTCGACGACGCCCCGCAGCTGGGCGGCGGTGCCCGCGGTCGCGTCGTCCGCCGGGCCGAGCCGTGCCCACGACGATGCTCGGGCAACAGTGTCAAGTCCACCGGTGACTCAACCGCACCGTCGGCACTCTCCCCGGAAGCGTGACGCTTCCGCGAACGCCTTCCTTCGGATTGCATCAGGCAGCCACCTGGCAACGGGTGCAAGGCCGGTCATCGACGGCCTGTCTTCGCGTGCGCTGTCCGAGATCAGCCGCCTTGATCACATCCGCAACTATCTGCAGCCAGGCGATGTCAGCACAGCTGTGGGCCTGTGGAAGAACTATGTCCACCAGCCCGAGCGGGATCTGTGGCACGACTACGAGTGGGGCAACGTGCACTGGTGCCGCTGCGGCAACCCCTCGAATCCCGAGACCTCCTCGACACCGTGATGCAGGCCCTATCGCCCCGAAGCGCCCGTGAGCTGCGGAGGGTTGTCAGCCGTTCAGACGCCGTCCGGGACCGCCCATCCCCGCCCTATGACGTGGACGGTGGACAAAGAACAAGCTGAGCCGCCCCGGGCGGGCTGCGAGGACGCCTATCACTCACTCGGTAGCCATGTGTGCCCGGTCTGCTACTTTCCGTGCATGACTTTCGAATCGACACGCCGTCAGGCGCTCCGGGTCGTACTCGGTGGCCTCGCCTTGTCCTGCCTCGCGGGCCACGGACCATCCGCAACCGCCGCGCCCGGTCGCAAGCTGGGCCGTACGGAGTACCAGGCCCGCTACCGTGAACTGTTCAGGGCCTGCGGCAAGGACCCGGACAAGAAGGTGATTGTCGGACAGCGGCTGCTCGACGACTACGACCGCGACGCCCGCGTCTACCATGTGCCCGACCGCAACGCCGTGACGCGAATGCAGACCGCTCTCGTACGCCAGTGCCATGCCCGCCGGGTCCTGCTCGGCCCGTGACCGCCAAGCGCCGAGTGCTCACCTCCGGAAGTGGCTGGGGTAGTCGTTGGCATCCGCCTTGCGCCGCAGCTCGTTGTCATCGGGGTGCAGGCTCAAGGACCGTTTGATCAGGACATCCTCGGTCTCCACCCTGTCCGGATCCGGCAGACAGCTCTCCACCGGGCACACGGCCTGGCACGCGAGTTGGTCGTAGAAGCCCACACACTCCGAGCAGGCGGCGGGGTCGATCACGTAGATCTCGTCGCCCTCGCTGATTGCCTCGTTCGGGCATTCGGGTTCACAGGCCCCACAGTTGATGCAGTCTTCGGTGATCTTGATGGCCATCGCGGCTCACTCCCGTCTCCGAGTGTCGGTCCGATGATCAACGAGCGTCCGGCCGGGCAGTGCCGGGCAGCGCGTGAATCAGTGGTCCGCCGGTCCGTGGAACCGGCGGACCGTCACCTTTGCCGACCACCGAGTCGTCGGCGCCGGAATGGGAACGGGACGTGCCGGCCCCACGGCACGGAGCGATCCGGACGCCGGGCATCGGCTTCCGGACAGGCCATCGTCTTCGGACGGACAGATCCTGCCCCGCACCCTTACAACGGAGATTCCGCACCCAGCAGGAAGGTTTCGTCATGGAGCTCGGAACGATAGGTGTCTGGAGTCTGGCGTTCACCCACGGGGACCGTGCCGAGGCGCGGGATGCCGCGGCCGAGTTGGAGGAGCTCGGATACGGTGCCATCTGGCTCGGCGGCAGTCCCGGAGGAAATCCCCGCGGGGACCTGACCACTGCGGCCGGGGTCCTGGCCGCGACCAACCGCATCGCTGTCACAACGGCGTGTGTATCCATCTGGGAGAGATCCCCGAACAGGCTGGCCGCCACCTACCACGCGCTCCCGAGGCACCGGCGGAACCGGTTGCTGATCGGCCTCGGCGTCAGCCACGCCGACTTCGTCGGCCACTACCACGATCCCTATCACGCCCTGCGTTCCTACCTGGATGAATTGGACACGACTGCTCCTCCTCTGCCGTCGACGGCACGGATCATCGGTGCGCACGGCCCACAGATGACCAGGCTGGCCGCTACCAGATCGACGGGTGTGCACCCCTACCTCGTCGACCCGGCCCACACCGCGTGGGCCAGGTCGATACTGGGTGATGGCCCCACGCTGGCAGTGGAGCAGACCGTCATTCCGCACGCCGGCGCCGAAACGGCCCGCGCCAGGGCCAGGGCGATGCTCGCCCCCTACCTCAAGCTGCGCAACTACCGCTCGGCATGGCTACGCGGGGGATTCACCGCCGAGGATCTGTCCCTCGGCGGGAGCGACCGGATGATCGATGCCCTGTTCGCCTGGGGAACTCCGGACAGGATCGTGGCCCGGCTCACCGAGCACCGCCAGGCCGGTGCCGACCATGTCGCTGTTCAGGTGGTCACGGACACCCCGGATGTCTTCACCCGCCAGGCATGGCGGGACCTCGCCCCGGAACTGGTCACCACGTAGGCGGGGTCCGGCGCGCGGATGACGACGGTCGGCACAGTGGGCACTGGCCATCGGCGAGAACTACGGGCACCCGCTCAAGAACGGGCCACTGCCGTCCCCTTCGACCATATCCCGGCCGGTTCGCACAGAGGTTTCGGACAGAACCGGTACGAACGTGAATGTGTGTGTTCGTGTGCTGGGTAGCGCGGAGGCATGACACAAACGCAGCCCTCGGGTCCTGCCGGCAGTGAGCTTGGATCCCTTCGTGTGAAGTCCATCAGCTTGGTGGATCCCAGGAGCGGGCGCGAGCGCCTGATCGCGGCGGCTGCGGACGAGGCTCAGGCCGATGCCGCTGTCGCTGTCGCGCGGGCTGCCGCTGGAAGCTGGTTCTCGCTGACGACAGGGGAACGGTCCCGCAGACTCCTGCGTCTCGCCGGTGCTGTGGAGGATGCGGCGGAGGAGTATGTGAGGGCCGAGCAGGCCGGCACGGGGAAGCCGGCTGTTGAGGCACGGGGGGAGGTGGAGCAGTGTGTCGACCTCATCCGCTTCTACGCGGGGGCCGTTCGAGCAGATCTCACTCCTGGTAGTGGTGCGCGTCTGCCTGGGCGGGAGAGCTGGGTGCGCTGGGAGCCGCTTGGTGTCGTCGCTGTCGTCGTTCCGTGGAATTATCCGCTGCTGATGGCCACGTGGCGTTTCGCGCCCGCTGTCGCGGCCGGGAACACGGTGCTTCTCAAACCGGCGGAGACTACGCCGGACAGTGCTTGGCTGCTCGCGAGGCATGCCGAGGAGACGCTCGGCGCCGGAGTGGTGCAGGTTCTTCCGGGTGATCGGGTGACAGGGCGTCTGGTGGTCGCCCATCCTGGAGTGGACGGTGTCGCGTTCACGGGCAGCCGGGCCGGTGGCCTTGACGTGCTGCGGCGTGCGGGACTGCGCCGGGTCAGTCTGGAGCTCGGCGGGAACTGTCCGGCACTGGTCCTTCCTGACGCGCCTGGTCACACCTACGAGCGCCTTGTCGCGGCGGCCACCTACAACGCCGGGCAGAGCTGTGCTTCTCCGGCACGGGTCATTACTCTTCGTGACTCCTACGCGCGGACCGTTGAAGGTCTCGCCGAGGCGATGAGTGCGAGGCGGGCCGGAGCGGACTTCGGGCCGTTGAACAACGCGGACCAGGCGGCCCGTTTCGACGGGATTATCGGTTCCAGCGCCGCCGGTGTGAGGATCGGCGGGGATATGGCTGTCGCCTCCGGGGAGAGGAACGGCTACTGGCGGTCGGGGATGGTCCTGGCGGATGTGCCGGAGGACGATCCGGCGGTGACGGAGGAGGTGTTCGGGCCTGTGCTCACGGTGCAGGCGGTTGATTCCATGGAGGAAATGGTCCGGGTGGCCAACGGCGTTCCTCATGCCCTGGCCGCGAGTGTGTGGGGCGAGGCTTCCTCGTCGGTACTGCGGCTGGCTCGTGCCCTGGACGCGGGCGAGGTCTGGGTGAACTGCCATCTGGAGCAGACGGCCGAACTGCCGCACGGCGGGCGCAAGGAGTCGGGCCACGGTACGGACATGAGCGTTCTGTCCCTGACGGAGTACCAGAGGCCGAAGTCCATCACGGTGAATGTGGAGCCGTGAGTCGTGAGCGGGAACCGTTCGTCCCCGGACAGCGGCTCAGGCCCCGGCGGTTTCAGTCCTCCGCTGTGTCGAAGGTGACGCGGGCGGACAGCGATGCGATCAGGGCGTCGAGGTCTTCGGGCTTGTCGGTGCCGGCTACGAGGACCGCCGGACGGGTGTAGGAGTCCGTGGCTTCCGGCACGATGTCGCCGACGGCGTACTGGAGGTGGGAGGCGATGACGGAGGGATGTGTGGTGGCTTCGTCCCAGCCGTGTACTGCGCGCAGCCGTCCGGGTGCGGCCGCGAGGAGGAACCGAGCGCAGGCGGCTCCGGCGAATGGGGGCAACGGCCGTGCGGGGCGGCCGAGCAGGTCGTCCAGCAGTGTGCCGTAGAGGCTGAAGCCGGGCCTGGTGCGTTCGACGAGGGCGTGGATGTAGTCGCCGCCGCCGCGGTCGTGCAGTTCGCCGAGGACGATGCCGAAACCGGTGACCCAGAACTCGACGTGGAAGATGCCGTGTGTGATGCCGACGGTGGTCAGGGCCTGTGCGACGGCGACGCGTGCTTCCGCGTCGGTGACGTTGTCGAGTCCTGATGGCATTCGGTGGCTGGTCTCCACGAATCCGTCGCCCTTGCCCTTTCGGGTCAGTGCGAGGACTTGTGGCCGGCCGCCGATCATCACGCCCTCGGCGGAGTACTCGTCGCCGTCGACGTATGTCTCCACCAGGAAGGAACGGGGCTTGCCCAGGGGGCCCATGGCGGCGGGCAGGTGGTCGAACTTGGCCACGGCGCCGGCGAGGTCCGCGGCTTTGTCGACGACGGTCACACCGATGCCGGCCAGCCCGTCGCGGGGCTTGACGACCCATGGTCCGTCGCCGGTCTCGCGCAGGAACCGTTCGGCTTGGGTCAGGTTGTGGCACTCGGCCGTCAGCGGTTGCGGGAAGCCTGCCCGCCGCAGGTGATCGCGGCAGACGTCCTTGCGGCGGATGCGGAGCACCGCCTGGGGGTCGTTGCCCGCGAGGCCCAGGTCGTGGGCCGTCCACGCGGCAGGCAGTACGGACAGTTCCCTGATGGTGGCCACTGCGGCGATGTGATCCCGGTGCTTCGCCGCCCAGACGCGGCAGGCGCCTACGTCGTGTACGTCGAGGGGAACCGTGTGGTCCATACGGGGCTGGTCGTCCCCGCCGGCTGTCAGGTTGGCCTGGGTGTCGGCCCCCCACACCTGGAGTCCGCGCTGCCGGGCCTGGTCGGTCAGCCGGTGGATCTGGTCCCGGCCCCAGGGGGTGTTCGCTGTGCAGCCCAGAACGAGCAGCGCTTGCGGCATGCCGTTGTCCTTCCCTCCCTGTCACGGTTCGAACGCGCCGCAGCGCGTTCCCCGTGCGTACGGTAGCGCCGGCTGGCCGGCCGGTGCGGTCCGGACGGGCCGGGCCGCACCGGCGGCACGCTGGAATCAGCCGGACGGCGGTTTACTCACGGCGCACGTGTGACAGGGACAGTGCGGGCATCCCACGTCGTGCAGATACTCGGGGAGACGGGATTTGGTGTCGCACAGCAGGCAGTGAAGGTTGCCCACTTCGCTGAGTACTTCCTCGTAGGCGACGACGGCCATGCGTGTGTCCGAATCGACCGGCATATGGGGTGCGCCCATGGCCAGGATGACGTGGTCGGTGATCGCGCCGACGGCATGGGTGACCGAGCCTTCGACGAGGTAGATCTCACCGGCTCCGGTGGGGTAGACACGACCGTTGTACGTGATGGTGCCCTGCCCGCCGAGCACGACGAGCAGGTGGTGCCCGGGATGGGTGTGGGGCGGGAAGCTCGCGCCGGCGGGCAGCCGGATCACATCCGCGCCGACGGTCCCGTTGCTGACCAGGCCGAGTCCGGTGGAATCGGCGCCGTGCATGGATACCGGCCGCTCACCGTGCGGTATGTGCAGACGGGTGGAGTCCGCACCGATATCCGCCTCGGCCCAGCGGACGATGGCCAGGTGTTCCTGGCCGGGCCTGTCGATGGTGGTCACGAGGCGTCGGCCTCCCGGTCGGTGAAGTAGTCCGAGTTGATCCGCGTGAACTGTTCCCACTCCGGTGGGACTTCCGATTCCGGGTAGATGGCGTCGACGGGACACACCGTCAGGCACAGGTCGCAGTCGACGCACCGCTGCGGGTCTATATAGAACTGGCGTTCCTGGCCGCCGCCCTCGATGCAGTCGACGGGGCACACATCGACGCACGCACCGTCTTTGATATCGACGCAGGGCTGAGTGATCACATACGTCATACGGGTTCTCCTGGTGTGTCGGCGGACGACTCGTCCTCGGGTGGCGTGTTGGACGCCCCGGACTCCTGTGCGCGGGTCTCGTCCGCCGTGACCGGGAGATCCGGGCAGACGGGCCCGCGCAGACGGCTGCCGGTGCGCAGGTCGAAGGTGGCCCCGTGCCAGGGGCAGACCAGCAGCGTTCCGGTGACCGCGGCCTCGGCCAGGGGGGCTCCGCGGTGCGGGCAACGTGCGGGTATCCGTACGGCCCCGCCGGCCAAGCGCACAACGAGGGTCGCGTCGCCGGCCGGTGTGCGGGTGCGGATGGTGTCGGTCATCGCGTCCTCCGGTCAGGGCGTCAGGTCGGTGACCTTCCGGGCCCACTTGACGTCGAAAGTCAGGTTCCTGCGGTAAGTGGCGTCGGCGATCCCCTTGGCCCACTGCGCGTAGCGATGGCCGATGACCATGTCCTGGGGCCGGAAGCGGTTCTCCGGGCTGTACACGCACCGGTTCAGACGCACGTCGGCCAGCCCGTTCCAGTCGTTGCCGCCGTGCCGGACGGTGACGGGCAACCGGCAGGCCAGCCGGATACCCGCCGCGCTGTGCCCGCCGTGGTTGGCGTCCTCTGCGACGGCGATGTCGGGAAGATTGAATCCCTGCGGCGCGAAGCGCATGACAGGCGCGTAGTTCTGCGCCTTCTTGACCGCGTTGTAGCGCATCCTCTGGGCGATGATGTTGTACATGCCGACACGGCCGGCCGTGACGCCGAAAGCGGCCGGGTCGTATCCCTCGCGGAACCCCGTGTAGCAGAACAGGTCGGTGAACTCCATGGTCCACGGCTCGTCCAGCCGGGTGCCCAGCGGAGCGGTGAAGACGGCGATGTCGACAGGCAGGTCGTCCGTGTTCGCCGCCCAGTGCGCGCACTCCTGTATGACACGGGTCGGGGTACTTCCGGCCTCCAGGACACGTTCCAGGAAGGTGTCCCAGTCCTTCCCCGTACCCCCGCGCGCGGGCGGTTCCGCCCCCGTGCGCGCGTACAAGTGCTCGCACAGGCTCTCGGGCAGGGACTGCTCGCGCCGGTAGATACCGCGGGGGAGGAGAAACTCACGGCGTTCCCAGTTGCTGCCGTCGAAATGCAGGCAGCGCTCGTACCTCTGCTCGGTCCGCAGCCGCAGCGCGCCGAGGTTCCGCGCGTACCGCACCAGGTCGCCGTCCTCGAGGCCGGAACGGATCTCCCCGGCGAGTCCGTTTCCGTAGGCCGCGCCCTTGCGGGTCATGAAGAGCGCCAGGGCGGGGAAGGAGACGAGGCTCTGGTTCGTCTCCTGGAGTACGAACCCTGCCTCGTGCCAGCAGCGCAGCAGCGTCATCAGCGCCAGCGTGCTCTCGGGCCACGCGGCCACCTGCTCCTTCGCACAGTCGGCTACCGACGCGGCGACACCGCGATTGTCCAGCAGCGCACCGTCCACCAGCAGCCGTACCCGCTCCACACTGGTGACACGGCGTCCCAGCACGGCGAGCAGTTCGGCGCGTTCACCATCGGGCAGGCTGTCCCAGGAGCGTCGGGCCGCCTCCTCCAGCCGGCCCACGGTGACGCGCCGCCCGTGCCACAGGACGTCACGTCGGTGGAGCGCCGGAACCAGGGGTGCCGCGTCGCGGACCGCGAAGGCCAGGGCGTCGACATCCGTGGTCTCCGCCTCGGTGACCACCGCCGCACCATTCGGCAGCCCCATCTCCCGGGCGAGAGCGGGCATCGTGCCCGGGTCCGGCTCCCGTTCCATGACTCCCAGCCACCGGGTCATCCGCCGCAGGGCCCGGCCGACGCCGTCCTCCTGCCCGAGCGCACGGCAGAACATGTACCACCAGACCAGCGATGCCTCCCCGTGGGGAACCTTGAACCAGTACCACAGCCGCTGGAAGTGGGCGAAGTCGGCGGCGGGAATTCCCTCCGCCTCAAGATCCAGTGACCCTCGTCCGTACCGGATACGGTCGGCGGCCCGCTCGTCCCCCTCCGGCTTCCAGCGGCCGGCGGCCATGAGGCCGAGGGCGATGACCACATCGTCCTGGCCGGAGATCATGTCGAGCCGGCGACGGAGCTCCTTCTCCACGGCCGCCGTATCAGCATCGTCCTTCTCGGTGAATCCCGGATGTAATCGCAGTTCCATGAACATGCGTGAGCCCTTCGCGGGTCGCAGGCGCGGGAAATCGGTGTGTGTCGAACCTGCACGTACCGATGAATGAAGAATGGTTTCGGTGACTGCACCCGTATGCAGAAATCCGACGCGCCGCAGCAGCGTAGAAGCAGAGAGGGAGCCGGTCAACGACGCCTCCCGCCGGTAGATAGAAATTCCGGACAGGAGCCGGGAGCGAACCGTTACCGAATCCGTACGGTTCCCCGCCGCTTCGATCCTTCCCTTCGGCGAAGTCCAGCAGGAGTTCCAGCCATTCTCGCGAAGGGATCTCGGCCGTTCCCGGTGATCCGAAACGCCCGAAGAACCTTCACGTTCCAGCCGTCCCGGTCTTGTCGATGCCTCGCGCCGGCCGTCCGTCACCACAACAGCCACACCAGGCCACAGACATGGACCCCAGCACCAATGGGAACGGTTCCATCTCGCCAATCTCCTCCCCGCCGGCTCGGACCGAAATAAGGCTGTTGATTCCGGAACCACTCCGGTTCCTGGATTTTCCCCCCTGGTTGCTGGATTCTGTTACCGAAGATGATTCCTGGAACAGGAAGGGTGAGGTGGAGCTGTGCGCAAGGGCACGATTCTCGTTCTGGGGGTGGCTGGGATGCCCTCCTGGGGACGCGACCAACTCGGCCGGTTGAGCGAACAGGCGAAGCGACGCGACCTGCGACTGGTGGGTGCCGACTACGGGGCCAACCTGGCAAAGGCCACTCCACAGGAACACGCCGTGCTCGACGAAACGGTGGAACTGGACATCAGAAACCCGGAAGCATGCCGCGCTTGGGCGGCGGGGCGGAAAGGGTTCGACGCGGTGATCACCATCGCGGAACTCTCCGTACTTCCCGCAGCGGCCATTTCCCATCAACTCGGCCTGCCGGGCAACGACCCGGAGGCCGTCCGCCGCATCCGGTACAAGGACCGCTGCCGGCAACTGCTGCGCGAAGCCGGATTCCCCCAGCCCGAGTCGGCCGTATGCCACAGTCTGGCCGATGCTCGCCGCTTCGTCTCGGCGACGGCGCCCGGCCCCTGGGTACTCAAGCCCCGCGACGGCCTGGCCAGCATCGGAGTCCGCCTGGTCGCAGACCCGAAGGACCTGCCGGCAGCCGTCGCCCAGGCATCCCGGACATCATTCAAAGGGCCCTCCTCCGCGCCCGCAACGGCTTCTGCCCCGCCGGCCCGGGCGACCGACGAGATGCTCCGGAACACTCCCCCCTTCCTGATCGAAACCCATGTGGACGGAGCCGAGTACTCCGCCGAGGGCGTATTCGTCCAAGGGGTCCCCCGGGTACTGGGGCTGACACGCAAGGAAGTGACCACCGGCTTCATCTCCACCAGCCAGCGAATGCCCTCCGGGCTGACCGAAGCATCGACGGAGGACGCCCGGAGCACAGTCGAGCGGGCCCTGAACGCAACCGGCATCACACGCGGCGCGTTCCATGTCGAGCTGTGGCTCACCAGGACAGGGGTGGTCCTGGGCGAGTTCCACATCCGCACCGGGGGTGACTTCATCCACGCACTCGTGGAACACACCAGGCCGGGCCTCGAGTTCTACGGCACGCATCTCGACGACCTGCTCGACAACACCCCGGCGCCGACGCCACCCATGACCCGGGCGGCACGGGTTCAGTTCCTCTTCCCTCCGCCCGGCACTCTGCGGGCCGTGCACGGATGGGACAAGCTCACCAACCACCCGGCCGTACTCAACGCGGACCTGATGGTCGCCCCAGGAGACACCATTCCGTCCATCCCGGACTCCTTCACCCGGTCGGGCGTCCTCGTCGTCGGCGCGGACACAACCAACGACGCTGACGCGCTGACCGAGGAGCTGACAGAACAAGTGGTCTTCGAGATGCGATGAACCCTGAAGCGCTCAGCCCGGTTGCTGACACGAATGCTGCACCGACCGCGAACGGTGAGGAACAGCGGGCCGCCGGCGCGGAGTTCAGCGAGAAGCCCGTGACCGGCGGGGCCGGGCAGACGGTGCGGGGAGCCCTCGGAAAGGCGGGCGCAGACAGTTGGTGATCGCGGAGTCGTCCATGAGCCGTACCCCGGTGCACGGGGCGAACAGCCCGCAGGGTCACGGTCCGTGTGTCCTGTACGGTGCCACTGTGCCGGAGCGTGCGAGAATTTTCACTCTGTCCGAAACAGTCGCCAGGGCATTGGCCGACACGTCGGTACTGCGCGGCCGGGTCCGCCGATTCGTCGAAGTCACAGGTCTCGTGCTGCCGCCAGGGGGCTTGTTCGTCGCACGGCTGTCGGACGAGGCGCTACGGCGGCTGGGGACGGGGGCGGCGCAGGTGGGCGGGGACCGTCGGCGGGACCAGGCCTTCGGGGACGAGGACGCGCGGGGAGCGGGGCGTCCCCGCGTCGACTTCGCTGCGGCGCACTCACGGTTCAGCCGGCTGGGAGACACATGGCCGCCTGCCGCGTGCTTGGGATTGTTGCGGACGCCGGCCGACTCCGCGCGTCCGCTCGCGTACTACCACGATCTGGAACGCGGCGACGACCTGTGCTACGCGTTCGGCCGGCTGGTCGGCTCGGCGAGGAACCCGTGACGCGGCAGACATTCCTGGCCGGCCCCGAGGAGTGCACGATCGCCTTCCGCGAAGAGGATGACACCGGCGGTACGGGCATCGGCGCTGGAGGCTGTGCTTCTGCACCTGGGCCTGGCCCCGACCGTTCAGTTCTTCTCGCCCGAGGACGAGCTCCGGGAGTCGGACTGGCCGCCTCTCGACTGAAGAGGCAGCGTAGAGGGATACGTGGCTGTGGACGGCGGTTCGGGTGTTGGTCCCCGTGAGGGTGTCCACGGTCCGGCGAGCCCGCTGCTCGCACCGGGTTCCTTCGGGCATCCGGGCCGGGGCGGCTCCCTCGGCTTCGCCGACCCGGAGTCCGGGATCGCCTTCGGATACGTCACCAACGGCCTCCAGAAGGGCGTCACCGCCGATCCCCGGGCACAGGCACTCGTCCGGGCGGTACGGTCGGCGCTATGACTCCTGCGCGCTTCGACGGATACGGCGTCCTCATCACCGGCGCGGGCCGGGGCATCGGCGCCGCCACCGCCCGCCTGCTGGCCGCCGAGGGCGCCCGCGTCCTCGTCACCGACCTGGACACCGGCCGGGCCGGGGCCGTGGCGGCGGAGATCCGGTCGGACGGGGGCACGGCCGAGGCACTGGCCTGCGACGTGGCGGACCGGGCGGCGATCGAGGCGGCCGTCGCCCACGCCGTCGAGGCGTTCGGCGGGCTCGACGTCCTCGTCAACAACGCGTACGCCTGCACTCAGGACAGCGTCCTCTTCGAGGACGAGCCCGACGAGACCTGGCAGCGCGACCTGGACATCACGCTGGGCGGCGCCTACCGCTGCTCGCGCGCCGCGATGCCGCACCTTGCCGCATCGGGCCGGGGCGCGATCGTGTCCATCGGCTCCGTCAACGGCACCCAGGACTTCGGCAACCACGCCTACAGCGCGGCGAAGGCGGGCCTGGCCAGCCTCACCCGCACCCTCGCCGGCCACGCCGGACCGCGCGGCGTCCGCGCCAACCTCGTCGTCCCCGGCACGATCCGCACCGACGCCTGGGCGGGCCGCGACGCCGAACTGGGCCGGATCAGCGCGCTGTACCCGCTGGGCCGGGTCGGCGAACCGGAGGACATCGCGAAGGCGGTCGTGTTCCTGGCGTCGTCGGACGCGGAGTGGATCACGGGCACGTCACTGTGCGTGGACGGCGGCCTGACAGCGGTGAACGTGGGCTTCCGGACCGCGATCGAGGGCTGAGCCCCTTCGCGAGCGGGCCGCGAACGCTGCTCCCCGCTTCGTGCAAGTACGGGGTGAGACCGCCGCCCGGCGGTCTCGGACAGGAGTCTCAATGACGAAGTCAAGCCGCTTGCGTGACCGGTGGGGCGGAGGTGAAGACCCGTCCGTCACGCAGCAGGGCCCACAACACGCCGGCTCGTCGGCGGGCCAGGGCGATGACGGCCTGGACGTGTTTGCAGCCCTCGCCGCGCTTCTTGAGGTAGAAGTCCCGGTTCGGGCCTTCGCGGATGATGCTGGTCTGCGCGGACATGTAGAACACCCTGCGCAGGCGGCGGCTGTAGCGCTTGGGCCGGTGCAGGTTGCCGGTGCGGCGGCCGGAGTCGCGCGGGACGGGCACCAGTCCGGCCGCCGAGGCGAGGTGCCCGGCGTCGGCGTAGGCCGACAGGTCGCCGGCCGCGACGACGAACTCGGCCCCGAGTATCGGCCCCATGCCGGGCAGCGACTCGATGATCTCCGCCTGCGGATGGCTGCGGAACGTCTCGCGGATCTGCTTGTCGATCCGCTTCAGCCGGTCGTCCAGGGCCAGGATCTGTGCCGCCAGGTCGGCCACGATCTGCGCGGCGACATCCTCGCCGGGCAGCGCGGTCTGCTGGGCCCGGGCAGCTTCCAGCGCGGTCGCGGCGACCGCGTCGGCACCGCGCACGCTGCGGTTGGCCAGCCAGGCCGTCAGCCTCGCCCTGCCGCGGCGGCGGATCGCGGCAGGGGTCTGGTAACCCGTCAGCAGGACCAGCGCCCCCTTCTGCGAGCTGTAGTCGAAGGCCCGCTCCAGCGCGGGAAAGACGCCGGTCAGCACGTCGCGCAGACGGTTGATCATCCTTACCCGGTCGGCCACGAGGTCGGAACGGTGGGCGGTCGGCAAGGCGAGGTCGGCAGCGAGCTGGGCGGGCACGTCGATGACGGCGAAGTCGTTGCGGTGACGGGCGGTCTCGGCGATGACGTAGGCGTCGCGGGCGTCGGTCTTCGCCTCGCCCCGGTAGGCGCCCGACATGCGGTTGACCGTGCGTCCGGGCACATAGACGGCCTTCTGGCCGTGCGCCGCGAGCAGGGCCAGCAGCAGCGCGGAGGACGTCCCGGAGATATCCACCGCCCAACGGATCTGGTCCGCCAAGTCGAGGATCTCGCCCATGGCGGTCAGGATCGCCGACTCGTCGTTGTCGATCTTCTTCGACCAGAGCGTCGCGCCGGTCTCATCGACCACCGCCGCCCAGTGGTGGCCCTTCCCGGCATCGACACCGGCCCAGACCTGAGCCTTCCGCTTGCTCACTTGCCCCTCCTCGTTCCGCGCGGCATGCCGTCGGCCCGAGGAACACCCCGCTGTCATCTCCGTAATCAGCGACCGCACGAAGCGCGCACATCTCAATCAGCAGCCAGGGCGCCCCGAAGGACCGGGCGGCCACTCCTGGCAAGCCACTGAAGGCAAGACCCCATAAGCCACACCCGGCCCTCCCGGGCCACCTAACAACTTACGGAGCCCCCCATGGACCCGGACGAGGATCTGCTCGCTCGCTCCGCGCGGGAGCCCACCGCCTTCGAACCGCTCGTCGCCCGGCACACGACGGCCCTGCACGGCTACCTCGTACGCCGCGCCCCCGACGCCGCCGACGACCTGCTCTCCGAGGTATGGCTCCAGGCGTACGCCCACCGGGCCACGTTCGACGCGGCGCGCGGCTCCGCACGCGGCTGGCTGTTCGGCGTCGCCCGCAACGTGCTGTCGCGCCACCGGCAGAGCGCGGCCCGCGCCGCCGCCCGCGCCGAACCGCGGCCCGACGCCACGACGGCCGACCCCTGGCAGGCGGTCGACCGGCGGCTGGACGCCGCGTCGGTGGCACCGGAGCTGCGCCGCAGGCTCGCCGAACTCCCCCCGACCGAGCGCGAACTGCTGCTGCTCGTCGCCTGGGAGCAGCTGACTCCCGCCGAGGCGGCCGCCGCCGTCGGCATCCCCGCCGGAACCGCCCGTTCCCGCCTGCACCGGGCGCGCGCCCGGCTGCGCGACGGACTGACCGGCCCCGCCCGTACGACCCTGACGGGAGACTTCGCATGACCCACGAGAACCCGCCCACGGACCTGCTCGACTTCCCCGGCGGCGCAGCCCTGGCCCGCGCCGGCCGCACCGAACCGCCCGCCCCGGAGGCCGCGGCCCGCGCCCGCTCCCTGGTCCTCGCCGCCATCGCGGCCGACGCGGCGGCCCCCGCCCCGGCCCCCGCGCGCCGCTTCGCCCGCCGCCGGGTCTTCGCCCTCGCGGCGGCGGTCGCGGCCGTCGCGACAGGGGCGGCGGTGCTCCCGGTCGTCGGCTTCGGCGACGACGGCCCGGCCGCCACCGCGTCGGCGTCCGAGGTCTTCACGACGATGGCCGACCACACGACCACCGGAGCGGGTGCGGGCACCAGGTACTGGAAGACCGAGGTGCGGAGTTGGGCGGAGGGGCGGAAGGCGCGGACCGACACCCGCTATCTCAGCCGGGACGGGGTCGTCGTGAAGACCCAGGACGGCCGGACCCTCACCAAGGAGAACCCCGGGGGCACCTCGTGGCCCGTGGGCAAGGGGACGGTCGACTGGGACGGCCTCGGCACCCTGCCGACCGACCCCGACGCCCTGCGCGGGACCCTGTCCGCCGGTGCCCGGGGCGCCGACGCCGCGGCCGAACAGACGGTTCGGCAGGCCGGCCGGCTGCTGACGGACGCCCCGGTCTCCCCGGAGGTGCGGGCCGCGCTCTTCCGCGTCCTGGCGCAGACCCCCGGCGCCACGGTCACCGAGGGCGTGAAGGACGCAGTCGGCCGCTCCGGTACCCGGATCTCGTGGAAGTGGGCCGCCCGGCCCACCGAGAGCAACAAGCGGGAATGGGGCTGGTCCCCGACCACGTACAAGAACGACAAGGGCGGCTGGAAGATCGAAGCCACCGCGGCCCTGCGCGAGAACTGGATCGTCTCGCCCACGGACGGCCGCCTCCTGGAAGTCGGCCACGACCCGGACGACCGCCCCGGCCACGTCGTCCAGCGCGAAACGTACCTGAACGCGGGCCCGGCGAAGACAACCCACTGAGCAAGCCCCCGCTCGACGACCGGCCGCCCAGGGCGGGCAGGGTGTGGCCCTGCCCGCCCAGCGCGGCCGCCGGGCTCACCGGCAGACGAGCACGCCGCCGAGGCAGCTGACCCGAAAGGCACCCTCCGCCCGAATAATCCCGTCGACCAACTCCCGCGCCCGCTCGACCGTCTCCGGGAACGGAACGCCCATCTCGTCGGCCCAGGCTTCGTACGAGGCCAGGTGCGCGACGACCGGCCCGGCGTCGGTCACCTCGATCACCCCGGGAAGCGGAATCGTGCGGATCTCACCGAAGACGGCACCGAGGACCGCCGGCGCGTCCTCCAACGTGAAGCGGGCCGACAACTGCACTCGGGCCGGGCCCTCCCGCACGCCCAGCACATCGCCTGCGGCCCGGCGCCAGAGGTGTTCCAGCTCCCGTTTGTCGGTCCGGCTGTTCGTGGAGACGACCGCGATACCGCCGGGAGCCAGTACGCGCCCCAACTCCCGCACGGCGGCGGCCTGGTCCTCGACGTGGTACAGCATGTGAAGCGCAAGCACCGCCCCGAGGGACGCCTCCGCAAGCGGCAACTGCTGAACGTCCGCGACGATCGCTCCGGGAATGGCGCCGAGGATGCCGGGCGAGACGTCCATGGGCAGCACGCGCAGGTCGGGCCGTTCGTCCCGCACCCGGGCAACGAATTTCCCGTTCCCGCAGCCCACGTCAGCGACCGCGCCGCGCACGTCGGCCAGTTCGTCGACGACGATGCCCGGGAGGTCGTAGCGCGGGGTCTGCCACTGGTAAAGGGACTGGCGCGCGGCCAAGTGCTGCTCCGAGCCGTACGCCTTGGTGGAGAGAAGGTAGCGATCGGTCACCGAATGATCGTGCGTGGGCTGACCGGTCATCGGGCCTCCATAGGCTTGCCGGCAAGAGCGGGCCTGGCGGTCACCTCGTGAATGTGCGCGCGGAGATCGACCGCCGACCGTGTGCCACGGTACGGCTCGCTTCCGAGGAGCGCGGCCAGATGACGAAGCCTGATGATGATGCTCGCCGTGTATCTGCGGATGTTGTCGCGGGCCTCTCGTACGGCCCTGTCCTCCGAGCGGCCAATGAGGTCCCGGCCTTGGAGCCGACCACCCCGGCGATCCGCTAACGGGCGTTCAGAGCCCGGCGGGCGGCGTTGATGACGTTGTGGGCGTCGGACCCGTAGACGGCCGACTCGCTGAGGGTGCGCCAAGTGCAGAGGTAGGTGGCCACGCTGTCGGCGTCATCTATCCACAGTTCGGCGTGCCAGTCCTCAACGATCACAAGGCGCTCGTCGTAGATCCAGAAGCTGTTGCCGGGCCAGATCTTCAAGGAGGCGTCGAACGGGATGATGCCGAGTTCGACGGTGTCCAGCCCGATGGCACTGGCGAGGTGGTGAAGTTGCGTCGCAAGGACCGAGGGCGGACAGACCAGAGTGCGCAACGCGCCTTCCCACATCATGATCCGGTACTTGCGCCCGCGCTGGTACAGCATCTCTTGTCGCTGAATTCGGGCGCGTACGGCGTCCTCGGTGTCTCGTGGTGACCGCATCAGTTCGGCGTGCCGGACGAAGACATGCCGCGCGTAGTCGGGGATCTGCAACATGCCGGGAATGAGGCAGTTTTCCCAGATGGTGAGGATCTGCGTCCGCTCGTGCTCCATCGCGGCGGCATCCTGGACGGACTTGTGCCCTGCGGTGAGCTGCCGCCGCCACGAGCGGATGTGCGACTCGAACCCCGCCAGCCTGGCGCGAAGCTCGTCGTAGGACGCGGCCTGACCGCACGCGGTGGCCCACTGTTCAAGATCTTCGGGAGTGGCCGTCTGCTTGCCCAGTTCCAGCTTCGAGACCTTCGAGTTCGGCCACCCGAGCTTGCGCGCCAAGGCGGTGCCGGTGAGCCGACCGTCGGGGCAGGTCAAACGAAGCTCCCGGAGTCGAACCCCGAGGGCTTCGCGGGCCTGCTGATAGTCGGTGCTCACCGGTTCACGCCTGCTCTACTCCTCCTTCGCGGCCAGCTCCGCCGCGAACTTCCGAAACGGGGTGGCGTGGTGCTGGGCCACGTCCCGCAGCCGGTTGTACTGGTTGACGCGTGCCGGTTCCGAGATCAGCTCGGCACCGGTCAGGATGTCGTCGTCATCGAAGATGCACAGGACGACGATGTGTGAGTCGAAGATCCAGAAGTCTTCGTTGGGCAGGTTGACGCGCTCGGCGTCCTCGCGCCACATGTTGCGCACGTCCTCGCCCAATGCGTCGTTGAACTCGGCGTGCGCAAGCAGGTACCGCTGCCCCTCGGTCGGCGGGTTGTCCACGATGCGAACTCGCCCGACCACCGCGCCATCACTCGTCTTGGGGCGGATGGTGCGGGCCCACGGCCCTTCCATATTCCATGTCGGGGTCTCTCCCCGAACGAACTGGGCGTAGGTGCTCTCGGCCCGATCGACCGCGTACCCTCCACGCATCTCCAGGTGCCACGCACTGTGCTGGAAGTTCTCGAACATCCCAGCGAACGTGGCCGGATCGAGGATGCGTGGTTCGGTGTCGCGGTCCTTCGGGCCGAAGTCGATCAGCGTGTTGCGGGGCATCACGATCGGGATTTCGTCCTCGTCGATGTGCTGGAGCTGCGCGAGGGCGTCCGGGTCGGTAAGGCGCGGCCCGTGCACGATGACCTCGCCCGTGTCGACATCTTCATGAATCGCGGGGCACGAGCCGCCACCGCTGCCTGTCCCGTTGAAGCGCAGTCGTCGGGCCATGACCAGATCCTTCCGCCGGGGGCTGATCACCCCAGCATTGCCCAGCCGAGGTCCATGGACTACGGGCTCGGACCACTTTCGTGCGAAAAAGCGAGCTAAGGGCTGTCCCGTAATCCCCGGTGGATCAGCGCGCGGCGTCAGATGCGGTGCATCGCAAGGCGGAGGGGCGTTCGCATACTGGACGTATTCGGACGTTCCGACAACGCAGCGAGGTGCCGTAGCTGTCGTCGTGCGCCCGCCGGGGATTACGGGACAGCCCTTAAGCAAGCAAGTACCGGAGAAAAATCGAGAAAACATCCTGTCGCCAGGCAACCGCCCACTTCTAGCGTCCCGTTCATGGCAATCAAGACACAGCGGGACGTCGACCCCTTCGCGGCGATGGAGTCTCTGCGGGGAGCGCTGGCCGCCGCCGGAATCGTCTTTCCCTCGCTCGGTGTCGACATCGCGTCCCCAGCGCTGCGACTTGTCGAGCTGGGGCGCGTTCGTGCCGACGTGGCCGCCCGCCTGGCCGAAGTGCTCCAGAGAGGGGGCCGTCAGTGACGCGGCAACAGAAGCCGGCAACGACGATCAACCACGGGAAACTGCCATGGCCGCGCGAGACGCTCGTGGTGGACACGATCTCGGAACGCACGGGCCTGCTGGTGGGCGTGATCGAGGAGCGCTACAAGTCGAACGGCCAACTGGCCGGCCGGCAGGCGTTTATGCGCCCCCAGGGCGGGGGTGTCGAGTGGGACGTGCCCCTGGAACGCATCAAGCCGGTGACCGAGGCCGACAGGGCTTAGCCGGTCCCCCTGGCGAGGGCGTCCCGCACGCGCCATTCCCGCCCGGATCGCCTGCCTCGAAGAGTCCACCGCGGCCTCCCTGCTCCTCGCGGCCGGTGGTCGGGGCAGTGCTTGGCGCCATGGCGTCGCCGCCGACCCGATCCGGCTTCATGCCTGGATCTGCGACGAACACGGACGCCCGGTGGAGGAGCCCGGGCACACTGGCGACTACACCCCGATCAACACAGCCAATCCCCCTGGAGCCGAACCGCGATGAGTGCCCCGCACATCCTGCTGCCCGGTGAGCGAGTCAGCCTGGCGATGACCAACCGTGACCACCTCGCCGACTACCACCGGTGGGAGAACGACCCCGGCACGATCCTGGGCTACGGCACCCAGGTAACCCAGTCATGGGAGGTCCGTGCCGGTGGCTGGGAGGGCCAGGGCCGCAACCGTGACTACGTCCAGTTCGAGGTGATCACTGCCGATGACCACACTCCGGTCGGGATCACGACCTTGCAGATCGACTCGGCAGTACGGACCGCCGAGTTCGTCATTCTCGTCGCCCCCGAAGCCAGGGGAAGGGGCCTGGCCACGGAGGCCACCTCCCTGACCCTCCGCTGGGCCTTCGAGTACGCCGCGCTGCGCATGGTGTGGCTCAAGGTGCTGGAAGCCAACACGGCGGGCGTGGCGGCCTACCAGAAGGCCGGATTCCAGTCCGCGGGCCGCCTGCGACAGTCCGGCTACTGGCTGGGCCGTTCCTGTGACGAGCTCCTGATGGACGTCACCGCCGACGACTTCCTGAGCGCCGCTGAGTCCGCCTGAATCGACCGCCGATGCCCCATCAACTCCGGCTCAGGCATGGGCGCCCGTCCTGGCCGGGCCCGTCCTCCAAGCCGCCCGGCTACCGTCCGTCCGCCTCCGGTACGGGCGCGCCCAGCACCGTCAGGAACGCCGTCGCGGCGGGTGTCCGGCCCGAGCGGCTCCAGATGACGTGCTGGACGCGCACCGGCGCGTCGGACACCCCGATCGCCACCACGCCGGGGAGCCGCGCGGCGTACGCGGGCGGCAGCATCGCCACCGCCAGGCCGGGGCCGACGAGGCTGGCGATGTAGTCGGCGGTGGTGACCTCGAACGCGACGTCACGGGTCAGGCCCGCCGCCGTGAACGCCAGGTCCGTCTGCGCGCGGCCCGCCGTACCGGCCGGGAAGTCCGCGAAGACCTCGCGGGACAGCCGGCGCAGGTCGACGGAGGGTGCCCCGGCCAGCGCGTGGTCCGGGGCGACCACGGCCACGAGCCGTTCCCGGGACAGCTCGTGGCGGCCGACGCCGCTGGGGCGGGCCGTGGCCGGCAACCCCAGGAACGCCACGTCGAGCGTGCCCTCGCGCACCTGCTCGGCCAACTCGTCGCTGGCCCCGACGCGCAGACTGACCCGCACCTGGGGATGGCGGCGGCGGAAGTCCCGCAGCGCGGCCGGGATGTCGACGGCGGTCACCGTCGGAATCAGGCCGACCGCCAGCCGGCCGCGCACCTCGCCCACGGCCGCCGCGACCTCGGCGGCGGCACGTTCGGCGGCCTCCAGGCACTGCCGGGCGGCCGGCAGGAACGCCTCGCCCGCCGGGGTCAGCCGCACCCGGCGGGTGGTCCGCTCGAAGAGACGGCCGCCCAGCTCCCGCTCCAGCCGGGCGATCTGGTGACTGAGCGCCGACTGCACCACCAGGCACCGCTCGGCGGCCCGCGTGAAGCTATTGGTTTCGGCCACGGCGATCACGTAACGCAGCTGCTGGAGTTCCATGGGCACATCGTCCACTCATCACGGATCGAGATCAATGAACTGACAGACATGTGTTGGACTCATCAATGGGTGCGGGCCGAGACTTCGAGACATGACAAGCCGACCCACGCGAGGAGCCGCCGGGAACCTGCCCCGGACCGCCCTGACCGCGTTCGCACCGGCGGTGTGGGGCACGACCTACATCGTCACCACGGAGTTCCTGCCGGCCGGGCACCCGCTGTTCGCCGGTCTGCTGCGCGCCCTGCCCGCCGGGCTGATCGCCCTCGCCCTGACCCGCACGCTGCCGCGCGGCGCCTGGTGGGGGAAGGCGGCGGTGCTGGGGGTCCTCAACATCGGGCTCTTCCTGCCGCTGCTGTTCATCGCGGCGGAGCGGCTGCCGGGCGGCGTCGCCGCGACCCTGGGCGCCGCGCAGCCCCTCGTCGTCGCCGTCCTCGCGGTGGCCGTACTGCGCCGGCCGCTGTCCGCCCGGCCCCTGGTGTGGGGCGTCACGGGGGTGGCCGGCGTCGGCCTGGTCGTCATCGGGCCCGCCGCGTCGCTGGACGCGGCCGGGGTGGCGGCGGGGCTCGCCGGGGCGGTCACGATGGGGCTCGGCGTGACGCTCACCAAGCGGTGGGGGCGGCCCGAAGGCGTGGGCCCGCTCGCCTTCACGGGCTGGCAGCTCACCGCAGGGGGCCTCTTCCTCGCCCCGGTCACCTTCCTCGCCGAGGGCGCGCCGCCCGCGATCGACGGCCGGGCCGCGCTCGGCTACCTCTGGCTGGGCCTGATCGGCGGGCTGCTCACGTACGCCCTGTGGTTCCAGGGCATCGCCAAGCTACCGGTCACCTCGGTCGCCGTCCTCGGCCTGCTCTCCCCGCTGGTCGCGGCCGGCCTGGGCGTGCTCGTCCTCGGCCAGACGCTCGGCCCGGTCCAGCTGCTGGGCTTCGCGCTCGCCCTGGCCTCCATCGTCGGGGGCCAGTTGCCCGGCCGCTCGGCGCGTACCCCCGCACCGGCGCACGAAAGCGCACCTGTACCAGCACACCAACCCGCACACCAACCCGCACCCGAAAGGACCCACCCATGAGGATCGCCGTTCTCGGAGCCGCAGGCATGGCCGGTTCCCGCGTCGTCGCCGAAGCCGTGAGCCGGGGCCACACGCCCCTCGCGGTCTACCGCAGCACCCGGCCCGAGGTCCTGCCGCCCGGCGTCACCCCGGTGGCGGGCGACGCGAACGACACCGCCGCGATGGCCGCCCTGTTCGCGGGCGCCGACGCGGTGGTGGCCGCCACCCGGCCGCCGGCGGGCCGCGAGCACACGATCGCCGCGACCACGACGGCGCTGCTCGACGCGGCGGCCGCGGCCGGGACACGTGTCCTGGTGATCGGCGGATCGGGCCCGCTGGAGGTCCCCGGACACCCCGGCCGGCTCGTGCGGGACGACCCGGCCTACGTACCGGCGCGGTGGCGCATGGTCGCCGACGCCAGCACCGCCCAACTCGCCGCCTGCCGGGCCCACTCGGCCGACTGGATCTACCTCAGCCCGCCCGCCGTCCTGGAGCCGGGCTCCCGCACGGGCGGCTACCGCCGGGGCACCACCACGCTCCTGACCGCGCCGGACGGCACCTCCCGCATCTCGGCGGAGGACCTGGCGGCAGCGGTCCTGGACGAGCTGGAAGTACCGTACGGCGAACGGCACTTCACGGTCGCCTACTGAACCGCCCTCACGGGCCGGCGCGCAGCACCTCCGCGACGACCGGGCCCGCCGCGTCGCCGCCGTGGCCGCCGGACCGGACCAGTGCGGCGGCCGCCAGGTCGTTGCTGAAGCCGGCGAACCAGCTGTCGGACGTGGCGTGGCCGTCGACCTCCGCCGAGCCGGTCTTGGCGCCCTTGTCGCCGCCCACGTTGGCCATGGCCTGGGTCGCGGTGCCCTCGGGGCTGGTCGCGGTGTAGCGGAGCATCTCCTTGAGCTGGGCGGAGACGCCGGGCGGCAGTGGGGTCGCGGTGGCGAAGGTCCGGTTGTCCAGGGACCGCGGGACGATGAACGGCTGCAGGAAGCGGCCGTTGACCGCCGTGGCGGTGACCGACGCCATGTTGAGCGGGTTCATCTGGACCTTGCCCTGGCCGATGTACGAGGCGGCGGTCTCGGCGCCGGAGGACTCCGGGACCTTGCCGTCGACCGTGACGATGCCCGTCTGCCAGTTGAGCCCGATCCCGAAGTACCGCTCGGCCTCCAGCTTCAGCGCGGTGTCGCGCTTGTCCTTCAGGGGCGCCACCGGCTTGATGAAGGTGGTGTTGCAGGACTTGGCGAAGGCCCGCTTCAGCGTCGCGTTCTGGATCGAGAAGTTGTTCAGGTTGTGGAAGGTGACACCCTCCCACTGCACGTCCGGCGGGCACTGCACGGCGCTGTTCGCGCTGCCGAGGCCGTTCTGGATGATCATCGCGGCAGTGATGATCTTCATCGTGGAGCCGGGGGCGACCTTGCCCTTCCGGGCCGCGTCGAAGCCGTCGGCCCGGTTGTTCGCGATGGCCCGGATCGCGCCCGTGGACGGCTCGACCGCCGCGACCGACGCCTCCGCGAACTTCTTCACGCCCCGCTCGGCCGCCGCCTGGATCTTCGCGTCCAGCGTCGTCTGCAACTTGCCGGGCTTGCCCTTGACCAGGGTCAGCAGCGTCTTGTTGATCCCGTCGGCGTTCGCGCTGTTGATCCAGGTCTCGATCCCCGTCGTGCCGCCGGCCTTCTCGCCGTACTTCTTGCGCAGCTCGTCCAGGATGCCGCCGAGCGACGGGTACTTCTCCACGGTGAGCACCTGGCCGTTGCGGTCCACCGCCTCGATCGACGCGGTGGACGACTCGCCCGTCTGCAGCGACTCGCCCTTGTCCAGCTCCGGGTGGATGACGGACGGCTCCCAGTCCACCAGCGCGCGCCCGGTCGTCAGTCCGCGTACGACGGTGAGCTTCGAGGCGTACGACAACGGCTTGGAGGCGCCCTCGTAGGAGACGGTCGCCTTCACCGTGTACGGGACCGTCGAACCGGTCGCCGGGCCGGGCGTGATCACGGCCTCGGTGACATGGGCCTTCTCGCTGAACCCGGCCAGCGCGGGCTCGGCGTCGCCCTTGTTGTTGGTGAGGGCCGCCGCCGTCTCCGCGTCGCCCTTCGCCCAGGCGGCCAGGAACTTCTTCGAGGTCTCGGCGATCTCCTTCTCGGTCACCGGACCCGTCCGCACCTCGGTGGAGTCGGCGGCGGTGCTCGTACCGTCCCCGCCGCCGTTGCCCCCGAGGTCGTCCAGGATGTTGTACGCCCCGTAACCCACCCCGCCCAGGACGAGCGCGAACACCCCGCCGACTATGCCTACCTTCGCTCCACTGCGCATTCCCTGCCGTCCCCATCCCCCGGAGCTTTTTTCTTGAACACGTTCAAGAAGGCTGTAGGGGGCACCTTACGGGACAGTAGTGAGCACGGGTGCCGGTCGTTACCGGACTGCGATGCGCCCGGCGGCGATTGGCGCGAACGCTCCGGTCAGATCCAGGTGTCCAGCCACATCCGGTCGCGCCAGGAGTCCTCCGGAATGGGGGTTCCGGTGTACAGCGGCCAGAAGTAGATGAAGCCTCGCTGAAACCAGGCAGAACGGCCCCTACCTGCTGCTTCTCTGGCAGGCGGGGCCGCCCGTAGCTTATTGGGCCGTCTCTGGGCCGTGATCATGGTCCGGAGACGGCTGGAAGAGGCTGTCCACTGCCCGCCGCGTTCGCCCCTCGCTGCTCGGCATGAGGTGAGTGTAGATGCGCAGCGTGAATCCGGGATCGGAGTGCCCGAGGTAGGTGCTCAGCGCGCGGATGTTCTCACCCGCGTCCAATAGCAGCGAGGCGTAGAAGTGCCGCAGAGCATGCATTCCGTCGTGCGGTGCGGACGCGTACCGCGCGCCATCCTCGGGCTCGGGGATGATGCCCGCCGCGGCAAGGGCGGGCTTCCACATGCAGTCGTTGAAGTGGCTGACGCGGATGTGATCGCTACTCGCTCCCGTGAAGATGAGCGACTTGGTCACGGGAGGGCCGTCGGGTGTCCGCCATGGCAGCGTGATCCTTACGGGCGGGTACTTCTCCGAGTGCGCTTTGAGGACGGCCGCCACGGTCGACGGGAGAGGTACATCGCGAGTCTTACCACCCTTCGGCAGCGCGAAGACGAACTTGCCACGGATGCGCTTGAGCTGGTGCTGTACGGACAGCCATCCGCCCTCGTAGTCCAACTCGTCCATGGAGAGCCCGAACACCTCGCCCTGACGCAGCCCACACCCGCTCGCCGCATCGACCGTCGCCCGCAGATGCTCCGGCAGCGCCTCGCGCACTCCGAAGACCTGCGTCGGTGCCCACGGGGAGACCCGGGCGGGGCTCGCCTTCGGAACCTGGATCGACTTGGCCTTGCACGGGTTCTTGTTCACCAGTCCGTCGTCCAGGGCGGCGCTGAAGGCCGCCGACACGGTCCCGAAGACGATCCGGCGGTGCGAGGCGGCGGGAACGTTGGTCTCCAGCTCCCCCAGCCAGGTGCGGATGTGCCCCGGTTGGAACGACGCGAGCGGCCGTGTGCCGATGTACGGGTACGCGTGCAGGCGCAGCCGTCGCTCGGCAGCCTCGCGGCTGTTCACCTCGGTGGTGTGCGTGGCCACCCACTTCTCAGCGAACTGCCGAAAGGTGACGCGGCCGGCGCGGGGGTCGACGTACTGCCCGCCTGCCATGTCGGCAGCCGTCTTGATCAGCCACTGCTCGGCGAAGCGCTTCTGCTTGTCCGGGAAGGACTTCGACTTCTCGGTGCCGTCGGGGCCGATGTACCGGGCGCGGTATCGGCGTCCGGTGCCGTAGCGGTCGGTCTTGACGCGTACGGGCTTGCCCTCGGCGTTGATCTCAGTCTTGTACCAGCGGTCTTGGATGTGGCCGGCCACAAGGGCTCCTGTCGGGGATGCGCCAGGGGCGCGACCGGTGGTGGCCGCGCCCCTGCGGGTGGTTGTCGGTGAGTCAGGCTGCGTCGCGGTCGGCTTCGGTGAGCGCGTTGATCCAGGCGTAGACGGCGGTGGGGTCGAAGCGGAGGTGCTTGCCGATGCGGAAGCCGGGCGGACCCGTGCGCTTCTTACGCCAGGCGTAGACGGTTTCCAGCGGGACGGAGAGGAGCGCGGCGATGTCCTCAGGGGTCAGGTAGCGGTCGGGGAGCCCTCCCCGCAGGGTGGTCTGCGGGTCGGTCTCGGGGGCACGTTTCGGGGCCACGGTGCGACTCCTTGGGGGCGGGGCGGCTGTGCCTGTCCTAGGTGCGGATTTCTGCGTCACAGCGTCACGAGCGTCACGCGGCCCTCTGGCCTGCGGTTTTGTGTGACGCGGGGGTGTGGGCGTGCGTCATCGGTGCGTCACGGGGTGCGTCACGGCGTGACGCAGGTGACGCAGGATGACGCAGAGCTTGACCGTCTGCGTCACGCCCATCACCGCAGGCCAGGGGCCGGTTTTGCCGTCCGCGTGACGCTGTGACGCAGAGCTTCCCTACTTAGGAAAAAGGGAAGGGGCGTCTGTAGTGGTGTGGGTGGCTCTCAGGGCGTGAAGTGAGGGGCCGCTTCGCGGCGCGACCCTTGGGCGGCGTGCCGCCGAACAGCAAGAAGAGCACCCGCGCGGGCGTGCTCTTCTTGCTTGTCCAGCGAAGCGGCGGTGCGGGTCAGGGCATTTCCGGCTGCTCGTACTCGGGCGGTGCGGCGGCGGGGCGGGCCATTTCGAGGTAGCGGCCCTCGCGGGTGCGGCCGGAGTCGATGAGGACGCCTCGGGCAGCGAGGGTGGGCTGAAGGCGCTTGAGCCGGTCGGAGAGCACCTTGCCGGTGGTCGGCCACCCCTTGGGCAGGGGACGGAGTTCGTCGCCGCTGTAGAGGCGGCTGAGGTGGTGCAGCCACTCGGTGGACGTCATCCGCTGCTCACCGCCGGGGGCGATGTCCTCGGCGTGCTTGAGGACGGTCTGTGCGAGCAGGTCACCCTCGATCACGTCGTCGTTCAGGTCGTCCAGGCTCGCCCGGTACGCGGCGAGCGCTCCGAGGCCGGTGGCAGTGTCGAGCTGCGCGCACAGGTGCGCGAAGTCTGCCATCCGCAGATCCGTCGGTGTCTCGGCCTCAGCCGCCCGGACCTTGACCGTCAGGTCTAGGAGCGAGCCGAGGATGACCGGCAGGGCTTCTTCGAACTCGCCCCAGAGTTCGGCTTCGGTGCGCCGGACGCGAGGGCGTTCGAGGCGCAAGGGCAGGAGGCGTTCGGCGAGGTCGGGGCGGATGACGCCGACGTCGATGCCGGTCAGGAGCAGGGGGCGCCGGTAGCGGGCCCGGTGCACGTCCCCGTCGGTGAACAGGGCCCGCTTCACGGACTCGGCCCCGGTGACGATGCAGCACATGGCGTCGGACAGGTCCGGCGTCATGTGGGACAGGTTGTCCAGCGCGGTCACCCACCCCGCCGCGACGGCGGCGATCAGGTTCTCCTCATCCTTCGGGGCCCGGCGCAGGTCCCCGCTCATGCCCTCCACGATCCGTACGAGCATCCGCCCGCCGGTCGACTTCCCCGCCCCCTGCGGCCCGGTCAGGAACGGTGCCGGGACCGGCACGGACGGTCCCAAGCAGCCGATGAGCCAGGCGATGGCCAGGCACTCGGTCTCCGCGGTGGCGAAGTTGCACAACCTGAGCAGTAGATCGATGCCCTTGTCCTCGGTGTCCTTGGCCGGCAGGGGCAGTTCCCCGGTGAGCTGGGTACGGCGCCAGCACACCTCGCGCGGGTCCGGGACGGCGATCTCCCACCCGGTGGGGTGGATGCGGACGGACTGTCCGTCGGCCCGGCCGAGGTCCAGCCACGTTGCCCCGTCGAAGCCTGGCGCGACGCGGATGTGCACGGCCTGGGTGTCCTCGGTGAGCGCGAGTGCTTCGATCAAGTCGAGTGCCTCCTTGAGCGCGGTGCCGTTGAAGACACCGGCCCCGTCTTTGAACATGCCGACCATGAGTTCCTGGCGGTGGCTTCCGGTGGTGCCCTGGGAGCGGATGGGGCGGGCGACGGGGTGGCCGTTCTTCTGGGCGTAGACGGTGCCGTCGGCGGTGCGGAAGTACCGGAAGTGGGACTGCGCGTACTCGGTAATGACTTCGCGGGCGGGGTTCTTCTCGTCGTCGGACACGGCTCACATCCCCAAGCGCGTGAGGGCGTTGGCCCATGCGTCGGTGCAGTGCCGGACGCTCTCGCCCTTGGTCTGCGCGGCGGCGAACAGCCGCTGCATGTGGGCGTCGGTCAGGCACCCGCACCGACCGTGCGCCGAGAGCACAGCCAGGAAGGCGCGGTACACGGTGGCGTGCACGGCGGTGGTGGCGGCGGTGATCTGCTGCTCGGCCATCGTGATACCGCGTTCCAGGAAGACGGGCGTGCGGTGACGGCACTCCCCGCTTGCGGTCGGCAAGGGTGCGGTGACGGGCCGGACCGGAGACGGCTTCGAGGCGACCAACACGCGGACGGTGCCGGGCAGGTCGGCCGTGGTGCCGGTTCCGGGGCCCAGCCAGCGGGCGTAGGACATCGTGGACTTGATGTCGACTCCGGGCCGTACGGCGTTCGCGGACTGCATGGCGCCCCGGTAGATCCAGTGCTCGCCCCGCGTGGTGGACACGGTCTGGGTGAGGGGCAGCGTGCGGCGGGCCCAGGCGATGGCGTCGGCGTTGTCGAGGTCTACAACGGTCAGCCCGGCCCCGCCCGGGTGGTAGGCGACACCTTCCGCCTGACGCCACGCGGCCACCCACACGGGTGAGGTGATCACGGCCAGGTCGTGAGTGGCGGCGGCCCACGCGTGGCACGGACGCGGGCACAGGCAAGGGCCGGGAACCTTCATGGTCGGGCGCCCGCCGCACGCGTTGTTGTGGCAGGCCAGGCAGTTCCCGAACGGGACCTTTCCCGCCCGCAGCGGCAAGACCGGCGTATCGCCCGCCGCGAGCGACAGGGCCGTGCGCAAGTGCGCCCCCGGCTTCCGGTCTCGCGGAATGAGGGTTGATTGCGTCATGCTGGGTGTCTCCAGTTCTGTTGCGTGCTGGATGAGGGCGGCCCCAGGCTTTGGCGAGACGGGGGCCGCCCTCAGTCGTGCTTGGGACAGGCGTGGCTTTCAGTGGCGGTTGATGGTCTTGGTCCACAGGCCCCGGTTGGTGGTGCGGGTGGTGCGCTGGTCCTGGTGGACGGGGCCCTTGTAGTGGTGGTGGTGTTCGGTGTGGGCGTCTGCCTTGGCGCGTCCGGCGGAGCGGAGCAGGGAGCCGGCGGCGAGGATCAGGGCGACGGGTCCGCCCGCGCCCACGGCGAGGGTGACCGGGGCGACGTGGCCGAGGGTGTAGAGGACGAGAGAGGTGGCCCCGCCGAGGGACAGGGCGGCGACCGATCCGGTGAGCATCAGGGCGCTGGCGTCCGTGGCCTTCTGGGACATCGGGGGGCGGCCCGGTTGGGCGACGGGCGGGGTGGGCCCGTACGTGGGGAGCGGGGTGTCGTCGCGGTGCGCGGTCGGTGTCTCGTCGGCGGGTGCGTATGCCTCGTGAATGAGGCGGCGGGCGTGGAGGTCGGCTTCGGCGGGGGTGAGCGGGCGACTGGCCGGGGGCTGTTCGGGTCGGTTCATGGGGAGGGTCCTCCCGGACGGGCGGGGGCCTGGCGTCGGGTGTGACGGCGGGCCCCGGCTGAGGGGTGCGGGTGGGTGTGACGGGGGTGTGACGGGCCGCTGTGATGGCGCGTCACACCCGCTCCCGCCTAGGGGTTTGGGTGTGACGGGCCCGTCACATGTGACGGCTGTCAGGCGGCGGCGAGAACGGGCACGATCCGCCACCGGCCGGTCTGGGAGGTCGGCTGGAGACGTCCCTCCATGGCGGCGTCCTTGAGCCGCTTGGACACCCAGGACCGGCCGAGACGGTTGCGGTCGCACCAGTCCATGAAGTCCTTAGGTCCGATGACCATCTGCCCGGCCGCCTCGAACTCGTCCAGCGCACGGGCGAACAGCTCCCGTGCCTCGTCCGGGGACGGCTTGCGGCCGGTCTCCTGCCCGAACAGCGGGGTGTCGTCGCCCTGCTGCGGGGCCGGGAGGTCGGCCTCCGGGTCCATCGCCGCGTCCTCGGGGTCCATCAGGGTGCCGGTCGGGGTGGTGTCGTCGTCCTGGTCGGCCATGGTGGTCTCCGTGTCGACGGCCGTGGTCCGGCCGGTGTAGGCGTTGCCGACGACCGCCTTCGCGGCCCCGGTGGTGACGGGGTCGGCGGTGGCGCCGTTGCGGAGCGCCCACTGGGCGAGCATCTCCATGACCGGTGCGGCATCCGTAGTGAACTGCCGGGTGCGGGCGGGGGCCGCGTAGCGGTCCGGGTCGATTCCGCCGGCGACGACGTAGCAGTAGCCAGGCTTGCGGTTACCCCACGCTCCGGGGTGGGCCCCGGCGTCGATGACCGAGTCCGGGAGGGAGAACCCCTCATCGCGGGGGTCGCAGCCCAGCGCGATCACGGACGGCAGAGAGGCCCGGGTGCTGGTGGACATCTGGTCGTACGAGGGCCGCTGGAGCGAGACGATCAGCGAGCACCCAGCGGAGCGGGCCTCCTGCGCGATGCCCGTGAACGCGTCATCCCCGAGGGCGCGGAGGGTGTTGGCGGCCTCTTCCATCCACGCGACCAGGTACGGCATCCCCTCGCACCCACACGCGCCGGACGGCCGGCAGGAGTGCGCCGGGTCGGTCTGCCGCTCGGCGGACTGGGGCGTCCACTGCCGGTAGGAGTGCTTACCCAGCCACCCGGTCCGGGCCGGAATGACCTGCTGGAGAGCTTCCACCATGGCCTCGGTGCCGGAACCGCCTTCCACGGCCCAGTCGTACGCGGGCAGCAGGGGCCGGAAGTCCTGGAAGCTCTTCGGGTCGGAGAGCCACATGATGACGTCCCGGCGGGACAGGATCTCCGTCTGGAGGTTCAGGGCGGTGTCGCCCTTGCCGGAACCCGTTCCGCCCGCGATCAGGAAGTGCTGGGCGTTGCGGCCCTGGCTGGGGTCGCCGGGCAGCCACACCACGAGCGGGGAGCCGTCGTCGTACCGGCCGATGACGAGCGGGTCCATGATCGAACCGCCGGGCAGGGACGGGCCCTCCCACGGCTCGGCCTCGGTCAGCATGTCCTTGGGCACGATGACCAGGTCCCCGCGCCGGGCGGAGTCCGGGTCGGGCTGGAACCGCACCGCCGACTGCGGCAGGTCCAGCGCCGACGCGATCCGCACCAGCGCCTTCGCGACGTCGTCGGTGGTCTGTTCGCCGGGCTCCAGCGCGAGCGCAGCTGTGACCCGGTTCGGCTCGACCTGCGTACGACCGATCTTCGCCTTCGCCAGACCGACCTTCTCCAGCAGTCCCTTGTCCGCCGACCCGGCCGCCTCGCCGTCCGAGGTACGCAGCGCCATGCGGATGTTCCACGACAGAGCGAGGACCGCCCCGCCCATCAGGTAGGCGTCGGGGAGGCTGCCGGCCAGGGGCCCGGCGAGGGCGGCTCCGGTCATCCATGCGGACCCGGCAGCGACGGTGATCGCGGAGTGCAGACGCCGCTGCGGGCTGGTCTCGCGCCCGGCCCACCAGGTCGCCCCGGTCAGGGCGACGGCGGACAGGGTCAGGCCGACGCCGGCGCCGACCGAGTCCGCCCACATCAGGTGCGCACCCGACCCGGCCACGCCGATCCCGGCGACTCCGAGCCACGGCGGCAGGTGCGGCTTCGCCCGGTGCAGCAGGTAGGCCCCGATGCTCCCGCCGCCCGGCGTGCCGTGGTCGCTGTGGTTCCTCATCCGCCTTCCCATCCTGTCCAGCTCCCGTTCGACGTCGTGTCCGTTCTGGTCGGCCCGGCGGCTGCTCACTGCGCGCTCCAGTTCATGCGGGGCTGCTGCCGGTGCTGGGCGCGGTGGCGGTGGGCGTTCAGCTCGCCCTCGTACTCCTGCTGGAACTGCGCGTGGCAGGCCGCGGCGAGCTTGGCGGCGTTGCGCAGCTCGTCGGCCGCGCGCTGCAGTTTCCGCGAGACCTTGAACGCGCGGATCTTCGCGCCGCCCAGTCGGCCGTCCGGGTCCGGGACCGTCGCGAGGACGGCCTTGAGGATCTCGGCACCCATCGCGACCTCGAACGACAGCATCACGGCGGCAGCCCGCAACGCGTTGCAGTAGTCGCGGATCTGAGCCGGGGAGGAGAACTCAGGGGCGGGGAGCAGGCTCTCCGCGTGCCGACGGGCCCCGGGGGTGGATGCCGATTTGTTGTTGTTGACGGTGACGTTGATCGGCGGGACGAACCCGCCGGCCACCGAACCGACGAACCCTCCGACTGCCGCCCCGGCGTTGCTTGCGAACTTGGCGCCCTTGCTGCTGGGGGCCTGGCCACCGCCATTTCTGCGGGGCGGGGGAGTGAAGGGGCGGGCAGCCTGCTGACGAGCGAAATCGCGGGCCTGCTGACTGGGGCTGCTTGCCATGACGTGCTCCTTTTCAGGCGGAGAGACAGAGAGCCGCGACGACGAGCGCGGCGATATGGGCGGTCTGATCGACGTGCGCGGCACCGCCGGCAGCTGCCCAGTCCTTCTGGCGGGCCAGGCGCATCCAGGCCGCGACCGGCCATCGCCGGTCGATCACCGCGTGCGTGCCCCCGATCCACAGCAGAGCGGCGGTGGCGGACAGGAGCGGGAGCCGCCAGCCGAGCACGGCCGCGCCCAGGGCGAGCAGCAGCCCGCAGACGACGACATGCGTCGCGGTGTGGGCAACGTTCGCCCGCCAACCGACCAGGCCGGGTGCGGCCTTGTGCACGGCCTGGTGGTCGCTCTGGAGCGGGTAGTCGGAGATCAGATGGCCGAGGTAGAGCAGGAACGCGAGGTCAGCGAACACGGCACGCCCCCTCGGGCACGGAGAAGTGGCGCCCCGCAGTGGCGATCAGGGCGTCATGGGCTTCCAGCGCGCGAAGCCGGAGGGCTTCCAGCTCGGGTGCGTTGTTCGGGTTGCGCATCGCGTAGGTGGCCCGCACCGCGAGGCGGGCGGCTTCCTGGGCGGTGGGGGCGAGGAGCTGGACGCGGGCAGCCGGGGCGGTGACTGCTCCGCGGGTGTGGTGCGCTTGGTCGCGCAGTGCCTGGACGCGTTCGTCGTCGGCGCCGGTCAGGCGGGCCTCGCCCAGCTTCCACATGGCCCGGCGGTGATCGGAGAGGGCGACCGCGAGGTCGATGACGGCGTTGACGCAGTCACGGCGCCGGTCGTCACCGCGAGCGGCGTTGCGGGCGGTGTGGGCGATCCGGGCCTGAACGAACCCGGCGACCAGGGTTCCGGCGAGGGTTCCGAACACGGCGATGAGGGACTGTTCCACCGATGCCTCCAGAAGGTGGGTGGGTCAGCAAAGGGAATTGGCGCAGGTCACGCACGTGCCGAGGGAGCGCGGGATGCAGTACCCGGCGTCCCGCCGGCAGGCCGGGCACAGGCGGCGGGCCCGCATGGCCTTGGCCAGCGCTGCGGTACGGGCCGGGGTCATCGGCCGTACGGGGCGGGCGAGGTCGACGCGGTAGAGGTACGCGACGAGGGGTTCGCGTCGTCGCCGGGGCCGGTGAAGGACGGCGGCGACGTCCTGACCGCCGGGCCGCAGTCCCATGGCGCGGAGCTGGCGGCGGGTGGCCAGGCCCTCGGGGGCCAGGTGCCACCGGTATTCGGGGAGGGTGGCCATCAGGCGGCCACCACCAGGTCGTGCGGGGCCGGGCGGGCGAGATGGAGCAGCCGCGTCTCGGCGCAGGGCATGGTGGCCGCGGCCCAGTCGTCCGCGATGAAGTCGCGGCCGATGTAGCGGGTGTAGGCGGGTGGGATGGCTTCGGTGAGTTCTTCGTGGGTGCTGGTCCAGGTGATGCCCATGGCGTGCTGCATCTCGGTGACGGTGCCCTTGCCGCCGCCTTTGCCGTAGGCGGCGATGTACGGGCCGTCGCGCCACATGCCGTGGCGCCAGCCTCGGACCGGGCCCCGGTGCGGCTTGTGCACGGCCGCCGGGGGTGACCAGTAGGGTCCGAGTTCGAAGTAGCGGTGACGGATCACCGACAGCCCGAACATCTCCCCGCACAACAGCAGGTCCTTGCGCAGCCGGGCGCCCTGGACGTTCTCGATGACGTAGGGGACGCCGTACCACTCGCACACCTCCCTCACCTGCGGGATGAGATCGATGTGGTTGCGGCGGCCGCGGTTGGTTCCCTTGGTCAGCGCGCAGGACGCCTGGCAGGGCGGGGAGTAGTGGACCAGGTCGAATTCCTGGCACCACTCCCGCGCCGCATCCAGCGCGTCGGCCTGGACGAACGTGAACGGGTAGGCGGGGCGGGGGACGATGTCGACGCCGGTCACGTCGAATCCGGCGAGGTAGTAGCCCATCGACGCCCCGCCCGCGCAGCAGAACAGATCCAGCACGCGCGGCCGGCGCATCACACCAGGGGCGCTTCGCCTGCGTTGGGCGGGCAGGGTGTTCACCGGGTGCCGCCGAGGGGGACCGGCCGGATGCGCCAGGGGATCTCGGCGGCCGGCGAGTTGGACGGGCAGCAGGTGGTGGACGCGGTCCATCCGTCCCGGGGGGCGCCCTCGGCCTCGGCGGCGATCTCCGCTGCGTCTCGGGTGACGTGCACGCTGTGCAGGTCCCCGAAGCGGTAGAGGACGTAGACGCGGTCGGTCCGGCTGGACTGCTTGCGCGCGGTCCGCAGCAGCATCCGCAGGACCTGCCGGTCCTCGGTGTCCAGCAGCGACTGAGCCCGCAACGCCTCCAGCTCCCCCTGGAGCCGGGCCACGTCCTCGCTCGCACGGGCCAGCGCGTCCCGCAGGGACTCCACCGTCGTCTCGGCGCGCGCCGCGGCGGTGGCGGCGAGGTCCCGTTCCAGCTCGTGCTGCTCACCCTTGACGCGGGCGGCCCTGGTGGCCGCTTCGGCCTTGGCGAGGTCGGTACGCAGGGCGTTAAGGGTGCGGGTGCGGATCAGCGCGATCACGCGGAGACTCCTTCGAGAGCAGCGGGCGCAGTGGGGCCGGGGGTGTCGCGCAGTTCCTGGTAACGGGTGGACACCCACCCCACCGACCACCCGCACAGCTCCGCCGCGTTGCGCACGGGCAGGCCGGATGCGTGGGCGGCGGTGACGATCTGGCGGGCGCGGTCCTCGGGGAGCTTGGTGTTCACCGGGCCGCCGGACAGCAGCGCCTCGCGTTCACGGGCCTCCCGCTCAGCACGCTCATCACGTTGCCGGCGCTCGGTCTGCTCGCGCTCCAGCCGCTCGCGCTCGCGGCGCTGGACGGCTTCGCGTTCGAGGCGTTCACGCTCGGCCTGCTGCTGTTCACGCTCGCGTTCACGGCGTTCACGAGCCTCGCGCTCAGCACGCTCCCTGGCCTCGGCCCGCTCACGCTCCTCACGCCGCACCGCTTCCTCACGGGCGGTCTGTTCACGGGCCAGCATGGCCTCGTGCTCACGCTGCTCACGCGCCAACTGGGCGGCATGCTCGCGCTCCTCACGGGCCCGCCGCTCCTGCGCCTCGCGGCGCTCGGCGGCGACCCGTTCGCGCTCGGCGCGTTCGGCCTTGAGCTGGGCTTCGCGGGCCTGCTGGGCGGCGGTGATGGCCTGCCGGTAGGCGAGACCGGTCTCCGCCGTGACGATCAGCAGCAGGGGCGCGACCGCGTGCACGGCCACACCGACCAGCTCCTTCTTCAACGCGGAGTCCGCGATGTTCAGGGCGAGGGTCATCGCTCCGGTCATCCACCGCAGCGCGATGGGCCACCGCCCGCCGTGCCCGCCCAGCCGGGCCAGCACGGAATCGAGCCGGACGACGATGACGACCGCCGCGTCCACAACGAGGGGCAGGATGGGGGCGGTCCAGCCCCAGCCCTCGGGGGTGTGCTGCTTCATCAGCGGGGTGACCGTGAGGATCGAGAACAGCATCGCGCCGCCCACGATCAGCCACGTCCCCACCGACAGCGCCTTCTCCGCTGAACGGATCTGAACATCGTTCACGACGCCACCTCCCGCACCCGCACGGACGCGATCAGCCGGACCGGTCCAGCCGGGTCATCGCCGGGGACGTGGTCCTCGATCCAGTACCAGACCGGGTTACCGGTGAACGTGTAGCCGAGAACGGTCAGGGCCCGTGAACGGTCCTGAACACTCGGCACCGCAGCGCCGTCGAAGACGTACTCGGGCCACTCGGAGACCAGCTCGCCGTAGACCACCACGTACAGGCGCCACCGGCCGGTGTCCTGCGCGATGGACATCTGGGCGGTGAAGGTGTCAGCCGTCGTCATGCCGCACCGCCCGGCTGCACCGTGAAGGTGCGATTGCTCAGGTCACGGCGGGCGGCCATGACCCGGTTCCGGGCCCGGCGGATACGCCGCTCGTCCAGCTCACTGGCCGGGCGGTCGAGGGTCGTGATCTGCGCGTCCAACAGCTCGACCTCCGCCCGGATGAGCGGCATCTCGTGCTCGATCGCGTCCAGCTCGGCGGCCGGCGGCTCGAAGTCGAGCGACGCGGCCGTAACACGGTCCTGAAGTGCAACGATGGGGATCATGGGTCGTTGTCTCCTAGCGATGGGACGGCCCAAACAGCGCCCCGGAGTAGCCGCTCCGGGGCGCTGGCCGTTGGGTGGAAGGCCACCCGAGGGGGTGGCGGTGCCCCGGGCCGGATTCGATCCGGCGGCATCACGCCGGGTCCGGGGCGGGGGTGGTTCAGCGGCCGGTGCCGCCGGAGGAACGTCGGTTGGCCTCGCTGACCTTCTTCGACAGCTCCTCGCGTTCCTTCTCTGTCAGACTGCTGATCACAGGTGCCTCCCATACAGGTGCCTGTATCGCGGCATCCCGGTTGCCCCCGGGGTGCCGCTGCGGTTCCGGACTCTCCGGTTCCCCTCGACCCCGCCCGTACAGCACCGCACGCGGCGGGCCGGACGGACGGAGGAGGCAACCGGCCCCAGCTCAACGGCTGCGGCGGTCAGATGACGCGGTGGGCGCGGCCGGCCTGCCGGTCCAGCAGGCACGGCGCCCAGATTCTTCGTCGCTTCACGTCGGCCTCCAACGGCGCGCACATGGCGTACGGGATGGTTCGCGATCTTTGCCCTTGTCTCACCGCACGGACGGGTGTCACCAGTCCTGAGAGGACCGGGATGAAGGTGCTTGCTACCTCGTGCGGCAGGGCCTGCGGCTTGTCGCAGATGCCTGTCATTCATCACGCTGTTCAGTTCTCAAGGACCACGGCTTCCTTCGGGCTCACTCCCGTTGCCGGGACCCTCCGGGCGCTCTGTTTGTGCAGGGCGAAGCAGCCCAAAGAGGGCCCTTCTGTGTCACCGACGTTCCCTCCAGGGCCCATCTGGTGCGCACCAGTAGATAAGCATCTGGTGCGCACCAGATGCAAGCCCTTCGGTGCATTCGGTGTCGGCGTGCATCTCCAGAGAACGGCCCAAGCGGGGTGTCCCGGTAGCCAACAAGGGTTAATCTCAGTGGGGTTAACCAGCTCTCACCTGCGGCTTTAAGGGAGGCGGCATGGCGACAGGGTTAAGGGCGGCTAGGAAGGCGCGGGGATGGTCGCAGGAGAAACTCATCCACGAGATGCGTCGGTACGCGGAGCAGAGGCTCCTCGACATCGCCTCGCCAGCGAGTCTCAAGGTCTACATCTCGGAGTGGGAGAACGGACGCCGTGCCATCACGGACCGGTACGCGGGACTCCTCCGGCCGCTGCTGGGAGTCACGGACGCTGAACTCCGGGGCGGGAGCGGCGAGGTTCGGCCGGCGGCTGACGGTTACGAGGAACTACTGAGCCTGATCGACTCATCGAGCAACCTCAGCGAGTCCATGGTCGGGTCGTTCCTCGATCAGACCGAGCTGTTACGCACGATGGACAGGCAGATGGGGGCGGCCGGGCTGGTCGACCAGATGAACGGGCATCTGGCAGCGATGGAAGATGCGTTGACCTTCGCTGTCCTTCCGAGCGCCAGACGACCTATCGCCGCTGCGCTCGCCGGAGCTTCCACCCTCGCTGCCTGGCAGGCTTTGGATGCCGGTGCTGTGGAGCGGGCGTGGCGGCGGTACGAGCTGGCGAAGAAGGCGGCACAGGACGCTGAGTCCCCGTTGTACCTGGCTCACGCCATGGGGGAGCAGGCTTACGTTCTGGCGGACGCGGGCCGCCCGTTGCTTGCGATTGAGTTGGTACGCGACGCGCAGAGGACACAAGCCGAGCGTCAGTCGCCGCGACTTCGCGCGTGGCTCGCGGCTGCTGAGGCGGAGCTGTGCGCCGCCGCTGGCGTAGACATGGCGTCGGAGGCGCGTGCGGCGTTGGAGCGGGCGGAAGCCCTGTTGCCGGGCGATGGCGAGGTACGCGACCCGGACATGCTGAGCATCTTTCTCAACGCTGGCCACCTCACGCGCTGGCGCGGAAATGTGCTGGCCAAGCTCGGTGACGAACAAGCTATGGATGAGCTGTACAGCTCACTGAACAGCGCAGACTCATCGTTCGTACGCGCAAGCGCCGGCGTGCACTGCGACCTCACGCAGGCCCACCTTGCGCGCGGCGAACTGGACCAGGCGCGTAGCCACCTTCAGCGGGCAAGGCTGGCAGCGAACCGCACGGGGTCCGTGCGGTATCGCCAGCGCGTGGAGTTGCTTACTGGGCGGCTGTAGGTCGTGAGGAGAGGAGGTGAAGAAGGGCAACGATCGTTCCGGAGCCCATCAGCTTGCCCTCGCTCATCAGGCCGGGGATGTCGCCCAACGGCACCCAGGCGACGTGGCCGGCTTCCTCGGCGTCCGTAGGTTCTCCGACGTGAGTGGCTCCCCTCGCCACGAAAATCTCGTGCGGCGAATCGACCATGCCGATCATCGGTTGGTAGGTGACCACGTGCTCAACCTTGGCCGGGCGCCAACCCGTCTCTTCCTCCGTTTCGCGTGCGGCCGTGGTGGCCGGGTCCTCGCCGGCGTCCACGATGCCGCCGGGGAGCTCCCAGCCCCACTGCTGCGGTACGAAGCGGTACCGCCAGAGCATGAGCACACGGTTCTGGTCATCGACGACAGCGGTGATCGCGACGTGGTGAAGCCGGACTACGTGGTGTTCGAAGCGCTCGACACCGGGGGGTTCGACGTCGACCAGATCGAGGCTGACCCACTGGTTCTCGTAGATGCGGCGACTGCCATGGATCTCCCACGCCGGCACGTCGCTCGGGGTCGGCACCCCGGCGCCTCCGGATACGCGGTAGGCGCTTCGGTCGTGCGCCTTGATGAACCGTTCGTTCGCGAGCCGGGCCAGCACCTGCCTTAGGGCCGTGCGGCCAATGCCCAGTTCGGAACTCAGTACGCGTTCTGAAGGCAGCTTGTCGCCGGGCGCGTACCTGCCCGACTCGATCCAGGATCGGATCGTCTCGTAGACCCTCTGCGTCTTGGGTCCCATCCTTGGCGCACACCCCCGGATCGTTGGCTGATGTTCGCCAGCGTAACGGGGGAGCTGTACCGATGGCTCAGTCATGCGCGTCTCTCACTTCCGTGGGTTTTCGGCACGTGACGTGCGGCCGGTCTCTTCCTGTCGCGCGTGGAATCCGGGGCCGCCTGTGGGCCGTCAAAGCACGGCCCACAACGACCAACAGCCACCACTGACGACCACGGCGGGCCCGACACCGAGTGGTGCCGGGCCCGCCGTTTTCCGCGCTAGATCCAGGTGCCCAGCCACATCCGGTCGCGCCAGGAGTCCTCCGGGATGGACGTGCCCGTGTACAGCGGCCAGAAGTAGATGAAGTTCCAGATGATCAGCAGCACCAGCACCCCGACCGCGACCGCCCCCAGCGTCCGCCGCCGTTCGCCCGTGGGATCGGGCTTCACCAGGCCGAGTTCGTACCGCGTCCCCGTCTCCGCGGCCGGTCCCAGCATCGCCCCGGCCATCATCGCCACCGCCAGGCACAGGAACGGCACGAAGACGACCGCGTAGAACAGGAAGATCGTGCGCTCCTGGTACAGGAACCACGGCAGCCAGCCCGCGGCCACCCCGCAGGCGATCGCGCCCGCCCGCCAGTCCCGGCGGAAGAACCAGCGCCACAGCACGTACGCCAGCGCGAAGCAGGCCGCCCACCACAGCAGCGGCGTCCCGATCGCCAGCACCTCGCGGGCGCACTTGCCGGTCGAGGACGTCGGGCAGCCGTTCTGCTCCTCGTAGAAGTAGGAGACCGGCCGGCCCAGGATGATCCAGCTCCACGGATTGGACTGGTACGTGTGCCCGGACGTCAGGTTCACATGGAACTCGTACACCTGGTACTCGTAGTGCCACAGGCTGCGCAGCCAGTCCGGCAGCCAGGTCCAGCTGCCGCCGGTGCCGTCCGTCGCCGCCCAGTCCCGGTAGTAGCCGCGGTGGCCCGGCGAGTCGCGGACGATCCAGCCCGTCCAGGACGCCAGGTACGTGGCGATCGCGACCGGCACCACCGACACGAACGCCGGCAGCACATCGCGCCGCAGCACCGCGAGATACGGCCGCACGGCCCCCGCGGTGCGGCGCGCGCCCACGTCCCACAACACCGTCATCAGCCCGAACGCGACCATGATGTACAGGCCGTTCCACTTCGTGCCGAAGGCCAGACCCAGCGAGACGCCCGCCGCGATGCGCCACGGCCGCCACCCCAGCCGCAGGTTCTCCGCGACCCGCGCCTCCGGGCGCAGCACGCCCTCCTCGTCCACCGGCAGCGCCGCCGCCAGCCGCCGCCTCGCCCAGTCGCGGTCGGCCAGCAGGCAGCCGAACGCGGCCAGCACGAAGAACATCAGCACCAGGTCGAGCAGCGCGGTGCGGCTCATCACGAAGTGCAGCCCGTCCACCGCGAGCAGCGTGCCCGCCAGACAGCCCAGGAACGTCGAACGGAACAGCCGGCGGCCGATCCGGCACAGCATCAGCACCGACACCGTGCCGAGCAGCGCCACCATGAACCGCCAGCCGAATGGCGTGAACCCGAACATCTGCTCGCCCAGGCCGATGATCCACTTACCGACCGGCGGGTGCACCACATAGCCGGGATCGGTCGGCACCGGGACCTGCGAGGGGTCGTTCAGGATCAGCCGGTCGACGTCCTTGGGCCACGCGCCCTCGTACCCCTGGTTGACCAGCGCCCAGGAGTCCTTCGCGTAGTACGTCTCGTCGAATATCACCGCATGCGGGCTGCCCAGCTTCCAGAACCGCAGCACACCGGCGACCGCGGCCACCAGCAGCGGCCCGCCCCAGGCCGACCAGCGGACCAGCCGTTCGGCGAGCCCCGGCGGCACGCCGAGCACCGCCCACAGCTGCTTTCCGGGCCGGTTGTACGGCGGAACCAGCCGCTCGCGCAGCCCGATTCCGGGGCGCGGGGAATGGCCGAAGCGGCGCAGCCGCCGCTCCCAGGAGGTCGGCTCCGTGCCGTGCTGTTCCCCGGCGTCTTCGCCCTGCCGGGCGTCGGGTGCGGTACTCGTCACGGCGCCATCGTAGGGAACACGTCTGTGGGAGGGGCGCGGCCGGTACTGGGAGGATGGGACGGTGACTGGATCGACTGGAACGCTCGTGCTCGCAGGGACCCCCATCGGCGACCTGGCGGACGCCCCGCCCCGGCTCGCCGCCGAGCTGGAGGCGGCCGACGTCATCGCCGCCGAGGACACCCGCCGGCTGCGCCGGCTGACGCAGGGGCTCGGCGTCCACACCACGGGGCGCGTCGTCTCCTACTTCGAGGGGAACGAGTCCGCGCGCACGCCGGAACTCGTGGAGGCGCTGGCCGGCGGCGCCCGGGTGCTGCTGGTCACGGACGCGGGCATGCCGTCCGTCTCCGACCCCGGCTACCGGCTGGTCGCCGCCGCCGTGGAGCAGGACATCCGGGTCACCGCCGTGCCCGGCCCGTCCGCCGTGCTCACCGCGCTCGCCCTGTCCGCGCTGCCGGTGGACCGGTTCTGCTTCGAGGGGTTCCTGCCGCGCAAGGGCGGCGAACGCCTCTCCAAGCTCCGCGAGGTCGCCCGCGAGCCTCGCACGATGGTCTTCTTCGAGGCCCCGCACCGGCTGGACGACACCCTTGCCGCGATGGCCGAGGTGTTCGGCGCGGAACGGCGGGGCGCCGTGTGCCGGGAACTGACCAAGACGTACGAGGAGGTCAAGCGCGGCCCGCTGGGCGACCTCGCCGCGTGGTCGGCCGCCGAGCAGGTGCGCGGCGAGATCACCGTCGTCGTCGAGGGCGCGCCCGTGGGCGCCGAGGAACTGGATGCCGGGGAGCTGGTGCGCAGGGTGCGGGTGCGCGAGGAGGCGGGGGAGAGGCGCAAGGAGGCGATCGCCGCCGTGGCCGCCGAGGCGGGCCTGCCCAAACGCGAGGTGTTTGACGCGGTCGTCGCGGCAAAGAATGCGGCCAGGACCGGCCATGCGGACGGTAAAGGACTATCGTGAAAAGCAAAGCGAGAGCCGCGAACCGGGCTCTTTGACCACGAGCAGGCCAAAACCGCTCCAATACTCGACCCGGCCCGGTGCGCTCCCGCCGGTGAAGGCGTCCACTGGAATCCAGGGCGCATTCCCCGGAGTGCTTGTCCGACGGACAAGAGGAGCAGGCATGAGCGACACCACCATCACCACCGCGCACGAGGCCTACGCCTTCGCCTGCATGAGGTGCGGGCACGGCTGGGAGCAGGCCTACGAGATAGAACACCACGTCGACGCCTCCAACCACGCCTACGTGGTCTACAAGGCGGACGGCGAACAGGTGCCGTCCCCCCTTTCCACCCCCACCTGCGCCAACTGCGGCGGGCACGTCGTACGGATCATGAGGGCCGGCCGGGTCTCGACCGTCCAGCGGCTCCTGCACGACGCGCGCACCCAGCCCTCCGCCGGACCGCTGATCCCCCAGGAGCCGCCCGAGGAACCCCGGCCGGCCACCGCGGCCACCGCCGCCCCGTCCACCGGCCACCACTGGCACCTGTCCGACCTCCTGCACCCCTTCCGCAGGTGACCGCTCAGACCGCTCGGACCGTTCAGACCGCTTAGCGGAGAGCCCCGCGGCGCGATCCTCGTACGATCGTGCCCATGAGCCGCACCGAAGCACCGCCGCTGCCGGAACCCCTCCGGGTCCCGGTCGCCGATTCGCACACCCACCTGGACATGCAGGACGGCACCGTCGAGGAGGGCCTGGCCAGGGCCGCCGCGGTGAACGTGACGACCGTGGTCCAGGTGGGCTGCGACGTGAAGGGCTCACGCTGGGCCGCCGAGACCGCCGCCGCCCACGCGAACGTGCACGCCGCCGTCGCCCTCCACCCCAACGAGGCGCCGCGCATCGTCCACGGCGATCCGGATGGCTGGTCGAGGCAGGGGGCCCGTGAGGCGGGCGGCAGCGCCGCGCTGCACGACGCCCTCGCCGAGATCGACGCGCTCGCCGCCCTGCCCCACGTACGCGGCGTCGGCGAGACCGGCCTCGACCACTTCCGGACCGGCCCCGAGGGCATGGCCGCCCAGGAGGAGTCCTTCCGGGCCCACATCGAGATCGCCAAGCGCCACGGCAAGGCCCTCGTCATCCACGACCGCGAGGCCCACGCGGACGTCCTGCGCATCCTCGCGGACGCGGGGGCGCCGGAGCGGACCGTCTTCCACTGCTACTCGGGCGACGCGGAGATGGCCCGGATCTGCGCGGACGCCGGCTACTTCATGTCGTTCGCCGGCAACATGACCTTCAAGAACGCCCAGCCGCTGCGCGACGCGCTGGCGGTCGCCCCGCTGGAACTGGTCCTCGTCGAGACGGACGCCCCGTTCCTGACCCCGGCCCCGTACCGGGGGCGCCCCAACGCCCCGTACCTGATCCCGGTGACGCTGCGGGCGATGGCGGAGGTCAGGGGCCTGGACGAGGACACGCTGGCGGAGGCGATCGCGGACAACACGGCGAGGGCGTTCGACTACTGAGCGGACGGCGACGGGTGGCGGGCGCCCGAGGCGGGGCGCCTTACGCTTTACAGGTGAGTACCACTGAGCCCGACGCCCTCCTGGGCCCCGCAGACGTCCGCGAACTGGCCGCGACCCTCGGCGTACGCCCCACCAAGCAGCGCGGGCAGAACTTCGTCATCGACGCCAACACGGTCCGCCGGATCGTGCGGACGGCGGAGGTCCGGCCGGACGACGTGGTGGTCGAGGTCGGACCGGGCCTCGGCTCGCTGACCCTCGCGCTCCTCGAGGTCGCGGACCGCGTCGTGGCCGTCGAGATCGACGACGTACTCGCGGCGGCCCTGCCCGCCACCGTCGCCGCCCGGATGCCCGCCCGCGCCGACCGCTTCGCGCTGGTGCACTCCGACGCCATGCTCGTACGGGAACTGCCGGGGCCCGCGCCCACCGCGCTGGTCGCCAACCTGCCGTACAACGTCGCCGTGCCGGTGCTGCTCACCGTGCTCGACCGCTTCCCCAGCATCGAGCGGACCCTCGTCATGGTGCAGGCCGAGGTCGCCGACCGGCTGGCCGCCCGCCCCGGCAACAAGGTCTACGGCGTGCCCTCCGTGAAGGCCAACTGGTACACCGACGTCAAGCGCGCCGGGTCCATCGGCCGCAAGGTGTTCTGGCCCGCGCCCAACGTCGACTCCGGGCTCGTCTCGCTGGTCCGCCGCCGCGAACCCGTGGCGACGACGGCGAGCAAGGAAGAGGTCTTCGCGGTCGTGGACGCCGCGTTCGCCCAGCGCCGCAAGACCCTGCGCGCGGCACTCGCGGGCTGGGCCGGCTCCGCGCCCGCCGCCGAGGCCGCCCTGCTCGCGGCCGGCGTCTCGCCGCAGGCGCGCGGCGAGTCCCTGACCATCGAGGAGTTCGCGGCGGTCGCCGAGAACAAGCCGACGACGACCGGGAACGACACCGAGACCGGGACCGACACCGGGACCGACACCGGCACCGAGACCGGGAGTGCCCGATGAGCGTCACCGTACGGGTTCCCGCCAAGGTCAACGTCCAGCTCGCGGTCGGCGCCGCGCGCCCGGACGGCTTCCACGACCTGGCCAACGTCTTCCTCGCGGTCGGCCTGTACGACGAGGTCACCGTCACCCCGGCCGACAGCCTCCGGATCACCTGCTCCGGGCCCGACGCCGCACAGGTCCCGCTCGACGCGTCCAACCTGGCCGCGCGGGCGGCGTCCGCCCTCGCCGCCCGGCACGGCATCGCGCCCGACGTGCACATCCACATCGACAAGGACATCCCGGTCGCCGGCGGCATGGCGGGCGGCAGCGCGGACGGGGCCGGCGCCCTGCTGGCCTGCGACGCGCTGTGGGGGACCGGCACCCCGCGCGAGGACCTGCTCGCCCTCTGCGCGGAGCTGGGCAGCGACGTGCCGTTCAGCCTGGTCGGCGGCGCCGCGCTGGGCACCGGCCGGGGCGAGCTGCTGACCCCGGTCGAGGTGGGCGGCACGTTCCACTGGGTGTTCGCGGTGGCGGACGGCGGGCTCTCCACGCCCGCGGTCTACCGCGAGTTCGACCGGCTCACGGAGGGCACCCGCGTCCCGGAACCGGCCGCATCGGACGCTCTCCTGGACGCCCTGCGCACGGGCGACGCGAAGGCCCTGGCCGCCACCCTGGGCAACGACCTCCAGGCCCCCGCGCTCTCCCTGCGCCCCTCCCTGGCCGCGACGCTGGCCGCGGGCACGGAGGCGGGCGCGCTGGCCGCCCTGGTCTCCGGCTCCGGCCCGACGACCGCGTTCCTCACGGAGGACGCGGCGGCGGCGGACCGGGTGGCCGCCGCCCTCACCGCGTCCGGCACCTGCCGCACGGCGCGGACGGCGTCCTCCCCGGCGCGGGGCGCGACGGTCGTGTAGCGGTCAGCCCACCCGTACGGACTTCTTGGCCAGTTCGTACGCGGGGAGCATCTTTTCGATCTCCACCTCGTCCATGGCGTCCAGGCCCACCACGACCGGCCCCTTCGGGGTCGCGACGGCGAAGGCGTGGGCGCGCATGTCCTCCTCCAGCAGCGCGCTGTAGGTCGTGTACGTCGCCTCGGTGACGGCCAGACCACCCGCGGTGACCTGCTTGTAGGTGATTTTCGAAGGCTGATTGTCCGCCCCGACGAAGCCCTCCAGCGCCTTGCGCGCCGACGCGTCGGAGCCCGTCGCCTGCCAGACGCGCAGGAAGCCGATCCGGCCCGCCGGCTTCGCGTCGATCTCGCAGGCCATCGTGACCGGGCCCTGCTTCCCCAGCTCGGCGAACTCCGAGTCCGGATCCATCTCGACCGCCTCCGGCTTCCAGTCCTTCGCCAGGTCGAACGTCACCGGCAGCTCGCAGCCGGAGCCCGCGCCCCCGACCGTGCCGCCCTTGGCCGCCGCCTTCACGGCGGGCGCCGCGGACTTCCCCGCCTTCTTCCCCGCCTTCGCGTCGTCGCCGCTGTCCGGCTCCGACGAGCAACCGGTCAGCACGGCCGCGGCCAGCAGTACGGGCACCAGGCCACGCACGGTACGCAGTGTCATCGAGACTCCCCACCCCTTGATCGTTGCGCGCAACCTACACCGGGCGGGGCGGGCGCTCGTACGGAGGTCCGTACGGCGGGCGACTACGCTGGAGGCCGGAATCTTCCTCGTAGCTGGAGCGTTCGTGGCCGTCAACCTCATCAATGTCGAGCAGGTCAGCAAGGTGTACGGCACCCGTGCCCTGCTCGACGGAGTCTCCCTCGGCGTCTCGGAGGGGGACCGGATCGGCGTCGTCGGCCGCAACGGCGACGGCAAGACGACCCTGATCCGGATGATCGCCAAGCTGGAGGAGGCGGACACCGGCCGCGTCACACACAGCGGCGGACTGCGCCTGGGCGTGCTCACCCAGCACGACTCGCTGGACCCCGGGGCCACCATCCGGCACGAGGTCATCGGCGACCTCGCCGACCATGAGTGGGCGGGCAGCGCCAAGATCCGCGACGTGCTCACCGGCCTGTTCGGCGGGCTCGACCTGCCCGGCTTCGCCGACGGCCTGGACACCGTCATCGCGCCGCTCTCCGGCGGCGAGCGGCGCCGGATCGCCCTCGCCAAGCTGCTCATCGCCGACCAGGACCTGATCGTCCTCGACGAGCCCACCAACCACCTCGACGTCGAGGGCATCTCCTGGCTCGCCGGCCATCTGCGCGCCCGCCGCTCCGCCCTGGTCTGCGTCACCCACGACCGCTGGTTCCTGGACCAGGTCTGCACCCGCATGTGGGACGTCCAGCGCGGCACGGTCCACGAGTACGAGGGCGGCTACAGCGACTACGTGTTCGCCCGCGCCGAACGGGAGCGGATCGCCGCCACCGAGGAGACCAAGCGGCAGAACCTGATGCGCAAGGAGCTGGCCTGGCTGCGGCGCGGCGCCCCCGCCCGTACCGCCAAGCCGCGCTACCGCATCGAGGCCGCCAACGAGCTGATCGCGGACGTGCCGCCGCCGCGCGACACCAGCGAGCTGATGAAGTTCGCCAACGCCCGGCTCGGCAAGACCGTGTTCGACCTGGAGGACGTGACCGTCCAGGCGGGCCCCAAGACCCTGCTCACCCACCTCACCTGGCAGCTCGGCCCCGGCGACCGCATCGGCCTCGTCGGCGTCAACGGCGCCGGCAAGACGTCGCTGCTGAGGGCGCTCGCCGAGGCCGCCCGCAGCGAGGGCGAGGTGCAGCCGGCCGCCGGGCGGATCGTCGTCGGCAAGACCGTCCGGCTCGCCTACCTCTCCCAGGAGGTCCACGAGCTCGACCCGAACCTGCGCGTCCTGGAGGCCGTCCAGCAGGTGCGGGACCGGGTGGACCTCGGCAAGGGCCGCGAGATGACCGCCGGCCAGCTCTGCGAGCAGTTCGGCTTCGCCAAGGAGAAGCAGTGGACGCCCGTGGGCGACCTCTCCGGCGGTGAGCGGCGCCGGCTCCAGATCCTGCGGCTGCTGATGGACGAGCCCAACGTCCTCTTCCTCGACGAGCCGACCAACGACCTCGACATCGAGACCCTGACCCAGCTGGAGGACCTGCTCGACGGCTGGCCCGGCTCCATGATCGTGATCTCCCACGACCGGTTCTTCGTCGAGCGCACCACGGACCGGGTCATGGCCCTCCTCGGCGACAAGTCGCTGCGCATGCTGCCGCGCGGCATCGACGAGTACCTGGAGCGCAGGCAGCGCCAGGCCGAGACGCCGACGCCCGCCGCCGCGGCCCCGGCCGCCGCGTCGCAGGCCGCCGCCCCGGCGCCCGCCGTCTCCGCGCAGGCGGCCCGCGCCGCCAAGAAGGAGCTCCAGAAGGTCGAGCGGCAGCTGGAGAAGATGTCGACCCGCGAGACGACCCTGCACGCGCAGATCGCCGAGCACGCCACGGACTTCGAGAAGGTCGCGAAGCTGGACGCCGAACTGCGCGAACTCGTCGCGGAACGCGATGTGCTGGAGATGCGCTGGCTCGAACTGGCCGAGGACGCCTGACAAGTGACAACGGAACAGGGGGACGGGGCGATGAGCCGGCCGCCCGGACAGCGGCCGCCCGAGGGCGAGTTCGGGGCACCGTACGACCCGCCCGCGCAGCCCGGCTACGGATTCCCGCCCCAGGGCTACGCGCAGCCGCAGCCCGGCCCGTACCAGCAGCCCGGCCCGTACGCGCAGCCGGGTTCGCACCAGCTGCCCACCCAGCAGTACGCCGCCCCCGCCCCCCGGCCACCGCGCGGCGGTCCCTTCCGGGGCCGGACCGCGAAGATCGTCGGCGCCGTGCTGGCCGTGGCGCTCCTGGCCGGCGGCGGAATATGGTTCGCCACCGCCGGGAACGGGGACGACGACAAGCCCGTGGCGGGACCCAGCCACTCCGCGAAGCCCACCGCGGCCCCCTCGCCGACCGGGGACGGGGGCAAGGGCAAGGCCACGGGCGAGCCGGTGATCAGCCCGGAGGAGGAGACCCGGACCATCAACGCCGGCGCCGGGTCCGGCGAGGCGAAGGTCCGGTGGCTCCAGCGCAGCGGCGTGGACCTGCCGCGCTACGGCGACGACGTGTTCGGCCCCTGGTTCGCCGGGGACACCGTCGTCCGGGCCATGTTCTACACCGTCTCCGGCTACTCCATGGCGGACGGCACCGAACTCTGGAGCCTGCGGCTGCCCACCCGGATGTGCGGGGCGCCCTCCCGGCCCACCGAGGACGGCAAGATCGTCCTCGGGCTCCGGCAGGACACCACCGAAGGCTCCGACTGCGACACCCTCCAGATGGTCGACATGCGCACCGGCAAGCTCGGCTGGCGCAAGTCGTTCGTCCGCAAGGGCCTGTGGGACGGGCTCTCCGACCTCGCGATGGCCATCAACGGCGACACCGTGACCGTGGGCCGCACCAGCCGCACCGAGGGCTTCCGGGTCAGCGACGGCAAGCGGCTGTTCGGCGAACGCACCGGCACGTGCCAGCCGTTCGGCCTGGCCAGCGGCCCGGTCGCCCTCGCGGCCGTCAGCTGCCACACCTCCGACGACCAGTACAAGAACCAGCGTCTCGAACGCATCGACCCGGCCACCGGCAAGACGCTGTGGACGTACAAGCTCAAGACCGACAAGGACTGGGAGATCAAGCAGATCTACTCGGCCGACCCGCCGATCGTCTCGCTGATGAGCCCGGACAAGTGGGCCGTGATCGTGCTCAACGCGGACGGCAGCTACCGCTCCCGGCTCTCCGGCGGACCGGGCGACTACGAGCCCAAGTGCGACGACGACCTCGGCTCACTCAGCGGAAACCTGGACAACTGCCTCGGCGTCGCCGCCGACGCGAACACGTTCTACCTGAAGACCAAGACCGACCCGGAACACGACTACGTGAACAAGGTCGCCGCCTTCGACCTGAGCACCGGCAAGTTCCGCTGGTCCGCCACCTCGGCGCCCGACCAGCCGCTCACCCCGCTGCGCGTCGAGGACGGCAAGCTGCTGATGTACGTGCAGCCGGGCCGGAAGAAGGGCGGCGGGATCGCCACCCTGCCCGCCACCGGCGGCACCCCGCGCTTCGTGCTGCGGCACCCGGCGTCCGGCGCCGAGATGGAGCGCGGCTTCTTCGACCCGCGCGTCGTGTACGCCGACGGGCGCAGCCTCCTCGTGCAGACCCGGATCAGCGGGGTGGACGACGGGGACGAGGAGGAGACCCGTTCCATGGTCGCCTTCGGGAACTGACGGTCCGGAGCATCACGGCGGTATCACGACCCGGTCCGCCCTTGGGAACAGGGGCGGACCGAACCGGGAGGCCCCGTGGGGCGGGTGGTACAAAGAAGTCCCGCTCGATGACGTAACACTGCGGAAGCCATGCCCGATTCGCTCCATTTCGCCATGGTCCAGGGGTCGTGACCGTCCTGCGGACCACCGGCGGGATCGCGGGGGAGTCCGGAACGGGCACCGGACCGCACGAAGGGGGGACGTGCTGATGACGCAGCCGCCCGGACAGCAACCGCCGCAGGGAGGCTTCGGCGCTCCGCAGCAACCGCCGCACGGGGTACCGCAGCCGCCCCAGGGCCCGCCGCAGACTCCGCCGCCGCCTGCCGCGCCGCCCCAGGCCCCCGCCACCCCGCCGCCCACCCAGCCCGGCTACGGCTACCCGCAGCAGCCGGGCCCGTACGGTCAGCAGCCCGGCCCCTACGGGCAGCAGCCCCAGCAGCCGGGCCCCTACAACCAGCAGCCCGGCCCCTACGGGCAGCCGCAGCAGCCGGGCCCCTACGGCCCGCCCACCCAGCCCGGCTACGGCTTCCCGCCGCAGCAGTACCCCGGCGCGCCCGTGCCGCCGGGACCCGGCGGGTCCGGCCCGTTCAAGCGCAAGCCGGTCGTGATCATCAGCGCCGCCGTCGCCGCGCTCCTGGTCATAGGCGGCGGCGTCTGGTTCGCGACGAGCGGTGGCGGTGACGACGACGAGAAGCCGGTCGCCAAGAAGAGCGAGCAGGCGTCGAAGAAGCCGTCCGCCTCGCCCACCGTCGACAAGGGCGACGGCAACGGCACCGGACGGGGCGACGAGGACCTCAACAGCGGCCGCAAGGACGGCGAGGCCAAGGTCCTCTGGCTCCAGAAGAACGACGTGGACCTGCCGCGCAACGGCGCGGACGTCTACGGCCCCTGGATCGTCGGCGACACCATCGTCAAGGGCATGTACCGCACCGTCTCCGGCTACGCGGTGGCCGACGGCGAGCAGCAGTGGACGCTCAAGCTGCCCGCCGACCTCTGCTCCGCGCCCGAGCAGACCACCACGGACGGCAAGATCGTCATCGCGGTCAAGAACGGCACCACGGACAAGGCCGACTGCTCGGTCCTCCAGCAGATCGACCTCAACACCGGCGAGGCGGGGTGGAAGAAGGAGGTCAAGAAGAGCGGCCTCTTCGACATGATGTCGGACTTCTCCATGGCCATCAGCGGTGACACCGTGACGGCCGGCCGCACCGGCGCCGCCAACGCCTACCGGGTCAGCGACGGCAAGGAGGTCTTCGGCAAGCGGAGCGGCAACTGCCAGCCCTTCGCGTTCGCCGGCGGCCCCAAGCTCATCGCCGCGGTCAACTGCCGCACCGGCGACGTGAACAACCCGCAGCAGCAGATCGAGGAGCTCGACCCCGCCACCGGCAAGGCCAAGTGGGCCTACAGGCCGGCCCGCGGCTGGGAGGTCGACAAGGTCTACTCGGTGAGCCCGCTCATCGTCTCCCTCACCAAGGGCGACAGCAGCGAGGACAAGGTGTGGAGCATCATCGCGCTCCGCGAGAACGGCACGCTCCGCTCCCAGCTCGTCGGTGACAAGGGCGACAAGTTCGCCCCGGACTGCGGCGGCGGCTTCACGATCTTCGGCAAGCAGCTCCAGGGCTGCACCGGCGTCGCGGCCGACGCCAACACCTTCTACATGGCGACCCAGGACGACACCAGCGGCTCCGCCCGCACCAACAAGGTCGTCGCGTTCAACCTGAACACCGGCAAGCCGAAGTGGAAGGCGAACGCCCCGGACGCGCAGACCATGAAGCCGCTGGGCATGGAGGGCGGCGACGTCCTGCTGTACATCGACGGCGGCTACAGCAAGGGCGGCGGCATCGCCACCCTCCCGCCGACCGGCGGCAGCCCGAAGATGATCCTCCAGCACCCGGACTCGACCTCCGCGATCGAGCGCTCGTTCTACAACCCGACGATTCTGTACGCGGGCGGCCGTTCGTTCATCGCGAGCGGACGGGTCAGCGCGGGCAACGACAAGGAAGAGCTGGAGACGAAGACCATGATGGCCTTCGGCAACTGATGTGACGGCCCACCGACCGACCGCCCCTTTTTTCCCGAGGTACGCAACGCCATGACCCAGCCGCCCCCGCCGCCCCCCAACGATCCGCCCCAGGGTGGATTCGGCGCGCCCCAGGACCCGCCGCCCGGCGGTTTCGGCGCGCCGACCCCGCCGCCCCAGCAGCCGGGCTACGGCTACCCGCAGCCCCCCACCCAGCCCGGCTACGGCTTCCCGCAGCAGGGACAGCAGCAGCCGCACGACTTCCCGACGCAGGCCGCCTACGGCTTCCCGCAGCAAGGACAGCAGCAGCAGCCGTACGGCTACCCGACCGCCCCGATGCAGCCGGCCTACCAGCCGCCGCAGCCCGGCGGGAACGAGCCGAAGAAGTCCTCCACCCAGGCGCAGATCATCGTCGCCGCCGTGGTCGCCGTCGCCCTGATCGTCGGCGGCGGCATCTGGTACGCCAACAGCGGCGACGGCGACAAGAAGGACGAGGCGGGCACCTCCGCCGGCACCACCGGTGAGAACAAGGGCGGGAAGGGGGGAGACAAGGGCGAGAAGGGCGGCGACACCGGCGGCAAGGAGAAGGCCCCGGCCAACGTCGAGTCCACCGTCGCCTTCCAGCTACCGCACCCCAAGGTCACCGAGGTCACCACGGTCGCCGGCTCCTGGATCACCGACAAGGCGTACGTGAAGACCGGAGTCAACGAGGTCGTCGGCTACGACCTGGACAAGGGCACCAAGCTCTGGTCGATCCCGCTGGAGGGCCAGGTCTGCGCCGCCTCCCGGCACATGAGCGAGGACTACAAGACCGCCGTGCTCATCGAGGACGGCAAGCGGTCGAAGTCCAACAAGTACCCCAGCTGCAACCGGGTCGGCGCGCTCGACCTGGCGACCGGCAAGCTCCTGTGGAACAAGCAGGTCACCGCGACCACCGGCGGTGACCGGCCGGTCCGGTTCGACGAGGTCACCCTCAGCGGCACCACCGTCGCGGCCGGCGGCAACGACGGCGGCGCCGCCTTCAAGCTCGCCGACGGCGCCGAACTGTGGAAGCCGAAGGTCAGCACCGACCGCTGCTACGACCGCGGATACGGCGGCGGCGAGGCCCTCGCCGTGGTCCGCTCCTGCGGTTCGTACGACGAGCCCCAGCTCGTCATCCAGTCGCTGAACCCGACGACGGGCGCCCCGATCTCCTCGTACAAGATGCCCGCGGGCGTCGACTACGCGAGCATCGTCTCCACCAAGCCCCTCGTCGTCGCGGCCGACGTCGGCGACACCGCCGGTGACGGCAGTGGCATCTCCGACTTCTTCTCGATCGACGAGGCCACCGGCAAGCTGAAGATCCGCATCTCGGCCGACGCGGAGAAGTACGCGGCCAACTGCCGGTCCACCAAGGTCGAGAGCTGCCAGCACGTCGCGGTCGGCAACAACCGCGTCTACCTGCCCACCGAGGAGCACGACGGCGCCAGCGAGAGTTTCAGCCGGACCAACGAGATCGTCTCCTTCGACCTCACCACCGGCAAGCAGACCGGTGACCGGGCCGACGCGGGCGAGAAGTACACGATGTTCCCGCTGCGCATGGACGGCGGCAACATCATCGCGTACCGCGAGCCCCCCTACGACAAGGGCGGCGAGGTCGTCTCGATCAACGGAGAGACCTTCGAGCAGACGGTGCTGATGCGCAACCCGGCCGACGAGAAGATCCGGGACGCGGAGACCAGCTTCTCCTCGGACTACGCGGAGTTCCGCTACGAGCGGGGGCACTTCTTCATCTCCGAGACGATGGTCAGCGCACCCCGCAAGAGCTCCCTGGACGACGACGAGTACCTGGTGGTGTCCTTCCGCACCGGCTGAGTGCGAGGCGCCGACGCGTAGGGGGTGGAACCGGCCGGTTCCACCCCCACACGCGTTTCCGGGCGTGTAACTTGCGGCCCTGGAGGGCCGGGGGGCCTGTGTCGGTGCAACGGGGGGAACGTGCGATGGGTGTGAGTGTCCGGCTCATGGTGGTCGACGACCACCGACTGCTCGCCGAGGCGCTCGCCTCCGCGCTGAAGCTGCGCGGCCACCGGGTGCTGGCCGCCGCCGCGCCGACGAGCGGGGCGGCGGAACTGGTGGTCGGCCGGGCCCCCGAGGTCTGCCTGTTCGGCACGGCCGCCCCCGCCGAGCCGGGCACCTTCGACCCGGTGGTCCGGATCAGACGGGAGCGCCCGCAGACCGCGGTGGTGGTGCTCGGCCCGGTGCCCAGCCCGCGCGGGATCGCCGCCGCGTTCGCGGCCGGGGCCGCCGGGTACGTCCGGCACGACGAGCGCATCGAGGGCGTGGAGCGCGCCATGGCCAGGGCCCGGTCCGGCGAGGCGGCCGTCGCGCCCCAGCTCCTCCAGGGCGCCTTCGCCGAGCTCCTCGACCCGGCGGCCCGGCCCGACGACGAGGGCCGCCGGCTGCTGCGGCTGCTCACCCCGCGCGAGGCGGAGGTGCTGGTCCGGGTCGCGGAGGGCGAGGACACCCGGCTGATCGCGGCCGGGATGCGGATCGCGCCGAGCACCGCCCGTACCCATGTCCAGCGCGTCCTGATGAAGCTCGGGGTCGGCTCCCGGCTGGAGGCCGCCGCGCTGGCCGCCCGCACCGGGCTGCTGGACCGGGCGGCGGTGCTGCGCCGGGGCCCGGAGCCCACCGGCTGACGGCGCCCGCCGCGTGCCCCCTCCCAGACCCCATCACCCGCACGGGTGGTGGGGTTCTTCGCTGGGGTTCTTCATTGACGCTGTTGTTTATTCATGGTTCATTGTGTTGAGTTCTGTTTGATGGTGGAGGGAGCCTGGTGAAGAAGACCGTGACGACGCTCGCCGACGGCCGGGAGCTGATCTACTACGACCGCCGCGAGGACGCCGTGCGCGACGCGGTCGACACCCGCCCGCTCGACGCCGTCTCCACCTCCTCCGAGATCCGGCGCGACCCCCTGCTCGGCGACAGCGTCGCCATCGCCTCGCACCGCCAGGGCCGCACCTACCACCCGCCCGCCGACGAGTGCCCGCTGTGCCCCTCGCGCGAGGGCCGGCGCAGCGAGATCCCGGAGCCGGACTACGACGTCGCCGTCTTCGAGAACCGCTTCCCCTCCCTCGCCGGCGACTCCGGCCGCTGCGAGGTCGTCTGCTTCACCTCCGACCACGACGCCTCCTTCGCCGACCTCACCGAGGAGCGCGTCCGCCTCGTCCTGGACGCCTGGACCGACCGCACCGCGGCCCTGGCCGCGCTCCCGCAGGTCGAGCAGGTCTTCTGCTTCGAGAACCGGGGCGCCGAGATCGGCGTCACCCTCGGCCACCCGCACGGCCAGATCTACGGCTACCCCTTCGTCACCCCGCGCACCGGGCTGATGCTGCGCTCGGCGACCGCCCACCGCGCGGAGACCGGCCGCAACCTCTTCGAGGACGTGGTGGCCCGCGAGGAGGCGGACGGCTCCCGGATCGTGCTCGCCGCCGAGCACTGGACCGCCTTCGTGCCGTACGCGGCGCACTGGCCGTACGAGGTCCACCTCCACCCGCGCCGCCGCGTCGCCGACCTGCGGGACCTCGACGAGGCGGCACGCACGGAGTTCCCACAGGTCTATCTGGAACTCTTGAGGCGATTCGACCGGATCTTCGGACCCGGAGAGCCGCCGACCCCGTACATCTCCGCCTGGCACCAGGCGCCGTTCGGGGCCCCCGGGCGCGAGGAGTTCGGGCTCCACCTCGAGCTTTTCACCATCCGACGGACCTCCGGCAAGCTGAAGTTCCTCGCGGGTTCCGAATCCGGCATGAACGTGTTCATCAACGACGTGCCGCCGGAGACCGCGGCCCAGCGACTGCGAGAGGTAGCGAGCCAGTGAGTAACACCCCGAAGAAGTACCTGGTCACCGGCGGCGCCGGATACGTCGGCGGCGTCGTCGCGCAGCACCTGCTCGAAGCCGGGCACACCGTCACCGTCCTCGACGACCTCTCCACCGGCTTCCGGGAGGGCGTCCCGGACGGCGCCGACTTCATCGAGGGCCGCGTCCAGGACGCCGCGAAGTGGCTCGACGCCTCCTACGACGGGGTGCTGCACTTCGCCGCGTACTCCCAGGTCGGCGAGTCCGTCGCCGACCCCGAGAAGTACTGGGTCAACAACGTCGGCGGCTCCACCGCCCTGCTCGCCGCGATGCGCGACGCCGGCGTGCGCACCCTGGTGTTCTCCTCCACCGCCGCGACCTACGGCGAGCCGGTCTCCAGCCCCATCACGGAGTCCGACCCGACCGCCCCGACCAGCCCGTACGGCGCCACCAAGCTCGCCGTGGACCACATGATCACCGGAGAGGCCGCCGCGCACGGCCTGGCCGCCGTCTCGCTGCGCTACTTCAACGTGGCCGGGGCGTACGGCGCCTGCGGCGAGCGGCACAGCCCCGAGTCCCACCTCATCCCGCTGGTCCTCCAGGTGGCCCTGGGCCGGCGCGCGTCGATCTCCGTCTACGGCGACGACTACCCGACCCCGGACGGCACCTGCGTCCGCGACTACATCCACGTCGCGGACCTCGCCGAGGCCCATCTGCTGGCCCTGGACGCCGCCGCCCCCGGCGAGCACCTCATCTGCAACCTCGGCAACGGCAACGGCTTCTCGGTCCGCGAGGTCATCGAGACCGTCCGCGAGGTCACCGGCCACCCCGTCCCCGAGACCGCGGCCCCGCGCCGGGGCGGCGACCCGGCCGTCCTCGTCGCCTCCGCCGCCACCGCCGGGGAACGGCTCGGCTGGCGGCCCTCCCGCACCGACCTGGCCGGCATCGTCTCCGACGCCTGGACCTTCGCCCGCCGAGAGGAGCCCACCGCGCCATGACCGAGGACCACGCGGAGCCCACCGCCTCCTTCACCGAGCTGTACGGGTACGCGCCCGAGGGCGTCTGGGCCGCGCCCGGCCGGGTCAACCTGATCGGCGAGTACACCGACTTCAACGACGGCTTCGTCATGCCGCTCGCCCTGCCGCACACCGCCCGCGCCGCCGTCGCCCGCCGCACCGACGGGGAGCTGCGGCTGCACTCCACCGATGTGCCCGGCGGCGTCGTCGGCCTCCGGGTGGACGAACTGGCCCCGCACCAGGGCCACGGCTGGGCCGCCTACCCGGCCGGGGTCGTCTGGGCGCTGCGCGAGGCCGGCCACCCGGTCACCGGCGCCGACATCCAGCTGACCTCCACCGTCCCCACCGGCGCCGGGCTCTCCTCGTCCGCCGCCCTCGAAGTCGTCACCGCGCTCGCCCTGAACGACCTCTTCGGCCTCGGGCTCGACCGCGCCGCCCTCGCGGTCCTCGCCCAGCGCGCCGAGAACGCGTTCGTCGGGGTGCCCTGCGGGGTCATGGACCAGATGGCCTCCGCCTGCTGCACCGAGGGCCACGCCCTGCATCTGGACACCCGCGACCTCGGCCGCCGCCAGGTCCCCTTCGACCTGGCCGCCCACGGGCTGCGGCTCCTGGTCGTCGGCACCCGCGTCAAGCACGCGCTCGGCGACGGGGCGTACGCGGAGCGCCGGGCCGGCTGCGAGGAGGGCGCCCGCCTGCTCGGCCTGCGCACCCTGCGCGAACTGCCGTACGGCGAGCTGGATTCCGCCCTCGACCGGCTGGCCGGAGCCGGCGCTGACGAGTCGGTCGTGCGCTACGTGCGCCATGTGGTCGGCGACAACCGGCGCGTGGAGCGGGTCATCGCCCTGCTGGACGCCGGCGACGTGCGCGCGGCGGGCCCGGTCCTCACGGCGGGGCACGTCTCGCTCCGCGACGACCTGCGCGTCTCCTGCCCGGAGCTGGACCTCGTGGTCGAGGCGGCGAACGCGGCCGGGGCGCTCGGCGCGCGCATGACCGGGGGCGGCTTCGGCGGCTCGGCCATCGTCCTCGTCGAGGAGGCGGCGGCGGACGCCGTCACCGGGGCGGTGCTCGACGCGTTCGCGGGTGCCGGGTTCGGTGCGCCGGGGGTCTTTCCGGCGGTGCCGTCGGCGGGGGCGCGCCGGCTGGTCTGACGGCCGGGCCGGCGGCCCTTCCGGCGGGGCGGGGCGAGGTCAGACCAGGTTCTTGGTGAGGGTGAACTGCGTGACGCCCGGGGGGAAGTCCTCGACCTGCCCGCGGATCTCGTACCCCTGCTTGCGGTAGAAGCCGGGGGCCTGGAAGTCCCAGGTCTCCACGCGGGAGCGGGCGCACGACCGGTCCTCCCGCGCCACCCGTTCCGCCTCGGCGAGCAGCCGCGCGCCGAGGCCGGAGCCCCGGTGCGCGGTGTTGTCGTCCCGCAGCCGCTGATGCAGCAGCGCCCGCCGCTCCTTGTCCACGTCCGTCTCAAGATGAAACATGCGCCTCAGCGTAGGGCGGGCCCCGCCGCGACTTCCGGCAATTTCCTTCCGGCCGGGCCCCTCGCCCGTACCCTGATGCACAGCGCGCCGGCGGGGGGCCTGCGCGCACGCAGGGGGTACCGAGACGGCCTGGGCGCGGCGCCCGCGGTCCGGCCCCGCCGGGGGACGCGCGCTCGGCGCGCCCCGTCACACACAGCATGGGGGTGCCTGTGGCCCGTATCCGGGTTCTCGTGGTGGACGACCACCGGATCTTCGCCGAATCGCTCGCCGCCGCGCTCGCGGCCGAGCCGGATGTGGAGGTCGCGGCGGCGGGCAGCGGCCCGGCTGCGCTGCGCTGCCTGGAGCGGGCGGCGGCGGAGGGCCGGGCGTACGACGTGCTCCTGGTGGACGCGGAGCTGGGCGGCCACCTCGCCCCGCAGGCCGCCGCGCCGGTCCCGGTGGACGGGATCGCGCTGGTGGGCGCGGTCCGGGCGGCCCGCCCCTCGGTGCGTACGGTGGTGCTCGCCGAGAAGGACGAGCCCGGCCGGGCCGCGCGCGCCCTCCAGGCGGGGGCCTGCGGCTGGGTCGCCAAGGACAGCTCGCTGCAACGGCTGCTGGCGGTGATCAGGGGGGTGCTGCGGGACGAGACGCATCTGCCCGCCGCCCTGCTGACGGGGGTGCTGCGGGAGCTGCTGGCCGAGCGCAAGCACCGCACCGAGAGCGAGAAGCTGGTGGCGTCGCTGACCCCGCGCGAGCGGGAGGTGCTGCGGTGCATGGTGGCGGGGCTGGGCCGCAAGGCGGTCGCGGAGCGGCTGTTCCTCTCGCCGCACACCGTGCGTACGCACATGCAGAACGTGCTGGGCAAGCTGGGCGTCCACTCCACCCTGGCCGCGGTGGCGCTGGCGCGCCGGGCGGGGGTCGGCCCGGCCGACCTGGCGGAGAAGGAGCCGCCGGACGGGGCGGCGGGCTCAGGGAATGTTGTCGAACGGGGCGGTCAACCTGCGTAGCAGCCCGGCCAGTTCGGTGCGCTGCTGGGCGGACAGCTCGCCGAGGATGGCGCGCTCCTGGGCCAGCAGTCCGGCCAGCGACTGATCGGCCTTGTCGCGGCCCTCGGCGGTGAGCCGGACCAGCACGCCGCGCCGGTCGCTGGGGTCGGGGAGCCGCTCGACGAGGTTCTTCTTGGTCAGCCGGTCGATGCGGTTGGTCATCGTGCCCGAGGTGACCAGGGTCTGGGTGAGCAGTTGGCCGGGGGAGAGCTGATACGGGGCGCCGGCCCGGCGCAGCGACGTGAGGACGTCGAACTCCCACGGCTCCAGCTGGTGCTCGGCGAAGGCGATGCGGCGGGCCCGGTCGAGGTGACGGGCCAGGCGCGAGACGCGGCTGAGGACCTCGAGCGGTTCCACGTCGAGGTCGGGGCGCTCTCGGCGCCATGCAGCGACCAGTCGGTCGACCTCGTCCTCCATGTGGATCAGTGTAGAGGGTCTGTCGATATGAAGTCTCTTGAATTCGAGTGTCTTGACATCAAGATACTTTCAGGTCGACCCTGGATCCATGACCGCACCGCTCTGGGACCCCCGGCAATACCTGCGCCACGCGGACCACCGCACCCGGCCCTTCCACGACCTCCTGGCCCGCGCCCCCGACCCGCCCGGCACCCCCGCGCCCCGTGTCGCCGACCTCGGCTGCGGCGCCGGCAACGTCACCGCCCTGCTCGCCGAGCGCTGGCCCGCCGCCCGGATCACCGGCTACGACAGCTTGCCGCAGATGCTGGAACGGGCCCGCGCCCACACCACGGACCTGCTGGACTTCGCCGAGGCCGACGCCGCCACCTGGACGCCCTCGGAGCCGTACGGCCTGATCATCTCCAACGCCCTGCTCCAATGGGTGCCCGGCCACGCCGACCGCTTCCCGGACTGGCTGGACGCCCTGCTGCCCGGCGGCACCCTCGCCCTCCAGGTCCCCGGCAACTTCGACCAGCCCTCGCACGCCCTGATGCGCGAACTCGCCGAGTCCCCGCGCTGGCGCCCCCGCCTGGGCGGCCTGCTGCGCCACGCGGACGCCGTGCTGAGCCCCGCCGGTTACCTGGACGCGCTGACGGGCCCCGGCCTCACCGCCGACGTCTGGGAGACCACGTACCTCCATTTGCTGCCGGGCGAGGACCCGGTTCTGGACTGGGTCGAGGGCACCGGCCTGCGCCCCGTTCTCACCGCCCTCGCCGACGACGAGGAGGCCCTGAACGCCTTCCGCGCCGAACACCGCGCCCGCCTCCGCACGGCCTACCCCCGGGGCCTGCACGGCACGGTGTTCCCCTTCCGCCGCATCTTCGCCGTGGCCCGGCGGGGGAAGCGATGATCGCCGCGCTCGACCATGTCCAGCTGGCCGCCCCCGAGGGCAGCGAGGAGGCGCTGCGCGCCTACTACGCGGACGTCCTCGGCATGACGGAGATCCGCAAGCCGCCCGTGCTCGCCGCCCGCGGCGGCTGCTGGTTCGCCGCCGGCGCCGTTCAGCTGCATCTGGGGATCGAGGCGGACTTCCGGCCGGCCCGCAAGGCCCATCCGGGGCTGCGGGTCACGGACATCGAGGCGTACGCGGCCCGGCTGGCCGCACGCGGTGCCGAGGTGGTCTGGGACGGGAACCTGCCGGGACACCGCCGCTTCTACAGCCACGACCCGGTCGGCAACCGGCTGGAGTTCCTCGAACCCGTGTCCTTCTCCGGTCCGGGCCCCGCCCGCTCAGGCTCCCGGTTCCTCCGGTGTCGCAGGAGGTTCCTCCGGCGTCGGCGCCGGCCGGGTGAAGAGAACGGCGCGGGCGACCGGCGGAGCGAACAGCGCCGAGACGGGCCGGGCGAGCATGAGTACGGCACGGAAGGCGTCACCCACGACCGGGTCGCCGGTCGCCCTCTCCTGGACGCGGCTCAGGTACCAGTCCGCGACCCGGTCCGCGGGCCCGCAGTCGAGGGCGTTGCCCATGGCGCCCGGCATCTTGCGATCCGCCCCGGCGGAGATGTCCCATGCCTGACGGGAGGCCGCGAGCAGCGCCCGCCGCACACGCCGGGTCGTGGGGCGCCGATCGGCGAGCGCGTCACGCAGGGCGACCGCGTTCATCGCGGCGACGGCCATGCCCTGGCCGTAGACCGGGTTGAAGGTGCACAGGGCGTCGCCGGTCGCGAGGAATCCCGCCGGCGTGCCGGGCAGGTCGTAGCGGCGGCGGATGTTGGCGGTGCGCCGGAAGCCGAACGGCGGGGAGAGCGGTTCGGCCTTCTCCAGCCAGCGGTCCAGGAGCGGATGGTCCAGCCGTTTGACGTACGACGTGAACCCGTCCTCGTCCGTGGGCGGTTCGGTGCCGCGCAGCCCGGACACGATCACCAGGTGGGTGCCGTCCTCCAGGGGCAGCGCACCGCCGCCGTGCGGCTGTGAGGGGCCCGGATAGACGTAGTACCCGACGGTCGGACCGTCGAGAACCCCCTCCGGGCCGCGGTAGACGCGGGAGGCGTAGGCGAGCCCCGTGTCGATGGTCTCCTCGTGCGGGGCCGGGGCGCCGCATGCGGCGAGCCACTGCGGGGCCTTCGTACCGGCGCCGGAGGCATCGACCACCAGGTCGGCCGCCAGGGCCCGGGGTTCCGCATGGGTGTCCCCGGAACGGTCCCGCAGCAGTACGCCCCTCACCCGCGAGGCGTCACCGAGGAGCCCCACGACGTCGGTGCCCTCCAGAGTGCTGATCAGCGGGTTGGCGAGAACCCGCCGCCGTACCAGTTCCTCCAGTTGGGCACGGGACCCGGTATAGATGTGTGTGGAGGGGCGCACGCGCCGGAACCAGCGCCCGGCCTGCCGGAGCACTAGGTCCGACGGCATGCCCACCCACGGCGCACCCGCCTTCCGTAAATCCGCGAGGAAGCCCGGCAGCAGCGCTTCCACGGCGACCTGTCCACCCTCCAGCAGCACATGGGGATGGCGCCCTTGCGGCACGCCGGACCGCGGCTCGGCGCCGTCCGGGAACCGGTCACGCTCGACGACGGTCACCCGGTCGGCGTGCCCGGCCAGCACATGCGCCGCGAGCAGCCCCGAGAGGCTCCCGCCCACGACCACCACATGACGTCCACGGCGGCTGCCCGCGTCCACGGCAGAGTTCACCGGCTCACTCCCTGATCGGCCCTCGACATCGATTCGTCGCAAGTGTCCCACCGCGGAAGCCTGGTGGGCCGAGGTTCGGCCACAGCGCGGCGCGGGTCGGGACACACGAGTGAGTGGTGGGGCGGGAGTGGAACACGTCTCCGCGGCCTTCGCACCGGACGTGTGCGCTCCTAGGTCGGAGCACACGATCCGGGCGAAGGCCGCGGGACGAAGACCGGCCTAGTACAGGCCGTTGTAGATGTCCCAGCCGTAGCCGATCTTCGCGCGCTTGTTCAGCTTGCCGGTGCCGGTCGACGAGTAGCGGTACACGTCGCCCTTGCCGTCGATGCCGACCAGGTCCGCGTGGCCGTCGCCGTCCATGTCGCCCGGGGCGGCGAACTGCTTGTAGATGTTGTAGCCGTAGCCGAGCTTCACGCGGGCCGAGAGCGGCTTCGAGGCGTTGCCCGTGCCCTTGTACAGGTACAGGTTGCCCTTGGTGTCGCGGGCCACGACGTCCGCGATGCCGTCGCCGCTGAGGTCACCGGCGCCGACGATCTTGTTGTACGTGTTGTAGCCGTAGCCGACCTTGGCCTTGGCCGCGAACTTGGTGCCGAGCCCGTTGCCCTTGTACAGGTACAGGTTGCCCTTGGTGTCGCGGGCCAGGAGGTCGCCCTTGCCGTCGCCGGTCAGGTCGCCCGGACCGGTGAGGCTGTTGTAGACCTGCCAGCCGGTGCCGATGTAGTCGCCGTTGACGTAGAGCGTGCCCTTGTAGTTCTGGACCAGGTCGCCCCAGCCGTCGTTGTCGAGCGACGACGCCATCGACAGGCTCACGCTGTTCCAGCCGCTGTCCGAGCCGTCGCCCTGACGCGGGAAGAACTTCCCGTTGTTGCGGTTCTGGTACCAGTACAGGCTGCCGCCCTTGGAACGGCCCAGGACCTCGTGCTTGCCGAAGTCCGGGTTGCCGCCCGCGCCGACGAACAGCGCCGCCGCGTTCCAGCCCGTGCCGCCCTCGACGCGCTTCTCGAAGGTGCCGTCGCCCTTCGAGTAGTACGTGTACAGCGTGCCGTTCACCTTGCGGGCGACGATGTCGCCCAGGCCGTCGCCGTCCACGTCGTCGAAGCTGATCAGCTGGTTGTAGATGTCCCAGCCGTAGCCGACCTTCACGCGCGCCTTGAACGGGTTCGACGCGTCGCCGGTACCGGCGTAGAAGTACACGTCGCCGTTGGGCTTGCGGGCGATGATGTCGCCCAGCCCGTCGCCGTTGACGTCGTTGGCGCCGACGATCTGGTCGTACGTGTTCCAGCCGTAGCCGACCTTGACACCGGCCTTGAAGGGCGCGCTGTTCACATTGCCGGTCGAGATGTACACGTAGATGTCGCCGGAGGGCGTCCGCGCGAGCAGGTCGCCGCGGCCGTCGCCGTTCAGGTCGCCGGGGGAGACGACCTTGTTGTACTTCTGCCAGCCGTTGCCCGACCAGGTGACGTAGCCGGTGCTGTCCGCGCCCCAGCTCTGGTAGAGCGAGAGCTTGCCGGACGCCGACAGCGTCAGCACCTCGGCCATCCCGCCGCCGTCCAGGTCGCCCGGCGTGATGATGTCCTTCGGCGTCTCGAACTGGTCGTCGCTGTAGATCGTGTACGCGTGCGAGCCCGAGGAGTCCGTGATCGCGTACAGGTTGCCGTCCAGGCCCCGGTACAGCATGTCGCTGTAGCCGTCGCCGTCCAGGTCGGCACGCGGCTTCGCGGGAACGACCGCGGACGGGGACTGCGCACCCGGTGCGGCGGACGCGTCCGACTTCTTCTTCGCCGAGCGCTTCGGCAGGGTGAGCGTCGGCTGCGCGCCGAGCTCCGGGGTGTTCTGCGCGGTGGCGCCGCTCGGAGCGGTCGCCGAGTCATCGGCCGAGGCCGGGGCCGCCAGCAGCATGCCGGCGGAAAGGACGAGTGCGGTGCAGGCCGCGATCCGCCGCGCACGCTTGGAGCGCGTAACAGAACGGCCGGGTTCCACAGAAGTCAAAGCCCCCCCAGGGGTAAGTGGTGGAACCGGGAGAAAGGCGATCGCACGGTGCAAAACGTGCACCGTTCACAGGTGCATTACATGCAGGCGACGCATTCCCGGAATGGTCACAGACTCTACAACTGTGACCACCGGGACTGTAGTGGTTTAGCGCTGGATCAAGGTTGCGGCTTGGACACATCCGCGACCGCGGCCGCGGAAAACCGCCCGGCCGCGGAGATCCGGACGGCCGCGGAAACCCGGACGGCCCGTCAGCTCTTGCGGTGCCCTATCAGCCGCGGCTTGGACTCCAGATTCTCCAGACCGTGCCAGGCCAGATTCACCAGATGCGCCGCGACCTCCGCCTTCTTCGGCTTGCGCGCGTTCACCCACCACTGACCCGTCAGCGCCACCATGCCCACCAGCGCCTGCGCGTACAGCGGGGCCAGCTTCGGATCGAATCCCCTGGCCTTGAACTCCAGCCCCAGGATGTCCTCCACCTGGGTGGCGATATCGCTGATCAGGGAGGCGAACGTGCCCGTGGACTGCGCCACCGGAGAGTCCCGGACGAGAATGCGGAAGCCGTCCGTGTACGTCTCGATGTAGTCCAGCAGGGCGAAGGCCGCCTGCTCCAGGAGCTCACGCGGATGGCCCGCGGTCAGCGCACCGGTCACCATGTCCAGGAGCTTGCGCATCTCCCGGTCCACCACGACCGCGTACAGCCCCTCCTTGCCGCCGAAGTGCTCGTAGACGACCGGCTTCGACACCCCCGCGCGGGCCGCGATCTCCTCGACCGACGTGCCCTCGAAGCCCTTGTCCGCGAACAGGGTGCGACCGATGTCCAGCAACTGCTCACGGCGTTCCTTCCCGGTCATCCGCACCCGGCGGGCCCGCCGGGACGAGGGTGCACGGGTGTTCTCGCTGCCTGCGCTGGAGTCGGTCGCCACGTCGTCCATCATGCCGGGTCGGCCGCCGCGGGGTGGCGCCGGGACTCGATCCGGGCGGAGTCCGGCCAGCGCACGTCGTAGGCCCAGCCGGCCCGCTCGAACCAGCGGATGAGCCGGGCACTCGAATCGATCTGACCCCGCATCACGCCGTGCCGCGCGCTCGTCGGGTCCGCGTGGTGCAGGTTGTGCCAGGACTCGCCGCAGGACAGGACCGCCAGCCACCACACGTTGCCCGAGCGGTCGCGGGACCTGAAGGGGCGCTTGCCCACCGCGTGGCAGATCGAGTTGATCGACCACGTCACGTGGTGCAGCAGGGCCACCCGTACCAGCGAGCCCCAGAAGAACGCCGTCGCCGCACCCCACCACGACATCGTCACCAGCCCGCCGACCAGCGGGGGAATCGCCAGCGAGATGATCGTGAACGTCATGAAGTGACGGGAGACACGGCGGATCGCCGGGTCCTTGATGAGGTCCGGGGCGTACTTCTGCTGCGGAGTCTGCTCCTCATCGAACATCCATGCGATGTGAGCCCACCACAGACCCTTCAGCAGCGCCGGCAGCGTCTCACCGAACCGCCACGGCGAATGCGGATCGCCGTCCGCGTCCGAGAACCGGTGATGCTTGCGGTGATCGGCCACCCAGCGCACCAGAGGACCCTCGACCGCCAGCGAACCGGCCACCGCCAGAGCGATGCGGAGCGGACGCTTCGCCTTGAACGAACCATGCGTGAAATAGCGGTGGAAACCGATCGTGATGCCATGGCAGCCGATGAAGTACATCGCCACCAGCAGACCCAGATCGAGCCAGCTCACACCGCGGCCCCAGGCCAGCGGCACCGCCGCGACCAGCGCCACGAACGGAACGACGATGAACAGCAGCAACGCGATCTGCTCGATCGACCGCTTGTTGTCCCCGCCGAGCGTGGCGGAGGGAGGAACAGGATCACCGGCCGCCGGAGCGGCGGCCTCGATCACATCGGGGCTGGTCTTCATGGGGAGTCCCCTGGGGGTGAGAACGAGACGGACAACCGGGGTTACGCACCCGTAACCTACGGCTTCGTAAGTATGTCAGCGCGCAGGCCCGCCCACGAGAGGGCGAAACACCGCGCACAGACGCACGAATACCGGGTAGACACACACCGCGTACCCCGGCCGGAGCCGCTGACAATCGGACGGCCCCTCCGGGGCGCGAACAGCGCCGAAAGCACGGACACCTATCCTGGAGAGGTCGGACAGCGCGGTCCGCACCCTGCTTTCCGGGGTGGCGTCGGCATCCGCCGACCGCGGTCCCCGGACCCCGTGCACAACCACTGCAAGGAGCCGCACACTGTGAGCAGTGCCGACCAGACCCCCGCCGCCAGCCCCGAGCTGCGCGCCGACATCCGCCGCCTGGGCGACCTCCTGGGCGAAACCCTGGTACGCCAGGAAGGGCCGGAACTCCTCGACCTCGTCGAACGCGTCCGCGCCCTGACCCGCACCGACGGCGAAGCCGCCGCCCAGCTCCTCGGGGACACCGACCTGGAGACCGCCGCCAAGCTCGTCCGCGCCTTCTCCACCTACTTCCACCTCGCCAACGTCACCGAGCAGGTCCACCGCGCCCACGAGATGCGCGACCGCCGCGGCGCCGAGGGCGGCCTCCTCGCCCGCACCGCCGACCGGCTCAAGGACGCCGACCCCGAGCACCTGCGCGCCACCGTCAAGAACCTCAACGTGCGCCCCGTCTTCACCGCGCACCCCACCGAGGCCGCCCGGCGCTCCGTCCTCAACAAGCTCCGCCGCGTCGCCGCCCTCCTCGACACCCCCGTCGTCGAGGCCGACCGCCGCCGCCAGGACCTCCGGCTCGCCGAGAACATCGACCTCATCTGGCAGACCGACGAACTGCGCGTCGTCCGCCCGGAGCCCACCGACGAGGCCCGCAACGCCATCTACTACCTCGACGAACTGCACGCCGACGCCGTCGGCGACGTCCTGGAGGACCTGGCCGCCGAACTGGAGCGCGTCGGCGTCGAACTGCCCGCAGGCACCCGCCCCCTCACCTTCGGCACCTGGATCGGCGGCGACCGCGACGGCAACCCCAACGTGACCCCCAAGGTCACCTGGGACGTCCTCATCCTCCAGCACGAGCACGGCATCACCGACGCCCTCGAACTCATCGACCAACTGCGCGGACTGCTCTCCAACTCCATCCGCTACACCGGCGCCACCGACGAACTCCTCGCCTCCCTCAAGGCCGACCTCGACCTCCTCCCCGAGATCAGCCCCCGCTACAAGCGGCTCAACGCCGAAGAGCCCTACCGGCTCAAGGCCACCTGCATCCGCCAGAAGCTCGTCAACACCCGCGAACGCCTCGCCAGCGGCCGCCCGCACCGCCCCGGCTGCGACTACCTCGGCACCGCCGAACTCGTCAACGACCTGACCCTCATCCAGGACTCGCTGCGCCGCTACAAGGCCGGCATCGTCGCCGACGGCCGCATGGCCCGCACCATCCGCACACTCGCCGCCTTCGGCCTCCAGCTCGCCACCATGGACGTCCGCGAACACGCCGACGCCCACCACCACGCCCTCGGCCAGCTCTTCGACCGACTCGGCGAGGAATCCTGGCGCTACGCCGACATGCCCCGCGACTACCGGCAGAAGCTCCTCGCCAAGGAACTCCGCTCCCGCCGCCCCCTCGCCCCCACCCCGGCCCCGCTCGACGCCGCAGGCGAGAAGACCCTCGGCGTCTTCCACACCATCAAGGAAGCCTTCGAACGCTTCGGCCCCGAGGTCATCGAGTCCTACATCATCTCCATGTGCCAGGGCGCCGACGACGTCTTCGCCGCCGCCGTCCTCGCCCGCGAGGCCGGCCTCGTCGACCTCCACGCCGGCTGGGCCCGGATCGGCATCGTGCCGCTCCTGGAGACCACCGACGAACTGCGCGCCGCCGACGTCATCCTCGACGAAATGCTCGCCGACCCCTCCTACCGCCGCCTCGTCTCCCTGCGCGGCGACGTCCAGGAGGTCATGCTCGGCTACTCCGACTCCTCCAAGTTCGGCGGCATCACCACCTCCCAGTGGGAGATCCACCGCGCCCAGCGCCGCCTGCGCGACGTCGCCCACCGCTACGGCGTCCGGCTGCGCCTCTTCCACGGCCGCGGCGGCACCGTCGGCCGCGGCGGCGGCCCCTCGCACGACGCGATCCTCGCCCAGCCCTGGGGCACCCTGGAGGGCGAGATCAAGGTCACCGAACAGGGCGAGGTCATCTCCGACAAGTACCTCATCCCCGCCCTCGCCCGCGAAAACCTCGAACTGACCGTCGCCGCCACCCTGCAGGCATCCGCCCTGCACACCGCACCCCGCCAGTCCGACGAGGCCCTCGCCCGCTGGGACGCCGCGATGGACACCGTCTCCGACGCCGCCCACGCCGCCTACCGCAAGCTCGTCGAGGACCCGGACCTGCCGTCCTACTTCCTCGCCTCCACCCCCGTCGAACAGCTCGGCAACCTGCACCTCGGCTCGCGGCCCTCCCGCCGCCCCGGCTCCGGCGTCTCCCTCGACGGACTGCGCGCCATCCCGTGGGTCTTCGGCTGGACCCAGTCCCGCCAGATCGTCCCCGGCTGGTACGGCGTCGGCTCCGGCCTCAAGGCCCTGCGCGAAGCCGGCCTCGACACGGTCCTGGAAGAGATGCACGACCAGTGGCACTTCTTCCGCAACTTCATCTCCAACGTCGAGATGACCCTCGCCAAGACCGACCTGCGCATCGCCCGCCACTACGTGGACACCCTCGTCCCCGACGAGCTGAAGCACGTCTTCGACGCCATCGAGGCCGAACACGCCCTCACCGTGCAGGAAGTCCTGCGCGTCACCGGCGGCGACAAGCTGCTCGACACCCACCCGGTGCTCCAGCAGACCTTCGCCATCCGCGACGCCTACCTGGACCCGATCTCCTACCTCCAGGTCTCCCTGCTCGCCCGCCAGCGCCAGGCCGCCGAACGCGGCGAGGAGGAGGACCCGCTGCTCGCCCGCGCCCTGCTGCTCACCGTCAACGGCGTGGCCGCGGGCCTGCGCAACACCGGCTGAGCCGGCCCCGCACACACGGACGGGGCGCGGGGGAATCCCCCCGCGCCCCGTCCCGCTCCACCGGCACGGACCCGGTCAGGAGTTGTACGCGGACTGCGCGCGCTCCAGCCCCTCCGCCAGCAGGCACTCCACCGCGTCCGCCGCCCGGTCCACCTCCAGCGCCAGCTCCTTGCGCTCCATGGAGGAGAAGTCCTTCAGCACGAAGTCCGCCACCTGCATCCGCCCCGGCGGCCGGCCGATCCCGAACCGCACCCGGTGATAGTCCGGACCCATCGCCTTCGTCATCGACTTCAGCCCGTTGTGCCCGTTGTCGCCGCCGCCCAGCTTCAGCCGCAGCGTCCCGTAGTCGATGTCCAGCTCGTCGTGGACCGCCACCACATGGTCCAGCGGCACCTTGTAGAAGTCCCGCAGCGCCGCGACCGGGCCGCCGGACAGGTTCATGTACGACATCGGCTTGGCGACCACCACCCGCCGGCTCAGCGGCCCCGGCGGACCGATCCGCCCCTCCAGGACCTGCGCCTGGGCCTTCGGGGCGCGCTTGAACTTCCCGCCGATCCGCTCGGCGAGCAGGTCGGCGACCATGAAGCCGACGTTGTGCCGGTTCGCCGCGTACTCGGGGCCGGGGTTGCCCAGCCCCACGATCAGCCAGGGGTCGGTGGCTTCGGACATCGCGTGCGGTCTCCTCGTTCGTACACGTTGTGCCCCCGTACGGCGGGCGCGGACAGGAAGACGGGGCGGCGGCTCCCCGGTGAAGGGAGACCACCGCCCCGTCAGTCAAGCAGGTACGGCGAGGGCTCAGGCCTCCTCGCCGGCCTCCTCGGCCGGGGCCTCCTCGACCTGCGCGGCGACGACCTGCAGCACGATGGCGTTCGGGTCGCCCTCGGCCAGCACCGAGCCGGCCGGCAGCGGGATGTCCTTGGCGAGGATGGACGCACCGGCGTCCAGGCCCTTCACGGAGACCGTGACGGACTCGGGGATGTTGGTGGCCTCGGCCTCGACGAGCAGCGTGTTCATCACGTACTCGAGCAGGTTGCCGCCCGGCGCCAGGTCGCCCTCGACGTGCACCGCGATCTCGACGTTGACCTTCTCGCCGCGCTTCACGGTGAGCAGGTCGACGTGCTCGATGTCGCCCTTGAGCGGGTTGCGCTGGACGGCCTTCGGGATGACCAGCGCGTCCTTGCCGTCGATCTCCAGACCGATCAGCACGTTGGCGGTACGGAGCGCGAGCAGCAGCTCGTGGCCCGGCAGGGTGATGTGGACCGGCTCGGCGCCGTGGCCGTAGACGACCGCGGGAACCTGGTGGGCACGGCGCGCGCGGCGGGCGGCACCCTTACCGAACTCGGTACGGACCTGGGCACTCAGCTTGATCTCGGCCATGGTGGCACTCCTCGTGAGGTGACGGAAGAACGGACGGTCACCCGGCCAAAACTGGCCTGCTACGAAGAGCGCGCCGATAACGGAGCCCCGTACACAGGTACGGCCTCCCTCGCCGAGCAACTCGTCGAGTCTACCCGGCGGAGAGGCCGCACCCCAAAGTGGATCAACGGCGGCGGTGGCCGCCGCCCGGTCCTACTGCTCCTCGAACAGGCTGGTGACCGAGCCGTCCTCGAAGACCTCGCGCACCGCGCGGGCGATCGTCGGGGCGATCGACAGGACCTTGATCTTGTCGAGCTCCAGCTCATTCGGGGTCGGCAGGGTATCCGTGAACACGAACTCGCTGACCTTCGAGTTCTTGAGGCGGTCCGCCGCCGGACCGGACAGCACGCCGTGCGTCGCCGTCACCATCACGTCCTCCGCGCCGTGCGCGAACAGGGCGTCGGCCGCGGCGCAGATGGTGCCGCCGGTGTCGATCATGTCGTCGACCAGGACACAGACCCGGCCCTTCACATTGCCGACGACCTCGTGGACGGTCACCTGGTTGGCGACATCCTTGTCACGGCGCTTGTGCACGATCGCCAGCGGGGCGTCGAGCCGGTCGCACCAGCGGTCCGCGACGCGCACGCGGCCGGCGTCCGGGGAGACGATCGTCAGCTTGGAGCGGTCCACCTTGGCACCCACGTAATCCGCCAGGATCGGCAGCGCGAAGAGGTGGTCCACCGGGCCGTCGAAGAAACCCTGGATCTGGTCGGTGTGCAGATCGACGGTGAGGATGCGGTCCGCGCCCGCCGTCTTCATCAGGTCCGCGACCATCCGGGCCGAGATCGGCTCGCGACCGCGGTGCTTCTTGTCCTGGCGGGCGTAGCCGTAGAACGGCACGATCACCGTGATCGAACGGGCCGACGCGCGCTTGAGCGCGTCGAGCATGATCAGCTGCTCCATGATCCACTTGTTGATCGGAGCCGTGTGGCTCTGGATCAGGAAGCAGTCCGCGCCGCGCGCCGACTCCTGGAAGCGGACGTAGATCTCACCGTTGGCGAAATCGAAGGCCTTCGTCGGCACGAGGCCGACACCCAGCTGGTGCGCGACCTCCTCGGCCAGCTCGGGGTGGGCGCGGCCGGAGAAGAGCATCAGTTTCTTCTCGCCGGTCGTCTTGATCCCGGTCACAGCACAGTCTCCTCAGACGTGTTCCTGGCGCCGCACACAGATGTCCCGAAGTGCAACGAGCCAGCCGAAATGGGGTGAGCATCTATCACGGTACGCCGTGCGCGGCGCACCTGTTTCCGGTCAGCTTTCGCCGGTCGGCTTCTCCGCCGCCGCCTGGGCCGCCTGCGCGGCGGCGCTTCCGGGACGCTTGCGCGCCACCCAACCCTCGATATTCCTTTGCTGGCCCCGTGCCACGGCCAGCGAACCGGACGGTACGTCCTTCGTGATGACCGACCCGGCGGCGGTGTAGACACCGTCTCCGACCGTGACAGGCGCCACAAACATATTGTCCGACCCGGTGCGGCAGTGCGACCCGATCGTCGTGTGGTGCTTGGCCACACCGTCGTAGTTCACGAAGACGCTCGCGGCGCCGATGTTGGTGTGGTCGCCGATGGTGGCGTCGCCCACGTACGACAGGTGCGGGACCTTGGTGCCCTCGCCGATCGTCGCGTTCTTCATCTCGACGTAGGTGCCGGCCTTCGCCTTCGGGCCGAGCGTGGTGCCGGGCCGCAGATACGCGTACGGGCCCACCAGCGCGCCCGGACCGACCTCGGCGCCGTCCGCCACGGTGTTGTCCACCCGCGCGCCCGCGTGCACGACGGTGTCCGTCAGCCGCGAGTTCGGGCCGACCTCGGCGTCCTCCGCGAGGTGCGTGCTGCCCAGCAGCTGGGTGCCCGGGTGCACGATCGCGTCGCGCTCGTACGTCACGGTGACGTCGATCAGCGTGGACGCCGGGTCGACGACGGTCACCCCGGCCGTCATCGCGCGCTCCAGCAGCCGCTGGTTCAGCAGCCGGCGGGCCTCCGCCAGCTGCACCCGGTTGTTGATGCCCAGGATCTCGCGGTGGTCGCCCGCCACCGAAGCGCCCACCCGGTGCCCGGCCTCGCGCAGGATGGACAGCACGTCGGTGAGGTACTCCTCGCCCTGGCTGTTGTCCGTGCGCACCTGGCCCAGCGCCGTCGCGAGCAGCTTCCCGTCGAACGCGAACACCCCGGAGTTGATCTCCCGCACGGCCCGCTGCTCGTCGCTCGCGTCCTTGTGCTCCACGATCGCGGTGACCGCGCCACTGGCCGCGTCGCGCACGATGCGCCCGTAGCCGGTGGCGTCGGGGACCTCGGCGCTGAGCACGGTGACCGCGTTGCCGTCGGCGGTGTGCGTCGCGGCGAGCGCCGCCAGCGTCTCGCCGGACAGCAGCGGGGTGTCCCCGCACACCACGACCACGGTGCCCTCGACCGCACCGCCCAGCTCGTCGAGCGCGACCCGCACCGCGTTCCCGGTGCCCTTGCGCTCGGCCTGGTAGGCGGTGCGCACCTGCGCGTCGGCCTCGGCGAGGTGGGTGGTGACCTGCTCGTGCGCGTGGCCCACCACCACGACGAGGTGCTGGGGGTCCAGCTCACGGGATGCGGCGACGACATGACCGACGAGCGAGCGCCCGGAGATCTGGTGCAGGACCTTGGGTGTCTTCGACTTCATGCGGGTGCCCTCACCCGCTGCGAGGACGACGACGGCTGCCGGGCGTACGGAGCTCACGGATATGCCCTTCGGCTTCGGGTGGTGGACACCCGCAGGATACCGGGGGGCGTCCGCCCGGACATGGGCAAGGGCCCCGACCGAAATGGTCGGGGCCCGCACGAAAGAGCTCCCCTACCAGGACTTGAACCTGGAACAAGTTATCCAAAGTAACCCGTGTTGCCGATTACACCATAGGGGATGGCGTACGCCGCAAACCGGACAAAAGGTCAGCCGGCGGAGGGCGTGGCATCTACTATGCCGTACCACCAGCCCTCAATGCGACGGTACAGCGCGGCGCTCTTGTTCACGCGCACCACGAGGCAACCGCGGTACAACTCGCCGGTGTTCTTGCGCGTGGTGGTGGGATTGTGCTTCTTGAGCGAGGTTTTTCCGAACGAGCCGGACGGGCCGACTTCCTCTCTCCAGAACCGCTCGGCGCCAGGCACATCGGCCGACTCGTGAATGTGTACGTGGAACCGCAGGTGCTCGGACGGCACCTTCAGCAGGCGGAGCCAGGCCAGGAAGACGCGGATCATGTGCGGATCGCTGTTGATGAAGGTCACTCGCTCCTGGCGTCGGTGGGGTTTGGCCTTGGTGCCTTCCGCCCAGTAGAGCCCGACGCCGAGCACGAACAGCTCCCGCTCGGTCATCGTTCCGATCTCGGCAACCGCGTCGCGCTTGGTCCGCTGCCGCTCCGCCTCGCGCCGCTCAAGGGTGGCTTCCCATCCCCGCCTGGCGATGGCGGAGGCTTCCGCGGGTGAGCGCCTCGGCGGCTTCGGCAGGTCTCGTACCCATAGCGAGATCGAACTCTTCGAGCATCCCAGCTCCAGCTGGATCTGGTCGTACGTCTTCCCTTCCAGCCGCAGCTCGCGGGCCTTCGCTCTCAGGTCGTCCTTGGCGCGCGGGCGTTTGGTCCACTCCGGCGCGGGCTCGCCCTCCAGTAGGCGGTTGAGGATGTCGTTGTTGTCGACGTGCAGCCGGTCCCGGATCTGGCGGCGGCTCAGGCCCTCCCGGCGCAGCGCTACCGCCTGTTCGCGCAGGCCCTCGAAGTCCGCGTACTTGCTCGTGGTTTCCGTCATGCGCCAAGCGTTGTCCGGAATCCGGACGTCCGGGTCGAATGGGCGGTCGATTCGTTATTTCGGGCGGTTGTTCCCCAATCGGCCTTCGGTCGAACGTGCGACGTGCTGTGCGGGTGCTCCTTAAATGGGATGCGGGCGCCCGTAGGCTGGATGCCATGACCGCAACGGGGGCAGACCGGGAAGCGGCGGGTTCGACCACCCGTGGCTACTGGTGGTGGGAACGGCGACGGAGTGTCGCGCTCGACGGGGGACTGGCGCTGGTCTCGGCGCTGGAATGCGGGCTCGAAGGGGTGGCGTTCGCGGGGGACGCGGGGCTGCCCGTGCCCCTGGGGGTGGTGTTCGGGCTGCTCGCCGGGGCCGTGCTGCTGGTGCGGCGGCGGTGGCCGATCGCGGTGGTGCTGGTCTCGATCGCGACGACCCCCGCCGAGATGGGCTTCCTGATGGGCCTGGTGGGGCTCTACACGCTGGCCGCGTCCGAGGTGCCCCGGCGGATCACCGCCGTGCTGATGAGCATGTCCCTGGTGGGGACGTTCATCGTGACCTACGTGCGGCTGCGCCAGGGCGTCGACGAGAACGCCGACTTCGGGCCCGGCGACTGGTACGTGCCGATGCTGTCCCTCTTCATGGCCGTCGGGCTGACCGCCCCGCCCGTGCTGTTCGGCCTGTACATAGGGGCCAGGCGCCGGCTGATGGAGAGCCTGCGGGAGCGGGCCGACTCGCTGGAGCGGGAGCTGTCGCTGCTCGCCGACCGGGCCGAGGAGCGCGCGGAGTGGGCCCGCACCGAGGAGCGCACCCGGATCGCCCGCGAGATGCACGACGTGGTGGCCCACCGGGTGAGCCTGATGGTGGTGCACGCGGCGGCGCTCCAGGCGGTGGCGCCCAAGGACCCCGCCAAGGCCGTGCGCAACGCGGCGCTGGTCGGTGACATGGGCCGCCAGGCGCTCACCGAGCTGCGCGAGATGCTGGGCGTGCTGCGGACCGGTGACCCGATGATGACCCGTGTGGACAAGGTGCCGCTGGCCGCGGTCGGCCGGGCGGCGCAGGCGGCGGCGGAGGACGGGCCGCGCCTGGACGAGGTGGAGGCGCTGGTCGGGCAGTCGCGGGCGGCCGGGATGACCGTGGAGCTGTCGGTGGAGGGCGACGTGCGGGCGTACGCGCCCGAGGTCGAGCAGACGGCGTACCGGGTGGTGCAGGAGGCCCTCACCAACGTCCACAAGCACGCGGCCGGCGCGAGGACGTGGGTGCGGCTGGCGCACCGGGACGCCGAGGTCGCGATGCAGGTGGAGAACGGCCCGTCCGACGCGGCGACGGCGGACGCGGGGCTGCCCAGTGGGGGCAACGGCCTGGTCGGCATGCGTGAACGCGTGCTGGGCCTGGGCGGTGTGTTCGTCTCGGGTCCCACGGACAGGGGCGGTTTCCGCGTTTCGGCGGTTCTGCCGGACGAGGGCACCGGCGCCGACGGCGCCGCAGCGGCGTCCGCTTAGGGCAGGGGCTAGCCCGAGACCAGCCGCTCCGGCTGGAGCCCCGTGACCAGCGTCGCGAGGGCCGTGTCGATGTCCCGGCCCAGATACCAGTCGCCGGTGTGGTCGATGGAGTACACCCGCCCGGTCAGATCGATCGCCAGGACCGCCTGGCCCTCCCCCTCCTCGCCGAGCGGCGCCACCTCCGTGTCCAGCGCCCGGCCCAGGTCGCCGAGGGTGCGGGCCAGGTGCAGCCCGCTGAGCGGGTCGATGCGGACGGCCGGCGGCGCGATCTGGCGGCCGGGCGCGGTGGCGGTGACGCGCAGCCCGCCGAACTCGGCCCATGCCTCGACGGCGGCCGGGAAGACGGCGTGCCGGTGCCCGGCCGGTGAGGCGTACGAGCGCAGCGCGTCGGCCCACTCCTCGGCCTGGCGGATGTCCCAGCGGCCGGGCTGCCAGCCGGCGGCGCGCAGGGCGGTGTCCACGGCGGCCGGGAAGCGGGGGGCGGCCGGCCGCTCGGGGCCGGACTGCGCGGGCAGGTCGGTGCGGTCGTGCATGGGCGCGGTCAGCCCTTCTCTGCGGTGGTGGCCGCGCCGGGTGTGGTGATGTCCACGGGGCGGACGCCGAAGTGGGCCAGCATCACGGCGCAGGAGCGGCAGGGTGCCGCGTAGCTGCCGTGCAGCGGGTCGCCGTCCTCGCGGATGCGGCGTGCGGTGAGTCGGGAGTGCTTGAGGGCGCGGCGCGCCTCGCCGTTGGTGAGGGGTTTGCGCTGGGCCCGCTTGGAGCGTCCGGCCTCGGTGGCGGTGAGGTGGCGGGAGAGCAGTATGGCTTCGGGGCAGCGGCCGGTGAACCGTTCGCGCTGCGCGCTGGGGAGGGTGTCGAGGAAGTCCTGTACGAGGTGGTGCAGGACGGGTGGCTGGTCGCCCTTGCCCGCGGTGCAGGTGAGGGTCTCGCCGCGTACGGACAGGGCGGCGGCGACGGCCGGCAGGATGCCGTCGCGGCGCTGGCCGAGCCGGGGGGCGTGGCCCTGATCGGTGCTGCTCCAGCTGAGTCGTGGGTCCCCGGTGGTGACGGTCTGTGCAGTGTGTGCGGTGTGCATGGTGCTGTGTCCCTCCCGTGCCCGCAGCGGCCGCTGCAGAATGTGCACGCCCCCGTGTATGCGGGTGACAGCCTGCCAAATGTGTCGGGTCCTGTGAAAGCTGGGTCGGTGAAACGTGGTCGCGTGTCGCGATTCGGTGGCCTTCCCGTCGCTCGTCCGTCACACCGTTGTGACGGTTGGTGACGGAAGTGGTCCGGAGGCGGCGGGGCCGGTTCCCGTGCGGGGGTCACCGCTTAGGCTGTGCCTGGACGACCCCCTGGGTCGGTCCTCATCAGCCGGACGCAGCAGGGGGCAACCGCCATGACGACAGGTCGGCTCGGGCAGGAAGCCGCGCCACCGAACGCGGCCTATGCCGGGCAGCTCGTGCACTTCCCGGACCCGGTCCGGGCCTCGCGCCACCCCAGAGGGGTGCGGATGGACGAGAACGGCTGCCCGGACTTCTCGCCGTACGCGCGGGCGGCGGCGGAGATCGCGGAGCCTCCGCAGGGTTTCGGCGTGGACGAGTTGCGGCTGACGGACTACGTGTCGGCGAACGCGGCGATGGCGGAGGCCGGTCATGAGCTGTGGGACACGATCCCGCCGGTGGCGACCCCGCACGGCTGGACCTGGCATCACGTGCCGGGCGGCCGGCGGATGGAGCTGGTCCCGGTCGAGGTGAAGGCGCTGCTGCGCCACCACGCGGGGCTGGCGTCGACCGAGGTGGACCTGGACAAGCGGGGTACGCGTCCGCTCCAGGAGACCCGGCCGGCGCACTTCCGGCTGCCCAAGGGGTCGGTCGCGGTGAGCGAGCAGCAGATCCTGGGCGTCGAGGAGGATCTCGGCTACCGGCTGCCGGGTGCGTACCGTTCGTTCCTCAAGGCGGCCGGTGGCGCGGCTCCGGTGGGTACGGCGCTGGACGCGGAGCTGGGGCTGCTGGTCGACCAGCCGTTCTTCACGGTGCGCGAGGAGGCCGCCGTGAACGACCTGGTGTACGTGAACAAGTGCCTGCGCGACCATCTGACGAAGGACTACCTCGGTGTGGCCTTCGTGCAGGGCGGCATTCTCGCGGTGAAGGTGCGGGGCGAGGGTCTGGGCTCGGTGTGGTTCTGCGCCTACGACGACGCGCGCGACCGGGACGGCTGGACGGTGCGGGAGCGGGTGGACCGGCTGCTGCTGCCGTGCGGTGAGGACTTCGACGCGTTCCTCCAGCGGCTCGCGGGCAATCCGCCGGAGCTGGAGACGGTGGCGAACCTGATGGTGGACGGCGGCTTCGCGCACGTCGTCCCGGTGGAGGGGTGAGCGCGATGGTGACCTTCGCACAGGCGCAGGAGCGCGCGGACGAGTGGGTGAACGGTGACGTTCCGGCGTACCAGCACCGCGAGGTGCGGGTCCGTGAATTCGAACTCGGATTCGTGGTGTGGGCCGAGGACCGTCCGGACGGGCCGGTGTCGGACGGTGGCCGTCAGCGGCTGGTGATCGCGCGGGACAGTGGTGAGGCGACGCTGTGGCCCGGACTGCCGGTGGGTGAGGTGATCCGCCGGTACGAGGAGGAGTACGGCTCGCAGGACGTCGAGCCGGCCGCTCCGGCGCCGCCCGAGCGGGTGGACCTGAATCAGACGTCGTTCCTGCTGAGCCCGCCGGAGTGGTTGCAGGAGGCGGCGGACAAGCTGGGTATCCCGGACCGGCGTGCCGAGCGGGACGACACCCCGCCGCCCGCCCCGGCCGCCCCGTCGTCGTTTCCGCCGCCGGCCCCGATCCCGTCGTCCCCGACGCCTTCGCAGGGCGGGTCCGTGGCGTACGAGCCGACCGCGTCGGACGGCGTGCCGGCGTCCTCGCTCCAGCCGCCCGTGGGCGCCACGCCCTGGGCCGGGACCGACACGAACACCGGCGCCGGCGCGGGCGACGCGGAGGTGGCGCTGACGGCGACCGCGTTCGCGCCGCCGCTCTCCGGCGCGGACGACGAGGAGGAGCTGCCCCCGGTCGTGCCGGCGGACGCTCCCACGGCGCTGATGCCGGGCGGCAGCCAGTTGCCGAAGACCGCGATCGCGCCGAGCCTGGGCGGCCACCCGGCGAACTCCGCCCCGCCGGTGCCGGGTCCTCCGGTGCCCGGTACGGCCGTGCCCGGACCGCCCGTTCCCGGTACCGCGGTGCCGGGCCCGCCCGTGCCCGGTGTGCCCGGTCCGCCGCCCGCGCCGGGGGTTCCCGGCCGGCACACCCCGCCGCCCGGTGGCGCGGGGGACATCGCCGACGCCGCGACGAGCAAGGCGGCCGTCCCGCCGCGCTCCCCGCGGGGCGGGACGCCTCCGCCGCCCGGTGCCCCCGGTGTTCCGGGTGTCCGGCCGGGTGCCCCGGTGCCGCCGCCGCCCTCGGGGCCGGGTGCGCCCGGCGCCCCGGCGGGCGGCTATGTGCCGACGCAGCTCGTCTCGCAGCTGGGCCCGCCCGGTGCCCCGCAGCCGCCCGGTCCGCCGACGCCGCCGCCCGGTGGCGGGGTGCACCAGGCCGCCACGATGTTCGCCGACCCCCACGCGGCCGGCCCGCACGCCCCGCAGCCGCCCGGCCCGCCCGGTGCCCCCGGCGCGCCCGCCGGGCAGCAGCCGCCGCCCCCGCCGCCGGGTGCGACGCCGCCGCCCGGTCCCGGCGGGGTGCACCATGCGGCGACGATGCTCGCCGGTCCGGGCCAGGTCGGTCCGGGCGCGCCGCAGCCGCCCGGCCCGCCGATGGGCGTACCGGGGCAGGCTCCGCCGCCGGCGTATGGCTATCCGCAGGCGCCCCCCGGTCAGCCGACCGTGGGTCCGGGCTACCAGGCGGTGCTGCGCTTCCGGGCGCCGGACGGCAGTGAGCAGCAGCTGATCCGCCGCTCGGCGCCGGGCACCCCGCACCCGGAGTGGCAGATGCTGCACGAGCTGCGGGCGATGAACGTTCCGCCGCAGCAGGTGATCGAGCTGCACACGGAGCTGGAGTCCTGCGAGCTGCCCGGCGGCTACTGCGCCCGGATGATCCGGGAGACCTGGCCGCAGGTGCGGATCACCTCCGTCGCCCCGTACGGCACGGATCACGCCAGCCGGCAGCAGGGCATGCAGCATCTGCTCACGCATCAGGGCGAGTTGCACCAGGTGGCGGACGGTCCCGCGCGGCCGGCGCCGGTGCGCGCGCCGCTGCCGCAGATGCAGCCGGCGCCGCCGGTTCCGCCGGAGGCGCTGGCGGAGGAGATGCTGCAGACCTTCGGTCCGCAGGGTGTGCTCCGCTTCGACCAGCGGGCGGTGTCCCGTCAGGGCGTGCCGGAGATCGTGGCGCGGACGCTGGTGTGGGCGGGGCTGCCCGCCGGCTTCGGGCCGTTCTTCTGGGCGCAGCCGGGTCAGCCGGTGGTGCCGACGCTGGCGGAGCTGGCCGCGCAGCGGCAGGTGCGGCCGGCTTCGGACGCCGGGTCGTACCTGGTGATGGGTTCGGACTTCGGCCGGGCGATCTGCGTCCAGTACGGGACCGCGCACATCGTGGCGGTGCCGGTGGAGTCGGGTCCGGGCGGTGCGCCGGTGCCGCCGCAGTTCGTGAACACGGGGCTGCCGGAGTTCGTGCGCTGCATGGCGCTGCTGGGCCGGATGTGGCGGCTGCGGTACGGGCTGAACCCGGAGCAGGCGGGCCGCTGGACGGTGGATTTCCAGGCGCAGCTGGTGGCGCTGGACGCGGCGGCGCTGGCGTCGCCGGAGAGCTGGTGGTCGGTGCTGCTGGAACAGATGTGGGACGGGCTGATCTGACCGTTCCGTACGCGAGGCGTGGTGCCCGGACCCCTGTGAGGGGCCGGGCACCACGCCTTTCGCCGGGTGTGATGCCGGTCGCTTCCGTCCGGAAAGCGCCGCATCGATTCCGACTTCCCCACCAATTGCCGCATCCTTGACGTATCGCTCGCCGCGCGGGCGTCGGATTCGGGATGATCGGAAAGAGGCGTCAGGGATGAGTTCTGCACCGGGGTCCGCGTACGGGTTCGTCGGTGTACGGGGGCGTGGCTACCGGCCGGAGCAGGTGGACCGCGCGGTCGCGGCGCTCACCGCCGAGCGGGACGAGGCCGCGGCGCGGGTGGCCGCGCTCACGGAGCGGACGGAGCTGCTGGCGGCGGAGTCCGCCCGGCTGGACGAGGTCGTGGCGCGGCTGGAGCCCCAGGACTACGCGTCGCTGGGGGAGCGGGCGCAGCGGATTCTCGCGCTGGCCGCCGAGGAGGCGGGGGCGCTCGTGGCGGCCGCGCGCGAGGAGGCGCAGGCCCTGGGGGACGAGGCGGACGCGGCGGCGCCGGCCCTGCGGGACGCGGCGCGGGCGGACGCGGACGCGGTGCGGGCGGCGGCGGTGGGCCGGGCCGACGAGGTGGTCGGGGTCGCCGGGGCGGCGGCCGGCGAGGTGCTGGAGGCGGCGCGCTCGGAGGCGGCGCGGCTGCGCGAGGAGGCCGCGTCCGCGATGGAGGCGACGCGTACCCGTACCGCGAGTGTGCTGGCGCATCAGGAGCAGGAGCACGCCGAGCGGTGGAAGGCGGCCGAGCGGGAGCTCGCGGAGGCGGAGGCGGCGCAGGCGGCCGGGCATGCCGCGCTGCTGGAGCGGGCGGAGGAGGATCTGGCGGCGGCGCGGCGGGTCCGGGCCGAGGCGGAGGAGGCCGCGCGGCACGGCCGGGAGGACGCCGAGGCGCGTGCGGCGGAGCTGCTCTCCCGTGCGCGGGTGCGCGAGGAGCGGGTGGTGCGCGAGACCGAGCGGATACTGCGGGAGCACGAGGAGGGCCGCGAGGAGGTCCAGGCGCACATGGCGCACGTGCGCAGTTCGCTCGCGGCGCTGACCGGGCGGGTGGCCCCGGCGCGGGACTGACCGGCTTTCCCCGGCGGGCTCGCGGAGGGTGCTCGGGGTGTTCTCGGGGGTTTCTCAGGGGCGGGGCCAGGGGCGTCGGGAGAGCTGTTCGATGCTGCTGTTGAAGCGTTTGAGGTAGCCGGCGAAGGCGGCGATGTCGTCGTCCGGCCAGTCGTGCATGACCCGGTCCAGGGAGCGCACGACGCGTTCGCGTTCCGCGTCCAGGAGTTGCGCGCCCTCGTGGGTGATGCGGAACTTGCGGGCCATGCCGCCGTCCGGGTCGGGGATGCGTTCGGCGAGCCCGGCGCGGGCCACGGCGGCGGTCTGCCGGTTGAGGGTGGAGGCGTCGAGGCCGAAGGCGTCGCTCAGTTCGCCGTTGGACATGGGGCCCTGGACGCGGAGCCGGCTCAGCAGGATGTAGGCGCTGCGGTCCAGGAGGGCGTACTTGTGGCGTCCGCCGCGGTGGTCGGCGAGGCTGTGGCGGCCGAGGAGCATCTGCTCGTACTCCACCTCTTCCGTGGGCCTGGGCATGTCTGCGGCCTCCTGCTTCTGCTGCGTGGGGACGGCGGTCCATTCTCGCATGCAGTGTGTACGAGACACATAATGTGTATGACGCATTGAGCATGTACGATGCACGTCGCTGTCCCGGCAGGCGGGACCACCCCTACCCCCCGAGGAGTCCCCCTTCATGGAAGCCCCCCAGCCGCAGGCCAGGACGGGCGGCGTCGTCGCCACCCTGGCCTTCGCCGGCACCGTGGCAGCGGTCATGCAGACGCTGGTCACGCCCCTCATCGCGGAACTGCCCCGGATGCTGGACACCTCGTCCTCCAACGCGGCCTGGGTCATCACCGTCACCCTGCTGGTCTCCGCGGTGTGTGTGCCGGTCTCCGGCCGGCTCGGCGACCTGCTCGGCAAGCGGCGGATGCTGCTCGCCTGCTCGGTGCCGCTGATCGTCGGCTCGGTGGTCTGCGCGCTCTCCTCCACCGTCGTCCCGATGATCGTCGGGCGCGGGCTCCAGGGCATGGGCATGGGCATGGTGCCGCTCGGCATCGCCCTGCTGCGCGACGTGGTGCCGCCGGAGAAGATGAGCTCGTCCATCGCCCTGGTCAGCGCCTCGCTCGGCATCGGCGGCGCGCTCGGCCTGCCGATCGCGTCGGCGGTCGCCCAGTACGCCAGCTGGCGCGTGCTGTTCTGGGGCTCGGCCGTGCTGGCCGCCGCCATCTGCGCGCTGATCTGGTTCCTGATCCCGGACGTCCCGGCCGGCGCCAAGGGGCAGCGCTTCGACGTGCCCGGCGCGCTCGGCCTGGCGGTCGGCCTGGTCGCCCTGCTGCTCGCCGTCTCCAAGGGCGCCGACTGGGGCTGGACCTCCACGACGACCACGGGCCTGTTCGCCGCCGCCGTCGTGGTGCTCATCGCCTGGGGCTTCTGGGAACTGCGCACCACCGACCCGCTGGTGGACCTCCGCACCACGGCCCGCCCCCGGGTGCTGATCACCAACATCGCGTCGCTGTTCGTCGGATTCGGTATGTACGCCGGGATGCTGATCGCGCCTCAGCTGCTGCAGTTCCCCGAGGCCACCGGCTACGGGCTCGGCCAGTCGATGCTCCAGGCCGGTCTGTGGATGGCCCCCGGCGGCATCATGATGATGCTGGTCTCCCCGCTGGGCGGGAAGCTCACCGACGCCCGCGGGCCCAAGTTCACCCTGATCTGCGGGGTCGCGGTCATCGCCGCCGCCTACGGCCTCGGCCTGCTGCTGATGGGCAGCGCCTGGGGCCTGATGCTGTTCCTCATGGTCAGCAGCGGCGGTGTGGGCCTGGCCTACGGGGCGATGCCGGCCCTCATCATGAGCGCCGTCCCGGCCTCCGAGACCGCCGCGGCCAACGGCTTCAACACCCTCATGCGCGCTCTGGGCACCTCGGTCGGCGCCGCCGTCATCGGCGCCGTCCTCGCCCAGCTCACCACCGAGACGGGCGGCTACACCTTCACCTCCGAGGCGGGCTTCCGCATGGGCCTGATCGTCGGCTGCGGCGTCGCCCTGATCGCGGTGGCCGTCGCCGCCTTCATCCCGGCGACCCGCGCCACCACCGCCACCCCGGACACCTCCCCGGCCCCGGCGACCCCGGAAGCGGCCCCCGCCAAGAGCTGACCCGGCCGCACCACCCACGCGACGCCCCCGCCCCGGTCCCCCGCCGGGACGGGGGCGTCGTCATGTCAGCCGTGCGGCGCAGGCCCCGGGGGGGCAGCCCCTGAGACGGGCATGCTCCCGGGGGCGCAGTCCCCTAGACGAGTAGTTCCGAATGTTGATGGTCCGCCCGGAGACATGGCGAGGGCGCCCAAGATCGTTTTGTGACGAACGAAGACTTGGACGCCCTCATCACCGGACTGTACGTGAAGATCGACGACGAGATCGGAGGGGCCCGATGCCTGGGCAGGCCACCGCAGTTGAGTGATTCCGAGCTGGTCTGTCTGGCCGTCGCGCAGTCCCTGCTGGGCTTCGCCTCGGAAGCCCGCTGGCTGCGTTTCGCTCACGGCAACCTGAGTGCGATGTTCCCGTACCTGCCCAAGCGGCCGGGATACAACAAGCGGCTGCGTGCGGCGCTGCCGCTGGTGAAGAAGGCAATACGGATGCTCGCGGTGGACACGGACTTCTGGTTCGACAACCAGTGGATCGTGGACTCCACGCCCGTGCCGTGCGGCATGTCCCGCCCGACGGTGAAGCGGTCGGACATGGCCGGCTGGGCCGGATACGGGTACTGCGCTTCGCACTCCCGCTTCTACTGGGGCCTGCGGCTCTTCCTGGTCTGCACGCCGACCGGCATGCCCATCACCTGGGCCCTGGCCAGCCCGAAGATCGACGAACGCGAGGTCCTGGCCGCGATGCTGGACCGCGAACCAGACCTGACCGCCGACCGGCCCGGTCTGCTCGTCATCGCGGACAAGGGCTTCGCCTCCAAGGAGTTCGAGACCGATCTCGCCTTCCGCGGCGCCCAGTTGCTCCGCCCGTCGTTCAAGCGGGAGAAGCGCCGCAAGGGCGAGTCGCTGCTCAAGTCGGTGCGGCAGCTGATCGAGTCGGTCAACGACACCTTGAAAGGCCAGCTCGACCTGGAGCAGCACGGCGGACGCACCTTCGAGGGCGTCGCCGTCCGTGTCGCCCAGCGCATCCTCGCGATGGCCGCCGCGATCTGGCACAACCACAAGACCGGAGCCCCGGTCCTGCGGTCGCTGACCGCATTCGATCACTGAACACATCGGAACTACTCGTCTAGGGGGCGCTCCCCACATCGGGCCAGGGGCCGTTCCTCCCGCTGGAGGACGTGGCGGGGTGGCCCCCCTCCGTAGCGTGTTCCACGTACCGCGGAGGGGCGGACCACAGGGGGCGGGGTGGGGAAAACCCCACCCGAAGACTGCGCTGCGCACCAGCGCGCCGGACCCCCTCCTGCCAGCAGACTTCACAGCAGAGGGCGACAACCCGTCGCCGACCGACTTAGGAGATATACCGTGACAACGGCTGTAACCATTCCCAGGCACGGGGGCACTGGAGGGCGTACGGCCGTGGCTGCGCGGGCGCGGCAGGTCGTCAAGGCGTACGGGACCGGCGAGACGCGGGTCGTCGCGCTGGACCACGTCGATGTGGACATCGCCCGCGGGCAGTTCACGGCGATCATGGGCCCGTCCGGCTCCGGCAAGTCGACGCTGATGCACTGCCTGGCCGGCCTCGACACCGTGACGTCCGGTCACATCCACCTGGCCGACACCGAGATCACCGGCCTCAAGGACAAGAAGCTCACCCAACTCCGCCGCGACCGCATCGGGTTCATCTTCCAGGCGTTCAACCTGCTCCCGACGCTCAACGCGCTGGAGAACATCACGCTCCCGATGGACATCGCGGGCCGCAGGCCCGACGCCGGCTGGCTCAACCAGGTCGTGGAGACCGTGGGCCTCGCCGGCCGGCTCAAGCACCGCCCCACGCAGCTCTCCGGCGGCCAGCAGCAGCGCGTCGCCGTCGCGCGGGCCCTCGCCGCCAAGCCGGAGATCATCTTCGGCGACGAGCCCACCGGCAACCTGGACTCGCGGGCCGGCGCCGAGGTCCTGAGCTTCCTGCGCAAGTCCGTGGACGAGCTGGGCCAGACCATCGTCATGGTCACCCACGACCCGGTCGCCGCCTCCTACGCGGACCGGGTGCTCTACCTGGCGGACGGCCGCATCGTGGACGAGATGCTCAACCCCACCGCCGACCAGGTGCTGGACCGCATGAAGGACTTCGACGCGCGCGGGCGGACCTCATGACCGTGTGGAAGACCTCGATGCGCAACTTCTTCGCGCACAAGGGACGCATGGCGCTCTCCGCCGTCGCCGTCCTGCTGTCGGTGGCCTTCGTCAGCGGCACCCTCGTGTTCACCGACACCATGAACACCACGTTCGACAAGCTCTTCGCCGCCACCTCCGCCGACGTCACCGTCAGCCCCAAGAAGGCCAAGGTCGACGACGTCCCGGGCAACGGCAAGCCCGAATCGCTGCCCGCCTCCCTCCTCGCCGAGGTCGAGAAGGCGGACGGCGTCAAGAAGGCGGAGGGAGCCGTCTCCAGCGCGGCCGTCACCGTCGTCAACAGCGAGAACGAGAACATGGGCTCCGACACCGGAGCCCCGACCATCGCCGGCAACTGGACCGAGAACGACCTGCGGTCCATGGAGATCACCTCCGGCCACGCCCCGCGCGGCCCCACCGAGGTCATGGTGGACGCCGACACCGCCGAGAAGCACGATCTCAAGATCGGCGACGAACTGCGCACCATCGCCTCCCCCGGCGACATCACGGGGAAGATCAGCGGCATCGTCGCCTTCAAGGTGACGAACCCCGGCGCGGCCATCGTCTACCTCGACACCACCACCGCCCAGCGCTACCTCCTCGGCGCCCCCGACGTGTACTCGCACATCTCCGTCACCGCCGAACCCGGCGTCAGCGACGAGCGGTTGAAGCAGAACGTGGCCAAGGAGCTCGCCGGCTCCACCGCGTACAAGATCCGCACGCAGGAGGAGTCGGCCGCCGACAACAAGGACTCCATGGGGTCGTTCCTCGACGTCATGAAGTACGCCATGCTCGGCTTCGCCGGGATCGCCTTCCTCGTCGGCATCTTCCTCATCGTCAACACCTTCTCCATGCTGGTCGCCCAGCGCACCCGCGAGATCGGCCTGATGCGGGCCATCGGCTCCAGCCGCAAGCAGGTCAACCGCTCGGTGCTGCTGGAAGCGGTGCTCCTGGGCATCTTCGGCTCCGTCCTCGGTGTCGGCGCCGGGGTCGGGCTCGCCGTCGGGCTGATGAAGGTCATGGGCGCCGTCGGCATGGAGCTGTCCACCGAGGACCTCACGATCGCCTGGACCACCCCCGTCATCGGGCTCGTGCTCGGCATCGTCGTCACCGTCCTCGCCGCCTACGTCCCGGCCCGCCGGGCCGGCAAGGTCTCCCCGATGGCCGCCCTGCGCGACGCCGGCACCCCGGCGGACGCCAAGTCCGGCTGGGTCCGGGCCGGCCTCGGCCTGGTCCTGACCGGCGCCGGCGCGGCCGCCCTCTGGTACACCACCCGGGTGGACGAGGCGAGCGACGGCTCCGCCTTCCTCGGCCTCGGCGTCCTGTTCACCCTCGTCGGCTTCGTCGTGATCGGCCCGCTGCTCGCCGGAGTCGTCGTACGGGCACTGAGCGCCGTACTGCTGCGGTTCTTCGGACCGGTCGGCCGGCTCGCCGAACGCAACGCCCTGCGCAACCCGCGCCGCACCGGCGCCACCGGCGCCGCCCTGATGATCGGCCTCGCCCTGGTGGCCTGCCTCTCCGTGGTCGGCTCCTCCATGGTCGCCTCGGCCACCGACGAACTCGACAAGTCGGTCGGCGCGGACTTCATCGTGCAGTCCTCCGTCCCCGAGCAGCTGATCGTCCCGCAGGCCGCCGAGGCCCTGGCCTCCGCGCCCGGCATCGACCACCTCACGCACTACAAGGTGATCAACGCCGAGCTGACCGGCCCGGACGGCAAGAAGACCGACGAGCACGTCACCGCCGCCGACCCCACCTACGCCCAGGACGTACGCCGCGAGGTCCTCTCCGGCGACCTGGACGCCGCGTACGGCAAGGACGCCATGTCGGTCGGCGAGGAGTTCGCCACCGCCCACCGCGTCAAGGTCGGCGACACCCTCACCGTCGCGTTCAAGGGCGGCGAGCGGGCGAAGCTGAAGGTCGCCGCGATCACCTCGGACGACACCGCCCTCGACCAGGGCGCGATGTACATGAGCACCGAGACCGCCCAGCGGTACGTCCCCGCCGACAAGATGCCCCAGAACATGATCATGTTCGCCAAGGCGAAGGACGGCCAGGAGGACGCGGCCTACGCGGCGCTCAAGGACTCGCTCGCGAAGTACCCGCAGTACAAGGTGCAGAACCAGGCCGACTTCAAGGAGGACCTGAAGGACCAGGTCGGCCAGCTCCTGAACGTCGTGTACGGGCTGCTCGCCCTGGCGATCATCGTCGCGGTGCTCGGTGTGGTGAACACCCTGGCCCTGTCGGTCGTCGAGCGGACCCGCGAGATCGGCCTGATGCGCGCCATCGGCCTCTCCCGCCGCCAGCTGCGCCGCATGATCCGGCTGGAGTCCGTCGTCATCGCCCTGTTCGGCGCCCTGCTCGGCCTCGGCCTGGGCATGGGCTGGGGCACCGCGGCCCAGAAGCTGCTGGCCCTGGAGGGCCTGGGCGTCCTGGACATCCCGTGGCCGACGATCATCACGGTGTTCATCGCCTCCGCCTTCGTCGGACTGTTCGCCGCCCTGGTCCCCGCGTTCCGGGCCGGCCGGATGAACGTCCTGAACGCGATCGCCTCGGACGGGTGAGAAGAAAGGTCACGCTCTGACGGCCCCGGCCCCGGCACGTTCCCCGGAACGCGCCGGGGCCGGGGTGTGTGCGGTGCGCGGGGCGGGAGGGGCCGGTGGGGCGGGCACGGTACGGTGCGCGGACCCCCGCCGCGGGCGCGGCTGTCGGTCCCGGGCCGTACGCTGGAACCCCCGGCTCGTTCCACGCGTCGGGCCCTTCGCGTTGCCCCCGGTGCAGCGCGCCCTGGCGGCAGCCGGCCGTCAGGCCACCCCTCACCACCCGGACGGAACCCCCTTCATGAGCCTGAACGGTCTGCTGGATGTCGTCGTACGTGATCCGGCGCTCGACGAAGCGGTGAAGGCCGCCGGTGACGGCCACCGGATGCACATCGACCTGGTGGGCCCGCCCGCCGCCCGCCCCTTCGCGGTGGCGGCGCTGGCCAGGGACGCCGGGCGCACCGTCCTCGCGGTCACCGCGACCGGCCGGGAGGCGGAGGACCTGGCCGCCGCGCTGCGCACCATGCTGCCGCCGGACACGATCGCGGAGTTCCCGTCCTGGGAGACCCTGCCGCACGAGCGCCTGTCGCCCCGCTCCGACACCGTGGGCCGCCGGCTCGCCGTGCTGCGGCGCCTGGCGCACCCGAGCGCGGACGACCCCGAGACCGGGCCGGTGTCCGTCGTCGTCGCCCCCATCCGCTCCGTGCTCCAGCCACAGGTCAAGGGGCTCGCCGACCTGGAGCCCGTGGCCCTGCGCACCGGGCAGAGCGCCGACCTCGGCGCCACCGTGGAGGCGCTGGCGGCGGCCGCCTACGCACGGGTCGAACTGGTCGAGAAGCGCGGCGAGTTCGCGGTGCGCGGCGGCATCCTGGACGTCTTCCCGCCCACCGAGGAGCACCCGCTGCGGGTGGAGTTCTGGGGCGACGACGTCGAGGAGATCCGCTACTTCAAGATCGCCGACCAGCGCTCCCTGGAGGTCGCCGAGCACGGGCTGTGGGCGCCGCCCTGCCGGGAGCTGCTGCTGACGGACGAGGTCAGGGAGCGGGCCGCCGCGCTCGCCGAGGCACACCCCGAGCTGGGCGAACTCCTCGACAAGATCGCCGAGGGCATCGCGGTCGAGGGCATGGAGTCCCTGGCACCGGTCCTCGTGGACGACATGGAGCTGCTGCTCGACGTGCTGCCCGAGGGCGCGATGGCCGTCGTCTGCGACCCCGAGCGGGTGCGCACCCGCGCCGCCGACCTGGTCGCGACCAGCCAGGAGTTCCTGCAGGCGTCCTGGGCGGCGTCGGCGGGCGGCGGCGAGGCCCCGATCGACGTCGGAGAGGCCTCGCTGCGCGGCATCGCGGACGTGCGCGAGCGGGCCCGTGAGCTGGACATGATGTGGTGGTCGATCTCCCCGTTCGCCGCCGACGCCGAGCCGGACGGGGACACCCTGGCGCTCGGCATGCAGGCCCCGGAGGCGTACCGGGGGGACACCGCGCGGGCGTTCGCCGACACCAAGGGCCGGCTGGCCGACGGCTGGCGCACGGTGTACGTCACGGAGGGCCAGGGGCTCGCCTCGCGCACCGTCGAGATGCTGGGCGGCGAGGGGATCGCGGCCCGGCTCGACCCGGACCTGGGCGAGATCTCCCCGTCCGTGGTGCACGTCTCCTGCGGCGCCATCGACCACGGCTTCGTCCACCCCGGCCTCCAGCTCGCCGTGCTCACCGAGACGGACCTCACCGGCCAGCGCACCGCCACCAAGGACCTGGGCCGGATGCCCGTCCGGCGGCGCAAGACCATCGACCCGCTGACCCTGGAGGCCGGCGACTACATCGTCCACGAGCAGCACGGCGTGGGCCGCTACATCGAGATGGTGCAGCGTACGGTGCAGGGCGCCACCCGCGAGTACCTGCTCGTCGAGTACGCGCCCGCCAAGCGCGGCCAGCCCGGCGACCGGCTGTACATCCCGACCGACCAGCTGGAGCAGGTCACCAAGTACGTCGGCGGCGAGGCCCCCACCCTGCACCGGCTCGGCGGCGCCGACTGGACGAAGACCAAGGCGCGCGCCAAGAAGGCCGTCAAGGAGATCGCCGCCGACCTGATCAAGCTCTACTCGGCCCGGATGGCGGCCCCCGGCCACACCTTCGGCCCGGACACGCCCTGGCAGCGCGAGCTGGAGGACGCCTTCCCGTACGCGGAGACGCCCGACCAGCTGACGACGATCGCCGAGGTCAAGTCGGACATGGAGAAGTCGGTCCCGATGGACCGGTTGATCTGCGGCGACGTCGGGTACGGCAAGACGGAGATCGCGGTCCGCGCCGCGTTCAAGGCGGTCCAGGACGGGAAGCAGGTCGCCGTTCTCGTCCCCACCACGCTCCTGGTGCAGCAGCACTACGGTACGTTCACCGAGCGCTACTCGCAGTTCCCCGTCAATGTGCGCGCGCTGAGCCGCTTCCAGACGGAGACGGAGTCCAAGGCGACCCTCGAAGGGCTCCGCGAGGGCTCGGTCGACCTGGTCATCGGCACCCACCGGCTGTTCTCGTCCGAGACGAAGTTCAAGGACCTGGGCCTGGTCATCGTGGACGAGGAGCAGCGGTTCGGCGTCGAGCACAAGGAGCAGCTGAAGAAGCTCCGCGCCAACGTGGACGTGCTCACCATGTCCGCGACGCCCATCCCCCGTACGCTCGAAATGGCGGTCACCGGCATCCGCGAGATGTCCACCATCACCACGCCGCCCGAGGAGCGCCACCCCGTCCTGACCTTCGTCGGCCCGTACGAGGAGAAGCAGATCGGCGCCGCGATCCGGCGTGAACTGCTGCGTGAGGGCCAGGCGTTCTACATTCACAACCGGGTCGAGTCGATCGACCGGGCGGCGGCGCGGCTGCGCGAGATCGTGCCCGAGGCGCGGATCGCCACGGCGCACGGCCAGATGTCCGAACAGGCCCTGGAGCAGGTGGTCGTGGACTTCTGGGAGAAGAAGTTCGACGTGCTGGTCTCCACCACGATCGTCGAGTCCGGCATCGACATCTCCAACGCCAACACGCTCATCGTGGAGCGCGGTGACAACTTCGGCCTCTCCCAGCTCCACCAGTTGCGCGGCCGCGTCGGCCGGGGCCGCGACCGGGGGTACGCGTACTTCCTCTACCCGCCCGAGAAGCCGCTCACCGAGACCGCGCACGAGCGGCTGGCCACGATCGCCCAGCATACCGAGATGGGCGCCGGCATGTACGTCGCCATGAAGGACCTGGAGATCCGGGGCGCGGGCAACCTGCTCGGCGGCGAGCAGTCCGGCCACATCGCGGGCGTCGGCTTCGACCTGTACGTACGCATGGTGGGCGAGGCGGTCGCGGACTACCGGGCCTCCCTGGAGGGCGGGGTGGAGGAGGAGCCGCCGCTGGAGGTCAAGATCGAGCTGCCGGTGGACGCGCACGTCCCGCACGACTACGCGCCCGGCGAGCGGCTGCGCCTCCAGGCGTACCGCGCGATCGCCTCGGCGAACTCGGAGGAGGACATCAAGGCGGTCCGCGAGGAGCTGACCGACCGCTACGGCAAGCTCCCGGAGCCGGTCGAGAACCTGCTGCTCGTGGCCGGTCTGCGGATGCTGGCTCGCGCCTGCGGCGTCGGCGACATCGTGCTCCAGGGGTCCAACATCCGCTTCGCGCCGGTCGAACTGCGCGAGTCGCAGGAGCTGCGCCTCAAGCGCCTCTACCCGAAGACGGTCATCAAGCCGGCGGTGCACCAGATCCTGGTCCCGCGCCCGACGACGGGGCGGATCGGCGGGAAGCCGGTGGTGGGCCGCGAACTGCTGGCGTGGACGGGCGAGTTCCTGACGACGATCCTGGGGTCGTGAGGGTCTGAGCGCGGACACGGGTGCGGGTGCGATACGCCGACGACGTACCGCACCCGCACCCGTTCCCGTTTCTGCGAAGGGGTTGCCACCTGTTGTTCCTCGGGTTTGGGGGAGTGAGCGTAACCACGCACGAGTGAGTGTCGTTCTCAGGGTGTGAATCTGACGGAGTGGGCGCGGGCGCAGGGTGTGCATCCGCAGACCGCGTATCGGTGGTTCCGTGAGGGATCGTTGCCGGTGCCGGCTCGGCGGGTCGGGCCGCGAACGATCCTGGTGAATGTGGACGCGAACACGGCGTCCCGGGCCATGGGTGGAGTGGGTCTGTATGCCCGCGTGTCCTCGCACGACCGGAAGAGCGATCCGGAGCGCCAGGTCGCCCGGCTGTCGGCGTGGGCGGCGAAGGCCGGTCACCGGGTCGTCCGGGTCGAGGCGGAGATCGCCTCCGGGATGGACGGCTGCCGCCCCAAGGCCCGGCGCCTGCTGGCCGATCAGCACGTGACCTGCGTGGTGGTGGAGCACAGGGACCGGATCGGCCGGATGAACGTAGAACTTGTCGAGGCCGCATTGTGCGCGACGGGCCGTCGCCTCCTGGTGCTGGACGACGGTGAAGCCGAGGACGACCTGGTAGGGGACATGGTTGAGGTGCTGACCTCGTTCTGCGCCCGCCGGTACGGGCGCGGGTCGGCACAAAGCCGTGCCCGCAGAGCAATGGAGGCCGCCGAACGTGGCTGACCTGCGCCCGGTCGCCGCTCCGTTCGTCGCTCCCGGACCGTCCGGGGTAGCGGTGAGGGACCGTCTCAAGCACCTCACCGGGCAGGACGAGCGGGTGTTGCGGGCCGTGGGCGCGTATCAGGGTGCGCTGGCGTCGCGGGATCTGAAAGCCCGGTGCGCGGATGGCTTGGACCACGATGCTGAGTCGTGGGCTGTGCGTAAGCGTGGGTTGACGGGGGTGTCGTCGTCGCGGATCGCGGGGGCGATCACGAAGGCGTCGCATGATCAGTGGGCTCTACCTTCTTGATCGGGTTGATCGAGCCATTCGTAGGGTTGGGTCGCCCAGGGGTGCTGGGTGTGGCTATCAGTGGGCTGCCGTTTCGTGGCTACCATCGCTTCGCCGCCCGGCGCCCCACGACGACTCGGCCGCCGATTAGGAAGTGCGAACAAGTCGCTGTGTAGAGCAATGCCGGCGAGGTCGTCCGTGGTACGAACAGCACGCACACGTACGTCAGGAGCACGATGAGCCGGATATGGGCGGGGATCGACAGTGGCAAGGGCCATCATCACGGCCTCGCGCTGGACGCCGGGGGCAAGACCCTGCTGTCGCGGCGGGTCGCCAACGATGAGCCCGAGCTGCTGAAGTTGATCGGTGACGTCCTCGACCTGGCCGACGGCCGCCAGGTGACCTGGGCCATCGATATGACCGGCGGGGAGCCCGCGCTGCTGCTGGCTCTGCTGATCAACCACGGCCAGGAAGTCCTTTACATCCCCGGCCGTCTGGTGAACCGGGCATCCGACGGCTACCGCGGCGAGGGCAAGACCGACGCCCGCGACGCCTACGTGATCGCCGACCAGGCCCGGATGCGTCGTGACCTGCGGCCCATCCGCCCCGGTGACGAAGCCGCCATCGAACTCAAGCTGCTGACCGGACGCCGTGCCGACCTGGTCGAAGACCGCACCCGCGTGGTGAACCGGCTGCGCGGCACCCTGCTGAGCATGTTCCCGGCCCTTGAGCGTGCCTTGGACGTGACCAACACCGGCCCGCTCAGGCTGCTGACGGGCTGCCAGGCTCCGGCCGCGATCCGCCGCGCCGGGACCGCGCGGCTGACCAAATGGCTGGCCAACCGCAAGGTCCGCAACGCAAGAGCCTTGGCCGAAACAGCAGTTGAGGCCGCCGAGCGACAGCACACCGCCGTCCCCGGGGAGAAGACCACCGCCAAGCTGGTCCACACCCTGGCCGAGGAGGTGATGGCCCTCAACGAGCAGATCTCCGAGATGGACAAGCTCATCGAGGGCCGGTTTCGCGAGCACGAACTCGCCGACATAGTCCAGAGCGTCCCGGGCATCGGCACCGTGCTCGGTGCCGAGTTCCTCGCCGCTATCGGCGGCAGCCTGGACGACTTCGGCTCCCCGGACGCCCTGGCGGCCTTCGCCGGCGTCGCCCCCGCCCCTCGCGACTCGGGCAAGGTCAGTGGCAACCTCCACCGGCCGCTCAATTACCACCGAAGACTCCAGCGCGTCTTCTACACCTCCGCGCTGGTCAGCGTCCGCTACGACCCGAACTCGCGGAAGTTCTACGACCGCAAACGCGCCGAGGGGAAGAAGCACGTCCAAGCCGTGCTCGCCCTCGCCCGCCGACGCGTCAACGTCCTGTGGGCCCTGATCCGTGACCGACGGTGCTATCAAGTCACACCCTCAGCGACTGCGGCCGTTTGACAACAGCATTAGGAAGCGTTGGCGAGGCGGTGCCTGGCGGCGCATATCCGCTCCTTGGAGGCCGGGATCGGGGCGCTGCGGCGCCGGTTGTCGTTGCCGGTCGGGTCGAAGGGTACGAAGCGTGCGGCGGGTGGTTACCGGTCCCGGGGTGAGTGGTTCCAGAAGTCCCGCCGTTTGAAGGCCCTGGAGGACCGGCTCGCGGCTGCTGTCGCGGACTGGCGGTCGGGGCGGGTGCGGGTCGTGCGTGGCGGGAAGCGTCTGTTGAACACGCGCCATCATCTCGCCGAGGCCGGGCTGAGCGAGGAGGAGTGGCGGGAGCGGTGGGAGGCGGAGCGGTGGTTTCTGGCGGCGGACGGTGAGTCGGGGAAGCGGTACGGGAACGAAACGATCCGCGTCACTCCGGAGGGCCAGGTCAGCATCAAACTCCCCGCGCCCTTGGCTCACCTGGCCAACACCACGCACGGCCGCTACACCCTCGCCTGCACGGTCGCCTTCGCGCACCGGGGTGCGGAGTGGGCCGACCGTGTCGAGGGCAACCGCGCGGTCGCCTACCGAATCCATTACGACACCGGCCGGGGGCGCTGGTACCTGACCGCGTCCTGGCAGAAACCAGTCGTGCGGACCGTCCCGCTGGAAGCTGCGCGGGCCGGGGGTGTGATCGGGGTAGACACCAACGCCGACCACTTCGCCGCCTACCGCCTCGACACGCATGGCAACCCGGTCGGCAACCCCAGCCGCTTCACCTACGATCTCAGCGGATCGGCAAGACATCGTGACGCGCAGGTCCGCCACGCGCTCACCCGCCTCCTGCACTGGGCTCGTCGGACCGGCGTCACCGCGATCGCCATCGAAGACCTGGACTTCGGGGCGGAGAAGACGCGGGAGAAGCACGGCCGCAGGAAGCGGTTCCGGCAGCTGATCTCCGGCATGCCCACCGGCAGGCTCAAGGCCCGCCTTGTCTCCATGGCCGCCGAACACGGTCTCGCGATCATCGCGGTCGACCCGGCCTACACCTCGATGTGGGGTGGGCAGCACTGGCAGAAGCCACTGACCGCCCCGCACCGGAAGATGTCCCGTCACGATGCCGCCGGTATCGCGATCGGGCGACGCGCCCTGGGACACCCGATCCGGCGTCGGACGGCACCGCCCTCACACGACCGGAGTGATCGTGTGAGGCATCGGACCGTCCAGACCGCACCGGGTGCCCCAGGGCGTGAGGGACCCCGCCCCCGTATTCCCGGACCACGGACACGATCCGTGCCGCCGGACGCGGCGAGAACGCGGGCGACCAGGACACCCAACACCGTTCGGGATGTCCGCAGTGAGCAGGAGCGGGTCCAAGACCCACTCCTGCTCACTGAATAGGAACGGTACGACTGGAGGATCAGCCGGTACGAGCCGGCCGGGTGGCCCGCCCGGTCGAGCGCGGTCCGCACGTCGGCGAGGGTGTTCACGGCCGCCTGTCGCACGTCGGGGCAGCCGCTCGGCGACCTGCTCGGCCGCGTCCGGTGCGCATGGTGAGCCGCCGATGACGAACTCGGTCACGCAGTCGGTGATGATGTGGGAGAAGCCGTGGCGTGGCGTTGCTGCGGTACGCGCTGCCGGAGGGCGAAAGAAACGAGGGGGCGGCCCCATGACCGCCGAATCCGGTGCACCCTCCGGCATATCCCCGCAGGCGAAGACACCGTCGTTGTGGCGGGACCGGCGCTTCGCCCGCTTCTGGGCGGGGAACACCGTCTCCCAGTTCGGTGACCGGATCACCGAACTGGCTCTGCCGCTGATCGCCGTCAGCACTCTCGGCGCCTCCGCCAATCAGGTCGCCTGGCTGACCGCCCTGATCTGGGCGCCCAACCTCCTCGGGTTGTTCGTGGGCGCGTGGGCGGACCGGCGTGCCCGCAAGCGCCGCCTGATGATCCTCGCCGACATCGTGCGCGCGGCGGTCCTGCTGAGCCTCCCGGTCGCCTACGTCCTGGGCTCGGTGACGCTGACCCAGCTGTACGTGGTCGCGGTCCTGGTGGGCGCGGGCGGGCTGCTGTTCAACACCGCGTACCCGTCGTTCTTCGTACGGCTCGTGCCGAGGGCGTCGTACCTGGACGCCAACAGCAGGATCAGCACCAGCCGTTCGGCCTCCTATGTGGCCGGCCCCGCGATCGGCGGCGCACTGGTCCAGGCGCTGACCGCGCCCGTCGCGATCGTGGTGGACGCGCTGTCGTTCCTGGCGTCGGCAGCGCTGATCGGCCGCATCCAGGTCGACGAACCGCCCGCCACCGGCCCGGCCGCACCCCCGCTGCTGCGCAGCGCCCGCGAGGGCCTGGCGTTCGTGGTGCGCCACCCGGTACTGCGGGCCTCGCTGGGCTGCGCGACGACGGTCAACTTCTTCACTTTCGTCGGCGGCAGCGGCCTGCTCGTCCTGTTCGCGACGCGTGACCTCGGTCTGTCGGCCGGTGCGATCGGTCTCGCCCTGGGCATCGGCGCGACCGGGGCCTTGCTCGGCGCGGTGTGCGCCCCGGCGATCTCCCGCCGCCTGGGCATGGGCCGGGGCATCCTCGTGGGCGCGGTCCTCTTCCCTGCCCCGATCGCTCTCGCCGCCGCCGCGAATGGGCCGCTCTGGCTCCGCGCGGCCGCGCTGGCGGGTGCGGAATTCCTCTCGGGCTTCGGCGTCATGCTGTTCGACGTCAACCTCAACTCCCTCCAGGCGGCGGTGATCCCGGACGGGATGCGCAGCCGTGTGGCGGGCGCGTTCGGCACGGTCAACTACGGGGTACGCCCGGTGGGCGCGGTAGCCGGAGGCGCCCTGGCCACCTTCCTCGGCCTGCGTCCCACCCTCCTGGTGGCGGCAGTGGGCGGCTGCCTCTCCCTGCTCTGGCTCCTGCCGTCACCGATCCCGCGCATACGGGATCTGGAGGGGGCGCAGTGGCGTACCGGGGGGGACGGGGTGCGGTCGATCGGGGAGTGAGCGGCGACCGCATCACGGAAGCGCTGCCGTGGCGGGCGCGGTCTTGAAGATCAGCCACACGGTCTTGCCGACGACGTGGTCATCGATTCCGAAGTCGTCGGCGAGTTCCCGGACGAGGTGCAAGCCGCGTCCGGAGCAGGCGTCTTCGGCGGCCTGCTGGACGCGTGGTTGACCGGGTCCGCTGTCGCGGACCTCCAGCCGTACCTGGTCCTCGGTCCGGTGGAGCACGACGCTGAACTCCCGGCCGGGCAGAACACCGTGCAGCAATGCGTTGGTGGCGAGTTCCGAGACGCACAGCCTTATGTCCTCGATCAAGGTGTGGAGATGCCACTCGGCGAGGACGCCGGTAACGAACGCGCGTGAGGCACCGACAGAGGTGCGCCTGCGGGTGAAGCGTCGTTGCTGCACCAGGGACACGGTGGTTCACCGCCTTGCTTGCGGGTTGTAACGTGGCGACGACCTTACTGCTGTTCGCGAAAGGTGGCAAGGTGGTCTCTGGTGGGGAGTGACTGGGCCTCCCGTCTGGAGATGAGGCACGCTGGGTGTCGTGTCGGTGGGAGCTGCGGAGGAGAAGGACATGGGCGGTAATGAATGGGTCAGTACGTCGACGCCCTATCTCGCCGCGTCCTCCGGCGCTCCGGGCGACACCTGGGCGGCCGAGGCTGCCGCCGAGGGGCGCCGGGGGAGCCAGCGCGTTGTCCAGGCGGGCGAGGTGGCGGCCCCGGAATTGGTCGCGGAACTGCTCGGGGTGGCGGCCGGGGAGAACGTCGTCGCCCGGCGCAGGATCATGTACCTCGACGGCGAGCCCTGCGAGTTGACGGACACCTACTACCCGCTGGGCATCGCGGGCGGCACCGGCCTCGCCGGAACGGCCAAGATCCCCGGTGGGGCTGTCAGGCTTCTGGTGGAGCTGGGCCACGTCGGCGTACGCGTACGTGAAGAGGTGACCGCGCGGCGGGCGACCGGGCCCGAGGTCGAGCAGCTGGGGCTGGCGGAGGGCGACCCCGTCCTCCAGCTGACACGGCTCACCCTGGACGAGGCTGACCGACCCATTCAGGTCGACGTCATGGTCATGCCTCCGCAACGCCAGAAGCTGCGCTACGAGATCAGGATCGGATGACCGTGCCCAGACCCGAAGCCGACGCCGCCGACCGCCGTTCGCTGCATGAGCGGATCGCGGCCGATCTCAGGGACCAGATCATGGGCGGAGACCTCGCGCCCGGCGCGAACCTGCCCTCGACGGCCCACCTCAAGCAGCGGTTCGACGCCTCGAACGCGACTATCCAGAAGGCGGTGCAGCTGCTCAAGGACGAGGAACTGGTGGTCGGTAGGGCGGGTGCGTCGGTGACTGTGCGCGAGCATCGCCAGCGGACTGTCCGCCCGGCCGCGTCGATGGCTCCGGCGGGCGCCGGGGAGCCGTACCGCTGGCTGGCCGAAGCGGCGAAGGGCGGCTCTCGGGCTCACAGCACGCTGCTCGAAGTGGCCGAGGTCCAGCCACCGGCGGATGTCGCGGAGGCGTTGAGGCTTCCGGGAGGTGATCCGGCGCTGCTGCGGCGCCAGTTGCTCGTGATCGACGACGAACCCGCCGAGCTCGTTGCCTCGTACTACCCGCTGGACATCGTCAGCGGTACGGCGATGACGGATCGCCGCAAGATTCCGGGCGGGACCCCGACGCTGCTCGCGGGGCTGGGCTACCCGCCACGGCTCAGCGTCGACCGCGTGTCCGCGCGGGTGCCCACCCAGGATCAGTACCAGGCGCTGCGCCTGCCCGGAGGGCTGCCGGTGCTGCGTACGCTGCGCGTCGTCTACAGCGACGGCGAGCGGCCCATCGAGGCGACGGTCATGGTGAAGGCCGGGCACCTGTACGAGGTGCAGTACGAGTTCACGGCCGAGTAGGGCCTTACCGGCCGTGCGGCCCGCCCGGTGTGAGCAGCAGGCGGGCGATGATCCGGAACACGTCCTCCGGGTCGCGGTCGGCCACCGCGTCGGTGAGGTTGCCGCTGAGCAGCAGCGTGGCGAAGCCGTGGGCGAGGGACCAGGCGGCGACGCCGGTGAGGCGGGGGTCGTCGTCCGCGGTGTCGAGGGCGGCGACGCCCGAGCGCAGGGCGGCCGTCGCGCGGTCCTTGGCGGCCAGCAGGTCCGGGTCGTCGGCCCGGAGCAGGTCGGGCCGGAACATCACCTGGAAGTGCGCGGGGTGCGTCGCCGCGAACCGTACGTACGCCACGCCCCGCTCCCGCAGGTCCGGTTCGGCGGCCAGCGCGTCCGCGAACAGGCCGTAGCCCTCGGCGGCGACGGCGGTGAGCAGACCGGTGCGGTCCTTGAAGTGGTGGGCGGGGGCGGCATGGGAGACCCCGGCCCGGCGGGCGAGGTCGCGCAGGCTGAGCGCGGCGGGGCCCTCGGTGCCGATGACGTCGAGCGCGGCGGCGAGGACGGCCCGCCGCAGGTCGCCGTGGTGATAGGCGCGGTCGCTGGTCATGGGACGAGAGTACGCGGGATCTAGGCGTTGACAAGTTCGAGGGGTCCGGCGCACTCTGGAGCCTCAATCTAGGCGGTGGCTAGATAGCGGCCGCGCGGGGGAAGGGCGGAGACGACATGACCGACGAGCCGGGTCGCGTACGGCAGCTGTGGCACCTGCTGGAGCCGCTGCACGCGGTGCTGTACTACGCGCCGGAGGCGTTCGAGGAGGCCGCGGCCCTGGGGTACGCGGTGGACGAGCGGTGGCCGAGCTACTTCGCCTGGCGCGCGGCGCCGCTCGGGGAGGCCGGGGCGGACACCGTCGGGGAGGCGTTCTACAGCTTCAGCCCGCGCATGGTCGGCGCGTACGTCCCCGCCGTCTGGTCGGTCGCCGCGCCGGACGCGGTGCTCGCCGCACGGGTCCGGGCCGTGGACCGCATGTACGGGGCGCTGCTGGGGGAGGAGGTCGGCGCGCCCGGGACCGCCGAGGCCGCGGCCCTGCTGGGGCGCGTCGCGGAGGCGGCCGAGGTGGCGGGCCGGCCGCTCGCCGCCGCGAACGCCGCGCTGCCCCGGCCGGACGCCCCGCACCTCGCCCTGTGGCACGCGGCGACGGTCCTGCGCGAGCACCGGGGCGACGGCCACCTCGCGGCGCTGGCGGACGCGGAGCTGGACCCGGTCGAGTCGCTGGTGTCCTTCGCGGCGATCGGGGCCGCCCGCCCCGAGGTGTTCGGCAGCCGGGGCTGGGGCGAGGGCGAGTGGCGGGCGGGGCTCGAACGGCTCGCGCGCCGGGGGCTGGTGGCGGCCGACGGCACGGCGACGGAGGCCGGACGGGCCCTGCGCGCCGAGGTGGAGCGCCGGACGGACGAGGCGGCGGCCGGCCCGTGGCGGGTGCTCACGGAGGCGGAGCGGGAACGGCTCGTCGGCCTGCTCGGGCCGCTGTGGGTGGCGGCGATCGGGTCCGGACTGCTGCCGTCCGAGAACACCCTGGGCATCGGCAAGGTGTGACGGGCCCGCGCGCGGGAAGGGTTCGGGGCCATGAAATCCTTCCGGCGGGGAAGACGTTCGTAGAATCCCCTCGTTGGTTCGGCTTTCTCCCCGTCAGGACGGATACGAGTGATATCTCCCCGCGTGTGTCGAGTGACGGTGCCCGCCCTGGCCGCGACGGCCGTGCTGGCACTCGCCGGCTGCGATCCCGAGCAGGCCGCCTCCTCCACCGGCCCCTCCGCCGGCGCGGACGGCGGCCCCGCCGCCACCGGGTTCGGCGCCAGCCCGCTGGAGAACGCGGACGGCACGAAACCCGGCCTCGCCCCGCTCACCTCCGACGCGGACAAGGCGGCGGCCCGCAAGGTCATCGAGCGGGTCGCCACCAAGGGCCGCGGTGCCAAGACCGGTTACAAGCGGGACAAGTTCGGCTACGCGTGGAAGGACTCGGTGGACGGCATACCGCTGTCCCGCAACGGCTGCGACACCCGCATTATCTCTATGGTCCGCGCCGTGGTGGACCTGTTCTCACAGCGTATGCAGGGTGTGGTCGGCTGTGCGTAGTGAGAGGCACATGAGTTACAGGATCCTGCGGACAGGCGGGACGAAGGTCGTGATTGCGGCCGCCATTGCCGCTGCGCTGGTCACCGGCTGTGACGAACTGGAGGCAGGTGGCACCGCCGCAGGATCTGGTCCGGATACCGCCGCCGGCCGCGTGGTGAGCCCGTTGGCGAACCCCGACGGGACGAAGCCGGGGCTCGCCGCGCTCACGTCGGAAGCGGACAAGGCCGACGCACGCAAGCTCATCCAAGGGCTCACCACAAAGGGGCGTGGGCCGAAGACGGGCTACGAGCGTGACAAGTTCGGGTATGCGTGGATGGATACGGCGGATGGGGTGCCGCTGGCGAGGAATGGTTGTGACACGCGGAATGACTTGTTGAAACTCCACGGGCAACACGTGCAGTTCCGTTCAGGTTCCGACTGCGTGGTCGTTGCGATGAACCTGTACGACCCGTACACCGGCAAGGAGATCGCCTGGAAAAAGGCCAAGGCCACCGAGGTACAGATAGACCACGTGGTCCCGCTGTCCTACAGCTGGCAGATGGGTGCCGCCCGTTGGCCGGAGAGCAAGCGCAGGCAACTGGCGAACGACGTGCTCAATCTGCTTCCAGTCGAAGGGCGCGCCAATTCGGCGAAGCGTGACTCGGGGCCGGCGTCCTGGCTTCCGCCGAACAAGAAGATCCGGTGCTCGTACGCGGTGCGCTTCGCGCAGGTCGCTGACAAGTACGAACTCCCGGTGACAACGGCGGACAAGGCCATGATGCTGGAACAGTGCCAGGGCTGACAGGAGCCCCAGTGCTGTCCCGGCCCCGGGGTGCGGGGTCACTCTCGGCCGTGATGGCTAAGGTTCGCAGTCATGGACGCTGCCGCTCTCGACCGTCAGGCCCGGACCTTGTCCGGCTGCATTCCTCCACTCCTGGCCTCCCGGCTTCTTGAGGCCGGCCACAGTGAAGAGGTAGAGGTCCAAGCCCGTCGCGGGGAATGGTTCTGCGCGCGGGCCTGGGCGCAGCTGCTCGGCGACCAGGGACGGCAGACCGAGGCGCTGGAGGTGCTTACTCCGTACGTTGCCACTGGCTGGTGGCCGGCAGCCCAGGTTCAGGCGGAGTTGCTGGAGAGCTGGGGGCGGGCTGAGGAGGCGATCATCCTGGCCCGGCCGTACGCGAGCAAGGGAGGGCTCCCGCTGGAGTTCTTCGCGCGCCTGCTGGCCCGGCATGGGTGTGCGGACGAGGCGGTCACTCGGCTGAGTGCTGGAATCGAGGACTGGGTTCTTGCCACCGCTCTGGTCGACATTGTCAGGGGAACAGGCCGGGACGAAGAGGTTGCCGCGCTGCTGGCCGCCCGGATCCCGGCTCGGCATCGGTGCGACGGCCCGTGGTGCTGCCGTGGCCTTGACCTCGACACGGCGATCGGGCTGCTTGCCGCGATCCGTGAACGCCAGGGCCGCATCGACGAAGCGATCGCCCTGCTGCACACCCGGCAGATCACCTCCGTCAACAACCGCGACCAGCTGGCCGACCTGCTGGCGAGACACGATCGGATCGAGGAACTGCGGGCGTACGCGGCGACCGAGGATTTCGGTGACGCCGAGCGGCGCCTGGCCGAGGTGCTGGAGCAGCGCGGCGATGTGGAAGGTGCGATCGCCGTGTACCGGCAGGCCGACCGACCTGGGGCCTTGATCCCAACTCGGCTTTCGAGCTCGCACAGCTCCTGGCACGGCACGGTCGAGGGGACGAAGCGATCGACGTGATGCGGGTTCAGGCCGACGCCCACAACGGGGACGACTGGATCCTTCATGCTCTGTCCGGCCTGTGTCTCGACCAGAGACGCCCCGAGGACGGGCCTGGCGCACCTCGACGCCCTCGCCGCCGCCCGAGGGGGCGAGGAGGAATGGGATCTGTACTGGATGCGGCTGCCGCTGATCGCTGCCCGCGACGGCGTCGACGTAGCGGTCGCTCATGCCCTCTCCCACCCCGAGGGGGCCACCTCGTACGCGGCGCCGCACATTGCTGAGTTGCTCGCTGGCGCCGGACGCGCCGAGGAGGCTGTTGCTGTTCTCGAACGGCACGCCGCCGCGAACAGCAACGAACTCGCTGGGTACCTTATTGACCTGGGACGCGCCAACGATGCCGTCGCGCTCCTTCAGCAGCGCGATTCCGAGCCGGTCTCACCTGTCTGGACCGGCTCGCTCATCAACGATCCCCCATTCTGATTCCGGCCCTTCGGCTGTCCGGCGGACGGCACTCAAGCCGGACAGCCGCAGGTGGTGGAACGCGAGCTATGGGGACGGAACAGCCCGCATGGCACGGCGCAGACTGGTTCGCGCGGCGGTGAGGTCGTCCTCCGCCTCGCGCAGTTGGCCCTCCAGGTCGGTGATCCGATCCCTGGCCTCTGACAATGCTTGCTCCAGCGCGGTATTCCGCTGCTCCATCTGCTGCACCCGCTCGATCAGCTCATGCTGGTTCACGCCCTCCAACTCGGCGCCGAGAGAGAGCCTGACCCGGCTACGGAGCCGATCGCGCTCCTTCTTGAGGTCCTTGATCTCTTCGCGGGCCAGTGCAAGGTCCGTCCGTAACCCAGCCGGAGATACCTGGGACGCTTCTGGAGTGTGGGAGTTCTGACGACCTCGCGTTCGCTGGGCGGAGATGCCGTCCTGAACGGCCTGGTGCACCTGACGCCGGTTGTAGACGAACCACGTGGAAACCGAGGCATCCCGTGCCACTTGAGCAACGGTGATCCGTCGCCCCGAGCGGAGAAGGTCATCCACGGCGTCGAGTGCACGCTTTGTTTTGTCTTCGCTGTCCTTGGCGCGGCTGACGCGCAGGCGCTCGACCCGGGCGTTCCGGTCGTTGCCGCCGGAAGTAGCAGGGATTCTCATTCGGAGCTCCGTGTCGTCAGTGCCTGCAGAGGGATGAAGGCCGCTGCCGAACGTGCCTTGCGCAGCTCGCGTGATGCGGATTCGACGGCGGCCCGCTCCTCGGCGGGCAGCGCGTCGAGTTTCCGCCGCATCTCGTCGGCCGACTTCGAGTAGGCGCGGATCTGGTCATCGAGATTGCGTACGACCCAGTCGGCGGCTTCCATCGCGAGGGCGGCTTCCTTGTCGGCCCGCAGGTCCGCGACCTGCTGTTCCAGGGCGGGGAGGTAGGAGGGATCGGGCCGGTAGAAGTCGCATCCTGCGCACTGGAAGCGGATGCGGCAGTGCCCACCGCCGGCCTTGACGTTGCTCGGCTCGGTGCAGCCGCCATAGGGAACCCCAACGCTTTCCACCTCATAGGCGAGGGGGTCGCTGAACCCGCGGGTTGCTCCGTGCCGGTCGACGGCGAGCGCCGCGACCGTGCGCACGGCCTCCTGCTTTCGGCTGAGGGAAACCTTGTAGCAGCCCATGGTGACGTCCAGTGAACGGTGGTCCATGAGTTCCCGCAGGACGTCGGGGCGAGTGCCCGCGTCCGCATGGCGCTGGGCGTACGAGTGTCGGAAGCCGTACGGGACGACCTCGGTGCGGTCGTAGGCGAGCGGGGCGCCGTCCTCGTCGAGCCGGTCGTCCATTAGGTTTGGGATCAGCTCGTCGACCCAGTCGCGGAAGATCCGGTTGCAGAACTGCGCGGCCTTCAGATGCCCGCGGCGTGGACGGTTGCGCTGTCCCGGTGAGGGAAAGAGCCACTGGGCACACGCCGGTACGGCCGGAAGTGCATCGAGCTTCTTCTGCCAGGTTTCGATCAGCTGGGCGGTGCTCTCCGAGATCGGCAGCCGACGGCCGTGGCGTCGACGCTTGTGGTTGTCGTAGATCAGCGTCGGTTTGCCGTCGACCCGCTCCAGGCAGTCGCGGCGCAGGCTGGTGACCTCGCCCGGACGCCGGCCGGTGTCCCGGAGGACCGCGTAGACCACCTGATACATCCGCGCGAAGTCGGCGGCCGCCCAGCCGCCGCTCGCGTACCCCGTCGAGGTGCCGAGCAGATCGAGGTGCGCGTCGAGCTGGGCGATGACGTGCTCGGGGATCGCACGGCCGAGATCGTCCTCGGTCACCTCCACGGCGGCGATGCTGTGGAAGCGGGGGTTGAGCGCGAACCCGCCGGGCACGTGATCCATCATCCCGGCCTGACGGGCGTAGTCCAGGAACGTGCGCCAGTGCCGGAGCAGGGCTCTGCGGTGGCTGGTGGAGTAGTCGTGACCGTCCTCGGGACGCTTGGTGATCCGGAACAGGTCCACTACGGCATTCATGTCGGCCATGGCGAGGAGCCCCGGCTCATCCCCGTGGGGGCGGCCTGCCAGCGCGGAGGACGCGATGGTCGCTGCGTAGACGGTCTGCCGCAGGTCCATGACGTTGGGGCGTGCCGTGCGGCCGTACTCCTTGACGAGTTCTCGCAGCCAACGCTGCCGTACCGGACGGAAGTCGATGTCACCGTGGACAGCGGCGTACTTGCGACCGCGCCCTGCCGTCAGCCCGATGAGAGCGCACTCCCATACGTCGCCCGAGGTCGGATCGGCGCCCTCGAACTCGACGCGTGCGCGTCGGACGTGCAGGAGAACACCGTTCAGGACGCCGGAGGCTGCAGCCGGAAGCCCGGAGGAGAAGGAGGCGTCCAGGTCGAGGAGCGAGCCGAGTCCGGCGGGGAGGCCGGCCACAATGCGGCGTACCCGCTGGGGGACAAGGCTGATTCCGGCGTCGTCGCGCTGCTGGAGCCCGTACAAGAGCTCTTGGCGGACCGCGGGGCTCACACTCGCGAGCGAGAACTGGGAGACGCCCGGCATCGCCCCGTTCGCGGAGGTGTTGGGCCGGCGGCGGGACGTGTCCGGGATGTGCGTGGCGTCGAAGTCCGCGGGATTGCCCAGAAGGTAGCGGGCTTTACGGCAGGCGTCGCAGCGGGATCCATTACTCGCCACATGGGTGCGACAGGCGACTACGGAGCAGACGAACACGCTCGTCGTGGGATTGCCGGGATCGGCGGTGAAAAGCGTCTGAACGGGGTCCCACTCACCCGTGCGCCAGCCCGACGGCAGGCGTGCCGCGAGCCACGACGGCCACTCCGGGGCGCCGGAGACGGAGGAAACGGCAGCGGAGCGGAGGAGCGCACTGGTCATCGCAGCAGCTCCGGCACGAGACTCTCGACGGTCTCGACGGCGGCACGGAGATCCTCGTCCTGGGCGTGCAGGTACACGGCGGTGCTCGCCGAGGAGGCGTGGCCCAGGAGGGTCTGTACGACGTCCGGAGCGACCCCGTCGCGGATCCATCGGGTGGCGGCTGTGTGCCGCATCATGTGCGGTCGGGCAGTGAGCCCGCAGCGCTTCCCGATACGTTCGATCACCTGCTTCGTGTTGGAGTAGGACAGCGGACGTCCCGCGTGGATGCCGACGAGGTTGAGGAAGACGTAGTCACACTCGGCGGCGCCGACGACCTGTTCACGCTCGGAGAGATGATCGCGGTATCGGTGCACCACTTCCGGTGTGAGCGGAACCATGCGAGGGCGCCCGGCCTTGGCCCGCGCGCCGTTCACGTTGTCGTGACGGGGCCTGACATGCAGGTGCGCGCCACCGGTTCGGCAGCCCAGGTGTGTGGAGTCGGGGAGCAGATGTATGTCCTCACGCCGCAGTCCGAGAGCTTCGCCGATGCGGAGGCCCGCTTTCACCAGGACGGTCAGCAGCAGCCGGTCACGCGCGGTGCGAGCGGCGTCGATGACCTGCTTCGTCTGGACGCTGGTGAGCGTCTGCGGTGCCCGCTCGATCTCCGGCGCCTTCAGGACGCGGGCTTTGACCATCAGGTGCTGGCCGCCCTCGCCGGGATCGAAGCCGGCCGGGGCGTGGGAGAGGAAACGCGGCTCACTGAGGCGTGCGGCGACTTCGTGATCCACGTGCCCCTGGACGGCGCAGAAGCGGAGGAACTCGCACACCGCAGTGAGCGTGGCGTTGACCGTCTTGCCGGACGGAGGCCGCCCGTACCGGGTCGGTGTCCGCTCGACATGGAACTTGAACAGACTCATTTCCCGTAGCCGGACGGTCCTCCAGTCGGTGCCCCGCTCTGCACACCAATTGAGGAAGCGACCGACTCTGGGGACGTACGCGCGCTGTGTCTGCGGTGACCGCCCGGCTCCGCGTAGATACAGGGAGAACTCACGGGCTTCGGGGTGAGGCGCGTACGTCTCTTCGTCGACCAGGAGCCAGGTGGTCTCGCCGGTGGCGGGAGATACGGCCTTCTCTGTAAGTAACGTCAAGGGATCTGCTTCCTGTCTCGTTGTCACTCATGTGCCTCATGGCATGGCTGATAACGGGAAGGGACAGGAAGGGGTTACGGCTGTGCCTCATGTGCATCGCACTCAGGAAGGAGATGGAGATAACCCGCAACGACCTCCTCGCCCGCGACGGCAAGAACGTCGAACTCCGCTCCGGCTCGGACTGCGTGGTCGTCTCGATGACCCTCAAGGACCCGTACACCGGCAAGACCATCGAGTGGCGCAAGCAGCAGGCGACCAAGGTCCAGATCGACCACGTCATGCCGCTCTCGTACGACTGGCAGATGGGCGCCGCCCACTGGAACGAGGCCAAGCGCCAGCAGATCGCCAACGACCCCCTCAACCTCCTCCCGGTCGACGGCCCCGCCAACAACGCCAAACGGGACGCTGGCCCCGCCACCTGGCTCCCCCCGTACAAGCCGATCCGCTGCGCCTACGCGCTGCGGTTCGCCCAGGTCTCCCTGAAGTACGCGCTGCCGGTGACGGCCGCCGACAAGGACATGATGCTGAAGCAGTGCGGCGGCTGACCGCTTCCGGCTGACGGGCCCCGCCGACGGGCCCCGCTGACGGCAGTCAGGGCCGGGGGGCCTCGCCTCCCGCGTGCACCGGGTCGGGCAGCCGGAGCGGCGGGGAGCCCGGTGTGGCCTGGAGGGCCACGGCCAGGTGCCGCAGCCCGGACTGCTTGCGCGGGGCGTCCTCGTCGGTGGTGAGGTGACCGGTCGGCAGGGCCGACAGGAGCATCCAGTCGAGCTGCCCCTCGGCGGTGCGTATGTGACTGCGTACGGTCGCGGCGTACAGGCCGGTCTCCCGTGCGGTGGCGTCGACCCGGAAGTCGAGGGCGGCCCAGGCGCGCAGGGTCCCGCCGTCGGTGGTCCGCCGGTCCGTGTGGTCCTGCCGGAGCGGGGCGAGGGCGGCGGCGGCCCAGGTGGTCACCGGCTCCCGGTCGACGAGGCCGGCGAGCCCGGGAACCGTGCCGGCGGCGGGCCGGGGCGCCGGTCCGTGCAGGGCGTGGATCTGCAGGGCCAGGGAGAGGCTGATGCGGTCCAGGGTGCGGTCCGGGTCCAGTCCCGTGGCCTGGAGCATGCCGCGCACCCTGCGCGAGAGCGTGTTGCGGTGGATGCCCAGGATGCGGCTGGCGGCCGAGACCTCGAATTCGAGGCCGAGCCCCACGGTCGACAACTGCTGATCACCGCCGCGCCGGCCCAGGACCGGGGACAGCAGCGCCGTGGCCCACTGCCGCGCTCCGGCGGGGTCGAGCGCCTCCAGCAGGCCGGGGGTCCCGGTGGCGGTGGCGGCCCGCGTGGGACTGATACGGGCGGTGGCGATGGCGTCGTAGGCCATGCTGTAGCCGTTGCCGATCTCCTCCACCGGCAGCACGGGGCTGATGCCCAGACTGAGCAGCCCGTTGTCGGCGACGAGCGTCCGCAGCCGGGCGACGGCGGGAGCCTCCGGCGCGCCGGGGTCCGGGCGCGGAGCCACGACGATGATGTGGCCCTCGAACGCCGGGCAGCGCACCGCCAGACCGTTTCCCTCGTCGTCGAGCCGCGACTTGACGCGGGCGAAGACCTCGTCACGGGGTCCGGCCGCGCAGTCGATGATGGCGATCTGCGCGTCCTCGGTGTCCAGCAGGCCGGGCGACAGCGGGCCCAGGATGCGCTGCGCCGACTCGATGTGACCGGTCATCAGGGCCTGGAACGCGGCGAGACGGACCGCCCGCAGGCTCGTCGCGAGCCGGGCGGCGCGCCCCTCGCGGGCCGCTGCGACGGGCGCCGGCGGGGGCGGGGCGGTGGGTGTCTGCGGGGGCGGGGCCAGGACGGCCGCGGTGCGGCGCAGCAGCTCCGCCTCGGGCGCGCTCCAGGGCAGCGAGCGGTGGGCGGTGAGGACCTGGCCGGTGGCGGCGACCGGGTGGACGAGGGCCGTGCCGCCGGGCGGGGCCGGGGCGGGCGCGTGCCGGCCGTGGGGCTCGTCCAGGCGTATGTCGGCGTCGAGTTCGCCGGACAGCCAGGCGAGCAGCTCGGCCGGGGCGGTCCGGGTGCCGGGCGCCAGATGGTCGAGGAGGCGGCCCAGGAGCAGGGCGTGCCGGTCGGCGCTCAGCAGCCGCTGCTCGGTGACGCGGGGGATCAGGGTGTGCCGCCAGACCGCCGCCGGCTCGGTGGAGCGCAGCAGCGGAAGGGCCGCCTGCCGGGCCGCCGCGACCAGGGCGGGGGCAGCGCGCGTCCCTCGGCGTCGGCGACGACCAGGCCGGCCGCGCGCCGGTCGGCCAGGCGCCCGAGCACGGTGGCGGCCCGGTCGGGAGCGATGCTGTCGGGTTCGCAGACGAGGAGGGTGCCGGCGAACGACTCGCCGGGCCAGTCGGCGCGGGTCAGCAGCGCGGCCCGGTCGACCGGGACGGAGTCGTCGCCGGTCCGGTCGTGCCCGGCCGGAGGGTGCAGGGCGTACTCGGACCGGCGGGCCAGGGCCGCGAGCGTGAGCATGGGGTGTGGTCTCCTCGGAGCGGTACGGGAGCGGGGCGGGGCGGGGCGGGCTGCGGTCAGTCGGGGACCGGTGTGCCGCGGTCGGCGGGCCGGCAGGTGACGCCGATGTGGACGGGGACGACGACGTCCGTACCGGTGTGCGGATCGGCCGGCCCGGTGACGGGAACAATCTGCCAGAGTCGGTCGATGACGCTCTCCACGGCCGCCTCGGCGATCAGCCGGGCCGTCGCCGATGCCGGGCAGCGGTGGGCTCCGGCTCCCCAGCCGAGATGGGAGTGGTCGTGTGTGCGGCCCAGACCGGGGGAGGTGGCCGCCGTAGCCCGCCGCCCGGCGCGCGGCGGTCGGCCGCCACGGCGGCGTCGAGGGCGGGGACCAGAGCGCCCGGGCGCTCCGGCCAGGCGCTGGTGTGCCAGACCGACTCCAGCTGCCGGGCGGTGTCGTCGCCGGTGCCCAGGGTGGTCAGCAGGGCGCGCAGCGGCAGGATGTCCGCGTACTCGCCCATCAGGTCCCCGATGCCGCGCGCGGCGATCGGGTCGAGCAACCGCCGTGCCTGTACGCGGGCATGGCGGCGCAGCGCGTGGAGGTCGAGGCCGGCGAGCGCCTCCTCCACGGCCGCGCGCAGCCGGGCGTGGGTCTCCCCGTCGGCGCCCCGCAGTCCGGGTGGCCGCCCCGCGTTCGTCGTCCGGGGGAACAGGCCGGGCCGGTCGAGGACGTGCCGTGCCTGCGGATAGCCGGTGACGACGGCGTGCGGGCAGGCGGTGGGCCCGTCGTGCAGGGTCAGGCCGTCGCCGTGCAGGGGCGGGAGGTGTGGGGTGGTCACCGTGCCTCCAGGATGGAGCGGACGAAGGTGGTCAGGGCGGGGGCCGGCGGAGCTCGTCCGCCGGGAACAGCGGGCGGCCCGGGAAGTCGTTGACGGGCGGACGACGGGGAACGGGACGCCAGGATCTAGAGCCGTTCCAGTCCACGCAGCACTCTTTCCAGCAGGGCCGTGTCCGGCACCGGCGACGACGACGGATCGGGGGCGGCCTCGGCGCGGAGCAGATCCCGGTCCAGTAACTCGGCGATCAGGGAGCGGGTGACCGCGCCGGGCAGCCGCAGACGCGCGGAGACCTCGACGACCGACATCACGCCGGTCCGGCACAGCCGCAGCACACGCAGCGGGCCGGGCCCCAGGCGTGCGGCGGCCCCGGAGTCGGCCGCGCCGTCCGGTACGCGCAGCAGGGTGGCCGGGTCCAGCGGGACACCGAGGTACGCCGCGTCCCCGGCCATCGCGAAGGACCGCGTCAGGCCGCGCCGGGTGTGGCCGTCGCTCACCCCACGCCGTCGCGCTCGCGCGTTTCCAGGACGGACCGCAGACCGTGGATCGTCTTGCCCGCCGCGCGGATCGCCTCCTGCACCTGTGCGGAGAGGCTGTCCGCCGCGACGGAGAGGGCCAGTCCGGTGCGCGCTCCGGCGGAGAGCACCAGCACGGTGTGGCTGTGGCAGTCGATCATCAGATAGCGCAGCGGGACCCGGTCCGGTGTGGTTCCGCAGAACTCGGCCAGCCCGCCGGTGAGGGACGCGAGCCCCGAGCACAGGGCGGCGGTCCGCTCGGCCGTCTCCCGCGATGTGCCGTCGGAGTGGGCCAGGGCCAGCCCGTCGCCGCTGAAGAGCACCGCGGCGATCGTCCCCCGGTGCTGGAGGAGGCGGGTGAGCTGCGGGCTCAGATCCACCTGGTCCGCCGTGAGATCACCCGTGTCCACCACGTGGCAGCTCCTCTCTGCGCGGCCCCGAGGGCGCCGGGGCGAAAAGATCGGTCAGGGCGTCCTGCAGTGCGGAGAACGCCCCCGTTCCGCCGTCCGGCAGCACGTCGGATGCCGTCTCCGGCAGGGCGGGAAGGGGCGCGGCGCGGGCGGCCGGGCGGCGCTGCGGGAGGCCGGAGGGCGCCTGCCGGGCGGGCGCCGGCGGAATCGGGCAGACGGCGCCGGTGTCCTCGTCGGCCGTCCGGGGCGGGGGCGGCGCGGGCACGGCCGCCAGGAGCGCCGGCTCCTCGACCTCGGCGAAGTGGTGCGGGCCGATGTCGAGGACGGCGAGCACACCGCCGCCCTCGGCACTCTCCAGCCGCACCGGCAGCTCGTACAGGTCGGACAGCCGGCCGGCGACGAGCAGCCCCAGCTGCTGCGCCCCGTCCAGCCGGGTCGCGTCCAGCGTCCGGCCGGCGGCCAGCGTCGCGCGGGCTCGTTCCAGCTCGCCGCGGGTCATCCCGAGCCCCTGGTCGCGGACCGTGACCCGTACCCCTCCACCGGGGCCGGCCCACTCGGCCCGTACCTGTACGGGGAGGCCGAGTAGGTGGCCGCGTTGTCCAGGAGTTCGGCCAGCACCATGGCGACCGGTTCGGCCACCCGGCCCTGTATCCACACGTCGCCCGGCTCCGCGGGCACCCAGCGGACCAGGTCGAAGTGCACGGTGCGGGCCCGCGCGCCCTCCACGATCTCCTCGACCGTGCAGTCCGCCCGCTGGACGCCCGGCCAGGCGTCGCTCAGCAGCCGCAGCCGCAGCCGCTGCACCGCGTGGCCTGCCTGGCTCACGCACCGGTCCAGTTCGTGCAGGACACCCTGCTCGACCTCCGACGTGACCTGTTCGAGCGCCTGGTCGACGGCCACCTGCGCGGTGGCCAGCGCGGTGTGCATGTGCTCGGCCGTCGTGCGGACGCCGGCCAGTGCCGAGGCGCGCAGGGACGCCGTTTCGCGTTCGGCTTCCTCGGTGGCCCGCTCCACCCGCGTCCGCGCGCGGACGGTCTCGTGGCGGGCCTGTTCGAGGACCTCGTGGACCAGCGTCTCGAACCGCCGCGCGTCGACGGGCAGTTCCTCCTTGGGCGCCTGCGCGGCGGACGTCTGCTGCTCCAGGCGCCGTACGGCGGGGCCGAGTGCTTCGCTCAGTTCGCCGTAGCGGCTGCGCCACCAGTCCACCGCCAGCGCCTCGGACCGGATACGGCCCTCCAGCCGGTGGACGGCCTCCGCCTGCGCGGCGGCGTCCGATGCCGCCACGCGGTACCGGCGCAGCGCGTCCTCGCCGTCCCGCTCGGCGGCGACGCGCCGCCTGCTCTCCCGTATCCAGCCCACGGCCGCCATCACGGCCGCGGCACCGCCCGCATACGACAGCCACGCCACCTCTGTCCCCCCGCTTCCTCGCCGGTGCGTCTGCGGCGGTGCGGCCGACCACCCCCGTGAGCCGGCCGCAACGATTTCAGGCGGCCTCGCCGTCCGGGTAGATGACCAGCAGCGTGCAGCCCGTCGCCGACTGGGGGTGGTGCACCGAGCCCGGCTCGCCGCAGATGACCGTTCCGGCGGGCCAGACGTCCCGGCCGTCGCCGAACTCGCCCTCCATGACGTGCACGATCTCCCGTACGCCGTGCCGGTCCTCGCCGAAGGCGGCGCCGCCCGCGAAGCGGAGCACCATCATCACGCTCGGGTCGGCCGCCGACGCCTCCTTGATCCGCCAGGCCGTGATCCCCTCACCGGCCTCGACCGGTTCCGGCCAGTGGCGCGGCGAGGCGATCGTGAACCCCGGAAGCATGGATGTCCCCCATTCGGTACGGCGACGGGCTCGTCGCCGCCTGCCGGTGCCGGTGAGCGTACGGCGCGTACATGCCGATTCCTACGCCACAGGTGCACCACCTGACGCACGATGCACAGCACGTGTGCACCACCCGCCCCCGGGGACGGGTGGTGCGCGGGTCGTACGGGCCGGAGGCCCTGCGGGTCAGAGCGTGAGCTCCCACTGCGAGGCGTCGTAGAAGATGCCGGGGCTGATCTCCACCGTGAGGTTCTTCGCGTCGGACGGCGCGTCGAAGGCGTAGGTCACCGTGACCTTCTTGCCCGGCAGGATCGTGCCGGTGAAGCCCTCGCCGACCTTGTCGTCGAAGATCTTCTCGGCGTTCACCCCGTCCGCGCCGGCCCGCGCATCGGCGGTGACGAGCGTGGCTTCGAACTTCTCCTTGCCGGCGTTCTCGATGACGACGGTGACCTTGTACGCCTTGTTGCCCTTGGTGTGGCCCACGGAGTATTCGCTCGGGGAGTACGCCGCCGGGTCGCCGACCGTGACCGTGAGGTCGTCGTCGTAGACCGCCGAGTCACCGGCCTCCAGCGCCTCGTCGAGGGGCTTCTCCTCGCCCTTCGCCTTGTCGCCGCCCTTGTTCTTGTCCTTGTCCTTCGCCGCGTCCCCGCCCGCCTTCGGCTTCGCGGACGCCGTCGTGTCCGACACCGCCTTGTTCAGGTCGTCCACCGCGTCGTCCACCGCCTTGAACGTGATCACCGCGCCGACCACCGACATGATCAGCGCGATCAGCGCCAGGATCGTGCCGAACGTCGCCATGCCCTTGTTCGTCGCCTCGCCCCGCTTGGCGCGGCCCCGGCCCACCAGGCCCAGGACCAGTGCGATGGTGCCGAGGATGCCCGCCAGCCAGAAGAGGAACGGGATCAGGCCGGAGACCGCGCCGATGAGCCCGAGGATCAGGGCGGCGATGCCCAGCCCGTTGCGCGCGGGGCGCATACCCGGCGCATGACCGGGGCCGTACGGCTGCTGCGGCTGGGAGTACGGGGACTGCTGCGGCTGCGTGAACTGGGACATGGCTGTGCCCTTCGGCAAGTACGGGGGAAACGTGAGCGGTTGCGGTTGCGGCTGCCGCTGTCGTGCGGCGACGGGGCAATGACACCATCATGTGTGAACCGAGTCAACACGGTTCACAGGAAATGACACACCGCTCGATGTGAACGAAGAGGATGGGCGTGCTCTGTGAACGGGTCGGTATGCTCGCCCGCACGGCCGCAACGCATCACGTGATGCGCTGTCCAGGCATCGGCCGGCAGCGGGACAGGGAGACAGCAGTGCCGGAGAACGCGACAGAGGTGACCGCCGCCGGGATCGCCCGCCTGGCCGGGGTGGGACGCGCCGCCGTCAGCAACTGGCGCCGCCGGCACGCCGACTTCCCCCAGCCCGTCGGCGGCACCGAGACCAGCCCCTCCTTCGCCCTGTCCGAGGTCGAGCGATGGCTCCGCGACCAGGGCAAACTCGTCGAGGTCCCCCTCCGCGAACGCGTCTGGCAGCAACTGGCCGGACACCCGGCCGGCGCCGTCACCGCCCTCGTCCACGTCGGCTGCGCCCTCCTCCTGGTGGACCGCAGCCCCGCCGCCTGGCGCGAGATCACCGGCGTGAGCGACGAACGGATGGCCGGCGTGCTCACCCTCGCCCTGGGCGACGTCCTCGCCGACCGCTTCGGTCCCGCCGGCAACGGACGCGCCGTCCACACCCCGGACCGCGCCGAACTCCTCCCCTCCGTCCCGCTGCTGCGCTCCGCCGCCGAACTCGCCGCCGGGACCGGCACCCGCGAGACGTACGAGTTCCTGCTCGGCCGCCAGCTCGACGCCAACCCGCGCCAGTACACGCTCACCCCGCCCGGCCTCGCCGAACTCATGGCGGAACTGGCCGGCACCGGCGACCCCGCCGTACGCACCGTCCTCGACCCCGCGGCCGGCACCGGCGCACTGCTGGCCGCCGTCCCCGGACCGGCCACCCGGTACGGGCAGGAGAGCGACCCCGGCCTCGCCGCCGTCACCGCCCTCCGCCTCGCCCTGCGCACCACCCCCGGCGCCGGCGCGCCCGACGTGCGCACCGGCGACACGCTGCGCGCCGACGCCTTCCCCGAACTGGCCGCCGACGCCGTCCTCTGCCACCCCCCGTTCAACGAACGCAACTGGGGCCACGAGGAACTCGCCTACGACCCGCGCTGGGAGTACGGACTGCCCGCCCGCACCGAGTCCGAACTCGCCTGGGTGCAGCACGCACTGGCCCGGCTGCGTGACGGCGGCACCGCCGTCCTGCTGATGCCGCCCGCCGCCGCGTCCCGCCGCTCCGGCCGCCGCATCCGTGCCGACCTCCTGCGCCGGGGCACCCTGCGCGCCGTCGTCGCCCTGCCGGCCGGCGCCGCGCCCCCCTACGGCGTCCCCCTGCACCTGTGGGTGCTGCGCAGGCCGGGCGCCGAGCCGCACCCCTCGCCCGAACTCCTCCTGGTCGACACCGCGGACCCGGCCGAGACCGCCGAGCGGGGCGGCCGCGAACGCCTGGACCCGGCCGCCCTGCGCCACACCGTGCTCGACGCCTGGCAGGCGTACGAGGACGGGCGCCCGCAGCCCGCCGACCCGCGCTCCGGCGCCTCCCGCACCGTCCCCGTCATCGAACTCCTCGACGACGACGTGGACCTCGCCCCCGCCCGCCACCTGCCGTCCCCCGCCGCCACCCGCGGCCCCGCCGAGCTGGCCGGCGTACGCGAACGGCTCACCCGCACCCTGGGCCTGGCCACCGGGCTCACCCCGCCCCCGCCCGCCCCCGCCACCCCCGCGCACCGCCCGCTCACCACCCTCGGCGAACTCGCCCGCGCCGGCGCCCTCCAGCTCCGGCACGGCGGCCCCGGCACCGGAACCGGCCCCGTCCTCACCGAACACGACGTCCTCGCGGGCACCGGCCCCTCCGGCAGCCTCCCCGCCGACGGGACACCCGAGGAACCCGTCCTCGTCGCGGCCGGCGACGTCGTCGTCCCCGTACTCGGCGGCGTCACCGTCGTCCGCGTCGTCGACGAGGCCACCGCCGGCGCCGCGCTCGGCCGCAACCTCCAGCTGCTGCGCCCCGACCCGGCCGTGCTCGACCCCTGGTTCCTCGCCGGCTTCCTGCGCGGCACCACCAACAACCGGCAGGCCAGCAGCCACGCCTCCACCGCGACCCGGCTCGACGCCCGCCGCCTCCAACTGCCGCGCCTGCCCCTGTCCGAACAGCGCCGCTACGGCGAACGCTTCCGCGCCCTCGCCGCGTTCGAGGACGCGCTGCGGCTCGCCGGACGCCTCGGCGGACAACTCGCCCAGGGCCTCTACGACGGCCTGACGGACGGTACGGTCACCCCGGAATGACAGCGGCGACGGCGGGACCGGCAGCGGACGCGGCCACCCGGAGGTGATCGGAACCACAACGGTTCCGCACAACCCCGGCGCCCCTGTCGGTGTCGCCCCTTACGCTCGAATCCGTACGCACGTCCCCGCGCGCGTACCTTCCACGACCAGGCATTCCAGGAGCAGCCATGTATGCGTCGGGTCCCGCGCCCGCGGCGCCGCGCCGAGTCCCCGGCCGGGCCTGGATCGTGTCCATGCGCGTGCTGTTCCCCGCGCTCGCGATCTGCTCCCTCGGCCTGCTGCTGTGGGCGCCGCTGCTCCGGCTGGCCTGCGTCCGCCGCCGCGCCGCGGACTGGTGGACCGCCGGCGCCGGCTTCGTCCTCGTCTGCGTGCTGCTGCCGATCATCGGCCAGGACGGCCCGGAGGGCGAGACGAACAGGCTCGACGACATCTTCATCCCGCTGCTCCTCATAGCGATGGCGGGCGCCTGCGCGCACTACCTCGTCGCCGACATCCGCCACTACGCGCGGCTCACGGCCCGGTTCCCGGACCGGGGCACCGCCCTCCCGCAGCCGGCGCCCCACTACGGCTACGCGACCACCGTCCCGCTGCCCACCCCGCTGTACGGGCCGCATGTCCCGCTGCCCGCCCCGCCCCCCTACGCACCGCCCCGCGCCCAGCCCCCGGCACCCCGGCCGCACACCACGCCGCACACCCCGACCCCCACCCCGCCCCCGCCGCCCCACCGCATCGACCAGGTCCGCGCCGAACTGGACGAGCTGAGCGACTACCTCCGCAAGGAGGAGGGCCGGTGAACGGCCGCCTCGTCGGCGGGCGGTACGAACTGGCCACGATCCTCGGCCAGGGCGGCATGGGCCAGGTCTGGACGGCCTACGACCAGCGCCTGGACCGCCGGGTCGCCGTCAAACTGCTGCGCCCCGACCGGGTCACCGGCCCCATCGGGAGCGACGCGGCGGAGGAGCTGCGCCGCCGCTTCGTCCGCGAGTGCCGCGTCACCGCCCAGGTGGACCACCCCGGCCTGGTCACCGTGCACGACGCCGGCAGCGACGGCGACGACCTCTTCCTCGTCATGCAGTACGTGGAGGGCGCCGACCTCGGCGACCACCTCGCCGAACACGACCCCTACCCCTGGCCGTGGGCCGTCGCGGTCGCCGCCCAGCTGTGCGCCGTCCTCAGCGCCGTGCACGCCGTGCCGATCGTCCACCGCGACCTCAAGCCCCGCAACGTGATGGTCCGTCCGGACGGCACCGTCCTCGTCCTCGACCTCGGCGTCGCCTCCGTCCTCGACACCGACACCACCCGGCTCACCAACACCGGCTCGCCCATCGGCTCCCCGGCCTACATGGCCCCCGAACAGGCCATGGGCGGCGCCGTCGGCCCGTACACCGACCTGTACGCCCTCGGCGTCCTGCTGCACGAACTGCTCAGCGGCGACGTGCCCTTCGCCGGCTCCACCGCCCTCGGCGTGCTCCACCGCCACCTCTACGAACCGCCCCTGCCCGTCCGGCAGATCAGGCCCGACATCCCCGAGGCCCTGGAGACACTGGTCCTGCGGCTGCTCGCCAAGGACCCGCAGCACCGCCCCGCCAGCGCCCAGGAGGTGTACGAACAGCTCGCCCCGCTGCTGCCCGCACGCGGCTCCCGGCAGCCCTCCGGCCCCCTCGACCCCACCCGCCCCTTCCTGCGCCCGCACGCCCCCTGGCCCGACCGCGCCACCGTCCCGCCGCCCGCCAGGCCCGCCCCGGCGCCCGCCCGCCCGGACGTCGCCGCAGCCGTCGACGAGGTCAAGCGCCTCCTCGGCGAAGGCCGCATCACCCAGGCCGTGGACATGCTCGGCGGCCTGCTCCCCGTCGCCGCCGAACAGCACGGCCCCGGCTCCCCGGTCGTGCGCATCCTGCGCAAGCAGTACGCCGCGACCCTCATGGACGACGGGCAGTACCGCCGCGCCCTGCCCGAGCTGCGCCGGCTCGCCGACGACCGGGCCGCCGAGGCGGGCCCCGCCGACCCGCAGACCCTCGGCTACCGCCGCGACGTCGCCCAGTGCCTGGAACAGCTCGGCGAACCCGCCGCCGCGCTCGCCGAGTACCGCGCCGTCCTGCCCTACTACGAGAACCAGTACGCCACGGGCAACGACCCGGCGCGCTCCTACGAGATCCGCCACCGCATCGGCGAACTGCTCCTCGCCCTCGGCGACCACGCCGGGGCGATCGCCCAGCTCCAGGCGCTGCTCCACGACACCGAGCGCGCCTACGGACCGCACCACCCGCTGCCCGCCGACCTGCGCCGGCAACTGGAACGGCGCGTGCAGGTCCGGGGCGGCTGAGCGGCCGGACGCCGGGAAGGGCGTCCGGGTCCGTTCACCCGATGGCCGCCCGGCCGTCACACCGGGCTCCGGCGGACGACACGTGCACCCGGTGATGTACATGGGTGCTGATCTCGCTGGTGGTGCCCTGCTACAACGAGGAAGAAGTCCTCGACCGCTTCCACGCACGCGTCACGGACGAAATGTTAGGCATCGGCCACGCGTTCGAGATCGTCTACGTGGACGACGGCAGCGCCGACCGGACCCTGCCCCTCATCGAACGACTGGCCGCCACCGACCCCCGCGTCCGCTACGTCTCCTTCAGCCGCAACTTCGGCAAGGAGGCCGCCATGCTGGCCGGACTCCAGCACGCGGACGGCGACGCCGTCGTCCTCATGGACGCCGACCTCCAGCACCCGCCCGAACTCATCGGCCGCATGCTCCAGGAACACGCACGCGGCTACGACCAGGTCATCGCCCGCCGCACCCGTGCCGGCGACCGCGTCACCCGCACCCTCACCGCACGCGCCTACTACTGGCTGATCAACCGCCTGATCGACGTCGAACTCGTGGACGGCGTCGGAGACTTCCGGCTCCTGTCGCGCCGCGCCGCCGACGCCGTGCTCTCCCTCACCGAGTACAACCGCTTCTCCAAGGGCCTCTTCGCCTGGGTCGGCTTCCCCACCACGACCTTCGGCTACGAGAACGCCGTACGCGAACAGGGCCGCTCCGCCTGGACCTTCGGCAAACTCCTCAACTACGGCCTCGACGGGCTGCTCTCCTTCAACAACAAGCCCCTGCGCGCCGCCCTCTACCTCGGCCTGCTGCTGACCTCGCTCGCCCTCCTCCACGCCGCCTGGATCGTCGGCGTCGCCCTCGTGCGCGGCGTCGAGACCCCCGGCTACGTCACCCTGCTCGTCGTGGTCACCGCGCTCGCCGGCGTCCAGATGGTGCTCGCCGGGGTCGTCGGCGAATACGTCGGCCGCATCTACTACGAGGTCAAGCGCCGCCCGCACTTCCTCGTCAAGGCCACCAACGCGCAGACCCGCCGCAACACCCCCGACCGGGAGCCGCAGGAGTTCGCCCGCCGATGACGGTCTCCGCCCAACTCGTACGTTTCGTCCTCGTCGGAGCGGTGAACACGGCCACGTACTACGGCTGCTACCTGCTGCTCCTGCACGTACTGCCGTATCTGGCCGCGCACGCCCTCGCCTTCGCGCTCAGCATGACCGGCTCCTTCTTCCTCACCTCGTACGTCACCTACCGCACCCGGCCCACCTGGCGGAAGTTCCTGCTCTTCCCGCTCACCAACGCGGCGAACTTCGTCATCACCACCGGCGGGGTCTACCTCCTCGTCGATGTGGCCGGGTTCAGCAGCCGCTACGCCCCGCCCGTCGCGGCGGCCGCCGCGATCCCCGTGACCTTCCTGCTCTCCCGCACGATCATGCTCCGACCGGACACACCGCAGAAAACGGCCGAACCAGTCGGCTGAGCCGCCCGAAGGCGGGCCACATCCCCAACTGCTCCCGAATCGTTGGTCGAATCAGTGGCCGTGACTTGTTCCACTGCCTAACATCGATCATCGCAAGGCCTTGTGCACCGCCGCACAATCTCCTCGGGAGGCTCCTTTGCACCGCCGCCGTCGCACCGCGCTCACCGTCTCCGCGGCACTGCTCGCCGCAGCGCCGCTCCTCACCGCCTGCGGCAGCCAGGCCCACCCCGGCGCCGCGGCCGTCGTCGGCGGCGAACGGATCACGGTGTCCACCGTGCAGGCCCAGGTGGCGGACGTACGCGAAGCGCAGAACTCCTCCGACCAGGCCGCCCAGCTCACCGACCGCAGTGGCCGGCTCGCCCGCGCCAAGCTGCACGGGCTGATCCTGGACCGCGTCCTGGACCGGGCGGCCGCGGACGCGGGCATCACCGTCTCCAGCGCCGAGATCCAGCAGATGCGCACGTCGGTCGTCGCGAACTACAACGGTGAGGAGGGCCTCCGGGCGGCCGTCCTCCAGGAGCGCTGGCTCGCACCGGACCAGATCGACGGCTTCCTGCGCGAGCAGATCCAGCTCACCAAGCTCGGCCAGGCACTCGGCGCCGACCTGGCCACGCCCGAGGGCAGCCGGGCCGTCGGCGAGGCCCTGACCAAGGCGTCCAAGGCGCTGAACGTCGACGTCAACCCGCGCTACGGCGCCTGGGACCACCAGCAGATCCAGCTCGGCGACTACAAGGCCCCCTGGCTCAGCCAGGTCACCCAGCAGGAGAGCGCGGTCCCGAACGCCGGGGCCTGAGAGCCGGTGCCCGCGGCCGGGTAGATTCGCCGTGTGAACGCTGAAGACCCCGGCCGCATCGTCCTGCTCACCGCCAGCCACCGGGTCGCGCCCGGACTGCTGTCCTGGCCCGCCTGGCAGGCCCTGCACGCCGCCGACGAGGTCCGCTGCGGCGAGCCGGAGCAGCCGCAGCTCCCGTATCTGCGCGAGGCCGGCGTCACCGTCACCCCCGGCCTGCCCGACGCCCAGCAGCTCGTGGACAGCTGCGCGGGCGGCCGGACCGTGATCGTTCTCACCGGCGGCGACGGCAACCAGCCGCTCACCGACGGCCTGGCCCGCCTGGCCGGCTCCGGCCGGGTCCGGATGCCCGACCTGGAGCTGCTGCCCGGCTCCTACGACCTGCCGGGCGCCCGCCTGCTCGACCTGGTCCAGATCATGGACCGCATCAGGATCGAGTGCCCCTGGACCTCGGGGAAGACCCACAAGGGCCTCGCCAAGTACGCCATCGAGGAGGCGTACGAGCTGGTCGAGGCGATCGAGGCCGGCGACCGCGAGGAACTGCGCGAGGAACTGGGCGACGTCCTGCTCCAGGTCGTCTTCCACGCCCGCATCGCCGAGGAGGACGAGCAGGAGCCGTTCTCCGTGGACGACGTCGCCGGCACGCTGATCGAGAAGCTGATCCACCGCCACCCGCACGTCTTCGGCGACGAGACCGCCGAGACCCCGGAGGACGTCCACGCCCACTGGCTGCGCACCAAGGCGATCGAGAAGCGGCGGGAATCGGTCACCGACGGGGTACCGCTCGGCCAGCCCGCCCTGGCGCTCGCCGCGAAGCTCGCGGGCCGGGCCCGCACCGCCGGGCTCGACGTGCCGCTCCCCGGCGGCGACGACATCGGCTACCGGCTCCTCGCCCTCGCCGTACGCGCCCAGGAGGACGGCATCGACCCGGAGGCCGCCCTGCGGGCCGCCGGCCGGGCGTACCGGGACGCGATCAGGACGGCCGAGGGCTCACTGCCGTGAATTCCACGGGGAGCGTACGGAGACCGCGCATGATGAGGCCGCCCCGCCAGCGGAGGTCACCGGGCTCTACGGACAGTCGAACGTCGGGGAGGCGACGGAACAGGGTTTCCAGCGCGGTGCGGCCCTCAAGCCGTGCGAGAGGGGCGCCCAAGCAGTAGTGGATGCCGTGCCCGTAGCCGAGATGCTGATTGTCCCGACGGGACAGATCGAGCGAGTCCGGCTCGGAGAAGCGGGCCGGATCGCGGTCGGCCGCCGCGAGAACCACGAGCACGGGGTCTCCCTCGCGAATCTGCGTTCCTCCGATTCGGAGCGGCTCCGTGGCGTAGCGCCAGGTGGCCAGTTCCACCGGGCCGTCGAAGCGCAGCAGTTCCTCGATGGCGGTGTCGAGGAGGCGGTCGTCTCCTCGCTGGACCGCGTTCTGGAACACGACACGCTGCGGCGGGTTCCGGAAGAAGGCGTGCGCGCTGTTGCCGATCAGGTTGATGGTCGTCTCGAAACCCGCGAAGAGGATCACGAAGCACATCGCGGCGGCCTCGTTCTCGGTGAGGTGTTCGCCGTGGTCGCTCGCCCGGATCAGTCCTGAGATCAGGTTGTCACCAGGATTCTTCCGCGTGCGGTGGATCAGTTCCGCGAGGTAGGCGCGGATCTTCTTCACGGACCGGGCGACCCCACCGCGCGGCCCGCCGCCGTGCCGGATCATCATGCCTGCCCAGTCCCGGAAGTCGTCCTGATCCTCCGCGGGTACACCGAGCAGATCACAAATGGCGTAGATAGGAAGAGGGAAGGCGAAGTCATGAATCAGATCCGCCTCCCCCTTCGCCGCGAAGTCGTCGATGAGCCGGTCCGCCAAATCCTGCACCCGGGGCCCGAATGCGGCGATCGTTCGAGGTGTGAACGCCTTGGACACCAGGCGGCGCAGCCGTGTGTGGTCGGGCGGGTCGATGTTCAGCAGATGCGTCATGAGGTTGGCGCTGCGCTCACCCGGGATACCGGTCTTGCTCCGGCCCTGGGCATCCTTGGCGTGGTGTGCCGGATTCTTGGAGAGCCGACTGTCAGCGAGGGCCTGACGCGCGTCCGCGTACCTGGTGACGAGCCATGCCTCCACCCCACTCGGCAGGGTCGTCCGGTGTACGGGGCTGTGCTCCCTCAGCCAGGCATAGGCGGGGTACGGGTCGGTGGCGAACTCCCAGGTGAAGAGTTCGGGCGGCGTGCGGTTCACACGATGACGGTATCGGGCCCCCACCGCGGGCCGTCGCGGGACGGCAACGACGATCGCCCCACACGAAAGAGTGAGGGGAGAGGCTGTTCCAGCAGTAGAGCGCTCATGTGTGCGCCATAGTCGCTCCGGAAAATGGCACCGGCCCCACAGCGTTTCATAGAGCGCCATGAGGCCGACACCTTTCCGGCGGTGCGTCAACACCCCGGGAACGGAACAGTCTCGGAGGACTGAACATGTCCATTGTGGCACGCCTGTGCCCGCCCGCATCGGCTGCGATCGTCGTGGCGAAGAGGCCACCGTCTACGACGAGTACGTGGACGAGGCGGTGTCCGGCGTGCTGGGACGCCGGCCCGAGATGGACCGTCTCGTTCTCGACGCACGTCACCTTGATTCTCCCAGGATGCCCCGTCCTTCAGGACGGGGAGGAACGGGTCCTCGGTGCGGGGCCGCGAAGCGGCGTAGTTCGCTGCACATTGGTTCTGACCTGCGTTCTCTTTCGTTGTCAGTGGGGGCTGTTAGGTTGCGGATCATGGCGACGACAGCAACGGCCGAGCGGGTTTCCGGGCTTGCCCGGTACACCTTCCGGCTGCGTGTGTCGTCGACGGCGCTCGTCCGGCTGGAGGCGGAGTGGGCGCGGTGCAGGTGGGTGTGGAACGAGTGCGTGGCCATATCCCGCAAGGTCCACGTCGCGAACCGCGATGCCGTTGAGAAGACGACGTGTGGTCCGGGCCGGCTCGACAGGCTGTTGACCGGGGCTCGGCAGTCGATGGTGTGGCTGCGTGAGGGTGCGTCGGTGCCGCAGCAGCAGGTCATCCGTGACTTCGCCACGTCCCGTGCCAAGGCGGTCAAGGACATCGAGGCCAGGGTGCCGGTGCGGCGGCGGGCCGGGATGCCCCGGATGAAGCGGAAGCGGGACGCACGGCCCACGCTGAACTACACCCGGCGCGGATTCCGCCTCAAGAAGGGCCGTCTCCACCTTGCGGGCGGCATCGTCCTGACGGTCGTGTGGTCTCGCGGGCTGCCGTCCGTGCCGTCCTCGGTGCGGGTGTACCGGGACAGTCTGGGCCACTGGTACGCGTCGTTCGTCGTCGCCACCGAACCCGAGCCGCTGCCCGCCACGGGGCGTGTGCTCGGCGTGGACTGGGGCGTGAAGGAGACCGCCACCACCACATCCGATGTCCACGACCTCCGCCATCCCGAACACGGGAGGAGCGCGGCGCGGAAGCTTGGGCGTTATCAGCGGATGATGGCCCGCCGCCGCCCCGCCAGGGGCAAGGCAGCCTCCAAGGGCTACCGCCACGCCCGGCGGCAGGCCGCGAAGGTGCACAAGAAGGTGGTCCGGCAGCGGCAGGACACCGCCCGTAAGTGGGCCAAGGCGGTGGTCCTCGACCACGACGCCATCGCGGTCGAGGACTTCCGGCCGAAGTTCCTGGCGAAGACCAGCATGGCCCGCAAGGCCGCCGACGCAGCGATCGGCGCCACCAAGACCGCCCTCATCGAGATGGGGCGTAAGCACGGCCGGGACATCCGTCTCGTGCATCCCGCGCACACCACCATGGACTGCGCGTCGTGCGGAGCGAGAACCAAGCACGCACTACCTCTCTCGGAACGTACCTACACCTGCACCGCGTGCGGAGCCGTGTCCCCCAGGGACAAGAACTCCGCCCGCGTGATGCTGGTCCGGGCTGGTCTCAACCCGGCTGGTGCCGATCGTGCAAGAGCCGGCGGACCGCAGGTCCCCAGCCAACGTGAGCCAGGAATCCCCGCCCTCCGGGACGGGGAGGATGTCAAGAATCCAGGGTGCTCTTCGCCACCGAGTTCATCGTCGACCGGGGCATGAACATTTCCGGGGCGTGCGAGGAGCTGAACGCGTGCGGGCTTCTCACCCGTAGTGGTGTGCCGTGGGGGCGGCGAATCTCCGCAACCGCCTGTACAGCGAGACCGTTCGCTGTGGCCATGTCGTCCACCGAGAGACCGGTCGAGGTGCCGAAAGGAAATGCCGGCCCGCCGGTGAGGGGGTGTCGCGAAGCTCTTGACACCCGGACAGCCCTGTGATGCGGCGGGTTTGGCGCTTCCTTCCGGCTGCGGAGCGGGGCCTACATCGGCTCGCAATCGTGACACTCTGTCAACTCTGTGACTTTCACGTGATCTGCGCTGCATCGACTTGTGACACACGTTCGACTCCGGCTAGGTTCACCGTTCGACTCACCAGTCGCTTGTCAGTAGTCGCTTGTCAGTCACACGGAAGGCATCTCCCATGGGCTCCGCGAACGGCAGACACCGCCGCCCTCGTCAGGCACCCGCCATCGTCGTCGCGGCGGGCGTCACGGGATCGGCCCTGGCCATCCCCCTGCTCGGCGCGTCCGGGGCGCACGCGGCCGACGCCGCGACCTGGGACCGGGTGGCCGAGTGCGAGAGCGGCGGCACCTGGAGCGCCGACCTCGGCAACGGCTCGTACGGCGGCCTCCAGTTCACGCCGGAGCTGTGGAAGGCGTACGGCGGTGAGGCGTACGCCGAGCGCGCCGACCTCGCCAGCCGCGCGCAGCAGATCGCGGTGGCCGAGAAGGTCCTGGCCGACAAGGGTCCGAAGGCGTGGCCCAGCTGCGCGGTGATCTCCGGGCTCGCCAAGAGCACCGGCACGGCGGACGTGGACCCGGGCGACGAGGCGGCCGACGCGCCCGCCCGCAGCGCGGACGCGGGCCTGGACGCCGGACTCGGCACCGACCCGGAGGACGACGCCACCGCGTCGGACCGGTCCGCGTCGGACGGGTCTGCGGACGCCGCGGCCGGCGGTACGGCCGCGGACCGGGGCGCCGGCAAGAGCGCGAGCCCGAGCACGGGCAAGGCCAAGGCCAAGGGCAAGCACGCGGGCCGGAGCGCGGAGGACGGCGCGTCCGCAGACGCCTCCGCCTCGCCGTCCGCCGACCCCTCCGGCACCCCCTCCGCGGACCCCTCCGGCGCGAGTGACCCCGCGGCCGGCGCGTCGGACGCCGCGGGGGAGCAGGGCGGCAAGCACCGGGGCGCCCCGGCCGCCGAGGACACCCCGGCGGACAGCGGGCGCGACGCGGGCCGGCACGCCTCGCGGGGCGACGGTGACGGCCGCGACGGCGGTGCGCGGCCGGACGGCGACACGTACACCGTGCGGCCGGGCGACAACCTCTGGGCGATCGCCGAGGCGCAGGACGTGCCCGGCGGCTGGCCGGAGCTGTACGAGGCGAACAAGGACGAGGTGGGCTCCGACCCGGACCTCATCCTGCCCGGTCAGAGCCTCGATCTGGGGGCTGACGCCCGCTGAGGTTTGGGTGGTTTGAGAGGCCCGTGTCCCACTTTTGACCGAGTGAGACATGGGTCTCTTTGCGTGAACTCACGCGCCTTGTCCGGGAGGTCCCGCCGCATCCCTTCCGACCTGCGCAAACGAGGGTTCTTCGGATGCTCTTACGTGATGATTATCCGGTATGTCCGTCTTTGAATATGACGGTTGGGTGTGATTACGGTCGGAACCGCTCGCACCGCGGGCCCCGTCGACCGTCACGCCGAATCCTGCCGTCGGTCGAAGGGAACAGACGCGAAAGCGCCGTAGGCAGGAGCGGGGGACCCAGGTAGGCGCCGGGCCCGATCGTCGCAAGACGCATCAGGACCGGCTTGGGGTGAAGTCGCGTGCTAGGACGTGCGACCGGGCAACTCACTTGGCCCGAACCCGACAGCTCACCTCGTAGGCGTCGGTGAGGAGAAGACTCGATGCTGCTCAACCGCAAGAGCAACAAGCACCGCCGTCCGTCCAAGGCCGTCCGTCTCGCCACCCTGGCCGGTGTCGCCGGCGCCGCCGTGGCCGTGCCCCTGATGGGCGCCACCAACGCCTCCGCCGCCTCGGTCGCCACCTGGGACGCCGTCGCCCAGTGCGAGTCCGGTGGCAACTGGTCCATCAACACGGGCAACGGCTACTACGGCGGTCTGCAGTTCTCCCAGTCCAGCTGGGCCGCCGCCGGCGGTACGCAGTACGCCCCGCGCGCCGACCTGGCCACCAAGGCCCAGCAGATCGCCACCGCCGAGCGCCTCCTGGATATGCAGGGTCCGGGCGCCTGGGCCTGCGCCGGTGCCGGCGGCCTGACCAACGACGGCGTCGACCCCGGTGTGGACACCGGCTCCGGTGCCGCGAAGCAGGAGACCGCGCCGAAGCAGGAGGCCGCCCCCAAGCAGGAGGCCGCGCCGAAGCGGGAGTCCGCCCCGAAGCGCACCGAGGCCCCGGCCACCAACCGCTCCGACCGCTCCGACGCGCCGAACGAGGCCGCGAAGAAGACGGTCACCACTCCCACCGGCAAGAAGGTCGCCAAGGGCGACGGCGAGTACAAGGTCGTCACCGGCGACTCGCTGAGCAAGATCGCCGCCGACCACCACGTCAAGGGCGGCTGGGAGCGGCTGTTCGAGCTGAACAAGGACATCGTCCAGGACGCCGACCTGATCTACCCCGGTCAGAAGCTCCACCTGACGAAGTAGTCGCGGCCTCTCCTCGCTGATCGCCTGCCGGCCCGGTCCGTTCAACTGTTGTAGTTACCAGTCGGTAACTATCTGGCGTTGCGTCCGCTTATGCCCGCCCTTGGGTCCTTTTTCGTCCCAGGGGGCGGGCGCCCCGCCGACGCGGAGGGCCGGGCCGGTTAGGCTCTTGTGGCAAGGCCAAAGTGACCCTGCACCATCAGCGTCATATCCCAGAAGGAGATGCCTCGTGCCGTCCATCGACGTCGTCGTAGCCAGGGAAATCCTCGACTCACGGGGGAACCCCACGGTCGAGGTCGAGGTCGGCCTCGACGACGGCAGCACCGGGCGTGCTGCTGTTCCGTCCGGCGCCTCCACCGGCGCGTTCGAGGCCATTGAGCTTCGTGACGGCGACCCCAACCGCTACCAGGGCAAGGGCGTCGAGAAGGCCGTCCTCGCGGTGATCGAGCAGATCGGCCCGGAGCTCGTCGGCTACGACGCCACCGAGCAGCGCCTCATCGACCAGGCGATGTTCGACCTGGACGCCACGGAGAACAAGGGCTCGCTCGGCGCCAACGCCATCCTCGGCGTCTCCCTCGCCGTCGCCCACGCCGCCTCCGAGGCCAGCGACCTCCCGCTGTTCCGCTACCTCGGCGGCCCGAACGCGCACCTGCTGCCCGTTCCGATGATGAACATCCTCAACGGCGGCTCGCACGCCGACTCCAACGTGGACATCCAGGAGTTCATGATCGCGCCGATCGGCGCCGAGTCGTTCTCCGAGGCGCTGCGCTGGGGCGCCGAGGTCTACCACACGCTCAAGAAGGTCCTGAAGACCAAGGGCCTGTCCACCGGTCTCGGCGACGAGGGCGGCTTCGCGCCGAACCTGGAGTCCAACCGCGCCGCCCTCGACCTCATCATCGAGGCCATCAAGGAGGCCGGTTACGTCCCGGGCAAGGACATCGCGCTCGCGCTCGACGTCGCCGCGTCCGAGTTCTACAAGGACGGCTCCTACGAGTTCGAGGGCAAGTCCCGCTCGGCCGCCGAGATGACCGAGTACTACGAGGAGCTGGTCTCCGCGTACCCGCTGGTCTCCATCGAGGACCCGCTGTACGAGGACGACTGGGCGGGCTGGAAGATCATCACCGACAAGCTCGGCGCCAAGGTCCAGATCGTCGGCGACGACCTCTTCGTCACCAACCCGGAGCGCCTGGCCCGCGGCATCGAGGAGGGCTCCGCCAACGCCCTGCTCGTCAAGGTCAACCAGATCGGTTCGCTGACCGAGACCCTGGACGCCGTGGAGCTGGCCCAGCGCAACGGCTTCAAGTGCATGATGTCGCACCGCTCCGGCGAGACCGAGGACGTCACCATCGCCGACCTCGCGGTCGCGGTGAACTGCGGCCAGATCAAGACCGGCGCCCCGGCCCGCTCGGACCGCGTCGCCAAGTACAACCAGCTGCTGCGCATCGAGGAGATCCTCGACGACGCCGCGGTGTACGCGGGCCGCTCGGCGTTCCCCCGGTTCCGCCCCGCGAACTGACGAACGCCGTACGGGCGGCCGCCCGGCAGGGCGACCACCCCCGCCTCCGTCCGTCCCCGCACCCGGTCCCGTACCGTGTGCGGGGACGGACGTACGTGCGTAATGGGGAGGCGGGAACATGGCCGCGAAGGACCGGGACCGGTTCTCCACCGCTACCCGGCTGCGGCTGCTCGGCGAGCAGACCGCGGCCCGCGTCTACCGGTCGCAGAACCGGCGGCAGGCCCGCCGCTCCCGGCTCACCGGCCGGGCCGCCTTCCTGGCCCTGATCGTCTGCTCGCTGGTGGTCGCCCTGGCGTACCCGATGCGGCAGTACGTGTCGCAGCGCGACGAGATCGCCGACCAGCGGCGGCTGTCGCGGGAGGCCGAGGAGCGCACCGAGGAGCTGCGGGACGAGAAGGCCCGGCTCCAGGACGACGCGTACATCAGGCGGCTGGCCCGCGAGCACCTGCACTACGTTCTTCCCGGGGAGACCGGCTACACCGTGGTCGACCCCGACGCGGCCCGTGCGCGCGGCGGGAAGCCGTCCGGGACGGACCGGCCGTGGTACTCCAACCTGTGGGACGGCGTGGACAGCGCCGACCGCGGCTGACGGCCGTCGTCCCCATCCCCGTACCCCTGTCGAACCGGCACCCCGCGGGTTCGCGCAGCCCGACCAGATTTCAAGGCAGGCATGGAAACGCCCCCTCCCCAGACCGAGTCCACCGTCCCCACCGAGGCGGACATCGCCGCGTTCCAGCAGCAGCTGGGGCGCCCGCCGCGCGGGCTGCGCGCCATCGCGCACCGCTGCCCCTGCGGCAACCCGGACGTGGTCGAGACGCAGCCCCGGCTGGAGGACGGTACGCCGTTCCCGACGACGTACTACCTGACCTGCCCGCGCGCGGCGTCCGCGATCGGCACGCTGGAGGCGAACGGGGTCATGAAGGAGATGACCGAGCGCCTGGGCACCGACCCGGAGCTGGTGGCGGCCTACCGGGCGGCGCACGAGGACTACATCGCGCGGCGGGACGCCATCGAGGTCCTTGAGGGCTTCCCGAGCGCCGGCGGCATGCCGGACCGGGTCAAGTGCCTCCATGTGCTCGTGGGGCACTCGCTGGCGGCCGGGCCCGGGGTGAACCCGCTGGGCGACGAGGCGATCGCGATGCTGCCGGAGTGGTGGCGCAAGGGGCCGTGCGTCACGCCGTGCGGCGAGCAGGGTACGGACGAGGGCGGGGAGGCGTCGGCATGACGCGCGTGGCCGCCGTCGACTGCGGCACCAACTCGATCCGGCTGCTGGTCGCGGACGCCGATCCGGCGACCGGGGAGCTGGTCGAGTACGCCCGGCTGATGGAGATCGTCCGGCTGGGCCAGGGCGTCGACCGCACCGGCCGGCTCGCCCCGGAGGCGCTGGAGCGTACGTTCGCCGCCTGCCGGCGGTACGCGGAGGTGATCGGGGAGCACGGCGCCGAGAAGGTCCGCTTCGTCGCCACCTCCGCCTCGCGGGACGCGGAGAACCGGGACGACTTCGTACGCGGGGTGCTGGACATCCTGGGCGTCGAGCCCGAGGTGATCAGTGGCGACCAGGAGGCGGCGTTCTCCTTCGACGGGGCGACCAGGGAGCTGACGGGCCGCGACGACCTGGCGAAGCCGTACCTGGTCGTGGACATCGGCGGCGGCTCCACGGAGTTCGTGGTGGGCGACGACCGGGTACGGGCCGCCCGCTCCGTGGACATCGGCTGCGTCCGGATGACCGAACGCCACCTCATGCGCGGCGGCGCCGTCGAGGACCCGGTCCCGCCCGAGTCCGCGGCGGCGATCCGCGCGGACGTGGCCGCCGCCCTCGACCTGGCGGCGGAGACCGTCCCGCTCACCTCCGCGGCGACCCTGGTGGGCCTCGCCGGCACGGTCACCACGGTGGCCGCGATCGCGCTGGGCCTGGAGGAGTACGACTCCGAGGCGATCCACCACTCCCGTGTCCCCCTGGACCGGGTCCGCGAGATCACCGCCCGCCTCCTGGCGTCCACGCACGCGGAACGCGCGGCGATCGGCGCCATGCACCCGGGCCGGGTCGACGTCATCACCTCCGGAGCCCTGATCCTCCAGTCGGTGATGGAACGAACGGGCGCGCGGGAAATCGTCGTGAGCGAACACGACATCCTGGACGGAATCGCCTGGTCCCTGGCCTGACCGACCGGCCCCGCCGGGCGCTCATGCGTCCTTCCGGCCGCCCCTTTGAGTGGGCGGGATGTGCCTGGTGGGGCGGCTTCCGGGCCGCCCCGCGACCAACTTCGTGAACTTCTTCACAAGAGATTGGCCACCCCGGTCCGGACTTCTGCCCCGGATGGGGTGAGCGGGGTCACTCGGGGGGCGGAACAGGGGGTTCCGGGAGTGAAGGCCGGGGCGGGGTCCCGTCCGGGGGCGGCCGGGGTCGCGGGGCCCAGGGCCAGCTCACAGGCGGTGAACAACGTTCACCGGAAGGGTGGGGTTCCCGGCACGGGTCATGACCTGGGTCACGCGGGCGGCGAACTATAGCAGAGGGTGGCCACATCCTTGTGAAGGGGCTCACGAGCCTGCCCTCCGAGGGGGGTGGATACTCGATGGCATGAGCACCACGGAGCGTCCCAGGATCCTCGTAGTAGGCGGTGGGTACGTAGGCCTGTACGCAGCTCGGCGCATCCTCAAGAAGATGCGCTACGGCGAGGCGACCGTCACGGTCGTCGACCCCCGGTCGTACATGACCTACCAGCCCTTCCTCCCCGAAGCTGCTGCCGGCAGCATCTCGCCCCGGCATGTCGTCGTCCCGCTGCGACGCGTCCTGCCCAAGGCCGAGGTCCTCACCGGCCGCGTCACCACCATCGACCAGGACCGCAAGGTCGCCACGGTCGCGCCGCTGGTCGGCGAGTCCTACGAGCTGCCCTTCGACTACCTCGTCATCGCGCTCGGCGCGGTCTCCCGCACCTTCCCGATCCCCGGCCTCGCCGAACAGGGCATCGGCATGAAGGGCGTCGAGGAGGCCATCGGCCTGCGCAACCACGTCCTGGAGCAGCTGGACAAGGCCGACTCCACGACCGACGAGGACGTCCGCCGCAAGGCCCTCACCTTCGTCTTCGTGGGCGGCGGGTTCGCCGGCGCGGAGACCATCGGCGAGGTCGAGGACATGGCCCGCGACGCGGCCAAGTACTACACCAACGTGAAGCGCGAGGACATGCGCTTCATCCTCGTCGACGCCGCCGACAAGATCCTCCCCGAGGTCGGCCCGAAGCTCGGCACCTGGGGCCGCGAGCACCTGGAGTCCCGCGGTGTCGAGGTCTTCCTCTCGACCTCCATGGACTCCTGCGTCGACGGCCACGTCGTGCTGAAGAACGGCCTCGAGGTCGACTCCAACACCATCGTGTGGACGGCCGGCGTCAAGCCGAACCCGGCGCTGGCCCGCTTCGGTCTGCCGCTCGGCCCCCGCGGCCACGTGGACACCTCCGAGAAGCTCCAGGTGCAGGGCACCGACTACATCTGGGCCGCCGGCGACAACGCCCAGATCCCGGACGTCGTCGGCCGCAAGGCCGGCAACCCCAACGCCTGGTGCCCGCCCAACGCCCAGCACGCGCTGCGCCAGGCCAAGGTCCTCGGCGACAACGTCATCTCCGGGATGCGCGGCTTCCCGCAGGCCGAGTACAGCCACGCCAACAAGGGCGCGGTCGCGGGCCTGGGGCTGCACAAGGGCGTGGCGATGATCGTCATGGGCAAGATGAAGATCAAGCTCAAGGGCCGTCTCGCCTGGTACATGCACCGCGGCTACCACGGTCTGGCCATGCCGACCTGGAACCGCAAGATCCGGATCTTCGCCGACTGGACCCTGGCGATGTTCCTCAAGCGCGAGGTCGTCTCGCTCGGCGCCATGGAGACGCCGCGCGAGGAGTTCTACGAGGCCGCCAAGCCGGCCCCCGCGCCGGCCGCCGCCAAGCCGGTGGGCGAGAAGGCCAAGGCCTCCTGACCCACGCCGGGTCCGCCCGGCAGCGGCAACACGCACAACGCCCGAAGGGGCCGTCCGCCATCCGTGGTGCGGACGGCCCCTTCGGCGTATCCGGCGGCGACCGGCACCGTACGGCGCACGGGGGCGCGCGACCCGCACCCGCGCAGGATGCGTGCGCCCTGCACGCTCTTTGCCGTTCCCTTGCCCGGTAGCGGGATGGCCCGGCCGCCGGAGACTGTTGTGAGGGATGTATCACGCCGGGACGCCGCGGGCGCCGGGCGTGGTCGAGGACATGCGTGGGCATGTTCGGGCACGTCGGGAAACACCGTCACGGAGGTGTGCGCCATGGCAGACGCCGCATTGCGGCTGACCGCTCTCGCCCAGGAGTTGCTGGGACAACCCCTACCGGTCCGCGTCCGGGCCTGGGACGGCAGCGAGGCCGGACCGCCCGGCGCCCCCGTCCTCGTCGTCAAGCACCGCCGCGCCCTGCGCCGGCTGCTGTGGAAACCGGGCGAACTCGGCCTCGCCCGCGCCTGGGTGGCCGGCGAACTCGACATCGACGGCGACCTGTACGAGGCCCTGGACCTGATGGCCGGGCTCCTCTGGGAGCGCGGCGACGGCGCGAAGGGGGGCCTCGGAGCGGTACGCGACCCACGCGTGCGGGCCGCCGCCGGGGAGTTCCTGAAACTGGCCGGCCCCGGGCTCCCGCCCGCCCCGCCCCCCGAAGAGGTGCGCGGCCGCAGCGGCACCCGGCACACCAAGCGCCGCGACAAGCAGGCCATCAGCCACCACTACGACGTGGGCAACGACTTCTACGCCCTGGTCCTCGGGCCCTCCATGGTCTACTCCTGCGCCTACTGGGAGGACGCCGGAACGCTGGAGGGCGCCCAGCGCGACAAGCTCGCCCTGGTCTGCCGCAAGCTCGCGCTCAAGAAGGGCGACCGCCTGCTCGACGTCGGCTGCGGCTGGGGCTCCATGGCCATCCACGCCGCCCGCGAGTACGGCGCCCGCGTCACCGGCGTGACCCTCTCCGCCGAACAGGCCGCCTACGCCAGGAAGCGCATCGCCGACGAGGGCCTCGCCGACCTGATCGACATCCGCGTCCAGGACTACCGGGACGTCCGCGACGGGCCCTACGACGCGATCTCCTCCATCGGCATGGCCGAGCACGTCGGCTCCGCCCGCTACCGCGAGTACGCCGACGACCTCTACGCCCTCCTCAAGCCCGGCGGGCGCCTGCTCAACCACCAGATCGGCCGCCGCCCGGAGCGGGACGAGTCCGCCTACGAGATCGACGCCTTCATCGACGCCTACGTCTTCCCGGACGGGGAACTGGCCCCGGTCGGCCGGACCCTGTCCATCCTGGAGGACGCCGGCTTCGAGGCCCGGGACGTCGAGGCGCTGCGCGAGCACTACGCGCTGACACTGCGGCAGTGGGTCACCAACCTGGAGCGCGACTGGGCGCGTGCCGTGCGGCTGGTCTCGCCCGGCCGGGCCAGGGTCTGGCGGCTGTACATGGCCGCCTCCGCGCTCTCCTTCGAACGCAACCGGATCGGCGTCAACCAGATCCTGGCGGTGCGCCCCGAGGAGGACGGCGCCTCGCGGATGCCGCTGCGCGCCCGCGCCTGGCGGGCCGACGCGACGGCCTGAGCGCCGTAACGCCGACGGAACGGGGCCGGTGTCCGCGGGCAGCGGACACCGGCCCCGTGCGTCGTACGGGTACGCCTACTCGGTCTTGATGGCCGTCAGCATGTTGAGCCTGGCGGCGCTGCGGGCGGGCCACAGCGCGGCCAGCACGCCCACCGCACCGGCCAGCAGCAGGAACAGCGCGATCCGGTCCCACGGGACGACGAGGACGTACTGCGGGATGCTCGCGGACACGGTCCGGCCGATCGCCCAGCCGAGGAACAGCCCGAGCCCGATGCCGACCACCGCGCCGAACAGCGAGATGACGACCGCCTCCAGCCGGATCATCCGCTTGACCCGGCGCCGGTCCAGGCCGATGGCCCGCAGCATACCGATCTCCTGCTGGCGCTCGAACACCGACATGGCCAGGGTGTTGACGACCCCGAGCACCGCGATGATCAGGGCCATGCCGAGCAGGCCGTACATGATGTTCATGATGAGGTTGACGCTGCCGCCGAACATGTCCCGGATGTCCTGGCGGTCCATGACGCTCATGCCCGGGTTGCCGCCCAGCGCGTCCACCAGGGCCTGTTCGTTGGCCGCGCTCGCGCCGCCCTCCGTCTTGACCCAGATCTCCCGGATGTCGCCCTTGGGCTCGTGCGGCGTGATGACGGAGCGGGGGACGAGGACCGGCGAGAGGAACTCGTTGTCCGTGTAGAGGGCGCCGATCCTGAGCGTGCCCTTCTTCTCGTCGTGGAAGGTGACCCGGACGGTGTCACCGGGCTTCCAGCCCCGCGACTTCGCGGTCTTCTCCGCGACGGCGATCTCGCCCTTCTCCAGCGAGTCGAGCGAACCGGCGACGGTGTCGACGGCGAGGACCTGCTGCACGTCGCCCGGCGTGACCCCGGACGCCGAGACTCCGCTGTCGCCGATCGTCAGCCAGACGGCCTGCTGGGGCGAGACGGCGGTGACGCCCTTCGCCTTCTCCAGCGCGGTCAGCGCGGACTCGTCGAGCGGGTCGCCGCCGGCCATCGAGACCATGTAGTCGGCCTTGATGTTGTCCGTCGTCAGCTTGTCGACCGCGTGGCCGAGGGTGACGCCGAGCACCGAGATGCCGGTGACCAGGGTGAGGCCGATCGCCAGCGCGGACGCGGTGGCACCGGTGCGCCGGGGGTTGCGGACCGCGTTCTGCGCGGCGAGCTTGCCGGACACCCCGAACAGCCGCATCAGCAGCGGGCGCACCAGGGCGATCACCGGGCGGGACAGCAGCGGGATCAGGATGATGATGCCGATCAGCGCCAGGAACGTGCCGCCCCCGACGAGCAGCCGGCCGGAGGTCCCGCCCGTGGCCGCGCCGCCGAGGATGCCGGCGGCGCCCAGCAGCGTGATGATGCCGCCGATGGTGTTGCGCACGACCAGGGACCTGACCGTGGCCACCGCGGTCGCGCTGTTCATCGCGGCGACCGGGGGGATCTTCGCGGCCCGGCGGGCGGGCAGCCAGGCGGCCGGCACGGTGATCAGGACGCCGACCGTGAAGGCGGCGGCGAAGGTGAGCGGGGCGACGACCAGCGGACCGGCCGGGATCTTGCCGCCCAGCAGCCCCATGGCCGAGCGCAGCCCGACGGCGAGCCCGAGGCCGAGCGCGAAGCCGATCACGGAGGCGCTGAGGCCGACCACGGCGGCCTCCAGGAGCACCGAGCGCTTGACCTGGCGGCGGGAGGCGCCGACGGCGCGCAGCAGGGCCAGCTCCTTGGTGCGCTGGGCGACGAGCATGGTGAAGGTGTTGGCGATCAGGAAGACGCCGACGAACAGGGCGACGCCCGCGAAGGAGAGCAGCACCCAGTTGATCCCGTTGAGCTGCTTCTCGATGTCCTTCGCCTGCTCGTCCGCGCGGGCCGTGCCCGTCTTGGCGTCGGCGCCCTCGGGCAGCAGCGGCTTCACGGCCGCCAGCAGCTTCTCGTCGGAGGCGCCGGGCGCGGCGGCGACGGAGACGTCCTTGAACTCGCCGGGGCGCAGGAACAGCTTCTGGGCGACGGGCGTGTCGAAGAGGACCAGGCTGCCGCCTGCGTTGACCGCGCCGTCCTCGGTGGTGAAGATCCCGGTCAGGGTGTATTCCTTCACCGGCCCGTTGGTGGCGACGCGCACGGTGTCGCCGACCTCGTACTCGCCCTTCCGCGCGGTGTCCTTGTCCAGGGCGACCCCGCCGGGCTCCACGGGGCCCTTGCCCGAGGTGAAGTCGTAGGCGGGGTCCCGGCCGTCCTCGCCGGGGGCGAAGTTGGCGCCGGCGTTGGACCAGCCGTTGCCGATGAGCTTGCCGTCGGGGTCGGCGACCCCGGCGAAGCCGTCCACCCGGCCGGTCGCGGAGGCGACGCCGTCCAGGGCGCGGATCTTCTCCAGGGTGGCTTCGTCGACGGCGCGGTCGTCGTTGTCGCGCTGGTCGGCGTAGGTGGTGACGGCGACGGCGATGTCGTCGTAGCTCTTGGCCGACTGGTTGCGGAAGGCGTTGCCGAGGGTGTCGGTGAAGACCAGGGTGCCGGAGACGAAGGCCACGCCGAGGGTCACGGCGAGGATCGTCATCAGCAGTCTGGCCTTGTGCGCGAGCACATTGCGCAGGGCGGTTCGGAACATGTCTGTCAGTCCTGTGGGGAAGGTGGGCCGAAGGGGGCGGTACGGAGCGCGGGCGGGGTCCGGCTCAGCTGGTGCGGCCCTTGGCGTCGAACGCCTTCATCCGGTCGAGCACCCCGTCGGCGGTGGGGCGGATCATCTGGTCCACGATCGACCCGTCCGCCAGGAAGATGACCCGGTCCGCGTAGGAGGCGGCGACCGGGTCGTGCGTCACCATCACCACGGTCTGGCCCAGTTCGCGCACGGAGTTGCGGAGGAAGCCGAGGACCTCGGCGCCGGAGCGCGAGTCGAGGTTGCCGGTGGGCTCGTCCCCGAAGATGATCTCGGGCCGGGACGCGAGCGCCCGGGCCACCGCCACGCGCTGCTGCTGGCCGCCGGAGAGTTCGGTGGGGCGGTGCCCGAGCCGGTCGGAGAGGCCCACCATCTCGATGACCCGGCCCAGCCACTCCTGGTCGGGCTTGCGGCCGGCGATGTCCATCGGGAGCGTGATGTTCTCCAGGGCGGTCAGCGTCGGCAGCAGGTTGAACGCCTGGAAGATGAAGCCGATCTTGTCCCGGCGGAGCTGGGTGAGCTGCTTGTCCTTGAGGGAGCCGAGCTCCGTCTCGCCGATGCGCACCGAACCGCCGCTGAAGCTGTCCAGACCGGCGACGCAGTGCATCAGCGTGGACTTGCCGGAGCCGGACGGGCCCATGATCGCGGTGAACTCGCCCTGCGGGAAGTCCACGGTGACCCGGTCGAGGGCGGTCACGCGGGTCTCGCCCTCGCCGTAGACCTTCGACAGTTCCGTGGCGCGGGCGGCCACCGCGGTGGCGCGGTGAGCGGTGGACATGGTGGTCACGGCAGACTCCAGGGTGGGTGGATGCGTACGGGACGGGACCGGCCCGGGGCCCGCCGCGAGGGCGTGGCTTCCGGGTCGGGGGTACCGCTCCATCGTCTCCGCCGGACGGCCGCGGGGCGTCAATCCCCGTGCCCGTTCCCGGGGCCCTCTCGAGTCGCACGATCACCCCCTCGGCATCCTCCTCGGGTATGACATCCGCCTCCGTGCGACTTAGGGGAAACGTCTGCCGGCCCCCGTGACACGCCCGGTCCCGCGCCGCGTGGAGGACCGTGCCGAGCTCTAGAATCAGCCACCGGGTGGCGCACCCCTGGCGATCGGTGGCGCGCCCCTGGCGAATCGGCTGTGTCCGTGCGGCGACTTTCCGTCAATTCGACTGGGACTCCGGTACTGCCGCTGTACTGCCGCCCCTTCGCCCGGGCATGTGGGTATGCCGTCCACATGGGCTGACGGAGACTCAAGAGATCGATAAATAAGACAACATCGAGCCACTGTTCGGCTGTTCGCGCCGGGCCCCCCGGATAGGGTCATGTGCCAACGCGGAGCCGCGCGCCAAGGCCCGGATGGTGGAATGCAGACACGGCGAGCTTAAACCTCGCTGCCCCTCGGGGGCGTACCGGTTCGAGTCCGGTTCCGGGCACCATCGCGCGCCTGCGGGCAACCGAAGCCAAGACCCCCACGCCCCACACCGCACCCGCCAGAATATCCGCAACCACCCCCACCCCGTCGCCCTGGGCGTTGTCAGTGCCCCGTGCTGTGATGGCCCCCGATACCGGTGGTGATGAGGCGAGGGGTGGACCGTGGGGACCTGGGGTGCGGGGAACTTTGACAGTGATACGGCGGCGGACCATCTCTCCGCGCTGGTGGAGCGGCTCGTCGGCGAGGTGGCCGGGGCGATGGCGGGCGATCCGGAGGGGATCGAGCCGGACGAGTACGACGGCGTGGCCGTCCCCTGCAACGTGGAGCTGCTCCTCCTGCTGCACGAGCGCGGCTGGGTCGGTGTGACCCTGCCGGCGCCGGAGGTGATCCGGGGGTGGCGGGACGCGTACCTCGCGGTGTGGGAGCGGACCATCGACGACCTGGGGCCGGTGGAGGGCTTCAAGGAGGAGCGGCGGGCGGTTCTGACCGCGACCTTCGACCGGCTGGCGGATGCCGCCGGGTGAGGAGCCCGCGGTGGAAAGATCCTCCTTCGGTACTGGACGGATTGCTTTGCCTACCCATTACTCTTGTGGGAAGGCCACGCTGGGTGGCCATGGAGGAGTGAGATGAGGAGCAGCAACCCGGTCTTCTCGCGACGGGGCTTCAGCCGCGACAACGGTTACGCGGGCTTCAACGCGGCGCCGCAGGCCGGGGCCCCCGCAGCGGGTGCCAACCCGTACGCGCAGGGCACCGCCCCGAACCCGTACGCGACGAACCCGTACGCCACCACGGGCGCCCCCGCGCCCGCCCGCACCGGCGCGATGACGATCGACGACGTCGTCACCCGTACGGCGATGACGCTGGGCACGGTCGTGCTCGGTGCCGCGCTCGCCTGGGCGCTGCTGCCGGTCGACGAGGCGAACCTCGGCAAGTCGTACGGCATCGCCATCGGCGCCGCGATCATCGCGTTCGTGCTGTCGCTCGTCCAGTCCTTCAAGCGCAAGCCCGTCCCGGCGCTGATCCTGGCGTACGCCGCCTTCGAGGGTGTGTTCCTCGGCGTCATCTCCAGCGCGGTCAGCACCTACATCGGGCCCGGCGTCGTGATGCAGGCGGTGATGGGCACCATGTGTGTCTTCGCCGGTGTGCTGCTCGCGTACAAGATGCGCTGGATTCGGGTCACCCGCCGTTTCTACGGCTTCGTGATGGCCGCCGCCATGGGCTTCATGCTCCTGATGGTCGTCAACCTGCTGTTCGCCGCCTTCGGTGGCGGTGACGGCCTCGGCTTCCGCAGCGGTGGCCTCGGCATCCTGTTCGGCGTCATCGGCATCATCCTCGGCGCCTGCTTCCTCGCCCTCGACTTCAAGCAGGTCGAGGACGGCATCGCGTACGGCGCTCCGCGCGAGGAGTCCTGGCTGGCCGCCTTCGGCCTGACCATGACCCTGGTCTGGATCTACCTGGAGATGCTGCGCCTGCTCTCCATCCTCAGCGGCGACGACTGACCGTCCCCGCGCCCGGCGCGCACCGAGCGGCCCGCCGTCTCCCTCCCGGAGGCGGCGGGCCGCTTCTTCGTGTGCTCCCGTGTTGCGGATCGGGGGGCGGGATAGGGTCGCGGGGTGCTCGATACGACTCCTCTGATCATTGCCGTGGACCGATTCGCCGACCGGCTGCGCGCCGCCCCGCAGAGCCGGCTCCAGCGGGGTGCGGCGGCCGCGGGGCTCGCCGCCGCGCGCGAGCTGTCGGTACGGGCCCAGCGGGCGCAGGAGCCCGGCCGGGAGCCGCGCATCATGCCGGACGCCGGGGTCTTCGCGGTCGGCGACCAGGTCGCCGTCGCCGGGCGGGACCTGGCCGTGGCACTGGAAAAGGCCCCGTCCACGGAGCTGGACGAGGCCGTGCGATACGTCGACGAGGCGGCCGCGCGGGCCTTCGGATAGGGCCTCGCGCAGGGACGCCCGGGACCGGACCGGGCCGGGGGTAGGGGCGGGGCGGGTCGGGGAGCGGGCTCAGAAGCTCGCTATGACGCGGTCGGCGAGTATGTACACGTTCTCCTTGCCGCAGGAGAACGTCAGCGCGTACGCGCCGGAGACGCCGGAGCCGCCCAGCAGCACCGGGTGCTCACCGGCCCGCAGCGATTCGGCCAGGCGCTCCGCGGTCTCGCGGTGGCCGGGGGTCATGCACAGCGTGGTGCCGTCGGCGAACACGTACACGTCGAGCGTGCCGAGCGGGCCGGGGCGCACGTCGGACAGCTCGGTGCGGCTGTCCGCCAGCTCCTCCAGGCGGTTCACGGTGCGCTCGTGGTCGGTGACGACGGGCGTCTGGACCGGCACGAAGTCGGGGTGCGAGGGGTGGCGGCGGCGGGCCGCGGCCAGCTCGGGGGAGTCCTCGGGGAACTCGGCCGCCTCGTTCAGGCCGACCGTCTCGGTCAGTTCGTCCACGGCCTCCACCGCTTCGAGGTCCATGGCGTCGAGACCGGCGAAGTCGCTCTGGCGCGGCATGAAGAACGGGGCGTCCTCGCCGAGGCCGGCCAGCCCGCCGAGCAGCGAGGGGGCGTCGGCGGCGTCCCGCGCCTCCTGAGAGGCCCAGAACGCGCGGGCCTCGGCCAGCTCGCGCTCCCGCTCCTCGGCGAGTGCCTCCGCGACCGCGGCGCGTATTTCTTCGGCGGAGGTGGTGTCGTGACGGGTCTGAGGGGGTACGGCGGCTGTAACGGCGCGGTTCTCGGCCAGCTCCTTGCGGAGGGCGGACACCTGCCTGCGCAGCCCGTGAGCAGCGTGCAGAGCGGCGGCGCCCACGGCCGTGGCGGCGGCGGTGGTCAGCAACAGGGCAATAGGCATGGCGCTCACTGACATACTCCCGGTTTCAATCGATCCCCCGAGCTTCCTACATCAGCTTGTCCCCCAATGGCACCAGCTGTCAGTGCATTACGTCACGAAATGGACAGGTCTTTAGGCCCGGTGTAACCCTCGATCACCAGTGTGACCTGCGGAAACGACTCTCCCCCAGGAGATACATCACATCCTGGGGGAGATTCGGTCACGGTCGGGGCTCGGTGGCCGGTGCGGGCCGGAAACCCGCCCTGATCAGCCCGGACGCCCGATCGCCGTCAGCTCAGACGCTCGATCACCATGGCCATGCCCTGGCCGCCGCCGACGCACATGGTCTCCAGGCCGAACTGCTTGTCGTGGAACTGGAGGCTGTTGATCAGCGTGCCGGTGATCCGGGCGCCGGTCATGCCGAAGGGGTGGCCGACGGCGATGGCGCCGCCGTTGACGTTGACCTTCTCCAGCGGCAGCCCGAGGTCCCGGTAGGAGGGGATGACCTGGGCGGCGAACGCCTCGTTGATCTCGGCGAGGTCGATGTCGCCGATGGTCAGCCCGGCCCGCCGGAGCGCCTGCTTGCTCGCCTCGACGGGGCCGTAGCCCATGATCTCGGGGGAGAGTCCGGAGACGCCGGTGGACACGATCCGGGCCAGCGGGGTCAGGCCCAGCTCGCGCGCCTTGGTGTCGGACATGATCACCAGCGCGGCGGCGCCGTCGTTGAGCGGGCAGCAGTTGCCCGCCGTGACCAGGCCGTCCGGGCGGAAGACCGGCTTCAGCCCCTGGACGCCCTCCAGCGTGACGCCCGCGCGCGGGCCGTCGTCCTTGGCCACGACGGTGCCGTCCGGCGTGGTCACCGGGGTGATCTCGCGCTCCCAGAACCCGTTCTTCAGGGCCTCCTCGGCGAGGTTCTGCGACCGTACGCCGAACTCGTCCATGTCCTGGCGGGTGATGCCCTTGAGCCGGGCCAGGTTCTCCGCGGTCTGGCCCATCGCGATGTAGGCGTCCGGGACGAGGCCGTCCTCGCGCGGGTCGTGCCAGCCCGCGCCGGACTCCTCGGCGCGGGCGGCGGTACGGGCCTCCGCCTCGGCGAAGAGCGGGTTGTGCGTGTCCGGCAGGCTGTCCGAGTTGCCCTTGGTGAAGCGGGAGACCATCTCCACGCCGGCCGAGATGAAGACGTCGCCCTCGCCGGCCTTGATGGCGTGCAGGGCCATGCGGCTCGTCTGGAGGGACGAGGAGCAGTAGCGGGTCACCGTGCAGCCGGGGAGGTGGTCCATCCCCATCCGTACGGCGATGATCCGGCCCAGGTTGTTGCCCTGCTCGCCGCCGGGCAGCCCGCAGCCGAGCATCAGGTCGTCGATGTCCTTCGGGTCCAGCTCGGGGACCTTGGCCAGCGCCGTTTCGATGATGGTGGCGGTCAGGTCGTCCGCGCGCAGGTCCTTCAGCGAACCCTTGAAGGCCCGGCCGATGGGCGAGCGGGCGGCAGAGACGATCACGGCTTCGGGCATCACGCGGCTCCATGAGGGCTGGACGGCTGTCTGGCACGACTGCTCTGGAAATTACCCGCACGTAGCGCGCGGGTCACCCGACGCGGCGTGTGATGAGGGCCTCTTTTCTAAGCGAGCGCTCAGTCATGGGCTCCCGACCGCCCGCACACGCCCCGCACACCGCCTCGCACGCCACCCTGCACGCCGCCCCGCACACCGCCCCGCGGCGACCGTCCGACCGCCCCGCTCACCGCCTCGGCTCCCCGCTGCGGTGGTCCATCCGGGTCGCGCCGCCGTCCTCCGCGCCCGCGCCCGCCTCCGCCTCCGGGTGCGGCTCCGTGGCGTCGGGCAGGCGCCGCCGCCTGCGGTGCTTGAGCAGGGCCCAGGGCGCGCGGGCCCCCGTGACCTCCGTACCGGCCTCCTTGGCCGCCTGGGAGGCCGCCTTGGCCACCGGCAGCATGTTCTCGCGCCGCGCGCCGTCCAGCCGGTCCGACTCGGGCCACAGGCCCAGCGCCGCGCACAGCGTCGGCAGCACGGCCATGGCGGCGGTGGCGTAGCCCTCGGCGGAGGGGTGGTAGTTGTCCGGGCCGAACAGCTCCCGGGGGTTCTCCGCGAACTCCGGGCCCAGCAGGTCGCCCAGCGACACCGTGCGCCCGCCCTGCTCCACCGCGCCGATCGTCTGCGCCGCCGCGAGCTGCCGGCTCACCCGCCGGGCCAGCCAGCGCAGCGGCTGGTACACCGGCTCGATCGTGCCCAGGTCCGGACAGGTGCCCACGACGACCTCGGCCCCCGCCGTCCGCAGCCGGCGCACCGCCGTCGTCAGACAGCGCACCGACTGGGTCGCGGGCATCCGGTGCGTCACATCGTTGGCCCCGATCATGATCACGCACACGTCCGGCGTCCGGGACGGGTCCGCGAGCAGCAGCGACACCTGCCGCTCCAGATCGTCCGACCGGGCCCCGGGCAGCGCCACATTGCGCAGGTCCACCGGCCGCTCCGACACCGCGGCCAGCCCGGAGGCCAGCAGCGCCCCCGGTGTCTGCCCGGCCCGCCGCACCCCCTGCCCGGCCGCCGTGGAGTCGCCGAGCAGCCCGAGCCGCAACGGCTCCGCCGGGCCCGTGAACGCCACCCCGTACCGTCCGTCCGCGCTCGGCGGCACCGGGGCGATACCGCCGCCCACCTGCCGCTTCGCCAGCTGGACCTCCGCCAGCAGGACTCCGACCGCCGCGGCCCCCAGCAGCCCGATGCTGCCACCGCCGTAGGCCGCGCCCGCCGCGATCCGCCGTGCCACCCTTGCCGTCGACACAGTCCGGTCCACCTCCTCGTCGCACGTACCGCCGTAGAGCCGTACACACAGCTACCTGCCCGCTACCGCCCGCTGTTCAATCGCGCCGCCCGATCTCGTGCTCGTACGCATACGCTTGCCGGACCATCTCGGAGACCCCGGAGTACACGGTGCGATACCACGATTCGATGATCAGTCTCGTAGGCAATACCCCGCTGGTGAGGCTGCGCAGTGTCACGGCCGGCATCCAGGCGACGGTCCTGGCCAAGGTCGAGTACTTCAACCCCGGCGGGTCGGTCAAGGACCGCATCGCCCTGCGCATGATCGAGGCCGCCGAGCAGAGCGGCGAGCTGAGGCCCGGCGGCACGATCGTCGAGCCGACGAGCGGCAACACGGGCGTCGGCCTGGCCATCGTCGCGCAGCAGAAGGGGTACAAGTGCGTCTTCGTCTGCCCGGACAAGGTGTCCACGGACAAGATCAACGTACTGCGCGCCTACGGTGCCGAGGTCGTCGTCTGCCCCACGGCGGTCGACCCCGAGCACCCCGACTCGTACTACAACGTCTCCGACCGGCTGGTCCGTGAGACGCCGGGCGCCTGGAAGCCCGACCAGTACTCCAACCCGAACAACCCGCGTTCCCACTACGAGACCACCGGTCCCGAGCTGTGGGAGCAGACGGAGGGGAAGATCACCCACTTCGTGGCGGGCGTCGGGACCGGCGGCACGATCAGCGGCACCGGCCGCTACCTCAAGGACGTCAGCGGCGGCGCGGTCAAGGTCGTCGGCGCCGACCCGGAGGGCTCGGTCTACTCGGGCGGCTCCGGCCGCCCCTACCTCGTCGAGGGCGTCGGCGAGGACTTCTGGCCCTCGGCCTACGACCGCGAGGTCACCGACGAGATCGTCGCCGTGTCCGACAAGGACTCCTTCCAGATGACCCGCCGGCTCGCCAAGGAGGAGGGGCTGCTCGTCGGCGGCTCCTGCGGCATGGCGGTCGTGGGCGCCCTGGAGGTCGCCCGGCGGCTCGGCCCGGACGACGTGGTCGTGGTCCTGCTCCCGGACAGCGGGCGCGGCTACCTCTCGAAGATCTTCAACGACGAGTGGATGGCCGACTACGGCTTCCTGGAGGACACCGGCCCCTCGGCGCGGGTCGCGGACGTGCTGGACCACAAGGCGGGCCCGATCCCCACCCTCGTCCACATGCACCCGGAGGAGACGGTCGGCGAGGCGATCGACGTCCTGCGCGAGTACGGCGTCTCGCAGATGCCGATCGTGAAGCCGGGCGCGGGCCACCCGGACGTGATGGCCGCCGAGATCATCGGCTCGGTGGTGGAGCGCGAGCTGCTGAACGCGCTGTTCGCCCAGCGCGCCTCGCTCAGCGACCCGCTGGAGAAGCACATGTCGCCGCCGCTGCCGCAGGTCGGCTCCGGCGAGCCGGTCGAGGACCTGATGGCGGTGCTCGGTGGCAACGGCGCGGCGGACGCGGCGATCGTGCTGGTGGAGGGCAAGCCGAAGGGCGTCGTCAGCCGGCAGGACCTGCTCGCCTATCTGGCGAAGGACGCCCCGGCCGCCGGGAAGTAGCGGCCCGCGTTTCGCACGAACGGCACGCGCGCGTCACGTCGCCGCAACACCGGCTCAACACGGCTCGGGCACAGTGGTGATGTCGGCGGAGGAGATCCGCCGGCACCGGCCGGCGACAACGGACTACGGAGCGGCTCCCGGACCTCCACCGTCGCCCGGACGCGCCGCGGGCCCCGGCCCGCCGCGTCCCGCGCGGGGACCGTCGTCGTCCCGCCCTCCGGACCTCGGGGGTGCGGCGGTCCCCGCGACAGCCGCCACGAGCCGGGCCCGCCGGGCGTGAGCGCGCGGCCTCAGTTCTCCCAGTCGGGGGACGCGCGCCGCTCCTCGCGGCCGCGGAACAGCCGCCGGCCGTGGCCGGTCTGGAAGACGTTGACGCCGACGATGCCCAGCCAGGCCACGAGCAGCCCGCCGATGCCCGCGTTCGCGGCGCCGATCGCCGAGAGCGGGACGGCCAGCACCAGCGAGACGATGCCGAAGCCGAAGCGCTCGCCGAAGTTGCCGTGCGGATGCTCCGGGGCCCGGCCGCCGCGGGCGACGGCGGTCCGCTCCTCGGCCAGATGGCGCCGGACCCTGCGGTCGAGCGTGGCGTCGAGCCGCTGCTCCACCTTCTCCAGGAACGATTCGACGAGCGCGGAGTCGTAGTCGGCCCCCAGCTCGCCACGGGCTTGCAGAGTCGCCTTGAGCTCCTTGTCGAGCTCGGTGTCGGTTGCGTCCATGGTGCCCACGGTACGAAGGAGCGACGGCCGCGTCAGTGGGGGTAACCCCCCTCTTCCAGCCGGACGCAGGGCTTTCGACACGCGCCGCTCGGTACGCTCTCCGGCGACCCGCCGCGGTCGCTGGCCGGTCCCGGAAATTCCCTGGACGTTCCCTCGCGATGAATACGGTGCTTTTCTCGCCGATGATGATCCGGTCACGGAATGCGGCGCGTCGAACTCGTCCGGTCGTCCGGCCATCCGACCCGTTCGCCCGGTCCGACAACAGCGCTCAGGAGGGATCGTCACCATGAATGCGCCCGTCACTTCTTCAGCAACGCCCGAGAACCCCTTGAGCCCCGCCGACCAGCGAGCCCGCGCCCTGGCCTTCCGCCGGCTCCACGAGGGCCCCGAGCCCTTCGTCGTCCCCAACCCGTGGGACGCCGGAACCGCCCGGCTGCTGACCGGACTCGGCTTCGCCGCACTCGCCACCACCGGCGCCGGACTGGCCTACGGCCTCGGCCTGCCGGACGGCGCGAACCGGGTCGGCCGGCCGGAGGTCCTCGCGAACGCCGCGCAGATCGTGGCGGCGACCCGTCTCCCGGTCTCCGCCGACCTGGAGAGCGGCTTCGGCGAGACGCCGGAGGACGTCGCCGAGACCATCCGGCTCGCCGCCGGGGCCGGCCTCGTCGGCGGCTCGGTCGAGGACTCCACGGGCCGGGCGGACGACCCCGTACGCCCCCTGGACGAGGCGGTGGAACGCGTGGCCGCGGCCGTCGCCGCCGCGCGCGCCCTCGACTTCCCCTTCACCGTGACCGCCCGCGCCGAGAACTTCTTCCAGGGCCGCGCCGACCTGCCGGACACCATCCGCAGGCTGCGGGCGTACGCGGAGGCCGGCGCCGACGTCCTGTACGCGCCGGGCCTCCCGGACGCCGAAGCGGTGCGCGCGGTGTGCGCCGCCGTCGACCGGCCGGTCAACGTCCTGATGGGCTCGCCCGCCCTCCCGCTGTCCCTGGCGGAACTCGGCGCGCTCGGCGTACGGCGGGTCAGCGTCGGCTCGGCGATGGCACGGGCGGCGCTCGGCGCGGTCGCCCGTGCCGCCGAGGAGATCCGTACCCGGGGGACCTTCGGCTTCGGCGCCGACGCTCTGCCCTACCCCGAGGCCAACGCGGCGATGACCGCCTGACCGCCCGGCCGGGCGCACGTTCATCGCGAACCCGGCCCCGTCCTGAACGGTTCAGGCCCCAAAGATGCTTGTGTTCAGTATGCGGATGGCTTCGCGGGTGTTGTCCGCGGCGAAGCGGACCTCTCGTACTTCCTGCTCCGGCATTCCGGGCTTGGGCGCCACCGAGTAGGGCTCGCGCAGTTTGATGCTGAGCGTGGTGGAGTCGCCGATCGGCATGGCCAGCACTTCATCGCTGATGCTGACCGCCCTGCGGTAGCCGCTGTGCCGCGACGTGCGCACCGATTCGACGAGTTCCAGCGGAATGGCGATCTGAGTGAAGTGGGCGAACCGCAGGACGATCTTTCCGTCGCCGACCGTGTGAGGGCGGACGGAGAGTGCCGCGATGAATCCGAGCAGCCATACCGATCCGTACACGGAGAGCACGAGCAGGACGATGCGTGCCACCTTCCAGGGGATCAGAAGTTCGACGGCGAGGATCTCCAGCGGCACGAGAAAGACCATCACCCACATAATTGGCTTGATTTCGGAGCCGTAGCTGAGCATCTGATGCCCTTCGGGCGTGTCCGGCTTCCGGCGGATCCAGCGCCAGAGCGCGCGGAAGAGCCCGAACTCCATCCCCATCGCCTTGGCGACAGGCCCCGGCAGCACGGCGGACAGCGCCTGGTTGAGGGCCTCCTGCCCGTCGGCCCCCTGGCTCTTGGAAGCGCGGAAGGCCCGCCTGGCCAGGGTGATTTCGGTGATCACGATCCCGGCCAGCAGGAGTTCGAGAAGCAGCCCCACCGCGACGGCCTCACCGAGGCTGAACACGCCGGTCCACACAAGGCACGCCTGGGCGAGGACCACGGTGGGTGCCGCCCACCGGGCAGCGGTTGCCAAGAACTTCCTCAACGCGGTTCACCTGTCCTTGCGGCGGGCGGTCGGCTTCCAGGCAATCATGGCAGGTGCCTCTTCATGAGGAATCGTGGACAAGTGTGTGGGTGGCCGTATTCGTTCGCAAAAATCCGGTGGCCGTCACTGTTCCACCCAGTCCTGTTCCACCCAGTCCTGTTCCACGACAATCCAGTGTTCCCCTGTCAGTTGCTGTTCGAGGAACGCGTAGGGCAGGAGGCCGTAGCCTTTGTTGCCCCATTGCGTTCCCCAGCTGTTGCGCACATGGAACGCGCCCGGCCCGGTTCCCCGGTCGTACGGAGCGGTGTCGACGTGATCGTGGTAGCCGGTCAGGAGGATGACGTGCGGCCCTACGGACTGCTCGGTCGTCATCTGTACGGGAATGACACCGCCATTGAGCAAGGACATGGAGATCGAGGGACAGAGCCGGATCTCCACACTCACGGGAATACCCAGGGAAATCGCACGGCGGGCCAGGTCCAGCGCCTCCGCTCCGCCGGACGCGGACAGCCGGCTGCTCACGGGACGCGTGCGCCGGGCGGTGGCACGGCAGTGCTCGGGCGGGTCCCGGTCCACCCTGGTCGGGCCGTGCTGGTCGTAGGGCCAGGCCGATTCCTCGCACAGCCCGGATTCCGCCCAGGCCCGGAAGCTGTGCTCCAGCCGCGAGCCCTTGCGGTCGGCGAGGCCCGCGAGCACACGGGAGAGGCGGTAGTTGAACAGGACCGACCCGGTGAACTCCACGTGCTCGGCCCGGCGGGCGTAGTAGCCGGCGATGGCCGTGGTGACGGCGGCGGTGCACAGCGGAACCCGGCCCTGGTTGATCACAGGCGGCATCCAGCTGGACAGGTCCATGTGCTCCGGCGTCCGGCCGCTGCTCCACCAGGGGGGCCGGATGCGGGAGAGGTAGGCGTCGTCGGCGGTCACGGGCTGTGGTGACGTTCCTTGCGCTGCCGTTCCGCCGGTCATGTCCGGTCCTGGTCCCGAGTGGTGCCACGGTTCGAGATCGTCTCGTCGATCCGCTTCTGGCGGCGCGCCGCGGCGGCGTAGAACTGCCGCAGTGCCGCGCCGTCGAAGTCCGATACGGGCCTGGCCTCGGGCAGGAAGGCACCGGTGTTCCCACCGCGGACGAGGAGCGCGCTGTCCTCGCCGGCCGTGGGGGCGACCTGCGGGGTGATGTAGTCGATCGCGAGGTTGAAGCGTCCGCTGTCCGTGTGGTTGGGGCCTGAGCAATGGGCCATGGCCAGGTGGTGCAGGCTGCACTGGCCGGCTTCGAGGACGACGTCGACGGCGTTCGCCTCGTCGATCTCGACGGCGATCTCCTCGCCGCGCATGATGTCCTCGAGGCCGGAACCGCTGAACCGGTGCGGGAGCGGGCCCCGCAGATGTGAGCCTCGCGCGTAGCGCATCGTGCCGTTGGCGACCGTCGTATCGGTCAGCGCGACCCAGACCCGCACCGCGTGCCGCTGGAGTCCGTCCAGCCCCAGATAGACGGCGTCCTGATGCCAGGCGAGCGAGCTGCCGCTGTGGGCCGGCCTGATGAAGAGATTGGTGGACCAGACGAGCAGCTCCGGGCCGAGCAGCGACTCGACCGCGTCGACGATCGCGGGATGGTGGACGATACGGTCCGCCCACATCGACACCAGGTGGATCTTCGGGAAGGCGGCGTACCGGGCCAGCGCGCCGCCGACGGCGCTGACGGTCTGCAGATACGTGCGGCAGTCCTCCACCGCCCGAGGCGAGGCAATCTGAACAAGTTCTCGATCGGTCTGTCAACGGGTTTCCAGTATTCCGCTTCTACTATTCAGTATTCATTTTTTGGGCACGCGAAGGCGCCCGCCGGTGTATTCCGGCGGGTTGTCTGGAGTGGCAGGGTGGGGTGTTTTTTCGCCGGGGAGCGATTAATTCAAGCCCCTCGGACGAAACGGGCTGAGCATGAACTCGTCAGTGCCCTGCGGTTCTGGGGAATGAGATTGCGAGGCGCCGTCTGGCGTTGTCATGTCCACCTGACGAGAAAGTCAACAGAGGCCTCCCGTAGCGTGATCTTTCCTGAAGGCAATCACAAGCCAAGTGCTTTCGGTAGGGGGGCCTGCTGGGCGCATCGAAGGTATCAAGCCTTGTCCGGCCGGGTGAGGCGTCATAGTCGCTGGTGGTGTGCGCGTTTACGTTTTTCGGCGCCCGTCCGGATTGGCTCGAAAGTTTCCGTTGCTGATGTTGGCCGACCGGTGAAGAGGACGGCGGGTCCCGGACTGCCGTACGACCGGGTGGGCGGCCCTCCCGGCTGCATATGGACATTCAGTGACCAGGCTGGCTGAATGGGTCTGGCGCCGGGGGTCGGCGCAGGTACACGCCCTGGGAGACAGGATGAGTGGGAGCAGCCCGGCGGCGCGGTTGCAGGAGCTGTTCGAGGGGCGCCGGCTCACGCCCACGCAGCGGCGCATCGCGCACTCGATGGTGCGCCGGGCCGGGGACGCCCCCTTCCTGTCCAGTGTCGAGCTGGCCGAGCTGGCCGGGGTCAGCCAGCCCTCCGTCACCCGGTTCGCGGTGGCGCTCGGCTTCGACGGCTTTCCCGCGCTCCGCAGGCGGCTGCGCGAGATGGTGCCGGCCGGGGCGGAGGCGGGCGAGGCGGCCGAGACGTACAACGAGTACCAGCAGGCGGTGCTCGGCGAGATCGAGAACCTGCGCCGGCTGGCCGAACTCCTCGCCGACCCGGCCCCCGTCGAGCGGGCCGGGCGGCTGCTCGCCGCGTCCCGGCCGCTACCCGTGCTCGGGCTGCGCGCGGCCTCCTCGCAGGCGCGCGGGTTCGGCTACTTCGCCGCCAAGGTGCACCCGGACGTCCGGGTGCTCGACGAGGGCGGCAGCATGCTGCGCGACCGGATCGACGCGGCCCGGCGGGCCGGGGCGAGCGCGCTGATCTGCTTCGCGCTGCCCCGCCATCCCCGCGAGGTCGTGGACGCCCTGGCGTACGCGCGCGGTCTGGGGCTGGCCGTGGTGTCGGTGGCCGATTCCGCGTTCGCCCCGGTGGCCGGCCACAGCGACCTGCTCATTCCGGCCGCCGTGGGGACCGGCCTCGCCTTCGACACCGCCTGTGCGCCGATGCTGCTGGGCCGGGTCCTCCTGGAGGCCATGTGCGACGGCCTCCCCGACGCCCAGGCGCGCCTGGAGGAGTTCGACGCGGGCGCGGCGGCACGGGGCCTCTTCGTGGAGTAGGCGGAGCGGGGTGGGCGGGCGCGGCTGAGCGGGGGCGTGGCTGAGCGGGGGCGTGGCTGAGCGGCGCGCGGCTGGGTTCACCCGCGCCGCCACGCCCGTACCGTCCACCCGGTATGCCCCCTGTGCCCGCCCTGTGCACCGCACATGCGGAGAACATGCGAAGGACACGCGGAGGAGATGCGCGCGGGCAACAGTGGCGTCCCAGGATGCGGGACGGGCTGTGAGGTCCGGACGGTCCGGCCGGAGCCCGAACGAAACAAGAAAGGGGGTCCTCATGTACGAGGGCGACATTTCCCTGCTGGAGGAGATCCAGGAGCAGGAGTTCGACGCGGTCGGCGCGCGGATGGCGTGCAGCACCAACACCTTCTCCCTCTCCGACTACCTGGGGAACAAGGGTGGCTGGTGCACCCTCACCGTCGAGTGCCAGCCGAACTGCAACTGACACCTTCGGAAGGAACGCATCATGCGGGAGAACAACGACGACCTTCTCGGCGGCTACGACGAGCTGGAGCTCGTGGAGCTGAGCGAGTCGGAGTCCCACGGCGGGATGCTGTCGGGTCCGTGGTGCATAGCCGCGGTCACCCTGGTGTCGGCCGCGGCCTGCCCGACCACCAAGTGCACCAGCCAGTGCTGATGGGGGTCAGCCGTCCCGGACGGTGACATGCCGGGCCGTGCTGTCCGGCGGCCCTGCGGGCCGGAACGGTGCCGCATCGCCGGTTCCGTTCCGGCTCACCGATCCCCGCTCCCTTCCCCCTTCCTGCTTCCCGTCCCTCCCGCCAGTGCTCCAGGAGAACCCGAACGTGACATCTCCGGCCGACTACTACCCGGAACTCGACGGCGCCGAGATCGCGGAGAGCATCACGCCCCTCGCGCGCTTCGACGGCCCGATCCTGGCGATGCTCAAAGACGGCTCCGACGAGTTGAGGTCCGTACGCGCCGACGGCGGCACCGCGCCGGAGGGCACCGGGGACTGGATCGACGAGGCCGAGGAGTACCCCTTCCAGCGCGTCGTACGGTCCCTGGCCGCCCGGGTGGCCGCCACCGACCCGCTCGCCGGCCACGAGGACCTGCTCCACGACCCCCGAGCCCTTCTGCGCGAGGTGCTCACCCGTACCGAGACCCGGCTGCGCGAGGTCTGCACCCGGCCGCTGGTGGCCGCCGTGAACCGGGCCCGGGAACGCGGCGTACTCACCGGCGACACGCCGCAGGAGCGCTACCTCTCCTTCGTACGGCAGGCCGTCGACTCCTCGTTCGAGGAGGCGGGCGGGCTGGCCTTCCCCGTGCTGCGCGGTCTCGTCCCCCTCCTCGTCCGCAACGAGCGGAACGCCGTGGCGGAGGTGCTGAGCCGGCTCGCGGCCGACCGGGCCGACCTCGCCCGGGTCCTCGGCCTGGACCCCGCCGACCGGCTGGTCTCCCTCGGGGGTGCCGAGGGAGACACCCACCACCACGGCCGCAGCGTGGGCGTGCTGACCTTCGGCTCCGGGCTCCGCGTCGTCCACAAGCCGAGGGACATCTCCTGCGAGGCCGCCTACGCGCGCCTCGCCCCCGAACTCAACGCCCGCTACGGCACCCGGCTGAGCGCGGCCCGGGTGCTCCAGCGCGACGGATACGGCTACGTCGAGTACGTGGAGGCCGAGGAAGTCGCCGACATCTCCGCGGCGTTCCTGCGCGAGAGCGGCGAACTGGCCGCTCTGTTCTACCTGCTGAACGCCCGCGACATGCACTTCGAGAACATCCTGCCCACCCGCCGCGGCCCCGTCCCCATCGACCTGGAGACCCTCCTGCATCCCGAGCGGATGCACCACGGCCCCGTGCCGGAGGCCCCCGGCAACGCCTACGCCGCCATCGGCGGGTCCGTCTACGGCATCGGCATCCTCCCGCTCGTCATGCCCGGCAAGGGCCCCGACGCCGGCCACATCGACCTCGGCTTCCTGGGCGGCCAGGGGCGCGGCGCGACCCCGTTCAAGAGCCTGCGCTTCGAGAACCCGTACACCGACCGGATCAGCCTGGTGCTGCGGTCGTCCGCCGCGGCCGAGCGCCGGACCGTCGCGGGCGCGGTCACCGAGGAACGGGTCCGCGAGCTGGGGCGGTGCATGGCCGAGGGCTTCACCCGGCTCTACCGCGCCGTCCTCGCCGACCGGGAGGGCTGGACCGGCCTGCTGCGCCGCACCGCCTCCGGCGTACGGGTGCGCTACGTGCACAACCCGACGGCGCTGTACGGGCAGACGCTGCGGATGACCTCCGGGCCCGCCGCGCTCGACGGCACCGGCCCCTATCTGGCGCTGCTCAAGCGCGTCGCCATCGCCAGCAAGTCCGGCGACCAGCCGCTGATCCGCTCGGAGATACGCCAGCTCGCGGAGCGGGACGTGCCCTACTTCACGGTGGCGGCGGAGGGCACCGACCTGTGCGACGGCTCCGGCACACCCGTCGGCTCGTCCTTCGACAGCTCGCCCCTCCAGCAGGCCCTGGACAAGGCGGACCGGCTCTCGGAGCCCGACCTGCGCGAGCAACTGCGGCTCATCCACTCCGCGTTCTCCTCCCGCTTCCCCGACAACCACCTCAGCGCCGCGGGCACCGCGCCCGCCGACGGCCCGGCACCGGACGCCGCGCGGCGGCGCGAGGAGATGACCGCGCTGGTCCGCCGGCTGTCCGACCGGCTCGTCGAGACCTCCCTGCCCGACCAGTTCGCCCATCTGCCCCGCACCTGGATCGGACCCATCGCCTCCGCCGACGCCAACCGGCCCTGGCCGCCCGGTGTCCTCGGCTACGACCTGTACACCGGACGCACCGGCCCGGCCCTGGCCCTGGCCTCGGCGGCCCGGCTGCTCGGCGACGGGGCGTACCGGGAACTGCCCGCCCAGATCTTCTCCACCACCGCCGAGATCCTCGCCACCCGCGGCTACGAGACCCGCAGCGTCCAGCAGGCCGGCTTCGCCGGATACACCGGCATGGCCGGGGTGCTGTTCGCCCTGGCCTCCGCGGGGCGGCTGCTGGACGAGGAGGACTGGGTGACGGCGGCCCGGGGCGCCCTGCCCCTGGTCATGGACCAGATACGGGCGGCCCCCGCCGGCCGGCTGCCGCTGGACGTCATCGGCGGGCTCGCCGGCGTGATCCCCTGCGTCGCCGCGGTCGGCGGCCCGCTCGCCCCGGCGGCGCTGGCCGAGCTGACCGGGCTGCTCACCCGCCTCCTGCGGGACCCGGCCCGTACCGCCGATCCGCTGTTCGCCCAGTCGGGCTTCGCCCACGGCGTCAGCGGCGCCCTGCACGCCCTGTGCCGGACGCGCCCCGTCCTGTCCGGCGACGAGGCGTCGTCGGCGGAGGAGACGGCGGCGGCGCTGCTGGAGCGGCTGCGGCACTTCCACGACCCGGCCGCGGACAACTGGTTCTCCAACACGGCGGGCGAGCGCACCTTCTCCACGGGCTGGTGCCACGGCGCCACCGGTATCGCCTTGGCCCTCGCCGCCTGCGCCGACACCTTCGGCGAGCGCTTCGGCGAGCGCCCCGGCCACGAGGGCTGCGGGCCGCTGCGGGACCGGGCGGTCCGCAACCTGGTCGCCCACGGCTTCGGACGCAACCTCACGTGGTGCCACGGGGACCTGGGCAACCACGACGCCCTGCGCGCCCTCACGGAAGCGGAAGCCGGGGCCGGGGGCGGGACCGGGGCCGGGGCCGGTGGGCCGGACCTGCGGGCCTCCCTCGCCGAGGTCGAGGAGCGGTGGCTGCACCCCGGCGCCTTCGCCCGCAAGATCGACGACAGCACCAGCCGCTACGCGCACACCAGCAGCCTCATGGTCGGCACCGCCGGCATCGTGGTCCACCTGGTGGGCCGGCTCGACCCGGCCGTACGGCTCTCGCCCGTGACACTCACCCTGGAGGACCGGCGATGAGCGGACGACGGGTGCCGACCGTCACCCAGGTCACCCAGACCGAGTGCGGCCTGTGCTGCTGCGTGGCCGTACTGCGCCACCACGGGCGGGCGGAGGACATGACCGAGGCGCGGGACGCGCTCGACGCCGGACGGGACGGCCTGTCCGGCAGGGACCTCGTCCGGTTCCTGACCGAACGCGGCATGCGCGTCAGGTCGTACCGGGTACGCGGGATCGGCGCGCTGGAGAAGTTCACCTCCCCGGTGATCCTCTTCTGGGAGGACCAGCACTTCCTGGTGCTGGAGCGGTTCGACGGCCGGACCGCCGTCGTGATGGACCCCGCGGTGGGACGCCGCCGGATCAGCCGCCAGGAACTGGAGGACGGGTTCAGCTCCATCGCCATCAGCGCGGAGCCGGGACCGGAGTTCGAGCGCAAACGCGCCCGGCCGTTCGCGGACTGGCGCTCCGTGCCGCTCTTCGCGGAGGGGGCGCCCCGGCGCATCGCCCTGGTCGCCCTGCTCTCCCTCAGCGGCTACGGCGCCGTGCTCGGCATCCCGCTGCTGACCGAATGGGCCGTCGACCGGGCGGGCGACTGGCACCGCCCCGTCGATCTCGCCCCGGTCATGGCCGCCGTCGTCGCCGTCGCCGCCGGCTTCTTCGCGATCCATCTCATCAGGGTGCTGATGCTCTCCTCGGTGGTCACCCTGATGGGGCGGCACCTGATGACCCACACCTTCAGCCGGCTGCTCGCCCTGCCCTACCGGTTCTTCACCGTGCGCCAGCCCGGCGAACTGCTGTTCCGGCTCAACAGCGTCAACTCCATCCGCGACCTGCTGTCCTCCCGGATCGCCCAGGGCGTCCTGGACATCGGCACCCTGCTCTGCGTCACCGTCTACCTGTACGTCACGGAATGGCGGCTCGGCGCCGTCGCCACGGTGCTGCTCCTGCTGAACGCCTCCTACCTGGCGATGACCCGGATACGGGTGCTGGAGTCGGCGGAGACCGAGATCTCCCACCTCTCCAAGAGCCAGTCCGCCCAGCTGGACGCCATCGTGTCCATCTCCTCGATCAAGATGGGCGGCTACGCGAAGGAGTTCGTGGACCGGTGGAGCACCACGTACGACGCCTCCCTGGACGCCATGCGCACCCGGATGCGACTCCAGCAGGGCCGCATCGCGGGTGTCACCACGACCACCCAGATGTTCGGGCCCATCGTGGTGCTGCTGGCGAGCCTCTACTTCGTCAGCCACGGCCGGATCTCGCTCGGCGCGGCCATCGCCGTACAGACGGTGTCCGGCACCTACTTCGCCCTGGCGACCTCGGTGTTCCAGACGTACACCGAGTTCACCGAGGCGTCCCGCTACATGGCCCGGCTCAACGACATCGCCGAGGCCGCACCCGAGCCGCGCGGCGGCAGCCGCACCCGGCTCCCCGACACCTCGATCGTGCTGGACGACGTCGTCTTCCGCTACACCCGGCACAGCGAACCCGTACTGCGCGGCGTCTCACTGGCCATCGAGCCCGGCTCACGCATCGCCCTGGTCGGGCCGTCCGGGTCCGGGAAGAGCACCCTGGGGCGGCTCATCTGCGGCCTGTACGAGCCGTGTTCGGGCACCGTGCGGTTCGGCGGGCACCCCGCGTCCCAGTACGACCGGGACGCCCTGCGCCGCACCATCGGCTACATCCCGCAGGAAGTGCACCTGCACAACCGCACCGTCCTGGAGAACCTGACACTCGGCCAGGACCTGCCGCTGGAGCGGGTACGGGAGTACTGCGCCGAGGTCGGCATCCTCGACTTCCTCGACGACCTGCCCATGGGACTGCACACCCTGGTCTCCGAGATGGGCGCCAACTTCTCCGGCGGCCAGCGCCAGCGGCTGGCCATCGTGCGGGCCCTGCTGCAGAAGCCGAAGCTGCTGGTCATGGACGAGGCCACGGCCTCCCTGGACACCGTCAACGAGCGCCGGGTCAACGGGATCATCGAGCATCTGGGCGCCACCCAGGTCATCATCGCCCACCGGCTGGCGACCATCCGCTCCGCCGACCGCATCCATGTCCTCGACCGCGGCCAGGTGGTCGAACAGGGCACCCACCACGAACTGCTGAACAGCGGGTCCCTCTACGCCGAGCTGTACGCGGAGCGCACCGAGGACCCCACCCTCGTCCCTGGAGAGCGGTCATGACCCACAACCCCCCGGCCATCGAGGCGTTCCAGCCCTTCTACGCGCACCTGGTCCCCGAGGACACCGTCGCCGACCGCGTCGGCCCGGCGCTCGCCCGGGCGGCCGGGCCCGGACGGGCACAGCCGCTGCTGCTCCAGGTGCGTGCCGGACTCGTCCGCGCCGTCGAGACGCACGCCTTCCGGACGCTGATCAAGGAGTTCCACGCCTTCCGCGAGGAGGCCGGGCTGCCCGCGTCCACCGGTACCGACACCGCACTGCGGCGCTTCCGGCTCCGCCTGGAGGACCCGGCCGTCTGCCGGGACATCACCGACCGGCACCCCGTCCTGCGGGACCGGCTGCGTACCGTCGTCGCCAACGGGCTGGACGCCCACGCCGAGGTCTTCGCCGCCTTCGACGCCGACCGCGCGGCCCTGCGGGAGGCCGGCCTGCTGTCCGGCGACCGGACCGGCGTCGCGGACATCTCCGGCACCGGCTCCGACCTGCACAACGACAACCGCCAAGTGGTGCGCGTCCACCTCACCGACGGGACGCGGCTCGTGTTCAAGCCCCGGCCGCTGGGCACCGACGCGTTCGTCCGCGACCTGTTCGCCGCGGCGGAGCCCCGGCTGCGGCACTCGCTGGCCGACTGCGTGCCGGCCTCCGTCACGGCGGGGGAGCACGGCTGGCAGCGGTACGTGGTCCCGTCCGCGATGGACGGCGCGGACCAGCCCGAGCGCTACTTCTACCGGTTCGGGGCGCTGTGCGCGCTCCTCGGCGCGATCGGGGCCTCCGACCTGCACGACGAGAACCTGCTGGCGGCCGGCGAGCACCCGTGCCTGATCGACACGGAGACCGTGCTGCGGCCGGACCCCGGCGAGGTCCCGGCCTCCCTGCCGAAGACGCTGGTCGACCATCTGAAGCTGTCCGTGGCCTCCACGGTGCTCATCCCGATGGTCGACCCCAACGGAGCCATGGACATGATCGTGGCAGGGGTGGGGGTCGAGGGCGACCAGGCGTCACGGCTGCGGCGGCCCGCCCTCCGGGACACCGGCACCGACAACCTCCACGTCCGCTGGGAGAACCTCGTCTACCGGCACCGCGACAACGTGCCCAGGCTCGGCGCGGACGCGCTGTCCCCCGTGGACCACTTCCCCGCCCTGCTCGCCGGATACCGGGACGCGCTCGGCCCGGTGCGCGGCGACGGTCTCGGGGTCGTGCTCGACGGCCACCGGGACATGCCGGTGCGCTGCCTCATCCGCTCCACCATGATCTACTCCCGGTTCCTGGACGCGGCCACCCACCCCGACTACCTCGTCCGGCCCGAGGAGGCCGACCGGCTCCTGCGGCTCCTCGGCAGTTACCCCGAATACCTGGGCCCCGCGGCGGCGCGGTTCGTCGGCGACGGGGAACGGGCCGCCCTGGACACCGGCAACGTCCCCTACTTCGTCACCCGGGCGGACTCCACCGCACTGGCCGCCGCCGGCCGGACCATGCCGGCCGTCTACACGTCGTCCCCGCTGGACTTCGCCCGCCGCGGCCTCGCCGTCAACGGCCGCCGGAGCGACGCCTACCACCACTTCCTCCTGGAGGAGTGCTTCGGCGAACTCTGCGCCGACCGGCCCGGCGGGCTCTCGCCGCACAGCGTCTTCGCCGACGCCTGCCGGGGCGCCCGGCCGGGCCGGTGGTGGCCCGCCATCGCCCGCACGGTGGACGCGGTCGCCGTCCGCCACGACGGCCCGGACGGCCCCGAGACCGGCTGGGTCTCCGGCATCGGCCCGGGCCGCAACGCGCCGACCCTCACCCCGGGCAACTTCATCTCCTTCCACGACGCCGGCGGCATCGTCGCCTTCCTGCGCAACGCCGCCCTCCGCGACCCCGCCCTCGGCCCCGCCGGACGCGCCGCCGAACGCGGCCTGGACGCCCTGCTCGCGGAGTACGGCGACATCCTGCTCCAGGTGCCGGAGGGCATCTTCACCGGCGGGGCGTCGCTGGCCCTGACCCGCCCGGACCGGGACGACCCCGACTGGACGGCGCGGGTACTGGCCCGCATCACGGAGGCGGCACGGGCCGGCACCCTGGAGGCGGACCTGGCCAACGGGCCCGCCGGCACCCTGATGGTGCTGCTGTCGCGGACCGCGGCCGGACGGGAACCGCGGGGGACCAGGGACCTGGCCCGCCTCGTCCGCTCCCGGACCGCCTCCCTCGCGGCGCCCTGGTACGACCTGGCCCACGGCGAACTGGGCCTGCGCTGGGCCGCCGCCCGCACCGGCAGGGTGCTGGACGACCCGGCACTGGGCGCCGCGTCCGCCGACTGGCTGGAGGAACGGCTGCGCACCGGTGACCGCCCCGAGTTCGCCGGATGGTGCAAGGGCGCCGCCGGGCTGCTGCTGGCCTCGGCGGAGATCCTGGTCTCGGCCGGCCGGCCCGAACGGCTGGCCGGCGGCACGCTCGCCGCACTCGTGGACCGGGCGACGGCGGTGCCCGACGGGCCGGTCGACCTGTCCGTGTGCCACGGCACCAGCGGCGCCGTCCAGTCGCTCGTCGCCGCCGCCGGGCTGCTCGGCGAACCGGCGCTCCTGGAACGGGCGGTGGACCTCCAGGAGCGGGCCATCGCCACCGCCGTCCGGCACGGCTTCCATCTCGGCGCGCCCGGACGGACCTCCCTGCTCGGCTACATGTTCGGCTGGGCCGGGGTCGGCGACACGGATCTGCTGCTCGCGGCGGCGCTGGAGGACGGGCCGGACGTACCGGTGCCCGTCGCCCTGCGCGTCCCGGCGCACGCGGACGCGGTCGTGCCGGCCGCCGCCCGGTGAGCGGCCGTACCCGCGCGGGTGCGGCCCCGGTGACGCGGCGCGGGTCCGGCCGCGGAAAGGAACGGTGATGAAGTACTCCTTGCTGCTGCCCATCGGCCCCACCCGGCCCGAGCAGGTGGTCCCCTTCGCCAATCTGGTGCAGTGGACGGCGGCCGACCGGCTCTGGCTGGGGCAGGGCATGGTGCTGGAGTCGCAGCACCTGGTCAGCTGGCTGGCCGGGCTCGGCATCCGGGTGCCCATCGGCTTCGGCGTCTCACTGATGCCGTTCCGGTCGCCGTACCACGCCGCCGTCGAGGCGCGTTCGGTGGCGATCACCACCGGACGCCCGGCGGTCGCCGGGTTCGGCCCCGGCGCGGTGTCGCTCCAGCGGGGCCTGCTCGGGCGCCCCTACCCGAGCCAGATCGGCGCCGCCAAGGAGTACGTCCGGATCGTCCGGGACCTGGTCGCGGGCCGCACCGCGGAGGCGGAGGGCGAGCACTTCACCGTGTCGGCGGCCCTCATTCCGGCCCTGGCGCCGCCGGTCGCGGTCGGCCTCGGGGTGCTGCGTGAGCGGATGGCGGTCGCGGCGGGCGAGGCCGCCGACGCGGCCGTCACCTGGATGGCCGGCGCCCGGTACCTCACGGACACCCTGCTCCCGGCGATGCGCGGCGCCGATCGCGAACTCGCCGCCCCGCTGCGGGTGAGCGCCATCGTGCCCTTCGCCCTCGCGGGCCCCGGCCGCGACCCGGTCGCCCTCGCGTCGGCGGCCTGCGGGTCCCACATCCAGCTGCCGCACTACCGGGACACGCTGCGCCGCGCCGGGGTCGAGGTCCGGGGCGAGGCGGACGAGGACGCGCGGGCCCTGGTCGACGCCGGGGTCTTCCTGTACGGGAGCGCCGAGGAGATCCACGGCGCGCTCGGTGAGTTCGCGGCCGCCGGGGTGGACGAGGTGGTGCTGAACGCCACGGGCGTGGCCCTGACGCACGGTCCCAAGGCGGCGGCCGACGATCTGCTGCGGATGCTGCGGGGCGTCACGCCCGACGCGGAGTCAGGGGACGGCGGCCTGTGGTGACGGGACACGGTTCACGGTGAGGTCCGCCGCGGGGCGGGCGGACGTACGTGCCGGATACGCGGCCACGAGCCGCAGGGCGGCCTCCCGGTCCCAGGCCAGGGCCGCCGTCCGCACCGCCTCGACCTCGGGTGGCAGCGCCAGCCCGAGATCCTCCGCGAAGACCGACGCGCACCGCTCGACGGCGGCCAGCGCCCCGGCCGCGTCACCGGTGACGCAGTGCGTCGCCGCCAGCAGCGTCCACAGCCGCTGCCGGTAGGGGGCCTCGGCGATGACGCTCTCGATGCGGTAGGCCAGCAGCTCCGTGTGGCCGGCCAGCACACAGGCGGTGAAGAGGTCCTGGTAGGCGTCGAGCCGGGCGCAGTCCAGCCCGGCGGCGTGCGCGCCGAACCAGCGGGTGGGCGGCAGCGCGTGGCCGAATGGCCCGCGCCACAGCGCCGTCCCGGCCTCCAGCTCGGTCACCGCCGCGTGCGGTTCGCCCCGCAGCAGCAGCTGCCGGCCGCGCCGTGCGTGCCCGGTGAAGGCGGCCAGGTCCAGCTCGTGTGCCTCGGCGCGCAGCACGTAGCCGCCGGCGGGTCCCCGGTGGGTGTGCAGCCGGTCGCTGAGGCCCGGCACCGCGCGGTCGAGGTCGCGGCGCAGCCCGGTCAGATGGCTGCGGATGTTGGCGGTGGCCGAACCGGGCGGCTCGTCCCAGAGGATCTCCATGAGGTCGGAGGCGGCCAGCGGCCGCCCCCGCCGCAGCAGCAGCGCGGTGAGCAGCGCGCGCCGGACGCTTGAGCAGGCCTCGGCCCGAGGGCCCACCTGCACCGGTCCCAGAATCCTGAAGAGCATGCCCCGATCCCCCCTAGCCCGGACTTGGGTCAGGTACCGGGCAGTACTGAGAACAATGGTTCCTGTCACGCGCCGGACAGGTCAAAGAAGCGGGTGTCCGGGGGCAACGGGGCCCGGCGTGGAGCGGCAGGGAGCGGAACGGATCGGCGTTCGAGGGTGGTCACCCGGCCCGGCCAGTCCGCGGAGGGGGCGTCCGTCGTCGCCCCCGCTCTCCCGTACAGAGGCTTCGTGTGCCACTCTCCTCGCTCGCGCGGCCCTCACCATGTCACCGGGTCACGAGGGGGTCAAGGGTGTTGCGTCATCCTGCAACGTCCGTGGTCAGGACGGGAGTTGATTGTCATGGCCACCCATCGCGGCCTGCCCCTGCGGCCCTGCCTGGCCGCCGCGCCGGCCGTTTCGTGCGGCCGAACCCTCCAGGGACACCGCCGTGCCGTTGGCCATATGGGGTCATGGCCCCAAGTGTCCGCTCTCAGGCGCTGACAAGCACTGCCGCGCTGGAAAGTATGGAGTCACCGACAGGCAGTCGCGGCAGCCGGTCCGGCTGTCGGCGATGTCCCACCTGTGTCGTTCACGTGAGTGGAGTGGCAACCTGAGATGAGCAGAATCTCTCTGACTTGTGCTGTGGCACTGTTCGTGATGGCCGTACCCGTTGTCTCCGGCGTGGCGGTCGGCGCCGTCGGAACGTCTGCGGCGTCGGGTCCCGCGGAGGTGCGGTCGGCGCAACTCACCGGTACCGACGCCGCGACGGACACGGTGCCCCAGGACTCCTCCGATGACCTCGGCTGGCAGTAGCGGGCCGGAGGGCGGCGGTGCCCGTCAGTCGCGCATCGGCAGCCAGCCGCGGCGGACCGCTTTGACGCCGGCCTCGAAACGGCCCCGGGCTCCGAGGCGGTCCTGCAGCGAGGTGGTGATGCGGCGGGCGGTACGGGGGGAGACCCCCAGCCGCTTGGCGATGCTCTCCACGGTGTGGCCCTCGGCGAGGAGCTTCAGCGCCGCCGCGTCCTGCGGGGCGAGATCGGCGTCCTTCGAGCTCGGAGGAGCCCCGCCGACCACGCGGGCCCGTTCCCAGACCGATTCGAAGAGCGCGTGGAGCGCTTGGACCGTTGGGGACTCGGAGAAGACGACCGCTCCGCGTCCGCTGTCGTGGTCGTCGACGGGCAGCATGGCCAGACGGCGGTCGGCGATGATCATTCGGGTGGGCAGTAAAGGCGCTGTCCGCACCTCGGCACCCGACCGTATGAGGGATCGCACGTGGTCGAGGGTGGGCGCGTCGCTGCGGATGCTCTCCAGGTAGATCGTCCGCAGACGGACGCCGCGCTGGAGCAGCCCCAGGTTGAGGGGCCGGGACGCGTCCATGTTGTCCTGCGTCTGTGCCCCGTCCGGGGCGAAGGTCAGCACTTCGCCCTGGATCTCGGTGGCGAGCTGGGACAGCCATTCGCGTATCCGGTCGATGCCGACGAGGAGTTCCACACCGACCTGCTGGGGATCGGCCATCGCCTCGGACGCCTCGGCGATGAGCTGTGTCGCGGCGGCCCGTGACAGGGCGAGGCGGTGCTGATGTGCTTCGAGCTCGGCGCTCTGCCGTTCGAGAAGGATCCTCATCGCCACTTCGGGGCTCACCGGCCGCTGACGTCCGGAGGGCTCGTAGGACTGACGCACCAGGGCCAGTGAGCTGAGCTGGTCCAGGGCGATTCCCACGTCCTCCCTCGACAGTCCGAGACGCTGGGCCAAGGCGGCCACGCCTTCACCTGGATGGGTGAGCATCTCCCGGTACACCAATTCGCACGTGGCGTCCACGCCCAGTGGTTCGAGCAGATTTCCCATCTGGCAGATCATGCCAGCGAGCCCCCGGAAAGGTCTAGGCCAATGGGTGTGGGTGCCTATGCCGACGCGTGCGCCGGCCGTGAGTCCATGCGGCTGACCCACCTCACCCTCGCCCTGGAAGGGGAACGGGAGCGCTTCCTCGGGTCCTTCGCCGAAGCGATCCGGTCGGCCTCGCTTTCCCATGGGCTCATCGAGCACGTGACCGTGCACGACCGGGGTCCCGGGGCACTGCCCGTGATCGGCGTGTTCACCCTGCACTCCTCGGGCCGCCGGGCCGAGGAGGACCTCGCAGCGCTCTGCCGGCTCCTGATCCGTCGGGACACGCGATTCGGGGCCGGCCGGCTCGTCGATGTCCGATGCGTCCTGTGACCTCCGGGACGCCGAGCGCACGGGTGCCATCCCACCGAGTACAGATTTGGAGAAAGCAGTGGATACCCCTAGCCATATTCATGACGTTCCGGACTGGCTGGACGGGATGCTCCCCTCGGGAGAGGGGCACGGGGAGCACGCCGCCCGGACCGCCGTCCAGCGACTGGCCACGGGCAACGGGCTGATCGGTGTGGTCAAGACGCTGCTGGACAGTCCCGAGGCCCTGCGATCCGCCGCCCGGCGCTCGCACGCCCATGACAACGGCTTCGACAAGATCACGCTGGCGTCCTCCACGTCGGGCTGGCGGCTGCGGCTCAACATCTGGTGGCCCGACCGGGGCGTGCACACCGAGAACATCCACAACCACCGGTGGGACTTCGCCTCGTTCATGCTCGCCGGAGCCTGTCTGGCGGACTACTTCCAGCCGGCCTCCGACGGCACGCCGATGTACGGCTACGAGTACGCCAAGGGCGACGGCTCCTCGTATCGCCACCGCTTCCTGGGCAGGCGTCAGGTCTCCCTGGCGATGAGCGGGACGATCCGGCGCGGAGACAGCTATCTGCTGACGCGCTCGCTCATGCACCGCATCGTCACCGACCGCCGCGACCTCGTCGCGACCCTGATGCTCCACTCCCCGCAGCGCAGCGAGACCGCGACCACCCTGACCGACTCGCCCCTCTTCGACGAGCAGCCGTCCGCCGCGCCGAGCCTCTACACCGACGTGGCGCTGCAGCGCCGTCTGAGCACCTTCCTGGAATGCCACGCACCCTTCTGACCAGCCGCTACGCCGTACAGGCGATGGATACGGAGAGGTTTCCTCATGCTCATCATGGGAATCAACAGCTACTTCGAGCACCCTTCGGTGGCGCTGATCGAGGATGGTGAAGTCCTCTTCGCGGCCGAGGACGAACGCTTCACCGGGATCAAGCACGGCCGCCGCTACACCCCGTTCAGCAGCTACCTCCCGGTGAACGCCATGCACAAGGGGCTGGCCTACATCGGGCGCACCGCGGCCGACCTGGACGAGATCGCGTACTCCTACCATCGCTGGGACCACCTGAAGAGCCTGGCCGGCTGCCTGACCGGCAGCCGGCTGTCCTCGCTACGGGACGAACTCAGCGCCTTCGCGACCCTCGCCAACCTCCCCCACGCGCTGCGCAGCGGGTACGAGATACCGCACCGGTTGCGCGACCGCCTCCGCCCGGAGGACCTGCGCGGGGTTCCGGTCCGTGAGTGGCGTCACCATCTGAGCCACGCGGCCTCCGCGTACTACTGCTCGGGCTGGGACAACGCCCTGGTCGTCGTCGCCGACGGCGCGGGGGAGAAGGCGTGCACCACGGTGTACGAGGGCCGGGGCAAGGAACTGCGGAAGATCACCGAGGAGGTGCTGCCGAACTCCCTCGGGCACTTCTACTCCTTCGTCACCGAACACCTTGGGTTCGAGCCCTTCGGGGACGAGTTCAAGGTCATGGGTCTCGCCGCCTACGGCGAGCCGCGCTACAAGGACGTCTTCGACTCCATCGTCCGGCTCGGCCCGCAGGGGCGCTACACCGTCGACCTGCGCGCGCTGCGGTCCCTGACCGCCGCCCTGGGCGAACGTCGGCTGCCGCACCAGAAGATCGAACAGATTCACATGGACATCGCCCGGTCGGCCCAAGCGCGCCTTGAGGAGACCCTGGTCCACCTGGTGTCCCACCACGCGCGGGCCACCGGGCTCAGGCGGCTCTGTCTCGCCGGGGGGACCTTCCTCAACTGCGTGGCCAACGGCCGGCTGGCCGGGCTCGGGCTCTTCGACGAGATCTTCGTCCAGCCCGCCGCCAGCGACGCGGGAACCGCGCTCGGCGCGGCGGCCCTCAGTGCGATCCGGCGCGGCGGCGACGCCCAGCTGCGCTACGCGTCGTTCGCCCTCGGCACCAGCCACGACGAGCGGAGCATCGCCGAGGCGATCGACCAGTCCGGAGCGGAGTCCGAGGTCCTGGTGGAGAAGGACATGGTCGAGCGGCTGGCACGCCGGCTCGCCGACGGCGACATCTGCGCCGTGTTCCGCGGCAGGATGGAGTTCGGCCCCCGCGCCCTGGGGATGCGGAGCCTCCTGGCCAGCCCGCTCGACCCCACGATGCGCAAGCGGCTGAACGTGGTGAAGGGGCGCGAGCAGTTCCGCCCGGTCGCCCCGCTCGTCGCCGACGAGGCCTTCGACCGGTACTTCGACGGGCACCGCGACCCGTACATGCTGTTCACGACCAAGGTCAGGCCGGAGGCCCGGGACCTGATCCCGTCCGCAGTCCACGCGGACGACACCGCACGCGTCCAGAGCGTCCCCCGGGACCACGACCCCTTCCTGCACGCCGTCCTCACCGAGTTCGGGCGCATCACCGGACACCCCGTGCTCATCAACACCTCGTTCAATGTGCGGGGCAGGCCCATCATCGAGAGCCCACAGGAAGCCCTCGGCTGCTTCTTCTCCTCCGGCATCGAAGCGATGGTCATGGAGAACCGGTTCATCGAGCGGAGGAGCCGATGACCGGGACCGCGCCCGACAAGCCTCTCGACGTCAACCGCCGGACCTGGGACCTGCTCACATCGGTCCATGTCGGCTCGGACTTCTACAGCACAGAAGCGGTCAAGGCCGGCCGTTGCTCGCTCAAACCGGTCGAGCTCACGCTCGCCGGCGACGTCCGGGGGCTGCGGCTGCTGCACCTCCAGTGCCATTTCGGGCTCGACACCCTCTCCTGGGCCCGTCGTGGTGCGGAGGTCACCGGCGTCGACTTCTCGCCGGCCGCCATCGCCGTCGCCCGTGCGGCGGCGGCCGAGACCGGCATCGGCGCACGTTTCGAGACCGCGGACGTCCAGGACCTGCCGCAGCCCGACGAACCCTACGACCTGGCCGTCACGACGTACGGGGTGCTGTGCTGGATCTCCGATCTGGCGGCCTGGGCCCAGGGCATCGCGCGTTCGCTGAAGGAGGGCGGCCGTCTGGTGGTGGTCGACTTCCACCCGATCCTGGAGTACGTCCACCCCGGGAAGATGACGGGGGCCGAGAGCTATTTCGGCGCGCCGGCCGCGAAGGGGGTGTGGAACCGGGGCACGTACGCCGATCAGAGCGCGGACATCGAGTACCGGGAGTTCCGCTGGCAGCACACGCTGGCCGATATCGCCACGGCCCTGCTCGGAGCCGGACTCACCCTCACCACTCTGCGTGAACACCCGTACAGCTCCTATCAGTTGTTCGACGAGCTGACCGAAGAGCGTGACGGGATGTGGCACACGGCCACCGGGTCCTCCCCCTACCCCTTCATGTTCTCCCTCGTGGCTGAGCGGACCGGCCGATGAACGCCGGCCGGCTTGCCGGGCTGCTGCCCGGAGCCGCGATCCCCGTACCCGTACCGGGCGGACGGCTGCCCACACCGCTCGACGAGCGACGCGACCTGGCAGAGGACCTGGGCGCTCCCGTATGGCTGAAGCGCGAGGACCTGTTCGACGATCTCGGCTCCGGCCACAAGGCGCGGAAACTCGCCTACGTGGCCGCGGACGCCGTCCGCCGCGGCGTCGACGTCCTCGTCACCGGGGGCAGCCTGCCCTCCGGGCAGTGCGTGGCCGTGGCCGCGGAAGCCCGTCGCCTGGGCATCGAATGCCATGTGGTCTACTGCGGCGACGAGCAGGTCAAACCGGCTCGCCCCCAAGGCAGTTACCTGGTCACGCTGCTGCTGGGGCCACGCGTCTCCTGGCACGAGCGGACCCCGTGGGCACGGATCGAGGAGCTGCTCGCCGCCGCCGCCCACCAGGAGCGGGAGCGGGGACGCCGGCCCCAGGTGATCCCGCCGGGCCTCAACGCCTGGCCCGGCATCCTCGGCAGCATCGATCTGGGCGTCGAACTCGCCGGGCAGCTCGCCGCGGCACCCGAGGGCGCGGACGACGTCCAGGTGGTCACCGCGGCCGGCTCCGGCACCACATGTCTGGGCCTGAGCATCGCCGCCCGGCTGCTCGGCCTGCGCTGGACCGTGCACGGCATGTGCATCGGCGGATCCGCCGACACCGTGCGGCACGAGGTGGCGCGGCTGCGCGAGGAGGCGGCCGGACTGCTCGGCGACGCCACCGTGCGCGGCGCGGACGTCACCGTGCACGGTGCCTCGCTCGGCGCGGGATACGACCGGCCGACCGACGCCGAACTGGAGACCATGCGCGGCGCCCTGCGCCGACACCGGCTGCTGCTCGACCCCAACTACATGGTCAAGGCCTACGGCGGGATGCGCGACGCCCTGAGGACGGGCGCGCTCTCGCGCGACGTACGGACTGTACTCGTCCACACCGGCGGCGGACTGGGCATCCACGGCGACAGCCCGGTCCTCCAGGACTGGTACGCCAGGAGTTTCGCGGAGTTCCTGGCCCCGCGCCCTTCGCCGCACTCGTAACCCCACGAAGGAGACCTCGTATGTCCACGCGAACGCTGACGGAATTCCCCGCGGCGAATGTGGCCAGTCTGTCGAAGCTGATGCTGTGGATGAACAGCGGATGCAACGCCCGGTGCCGCATGTGCGACATCTGGCGCGAGAAGCCCGGCACCACCCTGACGGTGGAGGAGATCCGCTCCTGGGCCCCCGAATGGCGGGAGGCCGGCATCACCACCGTCGTCATGTGCGGTGAGTCGCTGATGCACCCGGATGTGTGGCCGGTCGTCGCCGCGATCAAGGAGGAGCGGATCCGCGTCGAACTGCTCAGCAACGGGCTGCTGCTGCACCGGCACGCGGAGAACGTCGGGAAGTACTGCGATGTCCTGCGGGTCTCGCTGGACGGACCCGAACCCGTGCACGAGCGGATGCGGAACGTCTCCAAGGCGTACGAGCGGCTGCGCCGCGGGATAGCAGCCCTCCACGAGCGCTACCCGGACTACCCCGTCCACGCCCGGTGCGCCGTGCACAAGCAGAACTTCCGGCATCTGGCCGCGACGGTGGAGACGGCCAAGGAGCTGGGCGTCCACGGAATCACGTTCTCCGGCACGGACATGCACAACGAGGAGGCGTTCCGCCGCTTCGAGACGATCGACCAGAAGTACATCGAGAGCCTCATGATCGGCTCGGAGGAGCTTCCCGTCCTGGAGGAGGAGGTGGAGCGGCTGATCGTGACCCGTGCGGAGGACTTCGCCTCGGGCTTCATCGGCGACGCGCCGGACCGGCTCCGGGACATCCTCGTCACCTACTACCGGAGCCTCAACGGAATCGGCCGCCGCTCCATCCGCTGCAATGCCCCGTGGACCTCCGCGATCCTCGAGTACGACGGCACCGTGCGTCCCTGTTTCCCCATGCCGGCCTACGGAAACCGCAATGACCACACCTCGCTGCTGGAGGCGGTCAATTCGCCCGGGGCGACGGAGTTCCGCCGCACCCTGGACGTCACCACGAACGAGGCGTGCCTGCGCTGCGTCGATCAGTCGGTCAACTGACCGCGCCGACGCGGAGAACGGGGCGTCATGCTCGATACCAGACTGCTGCTCGAGGAACCGGACCGGGTGGCCGGACTCCTCGCGACACGGGGCGTCGACCCGGCGGAGGTGCGTGCCACCGCCGAAGCGCTCCGGCTCGCCCGTGAGACGGCGAAGCTGCTCGACACGGCGCGGGAAAGCGCCAACCGGCAGACCCGCGACCATGCGCGGGCCGCGCGCGGCACGGAGCCCTCCGAGGACGGGGCACCCCCGCCCTCGCGCTCCGACCTGCGCGCCGCGCGGGCCCGGGTCACCGAGCTCGAGGACCAGCACAGGTCCGCCCGGCGGGAGGCTCGGGCCCGGGTCCTGGCGCTGCCCAATCTGCCGGAGGAGAAAGCTCCCCGGGGCACCCGCGACACCGACAGCGCCCTCGTCGGCGAATCGGGTCCGCCCGACCGCGGCCACGCCCCGCCGGCGCACTGGGTCACCGCCGAGGCGGACGGCTGGTCGGACGCGGCCCGGTCGGTGAAGCTGAGCGGCCACGGCTTCTCCGTACTGCGGGGCGACGGCGCGCGGCTGCTGCGGGCCCTCGTCGCGTTCGGGCTCGATCTCCACCGGGGTACCTACGAGGAGCTCGTCCTTCCGCAACTGGTCCGGGGCGAGGCGATGGTCGGCTCGGGGCACCTGCCGGAGTTCGCGGACGGGGTGTACCGCGTCGAGGACGAGGACCTCTACGCGGTGCCCACCGCCGAGGTCCCCGTGACCGCCCTGCACCGCGACGAGCTGCTGACCCCGCAGGAGCTGCCGCTGCTCTACATGATGCACAGCACGTGCTTCCGGCGGGCCGCGGGAGCCTCGGGCGGAAGCTCCCGGGGGATGCAGCGGCTCCACGAGTACCACCAGGTGGAGCTGGCCCGGATCGTCTCCCCGGCCGACTCCCACGAGCACTTCCGGATGCTCCTCACCGACGCGGAGCGCGCGCTCGTCGCGCTGGGGCTTCCCTACCGCGTCCTGGACGTCTGCACCGGCCGGCTTCCCTTCGCCGCCGCGCTCGCGCGACGACTGGACGTCTACTCGGCCGGCACCCGGAGCTGGCTCCCCGTCTCCACCGTCAGCCTCTTCACGGACTTCCAGGCACGCCGCAGCGGCATCAGGGTCGGCACACCGCGAGGCAGGACCTTCCCCCACACGCTCAACGCCTCGGCACTCGCGGCCTCCCGGCTCTGGGGCGTTCTGATCGAGAACGGCCTGCGCGACGACGGCCGGGTCGTCCTTCCGGAGGCGCTGCGGACCGCCATGGACACCGATGTCCTGCGGCCGCGCCCCGGCCGCGGCTGATCCTCCCCCGTGAACCGACTCTCTCAGCAGAAAGGCCAGTTACCGTGCCCAACGGATCGATGTCGGCTCTGCTCCACCGCCTGGGCGGCCACGAGGCGCGTGCCCGACGGTCGCTCAACTTCACCCCGAGCGAGAACGTGCTGTCCCCGCTGGCGCGCGTGCCCCTCGTGACCGACTCCTACTCCCGCTACTTCTTCAACCACCAGGAGCTGTTCGGGGAGTGGATGTTCTTCGGCGGGCTGGAGGCCGGGCTGATCGAGCCGGAGATCCTGCGCCCCCTGCTCCAGGAGATGACCGGTGCCCGGTACGTCGACGTGCGCCCCATCTCGGGGCTCAACTGCATGACGATCGCCATGGCGGGTCTCTGCCCGAACGGCGGCACCATGTTCACCGTCCCGGAGTCCGGCGGCGGGCACATGAGCACCACACACGTGGCCGCCCGTCTCGGCATCAGGACCGTGCCGCTCCCCATGCGCGACACCCACGGTCTCGACCTCGAAGCGCTGGAGCGCGACCTCGCCCGCCACCACCCCGACCTCATCTACCTCGACCAGTCCACCCAGCTCTTCCCGATCGACCCCCGTCCGGTGCGCGCGCTGATCGACGCCACCTCGCCCGAGACCGTCCTGCACGTCGACTCCAGCCACACCAACGGCCTCATCCTCACCGGGGCGATGACGAACCCGCTGACGGCCGGCGCGCACACCTTCGGCGGCTCCACCCACAAGACGCTGCCCGGCCCGCACAAGGGCTTCCTCGCCACGAACGACGAGCGGCTGCGCGACCGCATCGACGCGATCGCGTACCACTACGTCAGCCACCATCACCTCGGCGCGGTGATCTCCCTCGCGATCACCCTGCTGGAACTGCGGGACTGCGGCGGGGAGGTGTACGGGGCGAGCATCCTGGAGAACGCCCGCCAGTTCGCCGAACACCTCAGCGCACAGGGGATTCCGGTCGCCGCACCGGACCAGGGGTTCACCCGGTGCCACCAGGTGTGGGCGCAGACGGTCGACGGCGTGGACGCGGGCAGCGTCGCCCAGCGGATGCACGACAGCGGCATCCTGGTGAACCGGCTCGGCGGACTGCCCGGACTGGAGGGTCCGGCGTTCCGGCTGTCCCTGGCGGAGATGACACGGCTGGGCGCCACGGGCGACGACATGAAGGAACTGGCCTCGCTCTTCGCGTCCTTCCTCTCCGGCGGTCCCGTCCCCGACCACCACGACCGCGTCCGGGACCTGCGCAGGCGACTGCCGGGCCCCGCCTTCTGCTACGGCTACGAGGACCTGGTGGAGATGGGGGCGCCGCCCGGCCTGCTGGACCTGTTCTCCGCCGTCAGCCGGTCCGTCACCCACGAAGGCGAGCCGCTGCGATGAGCGAGCCGAAGGCCACCCTCTCAGTGACGATCATGAGCCACCCGGACCGTCGCGATGCCGCGCGTGCCCTGTCGCGGGCGCTGGGCGACGTGCCCGTGCTGGTCGACGAGGAGAAGCACGGTCCGCTCCACAACGCGGTACGGGCCTGGCGGTCGGCCGACCCCTCGGCCAGCCACCACCTCGTGCTCCAGGACGATATCCGCCCCGTTCCGGGGCTCATCGAGGAGTTCGAGCGGGCCGCGGCCCGCCACCCCGGCACCGTCCTCGCCGGGTACGCGAACTGGAACGCGGAGAACGGCGCCGCAGTGCGGCTCGGCGCGGTCTCCGGAGCCTCCTGGGTGGAGCCCGTCCACGACTTCTACTTCCCGATGCTCGCCACCGCGATCCCGGTCGCCCACCTGGACGACTACGTCACGTACGCGAGCCGCTACATCGGCATGATGCGCCACGACGACTTCCCGCTGGCGCGGTTCATCCGGGAGCGGGAGATCCCGGCGCTCATCTCCGCGCCCTCACTGGTCGAGCACGGGGACGACCACAGCGTCGCCGGCAACACCTACTACATCCCGCTGCGTTCGGCCTGCTTCCTCGACGGTGACACCGCTCCTGCCCTCGACCACGACGCGATGGTACGGGACTTCGCGCTGTGCCCGTTCACCGGCGAGGGGCACACGGACTTCCTGGCGCGGGTGCCCGTCGGCGGGCGGGACCGGTGGATCAGGTCACACTGGACGGACCACGGCGAACGGCTGGGGCTGGACGCGGACGAGGTCAGGGCCCTGTTCGGCAGGACACTGCGGTCGAGCTCGGTGTTCACCGCACTGTGCGAGGACACGCACGAGGAGTTCCTCTACAACGTGTGGCTGACCTCCTTCCTCCTGGGCCGCGTCGTGCGGGCGAACGGCGGCACCGGCGCCCCGGACCTGTCGCCCGTGGCCCTCGCCGCCCTGCGCACCGTTGCCATCGGCTCACTGCGCAACGTCTTCGTGCCCGTCGGAGTCGTCCAGGACCGTGTCGACCCCCTGCACGCCCTGGCGGTCGACGGCCATACCGAGGGGCTGCGGTGACCTCCCCCTGTCGTGAGACCCGTCGACCAGCGAAGTGAGAAGACCATGAACGGAACAGGTACGACGCACCGGGAGAACCGGACGGTCGCGGAGCTCGCCCTGCGGACGCTGCTGCCGGGATTCGCCGGACTCTCCGTCCCCCCGGAGGCCGAGGACGCCCTGGACGAGGGGCTGCGCGGCTACGCGCTCTTCGGCAACAACATCAGGGACCGGGACCAGCTCGGCGAGCTGATCGCGGATCTCCGCGGCGCCCGTCCCCACGCGTTGATCGGGCTCGACGAGGAGGGCGGTGACATCACCAGACTCCACTACACGACCGGGGCGACCACGCCCGGGAACGCCGCCCTGGGCAGGGTGGACGACACCGAGCTGACACGGGAGGTCTACCGGGGGATCGGCGCCGAACTGCGTGATATCGGCGTCGACGTGGACTTCGCCCCGGTCGCCGACGTGAACACGCACCACGCCAACTCCATCATCGGGACCCGGTCGTTCGGAAGCGATCCGGAGCGCGTCGCCCGGCACGTGGCCGCCGCGGTGACCGGTCTCCAGGACATGGGCGTGGCCGCCTGCGTGAAGCACTTCCCCGGTCATGGCGCCACCACCCAGGACTCGCACCACACCCTGCCCACGGTGGACGAACCCCTGGACGTCCTGCGGCAGCGCGACTTCGGCCCGTTCCGCGCCGCCGTCGCGGCCGGGACCCGGATGGCCATGACCGGTCACATTCGCATGCCCGCGCTCACCGGCGCGCAGCCCGCCACCTTCTCCGACGCGGCCGTCACCGCACTGCTGCGCCGGGAGATGGGCTTCGGCGGTGTTGTCGTCACCGACGCCGTGGACATGCGCGCCGTCGGCACGGCCGGACCTGGCGAGGCCGTGGTGCGCGCCCTGGCGGCCGGATGCGACCTCGTCTGCCTCGGCGCCGGCCGGCCCGGCCCCGGCGCCCTGCGCTCCCTGATCGACGACTGCACCGGCGCCGTGGTCGCCGCGGTCGCCGCCGGGACGCTGACCCGGGAGCGCCTGGAGGAGGCGAACCGCCACGGGGACGCGCTCCAGGACTGGCTGAGGACACCCCGGGGGACCGCACCCCGGGTGCGGCGGGGAGCCGGCCGCGAGGCCGCGCGGCGGGCGCTGCGCACTTTCGGCCGGACCGGACCCCTCGACGCGCCGCTGGTCGTCCAGCTCGACTCCGAGGCCAATCTCGCGGCGGGGCGGGTGCCGTGGGCCCTGGCCCCGTACCTGGCCGAGGTACTCCCCGCGTGCGAGGTCCTGCACGTGAGCGACGCCGATGCCGGGGACTTCCCCAGGGAGCGGGCGGACGGACGCGACGTCGTCTTCGTCTCCCGGGACACCCACCGCTTCCCGGCCGTGCAGCGCCTGATCCAGGACCTGGCCGCTCGGACGGACGTCACGCTGGTCGAGATGGGCTGGTCCGGCGGCGAGGACATCCAGGGGCTCAGCGGCCGTATCCACACCTTCGGCGCCGCCCGCGTGACCGCAGAGGCCGTGGCCCGGCTGCTCGCCGACGGAGTACGGGAGGACGCGCGATGACGCTGCCCGGGACGACGGCCCGGCAGACGCCGGCCGGCACCGCGGACGAGCCGCCGGTCATCGAGGTGCGGGACCTGGTGAAGGAGTTCCGCAGGCCGGTGGTGGACCAGCGCCGGTTCGGCGCCCTGCGCCAGCTGCTGGCGGGGCGGTACGAGCTCGTCCGCGCCGTGGACGGGGTCACCTTCTCCGTCCCCCGGGGCCAGGTGATCGGCTATCTCGGACCCAACGGGGCGGGGAAGAGCACCACCATCAAGATGCTCACCGGAGTCCTCGAACCCACCTCCGGCACCGTCCGGGTGAACGGGGTCGCCCCCAGCCGCAACCGCAAACAGAACGCCCTGCGAGTGGGCGCCGTCTTCGGACAGCGCAGTCAGCTCTGGTGGGACCTGCCCCTCGTCGAGTCGATGCGGCTTCTCGCGGCGCTCTACCGGATCGAACCCGGCCGGTACCGCGACAACCTGGCCCGCGTCGACCGGGTCCTGGGGCTGCGCGACTTCCTCGACACCCCGGTGCGCCAGCTCAGCCTCGGCCAGCGGATGCGCGGCGACCTGGCGGCCGCGGTGCTGCACGACCCGACCGTCCTCTACCTCGACGAACCCACCATCGGTCTGGACGTCTACACGAAGGACCGGGTCTGCGACTTCATCGCCGACATCAGCTCCCGCCGGGGCACCACGATCGTGCTGACCACCCACGACCTCGCTGATGTGGAACGGCTCTGCCACCGGGTGGTGCTCATCGACCACGGAACCGTCGTGTTCGACGGGACGGTGGACGCGCTCAAGGACAGCTACCTCCCGGAACGCACTCTCACGGTCCGGTACGAATCCGGACCCCGCGCCCCCTTCGCCGCCGGCCGGCGCCTGGCCGGGGGAACCGTCGTCCGGTGCACCCCGAACGAGGCCGTAGTACGGATGCCGCCCGAGGGCTCCGTCCCGGCCGTGCTCACCGCGCTGGAGGAGCACTGCCGTGTGGTCGACCTCTCCATCGCCGGCATCAGCCTGGAGACGGTGGTCAAGCAGCTCTACCCGGCGAGCGGGGCAGCCGAATGACCGTGCTCACCGCGACGTTCGGAGCCATCGTCACCAGACGGGTCAAGGAGGCGATGGTCTACCGCTCCAACTCCCTGATCCTGGCCGTCGGTGCCCTGGTGCAGATCATGCTCACCAACGCCGTATGGGCCGCCGCCTACGGTGCGGGCGCCGGGCCCGACATGCCCCTCGACAGGCTCCTGCTGTATGTGACGCTGGCGGGCATCCACGCCTGGCTGTTCACCGGGCCCATCCTCCAGTTCATGCAGCGCCGGGTCAGCCAGGGCCACCATCTCTTCGACCTCCTGCGGCCGGTTGGCTTCCTCCCTCAGATGGCGGCCCATCAGGTCGGATACGTCGCCGGTGTGCTGCTGTTCATGGTCCCGGCGCTTCCGGTGGCGTTCCTCGTCGGATCGCTCGCCCCGCCCGCCGGCATGGCGGCCGGGCTCGCCTACGTCGTGAGCCTGGCCCTGGGGCTCCTCATTCACACGCTGCTCTCCCTCCTGGTGGGCATGAGCGTCTTCTGGATGATGCAGGTCGACAGCGCGAACCTGCTCTTCCGCGTCATCAGCCAGTTCTTCTCCGGAGCCTTCGCCCCGCTCGCGCTCCTTCCCGGCTGGCTGGCGACGGTGACGCAGCTGCTCCCCTTTCAGGCGACGACTTACGTACCGGTGGCCATCTACATCGGCGAGGTCACGGGGGCGGGTGTGCTCCGGCAGTGCGCACTCCAGGCGGCCTGGGTGGCGGTGCTGGCGCTGGCGCTCCGGTTCACCTGGTCCCGCGCGGTACGAAAGGTGGTGGTGCAGGGTGGTTGAGGAGTTCGTCCGGTCGGCGCGGATCGCGTGGACGCTCGAACGCGCGGCGGTACGGGCGCAGGTGCAGTACCGCGCCAACTTCCTCTCGATGATCGTGCTCGGGATCGTCTACCAGGGCAGCGGCTTCGCGTTCGTCCTCGTCGTCATGCACAACGTGGACCTGATCGCCGGATGGCCCCTCGGCGACATCGCGTTCCTCTACGGACTGCGCATGCTCGCCCATGCCTTGTGGATCGTCCCGCTGAGCCATCTGTGGATGCTGGACCAGATGGCGAGGGAGGCGGAGTTCGACCGGTACCTCCTGCGTCCCTTGAGTCCGTTCGTCCAGTTCGTCACCAGCAAGTTCCAGATGAACGCCCTCGGCGACGCCTGCGTGGCGGTCCTGATCCTGGGCTACTCCCTCACGCTCGTCGACGCCGACTTCGACCCGTGGACGCTTCTCCTTCTCGGTGCGGCCGTCATCGGCGGGGCGCTCATCGAAGGGTCCATCCAGGTGGCCGCGGCCGCGTTCGCCATCCGCACCCTGAACACGATGTCGCTGCGCATGCTCGCCGACTTGGTGTTCAGCGTCGCCGGCAGCTACCCGGTGATCATCTTCCCGAAGCTCATGCGGGTGACGCTGACCGTGCTGCCGGTATCGTTCGTCGCCTACTTCCCGGCAGCCCTGGCGCTGGGCAGGCAGGACGAGCTCTTCGTCCCCCTCTGGGTCGCGCATCTCACGCTCCCCGTCGGGGTGGTGCTGTTCCTCGCGGCGGGTGCGGTCTGGCGGTCCCAGTTGCGGCACTACCAGAGCGCGGGGAACTGACGGGCGTGCCGTGCGGTGGGGCGCGGGCAGGCCGACGCCCCACCGCACGGACGAGGTCTACCTCACGGGGCTCAGCACATCCGTGCCGACCCACGGACGCAGCGGCTCCGGGACGCGGACGGATCCGTCCGGCTGCTGGTTCTGCTCCAGGATGGCGGGCAGGAGGCGGCTGGTCGCGAGGCCCGAGGCGTTGAGGGTGTGGACGAACCGGGTCTTCTTGTCGCCCTCGGCGCGGTAGCGGATCGCCGCCCGGCGAGCCTGGTAGTCACCGGCCCAGGAGACCGACGAGACTTCCTTGTACGTTCCCAGGCTGGGGAGCCACACCTCGACGTCGTACGTCTTGGCCATGGTCGCGCTGACATCGCGCGAGGCGAGCTTGGACGTGCGGTAGTGCAGGCCCAACTGCTCCACCAGCGACTGCGAACGGCCCAGCAGTTCGGTGAAGGCCGCCTCCGCGTCCTCGGGCGCGACGAACTGGAACATCTCCACCTTGTTGAACTGGTGGCCGCGAATCGTTCCGCGCTCCTCCGTCCGGTACCCGCCGGATTCCTTCCGGTAGCACGGCGTGTACGCGAAGAGCTTCTTGGGCAGTTCGGCAACCGGGATGATCTCGTCCCGGTACGTGTTCAGGATCGCCGTCTCCGCCGTCGGAAGGAGGAAGGAGGTTCGCTCCCCTTCGTCACCGGCCAGATGGAAGACGTCGTCGTGGAATTTCGGGAACTGTCCGGCAGCGAATCCGCTCTCCTCCGTCAGCAGGTGCGGAGGAAGCATGAACTCGTATCCGGCCCGGTAGTGCTCACGGGCGAAGAAGTCGAGCAACGCCCATTCGAGCGCGGCTCCGTGGCCCCGGTAGAGCCAGTGACCGCTTCCTCCGAGTTTTACGCCGCGCTGAAAGTCGACCAGGCCCAGGTCGGTGCAGAGCTCGACGTGATCCCGGGGCGAGCTGCCCAGATCGGGGGCCTCGCCCCAGACCCTCACGACCTCGTTCGCCTCCTTGCCGCCCGCCTTGACCTCGGGGTCGGGCAGGTTCGGCAGTTCCATCAGCAGAAGCCGCAGCCGGTTCTCGGTCTCCCGCAGGTCCGCCTGCAACACGGCGATCCTGTCGCCCAGTTGGGCGGCGGCCTCCTGCTGTTCCGTGGCGTCCTCGCCGCTCCTCCTGAGCTCGCCGACCTCACGCGAGCGCTTCTTGAGCTCGCTCCGGGCCTGTTCGACCTCGGAGGCCTTGGCCCTGCGCGACTCGTCCGCCTTCAGGATCGGGGAGAGGTCCACGGAGTCGATACGGGTGAGGAGCGCCGCCCGTACCGCCTCGGGGTCCGACCTGATGAGTTCGATGTCGAGCATGGTGCGGAGGCCTCTCGTTGGGTGAATCGGCGTGGAAAGAGCATAGGGCCTTGCCGATTGGGATCCTTGCCGAAGGAAAATCCGGCTCGGTCGAATCGGCGGGGCGGAATCTCGCGCTATCGGGTGAGACTGCGCCCTTCCTGTCCGGCGTCGAGCCGGCGGAGCCGACCGGACTCCTCGCCGACCCGTCCCCTGTTCGTGGAGTGAGCGGGTACGGGCCCGGTGAGCGGCCCGTACCCGGTCGCCTCAGACCTCCAGGTCCGCCTCGATCTTCTTCAGCTGGTGGCGGGCCATGGCCAGGTTGGCGCGCCCGGAGTCCAGCACGAGGTAGAGGAACAGGCCCGTGTTGCCGCGGGACTTGAGCAGCCGGATCAGGTGGTACTGGCTGCCCAGCGTGATCAGGATGTCCTCGATCTCGTCCTTGATCCCGAGGTGCTCCATCGTGCGGAGCTTGGCGCGTACGACATCGGTGTTGCCGGCGGCCGCGACCTCCAGGTTGAAGTCCTTGCCGCCGCCGAGGGTGCCCAGGGCCATGCCGCTCGTGAAGTCGACGAGGGCGACACCGGTGGTGCCCTCGATGGACGACATCGCTTCCTTCAGTGACGCTTCGGTGTTCGCCATGAGTGGTGCTCCCTTTCTCTGACCGGCCGACTGGGGCCGGTTCCGTTGCGTGGTGGGGTGGTGTCGAGGGCGCCCGGCCGGTGCGCGGGCGCGGCTCAGACCGGGCGGTGCGGGAGGGCGCCCGGCTGCTGCGGGGGGTGGGGCGCGGGGGTGGGCCGCGGGGCCCGTGCGAGGGCCCGGTCGACGAGTTCGCCGATCCGGGAGCCGGCCCGGCGGCCCTCCAGATGGAGCCGGCCGACGTTGATCCGGTCCTCGGCCAGCAGGGTGAGGACGGCCTGTGAGCCGGCCGCGTACGTCGCGATGTAGCCGGACTCGCCGCGTACGAGCAGTTCCCGGAAGCCGTCGCGGCCGGTGGCCGCGGTCATCCGGACGGCGACGCCGAGCGCGGCGGCGGTCAGCGCGGCGACGCCCTCGGCCTCCACCCCCGGCGTGTCATGGGCCAGGACCAGGCCGTCCGTGCTGGCCGCCAGCGCGCCGGAGAGAAGCGGAACCCGGGCCCGTAACCGCTGGAGCTCGGCCAGGACGTCCTGCGTTTCGGCCTCGGACACCATCAGCTGTCTCCTTCCGGCACGCGTTCTGAGCGCGCGTATCACAGGGCCTCCAATGCGTCTCGGAGCCGGCGCAGCAGGGCGACGTCGGGGTCGGCCGTGACCTCGGGAAGCGCGATCCGGTTCGCCTCCGGCGCCCGTTCCGGGACCGGTTCGACCAGTCCGGCGGCCGTGAGGCGCCGCAGGTCCACCAGGATGTGGAACGCGGACCTGCCCAGCTCCTGTGCGATGCCGGTGGCCGTACGCACTTCGTCCACGCACTCCAGGACGCGGCGCCGGCCCACCGGCACGGGCGCGTCGGCCGGGCGGCCCGTCCGGCGCAGCGGCGCCGTGTCCACGGCCGGGTCCGGCCAGATCCGGTCCAGCAGCTCCCGGCGCCGCAGCGTCTCGCGCTGCACGGCGTCCACCGGGACCGGGCGCACCGGGCCGATCCAGTGCGCCACGCCGTAGCGGAAGCGCGCCGGGGTCCTGGTCGGGGCGAGGGCGAAGAAGGCGGCGTCGTACAGGGCACCCAGATGGCACAGCTCCAGCGCGCCGCCCGGCACCCGGCCGCTGTCCACGAGATACCGCCCGACCCGCTGCCCGGCCCCCGCCTCGGCGACCGCGTCCCACCAGCCCTCGTGGCGCAGCGCGCCGCTGCGGGTGAGCAGGACGTCGATGCCGGGGGTCGCCGGGCTCTCGGCGTGGACGACCTCGCCGTCCGCGAGGTACAGCGTGCCCCGGTCCCGCATCAGGGCGCCGGTGGCGCGTTCGGCGGCGAGGCGCTGGAGCATGGGGGAGAGGACGGTGGCGGTGTCGTCCGCGAGGGCGGCGGTCACGCGAGGACCAGCCGTTCGGCGATCTCGCCCAGGCGTATCCGGGCCAGCGCCAGATTGCCCTCCGCGCGGTCGAGCCAGAGGTGGAGGAAGACGCTGCTGTCGAACTCCGTCGCCACGAAGCGCAGGACGTGGTAGCCGGTGCGCGTGGTGACGAGGACGTCCTCGACCGGGGGAGCGCTCCCGGCCTCGGGTAACCCCTCGGCGAACGCGGGCTGTTCGGCCGCCATCCGGGCCACCTCGGCCGTCTCGGCGGCGGTCGCCTCGTGGTCGCCGTTGGGCGATTCGCCGATGGTGCCGAGGGCGAGACCGCTGGTCCAGTCGACGACCGCGGCGCCCCTGGCACCGGGCAGTCGCATGACGTCGAGCAGGCACTCGTCGATTCCGGGCACGCGTATTCCCCTCCGGCACGGTGTTCGGCTGTGACCCAGAGGTTACGCATCGTGCTCGCTCCGGGTGGGGGTTCTGGCATTTTCCATCGGTACATGCGGGCGGTTGCCGGAGAATGCGCCGCCGCGAAACGGACGGAACGGCTCCAAGGGGTCTGCGGCCGGGCCTGTTGACTGGAGGTATTCAGCCGCCCAAGATGTGAATAGAAAGTTCACAGTCGGTACGGACGGCACGACGGCACGACCGTCGCAGTCGCGAGGAGGCATCCGCCATGTCAGGACCCCGCCCCGTACGGGCGCCGCGCGGTACGGAACTGAGCGCCCTGGGCTGGCAGCAGGAAGCCGCCCTGCGGATGCTCCAGAACAACCTCGACCCCGAGGTCGCCGAGCACCCCGACAAGCTCGTCGTCTACGGCGGCACCGGCAAGGCGGCCCGCGACTGGCGCTCCTTCGACGCGATGGTCCGTACGCTGCGCACGCTCAAGCAGGACGAGACGATGCTCGTCCAGTCCGGCCGCCCGGTCGGCGTCATGCAGACCCACGAGTGGGCGCCCCGGGTGCTGATCGCCAACTCCAACCTGGTCGGCGACTGGGCGAACTGGGAGGAGTTCCGCCGCCTGGAGGCGCTCGGACTCACCATGTACGGCCAGATGACCGCCGGTTCCTGGATCTACATCGGCACCCAGGGCATCCTCCAGGGCACCTACGAGACCTTCGCCGCCGTCGCCGCGAAGCTGAGTTCAATGGGTAAAGGGGTCGGCGGCACCCTGGCCGGCACCATCACCCTGACCGCCGGACTCGGCGGCATGGGCGGCGCCCAGCCGCTCGCCGTGACCATGAACGACGGCGTCGCCATCTGTATCGACTGCGACCCGCGCGCCATCGAACGCCGCATCGAGCACCGCTACCTGGACGTGAAGGCCGACTCCCCGGAGCACGCCCTCCAGCTCGCCGTCGAGGCCCGCGACGCCCGCCGCCCGCTCTCCATCGGCCTCCTCGGCAACGCTGCCGAACTGCTGCCCCGGCTGCTCGCCGAGGGCGCCCCCATCGACATCGTCACCGACCAGACCAGCGCGCACGACCCGCTCTCCTACCTCCCGGCCGGCGTCGACTTCGACGACATGGCCTCCTACGCGGCCGAGAAGCCCGCCGACTTCACCCTGCGGGCCCGCGAGTCGATGGCCCGGCACGTCGAGGCCATGGTCGGCTTCATGGACGCCGGCGCGGAGGTCTTCGACTACGGCAACTCCATCCGGGGCGAGGCCCAACTCGCCGGATACGAGCGCGCCTTCGACTTCCCCGGCTTCGTACCGGCCTACATCCGGCCGCTGTTCTGCGAGGGCAAGGGCCCGTTCCGCTGGGCGGCGCTGTCCGGCGAGGCGTCCGACATCCACAAGACGGACAAGGCGCTGCTCGAACTCTTCCCGGAGAACGAGTCCCTGCACCGCTGGATCAGGATGGCCGGCGAGCGCGTCCACTTCCAGGGCCTGCCCGCCCGCATCTGCTGGCTCGGCTACGGCGAACGCGACCGGGCCGGCGAGCGCTTCAACGACATGGTGGCGAGCGGCGAGCTGGCGGCCCCGCTGGCGATCGGACGCGACCACCTGGACTGCGGCTCCGTCGCCTCCCCGTACCGCGAGACCGAGGCCATGCTCGACGGCTCCGACGCGATCGCCGACTGGCCGCTGCTGAACGCCATGGTCAACGTGGCGTCCGGGGCGTCCTGGGTCTCCCTGCACCACGGCGGCGGCGTCGGCATGGGCCGCTCCGTCCACGCCGGACAGGTGACCGTCGCGGACGGCACGGAGCTGGCCGGCGAGAAGATCCGCCGGGTCCTCACCAACGACCCGGGCATGGGCGTCATCCGGCACGTGGACGCGGGCTACGACATCGCCGACTCCGTCGCCGAGGACAAGGGCGTGCGCGTCCCGATGCGGGAGGACGCGTGACACCCGCACCCTCCGGCTTCCGGACCATGTGGGCCGAACTGGCCCCCATCGGCCTGCACGCCGGCAGCGGAGGATACCGGCGCTACGCCTGGACCGGGGCCGACACCGACTGCCGGGCCTGGTTCCGCGAACAGGGCGAGGCACGCGGGCTGACCGTCGAGACCGACCGCAACGGCAACCAGTGGGCCTGGCTCGGCGACCCCCTCGCCGGGGACGCCGTCGTCACCGGCTCCCACCTGGACTCCGTACCGGACGGCGGCGCCTTCGACGGGCCGCTCGGCGTCGTCTCCTCGTTCGCCGCGCTCGACGAACTGCGCCGCCGGGGCGCCACGTTCACCAGGCCGCTGGCCATCACCAACTTCGGCGACGAGGAGGGCGCCCGCTTCGGCCTCGCCTGCGTCGGCTCCCGGCTCGCCGCCGGACAGCTGACCGCCGAGGCCGCGCACCGGCTGCGCGACGCGGACGGCGTCACCCTCCCGCAGGCCATGTCCGCCGCCGGACACGACCCCGACGCCATCGGCCCCGACCCCGAACGGCTCGCCCGGATCGGCGCCTTCGTCGAACTCCACGTCGAGCAGGGCCGCGCCCTGGACCTCTCCGGCGACCCGGTCGGCATCGCCTCCGCCATCTGGCCGCACGGACGCTGGCGGTTCGACTTCCGGGGCGAGGCCAACCACGCGGGCACCACCCGGCTCACCGACCGCCGCGACCCGATGCTCACCTACGCCGAGACCGTCCTCGCCGCCCGCCGCGAGGCCGAACTCGCCGGCGCCCTCGCCACCTTCGGCAAGGTCGCCGTCGAGCCCAACGGGGTCAACGCCATCCCCTCCCTCGTACGCGGCTGGCTCGACTCCCGCGCCGCCGACCAGGACACCCTGGACACCGTCGTCGCCGCCGTCGAACGGGCCGCCCGGGAACACGCCGACCGGGCCGGCATCGACCTCGACGTCGTCCGCGAGTCGTTCACGCCCGTCGTCGAGTTCCGGCACGCCCTGCGCGACGAGCTGGGCACCCTGCTGGAGAAGTCCGCCCGCGGCACCGGCCGCCCGGTCCCCGTGCTCGGCACCGGCGCCGGACACGACGCGGGTATTTTGTCCGCCTCCGTGCCGACCGCCATGCTGTTCGTACGGAACCCGACCGGGGTCTCGCACTCACCGGCCGAACACGCCGCCGAGGACGACTGCGCCGCCGGGGTCACCGCACTCGCCGACGTACTGGAAGGTCTCGCGTGCCGCTGACGACGGAGGCGACGGGCGCGCCCGTCACCGAGACGTACTGGCTCTCCCACGCCTGGCTCGGCACCCATGTCGAGCCGGGCGTCGCCCTGGACGTGGCCGACGGGCGGATCGCCCGCGTCCGCACCGGCGTCGACACCGCGCCGCCCGGCGCCACCGCGCTGCGCGGCCTCACCCTGCCGGGCCTGGCCAACACCCACTCGCACGCCTTCCACCGCGCCCTGCGCTCCACCGTCCAGGTCGGCTCGGGCACCTTCTGGACCTGGCGCGAGACCATGTACCAGGTCTCCTCCCGGCTCGACCCCGACAGCTACTACGCGCTCGCCCGCGCCGTGTACGCAGAGATGGCGCTCGCCGGCATCACCGCCGTCGGCGAATTCCACTACCTGCACCACGGCCCCGGCGGCACCCCCTACGACAACCCCAACGCCATGGGCGAGGCCCTGATCGAGGCCGCCCGCGCCGCCGGCATCCGGATCACCCTCCTCGACACCGCCTACCTCTCCGCCGGATTCGGCACCGGCCCCGACGACCACCGCGCCCCCGACCACCACCAGGCACGCTTCAGCGACGGCACCGCCGACGCCTGGGCCGAACGCGCCGCCGGACTCAGGGGCGACGACCACGCCCTCATCGGCGCCGCCGTCCACTCCGTCCGAGCGGTCCCGGCCGCCCAGCTCGCCACCGTCGCCCGCTGGGCCGAGGAACGGCGAGCCCCCCTGCACGTCCACCTCTCCGAGCAGACCGCCGAGAACGACGCCTGCCTCGCCACCCACGGACGCACCCCCACCCGGCTCCTCGCCGACCACGGCGTCCTCGGACCGCGCACCACCGGCGTCCACAACACCCACCTCACCGACGAGGACATCGCCCTCATCGGCGCCACCTCCACCGGCACCTGCATGTGCCCCACCACCGAACGCGACCTCGCCGACGGCATCGGACCCGCCGCCGCCCTCCAGCACGCCGGCTCCCCGCTCTCCCTCGGCAGCGACAGCCACGCGGTGATCGACCTCTTCGAGGAGGCCCGCGCCATGGAGTTGAACGAACGGCTGCGCACCCGCCGGCGCGGCCACTGGACCGCCGCCGCCCTGCTCCGCGCCGCCTCCGCCGACGGCCACGCCGCGCTCGGCCGGCCCGGCGCGGGCGTCCTCGAAGCGGGCGCCCCGGCCGATCTGGTGACCGTCGCCCTCGACTCCGTCAGGACAGCCGGACCCGTGCCCCGGCTGGCAGCGGAGACCGCCGTATTCGCAGCCTCCGCGGCCGATGTCCGCCACACCGTGGTGGCGGGCCGCCACCTCGTACGCGACGGCCGGCACACACTGGTCGACGACGTCCCCCGAGCACTGGCCCAGGCCATCGGCGCGCTGCGCCCGTAGAAGCCGTCCGGCACATCCCCCGAGCAGCCGGCCCGGCGGACGACAGCCCCCGGCCTCCCCCACGCAAGGAGAGCAGCCCCCCGATGACGACGACCGCCCTCACCCACATCTCCGCCCTGGTCACCAACGACCCCTCCCTCGGTGACGGCTCCCCCCTCGGGCTGATCCAGGACGCGGCCGTCGTCATCGAGGGCGACCGCGTCGTCTGGACCGGTGCGTCCGGCAAAGCACCCGCCACCGACAACGCCGTCGACGCGGGCGGCCGGGCCGTGATCCCCGGCTTCGTCGACTCCCACTCCCACCTGGTCTTCGCGGGCGACCGCACCCAGGAGTTCAACGCCCGCATGTCCGGCCGCGCCTACAGCGCGGGCGGCATCCGCACCACCGTCGCCGCCACCCGCGCCGCCACCGACGAACAGCTCTCCGCCAACGTCGCCCGCTACCTCGCCGAGGCGCTGCGCCAGGGCACCACCGTCCTGGAGACCAAGTCCGGCTACGGCCTGACCGTCGAGGACGAGGCCCGCGCCCTGCGCATCGCCGCCCGCCACACCGACGAGGTCACCTTCCTCGGCGCCCACATCGTCTCCCCGGACTACGCCGACGACCCGGCCGGCTACGTGGACCTGGTCACCGGCCCGATGCTCGACGCCTGCGCCCCGCACGCCCGCTGGATCGACGTCTTCTGCGAGCGCGGCGCGTTCGACGGCGACCAGGCGCGCGCCATCCTCACCGCGGGCCTCGCGCGCGGCCTGCGCGCCCGCGTCCACGCCAACCAGCTCGGCCACGGCCCAGGCGTCCGGCTCGCGGTGGAGCTCGGCGCCGCCTCGGCCGACCACTGCACCCACCTGACCGACGCGGACGTGGACGCCCTCGCCCAGTCGGACACCGTCGCCACCCTGCTGCCGGGCGCCGAGTTCTCCACCCGCGCCACCTGGCCGGACGCCCGCAGGCTGCTCGACGCGGGCGCCACCGTCGCGCTCTCCACGGACTGCAACCCGGGCTCCTCGTTCACCTCGTCGATGCCGTTCTGCGTCGCCCTGGCGGTGCGGGACATGGGTATGACCCCGGACGAGGCCGTCTGGTCCGCCACGGCGGGCGGCGCGGCGGCCCTGCGCCGCGACGACGTCGGCCGGCTCGCTCCGGGCGCCCGCGCCGACCTGGTCCTGCTGGACGCGCCGAGCCACGTCCACCTCGCGTACCGGCCGGGCGTGCCGCTGGTGCGCGGCGTGTGGCGGGCCGGGGAGCGCGTGGTGGCCCCGTACGGCGGCTGACGCGACGGACGGGAAGGGCCCGCCCCGAGGGGGCGGGCCCTTCCCGTCGGTGGAGGAGCCTCACTCGTCCAGCGTCAGACCCTTGCGCAGCTTGACCAGCGTGCGCGAGAGCAGTCTGGACACGTGCATCTGCGAGATGCCCAGCTCCTCGCCGATCTCCGACTGCGTCATGTTGGCGACGAACCGGAGCGAGAGGATCTTGCGGTCCCGGCCCGGCAGCGCGGCGATGAGCGGCTTGAGGGACTCGACGTACTCGATGCCTTCGAGGCCGTGGTCCTCGTAACCGATCCGGTCGGCCAGCGCGCCCTCGTGCTCGTCCTCGTCGGGCGTGGCGTCCAGCGAGCTGGCGGTGTACGCGTTGCTCGCGGCCATGCCCTCCACGACCTCGTCGTGGCCGAGGCCAAGGCGGTCGGCGAGCTCGCCCACGGTGGGCGCCCTGTCGAGCTGCTGGGCGAGCTCGTCGCCCGCCTTGGCCAGGTCGAGCCGCAGCTCCTGCAGGCGGCGCGGGACGCGCACGGACCAGCTGGTGTCGCGGAAGAAGCGCTTGATCTCGCCGATGATGGTCGGCATCGCGAAGGTCGGGAACTCGACCCCGCGGCTGAGCTCGAAGCGGTCGATCGCCTTGATGAGGCCGATCGTGCCGACCTGGACGATGTCCTCCATCGGCTCGCTGCGGGAGCGGAACCGGGACGCGGCGAACTTGACCAGGGCCAGGTTCAGCTCGACGAGGGTGTTGCGTACGTACGAGTACTCCGGCGTGCCCTCGTCGAGGGCTTCGAGCCGGGCGAAGAGCGTCTTCGACAGGGCCCTGGCGTCCAGCGCCCCCACCTCGGTGTAGGGCGGGATCTCGGGCAGCCCCTCAAGGCCGTCGAGCCCGTCGGGCGCTTCGGTGTCTGATGCGGTGTGTCCCTGGGGACATGCTGACGGCGCGTCGTGGGTACGCGGTACGTCGAGCCGGGGCGACATGTGGTCTCCTCCATCGTTCTCGGCATATGGCTGCCGATGCCCATACGTGTTCCTGCGGTGAAGCGGCGCCTCCGAAGCCGGTCGTGTCGTTTTGGGGGTCCCTCTACCCTTACCCGCTCGCCACCGCCCGGTACAACCGCCAATTGACGCTATATGTCCGGTTTGTTGAGGTCTTCCGCTACCGCGTGGCGCAGGGAACGCGTACTGTTCCAAGAACATCAGTGACAACTGGCACGCATCCGTGGATGTGGTGATGCGGACAGTGACGAGCGATGAAGAGGGACGGGCATGGACCGCGGGACGGTCGGCAGTGCGAACCGGGGTCGGCTTCAGGTCGAGGCCCGGACCGAGGGGCCCAGCGAGGTGGTGACGCCGGTCGGTGAGCTCGACCACCACACGGCGGATCTGCTGCGCGAGCCGCTGGAGAGCGCGGTCGAGCAGGGGCGCGCGCGCCTGGTGGTCGACTGCTCGCGACTCGACTTCTGTGATTCCACCGGGCTGAACGTGCTGCTCGGTGCGCGCCTCAAGGCGGAGGCAGCCGGGGGAGGGGTTCATTTGGCCGCGATGCAGCCGGTGGTGGCTCGGGTCTTCGAGATCACGGGCGCCGAGGCGGTGTTCACCGTCCATGCCTCGCTCGCCGAGGCCCTGGAGACCTGACCGGACTCCTCCCCGGCCGCACGGGTCCGGTCGCGCGAGTTACGCGATCGGCGAAGGGCCGGGGGGTGTCGTCGCCGTTCGGCCGGGCAGGAGATCTTCCGGCGAGCCCGTTCGGTCCGGCCTTCCGTGCCCGTGCGGTTCCTGTATCAGTGTCCGTATCGGTATGCGTACTCGTATCTGTTCAATCGTTTCAATCGTTCGTATCTGTCCAATGGCGACATGGTGAATCGGTGAGGTGAAGCGCTGATGAGCACCACCCGGCAGCATCCGCCGGGCGACCTCGGCCGCGAGCCGGAGGGCGCGGGCGTTTCCTCCGCCGAGCCCGTTCGGCCGGACGGGGCCGCCGACCGGCAGTGGCGCACGCTGTCGTTGCGGGAGGCCACCGGCATCGTGCCGACGGCCCGTGATTTCGCCCGCCAGGCGCTGCACGACTGGGGCTGGCTCCCCGCGTCCAGCGCCGACCGCCGCGCCGCCGCGGAGGACGTCCTGCTCGTCGTCTCCGAGCTGGTCACCAACGCCTGCCTGCACGCGGGCGGCCCCGACGAGATCCGGATCGCCCGCAGCCCCAAGGTGCTGCGCGTGGAGGTCGCGGACGGCGGCGCGGGCCAGCCCGCGCCGCGTACGCCGCACCGGGCCGGGCGGCCCGGCGGACACGGCATGTTCATCGTCCAGCGGCTCTGCCTGGACTGGGGCGTCGTACGGGTGCCGGGTGAGCCCGGCAAGATCGTCTGGGCGGAGCTGGCCGCCCCGGCGTGACCCCGCCACCGCACCGGCCGTAACGCGAAAGAGGGGCCGCCGCACCATTCCGGTGCGGCGGCCCCTCTTTCGCGTACGGGGACCGTCCGGTCAGCGCACGTCGCCCATGTGCTGGGCGACCTTCTTGCGGTACATCCAGATGCCCACACCGGCGACGACGGCGAGTACCACCTCGAAGGCGACCGCCCCGGTGGTGTCCAGGTTCACGCCGAGCTGCTTGGAGGTGAGCAGACCGGTCACCGAGTCGCCGGCGGTGACGGCGAGGAACCAGACGCCCATCATCTGCGAGCTGTACTTCGCCGGCGCCATCTTCGTGGTCACCGACAGGCCGACCGGCGACAGGCACAGCTCCGCGACGGTCTGGATGAAGTAGACCGAGACCAGCCACATCGGGCTGACCTTGCCCCCGTTGGCGGCGGTGTCGATCAGCGGGATCAGGAAGACCGCGAAGGAGACGCCGATCAGCACGAGGCTGGAGGCGAACTTGACCGCGGTGCTCGGCTCCTTGCCGCGCTTGTTCAGCCACAGCCACGCCGAGGCGAGCACGGGGGCCATCGCCATCACGAAGATCGGGTTCAGCGACTGGTACCAGGAGGTCGGGAAGTCGAACCCGAACAGGCTGTTCGTCGTCGAGTTCTTACCGAAGATCGACAGCGTCGAGCCGTTCTGGTCGTAGATCATCCAGAAGACGGCCGCGACCACGAAGAACCAGATGTAGCCCGACAGCTTGGACTGCTCGGTGTCGGTCAGCTCCTTGTCGCGCTTCATGCGGGCCAGGACGGCGACCGGGATGATCAGCCCGGCCAGGGTGATCGGCAGGACGCCCCAGTCGACGAAGTTGCCGGTGATGCCGAGCAGGCCGTAGAAGACGACCGCGACGATCAGCCAGATCATGCCCTTGCGCAGCGCGGACTGCTTCTCCCGCGCCGTCGCCGGGGTGGTGACGATGTCGCTGCGCGGGCTCAGGTGGCGGGTGCCGAGCATGAACTGGGCGAGACCCAGGGCCATGCCGAGCGCGGCCAGCGCGAAGCCGAAGTGCCAGTTGACCTTCTCGCCGACGGTGCCGATGGTCAGCGGGGCGAGGAAGGCGCCGACGTTGATCCCGATGTAGAAGAGCGTGAAGCCGCCGTCGCGGCGCGGGTCCTCGGGGCCGTTGTAGAGGTGGCCGACCATCGTGGAGATGTTGGCCTTCAGCAGCCCGGAACCGAGCGCGACCAGCGCCAGCCCCGCGAAGAAGGTCGCCGAGTTGGGCACCGCGAGCGTGATGTGGCCGAGGATGACGACGGCGCCGCCGATGGCGACCGTCCGGCGCGGACCCCAGAACCGGTCGGCCATCCAGCCGCCGGGCATGGCGAGCAGGTAGACCATCGCCATGTAGGCGGAGTAGATGGTCGTCGCGGTGGCGGCGTTCATGTGCATGCCGCCGGGCGCGATCAGGTACAGCGGGAGCAGCGCCTTCATGCCGTAGAAGCTGTATCGCTCCCACATCTCCGTCATGAAGAGCGTGGCCAGGCCCCGGGGGTGGCCGAAGAAGGCCTTGTCGCCACCGGCGGTGCTCGACGGGTCCTTCGTCAGGCTGGACGCCATGATCGATCCTTGTGTGCTCGGGACGCGGCGCCGCATGGAGGCGGGTCCGCGCCCGGTGGGGGGAGGCCGGCACCGCCGCGGGCACGCCCTCCGCGACGGGATCCACGCCCGGAGGCGCCGTCATCGGCGATCCGGGCCCGGCCCACAGGTCATTCACTGGTACTTCCGGGCCGGCGGGTACCGGCCCCGCACACAAAAGAGACCTTTGGCGCTCAGAGCAGCCCAAAGGTCCTTGAGTAGTGCAATAGGCGTTGGGCCACCATACGGCATGACAGAGGGCGATATGGAAGGACTTGAGAGATGGATCACAGGTGCTGACATGATCGCGCTCGCATATTCCAAGGTCTGCCCCCGCTCCGGTAGGTGATCCGCAGGGCTTGCGGATCGCCTCCCGCCTCCTGCCCCGCGCGGACTACCATCAGTGCATGACCCGTGTACTGCTCGCCGAGGACGACGCATCCATCTCGGAACCGCTGGCCCGCGCCCTGCGGCGGGAGGGTTACGAGGTCGAGGTGCGGGAAGACGGCCCGACCGCCCTCGACGCCGGTCTCCAGGGCGGCATCGACCTGGTCGTGCTCGACCTGGGGCTGCCCGGCATGGACGGCCTCGAAGTCGCCCGCCGGCTCCGTGCCGAGGGTCACACCGTGCCGGTCCTGGTGCTGACCGCCCGCGCCGACGAGGTGGACACGGTCGTCGGGCTCGACGCCGGCGCCGACGACTACGTCACCAAGCCGTTCCGCCTCGCCGAACTGCTCGCCCGCGTCCGGGCCCTGCTGCGGCGCGGCGCCGCCGAGCCCGCCCCCCAGCCCGCCACGCACGGCGTCCGCATCGACGTCGAATCGCACCGGGCCTGGATGGGCGAGGAGGAACTGCAGCTCACCGCCAAGGAGTTCGACCTCCTGCGCGTCCTCGTACGGGACGCCGGCCGGGTCGTCACCCGCGACCAGCTGATGCGCGAGGTCTGGGACACCACCTGGTGGTCCTCCACCAAGACCCTCGACATGCACATCTCCTGGCTCCGCAAGAAACTCGGCGACGACGCGGCCAACCCGCGCTACATCGCCACCGTCCGGGGCGTCGGCTTCCGCTTCGAGAAGAGCTGACGACCGGCGAGCCGTACGAGCTGACGCCCCCGCGCCAGCAGCCCGAGCCGACGACGTACAGAAGCAGGCATGCGCCGACGACTGATCAACTCCACCCTCGCCGTCGTGCTCGTGGTGATCGCCGTCTTCGGCGTCTCCCTCGTCATCGTCGAGACCCGCACCATCAGCAGCAGCGCCCAGGAGAGCGTCGACTCCGAGGCGCTCCGGCTGATCAGCGTCATCGAGAGCCGGCTCCTCGGCGAGGAGCGGATCAACCCCGAAGTGCTCGCCGAGCAGATCGACGACAAGCGCTACGCCCTGGTCAAGATGGCGGGCCGGGCCCCCATCGAGGTCGGCGAGCGCCCCACCGGCAGCGTGATCACCGCCACCGAGACGGGCGAGCACGGCGAGCGGGTCACCGTCGAGGAGTCCCGCTCCGCCGTCACCCGCGAGGTCGGCCGCACCCTGATGATCATCGGCGCGGTGGCGCTGCTGGCCATCGTCTCCGCCGTCCTCCTCGCCGTGCGCCAGGCCAACAAGCTCGCCTCGCCGCTCACCGACCTCGCCGAGACCGCCGAACGCCTGGGCTCCGGCGACCCCCGCCCGCGCCACAAGCGGTACGGGGTGCCCGAGCTGGACCGTGTCGCCGACGTCCTCGACGCCTCCGCCGAACGGATCGCCCGCATGCTCACCGCGGAGCGCCGGCTCGCCGCCGACGCCTCCCACCAGCTGCGGACCCCGCTCACCGCGCTGTCCATGCGCATCGAGGAGATCTCGCTCACCGACGACCCGGAGACCGTGAAGGAGGAGGCGCACATCGCGCTCGCCCAGGTCGAACGGCTCACGGACGTGGTGCAGCGGCTGCTCACCAACGCCCGCGACCCCCGGACCGGCTCGGCGGTCGACTTCGACCTGGACGAGGTCGTCAAGCAGCAGATCGAGGAGTGGCGCCCGGCCTACCGGGGCGAGGGCCGCGCCATCGTGTGCTCGGGCAAGCAGGGGCTCAGCGCCGTGGGCACGCCGGGCGCGGTCGCCCAGGTCCTGGCCGCGCTGATCGAGAACTCCCTGATGCACGGGCGGGGCACGGTCGCCCTGCGCACGCGGGTCACCGGCAATCAGGCGGTGATCGAGGTGACGGACGAGGGCCCCGGCGTCCCGGCCGACCTGGGGGCGCGGATCTTCGAGCGGACCATCAGCGGCCGCAACTCCACGGGCATCGGCCTCGCCGTCGCCCGCGACCTCGCCGAGGCGGACGGCGGCCGGCTGGAACTCCTCCAGCAGCAGCCCCCGGTCTTCGCCCTCTTCCTGAGCCGCATGGCCCAGAGCCGGACGGAAGCGGAAACGGAACGTCCGGTGAGGTAGCCCTGCCGCCGTGCTGCCCTACCGCCCTACCGCCCTACCGCCGTGCCGCATCCGCCTCGCGCACCGCCGGGGCGGGCACGGTCACCAGGGCTCCTTTGTCGGCAGCCGCCTCCGGCTCGTCGGCAGCCGCCTCCGGCTCGGGCAGCGCCTTGAAGACCCACGTCCGGTAGGACCAGAAGCGGAACAGCGTCGCGACACCGATCCCGACGATCTTGAAGACGTTGCTCTGCACCGGGGTGTCCCAGCCGAACCCGTACGTCGCCACGTACAGCACACCGGTCTCGATCACCGCGCCCGCCGCGCTGAACAGCAGGAACAGGGTCAGCTCGCGGGTGCGGCCGGTCTTGTCGCGGTCGCGGTACGTCCAGTGGCGGAAGCCCACGTAATTGCAGAGGATCGCGACGAACGTGGCGAGCAGCCCGGCCCGCACGGTCGGGATCTCCGTGTAGCGCCACAGCAGGTTCGACACGACCATGTTGACCACCAGGCCGACGGCACCGACCACGCCGAACTTGGCGACCTCCCGGGCCAGCGACTCCAGCCGGGCCCGCAGTGCGCCTCGCTCGCTCATGTGATCGCTCAGTCCGTCCGTAGGTCCCGCTCCATGCTCCGTCAACCCGGCCATGCTAACCAGGACACCCGCCGTACGCCTGTGCGTACGGGAACGCGTGCGGCCGGCCCCGCCCCCTGCCCGGAGCCGCCGCCCGGCGGTGCGGATACCCTGGAAGCGTGACGTTCCCGGTAGTCGGCATGGTCGGTGGCGGTCAGCTCGCCCGAATGACCCACGAGGCGGGCATCCCCCTCGGCATCAAGTTCAAGCTCCTCAGCGACACCGCTCAGGACTCAGCGGCCCAGGTGGTGGGCGAGGTCGTCGTCGGCGACTATCGCGACCTGGAGACGCTGCGGGCCTTCGCGCGCGGCTGTGACGTGATCACCTTCGATCACGAGCACGTGCCCACCGAGCATCTGCGGGCCCTGGAGGCGGACGGCATCCCCGTCCGCCCCGGCCCCGACGCCCTGGTGCACGCCCAGGACAAGGGGGTGATGCGCGCGAAGCTCACCGAGATCGGCGCGCCCTGCCCCCGCCACCGCATCGTGGCCGACCCGGCCGACGTCGCGGTCTTCGCCGAGGAGGGCGGGGGCTTCCCCGTCGTCCTGAAGACCGTGCGCGGCGGCTACGACGGCAAGGGCGTCTGGGTGGTCCGCTCCGAGGCGGACGCGGCCGAGCCGTTCCGGGCCGGTGTCCCGGTGCTCGCCGAGGAGAAGGTCGACTTCGTACGGGAGCTGGCGGCCGACATCGTCCGCTCGCCGCACGGCCAGGCCGTCGCCTACCCGGTCGTCGAGTCCATCCAGGTGAACGGCGTCTGCGACACGGTCATCGCCCCCGCCCCCGACCTGGACGAGGAGCTGGCGGGCGAGGCCCAGCAGCTCGCGCTGCGCATCGCCGCCGAGCTGGGCGTCGTCGGCCACCTCGCGGTGGAGCTGTTCGAGACCCGGGACGGGCGCATCCTCGTCAACGAGCTGGCCATGCGCCCGCACAACTCCGGCCACTGGACCATGGACGGCGCGATCACCTCGCAGTTCGCCAACCACGTCCGGGCGGTCCTCGACCTCCCGCTCGGCGACCCGCGCCCCCGCGCCCCCTGGACGGTCATGTGCAACGTCCTGGGCGGCGACTACCCGGACATGTACCAGGGCTATCTGCACTGCATGGCGCGCGACCCGCAGCTCAAGATCCACATGTACGGAAAGGACGTGAAGCCGGGCCGCAAGGTCGGCCACGTCAACACCTACGGCGACGACCTGGCGGACGTGCGCGAGCGCGCCCGGCACGCGGCCGACTACCTGCGAGGAACGATCACCGAATGACTTCCCCCGCCTCCACCGCACCGGTCGTCGGCATCGTCATGGGCTCGGACTCCGACTGGCCCGTCATGGAAGCGGCGGCCAAGGCGCTGGACGAGTTCGCGATCCCGTACGAGGTCGACGTCGTCTCCGCCCACCGCATGCCCCGCGAGATGATCGCGTACGGCGAGAACGCGGCCGACCGCGGCCTCAAGGCGATCATCGCGGGCGCGGGCGGCGCCGCCCACCTGCCCGGCATGCTCGCCTCGGTCACCCCGCTGCCGGTCATCGGCGTCCCGGTCCCGCTGAAGTACCTGGACGGCATGGACAGCCTCCTGTCCATCGTCCAGATGCCCGCCGGCATCCCCGTCGCCACGGTCTCCGTCGCCGGCGCGCGCAACGCCGGCCTGCTGGCCGTCCGCATCCTGGCCGCCGCCGACCCCGAGCTCCGGGGCCGGATGACGGAGTTCCTGGGCGACCTGAACGACCAGGCCACCGAGAAGGGCAAGCGGCTGCGCCAGAAGGTGGCCGGCACGGAGTCCTTCGGCTTCGGGAAGTAGGCGCCGTGACGGACCGACTGGACCGGGCGCGGGAACTCCTCGCCGAGTACCCCGTGGTCGACGGCCACAACGACCTGCCGTGGGCGCTGCGCGAGCAGGTCGGCTACGACCTGGCCGCACGGGACATCGCCACCGACCAGTCGGCCCACCTGCACACCGACATCCCCCGGCTGCGCGCCGGGGGCGTCGGCGCCCAGTTCTGGTCCGTCTACGTACGCTCCGACCTCGCGGGCGACGCCGCCGTCAGCGCGACCCTGGAACAGATCGACGCCGTCGCCGAACTGCTCGACCGCTACCCGGCCGACCTGCGGCGCGCCCTGACCGCCGACGACATGGAGGCCGCCCGCGCCGAGGGCCGGATCGCCTCCCTGATGGGCGCCGAGGGCGGCCACTCCATCGCGAACTCGCTGGGCACCCTGCGCGGCCTGTACGCCCTGGGCGTCCGCTACATGACGCTCACCCACAACGACAACATCGCCTGGGCCGACTCCGCGACCGACGAGCCCGGCGTCGGCGGCCTCTCGCCCTTCGGCCACGAGGTCGTCCGCGAGATGAACCGCACCGGCATGCTGGTGGACCTCTCGCACGTCGCCGCGACGACCATGCGGGACGCGCTGGCCACCTCCGTCGCGCCGGTGATGTTCTCGCACTCCTCGTCGCGCGCCGTCTGCGACCACCCGCGCAACATCCCGGACGACGTGCTGGCGCTGCTCCCGGCCAACGGCGGCATCGCCATGGCCACCTTCGTCCCCACGTTCGTCCTGCCCGAGGCCGTCGCCTGGACGCAGGCCGCCGACGAGAACCTGCGCGCCCACGGGCTGCACCACCTGGACACCACCGCGCGCGCCATGGAGCTGCACGCCGCGTTCGAGGCGGCCCAGCCCCGCCCGGTCGCCACGGTGGCCACCATCGCCGACCACCTCGACCACATGCGCGACGTCGCCGGCATCGACCATGTCGGCATCGGCGGCGACTACGACGGCACCGCCTTCCTCCCGCACGGCCTGGAGAGCGTCGCCGGCTACCCGAACCTGGTCGCGGAGCTGCTGCGCCGCAACTGGTCCGCCGCCGACCTGGCCAAGCTCACCTGGCGCAACGCCGTACGGGTGCTGCGCGCCGCCGAGGACGTGGCCCGCGAGCAGCGGGCGCTGCGCGGCCCGTCGCACGCGAGGATCGAACAGCTGGACGCCCCGGCGGCCTAGGGGCGGTTTCAGCAGGCGCAGAGGCAGAACGGGTGCCCCGCCGGGTCGGCGTACACCCGGAAGGAGCGCTCCCGGTCCGCCGCGTCCAGCACCGTCGCGCCCAGCGCCAGCACCTCGCGCTCCGCCGCGTCCAGATCCGCCGCGGTCAGGTCCAGATGGACCTGCTGCGAGGCGTCCGCGCGCGGCCACTTCGGCGGTACGAAGCCGGGCGCGGCCTGGAAGGCGAGTGGGGCGCCGGCGCTTCCTTCGAGGTCCACCCAGTCCTCCTGCCGCCGGACCTCGCCGCCGAGCAGCGCGGCGTAGAAGTCCGCCAGGGCGACGGGGTCGGGACAGTCCAGGACGACGGCACCCACTGTGGCCAGAGCCATGTTGCTTCCTCCTCGGGCAGACTACGGACAGGTGGTTACCGCTTGAACCGATCAACCGGTAACCGTTACTGCATGCTCCCCCATGGGCGGTAACGTCGCAACCATGAATGAGAGGGATTCCGCGCCCGGTGGACTCGCGCTGGTCGAGGCGCTGGTCAACACCCTGGACATCGAGACCGGCGCGGACAGCCTCGACACGGCGGAGGGGCGCGCCCCCTTCGCCCTCGCGGAGCCCGACCTCCCGGCGGCCCGCGCGCTGCGCGAGGCCCTGCGCGCCGCCTGCCTGGCGCACGCCGGCCACTGCTCGGACGACAGCCCGCTGTGCGTACTGGACCGGCTGCTCGCCGAGGCGCCGCTTCGGGTCACGGTGGACGCGGCGGGCGTGGCGGCGCTGCGCCCGGTGCAGGAGCCGCCGGGGCTGATGGCGCGGATCGCCGCCGCGGTCGCCGCCGCCGCGGCGGACGGCACCTGGGCCAGGCTCAAGGCGTGCGAGGCGGCGGACTGCCGCTGGGCCTACTACGACCGCAGCCCGGCGGGGCGCCGCCGCTGGTGCTCGATGTCGGTGTGCGGGGCGCGCGCGAAGATGCGTACGTACCGGGCGCGTCGCGGCTGAGAAGGGGGACCGGGCGCGGTCAGGCGGTGGGGCGGCCCATCGCGCGGAACGTCCAGCCGGCCGCGCGCCACACGGCCGGGTCCAGCGCGTTGCGCCCGTCGAGGATGATCCGGCGGCCCGCGACCGCGCCCAGCGCCTCCGGGTCCAGCTCGCGGAACTCCCGCCACTCCGTCAGATGCAGGACGACGTCGGCGCCGCGCACCGCGTCGAGCGCGCTCTCCGCGTAGCCGAGGGTCGGGAAGAGCCGGCGGGCGTTGTCCATGCCCTTGGGGTCGTAGACGGTGACCTGGCCGCCCTGGAGGTGGACCTGCCCCGCGACGTTGAGCGCGGGCGAGTCCCGTACGTCGTCCGAGTCCGGCTTGAACGTGGCGCCGAGCACGGCGACCCGCCGGCCGAGGAAGGAGCCGCCGCCCACGGCCTCGCGGGCCAGCTCCACCATGTGGCCCCGGCGGCGCATGTTGATCGAGTCGACCTCGCGCAGGAAGGTCAGCGCCTGGTCGGCGCCCAGCTCACCGGCGCGGGCCATGAACGCGCGGATGTCCTTGGGTAGGCAGCCGCCGCCGAAGCCGATCCCGGCCCGCAGGAACTTCTTCCCGATGCGGTCGTCGTGCCCGATGGCCTCGGCGAGCTTGGCCACATCGCCGTCGGCGGCCTCGCAGACCTCCGCCATGGCGTTGATGAACGAGATCTTGGTGGCCAGGAAGGAGTTGGCGGCCGTCTTCACCAGCTCGGCGGTCGGGTAGTCCGTCACGACGAACGGGGAGCCCTCCGCGACCGGAACGGCGTACACCTCGCGCAGCAGCTTCTCGGCCCGCTCGCTGGTCACGCCGACGACGATCCGGTCCGGGTGCAGGGTGTCCTGGACGGCGAAGCCCTCGCGCAGGAACTCCGGGTTCCAGGCCAGCTCCGCGCCGGCGCCCACCGGAGCCAGCTCCGCGAGCCGGGCGGCGAGGCGGGCGGCGGAGCCGACGGGCACGGTGGACTTGCCGACGACCAGGGCGGGCCGGGTCAGCAGCGGCGCCAGCGAGTCGAAGGCGCTCTCCACGTACGTCATGTCGCAGGCGTACTCGCCGTGCTTCTGCGGGGTGTTCACGCAGACGAAGTGGACGTCGCCGAACTCGGCGGCCTCCTCCCAGGAGGTGGTGAACCGCAGCCGCCCGCTGGCCCCCTCGACGCCCACGACATGCCGCCGCAGCATCTCCTCAAGATCGGGTTCGTACATCGGCACCCGGCCGGCGGACAGCATCTCGATCTTCTCGGGCACCACGTCGAGCCCCAGGACCTCGAAGCCCAGCTCCGCCATGGCCGCGGCGTGGGTGGCCCCCAGGTAGCCGGTGCCGATCACGGTGATCCTGGTGAGGGCCATGAGGTGCTCCTGTGAGACGCGGACGGACGGGCGGACGGGCATGCGGACGGGCACGCGGGGAATGAGCATAGTCCGGGCCGCGGAACCCCTGTTTTCCGGCTGTCGCGCAGCTCACGGCCCGAGCGCGTATGCCGGGGGCGGGTCGAACGCCTAAAATTGGGTTACTTAACGGTAGTTAGCACCCTGGGGAGTGAGCGTCTTGGCGGGTTCGACCGATTTCGACCTGTACCGTCCGGCCGAGGAGCACGAGCTGCTCCGTGAGACGGTGCGTGCGCTCGCCGAGGCGAAGATCGCCCCGCACGCGGCCGCGGTCGATGAGGAGGCCCGCTTCCCGCAGGAGGCGCTGGACGCCCTGACCGCCGCCGATCTGCACGCGGTGCACGTACCGGAGGAGTACGGCGGCGCCGGCGCCGACGCGCTCGCCACGGTCATCGTGATCGAGGAGGTGGCCCGTGCCTGTGCCTCCTCCTCGCTGATCCCGGCCGTGAACAAGCTCGGCTCGCTCCCGGTCGTCCTGTCCGGCTCCGAGGCCCTGAAGAAGAAGTACCTGGGCCCGCTGGCCAAGGGCGACGGCATGTTCTCGTACTGCCTCTCCGAGCCGGACGCGGGCTCCGACGCGGCCGGCATGAAGACCCGCGCCGTGCGCGACGGCGACTTCTGGGTCCTCAACGGCGTGAAGCGCTGGATCACCAACGCGGGCGTCTCCGAGTACTACACGGTCATGGCCGTCACCGACCCGGAGAAGCGCTCCAAGGGCATCTCGGCCTTCGTCGTCGAGAAGTCCGACGAGGGCGTCTCCTTCGGCGCCCCCGAGAAGAAGCTCGGCATCAAGGGCTCCCCGACCCGCGAGGTCTACTTCGACAACGTCCGCATCCCCGCCGACCGCATGATCGGCGAGGAGGGCACCGGCTTCGCCACCGCGATGAAGACCCTGGACCACACCCGCATCACCATCGCGGCCCAGGCCCTCGGCATCGCGCAGGGCGCCCTCGACTACGCCAAGGGCTACGTCAAGGAGCGCAAGCAGTTCGGCAAGCCGATCGCCGACTTCCAGGGCGTCCAGTTCATGCTCGCCGACATGGCCATGAAGCTGGAGGCCGCCCGCCAGCTCACCTACGCGGCTGCCGCCAAGTCCGAGCGTGTCGACGGCGACCTGACGTTCTTCGGCGCCGCCGCCAAGTGCTTCGCCTCCGACGCCGCCATGGAGATCACCACCGACGCGGTCCAGCTCCTCGGCGGCTACGGCTACACCCGCGACTACCCGGTGGAGCGCATGATGCGCGACGCCAAGATCACCCAGATCTACGAGGGCACCAACCAGGTCCAGCGCATCGTCATGGCAAGGAACCTTCCCTAGCAGGGTTATAGCCAGTGACCTGCACAGACAACGCGGCCCCCGGCGCGACGCCGGGGGCCGGGCAGGCCAGGCGCGGTGCGGCACGGTTCGGAGTGCACGTCACCAGAGCTACGGAGAGAAATGCCGGCCTCTCCAGGTAGAAGCCGTGGGACACGTCTCCACCCCAGCCCAGCCGATCGGCAGCGGAGCGGACCAGCAGCGCCAGCCGGGTACTGTCGCGGTCCGACTCGGAGGAGAACCGGGGCGCATACTCCGCCAGTCGATGCCCGAGCCATTCCGCCGCTTCCTTCGGCTCCTCCCAGGTGCCCCGCACGAGCTTCGCGGGTTTGATCAGCCAGTGGACCGCTTCCAGCGGTGGCAGGTCCACGGTTGGGAACTCCGCCTTCACTTCCCTGTACCGCTGGGCAAGCTCCGGCTTATCGGCCGGTGGTGGATCAGGGTGCGGCGGCCGCCTCAGCGCCTCGTCATCGAACCGTTGCTTGGAGCCGGTCCACAGGTAGCCGTGGTGGTGCAACTGTCGTCCCGTTCAGTGCAAGAAGAAGAGGGGCGCCCAACCGGTCCTGCCTCTCGGGGGGAGTCAGGACCGGGGGCGCCATGGACGGCCGTCAGGCGGACAGGCCGAAGCGGGCCGGGTCGATACCGGCCGCGTTCAGTTCCTCGGTGCTGAAGCGCAAAGGCTCCGCACCGGGGCGCTTGCTGTCGCCCATCGCCCACGCGTGGGGGCCGATCTTCGCCAGCGTGGCGCAGGACTCGCCATCCGGATGCGTGCTGCCCCCGCACGCCTTGTAGAACGTGGCGCCGTCGATGGGCAGGCTGTACAGGTCGGTTCCGGGCATGGGTGTTCCTTCCTGTGAGATCAGTGCTGGGGGGAGAGAATTTCCGTGTCCGCCCCATGCCGCCGTCCTTTCGGTCGGCACGAGTACATCCTCGGGCCATCACCGAGGAACCTCTAGCCCGTTTCCTGTTGCCTCAAGAAGTCGTCCCGGAGCCCTGCGACAAAGCGCCTCATTTCCTCGCCCGTGACGGCCGCGCCCTCGAAGCCGGCGAACTTGTTCACGTACAGCTCGACGTCCCTGGCTTCGGTAGTGGTGATCTCGGCGTGCGGGATCTCGATAATGGCCAGGTTGGTGTCGAAGAGAACGAACGAGGAACTGGGCAAGTCGGTCATGGGTGCCGACAGGGGAAGCACCCCGATGCTCACGTTCGGCATTCTCGACATGGTGATGAGCTTGTCCAGCTGCGCTGCCAGCATCGAAGGGCGAACGATTTTCCATCTGAGTACGGACTCGGTGATCACGAACCGAAAGGTTCGGGCGGTGTCGTGCAAGACCTCTTGCCGGAGCAGACGTGCGCCCATCATCTTCTCCAGGGCGCCTTGCGTGTAACCGTGTCTGCCAAGGATGGCGCGGGCATACTCGGGGGTCTGGAGCAGGCCGGGAAAGCACGACGGCTGAAACAGCCGCATGAGGCTCGTTTGGGCTTCTATCGCCCGGATCTCGTCCTGGTGCTTGTGGAGCCCGGTACGCCGCAAGATGCGCCAAGCCGTCGCCTCCGTGGCTGCCTTGCGGGCAGCTTCGGTGAGTCGGGCCTTGACCTCCTCCGAGACCTCCAAGGCCGTGAGGATGCGCTCCACGTCCATCACACTCGGCGCAAGCGCTTCGTTCTCGATCTTGCTGAGCTTGCTCGGAGACATGACAGCGCTACGGGCGACCACCTTGGCCTGCCTTCCGCCGGCCTCTCGCAGTTCCCGTAGCGCCCGACCGATATTGATGTTGTTCACGCCGGCTTGTGCTGCTCCCACCAGTCGCGGAACGGCACAGCGTTACTCAGGGCTGCGTCTCGACGCTCCAGCCATTCCCCCGCCTGCTCCTCGGGGATCAGTTCTGCGCCTAGGAACTCCCCGCCATCGCCGTACTGCATGGTCACGACCGAGCTTTCATCGAAGGCCCAGAAGTCCGGCACACCCTCCAGCGGGTTCGGCTGTTCGGTGGTGTCGAGGATGAAGAACTCTTCCCCGGCTTCTTGGTTCCGGAGATAACCCCAACCGAGCTCGAACCGCAGGTAATCACTCAGGGGGCGAGCCAGGATGTGCACGCGGTACATGCGCTTACCGGCTTGCGTGGCATCTCGTACGGTCGTGACCCAACCGGCTGACTTGTACTCTTCCGGCTGCGGCCTACCGGCCAAGAATACGTGGTAGGCGTCGACTCCGCCCGATTTGCTGTAATCGTCCAGGGTCTCAAGCCGGAATGCTTCCCGCTGAAACTCAGTGAAGAGCTTTCCGAATTCGTCAGGCGAGATGTTCACGGGCCACCCTCAGAATCAGCGACATAGGGACACGCACGGCGGTTTCGTTGTTCGGTAGCTGCATGGTGGTGAGCGCTTCCTCGTCATCCACCTTGAAGCCCTGTACCAAGACGCTCCCCGTCCCCTCTATCGCCCACACGGTCGGGCACGGTCCCTCGTCGCACTCGCTTACGAGCTGATTGAGCTTCACTGGCTGACCCCCTGCGTAGGCTGGTGTCCCGTTCGATCCTCGCGACGCCGTGACAGACGGGTCAAGGTGGCCCAGTTGAGAGAACAGGAAACTCGGCACGCGTGCGGCATGCCGCACCCAGATCTACGAGGGCACCAACCAGGTCCCCGGCCCCGGCGGCCCGGGTTCGCGCCGTTGTTAGGCTGCTGTCGCGGGTCGGTGCGGCACGGCGGGGGAGCGGGGCGGGACCAGGTGACGGAGACATTCCAGCCACTTCAGGAGACCGACCCGGTGGTGGTGGGCGGCTACCGGCTCGCCGCCCGGCTGGGCGCGGGCGGCATGGGCCGCGTCTACCTCTCGCACACCGAGGGCGGCCGGCCGGTGGCGATCAAGGTCGTACGCCCGGAACTGGCCGACGACCCGGACTTCAGGAAGCGGTTCCGCCGGGAGGTCCGGGCGGCCCGCCGGGTACGCGGCGCGTACACGGCCGAACTGCTGGACGCCGACCCGGACTGCGCGCAACCCTGGCTGGCCACGCTGTACGTGCCCGGCCCCTCCCTCTCCCAGGCCGTGGCCCGGCGGGGCCCCCTGCCGGTGCCCGCCCTGCTGTGGCTGATGGCGGGCACGGCCGAGGCGCTCCGGGCCATCCACGCCGAGGGCATCGTCCACCGCGACCTGAAGCCGTCGAATGTGCTGCTGGCCTCGGACGGGCCGCGCGTGATCGACTTCGGCATCGCCCTCGCCGCCGACGCGACGGCGTACACGGCGACGGGACACCCGCTCGGCACGCCCGCGTACATGGCCCCGGAACAGGCGTCCGTACAGCGGATCACGGCGGCGACCGATGTCTTCGCCCTCGCCCAGACCGCCGCGTTCGCGGCGTTGGGCAGGCCGCTCTACGGGGACGGCCCCGGCGTCGACGTGCTGTACCGGATCGTCCACTCCGAGCCCGAACTGGCCCTGCTCCCCGAGTCGTTGCGGCCCCTGTTCGCCCGGTGTCTGGCCGCCGACCCGGCGGAGCGGCCCGCTCCGGCGGAGATCGTGGAGTGGTGCAGGCAACGGCTGGGGGCGGCCACCGGGGCGGACGGGGTGCCCGCCGTGTGGCGGGAGATCGGCGGACCGGAGAGCGAGGTCCCGCCCCCGGTGCCCGAGGCGACCCCGGCGCAGCCGGAGCCACCGGCCGGGCCCGCGACGCCCGGACCGGCGCCGGACGGGCGCCGCGCCCGCAGACGGCGCGCGGCGCTGGTGTCGGCGGTCGGCGCGGTGAGCGCGCTGCTGGCCGCGGTCCTGGCCTGGCAGACCGTGGGCCCCGGCGGCGGTGACGCACACCGGGACACCGCGGGAACCCCGGCCGCCCCGAGCAAGGACACGGACACCGGGGGCGCCACGCGAAAGGCATCCCCGACGCCGACCCCGTCCCCCTCGCCCAGCGAGCCGCTCCCCGAGCCGTACCCGATGGTCATGCTCAGCGCGCAGCGCTCACTGAACCTCGCGGACCCGGACGTGCCGCTGACGAACAGCAAGGGCGAGGTCCGCTTCGGCTGCGGGACGAACGGCTGCGCGCTGATGAGCGACGAGAGCGTATTCGCCCAGCCGAGCGACAAGCCGGGCACCACGCTCGACTACTGCCGCCGGCGGTTCACCTACGAGAAGGCGCACCGGCTTCCCACCGCCGTCGTCGCCAACGGAAGCGAGATCTGCATCAAGAACCCCTCGGGGGATATCGCGCTGTTCGTGATCGCGACGAAGTCGACCGCGGTCCCCGCGAGCGCCTTCCTCCTGGGCGACATCACGGTCTGGCGAGGAGCGGTCTAGCGCCCGCGCAGGCGGTTCCAGAACCCCGGCTTCCCCGTTTCCGCAGGACGGGCCGGCCGGACGTCGAGCGACCAGTCCCCGTCCCCTTCGACGACCCCCAGCACCAGCGGCCCTTCGGGGAGCGCCCCCGCGGCCTCCGGGCGCCGGTCCGCCTCGCTCACCAGCGTCTGCGGGTACGTGGTGGCGCCGCCGGGACGACGCGGCCTGTGGCCCTCGACGCGCAGCGACCCGCTCCCCGACGCCGAGTGCGCCCGCAGGACCAGCTCGCCCGCGGGCCCGGTGTGGAGCAGGACGTCGGCGCCCCGCCCGGTGGCCCCCTCGCCGAGCGCACGCACCGCGCCGAGGGACCGGATCACGATCACCCACTCGTCCCGGCTGTCGCACTGGACGCGGAAGCGCAGGGGGTACAGGTTGTCGCACCACATCACCCGCCGGCCGAACCGGAGGGGCGGGTGGCCGCCGCCGAAGTGGACGGCCTCCCTGCCGTTCCAGTCGAGGGAGTCCAGCAGGAAGAGGCCCGAGCCCGTCCGGGCGACGTCGACCAGGACGTAACCGGCCGGAGGCGTCTCCTCCATGGCGAACACGGCGTCGCCCCCACCCGCGTACACGATGTCCTCGAACTCCCCGCCGAGGACGCGCGCGGCTGCGGCCGTCTCGGCGGACGGGGCGGGCGACGGCGCGATCAGCCCGGCCCACCGTCCGCCGTCCGCGAGGCCGATCCGGCGCGGCGGCCGCGCGGGGACCTCTGCCCGCGCCCCGCCCGTGGAGACGGAGCCCGCGCCCGGCCCCGACGACTTCCCGACGACTCCGTGCGGAATCTCCGGCGGAACCGGACCGCCCTGCCCCGGCTGCCCGGAAGCCGCCGGACCCTCCCCCTTGCTGATCTCTGTCACGGCGCCATGCTGACACGAGCCCCCCGCCCTGCACAGGGCCCGGCTCCCGCCCCAGCCGCTGCGGGCGCCGGTCATCCGGGCTGGTGCCCCCCGGCCCGGCAGTCGCGGCACCGGCCCGGCTCCGGGGCGCGGAAGGCGCGGTTGCAGTCGTCGCAGTTCTGGAGCGGGATGACGGTGGGGGCCGGGCGTTGCCGGACGAGGTCCGCCGGGTCGGGAAGCGGGGGCGGTAGGAGGGCTCGGAGGCGGTGGCGCAGGAGGCGCGCGGGGTGGGTGAGGGGTGCCGGGAGGTCCGTGCTGAGGGCCCGGCGGATGGTGTCCGGGTCCGCGTCGCGCTCCAGCCAGGCGGCGACCTCCGGTACGAGGGCGGTGATGTCCGCCCCGGACAGCGTGAGGACGGGGGTGTGGCGGCGCAGGTCCGCCAGGAGCGCGGCGGCGGTGCGGGCGTGGGGGAGGGAGACGGGCCGGGCGCTGGGGGCGGGCGGCGCGCTGGGCTTCGGCCCGGGTTCCGGCTTCCGGGCCGGAGGAGAGGGCGGGGGCGTCGCGGGGGCGGGGCGCGGTGGGGCGTACGAAGCCGGGGGGACCGGAGTCGTGGCGTGCGGCCGGTTGTGGGACTCCGTCCGGGTGCGTACGCGGCCGTCCGGCAGGCGTACGCGGAGGCGGCGCAGATAGCCCGCCGCCTCCAACTCCCGCAGGGCGGCGGCGATCCGCATCTCGCTCTCCGGGAAGCGGGCGGTCAGGGTCTTGATGCCGACGCTCGCGCCCTCGGGCAGCGACTGGATGTGGACGGCGATCCCGATCGCCAGCAGGGACAGCTCGCTGTGCTGCGCGAGGTGGTTGCCGATGACCGTGAAGCCGGACGTGTGGCGGGAGTTGACGTGGATGACACCGGAAGTCGGTGTGACGTCGCCGGGGGAACCGGGCGGGGCGCACGGGGGCGCGATAACCTGCTGGGCAGTCATCAGGAAGTGGGGCTTTCTTCCTCGGTGGTCAGGCCCTGCCCGGGGTTACCGTCCCGGTCGGGGCCGACTTGTGTCTGGGGTTGTCGCGGCGAGCATATGCCCGACAACCGACCCCAAATCCAGCTCAGTTGCCATTTGTCACCCGCGCGAGTGATCAGCGTTCGTACCGGGTTCGGGTGGGGTGGGGTGGGGTTCTTTCCCGGAAGTTCTTTCAAGCAGGAGACGTCGTGACGCACCGGGTCGCGGCCGTCCGCGACGTACGACTCCGGGTCGCGGAAACCCGCGACCCGGTGCACGGCCGGTGCGTACGGTGACGGTGACTGTCCAGCGCTTGTCCGGCGTTGTCCCGGCTGTCCCGCGTGACGCGGGGGGACGTCAGCGGTTGAAGAAGAACGGCACGCACGTCGGAAGTGGGGTACGGATGAGTGTGGATGAGGTCGGCAAGGACCGGAACGCCGACAACGACACGGCCGAACACGGTTGGGACGTCGACCCCGAGGACGAATCGGGCGTGGCCGTGGTCGCCGCCGTGGGTCGGCAACTCAAGGCCTGGCGCGAGGCGGCGGGCCTGCGGGCCGCCGAGTTCGGGGCGGTGATCGGGTACGGGGAGGACCTGGTCTACAAGGTCGAGGGCGGCCGGCGGATTCCCCGCCCGGAGTACATGGACAAGGCCGACGACGCTCTGGGCGCGAACGGCAAGATCGCCGTGATGAAGCAGGACCTGGCGGTGGTCCGGTACCCGAAGAAGATCCGGGACCTGGCCAAGATGGAGGCCCAGGCGGTGGAGCTGGCCGCCTACCACCACCACAACATCAACGGTCTGCTGCAGACCGAGGCGCATATGCGGGCCCTCTTCGCGGGGTGGCTGCCCGCGTACACACGGGACGAACTGGAACGAGTAGTTGCCGCGCGACTGGCTCGGCGAGCGATTTTCGACCGCGAGCCGGGCCCCGCGCTCAGCTTCGTACAGGAAGAGGTGACGCTGCGCCGTCCTGTCGGGGGCACGACGGTATGGCGTGAGCAACTGGAACGGCTCCTGGAGCTGGCGCAGTTGCGGAACGTGTCGATTCAGGTGGTGCCGACCCAACGTGAGGAGCACCCTGGGACCGGTGGTCTTATCGAAGTCCTGAAGTTTCCTGACGGCAGCGCGGTAGGACGCTCCGAGGGGGCTTTCGGCGGCCGCCCGGTTTCCGATCCGAAGCAGCTCAGAATCCTGGAGCTGCGCTATGGGATGATCCGGGCCCAGGCCCTCTCCCCAAGGGAGTCACTGGTCTTCATCGAGCAATTGCTGGGAGAGACATGATCGACAAGCCCTCCGACGGGAAGGCCGCAGAGGCCACTTGGTTCCGGAGCAGCTACAGCAGCAGTGGCGACGGGAACGACTGCGTCGAGGTCGCCGCCACCCCCGGCCTCGTCCTCGTACGGGACTCCAAGGACATCCACCGCCCCCACCTCACCCACGCCCCGCACGCCTGGGCGGCCTTCGTCGCGCACACCTCGAAGGGCTGAGGGGACCGCACCGCGTTCCTGCGCCGGGCGACCGCGACGGCATGTTCATGTCCGCGACGGCGCCCGGCCTGCCCGGGCCGTGCGCCCCATGGCCGGGGGCGCAAGCTGTCAGACTGGCTGGATGCAGGACATCAACCACTTCTCGCTGACGAGGGTGCGGCTCAGGCACTACCGCAGTATCGCGGAGGCCGACGTCGACCTGGGGCGGCTGCTGCTGCTCGTAGGGCCCAACGGGTCGGGCAAGAGCAACTTCCTCGACGCGTTGAGGCTGCTCTCCGACGCGTTGCAGACCTCGCTCGACCAGGCGCTGCGGACCCGGGGCGGAGTGGCGGAGGTCCGCAGGCGGTCGACCGGGCATCCGACGCACTTCTCCATCGACCTGGAGTTCCGGGGGCCCGGATTCGAGGGCGCGTACGGGTTCGAGGTCGCAGCGGTGCGCGGCGGGGGCTTCCGGGTGTCCAGGGAGAACTGCGCGGTACGTACCGACGCGGAAGGCTCCGAAGGAGAACGCCGCGCGGACGCCCACTTCCGCATCGACAAGGGGGCGCTGACGGACGCTTCCGAGCCGGTGATGCCACCGGTGAGCGGGCAGCGCCTGTATCTCGTGTCCGCGGCGGGACTCGACGCCTTTCGCCCGGTCTTCGACGGCCTCGCCGGCATCAGCGTGTTCAGTCTCAACCCGGATGTGATGCGCCAACCACAGACGCCCGACACGGGCGAGTTCCTGCATCGTGACGGTGCCAACATCGCCAGCGTGCTGCACCGGCTCGAACCGGCCGACAAGCGGAGGATCGAGGAGTACTTGCAGCAGATCGTCCCCGGCATGCACGAGGTGTCCCGGACCGAGCTGGGCAACTGGGAGACGCTGGAGTTCGCCCAGGACGTTCCCGGCGCGAAGAATCCGTGGCGCTTCCCGGCCCAGTCGGTCTCGGACGGCACCCTGCGTGCCCTCGGCGTGCTGGTGGCGCTGTTCGCGGGGACCGGCCCCACACTCAGCACGGTCGGGATCGAGGAGCCGGAAAGCGCGCTGCACCCTGCGGCGGCGGGTGTCCTGCTGGACGCGCTGCGCGATGCGAGCGAGCGGCGCCAGGTGATCGTGACGAGCCACAGCCCCGACCTGCTGGACCGGCACGACTTCGAGCTTTCCCAGCTGCGCGCGGTTCGTTCGATAGCCGGTGAGACGAGGATCGGCCCACTGGACGAGGCGGGGTCCTTGGCCATGCGGGAACAGCTCTACACGCCGGGGGAACTGCTCCGGACGGACCAGTTGCTGCCGGAGGCCGCTCGGTGACCGTGCCGGTGATCGCCCCGATCGTGGAAGGGCACGGAGAAGTGGCGGCGGTGCGGGAGCTCGTCAGCCGCATCGCCGCTGAATTCCATGACACGTATGCGGAGGTGGCTCAGCCTTTTCGGCTCGACTCGGGGAAGATGCGGAAGCCGGACGAACTGGGCAAGGCGATCCGCTTCCAGGCCGCGCGGGTGCGAGGTGGTGGCGGCGTGCTGGTCCTCCGGGACGGTGACGACAGCGACGTCACCTGCCCGGTCGAGCTGGCCCGCATGCTGGCACCCGACGTGGGGCTGGTCACCGTTCCAGTCGAGATCGTGATCGCGCGTCATGAATACGAGGCATGGTTCCTGGCGGCTGCCGAATCGCTGCGAGGGCACTCCGCGGTGAGGGACGATGCGGTCTTCCCGGATGACCCGGAAGCCAGGCGCGGGGCCAAGAGCCGGCTGGAAGGGCTGATGACGGAGTCGTACAAGGAGACGCTGCACCAGGCGAGGTTCTCCGGAGTCATGGATCTCCGGCTGGCCGCCGACCGCAGCCGGTCGTTTCGACGGATGATCCACGCGGTGGAACTCCTGCTCGGCCAGGACAGGCCCTAGCCTCCCCGACCGGGCCGGCGCGCCGTCCGGCAGAATGGACGGGAAACCGGGCGGGCGGGCACAAGGAGCGTCGTGGGCGGGCAGCATGTACATCTGGCTTCCACCGAGGCCGTCGTCACCGCTGTGCGGGAGGTCGCGCGGGAGTACAACCTGGAGGTCGCCGTCACGGACGACATCGGGGCCGATCGGACCTCGCGGCGCGCCTCGGCGGGGGCGTTCGCCGTGGTGGACGCGGACGGCTCGCTGCCGCACGAGGCGTTCATCGAGCTGGGCGGGGCGCCTGCCGTGACCGTGCAGGTGTTTCCGGAGGACGACGCGCGGATCACCGTGGACGGGGTGGTGTTCGACGACGTGCCCCGCGACTCGGTGCCGGCGTTCCTGCGGTCGGTGTACGGAGGGATGGCCCACGTGAAGCGGGGGCGGTTCCTCCTGTCGGGGGAGTGGCTCGTCGTGCCGTTGCCGGGGGACGAGACGTACAAGGAGCTGGTGCCCCGCATACAGCTCTCTCCCTGGATGGCCCGCAGCATCCGCGGCTGAGACTACTGAGGGGACGACACATGACCGCGTTCGACGTGATGGAGCGGCGGATCTGGGACGGGCAGGCCGCGAGCTACGCCCGCACCGCCGCCCCGCTCTGCGTCCGTACCGTGCCCGCCCTGCTGGACGCCGCCGGTGTCACGGCCGGGACGCGCCTGCTCGACGTGGGGTGCGGCACCGGCAGCGTGACCGCGGCGGCCCTCGCGCGGGGCGCCGCCGTCCGGGCCGTGGACGCCGAGCCCGACATGGTCGCCGCCACCCGGCGGTCCGCGCCCGCGGCCGAGGTGCGCGCCGGGACCCTGCCCCGACTGCCGTACGAGGACGCCGAGTTCGACGCGGTCGTGGGCAACTTCGTGCTCAACCACGTCGGCCGCCCCCTGGACGCCCTCGTCGAGATGCGCCGGGTCGCTCGCCCCGGCGGCCGGATCGCCGTCACGGTGTGGCAGCTGCCCGGCACCCCGGGGCAGACGCTGGTCGGGCGGGCCGCCAAGGCGGCCGGGCTCACCCGGCCCGACTGGCTGGCCACGGTCGACGAGGAACTCAACTTCCCGCGCACCCCGGACGGGCTGGCCGCACTGCTCAAGGCCGCCGGGTTCGCGGACGTCCGGGGCGACACGTACGCCTGGGACCACCGCGTCGATCCGGAGGAGTGGTGGGCGGGCCCCGCCGCCGGGATCGGGGCGGTCGGCGGGATGGTCACCGCCGCCGGGCCCGAGGGCGCCGCGGCGGCCAAGCGGGAGTACGACGCGCTGTGCCGCGAGTTCCTCACGGACGACGGGCTGCTGGCCCTGCCGCACGCGGCGGTGCTCGTTCAGGGCAGCGTGTAGGAGACGCCCGGCTGCCACGGCGGCGGGTGCGCGACGAGGCTCTCCAGCCGGGCACCGGCGAGCAGGCAGTCCAGCGCCCAGCGGTTCGCCGAGTGGGCGATCAGGAGGACCCGGCCCCCGTCCCACGCGGCCCCGAGGTCGCGCAGGAACGCGGCCGTCGCCTCGACCACGTCCCGGTAGCTCTGGCCGCCGCCGGGCCAGGGGCGGTCGATGTGGCGGGTGCGCAGCGGATGCAGGACCGAGGTCGGGGCGCCGTTCAGGTCCCCGTAGTCGCACTCGCGCAGGCGGGCGTCCCGGAGGAGCACCGGGGTGTCCGTCCCGGCGAAGGCGATGCGGGCCGTTTCCACGGCGCGGGCCAGGTCCGAGGTGTAGACGGCGTCGAGTCCGGTGCCGCGCCGCCGGTCGCCCAGTTCGGCGGCCTGGCGGCGCCCGGTCTCCGAGAGCCGCCCCGGCAGCCACCCCGTGGCGATGCCGGCCTCGTTGTCGGTGGTCGTGGCGTGCGACTCGTACACGATCCGGACGGGCATGGCGGCTCCGCGGCGGGGAAGAGGCGCGGGACGCGCCTCAGTTCTCGGTGACCGTGACCTTCTCGTCGTTCTTGAGCTGCTCGACCAGCTGCTTCACCTTCGCCTTGTCCCAGGCCAGGTTGCCGCCCACCGAGCCCGCGATCGGCATGTTCATCGAGGTGCCGTCGCCGCCCGTGACGCCCTTCATCGCGAAGAACATCCTGCCGAGCGACCACAGGGACATGTCCTTGTCCACGACCAGTGTGTCCAGGCCGGCGCCCATCGTCGGGTACAGCTTGAACGGGTTGATGATCGTGGAGAACGTCGCCGTCTGACTGGCCAGCGCCGCGAGGAACTTCTGCTGGTTCTTCGTACGGTCCAGGTCCGAGGTGAAGGCGTGGCGGGTGCGGACGAAGGCCAGCGCCTCCTGGCCGTTGAGCGTCTGCTTGCCGGCCTGGAAGTCGGCGCCCGAGTACTTGTCCTTGAACGCCTTCGGAATGTCCAGCTCCACCCCGCCGATCGCGTCCACGATCTTGGCGAAGCCGCCGAAGCCGATCTCGACGTAGTGGTCGATGCGCAGGCCGGTGTTGAACTCCACGGTCCGCACCAGCAGCTCGGGGCCGTCCGTCGCGTACGCGGCGTTCAGCTTCGTCGTACGGCCGGTGGCCGGGTACTTCTTGCCGGACTCCGAGCCGATGAACGACGGGATCTCCACGTTGGAGTCACGCGGCAGCGAGACCAGCGTGGGGCCGTTGTCGCCGGTGTGCAGGATCATCATCGAGTCGGTCCGCTTGCCCTCGGCCGAACCCGTGTGGAGGCGCTTCTTGTCCTCCGCCGTCATGCCCGCGCGGCTGTCCGAGCCCACGATCAGGTAGTTCGTCCCCTTGCCCGCCTCCGGCCGCTCGATGACCTTGGACAGGTCCACCGCGCGGTTCAGCTTCGAGTCGGCCCAGAAGTACGTGCCGATGGACACCCCGAGCAGCGCCACGACCAGGACCAGCGCGCCGATCCTGATCCGGCGGCCCCAGTTCGGCGCCGGGCGGGACCGGCCCTGGAGGTGACCCCGGTCACCGCCGCCGGCACCCGAGCCATGACCTGCGCTGTGACCCGCGCCACGGCCGCCGCCCGGTGCCCCGTAGACCTGGCCCGTGTTGTAGCCGCTGTCGTAGCCCTCGCCGTACTGCGGCTGCCCGTCGTCGTAACCGGCGGGCTGCTGCGGCACCGGGCGCTGCCTCGGCGGCGCGGGGCGCTGCTGGGGCGGGGCGGGGCGGCGCCGCACGTGCGGCATCGAGCGCGCGCTCTCGGGGCGCTCGCTCGCACTTCCCCGCCCGTAGCGGTCACCGCTGCGGTTGTCGCCGGTCCAGCCCTCGGGCCAATCGTTCATACGGACCAGTGTGCCGGTCGGGGACACCCCTCTTACAGGGAGTACGGAAAATCGGGCCACGGCTGTAGCGAAGCTGATGCATTGCGACGCATTCCGGGCCCCCGCATAAGGTGGACGGTATGACAGATCAGGCTCCGCGCCCGGAGAGCGACATTCCGGCCAAGCCCACCGCGGCCTCCCGCACCACCCTCAGCCACATCATGACCGGCAGCGACACCAACCTCCTGGGTACCGTGCACGGCGGCGTGATCATGAAACTGGTGGACGACGCGGCGGGCGCCGTCGCCGGCCGGCACTCCGGCGGGCCCGCGGTCACCGCCTCGATGGACGAGATGGTCTTCCTGGAGCCGGTCCGCGTCGGCGACCTCGTCCACGTACGCGCCCAGGTCAACTGGACCGGCCGGTCCTCCATGGAGGTCGGCGTACGGGTCATGGCCGAGCGCTGGAACGAGTCGACGCCGGCCACCCAGGTCGGCAGCGCGTACCTGGTCTTCGCGGCGGTCGACGCGGACGGCCGGCCCCGGCCCGTACCGCAGGTCGTCCCCGAGACGGAGCGGGACAAGCGGCGCTACCAGGAGGCACAGATCCGCCGCACCCACCGGCTGGCCCGGCGCCGCGCGATCCGGGAGCTGCGCGAGAAGCGGCTCGCGGAGGGCATCGAGGACTGACGGCGGCCCGCCGCCTTCCCGTCCGCCCGCCGCCTTCCCCGTCCGCCCCACGGGCACCCGTCTACGGGCACACCACCTCGTTCCCCTTCACCGCCCCGAACCTCCCCCCGTCCGGCTGCTCCGCGTCCACCCGGCGCACCGTGTGGGAGTCCTCGCCCGCCGTCACCCGCATCGTCGCCCCCTGCCCCGTGACCGCCCGCAGCTCCGCCCCCGGCAGCGCCGCCGCCAGGGTCTTCGCGGACCGGTCCCAGCGGGGGTCGTACGTCACCAGGGTCCGCTTCAGGTCGTGCTGCGGCGCGGTGAGCGGGGCGCGGGTGGTGTCGAAGCCGGTGGCGTGCAGCGCGGCGTCCACGGCGGAGCCGAGGCCGTCCTGCGCGGTGCCGTTGTAGACCTGGACCCGCACCCGCTCCGGCGGCACGTCCACCTTCTTCGCCGGGGTCTTCTCGGCGGGCCGGGCGGTGGTCAGGGGTTTGTCCTCGCGCAGCGCGGTGAAGAGCCGCTTCGACTTCACCGGGTCCCACTTGACCGTGGAGCCGATGCCCTTGACCTGGTACGCGACATCGCCCATCGGCACCGAGGCGAACTCCGACGACGCGGCGGTGAAGCCGCGCAGCGCCCGGCCCAGGGAGAGCATCCGCTCCGTGTCCAGCCCCCGGTCGGCCCGTACCGACCTCAGCGTCGTCGAGACGACCTCGCGGAACTTCACCGGGTTCAGCAGCACCCCGCTGCTCGTCGCCTGCTCGATGAGCGAAGCCATGAACTTCTGCTGGCGCTGCATCCGGCCCAGGTCGGCGTCCCCGCCGATGTGCCGGGAGCGCACGTACTGGAGGGCCTGGCCGCCGTCGAGCCGGTGGGTGCCGGGGGCGAGGTCCAGGCCGGTGTAGGAGTCCTTCAGCGGGCGGGCGGTGCAGATCTCCACCCCGCCGACGGCGTCCACCGTGGTCATGAAGCTGGTGAAGTCGACCTCCAGGTAGTGGTCGATCTTGACGCCGGTCATGTGCTCGACCGTCCGCACGGTGAGGGCCGGCCCGCCCTCCGCGTACGCCGCGTTCAGCTTCACCGGGTGCGCCGCGTGCTCCTTGCCGGTGGTGCGGTCGCGGTGCGCGGGGATCTCCGCGTAACTGTCGCGCGGCAGACTGACGACGCTGGCGCGCTCCTCGTCGGCCGACAGATGCACCAGCATGATCGTGTCCGTGCAGTGGCAGGGCGCACCGCCCAGCCGGTACTTCCGCTTCTCGTCCTCGGTGATTTTGTCCCGGCCGTCGGTGCCGACGAGCAGCAGGTTCGTGCCGCGCCCGCCGGTGGGCCGGTTCTTCATGTCCTTGAACGGGTCGATGCGGTCGATCCCGCTCTCCAGGTTCGTCACCACCGCGTGCCCGATTCCGCCCGCCCCGAGCACGAGGACCGAGAGCCCGGTCGCCATCCGCGTCCCCCAGCGTGGCCGCCCGCCCCGCTTGCACCGCCGCCGGGGTCGCGGGGGCGCGGTCCGGGGCCGGACGGGACGGGGGGAGCGGTGCGGCGTGGGCATGGGGACACCTCCGCGGTGCGAGGGGGACCGTTAGCACAGTAGGCCCATACGATCCTCATCCCGGTAGGCCACTCGGCGGCGCGCACCGCCGTCCCCCATTCGCGGTAACGGGGCGCCCGGCCGGGCCGGGCGCCCCGTTATTGCTACCGCGTCGCCTACGGCGTGCGGTACGGCCAGTAGACGTCCATGCAGTCGTCCTTCTTGGCGCTGTTCACCGCTTCGGTGCCCTCCAGCGGGTCACTGTCGTCGTCGGGCGTCTTCGGCGCCCGGGTGCCCGTACGCCAGTCGGAGCCGACGGTCACCGTCAGCCCGGCCCCGTCCGGGGTGTCCTTGACCGCGCTGGTCGGCAGCCCCAGCGCCTTGGCCACGGACAGCGCGTCCGACTTGCCCTGCGCCCCGGCGCTGCGCGGGTACGACACCTCGGTCGTCAGCGCGGAACCGGGATCGTTGGTGGTGTCCGCCTCGGTGAAGCCCTTGGCCTTGAGCAGATCGCGTACGGCGGCGGCGCGGCCCTCGGCGGGCTGCTGCCCGTCCCCGCCGGTGCCGTTGACCACGGTGATCCCGATCGACGCCGGGGGACCGGCCTTCGGGCCCTGGGCGGCCTTCTTCTTCGCCTTGGCCCGGTCCTTCGGGTCCAGCGACTGGTCCTCGCGCAGCAGCGCCCACAGCTTGTCGGCGGCGCCGGGCTTCGGCAGCACGTGGGCGTCGGGGTTCTCGGGGTCGGGGATGCGCGGCATCGTCAGCATGTTCATCTTGTCCAGCGGCACGTCCTTGAGCTGCATGCCGAGGTCGAACAGCTTCTTGACGGTGCCGATCTCCTCCGAGACCGTGAGCGACTCGACGGCGGTCTCGGCCAGGTTCATCAGCCTGCCCGTGTCCGTGAACGCGTTCTGGCTCTTCAGCTCGCGCATCACCGAGTTCAGGTACATGTGCTGGGCCTTGGAGCGGCCGATGTCGCTGCCGAAGGCGTGCCGGGTGCGCAGCCACTTCAGCGCCTGCTCGCCCTTGATCTTGTGCGTGCCCGCCTTCATCCGCAGGAACGAGCCGCCGGGGACCCTGGGCTTGGGCAGGTCGTAGACGTCCTGCTTCACGCACACCTCGGCGCCGCCCACCGCGTCCGCCATGTCCACCACGCCCGCGAAGTCGACCATCATCCAGTGGTCGATGTAGATGCCGGTGAGCTTCTCCCAGGTGTCCAGGGTGCAGCCGGCCCCGCCGCGCAGCGACACGTTGATGAGGTCGTTGGTCGCCGGGTACTTCTTGTGCGTGTCGGGGTTCTCGCAGGCGGGTATGTCCACGCGGGTGTCGCGGGGGATGCTCACGACCGAGGCGTTCCTCCGGTCGGCCGAGACGTGCAGCAGCATCTGCACATCGGCGAGCGGCTCCGCCCCGACGCTCTTCTTGGAACCGCCGAGCTTGAGATTCTCCGCGCTGTTGCGGTCGTCGGAGCCGATCAGCAGGAGGTTGATCGGGGTCTGCCCGGCCGCGTTCGGCGCGGTCTTCTTCGCCCCGCTGTTGCCGGCGCTGCGCGCGCCCTTCTGCAGCTTGCTGTTGAGGTGCTCGTAGTACAGGTAACCGGCCGCGGCGGTCCCGAGTATGAGGAAGGCGGCCGAGAAGGCTATCCAGCGCAGCACACGGTGCTTCTTCTTCTGTTTTCGGCGCCCGCCGCGTCTCGCGGCCCGGTGCCCGCCGCCCGTGCCGCGCTCCGCGTCACGGGCGGTCGAGGAGCCGGTCGCCGTACCGCCACCGTCCTCGTGGCGCTCCGCCCTGCGGCCGTGCGGGGTCCGCGGGCGCGTCCCCTCCCCAGGCGTGCTGCTCCGTCCCACCAGACCCCCCTGCTGTTCAGATTCGTATGGTGCGGCGGTGCCGCGTCACTTGGAGCAGCCCGCCGATTCGGCGCTGGACTTCGGAATGTCGATCTTCTTCGGGCCCGTGATCGACTTCCCGGCTTCCTTGAAGTCCGCCCCCAGCGTCAGCACCATCGCCTCCAGCCCCTCGGCGTCGGTGGTGCCCGGCTTCATCGCGGAGCCGGGCAGCCCCATCATCTCGGCGAGGGCGCGGGCCTGGTCCGCCTGGTTCGGGGCGTACTCGAGGGTCGTCCTGGCGATCTTCTTCGGTGCGTTGGCCTTGTTCGTGGACTTCAGGATGCCCTTGGTGTTCTGCAGCCAGACGACCGTCTGCTGGGCGCCGCCGGCGACCTCGCCGCCGTTGTACACATCGACCCGGACGTCGGCGGGCGCCGCCTTGGTTCCCTTGAGGAGGGCGTCCTGCTTGCTCTTCGCCTTCTTCTTCTGCGCGGCCACCTCGGTCAGCGAGGTGTCCTCGCGCAGCATCTGGAACAGCTCCTCCGCCTTGGTCGGGTGCGGAACGACCGTGACGGGGGTGGGCTCGTCCGGGTTGTCAATCACCGGCATCGTGACGAACGTGATGTTCTTCGTGTCCGTCTTGGTGATCTCCTTGGCGAGCGTGCTGAGCTTCTTCACGTCACCGATGGGCTCGTCGACCGTCAGGGCCTTCGTGGCCGCGTCGGCCAGCTTGAACAGCTTGGTGGGGCTGGTCAGCGTGTCGTCCGACTTGGCCTGGCGGATCATCGAGCCGAGGAACTGCTGCTGCCCCTTGATGCGGTCCAGGTCGCTCTCGTTGGCGTAGGCGTGCCGGGTGCGTACGTACGCGAGGGCGTCCTCGCCCATGACCGTGTTCTCACCGGCGGGCAGCTTGAGGTGTGACTTGGGGTCGTCCACGGCGTGATCGAGGCAGATCTTGACCCCGCCGACCGCCGTGGAGAGCGTCTTCACCGCGTTGAAGTCGACCATCATGAAGTGGTCCACCTTGACGCCGGTCAGCTCCTCGACCGTCTTCATCGTGCAGCCGGGGTTGCGGCCGGCCTCGCCGAGGCTCCTGTTGAACCGGACGTGCTTCAACCCCGGAATCGTCTTGTCCGAGCCGTCCTCCTGCTTGGCGGTGCACTCCGGGATGTTGGTGATGAGGTCGCGCGGGATGCTCATCGCCGTGGCGTTGGTGCGGTCCTCGGAGAGGTGGAAGAGGATGTTGGTGTCCGCGTGGCCGACGCTGTTCTTGTCGCCGTAGCCGCCGTTGCCCTTACCGGTCCGCTTGTCCGTACCGATGATCAATATGTTGAGCGGGGCGTTGGCCGTGATGACGTCCTTGTTGCCGGCGTCACCGATGTCGACCGTGCTGATGTTGCCGTTGAGCCGCTGGTACAGCCAGTAGCCGCCGGCCGAGACGCCGACGAGCACGAAGGCCATCACGCCTCCCGTCCACAGCAGCGCCTTCTTGCCGCGCGACTTGGGGGCCTTGCGCTTGCGGCGGCCGTGGCCGGTGTCGCCCGGCGCCGGGCGCTGCTGGCCGCGTGAACCATTCGCCGACCGGCGCCCGCCCTGGCGCGGCACCTCGGCGCTGCGGCGGGGGGTGCCCTCGGAGGAGTTCCGCGAGGAGCTTTCCGAAGGGGAGCGGCGGGGGGCGTCGGACGGGCCGCGCTGCGCCGGGGGAACCGTGGACCGGGGTGTATTCCCTCCGGAATGGTTCAGTCGCAGTTCGTAATCGCCGGTGACCGGGTTGAGAACCCACTGGTCTGCGGGATCATTCATGTCTTCCGCCCGCCCACGACTCTGCGCATCCACGGTTGTTCGAGTCCTCCGTCGGTGCCACGCGGGGCGCCTCCCCCGAAAAGGCGCCCAGTTCCTCTGTCCAGAAGTGCGCGGCCGGACGGCCGGAAGCACCGGATCGCGTCACGATATCTGTCTCATCCGGCGCGCAGCGACGCGCGTGACACATTCCACGCCCCTTACAACCGGGCATTCTTCCCATTGCACGCCGAATGTTGGCGTCTGTTTGGCCATTGCTTTACTGCTTGCACAGGTCGGTCGCGGCATTGTTCCCCGAATAGGTGGGTGTGGGGGACGACCCCGAGGCGTCAGCGGCGCTCGCGTTCCCATCACCGTTCGCACCGTCGTTGTTCGTACCGTCGTCGCCGTTCGTACCGCCGTCGTCGGTCTCGCCGGCGGGCACCACGGCGACCGGCTTGTCGTCGCGCAACTGCTTGAACAGCTTGTCGGCGTCGGGCTGTACCAGTTCGTCCCGGTTGCGGTTCAGGTGGTACGGCTGCCGGGGGACCGTCAGGAACTGCACCTTCTCGGTGGGGATGTCCCGCATCCCCCGCACCAGGTCGTAGAGGTCCTTGAGGCTGTCCAGGCCCGGATCGGTGGTGAGCGCCTTCGTGGCCGCGTCCAGGACCGGATAGAGCCGCGTCGGGTTGAGCAGGACGCCGTTGCTCTGCACCTTGTTGACCAGCGCGCCGAGGAACTGCTGCTGGCGGTCCATGCGATCGGTGTCGCTCCCGTCGCCGAGCGACTTGCGGGCCCGTACGTAGCCGAGCGCCTGCTCCCCGTTGAGCTTGTGGCGGCCCGCCGTGAGCTTGAGGTGGGCGTCCTTGTCGTCGATCGGCTCCTTGAGGCAGACGTCGACCCCGTCCACCGCGTCGACCATGTCCTTGAAGCCGTTGAAGTCGATGATCATGTAGTGGTCGATGCGGATGCCGGTCATCTTCTCGACGGTCCGGATGGTGCAGGCGGTCCCGCCCATCTCGAACGCCCAGTTGAACTGGGCGAATTGCGGCCTGGTGGCGGTTTTGTCTGCCTTGTGGCAGGCGGGGATGTCCACCATCAGGTCGCGCGGGATCGACATGGCGGTGGCGCTCTTCCGGTCCGCCGCCAGGTGCAGCAGGATCGTCGTGTCCGAGCGCTGGCTGCCGCCGTCGTCGCGGCCGTACTTCCGGTTGTCGCCCGCCCGGCTGTCCGAGCCGATGAGCAGGATGTTCTCCGCGTCGTGGACGACGGAGACCGGCCGCTCCTTCTCGTATGCCTTCAGCTCCGCCGCCGCCGAGGTGTCCGTCCGGATGTTGCCGTCGAGCTTCTTGTACAGCCACCAGCCGACGCCCGCCGCGACGAGCACGACGAACGAGGCGCCGAGGGCGGTCCAGCGCAGCCAGTGACGCTTCCGCTTGACGGTGATGTCGAGGGTCCCGCCCCCGCCCGCGTCCCCGCTGCCGCCCGCGTCCCCGCTGCCGCCCGCGTCCCCGCTGCCGTCCGCGTCGGGCTCCGGCGCCGGTCCCGGTCCGCTGCCGGACCCGCTGCGCGTCTCCCCGCCGGGCGCGGCGTTCTTCTCACGGGGTGCCTCGTCGGGTGCCTCGTCGGGTGCCCCGCCGGGCGGTGCGTCCGGCGTCCGGTCCTCGCCCGCCGCGTCGTCGGGGCCGCCCGGAGTGCCGGCGCTTTCGGTCACGTCTGCGTCCATCCTTCACGTTCGGCGGCGCGCTGGGCCGCCGGTCGCAGAAGTAGACGGCTGAACCTCACGCTTGGTTGTGCCTCGGGAGCCTGTACGCCAGATCATGTACCGGAGTTGAGCGCCAGGGCGGAGGGCTCGGCCCACGATGAGCCGGACGAGTGGCCCCACGGACCGCTTGTCGTACCGGCTGCGGAGCGGAGCCCATCGCTCCCCGTCACACCGTCAGCGTGACCCGCTCGCTCTCCACCCGCTGCGCCAGCGCCTCCGCGCCCAGCCGGTCCCGATGGCGGCACAGGACCACGGAACCCCCGGTCGCCAGCGGCGCGTAGAGCCCGGCGCTCAGCCCGTCCCAGGTGTCGTACGTACGCCCCGACAGCAGCCGCGCCCCGGCCCCCAGGCCCAGCGCCGCCCCGTCCTCGCGCGCCCGCGCCACCAGCTCCGCCGCCGTGAACGACACCCCGCCCACCGTCAGGGCCGACGCGTCCGGGTCCACCGGGGCGAACGGCGCGAACCGGTCACCCTGCCCCGGCACCTCCACCGCGTAGTCCGCGAACCCCTCGGGCGCCTGCGGGAACCGCCCGCCCAACGGGCGCAGCGCCAGCGCGATCCGCTCGCCCCGGCAGGCCCGCGCCGCCTCCAGCGTGTCCGGGCCGGAGACGACGAGGTCGGCGGCGGCCGGATCGCCCTGCACATCGGCCACCACCCCGACCGAGGCGCAGGCCAGCAGCCAGACCGCGGACTGCCAGTGCGCGGGCAGCAGCAGCGCGAGCCGGTCACCGGGCTCGGCGGCCAGATCGCCCTGGAGCAGATTGGCGGTCTTGGCCACCCAGTTGGCGAAGGTGGCCACCGACAACTCGACGCGCTCCCCGGTCGCGTCGTCGTAGAAGGTGACCAGAGGACGGGCCGGGTCCGCGGCGAGCGCGGAACGCAGCAGGTCGGCAGGGGTGCGGTCGCTGGCGTTCATGGGCGGAAGCGTACGCGGCCGGGCCGGCGCCGACCGCCGCCGCGGCACACCCGCCGCAGCCCGCCCGCGGCCCGTCCGCCGGACCCGCCCTAGCCCAGGCGTTCGAGCGGTCTGCATAGACTGACCAGTCACAACCAGGCCCGGCCCCAGCAGGAAGCGAAGACAGTGCTTTGACATCCTCCCCGCCCTAGGAAAGGGCGAGGATTTCTGGCTCACGTTGGCTGGGGACCTGCGGTCCGCCGGCTCTTACACGATCGGCACCAGCCGGGTTGAGACCAGCCCGGACCAGCATTACGCGGGCGGAGTTCTTGTCCCTGGGGGACACGGCTCCGCACGCGGTGCAGGTGTAGGTACGTTCCGAGAGAGGTAGTGCGTGCTTGGTTCTCGCTCCGCACGACGCGCAGTCCATGGTGGTGTGCGCGGGATGCACGAGACGGATGTCACGTGCGTGTTTGCGGCCCATCTCGATGAGGGCGGTCTTGGTGGCGCCGATCGCGGCGTCGGCGGCCTTGCGGGCCATGCTGGTCTTCGCCAGGAACTTCGGCCGGAAGTCCTCGACCGCGATGGCGTCGTGGTCGCGGACCACCGCCTTGGCCCACTTGCGGGCGGTGTCCTGCCGCTGCCGGACCACCTTCTTGTACACCTTCGCGGCCTGCCGCCGGGCGTGGCGGTAGCCCTTGGACACTGCCTTGCCCCTGGCGGGGCGGCGGCGGGCCATCATCCGCTGATAACGCCCAAGCCTTTGCGCCGCGCTCCTGCCGTGTTCGGGGTGGGGCAGGTCGTGGACGTCGGATGTGGTGGTGGCGGTCTCCTTCACGCCCCAGTCCACGCCGAGCACGCGCCCTGTGGCGGGCAGCGGCTCGGGTTCGGTGGCGACGACGAACGACGCGTACCAGTGGCCCAGACTTTCCCGGTACACCCGCACCGAGGACGGCACGGACGGCAGCTCGCGAGACCACACGACCGTCAGGGCGATGCCGCCCGCAAGGTGGAGACGGCCCTTCTTGAGGCGGAATCCGCGCCGGGTGTAGTTCAGCGTGGGCCGTGCGTCCCGCTTGCGCTTCATCCGGGGCATCCCGGCCCGCCGCCGCACCGGCACCCTGGCCTCGATGTCCTTGACCGCCTTGGCACGGGACGTGGCGAAGTCACGGATGGCCTGCTGCTGCGGCACCGAAGCACCCGCGCGCAGCCAGGACATCGACTGCCGCGCCTCCGTCAGCAACCTGTCGAGCCGCACCGGACCACACGTCGTCTTCTCAGCCGCGTCCCGGTTCGCGGCGTGGACCTTGCGGGACATCGCCACGCACTCGTTCCACACCCACCGACACCGCGCCCACTCCGCCTCCAGCCGGGCGAGCGCCGTCGACGACACACGCAGCCGGAAGGTGTACCGGGCAAGCCCGGAACCCTGCTCGGCCGTTGCTGCCGTCGCCATGATCCGCAACCTAACAGCCCCCACTGACAACGAAAGAGAGCGCAGGTCAGAACCAATGTGCAGCGAACTCCGCCGCTTCGCGGCTCCGCACCGAGGGCCCGTTCCTCCCCGTCCTGAAGGACGGGGCATCCTGGGAGAATCAAGGTGACGGAGGCAAAAGAAGCGATCCTCCTGGTCGGTGGCAAGGGCACCCGGCTGCGCCCGCTCACGGTGTACACGCCCAAGCCCATGGTCCCGGCGGCGGGCGTCCCCTTCCTCACGCACCAGCTGGCGCGGGCCCGCGCGGCGGGGGTCGAGCACATCGTCCTCGCCACCTCCTACCTCGCGGAGGTCTTCGAGCCGTACTTCGGCGACGGCTCCTCGCTCGGCCTGCACATCGAGTACGTCACCGAGCGCGAACCGCTCGGCACCGGCGGCGCCATCCGCAACGTCGCCCACCGCCTCGCCTCCGGCCCGGACGAACCGGTCCTCATCTTCAACGGCGACATCCTCACCGGGCTCGACATCCGCGCCCTGGTCGCCTCGCACGCACGCTCCGGCGCCGACGTCTCCCTGCATCTGACCCGCGTCGAGGACCCACGCGCCTTCGGCCTCGTGCCGACCGACCAAACCGGCCGCGTCACCGCCTTCCTGGAGAAGCCGCAGACGCCCGAGGAGATCGTCACCGACCAGATCAACGCCGGCGCGTACATCTTCCGCCGCTCGGTCATCGACACCATCCCGGCCGGCCGGCCCGTCTCCGTCGAGCGCGAGACCTTCCCCGGCCTTCTCGCCGAAGGCGCCCACCTCCAGGGCATGGTCGACTCCACGTACTGGCTGGACCTCGGCACCCCGCAGGCGTTCGTCCGGGGCTCCGCCGACCTGGTGCTCGGCCGCGCCCCGTCCCCGGCCGTGCCGGGCCGGTGCGGCGACAGCCTCACCCTGCCCACCGCCTCCGTCGCCCCGGACGCCAAGCTCTCCGGCGGTACGGTCATCGGCGCCGGCGCGGTCGTCGGCGCGGGCGCCCGGATCGACGGCTCCACCGTGCTCGCGGGCGCGGTCGTCGAACCCGGCGCGGTGATCACGGACTCCCTGGTCGGCGAAGGCGCCAGGATCGGCGCCCGTACGGAGCTGACCGGCGTCGTCGTCGGCGACAACGCCGAGGTGGGCGCCGACAACGAACTCCGCGAAGGTGTACGCGTCTGGTGCGGGGCCCGCCTGCCGGACGCCTCGGTACGGTTCTCCTCGGACGAGTGAGCGCCCGGCCCCCCGGCCCGTTGGGCCCCCGGTGGCCGAAATCCGCCGTACCCTCGACAGGCAGCCCCGACGACCGAGGACCTCATCCGTGGCAGGACGATTCGCTCCCCGCAACGCCCGGCGCGCGCCCGTCCCGCACCAGGCGGCGGCCACGCCCGCGGCGGCGGCGCAGACCCGTGTCTGGACCCCGCCCGGCCCGCTCGACCTGCGGCTCGTCCTCGGCCCGCTGCGCCGGGGCCCCGCCGACCCCACGTTCCGGATGGTCGCCGACGGTTCCGTACGCCGCTCCAGCCGCACCCCGGCCGGTCCCGGCACGCTCCACGTCGTCGAGCGCGACGGCCGCGTCGAGGCGTCCGCGTGGGGGCCCGGCGCGTCCTGGCTGCTGGACGAGCTGCCCACCCTGCTCGGCGCGGGCGACGACCCGGCCGCCTTCACCCCGCGCCACCGCCTGCTCGCCCAGGCCCAGCACCGCCGCCCCGGACTCCGGCTGCTGCGCACGGGCCTGGTCCTGGAGTCGCTGATCCCGTCGATCCTGGAGCAGAAGGTCACCACGGACGAGGCGTACCGCGCCTGGCGCCTCCTGGTCCGGATGTACGGGGAGCCCGCGCCCGGCCCGCAGGAGTACGGCCTCTACGTCATGCCGGACGCCCGCACCTGGTCGCTGATCCCGTCCTGGGACTGGCACCGCGCGGGCGTGGACAGCAAGCGCTCCGCGACGATCCTGCGCGCGGTCCGGGTTGCCCGGCGCATGGAGGAGGCCGCCGCGATGGACCTCCCGGACGCGCTGGCCCGGCTCCAGGCCGTGCCGGGGATCGGCCCGTGGACGGCGGCGGAGACCCTCCAGCGCTCCAACGGCGCGCCGGACGCGGTGACGGTCGGGGACTTCCACCTGCCCGGCATCGTCGGCCACGCCCTGGCCGGCAACCGCGACGCGGACGACGAGGAGATGCTCGCGCTGCTCACCCCGTACGAGGGCCAGCGGCACCGGGCGACGCGTCTGATCCTGCTCTCGGGCGAGACCCCGCCGCGCAGGGCGCCGAGGTTCCAGCCGAGGGACATCGCGAGGCTGTGAGCGCGCCGCGCCCGCCCGGTGCCGCCAGGCGCTACCGCACGACGACGAAGTCCTCCGCGTCGCGCCCCACCCGCGCCCCCGGCAGCGCCACGGGGTGCCCCACCGCGACCGCCCCCAGCGGGTCCCAGCCCCCCGGCAGGCCCAGCACCTCGCGCACCACGGCACGGCAGAACATCGTCGAGGACACCCACGCCGACCCCAGCCGCTCCCCGGCCAGCGCGACCAGGAAGTTCTGGATGCCCGCCCCGGCGGCGACCACGAACATCTCGCGCTCCGCGCCGTCCCGCCGCTCGTCCCCGTACGTGTGCGAACCGTCCATCACCATGCACGGCACCACCAGATACGGCGCCCGGCGCAGCACGTCGCCCCGCCGCACCCGCTTGGCGATCGACTCCTCGCTCTTGCCGTCGCGCCGCAGATCGGCGATCCACGCGTCCCGCATGGCGTCGAGCAGCCCGGTCCTGGACTCCGGGGACTCCAGCAGGACGAACCGCCACGGCGTCGTGTGATGGGGTGCGGGCGCGGTCACCGCGGCGGCCACCGCGCGCCGCACCGCCTCCGGGTCCACCGCCTCGTCGGTGAACTCGCGCACCGTGCGCCGCAGGGTCACCGCCTCCCGGACCGCCTCCGAGGTCCCCAGCCGGAACATGTCGTCGGCGGCGACCCGCACCATCGCACGGGCGCCCTGCTCGTCCGCCGCGTCCACCAGATGCCCGAGCCCGCGCACCACGGCGACGGGCAGCCCGTCCGCCTTGCCCTTGACCAGCTCGCCCGCGGCGGCCAGCTCGTCGGCGATGGCGACGACGGTCGCGCTCAGCGGATTGCCGTACGTGTCGTGCCCGCCCCGCAGGTCGTCGAGGACCCGCACGCCGGCCGCGCCGATGGCGACATCGGTCAGCCCGTTGCGCCAGGGCCGGCCGAAGGTGTCCGTGACGAGGACGCCGACGTCGACGCCGAGCGCGGCGCGCAGCCCTTCCCGGATCGTCCGGGCCGAGACGTCGGAGTCCTCGGGAAGCAGCAGGACCGTCCCGGCGGGGGTGTTCGACGCGTCGACACCGGCGGCGGCCATGACCAGGCCCTGCCGGTTCTCCACGATCCGCAGCGGACCGCGCCGCGCCACCACCCGTACCGTCTCGGCGTCTATGGCCGCCTCCCGGTCGGTGGCCTGGACGATCCGGCCCTCCGCCTTGGAGACGATCTTCGAGGTGACGAGCAGCACATCGCCGTCGGCGAGTCCCGGCTCGGCGGCCGCGATCAGCTTGGCGAGGTCGTCCCCGGCCCGCACCTCGGGCAGGCCGGGCAGCGCCCACACCCGGTAGGAGGGCGCGTCGGCGGTGCTCACGCGCGCACCTCCTCGGCCAGGGCCAGCGCCTGCCGGGCCATCTCGGCGGTGGCGGGCACATCGGTCATCATCAGCGGTACGGCACGGCAGCGGATGCCCGCGGCCTCCACCTCGTCCACCGTGCCCGCGTCCACCGTGTCCACCAGCCAGCCGTCGAGCAGCCCGGAGCCGTAGTGCCGGGCGACCGCGGCGGCCGTGGACTCGACGCCCACCGCCGCCAGGACCTTGTCGGCCATCCCGCGCACCGGCGCGTCACCGACGATGGGGGAGAGGCCGACGACCGGCACCCCGGCCTCGGCGATGGCCTCGCGGATACCGGGCACGGCGAGGATGGTGCCCACCGAGACGACCGGGTTGGACGGCGGGAAGAGGACGACGTCGGCCGCCGCGATCGCCTCCAGGACGCCGGGCGCCGGTGCGGCCTGCTCGGCTCCCACGGGCACGATCGCCCGCGCCGGCACGGAGGCCCGCAGCTTCACCCAGTACTCCTGGAAGTGCACGGCCCGGCTCTCGCCGTCCTCGTCGATCGCCACATGCGTCTCGACGCGATCGTCGGACATCGGCAGCAGCCGCACGCCCGGCTTCCAGCGCGCGCAGAGCGCCTCGGTGACGGCACTGAGCGGGTAGCCCGCGCCGAGCATCTGCGTACGGACGATGTGGGTGGCGAAGTCGCGGTCGCCGAGGCCGAACCACTCGGGGCCCACGCCGTACGCGGCCAGTTCCCCCTTGACCTGGAACGTCTCGTCCGAGCGCCCCCAGCCCCGCTCCTCGTCGATGCCTCCCCCGAGGGTGTACATCACGGTGTCGAGGTCGGGGCAGACCTTGAGCCCGAACAGATGGATGTCGTCGCCGGTGTTGCCGATGACCGTGATGTCCGCGTCGGGCGCGGCCTCCTTGAGGCCACGCAGGAAACGAGCACCACCGATACCGCCGGCCAGAACCACAATGCGCATGCAAACAGTCTGTCAGGCGCGTCGTCGGGCCATGGGCCGCGGGCGGGCTCAGACCGTGGCGGCGGCGCACTGCGGGGAGCGCATCGGCATGTCGGTGAGGCCGGGGTGGTAGATGTGCAGGCTGACGGCCGGTTCCAGCGAGTCGTTGACGACCTCGTGGAGGTAGCCGGGCGCGAAGACGCGCTGCGCCCCGGCGCCCAGCGTCCGCTTGCCCCGGTCGGTGCGTTCGGTCAGCACGCCGTCGAGCACGGTCAGCACGCCGGACGACGGGCCGTGGTCGTGCAGCCCGCTGCCCTGGCCGGGCACCCAGCTGAGCAGCCAGACCTCGTAGCCGGGCCCGGTCGTGAGGCGGTGGTACCAGCGGGTGGTGGCGTCGTACCGGACGAGCGGGGCCCAGCGGGCGCGGTCGGCGGCGACGGTGCGGGCGAGGCCGACGAACTCGGCCACGGTGACGGGGTGTTCGCGGGCGGGGCGGAGAAGGTGCTGGACCTCCAGGAGGTCGCCGGCGATCTGGAGGTCGCTGTCGCTGCTGTTCATGGGAGCGGTGGTTCCTCGGCGGAGTGCGGGTGCGGCGTCGTGCGGTGCGAGGGCTCGCCGGGGAAACGCGAGGACACGGGGACCGGAGGCCGGTGGCGGGGTCCGTGGGGGTCCGGGGCGAGCGGGGCCGGGCCGGAGCGCGTGGCTACGACGGCACCGGCGGGATCAACAGCCGGGACAGCTGGAACAGCGGCAGCGGACCAGGACAGCGCTACGGAACCCACGGGCGTGGGTGGCGTGCGTCGCTGAGGTCACTGACATGCCACCAAGGAGAACCGGAGAAGCGGCCACTGTCAACTCGATGGACGGTTCGGCGGCAATGATTCACCCCTTTCGGCTACTCCCTGCGAAGAAAGGTTTTAGCGCCCGTCCGTCGGGACAGGTGGCGCAGCAGTCGCGCCGCCAAACCTGGGCGCGGCACCGTGACCCGAATGTGATCTTGGTCGCTTCGGTGATCGAATCGCAACGTGTCCGAGCCGAGGGGAGTTTGTCTCCATGGCACGTGCGGATGCGGCAGAGCCGATGGCATATGTCAGGTTTTTGGTGATTTGAACACTTAACGCATACGGTTGGTGCCGCAGGGTGAATACCGAGGCCAATAGCAGATCCGGGCTTGACCAGCCAGAGCTACACGCTTGTAATTTCACCCGTGTCGTTCGGCCGATTCGGTAACGGCCGCATCACGGGACGCAAGAGACGGACGAGGGGCGCACATGACCGAGCTGTTCCAACAACTGCTGGTCGAGGACGCGGACGAGGAGCTCGGCTGGCAGGAGCGCGCACTGTGCGCCCAGACCGACCCCGAGTCCTTCTTCCCCGAGAAGGGCGGCTCGACCCGAGAGGCGAAGAAGGTCTGCCTCGCCTGCGAAGTCCGGTCCGAGTGCCTGGAGTACGCCCTCTCCAACGACGAGCGGTTCGGCATCTGGGGCGGCCTCTCCGAGCGCGAGCGCCGGCGGCTCAAGAAGGCGGCGGTCTGACCGGGCCCGGCCCACACGTACCACCGCACACCCGACGCACCACCGCACACTCCGCGGCCCGCCGCCTGCCCCCGCAGGCGGCGGGCCGTCGCCGTACCCGCCGAGCGGGGCGGGGCGCCGCCGTACCCGCCGAGTGCGGCAGGCATGCCCGGACCGGACCGATTTCGGCCCCGCCCACTACCCCGTCGCACCCTCCGCCAACCGCTCCGGGCACTCCGCCTTTATCCGTACCGTTAGTGTGGGGCTCCGTCCGAGACGCGCCAACAACCCGACAGAGCGCGCGTGTACACCGATGCAGCCGGGGGAACACCCCCGGACCCGGCCGGAGGGCCCGTACCTCGATGTCCGTGCACAGCCAATCGACGGCGCCGTACGCGGCCGCCGCCGCCCCAGAGTTCCCCCGGCATGTCGTCACCGCCGTGCTCGTCTCCCACGACGGCGCCCGCTGGCTGCCCGACGCGCTCGCCGGACTGCTCGGCCAGGAACGCCCCGTCCAGAGCGTCATCGCCGCCGACACCGGCAGCGCCGACGACTCCGCGCACCTGGTCACCGAGGCACTCGGCGCCGACCGGGTCCTGCACCTCGCGCGCCGCACCGGCTTCGGCACCGCCGTCGACGAGGCGAGCCGCACGGCCGGCGTCCTCACCCCGGACGACCTGCCCTACCTCAAGCGCCCCAGCGGCTGGGACCCCGTCACCCGGACCTGGCACGACGAGGCGTACGAGATGCCCGAGCTGCCGCACGGCGAGCCGGTGCAGTGGCTCTGGCTGCTCCACGACGACTGCGCGCCCGCCCCCGACGCCCTCGCCGAGATGCTGCGCGTCGTCGAACACGACCCGCACGCCGCGATCGTCGGCCCCAAGCTGCGCGGCTGGTACGACCGCCGCCAGCTCCTCGAAGTCGGCGTCTCCATCGCCAACAGCGGACGCCGCTGGACCGGCCTCGACCGCCGCGAGCAGGACCAGGGCCAGCACGACCAGGTCCGCACCGTGCTGTCCGTCTCCACCGCCGGCATGCTCATCCGCCGCGACGTCTGGGAGGAACTGGGCGGCTTCGACCGCAGGCTCCCGCTCATGCGCGACGACGTCGACCTGTGCTGGCGCGCCCACCTGGCCGGACACCGCGTCCTCGTCGCCCCCGACGCCGTCCTGCGGCACGCCGAGGCGTCCGCCCGCGAACGCCGCCCCATCGACTGCGCCGGCCGCAATGTCGCCAGCCCGCACCGCGTGGACAAGGCCGGCGCCGTCTACACCATGCTCGTCAACGCGCGCGGCAAGAAGCTGCCCTGGGTCATGCTGCGGCTCGTCGTCGGCACCTTGCTGCGCACCCTCGCCTACCTCGTCGGCAAGGTCCCCGGCCAGGCACTCGACGAGGTCACCGGCCTCCTCAGCACCCTGCTGCGCCCCGGCCGCATCCTGGCCGCCCGCCGCGCCCGCGGCAAGGGCGCCGTGGACCCCGCCGAACTGCGCGGCCTCTTCCCCGCACCCGGCGCCACCGTCCGCGCCACCGTCGAACAGGTCGCCGGAAACTTCGGCGGCGGCTCCGAAGCCGACTCCGGCGGCTCCCGGCACGGCGCCGTCGAATCCGGACCCGGCGGCGACGACGCCGACTACCTGGAGATCGACCAGTTCGCCCGGCTCAAGAAGGTCGGCCGCAAGCCCGGCCCGGTCCTCTTCGCCGTCCTGCTCCTGGTCTCCCTCGTCGCCTGCCGCAACCTCATCGGCGGCGGCGCCCTGGCCGGCGGCGCCCTGCTGCCCGCCCCCGGCGACGTCTCCGACCTCTGGGGCAAGTACGCGGACGGCTGGCACACCATCGGCACCGGCGGCACCGAGAACGCCCCGCCCTACCTCGCCGTGATCGCCGCCCTGTCCGCGCTGTTCCTCGGCTCCACCGGCCTCGCGCTCACCCTGCTGCTCGTCTGCTCGGTCCCGCTCGCCGGACTCACCGCCTACTTCGCCACCCGCCCGCTGCTGCCTTCCCGGCTGCTGCGCGCCTGGGCGAGCATCGCGTACGCCTTCCTGCCCGCCGCCACCGGCGCCCTGGCGACCGGCCGCCTCGGCACCGCCGTCCTGGCCGTCCTGCTCCCGCTGCTCGCCCGCACGGCCGTCTCCGCGCACGGCATGCGGGCCACCGGCGACGCCCGCGGCAGCTGGCGCGCCACCTGGGCGTACACGCTGCTCCTCACCCTCGCGACGGCCTTCACCCCGATCGTGTGGCCGCTCGCCGTGGTCCTCGGCCTCGGCGTCCTGGTCCTGCGGCGCGGCGACATCACGGCGTACGCGCTGCGCTTCCTGGCCGCCGTCGGCACCCCGCTGCTCGTCCTCGCGCCCTGGTCGCTGTCGCTGCTGTCCAGCCCGTCCGCGTTCCTGACGGAAGCCGGCCTGGAGACCGGTACGGGCTCCGCCTCCGCGCTGGACCTGCTCGGCATCAGCCCCGGCGGGCCGAAGGCGGCGGGCGGCGTCCTGCTGCTGGGCATCGTCCTCGCCGCGCTCGCCGCCCTGCTGCGCGGCGAGCGGCAGTTCGCCGTACGGACCGCCTGGGTGGCCGCGCTGGTCTCCCTCGCCTTCGCCGGCCTCGCCAACGGCTCCGGCTGGGCCGGCCCCGCCACGCTGGTCTACGGCGCCGCCCTCATCGCCGCCGCGCTGGTCGGCGCGGACGGCGCCCGCATCCGCGTCGCCGAACTGAGCTTCGGCTGGCGCCAGCCGGTCGCCGTCCTGATCGCCCTCGCGGCGGCCCTGGCCCCCGCGCTGGCCGCCGCCGGCTGGATGATCGGCGGCGCGTCGGGCCCGCTGGAACGCCGCGACCCGGTCCAGGTGCCCGCGTTCGTCGCGGAGGAGAGCGGCACCCGCGACCAGCCGCGCACCCTGGTCCTGGGCGGCACCTCGCCCGCCTCCGTCGACTACACCCTGGTCCGGGGCTCCGGCGCCCGGCTCGGCGACGCGGAACTGGCCGCGGCCCAGGGCGGCAACAGCCACCTCGACAAGGTCGTCGCCAACCTGGTCGCCGGCTCCGGCGCCGACCAGGGCAGCCAGCTCAGCGGCTTCGCGATCCGCTACGTCCTCGTGCGCGACGGGGCGCCCAAGCAGATGAGCCGGGTGCTCGACGCCACCCCCGGCCTCAGCCGGCTCAGCCAGCTGGACGGCAGCGCCCTGTGGCGGGTGGACCGACAGGTCTCCCGGATCATGATCGTCCCGTCCGCCGCCGGCGACGAGCCGCTCCCGGTGGGCTCCCGGCCGGTCGAGGCACACACCAAGATCCCGGCGGGCGCCGCCGGCCGGGTCCTGCGGATCGCCGACGCCGCCGACCCCGGCTGGCAGGCCACCCTCAACGGCCGCGCGCTCACCGCGAAGACCGTGGACGGCTGGGCCCAGGGCTTCGAACTGCCCGCCGAGGGCGGCACCCTGGACCTCACGTACGAGGAACCCTTCACGCACACCGTGTGGATCTGGACGCAGATCGCGCTCGCCGTGGTCCTGGTCGTCATGGCCCTGCCGGGCCGCCGCCGCGAGATCGACGACGACCTGCCCGAGGAGGCCGAGGCCGTCGCCGCCGAACCGGTGGCCGGAGAGGGCCGCCGGGCCCGCCGGCTGCGCGCCGCCGCCCTGGCCGAGAGCGAGGCCGCCGCCGCGCAGCAGGGCGCCGAGGGTTCACCCGAGCCCGACGCGACCGGCGAGCAGCCGGCGTACGTTCCCGCCCAGCAGGACGCCGAAACCGGCCCGGCCGCCCCGGAGAGCGCCCCGGAAGGTGCCCCGGACGCGGAAGCCGCATACGTACCGCAGCAGCAGTACGGCGACTGGGACGCCCAGCAGGGCCAGTACCAGGACCCGGGCTACCCGCAGTACCAGGACGGGCCGTACGCGGACGGGCAGCGGCAGCCGGACGCCGGCGGCTACGACCCGTACGGCTATCCGCAGCAGCAGGGCGAGTACGGCGCGCTCGGCCAGGACCCGTACCAGGGCGGCGGCTACCCGCAGTACCAGGGCGGTCAGTACGCGGACCCGTACGGCGGCCAGGCGTACGACCCGGCCCCGTACGACCCCAACGGCTACGACGCCGACGGCGGGCAGTACGGCGAGCAGCGCCCGTACGACCCGCAGAACCCCGAGAACCCCGGCACGGGCCAGAACCCGTGGCCGACCGGTAACGCATCGCGAGGCGAGTCCGAGTGAAGTCCACCAGCAGCCTGTCCCTCATCGCCGGGGTCGTCGCCCTGGCCGCCGTCACCGGGTTCGCCGCGCTCAACGTGCCGGACGGCAGCGCCCCGGCCGAGGCGAAGACCGCCGCGCGGCTCCCCGTCGAACGGACCAGCCTGCTCTGCCCGGCACCCGGCCTCTCCGACCTCTCCGAGACGGCGTACGCGGCCTACACACCGCCGACCAAGGGCGCCGCCGGCGCGGCGGGCACAGCGGAACTCCTGTCGTCCGCGAAGGACGGCGAGAAGGCCCACAAGCCGGACGAAGAGGACGAGAAGGGCAAGGGCAAGGAGAAGGGGAAGGGCGAGAAGGACACCGGCAAGGACAAGCCGGTCGTCTCCCTCAAGGAGCCCGGCAAGCCGGCCACCGGCAAGGCGTCCGGCGCGGACTCGCCCGCGCTCGTCGGCACCGCCACCGGCCGACTGGCCCCCGGCTGGACCGCCCAGCAGACCACCACCGTCGAGGCCGGCGACGGACGCGGCATCCTCGGCATCAGCTGCACCGTGCCCGACACGGACTTCTGGTTCCCCGCGGCGAGCACCGCCAAGACCCGCGAGGACTACGTCCACCTCACCAACCCGGACGACACCGCCGCCGTCGCCGACATCGAGCTGTACGGGCCGGACGGCTCGCTCAAGTCCGACGTGGGCGAGGGCATCACCGTCCCGGCCGGCTCCGGCGTCCGGGTCCTCATCTCGACGCTCACCAGCAAGGCCGTCGACGATGTGACCGTGCACGTCACCACCCGCTCCGGACGGGTCGGCGCGGCCCTGCGGACCGCCGACGACGAGACCGGCAGCGACTGGCTCGCCGCCTCCGCCGAACCCGCCGGCACCGTCGTACTGCCCGGCATCCCGGCCGACGCGACCTCCGTACGGCTGGTCGCCTTCGCCCCCGGCGACGACGACGCCGACCTCCGGATCAAGCTCGTCGGCAAGTCCGGCACGATCACCCCGGCCGGCCACGAGGAACTGCACATCAAGTCGAACATGACCGCGGCCCTCGACCTCAAGGACCTCACCCGGGGCCAGACCGGCTCACTGATGCTGGTGCCCGCCGAGAAGAACAGGGCCACCCCCGTCGTCGCCGCGCTGCGGATCGTCCGGGGCAAGGGCGACAAGCGCGAGGTCGCCTACATCCCGGCGACCGGCCCGGTCGGCGCCCGCGCGACCGTCGCCGGAAACGGCGCCAAGAACTCCGCCCTCGCCCTCACCGCCTCCGCGGCCGCCGCCACCGTCGAGGTCACCGCCTCCGCGGGCAGCGGCGGCGGCACGCCGGTCAGCAAGACGTACAAGATCCCCGCCGGCACCACCCTGGCCGTCACCCCGCCCGTGCCCACGGGCCTCAAGGGCAGCTACGCGCTGACCGTCGAGACCCGGTCCGGCGGCCCGGTCCACGCGTCCCGCACGCTCACGGAGAAGGTGAACGGCATCGAGATGTTCACCGTGCAGACCCTCCCCGACGACCGGGGCACGGTGGAGGTCCCGGCCGCCCGGCAGGACCTGACGGTCCTCGACGACTGAGGAACCGGACCGGAGGCGGGGCCCCGCCGCGAGCGCGGCCGGGCCCCGCCTCAGTCCTGTCCGTACCGGGGATCGACGGACTCGGGCGCCAGGCCCAGCAGCTCCGCGACCTGCTCCACGACGATCTCGTGAATCAGCAGCGCACGCTCGTCCCGGCTCTTGGTCCGCAGCTCGACCGGCCGCCGGTACACCGCGATCTGCGCCGGCCGGTCCTTCCGGGCGGAGACCGCACTGCCCAGCGGAACCGTCTCCTCCGCCTTCTCCGGCACCTCCAGGACGACGAAATCGACCTCGGCCAGCTGCGGCCAGCGCCGCTCCAGCCGCTCCACGGAGTCCTGGACGAGATCGCGGAAGTGGTCCGCGCGGCTCATGGACAGCGGGACCTGCGGCGGGGCGACGGGCCCGCGCATCCCGCGGCCGTGGCGGTCACGGCGCCGCGGCCGCGGCTCGGACGGGGGCGGTACAGGACTGTCCATCACCGACGCAGCCTAACCTCGGGCTTTCATGAGGTGGGCTGTCCGAAGCGTGATCGAAAACGTGAGAAGTGCTCCTGACCTGCAACGATGGGACTTGTCGAAGGTCCAGATCGTGCCGTGGAAAGAAGCACTTCTCAGGTGAAGAAGCGTATCGGGTCGTACCCGCGTATCCGCATCGAGGGCGGCGGCCGGGCGGTGGTCTCCCAGGCCGGGGGCGTGCTGCTGGTCGAGACGGTCCGCAAGGCCGGGCTGGACACCGCGATATCCGCGGCGCTGGCGCCGTGGCGGAAGGCTCGGGCGGTGCACGACCCGGGCAAGATCCTGCTGGACGTGGCCCTCGCGGTCGCGCTGGGCGGCGACTGCCTGGCCGATGCCGGGATGCTGCGGGCCGAGCCGGCCGTGTTCGGCCCGGTGGCCTCCGACCCGACCGTCTCCCGCCTCGTCGACACCCTGGCCGAGTCCGGCCCGAAGGCTCTGAACGCGATCCGGTCCGCGCGGGCCGAAGTACGCGAACGAATATGGAAGTTGGCGGGATCCTCGTCGCCGGACGCCTCCGGGCAGGTGATCGTCGACCTGGACGGGGTGCTGGTACTGGCCCACTCCGACAAGCAGGACGCGGCCGCGACCTGGAAGAAGACCTTCGGACATCACCCGCTGGTGGGCTTCGTCGACCACGGAAGCGGCGGCACCGGCGAGCCGGTGGCCGCGCTGCTGCGGCCCGGGAACGCGGGCAGCAACACCGCCGCCGACCACATCACCACGGCCCGACTCGCCCTGGCCCAACTGCCGAACAAGTACCGGCGCGGACGCCAGACGCTCATTCGTACCGACTCCGGCGGTGGCACCCACGAGTTCGTCGCCTGGCTCGCCCAGCGGGGCAGGTGGCTGTCGTACTCGGTCGGCATGACCATCACCGACGCCATCCACCAGGCCGTCCTCAAGATCCCGCCCGCCGCCTGGACAGTGGCCGTCGAACCGGAAGGTGAGATCCGTGACGGCGCCTGGGTCGCCGAACTCGACGGTGACGTCCTCAAGGGCTGGCCGCAGGGGATGCGGCTGATCGTCCGCAAGGAACGCCCGCACCCCGGCGCCCAGTTGCGCCTCACCGATGCCGACGGACTGCGGCTCACGGCGTTCGCGACCAACACCACCGGCGTTCCGATCGCCGCACTCGAACTCCGGCACCGCCAACGCGCGAGAGCCGAGGACCGCATCCGAAACGCCCGCGCCACCGGCCTGCGCAACCTGCCACTCCACGACGCCGCACAGAACCAGATCTGGCTGGAGATCGTCCAAATCGCCCTCGACCTGCTGGCCTGGATGCCCATGCTCGCCCTCACCGGGCAAACCCGCAGGTGGGAGCCCCGGCGGCTGAGGCTCCGACTGTTTTCCGCCGCCGCTCAGCTCGTCACCACCGCCCGCCGCCGACACCTGAGATTCGCAGGCCACTGGCCCTGGACCGACCTGATCACCGACGCCATCGCCCGACTCGAAGCTCTCCCGAACCCCGGCTGACCAGCACGTCCCCGCCCCTGCGAGCAGCACCACCCCGACCGGAGCCGTGGAACCCGGCGCCCACCCGACGCGACAGCCGGGCCATCAGCCTGCCCGCCACCCGCCCGAACAGCCGAAACGGCCCGCCGGAGGAACCGACGGACCGTCACGAAAGATCGAGGCTAACGCCGCCGGAGTCCGCCCGGCCGGAGCCCGCCGAACCGCCCCGGCACGCCCGGTCCGCTCCGGAACGTCCCAGCTGTCCGCAGCTGTCCGCACTTGAGCGATCCGGCCACAGGAGAGCCCTTTCCGGCCCCGCTCCCGACCACCGGACCGTCGCCTTGTGAAAGCTTCACGACGCGACGGTGACCGGAATCATGATCGCCCCGGCCTCCGCCACCTCTCCTCCGCGCAGGTCAGGGGAGCTGCCCGGGGGCGCCCTGTGCCGGACGTCACAGGGCGACACGGAGGGGTGAGCCGGGGGAGAGTCGTCGCAGCCCGCTCAAGAGTGCGGTACCGTCCAACATCGTGAGCCCTGTACGTCGCTGTTCGCGCACCGCGTGCGGCCGCCCTGCCGTCGCGACACTGACGTACGTCTATGCCGACTCGACTGCGGTCCTCGGCCCGCTCGCCACCTACGCCGAGCCCCACTGCTACGACCTCTGTGCCGAGCACAGCGAGCGGCTGACCGCGCCACGGGGCTGGGAAGTCGTCCGGCTCTCCGACCCCTCCGCGCCCAGCCGCCCCAGCGGCGACGACCTGGAAGCGCTTGCCAACGCCGTACGGGAGGCCGCCCGGCCGCCCGAGCGCGGCGACGGCCCCCGCGGCGGCCCGCGCACCGCGGACCCGATGGAGGTCGCCCGCAGGGGCCACCTCCGCGTCCTGCGCTCACCCGACTCCTGAGCGGCCTTCGGCTGCCGGGTAGTTTGGCGGTCCGAAGAAACCCCAGGAGGACCGGCCCGTGACCGCAGACCTGTCGCAGCTCGTGAAGGCGTACGACGTGCGCGGAGTCGTGCCCGACCAGTGGGACGAGGAGCTGGCCGCCCTCTTCGGAGCGGCGTTCGTCGAGGTGACCGGCGCGGACGAGATCGTGATCGGCCACGACATGCGCCCCACCTCCCCCGCCCTGTCCGGCGCCTTCGCACGCGGCGCGGCCGGGCGCGGCGCCGACGTCACGATGATCGGCCTCTGCTCGACGGACCAGCTGTACTACGCCTCCGGCGCACTGGACCTGCCCGGCGCCATGTTCACGGCCTCGCACAATCCGGCGCGCTACAACGGCATCAAGATGTGCCGGGCGGGCGCCGCCCCGGTCGGCCAGGACACCGGTCTGGCCGAGATCCGCACGCTGGCCGAGGAGTGGTCCGAGAAGGGCGCCCCCGAGCCGGTCGCCCAGCCGGGCACGGTCACCGAACGCGACACCCTCGCGGACTACGCCGCCCATCTGCTCTCGCTGGTGGACCTGACGAAGATCCGCCCGCTCAAGGTCGTCGTGGACGCGGGCAACGGCATGGGCGGCCACACGGTCCCCACCGTCTTCGACGGCCTGCCCGTGGATCTGGTCCCGATGTACTTCGAACTGGACGGCACCTTCCCGAACCACGAGGCCAACCCGCTGGACCCGAAGAACATCACGGACCTCCAGGCCCGAGTGCTGGCCGAGCGCGCCGACCTGGGCCTGGCCTTCGACGGCGACGCGGACCGCTGCTTCGTCGTGGACGAACGCGGCGAAGGCGTCTCCCCCTCGGCGATCACCGCCCTGGTCGCCGCCCGCGAACTGGCCCGCAACGGCGGACACGGCACGATCATCCACAACCTGATCACCTCCCTCTCCGTCCCCGAGGTCGTCCGCGAACACGGCGGCACCCCCGTCCGCACCCGCGTCGGCCACTCCTTCATGAAGGCCGAGATGGCCACCCACGGCGCGATCTTCGGCGGCGAGCACTCCGCCCACTACTACTTCCGCGACTTCTGGAACGCCGATACGGGCATGCTCGCCGCCCTCCACGTCCTCGCCGCCCTCGGCGGCCAGGACGGCCCCCTCTCCGCCCTGGTCGCCCAGTACGACCGCTACGCCGCATCCGGCGAGATCAACTCCGAGGTCGACGACCAGACCGCCCGCACCGCCGACGTCGAAGCCGCCTTCGCCACCCGCCCCGACGCCACCGCGGACACCCTCGACGGCCTCACGATCACCACCCCCACCTGGTGGTTCAACCTCCGCCCCTCCAACACGGAACCCCTGCTCCGCCTGAACGTGGAGGCGAGGGACGAGAAGACGATGAAAACGATCCGAGACGAGGTACTGAGCCTGATCAGGGGGTAACCCAGCTCCAACGCGCAACCCCAGCCTCGCCGGCGTTTGAGGCGCGGGGTCCGGGGCAGAGCCCCGCGAACCCCAGCCACGCCACCCCCAGCCCCTCCGGCGTTTGAGGAGCGGGGCTCCGGGGCAGCGCCCCGGTTTCGGGAAGGGGCGGGGTGGGGAACAGGCCCGCCGCAGGCGCCCGCCACACGCGCGCCCCACCCCACCCCGGAGGTACGCTGACCTCGCCCCCAAGGGGCCCCGCCCCACCCCGAAGAACACCCGGAAGAACACCCCGCCCGAAGGGACACCCCATGCCGCTGGAAGCCGGCCTCCTGGAGATCCTGGCCTGCCCGGCCTGCCACGCCCCCCTGGACGACAGGACGGCAGCCGACACCCCGGAACTCATCTGCACCGGCACCGACTGCGGTCTCGCCTACCCGGTCCGCGACGGCATCCCCGTACTCCTCGTCGACGAGGCCCGCCGCCCCGCGTAACGGCCCACCCGCACCGGCGCGACAGCGCCCCCGCGCAACCGCCGAACCGGCGATCGGAGGACCGCCCCATGCTCGACGAGTCGTTGCTCGACGCCCCCGACGCACTGGCCCGAGCCGACCGCCGCGACCTGCTCCGCGGCGCCGCCGAGGCCGGCGCCCGGGTCCGCAGCGCCGCCCGGCACGCGGCGGAGGCCGGGATCACCGAGCTGAAACCGGAGGGCCGCCCGCGCGCCGTCCTCGTCGCCGGCCCCGGCACCGCCGCGACCGGCGTCGCGGACCTGATCACCGCACTCGCCGGCGCCTCCGCCCCGGTCACCCGCATCCGCCCGAGCGGCGTCGCCCCCGCCCCCGGAGCCCTGCGCTGGACGCTGCCCGGCTGGGCCGGCTCCGTCGACCTGCTCCTCATCGCCACGGCGGACGGCTCCGAACCGGGCCTCGCCCTCCTCGCGGAGCAGGCGTACCGCCGGGGCTGCACGGTCGTCGCCGTCGCCCCCCTCCGCTCCCCGCTGCGCGAGGCGGTGCACGGGGTGCACGGCCTGGTCGTCCCGATGGCCACCGCCCCGCACGGCGAGTACGACGCCGAGACATCGGCCGCCGGACCCGGCACCCTCTGGGCCCTGTTCACCCCGCTGCTCGCCCTGCTCGACCGCGTCGGCCTGGTCACCGCCCCCGCCGAAGCACTCCAGGCCGTCGCCGACCGCCTGGACCGTACGGCGGAACGCTGCGGCCCGGCCGTCGCCACGTACGGCAACCCGGCCAAGACCCTCGCCGCCGAACTCGCGGACAGCCTGCCGCTGATCTGGACCGAGGGCGACGCGGCCGGCCCGGTCGGCCGCCGCTTCGCCGCCGTCCTGGCGGAGCTGTCGGGCCGCCCGGCCCTGGCCGCCGCACTCCCGGAGGCGCTCCCGGCACACGGCGGCCTGCTGGCCGGCGCCTTCGCGGCGGGTGCCGACCCGGACGACTTCTTCCGCGACCGCGTCGAGGAACCGGAACCACTGCACGCCCGTGTGGTGCTGCTCCGGGACCGCCCGGTCGGCGGCCTGAGCGCGGCCCCGGCCGCCCGCGAACTGGCCCTCGGCCACGACACGGCGATCAGCGAACTGGAACCGGAAGAGGGCAGCATGCTGGAATCCCTCGCCGAACTGCTCGCCGTCACCGACTTCGCCGCCGTCTACCTGGCCCTCGCCTCCCGAGCGGGCGCCTGAACGACCCCGTACGCCCGGCGCCCCGCACACCGCACCACACCCGGCAACACGAGGACAGAACCCATGGACCGCCTCTCCAACACCGTGCGCCCGTACGCCTGGGGCTCGACGACCGCGATCCCCGCCCTCCTCGGCACCGCCCCCACCGGCGAGCCGCAGGCGGAGATGTGGATGGGCGCCCACCCCGGAGCCCCCTCCCGGATCACCCGCACCGACACCACCGACACCAGCGTCCCCGCCACGTCCACCCCCGCCGAGCAGCCGCTCACCGACGTCATCGCCGCCGACCCGGCCCGCGAACTCGGCGCGGCGACCGTCGACAAGTTCGGCCCCCGGCTGCCCTTCCTCCTCAAGCTGCTCGCCGCGGGCGCCCCCCTCTCCCTCCAGGTGCACCCGGACCTCGACCGGGCGAAGGCGGGCTACGCGGACGAGGAGCGCCGGTCCGTCCCGATCGACGCGCCCCACCGCACGTACAAGGACGCCAATCACAAGCCCGAACTGATCTGCGCGCTCACCCCCTTCGAGGGCCTGTGCGGATTCCGCCGGCCGCTGGAGACGGCCGCCGCGATGGAGGGCCTGGGCGTCGACTCCCTCAAGCCGTACGCGGACCTGCTGCGCGCCCAGCCCGAGGAGGCCGCCCTGCGCGAGGTGCTGACGGCGGTGCTCACCGCGGACCCGGAGGAGATGGCCGACACGGTGACCGCCGTCGCGGACGCCTCGGAACGGCTCGGCGGCGACTACGCCCCGTACGCCCGTATCGCCCACCACTTCCCCGGCGACGCCGGCGTCGCCGCGGCCATGCTGCTCAACCACGTACGGCTCCAGCCCGGCGAGGCGCTGTTCCTCGGCGCCGGCGTCCCGCACGCCTACCTCGATGGCCTCGGCGTCGAGATCATGGCCAACTCCGACAACGTGCTGCGCTGCGGCCTCACCCCCAAGCACATCGACGTCCCCGAACTCCTGCGCGTCGTCCGTTTCGAGGCCACCGATCCGGGCATCCTGCGCCCGGAGGCGTCCCCGTCCGGCGAGGAGGTGTACGAGACCCCGGTCGACGAGTTCCGCCTCTCCCGCTTCGACCTGTCGCCCGGCGCCGCCCCCGCCGACCTGACCGCGGCCACCCCGCAGATCCTGCTCTGCACCGCGGGCACCGCCGAGGCCGGTGACCTGGGACTCCGCCCCGGCGATTCGGTCTTCGTACCGGCCGGCGAGCAGGTGAGCGTCTCCGGAACCGGCACACTCTTCCGTGCCACAGTGGTGGCCTGACGCAGCGTCCGAGACGACGGCTGCGTAATGTGCCGCCATGGCGCGGCCGCCGGAGCCGCACACCGAAGAAGGGACACCGAGCACCCATGAGTGCGTCAGGCGGAACCAAGGCGATCGTGGCGGCCCTCGGCGCCAACCTCGCGATCGCCGTGGCCAAATTCGTCGCCTTCCTGTTCAGCGGCTCCTCGTCGATGCTCGCGGAGAGCGTCCACTCGCTGGCGGACTCCGGCAACCAGGGGCTGCTGCTGCTCGGCGGCAAACGCGCCCAGCGCGAGGCCACCCCGCAGCACCCCTTCGGCTACGGCCGCGAGCGCTACATCTACGCCTTCCTCGTCTCCATCGTCCTGTTCTCGGTCGGTGGCATGTTCGCGGTGTACGAGGGCTACGAGAAGATCCGCCACCCCCACGAGCTGGAGGCCTGGTACTGGCCGGTCGGCGTCCTGATCTTCGCGATCATCGCCGAGGGCTTCTCCTTCCGTACGGCCATCAAGGAGTCCAACGAGTCGCGCGGCTCGCTCAACTGGACGGAGTTCATCCGCCGTGCGAAGGCCCCCGAGCTGCCGGTCGTCCTGCTGGAGGACTTCGGCGCGCTCATCGGTCTGATCCTCGCCCTCGGCGGCGTCGGCCTGGCCCTCGGCACCGGCAACGGCGTCTGGGACGGCATCGGCACCCTGTGCATCGGCATCCTGCTGATCACCATCGCGATCGTGCTGGCCGCCGAGACCAAGTCCCTGCTGCTCGGCGAGGCCGCCGGCACCGACCAGGTCGAGAAGATCAAGGCCGCCGCCGTGGACGGCGACACCGTCACCGGCGTCATCCACATGCGCACCCTCCACCTCGGCCCGGAGGAGCTGCTGGTCGCCGCCAAGATCGCCGTCCAGCACGACGACACCGCCGACGAGGTCGCCAACGCCATCAACGCCGCCGAGTCCCGCATCCGCGCCGCGGTCCCGATCGCCCGCGTGATCTACCTGGAGCCGGACATCTACAACGCGGCCGCCGCCGCGGCCGGCACCAACCCGGCCAAGACACCGGGCGGCCACCCGGCCCCCGCCGAACCGGCCGACCCGACCGGACCGACGGAATCCGGCCACTGACCGAACCGGACCCGCCATCGCCCGCGCGTCGCAGCCGCTTCCACCCCGGACCCGCCCCGGTGGACTGGGAGCGGCTGCGCCGTTCGGTGTAGATTCGACGGCAGTGTCAGACGTCGCTGCTGATGGCGGTCGATCGGTCCGTACGCCGGACCGGCCGAGGGAGAGAGGGCCTCCGACGGACTGCGCTGCGAGCGCTCGGGCATTCGTGTGCCCAGCGCCGCAGAGCCGCCCTACCCACCCTCGACTCCATCACGAGGAGCAGCCCGTTATGACGACGGCCAACCGACCCGACTTCAAGGTCGCCGACCTCTCCCTCGCCGCCTTCGGCCGCAAGGAGATCACCCTCGCCGAGCACGAGATGCCCGGCCTGATGTCGATCCGCAAGGAGTACGCCGCCGCGCAGCCGCTGGCCGGCGCCCGCATCACCGGCTCGCTGCACATGACCGTGCAGACGGCCGTGCTCATCGAGACGCTGGTCGCCCTCGGTGCCGAGGTGCGCTGGGCCTCCTGCAACATCTTCTCCACCCAGGACCACGCCGCCGCCGCCATCGCGGTCGGCCCGAACGGCACCCCCGAGGTCCCCGCCGGCGTCCCCGTCTTCGCCTGGAAGGGCGAGACGCTCGAAGAGTACTGGTGGTGCACGGAGCAGGCCCTGACCTGGCCGAACACGCCCACCGGCGGCCCCAACATGATCCTGGACGACGGCGGCGACGCCACCCTCCTGGTGCACAAGGGCGTCGAGTTCGAGAAGGCCGGCGCGGCCCCGGACCCGGCGACGGCGGACAGCGAGGAGTACGCGCACATCCTCACGCTGCTCAACCGCACGCTGGGTGAGTCCCCCCAGAAGTGGACCCAGCTGGCCTCCGAGATCCGCGGCGTCACGGAGGAGACCACGACCGGTGTGCACCGGCTGTACGAGATGCACCGCGACGGCACCCTCCTGTTCCCGGCGATCAACGTCAACGACGCGGTCACCAAGTCGAAGTTCGACAACAAGTACGGCTGCCGCCACTCGCTGATCGACGGCATCAACCGCGCCACCGACGTCCTGATCGGCGGCAAGACCGCCGTCGTCTGCGGCTACGGCGACGTGGGCAAGGGCTGCGCGGAGTCCCTGCGCGGCCAGGGCGCCCGCGTGATCATCACCGAGATCGACCCCATCTGCGCCCTCCAGGCGGCGATGGACGGCTACCAGGTCGCCACCCTCGACGATGTCGTCGAGCAGGCCGACATCTTCGTCACCACGACGGGCAACAAGGACATCATCATGGCCTCCGACATGGCCCGGATGAAGCACCAGGCCATCGTCGGGAACATCGGCCACTTCGACAACGAGATCGACATGGCCGGGCTCGCCAGGATCGACGGCATCGTCAAGGACGAGGTCAAGCCGCAGGTCCACACCTGGACGTTCCCGGACGGCAAGGTCCTCATCGTGCTGTCCGAGGGCCGCCTGCTGAACCTGGGCAACGCCACCGGCCACCCCTCGTTCGTGATGTCCAACTCGTTCGCGGACCAGACCCTGGCCCAGATCGAGCTGTTCACCAAGCCCGAGGAGTACCCGACCGACGTCTACGTGCTGCCCAAGCACCTCGACGAGAAGGTCGCCCGCCTCCACCTCGACGCGCTCGGCGTGAAGCTGACGACGCTCCGCCCCGAGCAGGCCGCGTACATCGGTGTCCAGGTCGAGGGCCCGTACAAGCCGGACCACTACCGCTACTGACCCCGCGACCCCGCCCCCGGACCGCCCGGTCTCAGACCGGCCGGCCCGGCGGCGCCGGGCACTCAGCAGCAGCGACGAACGCAGGCCCCCGCACCCCCGTGTCGGGGGCCTGCGCCGTACCGCACCCGCACGACCCGAGGACCCGAAGGACCCCATGCCCCGCGGCCGATATTCGCTCCACGACGTCCACGACCACACCCTCCTCGGCGAAGAACACTTCCACTGCGCGCCCGGCCCGTCCGGCTGGCGCTACATCTCCCAAACGACCGCCCCGTCCGGCAGTCACCTGGGCTCCGTCGACCTCACCCTCGACGCACTCGGCCGCCCCCTCCGACTCGAACTCCATGCCGCCGGCTGGCAGGTCCGAGGCGCCGCCCTGGAGGGCCTCACCTGGGTCCGTACCGACCCGACGGGCATCCACGCCACCGAAGGCAATGTCCGCGCCCACGCCTTCAACGGCATGTCCCCCGCCTTCCTCGTCGCGACCGCTCGCCTTCTGCGTCTCACCCCCGCTTCCCCCGAGACCCGCGTCCGGGTCGTCACCTTCACGGACCCGGTCCTCGCCCCCCGGACGACCGACCAGTCCTGGGCCCTGGTGAACAGTGAAGCGCACGCCACTGACAACGGCCCCCTGCACGTGGACGAATACCAGGTCAGCGCCCTGGACACCGGCGAACGGCACACCGTCCACATCGCCGGCGACGTGGTGCTGTCGGCCCCCGGCATCGAGCTCGAAGACCTGGACTCCCCGCCCTCCCCGCCCCCGGCACACTGACCGCACCGCGCCGCACCGGCCGCCGACCGTCAGGCGGGCGGCACGAACCCGGTGGCGGGCGGTCCAGGAACGGGATGCCGGGGAACGGCATGTCCGGGCACACCGGCGCCGGGAAGCGGAATGCCGGTAGCGGGCCCGCCGGGACGAGGCGCGCCGTCGAACCGCGCCCCGGCCGGCCGACCGCTCAGCCCCTCCGCGTGCGCGGCCTGCCACGCCCTGCGCGCGTCCCGCACCTGCCGCTCGTGCACCACGGCGGCCAGATACGCGGCGGCCGGAACGCCCGCCGGGGCCGGTACCCCGGTCCGCGCCGCGACCTCCGAGCCGAGCCGCTCCGACATGGCCCTGCCCACGTCGGCGTCGAGCTGGTGCATCCGCGTCAGGTACTGCCGGACCGCGAGCCACAGATCATCCGGAACCGCCGACAGGTCCAGCGAAGCGAACCGCCCGACCAGCCACGGGGGAGGCGGGGGAACGGCCACGGCCCGCCCCGCCGGAACCCGTTCCCGTACGACCAGGGTCCCCGCGAAGACGTCCCCGAGCCGCCGCCCGCGCGTCGAGACCAGGGACGCGACCGCGGCGACGACCCCGAACGTCATCAGGAGCTCCACGAGCCCCATCGCCCCGCGCACCAGCGCATGACGGAACCGGATGGGCCCGCCGTCGTCCCGTACGACCCGCAGCCCGCACGCCAGCTTCCCCAGCGAACGACCGCGGCTGAGCGTCTCGACGGCGATCGGACCTCCGACCGGAACCAGCAGGAACGTGGCGACGGAGACCGCGGCGAAGGCGGCGTCGTCCAGCGAACCGGCCACGAGGACCATCCCCAGCGTCACCACACCGAACACCACTCCCGTGATGATCAGATCGATAGTTGTGGCCAACGCCCGGCTCGGCAGCTTCGCCGGCCGAAGCCCCAGCACGACCGCGTCCCCGGTCACCAGCTCACTCATCGCCCCACCCCTCACAGCGGGCCCCTGCCCCGCGGCCCCACAGTCTGCCAAGCTGACCGGCAACACGCAGTCGTACGACCGGTACCCCCTTTGCCTGGAGCCGCAGCCGACCATGGACCTCGACGTCTTCGTCCACACCCATCGCATCGAGTGGGACCGGCTGGACCATCTGCTGCGCCGCGGCCGCCTGCTGACGGGCGCGGAGGCCGACGAACTCGTGGACCTCTACCAGCGCACGGCGACCCATCTGTCGCTGATCCAGTCCAGCGCCCCCGACCCGCTGCTCGTCGCACGGCTCACGCAACTGGTGGCGCGCGCCCGAGCCACGGTGACCGGTACGCGTCGGGCGTCCTGGCGCGATGTCGCGCGCTTCCTCACGGCCGGGTTCCCCGCCGCGGTCTACCGCTCCCGCCACTGGTGGATACCGACCGCGGTGCTCTCCACGCTCCTGACCGCGCTGATGGGGTGGTGGATCGGCACGCACCCGGAGGTCCAGGCGGCCATCGCGGCCCCGGAGGACCTCCGCCGCATGACGGCACCGGGCGGTGAGTACGAGACGTACTACTCCAGTCATCCGGCGGCCTCGTTCGCCGCGCAGGTATGGACGAACAACGCGCAGGCCGCCGCCATGTGCCTGGTCCTGGGCGCCTTCCTCTGCGTGCCGGTGATCTGGGTCCTCTTCGTCAACGTGGTCAACCTGGCGGTGGGCATCGGGCTGATGTCCTCGGCGGGCCGCCTCGACACGTTCCTCGGCCTGATCCTTCCGCACGGCTTGCTGGAGCTGACGGCCGTCTTTGTCGCCGCCGGCACCGGTCTCCGCCTCGGCTGGACGGTCATCGACCCTGGCCCCCGGACGCGCCGGGCGGCCCTGGCGCAACGGGGCCGGGCGGCCATCGGCATGGCGATCGGCCTGGCGCTGGTGCTGTTCGTCTCGGGCGTCATCGAGGCGTTCGTGACCCCCTCCGGCCTGCCGACCTGGGCACGCATCACGCTCGGCGTCACCGCCGAGCTGCTCTTCCTTGCGTACGTGTACGTGCTCGGCGGGCGCGCGGCCCGAGCGGGTGAAGCGGGGGACCTGGACGCGGTCGAACGAAGTGCCGAGCTGCCGATGGCCGCCTGATGTGCATGGGGCGTTACCGACCTGCTAGTGTTCTGTTCGCCCCAAAACCCGTTGACACGGTGATGCGGGGGAGGTAGATTTGAACGGTTGCCTGGGACTGGACAAGTTCGGGCGCAGTCGCTAATCTCTATCTTGCTCTCACCGGAAATTGAATTTCCGCAGAGCCATGGATTCCCGCTTTCTGAAGCAATGGAAGCCGATTAGGTTCGGTCGAAAAGCTTCTGATAAAGTCGAATCAGCCGAAAGGCAAGGCCCTTCAACAGCCACCAGAATTGAAATCCGAACCGGAAACGGGACGAAATCGATCTGGTAAGGTTGGAACCGCTGAAAAGCAAAAGCAAGACCTGCTTCGACCGGGAATCGGACACGAAAGAGTCTGATAGAGTCGAAAACGCAAGACCGAAGGGAAGCGCCCGGAGGAAAGCCCCAGAAAGTGTTCTGCGGGTGAGTACAAAGGAAGCGTCCGTTCCTTGAGAACTCAACAGCGTGCCAAAAGTCAACGCCAGATATGTTGATACCCCGGCCTGCTTCGGCAGGTTGGAGGTTCCTTTGAAAGTCCTGTGCGATCCCTTTGCGGATCGGGCAGGCAAAAACACAGCGAGGACGCAGTGGACGACGGGTCATATTCCGACCCGGTTCGTTCCGCTCTCGTGATGTGTGGTCCCGATTACGGGAAAACATTCACGGAGAGTTTGATCCTGGCTCAGGACGAACGCTGGCGGCGTGCTTAACACATGCAAGTCGAACGATGAAGCCCTTCGGGGTGGATTAGTGGCGAACGGGTGAGTAACACGTGGGCAATCTGCCCTTCACTCTGGGACAAGCCCTGGAAACGGGGTCTAATACCGGATACCACTTTCTCCCTCCTGGGAGAAGGTTGAAAGCTCCGGCGGTGAAGGATGAGCCCGCGGCCTATCAGCTAGTTGGTGGGGTAATGGCCTACCAAGGCGACGACGGGTAGCCGGCCTGAGAGGGCGACCGGCCACACTGGGACTGAGACACGGCCCAGACTCCTACGGGAGGCAGCAGTGGGGAATATTGCACAATGGGCGAAAGCCTGATGCAGCGACGCCGCGTGAGGGATGACGGCCTTCGGGTTGTAAACCTCTTTCAGCAGGGAAGAAGCGAAAGTGACGGTACCTGCAGAAGAAGCGCCGGCTAACTACGTGCCAGCAGCCGCGGTAATACGTAGGGCGCAAGCGTTGTCCGGAATTATTGGGCGTAAAGAGCTCGTAGGCGGCTTGTCGCGTCGGTTGTGAAAGCCCGGAGCTTAACTCCGGGTCTGCAGTCGATACGGGCAGGCTAGAGTGTGGTAGGGGAGATCGGAATTCCTGGTGTAGCGGTGAAATGCGCAGATATCAGGAGGAACACCGGTGGCGAAGGCGGATCTCTGGGCCATTACTGACGCTGAGGAGCGAAAGCGTGGGGAGCGAACAGGATTAGATACCCTGGTAGTCCACGCCGTAAACGTTGGGAACTAGGTGTTGGCGACATTCCACGTCGTCGGTGCCGCAGCTAACGCATTAAGTTCCCCGCCTGGGGAGTACGGCCGCAAGGCTAAAACTCAAAGGAATTGACGGGGGCCCGCACAAGCAGCGGAGCATGTGGCTTAATTCGACGCAACGCGAAGAACCTTACCAAGGCTTGACATACACCGGAAAGCATCAGAGATGGTGCCCCCCTTGTGGTCGGTGTACAGGTGGTGCATGGCTGTCGTCAGCTCGTGTCGTGAGATGTTGGGTTAAGTCCCGCAACGAGCGCAACCCTTGTTCTGTGTTGCCAGCATGCCCTTCGGGGTGATGGGGACTCACAGGAGACTGCCGGGGTCAACTCGGAGGAAGGTGGGGACGACGTCAAGTCATCATGCCCCTTATGTCTTGGGCTGCACACGTGCTACAATGGCCGGTACAATGAGCTGCGATGCCGTGAGGCGGAGCGAATCTCAAAAAGCCGGTCTCAGTTCGGATTGGGGTCTGCAACTCGACCCCATGAAGTCGGAGTTGCTAGTAATCGCAGATCAGCATTGCTGCGGTGAATACGTTCCCGGGCCTTGTACACACCGCCCGTCACGTCACGAAAGTCGGTAACACCCGAAGCCGGTGGCCCAACCCCTTGTGGGAGGGAGCTGTCGAAGGTGGGACTGGCGATTGGGACGAAGTCGTAACAAGGTAGCCGTACCGGAAGGTGCGGCTGGATCACCTCCTTTCTAAGGAGCATCTAGACCCTCTCGGGGGTCCAGAGCCACTACGTCGGCAAACGTCCGACGGTGGTCAGCTCATGGGTGGAACGTTGACTACTCGGCACGGCAAGTTGGTTGTCACTAGTACTGCTTCGGCGTGGAACGTGAACAAGTAACGGGTCGGGTCGGGCACGCTGTTGGGTATCTGAAGGTGCGGCCGTCAATGGTCGTCCTTCGGTTGCCGGCCCCAGTGAACTCGTCCCGGTTGGGATGGGGTGGTGGGTGGCTGGTCGTTGTTTGAGAACTGCACAGTGGACGCGAGCATCTGTGGCCAAGTTTTTAAGGGCGCACGGTGGATGCCTTGGCACCAGGAACCGATGAAGGACGTGGGAGGCCGCGATAGGCCCCGGGGAGCTGTCAACCGAGCTTTGATCCGGGGGTGTCCGAATGGGGAAACCCGGCAGTCGTCATGGGCTGTCACCCGCTGCTGAACACATAGGCAGTGTGGAGGGAACGCGGGGAAGTGAAACATCTCAGTACCCGCAGGAAGAGAAAACAACCGTGATTCCGGGAGTAGTGGCGAGCGAAACTGGATCAGGCCAAACCGTATGCGTGTGATACCCGGCAGGGGTTGCGCATGCGGGGTTGTGGGATCTCTCTTTCACGGTCTGCCGGCTGTGAGACGAGTCAGAAACCGTTGGTGTAGGCGAAGGACATGCGAAAGGTCCGGCGTAGAGGGTAAGACCCCCGTAGCTGAAACATCAGCGGCTTGTTTGAGAGACACCCAAGTAGCACGGGGCCCGAGAAATCCCGTGTGAATCTGGCGGGACCACCCGTTAAGCCTAAATATTCCCTGGTGACCGATAGCGGATAGTACCGTGAGGGAATGGTGAAAAGTACCGCGGGAGCGGAGTGAAATAGTACCTGAAACCGTGTGCCTACAAGCCGTGGGAGCGTCGCGCATCGAGCTTGCTCGGTGCGTCGTGACTGCGTGCCTTTTGAAGAATGAGCCTGCGAGTTAGCGGTGTGTAGCGAGGTTAACCCGTGTGGGGAAGCCGTAGCGAAAGCGAGTCCGAACAGGGCGATTGAGTTGCACGCTCTAGACCCGAAGCGGAGTGATCTAGCCATGGGCAGGTTGAAGCGGAGGTAAGACTTCGTGGAGGACCGAACCCACCAGGGTTGAAAACCTGGGGGATGACCTGTGGTTAGGGGTGAAAGGCCAATCAAACTCCGTGATAGCTGGTTCTCCCCGAAATGCATTTAGGTGCAGCGTCGTGTGTTTCTTGCCGGAGGTAGAGCACTGGATAGGCGATGGGCCCTACCGGGTTACTGACCTTAGCCAAACTCCGAATGCCGGTAAGTGAGAGCGCGGCAGTGAGACTGTGGGGGATAAGCTCCATGGTCGAGAGGGAAACAGCCCAGAGCATCGACTAAGGCCCCTAAGCGTACGCTAAGTGGGAAAGGATGTGGAGTCGCAGAGACAACCAGGAGGTTGGCTTAGAAGCAGCCACCCTTGAAAGAGTGCGTAATAGCTCACTGGTCAAGTGATTCCGCGCCGACAATGTAGCGGGGCTCAAGCGTACCGCCGAAGTCGTGTCATTCCAGCATGTACCCCCAACGGGGGCTGGGATGGGTAGGGGAGCGTCGTGTGCCGGGTGAAGCAGCCGTGGAAGCGAGTTGTGGACGGTTCACGAGTGAGAATGCAGGCATGAGTAGCGATACACACGTGAGAAACGTGTGCGCCGATTGACTAAGGGTTCCTGGGTCAAGCTGATCTGCCCAGGGTAAGTCGGGACCTAAGGCGAGGCCGACAGGCGTAGTCGATGGACAACCGGTTGATATTCCGGTACCCGCTTTGAAACGCCCAGTACTGAGCCCATTAATGCTAAGTCCGTGAAGCCGGCCCGATCTCTTCGGAGTTGAGGGTAGTGGTGGAGCCGACGAACCAAGGTGGTAGTAGGTAAGCGATGGGGTGACGCAGGAAGGTAGTCCAGCCCAGGCGGTGGTTGTCCTGGGGTAAGGGTGTAGGACGCACGGTAGGCAAATCCGTCGTGCATATAAGTCTGAGACCTGATGCCGAGCCGATTGTGGTGAAGTGGATGATCCTATGCTGTCGAGAAAAGCCTCTAGCGAGTTTCATGGCGGCCCGTACCCTAAACCGACTCAGGTGGTCAGGTAGAGAATACCGAGGCGTTCGGGTGAACTATGGTTAAGGAACTCGGCAAAATGCCCCCGTAACTTCGGGAGAAGGGGGGCCATTCCTGGTGATAGCACGTGCTGCTTGAGCTGGGGGTGGCCGCAGAGACCAGCGAGAAGCGACTGTTTACTAAAAACACAGGTCCGTGCGAAGCCGTAAGGCGATGTATACGGACTGACGCCTGCCCGGTGCTGGAACGTTAAGGGGACCGGTTAGCTGCTCTTCGGGGTGGCGAAGCTGAGAACTTAAGCGCCAGTAAACGGCGGTGGTAACTATAACCATCCTAAGGTAGCGAAATTCCTTGTCGGGTAAGTTCCGACCTGCACGAATGGCGTAACGACTTCTCGACTGTCTCAACCATAGGCCCGGTGAAATTGCACTACGAGTAAAGATGCTCGTTTCGCGCAGCAGGACGGAAAGACCCCGGGACCTTTACTATAGTTTGATATTGGTGTTCGGTTCGGCTTGTGTAGGATAGGTGGGAGACTGTGAAGCGGCCACGCCAGTGGTTGTGGAGTCGTCGTTGAAATACCACTCTGGTCGTGCTGGATGTCTAACCTGGGTCCGTGATCCGGATCAGGGACAGTGTCTGATGGGTAGTTTAACTGGGGCGGTTGCCTCCTAAAGGGTAACGGAGGCGCCCAAAGGTTCCCTCAGCCTGGTTGGCAATCAGGTGTTGAGTGTAAGTGCACAAGGGAGCTTGACTGTGAGACCGACGGGTCGAGCAGGGACGAAAGTCGGGACTAGTGATCCGGCAGTGGCTTGTGGAAGCGCTGTCGCTCAACGGATAAAAGGTACCCCGGGGATAACAGGCTGATCTTCCCCAAGAGTCCATATCGACGGGATGGTTTGGCACCTCGATGTCGGCTCGTCGCATCCTGGGGCTGGAGTCGGTCCCAAGGGTTGGGCTGTTCGCCCATTAAAGCGGTACGCGAGCTGGGTTTAGAACGTCGTGAGACAGTTCGGTCCCTATCCGCTGTGCGCGTAGGAATATTGAGAAGGGCTGTCCCTAGTACGAGAGGACCGGGACGGACGAACCTCTGGTGTGCCAGTTGTTCTGCCAAGGGCATGGCTGGTTGGCTACGTTCGGAAAGGATAACCGCTGAAAGCATCTAAGCGGGAAGCCTGCTTCAAGATGAGTATTCCCACCAACTTGATTGGTTAAGGCTCCCAGTAGACGACTGGGTTGATAGGCCAGATGTGGAAGCCCGGTAACGGGTGGAGCTGACTGGTACTAATAGGCCGAGGGCTTGTCCTCAGTTGCTCGCGTCCACTGTGTTGGTTCTGAAATAACGAACAGCCGTGTCCATGTCCGGTTCTGTTCAGAATTTCATAGTGTTTCGGTGGTCATTGCGTTAGGGAAACGCCCGGTTACATTCCGAACCCGGAAGCTAAGCCTTTCAGCGCCGATGGTACTGCAGGGGGGACCCTGTGGGAGAGTAGGACGCCGCCGAACAATCATTGTGGGAAAGCCCCGTGCCGCTGGCACGGGGCTTTTCTGCGTTTCCGGGGCCTTTCAAGTAGCCGGCCGCTGCCGCATTCAGCTCCTCGTGCTGCGGGCAATGCGGTACAGCACGGTCGGGCGCAGAGGCCCTTCGGGTTCGGTGAGGTCGTCGAAGTCGTCGTCCGGGTTTCGTGTCATACCGATCCGACGCATCACCGCCTGGGAGCGATGGTTGGTGGCCGTGGTGACGGCCAGGATTTCGTGGAGTCCAAGGACATCGAAGCCGTGGGCCAGGACTCTCAGCGCGGCCTCGGTTGCGTACCCCTGCCCCCAGGCCGGCCGGGCCAGCCGCCAGCCGATCTCCACACCGGTGAACGGCATGTCGTCGTCCACCTCGTCCAGGCCCGCGAAGCCGATGAACTCGCCCGTGGCCCGAACCTCGACGGCCCACCACCCGTATCCCCGCCGGTCGAAATCGGCCCGGAACCCGGCCACGGAAGCATCGCTCTGCTCGCGGGTGAGCAGCTCGCCCAAGTGTTCCCGGACCTCGGGATCGGCGTTCATCGCCGCCCACGGTTCAAGATCGGAGTCTCGCCAGAGTCGGAGTGTGAGGCGATCGGTATGCAGTTCAGTCATGCTGCCCAGACAACGCGACCGCTTTCCCCGAGGCAATGCGTTTTGGAGCGCTCCGGTGTTTCAGAGACGCCCTGCGGCCTTGAGAGCCAGGTACGTGTCGGCCAGGGCGGGAGCGAGGTTGTCCGGCGTCGCGTCGACGACGACCACGCCGTGTCGCTTGAGCTGATCCGCCGTGCGGCGGCGCTGGGCCTGGGCCTCGACCCCGGCGGCAGCCTCGTACACCGCGTCCACTGTGCCTCGCGCGTCGGCCATGTCATCGATGCGCGGGTCGCTCACCGCCGCCAGAACCACCGTGTGCCGCTGGGTGAGCTGGGGCAGTACGGGGAGCAGCCCCTCCTCGACGGGCGCCGCGTCGAGCCCCGTCAGAAGGACGATCAGCGAGCGCCGGGGCGCGTGGGCGAGCACTGCGGCGACCAGTCCGCGCGCGTCGGTCTCCACGAGTTCGGGTTCGAGCGGCGTCAGGACGTCCATCACGGCCGGAAGCACATCACCGCCCGTCTGTCCCTGGGCCCTGGCCCTTACACGGCGGTCGTAGGCGAGCAGATCGACGCGATCCCCGGCTCGGGTGGCCAGCACCGTGAGAAGCAGGGTCGCGTCCATCGCCGCGTCGAGGCGGGGAACGTCGCCGACCCGGCCCGCGGACGTCCGACCGGTGTCGAGGACGACCAGGACGTGTCGGTCGCGCTCCGGACGCCAGGTCCGCACCGCCACCGCCGGCTGGCGTGCGGTCGCCCGCCAGTCGATCGAGCGGACATCGTCGCCGGGTACGTAGGCGCGCAGGCTGTCGAACTCCGTACCTTCGCCACGCGTGAGAACGCTGGTGCGGCCGTCGAGTTCGCGCAGCCGCGCAAGCCGCGAGGGGAGATGCTTGCGGCTGGTGAACGGTGGCAGAACCCGGACTGTCCAGGGCACCTGGTGGCTGCCCTGGCGCGCGGCCAGTCCCAGCGGACCGTACGAGCGGACGGTGATCCGCTCGGCTCGGCGGTCGCCTCGTCGCGTGGGCCGGAGGAAGGTGCTCAGGCGCCGTCGCTCACCGGGCGGCACGCTCAATGCGTGGCGGGACGCGGCCGCTTCGACACCCGGCTGCCAACTGCTCGGAGGCCAGGCGTCGCGGAGGTGGGCCCGCAGACGCCTACGGGACGGATTGACTACGGAGAGTTGCACTTCGGCCTGGTCGCCGAGTCGAACGGTTGTGTCACCAGATCGGGTGAACCGAAGCGTTCGCACTGGCGCGGCCAGGGCATAGTCGCACAGAATTGCCAGTGAGAGCGGGGCATTGACCGCGAGCATTCCCGTCCAGCTCGGGGCCAGGATGCCTACAGGGAGTGATCCCAGGGCGGCCAGCAAGGCGGTACGTCCGGTGAGGGCCACGGTTCAGCGCCTCACCTGGGTACGGGGACATGGGCGAGCACAGCGGAGATGACGGAGTCGGGGGTGACTCCTTCCATCGAGGCCTCGGGGCGCAGATGGATGCGGTGCCGGAGCGTCGGAAGGGCCAGGGCCTTCACATCGTCCGGGGTCACGTAGTCGCGGCCGGTGAGCCAGGCCCAGGCTCGGGCGGTCGACAACAGGGCGGTGGCTCCACGGGGGGAGACACCGAGGGAGACCGAGGGGGAATCTCGCGTGGCACGGCAGATATCGACCACATAGCCGGCGATCTTGGGGGAGACGGCCGTCGCGGCCACCGCGATGCGGGCGGCTTCGAGGTCGGCGGCGCCGGCGACCGGCCGGATGCCTGCGGCCTGGAGGTCGCGGGGGTCGAAACCGGCGGCATGGCGGGTCAGGACCTGGACCTCGTCGTCACGGGTCGGCAGCGGAACGGTCAGCTTCAGCAGGAACCGGTCCAGTTGGGCTTCGGGAAGGGGGTACGTGCCCTCGTACTCGACCGGGTTCTGCGTCGCGGCCACGAGGAACGGCTCGGGCAGCGGACGCGGGACGCCGTCGACGGTGACCTGGCGCTCCTCCATCGCCTCCAGGAGGGACGACTGTGTCTTCGGAGGGGTGCGGTTGATCTCGTCGGCGAGGAGGAGGTTGGTGAAGACCGGGCCCGGCTGGAAGGAGAACTCGGCGGTGCGGGCGTCGTAGACGAGCGATCCGGTGACATCGCCCGGCATCAGATCCGGGGTGAACTGGACGCGCTTGGTGTCCAGTTCGAGCGACGCGGCCAGGGCTCGCACCAGCAGGGTCTTGGCCACACCGGGGACGCCTTCGAGCAGGACATGCCCTCGGCAGAGCAGCGCCACGACGACGCCGGTGACGGCCGCGTCCTGGCCGACCACCGCCTTGGCGATCTCGGAGCGCAGAGCTTCCAGGGAAGCGCGGGCCGCGTCGGCGTCGGCGGTCCCGGCTGAGTCGGCGGTCCCGGTGGGCACGGGGGACGGGGCGCTCATGAGGTGCGGACCTCTCTTTCGAGGGAGTCGAGTTGGTCTGCCAGCAGGACGAGTGCCCTGTCGTCGGAGGGGGCCGGGCCGAAGAGCAGGCTCTGGCGGTTGTTGCTGGCCGGGCCCAGCCGGGTGGACAGGGCGGGAAGGAGGACGGCGGAGGAGTGGGCGTCGTGGGGGGAGACGCCGACGCGTGGGGCCAGCCGGGTGCGGGCGGCGTGGCGGAGTGAGGCGGCGGCCCGGTCGCGGGCGTTGGCCTTGCGGTTGAGGCGGGCCCGGCCCTCGGTGGACTCGGAGGCACGGATGGCCACCGGCAGACGCTCGGTGACGAGGGGGCCCAGCCGGCGGGCGCGCCAGATCGCCGCGAGCCCGGCGGCGACGGCGAGTTGCAGCGTGCCCCACAACCAGCCGGACGGGATCAGCTCCAGGAAGCTGCTGCCGCCGTCCGATGAGTCGTCGGGGGAGGTGTCCCCGTCGTCGGCCGCGCCGCCGACGGCGGACGGATCGGTGAGCGAGGGGAGGTACCAGACCAGATGGGGGCGGGAGCCGAGGAGTTGCAGGGCCAGGGACGCGTTCCCCTGGTGGGCGAGGCGCTCGTTGTACAGGAAATCGGGGGAGCCGAGCAGGACGGTCTCGCCTGCCGCCGGCTGCCGCAGCAGGAGGACGGAGGGAAAGCCGGTCGTGGGGTAGCAGGCGTCGGCGTCGAGGCCGTTCGCGTCGTAGCGGATGCCGCCGGTTTCGACGGAGCCGGCTCTGCGGGCCTCGGGCAGGGCGCACGCAGGGGGACGTGCGACGACGGGGACGGAGGGCTTGGCCTCCACGCCGGGGGCCAGAGTGCCGAGAGAGGGGGATTCGGGATGGAGGAGGACGGTGCGGCCGGTCGTTCCGGCGGTCGCCGCGCGCAGGGTGTCCTGCTGGTGGGCCGTGAGCAGATCGGGGGCGGTGACGAGGAGGGTGGTGTCGGGTCCGGTCGCGGAGGTGGCGTCCCGGAGCGTGGTCACGACCCGGACGGATATGCCCCGGTCCCGGAGAAGTTCGGCGACGGCCCGGCTGCCGTAGCGGTCCGCCGAGCGGGGGTCGAGGCGGCCGTGCTGGTCTCCCGAGCGGGCGGCCGCCAGGGCTATCGCGGCGACAACCAGCAGCAGGACGGCGAGCAGTACGCCACGGGCGCGCAGCCAGATCTGGCGCGCGGTGACGGAGGAGGAGGTCGAAGCTGCCGGAGCCGGGGGCTCGGTGGAGGGGGTGGGGTGCCCGGTGGCCGGGGCGGGGGGCTTGGTGGGGGAGGTGTCCGCGGTCATGAGCCGGCCCCCTCGGAGGCGCCGGTCAGTTGCGGCCGGGCGGATTCGACGGCGAGGTCGAGTTCGAGCAGGTTCCGGTACGCCGCCCGGTCGGCGAAGCGGCCCCCGTATGTGACGTCGTCGAAGACCCGGGCCGCCGCGCGCAGGCGTACGGCGTACGGGGGAAGGGCGCGGCCCGCCTCGGCTGCGGCTTCGTCGGCGGTCCGTCCGGGGCGGGGTTCCAGCAGGGTGCGTTCCTCCAGGGCGCGGACGATCGCGCGCATCCGCTCCTGGACGGCCTGGTTCCAGAGGCCGGCCGCCGCGTGGGCTTCGGCGGCGGCCCGGTGTTCGGCGGTGCTGCGGGGGCCGTGGGCGAAGAGCGCGTCGCCGCCCGGCCGGGAGCGGGGCTGCGGGGAGCCCAGCCGCCACCAGAGCGCGGCGGCCAGGGCGACGACGATCAGCAGCAGCACGGCCAGTCCGACCGGGCCGCCGGGCGCGGCGACGGCGGCCGCCGAGGCGATGTCGCTGGACCAGGTCCACAGATGGTCCAGCCCGCGCTGGAGCGGGTTCGGGTCGTTCTCGTGGTACACGCCCTTGGAGAGTTCGCGCTCGGCGGCCTCCCTGGCGGGGAGGCGCTCGGTGTCGACCGGGGCGCCGCCGCTCGCCCGTATCAGCAGTAGTGCCGTCGTACCGCCCGCCCCCGACACGGATTCAGCTCCTGTCGTCGAAGCCGGGCAGGCCCGCTGCCCTGGCCAGGTCGAGGTCGAGCGCCTCGCGGCGGATGCGCTGGTCCACGTAGAGCAGGGCCATGACGCCGGCCGAGAGCGGATACGTGACCGTGGTGACGAGCACGTCGCCGATGGCGGTGACGATCAGGAACGACCAGCCGAAATCGGTGGTCCCCTCGGTGAGGAAGGAGCCGAGGTCGCCGCCTTCCAGGGCCACCGCCACCGCGCCGAAGGGGACGCCGACCACCATCGCCACGAAGAACGTCAGCACCCAGGTCAGGGCGAGGATGCCGAAGGTCCGCCACCAGGCGTTGCGGACCAGCTTGGCGGAGCGCTTCATCGACGCGGTGATCGACTGCCGCTCCAGCATGAGCGCCGGGCCGGCGAGGCTGAAGCGGACCATCAGCCAGACGAAGACGACCACCGCCGCGAGCAGCCCGAGAAAAGCGAGGCCGACGCCCGCGGTGTCGCCGAGCAGGAAGCCGGGGAGGATGCCGACGGTCATGATCGCCGCGGCCAGCACGGCCATCAGCAGCGTCAGGCCCAGCAGGGGCAGCAGCCTGGGCCGGGCCTCGGCCCAGGCGTCGGCCAGGGTGACGGGGCGGCCCAGCACCGAGCGGCTGATCACGACGGTCAGGACCGCGGTGACGAAGATCGTGGCCAGCATCGTGATGAGCAGCTGCGGGGCGCCGTCGATGAGGGTGTAGCGGAACGACTCCGTGAGCTGGCGCATGGCCTCGGCGCCGGTGGCGTCGGCGTCGAACGACGGAGGCTCGGGCAGCAGATAGCGCTGGATGAGCAGGATGCCGGTCTGGGCGACCACGGAAACCGCGAGGGTGACACCGAGGACCGTGCGCCAGTGGGTGCGCATGGTGGTGACGGCGCCGTCCAGGATCTCGCCGATGCCGAGCGGACGGAGGGGGATGACACCGGGCTTGGCGGCGGGCGGCGGCGCGCCCCAGCCGGACCCGCGCGTCGGCCCCTGCGACGGGCCGCCCCAGCGGGGCCCCTGCGAGGGGGAGCCCCAGCCCTGGGAGGGGGGTGCGGTGGGGCCGGTTCCGGTGGGGCCGGGCGGGGACCACTGTCCGGCGGGCGGCTGGGTGGCGGCCCAGGTTCCCGAGGGGGCGCTGTCGTCGGCCGGTTCGGAGGGCCGGGGGACGCCCGGTTCCTGGTCCTGGCCGTCGGAGGGGGCGTGTCCGGGCGAGGCCCAGCCCGGATTGTCGTTCATTCTCGCTCCTTCACGGTCCTGACCGGGGTTCGGGGCGTCAGGTTGGCAGCCATCGTGCCATGCGCCGCAGACGTACGGCCCTGGCCTCGTGTCCCGCCGTTGCCTTCATCTCCCGGCGGGTCAGCGGGCAGACTGGGCGGATGGCTGATCAGGACGAGCAATCACCGGTGGGACGCGAGCCCGCCGCGCTATCCGTACTGCGCTGGGACGAACCTCCGGAAGGCCCCGTACTGGTGCTCCTCGACCAGCGGCGGCTGCCGGTCGAGGAGACGGAGCTGGTGTGCGCGGACGTGCCGGCCCTGGTGGAGGCGATCCGGACGCTCGCGGTGCGCGGGGCGCCGCTGCTGGGGATCGCCGGCGCCTACGGGGTGGCCCTGGCCGCGGCACGGGGCGAGGACGTGGCGGAGGCGGCGGGGCTGCTGGAGCAGGCGCGGCCCACCGCGGTGAACCTCGGGTACGGCGTGCGGCGGGCCGCCGCGGCGTACCGGGCGGTGCTCGACAAGGGCGCGGGCCGGGAGCGGGCGGGTGCGGCCGCGCTGGCGGAGGCCAGGGCGCTGCACCGGGAGGACGCCGAGGCCAGCGGGCGGATGGCGCGGTACGGGCTGGCCCTGCTGGACGAGCTGGTTCCGGGCGGGGGCCACCGGCTGCTGACCCACTGCAACACCGGGGCGCTGGTCTCGGGCGGTGAGGGCACCGCCTTCGCCGTGGCGCTCGGCGCGCACCGGGAGGGCCGGCTGGAGCGGCTGTGGGTCGACGAGACCCGCCCGCTGCTCCAGGGGGCCCGGCTGACCGCGTACGAGGCGTCCCGCAACGGCATGCCGTACAGCCTGCTGACCGACAACGCGGCGGGTTCGCTGTTCGCGGCCGGGGAGGTGGACGCCGTGCTGATCGGGGCGGACCGCATCGCCGCGGACGGCTCGGTGGCCAACAAGGTGGGGAGTTATCCGCTGGCGGTGCTCGCCAAGTACCACCACGTACCGTTCATCGTCGTGGCGCCGACGACGACCGTGGACCTGCTCACCGCGGACGGGGCGTCGATCACGGTGGAGCAGCGTTCCGGGCGGGAGGTGACCGAGCTCACAGCGGTGTCGCGCGGGCTCGGGGCCGAGGAGGCTCGCGGGGTGCCGCTGGCCCCTGTGGGGACCCGCTCGTACAACCCCGCCTTCGATATCACGCCGCCGGAGCTGGTCACGGCGATCGTCACGGAAGAAGGCGTAATCTCGCCGGTCACGGGGGCCGGGCTGGCAGAGCTGTGTGCCAGATCATCGCAGGTAACGATTAGCTAATGGGATGATGTCGTTTATGAAGGGACGCGTCCTTGTCGTCGACGACGACACCGCACTGGCCGAGATGCTCGGGATTGTGCTGCGTGGTGAGGGTTTCGAGCCGTCGTTCGTAGCGGACGGCGACAAGGCACTTGCCGCATTTCGAGAGGCGAAGCCGGACCTGGTCCTGCTCGACCTCATGCTGCCCGGACGGGACGGCATCGAGGTCTGCAGGCTGATCAGGGCCGAGTCGGGTGTGCCGATCGTCATGCTCACTGCCAAGAGCGACACGGTTGACGTCGTCGTGGGCCTGGAGTCCGGGGCCGACGACTACATCGTCAAGCCGTTCAAACCGAAGGAGTTGGTGGCCCGGATCAGGGCACGCCTGCGCAGGTCCGAAGAGCCGGCCCCGGAACAGCTGACCATCGGGGACCTGGTCATAGACGTCGCCGGGCACTCGGTGAAGCGGGACGGGCAGTCCATCGCCCTGACCCCGCTGGAGTTCGACCTGCTGGTCGCGCTCGCCCGCAAGCCGTGGCAGGTCTTCACCCGTGAGGTCCTCCTGGAGCAGGTGTGGGGCTACCGGCACGCGGCGGACACCCGTCTGGTCAATGTGCATGTGCAGCGGCTCCGCTCCAAGGTCGAGAAGGACCCGGAGCGTCCGGAGATCGTGGTGACCGTCCGTGGCGTCGGTTACAAGGCCGGACCGAGCTGACATGCCGCCGGGAAGCACTGCTCCGCAGCCCGGAAAGCCGGGGGCCCGTGCGGAGCGGGCTCCCGGTGCAGGGCACACGTCGTCCACCGTCGAGCGCGTTCTGCGGGGCGGCCGGTTGCTCCAGGACCGGGCGCCCGGCGGGCCGCTGCCGCGGCTCCTGATGCGCTGGGTGCGGCGTCCGCTGCTGCCCGCCGTACGGCTGTGGCGGCGCAATCTCCAGCTGCGCGTCGTCGCCGGCACGCTGCTGATGTCGCTCGGAGTGGTGCTGCTGCTCGGCCTCGTCGTGATCGGGCAGGTGCGCAACGGCCTGCTGGAGGCGAAGGGCAAGGCCGCCCAGACCCAGGCCGCCGGCGGGTTCGCGGCCGCCCAGGAGAAGGCGAACGCGCCTCTCACCCCGGCCCCCGGCCAGAGCGGCGACGACGCCGACGGTACGACCGCCAACAACTCCTGGCGCACCGAACTCGTCGACCAGCTCGCCAGCGGCGGCAAGAACGCCTTCAACGTGGTGGCGCTCAGCGCCGACGAGGGCACCCGTGCGCCACGCGGCTCCGGCAGCGTCGAGGCCGCCAGCATCCCGCAGAGCCTGCGCGACGCGGTGAACAAGGGCCCCGGAGCCTTCCAGACCTATGTGCTGATCCAGTACGCGAACGGGCAGGAGTCCCAGCCCGGACTCGTCGTCGGCAAGCGCCTCTACGACATCGACCGCAACCCGTACCAGCTGTACTACGTCTTCCCGCTGACGCAGGAGGAGAAGTCCCTGACCCTGGTCAGGGGCACGCTGGCGACCGCGGGACTGTTCGTGGTCGTGCTGCTGGGCGCCATCGCCTGGTTCGTGGTGCGTCAGGTCGTCACCCCCGTACGCATGGCGGCGGGCATCGCCGAGCGGCTCTCCGCCGGGCGGCTGCAGGAACGCATGAAAGTCACCGGCGAGGACGACATCGCCCGGCTCGGTGAAGCCTTCAACAAGATGGCGCAGAACCTCCAGCACAAGATCCAGCAGCTGGAGGAGCTGTCCCGGATGCAGCGGCGGTTCGTCTCGGACGTCTCGCACGAGCTGCGCACCCCGCTGACGACGGTACGGATGGCCGCCGACGTCATCCACGAGGCACGCGTCGACTTCGACCCCGTCACCGCCCGGTCCGCGGAACTGCTGGGCGACCAGCTCGACCGCTTCGAGTCGCTGCTCTCCGACCTGCTGGAGATCAGCCGCTTCGACGCGGGCGCCGCCGCCCTGGAGGCGGAGCCGATAGACCTGCGGCAGGTGGTACGTCGGGTGATCGGCGGCGCCGAGCCGCTCGCCGAACGCAAGGGCACCACGATCCGCGTGATCGGCGACGAACAGCCGGTGATAGCCGAGGCCGACGCCCGGCGCGTCGAGCGCGTCCTGCGCAACCTCGTCGTCAACGCGGTGGAGCACGGCGAGGGCCGCGATGTCGTGGTGCGCCTGGGCGCGGCCGGCGGAGCGGTCGCCGTCGCGGTCCGGGACTACGGCGTCGGGCTGAAGCCCGGCGAGGCGACCCGGGTCTTCAACCGCTTCTGGCGCGCCGACCCGGCCCGCGCCAGGACCACCGGTGGCACCGGCCTCGGCCTGTCCATCGCGGTGGAGGACGCACGGCTGCACGGCGGCTGGCTCCAGGCCTGGGGCGAGCCCGGCGGCGGTTCGCAGTTCCGGCTGACGCTGCCGCGCACGGCGGACGAGCCGCTGCGGGGCTCGCCGATACCGCTGGAGCCCGAGGACTCCCGCCGCAACCGGGAGAACAGCGAGCGGGCGGCGGACACCCCCGCCACCGCCCACGACACCGGCGGCGGACACCATGTGCTGGCCGTGCCCGCCCAGCACACCGGTACGGGCCGCGCGCCCCTGACCGTGCCGGGCAGGGCCCCGGCGTCGGCCAGGACCGCACCCGCGTCGGTGCACCCCGCGGCCCTGCCGGGCAACGGGGCGCGGGTGGTGCCGCGCCCCGCCGAGGAGCGGCAGGCCGGCCACAACGACTCCCCGGGGCACGCGCCGGGGCGGGAGGACACGACTCGTGAGCGCTGAGCGTCGTGAGGGCGGCCGCGGGCGTGCGGTGGGGGTGGCCGTGCTGACCGTGTGCGGCGCGCTCGTGCTGTCCGCGTGCGGCTCGATGCCGGTCTCCGGCGACATCAAGGCGGTGGACGCCTCGCAGCCCGGGGACTCCCAGGTGCAGGTGTACGCCGTGGCCCCGCGCGACGGGGCCACGCCCAACGAGGTGGTCGACGGCTTCCTGGAGTCGATGACCAGCGACGACTCCGACTTCCGGACGACGCGCAAGTACCTCACCAAGGAGGCGTCGCGCCGCTGGAAGCCCAGTGCGCAGACCACCGTGCTGGCCAAGGCGCCGAACCGCAGCGAACGCCCGGTCCGCGACAGCGACCGCAGCACCACCGAGGTCACCTACACGCTGACCGGTGAGATGGTGGCGACGGTCGACGAGCAGAACGCGTACCAGCCGCTGGTGCCCACGGACTTCTCCCGCACGCTGCATCTGGTGCGGGAGAAGACGGCGGACGGCAAGGAGTGGCGCATCGACAACGTGTCGGACGGGCTGGTGCTCGGACAGTCCGACTTCAAGCGCCTGTACCGCTCGGTCAACAAGTTCTACTTCGCCGCCGGACGGTCCGACGCGCAGGCCACGCTCGTCGCCGACCCCGTCTACCTCCGCAACCGGACCGACCCCGCCACCGGTATGGACACGGTGACGCAGGCCGTCCGCAGCCTGCTGCGCGGGCCCACCGACTGGCTGCGCCCCGCGGTGACCTCGCGGTTCCCCAAGGGGACCGGTCTGCGCAAGGGCGTCGTCTCCCTGACGCCCGACGACCGCAACGTCCTCAAGGTGCCGCTCAACAAGAAGGCGGACGGCGCCGGGCAGCGTTCCTGCCGGATGATGGCCTCGCAGGTGCTGTTCACCCTCCGGGACCTGACCTCCGCGCGGGTCGAGCAGGTGGAGTTGCAGCGCTCGGACGGCTCCCAGCTGTGCCTGCTCGACGCGGACCAGGCCGGCGAGTACACCCCGGACGGCTCCTCCGGCGGGCCCGACAGCCAGTACTTCGTCGACGCCAAGGGCCGGGTCGAGCGCATTCCCGGCAGCACCAGGGGCAGCGGCGAGCCGGAGCCGGTCACCGGCCCGTTCGGCAGCGGTGCTCTCAAGGTGAGCGCGGTCGGCGTGGCACGGGACGAGCAGTCCGCGGCGGCGCTCTCGCAGCACAACGAGTCGCTCTACGTGGCGTCGATCGCGGCGGACGGCGCGCTGCCCCTGCCCGCCGTGACGAGCAAGGCGGCCGACCCCGAGAACCGGCTCTCGGCGCCCAGCTGGGACGGCCTGGGCGATCTCTGGGTGGCCGACCGCGACCCGAAGAACTCCCGGCTGCTGCGGCTGCCCCACGGCACGGACAAGCCGCAGGAGGTCACCGTGCCGAGCCTGAACGGCAGCCGCATCGAGGGGCTGAGGCTGTCCGCGGACGGGGTGCGCATAGCGCTGCTGCTGACCCGGGACGACCACACGACGCTGCGGATCGGCCGCATCGAGCGTGATCCGCAGGACGAGACCAAGGTGTCCGTGGTCGACCTGCGCCAGGCGGCCCCGCAGCTCGCGGACGTGACCGCGATGTCCTGGTCCGGCCGCAGCCGCCTGGTCGTCGTCGGCAAGGAACAGGGCGGTGTGCAGCAGGTCCGCTATGTGCAGGCGGACGGCTCGACGCCCTCCTCGGGCGTGCTGCCCGGAGTGAACCAGGTGCTCGCCATCGCCGCCGCCGACGACGAGCAGTTGCCGCTGATGGCCGACACCTACGGCGACGGGATAGTGAAGCTCCTGCCCGGGGACAACTGGCAGACGGTCCTCAAGGAGGGCTCCGCGCTGGTCTACCCGGGCTGACATCGGGCGGCCCGCACCGGGCCGTCCGATGCCCGGCGGCGGTTTTCCACAGGGGTGGCCCGCCGGCCCCGTACGCGGCACAGTTGAAGTGTGCGCGGGTGGTGGCGGGAGTTCAGCGGACTCGTTCTGCCGGTGTCCTGCGGCGGCTGCGGCAGGGCACGGACGGAGCTGTGCGAGGCGTGCGCCGCGCAGCTGTACGGCGGCGCCCCGCGCCGGGTGCGGCCCGAGGCCGAGCCGCCCGGCCTGCCCGCGGTGCACGCCGCCACCGGCTACGAGGGCGCGGCTCGCGCGGTGCTGCTGGCGCACAAGGAGCGCGGAACGCTCGCCCTGGCCCGTCCCCTCGGCAGGGCGCTGGCCGGCGCGGTGCTGGCCGGGGCGGGAGCGCACCGGGACGGACGGCCGCTGGTGCTCGTACCCGTACCGTCGGCGCGCCGGGCCGTGGCGGCGCGCGGGCACGACCCGGCGCGGCGGATCGCGCTGGCGGCGGCTGCCTGTCTGCGGCGGACCGGGGTCCCGGCGACGGTCGCCGCGGTGCTGCGCCAGCGGCGGCCGGTGGCCGACCAGACGGAACTGACCGCAGCAGCGCGCCGGGCCAACCTGGCCGGGGCGCTGGGCGTCGTCGCCGGGGGCGGGCGGCTGCTCGGCGCCGGACCGGTGGTGCTGGTGGACGACCTGCTGACGACGGGCGCCACGCTGGCCGAGGCGGCGCGCGCGCTCGACGCGGCCGGCCGGGGCACGGAATGCGGCGCGCCGGTGCGCCGCGCGGCCGTGGTCGCGGCTTCCCCGCTCGCCTTCGCCGCAGCATGTCCAGCCGGGCCGCGAAATAAACCGGAACTGAAACCGAAGTTGCATCGTTGCAGGTAGTGAGTGGGTGAAAAGCCCGGAACGGAGGTACGCGTGAGTAGCGGGTGCCGATATCCGTCCGAGCAGGCTATGTTCGGTTGTGAGGAATGGTGAATGCCGGACCTCGATGAATGCACCACCATGTTTCGGGCAGGCGACCCACCAGCTCGGAAGAGGAAAATTCGGTGGGGTGGAAACCCCGCCGGCGGGGGAGGAGGAGGTGGAAGTCACCGAGTCCGCGGCTCCGGCCAAGTCCGGGGCCTGGTGCAAAAGGGAGATGCTCCGCCGCCGAGCGGAGCGATCCGGGAACGGAGTTCTGCGTGGACATCGTCGTCAAGGGCCGCAAGACCGAGGTGCCCGAGCGGTTCCGCAAGCACGTGGCCGAGAAGCTGAAGCTGGACAAGATCCAGAAGTTCGACGGCAAGGTGATCAGCCTCGACGTGGAGGTGTCCAAGGAGCCGAACCCTCGTCAGGCCGACCGCTCCGACCGGGTGGAGATCACCCTCCGCTCGCGTGGACCGGTCATCAGGGCAGAGGCGGCCGCAGGCGACCCGTACGCAGCGCTTGACCTGGCCACCGGCAAGCTGGAGGCCCGGCTGCGCAAGCAGCACGACAAGCGCTACAGCCGCCGGGGCACGGGGCGCATCCCCGCCGCCGAGGTCGGCGAGATGGTGCCGGACGCGGCATCCTTCAACGGTGACGGCGAGCTGATCGCCGACGAGACGGCACAGTCCGTACCCACCACCAGGGTCGGTTCGCTCGAGGTGCAGGGCGAGGGACCGCTGGTGATGCGCGAGAAGACGCATGTGGCGGCGCCCATGTCACTCGACCAGGCGCTCTACGAGATGGAGCTGGTCGGACACGACTTCTATCTGTTCGTGGACAACGAGACCAAGGAACCCAGTGTCGTCTACCGGCGGCACGCCTACGACTACGGTGTCATTCATCTGAGGACCGACCCGCTGGCCGCCGACGAGGCGGGCGGCGCGGGCGGAGCGCTCGGCGGCTGACGCCCACCACCCGGTGGTGCCCCTGGAGCGTCCGTGCGCCCCCAGGGGCACCCGTGTGTCACCAAGGGATCACCCGCGCTGACCCTCCGGCATGAAATCATGGCGGACCAAGCCAACCGGTGTTCTGTGGACTGCCGTTGGCGACAGTTCGTGAACTTCAGGCCGTGGCCTTCAGGGGGAGGAACGATGGCGGACACCTTCGGGCCCGTGCGCGATGCGAGTGACGGCGAGGGCGCCGCGCGCGGGCTCGGCGCGGACCGCGACGGCGGCTACCGCAAGGAGCCGATCAGGGTCCTGGTGGTGGACGACCACGCCCTCTTCCGCAGGGGCCTGGAGATCGTCCTCGCCCACGAGGAGGACATCGAGGTCGTTGGTGAGGCCGGGGACGGCGCCGAGGCGGTCGACAAGGCGGCCGACCTGCTGCCGGACATCGTCCTGATGGATGTGCGGATGCCCCGGCGCGGGGGCATCGAGGCGTGCACGTCCATCAAGGAGGTCGCCCCCAGCGCGAAGATCATCATGCTGACGATCAGCGACGAGGAGGCCGACCTCTACGACGCGATCAAGGCCGGCGCCACGGGCTATCTCCTCAAGGAGATCTCCACCGACGAGGTGTCCACCGCGATTCGCGCGGTCGCGGACGGGCAGTCCCAGATCAGCCCTTCCATGGCGTCCAAACTCCTCACCGAGTTCAAGTCGATGATCCAGCGGACCGACGAACGCCGGCTGGTGCCGGCCCCCCGTCTCACCGAACGTGAACTGGAAGTCCTCAAACTCGTTGCCACCGGCATGAACAATCGCGATATCGCGAAGCAGCTGTTCATTTCCGAGAACACCGTGAAGAACCACGTCCGCAACATTCTGGAGAAGCTCCAGCTGCACTCCCGCATGGAAGCGGTCGTCTATGCCATGCGGGAGAAGATCCTTGAGATCCGTTGACCGGCTCCGCTGACCGGCGCGGGGAGCGCCGGAACGAACGCGCTCAGGCCAGCAGGCGGCCGATTTCCGTCGTGAGCGGCCCGCGCAGTTCCGGCGCCTCCACCCGTTCGAGCCGGACGTCCGTGCAGCCGACCCAGGAAGCCGCCTCCACCAGGGCTCGGGCCATCGGCTCCACGGCCTTGGCACCCGCCAGGGACACCTGCCGGGCGATCAGCGTCGTCCCCTCGCGGGCCGGGTCCACCCGGCCCTGGAGCCTTCCGCCGGCCAGCAGCGGCATCGCGAAGTAGCCGTGAATCCGCTTCTGCTTGGGCACATACGCCTCCAGCCGGTGGGTGAAGCCGAAGATCCGCTCGGTGCGCGCCCGTTCCCAGACCAGTGAGTCGAACGGCGAGAGCAGCGTCGTACGGTGGCGTCCGCGCGGTTCGGAGGCCAGCGCCGCCGGGTCCGCCCAGGCCGGCTTCGCCCAGCCCCGCACCGTCACCGGCACCAGCCCGGAGTCGGCCACGACGGCGTCGAACTGCTCGCCCCTGAGCCGGTGGTAGTCCGCGATGTCCGAACGGGTGCCCACGCCCAGCGACTGGCCGGCGAGCCGGACCAGGCGGCGCAGGCACTCCGCGTCGTCCAGGTCGTCGTGGAACACGGCCGCGGGCAGGGCGCGCTCCGCGAGGTCGTAGACCCGCTTCCAGCCGCGCCGCTCGGTGCACACGACCTCGCCGTACATCAGGGCCCGTTCCACGGCGACCTTGGAGGCCGACCAGTCCCACCACTCCCCGCCGTTCTTCGCGCCGCCCAGCTCCGTCGCCGTCAGCGGGCCCTCGGCGGTCAGCTGCTTGAGAACCGTCTCGTACGCGCCGCCCGGCAGGTCGTGCGACCACTGCGGCCTGCTCCGGTAGGCGCGGCGGCGGAACGCGAAGTGCGGCCACTCCTCGACGGGCAGGATGCACGCCGCGTGCGACCAGTACTCGAAGGCGCGGCCGCCCGACCAGTACGCCTCCTCGACCGTGCGCCGGCCGATCGCGCCCAGGCGCGCGTACGGAATCAGCTCGTGCGAACGGGCCAGCACCGAGATCGTGTCCAGCTGTACGGCGCCGAGGTGCCGCAGCACGCCCGGCGCTCCCGCCCGGCGGTCCGGTGCGCCGAGGAAGCCCTGGGCGCGCAGCGCGATCCTGCGGGCCTGGTCGGCGGAGAGTTCGACTGCGGGTGGCTGCACGGACGTCATGCTCCGCACTCTAGGCGGCGGCACTGACAGCGGAGGCCGGTCGCCCGAACCCGGCCGGGACCGCTCGGCGGCGTCACCGGGCGGCCCCCGCCGGCACGTACACCTCGGTGCCCGGCAGGCCCAGGTCGGAGGGGAGCAGCGCGCCCACCCATGTGTCGCGGCGCACGCCCTTGTTCAGCAGGCCGGAGCGCTGCTCGCCCTCCATATGGAAGCCCGCGCGCAGGGCGACGGCCCGCGACGGCACGTTGCCGACCTCGGCGCGCCATTCCAGCCGGTCGCAGCCGAGCGAGGTGAAGGCCCAGCGGGCGCCGCACAGGACGGCCTCGGTCATGTAGCCGCGGCCGCGCCGCTCCTTCACCGTCCAGTAGCCGATCTCGTAGGTGCCGGCGAGGGTGCGGCGGGTGATGCCGAGCGCGCCGGTGAGGGCGCCGTCCTCGCCGAGCACGGCGAAGTTGTACATGGAGCCGTCCCGCCAGCCCTCGGGGCACAGCCGCTCGGTGAAGAACTCCGCGTCGGAGCGCGTGTACGGCGAGGGGACGGTGACCCAGCGCAGGATGTCCGGGTCCTGGCACGCCTCGTACACGGCCTCGGTGTCCTCGGGGCCGAAGGGGCGCAGCCGCAGTCGGTCGGTGGTGAGAGTGGTCGCTTCCATGAAGGGATTCTGCTCAGGGGCGGGAAGCGGGGCGAGTACTTTTCGTGCCGCACCGGCACCTTCGGCGCCCTTCGTCCGTTGACTCGGACGGGTGCCGCGGGGACAACGCGGTGGCAGCCCTCCCGGCGCGGCGGGGTCCTCGCTTACGATGACCGTTGCGGTGGGGCCCACCTGCCGTGCCCGTGCCCGAGTCCATCACACGACCCAGTGCCCAGGCCCGACCGGCAAGGAGACCAGCCTCAGTGTCCGTCTTCAACAAGCTCATGCGTGCAGGCGAAGGCAAGATCCTGCGCAAACTGCACCGCATCGCGGACCAGGTCAGCTCCATCGAAGAGGACTTCGTCAACCTCTCCGACGCCGAGCTGCGGGCGCTCACCGACGAGTACAAGGAACGGTACGCGGACGGCGAGAGCCTGGACGACCTGCTCCCCGAGGCCTTCGCGACCGTCCGCGAGGCGGCCAAGCGCGTCCTCGGCCAGCGCCACTACGACGTCCAGATCATGGGTGGCGCCGCGCTGCACCTCGGCTACGTCGCGGAGATGAAGACCGGTGAGGGCAAGACCCTCGTCGGTACGCTGCCCGCGTATCTCAACGCCCTGTCCGGCGACGGTGTGCACCTGATCACGGTGAACGACTACCTCGCCTCGCGCGACTCCGAGCTGATGGGCCGGGTGCACAAGTTCCTCGGCCTGACCATCGGCTGCATCATCGCGAACATGACGCCCGCCGAGCGGCGCGAGCAGTACGCCTGCGACATCACCTACGGAACGAACAACGAGTTCGGCTTCGACTACCTCCGCGACAACATGGCGTGGTCGAAGGACGAGCTGGTCCAGCGCGGCCACAACTTCGCCATCGTGGACGAGGTCGACTCGATCCTCGTCGACGAGGCCCGTACGCCGCTGATCATCTCCGGTCCGGCCGACCAGGCCACCAAGTGGTACGGCGACTTCGCCAAGCTGGTCACGCGCCTCACCAAGGGCGAGGCGGGCAACCCGCTCAAGGGCATCGAGGAGACCGGCGACTACGAGGTCGACGAGAAGAAACGGACCGTCGGCATCCACGAGCCCGGTGTCGCCAAGGTCGAGGACTGGCTCGGCATCGACAACCTGTACGAGTCGGTGAACACCCCGCTCGTCGGTTACCTCAACAACGCCATCAAGGCGAAGGAACTCTTCAAGAAGGACAAGGACTACGTCGTCATCGACGGCGAAGTCATGATCGTCGACGAGCACACCGGCCGTATCCTCGCCGGCCGCCGCTACAACGAGGGCATGCACCAGGCGATCGAGGCGAAGGAAGGGGTGGACATCAAGGACGAGAACCAGACGCTCGCCACGATCACCCTGCAGAACTTCTTCCGCCTCTACAGCAAGCTCTCCGGCATGACCGGTACGGCGATGACCGAGGCCGCCGAGTTCCACCAGATCTACAAGCTGGGCGTCGTGCCGATCCCGACGAACCGGCCGATGCAGCGCGTGGACCAGTCGGACCTCATCTACCGTACCGAGGTCGCCAAGTTCGCCGCCGTCGTCGACGACATCGCCGAGAAGCACGAGAAGGGCCAGCCGATCCTGGTCGGTACGACCTCCGTCGAGAAGTCGGAGTACCTCTCGCAGCAGCTCTCCAAGCGCGGTGTGCAGCACGAGGTCCTCAACGCCAAGCAGCACGACCGGGAGGCGACGATCGTCGCCCAGGCCGGCCGCAAGGGCGCGGTGACCGTCGCGACGAACATGGCCGGACGAGGCACCGACATCAAGCTCGGCGGCAACCCGGACGACCTCGCCGAGGCGGAGCTGCGCCAGCGCGGTCTGGACCCCGTCGATCACGTCGAGGAGTGGGCGGCCGCCCTTCCCGCCGCGCTGGAGAAGGCCGAGGAGGTCGTGCGCGCGGAGTTCGAGGAGGTCAAGGAGCTCGGCGGGCTGTACGTGCTGGGCACCGAGCGGCACGAGTCGCGCCGCATCGACAACCAGCTGCGCGGTCGTTCCGGCCGTCAGGGCGACCCCGGCGAGTCCCGCTTCTACCTCTCCCTCGGCGACGACCTGATGCGGCTGTTCAAGGCGCAGATGGTCGAGCGCGTCATGTCGATGGCCAACGTGCCGGACGACGTGCCGATCGAGAACAAGATGGTCACGCGCGCGATCGCCTCGGCGCAGTCGCAGGTCGAGCAGCAGAACTTCGAGACGCGCAAGAACGTCCTGAAGTACGACGAGGTGCTCAGCCGGCAGCGTGAGGTCATCTACGGCGAGCGGCGCCGGGTCCTGGAGGGCGAGGACCTCCAGGAGCAGATCCGCCACTTCATGGACGACACCATCGACGACTACATCCGCCAGGAGACGGCGGAGGGCTTCGCCGAGGAGTGGGACCTCGACCGGCTGTGGAGCGCGTTCAAGCAGCTCTACCCGGTGAAGGTCACGGTCGCCGAGCTGGAGGAGGCTGCGGGGGACCTCGCCGGGGTCACCGCGGAGTTCATCGCCGAGTCCGTCAAGCAGGACATCCACGACCAGTACGACGAGCGCGAGAAGACGCTCGGCTCCGAGATCATGCGTGAGCTGGAGCGGCGCGTGGTGCTGTCCGTGCTGGACCGCAAGTGGCGCGAGCACCTCTACGAGATGGACTACCTCCAGGAGGGCATCGGCCTGCGGGCCATGGCCCAGAAGGACCCGCTGGTCGAGTACCAGCGCGAGGGCTTCGACATGTTCAACGCCATGATGGAGGGCATCAAGGAGGAGTCCGTCGGCTACCTGTTCAACCTGGAGGTCCAGGTGGAGCAGCAGGTCGAGGAGGTTCCGGTGCAGGATGCGGGCGCGGCGACGTCGCTGTCCAAGGAGGACGCGGTGCCGGCCGCGCGGCCGGAGATCCGGGCCAAGGGGCTGGACGCTCCGCAGCGGCCGGACCGGCTGCACTTCTCCGCTCCCACGGTCGACGGCGAGGGCGGGGTCGTCGAGGGCGACTTCGCGAACGGGGACGCCGGTGCCGGTGAGTCGTCCGGGTCGGACGGGCTCACTCGGGCGGAGCGGCGCAAGGCGCAGAAGTCCGGGGGTGGGCGGCGGCGCAAGAAGTAGCCGTTCGCGGGTTTGTCGGCCGGTCGGGCCGGGTGCCTTCGGGTGCCCGGGTCGGCCGGTCTTTTTTGCTCCCCGCCCCGCCCCTTCCCGAAACCGGGGCGCTGCCCCGGACCCCGCGCCTCAAACGCCGGCGGGGCTGAAGGGGGCCGGGGGAGGGCTGCCAGGGGCTGGGAGGAGGCCGGGGGAGCTGGAGGGGCGGGAGGGGGTCGGCGGGGCTGGAGGGGGCCTGGGGAGGCCGCGGGAGGCCGGGGGAGGTAGAAGGGGGCCCGGAGGGGCTGGGAGGCGGCTGTAAGCCCGCCCGAGGGTCCCCGGGCGGGCTTACAGCCGCCTGGGTGGGTTGCAGCCCTCCAGGGCCTCCCCGGCCGCCTGGTGGGGCTCGTGTGGGGTTCTCTTCCCGCCTCATCGTGTGGGCGTGTTGCCCAGTTCCACCGCTGCGCAGCGCCAGCGCAGGTCCGGGCCCTGTTCCAGGCGGAACGCCATTGCCCGGACCTGTTCGCCCGCCGCGATGCTCGCGCACGCCTCCACCACCCCCGGAGCCGGCTGGGCGCCCCGGCACATGCGGATGACCGGGCGGGTGCCCCGGGTGCGGAGCGGGGTGGTCGGGGCCAGCGCGGCCAGCTGGTCGTAGGCGTCGCCGATCGTGTGACCGAGCATCCAGTGCACCGGGCGCTGGCCGCTGAGGACCGCCAGGAGGCGTTCCGCGAACCAGTGGTGGGGCCGCATGCGCCGCGGGACCCGGCGGCGCTGCCCCGGTACGGTCTCGGGCCTGCGGGCGTCGTGCCGGCCGGCGGGCCTGGTCCTGTTCGTGTTCATCTGTCGCCCCCGTGCTCCAGAGGCCCGGCGTACCGGGCGGTAACTTCTGCTGGTGATCTTCTACGGGGGAGCCGGAATTGTCGCAAGTGTCGGAGGCCGTCCACCGGGAGATGCCGGATTCACCTGTCCGGGTGACCGGCCGCCGGGGGAGCGCGGCGGGGGCCGGGCGCGCAGGGTGACCGGGCGGCGCGCGGTGGACGGGGGCGGGGCCGTGCGCGTAACCCCAAAGGGGGACGCCGCACGTATCCTGAAGGGCGTTCCCGACTAGGAAAGCGGCGGAGCCCATGCGCGTGTACGTACCCCTGACCCTCACCGGTCTCGCCGCCGCGCACCGGGCCGGTGAACTGGGCCCCGGCCCGCTCACCGCCTACGCCGTCACCCCGGCGCTGCGCGAGTGGTACGTCTCGGACGACATCGAGGAGCTGGAGTACGCGGCGCTCAACCGGGCCGCCTCCGCCTCGCTGCGGCTGATCGCCGGGGACCCGGAGGCGGCCAGGCGCCGGGTCGTCGTCGCCGTGGACGTGCCGGACGGGGCCGCGGTCGCCGACCCGGACAGCATCCTGGACGCCTCCTCGCTCGGTGAGGTCACCATCGCCTCCGCCGTCCCGCTGGCCAAGGCCGCCGCGGTGCACGTCGACTCCGACGAGGCGGACGAGGACGTGACGGCCGCCGCGGCCGCGCTGGGCGCCGCCGACCTCGGGGACGACGACGCGCAGTTCACCGTGGACGGCGCCGAGGACCATGAGCTGCTGTGGTTCGGGGTGCAGGAGATCCCCGGCCTGATCGGGTAGGCGGGCGCGTTGTCAGTGGGGGCGAGTAGTTTTCTCCGCATGGGGATCGCACCGGGGGACCACCGCACACATCTGGTCTGGGACTGGAACGGCACGCTGCTCGACGACAACACCGCCGTCGTCGGCGCGACCAACGCCGCCTTCGGCGAGGTCGGCCTCGCCCCGATCACGGTGGAGCAGTACCGGGAGATGTACTGCATCCCGATACCCCGCTTCTACGAGCGCCTCATGGGCCGGCTCCCCACCGACGCCGAGTGGGAGCGGATGGACGGGGTCTTCCACCGCTCCTACACGCAGCAGCGCGGGGCCTGCGGGCTGACCGCCGGGGCCGCCGACCTGCTCGCCCAGTGGCAGCTCACCGGCCGCAGCCAGTCGATCATGAGCATGTACCGGCACGACGAGCTGCTCCCCGTCGTCCGCGGGTTCGGCATAGAGCGCCATTTCGTACGGGTGGACGGACGTACCGGCCCGTCCGGCGGCAGCAAGGCGCAGTACATGGCGCGGCATCTCGCGGCCCTGGAGGGAATATCCCCCCGGCACACGGTCGTCATAGGCGACGCGGTGGACGACGCCGTGGCCGCCGCCCACGTCGGTGCCCGGGCCGTGCTGTACACGGGCGGCTCGCACAGCCGGGCCAGCCTGGAGAAGGCCGGTGTGCCCGTCGTGGACACCCTGGTCGAGGCCACCGCGCTCGCCGAACAGCTGACCCGCTAGCCGCATCGGGACCGCTCGCCCCACCCCTGTCGGCCGGTCTGCCCCGCCCGTCGGCCGGTTCGTCGTGCCCGCGTGCCCGCCCTGTCCAGAGTGTCAAACTTCGCGTCGTTCTTTTGTACACATCCGGATCGTGACGGTCACGGGCGCGGGCGAGATAGCCTGGACCTCGTGATCAGCGCGATACGCCTCGGGGGCAGCGAAGCCCCCGGCCCGCGCCCGGAGCGCCACAGCGTCCGGGCTGCCTCGACTGATCCCTCCCACCCGGACCGACCGCTGAAAATGGGCGATCAGGTCACGGGGATCTCTCACCGCGGCATAGCGTCGACCCAGACCGGAAACCCCGCGTCGCGGCGTTACGCCGACCTTTTCACCTACGTCACGCAACGGCGCGCGACAGGAGCCAGAGGACATGCAGACCAAGCTGGACGAAGCCAAGGCCGAGCTGCTCGCACGGGCTGCCAAGGTAGCTGACAACAGTTCGGGCGGTGGTGTCGGCGGGCCGGGCGGGGCCCCCCGCGTCCACGTCGCCGAAGGCTCCGCGGGGGCCGGACAGGATCGCTCCCCCCAGGACGTCCTGCTCTCCTATCTCCAGCGCTACTACCTGCACACCGCCCCCGAGGACATCGTGGGCCGCGACCCGATCGACGTGTTCGGCGCCGCCTCCTCGCACTACCGGCTGGCCGAGGAGCGCCCGCAGGGCAAGGCGAACGTCCGGGTGCACACCCCGACCGTCGAGGAGAACGGCTGGACCTGCAGCCACTCCGTCGTCGAGGTCGTCACCGACGACATGCCCTTCCTGGTCGACTCCGTCACCAACGAGCTGTCCCGCCAGGGCCGCGGCATCCACGTCGTGATCCACCCGCAGGTCGTCGTCCGCCGCGACGTCACCGGCAAGCTGGTCGAGGTCCTCACCGAGGGCACCGGCCGCGACGGCGGCAAGGGCGCCAAGGACAAGACAGGACTGCCGCACGACGCCCTCGTGGAGTCCTGGATCCACGTCGAGATCGACCGCGAGACCGACCGCGCCGACCTCAAGCAGATCCAGAACGACCTGCTGCGCGTCCTGTCCGACGTACGGGAGACCGTCGAGGACTGGGAGAAGATGCGGGACGCGGCGCTGCGCATCGCCGACGACCTGCCCGGCGAACCGCTCGACGACCTGGCCGACGACGAGGTCAACGAGGCGCGGGAGCTGCTGCGCTGGCTCGCCGCCGACCACTTCACCTTCCTCGGCTACCGCGAGTACGAGCTGACGGACACCGACGCGCTGGCCGCCGTCCCCGGCACCGGCCTCGGCATCCTGCGCTCCGACCCGCACCACACCGAGGACGAGGCCCATCCGGTCAGCCCCTCCTTCGACCGGCTGCCCGCCGACGCCCGCGCCAAGGCCCGCGAGCACAAGCTCCTCGTCCTGACCAAGGCCAACAGCCGGGCCACCGTGCACCGCCCCAGCTACCTCGACTACGTCGGCGTGAAGAAGTTCGACGCCGAGGGCAACGTCGTCGGCGAGCGCCGCTTCCTCGGCCTCTTCTCGTCCGCCGCGTACACCGAGTCCGTGCGCCGGGTCCCCGTCATCCGCCGCAAGGTCGCCGAGGTCCTGGAGGGCGCCGGGTTCACCCCCAACAGCCACGACGGCCGCGACCTGCTCCAGATCCTGGAGACCTACCCGCGCGACGAGCTGTTCCAGACCCCCGTCGACCAGCTGCGTTCGGTCGTCACCTCGGTCCTCTACCTCCAGGAGCGCCGCCGGCTGCGGCTCTACCTGCGCCAGGACGAGTACGGCCGCTACTACTCCGCGATCGTCTACCTGCCGCGCGACCGCTACACCACCGGTGTCCGGCTGCGGCTGATCGACATCCTCAAGGAGGAACTGAACGGCACCAGCGTCGACTTCACCGCCTGGAACACCGAATCGATCCTCTCCCGGCTGCACTTCGTCGTCCGCGTCGCCCCCGGCAGCGAGCTGCTCGGCCTCACGGACGGCGAGGCCGAACGCATCGAGGCCCGGCTCGTCGAGGCCGCCCGCTCCTGGGCGGACGGCTTCCAGGAGGCGCTGACCGCCGAGTGCGGCGAGGAGCGCGCCGCCGAACTGCTCCGCCAGTACGGGCACTCCTTCCCCGAGGGCTACAAGGCCGACCACTCGGCGCGCGCCGCGGTGGCCGACATCATCCATCTCGAAGCGCTCAAGCAGCACAGCCGCGACTTCTCGCTCAGCCTCTACGAGCCGGTCGGCGCCGCCCCCGGCGAACGCCGCTTCAAGATCTACCGCACCGGTGAGCAGGTCTCCCTGTCCGCCGTGCTGCCCGCCCTCCAGCGGCTCGGCGTCGAGGTCGTCGACGAGCGCCCGTACGAGCTGCGCTGCGCCGACCGTACGCACGCCTGGATCTACGACTTCGGGCTGCGGATGCCGCAGGCCGCCTCCAACGACGGCTATCTGGCGGACGGCGCCCGCGAGCGCTTCCAGGACGCCTTCGCCGCCGTATGGACCGGCGAGGCGGAGAACGACGGCTTCAACGCGCTGGTGCTGAGCGCCGGGCTCGACTGGCGGCAGGCCGTGGTGCTGCGCGCCTACGCGAAGTACTTGCGCCAGGCCGGTTCCACGTTCAGCCAGGACTACATGGAGTCCACCCTCCAGAACAACGTCCACACCACCCGGCTGCTCGTCTCGCTCTTCGAGGCCCGCATGTCGCCCGGCCGCCAGGCCGCCGGCACCGAGCTGACCGACGGGCTCCTCGAAGAGCTCGACGGGGCGCTCGACCAGGTCGCCTCGCTTGACGAGGACCGCATCCTGCGCTCCTTCCTCACCGTCATCAAGGCGACCCTGCGCACCAACTTCTTCCAGAGCGCGAGCGAGGGAAGCGACAAACGGGGCCAGAGCGCCGACAGCGGCGAGCCGCACGCGTACGTGTCGATGAAGTTCGACCCGCAGTCCATCCCGGACCTGCCCGCGCCCCGCCCGGCGTTCGAGATCTGGGTCTACTCGCCGCGCGTGGAGGGCGTCCACCTCCGCTTCGGCAAGGTCGCCCGAGGCGGTCTGCGCTGGTCGGACCGGCGCGAGGACTTCCGTACCGAGATCCTCGGCCTGGTCAAGGCGCAGATGGTGAAGAACACCGTCATCGTGCCGGTCGGCGCCAAGGGCGGCTTCGTCGCCAAGCAGCTGCCCGACCCCTCGGTGGACCGGGACGCGTGGCTGGCCGAGGGCGTCGCCGCGTACCGCACCTTCATCTCGGCGCTGCTCGACATCACGGACAACATGGTGGCCGGCGAGGTCGTGCCGCCCAAGGACGTCGTCCGGCACGACGAGGACGACACCTACCTCGTCGTCGCGGCCGACAAGGGCACCGCGAAGTTCTCCGACATCGCCAACGAGGTCGCCGTCGCGTACGGCTTCTGGCTCGGGGACGCCTTCGCCTCCGGCGGCTCCGCCGGGTACGACCACAAGGGCATGGGCATCACCGCCCGCGGCGCCTGGGAGTCCGTCAAGCGGCACTTCCGCGAGCTGGGCCACGACACCCAGACCGAGGACTTCACCGTCGTCGGCGTCGGTGACATGTCCGGTGACGTCTTCGGCAACGGCATGCTGCTCTCCGAGCACATCCGGCTCGTCGCCGCCTTCGACCACCGGCACATCTTCATCGACCCCAACCCGGACGCCGCGACCTCCTACGCCGAGCGGCGCCGCCTCTTCGACCTGCCGCGCAGCTCCTGGGCCGACTACGACAAGGAGCTGATCTCCGCGGGCGGCGGCGTCCACCCGCGCAGCGCCAAGTCCATCCCGGTCAACGCCCATATGCGCGAGGCGCTCGGCATCGAGGCCGGCGTGAGCAAGCTGACCCCCGCCGAACTGATGCAGGCCGTCCTCAAGGCCCCCGTCGACCTCGTGTGGAACGGCGGCATCGGCACGTACATCAAGGCCGGCGCCGAGTCGAACGCGGACGTCGGCGACAAGGCCAACGACCCGATCCGCGTCAACGGCGCCGACCTGCGCGCCAAGGTCGTCGGCGAGGGCGGCAACCTGGGCTGCACCCAGCTCGGCCGCATCGAGTTCGCCCGCGACGGCGGCCGGATCAACACCGACGCGATCGACAACAGCGCCGGTGTGGACACCTCCGACCACGAGGTGAACATCAAGATCCTGCTCAACGGGCTCGTGCGGGACGGTGACATGACCGTCAAGCAGCGCAACGCGCTGCTCGCCGAGATGACCGACGAGATCGGCCGCCTGGTGCTGCGCAACAACTACGCGCAGAACACCGCCCTCGCCAACTCGATCTCCCAGGCGCCGTCCCTGCTCCACGCCCAGCAGCGCTTCATGCGCCGTCTCGGCCGGGACGGGCACCTCGACCGGGCGCTGGAGTTCCTGCCCAGCGACCGGCAGATCCGCGAGCTGCTGAGCGCCGGCAAGGGGCTCACCCAGCCGGAGCTGGCCGTGCTGCTCGCGTACACGAAGATCACCGCCGCGCAGGAGCTGATCGGGACCAGCCTGCCGGACGACCCGCACCTGCAGAAGCTGCTGCACGCCTACTTCCCGGAGCAGCTCACCGCCCGCTTCCCGGAGGCGGTCGACGGGCACGCCCTGCGGCGCGAGATCATCACCACGGTGCTGGTCAACGACACCGTCAACAGCGGCGGTTCGACGTTCCTGCACCGGCTGCGGGAGGAGACCGGCGCCTCCATCGAGGAGATCGTGCGGGCGCAGGTCGCGGCCCGCGAGATCTTCGGCCTCGGTGAGGTGTGGGACGCCGTCGAGGCCCTCGACAACGAGGTCGCCGCCGATGTGCAGACCCGTATCCGGCTGCACTCGCGGCGGCTCGTCGAGCGCGGTTCGCGCTGGCTGCTGGGCAACCGGCCGCAGCCGCTGGCCATCGCCGGGACGGTCGACTTCTTCCGCGACGGCGTCGAGCAGGTCTGGGCCGCGCTGCCCAAGATGCTCAGGGGCGCCGACCAGGAGTGGTACCAGGGCATCCTGGACGAGCTCACCGCCGCCGGGGTCCCGGACGAGCTGGCGCAGCGCGTCGCCGGGTTCTCCTCGGCCTTCCCCGCGCTCGACATCGTGGCGATCGCGGACCGCACCGGCAAGGAGCCGCTGGCCGTCGCCGAGGTGTACTACGACCTCGCGGACCGGCTGGGGATCACCCAGCTGATGGACCGGATCATCGAGCTGCCGCGCGCGGACCGGTGGCAGTCCATGGCCCGTGCGTCCATCCGCGAGGACCTGTACGCGGCGCACGCGGCGCTCACCGCCGACGTGTTGAGCGTGGGCAACGGGGCGTCCTCGCCGCAGGAGCGGTTCGACGCGTGGGAGGAGAAGAACGCGGCGATCCTGGCGCGGTCGCGGTCCACGCTGGAGGAGATCCAGGGGTCGGACGCGTTCGACCTCGCCAACCTGTCGGTGGCGATGCGGACGATGCGGACGCTGCTGCGTACGCACGTCTAGTCGGGAACGGCCGAAAGCCGAAAGGGGCGGTCGCGGGAACATTCCCGCGACCGCCCCCGGCGTTTACCGTGGTAGACCTCAGCGTTTGGCGGTGGCCTTCTCGTACTCCCGCATGACCTCCTTGGCCGGGCCGTCCATGCGCAGGACGCCGGCCTCCAGCCAGATCGCCCGGTCGCAGGTCTCGGTGATCGACTTGTTGTGGTGGCTCACCAGGAACACCGTGCCGGCCTGCTCGCGCAGTTCCCGGATGCGGTCCTTGCTGCGCTGCTGGAAGCGGGCGTCGCCGGTGGACAGGGCCTCGTCGATGAGCAGCACGTCGTGGTTCTTGGCGGCGGCGATGGAGAAGCGGAGGCGGGCCGCCATGCCGGAGGAGTACGTGCGCATGGGCAGCGTGATGAAGTCGCCCTTGTCGTTGATGCCGGAGAAGTCGACGATCCCGTCGTAGCGCTCGCGGATCTCCGCGCGGGTCATGCCCATCGCCAGGCCGCCGAGCACGACGTTGCGCTCGCCGGTCAGATCGCTCATCAGCGCCGCGTTGACGCCGAGCAGCGAGGGCTGGCCGTGGGTGTGGACGCGGCCCCTGGAGGCGGGCAGCAGCCCGGCGATGGCCTTGAGCAGGGTGGACTTGCCCGAGCCGTTGGAGCCGATCAGCCCGATCGCCTCCCCCTTGTACGCGGCGAAGCTGACGCCCTTGACGGCGTGCACCTCGCGCACGCCCGGAGCCTTCCGGCGCGAGGCGATCCGGCTCAGCGCGGAGGTGGCGCTGCCCCGGCCGGTGCGGGCGCCGTTGACCCGGTACGTGATGTGGACGTCGTCCACGACGACCGTCGGCACCGCGGAATCCATGCGCTCAGCCACGTCCGTAACTCTCCTCGGCCTTCCAGAAGTACAGGAACCCGCCCGCGCCGCACAGCAGCGCCCAGCCGGCCGCGACGGCCCAGACGTGCGGGGGCAGCTGGTTCCCGCCGAAGCTGTCGATCAGCGCGAAGCGCACCAGGTCGATGTAGACGGCCGCCGGATTGAGCTCCAGGGCGAGCTTCACCCAGTGCGGGACCCGGTCCCCGCTCAGCATCGTGTCCATGCTCCACATCACGCCCGAGGCGTACATCCAGGTGCGCAGGACGAACGGGGTGAGCTGGGCGATGTCCGGGGTGCGGGCGGCGAGCCGGGCCATGACCATCGAGACGCCGGTGTTGAAGACGGCCTGCAGGGCCAGCGCCGGCACCGCGAGCAGCCAGGCCGGCTGCGGGAACTGGCCGAACGCCAGCAGGATCAGGACCAGCGCGCCCAGCGAGAAGAGCAGTTGCTGCAGCTGTTGCAGGGCGAGCGCGATGGGCAGCGAGGCGCGCGGGAAGTGGAGCGCCCGGACGAGCCCGATGTTGCCGCTGACGGCGCGGGTGCCGGCGGTGATCGAGGAGCTGGTGAACGTCCAGATGAACACGCCGGTGACCAGGAAGGGCACGAAGTCCGGTACGCCGTGCTTCGTCTTCATCAGGATGCCGAAGATGAAGTAGTAGACCGTCGCGTTGAGCAGCGGGGTCATGATCTGCCAGATCTGGCCGAGCTTCGCCTGGCTGTACTGGGCGGTGAGCTTGGCCGTGGCGAACGCCGTGATGAAGTGCCGGCGCCCCCACAGCTGTCGTACGTACGCCGGCAGGGAGGGGCGCGCACCGCTCACGGTCAGGCCGTGGCGCGCGGCGAGTTCGGCCAGCTCGCCGGGGCCGTACACGGGCGGGGCGGTCGGCGGCGGGGTGTCCACCGGGGCCGGGGCTGTTGTCTGGCTCACCACGATCGCTTTCGACGGGAGGCGGGCAGGCGGGGGCGCGGCGTATAGGCGGGGGAGTGCCGCCCAGCGACGGGACGGGACCGTTTCGTCGCAACGCAGAGGTTAGGACGTCACGACGTCGGAACGCAACCGTTTCGTCGTCGCGGACTATGATTCGGCCATGACCACCGACCCCGGAAGCCGCCGCCGAGCCCCGGCGGGAGCCGCCGTCCTGCGCGAGGACGTGACCGACGCCATCCGCAGCGCGGTGTTCGCGGAGCTGGCGGCGGTCGGCTTCGCGCGGATGTCCATCGAGGGCATCGCGCGCCGGGCCGGCGTCGGCAAGACGGCCGTCTACCGGCGCTGGAAGTCCAAGCTGCACCTGGTGCTGGACCTGGTCTCGGCCGTCGCCGCGCAGGGTCTGCCCGCCCCCGCGACCGGCTCGCTGCACGGGGACGTGCGCGCCGTGCTCGAACTGGCCGCGTACGCCCTGCGCCACCCGCTCGCCTCCCAGGTCATCCCGGACCTGCTGGTCGAGGCGGCCCGCAACCCGGAGATCTCCGACGCCATCAAGGCGGCCCTGCTCGACCCGCGGGAGGGCATCGCCGCCGTGGTCGTCCGGGACGCCGTCGACCGGGGCGAGCTGCCGCCCGGCAGCGACCCCGACCGGGCCCTGGACCTGATCGTCGGGCCGCTCTACTGGCGGCTCGCGGTGGTCCGCGGCGAGCTGCCGCCGGGGTACCTGGACGACCTCGCCGCCTCCGCCGTGACGGCGCTCACCCATGGCCCGACCCCCGGCGAGTGAAGGCCCGAACGGGTGTGCAAGCGTGTTTTAGGGGGCACCCGTCGATCGGTTAATCTGGTGGGCGGGCCGCCCACCGGGCCTTCCGGGGTGTGGGCGCGGGGCGAGCACGGTGCAGGCGTAGTCACTCGTTCGGGACCGTAACCGGTGACCCGCGACCGCCTTCGCGGTTGAGCCCCATGGATAGCCAGGCCCTTGATGAACGGACGTGCTCAACATGCCGCCACGGCTCAGTGTCGTTGTCCCCGTCTACAACGTGGAACTCTTCCTGACGGACTGCCTGAAGTCCCTCGCGGAGCAGACCATGACCGACCTTGAGGTGGTGATGGTCGACGACGGGTCCACCGACGGCAGCGCCGCGCTGGCCGAGGAGTTCGCCGCGGGCGACGACCGCTTCAAGCTGGTCCGGCAGAAGAACGGCGGGCTGGGGCACGCCCGTAACACCGGTTTCCGCAACTCCCACCCCGAGAGCCGCTACCTGGCCTTCTGCGACAGCGACGACATCATCCCGCCGAACGCCTACGAGCTGCTCGTCGAGTCGCTGGAGGAGACCGGCTCGGACCTGGCCTCCGGCAACGTGCTGCGGCTGCGGGCCGGCGGAAAGCTCGTGCAGTCGCCGATGTTCCGCAAGCCCATGGCCACCACCCGCAAGCGCACCCACGTCTCGCGCGACCTGGACCTCCTCGGCGACCGCATCGCCTGCAACAAGGTCTTCCGCCGCTCCTTCTGGGACAGGAACGAGTTCGCCTTCCCGGTCGGCGCGCTGTACGAGGACATCCCCGTCGTGCTGCCCGCCCACTTCCTGGCCGACGCCGTCGACATCGTCAAGGACCCCGTCTACTACTGGCGCGACCGCCCCGGCTCCATCACCACCAGCCGGGCCGTCGTCCGCGGCATCCACGACCGCGTCGCCCACGTCCAGGGCGTCTCCGAGTTCCTGGCCGCGAAGCGCACCGCCGCCGACAAGAACCACTACGAGGCCCACGCGCTGGCCAACGACCTCTGGTACTTCATGGAGGTCCTGCCGGACGGCGACCAGGAGTACCGGGACGCCTTCCTCACGTACACCAACAAGTTCATCGACCAGGTCGACCCCGCGGTCCTCGACGGGCTGCCGCTGCGCCTGCGCGTGATGTGGTACCTGGTCCGCGAGCACCGCATGGACGAGCTGCTGGCGCTGCTGCTCAGGGAGAAGAGCGAGCCCGGCGCCTTCGAGGTCAGCGGCGTGCGCCGACGCCAGGCCCACTACCCGGTGCTCACCCGGCCCGTGCCCGCCCCGGTGCTGCGCGTCGCCGACCGCGACCTGCCGCTCGCCGCCCGGCTGCGCGACGCCCAGTGGCGCGACGGCAAGCTGTTCCTCAAGGGCTACGCGTACGTGCGCAACCTCCCGGTCACCTCCGGGCCCAGCGAGTTCCGCCTGGGCTGGCTCCGGGCCGGCCGGCGCAACGTCGTCCCGCTCCGGCTGCGCCGCGTCGACGAGCCCGAGGCCACCGCCCGCTCCCGCCAGAGCCTGCACGACTACCACCGCTCCGGCTTCGAGACCTCCGTGGACGCCGCCAAGCTCCGCATCCAGGCCGACAGCGGACCCAAGCAGCTCACCTGGCAGTTCGAGGTCGGCATCGCCCGCAACGGCCTGCTGCGCCGTGCCTTCCCCTCGGTCCGCGAAGCCTCCGTCGCCCCGCCCGTCCACCGCCCCGACGGCGACCACCGCATCGTCCCCGCCTTCGACGGCGACAAGCTGGTGCTGCACGCCGAGCGCGTGGACGCCCGGTTCGAGACGCACGCGGGCGACAAGCCCGGCACCGTCACCGTCTCCGGCGTCGTCCGCACCCGCCTGGTCAAGGGCGAACTGACGCTGCGTCTGACGCACGGCGGCACCAAGACCACCTTCGAGGTGCCCGCCACCGTGGGCTCCGGCGCCGGAGCCGGCTGGAGCCGCTTCACCGCCGAACTGCCGCTCGCCGCCGTCGAGGAGAACCGCCCCGCCGGCGAGGACGCCCCCAAGAGCGTCTCGTACAGCATCCACCTCGTCGGCAAGGGCCTCAAGGCCCCGCTCGACGTGCCCGGTTCGGTGCACCCCGGCCGCTACCCGCTCGCCGACGGACCGGACGGCGCCCGCCGCGAACTGGCCCTCGTCACCAGCTCGCGCGGCAACCTGGTGATCGGCGACCGGCCCGTGCAGCCCGCCGTCGAGCTGGCCAGCTGGACCGAGGACGGCCGGCTGTTCCTGGAGGGCAACTACCCCGAGGACCCGGAGCACCCGGTCGAGCTGGTCGCGCAGAACAGCGGACACCGCGAGGAGCAGGTCTTCCCGGTCGAGTTCACCGGCCCCGAGGGCGCCCGCCGCTTCCGCGCCGAGCTGCGGCCCGACGCCGTCGAGGGCCCGGGCGGCGCGCTGCCGCTCGGCGAGGGCAACTGGTACTTCTTCTTCCGGGACAAGGGCGCCGCCGACGAGAGCGGCGACCGCGCGCTGCGCATCCCCGCCTCCGCCTTCCACACCCTGCCCGCCACCCGCCGGCTGCGCGACCGCGACTACACCCTGGAGCGCCGCTTCGGCGACCAGCTCCTCGTCGTCTCCGGCTCCGTGCTCACCGCCGCCGAGCGCGGCCCGCGCGCCAAGCGCCTGCTGAGCGAGGCGTACGCCGCCCAGCGCTCCGAGCCGCTGCGCGCCGCCGCGCTGTACAGCACCTTCGACGGCCGCCAGTACTCCGACTCGCCGCGCGCGGTCTACGAGGAGCTGGTGCGCCGGGGCACCGAGGTGGAGCACATCTGGGTCGTCCGCGACCAGCAGGCGATCATCCCCGAGGGCGCGACCGTCGTCGAGCACGGCTCGGTCGCCTGGCACGAGGCGCTGGCCCGCAGCCGCTACATCGTCACCAACACCCAGCTGCCCGAGTGGTTCGCGCGCCGCGAGGACCAGACGGTCGTCCAGACCTGGCACGGCACCCCGCTCAAGCGCATCGGCCTGGAACTCGCGGGCACCGCCCAGGCGAACGCCGCGTACATCGCGACCCTCGCCGACCGGGCCAAGCAGTGGAACTTCCTGGTCTCGCCGAACACGTACTCCACGCCCGTCCTGCGCCGCTCCTTCGGCTTCGAGGGCGAGGTGCTGGAGTGCGGCTACCCGCGCAACGACATCTTCCACGCCCCGGACCGGGCCAAGGTGGCCGCCGCCGTACGCGAGAAGCTGGGCATCCCGGCCGGCAAGCGCGTCGTCCTGTACGCGCCGACCTGGCGCGAGGACCAGCGCCTGGGCGGCGGGCGCTACTCGCTGGGCCTCCAGCTCGACCTGGCCGCCGCCGAGCGCGAACTCGGCGAGGACACCGTGCTCCTGGTACGCCGTCACTACATGGTCACCGACCGGCTGCCGGACAGCGGCACCGGCTTCGTCAGGGACGTCTCGCGCTACCCGGACGTCGGCGAACTCATGCTCATCAGCGACGCCCTGGTCACCGACTACTCCTCGCTGATGTTCGACTTCGCCCAGACCGGGCGGCCGATGCTCTTCCACACCTACGACCTGGAGCACTACCGCGACACCCTGCGCGGCTTCAGCTTCGACTTCGAGTCGCGGGCCCCCGGGCCGCTGATCCCGGCATCGGACGACCTGATCGCCGCGCTGCGCGACCCGGAGAAGGCCATCGCCGGACACGCCAAGGCGTACGAGCAGTTCCGGCACGACTTCTGCGACCTCGACGACGGCCGGGCCACCGCCCGCGTGGTCGACCGCATGCTGTAGCCGACACCCCCGCCCACGCGGGAGCCCCCCTGCCCGGCCGGTGCCCGCACCGGCCGGGCATCGGCGTTTCCGGGGCCCGACCCGGTCCAGGGTTTACGCCACGGTGACGATTCGGTACGTCGCATAGCGTCGTCAAGTTGCTACGTTCTGGATTCATGGGTATCCGAATGTGGGGCGAACCGGACGTACGGCGGGCCAGGGTGGCCGTGCTCGGCGCGGCGATCGCGGGCCTCCTCACCCGTATGATCATCGCGGCCAACTCACCCGGCCCCGCCGACGTACGGATCTTCGAGGGATTCGCCAAGGCCATCACCGGGTACGGCCCCGTCCACATCTACGCCCAGCCGCTGCCCGGCCTGCCCGTCTACAACCACCCGCCGCTGGCCGGCTGGATGCTGCTGGGCCTGGACCACCTCACCGGACTCGGGTTCTCCTTCGCCACCCTGATCCGCTTCCCCGCGTCGGCCGCCGACTTCGCCTGCGCGCTCCTGGTGTTCGAGATCGTCCGCCGCCGCGCCACCCCGCGCACCGCGATGCTGTGCGGCATCGGCGTCGCCGTCAGCCCGGTCCTCATCGCGACCTCCGGCTACCACGGCAACACCGACGCCGTCGCCGTCGCGTTCGCCCTGGCCGCCGCCCACCTGCTGGCCGACCGCAGGGCGCCGCTCGCGGCGGGCACGGCCGCGGCGCTCTCCATCAGCGTCAAGTTCATCCCGGTCGTGGTCGTCCCGGCCCTGTTCGTCGCCGCGTTCCGCGGCGGCCGGCCGGTCCTCGTCCGCTTCGCCGCCGGCTTCACCGGCCTCACCGCCCTCATCTGGGGGCCCGCCCTGCTCACCGTGCCCCTGGACCTGGAGCGCAACGTCCTGGAGTACGCGGGCGGCGGCTACCGGCTGTGGGGCCTGGTCCGGTTCGCGGACGTCCTGGGCCTGCCCGAACCCGCCATCGCCTTCATGCAGGGCGGCGGCCACTTCCTGTTCGTGCTGGCCTGCGTGGCCGCCGGAACGTGGCTCGCGTGGCTGCGGCCCGACCGGGTCCCCGGCGTCGTCGCCCTCACCCTGGGGCTGCTGCTCCTGCTGTCCACCGCCTCCGGCCTCCAGTACCTGACCTGGGCGGCCGCCGGCATGTTCGTCCTCGGCCCGGTCGAGGGATGCGCGTACAGCGCGGTCGCCGGACTCGTCGCCGTACTCGGCTACAGCGGGCGCTCCGCCGTCCGCTGGAACGAGTTCGTGCTGTACCTGGGCGCCGCCGCCTGGTTCGTCCTCGCGGCCGGCCTCGCCACCGGACTGCGCCGCCTCCTCGCCACGTCCCCGCCCCCCGTCCCCCACCCCGGCACCGCACCCCGAGCGCAACTGGAGAACGCCCCGTGAAGGAAAGCCCGAGCCCCAGGATCGGCATCCTGGTGGTCGCGTACAACGCGGAGACAACGCTGGAGAAGACCCTCGACCGGATTCCGGAGGACTTCCGGGCCCGGATCGACGAGATCCTGATCCTCGACGACGCGAGCCACGACGCCACCTTCACGGCGGGCTGCCGCTGGTCGCAGGCCGAGGGCATGCCGCGCACCGTGGTCATGCGGCACACCAAGAACCTCGGCTACGGCGGCAACCAGAAGGCCGGCTACGCGCTCGCCGCCGAACACGGCCTCGACATTATCGTGCTGCTGCACGGCGACGGGCAGTACGCCCCCGAACTGCTCCCCGAGATGGTCGCGCCCATCGAACGCGGCGAGTGCGAAGCCGTGTTCGGGTCACGGATGATGACGTCCGGCAGCGCCCTCAAGGGCGGCATGCCCGTCTACAAGTGGCTCGGCAACCGCATCCTGACCCGGCTGGAGAACGGGCTCCTCGGCTCGGACCTCACCGAATTCCACTCCGGCTACCGCGCCTACAGCGTCGCCGCCCTGAAGCGGCTGCCGATCGACCGGAACACCGACGCCTTCGACTTCGACACCCAGATCATCGTCCAGCTGCTGAACGCGGGCATGCGGATCAAGGAGATCCCCGTCCCCACCTACTACGGCGACGAGATCTGCTACGTCAACGGCATGAAGTACGCCAAGGACGTCGTCAAGGACGTCCTCGAATACCGGCTGGCCGTCAAGGGGTTCGGCACCTGCCCGTGGATTCCCAAGCCCGTCGAGTACGCCTTCAAGGAGGGCGACGGCTCCTCGCACGCGGTCATCCTGGAGAAGATGCGCGCCCTGCCCCCCGGCCGGGTCCTCGACCTCGGCTGCTCCGGCGGCCTGTTCGCCGAACGCCTTGAGGACCTGGGCCACGAGGTGACCGGCGTGGACTACGTCGAGGTGCCCGGCGTCCGCGAGCGGTGCAGCCACTTCCACCTCGCCGACCTGGAGGAAGGGCTGCCTCCCGAGGCCGGGACCGGCTTCGACTACGTGGTGGCCGGAGACGTCATCGAACACCTCTCCCGCCCCGGACACATCCTCGCCGCCGCGGCCGGGGTGCTCAGGCCCGGCGGCCGGATGCTGCTCTCGGTGCCCAACTTCAGCCACTGGTACTCCCGGCTGCGGGTCGCCGCGGGCGCCTTCGACTACGACCGCCGGGGCATCCTCGACGAGACGCATCTGCGCTTCTTCACCCGCGCCAGCCTGCGCCGCACCGTGCGCGCCGCCGGCTACGACGTCCTGGAACTCTCCTCCACCGGAGCGCCGTTCTGGTCGCTGCTCGGCCGGGGACCGCTCGCCGCCGCACTCGGCGGGGCGTCGAAACTGCTGACCCGCGTGCGGCCGACGCTGTTCGGCTATCAGCACGTCGCGCTGCTCACCCCGCACGCGGCCGAGACGATCATCGCTGGAGAGCACGTCGATGTACAGGACATCCTCGACCGACAGTACGTCCCCACCGACCACCGGGTCGGTGTCTGAGGCGCCCCGCCCCGGACCCCCGCCCGCCCCCGGACCAGCCGCCCCCGAGCCCCCCGCAGTCAGGAACAAGGCCATGACCCTGCCCAGCGTGCTGCTGCTCCTGTTCGCCGTGTTCTCGTCGGCGGGCGGCCAGATCATGCTCAAGCACGGGATGAAGGGCGCGGCGGCCGCCGCCGGGCGGGACGGCGGCTCCGTCGTCATGCGCGCCGCCGGCAGCCCCTGGGTCGTGCTCGGGCTGCTGGTCTTCGCGGTGTCCGCGCTCGCCTGGATGACGACGCTGGCCAAGGTCCCGCTCTCCGTCGCCTACCCCTTCAACGCGCTCGGCTATCTGCTGATCGTGCTCGCCGGGGCGACCGTGCTGCACGAACGGACCTCGCTGTGGACCTGGGGCGGCTCGCTGCTCGTGGTGGTCGGCCTGGTCACGGTGATGGCCGGCCAGCAGCGCTGAGCCGGGAAACGCCCGAAGGGCCCGCCGCCGGAACGTTCCGGTGCCGGGCCCTTCGGGCGCGCGAGGCGGGTCAGACGGTGCCGGGGGCCGGCGGCTCCTCGCCCAGGAAGACCCGGCGCACCACGCGCTCGGCGGCGTGGCCGTCGTCGTACGGGCAGAACCGCTCCTTGAACGCCTTCAGCAGCGCCGTGTTCTCCGGGCTGTTCCAGGTGCCGTCCGTGAAGACGGCCGCCAGCTCGTCCGTGGTCGTGGTGACCGCGCCCGGCGTCTCACCGGGCTTGCCGGACAGCAGGTCGAAGACGACCCCGCGGACCGTGCGGTACGTCTCCCAGTCCGGGGCGTGGACGACGATCGGGCGGCCGAGGTTGGCGTAGTCGAACATCACCGAGGAGTAGTCGGTGATCAGCGCGTCGGCCGCCAGGCACAGGTCCTCGACGCGCGGGTGCGTGGAGACGTCGATGACCGACGCGTTGTCCGGCAGCCCGGAACCGCCGTAGAAGTAGTGCGCGCGCATCAGGAGCACGGTGTCCGGGCCCGCGGCCGCGCAGAACTTGTCCACGTCCAGCCGGCTGGTGAAGCCGGCCTCGTAGTCGCGGTGCGTCGGCGCGTACAGCAGGGCGCGCTGACCGGGGCGGATGCCGAGGTCCTCGCGGATCTTGGCGATCTGCTCCTCGGTGGTCGTCGCGAAGACGTCGTTGCGCGGGTAGCCGGTCTCCAGCGGGCGCGCGGCGCTGGGGTAGGCGCGGGACCACACCTCGGTGGAGTGCGGGTTGGCGGAGACGCTCCAGTCCCAGCGGTCCACACGCTTGAGCAGCCGGTCGAAGTTGAGCCCCTGGGCGGCCGCCGGGTAGTTCTGCTGGTCCATGCCCATGATCTTCACGGGGGTGCCGTGGTGGGTCATGACGTGGATCTGGCCGGGGCGCTTGACCAGGTGGTCCGGGAAGTTGACGTTGTTGACGAAGTACGTGGCCCGGGCCAGCACCGACCAGTAGCGGCGGGTGCCGGGCACCACGTAGTCGATGCCCTTGGGCACCGAGTCCACGTTCTTCTTCGAGACCACCCACACGCCGTGGATGTCGGGCGCCAGCTCCTTGGCCTTGCGGTAGATCGCCTCCGGGTTGCAGCTCACGCCGCGGTTCCAGTAGGCGGCGTACACGGCCAGCTTCGGGTCGAGCGGGAGCTTGCGCTGCGCCTTGTAGTAGCGCTTGGTGAACTGCTTCTTCGCCTTCGCGCGGGCCGTGGAGGGCGCGGCGCGCAGGCTGCGGCGGGTCGCCAGAGCGGTGTCCAGGGCGCCGAGCACCGTGTACTTGCCGTCGCCCATGAGCTGCGGGCGCAGGCCCTTGGCGCCGCCGGGGAACTTGAAGCCCTCGGGGCGGTGCGCGCGGTGGAAGGAGGCGACGGCGGACACGTACTGGCGGCGGCGCCTGGTCACCGTCGGGTACGCGGAGAGCAGCTCCTGGAAGGCGCGCTCGAACAGGAGGCCGCGCACCTCCTTCAGGGCCGGGCGGGCCTCGACGAAGGTCATCAGCGCGCCGTACGCCTCGACCAGCTCCAGCGGCGTCGAGCCGGCCGTCGGCTCCACGTCGTCCACCAGGCCGGGCAGGTAGCGCTGCTGGCGGTGCTCGACGCAGGCGGTGTCCAGCGTGGCCACGGAGGCCGCGGCGGCGAGGGTCGCCAGCGCGTACATCCGCTCGCCGTGCGGGCCCGGACCGAAGGTCACGCTCTCCCGCTCCAGGAGTCCCCGGCGCACCGCGCGGTTCCAGGAGACCGTGGCGATGTCCAGGAGGTCGGGGCGGCCCACGAGGGTGAGCGGGCCGGCGGGCATGGAGCCCAGCTTCTCCAGCGAGCGGGTGGAGCGGGTCTTGCCGCGGAAGGGGCGCTTGCGGTGGCCGAAGACCAGCACGTCCGGGTCGCCGGTGGACTCCAGCCGGTCCACGACGGCCTGGAGCGAGCCGGGCAGGTGGATGTAGTAGCCCTCCAGGAACAGGACATACTCCCCGGCGGCCTCCTCGATCCCGGCGTTGCGCCGGCCGTGCGCTCCGGCGCCCGGCTCCAGGTGCACGGCCCGTACGCGGCTGTCGCGCGCGGCGAACTCGTCGAGCACCAGGCCCGAGCCGTCCGGCGCGCCGTCGTCCACCCCGATGACCTCGATGTCCGTGAACGACTGGGAGAGCACCGACTCCAGGCACTCGCGCAGACTGCCTCGGGCGCGACGGACGGGGATGATGACACTCAGCCGGGGCATACGGACTCTTTCTCGGACTGTGCGTACTGGGAGACCACACAGCGTACTGGGGTGGGCTCCGCAGGACGGTCAGGGGGCGGACGGGCGTACGACGTTCGAGGTCAGGGGCGCGTCGGGCCCGTGAGCGGTCGACCGCGCGGCTGATGAAGGCCCCACTTATCATACTACCCGGGACAGTAAGTGAACCTTGGGTGATTCGGGGCGTGCCGGTCCATGACGGGCGCCCCGCGGGCCCGTGATTCCGGGCCCGCACAGGGGTGCGGGGCGCCCCCGCCGGCCGGCCGGAGCACCCCGCACTGTTACGTACCTGCTACTTGACCGCCCCCGCCATCACCCCGGAGACGAACTGGCGCTGGAAGGCGAAGAACACCGCCAGCGGGATCACCATCGAGACGAAGGCGCCGGGCGCCAGCACGTCGATGTTGTTGCCGAACTGGCGGACCTGCTGCTGGAGGGCCACCGTGATCGGCGGCGATCCGGAGTCCGCGAAGATCAGCGCGACCAGCATGTCGTTCCACACCCAGAGGAACTGGAAGATCCCGAGGGAGGCGATCGCGGGCCCGCCCAGCGGCATCACCACCCGGGTGAACAGCCGGATCTCGCCCGCCCCGTCCAGCCGCGCCGCCTCCAGCAGCTCCCGGGGGATCTCCGCGAAGAAGTTGCGCAGCAGGAAGATCGCGAAGGGCAGCCCGAACGCGGTGTGGAAGAGGACCACCCCGAGCGTCGTCTCGAAGATGCCGATCTCGCCGAACAGCTTCGACACCGGGATGAGCGCGACCTGCACCGGGACCACCAGCAGCCCCACGACCAGCAGGAACCACCAGTCGCGGCCGGGGAAGTCCATCCAGGCGAAGGCGTATCCCGCGAGCGAGCCGATCACCACGACCAGGACCGTCGAGGGCACGGTGATCATCACGGTGCTCAGCAGCGAGTCGGTGATCGCCGAGTTGTCCAGCAGCTTGGAGTAGTTGTCGAGGGTCAGCTCGGAGGGGGCGGTGAAGACCTTCCACCAGCCGGTGGCGGCGATCCGGTCCGGGCCGCGCAGCGAGGACAGCAGCAGACCCACGGTCGGCATCAGCCAGAACAGGGCCACCAGGACCAGGAAGACCCGCATCGCCCCGCCCGCGGCGCCCGCCGCGAGCCGGGTGCCCAGGGACCGCCGTGCCTTCACCGTGCCGGTGCCCCCCGCGGTGGTGGCCGGGGACGTGGTCATCGGCGCCCCTCCTTCCGTATCCGCCTGATGTTGAAGAGCATCACCGGGATCACCAGCAGCAGCAGGAGCACGGCGATGGCGCTGCCGACCCCGAGGTCCGCGTCCGTGCCGAACGAGGACCGGTACAGCTGGAACGCCAGCACGTTGGCGTCGTCCTGCGAGGAGCCCGGCGCGATGATGAACACCAGGTCGAAGATCTTGAGCACGTTGATCATCAGCGTGACCAGCACCACCGCGAGGACCGGGGCGAGCATCGGCACGGTGATGCGGCGGAACACCTGCCACTCGTTGGCGCCGTCCACCCGTGCCGCTTCCAGGAGTTCACGCGGCAGTCCGGCCAGTCCGGCCGCGATCAGCACCATGGCGAACCCGGCCCACATCCACACGTAGCTGCCGATGATGCCGGGCGTCACGAGCGTGGGCCCGAGCCAGTTCACGCCGTTGTACGGCTCCCTGAAGTTGTCGGCCGGCAGCCGGAGTTCCGCGCCGTCCGCCGCGGCGGGCAGCGTGAACGTGCCGTCCGCGCCGGCCCGGGCGGTCGCGACGACCTCGCCGTTTCTGACGGCCTCCACCTTCAGGCCCTTGAGCCCCAGTTCCTTTGCGTCGATGACGTTGGGCCTGCCGCCGCCGCCCTTGGTGAAGTCCAGCCACGCGGTGCCGGTGATCGCGCCGTCCCCGGTCGCCGCCGGGGCCTGCGCGGGCTTCGCGTCGCCCGGCATCCTCGCCGGAAGCACGCCGACGAGGGGGAGCTCGACCGGCTGGCCGGCGTGGACCGTCGTCTTCGTCACGAACGCGCCGCCACCGGCCGCCTTCAGCGGGTGCACGGGCAGCGGATGGGCCTTCGGGAAGCCCGAGGACTCGGCGAACGTGTCGTGCACGCCCACCCACACCGCGTTGGCGACCCCGCGCTCCGGCGCCGCGTCGTACACCAGCCGGAAGATGATGCCCGCCGCCAGCATGGAGATCGCCATCGGCATGAAGACGACCAGCTTGAACGCGGTGCCCCAGCGGATGCGTTCGGTCAGCACCGCGAAGATCAGCCCGAGCGCGGTGGAGATCGTCGGCGCGAACACCACCCAGATCGCGTTGTTTTTGACCGCCGTACGGATGGTGTCGTCCGTGAACAGGGTCCGGTAGTTGTCGAGGCCGGCGAAGCCCGTGCCCGCCTGGTCGAAGAACGACCGGTAGACGGAGTACACGATCGGGTACACCACGAGCGCCCCGAGCAGCACCAGCGCGGGCAGCAGGAAGAGCGACGCGATCACCCTGCGGGTGCCGGTCACGCTCCGGCCGGGGCGGCCCGGCGTACCGGGGGAGCCGGCCGGGGCGGTCTTCCGGGGGGCGGGCACCCGGTGCCCGCCGGACCGTTGACTGTCGGCGGGGAGCGCCTCGTCGGCGCCCCCCGCTGCCGCTGTCGTCATGCCGTCAGCTCTTGTACGCCTTGGCCGCGGCGGACTCCAGCGCGGCCTGGGTCCCCGCGATGTCCTTCGGGTTCTTGAGGAAGTCCTGGAGGATCTTCCACTCGCCCTTGCCGGGCGTCCCGCCGAACGACTGCGGCGCCTGGTCGGACATGTCGAACCGGACGGCGTCACCGGCCGCGATCAGCGCCTTCGCCATCGTGCGCTGCACGTCGTTCGGGTACGCGGCCGGGTCCAGGCCCTTGTTGGGGGAGATGAACCCGCCCCGGCCGGCCGCGATCTTCGCCGCGTCGGTGGAGGCCAGCCAGGTGAGCAGCGCCTGGGCGCCCTTGCCGTCCTTGAGCGCGATCGCCGCGTCGCCGCCGGTCACCACGGGGGCCTCGGGGCCGACCGCGGGGAACGGGAAGACCTTGGCGTCCGTGCCGATCTTCGCCTTCGTCTGCGCGATGTTGACGCTGACGAAGTCGCCCTCGTAGACCATGGCGGCCTTCGGCTGGTCCCCGCCGGTGAACGTCTGGGTGACGGACGTCGGGAACTCGGTCTGCAGCGCGCCGTCGGCCCCGCCCGCGATCAGCGAGGGCTTGCCGAACAGCTGGGCCAGCGTGGTCAGCGCGTCCTTGACGGACCCGTCCGTCCACTTGATCTTGTGCTGGGCGAGCTGGTCGTACTTCTCCGGACCGGCCTGGGAGAGATAGATGTTCTCGAACCAGTCGGTGAGCGTCCAGCCGTCCGCGCCGCCCACCGAGACCGGCGTGACACCCGAGGCGGACACCGTCTCGGCGGTCTTCAGGAAGTCGTCCCAGGTCTTCGGCTCGCTCGCGCCCGCGTTCTCGAACGCCTTGGCGTTGTACCAGATCAGCGACTTGTTGGCGGCCTTGAAGTACACCCCGTACTGGGTGCCGTCCACCGTGCCGAGGTCCTGCCAGACCTTGGCGTAGTTCTTGCTCAGCTCGGCCTTGGCTTCGGCACCGACGGGCTTGGCCCACTTCTTCGCCACGGCCTGCTGGATCGCCCCCACCTGCGGGATCATCGCGACGTCCGGCGGCTGACCGCCCGCGATCTTCGTACCGAGGAAGTTGACGATCGGGTCCTGTGCCGGAACGAACGTCACCTGCGCGCCGGTCCGCTTCTCGAACTCGTCGAGCACCTTGACGAAGTTGGCCTGTTCCGGGCCCGTCCAGACCGCGGCGACCGAGAGCTTCTCACCGTCCAGTTTCGGTAAAACGACGCTCGGCGCGGAGCTCTTGTCCGGCGTGGAGGCGCCGTCGTCCGTCTTCTTCTCTCCGCCGTCGCCGTCGCCGCCGCAGGCGGTGAGGGCCAGAGCGCCGATGGCGGTGAACACCACGGCCGCCCTGCGAATACGAAGGGTTGTGCGCATCCCTGCCCCGTCTCTCTGTGCGCGTGCGCCGGACCGGCGCCGGTCCTGAAAGCCAGCGCTCCCGGTCATGCGTCACATCGTCGTGTGCGCACAGTCCTATGCCCGGCGCCCGGACGCCGCAATACCGCGCTCACCCCCAACTCCTTGATCGTGATGGCCTCGTGACGTGCCGTCAGTGCAGGTATCCGGCGATTGGGGGACGATCGGGCCGCCCGGCCCGGGACGCGGAGTCCGCCCGGTCCGGGGCGGCGGAGGGGGCGGCTCCGGCGCGGTGGCCGGACCGGCCGGAACCCGGGTCAGGGAACCAGGGGCGCCAGGGGTTGCGCGTTCACCGAACGCGCCGCCCGTTCCAGCGCGCTGGCGAGCAGCGCCAGGTCCGTCGGCCCGTTGCCCAGCTCCCGCACCGGGCGGCGGGTCGGCGGATCGCCCATCCGCTCCCACTCCAGCGGCACGACCGTCGGCCGCAGCGTCGCCGTACGCGGGATGCGGCCCGTCACCCGGCCGCCCTGGAACGGCGTCACCCGCCCGTCCGGATGCCCCAGCCGGCCCCGGCCCGGCGCCGGTTCGTCCGGCGAGGGCGGCACCGGGGGCGGATCGAGCACGATGCGCAGCCGGGCGCCGCGCGCCAGCTCCGTGTCCTCCGTGCGGTCCGGGCGGGCCGAGGCCGCGACCAGGTGCATGCCGAGCCGGCCGCCCTCACGGGCCACCGCCTCCAGCGCCCGCACCACCGAACCGGCCGCCGGCCGGCCGGGGCTCCCCAGCGCCGGGGCTATGAGCGCGTCGAAGTCGTCCACCAGCACCACCAGCCGGGGCAGCGGCGACGGCCCCGGATCGACGGGCCGGCCGCCGCCCGCGCGCAGCCGGAGCGTGCCGCTGGCCGGCGCCTCCACGTCGCCCCGCTGCGAGGGGACCGACGCCGCGGCCTGGCCCTGCTCGTCCTCCCGGCGGCTGTGCCACTCCTCGAACTCCAGCTCGCCGAGCAGTTCGGCCCGCCGCTTCACCTCGCCGCCCAGCGCCTGGGCGAACTCCCGCATCCGGACCGGGTCCGACGCCACCAGATGCGTGAACGCGTGCGGCAGCTCCGTACAGGGCCGCAGGGACTCGCCGCGCTCGCCGCCGGCCCCGTCCACCAGCACGATGCCCAGCCGGTCCGGCCGGGCGGCGGCGGCCAGCGACGCCGCGACGGCCCGCAGCAACTCGCTGCGCCCGCTGCCGCCGGGCCCCTCGATGAGCAGATGCGGCCCCTCGTCGGCCAGGTCCACACTCACCGCGCCGTGCGGCCCGGCACCCAGCACGACCACGGGCCGCCCGGCGTACACGGCCCCCCGGGGCGCGGCCCGCGTCACGGTCTGCGTACTCCCCGCGCCCTCGACGGCACCGCCCCCGGCGGAGTACAGCGTGCGCCCGGAATCACCGGTCGCGGTACGGGGGTACGGGGTGCGACCGGAGCCCGTGGTCGTCCGGTCCGGGTACGGCGTACGGCCGGACCCTGTCGTCGTCCGGTCCGGGTACGGGGTGCGGCCCGAGCCGCGGGTGTCCGGGGCCTGGGCCGCCGTGCGCTGGGCGCCCACGCGCGGCGCCGGGTGGTCGTCCGCGGCGGAGGCCCAGCGGGCCATCAGGGACGCCGGGGTGGCGCGGGCCAGGCCCAGCTCGTCCAGCAGCCGCGCGCTCGGCGGGAGCGCCACCGGCAGCGGGCGGTCGCCCGGCGCGGCCGAGCCCTCCGCCCGCAGCGGCGCCAGCGCCCGCCCGAACCGCTGCGCCCAGTGCGCCGACACCGCGTCCACCGAGGCCACCGTGCCGTGCCCGGCGGCCCGGCCGCCCGCCGTGCGCAGCAGCCGCAGGGCCGTCGCCACATCGCCGCTCAGCATGCCCACCGCCCCGCACTCGCGGAACGGGATCGACGCGTGGCACGCGGCCTCGTACGTGGCGGCGACGGGCGAGGTGGGCGTCGCGGCCGGGGTCTCGGCCAGACAGATGAGATGGATGCCCGCCGCCGAGCCGGCCGCGGCCAGCCGGGCGGTGCTCTCCCGGAGCGCGGCGGCGCCCGGATCGCCGTCCAGGATCACCACGGTGAACGGCCCCGTGCGGGCGCGGGCGGCCTCGGCGATCGTGGCCGGGTCCTGACTCGCCCAGCCCGGCCCGAGCGGCCCGTCGTCCAGCCGGCGGACCAGCTCGGCGGTCCGGGCGAGCGCCTGGTCCCGGTCGAACGCCAGCAGCAGCCGGCAGTCCTGGCCGTGCATCGGCCGCAGATGGGGCAGCCAGCCGAGCCAGGACCACTCCCGCCGCCGCTCCTCGGTGGAGCGGGTCCGGTCCGTGCTGATGAGGACGATCTCCAGGTCGGCGGGGGAGTGCAGCGCGGCCAGCTGCGCCACGCAGGACCGGGCGAGCCCGGACAGCCGCTCGCGCGGCCCGGCGAGCCCGAGCGAACCCGCCTCGCGCAGGCTCACGGTCACCGGCACGGCCGGCAGATCGGCCCGGTCGGTCGTGCCCAGCCGGACCACCAGCGCCTCCGGATGGTCGGGGGCGCGCTCCCACAGCCGGGGGCCGGGGCCCAGGGCGGTCAGCAGGACGGCCGCCGGGTCGGGCCAGGTGCCCTCCGGGGCCGCGGGCGGGGCGGCGGACACGGCGGGGGCGGGCGGCGCGGGCGGCTCCGGGGCCTCGGCCTCCGCGGGGACGGCCCTGGCGCCCTTGAAGCGGCGGGCCCAGGCGCCCAGGCCGCCGCGCCGGGGCACCTCCGGCCCGGCGGACCGCTCGGGCGGCCCGGCCGGTGCGCCGGGCGGGACGGGGGGCTCGGCGCCGTCCGGGAGGGGGTGTTCGTGGTGGGGCGGGCCGCTCGCGGGGGCGGCGGGCGCGGGCGCCTCGCCCCCCTGGTCCGGGGCGGGCGCGGCCGGGACGCGCGCCACACGCAGATGGCCCTCGCCGTCCGGCGTCGTCGGCAGCACCGGCGTACGCGCGCCGGAGGCGAGCCGCAGCGTCGACTCGCCGAGCCGGAGCAGCGCGCCGGGGGCCAGCCGGACCGGGCGGTCGCGGACCTGCGCCCCGTCCAGCGAGGTGCCGTTGGTGGAGCCGAGGTCGGCCACGGTGACCCGGCCGTCGTCCGAAACGGTCACCTCGCAGTGCAGCCGGGACACATCGGGGTCGTCCAGCGGGACGTCGGCCTCCGCCGAGCGGCCGACGCGCACCGTGCCGCCGTGCAGCAGATGGACACCGCCGGCGTCGGGCCCGGCGACCACCTGGAGCCGGGCGGGCACCACCTCGTCCACGGCCTCGTCCTCGCCGGGGGCCTGGAGCGAGAGCATCGCGCCGTCGACCAGGGGCGGCTCGCCGAGCGCGCAGCGCTGCGCGTCCAGCCGCTCCCGGCCCGCGAAGAGCACCACCGCACCGCTGCCCAGGGAGCCCTCCGGGCCCGCGACGGCCATCGCCAGGCCGGAGGCGACCGTGGCCAGGGCCGTCCCCGCTGGGGCGGTCACCAGCACATCGCAGGCGCGCGCCGGGGTCTGGCCGCTGGGCGGCGCGAGGACGGTCAGCCGGATCTGCATCGCCGTCAGCGGTCCCTTCTGCGCGCGGGCCCGGCCGGGGAGACGCCCTGTGATTCCCCCCACCCGACACGGACGCGTCGTCCGGTACAGGTTCGTCACGCACCGCGAGGCTCCCGACCCCACAGTGGTGCTCCAGGCATCCTCGCACCTGCCACTGACAACACGCCCGGCGGTCACCGGTAAGTGATCTTGAAAGGTCTGCTCCGCCCCCAAAAGTGCGGCATGACCGTTTCCCCCGGACCGCCGCGGCAACCATCCGCGCGACGCGGGCGTCTTCCCCCGCGACCCGTGCGTACGGGGCCGGGGGAGGGAGCCCCGTACAGCCTCTAGAGTGGGCCGGAAACTCCGGGAGGCATCTCCGGGGGGACCGCAAGTTCCACGACCAGCAGGGAGCGCATGACGTGCGGCCGGTAGGCAGCAAGTACCTGCTCGAGGAGCCGCTGGGACGCGGCGCCACGGGCACCGTCTGGCGCGCCAGCCAGCGCGAGGCGGCGGGCGCGGAGGCGGCCGTGGCCGGCCGGCCCGGCGAGACCGTGGCGATCAAGGTCCTCAAGGAGGAGCTGGCCAACGACGCGGACGTGGTGATGCGGTTCCTGCGGGAACGCTCCGTCCTGTTGCGGCTGACCCACCCCAACATCGTGCGCACCCGCGACCTCGTCGTCGAGGGCGACCTCCTCGCCCTCGTGATGGACCTGATCGACGGCCCCGACCTGCACCACTACCTGCGGGACAACGGACCGCTCACCCCGGTCGCCGCCGCCCTGCTCACCGCGCAGATCGCCGACGCGCTCGCCGCCAGCCACGCCGACGGGGTCGTCCACCGCGACCTCAAGCCCGCCAACGTGCTGCTCGCCGACCCGGACGGCGAGATGCGCCCGATGCTCACCGACTTCGGCATCGCGCGCCTCGCCGACTCGCCGGGGCTCACCAGGACCCACGAGTTCGTCGGCACCCCCGCCTATGTGGCGCCGGAGTCCGCCGAGGGCCGCCCGCAGACCTCCGCCGTGGACATCTACGGCGCCGGTATCCTGCTGTACGAGCTGCTCACCGGCCGCCCGCCGTTCGCCGGCGGCACCGCCCTCGAAGTCCTGCACCGGCACCTCAGCGAGGAGCCGCGCCGCCCCAGCACCGTCCCCGAGCCCCTGTGGACGGTCGTCGAGCGCTGCCTGAGCAAGGACCCCGACCGCCGCCCGAGCGCCGAGAACCTGGCCCGCGCCCTGCGGACGGTCGCCGCCGGCATCGGGGTGCACGCGAGTGCCGCGCAGATCGCCGCCGCCGACGGGGTCGCCGCCCTCCTCGCGCCGGACCCGGCGCCCACCGCCGTGCCCGAGGTCCCCGGCGCCGCCGACCCGACCCAGGTGCTGCCGAGCAACGCGGGCTCGTACGACCCGAACGGGGCCACCAGCGTCCTGCCGCACAGCGGTGGCCCCGGCGCCGGCCCGCAGGCCGACCCGACCGCCGTCCTGCCGCCCGTACCGCCGCGCCCGGAGGGCGAGCCGCGCCCCGAGGACCCGCACCCCTGGCAGTCCCAGCTCCGGGCCGCCCGCGACCGCAACGAGCAGACGCAGGTCCAGTACCTCGACCCGAGCGAGGACCCGCTGCGCCGCCGCCCGCAGCGCCGGCAGGCCCCGCCGCAGCAGCCGCGCGACCGGCAGCCCTACCAGCAGCCCGCGCCGCAGCCGTACCAGCAGCCGCAGCAGTACCAGCCGCAACCGCAGCCCCAGCGGCAGTACCGGCCGCAGCCCCAGCAGCAGTACGCGCCCCCGCCGCAGCAACAGCAGTACGCGCCGCCGCAGCAGCCTCAGCAACCCCAGCAGCCGGCGCCGCGCCCGCCCCGCGAGCCGAGGCGGCGCAGCGCCAACCCGATGAAGATCCCCGGACTCGGCTGCCTCAAGGGCTGCCTGTTCACGCTGGTCCTGCTCTTCGTGGCGAGCTGGCTGATCTGGGAGCTGACCCCGCTCAAGGACTGGATCGGCCAGGGCCAGAGCTACTGGAACGCCATCACCGACGCCGTCTCCACGGTGAAGGACTGGTTCTCCGAACTGGGCGGCAGCGGCAGCGGCGGCAACTGACGCACGTACGACTCAGTAGCCATGACGGCTCTGTAGCTATATCGACTTCCGCGGGCCGAATCCGGGGCGATTCGCCCGCAGAAGCGAAGGTTGGCGCCGACCGCGGCGCACGGACCCCCGATCGCCGCGTAACTTTGTCGACCGGGGGTTGTTGGGGTCCATCGCCAGCCGCTGAGGGAGCAGTCTTGGCACGGAAAATCGGCAGCCGGTACACCGCCCACCAGATACTGGGGCGCGGCAGCGCCGGCACGGTGTGGCTCGGGGACGGCCCCGAGGGCTCCGTCGCCATCAAACTGCTCCGCGAGGACCTCGCGTCCGACCAGGAGCTCGTCGGCCGGTTCGTCCAGGAGCGCACCGCGCTGCTCGGACTCGACCACCCGCACGTCGTCGCCGTCCGCGACCTCGTGGTCGACGGCAACGACCTCGCCCTCGTCATGGACCTCGTCCGGGGCACCGACCTGCGCACCCGGCTCGACCGCGAACGCCGGCTGGCCCCCGAGGCCGCCGTCGCCATCGTCGCCGACGTCGCGGACGGCCTCGCCGCCGCGCACGCCGCCGGGATCGTCCACCGCGACGTCAAGCCCGAGAACATCCTGCTCGACATGGAGGGCCCGCTCGGCCCCGGCAACTCCCACCCCGCGCTGCTCACCGACTTCGGCGTCGCCAAGCTCATCGACACCCCGCGCCGCACCAAGAGCAGCAAGATCATCGGCACCCCGGACTACCTGGCCCCCGAGATCGTCGAGGGCCTGCCGCCGCGCGCCGCCGTGGACATCTACGCCCTGGCCACCGTCCTGTACGAGCTCCTCGCGGGCTTCACGCCGTTCGGCGGCGGCCACCCCGGCGCGGTGCTGCGCCGCCATGTCACCGAGACCGTCGTCCCGCTCCCCGGCATCCCCGACGAGCTGTGGCAGCTGCTCGTCCAGTGCCTCGCCAAGGCCCCGGCCTCCCGGCTGCGCGCCTCCGAACTGGCCGCCCGGCTGCGCGAGCAGCTGCCGCAGCTGGCCGGCATCCCGCCGCTGGAGGTGGACGAGCCGGACGAGGAGCCGGAGAGCGCGCCCGGCTACGACGAGCAGCAGTACACCCCGGCCGGCGACGAGCCCCGCAGGCGCGGCGCCGTCCCGCTGGTGCCCGGCTCCTCCCCGGACTCCAACCGCGACACCCACACCAGCATGCGCGTACCGGCCCCCGACGAGCTGTCCGGCGGCCCCCGGGGCACCGCCCGCGCCCCGCGCGCCCCCGGCCGCCCCCGCCCCGGCTCGGCCCGCAACAAGGCGGCGGCCGTCCGCAAGCGCCGGCTGACGCTGGGGGCCGCGGCCCTGGTGCTGGTGGCCGGGCTCGGCGCGGCCGGCTGGCTGGCGTTCAGCGGCGACGACGCGGACCCCGGACCCCGGGAGACGGAGAACTCCGCCCCGGCGACCCCGTGACGGGTGCGCGCCGCGGTGGCCGCGCGGGGTGATCCGGCGGCCCGAGGAACGCCCGCGCCGACAGCCGTTACGCTGGACCCGTGGCAGTCGTCGATATTTCCGAAGAGCTGAAGTCCCTCTCCTCGACCATGGGGTCGATCGAGGCCGTCCTGGACCTGGATGCGCTGAGGGGGGACATCGCCGTACTTGAGGAGCAGGCGGCCGCCCCGTCCCTGTGGGACGACCCCGAGGCGGCGCAGAAGATCACCAGCAAGCTGTCCCACCTCCAGGCCGAGGTCCGCAAGGCCGAGGCCCTGCGCGCCCGGATCGACGACCTCGAGGTCCTCTTCGAGCTCGCCGAGGCCGAGGACGACGCGGACGCGCTCGCCGAGGCCGAGGCCGAGCTGGAGGCCGTCCGCAAGGCGCTGGACGAGATGGAGGTCCGTACCCTCCTCTCCGGCGAGTACGACGCGCGCGAGGCGCTGGTCACCATCCGCGCCGAGGCCGGCGGGGTGGACGCGGCGGACTTCGCCGAGCGGCTCCAGCGGATGTACCTGCGCTGGGCCGAGCGGCACAACTACAAGACCGAGGTCTACGAGACGGCGTACGCGGAGGAGGCCGGCATCAAGTCGACCACCTTCGCCGTCGAGGTCCCGTACGCCTACGGCACCCTCTCCGTCGAGCAGGGCACCCACCGCCTGGTGCGCGTCTCGCCGTTCGACAACCAGGGCCGCCGCCAGACCTCCTTCGCGGGCGTCGAGGTGCTGCCCGTGGTCGAGCAGACCGACCACGTCGAGATCGACGAGTCCGACCTGCGCGTCGACGTGTACCGCTCCTCCGGCCCCGGCGGCCAGGGCGTCAACACCACGGACTCCGCGGTCCGGCTGACCCACCTGCCGACCGGCATCGTCGTCTCCTGTCAGAACGAGCGCTCGCAGATCCAGAACAAGGCGTCCGCGATGAACGTCCTGCAGGCCAAGCTCCTGGAGCGGCGCCGCCAGGAGGAGCAGGCCAGGATGAACGCCCTCAAGGGCGACGGCGGCAACTCCTGGGGCAACCAGATGCGCTCCTACGTCCTGCATCCGTACCAGATGGTCAAGGACCTGCGTACGGAGTTCGAGATGGGCAACCCGGACGCCGTCTTCAACGGCGAGATCGACGGCTTCATCGAGGCCGGTATCCGCTGGCGCAAGCAGAGCGAGAAGTAGCCGCACCTTTCGGACGGGCGCGCGGGCCGGTGGACGACCCGCGCGCTTTTGCGTGCCGCATGCGTCACAGTTGCCGGTCCTGAATGGCCATCAAGTCCCCCTGAAACGGGCCGTATCGCCCCACAACCGCCTTGACGTTCTCCGCAACCCCGGCAAGGGTGCTTGGGCAGCGTGTGTATCTCCGGGGCGGTTGTGAGCGGGGGCGGGCTGCCCGGCCGCCGTACCAGGCGGGCCGGAGCCCGGAGCGAACCCCGCCGGACGACCACCCGGTCCTGCCGCTGCTCCATCGACGAGAACGGCTACTGGGGGTAGCAGTACATGACGAAGAAGACGCGCGTACGCGTCGCGCGGATCGCGGCGGGCGCGGTCATCGCCGCAGGTGCCTCGCTGACCGCGGCCGGGGCGGCCCAGGCGGTCGGAATCGGCGTCGAGGTCGGGGGCGTGGAGATCGGCGCCCAGACCGCGGGTGACCAGGGCGACGGCGAGGAAGAGGGCGAGCCGTGCAACCCGCTCGACCCGCGCTGCGAGCCGACGACGCCCACCACGCCGACGACTCCGACCACGCCGACGACGCCGACGACACCCACCACTCCGACGACGCCGACGACGCCGACGACGCCCACGACTCCGAGCACGCCGACGACGCCGACGACACCCACCACTCCGACGACCCCGACGACGCCGACCACTCCGGCGAGTCCGACGGGGAAGCCGACCCCGGGCCCGTCCGAGTCGGCCGACCCCTCGGACCCGACCCCGACCCCGACCGGGACGGCGGACACCGGCCCCGACAGCGCCCCGGCGGGCCTCTTCGGTGACGACGGCACCGACAACACCGACCCCGACTCGGTCGGCAACCAGCCGGTCGAGCAGGGCAAGGGCAAGGACGAGCTCGCCGAGACCGGTGCGGCCGAGACCACGTTCCTGCTGGTCGGCGCCGCGACGATGATCGCCGGCGGCATCGGCTTCCGCATCCTGCCGCGCCTGGTCGGCAACCGCACGGCCGCCTGATTCCGGCCGCGCCGCGACGCGAGGGGCCCGGACCGCGACGAGCGGTCCGGGCCCCTGTGCGTACGTACGGGCCGGGCGGGCGCTATCCGGCGTGCTGCGCCAGCAGCGCCAGGGCGCCCAGGAGCACCACCAGCAGGGCGACCAGCATGGCCGGGTTCAGCCCGCCGAAGGGGCCCTGCTCCTGCTCCCGCATCCGCTCACGGCTCGCCCGGCACACGGGGCAGCGGCCCTCGGTGACGGGTGCCGCGCAGTTCGCGCACACCAGTCGGTCGTAGGTCATGCGCTTTCCTCCTCCCGCGCGGCGGAGCCGCACAAGCAATCTCTCCGCACAACGCTCACGGAAACGCAACCGTTCCCCCTACCACTGTGCCAGCTCGCGCGCCGATCGGCCCGTCCCGCCCGTCACGGCCCCGCGACAACCCTGCCGCCGCACCGTCGCGGAACCGGGTCCGATTCACCGTAAATCACCCATCCCGGTACGCGTGCCTGCACGGTCGAGCCCGGTTCGCGTAAGGTCACGCTCACCTACTCCCGGCCGACCGTGGTGCATCCGTGATCCGATTCGACAACGTCTCCAAGACCTACCCGAGGCAGAGCCGCCCCGCTCTCCGGGATGTGTCGCTCGACATCGAGAAGGGCGAGTTCGTCTTCCTGGTGGGCTCCTCCGGCTCCGGCAAGTCCACCTTCATGCGGCTCATCCTGCGCGAGGAACGCGCCAGCACCGGGGCCGTCCACGTCCTGGGCAAGGACCTCGCGCGCATGTCCAACTGGAAGGTGCCGCACATGCGCCGCCAGCTGGGCACCGTCTTCCAGGACTTCCGCCTGCTGCCCAACAAGACCGTCGCGCAGAACGTGGCGTTCGCCCAGGAAGTGATCGGCAAGCCGCGCGGCGAGATCCGTAAGGCCGTGCCGCAGGTCCTCGACCTCGTCGGACTCGGCGGCAAGGAGGACCGGATGCCCGGCGAGCTGTCCGGTGGTGAGCAGCAGCGCGTGGCGATCGCACGGGCCTTCGTCAACCGCCCCATGCTGCTGATCGCGGACGAGCCGACCGGCAACCTCGACCCGCAGACCTCCGTCGGCATCATGAAGCTGCTGGACCGGATCAACCGGACCGGCACCACCGTGATCATGGCGACCCACGACCAGAACATCGTGGACCAGATGCGCAAGCGCGTCATCGAGTTGGAGAAGGGCCGTCTCGTACGCGACCAGGCGCGCGGCGTCTACGGCTACCAGCACTGAGCACCCAGCACTGAAAGGACGCCATGCGCGCCCAGTTCGTCCTGTCGGAGATCGGCGTCGGCCTCCGTCGCAACCTCACGATGACGTTCGCCGTCGTCGTCTCCGTCGCCCTCTCGCTCGCCCTGTTCGGTGGCGCGCTGCTCATGCGCGAGCAGGTCAGCACGATGAAGGACTACTGGTACGACAAGGTCAACGTCTCCATCTACCTCTGCGGCAAGGGCGACGCGGAGACGGTGGTCCAGTGCGCCAAGGGTGCGGTCACCAAGCAGCAGAAGGACCAGATCGAGGCCGATCTGGGGAAGATGGACGTCGTGGAGAAGGTGATCTACGAGTCCTCCGACGAGGCGTACAAGCACTACCAGGAGGAGTTCGGCGACTCCCCGATGGCCGGCAACATCACGCCGGACCAGATGCCCGAGTCCTTCCGGGTCAAGCTCAAGGACCCGACCAAGTACAAGGTCGTCGCCACCGCCTTCGCCGGACGCGACGGGGTCCAGTCGGTCCAGGACCAGCGGAGCATCCTGGACAACCTCTTCGGACTGATGAACGGCATGAACGTCGCCGCGCTCTTCGTGATGGCGCTCATGCTCGTCATCGCGCTGATGCTGATCGTCAACACCGTGCGCGTCTCCGCGTTCTCCCGGCGCCGGGAGACCGGGATCATGCGGCTCGTCGGCGCCTCCGGCTTCTACATCCAGGCGCCGTTCATCATGGAGGCGGCCTTCGCCGGTCTCATCGGCGGGGTGCTGGCCTGCGTGATGCTGCTGGCCGGGCGCTACTTCCTGATCGACGGCGGCCTCGCGCTCAAGGACAAGCTCAACCTGATCGACTTCATCGGCTGGGACGCGGTCCTCACCAAGCTGCCGCTGGTACTGGCGATCGGCCTGCTGATGCCCGCCGTGGCGGCTCTCTTCGCACTGCGCAAGTACCTGAAGGTGTGATGTGCGCCCCGTGAGGCGCACGGACAACGTCCCATGCGCCCCACAGGCGTTGTCCCAGGGGGTGTCCTGCCGGCCAGGGCCGGGTCCGCGACTCCTGGCACGGCACCTCGCGGCGTTGTCGTCAATCACCAACGCTCCGCGTTGACTCAATCCTCCGCCTTGCGATGCACCGCACCAGGTGTCGCGGCCTTTCCGACCCTGGCCGGCAGGACACCCCCTAGACTCGGCGCCATGTCGGACCCCGAATGTCGCGTCGGGCCCCGCGGTCTGCGCCGCGGGGCGGCCCTGACGCTGGTCTTCGCCGGCGTCCTCGCCACCGGGGCCGCGACGGGCGCGCTGCCCCGCGGCGAGCAGCGGGAGCCCCGGGTGCACACCCGGTCCGTCGCCGCCACCGCCGACCGTGACGCGGTCGCCGAGGCCGCCGCCGACGCGGTCGCCGACGGCAAGTCCGGTACGGAGGCGGCCGAGGAGGTCGTCAGCCGCAGCGGCGACCGCTGGGGCGCCGTGTACGACCAGCGCGAGTACCAGGAGTTCGAGCAGGCCCTCGACGGCAGCTACACCGGCGTCGGGCTCGCCGCCCGGCGCTCCGCGGACGGCCAGGTCGCCGTCGCCCGCGTCCAGCCCGGCAGCCCCGCCGACCGCGCGGGCATCCGCCCCGGCGACCTGCTGCGCACCGTGGACGGCCGCCGCGTGGACCGGATGCCGGTCTCCGACGTGGTGGCCCTGCTGCGCGGCGACCGGACCGGCGCGAAGGCGGGCAGCACGGTGCGCCTGGGGGTGCGCCGGGGGGCCGCCACCCGGACCGAGACGCTGCGCCGGGCCCGCCTCGCCGTCGAGTCGGTGACCGTGCGGCCGGTCGCGGCGGAGCGCTCGGGCCCGTCCGGCGCGGTCCGGATCGAGGTCGGCTCGTTCACCAAGGGCTCCGGGGACGCCGTGCGCGAGGCGGTCCGGCAGGCGCCGCCGGGTGCCGGGGTCCTGCTGGACCTGCGCGGCAACGCGGGCGGACTGGTCACCGAGGCGGTCACCGCGGCCTCCGCCTTCCTGGACGGCGGCCTGGTCGCCACGTACGACGTGCACGGCGAGCAGCGGGCCCTGTACGCGGAGGCGGGCGGCGACACCGGGCGGCCGGTGGTGGTCCTGGTGGACGGCGGCACGATGAGCGCGGCCGAGCTGGTCACCGGGGCGCTCCAGGACCGGGGCCGGGCGGTCACGGTGGGTTCGCGGACCTTCGGCAAGGGTTCCGTGCAGATGCCGAGCCGGCTCGCGGGCGGTTCGGTCGCCGAGCTGACCGTGGGCCACTACCGGACCCCGGCGGGTCACGGCGTGGACGGCGAGGGCATCACCCCGGACCTCGTGGTGACCTCGCGGGCCCAGGAGCGGGCCGAGACGGTATTGAGTGGCCTCGGGGGCGGTTCGTAGTGCGAAAATGGCCGCACTATGGCTAAGGAAAAGGACACCGGGCGCAAGCTCATCGCGCAGAACAAGAAGGCGCGCCACGACTACACCATCCTCGACACCTACGAGTGCGGGCTCGTGCTCATGGGAACCGAGGTCAAATCGCTGCGGATGGGCCGGGCGTCGCTGGTCGACGGCTTCGTCCAGATCGACGGCGGCGAGGCGTGGCTGCACAACGTGCACGTCCCGGAGTACGTGCAGGGCACCTGGACCAACCACTCCGCCAAGCGCAAGCGCAAGCTGCTGATGCACCGCGCCGAGATCGACAAGCTGGAGTCGAAGTCCCAGGAGACCGGTCACACGATCGTGCCGCTCTCGCTGTACTTCGTGAACGGCCGGGTCAAGGCGGAGATCGCGCTCGCCAAGGGCAAGAAGGAGTACGACAAGCGGCAGACGCTGCGCGAGAAGCAGGACACCAGGGAGACGAACCGCGCGATCGCGGCGGCCCGCCGCCGCCAGCGGAGCGCCTGACCAGGAATACGCTGGCATCGTCGTGCGTTGGTCACGTACGATGGGCACCACACCCCACGGAGGGTGTGCGCACCACCTTGAAAAATCAACATGGGGATGATCGGTTTCGACAGCGGATGTCGAAGCAGGGGAAGCGAGTCGAGGAAGCGGCAATGATCTCGTAAACCATATGTCGCAACCAATAATCGCCAATTCCAAGCGCGATTCCTCCGCCTTCGCCCTCGCTGCCTAATTAGCAGCTAGCGAAGACTCTGCGGAGTGTCAGCCCGGGGGTGATCCCGACCCGGACCCTGGCATCATCAAGGGATCTAAACTTCTGCGTCCGGTCACGGGTCGCAGAAGGAAATCAAACAGTGACTGGGCCTGTCGGAGGCTTGTCCGCGTGACCTCCGAGGCCGAGAAAAGCGTAGCGGACTGCACTCGGAGAAGCCCTGGTTCCGCACCGTTGGACGCGGGTTCGATTCCCGCCATCTCCACAATTCCCATGTGGCCTCCGGCCTGCGAAAACAGTCGCAGGCCGGAGGCGTTTTCATGCCCGTGAAGGCGTCTCGTCATGTACATACCAGCGGGCGGGATCGCGTACCCGGCTGCCCTGGCGAATGGGTTCACGACGAGGGCGGCGGCCCCGTTCCGGGTCGCTGATCTACGCGAGGATGAGGTGGAGCGCGAAGGCGCCCAAGGCTTCTTTCTCGGGCGGGTAGATGTCGCGGATCGCGGCTACGAGCTGGTCGTGGGTCATGTCCGGTCCGCCGATCGCGGCGGGTTCCTCGGCGTCCAGCATCGCGGCGAATGAGCCGTACTCCTTCACCGCGGTGATTCGGGTGGTCAGCGTCTCGTCCGCGCAGGCGATGGTCAGGGTGTCCCCGGCGGCCATCCTGCGGATCTTGGGGTAGCCGACGCGGACCTCGACGGTCTTCGCGCCGGAGGCGATCAGGTCGAAGTACGGCTTGCGGATACTGAGGGAGTGCTCGGCCCTCCGCTGGTCGCCGGTCACGTCTCGTCTCCTTCGGGGGCGGGCTTCAACGGTCAGGGGCGGACCGGACGGGCGGCCGCGTCAGTGGTGGCCAGCCGTTCGCGCAGGCCCTCGACTGCGGCCTGGCGAGGGTAGCGGCGGGTGAGATACGAGGTGAGGTCGCCGGCCCGGTGGCGTACGGAGTCGACGACGCGGGCGGAGTCGAGGGCTTGGTGGCCCAGCGCCACGGCGTCGTCGGGGTTGCCGAGAAGGGCATGGGCGAGGGCCATGTCGATGCGGGCGATGGCCTCCCGGCTGGGGGACCTCGATGCTGCTGGGGCGGCCTTGTAGGTCGCCAGGGCCTGTTCGGCGTGCTCGCGGGCTTCTTCGGCCTGGCCGAGCCAGATGCACGAGGTTGCTGGGTAGGAGGTGAGGGCGTAGTCGGCCAGCGGCAGCACGTCCATGCCGAAGCGGCGGGGCGAGCGGGGAGGCAGGAGCCGGTAGGCATCCTCGGCTGCCCGGTAGGCGGTGGTGAAGCCGTCCGCGTCACCGTCGGCGGCGGCCGCGCGGGCGGCCTGAGCGTGCAGCCGCACGGTCAGCGGATGGGTGGCCGGGGCCTCGACGAGGCCCTTGAGGGCGGCGTCTCGGGCCTTGCCGGGCCGCTGCTCGTACAGGTTGATGGAGGCAGAGGCGTCCATGGCCCACGCGCACAGCTGGCCGTGTCCGGCCTGCTGGCCGTGGACGAAGGCGTCGGTGGTGAACGCCAGGCCGGTACGGGCGTCGCCGAGGTCGTGGGCGAGCCACGCCAAGAGCTCGGACAGCCAGCCGGCGAACGCCAGCAGTTCGCGTTCCTGGCGGTGGGTGTGGCGGCCTCTGAGGAGGGCGTCGACCTTGCGCCGGTAGTCCATCACCGCGTCGAAGACGGCCCTGGGAGGCTTGAGCGAGTACGCCCGGTTGAACTCGGTGACTGCGAGGTCGAGGTGGTCCAGGGTTCCCGAGCCGAGTGAGGTCGCCTCGGCCTGCCGGGTGAACTCCATGGCCTCGGCGGCGGCCTGCTGGAGGATCTGGGATGCGGCGGCCGGGGAGACCATGGCCAGTCCGGCGAGCTTGACCGCGTCGCGACGTTTCGTTGCCCCCACCTCCGTGAAGGTCTGCGGACTTGCACCTGTGCCTTCCGTTTTCCCCTGGAGAAGGGTTCCATCCGGTCCGTCCCCGTTCCAAAGCGGATCGGCGTGGTCCTGCGCGGGGGCGGGTGAGTAGTCGCGGGCGAATCCCAGCTCGACGGGGTTGGTGGCCAGCAGACGGCACAGCAGGTCTTGGTAGTCGGGGCTGGGCAGGCCGCCGGCCTCCCAGTCCTTCCAGGACCGTTCGGACAGTCCCACCTTGGCCAGGTTCTCGTCCTCGACGAACTGGTGGGTGGCGGCGACGGCCTGGGCGACGGTCCACCCCACCGAGAGGCGGCGGCACTTGAGACGGTGGTGGCCGCAGTGGTCCTCGATCTGGGCCGCGATCTGCACGATGAGGACCTGCGGCACCGGGTCGGGGGGAACGCCCCCGACGCGTTCACCCTGGCAGGCGGACAGGTACTGGACGCGTACTTCGACGAGTACCGCCTGGCCGCCTACCCGCAGCTGCTGCACGATGTCGCCGACGCGATGGCCGCCCTCGTTCCCGAGGATGCCGAAGTGCTGGCCGGGATCGAGCTGGGTGGCGTCCCCCTGGCCATCGCCCTGGCGGCCGCGACCGGACTGCCGGCCGCGTTCCTGCGGCGGTTGCCCAAGCGCTACGGCTCCAAGCGGCAGATCGAGGGCGCCGACGTCACCGGGCGGCAGGTCGTCCTGGTCGACGACGTGGTCCGCTCCGGCGGCCAGCTGCTGGCCATGACCCGGATACTGCGGGTTGCCGGAGCCCCGGTCACCCACGCGCTGTGCGTACTGGAACGCCCACTCGGCGGGAGGCTTCTGCTGGATGAGCACGGCGTCGCCCTCCACCCGCTGCTGACCGAGGCCGACCTGCCCACGGCCAAGGAGCCGGCGTCGTGACGGGGGCGGTGCTGTTCGACATGGACGGGGTTCTGCTGGACAGCCGGACCGCGATGCTGGGCGCCCTCGCCGGGGTCGCGACCGCCGCTCTGGGGCGCCGCATTACCGCCGCAGACCTGCCGCCGGACGCGCTCACCATCCCGCGGGTGGAGGTCCTGACCGCACTCGGCGTCGCCAAGGCGGACGAGCTCTGCTCCATCTGGTGGGACGCGGCCCTGGCCACCGCCGCCAACACCGCCCCGTTCCCGGGGGTGCTGGACGGGCTGACGGCGATCAAGACGGCCGGGATCGCGACGGGCCTGGTCACCCTGCAGCCCCGCACCCGGCTGCCCTGGCTGCTGCCTCGAGCCGTTCTCGCGCTGTTGGACGTGACCGTCCGCTGGGAGGACGCCGAACCCAAGCCCTCCCCGGACGGGCTCCTGCTCGCCCTGGGCAAGCTCGGCGCCGCCCCGTTCGAGACGGTGTTCCTCGGCGACACCGTCGGAGACATCGCCGCCGCCCGCGCGGCCGGCATCACCCCGCTCGGGGCCGCATGGGGCTATGCCGGACCCGCCGCACTCAAGGCGGCCGGGGCCGCCACGGTCCTGGACGACCCGGCCCTCATCGGGCCTGGCCTGCTGGACTGCACGTCCTGCCCGACCGGCGGGCTCACGGCGACGACACGCACACGCTAAGTGATCTTGACACCGGACCCGCTACAGTCGTTGGTGCAGCAGACCAGGACAGCCGCTCTGGCGGTCTGCTGCACCACCGATGTGATCAACGGATCTGGAGACAAGGTGCGACCCATGGGGGCGCGAGCTATCTGCGTCGAGCTGGAGAACTGAGAACCCTCTCAGTCCCTGTTCTCGGCCCGGCTCGGCGTGTGATCTCCCCTCCCACCTTCCGTGACTCTTCCGTGAGGCCATCCAGCCATGCGCTCGACGCAGATCCGTCAGACCTTCACCGACTTCTTCACCTCCCGCGGCCACCAACTGGTCCCCTCCAGCCCGCTGATCCCGGACGACCCGACCCTGCTGCTGGTCAACGCCGGGATGAACCAGTTCAAGCCCTACTTCCTGGGTGAGACGACCCCGCCGTTCCCCCGCGCGACCAGCATCCAGAAGTGCGCCCGCACCTCCGACATCGAAAACGTCGGCCGTACCAACCGCCACGCGACGTTCTTCGAGATGATGGGCAGCTTTTCCTTCGGCGACTACTCCAAGGAAGACGCCTGCGCCTTCGCCTGGGAACTCCTCACCGAGGGCTACAACCTGGAGAAGGACAAGCTCTGGATCACCGTCTTCGAGGACGACGACGAGGCCGAGCACATCTGGCGCCGTATCGGCGTCCCCGCCTCCCGCATCCAGCGCCTGGGCATGGAGGACAACTACTGGTCCATGGGCGTCCCCGGCCCCTGCGGCCCCTGCTCGGAAGTCAACTACGACCGCGGCCCCGCCTTCGGCAAGGAGGGCGGCCCCGCCATCGACGGCGAACGCTACGTGGAGATCTGGAACCTGGTCTTCATGCAGTTCCAGCGCGGCGAGGGCGACAAGAAGGACAACTTCCCCATCCTTGGCGAGCTCACCCGCAAGGGCGTCGACACCGGCCTCGGCCTGGACCGGCTCGCCGCGATCCTCCAGGACGCCCAGAACGTCTGCACCACCGACCTGCTTCTGCCCACCTTCCACACCGTCCAGGACCTCGCGGGCCGCAAGGCTCCCGCCGAGGGCGAGGAGAAGGTGTCCTTCCAGGTCATCACCGAGCACGCCCGCTCCATCGCCTTCCTCATCGCCGACGGCGTCCTGCCCGCCAAGGACGGCCGCGGCTATGTCCTGCGGCGCCTGATGCGCCGCGCGATCCGCCACGCCCGTCTGCTCGGCATCGACGGCCCAGTCCTGCCCGCTGCCACCGCCTCGGTGATCGGCAACCTCGGCAGTGTCTGGCCCGAGCTGACCGGCCAGGCCGCGCTGATCGAGCTGGTCGTCACTGCCGAGGAAGAGTCCTTCACCCGCGCCCTCGCCCAGGGCACGAGGCTGCTGGACGCCGCGATCAGCCGCACCCAGCACAGCGGCTCGGCCGCCCTGCCCGGCGAGACCGCGTTTGAGCTCGCCGACACCTACGGTTTCCCCCTTGAGCTGACCGTCGAGGCCGCCGGCGACGCCGGACTGACCGTCGACGAGGACCGCTTCGCCGCACTCCTGGACGAGCAGAAGAAGCGGGCGAAGGCCGGAGGCAAGGCCAAGACCGCCGAAGCGGCCCAGTTCTCGTATAGCTACGGCTGCCCGTCAAGTAACGCTGAGTAGCTCCCCCGATTCTGTCCGCGCGCGGGGCTCCCGCCTCTGGAAGGGTTGTTCGTAAGGGGATCCTCCAGCGAACAAGCGTGATCTTGAACGGCAGAAAATGCCGACCTGCACGATCACCGTCTCATTTAGGGTGCCCGGTGATCTGTGCGGTGAGCGGGGGCCATCCGTACTCTCGGGGAGCATGACGGGACTCATGACGGGCTACGCCCGATGCTCAACCGACATGCAGGACCTCACCGCACAGAAGGACACGCTCCTGGACCTCGGAGTGCCGGAAGGCCGGATCTATCTCGACAAGGGGCCGACCGGAACCAAACGCGAGCGCCCCGGGCTGGACCAGGCGCTGGCCTCGGTGCGCTCCGGCGACACCCTAGTGGTGCCCAAACTCGACCGCCTCGCCCGCTCGGTGCCCGACGCACGCGACATCGGCGACTCCCTCGTGAGCCGCGGGGTGGTCCTCTCGCTGGGCGGCAGGATCTACGACCCGGCCGACCCGATGGGCAAGATGTTCTTCAACATCTTGGCCACCTTCGCCGAGTTCGAGGTGGACCTCCTGCAGATGCGCACCCGCGAGGGCATGGCGGTGGCCCGCGCCAAGGGCAAGCAGCCCAAGCTGACGCCCCGGCAGCAAGCCCGCCTCGTCAAGGAGCGCCGCAGCGGCGAGCACACCATCGCCGACCTCGCCGAGCTGTTCTCCGTCAGCCGGGCCACGGTGTACCGGGTCCTGGAACGCTCCGCACAATCGGCCCCTGCGGGCTGAGCGATCAGTCGCTATCGACCATGTAGCAGAGCGTCACTCGCGGCTACTCACGGGATGTCGCACAACCGCTGGCGACGCCACCGCCAAACATAAGCTTGCATGAGCTGATATGTCCCGTCATCGAGCCCACTCACCGTGCCAATACCGGCTGCAGTACCGGTGTCTGATACGGCAGCTGTAGATAGCCGCTGAGCCTTCTGATCATGGTGCGGTGTCGGCGTACGCGTGCCAGCGGCGGTGGCAGAGGCGGGCGCGGTGTTGGTGGCGGCGGCGCCAGGTGGACCACCACAGCAGGTGGTTGGGGTCCCGCTGGGGCGGCGGAAGGGTCAAGGCCCGTAACAGGCGGTGGAGTTCGTGGCTGCTGAGGGGGACGAGGTCGGCCTCGCCGGGTTCGTCGCGGTCGGCCTGTGCGGTGCGCTCCAGGGCGGCCGCGGTGGCCAGGAAGGCGTAGGCGACCAGGGCGATCACGCTCCAGCGGTGCCAGGAGTTCCAGCAGGTGACCTGGCCTTTGTCGAGGTGGCAGATCTCCTTCGCGTCCTGGAAGTCGTCCTCCACCCGCCACCTGAGACACACCAGTGACACCAGTCGCGCCAGTGTCACCGGCCCGGGGGCGTAGCAGCGGTAGTAGGACACGGTGCGGGTGTAGCGGTGCCGGCGGACCAGCAGCACCGAGGTCCCCGCCTTGTCGTCGTGCCCGTCGGGGGTGTCGTCGGCGGTGACTTCGATCATCGCCCAGTCGTAGTCGCGGATGCCTTTCTGTCCCGCCCCGGTTCGCATGCGCTGCCAGGCCCGTGTCGGCAGCCGGGCGGCGGCCTTGGCCACGCTCAGCTTCGCGGCTGGGGTGGTGACGTGGTGGTTGGAGCGCACTCCCACGACGTAGCCCAGGTGAAGCTCGCGGCAGGCGGTACGCAGCTCCTGCCCGCCGTAGACCTCGTCGCCCAGGAAGAAAGAGGCGGATATGCCCTGCTGGGCGGCGGTGCGGAGCATGTCCGCCGCGAGTTGCGACTTGGTGGCGAAGCACAGCTCGTCGGGGACGCCGGCCAGTTCACGGCGTTCCTCGTCACCGGCCCACTCCTGGGTGAAGTACAGGCGCCGGTTGATCAGGCAGTGCCCGGCGGTCGTGGCGAAGGTGAGGTGCACGGCGACCTGGCACAGGCCCACGCCGCCGACCGAGCCGGAGTACTGGCGGGCCGCGCCGACCGCGTCGGTGGAGGACTTCGCATCGCCCGTCTCGTCCGCGATCAGGATCCCGTCGCCGTCGTCGAGCAGGCCCACGGCCCAGGCCGCCGTCCTCGTCAGCACCGTTTCTTCGTCCCACACCGCGCGGGACAACAGATGATGCAGGCGGTGCGGGCCCCGCTCACCGATCGCTTCGGACAAGCTCCAGCAATTAACGTCCTCAAGCTCCATCAGCATGCCCCGGGTCATCCGCGCGAACGTCTCCCGGGTCTCACAGCGGGCGAAGCAGTCGGCCACCGAGGCCAACAGGCCCCTGAACGCGCTGTCGTGGCCTTCGTGGTCTACCGTGGCCGAAGCGGCCGTCTCGCTCTGATGTTGCGTCACACCACGTCATGATCAAGGCGGCCGTCCTCATGCCCTCACCCGCCCCCTCAAGCCGCTGAACAGCAGCAACGAGCACCGACAGACCTATCTACAGCTGCCGTATCTGACGGAGCGAAAGTTGTGCGGGCCGAAAGTGCTGGATAGCCTGCGGATGATCTTTCAGCTTTCATGAATCAGGGCGAATCTGGATGCGAATATCCATGGGGCGTACGTCGGTTGTCGGTGCTGTGGGCACGGTGCTCCTGGCCGGAGGACTGATCGCGGCTCCCGCGGCATCCGCCGACGCGTAGGCGCCTGTGACGCAGCCTGCGGCTCCGGTAGCGCCGTACGAGGGGGAGGCCCCCACGGGGGATCCCAGCGTGACTGTGCTGGAGTTCGAGGAGGAGGTGCCGGATGCCCCGGAGGTCGCCAAGGCTCCGACGACGTCGATCAAGACGGCCTGGTGCAAGGTGACTGCGGACACGCCGCACTGGTCGAAGGGTGCGAAGAGCGTCATCTACAAGACCCGGGTGCAGTGCTACGGGAACATTCCGACGGTGCAGGTAAAAGTAAACGGCTCGCTGGTGCACGCCAGCGGTGGCGGCCCGAACGTCGCCGCGTCGTCATCCGAGACGAAGACCATCAAGACGGGCGGCGGCAAGGCCACGTTCTACACGCCCAAGACATCCGGGAGGAAGGTCCAGTACTCCGGGAAGTTCCAGGGCAGTTCCACGGGCAAGATCGTGGCGCCGAGGAGTGGTGCCAGTGTTGCCAGCGCGGCCAGCAAGGTGGTCACGGTCAAGAAGCCCTGAGCAACAGGAAATTCTGAGGACGAGGAGCAGTGGTGAGCAACTGGGAAATCCACGTGCAGCTTCTGCTTGCCAAGGGCGAGGCACGCGATGCCGATACGCTCTGCACGGCGCTCGTCGATGTCTACACCCGCAGCGGTGACCAGGGCGGGGACACCGACCCGGAGTTCGTTGCGGAGGCGCACCTCTCGGGCGGACCCGACACCACGGCAGCCGCGTCGATCGGAGGTACTCTGCAGATCAGGGCCACCACACCGGGCCACGCCGTCGACCAGGCCATGACCCTCCTGCGCGGCTACCTCCGTACGGCCCGGATCACCGACCGGGGAGTATCCGAAATCAGTATTTCCCCCGGGGGAATCGACCCGCGCACCCTGCCCTGACCCGAATCCCTCTGGGCTTACGGGAATTGGAACACGGGTCGGGTCGATCACGCCATGGCTGGGCAGCCCGACGACCGTCGTCGGGCTGCCCAGCCATGGGCGTCGCGTACCCGACATTCTTTGGTTCGGGTCTGTTCTGGCTGCTGCGGGCCGAGTTCAGTGAGGGGCCCTGCGATTCCGGACGGCCTTCCCTCTAGCCAACTGTGCCTTCACTATCATCAGCGACACCACGGACACTATTGGGCCCTCCCGCGCACGTGGACACCGGCGGGGGCGGGCCGAGATCGAACGTGTCCCGCCTCTTTTCAAGCCGTGCCCGAGGCGGCCTCACTCCTCGGGCTGCGTGGTCCGGACACTGTGGCGGCGAGGTCCAGGTCGAGACGGCTGCTCATATCAAGTTCGAATCTTCCGTACGGATTCACATGGGTCCAGAACAGCGGGGACAGCGCCCGCCGGTCCGCTTCCGTGAGCTTGTCCACCCACTTCGGGTCGGCCAATACCTGCTGTACCAGCAAGGTATTCACATGAACGAGACTTGACTGGAGGAGGTGAAGGGCGAGCATCGAGACCTCCTGGCTCTCCTTGTCCGCCCCCGTCAGATCGCCGTCCTTGCCGTAGAACAGATCCTGGTTCGCGGAGTTCCAGTTCTCCACCACCTGCAGACCTTCACCGATCTCCTTGCGCATGTCCGCGTCCGAGAGGTAGTCGCAGATGAACGCCGTACGCACCGCGCGCCCCAGCTCCTCGATCGCCAGGTAGGTCGGGTGCTTGGGGCCTCCCTTGGTGAAGCGGCGCAGGACCTGCTCGGCCTCGGCGGTACCCAGGCGGAGCGCCGTGGTGTACTTCACGATCTGGTCGTACTGCTGGGCGATCAGATCCCAGTCGATCGTCCTGGTGGAGAGCACCGGGGCCAGGTGGGGCCAGTTCTTGTCCTCACCCGCGGCCGGCCGGTACAGCCGTGCCCGCCCTATGTTCTTCAGCCTGGGCATCAGCTTGAAGTCCAGCATGTGCGCGAAGGCGAACCCGACGATGGAGGCACCATGCGTGTCGGTGTACTGCCGGTCGACCTCCATGTCGGTGCAGTGCCGCAGCACGCCCTCGATCATCGCGGCGACCTCGGACGCCGAACAGGACCTCAACTGGCTGTAAATGCACACCGATTTGCGTTCCACATGCCAATAAATCATGACCCCAGGGCCCGAAGCGCGCGGGTTCGCGGATTCTGCGAGCGGATCAGAGGTGAACCCACCTCGCTCTTCACCATCATGGCAGAACTGACAGGTGGGTTCGGTTCGGGTCGTGGTCTTGAGCTGAGCCGTCCGGCCGCGTCGCAGGTCGAGGACCGGGCTGCTTACGACGCAGGCAGGGCGGTCAGGTAGACGGTGAGATCTGTGAGCTTCGAGAAGACGGTTGTGCCGAGGCGTCGGTCCAGACGTGTGCGGTCCCGCAGCAAGTTGGCATAGTGCTTGTCGGCCAGTACCACGTCCGCGTAGGGCACGGCGACTGCCAGTGTGTTGATGTCGAAAATGTCGTTCGACTTCCAGGGTCGCTTCATCCGGTGGTTGAGCACCTTGAGGTCGACTGTCACGTTCATGCTGGGCATGGAGCGGATCACCTGTAGGCATGCGACCGGATCATTGGCGAGCGCGTCGATGTCCATCCCTCGGTCGCGCAACTGTTCATCGAAGAAGGTCATGCCGTGGATGAATTCGCGGAGCGGGACCAGGGTCTCAAGCTGGCGCCGCAGGGACTGCGAGAGATCGAGCGAGTCCATGAGATCGCGCTCGCTCTGGGCTTGCTCCTCTGCGATCTTCTCCGTGAGTTTCCGGTCCCATCCCTTCGCCTCCAGGCTTGCTGATAGCTCAGGTGTGAGGCCCTGCAACGCGAGCCGCTCGAACAACACCCGCGCGCCGTCCAGCAGGGCGTCGAACTTCTCTTCATTCTCATGGCCGATCCACTGAAGCAGTTCTTCGCGGTTCGGACCATCAGGGCCGAAGGGAGTGAGCTCGATGCGCTGACCGATGGCCCAGCCGACTCCCGGGCCGACCAAGTCGACCGTTGGTAACGGGCGCGCAGGCGGTCCATAGAGGCTGGTCACCGCGGCGTCGAACTCCAGTTTCAGGATGGTGAACCGCGATGGCAAGGTGGCGAACCCGGTGAGCTCTTCCATGACAGCCGCAACATCAGCCCGCTTTGCGTGGGTGTCCTTCTTCTGGAGTTCGAACCGATTGGAGTCGGTGAGAACGAAGGTGGCCGTGCCGAGTTGTCGGGCGTCACGGCACGCCTTCAGCGCGGCTTGATGCCCCGCGCCATTCTCATGTCCGGTGTGGGCCTGTGCCAGCGCAATCCAGTGGTTCAGGTCAAGGAAGACGATCTTTGCCGTGGTCTGCGGCCGCTGCAACGTCTCCGGCCAGATCGGCGCATCGTGATCACCCATAGTCGGATTGTAGTGATCGGGTGGATGGGACGTCGGTGGTTGCCGCCGTCCTCGGCTTCGGTGGCTATCGCCAGAGGGCGGGCCGGTGCTCGGGGTGGGCTGCGTAGATGTACTTCATCGCGGTCTCGGCGGCGATGCCGAAGACGCGCATGAGGTGGACGGGGTCGGCGGTCTGGCGGGCCTCGTCGAGGATGCGGTCCTGGCGGAGCTTGGACAGAGTCAGGCCGAGCGGCCGGAAGATGTCGTTCATGACCATGGTGGAGACGGGCGGGAGCCTGTCGTCGGCCGCGGTCTGCTGGCTGACCAGCAGGTAGGGGTTGGCCGTCAGGGGCCACCGCTGGTGGCGGTCGCGGAGCCAGTCGCTCGCGAGGATGTGGGTGAGTTCGTCGAGGTAGACGGTGTGCCGTAGATCCCGCCGGACCGTCAGACGGCCGCGGGCGATGTCGAGATCGGCCAGGAGGAGGCAGCGGGTCTCACGTCGGCCGAGCCCGTGGATGGCGACGAGCGCGACGACGAGCTTGGCCATCGGTGTGCCGGCTCGGTCGATCAGGCCGTGGAGCCGGTCGGTGGGGATGGGGACGGGCAGGCGTTCGGAGGTGGACAGCGAGGTCCCGCGGGTGGGGTCGCGGAAGATCAGCCGTTCCTGCTTGAGGGCCTGGAAGAGGCTGCGCAGTGCGCTGAGGAGATCCCGGCCCGTCGGGCCGGGCCGCTGGGTGAGGGCGTCCCGGATGTCGTCCTTGGTGACCTCGCGCAGGCTGGTGACGCGGTCAGCCCAAGCGGTCAGGACCGGGTGGAGGTAGCCGAGGTACTTGCGGATCGTCTCGAACGGCATCGCGGGGTGTTCGCGGCGGCCTTCGCCGCGCAGGACAAGGACCCAGCTGCGGAGTTCGTCCGCGATGTCCTCGGGGAAGGTCTGGATGCGCTGTTCGATGGCCCGCTGGTGGATGTCGACCTGGCGGGCGGGGTCGGGGACGACCAGGCCGCGGCGGGTGAGGAACTGCAGGATTCGTCGTGCGCTGGTGCCGGGCCGGTCGGCGGGCAGCGACCGGTTGTCGGCCTCGTGGATGGGGGCGTCGGCGCCGAGGCGGGCCAGCAGGATGCGCAGGCTGCGGGCTGCGAGACGCCGCACCTGTTCGTCCCAGCCCTGCTGCTTCGCGTGGTGCCGGAAGTCGTCGAGCAGAGCCTCGGCGGCGGGGGTGAGGGAAGGCAGGCGGTCCAGCTCGCCGACGGTGATGCAGGTCCAGTCGCGTCGGGCGTCGAACAGCGTGGTCTGGGCCGGGTTCACCAGGTGCGGCGATGTCGGTGGTGCGGGCGGGCGCGCGGCGGCGGCTCGTTGCCGGGCCTTGTGGTGCGGTGCGTCGTAGCCGAGGGCCCCGGGGCGGATCGCGAGCCTGGGTGCGAGGTCGCCGCCGAACCACAGTTGGGTCCATGTCTCTTTTCGTGCGTCGGGGCCGTGCTGGTCGATGTGGAGGCAGCAGGCCCGGCAGATGCCGTTCCGTAGCGGGACGCTTCGGCGTCCGCAGCGACCGCAGTCGCCGACCGGGTGCCTGCCTGGCCACGTGCTCCAGTTGCTGCAGCCCGAGCAGACGGAGCGGAAGCCCCAGCAGTCGCAGTGTCGGCAGCTGCGGTGCGGCTTGGGCGGGATGGCGGGCCGACGGCGAAGGCGGGGGCGGAGAAGACCGGCCTCGCGCAGGATGTCGGCGACCGCGTTCTGACTGCGGGGCAGATCGTCGAGGACTTCCTCGGCGACCAGGTCCTCGCCGTCGGCGTCCCGGACGGCCAGCGCCAGCCGGATCATCCAGCAGGCCGCCCGCCACCACATCTTGCTGAAGCTCTGCTCGGTGGCCTGGGCGATGGCGATGGCCTGGAGGCGGTCGTAGCCGGCGAGGTCCCGGTCGCGGATGCGCCGGACGTGCTCCTGGGCGAGCTGTCGGCGCGGGCGGAACAGGAGGAGCTGGCCGCGTACGGCCGGTGGACACACGCGCGGGTCGTCGCTCGGCTCGGCCGACGCGATCCGCTGACGGTCCAGCCAGGACCGCGGCCGGCTCGCGTCGCGCGGCCGCCCCTTCAGCGGGCGGTCGATCGGCTGCGACCTCGGCAGACGGACGCCGGGCAGGATCAGCGCGAGCTGGCACGGCCGCCCGACGACAGGGTCGGCGATCCATCCGGCGTCGAAAGTCCGGATGGCCTGCAGACACAGACGGCACAGCCCGTCGGTGTTGAGGTGGCCGGTGTGCCCGCAGCGGCGACAGGGTGCCTGCTCGGGATGCAGATGCCGCCAGGACGAGCAGGCGACGCAGTCGGCGTACTGCGGTTTCTCGCCCCAGCCCAGGCAGACCCGGCACTGCCCGACGGGCCATGTCTTCCGTCGCGCCACGGCGTCAGTTCGGCGGCAGCGACCGGCGTGAGCGGCCCTGGCCCTTGCGTGGGACCGGTCGGACCGGCCGGTCCGCTCCGTCCTCGGCCCCCACCGCCCGCTTGCCGGCCTCCCGCCCTCCTCCGTCGGCGGCGGCCAGCGGCTCGGCCTCCAGCAGATCGGCGACCGTACAGTTCAGCGCGGCGCACATCTTGTCCAGGTCGTCCAGCCTCACCGAGATCGGCTTGCCGCCCCACAGAGCGGCGACCTTGCTCAACGACGGGTTGAAGCCGACCTGCTGGAACGCGGCCAGCAGATTGCTCGGCCGCCAGATGTCACGCTTGGCCGCTGCCCAGCGCAGATTCCACTTCACCGCAGATTCCCCTTGTCCATCACCAGTCGCTGCACGGCCCGCCCGGAAGCGGCCAGGCTCGCCACCTCAGGATCCGCATGGGCGGTCGCGAGGTACGAAACCGTGGTCGTGGGCCGGTCGTGACCGAGCATTTTCTGCACCTCCCACAGCGACATCCCGCGCTCATAGTTGTGGGTCGCGCAAGCGTGTCTTAGCAGGTGGGGATGCAGATGAGTGACCGGGCCGGTGAGGAATCGCTGCCCGGCCGTCTTCAGCGCCTTCCGGAAGGTCGACGGCGTCACCGCGATCCCCGGCGTCGGCACGTTCAGCGCCGCGACCGCCGGCGGCAGGCGCTCGGAAGGGAACAACGGCGCCCTCGGGTCCTCCGGGTCGTCGCTGAACTCGCCCTGGACCTCCTCGATCCACCGCCACAGCAGGTCCCGGCCCTCCTGGAACAGGTAAGCCTCCCGCTGCCGGGGGCCTGAACCGTGGGCGCCCTTGCCGTTGACCAGGAAGCGGCCCCACTGCCCGGACTCCCAGTGCACGTCTCCGATGCACACGCCGCACAGCTCGGCGGCCCGCACGCCGGAGATGTAGGTGAGCTTGCCCATCACGTAGTCGCGGCGGGCGATGACGGGCTTGCGCGCGTCCTCCAACGAGTCGCGCCAACTGGCGAAGAACTCCCGGGTGGCCCGCTGCGACGGCGGCACCCGCAGCCCGAAGTCCCCGCGGTGCTTCGGCCGGTTGAACGGGTCGATGGGCGACTCGACAGCGGCCCCGAACCGACGGGCGATCTCTCCGGCATAGCGCTGTTCGAGGAACGCGAAGTAGTGGTCGATCTGGTTCATCTTCTGCCGGACCGTGGAGCGGCCGCGCTTGCCCGGCCCGGCGAAATACCGGTCGACCTGCCGCGGGTTGAGCTGCCACGGCACTAGCCCGTAGTGCTGGCAGATCTCGATGACCGGCTTGACTAGCCGGTCCAGCGTCGTCACCGCCAGCCCGGCCGCGTCCCGGGCCCACTGGTACTCAGCGACGGTGTCCAGGAAGAAGGACTCCTCATCCCCGTCAGTGAGCGCGGCCGACTGACGCCGCTGCAGCGTGACGACGTCCGCCAGGCCCGGCTCCAGCACCGGCACCTCGGCGGGGACTTCACCGTCGCCGGCCGGGGCGGGGCGTACGACGGACAGCAGGCGTGTCCTGGAATCCACCACAGCATGGCAGATTACACGAATCTCTCCAGGGATCTTGTAGGCACTCGCAGAATCCTGCACAGCTCGGGATGCGGGGCCAGGCGTCCGCTGAGCTGCTGAGATGCGGCTACGCGGCGAGGGAGAACTCCGGGGAACCCGCTCCTACTCCAGTTCGGTATCGCTGGTGCCACTCCGTCATGAAGTTGGACGACCATGCGCCGAACTTGCGGCTGTCGGAGGCGCAGGCGGTCCCGGTGCCCCACCACATTTCGTCGCGGGCCGCGAAGGTGGCGTTGACCAGCTTGACCAGTGCGGCGCGCATGTTGGCCCGGTTCACGAACAGGTGCCGCACCCGGCGAAGCGTCGCCTCGGACTCGCCGTGCTTGCCCGTCACCGCGACACGCTTGATGCCCATATTGGTGCCCAGCCCGAAGAGGACCAAAAGCAGCCTTCTGCTAGATCACCTTGCGGACCGTGCCCGAGGGCTCGGACAAAGCAGCCTCGGCGACCCGCAGCATCATCGCCTCCTTGCCCCGCACCTTCTTCAGCTCGCCCGTCAGCTCCTTGTCGACCTTCTTCTCCGCCCTGGTGTTGATCTTCAGCACCAGCTGGATGAACAGCTCCACCAGCGAGTCGGTGATCTCCGTGTGCCGCACGTGGCACAGCGCGGCCAGCAGCGTCAGGCGCATCGGCGGCTTCATCCGCTCCAGGTTCGCCGGGTACTCCTTCGATGTCCGCGCCCGCCAGGCGTCCACCTGCTTCTCCGACACGTCCACGAACAGGTCCGTCGGCAACTCCAGTCTCCGTACCCGCTGGAGCTTGTCCACCTCCTCGAACAAGCTCTCCAGCCCTGGCGCCCCCGGGTCCGCCTTGAGCTCGGTGAAGAACGAGCGCCCGCCACCTGTTGTTGCCTGGTCCCCGGCCGGTTCCGCGCCCTCCTCGCCGCCCGCGACCAGATCCTCCAGCCGCGAACGCGTCGCGTGGGACAACCGGTCCACGGTGTTGCGGCAGAACTGCGCGTCGAAGTCCTTAACCGCCTTGCCCACCAGACGGCCGACCTGACCCGGCGCCGGCGGCTCGATGTGGTCATTGCGGCAGCGGGCTACGACCGCCTCCGCCAGCCGCTCGCGGGACATTTCCACCCCGCACAGCTCCGCCGTCAGCCACTCGGCCAGCTTCTCCTGGTCCTCCTCCGTGTTCGCCCGGAAGCCGAAGGCGTCACGGATCTCCGTTCGGTGACGGGTGGCCGCCCGGCCCCGCCAGTCGTATCCCGCCCACTCCTGCGCCGGCACCTTCACCTGCTGGGCCACGTACCCCACCGCAGCGGCCGGGACTTCCCCGTCGGTCTCCGGGAAGCGGGCCTCAACCTCGAAGAACTTCAGCAGCATCGCGAAGCCCAGTCTGTTCGCCCCGGACTTGTTCCGCAGCCGCTTCATGTCGTCTTCGAGCAGTGTCCAGACCTCAATGAGCTCTCCCGGTTCCCAGTCCTGACGCACCCTTTGCCCCTTCGCCCAGCCAGTTGGATCACCGCATCGTGGCGACCCGTCAGTAGAAGCGGAATGAGCGAATCCAAACAGACGCCGGATGGTTACTCAGCATTACCTGTCGGGTGGCCGTAGCTATACGAGAACTGGGCCGAAGCCCTGCGCAAGATGGACGCCTACCGCGAGCTGGCCTCCCGCCTGCCCCGCACCGAGTTCCTCGGCTACGAGCACTTGGACGCCGAGGCCACCGTCACCGGCCTCATCTCCGGCGGCACTGTCGTCACCACCGCCGGGCAGGGAACCGAGGTCGAGCTCGTACTGGACCGTTCGCCGTTCTACGCCGAGGCCGGCGGCCAGATCGGCGACACCGGCACCCTGACCATGGGCGACGGCACCCGCCTGCAGATCACCGACACCCGCTACGGCCTGGAAGGCTTCCGCGTTCACACCGCCAGCGTGCTTGCAGGCGAACTCCGCACCGGCGCCGTCGGCGAAGCCGCCGTGGACGCCGAACGCCGGGCCGGCCTGATGCGGTCGCACTCGGCCACCCACATCCTGCACGCCGTCGTCAGGGCCACCCTCGGCGAGCACGCCCGCCAGCAGGGCTCCCTCGTCGAGCCCGACCGGCTCCGCTTCGACTTCGCCCACTTCACCGCCCTCACCCCCGACCAGCTCCACCAGATTGAGCAGGCCGTCAACGGCCACGTCCTCGACGACCCGAACGCGCGGGCCTGGTACGCCGACCGTGCCGAAGCCGAGGCCGCCGGCGCCATTGCCCTGTTCGGAGAGAAGTACGGCGACACCGTCCGCATCGTCGACATCGGCGACTTCTCCCGCGAGCTCTGCGGCGGCACCCACGTCGCCCACGGCTCGCAGGTCGGCGCCTTCCGCCTCCTGTCCGAATCCTCGATCGGCTCCAGCCTCCGCCGCGTCGAAGCCCTCACCGGCCACGGCACCCTGTGCCACCAGGACACCGAACGCCGCCTGCTGAACGAACTCGCCGGCCTCCTCGGTACCCGCCCCGCCGACGCCCCCAGGGCCTTGAACAAGCGGCTGGAAGCTCTCGCCGCTGCCCAGGCCGAGCTGGGACAACTTCGGGTCGCCGAACTGCGTTCCCAGGCCGTACGGCTCGCCGGCACAGCGCTTCCGGCCGGCGGCGGGCAACTCGTCGCCCAGGGGGTCACCGGCGTCACGCCGGGCGAGCTGCGGCAGCTGGTCTCCGAAACCCTGGCCCAGCTGCCCTTCGGGCCCGCAGTCGTAGTCCTGGCCCTGGAGCACTCCGGCAAGGCCCTGCTCGTCGCTGCCATCACACCTCACCTGCTCGGCCGCGGTATCCAGGCCGCCCAGGTCATCGCCCGCGCCGCGAAGGCGGTCGGCGGCGGAGGCGGCGGCACCGGAGCCCTCGCCAGCGCGGGCGGTCGCTGTCCCGAACACCTCGATCAGGCCCTTACCACCGCAAGCGAGGACGCCACCGCTCTCCTGCTAGGGTGACGGACGCCCTGGTCTGTCGCGTGTACCGGCAGGTGGCGGAGCTCCCGGTCCGGCTCAACCGGGCGCGCCGGGAACCGCGCGAGGAACTGGGGCTCGATCTGCGCTGGGGGCGCCGCTGGTCGTGGACTGGGTGCCGCCCCACAGGCCGTGGGACGACCAGCTTTTGTTCGTCTTCGACGGCGGAGTTCTGGATGAGGCCGTGGCCGGTGCCCTGCGCCCGCACGACGACGAATAAGATCGCACGTGCGGTCGAATTTCGGACGCTGCTCCGGCGTGGGGCAGCGGGCGCAGCACGGTTCGAAAACAGATGTATCTCTCATCATGAACAACGGCTCCCGGCGGGTTCGAAGCGTCCCGGCGTGCGCTACATTCATGGACCGGGTGCACTGTGGTAGGGGGCGCGTGGACAGGGTGGGGGCCCGTCCGGCGCGACGTACGACCGGTCAGTTGCACGCACCCGTTCCTGAGTGGGGGAAGTGCGTACAACAGTGGAAACTTGGCGTGAAGGTGCCCGTGCGGGGCACACACACGAGCCGAACGAAGTCACCATCCAGCTGGACGGAATCGGACGGCAGCTCTCCGAGCTGCTGCCGGAACCCACCGCTCCGGAAGGCTCCGACGGCCCCGTCTTCGTGGACGAGAGCGGCCGGCGCGGCAAGACGCTGAGACGTTTCGGCTGGGTCCTGGCCGCGGTCTGCGTCTGTTACGCGGTGACCCTCGTCGTGGCCGTGCTCGGCGGCAACTCCAGCGCCCCCTTCCTCCCGCTCTCCGGGCAGGAGCAGCAGCAGGAGACGACGACCCCCGCCGGTGACGACGGCCCCGCGCCGGTGTCCCCGGACCCCGGCGGCGATCCCACAGACCCCGCGCAAGGACAAGAAGGCGTCGAGTAGATGACCAATCCTGCCCCACGGGGCAGGCGCAACACCCACAGGAAGAAGCAGACCCGCCGGCGCAGACTTCCCATGCGCTACATGCTGCCGCTGCTGTTCCTCGTTGCCCTGCTCGCCATGCTGATGCTGCGTGGCTATGTGCACAGCGAAATCCTCGCCGACCACCGCGTCCGCCCGCCGGTCGCGACCGACCGGGTGCCCGAGCAGGTCCTGGAGGGCGGGCCGGTCATCGACGCCCGCAGCACCACCGAGGCCGCGAAGAGCCTGCGCATCCCGAACCACCGGATCGTGCTGACCTTCGACGACGGGCCGGACCCGGAGTGGACGCCCAAGGTGCTGGACGAGCTGAAGAAGTACGACGCGCACGGCGTCTTCTTCGTCACCGGCACCATGGCCTCGCGCTATCCGGACCTGGTGCGGCGCATGGTCGACGAGGGGCACGAAGTCGGGCTGCACACCTTCAACCACCCCGACCTGTCGTACCAGTCACCCGGCCGCATCGACTGGGAGCTGTCCCAGAACCAGCTGGTGCTCGCCGGAGCGGCCGGCATCCGCACCTCGCTGTTCCGGCCGCCCTACTCCTCCTTCGCCGACGCCATGGACAACGCGTCCTGGCCGGTCACCCAGTACATCGGCAGCCGCGGCTACCTCACCGTCGTCAACAACACCGACAGCGAGGACTGGAAGCGGCCCGGCGTCGACGCGATCATCGAGCGGGCCACGCCCAAGCACGGCAAGGGCGCCATCATCCTCATGCACGACTCCGGGGGCGACCGGTCGCAGACCGTCACCGCCCTGGGGAAGTTCCTGCCGCAGATGCAGGAGCGGGGCTACGAGTTCACCAACCTCACCGACGCGCTCGGCGCCCCCAGCGCGCACACCCGGGTGACCGGTTTCGATCTGTGGAAGGGCAAGGCGTTCGTCTACGCCGTGGGCGTCTCGGAGCACCTCACCGATGTGATGGTCGCCGGGCTCGCCGTCATCGGCGTGCTGGTCTTCGCCCGCTTCGGGCTGATGCTGGTGCTCTCCTTCGTCCACGCCCGCCGGGTCCGCAGACGCGGCTTCGAGTGGGGCGAGCCCGTCACCCGTACGGTGACCGTCCTGGTGCCCGCGTACAACGAGAAAAAGTGCATCGCGAACACGGTGCGCTCGCTGCTGGCAAGCGACTATCCGGTCGAAGTCATCGTGATCGACGACGGCTCCACGGACGGCACCGCGGACATCGTCCAGCGGATGCGGCTGCCCAACGTCCGGGTGGTGCGCCAGCGCAACGCGGGCAAGCCCGCCGCCCTGAACAACGGCATCGCGCACGCCCGCAACGACATCATCGTGATGATGGACGGCGACACGGTCTTCGAGCCGTCCACCGTCCGCGAGCTGGTCCAGCCCTTCGGCGACCCCCGCGTCGGGGCCGTCGCCGGCAACGCCAAGGTCGGCAACCGCGACTCGCTCATCGGTGCCTGGCAGCACATCGAGTACGTGATGGGCTTCAACCTCGACCGCCGCATGTACGACGTGCTGCGCTGCATGCCCACCATCCCCGGCGCGGTCGGGGCGTTCCGGCGCGAGGCGCTGGAGCGGGTCGGCGGCATCAGCGAGGACACCCTCGCCGAGGACACCGACGTCACGATGGCCCTGCACCGGGACGGCTGGCGCGTCGTCTACGCGGAGAACGCCCGCGCCTGGACCGAGGCGCCGGAGACCGTCCAGCAGCTCTGGTCCCAGCGCTACCGCTGGTCGTACGGCACGATGCAGGCCATCTGGAAGCACCGCCGCGCGGTCATCGAGCGCGGGCCCTCGGGCCGGTTCGGGCGCGTCGGGCTGCCGTTCGTCTCGCTGTTCATGGTCGTCGCCCCGCTGCTCGCCCCGCTCATCGACGTCTTCCTGCTGTACGGGCTCGTCTTCGGGCCCACCGAGAAGACCGTCGTCGCCTGGCTCGGCGTCCTCGCGGTCCAGGCCGTGTGCGCCGCGTACGCCTTCCGGCTCGACCGGGAACGCATGACGCATCTGCTCTCGCTGCCCCTCCAGCAGGTCCTGTACCGGCAGCTCATGTACGTCGTCCTGCTCCAGTCCTGGATCACCGCGCTCACCGGCGGCCGGCTGCGCTGGCAGAAGCTGCGCCGCACCGGGGTCGTCGTCGAGGCGCCCGGCGCGACACAGGCCCAGCGCGGACCCGCCCACGACCGGAGGCCCGTCGCATGACGCACACACAGCGGCCGTACGGAGAGCCGCACGGGAACGAGCGGACGATGGCGCTGCGCGCGGTACGCCCCGCCCCCGCCCCCGAGCCCGCCATGGTCACCGAGCCCGCCGCCGTCACCGCGCCCGCCCCCGCCGAACCCGCCCCGGCCCCCGCGCCCGCCGGGTCCGGCCGGGACCGCTATCTCGACCTGCTGCGCGCCGTCGCCCTGGTCCGGGTGGTGATCTTCCACCTCTTCGGCTGGGCCTGGCTGACCGTGATCTTCCCGTCCATGGGCGTCATGTTCGCGCTGGCCGGATCGCTGATGGCGCGCTCGCTGGCCCGGCCCGCGTGGAGCGTCATCCGCTCCCGCGTCCGCAGGCTGCTGCCGCCGATGTGGGCGTTCGCCGCCGTCGTCGTGCCCATGGTCTTCCTGCTCGGCTGGAAACCGGTGCGCGAGGAGGGCATCTGGTGGTTCCTCAAGCTGGGCTGCTACCTCCTCCCGATCGGCACCCCGCCCTTCCCCTGGGAGAACGGCTCCGAGGGCGGCTGGCTGGAGACCTCCTGGGCCGAGCAGGCCATAGGGCCGCTCTGGTACATCCGCGCCTATCTGTGGTTCGTCCTGGCCTCCCCGCTGCTGCTCAAGGCGTTCCGGAAGGTGCCCTGGGTGACCCTGCTCGCCCCGATCGGCCTCACCGCCGTCATCGGCACCGGGCTCGTCACCGTGCCCGGTTCGGCCGGGGAGGGCCTGGTCGACTTCGCGGTGTTCGGCTCCTGCTGGATTCTCGGCTTCGCGCACCACGACGGGCTGCTGAAGACCGTTCCGCGCTACCTCGCGGTCTCGCTGGCCGCGATGCTCATGGCCTTCGCCCTGTGGTGGGGCGCGCACCACCTCACCGAGGAGGGCTGGAACCTCGACGAGATCCCGCTCGCCCAGGCCACCTGGTCGCTCGGCTTCTGCATGATTCTGCTCCAGTACGCGCCCTCCTGGCGGACGCTGCCGCCCCGGCTGGCGGGCTGGGACACCCTGATCACCCTCGCCAACAACCGGGCGGTGACCATCTACCTCTGGCACAACATGCTGCTGATGGCCACCTTCCCGATCATCGACCTGCTCTGGGACGTGCCCTGGGTCGGCGACCACCTCGGCACCTACATCGAGCGGGCCGACAACGCCCTGGCGCTGATCGTCGTCTGGCCGCTGATCGGGCTGATGATCCTCGCCGTCGGCTGGGTCGAGGACCTGGCCGCCAAGCGGCGCCCCAGGCTCTGGCCCAACGGCACCACCCGCGCCGCCCGGACCTGACCGCCCCGCTCACCGGGCCGCCCCCGGCCCGGTGAGCGCCAGGTTGCTTCGAGGTCACCTTGAGCGGCACGGCACCGAAACGTGCGCTGCTCAGGGTCCGGACAACACCCCCGAGCATCCCTGGAGGCGCGCCATGGCAGGCCGTTGGATCGAGCACTGGGACCCGGAGGACGAGACCTTCTGGCGCGAGACCGGTGAGCGCACGGCCCACCGCAACCTCTGGTTCTCCGTCCTGTCCGAGCACATCGGCTTCTCCGTGTGGACCCTGTGGTCGGTGATGGTGCTGTTCATGGGACCCGAGTACGGGATCGACCCGGCCGGGAAGTTCTTCCTCATCTCCACCGCCACCCTCGTCGGCGCCCTGGCCCGGGTCCCGTACACCTTCGCCGTGGCCCGGTTCGGCGGCCGGAACTGGACGGTGTTCAGCACGCTCACCCTGCTGGTGCCGGTGGGCGCCGCCCTCCTCGTGATGGAGCCCGGCACCTCGTACGGGACCTTCCTCGCCGTCTCCGCGCTGACCGGCGTCGGCGGCGGGAACTTCGCCTCCTCGATGACCAACATCAACGCCTTCTTCCCGCTCCGCAGGAAGGGCTGGGCGCTCGGGCTCAACGCGGGCGGCGGCAACATCGGCGTCCCCGTGGTGCAGCTGGCCGGGCTCCTGGTCATCGGGACGGCCGGCGCCGCGCACCCCAGGATCGTGCTCGCCGCGTACCTGCCGCTGATCCTGCTGGCCGCCGGATGCGCCGCGCGCCACATGGACAACCTGGCGCCCGTACGCAACGACACCGGCGCCGCCGAGGAGGCCGCGCGCGACCCGCACACCTGGATCATGGCCGTCCTCTACACCGGCACCTTCGGCTCCTTCATCGGCTACAGCTTCGCCTTCGGACTCGTCCTCCAGACCCAGTTCGGCCGCACCCCGCTCCAGGCCGCCTCGCTCACCTTCATCGGCCCGCTGCTCGGCTCCCTGATCCGCCCCCTCGGCGGATGGCTCGCCGACCGGTACGGCGGGGCCCGCATCACCCTCGCCGACTTCGCCGCCATGGCCGCCGCGACCGGCGTCGTCGTATACGCCTCCCGGACCGGCTCGCTCCCCCTGTTCCTCACCGGCTTCACCGCCCTGTTCGCCCTGTCCGGGCTCGGCAACGGCTCGACGTACAAGATGATTCCGGGGATCTTCCACGCACGGGCCGTCGCCCGCGGGCTGCGCGGCGAGGCGGCGGCGGCCCACGGGCGGCGGCTGTCCGGCGCGGCCATGGGGCTGATCGGCGCGGTGGGCGCGCTCGGCGGACTCGCCGTCAACCTGGCGTTCCGGCAGTCCTTCGGCACCTCGGGCACGGGCACCGCCGCCTTCTGGTCCTTCCTCGCCTTCTACGCGGTGTGCTCCGCCCTCACCTGGGCGGTATACCTTCGTCGTGCCGCGCCCGTACCGGCGAAGCCGCAACTCGGCTACGCCGAGGTGTGAGCATGCACGGGCCGCCCCGCGACGTAACGAGCGGGAAATACGGCTGAACCGGGCCTGTCACGCGGCGTTGGCAGGCTCGGTCCTCCGCAGCAACGAGCACCAGCGGGACGAGAGCCGGGTGGACCCCATGCACGACGACGCACAGCACGAGCCCCTCGCGGGCTTCACGGTCGGTGTCACCGCCGCACGCCGGGCGGAGGAGCTGGGCACACTGCTGCGGCGCCGGGGCGCCACCGTGGTGCACGCCCCCGCCCTGCGGATCGTGCCGCTCGCCGACGACGGCGAACTGCTCGCCGCCACCGAGCGGCTGATCGCCGAGACGCCCGACGTGGTCGTCGCCACCACCGCGATCGGCTTCCGGGGCTGGATCGAGGCGGCCGACGGCTGGGGCATCGGCGACCGGCTCCTGGCCACCCTGGGCACGGCCGAACTCCTGGCCCGCGGGCCCAAGGTGAAGGGCGCCGTCCGCGCCGCCGGACTCACCGAGACGTGGTCCCCGGCCTCCGAATCCATGGCCGAGGTCCAGGAACGGCTGCTGGACCGGGGCGTACGCGGCCGGCGCGTCGCGCTCCAGCTGCACGGCGAACCCCTCCCCGGCTTCGTCGAGTCGCTGACGGAGGCCGGCGCCGAGGTGATCGGCGTGCCCGTCTACCGCTGGATGCCGCCGGAGGACCTCGCGCCCCTCGACCGGCTCATCGACCTGACCGCCGCCCGCGCCCTGGACGCGCTCACCTTCACCAGCGCCCCCGCCGCGGTCTCGCTGCTCGGCCGCGCCCGGGATCGCGGGCTGCTGGAGGACGTCGTCACGGCACTGCGCGGCGACGTGGTGCCCGCCTGCGTCGGACCGGTCACCGCCGTGCCGCTGCGCGCCCGGGGCATCGACACCGTGCAGCCGGAGCGCTTCCGGCTCGGCCCGCTCGTCCAGCTCCTCTGCCGCGAACTGCCCGCCCGCGCCCGGACGCTGCCCGTCTCCGGACACCGCGTCGAGATCCGGGGCCACGCCGTCCTGGTCGACGACGAACTGCGGACGGTGCCGCCGGCCGGGATGGCCCTGCTGCACACGTTGGCCCGGCGGCCCGGCTGGGTGGTCTCGCGCGCCGACCTGCTGGGCGCCCTGCCCGGCAGCGGCACCGACGAGCACGCGGTCGAGACGGCCATGGCCCGGCTGCGCACCGCGCTCGGCGCGCCCCGGCTCATCCAGACCGTCGTCAAGCGCGGCTACCGGCTGGCGCTCGACCCGGAACCGGACACCGGCGACACCGCAGGCACCGGCGCCTGACCGGCCGGGCGCGCGCCGCCCGTCCCCGTGCGCCGGCGCGCACCGGCGTACGGAACGGCCGGCAGGAGCCCCAGCGCGGCGGTGCACAGGACCGCGCGCACCGCGTTCCACCCGTTCCAGGCGTCCTCGAACCGGTCCCGCACCGCCGCCGGATCGGCGAGGCGCGCCGGGCCGGATAGCGTGCCGGACATGACCGACGCAATCCGTCCGCTCGGCGCGGGGGTACGGCTGCGCCCCGCCGCGGCCGCCGACGCCGCCTCCTTCGCCGAGGCGCTGACCCGCAGCCGTGCGTACATGAAGCCCTGGGAGCCCGTGCGGCCCGAGTCCTACTACACCGAGGAGGGCCAGCGCGAACGGCTGGCCGCGCTGCTCGCGGACCGGGAGGCGGGGCGGGTGATGCCCTGGGTGCTGGGCGACGCCGACGACCGGGTGGTGGGCGCCGTCAACCTCAACGGGATCGTGCTGGGCGCGTTCCGCAGCGCCATTCTGGGCTACTGGGTGGACGTGACGTACGCGGGCCGGGGCCTGGCCACGGCGGCGGTGCGCACGGCCTGCGAGCTGGCCCGGGACGAGCTGCGGCTGCACCGGGTCGAGGCGGGCACGGTGCTCGACAACGCCGCGTCCCAGCGGGTGCTCGCCAAGTGCGGGTTCGAGGAGTTCGGCCTGGCGCCGCGCTATCTGCACATCGACGGCGCGTGGCGCGACCACCGCCTCTTCCAGCGCATCCTGCACGACGGCCCGGTGACCGGCGCCGAGGACTGAGCCGTCACGCGGTGCGGGTGTGCCGGTGGCCCTCGCGCGGCCACAGCACGGACGGGGGCAGCGCCTCGGCCAGGGCGTAGCCGGTCTTCTCCGCGACCCGGCACGAGGCCGCGTTGTCCACCCGGTGCAGGAGTTCCAGGCGTACGAGGCCGGCCCCGGCGAACCTTCCGAACGCCCAGCCGGTCAGCGCCTCCAGGGCGCGCGGCGCGATGCCCCGGCCCCGCGCGGACGCCACGGTCCAGTAGCCCACCTCGCCCACGGGCGCGCCCGGCTCCGCGAAGAAGAGGGCCACATTGCCCACCGGGGCGTCCCCGAGCGTCCGGTCCAGCACCGCGAAGCTGTGCCGCAGCCCGGCCGCCCGGCCCTCCTCCTGGGCCCGCAGCCAGATTCCGGCCGCCTCCTCGTCCGCCACCGGTGCCCGCGAACCGGCCTGCACGGCGGGATCGCGGTACGCGTCGAGCAGCGCCTCCAGATCGTCCGGGCACCAGGGCCGGAGCACCAGGGAACCGGCCGGCGGAGGGCCGTCGCACACATGGGCGTTCATCCGCTCATCGTACGAAGAGGGCCGACGCGGACCGGGCCCGCGCGCCACCGTCACGCAATCGATACCCCGGCACGCGCCGAAGCGGGTGGGTGCGGGTGCGTCCCGGCCCCCCGTCGCATAGGGTTGACGGCTGCCCAGTGCACGTCAGAAGGGGGCCTCGGTGGCCGCGCAGGATGCCGCTGTCGATTCGTTGCGGGACCGGGAAATCGGTGTCGAGCAGGAACATCTCGACCGGGTGTACGAGCGTCTCGAGGAGAAGATCCACGAGGCGGAATTCCTCATGGAGGACGCCGCGAAACGCGGCCAGGTCGGAACACCGGGGGCGCTCGCGGAGCGCGACGCCCAGGTCTTCCGCGCCGGAATCCACCTCAACCGGCTGAACAGCGAGTTCGAGGACTTCCTCTTCGGGAGGATCGACCTGCTGCTCGGCAAGGACGGCGAACGCGGCCCGGACGGCGCCTACACCTCCGTCGAGCCCGCCGACGACGTCGTGCGCGAGGACGGCACCGCCGACATCGCCGAGACGCTGCACATCGGCCGCATCGGAGTCCTCGACGCCGACTACGCCCCGCTCGTCATCGACTGGCGGGCCCCGGCGGCCGCCCCGTTCTACCGCTCCACGCCCAAGGAACCGGGCCGGGTGGTCCGCCGCCGCGTCATCCGCTCCAAGGGCCGCCGGGTCCTCGGCGTCGAGGACGACCTGATGCGCCCCGAGCTGACCGCGTACCTGGGCGGCGAGAAGCTGCCGGTCATCGGCGACGGCGCCCTGATGGCCGCGCTCGGACAGGCCCGCAGCCACACCATGCGCGACATCGTCTCCTCCATCCAGGCCGAACAGGACCTGGTCATCCGGGCGCCCGCCGCCTCCGTCACCGAGGTCTCCGGCGGCCCCGGCACCGGCAAGACCGCGGTCGCCCTGCACCGGGCCGCCTACCTCCTCTACCAGGACCGGCGGCGCTACGCGGGCGGCATCCTCGTCGTCTCGCCGACGCCGCTCCTGGTGGCGTACACCGAGGGCGTGCTGCCCTCGCTCGGCGAGGAGGGCCAGGTCGCCATCCGCGCGGTCGGCTCGCTCTCCGACGACGCGGCGGGCCCCGAGGGCGCCACCGTGTACGACGAACCCGCCGTCGCCCGGATCAAGGGCTCCTCACGGATGCTCCCCGTGCTCCGCAAGGCCGCCCGGGGCGCCCTGGAGCAGCCCCGGCCCGCCGCGTCCGCCGGGGGACAGCTGGAGTTCGGCGAGGCCGAGGAGGCCCCGCGCCCCGCCGGCACGCCCACCCGGCTGCGCGTGGTGGCCTTCGGCGGCCGGATCGAGCTCCAGGAGGAGGAGCTGCGGCGCATCCGCAACAACGTCCTCAGCGGCACCGCCCCGGTCAACCTGCTGCGCCCGCGCGCCCGCAGGCTGCTGCTGGACGCGCTGTGGAACCGCTCCTCGGGCCGGGGCCGCTACACCGACCCGGAGCTGGTGGCGGAGCTGCGCACCTCGTTCGACGAGGACGTGTCCACGGAGACCCCGTTCATCGAGTTCCTGGACGCCTGGTGGCCCGAGCTGACCCCGCGCGGGGTGCTCGCCGCGATGGCCGACGAGAAGCGGCTCGCCCGGTGGGCGCGGCGCACGCTCAACCAGGGCGAGGTGCGCCGGCTCGCCCGCTCCCTCAAGCGGCTGGACGAGACGGGCCGGGGGCCGCTGTCCGTGCACGACGTGGCGCTCCTGGACGAGCTGCACACGCTCCTCGGCACCCCGAGCCGGCCCAGGCGCAAGCGCGAGGCGGACCCGCTGGACCAGCTCACCGGCCTGGAGGAGCTGATGCCCCGGCGCGAGGAGACCCAGTGGGAGCGGGCCGAACGGCTGGCCGCCGAGCGCACCGAGTACGCCCACGTCATCGTGGACGAGGCGCAGGACCTCACGCCCATGCAGTGGCGGATGGTCGGCCGGCGCGGCCGGCACGCCACCTGGACGGTCGTCGGCGACCCGGCGCAGTCCTCCTGGTCCGACCCGGACGAGGCGGCGGCCGCCCGTGACGAGGCCCTGGGCAGCCGTCCGCGCCGTACCTTCACGCTGACCGTCAACTACCGCAACCCGGCCGAGATCGCGGAGCTGGCCGCGAAGGTGCTGGCCCTGGCGATGCCCGGCATGGAGGCCCCGGCGGCGGTCCGCTCCACGGGCCTGGTGCCGCGCTTCGAGACCGTCCGGGACGGCGACCTGGCCGCCGCGGTGCGCGCGGAGGCGCGGCGGCTGCTGGCCGAGGTGGACGGCACGGTCGGCGTGGTCGTGGCGATGAACCGGCGCGCGCAGGCCCGCGAGTGGCTGGCGGAGCTGGGCGAGCGGGTGGTGGCGCTGGGCAGCCTGGAGGCGAAGGGGCTGGAGTACGACGCGACGGTGGTGGTCTCGCCGGCCGAGATCGCGGACGAGTCGCCGGCCGGGCTGCGGGTGCTGTACGTGGCGCTGACCCGGGCGACGCAGCGGCTCACAGTGGTCTCGCAGGAGCGGGACCTGCCGGACGCGGACGGGGTGCCGGACCTGCTCAGGGACTGAGGCGCGGGGGCCGCGGCCGGGGCTCCCGGAGTCAACCCGCGTTCCGGGAGTCGCTTTTCCGGGTGGTTTGTTAGCCTGGATATCGGCACCGGCCCGATCCAAGCCCCCGGGCCCAACCTTAGTCGCTTCGAGCGACCACTTGCCGCGAGGCGAGCATGGCGGGTCGGTGTCGTCAACTGAAGCAGAGGCCCGCGTCACCTTCCGGTGGCGCGGGCCTCTGGCCTTTCCCGGACCGGCGCGGGGGTTCCGCAGCCCGCACTCATTCTCGTATGGTGGAAAAGTGTTTCCGCGCTGCGACAGTCATTAACGAATACTCGTCGGTAGGTGCGAATATCGGAAGGCGTGTCCGATCCGAGAGGTGACGGGCCGCATAGCAATGAAGCTAGGGCCGACCGTCATGCGGGGGGTGGGTGAAGGAGCGGGGCTGGGTGCGTGCGGCTGCAAGGCGGAGGATTGAGGCAACGCGGAGCGTTGTTGATTGACGACAACGCCGCAGACGTGCGTGCCCAGCCCCGCGACGCCGCCCCCCGCATGACGGTCGGCCCCAAGGAAAGCGAAGGACTCGGCCATGGCAACGGCGCCCAGCGTCTCGTACTCGATGACGGTCAGGCTGGAGGTGCCCGCGAGCGGCACCGCGGTCTCCCAGCTCACCACGGCCGTGGAGTCCTCCGGCGGTTCGGTCACCGGCCTCGACGTGACCGCATCCGGCCACGAGAAGCTGCGGATCGACGTCACGATCGCCGCCTCCTCCACCGCGCACGCCGACGAGATCGTCAAAGGGCTGCGCTCCATCGAGGGCGTCGTGCTCGGCAAGGTCTCCGACCGTACGTTCCTCATGCACCTCGGCGGCAAGATCGAGATGGCGTCCAAGCACCCCATCCGCAACCGTGACGACCTCTCGATGATCTACACCCCCGGTGTGGCCCGCGTGTGCATGGCGATCGCCGAGAACCCCGAGGACGCCCGCCGCCTCACCATCAAGCGCAACTCCGTCGCAGTCGTGACGGACGGCTCCGCCGTGCTGGGCCTCGGCAACATCGGCCCGAAGGCCGCGCTGCCGGTCATGGAGGGCAAGGCGGCCCTCTTCAAGCGCTTCGCCGGCATCGACGCCTGGCCGATCTGCCTGGACACCCAGGACACCGACGCCATCGTGGAGATCGTCAAGGCCATCGCGCCCGGCTTCGCGGGGATCAATCTGGAGGACATCTCCGCGCCGCGCTGCTTCGAGATCGAGGCCCGGCTGCGCGAGGCCCTGGACATCCCCGTCTTCCACGACGACCAGCACGGCACGGCCATCGTCGTGCTGGCCTCGCTGACCAACGCGCTGCGCGTGGTGGGCAAGGCGATCGGGGACGTACGGGTCGTCATGTCCGGGGCCGGCGCCGCCGGTACGGCCATCCTCAAGCTCCTCATCGCCGCCGGCGTCAAGCACGCCGTGGTCGCCGACATCCACGGCGTCGTGCACTCCGGCCGCGAGGACCTGCGCTCGGCCGACCCGGACTCGCCGCTGTGCTGGATCGCGGAGAACACCAACCCGGAGAACGTCACCGGCACCCTCAAGCAGGCCGTGGTCGGCGCCGACGTCTTCATCGGCGTCTCCGCCCCCAACGTGCTGGACGGGGACGACGTGGCGGCCATGGCGGAGGGCTCGATCGTGTTCGCGCTCGCGAATCCGGACCCCGAGGTGGACCCGGCCATCGCCCGCCGCACCGCCGCGGTCGTGGCCACCGGCCGCTCGGACTTCCCGAACCAGATCAACAACGTGCTGGTCTTCCCCGGCGTCTTCCGCGGTCTGCTCGACGCCCAGTCCCGGACCGTCAACACGGAGATGATGCTCGCCGCCGCCCGCGCCCTGGCCGATGTGGTCGCCGCGGACGAGATCAACGCGAACTACATCATTCCGTCGGTCTTCAACGACAAGGTCGCCGGCGCGGTCGCCGGAGCCGTCCGGGACGCCGCACGGGCCGCGGGGGCCGCTGTGACGGCGCCCACGTCCGTCTGACGTACGGCGCGTCGCGGGTCGCGGCGCCCCAAACGCCCCTTTAGGGTGGGCGGGCGACGCGACCTGCGGAGCCCCGCAGCGCTGCGGACCGCTTCGGGGAAGCCGACGGGACGTCACCACGACGAGGCAGTGGTGCTTTTCGCACGGCTTCCGGAGGGTGCCGGATTGGCTTTCCCGCCGCAGGTGGGGGCAGGATGCTTCCCCGAGGACTACGTCCAGGGGAGACCCCACAGGGCGCGAGGTCTACCCGGACCCTCTCAAGGACGGACCCGAGTACGGGGACTGTCCGAGGGTCCTGGCAGCATCGGCTTCGATCTCCGCCTCACAGGCAAGAAGAACACGGGAGTAACAACATGAACCGCAGTGAGCTGGTGGCCGCCCTGGCCGACCGCGCCGAGGTGACCCGCAAGGACGCCGACGCCGTGCTGGCCGCTCTCGCCGAGACCGTCGGCGAGATCGTCGCCAAGGGCGACGAGAAGGTCACCATCCCCGGTTTCCTGACCTTCGAGCGCACCCACCGTGCCGCTCGCACCGCTCGTAACCCGCAGACCGGCGACCCGATCAACATCCCGGCCGGCTACAGCGTGAAGGTCTCCGCGGGCTCGAAGCTCAAGGAAGCCGCCAAGGGCAAGTAAGACCCCCTGGGCAACGACGGAGGGCGGCACCCCGACCAGGGTGGCCGCCCTCCGGCGTGCGCGGGACCGCCCGGGCCCCCGAGGCCCCGGCGGTCCCGCCTCAGACCAGTGAGCCGCCCGGCAGCTCCACCTTGGCGCCCAGCTTCTCCAGCTTGTCCATGAAGTTCTCGTAGCCCCGGTTGATCAGGTCGATGCCGTGCACCCGCGAGGTGCCCTGGGCCGCGAGGGCGGCGATCAGGTACGAGAACCCGCCGCGCAGGTCCGGGATGACCAGATCCGCGCCCTGGAGCTTCGTGGGGCCCGACACGACCGCGGAGTGCAGGAAGTTGCGCTGGCCGAAGCGGCAGTCCGAGCCGCCCAGGCACTCGCGGTACAGCTGGATGTGCGCGCCCATCTGGTTGAGCGCGGAGGTGAAGCCGAGCCGGGACTCGTACACCGTCTCGTGGACGATGGAGAGGCCGGCGGCCTGCGTCAGCGCGACCACCAGGGGCTGCTGCCAGTCCGTCTGGAAGCCGGGGTGCACGTCGGTCTCCAGCGCGATGGCGTTCAGCGCGCCGCCCGGGTGCCAGAAGCGGATGCCCTCGTCGTCGATCTCGAAGGCGCCGCCGACCTTGCGGAAGGTGTTCAGGAACGTCATCATCGAGCGCTGCTGGGCGCCCCGGACGTAGATGTTGCCCTCGGTGGCCAGCGCGGCGGACGCCCAGGAGGCGGCCTCCAGGCGGTCCGGCAGGGCCCGGTGCGTATAGCCGTCGAGGCGGTCCACCCCGGTGATCCGGATGGTGCGGTCGGTGTCCATCGAGATGATCGCGCCCATTTTCTGCAGGACGCAGATCAGGTCCTCGATCTCCGGCTCCACGGCCGCGTTGGACAGCTCCGTGACGCCCTCGGCGAGCACCGCCGTCAGCAGCACCTGCTCGGTGGAGCCCACCGAGGGGTACGGCAGCCGGATCTTGGTGCCGCGCAGCCGCTGAGGGGCCTCCAGGTACTGCCCGTCCGCCCGCTTCTCGATCGTCGCGCCGAACCGGCGCAGCACGTCGAAGTGGAAGTCGATCGGCCGGCCGCCGATGTCGCAGCCGCCGAGGCCGGGGATGAAGGCGTGGCCCAGGCGGTGCAGCAGCGGCCCGCAGAACAGGATCGGGATGCGCGACGAACCGGCGTGGGCATCGATGTCGGCGACGTTGGCGCTCTCGACGTGCGTGGGGTCGAGGACCAGCTCGCCCGGCTCGTCGCCGGGGCGGACCGTCACGCCGTGCAGCTGGAGCAGCCCGCGCACCACCCGCACGTCGCGGATGTCGGGCACATTGCGCAGCCGGCTGGGCCCACTGCCCAGCAGCGCGGCGACCATCGCCTTGGGCACCAGGTTCTTGGCGCCTCGGACGCGGATCTCGCCCTCCAGCGGGGTTCCGCCGTGGACAAGCAGGACATCGTCTGTGCCGGTCATGAATCTCGCGTTCCGGAGTGGTCGGGCAGAGGGTCAAACGAAAGGGTAATGGCCCCGCACCCCCCTTCCGTAAGGGTGCGGACAGTGCGCGATCGCCATGAATCCGCCCCCGGTACGCTCCGCTGAACGGGGCTTGCGGAGGGTCACCGTCCGGATGTGTGATCCGGGCATGCGCTCCTCATGCATCCGTGCGCCCTGAGCTGCGCTCGGGCACCGAGCGCGACGGCCGGGTCACTTGGCCCACGCGGCGGCCGAAGATGCGGGATCATTTCTGCCATGACCGAGGTGTCCTCGCTCACAGGGCGGCTGCTCGTGGCCGCGCCCGCCCTGGCTGACCCGAACTTCGACCGTGCGGTCGTGCTCCTCCTCGACCACGACGAGGAGGGCTCCCTGGGCGTCGTCCTCAACCGGCCCACGCCGGTGGGCGTCGTGGACATCCTGGCGGGCTGGGCCGGGCTCACCGGCGAGCCCGAGGTCGTCTTCCAGGGCGGGCCCGTCTCGCTGGACTCCGCCCTCGGGGTCGCCGTGATCCCGGGCGGCGACGGGCCCCTGGGCTGGCGCCGGGTGTACGGGGCGATCGGCCTGGTGGACCTGGAGGCGCCGCCGGAGCTGCTGGCGGCCGCGGTGGGCTCGCTGCGGATCTTCGCGGGGTACGCGGGCTGGGGCCCCGGACAGCTGGAGCGCGAGCTGTCCGAGGGCGCGTGGTACGTGGTGGAGTCGGAGCCCGGGGACGTGTCGTCGCCGCGCCCGGAGGGGCTGTGGCGTGCGGTCCTGCGCCGGCAGCGCAGCGAATTGGCCATGATCGCCACGTATCCGGACGACCCTTCGCTGAACTGATGTCCCGTCTTTCAGTACGCTTGGCGGTTATGAGCACTCTTGAGCCCGAGCGCGGGGCAGGTACCGGAACCCTCGTGGAGCCGACGCCGCAGGTGTCGAACGGCGACGGCGACCACGAGCGCTACGCCCATTACGTCCAGAAGGACAAGATCATGGCGAGTGCCCTGGAGGGCACTCCCGTGGTGGCACTGTGCGGCAAGGTCTGGGTACCGGGGCGCGACCCCAAGAAGTACCCGGTCTGCCCGATGTGCAAGGAGATCTACGAGTCCATGGGCGCCGGCGGCGACAAGGGCAAGGGCGGCAAGGACAAGAAGTAGCGGCCGGTACGGCCCCCACCCGACGGCTCGCGGGGAGACCCCCGGAGCACGCGTTCGCGTGCTCCGGGGGTTTTTCGCGTGACGGGGCGGATACGCGTTGCGCGGGGTGCTCCGCCGGGTCACAGAGTGGTGCAGACCACTTGTCGTCGTTCTGGTCCCCACCTAGTGTCCTGCCTGTTGTGCAGAACGAAACGAGCGTTGCGTATGTTGCAACGCCTACCGGTAGGGGTTCCCGGATGAAGCTTTCTGCCCGAATCGCGGCTCCGGCCGCGGCCCTCGTCCTGGCCGGCCTCACGGCCACCGCCTGCGCGCCGCAGACCTCCGACACCGGCGCCAAGGGGGACGAGAAGACCGGCACACTGCGGGTCTGGCTGTTCCAGGAGGTCGGCAACAAGCCCAAGGAGAAGGTCGTCGACACCGCGGTCGCCGCTTTCGAGAAGGCCCACGACGACACGAAGGTCGAGATCGAGTACATCCCGGTCGAGACCCGCGCCGAGCGCGTCAAGGCCGCGTTCAACGACCCCGCGAGCGCCCCCGACCTCATCGAGTACGGCAACACCGACACCGCCGGCTACGTCAAGGACGGCGGACTCGCCGACATCACCACCGAATTCGGCGCCTGGGCCGACGCCAAGGACACCGACCCGGCCGCCAAGCAGTCCGTGACGGTCGGCGGCAAGGTCTACGGGGCCCCGCTCTTCGTCGGCGTGCGCGCGCTCTACTACCGCACCGACATCTTCGCGGACCTGGGCATCCAGCCGCCCAAGTCCCAGGCCGAACTCATCTCCACCGCCCGGAAGATCCACCAGAAGAAGCCGGACCTGTACGGGCTCGCCGTCGGCGGCGCCTACACCTACGGCGCCATGCCGTTCATCTGGGCCCACGGCGGCGAACTCGCCCAGCAGGACGGCTCCTCGTACAAGGCCGCCATCAACAGCGCCGAGGCCCGCAAGGGCATCGAGGCGTACACCTCGCTGTTCGGCGACACCAACTGCCCGCCCGCCAAGTGCGCCGCCATGGGCGGCAACGCCACCGTCACGGCCTTCGCCTCCGGCAAGGCCGCCATGGCCATCGGCGGCGACTTCAGCCACAGCGCCGTCGAGGCCGGCAGCGTCAAGGGCAAGTACGCCGTCGTACCGCTGCCCGGCGTCGCCGAGGGGTCCATCGCACCCGCCTTCGCCGGCGGCAACAACATCGGGATGCTGAAGAGCAGCAAGCACCGCACCCTCGCGGTCGACCTGATGAAGCGGCTGACCGGCAAGGCGTCCCAGGCCCGGATGTTCGACGCGATGGGCTTCCTGCCCACCTACACCGACGTACGCGACGCGGCCGCGAAGCGCGAGCCGTTCGTCGAGCCCTTCGTCAGGACACTCGGCGCCGGAGCCAAGTTCGTCCCCGCGTCGCCGGCCTGGGGCCGGATCGACTCCTCGCTGGTCCTGCCCACCATGTTCCAGGAGATCGTCAGCGGCCGTAAGGACGTGGCCGACGCGGCCGACGACGCCGCGAAGAAGATGGACGCCGCGTTCGCCGACGCGGGCTGACCATGACCGCGAACAGCACGGCGTACAAAGCGCCCCCCACACCCGCGCCGGGCCGCCGCGCACGCGGCCCGCGCGGCCGCTCCGCCTCCCCGGCCCGGCGGCCGGGCTGGACCCCCTGGCTCTACCTCCTGCCCGCGCTCGTCCTGCTCGGCGGGCTGCTCGTCTACCCGATCTACCAACTCGGCCTGATCTCCTTCCTGGAGTACACCCAGGCCCAGGTCAGCGGCGGCGAACCGGCCACCTTCCAGGGGCTCGGCAACTACCGCACCCTCTTCGGCGACAGCCAGTTCTGGCAGGTCCTCCTCGCCACCGTGGTCCTCGCCGCCGCCTGCGTCCTGTCCACCCTGCTCACCGGCTGCGCCCTCGCCGTCCTGCTGACCCGGATACGGGCCGTGCCCCGGCTCGCCCTCATGCTGGCCGCGCTCGGCGCCTGGGCCACCCCCGCCATCACCGGCTCCACCGTCTGGGTCTTCCTCTTCGACGCCGACTTCGGACCCGTCAACCGGGTGCTCGGGCTCGGCGACCACTCGTGGACGTACGGGCGCTACAGCGCCTTCGCCCTGGTGCTCCTCGAAGTCCTGTGGTGCTCGTTCCCGTTCGTGATGGTCACCGTGTACGCGGGCATCCGCGCCATCCCCACCGAGGTGCTGGAGGCCGCCGCGCTGGACGGCGCGTCCCAGTGGCGGATCTGGCGTTCCGTCATGGCCCCGATCCTGCGGCCGATCCTCACCGTCGTCACCATCCAGTCGGTCATCTGGGACTTCAAGGTGTTCACCCAGATCTACGTCATGACCAACGGCGGCGGCATCGCCGGGCAGAACCTGGTGCTCAACGTGTACGCCTACCAGAAGGCGTTCGCCTCCTCGCAGTACAGCCTCGGCTCGGCGATCGGCATCGTGATGCTGCTCATCCTGCTCGCCGTCACACTCGTCTACCTGCGCCTCGTGCGCCGCCAGGGGGAGGAACTGTGAACCGGCCCGCCCGCTTCCCGATCCGCAGGCCCGGCCGGCTCGCCGCCGAGGCCGCCGCGCTGCTCATCGCCGCCGCCGTCGCCTTCCCGCTGTACTGGATGGTGCTCTCCGCCCTCAAACCGGCGGGCGAGATCCAGTCCACGAACCCCAGGCCCTGGACCCTGGCGCCGTCCCTGGACTCCTTCCGGCGGGTCTTCCAGCAGCAGGAGTTCGGCCGCTACTTCCTCAACAGCCTGCTCGTCGCCGGCACGGTCGTCGTGCTGTCCGCGCTCGTCGCGTTCCTGGCGGCCACGGCGGTCACCCGGTTCCGGTTCCGCTTCCGCACCACGCTGCTGATCATGTTCCTGATCGCCCAGATGGTGCCGGTCGAGGCGCTGACGATCCCGCTGTTCTTCCTGATGCGCGACTTCGGCCAGCTCAACACCCTCGGCTCGCTGATCCTGCCGCACCTGGCGTTCTCGCTGCCGTTCGCCATCTGGATGCTGCGCGGCTTCGTACGGGCCGTGCCGGAGTCACTGGAGGAGGCCGCGTACCTCGACGGGGCGAGCCGCACCCGCTTTTTGTGGCAGATCCTCTTCCCGCTGGTCCTCCCCGGCCTCGTGGCGACCAGCGTCTTTTCGTTCATCTCCACCTGGAACGACTTCCTCTTCGCGAAGTCGTTCATCATCAGCGACACCTCCCAGTCGACGCTTCCGATGGCGCTGCTGGTCTTCTTCAAACCCGATGAGAACGACTGGGGCGGGATCATGGCAGCCTCGACGGTGATGACCGTGCCCGTGCTGGTCTTCTTCGTACTCGTACAGCGACGCCTGGTCTCCGGACTCGGCGGAGCGGTTAAGGACTGACGTCATGGACATGGAACTGATCCCGGCGCCCCTGCGCGCCGACGACCGGGGACGCGGTGGATTCGTCCTCGATCCGTCCACCACCATCGCGGCGGCCCCCGGCACCGCGGACACCGAACGCTGGCTGCGCGCCACCCTGGGCGCCGCCTTCGGCCTGCCCCTCGCCCCCGGCCCCGACGACGCCCCGCGCGCCATCGCACTGCGCCTGGACGACTCCCTGGACCCCGAGGGCTACCGGCTCACCACCCGGCCCGACGAGGGCGTCGACATCACCGGCGGCAGCCCCGCCGGGGTGTTCTGGGGCGCCCAGACCCTGCGCCAGCTGCTGGGCCCCGAGGCGTTCCGCCGGGCGCCCGTCGGCGACGCGGCGACGCGCGGCTTCGGCGCCACCGACATCGAGGACGCGCCCCGCTTCGGCTGGCGCGGACTGATGCTCGACGTGGCCCGCCACTTCATGCCCAAGGACGACGTCCTGCGCTACCTCGACCTGCTCGCCGCCCACAAGCTGAACGTCTTCCACTTCCACCTCAGCGACGACCAGGGCTGGCGCGTCGAGATCAAGCGCCACCCCCGCCTCACCGAGGTCGGCGCCTGGCGCCCGCGCACCAAGTTCGGCCACCGCGCGTCCGAGCTGTGGGACGACATGCCGCACGGCGGCTACTACACCCAGGACGACATCCGCGAGATCGTCGCCTACGCCGCCGCCCGGCACATCCGGGTCGTCCCCGAGATCGACATCCCCGGCCACTCCCAGGCCGCCATCAGCGCCTACCCGGAGCTGGGCAACACCGACGTCGTGGACACCTCCGCGCTCGGCGTCTGGGACGACTGGGGCGTCACCCCGAACGTCCTGGCCCCCACCGACCACGTCCTGCGGTTCTACGAGGGCGTCTTCGAGGAACTCCTCGAACTCTTCCCGGCCGAGATCTCGCCCTTCGTCCACATCGGCGGCGACGAGTGCCCCAAGGACCAGTGGAAGCAGTCGCCCACCGCGCAGGCCCGCATCAAGGAACTGGGCCTGGCCGACGAGGACGAACTCCAGTCCTGGTTCATCCGCCACTTCGACACCTGGCTCACCGCGCGCGGCCGCCGCCTCATCGGCTGGGACGAGATCCTGGAGGGCGGCCTCGCCCCCGGCGCCGCCGTCTCCTCCTGGCGCGGCTACGCGGGCGGCATCGCGGCCGCCGAGGCCGGACACGACGTCGTCATGTGCCCCGAGCAGCAGGTCTACCTGGACCACCGCCAGCACGGCGGCCCCGACGAGCCGATGCCCATCGGCTACATCCGCACCCTGGAGGACGTCTACCGCTTCGAGCCCGTGCCGCCCGCCCTGAGCGAGGAGGCGGCCCGGCACGTCCTCGGCACCCAGGCCAACGTCTGGTCCGAGGTCATGCAGAACCGGGCCCGCGTCGACTACCAGGTCTTCCCCCGCCTCGCCGCCTTCGCCGAGGTCGCCTGGTCCGCCCTGCCCGCGCCGGACGAACGGGACTTCGCCGGCTTCGAGCGGCGGATGACCGCCCATTACGCCCGGCTCGACGCGCTCGGCGTCGGCTACCGGCCGCCGTCCGGACCGCTGCCCTGGCAGAAGCGCCCCGGCATCCTCGGACGCCCGATCGAGGGAACACCCCCGAACGTGTGACCCGGGCACCGGCCCGTACCGCCGCCACCACGGTCCCCGCGACCGCGGTGGCGGCGGTGTTTCCGGGGCGTCCCCCGCAGGGGCGAAAGCCGTACGGGCCTACAGAACGCTGGTAAAGGGTCCTTGGGGCCGAACAGGCGGCAAACCGGGACCATTACCCTGACGTCGGGCGGACACTCCCTTCGCGGACCTGCGCGTCGGGCCGGTCCGAAGATGTGCCAGAGTTGCCACGTCCGGGCTTCGAGCACGTACCGTACGGCGAAACAGGCGGGAGCGCCGGGACACCGGGAAGGGGCAGCTGGGTTGACCACGCACGCACCGCAGGCGACGCAGTCCGTGACGCTGCCTGCCTCGCTGGACGAGGCGGTGGCGGCACTCGGCGCCATGCCGGCCGCCGTCCCCGTGGCAGGCGGCACGGACCTGATGTCGGCCGTCAACAAGGGGCTCCTGCGCCCCTCCGGCCTCGTCGGGCTCGGCCGGATCAGCGAACTGCGCGGCTGGCACTACCAGGACGGACACGCCCTGCTGGGCGCCGGCCTGACCCACGCGCGCATGGGGCGGCCCGACTTCGCGGCCCTCATCCCCGCGCTCGCCGCCGCCGCCCGCGCGGCGGGCCCCCCGCAGATCCGCAACGCCGGCACGCTCGGCGGCAACATCGCGACCGCCGCCCCCACCGGGGACGCGCTGCCGGTGCTCGCCGCGCTGGAGGCCGAACTCGTCATCGCGGGCCCCGGCGGCGCCCGCCGCGAGATCCCCGTCTCCCATCTGCTGGCCGGCCGCGAGATGCTGGAGCCCGCCGAGCTGATCGGCTTCGTCCGCGTACCGCTGCTGCACGCCCCGCAGGTCTTCCTCAAGGCCACCGGGCGCACCGGGCCCGGCCGCGCCACCGCCTCCGTCGCGATCGTCCTCGACCCGGCCAGGCGCGGAGTGCGCTGCGCGGTCGGCGCCATCGCGCCGATGCCGCTGCGCCCGCTGGAGGCCGAGCGCTGGATCGCCTCGCTGATCGACTGGGACGGGGCGCGCGGCCTCGCGCCGGACGCGCTGGCCGCCTTCGGCGAGTACGTCGCGGCCGCCTGCATCCCGGACCAGGAACCACCCGCCGACGGGGGCCAGGCACCACCGCTGCCCCCCGCCGTACTGCATCTGCGGCGCACCGTCGCCGCACTGGCCCGACGCGCGCTGGGGAGGGCACTGTCGTGAGCAAGGAGAACCCCGCCGAGCAGCCGGGCGGCTGGCAGCCGACCCCGCAGGGCGACTACGACGGCGACGCGACGGCCTTCGTCCAGCTGCCGCCGGAGGACCTGGCGGACATTCCGCTGGCCGCGCCCGGTCACGGCTACGTCCCGCCGATGATCCTGCCGCTGACCCCGGCGGCCGGTCTCGACCCGGCGGCCACCGGTAACTGGGCCGTCCAGCCCCCGGTCCAGGCCGCCGCCCCGCAGCCCGAGCCGTCCGCCCCGGACGCGGTGCACTGGCCGGACCCCAACCAGCAGACCGGCTACGGCTACCAGGAGCCGTACCCGGCCGACGCGGGCACGGCCGGCCAGGACACCTCGACGGCCTGGCCCACCGCGGAGACCGCCCTCTCCGACGACTCCGGCGAGCTGTACACGGCCCCGCCGGCCGCCGACTGGTACGCCGACCGCCCGGCCACCCTGCCGGGCGGCGCCCCGGCCCCGTGGGCCGTCCCGGCCCAGGAGCCCCACGCCGAGAGCGCTCCCGAGGCGGAGGCGGCGCCCGGTCCCGACGAGCGGCCCCACCCGGACCCGGTCCACGAACAGGCCCCCGACGCGGAGGCGGCCCAGGAGGAGCCCGCCCCCGCCCCGGCCGAAGCGGACCCGGCCCCCGACCCGGACCCCGGCACCGACGCCGGCACCGACGCCCCCGGCGCGGAAGCGGCGGAACCGGAAGCCGCGGAGCCGGAAGCCGCGGACGACGCCGGGACGGCCGGCCCCGCGCCGGACCCCGGCACGGCCGCCCCCGGCCCCGTGCTGCCCGGCGCCACCGAGCACCCCGCCGTCTCCTACGTGCTGCACGTCAACGGCGCGGACCGGCCCGTCGCGGACGCCTGGATCGGCGAGTCGCTGCTCTACGTGCTGCGCGAGCGCCTCGGGCTCGCCGGGGCCAAGGACGGCTGCTCGCAGGGCGAGTGCGGGGCGTGCAACGTCCAGGTGGACGGGCGGCTCGTCGCGTCCTGCCTGGTCCCCGCCGCCACCACCGCCGGCAGCGAGGTCCGCACGGTCGAGGGCCTGGCCGTCGACGGGGAGCCCTCCGACGTGCAGCGGGCGCTCGCCGACCGGGGCGCCGTCCAGTGCGGCTTCTGCATCCCCGGCATGGCGATGACCGTGCACGACCTCCTGGAGGGCAACCACCGCCCCAGCGAGCTGGAGACCCGCCGGGCGCTCTGCGGCAACCTCTGCCGCTGCTCCGGCTACCGGGGCGTCCTGGAGGCGGTCAACGAGGTCATCGCGGGCCGCGAGGCCGCCGCCGAGGCCGCGGCGGCGGAGCACGAAGAGGCCCGCATTCCCCATCAGGCGGTCCACCAGCAGGACGGAGGCATGGCGTGAGCAACGACGCGGCGGGCGCCACCCCCACGACGATCACCATCCCGTCGCCGGCCGGTCCCGGCGCGGCGGAGGCCGAGCGGCCCCGGCTGGGCATCGGCGCCTCGCTGCCGGCCGCGGACACCCGCGCCAAGACCGAGGGCACCTTCCCGTACGCCGCCGACCTGTGGGCCGAGGGCCTGCTCTGGGCGGCCGTCCTGCGCTCCCCGCACGCGCACGCCCGCATCCTGTCCATCGACACCTCGGCGGCCGCCGCGATGCCCGGCGTACGGGCGGTCGTCACCCATGAGGACGTGCCGGGCGAAGCCCTGTACGGCCGCAAGGTCGTGGACCGGCCGGTGTTCGCCGCCGACCTGGTCCGCCACCACGGCGAGCCGATCGCGGCCGTCGCCGCCGACCACCCGGACACGGCCCGGCTGGCCGCCGCCGCCATCGCCGTCGAGTACGAGGTGCTGGAGGCCGTCACCGACCCGGAGAAGGCGTTCGCGGCCGAGCCGCTGCACCCCGACGGCAACCTCGTACGCCACATCCCGCTGCGCTACGGCGACCCCGAGGCCACCGGCGAGGTCGTCGTGGAGGGGCTGTACCGCATCGGCCGCCAGGACCCGGCCCCGATCGGCGCCGAGGCCGGCCTCGCCGTGCCCCGGCCGGACGGCGGGGTCGAGCTGTACACCGCCTCCACGGACCCGCACACCGACCGCGACCTGGCCGCCGCCTGCTTCGGCCTGGAACCGGAACGGGTCAAGGTCGTCGTCACCGGGGTGCCCGGCGCCACCGGCGACCGCGAGGACCCCGGCTTCCAGCTGCCGCTGGGGCTGCTTGCCCTGCGCACCGGCTGCCCGGTGAAGCTCGCCGCCACCCGCGAGGAGTCCTTCCTCGGCCACGCCCACCGCCACCCCACGCTGCTGCGCTACCGCCACCACGCGGACGCCGAGGGCCGGCTGGTCAAGGTGGAGGCGCAGATCCTGCTGGACGCCGGGGCGTACGCGGACGACTCGTCGGAGTCGCTGGCCGCCGCGGTGGCCTTCGCCTGCGGCCCCTACGTCGTCCCGCACGCCTTCATCGAGGGCTGGGCGGTACGGACGAACAACCCGCCGTCCGGCCATGTCCGGGGCGAGGGCGCGATGCAGGTGTGCGCGGCCTACGAGGGCCAGATGGACAAGCTGGCGGCCAAGCTGGGCGTCGACCCGGCCGAGCTGCGCATGCGCAACGTCCTGGCCACCGGGGACATCCTGCCCACCGGCCAGACGGTGACCTGCCCCGCGCCGGTCGCCGAACTGCTCACCGCCGTACGGGACTTCCCGCTGCCCGCGCTGCCCAAGGACGCCCCGGAGGACGACTGGCTGCTGCCGGGCGGGCCCGAGGGCGCGGGGGAGCCGGGCGCGGTGCGGCGTGGCGTCGGATACGCGCTGGGCATGGTCCACATGCTCGGCGCGGAGGGCGCCGACGAGGTGTCCACGGCCACGGTCCGGGTCCACGACTCGGTCGCCACGGTCATCTGCGCGGCCGTCGAGACGGGCCAGGGCTTCTCCACGCTGGCCCGCCAGGTGGTCCAGGAGACCCTGGGCGTCGAGGAGGTGCACGTCGCCGCCGTGGACACCGACCAGCCACCGGCCGGCGCGGCCACCCACGGCCGCCACACCTGGGTCTCGGCCGGCGCCGTCGAACGCGCCGCCAGGATGGTCCGCACCCAGCTCCTCCAGCCGCTGGCCCACAAGTTCGGCATGTCCACGGAGCTGCTCCAGATCGCCGACGGCAAGATCACCTCGTACGACGGGGTGCTCTCCACGACGGTGTCGGAGGCGCTGGACGGCAAGGAGCTGTGGGCCACCGCGCAGTGCCGCCCGCACCCCACCGAGCCGCTGGACGAGTCGGGGCAGGGCGACGCCTTCGTGGGCATGGCCTTCTGCGCGATCCGCGCGGTGGTGGACGTGGACATCGAGCTGGGCTCCGTACGCGTGGTGGAGATGGCGGTCGCCCAGGACGTGGGCCGGGTCCTCAACCCGGCCCAGCTGGCGACCCGTATCGAGGCGGGCGTCACCCAGGGCATCGGCGCCGCCCTCACCGAGAACCTGCGCACCGCCCGCGGCCTCGTCCGCCACCCGGACCTGACCGGCTACGCGCTGCCGACGACGCTGGACGCGCCGGAGATCCGCATCGTGAAGCTGATCGAGGAGCGGGACGTGGTGGCGCCGTTCGGCGCGAAGCCCGCGTCGGCGGTGCCGGTCGTGACCTCCCCGGCCGCCGTGGCGTCGGCGGTCCGCGCGGCGACGGGCCGCCCGGTCAACCGCCTCCCGATCCGCCCCCAGGCCGCGGTCGTCACCTCGCAGGGCTGACCGCAGGGCCTCCCCGTAACGCCCGGTGGGGTGGGGCGACTTGAGTACGCGTACTCAAGTCGCCCCACCCCACCGGGCGTTAGCGTGTGGCGCAGCTGCGACCGAGGGGGGAAGCATGACCACGCCGATCGACGGCGGCACACAAGGGCTCTGGATCGACCCGCACCAGGTGGGGAAGGCGGCAGCCGCCGCCGGCAAGGTCGCCGAGGACATACCCGGCGACGCCAAGAGCCTGTTCGAACCGACGGACGCGGCAGTGGCCGGGCTCACGGGATTCGACTCCGCGCACGCGCTGGACGAGTGCCTGGACGCGTGGACGAAGGCGCTGCGCGCGCTGGCGGACCTGGTGGAGGGCGCCGGAGACGCGGTCCGCGACTCGAACAACGCCTTCGCCCAGGACGACCGGCAGCGCCGGGACGCGTTCCTCGGCCCGTACGCGCCGGGCATGAGTCCACCGGACATGTACTACTCCCCACCCGCTGTGAACGGCGGGCACTGAGATGCGCCTGCCGGAACTCCGCGACGCCGAGCCCTTCCTGCTGACCGACGCCGGTGACGCCTGGAACGCGCTGGCGGAGAAGGTCGTCACCCGGGCCGGCGAATTCGGCACGTACCTGCACCGTCCTCTCGTCGAGGAGAAGGTGTGGGGCGGACTCACCGCCGAGACCGCCGCCGAACGGCTCGGCCGGATTCGCTGGTACATGAACATCGCCAAGGAGGAACTGGCGGGCGTCGGCACCGTGTTACGTGCCTGCGGTGAGGAACTGGCCCTCCAGCAGGTCCGGCTCAGGACCGCCCTCGACGACGCGTCGGGCGCCGGCTACAAAGTCGCCGACGACGGCTCGGTCACCGCTCCGACCATCGACACCGCCCACATGGCGCCGGGCGACGTCGGGATGATGCACCGCGACCAGGCGGCCCGCGCCCAGGAGTACGCCGACCGGATCGCCGAGGCGTGGCGCGGGGCGCGGGCGGCGGACAAGGAGTACGCGGCGAGCATCAAGATCTTCACCGACGCGGCCGACCGGTGCGCCAAGGGCGACTGGTCGGCCCGTCTGCTGGAACTGGCTACGGCGAGCGGGGCCGACAACGAACTGCTGACCCGGCTCGGCATGCCGGATGCCAAGGCCCCGGCCGACGCCGTCCAGTCCTGGTGGGCCTCGCTCTCACCGGCGCTCCGCACCGAGCTGATCGAGGACTACCCGCAGCTGCTCGGCAACCGCGACGGCATCCCGGCGGCCGACCGCGACCACGCCAACCGCCTGTACCTGCCGACCCTGCTGGACAGCCTTGAGGCCCAGTACGCGGCGGCCTCGGGGGACGAAGCGGCGGCGCTGAAGGACAAGATCGAGGGGGTGAAGGGGATCCAGGAGCGGTTGGATCGGGAACGCAAGCCCTACCCGTATCTCCTTGGCCTCGGTGAGGAGGGCAACGGCCGCGCGATCGTGTCGTACGGCAACCCGGACACGTCGAAGAACGTGTCCGCGTATGTGCCGGGTCTCAAAACGAAGTTGAACGCGCACTTCGCCTCTTCGGACTTGGACCGTGCCCGGAACGTGGCGGACATGGCGAACGAGAGGTACCCGGATACCACCACTGCCTCCATCGTCTGGCTGGGCTATGACGCACCCCAGATGAACGGCTTGGAGTGGTCGTCCACCGATGTCATGCGTGATGACGACGCCAAGGCAGGTGCTCCGGCCTACAACGAATTTCTGCACGGAATTCGGGCCACGAATGAATCCGGGTTCCCACATGTGACGGCCATCGGCCATTCGTACGGTTCCCTGACCGTGGGCCAGGCCACCCAGCTGCCTGGCGGAATCCCCGCCGACGACGTCATTCTCGTGGGTAGCCCGGGCGCCGGAGTCGATCACGCCGAGGATTTGGGCGTGGGCGCCGATCATGTCTACGTCGGAGCGGCGGAGCACGATCAGGTGACCAACCTGCCCTCGGGAAACATTCTGAGGTATGTCTCCCCCGGGAGCGAGTACGGACCCAAGGTGAATTGGTTCGGCACCGACCCGGCCGACGACCATTTCGGAGGACATCATTTCAGCGTAGCCGACGGCGAAGACACCGGTCTGCGGGGGCTGGTGATGGGGGACACTCCTGCGCATTCGATCTATTTTGACCGGACGGACGGAGGCGACTCTCTGAAAAACATCGCGCGTGTCGTGGCCGGTCATGGTGATGCGATCACCACCGCGGCGCCGAGGTGATGAGTGTGAGGAGTTCGGCGCGGCTGCTGGGCTGTCTGCTTCTGACAGTGTTTCTCACAGCTTGTCAAGCCGGGAAGGAGCAGGAGGAGCCCAAGATGGACATGCAGCAGGCGGGCCAGCGTGCGGAGGAGATCCTCGATGGCACGATGGAGGCAATCCAGCCGCCGGTGAAATGGGTGCGAGGGGTGGCGATGGAGTCGGCGTGCAGCACCGGCCTGAATGAGCCGACCGGGACGACGACCGTTATGCGCGGCAGGAACATCCTCACTGTGGTATCCGCGCACCGGCGCGGTGAATTGTTGGCGATGGTCCAGCGGTACTTGGAGAGTCAAGGTTTCGGGGACTTCGACATCGACCACGACGAGAAGATGCCGGAGCTCCGGGCCACGGCTGCTGACGGACTCACCGTGATCCTGGGCGTCGGCAGTATCGGAAATGTCAATGTCGATGCTGGTTTCGGATGCGTACGGGACTCCGAGATGACCTACCCGAAGGGGACGCCCTTCCGGCCTGGAGGGCCGAAGAAGGTGGAGCGGATTCCTCACGAACACTCGCCCTACTGGTCGGCCACCGGTGCACCGCAATGACCCGGAACGCCGAACCGCCCGCACCCTCGGTGAGGGGGCGGGCGGTTCGCCATTCGGAGACCGTGACCGGATTCGAACCGGTGTAACTCGATTTGCAGTCGAGCCCCTGAGCCTCTCGGGCACACGGTCCTGCGTGGTGTCGCGCAACTGAACGTAGGCCCGGCCGCACGGGCGCTCAAGGGTTCGGCCCGGCGTGCAACGCGACTGCCACACGCCGTTCACGTTCGGCGCGGGACGTAGGACCAGGAGCGTAGGACGGCCGGGACCTTCGACAGGGTTCACCTCGCGTTTCGCCCCTTACTCTTGGCTCATGACCGCCCTGGAACCGCGGGACGCCGATGTCCCCTGCCTCATCGAAGACCCCGACGCCCCCGGCGTCGCGAAGCCCGCACCGCCGGAGGGGGTCCTCGGGCGGACGTACCGGGCGCTCAGCGTCGGCATCGTCTCCGTGGTCTTCCTGATCGCCTTCGAGGCGACGGCCGTGGGCACCGCGATGCCGGTCGCCGCGCGGGAACTGCACGGCATCCCGCTGTACGCGTTCGCGTTCTCGGCGTACTTCACCACCAGCCTCTTCGCCATGGTGCTGTCCGGGCAATGGGCCGACCGGCGCGGCCCGATGGCACCCCTGGCCGCCGGGATCAGCGCCTTCGGGGCGGGGCTGCTGCTGTCCGGGACCGCGGGCACGATGTGGCTGTTCATCGCGGGGCGTGCCGTGCAGGGGCTCGGCGGCGGGCTGGTGATCGTCGCGCTGTACGTGGTGATCAGCCGCGCCTATCCGGAGCGTCTGCGGCCGGCGATCCTGGCGGCGTTCGTCGCGAGCTGGGTCATCCCGTCGGTCGTCGGACCGCTGGCCGCCGGCAGCGTGACCGAGCACCTGGGCTGGCGGTGGGTGTTCGTCGGCATCCCGGTCCTGGTGGTCTTCCCGCTCGCGCTGGCGCTGCCGGAGATCCGGCGCAAGGCGTCCGGGGCCGCGGACCCGGCGGTGGCCGCGGCGGGGTTCGACCGGCGGCGCATCGCGCTCGCGCTGGGGATCTCGCTGGGGGCCGGGCTGCTCCAGTACGCCGGCCAGGAGCTGGACTGGCTGTCCCTGCTGCCGGCGGTGGCCGGGGCCGCGCTGCTCGTACCGGCGATCCGGGGCCTGCTGCCGCACGGCACCTGGCGCGCGGCGCGCGGGCTGCCCGCGGTGGTGCTGCTGCGCGGGGTGGCCGCCGGTTCCTTCATCGCCGCCGAGTCCTTCGTCCCGCTGATGCTGGTCACCCAGCGCGGGCTCTCGCCGACCCTGGCGGGCCTCTCGCTGGCGGCCGGCGGCGGTACGTGGGCGCTGGGCTCCTTCGTACAGTCCCGGCCCCGCGTGGAGCCGTACCGGGGGCGCCTGATGGTCGGCGCGATGATCCTGGTCGCGCTCTCCATCGCGGCCGCCCCGGCGGTGCTGATCGACTCCGTGCCGGTGTGGACGGTGGCGGTGGCCTGGGCGTTCGGCTGCTTCGGCATGGGCCTGGTGATCGCCTCCACCAGCGTGCTCCTGCTGAAGCTCTCCGCCCCCGAGGAGGCGGGCGCCAACTCCGCCGCCCTCCAGATCTCCGACGGCCTCTCCAACGTGCTCCTGCTGGCCGCGGGCGGAGCCGCGTTCGCCGCCCTGGGCGGCGGCACGATGGACGCCGCCCACGAAGCCGCCGCCACCAACTCCCACCCGGCCGCCTTCGCGGTGGTCTTCTTCCCTATGGCGGCGGTCGCCCTGGCGGGCGCGTGGGTGGCGGCACGAGTACGGGAGCGCTGACTGGTACCGGATTAACCCCATGCGGTGGTACCGTTTTGGTATGGCCATGAACCTGCGTCTCCGCGACGACCAGACGGAAGCCCTCAAGCAGCGTGCCGAGCAGGAGGGCACCAGCATGCACGCCATACTGCTCAGGGCCGTGGACGACTATCTGGCCCGCACGGCTCAGCAGGCGATCGTCCGCCGCACGGCGCAGGAGCAGGCGGCCAAGTGGAGCGAACTCATGGAGCGGCTCAAGTGAGCTGTGTCTACCTGAGCTCCGAGGACGTTCTCGTCATCGCCGAGCACGCCTGTCCGGACATGCGGATCGTGCTCCGCGACGGCGGTCTCCTGGAGTCGGCGGTCCACCGGCCCTCGGCCGCCATGTTCGGCCAGGAGGCGTACCCGGACGTCCTCGAGAAGGCGGCCGCGCTGCTTCAGTCCCTGTCGGTCAACCACCCGTTCTTCGACGGGAACAAACGCACCGCCTGGCTGTCCTGCGTGACCTTCCTCGTCATGAACGGGATCGACCTCCGGCCGGACATCGACGCGGCGGAACGCCTGGTCATCGCGGTTGCGACGGGCGAGGTGGACGAGTTGAAGGCCATCGCCGACAGACTGCGCGACCTGGTGACCGCCCCCGTGTGAGAGCGGTCGCACTTCCGTGTCGGGCGGGGTGGATCGCCGTCGGGCGGGGGCGGGACCCCGGTAGGGTGGCCCGGTTGTCGTATCGCGTGGAGCCGGTCCGGCCCGCGCGGACAGCGCCCACGTACCCGAGAGACCCGAACCGGAGACCGTGACTACTACCGCCTCCCACCACCTCTCACCCGCCTTCCCCGGCCGCGCCCCCTGGGGCACGGCCGGCAAGCTGCGAGCCTGGCAGCAGGGCGCCATGGAGAAGTACATCCAGGAGCAGCCGCGCGACTTCCTCGCCGTCGCCACCCCCGGCGCGGGGAAGACCACCTTCGCGCTGACCCTCGCCTCCTGGCTGCTGCACCACCACGTCGTGCAGCAGGTCACCGTCGTCGCACCCACCGAGCATCTGAAGAAGCAGTGGGCCGAGGCGGCCGCCCGGATAGGGATCAAGCTCGACCCCGACTACAGCGCCGGTCCGCTGAGCAAGGAGTACCACGGGGTAGCCGTCACCTACGCGGGCGTCGGCGTCCGCCCGATGCTGCACCGCAACCGGTGCGAGCAGCGCAAGACGCTCGTCATCCTCGACGAGATCCACCACGCCGGGGACTCCAAGTCCTGGGGCGAGGCGTGCCAGGAGGCGTTCGACCCGGCCACCCGCCGGCTCGCCCTCACCGGCACCCCGTTCCGCTCGGACACCAACCCCATCCCGTTCGTCGTGTACGAGGAGGGCGACGACGGCATCCGGCGCTCCTCCGCCGACTACACCTACGGCTACGGCAACGCCCTGGCCGACGGCGTCGTGCGCCCGGTGATATTCCTCAGCTACAGCGGCAACATGCGCTGGCGCACCAAGGCCGGCGACGAGATCGAGGCCCGGCTCGGCGAGCCCATGACCAAGGACGCCATCGGGCAGGCGTGGCGCACCGCCCTGGCGCCCACCGGCGAGTGGATTCCCAATGTGCTGAGCGCCGCCGACAAGCGGCTCACCGAGGTCCGCAAGGGCATCCCGGACGCCGGCGGGCTCGTCATCGCCACGGACCAGGAGTCGGCACGCGCGTACGCCAAGATCCTCAAGAAGGTCACCGGCGAGTCCGCCACCGTCGTCCTGTCCGACGAGAAGGCCGCGTCGAAGAGGATCGACACGTTCAGCCAGGGCGACTCGCGCTGGATGGTCGCGGTCCGGATGGTCTCCGAGGGCGTGGACGTGCCGCGCCTCGCGGTCGGGGTGTACGCCACCACCATCTCGACCCCGCTCTTCTTCGCCCAGGCCGTCGGCCGCTTCGTGCGCTCCCGCAGGCGCGGCGAGACCGCGTCCGTCTTCGTCCCCACCATCCCGATGCTCCTGGAGTTCGCCAACGAGATGGAGGTCGAGCGGGACCACGTGCTCGACCGCCCCAAGAAGGCCGGCGACGAGGAGAACCCGTTCGCCGAGGAGGACAAGCTCCTTGCCGACGCCGAGCGGCTGGAGGACGAGGAGACCGAGGACCAGCTGCCCTTCGAGGCGCTGGAGTCCGACGCCGTCTTCGACCGGGTGCTGTACGACGGCGCCGAGTTCGGCATGCAGGCCCACCCCGGCAGCGAGGAGGAGCAGGACTACCTCGGCATCCCCGGCCTCCTCGAACCCGACCAGGTGCAGCTGCTCCTCCAGAAGCGGCAGACCCGGCAGATCGCGCACAGCAGGCAGAAGCCCGCGTCCGAGGCCGACCTGCTGGAGAAGCCCGCCAAGGACCGGCCGGTCGTCACGCACAAGCAGCTCCTCGGGCTGCGCAAGCAGCTCAACACCATGGTGTCGGCCTACACCCACCAGAGCGGCAAGCCGCACGGCGTCATCCACACCGAACTGCGCCGGGTCTGCGGCGGGCCGCCGAGCGCGGAGGCCACCGCCGGGCAGATCGAGCAGCGCATCAAGAAGGTCCAGGAGTGGGCCACCCGCATGAGGTGACGGCCCCCGACGGCCCCCGTCCGCCGCGTACCGCCACGGCCCCGGAACCCTCCCCGCGAGGGTTCCGGGGCCGCCGCGCACCCTGGGGCAGCTCGAAAATCGCCAGAAAAATTTTCACGGTGAGTTAACCCCAGTTCACATCCCGTCTACGGAGCGTCGCGACGGCGTCGACCGACATGGACGCGCGTAGATGGACCACCCGCCGCCCGCGCGCCGCTGACCGGCGCTTATGCTCGTGCCGCACAACCGGGCTCGCGCGGGCGCCCGGATTCTGGACGAGGTCTTCCGCTGAGCGGACTCGCTCGCTACTGTCCAAAAAAAGTGAACGCCCCGTGGCAATGCCGCCGCGGAGCGCAGCCGGTGCCTTGGCCAGGCCGGCGGCCTCTCCGTGCGTCGCCTCCGGGACCGGTGGCGCACTTCCCACGGGACAGCCGCCGCCGCTCACCCACGGAGGAGAGGGCGTCGTGACCGCGGAAACCTCCCAGACGCTCGACAGAGGACTGCGTGTCCTCAAACTGCTCGCCGACACCGACCACGGCCTCACGGTCACCGAGTTGTCCAACAAACTCGGCGTCAACCGGACCGTGGTCTACCGTCTGCTCGCCACGCTCGAACAACACACCCTGATACGCCGCGACTTGGGCGGCCGGGCACGGGTCGGCCTCGGCGTGCTGCGCCTGGGCCGCCAGGTGCATCCGCTGGTCCGGGAAGCGGCGCTGCCGGCGCTGCGCTCGCTGGCCGAGGACATCGGGGCCACCGCCCACCTCACGCTGGTCGACGGCTCGGACGCGCTGGCGGTCGCGGTGGTGGAGCCGACCTGGACCGACTACCACGTCGCCTACCGGGCGGGCTTCCGCCATCCGCTGGACCGGGGCGCCGCCGGGCGCGCGATCCTGGCCGCCCGCCAGCGGCCGGTGGCCGAGACCGCCTTCACGCTCACCCACGGGGAGCTGGAGGCGGGCGCGAGCGGTGCGGCGGCGGCGCTGATGGGGGTGACCGGGGTGGAGGGAAGCGTCGGCGTGGTCATGCTGGCGGACTCCGTGCCGGAGCGCGTCGGCCCCCGCGTGGTGGACGCCGCCCGTGAGGTCGCGGACGCGTTGCGCTGAGGGAGGCACGTTAGATTGGGCGCGTGTTCACACCGCGCGCCCGTACCCTCGCCCTCGCCGCCCTGCCCGTCGCCGCCCTCATCGGCACGGCCGCCTTCGCGCCGCTGCCGTTCACGCTGGCGCAGCCGGGGACGACCGCGAATGTGCTGGGGGACGACCACGGCACGCCCGTGATCAGCGTCAAGGGCACCCCGACCCGCTCCACCGAGGGCGAGCTGCGGATGACGACGATCGTGGCGACGGGCCCGGAGGCGGACGTCGGCCTCGGGGACGTCGTGGACAGCTGGTTCCGTACGGACCGGGCCGTGATGCCCCGCGACTCGGTGTACCCGACGGGCGGCTCCGAGAAGGAGATCGAGCGGCACAACCTGGACGACATGGCGAAGTCGCAGGACGCCGCCGTGGACGCCGCGCTGAACTACCTGGGCCGGAAGCCCGGCTCCGTGGACATCACGCTGCATCTGGCGGACATCGGCGGCCCCAGCGCCGGCCTCTTCTTCGCGCTGGGCATCGTGGACAAGCTGGACGGCGACGGCTCCGGCGGCGACCTCACCGGCGGCCGTGTCATCGCGGGCACGGGCACGATCGACGCGGACGGGGACGTCGGCGCGGTCGGCGGGGTCTCGCTCAAGACGCAGGCGGCCCGCCGGGACGGGGCGACCGTCTTCCTGGTGCCGAAGGCGGAGTGCTCGCAGGCGAAGTCCGAACTCCCCGACGGCCTGCGGCTGATCCCGGTCACCACGCTCAAGGGGGCGGTGGACTCGCTGCGCGCCTTGGAGCGCGGGGGGAAGGTCCCGGGCTGCTGAACCCGGCGGCGCTACGCGGGACGGGGAGCGCGGGCCGGGCGGCCCGCGGCGCCGGCCGGGAGCACGCGCAGCCCCATCTCGACGATGGCCCAGCCCAGCCGGTTTCGCAGCTTCCGGCGCAGGGCCGTGCGGCGGGCGAGACGGAGGTCGCGGACGTGCAGGCGCATCTCGGAGGAGTGGACGCGGTACGGGGCGAGGCAGGTTTCGGGGTCCATGACGGTCGGTCCTTTCAGTCGGTGCGGCGCGGGAAGACGTGCACATGGGCGCGGACCACGGCGGAACCCTCGGTGCCCTCGGGGACGCGGCCGCGGTAGCTGTTGATCAGGTCATTGACCTTCTGGGTGAGTTCGAGGGAGAGCTCGGGCGTCAGGCGGAGCTTGAAGTCGCTGAGGCCGGAGCCCTCGTACCACTCGTGGGACCACTCGTGCATCGTGCCGAGCCAGGTGCTGAGCTCCTGCGCGTGCAGGGTGGCGATCTCGTGCAGGACGACGCCCATGGCGCCCCGCACCTCGGGGTCGGCGTGCTGCATGAGGTCGGAGTCGAAGGCGGCACCGGCGTGTGCGGCCCGCCACCAGCGTTCGCGGCCCTTGCCGCGGGTCGGGTCGTCCTCGACGAAGCCGTACGAAGCCAGCTGGCGCAGGTGGTAACTGGTGGCGCCGCTGGACTCGCCGAGCCGCTCGGCGACGCCGGACGCGGTGGCGGGGCCGTGCTCGCGCAGGGCGTTGAGCAGGCGGAGCCGCAGCGGGTGGGCGAGTCCGCGCAGGGCGCGGGCGTCGATGTGCAGGAGGCTGGGGTCCACCGCCGTGGCGCTGTGGTCGTCGTGAACTTCGCTGGAGGGCATGGCTCCACCGTAGAGTTGCAAAGAGTGTTTTGCAACGGGTTTTTGCAAAGAACCTTTGCACGCGGTTCGCGGCGGGCTCGCCCCACGCGGTCGCGGGGGTTCAGCCCTCCTTGATGAAGCCCTCCTCGACCAGCCAGTCCTTGGCCACCTCGTGCGGGTCCCGGCCGTCCACGTCTACGCGGGCGTTCAGCTCCTGGGCCACCTCCGTGGTCAGCCGCTTGCTGAGGGGGTCGAGGAGGCCGGCGATCTCCGGGTACTTCTCCAGCGTGGGGGTGTGCACCACGGGCGCCGCGTTGTAGTTGGGGAAGAAGTGCTTGTCGTCCGCCAGGACCTCCAGGTCCATCGCATTGATGCGGCCGTCCGTGGTGAAGACCTCGCCGAGCAGGCAGGAGTCGGACTTCGAGACCTGGGTGTAGATGATCCCCGCGTCCATCTTCTTGATGTTGGCGGACGGCAGGGACATCCCGTACGCCTTCTCCATGCCGGGCAGTCCGTCGTCGCGCGAGGCGAACTCGTTCTCGACGCAGACCGTCACCGCCGACGGGTCCTTCTTCGCCAGAGCTGCCGCGTCGGACAGCGTCTTGAGGTGGTACTTGGCGTTGTTGCGGCGGCTGACGGCGAGCGCGTACGTGTTGTTGAGGGTGGACGGCCGCAGCCAGGTCACCCCGTTGCGCAGGTCCGCGTCGCGCACCGCCTTCCACTGCTCCAGCGGGTCGGAGATGGGCTTCGCGTGCCCGAGGTACGTGATCCAGCCGGTGCCCGTGTACTCGTACATGGCGTCCGCCTCGCCCTGGGCGATCGCCTCGCGGGCGCTGATCGAGCCCGGCAGGTTCGTCCGGTCCAGGACCTCCGCCCCGGCCGCCTTGAAGATCAGCCCGATCATCTGGCCCAGGATGATGTTCTCGCTGAAGTTCTTCGAGGTCACGGTCAGCGAGGCACCGTCCAGCGGCTCCCCCCGCCCGACCGACCCGGGCACCACGTCGTCCACCATCGGCGACCCGCTCTTCAGCCCGCACCCCGCCAGCACCAGGGCCAGCGCGGCCCCGCCCGCCAGGGCCGTACGCACCCGCCGCGCCCTCATCGCCCCACCTCCAGGCCGCGCGGGGTGAGCGCGACCTCGGCCAGTGAGGCCAGCCAGTCCACCAGGAGCGCCAGCACCACCGTCAGGATCGAGCCGAGGACCAGGACCGGCATGCGCTGGGTCTGGATGCCCGAGGTGATCAGGTCGCCGAGCCCGCCGCCGCCCCCGAAGGTCGCCAGGGTCGCCGTGCCGACGTTCAGGACGAGCGCCGTGCGCACCCCGGCCAGGATCAGCGGGACGGCGAGCGGGAGTTCGACGCGGGTCAGGGTGCCCATGGCCGACATGCCGATGCCGCGCGCCGCCTCCACCATGCCGGGCTCGATCGCCTTGAGACCGGCGACCGTGTTGGAGAGCACCGGCAGCACCGCGTAGATCACCATGCCGGTGATCGCCGTGGACGGGCCGATGCCGAGCCAGATCACCAGCAGGGCCAGCAGCCCGATCGCCGGGGTGGCCTGCCCGATGTTGGCGATCGCCGTCACCACCGGGGCCGCCCGGCTCAGCCCCCGCCGGGTCAGCGCGATGCCCAGCGGAATGGCGATGACCAGCACCCAGAACGTGGAGATCGCGGTCAGCCGCACATGCTGCCACCAGCGCACCTCGACCGTGTCACCGGCCAGCGAGTTCTCCGCGATCGAGTCCAGGGACACGTTCTCGATCCAGATGTAGGTCAGGACCAGCACCACGGCCAGCACGGCCGGGAGCACCACCAGCTTCCGCCAGGTGATCCGGCGCGGCGGCCCGGCGGGTTGCGGGGCGGGCTCCTCCTCCTCGTCCCGGAAGGCGTGGCCCTTCACGTCGTGCTCGCCCGGCGGCCGTTCGCGGCCGGGGGCGGGGGAGGGGCCGGGTGTGGGGGAGGGGCCGGAGGTCATGCGCCCGCACCGCCCTCCAGCTCCTCGGCGGTGCGGTGTTCGCGCAGCTCCTCCAGCACGTGCTGGTGCTCGATGGCGGTGAGCCGGTCCGCCTCCAGGAGTTCGTGCACCGAGTTCATCAGGGTGTGCATGTCCACGACCCCGGTGAACTCGCCGCGCCGGCCGGTCACCGCGACCCGCCCGCCGCTGTCGGTGAGGACCGCCTCCAGCGCGTCGTGCAGCGTGGCGTCGCGGGTCACCGTGTCGTGGACCAGCTGCCCGGCCCGTGCCAGGGAGCCGCGCGCCCGCATCAGGTCGCCGCGCCGCAGCCATTTGTAGGGGCGGTTCCTGCGGTCCAGCATCAGCAGCTCGTTGTGCGGGCCGGAGCGCAGCTTGTTGAAGATCGACTGGAGCGGGTCGTCCACGGTGACGGTCGGGAAGTCGGCGATCTCCACCTCGCGCACCCGGGTCAGATTGAGCCGTTTCAGCGCCGCGCCCGCGCCGACGAAGCCGGAGACGAAGTCGTCGGTCGGGTTGGTGAGGATGGCCTCCGGGGTGTCGAACTGCGCGATGTGCGAGCGCTCGCGCAGCACGGCGATCCGGTCGCCCAGCTTGATCGCCTCGTCGAAGTCGTGGGTGACGAAGACGATCGTCTTGCGGAGTTCGTGCTGGAGCCGGATCAGCTCGTCCTGGAGGTGGTCGCGGGTGATCGGGTCGACCGCGCCGAACGGCTCGTCCATCAGCAGCACCGGCGGGTCGGCGGCCAGCGCCCTGGCCACGCCGACGCGCTGCTGCTGGCCGCCGGACAGGGCGCGCGGATAGCGGCCGTGGAACTCGCGCGGGTCGAGCCCGACCAGGTCGAGCATCTCCTCGACCCGGTCCTTCACCCGCGCCTTGGACCAGCCCACCATCCTCGGGACGAGCGCGATGTTCTCGGCGACCGTCATGTGCGGGAAGAGCCCGGAGGACTGGATCGCGTAACCGATCTTGCGGCGCAGCTTCACCGGGTCGATGTCGGTGACGTCCTCGTCGTCGATCCTGATCCGGCCGGAGCTGGGCTCGATCAGCCGGTTGATCATCTTCAGGGTGGTGGACTTCCCGCAGCCGGACGGGCCCACGAAGATCACCGTCTCGCCGGCCCTGATCTCCATCGACACGTTGTCCACTGCCGGGCTGGGGTTGCCCGGGTAGCGCTTGGAGAGGTTCTCCAGCTCGATGGCCGCGCCGGACGCGGCGCCGGAGGAGGCGTCGGGCGCGGGGCGCCGATCGGAGGGTGCTGCGGTCTCAGACACGGATACCCCTCGGAATGGTGAGCCGCCCCAGCAGGACGTAGGCGGCGTCGAAGAGCAGGGCGAGGACGACGATGCCGAGCGTGCCCGTGAGCACCTGGTTGATCGCGTTGGCGCTGCCCAGTGAGGCGATGCCGCGGAAGATCTCGTTGCCCAGGCCGGGCCCGGAGGCGTACGCGGCGATGGCGGCGATGCCCATCAGCATCTGGGTGGAGACCCGGATGCCGGTGAGGATCGGCGGCCAGGCCAGCGGCAGCTCCACGCGCAGCAGCCGCGCCGTACGGGACATCCCGATGCCCTTCGCCGCGTCCACCAGCGCCGGATCGACGCCGCGCAGCCCCACGATGGCGTTGCGGACGACGGGCAGCAGCCCGTACAGCGTCAGGGTGATCACCGTGGGCGCGACGCCGAGGCCGACCAGCGGGATGAGCAGGCCGATCGCGGCCAGGGACGGAATGGTCAGCACGGTCGCCGTCGAGGTGATCGCCAGTGAGGAGCCCCATCCGCTGCGGTAGCTGACGACCCCGATCAGGACCCCGAGCAGGGTGGCGATGACCATGCACTGGAAGACGGCGCTGACGTGCTGGAACGCGTCGGTGAGCAACTGCTGGTGGCGGTTGGCCAGATACTCCCAGAAGCTCACCGTCACTCCTCGGCTCAGTCGGTGTCCTGCGCCGCCTGTTCGACGAGCGGGATGACGCGCAGGGGCACGGCGTTCTCCATGACGATGGCCGTGGAGGCCCGGACGATCCCATCAAATCCGACAACCCGGTCGATCACCCGCTGGAGATCCGCGTTGGACCGGGCCACCAGCCGGCACAGCATGTCCCCGTGCCCGGTGGTGGTGTGCAGCTCCAGCACCTCCGGTACGCCGCTCAAGTGCGCCCGTACGTCGGCGCCTTGGCCCTGTTTGATCTCCAGCGTGGCGAACGCGGTGACCGGATAGCCCAGGGCCGCCGGATCGACGTCCGGGCCGAATCCGCGGATGACGCCATTCGACTGAAGCCGGTCGAGCCGCGCCTGCACCGTCCCGCGCGCCACGCCCAGCCTGCGCGACGCCTCCAGGACCCCGATCCTGGGTTCACGGGCCAGCAGCACGATGAGCCGCCCGTCCAGTCGGTCGATCGCCATGTCCGGCCTCCGTCGGTGTGATGGTCATCATGTACAGATCGTCCGCCCATCATGGCCAACCGCTGTACAGGTTGACCAGTGAGAACGCGAACTGTTGCGCACCTTGCGAAGCGGCGGGAACCTCGGGGCATGACAGAGACGACGCACAGCGTTCCCGAGACGTCCCGGCAGGCCGACCCCTTCCCCGTCAAGGGGATGGACGCCGTCGTCTTCGCCGTGGGCAACGCCAAGCAGGCCGCGCACTTCTACTCGACGGCCTTCGGCATGAAGCTGGTCGCCTACGCGGGCCCGGAGACCGGCAGCCGCGAGACCGCCGGCTACGTCCTCACCAGCGGCTCCGCCCGCTTCGTCCTCACCTCCGTGGTGAAGGCGTCCACCGACTGGGGCCACTTCCTGGAGGACCACGTCACGGCGCACGGCGACGGGGTCATCGACCTCGCCATCGAGGTGCCGGACGCCCGCGCCGCCTACGCCTACGCCGTCGAGCACGGCGCCACCGGCATCGAGGAGCCCTACGAGACGAAGGACGAGCACGGCACCGTCGTGCGCGCCGCCATCGCCACGTACGGCAAGACCCGCCACACCCTCGTCGAGCGCACCGGCTACACCGGCCCCTACCTGCCCGGATACGTCGAGGCGGCGCCGATCGTCGAGCCGCCGGCCAAGCGCTACTTCCAGGCCATCGACCACTGCGTCGGCAACGTCGAACTCGGCCGGATGAACGAGTGGGTCGAGTTCTACAACAAGGTCATGGGCTTCACGAACATGAAGGAGTTCGTGGGCGACGACATCGCCACCGAGTACTCCGCGCTCATGTCCAAGGTCGTCGCCGACGGCACGCTCAAGGTCAAGTTCCCGATCAACGAGCCGGCCATCGCCAAGAAGAAGTCGCAGATCGACGAGTACCTGGAGTTCTACGGCGCCGCCGGCGTCCAGCACATGGCGCTCGCCACGAACGACATCGTCGCCTCGGTGAAGGCGATGCGCGCCGCCGGTGTGCAGTTCCTCGACACCCCGGACTCGTACTACGACACCCTCGGCGAGTGGGCGGGCGAGACCCGCGTGCCCGTGGAGACCCTGCGCGAGCTGAAGATCCTCGTGGACCGCGACGAGGACGGCTACCTGCTGCAGATCTTCACCAAGCCGGTCCAGGACCGCCCGACCGTCTTCTTCGAGATGATCGAGCGCCACGGCTCCATGGGCTTCGGCAAGGGCAACTTCAAGGCCCTGTTCGAGGCGATCGAGCGCGAGCAGGAGAAGCGCGGCAACCTGTGACACGCCGGGCATGACGCAGGGGCGGGCCGGAATCCGGCCCGCCCCTGTCCGCGTTCGCGCCGCGGCCTCCCGCCCGCGTCAGCCGGCCGCCACCGTGACGGCCGGCGCCGGTACGGGGGCCTGCGCGCCGCCCGCCGAGGGCGCCGGGGCCGCCTGCGGACCCGCGGCCGCCGGAGGCGCGGGCACGGCCGCACCGCCACCCGGCGCGGGCTGCTGCGGCGCGGGAACGGGCGCCGGAGCCTGCGGTGCCGGGGACTGAGGGGCCGGGGCCTGCGGTGCCGGGGGCGCCGGCGGCCGCATGTCCGCCGGACCGCCCGCCGGCGGCTCACCCAGCGCGTCCAGCGCGTCCCGCGCCGACGACGCGTCCAGCGGCGAGAACTCCGGATTGGTGCGCAGCGCGTCCTCCAGATGGCGGCGCGCCGACCCGTAGTCGCCCACCGCGCGCTCCGTCATGCCCAGGTGGTACGCGTACGAGGCGTTCTGCCCGCCCTGCTCCACCGCCCGCCGCGCGTACTCCAGGGCCGCGTCCGGGTCGCCCGCCCGGTGCAGCGCCCAGCCCAGCGCGTCGGCCGTCGCCGGGCTGCGGTGCCCCCGCTGCCAGGCGCCCCGCAGCAGCTCCACCGCCGCGTCCGCGTCGCCGTGCGCGGCCTCGAAGCGGCCCAGCGGCAGCGACTCGTCCACCCCGCGGGCCCGGCCCCGGTCCAGCGCCGCGCGCAGCTTCTTGAACTGGTCCACCGAGTCTCCGTCCAGCCCCATCGACTCGTACAGCTCGCCCAGCTCCAGCAGGTACTGCGGGCGCGGCGACTTGGCGAGCGCCGCCTGGTAGTCCCGTACGGCCTCGTCGGTGCGCCCGAGGGCCGCCAGCGCGCGGGCCCGCCCTGCGAGCGCGGGGTGATGGCCCTTCAGGACGCGCAGCGCCGCCCCGTACTGGGCCACGGCCTCCTTCGGCTCACCGCGCTCCCAGGCCAGCTCGCCCAGCCGGGACAGGCAGGCGGCCTTCTCGGCCGGTGTCCTCGCCCGGTTCGCCGCGTTCTGCGCGGTGGCCAGCGCGTCCTCGCGCCAGCCCCGGTCCCGGTACATCTCGGCCGCCCGGCCCAGCGCCGGCACCCCGGCCCGCAGCTCGGTGAACTTCTCCACCGCGGTGATCGCCGACTTGCGGTCGCCCAGGCCGTTGTAGGCGTCGATCAGCTCCGGGTAGACCGTCCACTCCTTGGGCTGCCGCTTGCGGACCGTCTCGCCCCACTTCTTGGCCGTCACGAAGTCGTGCCGGGCGTTGGCGAGCGAGGCGAGGCCGACCCAGGCCGCCGTGTTGCCCCGCTCGCCCGGCCGCACGTCCAGCGAACGCTTGAGCGCCTGCTCGGCCCGCGTGTAGTACGCCGGGTCGGCGGCGCGCCGCCCCCACTCCACGTACGCCGACCCCAGCACCGCCCACGCGGGCGCGTCCGAGGGATGCGTGCCCACCCACTTCTGCCGGTCCCCGATGAGCGCCGTCAGATCGGCGAGCGAGGCCGGGGAACCGGCGGCCGTCGCGGACATCGCGCGCGAGACCGGACCGGGCAGCGGCGCCGCGTCCTTGTCGTCGTCGGGCACCGCGACCACCGCGCCCGTCACCAGGACCGCCCCCGCGACCATGCCGAAGGCCGCCCGGCGCAGCGTCGTGCGCATCGTGGGGGGCGGCGGCTCGGCCAGGGAGGCGGCGTCCGGCGGATAGGGGCCCGGGTCGAGCAGGCCGGGGTCCGGCAGACCGGGGTCGGGCAGGCCGGTGTCGGAGGAGTCCTCGGGCCCGGAGGCCCTCGGGGGCTGCTGAGGCGTGAGTTCCATGCCGCTCACTGTGCGTCAGTATGAAGATCACACCGTGTCTTGGGATCGCCACCGCAGACGGGTTCACACCAATGGGTCCGGGTGCCACGCTTGGATCATGGACGATCTCCCCGAACTCCTGCGGGCGGGCCTCCCGGCCGGGGCAGTGATCACCGATCCGGACGTCACCGCCTCCTACGCCCACGACATGGCGAGCTTCTGCGCGGCCGGCACCCCCGCCGTCGTGGTGCTCCCGCGCACCGTCGAGCAGGTCCAGCACGTCATGCGCACCGCCACCGCGCTGCGCGTCCCGGTCGTCCCCCAGGGCGCCCGCACGGGCCTGTCGGGCGCCGCCAACGCCACCGACGGCTGCATCGTGCTCTCCCTGGTCAAGATGGACCGCATCCTGGAGATCAGCCCCGTCGACCGGATCGCCGTCGTCGAACCCGGAGTGATCAACGCCGTGCTCTCCCGCGCGGTGGAGGAACACGGCCTGTACTACCCGCCGGACCCCTCCAGCTGGGAAATGTGCACCATCGGCGGCAACATCGGCACCGCGTCCGGCGGCCTGTGCTGCGTGAAGTACGGGGTCACCGCCGAGTACGTCCTCGGCCTCGACGTCGTCCTCGCGGACGGACGCCTGCTCAGCACCGGCCGGCGCACCGCCAAGGGCGTCGCGGGCTACGACCTCACCCGACTCCTCGTCGGCTCCGAGGGCAGCCTCGGCATCATCGTGAAGGCCGTCCTCGCGCTGAAGCCCCGGCCGCCCCGGCAGCTCGTCCTCGCCGCCGAGTTCCCCAGCGTCTCCGCCGCCTGCGACGCCGTCTGCCGGATCATGGAGAGCGGCCACACCCCCTCACTCCTCGAACTGATGGACCGTACGACCGTCCGGGCCGTCAACCGCATGGCCCGCATGGGCCTCCCCGAGACCACCGAGGCCCTGCTCCTCGCCGCCTTCGACACCCCGGACCCGGCCGCCGACCTCGACGCCGTCGCCGCCCTGTGCACGGCGGCCGGGGCCACCGAGGTCGTGCCGGCCGAGGACGCGGCCGAGTCCGAGATGCTGCTGAGGGCCCGGCGGATGTCGCTGACCGCGCTGGAGACCCTCAAGCCGGCGACGATGATCGACGACGTGTGCGTACCGCGTTCCCGGCTCGCCGCCATGCTGGAGGGCACGGCGGAGATCGCCGCGAAGTACGCCCTCACCATCGGCGTCTGCGCCCACGCGGGCGACGGCAACACCCACCCCGTCGTCTGCTTCGACCCGGCGGACGCCGACGAGTCCCGGCGGGCGCGCGAGTCCTTCGACGAGATCATGGCCCTCGGCCTCGCCCTCGGCGGCACGATCACCGGCGAGCACGGCGTCGGCGTCCTCAAGAAGGAGTGGCTGGCCCGCGAACTCGGCGAGACCGGCGTGGAACTGCACCGGGGCGTGAAGCGGGCCTTCGACCCGCTCGGGCTGCTCAACCCCGGCAAAATCTTCTGACCGTCCCTGGCCCACGCCGCTCAGTTCTCCCCCTCCTGCGCCTGCGACTCGTCCGACGGCCACGGGTCGCTCATCCACAGGTCGTCGGCCGGCAGCGGCGCGAGCAGCTCGGCCAGGCCCTCGTCGATGCCGAGCCGCTCGCTCTCGGTGCCCGGCGGGACGACGCGCAGCGTCCGCTCCACCCAGACCGCCACGGCCGCCGCCGGGACCTCCAGCAGCGCGTTGCCCTCCGGGGACGTCAGCGCCACACAGATGACGCTGTTCCCGTCCACCTTGGTGGGCCAGATCCGCACATCGCCCTGCCCGCACGGCCGGAACACCCCCTCCACCAGCAGATCGCGGGCGAACGTCCAGTACACGGGCGATTCCGAGGTGATGTGGAAGGTGATGTGCACCGCGTACGGGTCCTCGGTGCGATACGTCAGCCGGGCCGGCACCGGGATGCTGCGCTCGGGCGACAGGACCAGCTTGAGCTCAAGCTCGCGTTCCACGACGGTGTTCATGGGGGCGTCCTTCCGTTGTCAGAAGCCGGTCCCTCGACCGGCCCGCACAGGTGAGAGCGCCTTCCACGCGGTTCATTACGCGACTTCGGGAAAAAACTTCGCGTGACCGAAATGGGGGTCAAACGCCCGGACCGGCCCGGCGATCCACGCCCGTCTGGTAGATGTGGACCCCTGTATTGATGTATTGAGGCCGCGAAGAGATACGGGACCACGGTGATGAGCGCCCCAACCCCGGCACCCGGTGACGAAAGCCCCCGCGAGGGGTACTACCCCGACCCGTCCATCCCCGGTTACGTCCGCTACTGGAACGGCGCCGCCTGGGTGCCCGGCACCAGCCGTCCGGCCCCGAAGCAGGACGCGGTCGAGGAGACCGGTCCGGTCTTCCTGGACGAGGCGCCGGCGGACGCCCCGCCCGACGGGGCACGCCCCGAACCCGCGACCGCCTGGCAGGCCGACGCCTCCCGCCAGACCGGCTTCGGCGACCACCGAGTGTCGTGGGGCGAGCGGGGCACGGGCGCGGCGCCGGAGGCACCGGAGCCCGCCGCCCCCGAGCCGGAACCGCAGCCCGCCGCGCCCGTGCCCGCGCCCGCGCCCGTGCCCGTGCCCGAGAACACCGTCGCCCTCCGGGTGAACCGCCCCGGCGGCGACACCGCCCGGCCGCCCGCCGCAAGCGGCGCCCCGGCCCCCGTGCGCGACACGGACCCGCGCACCCCGAGCGCCCCGTGGGACCGTCAGGGCCCGGTGAGCCAGCCTTCGGTGAGCCCGAGTCCGGTGAGCCCGAGTGAGGTGAGCCGGCCCTCGGCAGGTCCGAGCCCCGTGGGCCAGAGTCCGGTGAGCCGAGCCCCGGTCCCGCAGGCGCGCCCCGTCCCCGCCCCGCAGCCGCCCGCCCCCGCCCCGGCACCGCAGCTGCGCCCGGCCCTCGCCCCGCAGCCTGCCGCGCCCGCCCCCGCCCCCGTGCCGCAGGCGCGGCCCGCCCCGTGGAAGCCGCCCGTCGAGGACCCGTTCCAGCGGCTCGTCGCGGCCCGGAGCGCGGGGCGGCCCGCCCCGCTCGGCAGACGGTTCGCCGCCCGGCTCATCGACACGGCGGTGCTGGGCGCGCTCACCGCGGCGGCGGCCGTTCCCCTGGCCGGCCGGGCCCTGGACCACATCGACGCCAAGATCGACGCGGCGAAGCTGTCCGGCGAGACGGTCACCGTATGGCTGCTGGACTCCACCACGGCCGCGCTGGGCGGGGCGGTCCTCGGCGTCCTTCTGGTCCTCGGCGTCCTCCTGGAGGCGCTGCCCACCGCGAAGTGGGGCCGTACGCTCGGCAAGAAGCTGTGCGGGCTCGACGTCCGGGACATCGAGTCCCACGAACCGCCCGGCTTCGGCGCCGCGCTCCGCCGCTGGCTGGTGTACGCGGTCCCCGGCCTGCTGGTGGTCGGGGCGGCCGGCGTGCTCCGGTGCCTGGTCGACCGGCCGTGGCGGCAGTGCTGGCACGACAAGGCGGCCGGCACCTTCGTGGCCGCACCCCCTTCCCCCGAACGCACCTGAGCCGTTGCGGGGGCCCGGTCGCCGGGATGCACTGCCCCCATGAGCAACGATCAGCCGCCGCCCGGTCAGCCGCCCGAGGACGATCCGTTCCGGAAGCGGCCGCCCGGTGACCAGCCGCCGTCGTCGTCCGGCTCGCCCTACGACGGCGCGCCCCCGCCGCCGCCCCCGTACGATCCGGGGCCCTCCGGGGGCGGCGGCGGGCCGTACGGCGCGGACCCGCTGGCGGGGATGCCGCCGCTCGCCGAACCGGGCAAGCGCATCCTGGCCCGGCTGATCGACTTCCTGATCATCTCCATCCCGCTCTACCTGATCTCACTGCCCTGGGGCGGCGCGGTCGGCAACACCGACGGCAACGGCAACGACGACGACGTCAGCGACCTGTTCGCCCAGACCTACAGCGGGCATCAGCTGCTCTGGACGCTGATCGGCCTGGTGGTCTACGTCGCGTACGACACGTACTTCACGCACAAGGACGGCCGCACCCTCGGCAAGCGGCTGCTGAAGATGCGGGTCGCGATGCTCGACGACGGCCGGGTGCCGGACACCGGGGCGGCGTTCATGCGGGCCGTGGTGCTGTGGCTGCCGGCGCTGCTGTGCTGCCCGTGCCTGTGGTGGCTCATCAACATCGTGCTGATGTTCACCGACAAGCCCTACCGGCAGGGCCTCCAGGACAAGGCGGCCAAGACCGTGGTGGTGACCGTCAACTGAGATTCCGCCCGGTCTCGGCCGGGGCTCAGCGGTGGCTCTGGGCGGAGACGGGCGCCCGGCCCTCCGTGGCGGCCGCGGAGCGGCGCGGAGCCGGCACCGGGGCGGCGCCCGCCGGCTCCGCCGATCGCGCGGTGTGGCGGCGGTGCCCGGTGGGTACGGTGACGGACACGGCGAGTCCGAGCGCGAGCGCGGCCGTCCCGGCCACGGCGATGCCGACGCCCGAACCGACCTGGAACAGCAGCAACATGGCCAGGTCCGCGAAGACGACGGTGACCGAACCGTAGACGAGCTGTGCGGCAGTGGGACGCGGCATGGCTGATTCCGTCCTCGGGACGTCGGATGGGCGTTCTCTCGACACGGTCGCGCTGTCGAGCGACTCTATGTCGGTGGATGCCCGTGAGGAACGGCTGGTAAGCGTAACCTAACCCACAGTGCCGGTGCACAGGGGGCGCACGGAGTCATGCCGGGCGCCCGGGTACGCTTCTGACGCACCGGTAGGTCACGGACAGGGGGCGACATTTCGTCCGGATACCGGAATGGCGCTCCTGCATAGTGCACTTGCTCTGTCCAAGTCAAGGTCTGTCTTTTCTCCCGTAACTCCGGTCGAATGTCGTCACTTGTGACGCGTTTCCGCGCGCGCGGCCTCTCCTACACCTCCGGGCCGCCGACGCGGACGCCGGGGAGGACTGCATCACGTGATCATTAAGAGACGGGCGCTTCGGACCGGAGCGATTGTCGTGGCCATGGCCGCGACCGCCGCGACCGCATCCGCCTTCGCCACCGCTCAGGCTGATGACCAGGCGTCAGGCACCGCCAAGATCGACCGCCGGGACCCGGCGTCGGCCAGGGGCGGCGAACACAATCTGGAGGGCCCGTTCAGCAAGCAGCAGGCCGCTCAGCGCCAGGCTGCCCTGGAACAGGTCATATCCGGCGACAAGAAGGTTTCGTCGCGCGGAGGCTCCAAGGTCGTCAAGCTCGACGACAAGAAGTACGTCGAGCTGGGCCGCGAGAAGACCGACAAGATCTTCACCGTTCTGGTGGAGTTCGGCGACCAGGTCGACAACACGACCATGTACGACCCGGACGGTGACGGCCCCAAGCCGCCCGTCCCGGCCTACGGCGGCACGCCGGGCCCGCTGCACAACCAGATAGCCCAGCCGGACCCGAAGAAGGACAACAGCACCGCCTGGCAGGCCGACTACGACCAGGCGCACTTCCAGCAGCTGTACTTCGGCGAGGGCGCGGGCACCAACTCGCTCAAGACGTACTACGAGAAGACGTCGTCCGGCCGCTACTCGGTCGAGGGCGAGGTCTCCGACTGGGTCAAGGTCCCGTACAACGAGGCCCGGTACGGCTCGAACTACTGCGGCCAGAGCAACTGCGCCAACTCCTGGGACATGGTCCGGGACGGCGTCAACGCCTGGGTCGCGGACCAGAAGGCGAAGGGCCGCACGCTCGACCAGATCAAGGCGGACCTGTCGCAGTACGACAAGTGGGACCGCTACGACTTCGACAACGACGGCAACTTCAACGAGCCCGACGGCTACATCGATCACTTCCAGATCGTGCACGCGGGTGAGGACGAGTCCGCCGGCGGCGGTGCCCAGGGCGCCGACGCCGTCTGGGCGCACCGCTGGTACGCGTACGGCACCGACGCAGGCGCCACCGGCCCCTCCGCCAACAAGGCGGGCGGCACCGAGATCGGCGACACCGGCATCTGGGTCGGCGACTACACCGCGCAGCCCGAGAACGGCGGACTGGGCGTCTTCGCCCACGAGTACGCCCACGACCTCGGTCTCCCGGACCTCTACGACACGACCAACACCGCCGAGAACTCGGTCGGCTTCTGGTCGCTGATGTCGGCGGGCTCCTGGCTCGGCACCGGCAAGGACAGCATCGGGGACATGCCCGGTGACATGACCTCCTGGGACAAGCTCCAGCTGGGCTGGCTGAACTTCGACGAGGCCAAGGCCGCCACGAAGTCCACCCACAAGCTGGGCGTCTCCGAGTACAACACCAAGGACAAGCAGGCGCTCGTCGTCACGCTGCCCGAGAAGCCCGTCACCACCGACGTCACGGCCCCCGCCGAGGGCGCCTCGCAGTGGTGGAGCAACATGGGCGACAACCTCGGCAACACGCTGTCCCGCCCGGTCGACCTCACCGGCAAGACCGAGGCGTCCCTGGACCTCCAGGGCTGGTGGGACATCGAGAAGGACTACGACTACCTCTACACCGAGGTGTCCACCAACGGCGGCGCCAGCTGGACCGCGATCGACGGCACCGCCGACGGCAAGGCCATCCCGCGCGACGCCAGCGACAAGCCGGCCCTGACCGACGTCTCCGGCGCGTACAAGAACCTGTCGTACTCGCTGGACGCCTACGCGGGCCAGAAGATCGACATCCGCTTCCGCTACGCCACCGACGGCGGCGCGGGCGGCAAGGGCTTCACCGCCGACACCATCTCGGTGACCGCGGACGGCACCGCGCTGTTCTCGGACAACGCCGAGGCCGGTGACAACGGCTGGACCAGCAAGGGCTTCTCGCGGGTCGGCGCGTCGTTCACCAAGAACTACCCGCAGTACTACATCGCGGAGAACCGCCAGTACGTCAGCTACGACAAGACCCTCCAGGTCGGCCCGTACAACTTCGGCTTCTCCAAGACCCGTCCGGACTGGGTCGAGCACTTCCCCTACCAGAACGGCCTGCTGGTCTGGCTGTGGGACACCTCCCAGAAGGACAACAACGTCTCGCAGCACCCCGGCCAGGGCCTGATCCTGCCGGTGGACGCACACGCGAAGCCGCTGAAGTGGTCGAACGGCTCGATCATGCGCAACAAGATCCAGCCCTTCGACGCCCCGTTCAGCTGGTACCCGACGGACGGCTTCACGCTGCACTCGGCCGACCAGGCCGTGAAGATCAAGCCGCGGCTCGGCGTCCCGGCCTTCGACGACCGTACGGGCACGTACTGGTACAAGGAGAACCCGACCGGCAGCGTCAAGGTTCCTGACACCAACACCCGGATCACCATCGTCAGCGAGCCGCGCAGCGGCGAGACGATGACCGTCAAGGTGGGTCCCTCGAAGAAGTAGTACCGCATCACCGCAGGTCACAGCATGATCGGCCGTCGCCCACTAGCGGGCGGCGGCCGATCGTGTTTAGGTGCCCCTGTTCACTTTCTTATTGACACGACGTCTCACGGGGGAGCGCGTACGTATGGCAGGCGGAGGATTCAGCAAGTTGCCGAACGGCAGCGTGGTCGTCGCGATCACCCTGCCGCGCCCGGCGGGGGGCCCCGGACCCGGCACCCCGGTCCGGGTCCTGGTGCACGCCGCCAACCGGCCCCGCGCCCTGACCCGGCTGCGCAACCTGGGCCTGCGCGCCGTCTATCTGCGCGGCAACGCCGAGCCGCCGACCCCGGACGAGATCACCGCAGTGCTGCACCACCCGGACGGCCTGCTGTGGCGCGCCCGCCCGGAACGGGCCGAGGAGCTGTGGCACCCCATCCGCACCCTGCTGGAACCCACCGCCGCACCGGCTGTACCGGCCGTCCCGGCCGTGCGGGGCTGAGCCCGGCCCCGGAGGGCCGTGGCGCCCGTACGGCCGCTCAGACGACCGGCTCGCCCGTCAGCGCCACGCCCGCCTCGCGCAGCTCCGTCAGCGCCCGCTCCGTCGTCGCCGGGGCGACCCCCGCCGTCAGGCCGAGCAGCACCTGCGTGGTGAAGCCCTCACGGGCGGCGTCCAGCGCGGTGGCCCGGACGCAGTGGTCGGTCGCGATGCCGACCACGTCCACCTCGCCGACGTCGCGCTCGCGCAGCCACCGGGCGAGCCCGGTGCCGTTCTCGTCGAGCCCCTCGAAGCCGCTGTACGCCGCCGCGTGGGCCCCCTTGTCGAACACCGTGTCGATCGCCCCGGAGGCGACCGCCGGGGCGAAATTGGGGTGGAAGCCCACGCCCTCCGTACCGGCCACGCAGTGGGGCGGCCAGGAGTGCTCGAAGTCCGGCGTGGCCGAGAAGTGGTCGCCCGGATCGATGTGGTGGTCCCGCGTGGCCACCACGTACCGGTAGGCGGGCCGGCTCTCGCCGATCAGGTCCGTGATGGCGGCGGCGACATCGGCACCCCCCGCCACGGCGAGGCTCCCGCCCTCACAGAAGTCGTTCTGAACGTCCACGACGATCAAGGCGCGGTGCATGGCAGTGGTCCTTCGGGGTGGGGAGCGGTGGTGGGGGAGCGGTGCGGAGCGGTACGGGGAGATGGTTCCGTCACTGGAGATTCCAGCGGGGCGAGGGGGAAATCAAGCCCGTCCGGCCTCCCGGCGGGGCGCGCCGGTACGCCGGACAGGCCGCGTCACACGTACTCGGTGGGGATGACCGCCTCGCCGCGCGACAGCTGCGTCGCCGACAGCGGCAGCCCCTCCCGCGCCGCGATGTGCCGCTCCCGCGCCGCGTCCAGCGGCTCGCGGGCGACCACCTCGCCGCCCCGGACCAGCTCCACCAGCAGCTGCCGGCCGGCCGGCTCCGCCGGGACCGGCCCGGTGCCGACGACCTCGGCCTCCGCGACCCCGTGCTCGTCCAGCCGGCGCGCCGCCCACTTGCGGCCGCCCTTGGACGACTTCGCGCCCATCGACTTCTTCGCGACCGGGCGCAGCTCGTCGGCCGGGTCGGCGGACCCCGCGCGGGCGACGAGCTTGTAGACCATCGAGCAGGTGGGGTGCCCGCTGCCCGTGACGAGCTGCGTGCCCACCCCGTACGCGTCCACCGGGGCGGCGGCCAGCGAGGCGATGGCGTACTCGTCCAGGTCCGAGGTGACCACGATCTTCGTCCCGGTGGCGCCCAGCTCGTCGAGCTGCTGGCGCACCCGGTGGGCGACGAGCAGCAGATCGCCGGAGTCGATCCGTACCGCGCCCAGCTCGGGCCCGGCGATCTCGACCGCCGCGCGGACGGCCTCCGTCACGTCGTACGTGTCGACCAGCAGCGTCGTCCCGCGCCCCAGCGAGTCCACCTGGGCCGTGAAGGCGTCCCGCTCCGAGTCGTGCAGCAGGGTGAAGGCGTGGGCGCTCGTGCCGACCGTCGGGATGTTGTAGCGGAAGCCGGCGGCCAGGTCGGACGTGGTGTCGAAGCCGCCGATGTACGCGGCGCGCGCCGAGGCGACCGCCGACAGCTCGTGGGTGCGGCGCGCGCCCATCTCGATCAGCCCGCGCCCGCCCGCCGCCGCCGACATCCGGGAGGCCGCGGCGGCGATCGCCGAGTCGTGGTTGAGGATCGACAGGATCACCGTCTCCAGCAGCACGCACTCGGCGAAGGAGCCCTCCACGCGCAGGATCGGCGAGCCCGGGAAGTACACCTCGCCCTCCGGGTAGCCCCAGATGTCGCCGCTGAACCGGTAGTCCGCCAGATAGTCCAGGGTCGGCCCGTCCACGACGGCCCGGTCGCGCAGGAAGCCGAGCATCTCGTCGTCGAAGTGGAAGTTCTCCACCGCGTCCAGGACCCGTCCGGTGCCGGCGACGACGCCGTAGCGCCTGCCCTCGGGCAGCCGGCGGGTGAACGCCTCGAAGACGGAGCGCCGCCCGGCCGTGCCGCCCTTCAGCGCGGCCTGCACCATCGTGAGCTCGTACTGGTCGGTGAAGAGCGCGGTCGACGGCACACCGACCCGCCGCGCGAGGTCCGGAGAGTTCATGCCGGGGATGCTACCCCTATTTCGTCAAAGTGACGAGATGGGGTCCGGGGGCGGCGCGGCGAGGGGGCCGTTTGTGCGATGCGCCACTGAGGGTGGCAGCATGGGACAGGTGAGCGTCGCCCCTACAGAGATCGAACGTCCCGAATCGGCCGAGGAACACCTCGTCGTCCCCGAGCCCGACGTCCCCTGGGTGACGCTGGTCCACAACGACCCGGTCAACCTCATGAGCTATGTGACGTATGTGTTCCAGGCGTACTTCGGCTACTCCAAGGACAAGGCGCGCAAGCTGATGCTGGACGTCCACCAGAAGGGCCGCGCCGTCGTCTCCAGCGGCACCCGCGAGGAGATGGAACGCGACGTCCAGGCCATGCACGGCTACGGCCTGTGGGCCACGCTCACCCAGGACCGCAACTAGCGCCGCACGCGCGGCGCCCCACCCGCACAGTCCCTTCCGCACCGCCCGCCCGACCATCATCGGAGAGAACCCATGGCCGGCCACTTCGAGGCCACCCCCGGCGGCGCGGCCGTCGCGCTCGACGAGGTGGAGATCGCGATCCTGCGCTCCCTCGCCGTCCAGCTCCTGGAACTCATCGGCCCCGGCGACGAGCCCGCCGAGGGCGAGGACCCGCTCGCCGCCCTCTTCGCCGAGGGCCCCAGCGAACCGCCCGCCGACCCGGCCCTGGCCCGCCTCTTCCCCGAGGCGTACGGCGACGGGGACGACGAACTGCGCGCCGCCTCCGCCGAGTTCCGCAGGTTCACCGAGAACGACCTGCGCACCCGCAAGCGCGAGGACGCCCTCGCGGTCGTACGCACCCTGGACGCCCTGACGCCCGCCGGCGACCAGGCGGCCGTGCTCACGCTCAACGCCGAGGAGTGCCGCAACTGGCTGCGCTCGCTCAACGACCTCCGGCTCACCATCGGCACCCGCCTGGAGGTCACCGACGAGGACGACGGCGAGGAGGGCTCCCTCTACCGGCTCCCCGACAGCGACCCCCGCAAGCCCATGGTCATGGCCTACCTCTGGCTCGGCGCCCTCCAGGAGACCCTGGTCGAGACGATGATGCCCTGACGCCCCCCGGCGCCCCGGCATCACCCGAACGGCCGTCCCCGGCTGCGCCCCGCCCGCCCGGCCCGCGTCTACTGGTGATCCGGCCGGAGAAGGGCGCAGCCAATGACATCCGCGCAGATCGACGACAAGGGGCAGGACGGCCCGCACCCCGCGGCCGCGGACACCACCACCTCCGCCGAGGGCTACCGCAGAGCGCTCGGCGCCCGCCAGATCCAGATGATCGCGATCGGCGGCGCCATCGGCACCGGGCTCTTCCTCGGCGCCGGCAAGGCCATCGCCAAGGCCGGCCCCAGCATCGTCCTCGCCTACGCCGTGGCCGGACTGGTTATTTTTTTCATCATGCGGGCCCTGGGCGAACTCCTCATGTACCGCCCGGTGTCCGGCTCCTTCTCGGAGTACGCCCGCGAATTCGTCGGCCCCTTCGCGGGCTTCGTCACCGGCTGGACGTACTGGCTGTTCTGGGTCGTCACCGGGATCACCGAAGTCACCGCCGCCGCCCAGTACATGACCTACTGGTTCGCCATCCCGCCCTGGGTCTCCGCCCTCGGCTTCACGGTCGTCCTCTACGGCGTGAACCTCATCTCCGTGAAGCTCTTCGGCGAGCTGGAGTTCTGGTTCTCGATGGTCAAGGTCACCGCCATCGTAGGCATGATCCTCATCTGCGCCGGCATCCTCACCCTCGGCTTCTCCGACGCCGGGGACACCGCGAGCGTCACCCACCTCTGGTCCGACGGCGGCTTCTTCCCGCACGGGATCAAGGGCACCCTGATGACGCTCCAGATCGTGATGTTCGCCTTCCTCGCCGTCGAACTCGTCGGCGTCACCGCCGGCGAGTCCAAGGACCCCGCGACCGTGCTGCCCAGGGCCATCAACACCGTCCCCTGGCGCATCGCCGTCTTCTACGTCGGCGCCCTGGTCATGATCCTCTCGGTGGTGCCGTGGACCGCGTTCTCACCGGGCGTCTCACCCTTCGTCGAGGCGTTCCGGAAGATGGGCCTCGGCCTCGGCGCCGGCATCGTCAACTTCGTCGTCCTGACCGCCGCGCTCTCCTCCTGCAACTCCGGCATGTACTCCACCGGCCGCATGCTGCGCGACCTCGCGCTCAACGGCCAGGGCCCGGCACTCTTCACCCGGCTCACCCGCGGCGGCACCCCCCTCGTCGGCACCACGTTCTCCGCCGCCCTCATGCTCGTCGGCGTCTGGATCAACTACCAGTGGCCCGGCGAAGCCTTCACCTACGTCGTCTCCTTCGCCACGATCTCCGGCATGTGGGCCTGGATCATGATCCTGGTCAGCCAGCTCCGCTACCGCCGCCTGGCCGTGCGCGGACTGCTCCCGCAGTCCACGTTCCGGGCCCCCGGCGCCCCGTACACCAGCGTCTTCGCGCTCGCCTTCATCGCCGTGGTCGTCGTCATGATGGGCATCGACGAGGACACCAGGATCTCGCTGTACTGCGCCCCGCTGTGGGCCCTGATCCTGGGCGTCTCCTACCTGGTCCTGCGCTCCCGCAACCCGCGGGGCCGGGCCTTCGCCGGGCGTACGAGGCGCTGAGGCGTACGCCCCCCACCAGCGATGTTCCACGATGCGGGCCCCCGCGTACCACCCCTCGGTACACCGGGGCCGGTCGGCCTATCCTGGCGCCATGCTGACCATCACCCAGACGCTGTACGACCGGATCGTGGCGCACGCCCGCGCCGATCACCCCGACGAGGCGTGCGGCGTCGTCGCCGGCCCCGAGGGCAGCGGCCGCCCCGAGCGCTTCATCCCGATGCTCAACGCCGCGCGCTCGCCCACGTTCTACGAGTTCGACTCCGCCGACCTGCTCAAGCTCTACCGCGAGATGGACGACCGGGACGAGGAGCCCGTGATCGTCTACCACTCGCACACGGCGACCGAGGCGTACCCCTCGCGCACCGACGTCACGTACGCCAACGAGCCCGGCGCCCACTACGTGCTGGTCTCCACCGCGGACACCGACGACGCGGGCCCCTTCCAGTTCCGCTCGTACCGGATCGTGGACGGCGAGATCACCGAGGAGGAGGTCCGGGTCGTCGAGGCGTACCCGGCGGCCTGAGCCCTCCCGCGAGGGGCGGACAGGCCCTGTGACCAGCACTGTCCGCCCCTCGAACGCTCAGTATCCACAAGATGAGATCACACTCCGAATCCCCGACCGGGAATCGATACGATGACCGCATGGTTCCCCATGACGTGAGTGACAAGACGCCGGGCTCGCTGCTCGTGGCGCGCCTGCACGTCGACCTGTGCCGCCTCGCCAGCGCGATCTGTACGACCCAACGGTCCGCCGCCCGCCGGGCCTGAGCCGGACCACGTCAGGGCGCCGCCGTACGGCCTGGCGCCACCGCACCACGCACCGACCCCCGCGCGGGGGCAGAGCCGCACGCCATACGCCCACCGCCACCACACAGCTTCGACAGGAGCCCACGCCATGGCCATCGAGGTCCGCATCCCGACCATCCTCCGCACCTACACCGACGGCGCCAAGGCCGTCGAGGGCAAGGGGGACACCCTCGCCGACCTCCTGACGGACCTGGAGAGCCGCCACACCGGCATCCGGGAGCGGATCGTGGACGGCGACCAGCTCCGCCGCTTCGTCAACGTCTACCTGAACGACGAGGACGTCCGCTTCCTGGACGGCATCTCCACCGCGCTCAGCGACGGCGACAGCATCACCATCCTCCCGGCCGTCGCCGGCGGCATGAACTGATGCGCTTCGACAGCCCCCTCGCCGCGGTGGGCAACACCCCTCTGGTGCGCCTGCCGCGGCTGTCGCCCTCCGCGGACGTCCGCATCTGGGCCAAGCTGGAGGACCGCAACCCCACCGGCTCGATCAAGGACCGCCCCGCGCTCCACATGGTCGAGCAGGCCGAGAAGGACGGCCGGCTCACCCCCGGCTGCACGATCCTCGAACCCACCAGCGGCAACACCGGCATCTCGCTCGCCATGGCGGCCAAGCTCAAGGGCTACCGCATCGTGTGCGTGATGCCCGAGAACACCTCCCAGGAACGGCGCGACCTCCTCGCCATGTGGGGCGCCGAGATCATCTCCTCGCCGGCCGCGGGCGGCTCCAACACCGCGGTCCGCGTCGCCAAGGAGCTGTCGGCCGAGCACCCGGACTGGGTCATGCTCTACCAGTACGGCAACCCGGACAACGCGGGCGCCCACTACGCGACCACCGGCCCGGAGATCCTCGCCGACCTCCCGTCCATCACCCACTTCGTCGCCGGCCTCGGCACCACGGGCACCCTGATGGGCGTCGGCCGCTACCTCCGCGAGCACGTCGAGGGCATCAGCATCGTGGCCGCCGAGCCGCGCTACGACGACCTCGTGTACGGGCTGCGCAACCTCGACGAGGGCTTCGTGCCCGAGCTGTACGACCCCTCGGTCCTCACGACCCGCTTCTCGGTCGGCTCCGCCGACGCCGTCACCCGCACCCGCGAACTCCTCCAGCAGGAGGGCATCTTCGCGGGCGTCTCCACGGGCGCGGCACTGCACGCCGCGATCGGCGTCGGCCGCAAGGCGGTCAAGGCCGGCGAACCGGCCGACATCGTCTTCGTCGTCGCCGACGGTGGCTGGAAGTACCTGTCGACCGGCGTCTACACCGCACCCACGACGGAAGCCGCCATCGAAACCCTCCAGGGCCAACTCTGGGCCTAGCCGCTCGCGCGGCGCACACCCCACGCCGGGGCCGGACCGTAGAGGTCCGGCCCCGGCGTCGTCGTATCCCCGGGGCACCGCCCCGCTTTCGCCACCCGAACCGGTGACAGCACAGGTGAGTTCCCCCACAACGACCCGCCCCGGAGGAGCGACCCGCACTTTCGCGCCTTACGCTCAACGAACCGCACCGCGAGAACCGCACGAACCCTCCCCGTTCCCACGTCTCGGAGGTTCACGCTCCATGAAGCTCACCGTCGTCGGCTGCTCCGGCTCGTTCCCCTCCGCGGGTTCGGCATGCTCGAGCTACCTCGTAGAGGCCGACGGCTTCCGGCTGCTCCTCGACATGGGCAACGGTGCCCTCGGCGAGCTGCAGCGCCATGTAGGTCTCTACGACCTCGACGCCATCTTCCTCAGCCACCTGCACGCCGACCACTGCATCGACATGTGCGCGTACTTCGTCGTCCGCTACTACCCGCACGGCGGCGAGCGCCCCGCCCGTATCCCGGTCTACGGACCCGAGGGCACGGAGCGGCGGCTCACCACGGCGCACGCGGACACCCCGTCCGAGCACGCGATGAGCGAGGTCTTCGACTTCCGGACGCTGAAGTCCGGCTGGTTCGACGTCGGCCCCTTCTCGGTGCGTACGGAGAAGCTCCGCCACCCCGTCGACACCTTCGGCATCCGCATCGAGCACGGCGGCGCCTCGCTCACGTACTCCGGGGACACCGGCACCTGCGAGGCCCTGGACGAGCTGGCCGAGGACACGGACCTCCTCCTGTGCGAGGCGTCGTTCGTGCACGGCAAGGAGGACATCCCGGACCTCCATCTCAATGGCCGGGAAGCGGGCGAGCTGGCGGAGCGGGCGCGCGCCGGGCGCCTGGTGCTGACGCACATCCCGCCGTGGACGGACGCCGGCCAGAACCTCACCGACGCCCGCGCGGTCTTCACCGGCCCCACGGAACTCGCGGCGCCGGGCGCGGTGTACGAACTCTGAGCGGCGCGCCCGTACGCGTACGGGCGCGGGTACGACGAAGCCCTCACCTTCCGCCGGGAAGGTGAGGGCTTCGGTCTGCGGGGACCGGACTACTTGGTCAGGTCCTCGACCTCTTCCTCGGGCTCGCGGCCCGGGGTGGTGAGGTTGAACTTCGTGATCGCGAAGCGGAAGACCACGTAGTAGATCGCTGCGAAGACCAGGCCGATCGGGATGATCAGCCACGGCTTGGTCGCCAGGTTCCAGTTCAGCGCGTAGTCGATGAAGCCGGCCGAGAAGGTGAATCCGGCGTGGACACCCAGGGCCCAGGTGACGGCCATCGAGATGGCGGTGAGCACCGCGTGGATCGCGTACAGCAGCGGCGCGATGAACATGAACGAGAACTCGATCGGCTCGGTCACACCGGTGACGAACGAGGTCAGGGCCAGCGAGACCATCATGCCCATGACCGCCTTGCGGCGCTCGGGGCGGGCGGAGTGCGCGATGGCGATGGCGGCGGCCGGAAGACCGAACATCATGATCGGGAAGAAGCCCGTCATGAACTGACCGGCGGTCGGGTCACCGGCGAAGAAGCGGTTCAGGTCACCGTGCACGACCGCACCGGCGGCGTCCGTGAAGTCACCCAGCTGGAACCAGGAGACCGTGTTGACGAACTGGTGCATGCCGATCGGGATCAGCGCGCGGTTGATCAGGCCGAACAGCGCGGCGCCGCCGGAGCCGAGACTGGTCATCCACTCGCCGAAGTTGGATATGCCGTCCCCGATCGGTTCCCAGACCAGGCCGAAGAAGACACCGAAGACCACGCCGACGAAGGCCATGATGATCGGGACGAGGCGGCGGCCGTTGAAGAAGCCGAGCCAGTCCACCAGCTTGGTGCGGTGGAACTTCTGCCACAGGAGCGCGGAGACGAGACCCATCAGGATGCCGCCGAGGACACCCGGGTTGTTGTACGTGGCGGCCGTGTCCGCACCCTTCTGGACCACCGCTTCGGTGACCGGGAAGGCCTTGAGCACATTGCTGTACACCAGGAAGCCGACCAGCGCCGCGAGGGCGGTCGAGCCGTCCGACTTCTTGGCGAAGCCGATGGCGACACCGATGCAGAAGAGCAGCGGCAGGTTGCCGAAGACCGCGTCGCCCGCGGTGGCGAACACGGAGGCGACCTTGTGCCAGCCCAGCCCGTCGTCACCGAAGACGTCGGGCTGGCCGAGACGGAGCAGAATGCCTGCTGCCGGCAGCACCGCGATCGGCAGCTGCAGGCTGCGACCCACCTTTTGCAGGCCCTGGAACAGGCCGGAGCCCCGCTTCTTCGCGGGGGCCGCCGAAGCGGTGGCCGTACTCATCAACTTCCTCCAGTAAGCAAGGCGCCGCCGGGGACAGGGGGTTTTTGGTGGGCGACGACTCGAGAAACGCGGCGCGCGAGGCGTCGCGTGGTCTGGACCACTGAGTGGTGTAGACCAGTTGTAGCACGGTGAGGGATAGATAAGGAACCTGCAATTTCCGACTACTTCTCAGCAGCTGGCGCATACGCACCGTGACATGCGGGAAACCCCCGGACCAAAGGGTCCGGGGGTCTGCGCCGACTAGGTCAGTGACCTTGCATAATGCCGCTACTTGGTCAGGTTCTTCTCGATCTCGTCCTCCAGTTCGTCGGGCTCGCGGCCCGGCGTCTGGAGATTGAACTTGGTGATCGCGAACCTGAAGATGACGTAATACACGACGGCGAACGCCAGCCCGATGGGGATGATCAGCCACGGTTTCGTCGCCAGGCTCCAGTTGATGACGTAGTCGATCAGGCCGGCCGAGAAGCTGAAGCCGTCCTTCACCCCCAGTGCCCACGTCACCGCCATCGACACACCGGTGAGCACCGCGTGGATCGCGTAGAGGAGGGGAGCGACGAAGAGGAACGAGTACTCGATCGGTTCGGTGATGCCCGTGACGAACGAGGTCAGGCCGACCGAGATCATCAGACCCGCCACCGCCTTGCGCCGGTGCGGCTTGGCGCAGTGGTAGATGGCGAGGGCCGCCGCCGGCAGGGCGAACATCATGATCGGGAAGAAGCCCGAGGTGAACTGGCCGGCCGTGGGGTCGCCCGCCAGGAACCGGTTGATGTCACCGTGCACCATCGTGCCGTCCGGCTTCTCGAAGTCGCCGAACTGGAACCAGACGAAGGTGTTCAGGAACTGGTGCATGCCGATGACCAGCAGCGCGCGGTTGGCGACGCCGAAGATGCCGGAGCCCAGCCAGTTCAGGTCCACCAGCCACTTCGAGAAGCTCGTCAGGCCGTCGCCGATCGGCTGCCACAGCCAGGCGCACAGCGCCGCGAAGAGCAGGCCGACGAAGGCCATGATGATCGGGACGAGCCGGCGGCCGTTGAAGAAGCCGAGCCAGTCCACCAGCTTGACGCGGTGGAACCGCTGCCAGAACCAGGCCGCCATCAGACCCATCACGATGCCGCCGAAGACGCCCGGGTTCTGGTACGCGGCCGGCGTCACGGTCGCGTCCCCCGCGACGCACGAGCCGAACCAGATGCCGCCCGAGACGAATGTCTGGCCCTTGTCGCAGTCCACCGGGAACGCGTGCAGTACCGCGTAGTAGACGAGGAAGCCGGTCACGGCGGCGAGTGCGGTCGAGCCGTCCGCCTTCCGGGCCATGCCGATCGCCACCCCGACGCAGAACAGCAGCGGCAGGCCGATGCCGGAGTCCAGCAGGGCGCCGCCCGCGGCCGCGAACACCTTGGCGACGTTGTTCCAGCCCAGGCCGTCGTCGCCGAAGACGTCCGGCTGGCCCAGCCGGTTGAGGATGCCGGCCGCGGGCAGCACGGCGATCGGCAGTTGGAGGCTGCGGCCCATCTTCTGAAGGCCCTGGAACAGTCTGTTCCACACGTTCTTCTGCGGGACGGCTTCGCTGCTCGAGCTCATCGGCATCCTCCCGGAACACGGCGTATTTGGCGGTCGTTGCAGACTGGTGTAGACCAGTTGGGGTACGGTGCGGTGCCTGCCCGTCGGGACAGGGTGCCGGTGATCGTCATCATTGGTGATGGACGGGGTGCTCGCCCGTGAAGTTGGGCCAACCGTGCGTTACCGTGACGAAACGGACCCAGGGTGGGCCGTCGCACGTACGTGAAGAACCAGGGAGAAGGCCATGGCCAGCAAGGCTGAGAAGATCGTCGCCGGGCTCGGCGGAATCGAGAACATCGAGGAGGTCGAGGGCTGCATCACGCGCCTGCGCACCGAGGTCGTCGACCCGAGCAAGGTCGACGAGGCCGCGCTCAAGGCCGCCGGTGCCCACGGCGTCGTCAAGATGGGCACCGCGATCCAGGTCGTGATCGGCACGGACGCGGACCCGATCGCCGCCGACATCGAAGACATGATGTAAGACCGACCGGTTTTACACCCCTGAACGCCTGTCGGCGCCCCACCTGCCGATAACCGAAGGCCCCGGCCCCCCTGGAGTTCACCCCCAGGTACCGGGGCCCTCGGCGTACCCGCCCGCGGCGGAAATCGCCGCCCCGCGCAACCGATAGGCTCGGCCGCATGTCTCGTATCGACGGCCGTACCCCCGAGCAGCTCCGCCCCGTCACCATCGAACGCGGATGGAGCAAGCACGCCGAAGGTTCCGTCCTCGTCTCCTTCGGGGACACCAAGGTCTTCTGCACCGCCTCCGTCACCGAAGGCGTGCCCCGCTGGCGCAAGGGCAGCGGCGAGGGCTGGGTCACCGCCGAGTACTCCATGCTGCCCCGGGCCACCAACACCCGCGGCGACCGCGAATCCGTACGCGGCAAGATCGGCGGCCGGACGCACGAGATCAGCCGGCTCATCGGCCGCTCCCTGCGCGCCGTCATCGACTACAAGGCGCTCGGCGAGAACACGATCGTGCTGGACTGCGACGTCCTCCAGGCCGACGGCGGCACCCGCACCGCCGCCATCACCGGCGCCTACGTCGCCCTGGCCGACGCGGTCGCCTGGGCCCAGGGCCGCAAGCTGATCAAGCACGGCCGCAAGCCGCTGACCGGGACCGTCGCCGCCGTCAGCGTCGGCATCGTGGCCGGCACCCCGCTCCTCGACCTCTGCTACGAGGAGGACGTACGGGCCGAGACCGACATGAACGTCGTCTGCACGGGCGACGGCCGTTTCGTGGAGGTCCAGGGCACCGCCGAGGCCGAGCCCTTCGACCGCGCGGAGCTGAACGCCCTGCTCGACCTCGCCACCGCCGGCTGCGTCGACCTCGCCCGGCTCCAGAACGAGGCGCTGGCCACCACCCTCGGCGCCTGACACGGGTAAAGAGGCAACCAAGAGGCCCCCGGCGGCGTCGATACGCATACGGGCGCACGGGTCGAACCGGGCGCCCGTCCGCGTATCCGCTCACCGGGGAGGGACCACACCATGGCCTCGCGCCACCGTCACGCACGCATCGCCCTGGCCGTCACGGCCGCGCTCGTCACCGTCACCGCGGTGGCGGGCTGCGGCGCCCTCGACAAGACGCTCGACTGCGTCCGCACCGCCGACGCCATCGCCACCAGCGTCGACAACCTCCAGCAGGCGGTGTCCGACGCCTCCAGCGACCCCACCCGGGCGTCCGAGGCCCTCGACGACATCCAGAAGGAACTGGGCGACCTCAGCGACACCACGGACAACGCCGACCTCGGCAAGGCCGTGGACGACCTCCGCGCCGGCGTCACCAACGTCCGCGACGCCATCGAGAAGGGCGACGCCACCCCGGACATCACCCCGGTCACCGACGCGGCCGGCGAGATCGCCAAGGTCTGCAGCCCGTGATCCGGCCGGGTGGACGAGGCGATACTGGACGCATGACCCGTCTCATCCTCGCCACCCGGAACGCCGGGAAGATCACCGAGCTCCACGCGATCCTCGCCGCCGCCGGCCTCACCCACGAACTGGTCGGCGCCGACGCGTATCCGGAGATCCCCGACGTCAAGGAGACCGGCGTCACCTTCGCCGAGAACGCCCTGCTCAAGGCCCACGCCCTCGCGCGGGCCACCGGCCACCCGGCCATCGCGGACGACTCGGGCCTCTGCGTGGACGTCCTCGGCGGCGCCCCCGGCATCTTCTCGGCCCGCTGGTCCGGCCGCCACGGCGACGACCGCGCCAACCTGGACCTGCTCCTGGCCCAGCTCGCGGACATCGACGCCCCGCACCGCGCCGCCCACTTCGCCTGCGCGGCAGCGCTCGCCCTCCCGGACGGCACGGAACGCGTGGTCGAGGGCCGCCTCACCGGCACCCTGCGCCACACCCCGGCCGGCACCCACGGCTTCGGCTACGACCCGATCCTCGAACCCTCCGGCGAAACCCGCACCTGCGCGGAACTGACCCCGCCCGAAAAGAACGCGATCAGCCACCGAGGCAAGGCGTTCCGGGCGCTGGTACCAGTGGTGCGGGAGTTGGTGGGCTGACGCGAGAAGCGGCTTTCACCTTCGAAGTGAAGGTGAAAGCCGCTTCTCGCTTGTGAGCCCGGTGGGATTTGAACCCACGACACACTGATTCTAAGCCAGCGCCCTCTAGCCTGCTGGGGTACGGGCTCCCGCAACCCACTCTACTGTGTGGTGGCACGCCTCTTCGAGAAAGTCGCCGTTTGGCTGTGGCGCGAAGGGCAGAGATAGCGCAGATTGGCTTGGCGGTCGTCGGCACGGTTCCCGTTGATGTGGTCGATCTCCAGCACGAGGCGTTTCCCTCGCCACGACTCGCCGGTTCCGCACACCGCGCACGCACGCGGCAGCCCCACGTCGTCCAGTGCGCGTCTCAAGAGGGACGTCCGTGTCCGGGATGCGCCATCCCTCAGGACAAGGATCTCGTCAGCCCCTTTGCGACTTGGGGAGCGCGTTCCCGCCGAGTGGCCCTGGCCGACGAAGTGGGCGGTCGACAGCTGGTACTTTTCGATGTCTCGCTTCAGGCGGATGCGGGCGCCGCCGTTGTTGACTTGCCCCAACACCTCCAGTACGGCGGCGAGGCTGCGGGATTCGGCGACTGCGGCCTCCAGTTGGTCGCGCGGGACCGAAGGCGCCCCCTGCCTGTGTCCGCTCGTGAAGTGGGACGTGTCTATACCGAGCCGATCGAGCTTCGCCCGTACATATCCGTACGGGCTGTCGCTCGGCGGCAGTCCCATGTACTCGAACATCCCTCTGATACTGCACGAGTTGGCGGCCGCTTCGGCGAGAAGTGCGGCCGGGTAGGCCGTGCGCGGCCGTTCGGGGAGAGGCTCATCCACGAAGTGGGAGGTGTCGATGCCGTAGTGCCGGAGCCGATCGCGTACGTATCGGCAGGTTCGGCTGCCAAGCGGTCCGTCGAGCCGACGCACCAGATCGACCAGGCTGGTCGCCGTGGCTGCGGCCTTTTCGAGGCGACTGCGCGTGTATGTGCCGCTCATGCCGTCCTCGCGCGGTTGCGCCCGCGGTACGTGTCGGTCGCCGCGTGGCAGTTCGGGCACAGGATGCGGAGATTCGTCGGACGGTTGTCCCACCAGTCGCCGTTGATGTGATCGACTTCGAGCCGAAGCGGCTGTCCCTGCCACTCGCCCGGGTTGCCGCACTCCGCGCACACGTCGATCACCCCCGTGCGTGCCAGCGCTCGGCGCAGCCGTTCGCCGGGAATCCGGCCGTTCTGCGGGTCGCCGAGAACAAGAGGGTTTCCCCGTGTGCCCTTCGGGCGGCGTGGTGGTGTGTGCACGAAGTGGGAGGTGTCGATGCGGAGAGCGGCGATGCGGCGGCTGATGTGCGTGTGGTTTCCGCCCACCGGATTGATGCCGAGACGGCGTACGACCTCCGCCACGCTCGTGGAACGGGCCACCAGATCGCGCAGCACCTCTTCTGTGTGACGCACTCTCGTATCGGCGAAGTGCGATACGTCCACACCCCACTCCGCCACCTTCTGCCGCAGGTAGCTTCGCGTTCCCGGCGTCGGTGTCCCACCGCACCACCGCACGGCATCATTGATGTTCGTCGTCATGCGCGCCGCCTCTTCGAGCAGCTCGCGTGTATAGCGAACTGGCATGTGCCTCCCCGTTCCGGCCATTCGTTCGTGGCCTCGTACGGAGTAACGAAGCCGTGATCGGGGAGTCACGTTCGACAGGGGTCAGAATTTGGGGTCCGGGGTTTGGGAGGCGACCAGTTCTTCTGCTTCTTCCGGGGTTTCCACCGAGGGTGGGGAGCCTGCCAGGGGTTTGTTGGCGGTTTCCTTCATGCAGGCGACCGCGATCACGCCGACCAGGGCCGCCGCCATCGAGTAGTACGCCGGCATCAGGTTGGAGCCCGAGACGCTGATCAGGGCCGTGATCACCAGCGGGGTCGTGCCACCGAAGATCGACGCGGAGAGGTTGTAGCCCACAGAGAGGGAGCCGTAGCGGACGTGGGTGGGGAACAGGGCCGGGAGCGCCGCGGACATCGTGCCGAGCATGCAGACCAGGGAGAGGCCCAGCAGCGCCATGCCGATGATGATGGCCGGGATGCTGCCCTGACGGATCAGCAGGAACGACGGCAGCGAGAAGATCAGGAAGCCCAGCATGCCGGCCATCAGCAGCGGCTTGCGGCCGAAGCGGTCCGAGAGCTTGCCGACCTGATTGATGATCAGCATCAGGAACACCATCACGCCGAGCAGGATCAGCAGACCGTGCGTCTCGCTGTAGCCCAGCTCGTCCGAGAGGTACGTCGGCATGTACGACAGCAGCATGTAGTCGGTGATGTTGTACGCGCCGACCAGGCAGATGCACAGGATCAGCGTCGGCCAGTAGTCCCGGAAGATCTTGGCGAGGTCGCCCTTGGCCGTGGTCTCCACGCTGTCCGCCGCATCCGTGGCGTGCGCCGTGCCGCCCTCCAGCTTCTGGAAGGCCGGGGTCTCGTCCAGCCGCAGCCGCAGGTAGAGGCCGACGAGGCCGAGCGGGCCGGCCACCAGGAACGGGACGCGCCAGCCCCAGGAGTTCATCTGGGCGTCGTCCAGGAGCGCGTACAGCAGCGTCACCAGGCCGGCCGCGCCCACGTAACCGGCGAGGGTGCCGAACTCCAGGAAGCTGCCGAAGAAGCCACGCCGCTTGTCGGGCGCGTACTCCGCGATGAACGTCGAGGCACCGCCGTACTCGCCGCCCGTCGAGAAGCCCTGGAGCATGCGGAAGAAGATCAGCAGGACCGCGGCCCACACGCCGATGGTCCGGTGCGAGGGGATGAGGCCGATCGCGAAGGTGCCCGTCGCCATCAGGATCATGGTGAGGGCGAGGACCTTCTTGCGGCCGATCTTGTCGCCCATCGGCCCGAAGAACATGCCGCCCAGCGGGCGGACCAGGAAGGCGACCGCGAAGGTGGCGAACGAGGACAGCAACTGGGTGGTGTCGTTCCCGGACGGGAAGAACACATGCCCGATGGTGCCGGCCAGATAGGAGTAGATGCCGAAGTCGAACCACTCCATCGCGTTGCCGAGCGAGGCCGCCTTGACCGCGCGCTTCACCGCCCGGTCGTCCGTGACCGTGATGTCCGTGCGCCGGAGCTTCGGGTTCCGGCGCTTGCGGATGGCGCGGAACAGCGCGGGATGGCGTTTGACCGCTTCCGGGTCGGCCACCTGCTGGGGGGCGGGGCCCGCCATGGCCGGTTCCTTTCCTCGGCGACTGTTTCAGGAAAGGCTTCTGCGCGGACATGGTGGTCGCAAACCGGTTCGGCGAGGGAATGCGATGTCCGTCACACGATTTCGGCCGTACGGCTCAATGGACGGTTCGTTCCGGGCGGGCCGGGAAGAGGCACCGCATTCCCCCGGAATACCCCGGACGTCAGATCTTCAGGTCCTTGATGATCTTCGCGACATGGCCGGTGGCCTTGACGTTGTAGAAGGCGTGCGCGACCTTGCCGTCCTCGTCGACCACGACGGTGGACCGGATGACGCCCGTCACCGTTTTGCCGTAGAGCTTCTTCTCGCCGTACGCGCCGTACGCCTCAAGGGTCTCCTTGGCGGGATCGCCCACCAGCGTGACCTTGAGGTTCTCCTTCTCGCGGAACTTCGCCAGCTTCTCCGGCTTGTCCGGGGAGACCCCGATGACGTCGTAGCCGGCCTCGGCGAGCAGGTCGAGGTTGTCCGTGAAGTCGCACGCCTGCTTGGTGCAGCCGGGGGTGAGAGCGGCGGGGTAGAAGTAGACGATGACCTTGCGGCCCTTGTGGTCCGCGAGCGAGACGTCGTTGCCGTCGGCGTCGGGGAGGGTGAAGGCGGGGGCGGTGTCGCCGGTGGTGAGGCGCTCGCTCATGGTTCTCCTCGTTGGTACGTGGGGTCTACGGGACCGAGCGTAATGGGGGTGCCGCCGGGTGCGGACGCGGTGGAACTGACAGACTGTCGATGAAGGTTTACCGGACGAGGACCACGGAGGCGGCGCGGTGTCGGATGCCAGGACCCCTGCGCAGATCGAGGCGGACATCATCAGCAGGCGCGAGCAGCTGGCGGTGGTACTCGATGAGATCGGGGTGCGGGTGCACCCGAAGACGATCATCGGTGACGCGAAGGCGAAGGTGGCCGGAACCGTGGACCGGACGGCCGGCCGCGCGTACGTGGCGGTGAACCGCGCGGTCTCGGACGTGAAGGCCCAGTTCGTCACCGAGACCGGCAGCCCCCGGCTGGAGCGCGTGATCCCGGCGGCGCTGCTCGCGGCGGGCGTGGTCGGCCTGGTCGTGGTCTCCTCCCGCCGCAACAAGCGCTGACGCGGCGCCCCGGCGCTCCCGGCCGGTACGGGCGTGAAGCGCCGCCCCCTCGCGCGTGCGCGGGCCGCCGCCCGGTAGGTTGCGGGGCGTGAGCGAGAACACCGACGACAAGCTGCCCATCCGGATGCTGCACGACCGAGTGCTGGTCCGGTCCGAGTCGCCCGAGGGCGAGCGGCGTTCCGGCGGCGGCATTCTGATTCCCGCGACGGCCGCGGTCGGCCGGCGGCTGGCGTGGGCCGTGGTGGTGGCGGTGGGGCAGAACGTGCGCACGGTCGAGCCGGGGGACCGGGTGCTGTTCGACCCGGAGGACCGGGCGGAGGTCGAGGTGCGGGGCGTGGCGTACGTACTGATGCGCGAGCGCGACCTGCACGCGGTGGCCGCCGACCGGTTCGAGGGCTCGACGGACTCGACCGGCCTGTATCTGTAGTCGCCGAGATGGCGTGAAAGGGCCTGGTGACGGCTGTCACCAGGCCCTTTGCCTGTTTTTTGCTACGGTGGAGGGACCCCGACGAGACGCGCCGTACCGGGTTGGCAAAGACGACGCACCCGTGAAGTTCGCGTGTTCTGACTCGTCGGAGGTTCTGTCATGGCGTGGGTGCTGCTGATCGTCGCCGGTCTGCTGGAAGTGGCCTGGTCGATCGGGATGAAGTACACCGAGGGGTTCACCCGGCTGTGGCCGAGTGTGTTCACCGGTCTGGGCATCGTGGCGAGCATGGTGCTGCTGTCGCACGCGGCCCGGACGCTGCCGATCGGTACGGCGTACGGGGTGTGGGTCGGCATCGGCGCCGCGGGCGCGGCGATCCTGGGCATGGTGGTGCTGCACGAGCCGGTGACGGCGGCCCGGATCTTCTTCGTCTGTCTGCTGCTGGTGGCCGTCGTGGGGCTGAAGGCCACCTCGGGTCACTGACTCGGGTCCGTGACTCAGGCCCGCCCGGCGGGCCGCGCGACGGGGGCGCGGGTGCCGCGGGGCCCTTCGAGGGTGCCGCCGTCCCCGCCCCCGTCGCCGCCGTCGCCGCCGCCGTCCCCGCCCCCGGTGTCCCCGCCGTCGCCCCCGTCCGTGCCGCCGGTGTCCGCGCCGCCGTCCGCGGTGCCGCCGCTGTCGGTGCCGCCGTCGGGGGAGTCCGTGGTGCCGGGGGTGGTGCCGGGCGCGGAGGGCGTCCGGGACGGGGTGGTGGACGGGGTGCGCCGGGGCGTGGCCGAGGGGGTGCGGCGGCCGGTCTCGCCGGGGGCGGTGTCCTCCTCGGTGGGCAGCGCGGTGTCGCCGCTCTCCTCCTCCGTGTCCAGGTCGAACTCCTCGACCGGGGTGCCGCGCAGGGCGGCGCCGGTGTACTGGGCCCAGGTCTGGGCGGGGGCGCCGCCGCCGTTGACGCGGGGGAGCCCGAGCGCGCCGTAGAGGGACTTCTGCGCCCCGGTGTCGGGGTCCTGGCCCATGACGGCGATGACGGTGGCGAGGCCGGGGGTGTAGCCGGCGAACCAGGCGGCCCGGTCCTCCTCGGCGGTGCCGGTCTTCCCGGCGGCGGGGCGGCCCGCGCCCTGGGCGGCGGTGCCGGTTCCGCCGTCGACGACGCTGCGGAGGATCGAGGTGGTGGTGTCGGCGGCCTCGCGGCTGACGGCCTGCTTCACCGTGCGGCCGGGGAGCGTGACGTGCTCGCCGTCCTTGGTGACGTCGGTGACCAGGACGTGGTCGCCGTGCTTGCCGTGGGCGGCGAGGGTCGCGTACGCCTCGGTCATGTCCAGGACGCTGGCGGTGGCGACGCCGAGCGCGATGGAGGGGGTGGGGGTGAGGTCGGGGGTGTTCTTCGGGATGCCGAGGCCGATGGCGGTGCGCCGGACCTTCTCGGGGCCGACGTCCTCGGCCATCTGGGCGTATACGGCGTTGACGGACTTGTCGGTGGCGGTGCGCACGGTGACGGGGCCGTAGTCGACGTCGTCCTCGTTGGCGGGGTCGTAGCCGGTGGGGCCGTCCGGGCCCTGGACCATGCGCTTGTTGGTGCCGTCGTAGATGGTGCTGGGGGTGATGCGGCGGCCGTCCTGGGTGGTGGAGTCGTTGGCGACGGCGGAGGTGAAGACGAAGGGCTTGAAGGTGGAGCCGACCTGGTAGTCGCGGCGGGTGGCGTTGTTGACGTACTGCCGGGTGTAGTCGATGCCGCCGTACAGGGCGACGACGTGGCCGTTGCCGGGGTCGATGGAGGCGCCGCCGACGCGGACGTTGCGGTCGGCCGCGCGTTCGTCGTCGGTCTTGGACATGACCTGGTCGTCGACGGCGGCCACGAGGGCGCTCTGCTTCTTCTTCTGGAGCGTGGTGGTGATGCGGTAGCCGCGGGTGGCGAGGGTCTTCTCGTCGAGGATGCCGTGGTCCACGAGGTAGTCGTCGACGGCCTTGACGATGTAGCCGCGCTGGCCGGAGAGGCTGTTGGCCGGTTTGACCGGTCCGGGGACGGGGAAGGTCATCGCCCCGCGCTGCGCGGGGGTGAGCCACTTCTCCTTGACCATGCCGTCGAGCACGTAGTTCCAGCGGGCGACGGCGGCGGGCTTGTTCTGCGGGTGGGCGACGACGTCGTAGGCGCTGGGCGCGTTGAGCAGCGAGGCGAGGTACGCGCCTTCGGCGGTGGTGACGTCCTTGGCGTCCTTGCCGTAGTACGCCTGGGAGGCGGCCTGGATGCCGTAGGCGTTGCGGCCGAAGTAGCTGGTGTTGAGGTAGCCCTCCAGGATCTGGTCCTTGGACTGTTCCCGGTTGAGCTTGATGGCGATGAAGAATTCCTTCACCTTGCGGACGACGGTCTGTTCCTGGCCCAGGTAGTAGTTCTTGACGTACTGCTGGGTGATGGTCGAGCCGCCCTGCTTGCCCTTGCCGGTGAGGGTGTTCCAGCCGGCCCGGAACATCGCCTTGATGTCGACGGCGCGTTCGGAGTAGAAGTCGCGGTCCTCGGCGGCGAGGACGGCGTGCTGGACGTTGCGCGGGACCTGGGCGAGCCGGATGTTCTCGCGGTTGACGTCGCCGTCGCGGGCGATGACGCTGCCGTCCGCGTACAGGTAGACGTTGGACTGGGCGGTGGCGCTGGCGTTGGCCGCCGGGATGTCCACGAGCTGGTAGCCGGCGACGAATCCGCCGACCAGGAGCAGGGCGATGAGCAGGACGCCGCCGAGGACCATGCGCCAGGTGGGGATCAGCCGCCGCCAGCCGGTGCGCCTGGGCCGCCGGGCCTTGCCGGACTTCTTCGCACCGGTGCCGGGGTCGGTGTCGCTACCGGTGCCGGTGCCGTTCGTGCCGGTGTCGTCGGGGGCCGCGGCGGCGTCGGCAGACCGGTCCCTGGGGGCCCAGCCCGGCGGGCCGGTCTCCCCGTTCTGCTGTGGCTCGTCGCTCATGTCGGTGCAGACTCCTCGGCAGCGGTCAGTTCCCCCATAGTGCCCTTTTCTGTCTCATAACCCTCGGAACATCTGCCGAAAAACGGTCGCGGCGGCCGGCCCGGCCGGGCTAGGGTTCTGCGCTTTGGTGTCCACGCGCGGTGCGGCACCCGTGAGCGGGGAGGCGGTTGCTGTGCGGGTCTACGCGGTGGTCGCGGCGGGTGGTTTCCGCCGTTATGCCACCTATCGGATCGAGACGGCGGCGGGGGTGTTCACCAACACCGTCTTCGGCTTCATCCTCGCCTACACCTACCGGGCGTTGTGGGACGAGCGGCCCCACCTGGGCGGTTACGACATGCCGCAGGCCCTCACCTTCGTCTGGCTGGGCCAGGCCCTGCTGATGACCTGCGTGATGATGGGCGGCGGCTTCGAGGACGAGCTGATCGAGCGCATCCGCACGGGCGACATCGCGGTGGACCTCTACCGGCCGGTCGACCTCCAGCTGTGGTGGCTGGCGCAGGACTTGGGGCGGGCGGCCTTCCATCTGCTGGGGCGCGGCATCGTGCCGATGGTGCTCGGCGCGCTCGCCTTCGACCTGGCGCTTCCGGGGTCCCCCGGCCCCTGGCTGGCGTTCCTGGTGGCGGTGGCGCTCGGCGTGGTGGTGAGCTTCGCGATCCGCTATCTGGTGGCGCTGTCCGCCTTCTGGCTGATGGACGGGGCGGGCGCGGCGCAGATCGCGTTCCTGGCCGGGCTGTTCTTCACCGGGATGCTGCTGCCGCTGAGCCTGTTCCCGGGGCTGCTGGGCGAGGTGGCGCGGGCGCTGCCGTGGTCGGCGCTGCTCCAGCTGCCGGCCGATGTGTTCCTGGGGAAGCACACGGGCTGGGGCCTGGTGCGGGTGTACGCGTTCCAGGCGTCCTGGGCCGCGGTGTTGCTGCTCCTGGGGCGGCTGGTGCAGTCGGCGGCGACGCGGAGGGTGGTGGTCCAGGGTGGCTGACGTGGCCGAGGCGGCCGAGGCCGCGGTGGAGCCGGCGCCGGTGACGGCGTACGAACCGAGGTCCCGGCTGGTCGAGGGGGTCCGGGCGTACGGCCTGATCGTCGCGATGTGGCTGCGCTCGACGATGGCGTACCGGGCGTCGTTCCTGATGACGGCGTTCGGGAACTTCGTGGCGACGGCGTTCGACTTCGTGACGATCCTGCTGATGTTCGCGCACGTCGACGCGCTGGGCGGCTACACGCTCCCGGAGATCGCACTGCTGTACGGGGCGTCGGGGACGGCGTTCGGCCTGGCGGACCTGCTGATGGGGTCGATGGACCGGCTGGGCCGCCGGGTCCGCGACGGCACGCTGGACACGCTGCTGGTGCGGCCCGTTCCGGTCCTGGCGCAGGTGGCGGCCGACCGGTTCGCGCTGCGCCGTCTTGGCCGGGTGACCCAGGGGCTGCTGGTCCTCGGCTACGGCCTGGTGGCCGCGGACATCGACTGGACCGCGGTCAAGGTGCCGGTGCTGCCGCTGATGCTGCTGAGCGGGGCGGTGATCTTCGGTTCGCTGTTCGTGGCGGGGGGCGCGTTCCAGTTCGTCGCGCAGGACGCCTCGCAGGTGCAGAACTCGTTCACGTACGGCGGGAACACGCTGCTCCAGTACCCGCCGACGGTGTTCGCGCAGGACCTGGTGCGCGGCGTGACGTTCGTGGTGCCGCTGGCCTTCGTGAACTGGCTGCCCGCGCTGTATCTGCTGGACAGGCCGCTGCCGCTGGGGCTGCCGGACGGGGTGGCGTTCCTGCCGCCGGTCGTGGCGGCGGTGTGCGCGACGGCGGCGGGGCTCGCGTGGCGCAGGGGGCTGCGGTCGTACCGCAGTACGGGAAGTTGAACCGGGACGGGAGAGGAAACGGCATGGGTACGGGCACGGGCGGCGGGCCTGCCTTCATCGAGCTGGACGGGCTGGAGAAGGTCTTCGACGTCCGGCGCAGGACCGGCTTCCTGCGCGGCGAACGCCGCCAGGTGCGGGCGGTCGACGGGATCAGCTTCCGGGTGGAGCGCGGCGAGATGGTCGGCTACATCGGGCCGAACGGAGCCGGGAAGTCCACGACGATCAAGATGCTGACAGGCATCCTCACCCCGACCGGCGGCTCCCTGCGGGTCGCGGGCATCGACCCCTCGCGGGAGCGTACGCGGCTGGCGCACCGCATCGGTGTGGTCTTCGGGCAGCGCACGACGCTGTGGTGGGACCTGCCGCTGCGCGACTCGTACCGGCTGATGCACCGCATGTACCGGGTGCCCGACGCGCGCTTCCGCGCCAATCTGAACCGGTGCGTCGAACTCCTGGACCTGGGCGAGCTGCTGGACGTGCCGGTGCGTCAGTTGTCGCTGGGGCAGCGGATGCGCGGGGACATCGCGGCGGCGCTGCTGCACGACCCGGAGGTGCTGTACCTGGACGAGCCGACGATCGGCCTCGACGTGGTCTCCAAGGCCAAGGTGCGCGGCTTCCTGCGGGACCTGAACGCCGAGCGCGGTACGACGGTGCTGCTGACCACCCATGACCTCACGGACATCGAGCAGCTGTGCAGCCGGGTGATGGTGATCGACCACGGCCGGCTGATGTACGACGGCGGTCTGGCCGGGCTGCACGAGGTGGGGGAGAGCGAACGCACCCTGGTGGTCGACCTGGAGCGCGAACTCCCGCCGATCCGCCTGGAGTCGGAGCCCGGTGTGCGGACGGTGAAGGTGGAGGGGCCGCGCCAGTGGCTGGCCTTCCCGGCCTCCGCGTCGGCGGCCCCGCTGGTGGCGCGGATCGCCGCGGAGTACCCGTTGGTGGACCTCTCGGTGCGGGAGCCCGACATCGAGGCCGTCATCGCCCGGATGTACGCGTCGGCCACCGCTCCGTAGGCCGGTGACGTGAGCGGGTGCGTTCAATAGGCTGCGGGGTATGACAAGCGAACTTCCGGATATGCGGGCCTCCGACGCCGAGCGTGAACGAGTTGCCGAGATCCTGCGTGAGGCGGTCGCCGAGGGCCGGCTGGAGATGGAGGAGTTCGAGCAGCGTCTGGACAGCGCGTACAAGGCCCGTACGCACGGGGAGCTGGAACCGCTCGTCCGCGACCTGCCGGCCGTCGGCGCGCCCGCGCCGGCCCCGGCCGCGGTACGGCCCCGGACCGGTTCGGCGGCCCGCTGGGCGGAGCGCGTCGGCAAGCCGGCCACCTCGGGCGGCGCGTTCGCGTTCTGGGGCGGGTTCCGGCGCCGGGGCAACTGGACGGTCGGCAAGGTCTTCACCGCGTTCGCGATGTGGGGCGGCGGCGAGATCGACCTGCGCGAGGCGAACTTCGAGGACCGCGAGACCGTGATCCGCTGCTTCACGATCATGGGCGGCATCCAGGTGACGGTCCCGCCGGACCTGAACGTGGACGTGCGGGGCGTCGGCATCATGGGCGGGTTCGGCGAGGACGCGAGGGACGAGTCGGTCCCCGCCCCGGACGCGCCCCGCGTCCGGATCACCGGCTTCGCGCTGATGGGCGGCGTCGGGGTGGAGCACAAGCGCAGCAAGGCGGAGAAGCAGCGGCTGCGCGAGGCGCGGCGCGAGCGGGGCCGCCTGGAGAAGGGCGAGGACCGCTGACCCCGGCCCCTTCTCCGGCGGCCCGGCCGTCTCAGAGGGCGTCCGTCGTCGGCCTGGTGGCGAGCAGCGTGCCGAGGTCCGGGAGGGCGGCCAGGCGCGCGTAACCCGCGTCGTTCAGGTGCAGATGGTCGCCGGAGTCGTACTCCGCGCGCAGCCGCCGCGGGTCGGCCGGGTCGCGCAGGGACGCGTCGAAGTCGAGGACCTCGTCGAAGACGCCGCCCGACCGGATCTCCGTGTTGACGGCCTGGCGCACCCGCTCCCCGTCGGCCGTCCAGTTGCGCCAGCCGCCGTACGGCATGAGGGTCGCGCCGATGACCCGCAGGCCGCGTGCGTGGGCCCGGTCGGTGAGTTCGCGCAGGGCGGCGGTGATCCGCGCGGGGTCGGTCTCCCTGGGGAGCGCCTGCACGTCGTTGATGCCGAGCGCGATGACGACCGTCTTCACGCCGGAGACGCCGAGGACGTCCCGGTCGAAGCGGTCCAGGGCGCGTGGCCCGGTCTCGTCGAGCAGCAGCCGGTTGCCGCCGATGCCCTGGTTGACGACCGCGTACCGGCCGTGCAGCCGGTCGGCGAGCACGTCGGGCCAGCGGGCGTCGGCGTCGGTGGTGGAGCCGGAGCCCGCGGTGAGCGAGTCGCCGAACGCGACGATCGTCGTGTTGGCCGCCGTGCCGCCGCCCCGCACGTCCACGGCGGTGAGGTAGCGCCACTGCGTGGTGCTCCAGGTGCCGCGCTCGTCCTCGGTGTACGAGGTCTGGTGGCTGTTGGGGTGCGCGGTGACCGGCCCGTCCGCGGTCGGGGTGCGCAGGGCGACCACGAGGTCCGCGTCGGCGCCGACCGGGACGGCGACGGCGTCGCTGACGGTCTGCCCGCCGGCCGCGATCGTGGCGGACCCGGCCCCGCCGAATGTCACCGGGCGGGTGTTCACGGTGACGTGGTCGACGAGCAGGGGCCGCGTACCGAACAGGTTGGACAGGGTGACGCGGGCCTCGGAGCCGCCGATGCTGGTGTGCACGACGTTACGGATGATCCGCCGGCTCTGGTCCCCCTCCTGCGCCGGGTCGGCCACGCCCGTGACGGGGGCCGCCGCCCAGGTGGCGAGCCAGTGCCCGGAGGAGTGCGCCGGGGCGGCCGGGGCCTTGGCCGCGCCCTGCGGCGCGGTGGAGGCGGCGGCGGTCGCCCGTGGCCCGGTGAACAGCAGCGAACCGGCGAACGCCACGGCCGCGGCGAGCGCGGCGGTGCCCGCCAGCAGGGCTATGAGCAGGGCGAGACCCTGGCGCCTGGGCATGGACGGTGTGTCTCCTTGCGGAACGGGGGAGGCGGGCCGGTGGCCTGCTCCCATGATGAGGCAGCGCGCGCGGGGAACTCGGCGTGCGGTTCGGGAGTAGGTCCTTCCTGAAGCTCCAGCGCGGGTGAAGGAGCGGTGTCCGGTGTCGTCGAATCCAAGGCGGAGGAAGGAGTCGACGCGGAGCGTCGGCGAGTGACGACAACGCCGGAGGCGGCGGCACCGGGCGCTGCGACGCCGCGGGGGAGCTGCAGGAAGGACCTAGGCTCAGGTAGGCACAATGCGTAGGGGGCGCGGGGTGCCGCGCTGACGCGGACGGGTGGAGCGGATGGAACGGATCGATGGGACCGGGCGGGCCGCGCGGGGCGAGCTGCCCCCCGGGCCCGGCGGGAAGCGGCGGGACGAGGGCGCGCGGGAGCGCCCCGCGGGCCTCGCCTCGTTCGCGTACACCGAGGCGGACGAGGAGAAGCGTCGTGGCGTACGCCGGATGAAGACCACGGCCACCGGCCTCCTTCTGCTGGTCGCGCTCGTGTACGTCCTCGCCACCTGGGCGAAGAACGAGGGGGTGAGCGGCTGGCCGGGCTTCGTCGCGGCGGCCGCCGAGGCGGGCATGGTGGGTGCGCTGGCCGACTGGTTCGCCGTCACGGCCCTCTTCAAGCGTCCGCTCGGTCTGCCGATTCCGCACACCGCCATCATTCCCACCAAGAAGGACCAGCTCGGGGCGTCCCTCGGTTCCTTCGTCGGCGAGAACTTTCTCTCCGGGGACGTCGTTCGTGACCGGATTCACTCCCTGGGCATCGGCCGCCGGGTCGGCGGCTGGCTCGCCGAACCGGACCACGCGGACCGGGTGACGGCGGAGCTGGCGACCGTGCTGCGCGGGGCGCTGACCGTGCTGCGGGACGCGGATGTGCAGGCCGTCGTCGGCGAGGCGATCACCCGCCGGGCCAACGCCGTGGAGATCGGCCCCGGGCTGGGCCGGATGCTGGAGAAGATCGTCGCGGACGGCGGGCACCGCAAGCTCGTGGACCTGGTCTGCGCCCGCGCCCACGACTGGCTCGTGCTGCACGGGGACTCCGTGATGGACGCGGTGCAGGGCGGGGCGCCCGGCTGGACGCCCCGGTTCGTGGACAAGCGGGTCGGGGAGCGGGTCTACAAGGAGCTGCTGCGCTTCGTCACCGAGATGCGGGACATGCCGGGCCACCCGGCGCGCCACTCCATCGACACGTTCCTGTCGGACTTCGCGGCCGATCTGAGCTCCGACTCGGAGACCCGGGAGCGGGTGGAGCGGCTGAAGTCGGAGATCCTGGGGCGCGGCGAGGTCCAGGACGTCATCGCCTCCGCCTGGGCTTCGGTGCGGGCGATGGTGATGGCGGCGGCGGAGGACGAGCGCAGCGAGCTGCGGCTGCGCGCCCGCGCCTCGCTGATGTCGCTGGGTGCCAGGCTGGCGTCGGACGACCGGCTGCGGGCGAAGCTGGAGGGCTGGCTGGAGGACGCCGCGGTGTACGTCGTGACGACGTACCGGGCGGAGATCACCTCACTGATCAGCGACACCGTGGCCGGCTGGGACGCCGACCAGACCTCCCGCAAGATCGAGGCCCACATCGGCCGCGACCTGCAGTTCATCCGCATCAACGGCACGGTGGTGGGCGCCCTGGCGGGCCTGGCGATCTACTCGGTGTCGCAGGTGTTCTGGGGGTAGCGGCGCGCCGCCGTCCACGCGGCGCGCCGGGAGCCGTGCGTTCCGGTACGGGTCAGGAGGCCCGGCGGGTGACGGCCCAGGAGGCGGCGGCGACGGTTCCGGCCACCGAGAAGACGGCGGGCCAGGCGCCGACCTTCCTGGCCAGCGGGTGGGAGCCCGCGAACGCGGCGACGTACGCGGTGGTCAGCGCGACCGCCGCGCGCGGACCGGCCTGCCGGTTCCACTCGTACGCGGCGACGCCGCCCGCCGCCGCGAGCGCGACCCCGCCCAGCGGCCGCTTGCGGGTCCACCGCGCGACGGCGTAACCGCCGACCAGTCCGCCCGCCGCCACTGCCGCCGCCGGTACCTTCGCCATCACAGCCACCTCCGCCTACGTCCACGTCAGGGGCGCGCCCCGGCGCGTACGAACACGCGCCCCGCGCCTAGCACCGCACCGGCGCCCGGATCGAGGCTAACTCGCGCTTCGGCATTCCCGTCGCCCAGGGGGTGCACACGTGTTTACCCTGGAGGTGAACGCCTGTGCACCCCCTGTCCGTGCCCCGCGCCACCGTGCGCACCGCGCGCAGGACGCGCCCCGCCGAGCCCGCAACGGAGAATCATGCCCGCGGAGATACCCGCCCCCGCCACCCCCGCGACCCAGGCCCCGCACCCGCGCTTCGCGGTGGGCGTGCTGGCCTTCTGCGGGGTCGTCGTCGCGGTCATGCAGACGATCGTCGTCCCCCTCCTCCCGCACATCCCCGCGCTCACCGGCGCCACCCCGGCCGCCGCGAGCTGGCTGGTCACCGTCACCCTCCTCACCGGCGCCGTCTTCACCCCCGTCCTCGGCCGGGTCGGCGACATGTACGGCAAGCGGCGGGTGCTCGTCGCCTCGCTCACCGTGCTCGTGGTGGGCTCGGTCCTGTGCGGGGCCAGTTCCCACATCGGCGTACTGATCACCGGCCGCGCCCTCCAGGGCGCCGCCATCGCCGTCGTCCCGCTCGGCATCAGCATCCTGCGCGACGAACTGCCGCCCGAGCGCGTCCTGTCCGCCGTCGCGCTGATGAGCTCCACCCTCGGCATCGGCGCCGCCGTCGGCCTGCCGATCGCCGCGCTGGTCGTCGAGAACTACGACTGGCACACCATGTTCTGGGTCTCCGGCGTCATCGGCCTCATCGACATCGCGCTCGTGCTGGCCTGCGTCCCCGAGTCCCCGCTGCGCACCCGGGGCCGCTTCGACGCGCTCGGCGCGCTCGGCCTGTCCGGCGCGCTGGTCTGCCTGCTGCTCGCGGTCACCCAGGGCGGCGCCTGGGGCTGGACGTCCGGCCGGACGCTCGGACTGCTCGTGGCGGCCGTCGTCGTGGGACTGATCTGGGGCGCGTACGAACTCCGCGTCCCGACGCCCATGGTCGACCTGCGGATCTCGGCCCGCCCGGCGGTCCTGTTCACCAACATCGCCGCCCTGCTCATCGGCTTCGCCTTCTACGCGAACTCGCTGGTCACCGCCCAGATGGTGCAGGAACCCAAGGCCACCGGCTACGGGCTCGGCGCCTCGATCGTCGTCAGCGGACTGTGCCTGCTGCCGGGCGGGCTGTCCATGGTGGCGCTCTCGCCCGTGTCCGCCCGGATCTCCGCCAAGCACGGCCCCAAGGTCAGCCTGGCCCTCGCGGCCGGGATCATCGCCGCCGGCTACGGGGTGCGGTACTTCACCAGCCACAGCCTGTGGCTCATCATCGCCGGCGCCACCGTCGTCTCCGCCGGCACCGCCATCGCCTACTCGGCGCTGCCCGCCCTGGTGATGCGCGGCGTCCCGGTCAGCGAGACCGGCGCGGCCAATGGGCTCAACACCCTGATGCGCTCGATCGGCCAGGCGTTCTGCAGCGCCACCGTCGCCGCCGTCCTGGCCAACATCACCTTCCGGGCCGGCGGCCGCACCGCCCCCACCCTGTACGCGTACCAGCTGGTCTTCGTCATCGCCGGGGGCGCCGCCCTCGCCGCCCTGGCCGTCACCCTCCTGCTGCCGGGCGGCAGGCCCACCGGTACGGGTACGGTCGAGGAGAGCCGCAAGGCGCCGGGCACCCGGAAGGGCGGTGCGCGGCCGGCGGAGATCCAGGAGGGCGCATGACCGGTGGTGGCCAGGCCGTCGCGGCGACCCCGGCCGCGGACACCGGCACGGGACGCGACGCGATCCTCCGGGCCGCCCGCCGGGCGTTCACCCAGCGCCCGTACGCGGAGGTGACGATCAGGGGCATCGCGGCGGACGCCGGCGTCAGCCCCTCACTCGTCGTCAAGCACTTCGGCCGCAAGGAGGAACTCTTCAACACCGTCGCCGACTTCGGACCGGCCGCGGCCCTCCTCCTCGACGCCCCGCTCGACGCCCTGGGCCGGCACATGGTCGTCACCCTGATCACCCACCGCCGCGCGCTCCACTCCGACCCGCTGCTGCGCGTCGTCTTCTCGCTCGGCAACCAGGACGAACGCTCCCTGCTCCGCGACCGGTTCCAGGAACAGGTCACCGACGCGCTCACCGCCCGCCTCCCCGGCGACGACCGCGCCCTGCGCGCCGAGCTCCTGGCCGGCCACCTGCTGGGCCTCGGCGCCACCCTGAGCCTGCACCGCGAGGGCGCCGGAGCCGCCGCGACCCCGAACCACATCGCGAACCTCTACGCCCCCGCGCTCCAGAACCTGATCACGGGCTGATCCCGCGCGGCAGGGGCTGGTCTGGAGGCCGACCGGGACAAGCTGATCGGCCTGCGTGACCCGATCAACCAGTGGATGCCGGGGCGTCCGGAGGACCGTCGCTGACCCGGGAGACCGGGTTCCGGGGATCGTCGATGTCGACGGCGAGCTCGAACCCCGCGGTCGAGTGGAACGTGGCGACGTTCCCTGACACCCGGATCCGGTCGAACGGATTGGAGTCCGCGAAGAACACCGCCCAGACCAGCTTGCGGTCGGCGGTCAGCCGGGCGACGAACCCGTCCGCGCCCATCGTGCCCTCGCCGCCCCACAGGAACCCCCCGTCCCCTAGGCCCACGGAGGCGAGCCCGTCGACCGAGGTCACCCAGGACGGATCGTCCGCCAGTATCGCGTCGACGTCGAAGGGGTCGAGTACGGTGAGGCGCGCAGGCGTGCCGGGGGCGAGGGCGACGTCGTACGCGCGCCCGTCGGCGAAGTAGAGCCCGTCCTCGGCAGGAAGCCCGTAGTCCTCGTCGCCGGCCAGCCATCGGGCCGGTACGCCCAGGTCACGGACGCGCTTTTCGTGCGACCTCGCCGGTGGCCCAGTTGATTCGGTTGACTCCAAGGTCGTCATGAGCTTCCGAAGGTAGGTGGACGCCGTAGATCATCAAATTCCATCGGTACGCTCCATGACTTTCCGTACCGCATCTGTCAGCTCTTCATCCGATAGGTCGTCAGGATCTTTGAGGGCCGGATCGATGGAATAGTCCTCCAATAGAGAGAAGATCTGATCGAAGGCCGTGAGGAGTGGGTCGCGAAGCCTCTCGCCGTTGTTCTGGGATGCGCGGCGGGCGTCCAGCCATTCGCGGGCGAAGTCCGCTCCGCTGATGGACCCCACGGTGAAGGCCTGCATTAGTTTCACCTGACGAGCAGCGCTTGTTCCGGCGGGAATTTCCCGCGCGCGGGCCCAGGCAATGTGGCGGGAAGGAAATGACTGCGAGATGTCCTTGAGGTCAGGCCACCGTTTGGCTGCAGCACGGGCGTATCGTCCGAAGCGGGCTCGCCCTCCGTCCACTCCTTCCGGGACGGCGCCCTTGAGGAATCCTGCTGTTCCTGCCACTAGCACGTAACCAGGGCGGGGGAAAAGAATCGCACCCTGCCGGTCCGATGAGGCAAGGAGGAGAGGGGGAGTGACTCCATCCAATTCTGATGCCGCTACGTCCGGTGCGAGCAGACGCCAGGTTCGGCTAGCCGTTTCGGAACCAATCGCCATCACTAGTACAGCGTCTGCTCCTCCCGTGTGGCAGCCTTCAATGATGCGTTGGACCAGAGCGTCGTCCACGCGCGAGCCGGCGGGCACCGGAACGACGAGTTTGGGGCCGACGGCCAGCCAGGCCGAGTTGTAATCCCCGATGCTGGACAAAATCCCCGGCTGATCGGAGTTCGCTTCGCTCGGAATGCTGTAATCAGTCACCAAAGGAATCCCTTGTCGATGATGTCTTTAAATTGCTTGTCTCCCAAATTCCAGGCCGACCAAAATCTTCCGTCCGCGTGGAGCATGACCATTTTTTGCGTGGTTGGATTAATGAATCCCACGGCTTGCCCCTGACCTCTGTAATCAAAGCGGTAAATCTTAGTCCCATCTGCGGTCATGTGGGAGCGCATACTTTCTTCGAATCGCTTCAGGTTTGCTCCATTCAGATTTCCTTTCGCGTCCAGGAAATCGTCGCCATGTGCATGAAACTTCTTGCTCATTACTTTCTGGTTCGAGAAATCTGCTTTCTCTTCCCAGCCGCGGCGAGGGCAGGGGGCGAGGCCGAGTGGGTCGGATGACGAATGGGGGTTGTGAACATAGGTGAAAGTGTTGGGTGCCGGTATGAGGCCGAGGGGATCCGGGGTGAGATAGCGAGCAGTCTCGGGATCGTAGTGTCGGTTGAGATTGTAGTGGAGGCCGGTCTCGGGGTCGTGGTATTGGCCGGGAAAACGGAGTGGGGTATAAGCGGTATTGGTTTTTCCCCAGGCGGTGGTGCCCCAGAGTGTTGCCTGAGAGCGCCAGGCGAGATTTCCGAACTCGTCAACGAGTTCGGCGGGAGCACCAATCAAGTCCGTGGTGATCGCGAAGAAGCGTTCGTTTGTCGTCGATGGATCGGTCTCCGCAGCAATGATGCGTTCGTGCTGGGCCATGGGGCGTGTGCCCTGGTGGTCCCAGGTCAGAACGACCGGGCGGGGGAGGCTCGGGGACGTGGTCGTCTGCTCGCAGAGGGTAGTGTCATCCCAGGTGAAGCGGGTTTCCTCGACGACGGTCAATCCGTCGTCGCCAAGGCGTTGCTTGGCGGTGCGCCGACCCAGCGGGTCATACCGGTAACGCCATTGTGTCCCATCCGGTGTAATGACGGCGATGAGACGGTCCTCGGCGTCCCACGAGTATCGCCAGGTGTCGGGTCTCCTGGAGAGGCGGGTCTTCTGTCGCAGGGTGATGCGACCAAGAGCATCGTGCTCGTAGCGGACCCTTCCGGCGCGCGTGATGGTCGTGCCGACGTACGCACGGGGCCCGGTGGCTTCGCTGCCGGGATGAGAAGCCGGCCATGAGGCGGTCGTCTGATTACCAGCGCCGTCGTAGGTGTACGTCTCCGTCCAGTTCGCAGCAGTGACCTTGGTGACTCGACCGACCGCGTCAAGATCGAAATGCCGACGCCCACGCAGAGTGTCGTTGAGGTCTGTGAGATGTCCGTCGAGCTGGTAGTTGTAGGTGCGGCTGACCAGAGCGCGCCCGCCGTGGGTCAGCTGCTCAGCGGAGAGCTGGCCGGCCTTGTCGAAGGTCGAGGTGAGGGTCATTGTGTCGCCGAATGCGCGTGTCAGTTCGCGGCCTGCCGCATCAAGGGTGAAGTTGATGCGTTGGGTGCCCGCGTTCAGACGAGCGAGTCTGCCGGCAGCATCGTAGCCGTAGCTGGTGGACCGGCCAGTGGGCGTCACACGTTGCGCACGGCGGCCAAGAGTGTCATACGCGAAGGTCATGACGTGCCCGTCAGCCATCGTTGTTCGGAGGCGTCCACTCCGGTCGTATTGGTGGGTCAGTTCGCCGTCCGGACCGACAGCCCGGACCAGGCGCCCCGCGTCGTCGTAGACGTAGGTCGTTTCCTTGCCGGCGGAGGTTTTACGGATGACGCGACCCAGTGCGTCGTGCTCGTAAGCAACGCACTCGCCAAGCGGGTTCGTACGGGCTATCACCTGCCCTATTGGGTCACGTGTATAGGTATAGGTGCGGCCATCGAAGTCCGTTTCCGATATGAGCTCACCGGCGGAGTCGTAGGTGTACGTCCAGATCAGCCCATGAGGATTAGTGACATGGGTGACACGGAGTTCACTGTCGTGCTGGAACGCGTAGCGCGCTCCGTCAGGATCTGTGCGGGTGGTGAGGAGGTCGAAGTCGGTGTATTCGAAGTGAGTGGACCGCCCCATAGGGTCGGTGTAACTGGTGCGGTTGCCCTCGCCGTCATATGTCCACGATTCCGTTGCGCCGTCGGGGCGCGTACGGCTGGCAAGCTCACCGTCAAGCGTCCACTGGCACACGGTCTCGGACCCCAGTGGGTCCGTGATGTGGACCAGACGGCCGAAGACATCGAATTGGAAGTGTGTGGTGGCGCCGAGCGAGTCGGTGACTCGGATCGGAAGCCCTGCGGGGTCATGAAGCACTTCGGTCGTAGCTCCGTCCGCCTCGGTGAGAGAGACCAGCCGACCGTAGGTGTCGTACGAGTAGGAAGTGATGCGGCCGGTTGGGTCGGTCAGTGCGGTGCGGTTGCCACGTTCATCGAATTCCTGACGCCATCGACTGCCGTCCGCATGGGTGAGCGTGGTGATGAGGCCCGATGCATCCCGTTGAGCCCGCAGCTCGGTGCCATCCGCCCGCCTGACACCGACAGGTCTGCTCTCTTCGTCGTAGGAGAACATCGTGGTGTGTCCCAGTGCGTCGGTGTGGGTCAGGCGGTTCCCGTGGGCGTCGAAGGTGTTGCGGGTGGTGTTGCCCAATGGGTCGGTGGTGGCGAGGATTCGGCACCTGCGGTCGACGAGATGATGGGTGGAGCGGCCGTCGGCGGTGGTGAGGGTAGTGGTCCGGTTGCCCGTGGACGGGTCGGGTTCGGTGTACGCGAGGGTGAGCTGGAAGTGGCCCGCCACGCCGCCCTCGGCGACGACGCGGTCCCGGTCGTCGTAGGCGTAGCTGTATCGGCTGTTGTTGGAATCGATCCAGGCCGTGACCCTGCGACGTTCGTCGTAGGCAAGGGTGAGGGCGGTGCCGGATGGTTTGGTGACGGTGGTGAGGTTGCCGTCGACGTAGCCGTAGGTGCGCAGGGGGATGATCGTGCCCGGATCGGCGGGCGTCAGTCCGTTCTCGTTCGTCGTGGGGGCGAGCAGCGCCAGGCTTGTGACGAGTCCGTCTGTCAGTGCCAGTTTCAGGTGGTAGCCGGCGGAGTGGACGAGTGCGAGGGGTGTGCCGTCGTCGGTGCGGTCGACGGTGATGGTGTTGTTGTTGCGGTCGCTGATCTCGCCGAGCCAGGCGGTGCCGTCTTCGCCGGGGCTGGTTCCGCGAGGGGCGTCGAAGTGGTGGGTGAGGCCGGTGTCGGGGTCGGTGAGCCGGTAGTCGCCGGACGCCTCGCGTTCCAGGACGCTGCGTGAGGTGCCGGTTTCGGGCCGGGTGGCCAGTCCTGGGGCGGGGTGGGGGTAGGGGATGAGGCGGCCGTCGTCGGTGACGTGGATGACGCCGTTGGCGTCGATTTCCAGGTGTTCGTCGACGGTGGAGGACCAGGAGGGGCCGAAGAAGCGGCCTGCGGTGTAGCCGGACTCGACGCGGCGGGTGAAGGCGAGCGGCAGCACGCCGGGCAGGACCACATCGGTCTGGGGCAGGAACATGCGGCCGGAGGCGAGGTCGACCGGGTCGGTGCCCTTGGTGGTGCGTTCCTCGGGGGTGCGGTTGTGGGTGCCTTCGGGGGCGTCGTCGACGAGGCGGCGGGCCTTGTTCGCGTCCTGGGCGAGGTCGGCGAGTTCCTTCGCGGTCCTGGCTCCCTTGACCGCGGCGCCTCCGCCGCCGGTCGCGGCGGTGAGGACGAGGTCGGGGACGAGGCGGCCGAGCCCTTCGGCCGGGTCCTTCATGAACTCGGTGACCATCTGCCTGCCCGTGCCCCAGGGGTCGTTGGCGACCTGGACGAGCCCGGCGGCGGTGTTGCTCAGCGCGAGACCGTACTCGGCGGGGTGCGTGATGTTGTACGGGTCCATCGGGTTGACGGTGCGCACGAAGTTGAGGAGCCCGGCCGTGCCCTTGGCGACCCCGCCGACGAAGTGGGTGTTCATCAACTGAGTCTCGGCGAGCCAGTCGGCGACCTGGTCGGCGTACTTCGGCTTCGCCGGCGCGGCGTCCCGTGCGGCGGCCACCGCGGTGCGGGCGGTCTCCGCCGCGGTGTTGCGCTGCGTACGGGCCTCCGCGAGGAGCTGCTGCGCCTCCTCCATGCGCGCCTTGCCCGGGTCGGTGAACTCACCGGGCCGGGGCGGCAGCGTGGACGGGTCGCGTTTGTCGGCGGGCAGGGCGTTGTACGTGTCGACGGCCTTGTTGAAGGTGTCGCACCTCTCCTTGTGGGCGTCCATCGCCTCTTCGGAGGCCTTGGTGCCCGCCTTCCACTTGTCGATCGCCAACTGGGCCTGGCCTTAGGCCCATTCGACCGTGCCGGCGAACGAATCCAGCGCGCCCGCGGCCTTCTCGAAGGCGTCGGCGGCCTTGAACCACTGGGGCGGCTCCACAGAGACCGACTCCCGGAACGCGTCCGCCGTCTGCCCCTTGAGCTCGGAGGCGTCCAGCCCCTTGAGCCCGTCGCCGACCTTGTCGAGCGAGCTCCGCAGGTTCTTCAGGTGCGTGGCGGTCGAGCGGATCTCGGACGGGCTGCCATAGATCAGCTTCTTCTTGTCCTCCGTCTGACCGAGGTCCATCTCCTCGGCCTCGGCGCCCATCCGGTTCGCCACCGAGCGCGACTGTTCGCGCACCCAGTCGGCGCCGGAGTCCCAGCCCACGTCCTCCAGCCGGTCGGCCGTCCAGTCCCCGGCGTCCTCGACCCGGTCACCCACCCACTTCTTACCGCCGTCGACGGCATCCTCGATGAAGTCCGGTGTCAGATCGCCGACAAGATCCCCGAGCCCCATGGATCAGTTCCCCCCGTCGTCAGGCCGCTGCTGCCGGGCCCGCTCCTCGGCGGAAGGGCCGAACGCTTCGTCCACGTCCCGGTCGAAGGTCTCCTGGTCGCGGCCGAGCAGGCTGTTCATCACGTCGTTGTGCAGGCCCCCGACGCCCTCGGTCATCACCGCCCGACCGGTGTCATTCCAGGTCTGCCCGGCCTCGTCCCCGGCCCGCTCGAACGACTCCACGCTGTAATCCGGGCTCAGATAGTCCGGGGTAAGCACCTCGCCCCACCCCTGGTTGACGATGTCGTCATCGGACGCGTTCGGATTGCCCACACCCGCGTTGACCACGATCTTCAACGTGCCCTCGATGTACCGCTCCTCCTCCCACAGCACCCCCGCCGACAGACCCAGCTTCGCAGCGATGGCGTTGGCGTCCTGGACCAGCGCCCGCACCCCCCACTCCCACCGCTCACAGAAGTCCCCGAAGGTCACCGACAACCCGTAATGCCCGGCCTCCATACCGGTCATCGACAGCCCCGACACGCCCTTGCCCAGCGCCGCCCCCGTACCGGAACCGATCTCCCCCAGCTCGTCCACCGTCGCGCGCAGCCCACTGGTGATCTTCTGGACACTCCCCGGATCAACGTGCAGATCCCCCGTACCGCCACCGCTCACAGCCCACGCCCCATGCCTTCACTCGGCGCCACCACGGTGCCTTCCTGGCCGACGGCAACGGCGTCCGGCACGATCCCCGCCACGGGAGGGAAGAACATGGACCCCTCGGGATCAGCGATGTTCACCGCGACGCCCGCCGGCACCCCCATCGCCGGAACGATCTCGTCCAGCAGCCGCGCTCCCCGCAACTCCGCGAACTCCCACGACTGCCCAGCCGCCCCAGCGCCGTCAACAGAAGCCCGTCCCCGCGCGAACCGAGCCAGTGCCGTCTCGTCCGTGAACCCGCACACCCAGCGCACCCCGCCGAACTCCGCAGTCCACAACCCGCCGTCAACCAACGGCACCAACACCACAGCCCGCCGGAACTCCCCCAGCAACGCCCGCGGATCACCCACCCCGGCCCGCTGATCGGCAATCCGATCCGCCAGCGTTGACCCCTCAGCCATGGCCCCCCGTTCGCATTCGCTATCGACCTCGAACACCGTAGGACACCACACCCGCCACCATCAGCGGTTCCACGACCCTGACTGCTTTCGACCGGTGAGGCATGCGGGGGCGGCATGGGCGGCGCAGTCGCGCGGGGACAGGGGGGCGTCGGGTTCTGATCGCGTAGATAGTTCTGCGCCAGTTGACCACGGTGAGGTTCCGTGGCGGTGTCCCGATCCTGCCCGATCCCGGCTGTCCTGGCCGGGGCGGGCTCTCCGGGCCAGGCTGATACCGGCCGTCTGCGCCGCTATCTGGATCGCGTGCCCGATTCTCGTAGCCGTCAGGGGCGGTGGTATCGCCTGGGCAGCGTGTTGTTGATGTGTGCCAGCCTGAACCATTGAGGAGATCGCAGAGCAGGGGGGCAGCGGGCTGCTCCGGGGCCCGCTGGCCGGCTCGGCTTCCGCTGCCATGTGCCCGGCCGGTGCCGCTCCCCGTTCCAGCCCGTCCTCACCCGGTCCCGGCGACAGCGGACGCCGATGCCCTGGGCGTGGTCGGCGGTGCCTGCCTGGCTGACCGCATCATCCGGGACCTACCCGAACGAGTCGCCCGGATTCTCGGCATCTCCGACAGCTCCCACACCTCGGCAACCGCGTCCGGAGGCCGGTGTCACCGGACCGCGTTGCGCCATACCGTCACGTCGAGGGTGATGTAGTCGCTCGGTGAGTCCTCCGGGGACTTCGCCTGGAACGTCACCAGGCCCATGTGCCCGGTTCCGGTGGTCACGCACACCTGGCGGCCCTTGGACAGCTTCTCGATGGAGATGCTCGACGCGAAGCGCGTCTCCGCGCGGCAGACGTCCAGCGAACCCTCCTGGCCGGGGTCGAGGAGGGTCAGCTTGCCGCCGTCGCTCTCCGCCTCCAGGTAGCCGGAGTCGTACGCCAGCTCGTACTCGCCGTCCACACCGTCCTGCGGACGCACCTCCGCGTCCCCGAACGTCAGGTGGTAGCCCCGCGTCAGGTTGATGCCGGGGAAGTCGTCCGGCGTCGGGTCAGTCGTCGCGGGCGTCTGCCCGTCCGGCTGCCGCGTCTCCCCGTCGTCCTCCGTGCCCGCACCCGAGTCCGTCCCGGCCGTGTCGTCCGAGCTGGGCCGGGAACTCTTCGTCGGCTTCGGCTCGTTCTTGTCCTGGGTGACGGCCCCGGCCTTGTCCTCCTTGCCGTCGTCCTTCAGCAGGAAGTACGCCGTACCCCCGCCCGCCACACCGAACAGCAGCGCGGCGACGATCGCCAGGGCGGCGGCCCGACCGCGCCGGCGCTTCGGGGGCGCGGGCTGCGCCACCTGCGCGGTCGGCTGCGTGACGCCGCCCCCGGTGTACGCGGGCCCCGGGTACCCGTACGACGGCTGCGCCTGCTGGTAGCCGCCCTGCGCGCCGTACGGCCCCGGCGCCACCGGCGCGGGCCCGTGCCCCGGCGCGGGCGTGACCGGCGGACCGTACCCCGGCGGCGGGGTGCTCGGCGCCGGAGCGGTCGGCGAGTACGCGACCGGGGCGGCGGGAGCGGGGGGCGCGTCCTGCACCGGCGGCGCGGCGGGCGTCGCGGGGGCGGCGGGCGCCTGGGCCGGCGGCGTCGCGGGCGCGGCGGGCGTGGGAGTGGGCGCGGGCGTGGGCGCGGCGGCGGGTGCGGACGGCGGAGGCGGCGGCGTCTGTACGGGGGCCGGCGCGGCCGCCCGTACGGTGATGTCGGCGGCGACCGGCTTCGGCAGCCAGTCCTCCGGCCGCCGCAGCACCGTCTCCGCGTTCGCGGTCTGGCACAGCCGGATCACCTCGGCGACCGAGGGCCGGTCCGCCGCGTCCTTCGCCAGGCAGCGCCCGACCAGCTCCATCAGCCGCTCCGGCACCCCGGTCAGGTCCGGCTCCTCGTGCACGATCCGGTACAGCACCCCGTGTGAGGTGCCCTCGCCGAACGCGGGCGAGCCCGTGGAGGCGAACGCCGCGACCTGGCCCAGCGCGAAGATGTCCGTCGCGGGCGTGACCCGGCGACCGGCGGCCTGCTCGGGCGCCATGAACGACGGGGTGCCGATGGTGACCCCGCTGCCCGTGAGCGACGTGGCGTCCGCCGCGTAGGCGATGCCGAAGTCGATGACGCGCGGCCCGTCCGCCGCGAGCAGCACGTTCGACGGCTTGAGGTCGCGGTGGACGATCCCCGCCCCGTGGATGACGTGCAGCGCCTCCGCCATGCCCGCGATCATCAGCAGCACCGTCTCGACCGGCAGCGCGCCGTGCGCCACGACCGCGTCGGCGAGCGAGGGACCCGGCACGTACGCGGTGGCGAGCCAGGGCTGCGCGCCCTCGGTGTCCGCGTCGATCACGGGCGCGGTGAACAGCCCCTGCACGCGCTGCGCGGACTGCACCTCCTGAGCGAACCGCCGCCGGAACTCCGCGTCCTCGCCGAACTCGGGCCGGATCACCTTGATCGCGACGGGCCGCCCGCCCGGCGTGTACGACAGATACACCTTGCCCATGCCGCCCGCGCCGAGCTTGGCGGCCAGCCGGTACCCGGCGATGGTGGTCGGGTCGTCGGCCGCGAGGGGCTGGAAGACCTGCGAGGCGTCGCCTCTGGCTGGCTGCTGACCGCTCATGAACTCGTAACTCCCCCGGAGAGCCGCTGCTGTAGAAACGGCACTTTATCCAAATCGCCGGGGCACGGCGCCCCCTGAGCACCTATCGGACCCAGCGGGCCCAAGGGGTGTGCCCCCGCTGCCCCCACTCACCGGAAGACCGGATTCCCGTTGCCTGCTCCGGGCGCCTGTTTGATCATGGGCGGCCGGCGGTCCCGCGTACGGTGGCCGCCCCCGGACGAAAGGCCCCATGTGCGCAAGCTCGTCTACTACATCGCCGCGACCCTGGACGGCTTCATCGCCGGACCGGACGGCTCCGACCCCACCGGGCCCGACGGCTTCTGGCCCATCCCGGAGGACTACCTCAAGCACCTGATCGCCGAGTACCCGGAGACGCTGCCCGGCCCGGCGCGGGCCGCGCTCGGCGTGACGGCGGAGGGCACGCACTTCGACACGATCCTGGAGGGCCGCCGCTCCTACCGGATCGGCCTGGACGCCGGTGTGACGGACGCCTACCCGCATCTGCGCCACCTCGTCTTCTCCCGCACCCTCGGCGAGAGCCCCGACCCGGCCGTGGAGATCGTCGCGACCGACCCGGTGGCGCGCGTACGGGAGTTGAAACGGGAGGACGGCAAGGACATCTGGCTGGTCGGCGGCGGCGAACTGGCCGGGGTCCTCTACGGGCAGATCGACCGGCTGATCCTCAAGCTGAGCCCGACGACGATCGGCTCCGGCATTCCGCTGTTCGGCCGGAACGCGGCGTTCGAACCTGCGGCCTGGGTGCTCGCGGACCACACGGTCCTGGGAAGCGGAGCGGCGTACGTGACGTACGAGCGTGCTGCCTCCGTCACCGGCTAGGCGCGGCCGGTACGGACACCGTCCGGCGGGGGTCGCGGCCCCCGCCGGACGGCACCGGGTCACGCGGTGGCGCAGGCCGCGCCGCTGAGGGTGAACGCGGCCGGGACGCTGTTCGTACCGTTCTGGCTGCCGGTGAAGCCCACGGTCACCGAGCCATTCGGGGCGATCGTGGCGGTGTACGCGGCCGGCGCCACGCTCACCGAGGCGCCGGACCGGGTCGGCGTACCGCCCCACATGTTGGTGATGGTCTGGCCGTCGGCGAAGTCGAAGCCGAGCGTCCAGCCGTCGACGGCGGCGGTGCCGGTGTTGCGGATGGTGATCTCGCCCTGGAAGCCGCCCGGCCACTGGCCGACCACCTTGTACCCGACCGTGCAGCTGCCGGCCGGCGTCGTCGGGGCCTCGTCCGTGGTCACGCTCACGGCGGCCGACCGAACGGAACGGTTGCCGGCCGCGTCGCGCGCGTAGACGGCGAAGGAGTACGCGGTGTCGGCGGTCAGTCCGGTGACGGTCACGCCCGTGGTGGCGGAGGAGGCGACCACGGTCTCCGCGGTGCCGTTGACGCGGACGACGTCGTACCCGGCGACAGCAACGTTGTCGGAGGAGGCGGCCCAGGTCAGCGTGGCGGAGGTGTCGGTCACGGCCGAGGCGACGGGGGTGCCCGGTGCGGTGGGGGCCTCGGTGTCCTCCTCGGCGGGCCCGCCGTAGACCGTGGCCTCGCGGGAGGTCTGGGCGATGCCGTTCGCGCCGTGGAAGACGCGCTCGCCCCAGGAGCTGAGCCGCGCCGGGTCGAAGCCGATGGTCAGGTCGAGGATCGGGTCGGTGTTGCCGCTCCAGGACCAGGCGATCCAGCCGAGCCCGAGCCGCTGCGCCTCGGACATCATGGTGTCCTCGTCCGGGTCGCCGTACTGGTCGGCGGGCCCGCCGAACTCACCGATGACCAGGGGCAGTCCGGCGTCCACGAAGGTGTTCAGGTAGTCGGTGACCTTCTGGGCGGTGTTGTAGACGCTGTACATGTGGATCGAGAAGAGCAGGTTGCCGGTGGTGTCGGCGTCGTAGACCGCCTGCGCGTTGTCCCGCATGACGTTCTGCCAGTCCTGGCCCCAGTTGGGCGCGTCCACCATGATCGTGTGCGCGAACCCGGCGGCCCGCAGCTTCTCGATCGCGGCGGTGGTGGGGGCGGTCCAGCCGGCCGGGTCCGTGTTGCCCCAGGGCTCGTTGCCGATGTTGATGACGATGTAGTCCTCCTGGCCGTCGAGGACGTCCTTGAGGCCGATCCAGTAGTCGGCCGCGTGGTCCAGCGTGCCGGCGGCGGAGTCCTCCCCGTACCCGGTGGTGTCGTGCACCTCCAGGACGCAGATCAGCCGGTTCGCCTTGCACTGCGCGACGACGGAGGCGACGTCGTCGGGCCCGTTCTCGCTCCAGCGGTAGCCGTCGGACAGCACGACGCGGACGGTGTTGGCCCCGGTCGCCTTGATGTCGGCCAGCGACTGGGTCTCGCCGGGGTACCAGGTGTGCGCGTGGTTGACCCCGCGCATGATGAAGTCGTTCCCGTTGCCCTCGACGAGCCGGCCGTCACTGATGTGCAGCCCGGTGGTGGCGGCGGCGTCGGCCGGGGCCGCCGGGGCGGGGGCGGCCTGCGCGGGGGTGAGGGCGCCGAGGCCGAGGACCCCGAGGAGGGTGGCCAGGACGGTGAGAATGACGGAAGCGGGGCGCTTCACGGTATGTCTCGCTGCGTAGCTCGCGGTACTCATTGCGGCTCCAGGGATGGGGGAGGAGGGGCGGTCACTGAGTGTGGGAGCGCTCCCATGCTCAGTGTGCAACCATGAAGCCATTCCGGTCAGGAGCACGTCAAGAGGTCGGATGGCTTGGGATGGGGCGGGGTGGGGGGCTGGGGCCTCGGAGTGGGGCCTACCAGGCGCCGTGGTGCTGCACGCCCAGGATCAAAGCCGCGACGGCGGTCGCGAGGAAGACGATCCCGCCGACGATGTTCCGGGAGCCGACCCGCAGGTGGGCGGTGATCGCCCCGATGAAGTAGAGGACGAGCCCGGAGGCGGCGAGGGTGCCGAGCGCCGGCACGGCGAACCCGGCCGCCAGCCCGAGGGTCCCGGCGGCCAGCAACAGCCCGAGCACGGGCACGTACTTGCGCGGGATGCCCTTCATGTCGGCCTGCGTCTTGGGGTAGTCGTGCCCGATGAGGTACGTCACGGCCGCGGCGCCGTTGAAGAGGATGCCGAGGGCGGTGACGGTGAGGTAGGCGATACGCATGAGGGACTCCGGCGTGGCGAGATGGGGCGCTGTCGTCGTTTCACAGGGTCCGACGAAGTGGGCGGCTGTTTTGTGAGGTCGGGTCGCCGGAGGGGGAGTGGTCGGAGGGGTGGGGTGCGCATGGGGTGGTGGCGTACGGGCACGGGGTACGGGGGCGGCGTACGGGTACGGGGACGGAGACGGCGTTTGGGCACGGGGTACGGGGACGGGGCCGGCGTACGAGCACGGGACGGCGTTTGGGCACGCGGGGTACGGGAACGGAATCGGCGTACGGGGCGGGGTCGGCGTACGAGGTGGGGGACCGGGGTGTTGGGCGGGGCGCCCGCCGGCCTCGGCTCGTCCGTTAGGTGAGCAGCTCCGCCAGCCGGTCCGCGAACGCCGTGATCCATTCCAGTTGCGGGCCGCCCCGGGCCACGCGGAAGCCGTGCCGGCGCGCCCAGAACGCGGCCTGCACCGCGTGCAACTGGGCCCAGCGGCGTACGCGTTCGCGGTCCAGCTCGGCCGCGTCCGCGTAGACGGCGATCACCCGGCGCACGGCCGCGTCCAAGTCGTCCGCTTCGGCGAGGGTGAACGCCCGCGACTTGAGCAGGGTGCCCGCGTCGTACGCCGGGTCGCCGGCGTAGCCCTTGGGGTCGACGGCCAGCCAGGGCTCGCGTTCGGCGCGCAGGATGTTGCCGGCGTGCAGGTCGCCGTGGACCAGGGTGTCCGGCTGCTGTCGGGCCAGTTCCCGTACGGTCGCGAGGGCGGCCTCCAGCACGGGGCGCGGCAGCGCGTGCGTCAGCTCGGCGGCGTCCTTGCGCAGCTCGGCCTCCCACGCGTCGGCCTGGTCGCTGAGCCGGGGCAGCCCGGCCGGGGCGGGCACGGCCAGTCGCCGCCCGAGCCGCGCGGCGACGGTCACCACCTCGTCGCCCTCGGCGGCCCCGGCGAGCGTTACCGGCGTGGCCCGCTCCAGCAGCATCGCGTACCGGGCGTCGTCCCGCTCGTACAGCGTGACGGCCCCGCGCCCGCCCCACGCGACGAAGGCGTCGGGCTCGTGGTCGTTGCCGGGGTGCGGGAAGGACACCTTCAGCACGGCGGGTGGCGCCCCGTCCCGCCGTACCGGCACGATGATGCCGACGCCCCCGAACATGACCTCGCCGTCCGGCACACAGGCCCAGCCGTCGATCAACTCGGCTGCCAGCCCCGGCAGTTCCCGAAGCCAGTCGGCCCCGGCGTCCCCCTCGCGCGCGATGGTGGTCCGCGCGAACTCTTCCGGAATCACAATCATCCGGGCACCTTACGCCCGGCCCTGCGGGGCGGGGCGCGTACGCGGTTGAGGCGGAGGCCCGTGCGGGGGCATGGTCACACGGGGGCGCCCCTCCGGCGCGCCTCGCCGCGACCCGAAGGAGCGCCGTACCGATGACCGTGACCATCCGCCCCGCCCACCCGGACGACGTCCCCGCGCTGGCGGACCTGATCGAGGAGATCGAGCGCTTCTACGGCGGGACGGCCCTCCAGCCCTTGCCGGAACGCCGCACCCAGACGAAGGAGGCCCTGTTCGGCCCGCAACCCCTGGCCCACGCCCTGGTCGCGGCCACGGACGACGGCCGACTCGCGGGCCTGGCCGCGTACTCGTTTCTGTGGCCGGCGCGGGGGACGACCCACGCCCTGTTCCTGAAGGAGCTGTACGTACGCGACGCGTGTGGCGCGGCGAGGGGGTGGGCGCCCGCTTGATGGCCGGACTGCGCGAAGTGGCGTCGGCGCGGCCGGGGTGCAGCCGGGTGGAGTGGATGGCGGACACGAACAACCCGCCCGCGCGACGCTTCTACGAGGGCCTGGGCTTCAAGGAGTTGGACGGCAAGGTGGTGTACCGGGTGGGGTCGGGGGAGTGAGGCGGGGAGCGCTTCTCGCCGGCCGTCCACGTCAGGGGAGGGAGAGGTTGTCGGTGGGGGATCGCTCGACCATGACGCTGACGCGGTAGACCCAGACGGGGCCGCGCAGGGGCGACCCGCACAAGCCATCGGGCAGCGCGATCTCGTCCTCGGCGTCCGCTTTGGAACCGTACTCCCGGTCGAACAGGGACGCGTCGTCGGGGAGGACGCCGACACGGTGGAGGTAGTCGGCGACCCGGCCGCGCTGGTGAAGGTGACCTCGGCGATGCCGTTCCGGGTGTAGTAGTGGACGTCGGACGCGCCGACGGGTATCGGCGCGTCTCCGGCAGGGATGACCTGGGGAAGCCGCGTCTGACTGCCGTCGCACGCACGGGAGTCCCCGAAGGGGTGGAACAACCGGTCCTGGAACAACCAGCCGAAGCCCCCACCGCCGAGCCCCTTGCGGTGCGCCAAACATGAACTTCTCCTTCGAACATGATCGGACAGGCCACCGCAGCCTAGGCTGACGGAGAGACGTTGGTTCAACGGCCGCGTCACGATGGAGGACCCGAACGGTGAGCGGGTTGGCCTGGTATGCATAGGAGCAAGATGATGGGCCTGATATGCCGGAGTCCGTGAAAGTGGTCAGTTTCCACGCAACACTGAGATAAAAGCGCAGGTCACGAAGAGTGCTCCCCGCACACGCGGGGATGGTCCCATGCCGGTGTGGACCAACAGGGCCCAGTCCTCGTGCTCCCCGCACACGCGGGGATGGTCCCTCGTCCAGGAGAAGGGCAAAGGCCTGTACTTCGTGCTCCCCGCACACGCGGGGATGGTCCCTCCGGCTGGAGGGTCAACGACCTCGCGCCGGTGTGCTCCCCGCACACGCGGGGATGGCCCCGTGTCCCGGAGGCCTTTGGCGTGAGCGGGGTCACACGTCTCGGGGCGTCGGCTGCTTGCAGACAGAGAGGAATACCTGCCATGCCGGCCCGGAGAACTCCAGAGGGTGCCGGGAGAGGTCCTTGGAGTCTCGGACGTGCACGGTGGACGCAGCTGCTCGGGCCTCCACACAAGCGTCCTCGAAGTCGCTGCTGTAGGTGCTCTTGCGCCATCCGCTGGGCGACAGTGCCATGGGGGGCCTCCCGGGTATGGGGAATGTGGCAGACCGCTCACTGCCACGTGGAAGTGTAGGACCCATGGCCTGAGCCCAAGGGAGAAATGATGCCAGGCAAGGCTCGGCAGACAGTCGCCGAGATGGACGCCACGAGCAGGCCCGCGCTCTGCTCAACGCGCTGATCTCCGCGTACAGCGCCCGAATAGGGGCAGCGCCGACCCGGGAGGCCGCCCAGGAGCTGCGGGCGGAGCGCGCCCCTTCCGGCCGAGCGGGACAGCCTGTCCGCCGACGACCGGGAACGGATCGAGGAGATCCTCCGGGAGGCCTCGGGGAAGTCGGCCGCGATCTGCGGCATCGGGGGAACCGGTGAGTGACCCCGTCGCACGGCACCTGACCGACAGCCGGATCGAAGAGATATTCCAGGAGGACGTACGTTCCGGCCTCACCCGTCACACCTCTCGCGACGCGCCCCGCATGATTCTGTCCGGCGGGCCCCAGGGATCACAGAAGACATCTCTGCGGCCACCTGGTCGCCGGGCAACTGGATGCCACGGACATCGTCTTCTGCGACGGGGACGACCCCTGCGCCTTCCACCCCCACTACGACGGCCTGGCCCGGTAGCACGGCGTGCTGGAGGCCGCGAGTCTGTGCGGGCCCGGTACCAACCGACTCCGAGCGATGATCCTGGACCGAGGTCATCTCGCGGCGGCTCGACATCATGCTGATCGGCCCGTACACGAACGAGGAGTACACCCTGGACCGGATTGCCGAGTCGTGCTCCCCGCCGCCCCCGCAGGGATGCCCCGCAGCAGCCAAGCGAACCCACCGCCACGTACAGGCCCGGCCCCGGCCCGACCCCGTAAGCCAACGCACCCAGGCGCGAGTTCTACCGTACGGCGAGGGGCGCCGCCTCCCATCGAGGCCAACGCCGCCGCGCCGCGCCGCGCCACGTACCGGACACCGCCCCGCCCCCCCCGGTGGGCTACACTCCGCAGCGATGAATACCGGGACGGCATCGCGCCACACACGGATCGGTGACCCGGTGCTCTGCTGAGCGCCGGGCGGTCCGGCCCGCGCCCGCCGTTCGATCGAGGGCCCCGCACCACCGCACGGGCACCGCCTCCGTCGTGTTGATCGCAGGCTCAACACACCAACCGCGACAGGAGACTTCATGCCCACCAAGACACTGCGGATTCCCACCCCGGACGGCCAGGCCGATGCCTTCGCCGCGTTCCCCGATCGCGGCGAGCGGCACCCAGGCGTGCTGATGTACGCGGACGGCTTCGGCATCCGGCCCGTGGTGCGGGAGATGGCCCTCGAACTGGCCGGCCACGGCTACTACGTGCTCGTCCCCAACTTCTTCTACCGGAACGGCCCGGCACCGGTGTTCGAGCTTCCCGAGCACATCGGGGAGGAGGACCGGCCCGCGCTCATCGCCCAGTTGGTGCCCTTGATCGAGGCGCACACCACCGAACGCATCCTCAGCGACGCCCACGCCTACCTCGGCTTCCTCACCGCTCAGCCCGAGGTCGGCGCCGGACCGGTCGGGGTGACCGGCTACTGCATCGGCGGCCTCCTGGCGACGCACACCGCCGCGGCCCTCCCCGCCCAGGTGGCCGCCCTCGCCGCGTTCCACGCCCCGGTGGGCGCGGCCGGGCCGGATGCCTTCGCGGCGATCACCGCCCAGGTCCACTTCGGCCACGCCGAGGACGACCTGACACCGCAAGCCCTTGGCGAGCTGAACCAGGCCTTGGACGCCGCGAAGGCCGACTACACCTCCGAGATCTACCCCGGCACGGCCCACGGGTTCACGGTGTCCGACACCGACGTCTTCGACCCCGCCGGGCTGCAACGTCACTGGGACCGCCTGCTGCCCCTCCTCGACCGCACACTGCGCAACGGCTGACCGGCCGGGCAAGGGCCGGACCACCCGGGAACACCCTGGTCCGGCCCCCCGTACGCACCTGGCGGCCCCGCCCCACCAGCACCCGGCCTCGGCCCGGACCGAGCCCCCGTACCCTGACCCCCATCCCTTGTTCTTCGCAGGGAATCCCGGCCTTCAGGCCGGGCGGGAATGCGATCCTCGGCCCGGAGGCGCGCAGCGCCGGAGATCTCTGCTCTTCGGGGTGACGGTCAGGCTGGGCGCTTCTGGTTCTCGATGTAGTCCTTGACGATGCTCAGGGGTGCGCCGCCGCAGGACCCCGCGAAGTAGGACGGGGACCAGAACACGGATCCCGTCCCGATCCGGTTGATCCGGCCGGTGTACTCCGCGCGCAGGTATCGGGAGCTGACGCCCTTGAGGGAGTTGACGAGCTTGGACAGGGCGATTTTCGGCGGGTAGTGCACGAGCAGGTGGACGTGGTCGCCCTCGCCGTTGAACTCCCGCAGCTGTGCGCCGAAGCTCTCGCACACGTCCCGCATGAGCGCCTCGCAGCGCGTCAGCATGTCGTCGTTGAAGATCTCGCGTCGGTATTTGGTGACGAACACCAAGTGCGCGTGGAGGTTGAAGATGACGTGGTTTCCTCGTCGGATGTCGGGGTCTGGCTCCCAGCGCGGTGACATGCGCCAAGTATAGTAGGATCGAGCCGACTTGGCCGGAGGGGGTGGGCTGGATGATCCGTGCGTACAAGTTCCTCATGCGGCCCACCGTCCGCCAGGAGCAGGCGCTGGCCGAGATGCTGGCCGATCACTGCTCCCTCTACAACGGGGCGTTGCAGGAACGCCGCGACGCTTGGCGGCACGTCTCGAAGACCACCGTCAAGTACGGGATGCAGTCCGCGCAGCTCAAGGAGATCCGGGCGTTCGACCCGGAGCGTCAGGGCCGCTGGTCGTTCAGTTCACAGCAGGCCACCTTGCGCCGTCTCGACAAGGCGTTCGCCGCGTTCTTCCGCCGGGTCAAGTCCGGCGATGCCCCGGGCTATCCGCGCTTTCGCGGGGTGAACTGGTTCGACACGGTGGACTTCCCCAAGGACGGGGACGGCTGCCGGTGGAACTCCACCCCGCACGACCCCGTCACCCGGGTCCGTTTCCAGGGCGTCGGCCACGTCAGGGTCAACCGGCACCGCCCGGTGGCCGGCCACGTCAAGACGGTGTCGGTGAAGCGCGAGGGCCGAAAGTGGTTCGTCGTGCTGACCGCTGAGCAGGACCAGCCCGAACCGCTGCCCGCCACCGGCTCCGTGGTCGGTATCGATCTGGGCATCGCGAACTTCCTCGCCGACTCGAACGGCGGGTTCGTGCCCAGCCCGCGCCACGGCCACCGTGCGGCCGCGAAACTGGAGGCAGCGCAGCAGGCCCTGTCCCGGTTCCCGCGGTGTAAGGCGAAGGATCGGACCGCCAACCACCGGCGTGCGCTGGAGAAGGTCGCCCAACTGCACGGCAAGGTGCGGCGCCAGCGGCTCGACCACGCCCACAAGACCGCGCTCGGCCTGGTCCGCGCACACGACTTCATCGCGCACGAAGACCTCAAGATCCGCAACATGAGCAAGGCCCCCGCACCGAAACCCGACCCCGACCGGCCGGGCACCTTCCTGCCCAACGGCGCCGCCGCGAAGGCCGGGCTCAACAAGTCGATCAACGATGCCGGATGGGGGGTGTTCCTGACGATCCTGCACGCCAAGGCTGAAAGCGCCGGACGGGAAGTGATCGCCGTGGACCCCCGCAACACCTCCCGCACCTGCCCCGAATGCGGGCACACAGCGAAGGGGAACCGGCCCACACAGGAAAAGTTCCACTGCGTCTCGTGCGGCCACCACGCGCACGCCGACACAGTGGGAGCCACCAACGTTCTACGGGCCGGGCTGGTCCGTCGCGACGCCAACCCGGCGTAACGAGAAGCCCCCGGCTTCAGCCGGGGGAGGAGTCACGCCACCCCACCTCACCCTCGGCCCCCTCGCCTTCTTGCCCGACGAGATCGCCGACGTAGTCGATCTCTACGCCGGTAACCCCGCCTACTGGCAGGCCGCCGGCGAGCACGACCCCGAGCACATCGAGGCCGCGAAGGTGGAGGCCGATCTCCGGGCGGAGGCTGCCGTGGAGGGCGGGGAGGTGTTGCTCGGGCGGGACGAGGACGGGCGAGTCGTCGGAATCGTCTGCCTGCTCGCGCGGCACCCGGTGGACGGCCTGCCCTGGATCGGGCTGCTGATGGTGCGCGGGGACTCCCACCGTACGGGCATCGGCCGGCAACTCGTCGCCCTCGTCGAACAGCGGTACCGAGCCGAAGGCCGACCCGGCCTTCGGCTCGCCGTGCTGGAGAACAACCCCGACGCCGTCGCCTTCTGGCACTCCCTCGGCTGGCGCGAGATCGACCGGCGCACCGACAGGGCCCACGGCCGCCCATGCATCGTCATGCACAAGCCGCTCGCATAAGGCCGCCCGCGATCGGGGGCGCGGCGGTGGCGCCTCAGACGTCCCCGAACTCGCCGTCCCGAGCCCCGGCCCAGCGTACGAACGAAGCGAACGTGTCGGCGGAGACGGTTACAACCGGCCCGCCGCCCTGCTTGGAGTCACGGACAGGGACGATCCCGGTCGTCGCAACGAGGTTGAAGGCCGCCTCGATGCAGTCGCCGCCGTTCGAGCTGTACGAGGACTTGTACCAGCAGAGGGGTTCGTTCGTCACGGGATGCCCTTTCGCAACTGACTGATCATGGCCAATGACGCCGCTTGAGACAGCGTCTCGCCCTGCAGTTGATGGTAGGTCGTAAGCATGGGAACCACGGCCGACTGTTCTCGCTCGACGTACCCCTGCATCTGGGACTCGGCGTACGCGACAACGGATCGGTCCGCCAGCGTCAGCAGGTTGATGGGCATGTCGAATGCCCGCCGCACTCCTATCTCGAACGGCGCCACGTGGATGATCCAGTTGGGGAGCGCCGCCAACTCTTCCAGCCGTTGGAGTTGGGCAGCCATGACTTTCGGCCCCCCGACAGCCTGCAAGAGACAGCTCTCGTCCATGACGACGAAGACCATCGGTGGTCGGGGCCGGACGAGAGCTGCTTGCCTCTCTTGCAGGAACGTGACGCGTTCCTCCGCCTGTTCGGGAGTGACGGAGCCACGTCGCAGGTCACCGTCCGCCAGCGCTTGGGCGTACTCACGAGTCTGCATCAGCCCGGGGACGAGGCCGATCCGGAACAGCCGGATCTCCACGGCCCGGCCCTCGTAACCCACGTACTCCGGGAAGCCCTCCAGCATGCTGCCGTGCCTGATCTCGCGCCACTCGCGTTCGAACGACTCAGGTGTCCCCACCAGATCGAACGCGATGTCAGTTCTCCGCGAGAAGGGCAGGGTTGCAGATTTGCGACCAGTTTCGATTGCCGAGATGTGGCGCCCGGTGCAGCCGACCAGCGAGGCGAGGTGGTCCTGAATCCAGCCGCGTGACTCGCGCACCTTGCGTAACCGTGCTCCGTAGGCCGCCTGCGGCGATGCGTCCGGATTCAGTTCCTTGATGTTGACCAAGATGCCCTCCCTGTCTGCCACGTTGCTGACTCCGTGAGGCTAGGTCACTCTGAGCGCTCCTGGTAGTGGTACGGCTACGGAGGGACACGAAAGAGTGCCTGGAATCGAGCATGGAACCGCCCCGGCCCCCGGCCCGCTCCCCACTCGCGCCGGCGGCAGCGCCCCGGATCGCGGGCTGCGGCGAGGGCCGGACCTCTCCCGCTACGCGTCCCTCGCGGCGTATCCGCCGTGTCAGTGCGGGGCCGCGATCTGCCCGGACGCCCCGCCGCGACCGGAGCCGCCCGAGCCGGAGGCCGACGCGGCGGGACGGGTGGACGGCATCCGCGCACGCGTACGGGAGACGAACGCGATGCGCGCCAAGTACCGCCTGTAGCAGGCCCGTACGGCGCGCCGGCAGCACACACGGAGAGAGGACGGAACCGACGATGAACAGCACGAACACGCACGCGCACACGAGCACTGGGGGCGGGTGGACGGTACGGGAGTACCCGACCCGCGAGGAGGTGGGCTACGCGCTCACCACGGGCGGCGTCCTGAAGGCGGCCTGGCTCGACGCCTACGCACGGGTGCCCCGCGAGGCGTTCCTGCCGGACACGATCTGGCCGTTCGACATGGCGGCCGGAAAGGCGATCCACGTATCGCGGTCCGAGGACGCGGAGGCGTGGCGGGGGTACGCGCACGCGGACGTGCCGATCGTGACGCAGTGGGACGACGGTCACCACGCGGGCCGCGAACCCGGCAATGTGTCGACGTCCTCGGCGTCGATGCCGAGCGTGGTGTTCCGGATGCTCGACGCCCTGCGGGTGGACGACTACTGCCGTGTCCTGGAGATCGGCACGGGCACGGGCTGGAACGCGGCGCTCCTCGCCCACAAGGTCGGCGAGGAGAACGTGGTGACCGTGGAGGTGGACGAGGGGGTGGCGTCCCGCGCGCGGGACGCCCTCGCCCACTACTTCGGGATGCCGGTGGACGTTCTGCACGGCGACGGCCGCGCGGGGGCGCCGGGACGCGGGGTGTTCGACCGGGTGGTCGCGACGTGCGGGGTGCGCTCGATCCCGTACGCGTGGATCACGCAGACGCGCCCCGGGGGCGTCATCGTGGCGCCGTGGGGTACGGCGTTCACGAACGCCGACGCGCTGGTACGACTCCGGGTGGGCCCGGAGGGGGAGAGCGCGAGCGGCAGGTTTCTGGGCCCGGTCGAGTTCATGAAGCTCCGGGCGCACCGGACGGCGCCGCTCGACCATGAGGCGTACGCGCATCAACTCCCGGCCGTACCGCATGCGTTGGTGTCGGCGGATGCGGTGAGGGCTCTGGCGGACGCGGACCGGTTCGACGCGCTGCCCTTCGCCCTGGGGCTGCGCGTACCGCACTGCTCGTACGTGGCCGCGCCGGCGCGCGGCGACACCCGGCCCCACTGGCTCTACAGCCGCAGGGACCGCTCCTGGGCGTGCGCGCTGCTGACGGACGGCGAGGACGCGGCCCGCGTATGGCAGCACGGCGGCCGGCACCTGTGGGACGAGGCGAGGGCCGCTTTCGAGTGGTGGGTGGCGCAGGGGCGTCCGGGCTGGGAACGCTTCGGCCTGACGGTGAACGGGGAGGGGGAGCGGGTCTGGCTGGACGAGGAGGGGCGCGGTTTGTGAGGTGGGGGTACGGGGGAGGCCGGGAACGGCGCATTCGCGAGGCGGACGGGGACGGCCTCCGGGGCGTCAGCCGGAATGTGCCGGGCGATGATCGGTTCCCCGCCGGACGCGGGGGTGGCCCGAAGGTGGACGAGGCCCGCCGCCTCGCCAAGGAGTGCTCCCCGCGTGTGCGGGGATGGCGTGGGCCCGTGGGCCCCGGCCGGTCAGCGCGTACGCGTACGCGCTGCCGTGAACGCGGCCCGCTCGTTACACGGAGCGGTTCCGCCACCTTGCGGACGGGGGCGGCAACGGGCGGCCGGCTCCCAGCTCCGGGCGGTGCGCGGGTAGTTGCGTACGGCGGGCCGGGTGCCGGACGCTGTGTAACAGGTCTGTCAGGGACACGTTCCAGCGGCGCGCGATCGGAACGAGGCGGGTTGAGGTCCTGTCCTAATGATCAACAGCGCACCACCTCCCACATCACAGCAAGGATGACCCGATGCACGCTCAGCCGAAGCTGACGAAGAAGCTGACCCTCGCCGCCGTGGCCGTCCTCGCGGGCCTGAGCCTGACGGCTTGCCAGGACGACAGCACCGACGCGTCCTCGCCGCAGGGCGCCGCGTCCTCCCCCGCCGCCGAGGGCTCGGCGGCTTCCTCGGGCACCACTGGCGGTACCGGCGGCAGCACCGGCGGTAACGGTGGCGCCGCCACGGACGGTGGCGGTACGGACGGTGGCGGTACGGGCGGCGACTCCGGCAGCGATTCCGGTTCCGGGAGCGACAAGGGCAGCGGTGGCGGCCAGGTCAACACCGGCCCGTGCAAGACGGCCAATCTCACGATCACCGCCCACCACGGGATGGCCGAGGGGGACGTGCTGGTCAGCATGAAGAACGACAGCGACGCCTGCTCGCTCAAGGGCTTCCCCGGCGTCGACCTGAACACGTCGGACGGCGACACGTTCAGCGCGGACCGCAGCGCGAACACGCCGCAGGCGGTTGTGCTCGGCGGCGGCGGGACGACCCACTTCATGCTCCACACCCCGCCCAACAACACCGGCGGCACCGGCCTCCGGATCGTCTCCATCGTCGTGACCCCGCCGAACGAGACGCACTCCAAGACACTCCGCATCGGCCTCAGCCTCCCGGTGACGGAGGCCGGTTCGGACTCCGGCCCGGGCGTCACGGTCGAGCCCGTCGGCTACGGCAAGCAGTGAGGTGGGTCCTCTCCCGGAGGGAGAGGACGCCGCCTGCTCGGCGCCGAGCCGCCCGTACCCTGCGGAGGGTGGGTGCGGGGCGCCGGGCTGCTGGGGCGGTTGGCATCCGTAGCCAGGCGACGTAAACCCGCAGGCGGCAGAGCCTGCTCCCCGCACACGCGGGGATGGCCCCCTGCATCTGCTCCTGCGGCAGGAGGTGTGGAACTGCTCCCCGCACACGCGGGGATGGTCTCGCCCCAAGGGCGCAGCTCGTGCCTCCACCTGCCCGTTCTCCGGGGGGACCGTTCGGCACGGCGCCGGCGGGCCATCGCGGAGCCGATCGTTGCAGGAGGCGTAGGCGCAGGGCGGCCCCCAACCACACGCTCTCCGGCGGGGTGTACGCGTTGAGTCACAAAGCACTTGGCACTCGCCAACCAGCCATAACGGCCGGTTTACGATGCACCGATGCTGCCCTTCGCACCGCCGCAGATACCGGCGAACGAACTGAGACCCGGCCGCTTTTGGTACGCCATAGCGGCCGCGATCGTAGTTGTGCTGGCCGCCTTGGGCGTGGTCGTCGGGGTGTACCAGTTCAAGAGCGTGACCGACGCCGTGGACACCCACCACAGGTTCGCCGACGGCGACACCGTCTCCCTCCAGCTCGGACCGGACAGCGACAAGTCGATCTGGATCAAGAACCGTGGGCCGTCCGACGACCAGAAGTGCGGCATCGCCGGACCGGGCGATCCCAGCCTCGGCGGTCCGGGGATCGACTTCTACTGGACCCGCGACGAGACCTGGAACCCGCTCTTCGCCCTGGAAGTGAGCCAGGCCGGCACGTACGAGGTCACCTGTGAGTCCAAGGGGCCGTCACAATACGCAGTCGGGGAATCCGGTGGATTCGTTGAGTTCATGCGCGGCTCGGTTCTGGCGATCGTGCTCCCGATGTGCGGGTTCGGCATCGGCCTGACCATCGTGATCGTCGTCGCCGTCCGCCGCAGCGACCACCGCAAGCGCCTCCGCGCCGAACGCTACGGCCCCGGCCCCGGCGATGCGCGCCACACCGCAGCCTGAACGAGCGGAGGCCCACGGGGTGGGCGCCGAGTTGGCACCGAAACGCTTCCCGCGCGACGATGCAACGACGGAGCCGTGACTCGGCCTACCTGAAATACCCACTGTGAGGACTTTGACCGCTATGCCGGTTCCAGCGAAAGTGGTCAAAAACCGGGTCCCCACGATACAAACAAGCAGGTCACGCACTCTGCTCCCCGCGCCCGCGGGGATGGTCCCGACGTGGCCCCGGCCGGGCCCATCTTCATGGACTGCTCCCCGCGCCCGCGGGGATGGTTTCGCCACTGTAACGGATCAGACCCGCTCAGCCCACTGCTCCCCGCGCCCGCGGGGATGGTCCCTCGGCAGCGTCCTCGCCGTCGAAGAGCGCATCCTGCTCCCCGCGCCCGCGGGGATGGTCCCGCCGAGGCCGCCCGCGAGCTTGCCGAGCTCAACTGCTCCCCGCGCCCGCGGGGATGGTCCCGAGTTCGGGAGGTACAGCTCGGGGAAGAGCTGCTGCTCCCCGCGCACGCGGGGATGGTCCCTCCACCGACGGCTACCGCTGGACGATGCTCGGCTGCTCCCCGCTGCCGGCGCGGCGCCCGCAAGCCCGCTCGCTGCTCCCCGTACGCTCGCGGGGACGGTCCCAGCGCCCCAACAGGGCTACCCAGCAAGCCGCTCCCCGCGCTTCCAGCCCCCGGTAACAGGCCCGTCCACCCCGCCCCAACTCCCGTTGGCCGCCGTCCGTCGTACCGCCCCGCTACCGTGGTGCCGTATGAGCGATACGCACACGCATGCACCCGTCGACATCACCGCCGACCTGATTCGCGATCTTCTCCGTGACCAGCATCCCGATCTCGCCGGGCTTCCGCTGAGCCTCGGTGCGCGGGGGTGGGACAACCAGTTGTGGCGGTTGGGGGACGAGCTGGCCGTGCGGTTGCCGTGGGCGACGGCGGGGGCGGATGAGTTGCTGCTCAAGGAGCATGCGTGGGTGCCCCGTCTCGCCCCGGACCTTCCGCTGCCGGTTCCCGTGCCGCAGCGCCTGGGCGTGCCGTCCGAGCGGTTTCCGCGGAGCTGGCTGGTCACCACCTGGGTGCCGGGCGAACCCGGTGACCGGGTTCCGGTGACGCGGGGCGAGGAGGCGGCCGACGCGCTGGCCGGGTTCCTCACGGCGCTGCACCGGCCGGCTCCCGCCGGGGCGCCCGAGGGCCGGGGGCGGGGCGGGCCGCTGGCCCCGTACGGGAAGTACTTCGAGCAGATGCTCGCCTCCGTCACCGAGCGGGGTCTCGTCCCCGACCCGGACGGTATCCGCGCGGTCTGGGAGGACGCGGCCGCGGCCCCCGACTGGACGGGACCGGCGATGTGGGTGCACGGGGACCTGCATTCCGCCAACGTGTTGACGGCAGACGGCACGTTCTGCGGCGTCATCGACTTCGGCGACCTCTTCGCCGGCGACCCGGCCTGCGACCTCGCTGCCGTGTGGAACCTGCTCCCGGAGGGGGTCGCCGACCGCTTCCACGCAGCCTACGAACCGACCCCCGACGTGGCAACTCTGCGCCGCGCCCGAGGATGGGCGGTCATGCGCGGGATGTCCGGGCTGCTGATCGGGGACGACGGCGATCGCGGCCTGTCCAACGGGAAGCCGACCTGGGGCCCGCCGGCGCGGGTCGCGCTGGAGCGGCTGGTGGCGACTGCGGGGCGGTAAGGCCGTAGCGGGTGGTGTGGCCGTTCCCGTATCGCCGGATGCGCCGTGAGCACGGGGAACCGGCCCGAGTAGCGTTCCCCCTGAGCCACCAACCCGCCGACCGGCAGGGGCGGATGGACGTGTGCCACCGCAGGGCCGGTTGCCGGTTCGGCGGTACGGGGAGGGGCGGGGGCGGCCATGGCCGAAGGCGACTGGGACGACGACAGCGCGTACAAGGACGCCGTCCAACGTGCCGAACGCACAACGCGGTTCGGCTGGCTGACGATCGGGGCCACGGTGGGCACACTCGGCTGCGCCCTCCTCGCGGCCATCGGCGCGGTGGCGGTGATCGTCGTCCTGGCCGCCTACGCGTACATCGAGGCGCGAGGGTAGGGCGTACGGCCAAGGAGGACCGGGGGAGGGGCATTGGGCGGGGCGGCGGGCCCTCCCCGGAGCCCGTCTGCTCGGGTCGGCGCCGTCACAGCGGGCGAGCCGTACCGGCCCCACCGCTCGGCGCCCCCGACGAGCGGCCCGGCCGGGGGCCCTCAAGCTCACGCACCCGAGCGGGCCTCAAGCCACGACGCCCGCCGGCCCTCAAACCCGTAACGGATCGCGGCGCGCTCAGCCCCCGTACGGTCCCATCCCCTGGCTCTGCGCGTGGCTGTGCGCGAGGCCCTGGGCGTACCCCTGCTGTGCCGCCCCGCGACGTGCGGCGCCCTGCTCGCCGGAGCCGCCTCGTCGGCGCAGCACGAGCAGACACGCGACGAGAACCACGGCGACAACTGCCACGACGGTTACGGCTACGACCATGATGTTCCCCGTTCCACAGGAGCGACCGCGTCCCGGCCCCCGCTGGTTCCTCCCATCGTCGCTCCTCAGCGACCCGAACGGAAGGGCGATTCCGGCCCGATCACGCCGCCGCTGCCCTCAGAACCCGTGGTCGGGCGCGCTGAGGGACGCGGCGAACGAGGCGAGCGCCGCGAAGTCGTCGTCGCGCAGCCCGATGCGCGGATTGACGTGATGGAGGCGCGCGGGGGCCGCGTGCCGGACACGTACGCAGGTCTCGTCGGCGTCGCCCTGCTCATCGTCCACCCAGGCGAAGGGGCGGTCTTATGCGGACATGAGAATGTCCGGCGGATTCCTGCGGACGCCGGGGGGAACGGCCTTGCGCCTCGCGACGGGATTCTCTCTGCCGAAAAGACAGTGGGGATGGGAGGTGGAGCCCGGCACAATGACAGGATGATCGGCAACCGGATCACATACCGCAAGGCGGACGGCGTCCGCATACCCGGGACTTGGCGTCACGCCTTCATCTGCAACGGTGGGAAGTACTTTCTCACGGACCTTGTCATCTACGCCGACGGGCTCATCGACTGCTGGGGCCTGGTCACCATCGACGAGTTCGAACAGAAGCTGTGCTCCGGCTGGGTGGCCACCGACCTGCCGGAAGGTGCTGAGGTATCGGCTCACGACCTGGCCGTGTGGAAGTTCAGTGAGCCACGTGCATGGCTCACTCCCAAGTTGCTGCTCGCCGAGGTGCGGGACACCATCGACCAACTGAACGATCGCCCTGATTCGACCGCGCGGTGCTTGGCCGCAGTCGATGTCTTTCTCGCCGACCGGACCGAGGAGAACCGCGCTGCCGCACACGCCGCCTATCTCGCCATCCCGAAGACCCAGCGCCGCTATGCGCTGCGCGACATGGACCGCAAGGACGGGCCGCTCAGAGTGCTGGTTGCCGGGCCGGGTGTCGTGCCGGAGGGGCGGCGGTCCGGCAAGCCTGTGTCCGAGAAGGCCTACGCTGACGCTGTCGCCTACTTCGAGGAGCGAGGCCGACTGACCTCCGAACGGCCTTCGTGGGTCCCTGCGGATGGACCGGCGACGCCTTACGCACCGGCGATCCAGCTGTACCACTCGCACCCGCAGCAGCAGGTCGACGACCCGGGCACGGTAGCCCTGCGCAACGACTACCCTGCGTCCATCGATATCGACGGTATCGTTTACTCGTCGGTCTCCCACGCCTATTGGTCTTTGTCAGTCGCCGACTCCACTGTGCAAGCCGCCGTCGCCGCAGCGGATACCTCGTACAGCGCCCGCAAGCTGGCCGCAGCCGCCACTCGTCGCGAGGGCTGGGAGCATGCTCGTACGGCCGTCATGACCACACTCCTGCGCGCCAAGTACGTGCAGCACCCCGACTTGGCCGAAATCCTGCTGGAAACGGGCGACGCCACCCTCGTCTACGATGACGTCGACTCCGACTTCTGGGGCGACAACGCCGGCCGCGGCCGCAACTGGAACGGTCGCCTCCTCGAACTCGTCCGCTCTGAGCTGCACGCGCAGAGTGCCGGAAGCGGACTCCAGCCGTAGCCCGTCGAGCCCCCGCAGGCATGAGCCGTCTCTCATCGGGTGCCGGGAATGTCGCGGGAGGCCTCAGCCGGAAATGGGCACACCGTCTCCCGACGGGGCGGACGGGGCTCTGGAAGTGCTGCATGCGGCTCTCACATGCGGGTCGCTCTGCGATTCGTACGTCCAGACGTTGCCGACATTGCGGCCGCCGCGGCGCATCACCATACCGAGGGTGGCCGTGAGCTCGTCCTCGACCTCGGCGAGGAGCTCGGTGCCGAAGACGCACAGGGACTCCTCCCAGGGATGCCAGAACGTGCCCATGCGCAGGTCACGCGTGAGCAGCTTGTAGTACTCGCCTTCCCAGCACGCCGCGCCGGGCCAGGCCGGCTGCCCGGAGCGGGCCGGGTCGAATCGGTAGCCCTGATGCCACCAGCTGACCGAGTAGAGCTGCTTGCCGGGCCGGGCGCAGGCGCGTAGTCCGCGTTCGACGATGTCCTGGAGGCGCGCCACCCGGTGGTCGAGGGGAGGTCTCGCATCAGGCCGTACGGGTGGCGCGTATCAGTGACGTCCCCGACATGCCAGGTGACTGAGTCGGGCGGCTCTTCGATGGCCGGGTAGTAGGTGTGGCTGGGCTTGAAGGAGAAGTCGGCCTCGAAGGCTTTGCGCAGCGCGTGGTGATCCGGGTCGTCGAGCAGCATGGAATCGGGGCGCTGTGCGGCGGGCGGTGGGCCGGCCGGGGGCCAGAGGTAGTCGCGCACGCTCGACAGGGCGCGGAAGCCGGCCGTGAGGAGGGCGTCCAGGATCGGTCCCTCCGGCGCCTCGGCAGTGAGGTAGAGGCGCTCCGGCGCCTTGCCGGCGCCCAGGTGGAGAGCGTGGTTGTTGCGGGCCCAGCGGACCCAGTGGGGGAGGAATTCTGTGTGCGGGCCGGTCATGCCCCGGACTGCGACGAACTCCGTCGCCCCCACGGCCTCCGCCCAGCCTGCACCGGCGAGTCGGGTCTCCGCTTCCAGCAGCTGGACGTTCAACGCCCGGTTCAGCAGGCTTCCGTGGTCCTCGCGGATGTCCGCCAGGCCGCGCGGGTGCGGCTCGCAGGCCGCGACGAGCCGGTCGAGCTCCCGCATCCGGCGGTAGCCGTGGCCCAGTCGGCGCACGCGCAGGCCCCGTGCTGGCGCCGTGCCCGTCAGATCGCCCAGCTCGGCGATGAGGAGCGTCCGGGGCGGCCCGACGGCCGTGAAGCCGGCGGCGCGCAGTGGCTCCTTCATGGGGATCGGGTCGTGGCCGTAGGACCGCCACTCGGCCGGTTCGCACCGGGCGGCGAAGGCCTCTTGCTGTCGGCGGATCAGCCTGGTGATTTCCGTCCGGTCGGTCTCCTTGCCCAGGGGAGCGTGCCGAACGGTGCCGTGCGTGCCGTAGTGGATCCGGACTGCCGGCCCGTCCCGCTCGACCACCGACCCCATCGGTGCCCGTTCCGGGTCATGTCCCCGTACCCGCTCGTCGTACGCGGCCAGCAGCGCGTCCACCCCATCGATCAAGTCCTTGGCCGGGCAGACCTCTGCCCATGGCCGTGGCGATTATCGGAACGATCGCCGACATCAGCCACTGATCAAGGCCGGCCGAGCAGCGTGGGACACGCGTGCTCGCCAGGACGTGGGCGGCAGGAAGGGGGCCGTTCCGCCGGGGCGCGGGCGGGCAGGCTCGCGGGGCGTTCTTGTGGCGGCGAATCCTTTTCGGGGCGCGCGTCTCCTATAGGTGTGCCGACGGGCGTCGGCGTGAGTGGAGGAGGACTCGTGATCGTGGGAATCGCCGTCGTCGCCGGGGCCGTACTGCTGTGTACGTGCGGCTACTTCGTCGTACGCAGGAGGAGGCAGGGCCGTGGCTGACTCGTCCTGGCCCGGTGAGCAGCTGGTGGTCGCGGCGCGGGACGGGGACGTCGACGCGCTGACCGCGCTGGTGTCGGGGGCGCATCCGAACGTACGGCGCTTCGCGCGCTCCCTCTGCGCCTCGCCGGAGGACGCCGAGGACGCGGCGCAGGAGGCGCTGATCATCCTCTACCGCAAGATCGGGATGCTCCGGGCGTCGGGGGCGCCGGCCTCGTGGATGTTCCGGATCGTCCGCAACGAGTGCCTGCGGCGGGCACGGGCGATGCGGGCGCCGGTGGCGCTGCCGGAGGATGCGCGGGGCTCCGCTTCCTCCTCCTACGCGCCCGCCTTCGGGGCCGCGTCCGCGTCCGCGTCCACCTCCGCCTCCGCCGAGGACGAGGTGCTGCGGCGGATGGAGGCCGCCGAGGTGGCGGCGGCCATCGCGGCGCTGCCCGCCGATCAGCGCCGGGTCCTGATCATGCGGGACGTCCAGGGCTACAGCGGGCGCATGGCCGCCGAGGCGCTGGGCCTCAGCACGGCCGCCATGAAGTCGCGCCTGCACCGCGCCCGTGCCGCGGTCCAGCGATCCCTCCGGCCCGTATCCGAACCCGAACCCACACCTGGAGGTGCCCATGACGACGCGGACCGGGGCCGGCGCCCCTGACTTCGCGAGCGCGACCCTGCCCCGTCATCTGGCCCGTGGCGCGGCAGGGTTCGGCGGCCTGGTCGGCGCGTTCGCGCTGCTCCCGCTCACCGGCCCGCTCAACCTGCTGCTCCTGCCGGCGGGGCTGCTCGCCCTGCGCGGCTGCCCCCTGTGCTGGACCATCGGCCTCGCCCAGACCCTCTCCCGCGGCCGCCTCCGCCGCGACTGCGAGACGGGGGAGTGCCGGCTGCGGGTGGGGGACGGGGGGTAGGGGGCGGCGGACCGGGGCCGCCCCGCCCGCAGGGGCGGCCCCGGTGGGCTCAGCGCAGTGCCTCGTGGAAGAACCCTATGGACGGGTCCTCCGGCGTGCCGATCAGCAGGGCGCGGTCCAACAGGCCGTTGTTGTGCTCGCAACTGGTCTCCGGCAGGAGCACGCAGGCGTGGCAGGCGGCCAGATTGATGCCGCCCACACCGCTGCCGGTGGACTCCACGCACAGTGGATCGGCCGAGCACCATTGGGCGCGACGCAGAGCCGAGTGCAGGGCGGGTTCCAGCCGGTCGGGCTCCCCCTGCGCGACCAGGCCGCCGAGGCTTCCGGCCGAGTCGCTGGTGGCCGTGCAGATGAGGAGTCCGGCCATCGACTCGTCCGCGTACAACCGCTCTCGGAGGGAGGCTGCCGGGTAACCGCCGTCCAGGCTCCACTCGTTGATCAGGGCGTGGGCCAGCGTGTGCAGGAGCACCATGCGGGCGTCCGCCGGGGAGTCGGGCACGTTCGCGGGGTCCTGGGCGCGCTCGCGCAGCATCCGGACATGGTTGGCGCGGATGCGGTCGGCACGGGCGGCCACGGCGGCACTGCGCGCCCAGTCGTCGAGGCGCTGTTCGTCCAGACGCAGGAAGACGCCCTCGCCCTGGACCTCCATGGCCGGCAGCCAGTCCATCGGGGCGAGCGACAGTGCCGCCTCATGGACGTCGGTGTGCGTCTCCGGTGTGTCGACGCGGGAGAACGCCTTCAGGGCACGCACCTCCCGCAGACGCTTGACCAGCATCGGCCCCGTCACCCCGTAGGGGGTCAGGATCGCTTCGGAGGAGCGGGGCGGCTCGCAGACGAACTGGTCCTCGTGGTCCGTCTCGCTCTCCGGCCGGCCCGCGACCAGCCGCTCGTACTCCTGCTTGCGCAGAGCGACGTACGCGCTGTCGACGCCCTTGTCCTCCTCCTGCGGGTCGTCCTCGTGGTTCTCCGCCTCCAGAAGGGCCATGACCTTGTCCAGAGAGAACTCGTAGTCCTCCTGGAGCGTTAGGGCCTTCAGAAACCCAACCATCTCGCTGGGGTTGTCCTTCATCGTGCGGAGGTCGTCCCAGTACGCCCCCAGGCGGGCGGCGTGTCCGTCGCTCCACGGGGGGATGGACAGGGCCGTCCGCACGATGGGCTGCCAGGCGACGGACGAACCGCGCTGGAGCGTGCGCGGCTTCTCCCCGCAGTGCTCGGCGGGCGCGTTCCCCAGCCAGGGGCGGCGACCGTTGCAGTAGACCTTCAGGTCCGACAGCGCCGTGCGGCGGAACGCGCCCTCCATGGACACCTCCGGAATTCCGCAGGTGCAGGAGATGAGGATCGACCTGAGCGACGCGGTCTTGCCACTGGTGCGCAGCCGCAGCTCACCGCCGCACAGTCCGGCGTCGCCGTCCTGACGATTGTTGCGGTGCGCCCACTTCCAGTACGGGAAGTCCTCGATGTGTCCCTTGGGGCAGGCCATGACGAAGCGTGAGGGCACCAGTTCCTCGTGGCAGTCCCCGCATTCGTTCTTTCCCGGCGGGGAGTTGAACTGCCTGACGTGCTGGAGGGCATTGCAGCCGGGGCACGAGTGCCACAGGGGGAAACGGCGGACGTGGACTCCGTCCTTGCTGGTGTCGTCGGACGCCGGCGGGAGACGGAAGAACTTCACGCCGAGGACACGGGCGAGCCGGTGTTCGTGGACGGTCGGCGCGTCGGTCATGTTCCACGAGTCGATGCCGCTCACCATGAACGACTCGTTGTCGACCGCGATCATCGAACCCACCCCGTAGGTGGTGATCATCTGGGCACGTCGCACCGAGCCACGTCGCGGGTAGCTGCGCTCGGGCGCGCCGGCCCGGCGGCGGCGGGCGGGGGGCGGGGTCATCGGGATGCCTCCATGAACAGGGCGGATTCGGCGTCGACGTCACGCAGGCTCCACAGGGTGGGCCACGCGTCCTCGTCCTCGCTGTCGAACGCGCGCAACAGGGACGGTGCGCGGTTGCCGCGTTTGGGTTCGTAGAGAAGGCCGCCGTTCGCCAAGGCCCTGTCCTCCCACTCTTCCACGAACTCGTCGAAGGCGTCTGCCGTCGCCCGGTACTCGTCCGGAGCGACCGACTGCACGCGCGCGAGGAGCGCCGTGCGCACGACCTCCTCCAGTTCCGTACGGAACTCGTCGATGCGTCCGGCTCCGTCGTTCGGTGCCGCCGCCGGGATGAGGATGCGCGCCAGGGCGACGACCACCGCGTGCAGCCCCCGGTCGCGGGCGCGGGACGAGAAGGGCGTGACGCTGGTCGACTCGACCTCCCGGTACAGCGCGGAGTGGAAGTGCTGGAAGCTCTCGTAGTGGGAACGGTCGCGGGACCGGGCGGAGTTCAGCATCACGGCGACGAGACCCGGATGGCGACGCCCGACGCGGCTGGTCGCCTGGATGTACTCGGCGGTGGTCTGCGGCTGGCCCATCACCGCCATCAGCCCGAGCCGGTCCACGTCGACCCCGACCGAGATCATGTTCGTCGCCAGCAGGACGTCCACGGTGTCCGGATGGGGCAGGCGCCGCTCCAACTGCTTGAGCCGCTTCGGGATGTCGCTGGAGTTGGCCCGGCTCGTCAACTCGGTCTGCTCCAGCACCTTGCGCCTGGGGAGGTCCCCGCGCGACGCCAGGTATCCGAGGTGCGCGTCGACGTCGTCGTGGACCTGGAGTTCGGCCGCGGCCAGCAGTCGGAGGCTGTTGAAGTAGCCGACGAGCGTCCAGTACGCGTCGCGCACCCCGTCGTCGGCATCGGCGAGCGCGGCCCGGTGCAGCAGGTTCGCGTAGGTGCGGACGAGAAGGGTCGACTGGCTGGTGCTCGGGGTGAGGAGCCCCACGTACAGCCTGCTCGCCTTGCGTTCCCTCGGGGTCTCCACCGCGAACCAGGAGTCGCGGGCATCGATCCCGGCCGGGGGGAACTGCGCCACCTTGCGGTCGAAGAGCATCCTCCCCTGGTCCGAGGCACGACGGATCGTGGCCGTCGACGCGATGACCTTCGGGCTGTCGGCCAGCAGGTCCACCGCGGTCTCGTACAGGCCGGTGAGCGTGCCGAGCGGGCCCGAGATGAGGTGCAACTCGTCCTGGACGATCAGTTCCGGGGGCGGGGTGCCGTCCGCGCGGTCCCGGTTGAAGAGGGCCGCGGTCTGCACCCGCCACGGCATCGCCGCGAACTTGTCGACGGTGGCGATCACCAGGGTGGGCCGGGCGTCGTAGACGGCCTCGTCGACGAGATGGACCGGCAGGCCGTCGCGGAAGTCGCACCAGTCGTCGGGGCAGCGGACGTGCATCCGCTTGGCGTCCTCGTCGACCTCGTACTGATAGGCGTCCAGACGGGTGCCGCACCAGGGACAGGCGTGCAGCTGTACGGGGTTGCGTTCCTGGAGGTCCTTCTCCTTGCGCAGCTCGACCAGGCTCTTCTCCGCGTCCGCGAGTCGGTTGGGGGTGGCGGACTGGCCGACCCACATGCCGATCGAGATCGGCTCCGTGCCGAGCGCCTCCTCGCTGTCGAGCCGGAGACGTTCCATGGCGCAGATCAGGGCCGCGGCACGCTCGAACTGCTGGAGGGTCAGCAGCCGCAGGGTGTAGCGCATGAGTACGGTGACGCCGGCGCCCCGCTCCTTCAGCCGCAGGCGGCGCAGGAACGTGGTGAACGCGATGAGGCCGAGGTACGCCTCGGTCTTGCCACCACCGGTGGGGAACCAGAGCAGGTCCGCCACCGCCCGGTCCTCGTGGTTCGGGTCGACGATGCCTTCCAGGCAGAGCAGCACGAAGGAGATCTGGAACGGCCGCCACCGCCCGACGGTCTCGTCGGGTGCTCCCTCGCGTCCGTTCCGCACCCACTCGCTCCGGGCGCGCTGGTGGGCCATGGCGCGATTGGCGAGCCGGAAGGCCCGCATCGCGTCCGGGTTCTCGCCGAGCACCCGAATGCCCCGGCGCATGCGGGCGTGGGCCGCGCGGCACTGCTCGATCCGCTCCCGCGCGGGAGCCTCGTACGGCGTGTCCCGGAAGCCCTCCGCCTCCTTCTCCGTGCGATCGATCCACTGCGCGTAGTCGGCCATCAGGTTGTTCAGCGCGGCCAGGACCTCGTTCTCCGGGCGGGTCGCCAGGCCGTGCATGGTGAGGGCGGAGTCGTCGATGTCCGGGTTCGAATCGGTCAGCAGGACTTCGTGGGCCGGCAGGAACTGGGTGCGTACGGCCGTGATCGCGGCGGGCGCGTGGTCCGGTGTGCCGATGGCCGGAGGGGTCCAGTCCCACTCCGCCGAGCAGCCGTGACCCATGGCGAAGGTGGGCGCGTGCCGGTGGAGCAGGCGGCTCGTCGCCACCTCGGGGTCGTTCGCGCGACGGCCGGCGGGGCGCTCCACGAAGGCGCGCACCCCCGTCGGCGTGGTCACGGTGAGACGGGGCTGGTAGAGGCAGTGCGCGTCCTGGAGTTCGCGCTCGCTCACCGTCTCGGTGTTGACCAGGGTGACGGTGACCGTGACCGTGCCGGCGGCCGGCGGACGTACGAAGACCTCGATGCCCGCGCCTTCGCCCAGGGACTTACGGTGCTGCTCGGGGACGGTGACGTCGATCGTCATCGGTTCCAGGTCCAGGGCCCGCCGACGCCAGTGCTCCCGCTGGTCCGAGGTGCTGCGGGCCTCCGCCCGCTTGGCGGAGGTGGCGCGCCCCTCGGGATCGACCGGGTCGTACCTCGCGGCCTCCGTGTGCACGACGATGCTCGACGCGACCGAGGGGTCGACGGCGAAGGTGATCCCCATGGACGACGGGCGGCGGTCCCCCGTACCGGCGGTGCCGAGATCCGGGGTCGACTCCTCGACGTCCCGGCTTCCGCGCAGGAGCGGGGCCTCGTCCAGTCCTTCGGTCTCCGCCTCGTCGTCGCTGCGAGCCTGCTCCGCCTCCCGGTTCGCGGGCCGGGGGAACAGCACCCCGACGGGGTACGCCGTGACCGGCGGGTCCTGGGTCAGGATCTCGTCGGGGGCGCCGGGGCCCATGAGGTCCCGGCGCAGCTGATCGACGAGTTCCTCCCGTACGGCGTAGTGCGCGGCGTGCGGGTTCGACGCGTTGCTCATCGGTCGTTCTCCTCATGTGTGTGCGCGTCGGTCCACCGGTGACGGCCCAGCCCTGACAGCCGGGGGACCATCCACAGCCCGTGCTCGCCGAGACCCGCGCGGGCGCCGGACGCGGTGCTGCCCGCGACGGTCTCCAGACAGTCGACGCGGAAGCCCTCGATGCACGTGGGCCAGGTGACGTCCCAGGTCTTGTTGATCTTGAGCGAGGTGTACAGGTCCTGCCGGAACCGCTCCGAGACGACGGCGATCGGACAGTCCCCGTGGAAGACCGTGTACGGCGGGCTCTCGTCCGAGGCCAGGGGCATCGCGTGCTGCAGGCGCAGTTCCAGCGCGTCCCCGGCGACGACGGACGCGGCCAGGTACTCCTGCAGTGCCCCGGCGTCGTGCTCGAAGCCGTCGGTGCCCGGCGGGTGCTCGCGGGAGACGTCCGGGCCCGCGGCCGAGATGCCGTGGCGCTGGTACGACTTCCAACCACCGAGGTACAACCGGCCGGTGCGCCGGTCCTTGCGGATCAGGGCGGTCTCCGGCGCGTCGAGGCGGAACAGGTCGTCCCTGGGGCGCGTCATCGCGACATAGAGGGCTCGGGCCTCCGCGGCGGGGTCGATGTGGGTGTGCTGCTTGCGCAGCTCGGCCATCGAGGCGGGCTCGACCACGATCACCCGGTCGAATTCGAGCCCCTTGGCCCGGTGCACGGTCGACACCACGAGATCGGCCGGTTCGACCGCCGCCAGGTCGTCGGGGAACCGGCCCTGCGCCACCGCCCGCCGGACGGCGGACACGTCCAGCAGCCCCCTGGGCGCCCCCGCCGCGCCGCGCAGCGACCGCCAGATCCTCGTCCGGTCCCCGACCGGGGCGAGCGGCCCCGAGAGGAGCAGCTCCTGGAAGCGGTCCTCCGTCAGGGTCGTGGAACCCGTGCCGCGCAGCACCGCGGCCACCCAAGCCGGCACCGGCCGGTCCTGGAGGTCCCGCTGGAGCCGGTGGCGCACACCGCGGGCGAACAGGGTCTCCGACAGCACCAGGGCCTGCCGGTTGTCCCGGCAGAGGATCGCGCACGTTCCCCGGAAATCTCTCAGGGAGCCGATGGTGAAGGCGTCGTCGACGGCTCCGAACGACGGACAGGTGCGCAGGAGGTCGGTCAGCTCGCGATGGATGTCCTCGCCCGCGGCCGCCGCCGCCGACGTCTCGGACGGCAGTCGCTGGAGCGAGCCGCCCAGCGGCAGCGCGAGACCCGCCTCCGGCGTGCGCGCCCGGAAGTTGCCGGACAGGTGGAGCTCCACCAGATCGTCCGGGTAGGAGGCACGGAGCCAGTCGAAGAAGTAGTTCGTCTCCGCGGCGCGCGCGTCCTCGTCGGACACCTGGAAGCCGTAGATCGCCTGCGCCCCGTCACCGACCGCGGTGAAGCCGCAGTCGTCCTGGAACCGGTCGAGGAGCGTCTCCACCATGTCGCGCCGATCACCGACCAGGTCCTGGACCTCGTCGATCACGACATGGGCGGGGGCGCCCTGCTCACTCTCCTCCACGGCACCCCGCAGGATCGCCTCCGTGGCCTCACCGATCTGCTCGTCGAAGCGCAGCGCGCCCCAGTCCCGGTCGGGCTGCTCGGCGCGCAGTACGGCGTACGCCCAGGAGTCGAAGGTCTGCACCCGGACCCGGCGGGCCGTGCGGGCGTGGAGCGCGATCCGTTCCCGCAGCTCCCGCACGGCGGCCCTGGAGAAGCTGAGCACCAGGATCTCGCGCGCCTCCAGCGCGTCCTCCTCGTCGCTCATGAGCGCGTCGAGCCGGCGGACGAGCGTGTGCGTCTTGCCGGAGCCGGCGCCCGCCGTCACCAGGAGCCGGGTGTCCCAGGGCTGCTCGACGACGGCCCGCTGCTCCGGGGTGAGGGGAGGGCTGTCGAGGTAGGTCTCGGTCACTTGGCGCTCCACAGGTGCTCGAACCGGGTGAAGGCGAGCGCCTTGTCGTAGTTCGTGATGTTGTCCCGGACGTTGAGGATCAGGCACTCCTCCTCGCCACCGTTCCGGGGCCCGCGCAGGCCGCGGCCGATCATCTGCTGGTAGACGTTCGGACTGTACGTGGGCCGGGTGATGACGACGGCCCTGGTCGCCGGGGCGTCGAAGCCCTGGGTCAGGACGCCGTAGTTCGTCAGGACCCGCACCCGACCGCGTCGGAAGGCGTCGATGCTGTTCCGACGCTCTCCCGTGGAGGTGGCCGAGTCGACCGAGGCGGCGGTGATGCCCAGTCCCTTCAGCTTCGCCGCGAGGACCTTGGCGTGCGCGACGGACGTCGCGAAGACGAGCACGGGCCAGTCGTCCGGCATGGCGCGGATCTCTTCGAGGATGCGCTTGTTGCGGTCCTGGTCGTCGGCGAGGCGCTGCTCGGCGGCCTTCGACAGCAGGCTCATCCGGTCGGCGCGTGTCTTCTCCTCCTGGGTCAGCTCGATGGTGCCGCCGGGCAGCTCCCGGTGCGCGACCTTCGCCAGCATGCCCAGTTCCTGCAGCTCCGCGTACGGGTCGCCGGACGGGAAGACCCCGTCGTCGAGCCGGGTGGCACCGAACCGCTGGACGAGGCGCTTGGTCTCGACGTCGTTGGTGTTGCGGAACGGGGTGGCGGTGAGCCCGAGCAGATGGCGCTTCGTCTCGTGCGCCGTCAGCCCCAGGTGCGCCAGGATCTCGGTGTACTGCGGCGAGATGGCGACGTGCGCCTCGTCGACGATGACCAGGGCGGCATCGCGCAGCCAGCCGTAGGTCTCGGTGTGCAGACAGTTGCGGAGCTTGGCGTCGGTGGCGACGACCAGGTGCGGGCGGTCCGTGACCGGCCCGGCCTCGTTGGTCGTCCACAGCCGGCTGATCGTGAGCGGGGTCTCGGCCCCCACCTTCGACCAGACGAAGCTCCAGCTCTGCACGGCCTGCTCGCACAGCTCCTCGGTCTGGGCGATCCACAGGATGGGGCCGCTCAGCTCGCCCATCTGCTTGACCCAGCGGATCACGGCCTCCGCCGCGACCCGCGTCTTGCCCGCACCGGTGGGCAGCGACAGCATCCCGCGCTGCGGGGTGAGGCGATCGAGCATGGCGAACACCTTCGCCGCCAACCGCTCCTGGTAGTCGTGCAGACGCGGGAACTCCGTCGGACCCGGCACCTCGATCCGGGGCGGCAACGACGGGGTGCGCGCACCGGCGAAGGAGGCGGGGAAACCGAACTCCGAGACGAACTTCACGGCCGCGGACGACCCGGTGAAGCCGGAGGGGGCATGGGTCGGGTAGGCCGCCTGCAGATCCCTGACGTGCATCTGCAGCACCCCGTCGCCGTGCGCGTCGTACGCCAGACGCGCGATGCGGCGCGAGGACGGCTCATCGCCCCCGGGCTCCGGCGGCTCACTCTCCAGCAGGCCCGGCGGGAGACCGGCGCGCAAAGCCGTCGCGCCGATCAGCAACTCCAGCTTCTCGTCCACACCGCTCGCCTCGCGGACGCGTCGCAGGGTCGCCTGCAACTCCTGGTCGGCCTCCTGTCGGGCCTGCGCTTCGAGAACGGCCCGGCACCCGGACTCCTTGAGCCCCCAGCGCAGTTCGCGGTCGACGGCGACCAGGGTCGCGAGACGGTCCAGGGAGTCCGGCACCAGGACGGTCGTGCCCTGCACCGCGCTGTCGAGCGGGGTGGTGGCGGACCCGCGGGGCGTACGCAGCACCTCTTCCAGCTCCGAGCAGCGCAGGAGGAGCTGGTTGTTCACGGTGGAGCCCAGGCGTTGGCGAAGCGTCGGGAACTCGTCCTTCAGGAGGACGGCCTCACCGACCGCGACATGACGGATCTCCTTGCTGATGACGTCGGCATGCCGCAGCATCCCCCAGGTGCCGACCAGCAGTTCGGCGTCCTCGGCACTTCCCGCGAACAGCGCCGGGATCTGTTCGGCACGCAGCGCGCGGTACTCGGCCTCGGTCGCGGCGACGGCGATCTCGCCGTCCTCGCGGGTGCCCCACTCCGCGCCCACCCGGCAGCGGGTGAGCTGGTTCGGGAACTCCACTCCGAGCCGGGTCAGCAGCACATAGGTGCGCCCGACGAAGGCGTCGTCCTCGCTGGTGAGGAGCTGTTCGAGAAGGCGGTCCCACTGGGTGGCCGGAACCTTGTCCACGACCACGGGAAGGTGCAGCTTGCGGGCCTTCTCCGCGCTGATGTCGGCGACGGGCAGCACATCCGCGTACGCGTGCAGTTGGGGGCCGACGGCGCTCGCGAGCGGCACGATGCCCTGTGAGGTGGACACACGTCCGTATCGGTGCAGCATCCAGCGCAGTGGCGAGTAGATCACCTTGCGGGTCGATGCCTGGACACCGACCCGCAGGGTCCAGGTGTCGATGACACTGTCGTCGGGCAGCGCCTTGACGAAGGCCGCGCGGCCCTCGTCCGAGAGCAGTTCCAGCAGGTGGAGGGGGCCGCCGACGGGGGAGCCCTCCAGCTTGATCCGGGAAGGCTGGGGGCGTGGGGCGTCACTGCTCAGCGTCCTGCAGTAGCTGTCGTACATCGCGGCCCGGTAGTCCTCGAACCACGACTCGTCGGACGGCCTGTGCCCGTGCGTGGGGCGGTCCCGCATGCCGAACTCGCGCAGCACGCGCAGGTCGTCCGAGTGGAAGGACGGGTCCACGGCGACCGACGCGTCCCTGGAGCCGTCGCCCGGCACGACCGGGCCCGGCAGCAGACACTCCCGCATCCGGTGGAACCGCCCGTCCGCGGTCCGCACGAACAGGGTGTCCGACGGGTCGGGCACCCGGGCCGTCACCTCGCCGCCGACCCGGCTGCCGCCCGCGCTGTGGAACAGCTCCCAGAAGCGGTTCCAGTCCTGCGGCCCGTAGTGGTCGAGGCCCTGTTCCAGCACCCCGATGAAGCGGCCCCGGGGGTCCGCCTCGCGGATGCCGATCTCGTTGAGGTCGTGGATGAGGGACTCGTCCTCCGAGAGCCTCGGATCGATGTACGTCGTTCCGTCGCGCAACCCGTCCCGCACCGTGCGGCGGAAGACCTTGCCCACGACGGGCGCCACCAGCCCGCTCTCCTCGGTCAGCACGATGCGCGCCGTGCGGGCCTCGGCCGCGAAGGGGGATGCCTCGCGGACCATGGCGGCCAGGATGCGGATCGCGACGGCGGACGCCTCCACCGTCTCCTCGACCACCAGCGCCTCCAGCCACTCGCGCACGGTCGCGCGGCGCAGCCCGGCCTCGTCCAGGATGTGCCCGACCTTGCCCGCGCGGAACTCGGCGGCCTCCACCGAGGGGTGGATCCAGTTCGCGGGCCGACCGGGGCAGGCGCTCCACATCCGGAGCCATTCCTGCTTGATCGGCATCTTGTTGTGCGGGGCCGGATGCACGCGGATGTCACGGGGAACCCGCAGCACGCCGTCCTGGTCGGGGAGGGACGGATGCTCCGCGGCGAGCTTCCAGATCTGCTCCGTCAGGTACTTGTCCGCCCAGTTCAGGGTCTCCGATTCCTTGGTACGGCCGGGGAGCAGCGGGAGGTACGCGGCCGGGTCCTGCGCGGGCGCCAGATGCGGCAGGGATTTGACGACGAGGCGGGCGGCGACCTGAATGATCTCCTGGTTGAACGGACTGGAGTCCAGGAGGTTCTGTCGGTCCTCATTCGTCTTCCAGGCGCCGTTGAGCGCCCCCCGCAGTGTCATCGGGTACTTGGTGGGGAAGAACGACCAGAACTCGCCCCGGCCGCGCGGGGTGCTGAGCACGGTGTCGCCCGTGTACTCGGGGACGGCCCAGGAGATGTCGATGGTGCCCCGGTCGTGCATCTCGCCGGCGCTCGCCCGGGCGGTCCGGGAGGGCTGGTGGGCGTACGAGAACACCTTCCAGGCGGAGCTGGACCGGGGCCGGCCGGTCCGCGCCTCGTGAATGGTGTGCAGGAAGCCGTCGTGGTCGACGGTGATCTCACGGCGGATCGGCGGCATCGACCGCGTGTCCTCCAGGATCACGGTTCCGACGTGGTGGGAGAACAACTGGAATCCGGCGGGGAACTCGCGGCCGCCCTGTCCCTTGTTCCCGGTGTCGTGGATGTCCTTGCCGAGGCGATCGGCGGCTCCGGGCAGCAGCGGGAGGCGGACCACCGTGGTGGCCCAGCCGAGCAGGCCGTTCAGGACGGGGTCCGCGAGCCGTTCCTTCTCGGCGTCCAGCGGTCGCGCCATCCGCAGGACGGGCGCCTCGAAGTCCTCGTCGGCGGCCGCGCCCCGGGCCTTGCGGATCTCCTCGTACGACCAGGCCCGGTCGAAGCCGAACGCTCCCGAGGCGCTGAAGAACTGCGGTGCGTCCGTCACGGCCAGGATCGACTTCACACCGACGCCGAAGCGTCCGATCTGACCGCCGCGCTTCCTCGACACGCTCATGCGGAGGATGGTCTCGGCTCCCTCGGGCGTGACCGCTGTGCCCTCGTTGGCGCAGTAGAGGTGGGCGCCGGTGAGGACGACGTGCACCTTGCCGCCCGGTTCCGCGGCGATCTCGTCCGCCGCGTTCTGCACGAGCTCGAACAGTTGCCGGTCGCCATAACCGCCCTGAGTGATCCTGCGCTCGCCGTTGGCGTGCTCCAGGATCAGTCCGGGGTCGACGCGATACGTCTCCAGAACACGCGCCGACTGTTCGAGGATCTTCCGAATGACGGGCGAGGCTCCCGAAGTACCCGTCACGTCGCTGTGGTTCAAGGTGTTCCCGTTTCATGGCAGTGGGATGGACGTGGGGGGAGCGGGGGCCGGCCGCAGCGGGGGTGCGGCCGGCCGACGTACTCAACGATAGGTGTGGACGCCCGACCGGACGCCGGGTTCAGTCCAGCCCGCCGATGACGATGACGAGCACGACGGTGCGGGGGAGACGGCGCCGTACGGGTACCGGAGGTCGGTCCGGTTACGGGGACGCGTCGGGGCCGCCCGGCGGCTGCCGGGCCTGCGGCGACGCGAGGGTACCGGGCCGGGGGTGTCCTCCGTCGGGGCGGCGTCCCGACGGGCGCGAAGAGCGTCGATGCAGGGACGGGTCCTGCCGATGGCGTCGAGGAACTCCGACCGCAGCCACGGGTCCTCGAAGGAGTCGTACTGGTCGACGAGCCCGAATTCTTCGTCCGGGTCGAAATCGCTGGAACTCATGGGTGGCTGGGGCCCCCTGCTCTCATGAAATGGCGCGGGTGAACGGTGCCGGGATCGGCAATGGCGGTGGCGCACGTGCAGAGGGCTGAATGCATGTGTGTACGCGAATTCAGCAAGTGAATAATTTTGTCCGGTGAGTACGACGTTTCGGATGGGCGGGTGAGAGAAGAGAAGTGCATTTCGTGGATGCGGTCAAGGGGTTCTCGCCCTGCAGAAAAATCCGTGATCAGACGCGTGGGTGGCGTCCGGGCATGGCAAATAAGGCACCTGGAAAAGCGTGCCTCCCGAGCCCTGGTAAGAACTCTCCGATACCGACCTTAGCTGCTCGGACGGGTCTGTTCAAGAGGCTCCGGGTGCGGTTCTCGGAGGCTCGAAGCGGGCCGTCGAGAGGTTGATTCGGACTGTTCGGACAATAGGCTCGAAGGTGAATGAAGGCGGCCGATTGGGGATGTCTCCGTGCAATTGGTCCAGGGGGAAGAGCGAACATTCCGGCTACCTCCGGGGCGTGTCAAATCCCGTTATCACTCCTCGGGCAGTGTCAAATTTGGGGTACGGTGGTCCCCTGGTCACGCGCGCAGCCGAGGAGTGGTGACGTTGGACAGCGGCATGGAGTTCGGGCCCTGGCTCGCCCGACAGCTGAAGCAGGCAGGCATGAGCCAGGCCGACCTCGGTGAGCGCATCGGGATGACGCGAGCCGCGGTGTCGGCCTGGATCACCGGCCGGGCGACACCGCGTACGGAGACCATCGCCAAGATCGCCGAGGCCCTCGGCACCGACCTCGGCACGATCTACACCCGCACCGCGGACACGCTGTCCGGGCTTCCCGTCACCTGGTACCACCGGCCCGGATACGCCGACGGGGGGCGCGACTTCGGCAACGCCGCCGCCTTCGCCTTCGAGGCCGACGTCGAGGTCCTCGCCCGCGAGGCCACGCAGAACAGTCTCGACGAACGGCTCGACCGCAACCAGCCGGTCCGAGTGCGCTACACGCTCCATGAATTGACGGGCGAGACCCTGGCCAGATTCCGCGAGGAGATCCGCTGGGACGACCTCCTCCCGCACTACCAGGCGGCGGCGGCCCAGCAGCAGAAGGTCGGCCGGGTCATCGCGGCCGGTCTGAGCGACATGTACGACCGCGACCGGCTGGTGCTCCTGCGCGTCGACGACTACAACGCCTCCGGGCTGACCGGCGACGACTACGAGAACGGCCGTTTCGCGGCCGTGGTGCGGCGCCAGCTCGACAGTCACAAGACGGGGAGCGGGGCGGGCGGCTCGTACGGCCTCGGCAAGGCGACGCTCTGGGCGACGAGCCGTCTCGGCCTCGTCCTCATCAACTCCACCCTCTCCGAGCCCCACGAGGGACGCACGGAGCGGCGTCTCATCGGCCGGCTGGACCTTCCCTGGCGCGAAGTCGACGGCCACCACTGGGCCGGACCGGCCTGGTTCGGCCGCCCCGACCCGGACGCGGACAGCACGGACGTCGCCCGGTCGTGGTGGGCCGACGAGGAGCGGGTCGAGCGCCTCCACCTCACGCGGGAGAGCGACGAGCCGGGTACGTCGTTCCTGATCGTCGGCGCCCACGACGTGGCCAGCCTCGTCGATCCCGAGGCGGAGCGGAACGGGGTCGAGGACGACGACAGCGTGCAACGGATGCACAAACGTCTCGTCCAGGCCCTCGGCCGGAACTTCTGGGCCGCGATGACCGCGGGGCAGACGCGACGACCGCTGCTCGAGGCATCGGTCAGAACGCTTCGCAACGGTGCGGAGATCTTCGCGGAGGAGCGGGTCGACCCGGGCACCGAGCAGCCCGCACGCACCCGCGCGCTGCGGGCTTTCTTCGACGGGACGACCGTGGACCGGCTCACCGCCTCGGGGCAGGTGGCCAGGGCCGAGGTGACGCTCGGAGTGCCCGCTCTCGGGGGAGGGAAGGAGAAGGTCGAGCACCGGGCCGTCGTTCTCGTCACCGATGCGGACGACGTCGGCAAGCACAACCACGTGGTCACGATGCGGGGCAACCGCATGGCCGTGCGGGAAGCCCGCGTGGGGGACCTCGCCGTCGGCACCAACCCCTTCCACGCCGTACTGCTCACGGGGCACGCCGCCGGGGAGGACGCGCCGGGCGCGGACGAGGCCGAGGCGTTCCTCCGCGCCTCCGAGCCGCCCGAGCACAACAAGTGGGGGCAGACGGAGGAGCTGCGCATGCTGTACTCGCCCTCCGCGTACCGCCAGATCGCCAAGCTCACCACCGAGACGAACAAGGCCGTGCGCGACCTCGTCGCCGTCCCCAAGGCGAAACGCGCGGGCGGCTCCACCCGGCTGCGCAAGAAGCTCACCTTGGGCAGCAAGCGAGCCCCACGTCCTGCCGGGCCCTCGGCACTGCCGACGCTGGAGGAACTGGACGCCTTCGTCGACGAGAACGGCGCGTGGTGCGTCACCGGGGAGGTGAAGATCCCCGCCGGCGGGGACGGCGCTCGACCGACCCCCGTGGCGAAACTCGACGTGCGCTCCGGACCGCGCCCCGTCCTGGAGTGGGCGCAGCTCGCGGGCGTACACAACTGCGAAGTGGTGGACGGCTCCCTGCACTTCGCGCCGGGAGCCCGCAAGGCGACGTTCAGGGGTACGACCGATGTCGCCACACACCCGGTGAAGGCCGTGTACACCGGCCTCGTCGTGGAACTCGGAACCGACAAGGGGGGCCAGGCATGAGGGGCTATCCGTACCAGCGGCTGCCCGGCACGGTGACGCTGCGGGTCACGGGCGTGGAACTGCGGGGCCCCGGCGAAGCCCGTGAACCGCTCGACACGAAGACGTTCTCCACCATCGAGCAGGTGGTGGCCCTGGGCCTGGCCGAACGGGACGACTGGGAGCGGGCCAGGCTGTCGCTCGCGGTCGTCGTTCCCGGCCGCGCCACCGACCCCGACGGCCCCTGGTCCGACGTGTCGGTCGCGGTCGTGGTCACGGAGGGCGCCACCAACACCCGGACCACCGTCTGCCTGGAGCCGCTCGCCGAGGGCGGTCGTGAGTGGGCCGGCCACATCGACCTGTGGCGGGCGGACCACCTCGACCGTGCGACGATGACCGCACACGTGGTCGCGACCGTCGGCGGAGTGCGGGGACGCATGATCGCCGAGTCCGCGAAGGACTGGATCGTCGACATGAAGTCCGATGCCCCGCTGCGCGAGAGGGAACTCGACGTGTCCGAGGTCGGGTTCCGTGAGGGCCCCGAGTGGCTGAGGCCCTTCGCCGACGTGCCGTGGACCGTCGACACCTCCGGAGAGGTGCCCACCGTCCATGTGAACACCGACTTCGAGGGAGTCACGGAACTGGTCGACGGCACCGGCACGGCGGTCGAGAGCCTGGTCCGCGACCTCCTGATCGCCCAGATGTGCACGGACGTGTGGACGGCCGTGTTCCACACGGCCATCGGCGACCTGGAGGTCGAGGACGACGGCACCCCGCTCTTCCCGCAGGACTGGCGGGGCGAGGTGCTGCGGGAGATGCTCCCGGACGTCGTTCCCGACCGGCCGCTGGGCGACGCGCTCCGGGAGGTCCACGGCCGCCGGACCGGCGCGTCCGGATGGACCGATCTCCAGCCGCGCATCCACTACGCCGCGACACGCCGGGCGGACGTACCGAAGGCCCTGACGGCGACCATTCGCGGCCTCGACCGACTCGACCGGGGGACCGACGCGTGACCGACAGACCCAGCCACCTTCCCGAGCGCCTCGCGCTCCTCGCGGACCTGAACGCCGCCCGCTACATCACCGAGGGACTGCTCACCGGGAAGGAGGACGTTCCCGCCATCGCGCTCAACAAGGTCACCGAGCCGCTGCCGCGGGAGGAGGCGCGAGGAGCGCTCCAGCCGGTCCGCGACCTGGTGGACGACGCCATGCACGCCTTCCGGGACGAGAAGGTGACCGCCGCCGACGCGTGGTTGGCCCCTCGCCTCCACGCGACCCTGCGGCTCACCCGCCGGGAGGCGGCCGACCGCAGGCTGTGGAACTACCTGGCGCTGGGGGTGGCCCCCGACTACGTGGTGTGGCGGCACACGACGGAACCTCGCAAGGAGCGGGACGTGCCGAAGGCCGCGGCGACACGGTTTCGCGGCGCCTCGTACACCCAGGCATTCGCCCGGCTGTGGTGGGCGGCCGAGCTGTTCCGCAACGGCTCCGACTACGGACCGGTCGCCACCGTCTGTGCCCACCAGGACATGCTCAACACGGCCCTGCGGCTCGCCGTCATCGACCACCGGCCCACGGCACAGGCGCTGGTGAGGCTGATCGACAGCGGCACCGTCCGCACCGGCCGGGAGATCAACGCACTGGCGCAGGCGGTCAACGCGTCCGCCGCCACGCTCATGTACGACGTCATCGCCCCGGACGCCGAACGGGACGGCCGGGCGGTGGCACGGTGGATCGAGGACGCCGAGTGGGCGCCGGCGGTGCCACGCAGAGCGCTCCCGGAAGGACCGGACGAGGAGCGGGCCCCGGAAGCCTCCGTCGCCGTCCTCGCCGAGCACTTCGCGGAACTCTTCGCAGGCGCTCCCGTACGGGGGAAGAAGGCCGAGGAGGGCGACGAGACGGAGTGACCGGGCGGCCCGGAGGCCCCGTGTCAGGGTCCTTCGGGCCGGTCCTTCGGCGCCCACTTCGCGAGCTGCGTGAACCACTCGTCCTTCGGCGGCTCGCGCAGCAGCGCGGCGCTCAGGATGTGCAGGGAGAGGCGTGGCGGGATGGCGTTGCCGATCTGTTGGGCCACATCGGTGGACCGCCACGGATAGCGGGCCGGGAAGGACTGGAGCAGTCCGCCCTCTTGGGGTGAGAGCCGCTCCAGCTCCTCGCCCATCTCCTTCTCGCCCGCCTCGTTCTCCTTCAGCACGAAGAGCCGGTTGCGGCGGAACTTGCCGGTGATCGTCGCGGCCGGCTCCTCGGAGGTACGGCGCCCCCGGTTCTTCGGGTCGCCTCCGGAGCCGTAGTTGGAGACCAGGACGAAGTCGCGGGGGCGCGTGGCGGCCAGGGCGTCACCGGCCGACACCCAGGGCAGCTTGGTGGGCTTCGGCGTCGTGAACAGGGCGCCGTCCCGGGGGTCGGCGGCCGGGTCCTCGTGCGTTACCGGGCGCAGCCGTTCGACGCCCTTGCGGTACCGCTGATGAGTCGGCTCAGGGAAGTAGACGCGCCGCTCCGTGTTCCCCTTGTCCAACTGGGCGATCAGCACGGCACGTCGTCGCGTCTGCGGTACGCCGAAGTCCTCCGCGTGCAGCACATGGGCCTCGGCGGCGTAGCCGATGCCTCTCAGGAGCTTCGCGTAGTGGTTCCACACCGGCAGCACGGTGGGGACCTGCTCCAGGACCACTACCTCGTAGGGCTCCCCGCGCTTGAGCTTGGCCTCCATGATCCAACGCAGCGGCTGGAGCACGAAGCCGGTGCGGTCGTCGGACATGGCGTCGGTCTCGCGCTTGACTGCCTTCCACGCCTTCTCGAAGGAACGGAGAGTGTGGGGGAGGACCAAGCAGTCGGCGAGCCGCTTCACGTCCTCCAGTGCCTTGTGACCCTCCCGGTTGCCGGCGACCGAGAATGACTGGCACGGGGGCCCACCGGTAAGGACGTTGGCGCAAACGACTTCGTCGTCGCAAGGGCCGAGAGCAGCGACATCCGTGACCTTGGTGGTCCACAGACCGGCAGCCCGGCGTGTTGTGCAGGTTGCCTCGTCCCACTCGACGCCCACGCTTTCCACGTCGTCCATGATCGTGGCGGCGATATCGAGGCCGCCTGGCCCTGCGAAAAGATCAACGATCCGAAATCTCGCGGTGGAGAGTGACGGATGGCGTGGGTGGGTCATGATACGCCAGTGTAGCCGGCCAAATTGCTGGTCAATCGCCAAGTGATCGGGTCCGCAGGGCCGCCGCGACCGCCGCGCCCAGCGCCTCGCCCACCGGGGGCGGCGAGGCGTGGCCGATCTGTCGGTACCGGGCTGTCTTGCGGCCCGCGAAGCGCCACTTCGCCGGGAAGCCCTGCAACAGCGCCGCCTGCGCGACCGTGAGCTTGACCAGGCCATCCGCGTCCGTCTCGGGGCCGGGCACCTCGTCGGCCAGGGCCCCTCCGTTGACCCCCATCCGGGCCCAGGCGGCCTTCGTGCCCGTCGGGCCGAGATCCGCGCCCCCGCGATTGTCGGAGCCGCCGACCAGCGTGGGAGCCACGGATACCGCCCTGGCCGCCCAGGCGTCGGCGCCGGTCCACCCCCGGGCGGCCATGGATCGCCGCAGCGCCGTGCCCACCGGCACATGCTCCTTCACCGTGGGCTCCGGCGGGCGGAACCGGCCGGCGTACCGTTCCTTGAGCGCGACGAGCACCCCCTGCCTCCGGTCCTGGGGCACACCGAAGTCCGCCGCGTTCACGACGAACCAGTGGAGTCGGTAGCCCAGGTGCTCCAGCTCCTCGCGGACGAATTCCCGCAGCGGCTCGAAGGCACCGGCGTCGACCAGCCCCGGCACGTTCTCCAGGATCACCGCGCGCGGCTGGATCGAGTGGGCGAGGAGCACCGCGGCCCGGAGAAGTCGCTCCTCCTCGTCCGTCTCCGCCCGGGCGACCGTCGCGCTCGACCGCAGACGGGGGAGGCCGGCGGACAGCAGGTCGACGTCGTACGTGTGCGGGTGCTCGTCCGGCACGAAGTCCAGCAGGTCCATCTCCAGGACCTTCCAGTGCGGCCGGTTCAGCGCGAGCGTCTCGCAGGCCACCGTCTTCCTGTCCAGCAGCAGTGCCGGATCGAACCCGGCGCGCTCCAGACCGAGGGCCAGCCCACCGGCCCCCGCGCACACATCCACGAACCGCAGGTCGCTCACGAGCCCCCGCCCCCTCGCCCCGTTCCCCTGGTGGACCTCTCGCGATCGACCGTCTCCGCGACCTTCTCGGCGACAGCGGCCGGCGCCTGGTGTTCCCAGAAGCGGAGGACCGTCCACCCCTCGGCGACCAGATGAGCCGTGGTCTCGGCGTCCCGCGCCATGTTGCGATCGAGCTTCTGCCGCCACCACTCGGCGTTGGACTTCGGTTGCGTCGCGTGCTCGGGACAGCCGTGCCAGAAGCATCCGTCCAGGAACACCGCCACCTTGGCCCGAGTGAAGGCGATGTCGATCGTGCGCCGGGACATGTGGGGCACCCGCTCGTTGAGGCGGTACCGGTAGCCGGACGCGTGCAGCAGCTTGCGGACCGCCACCTCCGGCGCGGTGTCGCGGCTCGCCTGGCGACTCATGCGGGCGGACACGGCCGGGGAGGAGGGTCTGGCGGTACTCATCACGACCAAGTCTCCTACGCCCGGCCCTCTTCGCGGTCGATGACGACGGAATCGCCCTTGCTCGAATCGATGGTGCGGAAGCGCACGAGGTTGCGCCGGCCCGCGCTCGCCGAGGCCGGGGCGACCAGACAGAAGGCCATGACGACCTCCCCGGCGTCGAGCGCGCCGTCCGGACCGGGGCTCGGCTCCGACTCGGTCAACGGGTAGAGGACCACGACGCCTCGCCGCTCGCGGACCAACGATTCGACGAAGGGGTCTCCGGAGTCCTCCAGCGCACCGGCGACCCGCAGGGCGACCCCGCGGTGCTTCGGCTCGCTGATCGCGCCGAAGAGGTCCCCGCGGCGCCGGGTACGGCGGGCCGGCGAGAGCGGTCCGTGCCCGAGGAGGCTCGCCTCGACCCGCCGGTCCGACGTCTGCTGCGGGGCGATCACCAACCAGTCGTCGATGCCGTCGCCCGCCTCGCCCGCGGAGACCAGGGACTGCAGATGCGGCGAGAACTGGGCGGGGGCCGACCATTTGAGCTCGCACAGGATGCCGAGCAGCGTGCCGTGGTCGATCGTGCCGATGCGCGCCCGGTAGCTGTCGTCGCGCCCGGCGGCGGCGCAGCGCAGGGTGACGAGGTCGGGGCCCAGCGCCCCCAGCGCCACCCCCCACGCTGCCGCGTTCGCCCGGAGTTCCGTGGGCTCCACCGGGTATGCCGTCGGTTCGACCCACTGGCCCGGGGAGCGGATCTCGACCAGTTCGGCGTTGAACATCTTGTTGCGGGCCGAGGGCTTGATCCAGGACAGGTGCTGGGAGACCAGCGGGGGGATCTGGGCCGGGGTGACCTGGGGTTTGCCGTCCACCAGGGTGGCGTAGCGGGTCAGCTGGGCGCGGAACGTTTCTTCGTCGCGGCAGATGGCCTCGAAGGCCTCGTACAGGTCGATGGTCTTCGTCTTGCCGAGGGGTTCCTCGCGGCCGATGTAGAGGCGGACCAGGTCGCGGTAGCCGGGGCGGAAGCCGAACCAGCGGCCCATCTGCATCAGGGTGTCGGCCTGCTGGGTGGTGCGGCGGTAGTACGTGACCGTCAGGCCCTCGACCGTGAAGCCCCGCGACAGCTTGGTGCCGCCGACCAGGATCTTCCACACGTGCGGGGTCCGCTCGAAGTCGAGGTCGGGCTGGTCGTAGTCGCGCTCGGTGTCGCCGTTGACGACCAGGACGGGGGTGCCGCCCGCGTTGATGAGCTGGCGGGCCCGCGAGACGTACGCGCGCAGCTCCTCGTACGAGTCCGGCGTGGGCAGCTCCGGGTCGGCGAAGCGGTGGAAGTCGGCGGAGAAGAGCGCGGCCAGCCGGTCGTGGCCCGCGCGGCCCGTGTAGCCGGCCTGGTGCCACATGGTGCTGATGCGCAGGGCCAGGGCCGTGTGCTCGGCCATGCGCACCGACTCGTGGACGAGCATCGTGTGGTGGCGGAACGGCCCCTCCAGCACGCCCCGGTCCGCGCGGTACAGCTTGAGCGCGCCCGTGAGGACGAACGCGTCGAGGGCCTCCTGGAGGCGGTCGCCGGTGGACTCGTAGATGCCGCGGATGTGCGTCTCCTCGGCGGTGCCCTCGTCCGTGTCGAGGTCGTGGAAGTCCTGGACGCCCATGTAGCCGGACGGGCGGGGCAGCGAGATCAGGAAGTCGCGCGGGAAGATGTCCGCGCTGTCGCCCGGGTCGATGAAGACGTTGGCGAACGGGGTCGCGGTGTAGCCGACGTACTGGGCGCGCGGCAGCAGACCGAGCAGCTCGGAGATCTGGCCGTTGATGGCCGTACGGGTGACCTTGCCCTCCTCCCACTTCTTCGGGTCCGTCGTGTTGACCGACGCCTGGTCCGACTCGTCGTCGATGATCAGCGCGGGGATCTCGGAGAGGATCGGGCCGATCTTCTTCAGGTCGTTGATCAGCTTGGCCAGGACGGACTTGTTCTTCTTCACGACCATGATCCGGGCCGCCGCGTGGTGCAGGTTGGCCGGGGCGTACAGCGGCTCGGTGCGGGACTGCTTCTCGAATTCGAGGGCGCGGATGCCGTTGAGCAGGCTCTTGTAGTCGTTGTCGCGGGTGGTGAGGCGTTCGATGTCGAAGGCGCCGAGGGAGGAGGGCCGGCCGCCGTGGCTGACGAACTTCTCCGGCCAGTCCGCGTCCTCCTGGTAGTCGATGCCGACCAGGGCGTCCGGGTCGGCCGGGTCCGCCCCGCGCAGGATGTTCTCCTGGCCGATCAGCTCCATGTCGAGCCGGCGCCGGGTCTGGCCCCGCAGCAGGTTCAGCGTGCCGCCGAGGACGATGACCAGGCGGTATCCCGCGTCGATGGCCTTGGCGGTGACCCCGGTGAAGTTGGCGGTCTTGCCCGACTGGACGTAGCCGACGACCAGCCCGCGCGCGTCGTACGCCTCGGGGCGGGTGGGGTCGGAGAGGCGCTCGACCACGGCGTGGCTCGCCTCGTCGAGGCCGGAGACCGCCGCGTCCGGCCAGCCCTTGGCGCGCAGCAGCCGCTCGTAGGCGTTCCAGTAGAACGAGCGGGCGGCGGCGGTGTCCCGCGAGTACCAGGAGGTGAACTCCTTGCTGATGACGGCCGGTCCGGGCTCCTTGAACACCGGGACGGCGCTGTCCAGCGCCTTGCGGAGGCCGGCGGCGAAGCCCAGCCGGTCGTACGCGTCCGCGCGGCGCGCGTCCGTACGGGGCGGTGCCTGGGACCAGTCGGCCTGCTCGGCCAGGTCCCAGGCGGTCAGGGTGCGGTGCCACAGCGCGATCAGCCCGTCCCCCGGATCGGCGGCCAGCACGCGGTCCAGGAAGAGGGAGAGCGTGGTGTCGGCGGGCTCCTCGTCCTCGGAGAGCGCGAAGGCCAGCTTCGCGAAGGGCCTGGGCCCCCGGCGCATCGCGGCCAGCACATCGCCGTGCAGGGTGAACAGGTGGTCGGTCATGACGGGCGGCTCTCTCGGATCGGCGCGGGAACGGGGGCGGCCAGGACGGGGGCGGCCAGGACGGGGGAAATGGGGAGGAGGAAGCGGGGGCTCAGCGCTCCATCTCGCAGCGCGCCGCCGTGACCAGGACGCTGTTCCACAGCGCCACGTTGTCGGTGTGGACGGCCCGGACCCGTTCCTTCTGGAAGATCTCGTTGACCATCAGATAGAGCATGCTCTTGATCACCGGCGCGTCGTTCAGCCCGCCGCGCCGGCCGCCGTTCAGCACCTGCCGGTACTCGCGGTTGAGCCGGACCTCCCGGTGCTCGCGGTCCAGCTCGAAGAACACGTCCGGCGGCAGTGTGTCCCAGCGGAACGCGATCGGGTCCTCGCCCTCCAGCTCCGGCAGCTCGTCGCGCAGCGTGCGCCGCAGCTTCGGGTCCATCCCCTTGCCCGCCGGCAGGACCGCCTTGCGCTGCGGCTCGGTGGCGCGCCGGGCCGCCTCCCGGTACGTGAGCGCCGCCTCCTGGACGTACGCGGCGAAGGCGTGGCCCGAGCCGTCCGCGGCCCGCTCCAGGCCGCGCGCGAACGCGGGGGTGACGGTCACGCCGTCCTTCTTCACGGTCAGGTTGAAGACGTCGTTCGGGCCGGGCGGCAGGTCGACGGCGATCCGGGCGAGCGCGAGGTGGCCCTCCGGGCTGCGGGTGCCGTTCCAGCCGCCCGCCTGGACGAGGCGGTCGTTGCGGTAGATGTAGAAGCCCTGGCGCTCGGCGAGCGGCCCGATGCCCCGGAAGCTGACCAGCGGGGACTTCGGCGGCCAGATGTGCGCGGTCAGCGGGACCTCGCCGACGCCCTCGACCGGCGCGGAGTACGTACGGGGGTAGCCGGCCCGGCCGGGCACCCGGTAGCCGAACGGGTCGATCGGCTCGACGCCCCGGTGGTCCAGCTCCTCCCTGGTCCGTACGTCCTCCACGACGATGTCGATGTTGAAGCCGTCGCGGGCCAGGAAGCGGTGGAGGTAGAGGCCCAGATGGGTCTCCAGCTTCTCGATCGCGTCGTTGAGATAGCGGTCGGTCTGCCCGGCGGTGATGGTCTCGAAGGCGCGGACCCGGTCCCAGCGCACGATCGTGCCGTGCCACTGGATGACGCCGTCGTAGCGGTCGACGAGGTCCTGGCAGTACTCCGGGTCCACGATGTCGCAGCTGAAGTCGGCCTGGGCGCGGGCGGTCAGCCAGCGCCGGCCGGTGGACGGGCTGCGCTTGGTGCGGCTGATCACGGTGAGCGATCCGGCGTGCGACAGGGAGGCCGCCTTGAGCCCCGCGCCGAAGTGACCCAGCGCGGCCTCCGCGTAGCCCTGCCGGCCGCCCACCGTCATCGCGGTGTCCAGCGCCGCGTCGTCCATGCCGCAGCCGTCGTCTATGACGAGCAGGCTGACCAGCCGGTCGTCGTCCCGCAGCAGGCTGACGACGACGTTGCGGGCGCCCGCGTCGATGGAGTTGTCGACGAGGTCGGCGATGGCCGCCTCGAACCCGTACCCCTGGTGGGTCAGCGACTCGACGTACCGGGCGGCGGGCGGGAGCCGCTTGGCGCCGGTGGTGGGGACCTCGAACTGCCAGTCGGCAGAGGGCTGGTACGGGGCCATGGAGCCTTCCTCGCGCGCACACAGAGCTGGGACCTGGGTGGGGAGGCGCGGCCCTGATGACTAGATGGGATGTGATGGTATTGCAAAGATGGGACAGCCGGGAATCCCGGTGGCCGCCGCGCCCCCCGTTCACGCCTCGCGGTGGCCCGCTCCCAGTTCGCGTACGAATTCCAGGCCGCGTTCGCCGTTGAGCAGGACCTCTTCGCCCGTGGCCACGAAGCCCGTGTGGCGCAGGACCGTGCGGGAGGCCGCGTTGGCCAGGCTTGCGCGGGCGCGGAGCATCGTGAGGGCGTACGTGGTGCGGCACAGGCCGAAGAGGTGGTGGACCGTGGCGGTCGCCAGGCCCCTGCCGGTGGCCTTCTCCGCGAGGCGGAAGCCGAGTTCGGCCGCGCCGTCGGAGACGTCCAGCAGGTTGAAGCGGCCCAGCACCTCGCCGGTGTCCTCCGCCACCAGGACGTGGAAGTGGCAGACGCCCGTCTCCTGTTCGGCGAGCAGGGCGGCGTGGCGGGCCGGGAAGTCGGTGAAGTAGGCGTCGCCGCGGTCCGGGACCGAGGCGGCGAAGAAGGCCCGGTTGGCCTCCTCGAACGCGAGGACGGCGGGGGCGTGGTCGGCGCGCAGGCGCTGGAGCGCGGGCATGTCCGTCAGCCCACCCGCCCGCCGTGGCACTCCCGGTACGACTCGCCCGAGCCGCACCAGCACGCCCCGCTCTTCGGCGGCGGCCACGGGACCGCGCGGCCCCGGGCGGCCAGGGTGGTGGCGTACTGGGGGAGCAGGTCCGGGTCCGCCGGGGACGCGGCCTCCGAGGCGGCGAAGGCCTCGTAGGAGGGGACCGTGCCGGTGACGATGCCGAGGTTCGGGGTGCCCGCCGCCTGGAGGTCGCGCAGCGCGGTCTCCAGGCGCGCCAGATGGTCCGGGTGCGAGGCGTACTCGCTGCCCAGGCCGGGGTAGGCGGTGAGCAGTTCGCGCAGTTCGTCCGCCGGCCAGTGCAGCACCGCCACCGGGAACGGGCGCGACAACGCCGTGCGGTACGTACCCAGTTCGGCGCGGAGCCGGGTGATCTCGGCACGCAGCTCGCCCGGGTCCGAGGAGCCGAGCGACCACAGGCGTTTCGGGTCGTGCAACTCGTCCAGCGGCACCGCCGCCGTGTGCAGCGTGTCGGCCAGCTCGTCCCAGGCGTCGTGCGCGGCGCCCATCAGCCTGCGCACCCGGTGGCGGCCGGTGAGCAGCGACTGGGTGGCGTACGGCACCTCCTCGCCCGGGGCGATCAGCAGCCGCAGGGCCGTGGAGAAGAGGTCGTGGGCCGCCTCCAGCTCGTCGTGGGCCTCCAGCGTCTCGGCCGCGATCTCCCAGGGCGCCGCCTCCTGCGGGGCCGCCACGCGCACGCCGTCGATGAGCGCGCGGGCCTCCGCCTCGTGGCCGTACTCCCAGAGGTTCGACGCGCTCAGCGCTTTCACCAGCTGCGGGTGCTCGGTGCCGGGGGAGTTGAGGAGTTCGTCGTAGAGCGTCGCGGCGCGGGCGCGTTCGCCGGCGAGTTCCAGGTGGGCCGCCGCCTGGAGGAGGAGTGGTTCGTGGTCCTCGGGGTACTGCGCCGCGGTGCGGAGCAGACGCTCGGCTTCGGTGATGTGGTCGGAAGGAGTGTCGGGGCGCATGGACCACACCGTACTGCTGTACGGGCCCGGAACGGGGGGCTTGTCCACAGGTGGGGAGAGCCTTCCGGTCCGCGCGGGGCCGAGCCCGTAAGGTACTCCGACGTGCTCAGACGACGTCCGCGGTTGTTGTGGTTGCTGGTCCCCTACGTCCTCTACCTCGGGGCGCTGCCGTTCGTGAACCGGGTCGAACCCGTCGTTCTCGGGCTGCCGTTCCTCTTCCTCTGGCTGCTCGGGGCGACCCTGCTGACCCCCGTCGCCGTCTGGCTGGCCCGGCGGGGTGACCGCCGGTGAACGCCACCGTCGCGACCGCCGTCTTCGGGGTCTTCATGGTCGCCACCGTCGCCCTCGGCCTGCTCGCCGTACGCGGTCGGCGCGGCGGCAAGGGCGGCCAGCATGGTGAGGGCGGCGGCGGGCTCGCCGAGTGGTCGGTGGGCGGACGCAGCCTGGGCACCGTCTTCATCTGGGTGCTGATGGCAGGCGAGGGCTACACCAGTTTCAGCTACCTCGGCGCCGCCGGCTGGGGCTACAACTACGGCGCGCCCGTCCTCTACGTCGTCGCGTACATGTCCTGCGGTTACGCGCTCGGCTACGTCGTCGGGCCCCTGCTGTGGGCGTACGCGCGCGAGCACGGGCTCGTCGGGATCACCGACATGGTGGCGCACCGCTTCGGGCGGCCCTGGCTCGGGGCGCTCGTCGCCGTCCTGGCGACCGTGTTCCTGCTCCCGTACATCCAGCTCCAGATCACCGGCATGGGCGTCGTCGTCTCGACGATCTCCTACGGCGCCATCAGCCTGAACTGGGCCTACTTCATCGCCTTCGCCGTCACCACCGGCTTCGTCGTCGTCAGCGGGCTGCGCGGCAGCGCCTGGGTGTCCGTGCTGAAGGACCTGCTGGTGATCGTCACGCTCGGATTCCTCGCCGTGTACGTGCCCGCGCACTACTTCGGCGGGTACGGGCCCTTCCTCGACCGGCTCGTCACCGAGAAGAGCGACTGGCTGACCCTCCCCGGCCACGGCGACAGCGGCCTCGGGCAGGCGTGGTTCATCACCACCTCGTTCCTCAACTCCCTCACCGTCGTGATCTTCCCGACCACCGTCGCCGGCTACCTCGGCGCGAGGAACGCCGACGTGCTGCGCCGCAACGCCATGTGGCTGCCCGCCTACAACGTCCTCCTCTTCGTCCCGATGCTCCTCGGCATGGCCGCGCTGTTCGTGGTGCCGGGGCTCGTCGGCGCCGAGTCCAACCTCGCTCTGTTCGAGCTGGTCACGGACTCGCTGCCCGCCTGGTCGGTGGGCGTCATCGGGGTCGCCGCCGCGCTCTCCTCGATCGTGCCCATGGCCGTGTTCATGCTGGTCATCGGCACGATGTGGGGCCGCAGCGTGCTCTCGCTCGTGCCCCGCTGGGAGCGCCGGCAGAAGGGCGCCGCGCAACTGGTCGTCGTGGTCGCGGGCTCCCTCGCGCTGCTGCTCACGTACACCGCCCCCAACACTCTCGTCCGCCTTTCCCTCATCTCGTACGAGGGCATGGCGCAACTGCTGCCCATGGTGCTGCTGGGGCTCGTGTGGCGCCGGCTGACGCTGCTCGGGGCGCTGAGCGGGCTCGTCGTCGGGGTGGGCGCGGTGTGCGGGTTCGTGTTCACGGACAACGACCCCGTGTGGGGCGTGAACGCGGGCATCGTCGCCCTCGCCGCAAACCTCGTGGTCGCGCTGGCGGTGACGTACGCGGGGCCGCGCGAGCACGACGCGCGGCCGGACGAGGAGGTGCTGGCCCGCGACGAGCCGGTTGTCAATGCACGTTGACGGCACGGGTTCGTCGTGTATAACGGATGGACCGGCCGCAGCCATCCGGAGAGGGGGGAACCGCCCATGGGCAGCTACGCCGTGAACCGCGTACGCGACGGACTCTCCCGCCTTCTGCGCCCCGCCGGGCTGCTGCTCCTGCTGCTCACCGAGGTGCTGCTCGCCGAGGGCGGCACCCTCTCCGCCGCCGTCGCGCTCGCCGCCACCGCGGCCGCCGGCACCGCGCTCGCCGCCTGCGCCGTCATCAGCGCCCGCTGCGCCGCCCCGGTGCCCCGCACCCGGGTCCGTACGGCCATGCGCGACCGGGAGAAACGCACCGCGTTCCTTCCCCAGCGGGACCCCGACGCGCAGGGGCGCCGCCGTCCCCGAGCACCGGGCCGCGCCGTCCCGACGGCCGCGTAGGGCACCCCGCCCCCGCTCCTCCCGACCCCGCAGGGGTACGGGCAGCGCCCCGACCCCGTACGGGCACGGGCATCTCGCGGACCGTCACGCCGAAGCAGTTCCCTTCCGCTTCCCGGCACGACGAGCCTCCCGGAGACACCTCAGCCATGTCCGCGTTCATGTCCGCATTCGCCGCTCTGGTCGGCGCCCTCGCCGACCTCCTCCACCCGCTCTTCCAGGGCGCCGCCACCGCCGCCGCGATCGTCCTGTTCACCGCGCTCGTCCGGCTCGCCGTGCACCCGCTCTCCCGCGCCGCCGCACGCGGCCAGAAGGCGCAGCGCCGGCTCCAGCCGCAGATCGCCGCACTGCGCGAGAAGCACGCCAAGAACCCCGAGCGGATGCAGAAGGCGCTCATGGAGCTGCACCGCGAGGAGAAGGTCTCGCCGTTCTCCGGCTGCCTGCCGAGCCTGCTCCAGATGCCCGCGTTCTTCCTGCTCTACCACCTCTTCTCCAGCCGGCGGATCGGCGACGAGGCCAACGCGCTCCTGGACCACCAGCTGTTCGACGCCCCGCTCGGCGAGCGCTGGCACGACGCCCTCGCGCACGGCGGGGTCTTCGGCGCACAGGGCCTCGTCTACCTGGGCCTCTTCGCGATCGTCGCCGCCGTCGCCACGTTCAACTACGGGCGGACCAAGCGCCAGATGGCCGCGAACCCGGCCGCCCCGGTGACCGGCCCGGACGGGCAGCCGATGCCGGGCATGGGCGCGATGACCAGGCTGATGCCGATGATGTCCTTCTTCACCCTGTTCACCGTCGGGTTCGTGCCGCTGGCCGCCGCGCTGTACGTCGTCACCAGTACCACCTGGACCGCGATCGAGCGGGCCTACCTGTACCGCGACATGACCGCCCCCGGCACCGCCGTCGCCCCCGCCGCCTGACGGCGGGGCCGGCCCGGCCGGTCCAGGGTGTGAACAGGGTCTTGCGGGGTGATCGGACGTCTTGGAGGATCGGACAAGCCTGCGATGGCCGCTACCCATCCGACGGGCCCGATCCCGACCGAGGACCGACCGAGGAGAGAAGACTCTTGACATCCTCCCCGCCCTAGGAAAGGGCGAGGATTTCTGGCTCACGTTGGCTGGGGACCTGCGGTCCGCCGGCTCTTGCACGATCGGCACCAGCCGGGTTGAGACCAGCCCGGACCAGCATCACGCGGGGGGAGTTCTTGTCCCTGGGGGACACGGCTCCGCACGCGGTGCAGGTGTAGGTACGTTCCGAGAGAGGTAGTGCGTGCTTGGTTCTCGCTCCGCACTGTGCGCAGTCCATGGTGGTGTGCGCGGGATGCACGAGACGGACGTCCCGGCCGTGCTTACGCCCCATCTCGATGAGGGCTGTCTTCGTGGCGCCGATCGCGGCATCGGCGGCCTTGCGGGCCATGCTGGTCTTCGCCAGGAACTTCGGCCGGAAGTCCTCGATGGCGATGGCGTCGTGGTCGCGGACCACCGCCTTGGCCCACTTGCGGGCGGTGTCCTGCCGCTGCCGGACCACCTTCTTGTGCACCTTCGCGGCCTGCCGCCGGGCGTGGCGGTAGCCCCTGGACGCTGCCTTGCCCCTGGCGGGGCGGCGGCGGGCCATCATCCGCTGATAACGCCCAAGCCTTTGCGCCGCGCTCCTGCCGTGTTCGGGGTGGGGGAGGTCGTGGGCGTCGGATGTGGTGGTGGCGGTCTCCTTCACGCCCCAGTCCACGCCGAGCACGCGCCCTGTGGCGGGCAGCGGCTCGGGTTCGGTGGCGACGACGAACGACGCGTACCAGTGCCCCAGACCGTCCCGGTACACCCGCACGCTGGAGGGTGTGGCCGGAAGGGCACGGGACCACACGACCGTCAGGACGATGCCGCCCGCAAGGTGGAGACGGCCCTCCTTGAGGCGGAATCCGCGCCGGGTGTAGTTCAGCGTGGGCAGTGCGTCCCGCTTTCGCTTGACGCGGGGCATCCCGGCCCGCCGCCGCACCGGCACCCTGGCCTCGATGTCCTTGACCGCCTTGGCACGGGACTTCGCGAAGTCACGGATGACCTGCTGCTGCGGCACCGACGCACCCTCACGCAGCCACACCATCGACTGCCGAGCCCCGGTCAGCAACCTGTCGAGCCGGCCCGGACCACACGTCGTCTTCTCAGCCGCGTCCCGGTTCGCGGCGTGAACCTTGCGGGACACCGCCACGCACTCGTTCCACACCCACCTGCACCGCGCCCACTCCGCCTCCAGCCGGGCGAGCCCGGAACCCTGCTCGGCCGTTGCTGTCGTCGCCATGATCCGCAACCTAACAGCCCCCACTGACAACGAAAGAGAACGCAGGTCGGAACCAATGAACAGCGAACTCCGCCTGGCGGCCTGCTTGGTTGTGGTGGTTTGCTTGGGAGCGGTCCTGATGGGAGTTGCTGTGCCGCTGATTGTCAGGGAAGTCAGATCCTGTTCGGAGGGGTGGGGTGCGGGGTGACGGGCTCGGTTTCCAGGTCGCCGGCGGCGACGCGGGCTGATGTGATGCGGGCGCAGGCCATGGCGGAGGTGAACCTGCCGGCTCCGCTGCTGGCGCTGTGGAGCGTGAGGGACGGCCTTCTCACCGAGTCCGGTGTCGCCGTGTACTCGGCGGGGGACATCGGTGAACGCAATGCCACGTACGAAGTCGCGCGGTATGCGCCGGGTTTTCTCCTCGTCGGTGATGACAGCGGTGGCCGCGGTTTCCTCCTGCGTGCCGATGACCCGGACTCCGCCGTGTTCTCCTCCGGGCTGGGTGATCTGGACCCTGCGGACTTCGACGTCGTTTCCGTAGACTTCACGTCCTGGGTCGAGTCGCTCGGTCCTGCTCCACGCTGTTGACGGTGGGCACCGTCGAGTTCGCTCACCGCGTGGGGTGGGTGGGGCCGATCGTGCTGGTGGATCTTGTTCGGACATGGGTACGGCCACCACTGACCATCGGTGCTTGAATCCTCCAACTGGAGGAGGATCCAAGACACTGGTCGTCCAGCCCGTGCACGATGCGGTCCACCGGCTCCCAGGATGTCGCCGTCGGCAGGAGGGGGCCCGGAGGCGGCGGCCACGCGCCGCCCGGTCAGCTCGCCGCCCGCCCGCGATGGTGCGCCCGCCGCCGATCGGGCGGTCGTCGGCCGTCGTTCCGGTGGGCACCGGCACGTCTGCCGCGCGGCGCCGGGTGCGCGTGGCAGGGTCGCCGGGCAGGCGTGTTCCGCGGCGCGCCGCTCGTCCGACCGGTGGGCGGGGCCGCGGCTCGTCTTCCGGGCCGGTGCACTTCGGGTCCGGGGCCGCGGCGTGGCCGGCGGATCAGGGGCGCGACCCCGGTCCTGATCCGCCGGTCCGCGCCGGCCGACCGTCGTCGTACGAAGTGGAGGCCGGTCCGCCATGCCGCCCGAACCCGTTGAGCCCGCCGAGGCCCCCGAACCGCCCGGGAGCGGCCGGACACGGCACGGCCTCGCGCTCGGTCTCGCCGCCGCCAGCGTCATGCCCGTCGTCCTCGGCGGGGCGACCGCGTCCGCCGCACCGCAGCGCGGCCCCGTCACCAAGGCGGCCACCCCGGCGGCGCCCGCGCCCGGCCGGACCGGCTGCGGGGACCCGGCGTCGGACGACTTCCCCATCGACACCCGTATCCACGGCGGCCCCGACACCTACGCGTCCGGCGGCGGCTACGGCACCTGGTTCCTGGACCTGACGAACACCACGGCGGAGCCCTGCCGGGCCGTCCACCCCGTCCTCGTCCTCACCGACGAGGACCGGACCCTGACCTCGGACCAGATCCGGCTCCGGTTCTCCGAGCGCGCCCGGCCCGGCGTCGAGCACCGCGTGACCTGGGAGACGACGGACCGGGACGAGCACATCGGGGTCTTCGGCGGTGACGGCGACGACGCCTTCCCCGGCTTCACCGTGCCCGCCGGGCGCACCGTCACCGTGCAGGTCCGGCTCGCCTTCACCTCGGACGCCGCCCCCGGCCGGATCACCGCGAACGCCGCGGTCGTCCAGCGCCGGGGCGCCGGGGACGGGGCGGGGGGCGGCGACGGGGAGTGGGTCGGCGAGTCCGGCGACTACCCGTTCACCGTGGTCGAGGGCGGCGGTACGGACGCGACGGACAGGGACGACATGGGTATCGACGGAACGCGGGAAGAGGGGAGCGGCACGGTGAGGGGCAAGGGCGACGAGGGGTACGCGGACCCCGGCAGGACCGACACGACGCCGCCCGGCGCGGCCCGCCGCCCCCTTCCGCCCGGCACCGACCCGGCCGGGTTGCCGGAACTCGCCAGGACCGGCATCTCCGTCCCCGTGACCCTGCCCGCCCTCACCGTCTCCGGCTTCCTGATCGGCGGCGGCGCGATGGTGCTCACGACCCGGCACACCCGCCGCACCCGCCGCGCGCACCGTTGATCACCAGGTGGTCGGCCGTTACCTCCAGGTCGGGCACTCCGCCTAAACTCTGGGGCGTCGGCGCTGCACAACGCGGTGCCGCCGGCGTCCCCGCACCTGGCGTACGGCAACTGGAGTCCCACAATGGCAGAGCGCAAGCCGATCTCGTCCTGGCTCACCGACATGGACGGCGTCCTCATCCACGAGGGCACCCCGATCCCCGGCGCCGATGCCTTCATCAAGCGGCTGCGTGATTCGGGGCTGCCCTTCCTGGTCCTGACGAACAACTCGATCTACACCGCCCGCGACCTGCACGCCCGCCTCCAGCGCATGGGTCTGGACGTGCCCGTGGACAACATTTGGACCTCCGCGCTGGCCACCGCCCAGTTCCTGGACGACCAGCGCCCCGGCGGCACGGCGTACGTGATCGGCGAGGCCGGGCTCACCACCGCGCTGCACGACATCGGTTACGTGCTCACCGACCACGACCCCGACTACGTGGTGCTCGGCGAGACGCGTACGTACTCCTTCGAGGCGCTCACCAAGGCGATCCGGCTGATCAACGCCGGCGCCCGGTTCATCTGCACCAACCCGGACGAGACCGGCCCGTCCGCCGAGGGCCCGCTGCCCGCCACCGGCTCCGTCGCCGCCCTGATCACCAAGGCGACGGGCAAGGCGCCGTACTTCGCGGGCAAGCCGAACCCACTGATGATGCGCACCGGCCTCAACGCGATCGGCGCGCACTCCGAGTCCAGCGCCATGATCGGCGACCGGATGGACACCGATGTGCTGGCGGGCCTGGAGGCCGGCATGCAGACCTTCCTGGTGCTCACCGGGCTCACCACGGTCGCCGACATCGACAAGTACCCGTTCCGCCCGTCCACGGTGGTCGACTCCATCGCGGACCTGGTCGAGCTCGTCGACCCGAGCTGACACCGGGCCCCGGACCGGGGGAGGCGGGCGTACCGCGCCCGCCTCCCCCGTACGCCCCACTCCACCGGCCCAACGCCTCCGCGCTGCGGATGCGGAAGGGCCGGGCGCGCGTGAACCTGCCATCAGGAGGTTCACGATGCGTTCCATACCCCTTACGTTCTGTGCCGCCGCAGTGGCCGCGGCGACCGTGGTGCCCGTCCCGGCGGCACTGGCCGAATCCGGCTCCGGCCACGAGGACTCACGGTCCCGCGTCACCCTGTCGGTCACCCCGTCGTCCCTCGCGCCGGGCGGTGAGGTCGAGCTGGAGCTGGCCGGCTGCAAGGCCAAGGAGGCCAAGGGGAGCTCCGACGCCTTCGTCTCCGAGGCGCGGTTCTCGTCCGGCGGCGACCGCACGCTCTACGCCGAGGCCAGGGTCCGCGCCGACGCGGAGCCGGGCGACTACGACGTGCGGGCGGTCTGCAAGGACGACAAGCACACCACGGTGACCGCCACCCTCACCGTCGTCCACCGCTCCCGGCCCATGCCCGTCGCCCCGGTCCACGCGGGCGGCGGCGGCACCGCCGTGCTCGCGAGCGACACCGTCGAACAGGACGGCCCCGGCACCACCCAGGAGGTCATCGGCTTCGGCCTGGCCGCCGTCGCGGCCGCCGCCGTCGCCTTCCGCGGCGTGCGCCGCCGACGTCCGGCGGCCGACTGACATGACGGCATCGGAGGGCTCGGGGGGCTCGGCGGGTCGCGGCAGGCTGCTGACCGGAGTGGCCTGGGCGGTCATCCTGCTGGGCCTGTGGCTGTGGGGGCGCGGCATCACCGACGGCTCGGGCATCGGCTCCGCCCCGACGACCGGCGACGTCGCCGCCGTGGGGCGTCCGCTCGGCGTGCCGCTGCCCCCGGCGCACGAGCCGATCGGGGGCGTCGCGCCGAAGAGCGTCGAGATCCCGTCGATCGGCGTCCGGGCCCCCGTCGTCCCGCGCGGCCTGGACGCGGACGGCGCCATCGAGCCGCCGTCGTTCGACACGCCCCAGACGGTCGGCTGGTACGGGGCCGGCACCGAGCCCGGCGCGGCCGGTCCCGCCCTGTTCGTCGGCCATGTCGACACCGAGACCAAGCCGGCCGTCTTCTACGGGCTCAGCGCCGCCCGCCCCGGCGCGAAGGTGGACGTCACCCGCACCGACGGCACGGTCGCCGAGTTCACCATCGACGACGTGCAGGTCCTCACCCGGGCGCGGTTCGACGCGCAGAAGGCGTACGGGCCCCGCAAGGACGGCCGGGCGGAGCTGCGGCTGATCACCTGCGGCGGCACGTACGACCAGGAGTCCCACTCGTACACCGCGAACGTGGTCGTCTCGGCCTACCTCACGGCGGAGAAACCCGCCGGTACGGCGCCGTCGGGCGAGTCCGCGAGCGCGAAGGCCCTGGCGGGGGCCGTCTGACCCGTTCGGTACCCGGCCCGGCCGCCGCCCGTCACCGGGTGGCGGCCGGGCCGGTCCTCGACCGCGGTGCGCGGGCCGCGGGAGTGGCCCGGCACGGACGCGGGAGACCCACCGGGCGGACCCCGGAACGCCCGGGTCCGCCGCAGGCCCCACTGTAGGGGGACGAGCCCCGCCCACCCCACCCGGATTCTGACGTTACGTCGATAATCGGTCACCCTCCGCAGATGTCAGGTGGGCGGAGAGCGGGCCGAAAACCATCAAGGCCCCCTCGCGCGGAGCGAGGGGGCCTTGACTGTCTGTGCGCCGCCAGGGACTCGAACCCCGGACCCGCTGATTAAGAGTCAGCTGCTCTAACCAACTGAGCTAGCGGCGCCTGCTGACGTCGAGAACTCTACCCGATCCCGAGCGGTGCTCCCGACCGCTGTGCCGTCTCCCGGCCTGTCGGATGGTCGTTTTTTCCCTTCTATCCGTCAAACTGCGGTATGTCGTGACTGTTGCGACACTGGCGCCCGAGCAGATGGCCCGAGGATCTTGACGACTGCGGAGGGGATCGCATGACCGTGCCGGCCTTCGAGGAGTACGTACCCGCCACCGACTGTCCGTGCCCGGGGTGCGCCGCCCAGCGGCGGACCGCCGCCGGGGGACTGCCCACGCGATACGGAGGGAATCCCGCCGCGCACGGCGCGCGGCGCGCGATGGTCCTGGTCACCGCGGCCGGGGTGGTGCTCGGCGGCGGGATCGCCGAGTCCTTCGGCGCCCCCGCCGACCCGGCCCCGGTGCCCGGTACGGGGGTGCCGGCCGGGCTCTCCCCGTTCCCGGACAGCCCGCAGGGCATGCCGGGCCCGCTGAGAGGAACCGGTTCGCCGGGCGCGGAGGCGCCGGGGGCGGACGCGCCGGGGACCGGGGCGTCCGGGGCCGCGGACGCGGGGGCGGCGGAGGCCGGGACGAGCCTGTCGTCCTCGGCGGCGCCCGTACTGCCGGCGACCACCCGGACCGAGATCATCAACCGGGCCAAGAAGTGGGTCGCCGCGAAGGTCCCGTACAGCATGTCCACGTACTGGACGGACGGCTACCGGCAGGACTGCTCCGGCTATGTCTCGATGGCCTGGAACCTGCCGGGCAACGAGTGGACCGGCAGCCTCGCCGTGTACGGCACCCGCATCGCCCGCGAGGATCTGCAGCCCGGCGACATCCTGCTCTTCCACAACCTCGCCGACCCGGCCCGGGGCTCCCACGTCACGATCTTCGGCGGCTGGACCGACCACACGCACACCCATTACACGGCGTACGAGCAGACCAAGCCGAGCACCCGCAAGCAGACGACGCCCATGGCTTACTGGACCAACTCGGCGAGCTACGTCGCCTACCGGTACAAGGGCCTGGCCACCGGGAACTCCGGCGGCGAGGCCACCACCGCGCCGTTCCCCGGCGCGACGAAGTTCGGGCCCGGCACGAACAACACCCAGGTCACCCGGCTCGGCACCATGCTCGTCGGCCGGGGCGGCAAGCGCTTCTACAAGGTCGGTCCGGGACCCCTGTGGACCGCCGCCGACCGCAACGCCACCCAGGCGTTCCAGCGGGCCCAGGGCTGGAAGGGCGCCGAGGCCGACGGCATCCCCGGCCCCGACACCTGGCAGCGGCTGGTGACCGGAACCGGTCGCGACATCCCCGCCGCGGGCGGGCAGAGCGGTTCGAAGGCGGTCCCGGCCTTCCCCGGACGGGGCTATTTCCGGCCGGGTCAGGTCAGCGGCCATGTCGAGAACCTCGGAAAACAGTTGGTGAAGAAGGGATACGGCGCGCACTACCGCTCGGGCCCCGACCCCCGGTGGACCGAGGCGGACCGGCGCAATGTCGAGGCGTTCCAGAAGGCCCAGGGATGGCGGGGCCGGGAGGCGGACGGCTATCCGGGCCCGGAGACCTGGCGGCGACTCTTCGCGTGACACGACGCACATGACGGAGGCGGTAATGCGAACCACGGTGTCGGACAGCTCCGGAAACCCGGAGGACGGCCAGCAGACGGAGTACGGGGAGGAGCGGTACGGGACGGTCCCGGTACGGGAGTGGGTCGGACCGGGCGGCGCGGGCAGCGTCACGGACGCGTGGGCGGCGGGCGCCGCCGGCCCGGACGCGGCGCCGGTGGCAGACGGGCTGCCCGTGAAGGGCAGGGTGCCCGGCCGGGACGGCGGCGGGCCCTCGCGCGAGGCGCCCCCGCTGTTCGCGCCGGTCTCCGTGTCCGTCCCGGAGGCCGGCGGCGAGGTGGTGGTCGAGGTGCCGGAGGCGGCCCCGCCCGCGAGCCGGGAGCCCGACGACGCCGTCGACCTGGTCCTCGACCTCACGCCGGTCGAGGCCACCCCGCTGGGCGCCACGTCGGCGTCGGTGTCGGTCCCTTCGGCGTCGGTTCCGGCGGTGTCGGTCCCGGCACCGAAGGAGGAGGCACGCGCTGCGGAGAGCGGCGAGCGCGAGCCGACCGCCGAGGACGAGCGGTCCGCCGAGGACAAGCGGCCCGCCGCCGCTGCCGGGGCGGAGGCCGCGAACGAGGTCGTGACCGGGGCCGCGACCGAGAACCGGCCCGAGGCCGAGGTCGTGAGCGAGACGGTGAGCGCGGCCGAGGCCGTGGGGGAGGCCGAGGCAGTAAGTGAGGTGGCCCCCGTCGCCGAGCCCGTTCTCGTGCTGTCCGGGGCCGGGGCCGGGGCCGACGCCGCGCCCCGGCCCGACCCGCTCCGGGACACCGGGCGCCACCAGGCCGTCATCGGCGGCGAGCGCACCGCCTCCATCCCCGTGCACCTCCTCTTCCGGGAGGACCGGCAGGCCACCGCGCCCTCCGTCGTGCGGCGGCCCCCCGTGCCCAGAGGCGGTCAGGTGCGGCCGCCGACGCGACCCGCGCCCGACGCCGACCCCCGGCTGCGGGAGCGGCCCGGACCGGCGCTGCCCGGCTGGGCCGCGCTGCTCACCGGGTCCGGCGGGATCGCGGCGTCGGCCGCCGTGCTGTGGTGGACCGGTGTGGTGCCGGCCGCCGTCCTGGCCCGGTTCGGACTCGGCCCGCGACCGTACGACGGGCTCGGCACGGGCGCCTGGGCGGCGCTGGTGTTCCTGGGCGCCGCGGTGCTGTTCGCGCTCGGCGGCCTGAGCCGGGGCCGGGTCGGCCACGCCTGGGTGCTCACGCTCTTCGGGCAGTACCGGGGCACCGTGCGGCGGACCGGGCTGATGTGGATCAGCCCGCTGCTGCTGCGCCGCCGGGTGGACGTGCGGCTGCGGCACTGGCGCAGCGAGCCGCTGCCCGCCGTGGACGCGAACGGCACCGCGCTGCGGGTCGTCGTCCAGGTGGTGTGGCGGGTCAAGGACACCGTGCGGGCGGCGCTCGGGGTCGAGGACCACGAGACGTATCTGCGCGAGCAGGTCGAGGCCGCGATGGCGCGGGTCCTGTCCCAGCTGCCCGCCGACGCCTTCCACGAGGACGCGCACACCCTGCGCAACGCGGAGGCGGTCGGCGACGCGCTGACCCGGATGCTGAAGGCGGACTGCGAACCCGTCGGCATCGAGGTGTACTCGGCGCAGCCGACCGGCATCGAATACGCGCCGGAGGTGGCGGCGGCCATGCAGCGGCGGCGGATCGCGGCCATCGACGCGCAGCACCGGGACAGCGTCCTGACCTCGGTCGTCGACGCGGTGGACGACACCGTGACCCGGCTGACGGAGCGCGGCCTGGTCGAGCTCGACGACTACGAACGCAAGCTGCTCGTCAAGGACCTGACGGTGGCGTTCTACACGGGACGGACCGGCGGAGACGGCGTCTGAGGAGGTGTCGGGGAGGTTTCGGGGGCAAGCGGAGTCCGGCGCTCATTGGTCTGGACATGTCCACGACGTGTCCATAGCCTGAACCTGGTCCAGACCAAAGGACATACGTACGCGCACTCCCCATGGAGAACCCCCACCTCCCCCCACATCCGAGGAGCGTCATCACATGCGTATGAAGACAAGCGCGGCCCTGGTCGGTCTCGCGGTAGCGGGCGTCTCGATGTTCGCGACCGGCAGCGCCAGCAGCCACGGCTACACGGACAACCCGATCAGCCGTCAGAAGCTGTGCGCCAACGGCACGGTGACCGGCTGCGGCAACATCCAGTGGGAGCCGCAGAGCGTCGAGGGCCCCAAGGGCTTTCCGGCGGCCGGACCGGCGGACGGCAAGATCTGTTCCGGCGGCAAGGGCTCGTTCGCCCAGCTCGACGACCCGCGCGGCGGCAATTGGCCGGCCACCAAGGTGACGGCGGGTCAGGGCTTCAGCTTCCGCTGGCAGTTCACCGCCCGACACGCCACGTCGGACTTCCGCTACTACATCACCAAGAACGGCTGGGACCCCACCAAGCCGCTCACCCGCGCCGACCTGGAGTCGCAGCCCTTCATGACGGTGCCGTACGGCGGCAAGCAGCCCCCGTCGACGCTGACCCAGCAGGGCACCATCCCCACCCAGAAGACCGGGAAGCACATCATCCTGAGCGTCTGGAACGTCGCGGACACGGGCAACGCGTTCTACGCCTGCTCGGACGTGAAGTTCTGACGCACGGGCACCGCACCCGATCCTGACGTGCTGTCGGCGGGCAGCACGGCGAGCCCCGGAGTGTGGCAGCACACTCCGGGGCTTCGCTGTCGCTCCTGCCGTCGCCGTCGACGGCCGCGCCACCGTCAGACCGCCGGTACCGGAGCGGGGGCCTGTGCCTCGGCGGCGGTCTCCGGCGCGGCCGGCGCCGGCCGCGCCGCCCGGCGCAGCAGGGTCGCCGCCAGCACCGCACCGGTGAGCAGGACCAGCGAACCGGTCACCGAGGCGTACCGCATGCTGTGCACGAAGGCCTCCCGGCCGAGCGCGATCAGCGAGCCGTCGCCGGTGGCCAGCGCGCCCGGCAGGGTCTTGCGGGCGATCTCGGGCGCGGCGGCGGGCATGTCCGCCCGGTAGACCGCGGTGGACACGGCGCCCAGCAGGGCCATGCCGAGCGCACCGCCGAACTCCTGCCCGGTCTCCAGGAGCGAGGCGGCCGAGCCGGCCTTCTCCGCCGGGCTGACCGCCATCGCCATGTCCGAGACCAGGGCCATCACGGCGACGATGCCGCTGCTCATCACGCCCGAGCCGATCAGCAGCAGGGCCAGCGAGTCGGTCCCGGCCAGGCAGAAGACCCCGAACCCGGCCGCCCCGGTGACGAAGCCGCCGCACACCACGACGGCGCGTCCCGTCCGCTGGGCGAGCGCGGTCGCGGTCGGCGCCGCCGCCCCCACCGCCAGCGACGGGGCCAGGCTCCACAGCGCGGCCTCCAGGGTGCCCATGCCGAGCACCGACTGCAGGTACTGGGTGGTGAAGAAGGCCGAGCCCATCATCGCGAAGGCGGCCAGCGCGTTCAGCCCGATGCCCACCCCGAAGCCCCGGTTGCGGAACAGTTCGCGGCTGATCATCGCGTCGGAGCGGGTGCGCTGCCGGCGGACGAAGACCCAGGCGACGGCGAGCCCGGCGGCGATGATCAGGGCGCGCTCGGCGTCCGGCCCGTGGGCGGCGCTCTCCTTGACGCCGTACACGATCGGCAGGACCGCGGCCATGGACAGCGGCACGCTCAGGAAGTCGAAGCGGCCCGGTTCCGGGTCCTTGAACTCCGGGACCAGCAGCGGGACCAGGAGCAGCAGCAGAAGCATCGCGGGCACGTTGATCAGGAAGACCGAACCCCACCAGAAGTGCTCCAGCATCACCCCGCTGAGCACCGAGCCCAGCGCGACCCCGCCCGCCATGGCGCCCGACCAGATGCCGATGGCCTTCGCGCGCTGCCGCTCGTCCCGGAACATGTTGCGCACCAGGCCGATGGTGGACGGCATCAGTGTCGCCCCGCCGATGCCCAGGACCGCGCGGGCCGCGATGAGCATCTCCGGGCTGCTCGCGTAGGCGGCGCAGACCGAGGCGGCGCCGAAGGCCAGCGCCCCGATGAGCAGCAGCTTCCGGCGGCCGATGCGGTCGCCCAGCGAGCCCATCGTGATCAGGAGGCCGGCCAGGGCGAACGCGTACACATCGAAGATCCACAGCTGCTGGGTGGCGCTGGGGGCGAGGTCGCGGTCGATGGACGGGATCGCGAAGAAGAGGACGGACACGTCCATCGAGACGAGGAGGAGCGGGAGGAGGAGGACCAGGAACGCGGTCCACTCCCGACGTCCGGCGAGTGCGCCGGGGGCGGCGGTGGTGCTCGTGGGGTTCGTCATGCCCAGGAATATACGACTGTTTAAAACAGCTGTCTAGTACGTCTGTGTAAAACACCCGTACATGTCTGCGGGCAGCGCAAAACGCACGAGGCGGTCTCCGTGGATACGGAAACCGCCTCGTGCGTTGTCTGTGCGCCGCCAGGGACTCGAACCCCGGACCCGCTGATTAAGAGTCAGCTGCTCTAACCAACTGAGCTAGCGGCGCCTGCTGACGTGAAAATAATACCTGGTCCGGAGGGGTGCTGTTCACACGGCGGCCCCCGGGGCCCCGCGCCCGCCTCCTAGAGGGCCAGCGACAGCATCATCGGGGCCGCGCGTCGGTTCAGCGTGTCCGCCGCCGCGCGCAGCCGGTGCGCGTCCTCGACCGGCATCGACAGGGCCAGGCAGCCCGCCGACGCCCCGGCGGTCAGCGGCACCGCCGCGCACACCGTGCCGACCGCGTACTCTTGGAGGTCGAGCACCGGGACCGTGGCCGGCTGGCTGTCCAGCTTGGAGAAGAGGACCTTCTCGTTGGTGATCGTCCGCGAGGTCAGCCGGGCGGGCCGGTGCCGCGCCAGATGGTCGCGGCGGGCGTTCTGGTCCAGCTGGGTCAGCAGGCACTTGCCGATCGCCGAGGCGTGCGCCGCCGAGCGGAAGTCCACCCACTCGTTGACCGCGGGGGTGAGCGGGCTGTCGGCGTACTGCGTGACCCGGACCTCGCCGTCCACGTAGCGGCTGATGTAGACCGCCGCGCCGACCGAGTCGCGCAGCTGGGCGAGGGTCTGCTGGAGCCGGGTCTCCAGGGCCTGGCGGCGGGCCGCGCCCGAGCCGATCAGCAGCAGCGAGGAGCCGATCACGTACGCCCCGTCGGCGACCTGCTCGACGTAGCCCTCGCGGCGCAGCGTCAGCAGCAGCGGCGAGAGGTGGCCGGCGGGCAGGCCGGTGTCGCGCGAGAGCTGGGCGGTGGTGACCCCGTCGCCGTGCTTGGAGACCGATTCGAGGACGCGCAGGGCGTACTGCACGGAGATGAACGGGGCGGTCGGTTCTGGCTTCAACGCCACGGCATCCCCCTGCCATTGGGAACCGGAGGCCGGCGCGCGGCCGGAGGTTTCGCACCCACGATAGCCGCCGGGCGTCCGTCCGGGGGGCCGTGCGGCGGACTCGCGGGTGCGTCCCGGCCCCGCCAGCAGGGACGCACCCGATCGGCATATGCCTCTGTCATGACTGCGCCGAGGAAGCCGAGGTCACAGCACCGCGTTGAGGAATTCGCGCGTGCGTTCGTGCGAGGGGTCGGTGAATATTTTCTCCGGCGAACCGGACTCCACGACCCGCCCGGCATCGAACATCAGTACCTTCTCCGAGACGTCCCGGGCGAAGCTCATCTCGTGGGTCACACAGAGCATCGTGATGTCGGTGTTCCGGGCGATGTCCGTCAGCAGTTCCAGCACCCCGGCCACCAGCTCCGGGTCCAGCGCCGACGTCACCTCGTCCAGGAGCAGGATCTCCGGCTCCATCGCGAGCGCGCGGGCGATGGCCACCCGCTGCTGCTGGCCGCCGGAGAGCTGCGAGGGATGCGCGTCGATCTTGCCGGAGAGCCCGACCAGGTCCAGCAGCTCCCGCGCCCTGGCCTCCGCCCGGTCCCGGTCCATGCCGAGCACGTTGACGGGCGCCTCGGTGATGTTCTGCAGCACCTTCATGTTCGGAAACAGGTTGAACTGCTGGAAGACCATGCCGATCCTCCGGCGGGCCGCCCGCAGATGCTTCTCGGACGCGGGCTTCAGCGAACCGTCCGGCGCCCGCATGTGCGTCAGCGGCTCGCCGTTGATCCGGATCACGCCGTCGCTGACCCGCTCCAGCGTCATCAGCAGCCGCAGGATCGTCGTCTTGCCCGAGCCGCTGGGCCCGATCAGGGTGACGTGCTCGCCGCGCTCGACCGTGAAGTCGAGCCGGTCCAGGACCGTATGGTCGCCGTAGCGCTTGACGACCTTGTCGAAGCGGACCAGCGGATGCCCGTCGTCCCCGGACACGGCGACGGGCACGGCCGCCTCGGGTGCCGCGGCCGCGTTCTTCTGCAGGGGAAGGGGTTCAGTGGCCAAGGCGCTTCTCCAGCTTTCTCATCAACAGCGAGGTGGGGTAGCTCGCCACCAGGAAGATCAGCCCGGCGAGGGTGAACACCTCCGTGAAGCGGAAGTTGTCCGTCCCGTAGTCGCGGGCCTGGTAGACCATTTCGTGCACGGTGATCACGGCGAGGTACGGCGTCTCCTTGAACATGGAGATCGCGTAGTTGCCCAGCGCCGGCACCACATTGCGGACCGCCTGCGGCAGGATCACCGCCTGCCAGGTCCGCCGGGGCGTCAGCGACAGCGCCCGGCACGCCTCCCACTGCCCCTTCGGCACGGCGTCGATCCCCGCCCGGTACACCTCCGAGGTGTACGTGGCGTAGTGGATGCCCAGCACCACGATGCCGACGGTCAGCGGTTCCACCGAGGTGAACAGCGTCGCCGCGCCCACCAGCTGCACCAGCAGCGGGGTGGAGCGGATGAACTCCATCACCGCCTTCACCGGCACGGTCACCAGCCGGGTCGGCGCCCGTCCGGCGATCGCGATGGCCAGCCCGAGCACCGCCGCGACCAGGATGCCGAACACCGTGGCCAGCAGGGTCGTCCAGAAACCGTCGAGGAGCTGCGGGAACGCCTCGCGGACCGTGCCCCAGTCGAAATCGCCGCTCACCCGGCACCTCCGGTGGTCCGGGCGGCCGGCACGGCGCTGCGGGACTTCAGCAGGCTCCGGCCGCCGGTGGCCAGGCCGAGCCGCCGCTTGGCGGACCGCTCCAGCAGGTTCATCAGCAGGGTCAGCGCGTACGCCAGGACGAAGTAGCAGACCAGCAGCGTCAGATACGCGGTGAGCGTCTCACCCGTACGGCTGCGCAACTTCTCGATGGCCGTCATCAGATCCGCCGCCGAGATCAGCCACAGCAGCGGCGTGCACTTCAGCAGCTGGATCAGCAGATTGGTGAACGAGGGGATCATCTGCACCCACGCCTGCGGCAGGATCACCTTCCGCATCCGGTGTGCCGGCGACATGTTCAGCGCGATCGCCGCCTCGTACTGCCCGCGCGGTACGGAGTTGACCGCGCCGCGCACCACTTCGGCGCCGTACGCCCCGTAGTTGAGGCCGAACGCCAGCACCCCGCAGAACAGCGGGTCCAGGTCGTAGCCGGTCAGCGACGGCATCGCGTAGTACAGCCAGAACAGCTGGACGTACAGCGAGGTGCCCCGGAAGAACTCCACGACCACACGGGAGACCCCGCGCGACAGCATGAGCCGGCTGAGCGACATCAGTCCGAGGACGAACGACAGGAACAGTGCGAGCAGCGCGCCCAGGACCGTGGCCTCCAGGGTCACCCACAGCCCCGACCGCAGTTGCGGCAGGTCGTCGGCGAAGGCCGAGAAGAAATCATTCATGCGGTGGGCCCCGTCCCCGTCAGCCCTTGCACAGATCGGCCGTCTTCAGATCGGCCGGCGGCAGCTCCGTCGCGCCGAAGCCGTAGTCGCGCAGCAGCTCCACATAGCGGGACTTGTCGGAGATGATCTTCTTCAGCTCCCGGTTGAAGGCGTCGCGCAGCTCCTCGTTGCCCTTGCGGAAGACCGCGCCGCCGGGGCTGTACTGCTTGACGCCGTCCAGCTCGGGCAGGAACGCCTCGGTGACCTCGGTCTCCTCGTTGGTCTTGGCCAGCCAGCGCAGCGAGATGCCGGTCAGCAGGAAGGCGTCCACCCGGCCGCCCTTGACCGCGTCCGCGCCGTCCTGCGGCTTCTGGAGCGTCTTGATTTTGCTCTCGGGGATGCCCGCGCCCTCGGCGTACTTGCCCTCGACCGCGCCCGCCATCACCCCGATGGTGATGCCGGCGGCCTTCGCGGAGGCCAGGTCGGTGACCTTCTTCGGGTTGCCCTTCTTCACCATCATCGCGGTCGGCGAGATGAACTCCGGCTCGGAGAACAGGGCGTTGGCGCAGCGCTCCGGGGTGATCGCCATGCCGGCGCTGACCACGTCGTACTTGCCGGCCTGGAGGCCGGGGATCAGGCCGTCCCACTCGGACAGCGTGGGCTTCAGCTCGTCCACGCCCAGCGCCTTGAAGATCTCGCGGTGCAACGTGGGCGCCTCGCCCTTGAGTTCCTTGCCCTCCATGTACCCGTACGGGGCCTCGTCGGCGTAGGCGACCCGTACGAAGCCCTGCTTCCGGAGCTTCTTGAGGGCGCCCTCGCCGTCGGCGGACTCCTCACCGGTCTTGCTGCACGCGGCGAGCAGGCCCGGAACGACGAGCAGACCGCCCACCGCTGCCGATCGGTTGATGAATCCCCGGCGGGACAGGTTCGGGAAGTCAGCCATGGTTCGCAGTCTCCTGAAGGGTTCGACCAGTCCGGACAGGCTTGGCGCCTGCCCGATCCGGGGCGTCTATGCAGGGAGAAAGCGCATGTAATCGAACGGTGGCCGGAGGGTGACCTTCCCGTGTCCGCGGCTGGGACGGTAGGCGGTGTTTGGGCGGGATGTCCCGTGGACGGCGCCGTCCCGCGTCGGCTGCCCGCGCGGGCGCCGTTCATGCGTCCGGGGCCGTGCGATCCTCCGCTCCGGGCGATATCCGGGACGGATGGCGGAATACTGGAACAGGAGCGGGGAAACCGGTCAGTGCCGCCGCAACCACCGGCGCACGGACGCAGGCGCAGGGAAGGGATGGACATGACGACCGTCGGATTCCTCTATCCGGGCCACTTCGCCGAGGACGACTACCCGCGCATGGAGATCCTTCTCGACAGCACCATCAGACTCGTCGTCCACCACACCGAGAGCCCGGACGGCGCCTACCGCGAGGACGCCCTGCGCGCCCTGGGCACGCGCGGCCGGCTCGCCGCCGGCATCGAGGAGCTCCAGCGCTCCGGCGTCCAGTCCATCGTCTGGGCCTGCGACGGCGGCAGCTTCCCGTACGGGTGGCAGGGCGCCCACGACCAGGTCGCCGCCCTGGCCCGCGCGGCGGGCGTGCCCGCCTCCAGCGCGTCCATCGGCTTCGTGCACGCGGTACGGAAGCTGGGCGCCGCCCGCGTCGCCGTCGGCGCCACCTACCCGGAACCCGTCGCCGAACGGTTCGCCGCTTTCCTCCGCGAGAGCGGTACGGAGGTCACCGGCACCTACGCGGCGGGCGTCGCCGACGCCGCCGAGGCCGCCTCCTGGGACGGCGACCGGGTCCTCGGCCTGGCCCGCGCCGCCGACCGCCCCGACGCCGAGGCGATCCTGCTGCCCGACACGGCCCTGCACACCGTCGCCCACCTGCCCGCGCTGGAGGAGGCCCTCGGCAAGCCCGTCCTCACCGCGAACCAGGTCGCCGCCCGCGAGGCCCTGCGCCTCGCCGACCGCCCGGCCTTCGCGCCCCGCCTCGGCGCGCTCTTCGCCGGCCGCGAGCAGCCGCCCGCACCGGTGGGCCGGGGGAGCGGCCGGGCGTACGCACACGGAAAGAGGAGCTGAGCGGGCCGCGACCGCGGAATAAGCGGAGTCGTCCTCCTGTTTGTTCTTCCCGGAGATACGAGGCACTGACGCGCACCACCGGAAAGGCCAGGACGTGGACGAGATGCGAGGCGACGGAACCCTGAGCGACGGAACCCCGGGCGACGACGGGGGCCGGGGCGACGAGATCCGGGGCACCGCGCGGGGGACCGCCCCCGTGCCCCTGTCCGTGCTGGACCTGGTGACCGTCGGCAAGGGTCGCACCGCGAGCCAGGCGCTGCTCACCGGCGTCGAGATCGCCCGGCTCGCCGACCGCCGGGGCTTCCACCGCTACTGGGTCGCCGAGCACCACTCGATGCCCGGCGTCGCCTCCTCGTCCCCGGCCGTGCTGCTGGCCCACACCGCCGCCCGCACCGAGCGCATCCGGCTGGGCTCGGGCGGCGTGATGCTGCCCAACCACGCCCCGCTCGTCATCGCGGAGCAGTTCGGCACCCTGGAAGCGATGGCCCCCGGCCGCATCGACCTCGGACTCGGCCGCGCCCCCGGCACGGACGGCGCCACGGCCGCCGCCCTGCGCCGCACGGACCGGCCGGGCGAAGGGGCGGAGGACTTTCCGCAGCAGCTCATGGAGCTGACCCGGTTCCTGGACGACGACTTCCCGGACGGGCACCCCTACGCCCGCATCCACGCGGTCCCCGGACCCGTGCAGGCCACGGCCGAAGGCGGCGTCCAGTCCCCGGCGCGCCCGCCCGTCTGGCTGCTCGGCTCCTCCGGCTTCAGCGCCCGGCTGGCCGGGGTCCTCGGGCTGCCGTTCGCCTTCGCGCACCACTTCTCGGCCCGGAACACCGTGCCGGCCCTGGAGCTGTACCGCGACTCCTTCCAGCCGTCCACGGTCCTGGACGAGCCCTACGCGCTGATCGGGGTCGCCGCCCTGGCCGCCGACGAGGAGCGCGAGGCCCGGCGCCAGGTGCTGACCGGGGCCCTGTCGATGCTACGGCTGCGCTCCGGGCGGCCCGGCCTGGTGCCGACGCCCGAGGAGGCGGAGGCGTACGCCTTCTCCCCGATGGAGCGCGAATTCGTGGACAACTGGCTGGCCGACATCGTCCACGGCACCCCCGACGCGGTCCGCTCCGGCCTGGACGACCTGGTGAAGCGCACCGGCGCCGACGAGCTGATGATCACCGCCAACGCCCACGGCGGCGACGCCCGGCTGCACAGCTACGACCTGATCGCGGACGCGTACGGGCTGCCGCGGGAGTGAGCGGGTGCGGTGCTACGCGCCCGGGGCGCGCGTCCCGATGAGTTCGGCGATGCGCTCCGGGGCCACCGCCCGCGAGTAGAGCCAGCCCTGTCCGGTGTCGCAGCCGATCCGGCGCAGCCGCTCCGCCTGGCCGGCCGTCTCCACGCACTCCGCGGTGACGGTCAGGCCCAGGCGGTGCGCCAGTCCCACCATCGCCTCCACGATCGTCTCGTCGGCGGGGGAGGGGCGCGTCCCGTCCTCGTGGCGGAAACCGCGGACGAACGCGCCGTCCAGCTTGAGCGCGGACACCGGCAGCCGGCTCAGATAGGCGAGGTTCGAGTAGCCGGTGCCGAAGTCGTCGATGGCGATGCGGACGCCCATGTCGCTGAGGGCGCGCAGGGCGCGCAGCGGCCGGCCCGCCGAGCCCATCACCGCGGACTCGGTCAGCTCCAGTTGCAGCAGCGCCGGGTCGAGCCCGGTCTCCGCCAGGATCTGCGCGACATCGGTGACCAGGTCGGAGTCCCAGACCTGGCGCACCGCGACATTGACGCTGATGAACAGCGGTGGTTCGGCCGGGTGGTCGAGCTGCCAGCGGCGGGCCTGCCGGCAGGCGGAGCGCAGCACCCACCGGCCGAGCTGGACGATCGAGCCGTCCTCCTCGGCGATGGCGACGAACCGATTCGGCGCGAGCAGGCCGAACTGCGGATGGTTCCAGCGCACCAGCGCCTCCACCCCGTGCACGACCCCGTCCGCCATGCCGACCAGCGGCTGGTACTCGATGGTGAACTCGCCGCGCTCCACGGCCGGCCGCAGTGTCGAGGAGAGCGTCTGGCGGGTCATCCGGTGGGCGTTGCGCTCCGGGTCGAACAGGGTCCAGCGGCCCTTCCCGTCCGCCTTCGCCCAGTACAGCGTGGTGTCGGCGGCCTGCATCAGACCGGTGGCGGAGGTGCCCGCGACGGGCCGCTCGACCACGCCGATCGACGCCGAGACCGCCAGCCGCTGCCCGGCCAGGTCGAATGGCCGCTGGAGGGCGCCCAGGACCGAGCGCGCCAGCTCGGTGAGCTGCTCGGTGCCGGTGGACTCCTCGACCAGGATCGCGAACTCGTCGCCGCCGAGCCGGGCCACCAGCGGGGCGCCGGGCGCGTCCTGCCGGGCGGCGCAGTCCGTGAGCCGTCCGGCGACGGCCGCGAGCAGCCGGTCGCCGGCCGGGTGCCCCAGGGTGTCGTTGACCGCCTTGAAGCCGTCCAGGTCCAGGTAGCAGAGCCCGACGCGGGCGGTGCCGTCCCGGTCGGCCGGGGGCCGCAGCGCCGCCGCCAGCCGCTCGAAGAAGAGCGCCCGGTTGGGCAGCCGGGTCACCGGATCGTGCAGCCGGAGATGGCGCAGCCGCCGGTTCAGCTCCCGCCGGTCGCCCACGTCCGCGACGGAGAGCAGGACCCGGCCCGGCCCGTCCGCGTCCGCCGTCCGGCCGGGCATCGGTACGACGGTGATCTCGGCCCACAGCGTGCGGCCGTCGGGGAGCTTGAGCCGGCGGGTGCCGCGGAAGCGGGGGCGCCGGCCGCGCAGCACCTCGCGGTACGCGTGCCAGTCGCGGGCGTCCGCCGGGAGGTCCACCAGATCGGCGGCCGACCGCGCGGTGAGCGCGGCGGCGCGGGTGCCGGTGAGGGCGCCGAGCGCCTCGTTGGCGGTGACGATCAGGCCCTCGTGGTCCACGACGGCCATCGGCAGGGCGGCGGCACGGAAAGCGGCCCGATAATCATCACGCTCCGTGACCTCGGGTCGCTGTGCGGAAGGTGCCGGGCCCGCCGCGGGCACCGGCCCCTCGGGGGTTGCGCTCACCGTTCGCTCCGCCCTGCCGTGCTCTCCCGGACATCCCTGGTCGGACTGGCCCGCCGTGCCGGTTCGCCGTCGTGAGAGGCGGAAACCGCGCAGGAAAGGCGAGGTGAAGCATAGAGGGCGGCGCCCCGGCGGTTCCAGCGCGCGGGCCCCCGGCGGGGCCGCGTACGACTCGCACGGCCCAGGCGGACCCGATCCGGTCCGGCCTCGGGTGATTGGTTCTGCGCGCCTCTGTTTCCTCCCGTTGCCCACGTGATCGATTGTGACTGTACGTGAGGGGGTGACGGAGTGAGGCGACTGGACCCGACTGGGCGACCATGGCGTGACGAAACGCCTATAACGGCACAAGGTGGACGGCAGGTATCCGCTCGCCGCGCCGGAGGTAGATGTGCCGCGTCAGTCCGGGCCCTCGTCGGGGGCGGGGAGGCGGGTGGGGAGGCGGGTGGAGGGGCTCAGCCCCCGCGGGCTCACGGCCGGGCTGCTCTCGCTGGTGGCGCTCGTCGCCACCTCCCTCGTCGCCGGGCCCGTGGCCGCCGCCACCGGGGACGCCGCCCCCTGCGCGCTGCCCCGCACCGGTGCCCACCACTCCCTGGGCGTCGACCGCTGGAACGGCGCCTACCCGCGCCCGGTCCGCACCCTGGACGCGGTGATGGTCTTCCTCTCGTTCCCCGACGCCAGACCGGCCACCACCCCCGCCGAACTCACCGCCGACTACTTCCCGGCCACCACCCGGTTCTTCCGCCGCGCCTCGTACGGGAAGTTCACCCTGCGCCCGCACCCGCAGCGCCAGTGGATCGCGATGCCGAAACCCTCGACCTGGTACGGCATAAAGCGCGACTGGGACAGCGGCCGGCGCAGCGCCTATCTGCGCGACGCGATCCGGGTGGCCGACGCCCGGATCGACTTCTCGCGCTACGACATCGTCTACTTCGTCGCGGACCCGGACGCGCCGGGCGTCGACTCCGACGCCACCAAGGTCGTCAACTTCGACCGCCCGGTGCGCGCGGACGGCACGGACATCCGGCGCGTCGTCACCCTCTTCGAACAGCATCCGCCCGACCACAACGTCCTGGCCCACGAGACCGGTCACGTCTTCGACCTGCCCGACCTCTACCACCGTCCCTCGGACGACAAGGGCGACTGGGACACCTTCGTCGGCGACTGGGACGTCATGGGCAGCCAGTTCGGGCTGGCGCCCGACCTCTTCGGCTGGCACAAGTGGAAGCTGGGCTGGCTGGACGACCGGCAGGTGGTCTGCGTCCAGAGCGACCGGGTCGTCACCCTCGAACCGATGGCCGCCGTGCCCGTACGCGGCGCCACGCTCGGCACCCGGCTCGCCGTGATCAGGACCGGCGAGGGCACCGCGGTGGCCGTCGAGGCCCGCGGCGCCACCGGCAACGACAGCTCGACCTGCGCCGAGGGCGTCCTGCTCTACCGGGTGCGCAACGAGACGCCGTCCGGCGGGGGGCCCGTCGAGGTGCTCGACACGCATCCGGAGACCGACGCCTGCTGGGAGCGCTCGGTCTACCCGCCGCTCGCCGACGCACCCCTGCGCGTCGGCGAGACGTACACCGTGCCCGGCGCGCACACCACGGTCGAGGTCGCCGACCGGACGCCCTCGGGCGACTGGACCGTACGCATCACCACGGGCACCTGACCCGGTCCGCGCCCGGACAGCGAAGAAGCCCCCTCGCGAGAGCGAGGGGGCTTCTTCCGTCTGTGCGCCGCCAGGGACTCGAACCCCGGACCCGCTGATTAAGAGTCAGCTGCTCTAACCAACTGAGCTAGCGGCGCCTGCTGACGTCGTAGACCTTAGCACCCTGATCCGTGAGAGGAAAAATCGAAATCCGGGGCGTCGGAGCGGGCACCGAACGGGCCACCCGGACGCACGCCCACAGCAGGACGTCCGGCCCCGGCAGCCAGGGGTTGCGCGTGTCGGGGGCGACCAGCCAGCGCGGCCCCGCACAGCTGTCGCCGCAGGTCAGCGGAGGAACCGTTACGGCATCCCCGGTGCCGTGACACAGCAGCGCGGGCGTCCGCGCGCCGTCGCCCCACTCCTCCCAGTCCAGCAGCGAGGGCAGCCGCTGCGCGGTGCCCGGCGAGGCGAACAGCAGCATCCGCCCCCGGTGCGAGGCGACCGGGCCCGAACCCGGCCCGTCGGCCCACAGATGCTCCAGCATCCGGCGCCCGAACAGCGTCGGCACGTTCACCACGTCGAACGCCGTACCGCACGGCAGGACCCCCGGCGCCGTGGGGCGCGCCTCCCACTGGGACAGGGCGCTGCGCGGATACGCCGTCGCCCCGGCCAGCCACGCGGCACCGGCGGCGGTGATCTGCGCCGTCTGGTGCCGCGCGGGCTCGCGCAGCTCCGCGAAGGGGTCGCTGTCGTGGCCGGCGCGGAGGCAGGGTCCGTCGCCGTGGTGCAGGGTCGTTTCGTCAGGCAGCCATGCGGTCATGTGGACAGGTCTACCCGGAGTGATCGACCGGATTCCGAGAGTTGCCGAAAACCGGGACGCGATAACCGCGCGAGGAGTATGGTTCGCGCGGGCATATGCCCTTGGTGGTAGCCGGAGGCTCTAGGACGGCTGTGCGTTCAGCAGGGTCCGGCCGAACTCGACCATCTTCTTCGCGTAGTCCTCGGTCCACTCCGCGCGCCGCGCGATGTCCGCCGTGGTGAGCCGGTCGAACCGGCGCGGATCGGCCAGCTGGGCGGCGGCTATCGCCTGGAACTCCACCGCCCGGTCGGTCGCGGCCCGGAAGGCCAGCGCCAGCTCCGTCGCCCGGCCCAGCAGCTCCTTCGGGTCCTCCAGGGACTCCAGGTCGAAGAAGTGCTCCGGGTCGGCGGCGGCCGTCGCCGGCTCGAAGAGCAGGGGTGCGGGCCGCAGCCGCCGCTGGTCGCTCCGCTCGGTCTGTGCCATGTGCTTCCTCCTCGGACGGCCGGACGGCCACCCTCCATTGTCCGGCCCGCCGCAAGAGCGCCGCGAAGGCCGTCCCCGGAGCCGCCGGTCCATGTCTCGGAGACCGGGTGTCGCACGCTCGATTTCCGCCGTATGTCCGACCCTTGACTATGGACATCCCTATACCTACGATCCTCTTGTTCATGGTTGTCCATATACAAAGTGGGGTACCGATGAAGATCGCGGTTGTCGGAAGTTACGGTGCCGGCCTCACCATGCGGGTGCCCAGGACGCCCGCGGCGGGTGAGACCGTCTCGGGCGGCCTCTTCGACTCGGGCGCCGGCGGGAAGGGCAGCAATCAGGCCGTCGGCGCCGCCCGGCTGGGTGCCGAGGTCGCGCTCCTCACCGCCGTCGGCGACGACGAGTTCGGCCGCTCCGCGCGCGAGCTGTGGCGGCGCGAAGGGGTGAGCGCCGAGCATGTGGTCACCGCCGGGGCGCCCACCATGGTCGGCTTCATCCTGGTCGAGCCCTCCGGAGAGAACCGCATCGCCATCGCCCCCGGCGCTCTGGACGAGCTGAACGCCGACGCCGTCGACGCCTTCCGCGCCGAGATCGCCTCCGCCGACATCCTCGTGGTCTCCATGGAGATCCCCGAGGAAGCCGTCGTCGCCGCCCTCCGTGCCGGACGCGAGAGCGGCACCCGCACCCTGCTGAACCCGGCCCCCGCCCGGCCGCTGCCCGACGCGTGCTGGCCCCTCATCGACGTGCTCACGCCCAACCAGACGGAGGCCCCCGTGCTCCTCGGCCTCGGCGACGAACACGGGCTCGACGACGCGGACCTGGCCCGCGCGCTGCACGAACGCACCGGCGGCACCGTCGTCATCACCCGGGGCGGCGAGGGCGCGCTCGTCGCCCGGGACACCGGCGTCACCGAGGTGCCCCCGCACCCGGCCCGGACGGTCGTGGACACCACCGGCGCCGGGGACTCCTTCACCGCCGCCTTCGCCGTCGCCCTGGCCGAGGGCCGGCCCGTCGACCGGGCCGTCGAGTTCGCCACCGTCGCGGGCTCGCACACCGTGTCGATCGCGGGCGTCATCCCCGCCCTGCCCACCAGAGCTCAGCTGAACGCCCTGATTGGAAGTGCCTCGTGACCTCGACCACCACCAAGCCGCCCGCGGCCGCGGCGCCCTCCGACGCGGGCAGCCGGCCGTTCCCGCTCGCGCTGCGCAGACTGCTGCACGCGCGGGAGGGCGGTGTCTTCGCCGCGCTCGTCCTGCTCTTCGTCCTGGGCACCGTGCTCTCGCCGACCTTCGCCCAGTCCGACAACCTCCTCTCGGTGGGCCAGCAGATCGCGCAGATCGGCATCATGGCCGTCGGGGCGACCTTCGTCATCCTCAACGGCGAGATCGACCTCTCGGTCGGCTCCACCTACGCCCTCTCCGCGATCTCCACCGGAATGCTCATATCGGACGGCTGGAACTGGCCCGCGGCCATGCTCGTCGGCCTCACGGTCGGCGCCCTCGCCGGGCTGCTCAACGGCCTCGCCGTGGTGGTCCTCGGCGTCCCGTCCTTCATCGTCACCCTCGGCACGCTCAGCGTCTTCCGCGGCATCGCCCTGCTCATCTCCGACGGTGCCCCGATCTCGCTGAGCTCCTCCCAGCCCGGCGTCGCCGACTTCAACCTGCTCGGCCAGGGACGGCTGTTCGGCCTCGTGCCCATGCAGTTCGTCTTCTTCGCGGCCGTCGCCGCCGTCGGAGTCGTGCTGCTGGCCCGCTCCCGCTTCGGCTTCAACACGTACGCGGTCGGCGGCAACCAGGAGGCCGCCCGGCTCGTCGGCGTCAACGTCAAGCGGGTCAAGCTGACCGCCTTCGTCCTCTCCGGCTTCACCGCGGGCCTCGCCGGTGTCCTCGGCCTGTCCTTCCTCTCCTACGTGCAGGGCGTCACCGGACAGGGCCTGGAACTCACCGTCATCTCGGCCGTCATCATCGGCGGCGCCGCCCTCTTCGGCGGTTCCGGAACGATGTGGGGCACCATCATCGGCGTCGCCTTCATCGGTCTCCTCCAGAACATCCTCAACATCAAGGGCATCTCGTCCTTCTGGCAGACCGTCGTCACCGGTCTCGTCATCGTCGCCGCCGTCGCGGCCGACACCTGGCAGCGCAAACGCAAGACCCGCGCCTGATCCGCACCGCTCTTCCGCTGACCCACGGATTCGATGAAGGAGCTCTCCCATGTCCCCGCGCACCCTCCTCAGAAGCCTCACCGCGGCCACCGCCGCAGCAGTGGTCCTCTCCCTCACCGCCTGTGGCGCCGTCACCTCCGCCGACGGCGGCTCCGGTGACTCCGGCGACGGCTCCTTCGAGCTCGCCTCGTACATCCAGCAGCGGATCGACGACGACAAGCCGATGCGCATCAAGCTCAGCTACCACGACCCGTCCCTCGCCTTCGCCACACCGATCGCCGCCGGCATGAAGAAGGCCGGCAAGGAACTGGGCGCCGACGTCGCCCTCATCGGCCCCACCGGCGGCGACGCCGCCAAGCAGGTCTCCGAGATCCAGACCCTCATCCAGCAGAAGGCCGTCGACGGCCTCGCCGTCTCCTCCGCCTCCAGCGACGCGCTCAAGCCCGTCATCAGCCAGGCGTACAGGGCGGGCATCCCGATCATCTCCTTCAACACCGACAACCCCGACTCCGAACAGATGGGATTCGTCGGCCAGGACCTCAAGGGATCGGGCAAGTCCCAGGCCGAACAGCTGCGCAAGGACCTCAAGGGCGACGTCAACGGCAAGTCCGTCGTGGTCTTCTCCGTCGACACCGGGGCCGGCTGGTCGCACGACCGCTTCAACGGCTTCAAGGAGGGCCTGGACGGCAGCGGACTGAAGATCGTCGGCCCGGTCAACGTCGGCAACGAACCCAGCAGCGCCTACAACACCGTCGAGTCCACCATGTCCGGCCAGTCCGGTGTGGCCGCCGTCGCCGGCCTCGACTGCTGCTCCACCACGGCCGCGGCCAAGTGGGTGGCCCAGTCCGGCAAGGCCGACGACATCACCGTGGGCGGCTTCGACCTCCTCACCCAGACCGCCGAGTACATCGAGCGCGGCGTCCTGAACTTCAGCATCAGCCAGAACCCGGCCGAGCAGGGCTACCAGGCCGTCAAGGTGCTGCACGACTTCCTCGCCGACGGCACCGAGATCAAGGGCGTGGACACCGGAGCCCAGTTCGTCACCCGCGACAACCTCGCCGACGTGGCCGTGGAGGATTGATGACCACCGCACCCCGCGACGCCTCTCCCGGAGGCCCGGACCGCACCGCGGACCGGGGCACCGGCGGACCGGCCGTCCAGATCCGCGGCCTCTCCCGCAACTTCGGTCCTGTCCGCGCCCTGCACGACGTCTCCTTCGACGTCCCCGCCGGCGACATCACGGCCCTCCTGGGCGAGAACGGCGCCGGCAAGTCGACCCTGCTCAAGATCCTGGCCGGTCTCCAGCCGCCCAGCGAGGGCAGCGTCACCGTGTTCGGCGAGGAGGTCACCTCCTTCGAACCGGCCACCATGCTCAGCCGGCACGGCGTGGCGATCGTCCCCCAGGAACTGTCGCTGCTGGCCGACCGCACCGTCGCCGAGAACGTGCTCAGCGGAGTCGAACCCGGCAACCGCTGGTTCCCCTCCCGGCGCCGCATGGTGGAACGCACCACCGAACTCCTCGCCGAACTCGACCTCCGCCTGGACCCGAACGCCTCCGTCCGCACCCTGGACCTGGCCACCCAGCAACTCATCGTGGTGGCCCGCTCCATCGCACGGGGCTGCCGTGTTCTGATCCTGGACGAACCCACGGCGATGCTCACCCCCGCCGAGGCCGACCGCCTGTTCGCCCTCATGGACAAGCTCAAGGCCGCCGGGACGACCATGCTCTACGTCTCCCACCGCATGCCGGAGGTCTTCCGGCTGGCCGACCACATCCAGGTCCTGCGCGACGGCGGCCACGTCGCCTCCTGGCGCAGCGAGGACACCACCCCCGACCGGGCCGTCGCCGCCATGGTCGGCCGCGAACTGGGCCGGTTCACCCGCCGCGCCGGCACCGTGCCCACTGCCGAACCGGCCCTCAAGGTCCGCGGACTGAGCGGCAGGCGCCACCGGGACATCTCCTTCGACCTGCGCCCCGGAGAGATCCTCGGCGTCGCCGGACTCCCCGACTCCGGCCGCGTCGAACTGCTCCACAACCTCTTCGGCGGGGACTCCGGCACCGGCGGCACCGTGGAACTGCTCGGCGAGCCCTACGAACGGCGCAACCCGATCGCCAGCGTCGAACGACGCCTCGCGTTCGTTCCCGGTGAGCGCCGCGCACAGGGCCTGCTGACCACGATGAGCGTCGGTGAGAACGTCGGCGCCCTCACCACGAAGGCGTTCAGCCGGCTCGGTCTGATCCGCCGCCGCGCCTTCGACGCCGCAGCCACCGAGCAGGCCCGGCGGCTGGGGGTCAGGACCGCCACCATGACCCAGCCCATCACCAGCCTGTCCGGCGGCAACCAGCAGAAGGCCGTCCTCGGCCGCTGGCTCGCCATCCGACCGGGCGTGCTCATCCTCGACGAGCCCACCCGCGGCGTGGACATCGGCGCCAAGGCCGAGATCTACGCCCAGCTCACCGAACTCGCCGACAAGGGCCTGGCGATCCTCTGCTCCTCCTCCGACCTGCCCGAACTGCTCACCCTCACCGACCGCATCGCGGTGATGAGCGAAGGCCGCCTGGTGGCCGTCGTCGACTCCGTCGACGCCACCGAGGAATCCGTCATGACCCTCGCCACCGGAGCGGCACCGGCCGCGGCCTGACCCCGCCCGCCCACAGACCCGACGGTCCCCGAGGCCCCACCCGAAAGGAACCCACCATGAAGCGCTCCGGCATCCTCAACGCCGAACTCGGCGGAGTCCTCGCCACTCTCGGCCACACCGACCTGCTGCTCGTCGTCGACGCGGGCTTCCCCGTACCGCGCGACGCGCACCGCATCGACCTGGCCCTCGCCGAGAACCTGCCCGACCTGCGCACCGTCCTCGGCCTGATCGCCGACGAACTGGTCGTCGAAGGCGTCGTCCGCGCCGAGGACGTCCCGAGCCACAACCCCCGCCTCGACTCCTGGCTGCACGAGCGCTTCGCCGGCGCCGAGTTCACCACCCGCCCGCACGCCGAGGTCCTCGGCGACCTCGCCCGCGAGGCCAAGGCCGTGGTGCGCACCGGAGCCTTCGAGCCCTGGGGCAACATCGGCCTCTACTGCGGCGTCGACGCGCCCCGCTGGTTCGGCGGCGAGGGCGTCGTCGTCCCCGAGCAGTACGCCTCCAAGGTCTGAACCGTGCCGGCCCGCACCCGGGCCGGACGGCACCGTCAACTCGCGGCGGCAACCCGTGGAGAAGACCCGGTGGCCGATCCGCCGGACTCCCGCCGCCACCCCAACCGAGGGAGATCACCCCGTGTCCGAAACCATCGTCAATCCCGCCGAACTCGACCTCACCCCTGCTGAGTTGGCGCCCTTCATCCAGCACACCAAGATCGACCCGGACGCGACGCGCGACGAGATGATCGCCCACGCCCGGGAGGCCGTCACCCACGGCTTCAACGCGGCGATGGTCCCCGCCTCCTGGCTGCCGGTCGTCGTCGCCGAGCTGAAGGGCACCGGCGTCGAGGTGGCCTCCGCCCTGGACTTCCCGACCGTCGGCGTCATGACCAGCGCCGGGAAGGCCGCCGAGGCCGCCGAGATAGCCCGCCTCGGTGCCGACCAGCTCGACATGGGTGTGCAGGTCGGCTGGATCAAGAGCGGCCGCTACGACGACTTCCGCGAGGACATCGCGGGCGTCGTGCGCGCTTCCGGCCTGCCCGTCAAGGTCATGCTGGAACTGCCGCTGCTGACCGACGCCGAGAAGGAGGCCGCCGTCGAACTCGCGATGGAGGCGGGCGCGTCCTTCCTGAAGAACGCCAGCAGCGGCCAGATCGAGACTGCGAATCCCACCAGCATTCGTTACCTTGTTGACCGGGCGCGAGAAGGGGTCCGGGTGAAGGCATCCGGCTCGATCAAGAGCTACCGCCAGGGCCTGGAGCTGCTGCGGGCGGGTGCCTCCCTGCTCGGGACCAGCGCCGGCCTGGCGATCATCACCGACACCGGTGACGCGTCCACCGCCAGCTACTGACCGGAAACCACCCAGCCGTACCCCGGCCGCCCGCGCGGCCGGGGTACGGCTTCCACGCCGGGGCGACACCCGTCTCCCCGGCGACTGCGCAGTAAGGAGATGCGACCACTGTGACGGCCGACAAAGGCGGGCTCCCAGGCATCAAACGGGACGTCCCCACGGCGATCCACATCCAGATCTCGGAGCACATCCGGCTGCGGATCGCCGGCGGCGAGTGGCCGCCGCACTACCGGCTCAAGAGCGAGCCGGAGCTGGCCCGGGAGTTCGGGGTCAGCCGCGGCACGCTGCGCAGGGCGCTGACCACCCTGATCGAGGAGGGCCTGCTGCGCCAGGTCCGGGGCCGGGGCACCTTCGTGACCTCGACGACGATCGAACCCGCCATCGCGCAGAAGCTGAGCACCCTGTCCGAGGACTTCGCCGACCAGGGCGTGGTGACCACGACGACGGTGCGCGAGTGCGCGCTGATAGAGCCGCCCAAACCGGTCTCCGCCCTGCTGGACGTGTCCCCGGAAACTCGCGTCCTGCGCCTGGTCCGGGTGCGGCGCACCGAGCAGGGGCCGGTCGCCCTGCTGTTCAACTTCGTGCGCACCGACCTCGCGCCCGGCATCGAGAAGGTCGACTTCACTTCGGCCAGTCTCTTCGGCGTCCTGGAGGGCACGTACGGGCTGAAGATCGCCACGGCCCGTCGCACCTTCGGCGCGGAGGCGGCCGGCGCCGACGTCGCCGCCGACCTCGACCTCGCCGAGGGCGCCCCGGTCCAGTACCTCCAGCAGGTCACCTACCTCGCCGACGACCGACCCGTCGAGTACTCCGACGTCTGGATCCACAGCGGCCGGCTCCGTCCGACATCCCTCCTGCTGCGCCGCTGAACGCGGCGGCGCTCAGGGGGCCCACCGCACCCGGTGTTCCGTCAGGTGGGCCAGGACCGCGTGGTTGGCCTCCCAGCCGTCGGGGGCTGTGACCGTTGGCCGCCTCCGGCGGCGTGCCGGACTCCGTCCGGCAGGTGGGGTGGCGCCGGGCTGAACGCCTGCCGGGGCGGCCTCCGGAGCGGCGATCAGGAACGCCAGGCCACCCGGTGTTCCGTCAGGTGGGCCAGGACCGCGTGGTTGGCCTCCCAGCCGTCGGGGGCTGTGACCGTTGGCCGCCTCCGGCGGCGTGCCGGACTCCGTCCGGCAGGTGGGGTGGCGCCGGGCTGAACGCCTGCCGGGGCGGCCTCCGGAGCGGCGATCAGGAACGCCAGGCCACCCGGTGTTCCGTCAGGTGGGCCAGGACCGCGTGGTTGGCCTCCCAGCCGTCGGGGGCTGTGACCGTTGGCCGCCTCCGGCGGCGTGCCGGACTCCGTCCGGCAGGTGGGGTGGCGCCGGGCTGAACGCCTGCCGGGGCGGCCTCCGGAGCGGCGATCAGGAACGCCAGGCCACCCGGTGTTCCGTCAGGTGGGCCAGGACCGCGTGGTTGGCCTCCCAGCCGTCCGGGAACTTCACCGTGACGCCCAGTTGGACCGGTTCCGTCGAGGGGTGTTCGTCCAGGAGGTCCGTCACGCCCTCGCGGCAGACCACGACGCACGCGTGGCGGTGGCGGGAGGCCAGCACGCACAGCCGGCCCGTCTCCAGGTGGAACGCGGTGGCGTCCGGGCGGCCGGACAAGGGGTGCAGCACCACCGTGACGTCGAACTCGCGGCCCTGCAGCCGGTTCGCCGTGTCCACCGCGACCCCGGTCACGCCCAGGTCCGCCAGCGCGGCCCGCACCGCCGCCGCCTGGTCCCGGTGGGCCGTGCCGACCGCGACCCGGTCCGCCGTCACCGGCGCCGGGTCCGGGGAACGCTCGCTCGTGGCCGCGCCGCCCCGGTCCAGCAGCCGGCGGACCACCAGGGCCACCGCCCCCACCGCCTCCGGGTCGGTGCGCGGGGTGTGCCGGGCCGGCAGTTCGAGCAGGCCCCAGCCCGACTCCGCCGCCTCGTCCAGCACCCGGTCCGCCGCCGACCCGTCCGACGCCACCCCGAAGGACAGCCGCCGGTCACCGTGGTCCGTACCGCTGCGGAACGGCGTGTACGGGTAGAACGCGTCCGACACCAGCGGCGCGGCCGACGCCGGCAGCCGCCAGGAGACCGGCAGCCGGTGCTGCGGCAGCTCCGGATTGTGCGCGAGCAGCGTGCTCACCGCACTGGCCGCCGGGTCGTAGCTCAGCCCCGCCCACTGGTCCGCGCCGACGATCGAGAACGGGTCCAGCTGCCCCGGGTCACCCACGAACAGGGCCCGCTCGAAGAGCCCGGCCACCGCCAGCAGCGCGTCCGACCGCATCTGGTACGCCTCGTCGACGATCGCGTGCCCCCACGGCTCCACGTTCTTCACATGGGCCCACTTCGCCGCCGTCGAGATCACCACGTCCAAGTCCGCGAGATCGGCCGCCTTCGCCGACTTCCGCACGTTCGCCAGACCGTCCAGCACCTTGTCGTACGGATCGGAGTCGCTGCTGTGCAGCCGGCCGACCGGCAGCTCGGGCTCCTTCTCGGCGAGCCGCACCACCAGGTCGTCCACCTGCGCGTTCGTCTGCGCGACCACCATCAGCGGACGCCCCGCCGCCGCCAGCTCCAGCGCGGCGCGCACCACCAGCGTCGACTTCCCGGCCCCCGGCGGGGAGTCCACCACGACCCCCCGCGCCGAGCCGTTCAACGTGTCGTCCAGGATCTTCGCGGTGGCCAGGCCCGCCGCCGCGCCCGGATCGAAAACGGCCGTCACAGCAGGTCCTCCTGGGTCACGGGATCGGGTTGCTCCGCGGCGTCGAGGCCGCCCGGCGGACCGCCGTGGGTCCACGGCGTCTCCTCCGCGTCCGGCAGCCGCGGCCCGCCGCGCTGGTCGTGCTCGAACAGGGTCCAGGCGATCCGGTCGCCCCGCTCCGGGACCGAACCCGGCACCGGCTCCTTGCCGCGCCCCATCCGGTCCGTGATCCGCAGTACCAGCGACAGCGCGCCGCCCTCCTCGTCCGCCGGCTCCAGCGCCACGAACTCGGCGGTCTGCGGCCTGCCGTCCAGCGAGCGGTACACCTTGACGCCCGCGGCCAGCTGCGGCCGCTCGTCCGTGCGGACCGTGACCAGCGGGCGCGGTGTGGGCCGCTTCGACTCGGAGTACGCCATCTCCACGTCGCACACCTCGCCCACGAACGCCTCCCCGGCCAGCCGGCGGCCCGCCATGACCAGCGGATCGTCCAGCGCCTCCTGCGCCTCCAGCTGCGCCTGGGCCGTCTCCCGCGAGGCCAGCTTGCGGGCGGCCGTCACCGCGTCGTCCCGGCGGGGTTGCGGCGGCTCACCGGAGCGCACCCGGTCCCGGTGCGCGGTGAACGACCAGCGGTCCCTGGTCCAGCGGTCCTCGGCCCTGGCCCCCTCGGGCAGCTCCCGCAGCAGGTCCAGGCCCCGCCACACCGCGTCCCAGGTCGGCCGGAGCACCCCGGCCAGCAGCGCCCTGATCTCCCGCTCGGCGCCGGTCAGCTCGGCCAGCCGGGCATCGGCCGCGAGCCCGTCCTCCGCCGCCGCCAGCGAGCCGCGCGCCCGGTCGTACCTCTCGATCGTGGGGGCCAGCAGCCGGTTGTCGAAGTCCGGATCGGTGGCCGGACCGGCCGGCGGGCACAACAGCTGCCCCGCCGCGTCCCTGGCCAGCTCGGCCCGGAGCGCCGCCTCGGCCCCCGACGCGCCGGCCGGCGGGTCGATCCAGGCGAGCAGGGCCCCCAGATGCTGGTCCTCCAGATTCGACTGGCCGGTCGCCCAGTGCCGGTTCAGCAGGTCCGTGCAGGCCAGCAGCAGGGAGGAGCCGGGGACCCGCGCCCGCTCCCCGTAATGCGTCAGCCAGCGCCCGAGCAGCGGCACCCGCGCGGGCGCCGGGTACGGGGTGTCCGGATCGTCCTCGGCGGTGCGCCGGAACCGCATCGAGCGGCCCAGCAGCCGGACGAACTCGATGCCCGCCCGGCTCGGTACCACGAGCTGCGCGGCGTCCACGCACAGCTCCGTCTCGACCTTGACCCGCTTGCCCGTCGCCGGATCGGCCTCGCTGCGCTCGGCGGGCTCCACCACGTCGGTGTACGCCTCGATGTGCGGCAGGACCGCCTCGGCCAGGTCGGCCAGGAACGCGAAGCGCAGGTCGCGGTCGCGGGGCTGGGGCACGGCCAGCAGCCGGGGCGCGTCCCGGTCCGTGCCGACGAGGGCGCCGAGCGGGGCGCCCGCCTCGCCCGCCGTGGTCAGCGGCACCAGGACGAGCGGCCGGTCCGTCAGCCGGCGGTGGCGGACGGTGGCCGTGGGCCGGGCCCGGCCGCTCTCCACGGCCTCCATCCGGGCCAGGGTGCTGATCAGTGACACAGGGCCCGCCCCTCCAGCGCCTCGGCGCGCAGGGCGGCCGCTCGGCGCAGGGCGGCGACCGCCGGGTCCGCCGGATCACCCTCCTTGCCCGAAGCCGCCGCCAGCACCCCGGCGACCGTCGTCAGCCCGCCCAGCTCACCGCGCACCCCGCGCCCCAGCGCCTCCACGGCCCCCTCGGCGCGGGCCCGCGCCCGGCAGTGGAAGGCCAGCTCGCAGGCGGACAGGCACTCCGGCGCGTAGGCGGCGGCGACCGACTCGACGGCCGACGCCAGCTCGCAGGGGGAGCGCTCCGGATCGAAGGTGGCGCCCTCGGGCAGGGCCGCCGCGATCTCCTCGACCCGGGTCAGCCGGGTCAGCTGGCGGCGGGTGACCGCGCGCTGCTTGCGTACGTCCACGACGGAGGCGGCCGGCAGGTTGGAGAAGTCCTTCGGGCACACCAGCAGCACCCGGTGGCCCACCCGCGCCCCGTCCGTGACCTCGGCGACCCGCTCCAGCGCCAGCACGTAGACCGCGGACTGGCGGGCCGCGGCGCCCACCTTCGCGGCGTCCGCCGAGCCGTCGATCATGGGGAACGACTTGATCTCGACGACCGTCCAGGTGCCGTCCGGATGCACCACCACCGCGTCCGGCTCCAGATAGGCCGGCGAGCCCGCCACCTCCAGGGCCAGCATCGGATGGTCGAGCAGCGCCCAGCCGGCCGCCTCCGTCGCCTCCCGCAGGGCGAGCGCGGTCCTGGCGGCGCGGCCCTCGGGCCCGGCGGCGGCCAGATCGGGCACCCGCACCTCGCGCGGCGGTTCGCCGCCGCCCCCGAGCCGTTCGTACAGCAGCCGCATCAGCTCCGTACCGCCGTCGGCCTTGACCCGTGCCTCGAAGGCGTTGCCCCGCATGAAGGCGAACTGGGACTGGCCGAACGGGGCCGGTGAGCCCAGCGCGGAGGCGAGCGCGCCCTTGTCCACCCCGGCGCCGTCGAGCAGGGCGCGCCGCTTGCAGCCCGGATTGGCGGCGAGCGCGGCGAGCGCGCGGGCGTCCAGCGGACGCGGCGCGACCGCCGGGCCCCTCAGCTCAGCGAGCCGCCGTCGCAGGGTCCCCGTCGGGGGCGCGTCCCGCCCGGTCGGAGGCGTCGGCCCGGCGGGGCGGGCCGTCCGCCGCCGCGTCGGATGGTTCTGCGGAGGAGGTCCGCTGGCCGGGGATTCGCTCACCCGCCGAAGTCTCGCACCCGGCACTGACATCCGGGGACTCCACCGCCGTGCCCGGCTTGCCGAAGCGGACCGGGAGCGCCGCCCTGACCCGGCCGGCCAGGCGCGTCACGGGCCGGGCGAGCAGGGCCCCGACGCCCATCACGGCGCAGCCGGCGACCGCGTCCAGGAAGTAGTGGTTGGCGGTGCCCATCACGATGAACGTGGTCACCAGCGGGTAGGCGATGCCGGCCGCCCGCAGCAGCGGGTGCTTGGCGTGCCGCCACAGCAGGATGCCGCACCACAGCGCCCATCCCACGTGCAGGCTGGGCATCGCGGCGTACTGGTTGGTCATGCCGCCCATGCCGCGCGGCGCGCTCGCCTCCGCACCCCACCAGCCGTACGAGCTGTACTGGGCCATCGTGTCCACGAAGCCGTGCTTCGCGTCCAGCAGCCTGGGCGGGCAGGTCGGCATCAGCGTGAAGCCGATCAGCCCGAGCATGGTGGAGGTCATCAGCCAGGTGCGGGCCCGGCGGTAGAGCGCGGAGTGGCGCCGGAACATCCATATCAGCACGGCCGGTGTGACCACGTAGTGCAGCGAGGCGTACGCGAAGTCGGAGGGTATGCCGATGGAGGGGTGTGCCGTGAACAGGCGGTTGAGCGGGTGCTCCGCGTTCAGGTACAGCGCCTTCTCCAGGCGCAGGATGGCCAGGCCGTGGTCCACGGCCGTGGACACGTCGCCGCGTACGAGGAGGCGGCCCCCGGAGTACGCCGCGTACACCAGGGCCAGGAGCGGCAGCTCGGTCCACCAGCGGGGCCGGTGACGCGGAGCGGGCGCGGTGGTGGCGTGCGGCATCCGGAACTTCTCCATCACGTTTTCATGCGGCCGACTGCGGGCGTCCAACCGTACGGTGCTTGTCGGCCGTGTGTCCCCCTGGGGTGTGGTCGGCACCCCTTCGGTCACTGCCCGTTTCCCTCTGTGGTGTGTGGGACGCCGGGGCGGCCCGCCGGGTTGCCCCATCGGCACGTACGGGATGATGGGAACAAGATCTCAGATTCCGCACCCCAGGTCCCGGCTTTTTCAGGGAGAACCCTTTATGGCACCGCGCATCCTGCTCGCCCGGCACGGGCAGACGGAATGGTCCCTCAACGGCAGGCACACCGGCAGGACGGACATCCCGCTGCTCGACGCGGGCCGCGACGGGGCCAAGCTGCTCGGCGAGCGGCTGCACCGGGGTCCGTGGGTCGAACTGCGTGACCTGGAGGTCCGCACCAGTCCGCTCGTCCGGGCCTCCGAGACCTGCGAGCTGGCCGGCTTCGGCGACCGCGCACAGCCGTGGGACACGCTGATGGAGTGGGACTACGGGGCGTACGAGGGGCTGACCCCGGCGGAGATCAAGGCGGGCCGGCCGGACTGGTTCATCTGGCGCGACGGGGTGCCGGAGGGCGAGAGCACCGCCGAGGTGTCGGCCAGGGCCGACGAGATCGTGGAGTGGGCCCGCTCGGCCGACCGGGACGTCCTGGTCTTCGCGCACGGCCACATCCTGCGGGCGCTGGGCGCGCGGTGGCTCGGCGAGGACATCGCCTTCGGCGCGCGCATCCGGCTCGCCCCGACCTCGCTCTCCGTCCTGGGCTGGGCGTACGGCGCCCCGGCCATCCAGCGCTGGAACGACACGGGCCACCTGGAGCGGTGAGCACGCGCCGGACCCGGTCCGGCGCCGTCCTCAGACGCCGGCCCGGCCCGCCCGGTGGCGGTCCAGGAACGCCCGCACCGGCCCGGACACCCCGGACCGGGGCTCCAGGGCCGCCGCCGCGTCCCGCAGCATGGCCCTGATCCGCGAGGACTGCACCCGGTCCAGCAGGTCCAGCACCTCGTGGCCGGAGGCCGCCGCCTCCTCCGCCCGGCCCGCCCGCGCCAGGTCCACGGTCAGCTCCGCGCGGTACAGCGCGAGGTTCCGGGTGAAGTGCGGGTCCTGGAGCCGCACCGCCCGCCCGGCGTGCCGCGCGGCGCGCGACCAGTCGCCCAGCGCCGCCCAGCACTGGGCCTCCAGCATCTCCAGCTCCGCCTCCCGGAAGAAGCTCATCCACTCCGGGTCCGCCCCCGACGCACCCCGCGCGAACGCGGTGTGCGCCTGCCCGAGCGCCCGCTCGCAGCCGGTACGGTCCCCGAGCCCCGCCCGGCCGCCCGCCTCGCGCAGCGCCAGCAGCGCCCGCAGCCGGGGCGAGCCCAGCGGCTCGGCGGCCCGCAGCCCGGCCTCCGCCGCCCGCACCGCCTCGCGCGGCCGCCCGGTGTCGCGGGCCAGGAAGGACGTGTTGCAGAAGGCGTGCGCCTCCAGGGCCGGGTCCCCGGCGACGCGCGCGGTGGCCAGCGCCTCCGCGTAGTGCGAGCGGGCGTCCTCGAAGCGGCCCGAGTCATGGGCCAGCCACCCCACCGACAGGGCCAGTTCGCCCGCGCCGGAGTGCAGCCGGTCCACCATGGAGCGGCGCTGCGCGGTGCCGGCGTCGAGCAGCGCGTACGCCGCCCGCAGGGGCTGCGCGGCCCGCCGGTAGAGCCGGTCGCCGCCGTGCCGGTCGTCCAGCAGCCGGATCTGCCGCACCGCCCGTTCGACGGCGCTCACCTCCGTCTCGCCGACCCGGCGTTGCAGGGGCAGGGAGGCGGCCGGGCCGCCGAGGCCCAGCCCCAGGGAAGCGGCCGCCACCGTGGTGGTGCCGCTCGTCATGAATACGCGACGCAGCACGTCGCTCTCCTCGTCGGTGTCGCTGCCGGGCGCGGGCGGCGGAGCGGTCGGGGGGTGCGTGGGGGTGTCCGGCGCGGGCCCGGCCGCCCGCCCGCGTACGGAGGCACGGGGCGAGAAGCCCAGGTCCTCCAGGGTCGTGCCGGGGAACATGTGCCGGAAGACCCGCTCGTACGCGTAGTTGGGACAGCGGATCTCGCCGGACTCCACGCGCCCGATGTACCGGGCGTCGCAGGCGACCTGCTCGCCGATCTCGCGGGCGGCCCTGCGTACAGCGGCAGCGAACTCACCGGCGGAGCGCGGTCCGCGCAGCCGCCGGAAGGCGAGGTTGGGAACTGCCCCTGCCGACACCATGGCGTGACCCTCTCGCTGCGAGCCGGGCGAAGTTTCCGGTGTCCCGGCGGAGCAAGAACGTACCCGCTGTGACGATGTGCGCACACAGAGTTTCCGGGCGAACCGGGCATCTCGGTCGCGATCTGCCATGAACTGCCACCCTTTGCGGCGGTGTCGCACCGTAGCCCTTGACGTGGTCGGGCCGTTGGTCCCTGCGGAGACGGAGTGCGACTCCGCCCGGCGATGAGAGGAGAGTCCCTTGTTGCGTATCGACATGGCGACCGGAGGTTCGGCGTCCGCCGACGAACCCTGCGATCTGGTGACCGTGCCCGCCCGGCAGGGCCTGGAGGCCGTGGACATCCTGCGCCGGGGCGCGGACCGCCCGGCCGTGGGCCCCGTCATCCACGACGGCACCTGCGACACCCTCGGCTTCCTGGTGCCACCGGGCACCGCCCAGGGCTGGGACGTACCGGGCAGCGCCTGTACGCGGACCGACGGCCGGGGGCTGCGCATCCCCGCCGAGCCGCCGGTCTCCGGCAGCGGCTGGCTGCTGCCGCCCGCCGCGGGCACCCCGGTCACCGACCCGGCCGTGCTGCGCGCCGCGCTCGACCAGGCCGCCCGGCTCATCGAGGCCGCCGACAGCTGCCGCTGAGCCGAACCGTTCCGGCAGTGCCGATAATGGACGGCGGGCCGCCCGGAGCGGCCCGTACCGGACACGATCGGCAGTGGGCAGGGGCGAGAGGCAGTGGCACGTCGAGGAGCGGCCGGCGGCGACCGCAAGGAGCGCGCCGCCGGCAGGCAGCGCGCCGGCCGCGGGGCCGGCGCGGCGGCCGGGATCTCCGAGCCCGTGGACGGCGGCCTGGCCGAACTCGTGCCCGACCGGGAGCGCCGCCGCGCCTGGACACTGACCATCGACGGGGCCCCGCAGTCCCATGTGGACCTCGATGACCCGGCCCGCCTCTCCTTCGAGTACCAGCGCCGCATCGGCCACCTCATCGACCTCGCCGCGCCCGCCGGGCAGCCGCTGCACGTGGTGCACCTGGGCGGCGGCGCCTTCACCCTGGCCCGCTACACCGCCGCCACCCGCCCCCGGTCCACCCAGCAGGTCATCGAGGCCGACGCCGCCCTTGTGCGGCTGGTGCGCCGCGAACTGCCGCTGGACCCGCAGGCCAGGATCAGGGTCAGGTCCACCGACGCCCGCGCGGGACTCGGGAAGATCCAGGACGCCTGGGCCGACCTCGTCATCGCGGACGTCTTCAGCGGCGCCCGCACCCCCGCCCACCTCACCACCACCGAGTTCCTCGCCGAGGTGCGCCGCGTTCTGAAACCCGGCGGGAGCTACCTCGCCAACCTCGCGGACGGGCCGCCGCTGGCCCATCTGCGCGGCCAGATCGCCACCGCCGCCACCGTCTTCCCCGAACTCGCCCTCGCCGCCGACCCCACCGTGTGGCGGGGCCGCCGCTTCGGCAACGCCGTGCTGGTCGCCTCGGACACCGCGCCGGACATCGCGCGCTTCACCCGCCGGGTCGCCACCGACCCGCACCCCGGACGCGTCGAACACGGCCGCGCCCTGGCGGACTTCACCGGCGGCGCGGCCCCCGTCCACGACGCGGACGCCCGCCCCTCGCCCCCGCCGCCCCCGGACGCCTTCCGCTGAGCCGGTTCAGGAGTTGACGATGTCCACCTGCGGCGCGTGATCGTTCCAGGTGCAGAAGAGGGAGACCCGCTTCCCGTCGTCCCGTGCGAAGTCGACCCGAATCCAGGTCGTGTTGGTCCATGTCTGCACCGACCAGCCCGGCTCCGGGGTCGCGGACACCAGCGCCGCCGAGTCGGCGCGGACCTCGAACACGACCCGGCCGCCGCTCGTCGTGTAGACGCGCGCCTGACCGGTCGGGGTCGCGGCGGCGGCCACGGACGCCGGGCGCGGGGTGTTGGGGGCCGGCGTGTGCGAGGGCGACGGCGTACGGGACGGCGGGGTACGGGACGGCGGCGTACGGGACGGCGGGACGGCCGGCTTGCCGGAGGAGGTGGTCCGGGGCGTCGGATCGGCCGGGGCCGACGAGGGCGGGCGGTGCGTCGACGACGTCAGGTCCTCCGCCGTCGGCGCGGAGACCGGCACCGCCCGCGGCGGGTCGTACACCGTGCCCGCCAGCACCGCGTGCACACCCCACCACGACACCGTGACCGCCCCGCCGGTGGCGAGCGACCACGCCAGCGCGTGTACCAGACCTCGTTGCATCTTCAATATCCTGCACCAAAAACCCGGTGAGCATGCCACCCCGGTCCAGGTCGGATGGCGTACGGTGCCGCCCATGCCCAGTGTGCTCGTGGTCGAGGACGACCAGTTCGTACGTTCCGCGCTCATCCGGCACCTGACCGAGGCCGCCCACACCGTACGCAGCGTGGGTACCGCCCTGGAAGCGCTGCGGGAGGTCGCCCACTTCCGTTTCGACGTGGTCATCCTCGACCTCGGGCTGCCCGATCTCGACGGCGCCGAGGCCCTGAAGATGCTGCGCGGCATCACCGACGTCCCCGTCATCATCGCGACCGCGCGCGACGACGAGAGCGAGATCGTCCGGCTGCTCAACGACGGCGCCGACGACTACCTCACCAAACCGTTCTCCGTGGAGCACCTGTCGGCCCGGATGGCCGCCGTGCTCCGCCGGGCCCGCGCCGCCGGCGGCGAGGCCCCGCCCTCCCGCGTCATCCGGGTCGGCGGGCTCGCCATCGACCCGCTGCGCCGGCAGGCCGAACTCGACGGCACCGCGCTCGACCTCACCCGCCGCGAGTTCGACCTGCTGACCTTCCTGGCCGGCCGGCCCGGCGTCGTCGTCCCCCGCAGAGAACTCCTCGCCGAGGTCTGGCAGCAGTCCTACGGCGACGACCAGACCATCGACGTCCATCTGTCCTGGCTCCGGCGCAAACTCGGCGAGACCGCCGCCCGGCCCCGCTATCTGCACACCCTGCGCGGCGTCGGCGTGAAGCTCCAGCCCCCGGCCCCGGAGCAGCCGGAGCACCCGGAATGAGATGGGCACTGGCCAAGGTCTGCCTGGCCGTCACCACCATGGTCGTGGTCGCCTTCGCCGTGCCCCTCGGGCTCGTCGTCAAGGAGATGGCCCGCGACCGCGCCTTCTCCGACGCCGAGCGCCAGGCCGCGACCATCGCGCCCACCCTCTCCATCACCACCGACCGCACCCAGCTGGAGAAGGCCGTCCTGACCACCGAACCCGGCGCCGCCGGCCGGATGACCCTCCACATCCCGGCCACCGGCGAACGGGAGGGCTTCGCCGCGGACATCGGCCGCACTCGCGCCACCCCGCAGGACCTGGAGACCGTGCGCACCTCCGGGCGCGCCACCATCACCGAGGTCACCGGCGGCTCCGTGCTGCTCCAGCCGACCGCCGTGGGCCCCAGCGGCATCGCGGTCGTCGAGGTCTTCGTCCCCGACGACGAGGTCTCCTACGGGGTCACCAGCGCCTGGCTGATCCTGGCGGGCGTCGGCGTCGCGCTCGTCGTCGGATCGGTCGCCGTCGCCGACCGCCTCGGCGTCCGCATGGTCGAGCCCGCCCGCCGCCTCGCCGGCGCCGCCCACGACCTGGGGGAGGGGCGGCTCGGCACCCGCGTCCCCGAGGAGGGCCCGGACGAACTGCGCTCCGCCGCCGTGGCGTTCAACTCCATGGCCGACCAGGTCATCCAGCTCCTGGCCAACGAGCGCGAACTGGCCGCCGACCTCTCGCACCGGCTGCGCACCCCGCTCACCGTCCTGCGGCTGAACGCCGCGTCCCTCGGCGAGAGCCCGGCGGCCGAACAGACCCGCGCGGCCGTCGAACAGCTGGAGCGGGAGGTGGACACCATCATCCGGACCGCCCGCGAACAGCGCCCGCAGACCCAGCCGGGCGGGCCCACCGCCGGCTGCGACGCCTCCGAGGTGATCCGCGAACGCATGGCCTTCTGGTCCGCCCTGGCCGAGGACGAGGGCCGCGAGGTGTGCCTGGCCGGGGTGGACCGCGCGGCACGCATCCCGGTCGCCCGCCCCGAACTGGCGGCCGCGCTCGACGCGCTGCTCGGCAACGTCTTCCGGCACACCCCGGAGGGCACCGCCTTCGCCGTCGACGTGCACCACAGCGGGGAGGCGGTGATCGTGCTCGTCTCGGACGCCGGCGGCGGGATCGCCGACCCGAAGGCGGCCCTGGAGCGCGGCAAGGCACGGGAGGCGGTGGGCTCGACCGGGCTCGGGCTCGACATCGTCCGCCGGGTCGCCGAGTCCACCGGGGGCGAGGTGCGCATCGGCCGCTCCGCGCTCGGCGGGGCGGAGATCCGGGTCTGGATCGGGCTCGCCGGACAGCGCCCGGAGAACGGCGGACGGGGCCCCCGGGTGGGGCGCCAGCGGCGCCGGCCGCGGGGCGCGGGGCGGGGTGCGGGGCGGGCCAACCTTTAGCGCGGCCGATGCGTTCCTTAAGCCCACCCTAAGAATGCCGGAGCGGGTCCGGTTCGCCCCGATCGCCCGTTCCCCAGCCGCTAGCGTGCTGCCAGCGGCTGGACCGATGACACCCCCGCAGCACGATCGCCCAGCAGCTGCCCGCCCGCACACAGGACCAACCTCCCCCGCCCGTGCATCCCGGCCGGCCCCATCCCCCCACCCCGGCCGGGGTGCGCGCCCCCTCTTTCTCAGGGCCGGGCCCGATTCACCGCCGACAGCACCGCCGCCACCGCGGCGGCCACGCCCGAGACGTCCCGGCCCGCGCCCCAGCGCTCCTCGCCGCCCGTCCGGCAGCGCGCGTACGCGGTCGTCGTCCCGGCCCCGTCCGGGTGCTGCTCCGACAGTTCGAGGATGCCCGCCTCCACCCCGGCCGCCGCCAGCGCGTCCGCGAACGCCGTGACCGGGCCGGTGCCCGTTCCCTCGTAATCGCCCTCCCGGTCGTCCACGCGCAGCGTGCAGACGAAGCGGTGCTCACCGGCCGGGCCGGACTGCGCCGACCAGGAGGTGAGGGCGACCCCGCCGTCCCGCCCGGGAACCAGATACGCCGCCTCGAAGAGGTTCCACAGGTCCTTCCCGGTGGCCTCCGCGCCGCTGTCGTCGGTCGCCTCCTGGACCGTACGGGAGAACTCCGCCCGCATCCCGGCCGGCAGGTCCACCCCGTGGCCGGTGCGCAGCAGATGAGCGATGCCGCCCTTGCCCGACTGCGAGTTGACCCGGATGACGGCCTCGTACGTGCGCCCCACGTCGGCCGGGTCGATCGGCAGGTACGGCACCTCCCACAGCTCCGACGCGCTGTCCGCGCGGCGGGCGAAGCCCTTGCTGATGGCGTCCTGGTGGGTGCCGGAGAACGCGGTGTACACCAGGTCCCCGCCGTACGGATGGCGCGGCGGCACCGGCAGCCGGTTGCAGTGCTCGACCGTGCGGCGGATCTCGTCGATGTCCGAGAAGTCGATCATCGGGTCGACGCCCTGGGCGTGCAGGTTGAGCGCCAGGTTGACCAGGTCGACGTTGCCGGTGCGCTCCCCGTTGCCGAACAGGCAGCCCTCCACCCGCTGCGCGCCCGCCAGCACCGCCAGCTCCGCGCAGGCCACGCCCGTACCTCGGTCGTTGTGCGGGTGCACGGAGAGGATCACCGAGTCCCGCCGGGCCAGGTGGCGGTGCATGTACTCGATCTGGTCCGCGTAGACGTTGGGCGTGGCGATCTCCACGGTGGCCGGCAGGTTGTGGACGACCGGCCGGTCCGGCGAGGCGTCCCACAGCTCGGTCAGGCTGTCGCAGATCTCCAGGACGTAGTCGGGCTCGGTCAGGTTGAAGACCTCGGGCGAGAACTGGAACCGGATGTCGGCGCCGGGCCCGGACCGGGCCAGCCGGTCCATCTGTCGGGCGGCCTCCAGCACCACGCCGTGCACCTCGGCCCGGTCGCGGCCCAGGACCACCTCGCGCCACACGGGGGCGGTCGCGATGTAGAGGTGGACGACGACCCGGTCCAGGCCGGCCATGGACTCGAAGGTGCGGTCGATCAGGTCGGCCCTGGCGGGGGTGAAGACGACCGGGGTGACGTCGTCGGGGACGGCGCCGCTCGTCACCAGGTGCCGGACGAAGTCGAAGTCGGTACGGCTCGCGGACGGGTAGCCGACCTCGATCTCCTTGAACCCCATCGCCACCAGCAGATCGAACATCCGCCGCTTGCGCGGTGTGTCCATCGGTTCGGCCAGCGCCTGGTTGCCGTCCCGCAGATCCACCGGCACCCACAGCGGAGGACTCTCGATACGGGCCTGCGGCCAGCTCCGCCCGGTCAGCGGGACGGCGACCCGGTCGTACGCGGACCGGTAGCGGTGCGACGGCATGGAGCTGGAGCGCTGGGGGTTCCAGCGGGGCGCGGCCCGGGGGACCGGGCCGCGGGGCGTGCAGATGGTGGGGAAGCTGTGCATCGCGGACATGGGCTCGGGCATGAACGGTGTCTCTTCTCGCATCGCCGGACGCGACCGGCACAGCACGACACCCCGCGGCGGGGTGCCGATCGCTTCAGGCCCCGCCGCGGCAGCCGAGAAGGAGGAGACCGCGGTACGTCATGGCCGGTACAGTAACCAGAACACAACCCCTCAGACAACCTGACAGGTGAACCACGTGTCCGCGCTCGGTCCGCTCCGCCCCAGCCCCCTCGTCGAACAGGCCGCCGGCCATCTGCGTGCGCGGATCACCGAGGGGGACTGGCCGGTCGGGACGAAACTGCCCGGTGAGACGACCCTCGCCCGCGAACTGGGCGTGGGCCGCTCCACAGTCCGCGAGGCGGTGCGCACGCTCGCCACGCTCGGCCTCCTGCGCTCCAGGCAGGGCGCGGGCGTCTTCGTCGTCGCCGACCGCGTCACGGAGGACTGGCCCGTCCGGCTGCGGCGGGCCGCGGTCACCGACGTCTACGAGGTCCGGATGCTCATCGAGGTCCAGGCCGCCCGCCTTGCCGCCCGCCGTCGCACCGACGAGGACCTCGCCGCGCTCGACGCGGCGCTCACCGCCCGGCTGGCCGCGGGCGCCGGCCTCGACGACGCGGACTTCGTGGACGCCGACATCGCGGTGCACCGGGCCGTGGTGGCCGCCGCGCACAACCCGGTCCTCGCCGACCTGTTCGCCGAGTTCGCCCCGGTCCTGCGCCAGGCCCTGATCGACCTGGTGGAGCTGCTCGCCCTGCGCCGCGAGGACCCCCAGCACGGCCACGCGGGCCATCGCGCCCTGGTCACCGCCATCGTCTCGGGCGACCCGGAGCGGGCGGCCCGGGCGGCCCAGGAGGAGTTGGAGTCCACGCTGTCCCGGCTGCGCGGGGCGTGACGCCGGAGCGCTCCCGCTCCGCCGCCATCCGGACCCCGGCTTCGGGCAAAGAACGCGCGGGTCCGAATCCGCGCCCCCTTCGCGCCATGGCCCGTTCACTTCCCGGTGGGGTCCCCGGTGCTCCGGCGGACTGTTTCCGGGCCGTGCCGAAATACCGGCACGGCGGCCGGTTGTTTCTGGTGGCTCAACCAAGATCAATTGTCAACCCACACCCCACCTGCGGGAATTCGGAATCCCGTCGCGCGCCGCGACGCGACGCCCCGCTTTGGCAAGCCTTCGGGCGGACACGGTCTCGTGACTTGCAGGACACGCTCGCGCAACGGAAGCGTCTTCAACTCTTGACACCCACCCCCCGCAGGCAGCAATCTTCCGACATCGACGCATGGGAGCGCTCCCACATCGCACGAGGTTTCTCGCGTGAGACGGCACCACTCGTGTTCTCCCCCCAAACCCATCCGGCACCCGCACTCACCAGCGCGTATGCCACGCAGTGAGCCAGTCCCACCCTGGAACAAGGAGTAGTGGAATGCGTATCACCCGCACCGTCGCCGGTCGGAGCCGCAGAGTCGCGGTTCTGGCCACCACGGGCCTGACCGCTTCGGCGCTGCTGCTGACCGGCTGCAGCAGTGACGACTCCGACTCGAACGAGTCGTCCGACGCGAACGGGAAGATCACGCTGACCGTCGCCGACTTCGGCCAGTTCGGCTACAAGGAAGCCGGCCTCTTCGAGAAGTACCACGAGCTGCACCCGAACATCACGGTGAAGGAAGACACCACCGCCGATGAGAAGGTCTACCTCTGATCTTGGCCAGTGCTCCGCCCTTCAGGGCGGGGGTGAAGGCCACCCTTGGCGCGGAGGCGCGCAGCGCCGGAGTTCGCTGCGAGCCTCCGGGGCAACGGTCAGACGGGCCGCTTCTGGTTCTCGATGTACTGCTTGACCACGGTCAGCGGTGCGCCGCCGCAGGAGCCTGCGAAGTAGGAGCCGGACCAGAAGTGTCCGCCCCACAGATATCGGCGCACGTGGCTGTCGTACTCCTTGCGCAGCAGCCGGGCCGAGACTCCCTTGAGGCTGTTGACCAGCTTGGAGAGCTGGACCTTTGGCGGGTAGTGCACCAGGAGATGCACGTGGTCGTCCTCGCCGTTGAACTGTTTCAGCTCGGCCTCGAAGTCGCTGCACACCTCCCGCATGATCTCTTCGCACCGCGTCAGCATGGCGTCGGTCATGGCCTTGCGTCGGTACTTCGTTACGAAAACCAAGTGGACGTGCAAGTTGTAGACGACGTGACGTCCTGTGCGTACATCGGGATTGGGGTTCCATCGTGGTGACATAAACCTATGCTAGGGTGAAGATCATGGGTCAGGAAATCGCGTACGAGAAGCGGCAGTTCGGGCACCGCGCCCGACTGGCGCTCACTCCTGCGCAAGTCCGGCTCATGGACGACCAGGGCCACGCGGCGCGTACGACGTGGAACCTGCTGCACGACTTCTGGACGATGACGCCGAAGTACCGCCGCGACTTGAAGGCTGCGGACGAGGCGATCCGGCAGGCCCGCAAAGAGATCGACTGGCTCGGTGTGCTGCCCGCACAGGCGGCACAGGCCGTCCTCAAGACGTATTTCCAGGCATGGAAGAACTGCTGGGAAGGACGGGCGGACGAGCCGAACTTCAAGGCCCGCATCCGCACTCCGCTGACGGTGGACGTGCCGCAGGGCCGGGATCTGAACATCGTTCGGATCAACCGCCGCTGGGGCGAGGCCCAGATCCCGAAGATCGGACGGGTCCGGTTCCGCTGGACCCGCGACCTTCCCATCGGCAAGCGGGCCGACACCGACAACCGGATCACCGGGGCACGGCTGGTCAAGGACTCGCTCGGCTGGCACATCGCCTTCCGCGTCCAGACCCGAGAGGCCGTCCCGGCCCCGCACACCGGTCCCGAGATCGGCATCGACTTCGGCGTGAACCTCCCCCTCGCCCTATCGGACGGCAACCACCAGGACCACAGCCACGCGCCGCGCCTTCCCGACGGCACCGCCGACCGGGACAAGTGGCTCACCGAGAAGGAAAAAACCGTGCTGCTCCGCCTTGAGCAGCACGCCGCACGTCTCAAGCAGCACCGCAAGCGCGGAGAGAAGTTCTCAGGCCGCCTGCGCGCTGTGTACCGCCGGATCGGCAGACTCCGAGCAACAGCCACGCGACGAGCAACCGACTGGCAGCACCAGACCACCACCATGCTCGCCCGCACGTATGGCGTGATCGTGGTGGAAGACCTGCACATCACGAACATGACCAAGAGCGCCAAGGGCACCATCGAGGAGCCGGGCAGGAACGTCGCGGCCAAGGCCGGACTGAACCGCTCCATAGCCCAAGAGGCATGGGGCCGGACCATGACCATGCTCGGGTACAAGACCGCCCGAAACGGGGGCACCCTGGTCAAGGTCCCGGCCCCGTACACCTCCCAGCGCTGCCACGCCTGCGGGCTCGTCACACCCGGCAGCCGCGAGGACCAGGCCACGTTCGTGTGCAAGAACAGCATGTGCGGATGGACCGGCAACGCCGACGAGAACGCGGCCCGGAACATCCTGCACCTGTACCGGATCGGCCACACCGTGGTCATCCCGGCTGCCGGGAGGGCAGTCGTCAGGCGGCGTAAGCCGTCCAACCCACCGGCGCAAGCCAGGCGGGAATCTCCCTCGTTCACGAGGGAGTGAGCTTCAATACCCCAAGCTGCTCCAGCAGCTGAACTCGGGCAGCGGTCTCGCCGACGTCCAGGGTCTCGAGGTCGGCCGCATCAAGGAGCTCGTCGACACCAAGGCGGACCAGTTCGCCGACCTGAGCAAGGTCATCGACGTCAACGAGTTCGTGTCGTGGAAGGAGAAGCAGGCCACCACGCCGGACGGCAAGGTGATCGGCGCGGGTACCGACATCGGCCCGATGTCCCTCTGCTACAACACCGAGCTGTTCAAGAAGGCCGGCCTGCCGACCGACCGCAAGGAGGTCGCGGCCAAGATCTCCGGCGGCTGGGAGGACTACCTCAAGCTCGGCGAGGAGTACAAGAAGAAGGCCCCCGCGGGCACCTACTTCATGGACTCCGCCAGCGCCATGTTCAACGCCGTGGTCAGCTCCAACGCGAAGCAGTACTACGACGAGAGCGGCAAGCCGGTCTACAAGGACAGCCCCAGCGTGCGGCAGGGCTGGAACCTGGCCGCCGAGGCCGCGGACAAGAAGCTGACCCAGGGCCTCGCCCAGTTCAGCGACCCGTGGAAGGCCGCGCTGCGCAAGAGCACCATGGCCACCGTGGTCTGCCCCGCCTGGATGGCCGGCCAGATCTCCGTGAACGCCGGTGACGCGAACAAGGGCAAGTGGGACATCACCACCGCCCCCGGTGCGACCGCCGCGAACTGGGGCGGCTCCTTCCTCGGCGTCCCGAAGTCGGGCAAGCACGTCGAGGAGGCCACCAAGCTCGTCAAGTGGCTGACCGCCCCCGAGCAGCAGGCCGCCGTCTTCAAGGCGATCGGCTCCTTCCCGTCCAACAAGGGCGCCTACGACCTGCCGGACGTGAAGAACGCGACCCTGCCGTACTTCAACGACGCCCCCATCGGCCAGATCTACGCCGATGAGGCCAAGTCCATCCCCGAGGCGATCCTCGGCCCGAAGGACGCCGCGATCAAGGACACCATCTCCACGCAGATCAACAACATGGAGCAGCGCGGCACCGCCCCGGACGACGCCTGGGAGGCGGCGACCAAGGCGATCGACAAGGTGATCGGCTGACGTTCGCCGGGGCGCGTCCGGTCCGATCCGCCGGACGCGCCCGGCGCGGGCGGCCTCCGGGCCGCCCGCACCCGCGTGTCGCCCCGCAGCCGGGTAACTCAAGCACTCCAGGGAAGGACTCCCGCTCGTGGCCACCTCGACTCCCACCCGGGACGCATACGCGCCGCCACCCCGCGGCTCCCAGCGCAAACCGGCGCCCCGCCGGCAGAACTGGCGCAGCCGGCTCTGGCGGTTCGACGACAAGGCGTCGCCGTACGCCTACATCGCACCGTTCTTCCTCGTCTTCGGCGCCTTCGGGCTCTATCCGCTGATCTACACCGGATGGATCGCCCTGCACCGGGTCGAGATGACCGGCATGAACCAGATGGAGTGGGTGGGCTGGGAGAACTTCGACAAGATCCTGCACGACTCCGAGTTCTGGACGGCCGTCAGCAACACCTTCGTGATCGGTGTGATGTCGACGGTCCCGCAGCTGCTCGTCGCGCTGGGCCTCGCGCACCTGCTCAACTACAAGCTGCGCGCCAGCACCTTCTGGCGCACGGTGATCCTCACCCCGTACGCCACCTCCGTGGCCTCCGCGGCCCTCGTCTTCGCGCTGGTCTTCCGCGCCGACGGCGGCCTGCTGAACTGGGCGCTGCACTTCATCGGCCTGGGCGACACCAACTGGGCCAACGGCCACTGGACGTCCAAGATCGCCATCTCGGTCATCGTGATCTGGCGCTGGACCGGCTACAACACCCTGATCTACCTGGCCGCCATGCAGGCCGTGCCGTCCGACCTGTACGAGGCGGCCTCGCTCGACGGCGCCTCGCGCTGGCAGCAGTTCCGCAAGGTGACCATCCCCTCGCTGCGGCCCACGATCCTCTTCACGATCGTCATCTCGACCATCGGCTCGATGCAGCTGTTCGGCGAACCGCTGCTGCTGGAGGGCGGCACCCTCGGCGCGACCGGCGGCAACGAGAATCAGTACGAGACGCTCAGCGTCTACCTCTACAACTACGGCTGGAACCTCGGACATCTCGGTCCGGCCGCCGCAGTGGCCTGGGCGATGCTCGCCCTCCTGCTGCTCATCGCCGCGGTCAACTGGCTCATCGGCCGCTACGTACGCAAATCCGCGGTCTGACGGGGAGCGATATCCATGACCATGACCAGCCCCGCCAAAGTCTCGGGACCCGGCCTCGCGGCGCGTTCCGTCCACCGCGCGCCCAAGCGCGCCGGCCGCTTCAGGCCCGGCGCCGGCCAGCAGCTGAACGGCGGCCCGTTCGCCTACATCGCCCTGGCCGTCGTCGGCATCGGCTCGCTGCTGCCGCTGTACTGGACCCTCGTGGCCGCGTCCCACACCCAGGACGAGGTACTGGCCAGCACCCCGCCGTTCCTGCCGGGCGACCGCCTCTTCCACAACCTCGACGCCGCCTGGAACCAGGCCCACCTGGGCAAGGCGATCGTCAACAGCGTGATCGTGTCCGGCTGCATCACCGCGGCGACGCTCTTCTTCTGCACCCTGGCCGGCTACGCCTTCGCCAAGATGCGCTTCCGCGGCCGCAACACCCTGATGACCGGCGTCATCCTCACCCTGACGATCCCGCCGCAGCTCAGCGTCGTCCCGCTGTTCATGATGATGGCCGACCTCGGCTGGGGCGGGAACCTCCAGTCGGTGATCTTCCCGACCCTGGTCAGCGCCTTCGGTGTGTTCTTCATGCGCCAGTACCTCATGGAGGCGCTGCCGTACGAGCTGATCGAGGCCGCCAAGATCGACGGCGCGAACAACTTCCGCATCGTGCTGAGCGTGGTGCTGCCGGTGGCGCGCCCCGCGATGATGGTGCTCGGCATGCTCACCTTCGTCCAGACGTGGAACGACTTCTTCTGGCCCTACCTCGCCCTGAACCAGCAGAACCCGACGCTCCAGGTGGCCCTCGGCCGGCTGAGCGCCTCCTACACGCCCGACACGAGCATCGTGATGGCCGGCGCGCTCATCAGCACCCTGCCGCTGCTCGTGGTGTTCGTGATCTTCGGCAAGCAGATCGTCGGCGGCATCATGTCCGGCGCCGTCAAGGGCTGACGCCCGGTCTGCCGCCTCCCCCGCAGTGGGCCCCGTACGGCCCCGCCCGCCCCGCCGGCCGTACGGGTCCCGAGCCCCACCCCGTCACGCCCCTGTCCGTCACATCCTTGGGAGCGCTCCCGCATGACTGCAGTACGACCCGACATCGCCCCGAAGCCGGCCCCCGACGAACCCACCCGGTTCCCGACGGGCTTCCTCTGGGGAGCGGCCACCGCCGCCTACCAGGTCGAGGGTGCCGCCGCCGAGGACGGGCGCACGCCCTCCATCTGGGACACCTTCAGCCGCACCCCCGGCAAGGTCCGCAACGGCGACACCGGCGACATCGCAGCCGACCACTACCACCGCTACCGCGACGACGTGGCCCTGATGAAGCAGCTGGGGCTGAAGGCGTACCGCTTCTCCGTCTCCTGGTCCCGCGTCCAGCCCACCGGCCGAGGCCCGGCCGTCGAGCGCGGCCTGGACTTCTACCGCAAGCTCGTCGACGAGCTGCTGGAGGCCGGCATCGCGCCCGTCGCCACCCTCTACCACTGGGACCTGCCCCAGGAGCTGGAGGACGCCGGCGGCTGGCCGGAGCGCGCCACCGCCGAGCGGTTCGCCGACTACGCGCAGATCATGGCGGGCGCCCTCGGCGACCGGGTCCCCACCTGGACCACCTTCAACGAGCCGTGGTGCTCGGCCTTCCTCGGATACGGCTCCGGCGTGCACGCCCCCGGCCGCACCGAGGCGTCCTCCGCCCTGCGGGCGGCCCATCACCTCAACCTCGCCCATGGCCGGGCGATCGAGGTTCTGCGCGCTCAACTCCCCGCCGGCGCGCAGACCTCGGTCACCCTCAACCTCCACCAGGTCCGCCCGCTGACCGCCGGCCCCGAGGACGCCGACGCCGCCCGCCGCATCGACGCGGTCGGCAACCGGGTCTTCACCGGCCCGATGCTGCACGGCGCCTACCCGGAGGACCTGCTCGCGGACACCGCGCACCTGGTGGACTGGTCGAAGCTGGTCCAGGACGGCGACCTGGAGGCGATCTCGCGTCCGGTCGACGTCCTGGGCATCAACTACTACACGCCCACCCTGGTCTCCACGCCCGCCGAGGGCGCCGGCGACACCCGCAACGACGGCCACGGCGCCAGCGACTACTCGCCCTGGCCCGGCTCCGAGCACGTCGCCTTCCACCTCGCCGAGGGGAAGGAGCGCACCGCCATGAACTGGTCCATCGACCCCAACGGGCTCTACAACCTGCTCATGGACGTCACCCGCGACCACCCCGGCATCCCGCTGATGGTCACCGAGAACGGCGCCGCCTTCGACGACTACGTCTCGCCCGAGGGCCGGGTCCAGGACCCCGAGCGCATCGCCTACCTGCACGGCCACCTCGACGCCGTGCGGCGCGCGGTCGCCGACGGGGCCGACGTGCGCGGCTACTTCCTCTGGTCGCTGATGGACAACTTCGAGTGGGCGTACGGCTATTCGAAGCGGTTCGGCGCCGTGTACGTGGACTACGCCAGCCAGCGCCGCATCCCCAAGGACAGCGCCCACTGGTACGCCGACGTGATCCGCAGGCACGCCCTGCCGCCGCGGGAGGACCTGGCCTGACCCGTCCGGTACGGCCCCGTACGTACCGTCCCTGAGACCCGGCCCCGGTGCCGGGTCTCAGCCGTTTCCGCCCCCGACCAGGCCGGATCACCCCCGGCGGGTGCGTCCCGCTTGACCACGCGCGTAGAGTGGGAGCGCTCCCATCAGGGGAGCCGGGGAGCGGCCGACCGGTCCCTCAGAGTGTCAAGGGAACCAACGCCAGGACTTGGTTTGGTTATCCGACTGTGAGAAATTGACCGCGAACGGGAGGCAGCCATGACGGCATCGCGAGTACGGAGCGGGGGCCGGCCCACGCTCGAAGAAGTCGCGGCGCGGGCGGGAGTGGGGCGGGGCACGGCCTCGCGCGTGATCAACGGATCGCCGCGGGTCAGCGCCCACACCAGGGAGGCGGTCGAGGCGGCCGTCGCCGAGCTGGGCTACGTGCCCAACCGAGCGGCCCGTGCGCTGGCGGGCAACCGCACGGACGCCATAGCGCTCGTCGTCCCCGAGTCCGAGAGCCGCTTCTTCGCCGAACCGTACTTCTCCGACATCGTGCGCGGGGTCGGTGCCGCCCTGGCCGACACGGAGATGCAGCTGCTGCTCACCCTCGTCGGCAGCGACCGCGAGCGCCGCAGGCTCGCCCAGTACCTCACCGCGCACCGCGTGGACGGTGTGCTGCTCGTCTCCGTGCACGCCGACGACCCGCTGCCCGATCTGCTCGAACAGCTCGGCATGCCCGCCGTCATGAACGGCCGCAGATCCGCCGCCGAATCGCTCTCCTCGGTCGACTCGGACAACTTCGAGGGCGCCCGCGGCGCGGTGGAGCACCTGGTCTCGCGCGGCCGGCGCACCATCGCCACCATCACCGGCCGGCTCGACGTCTACGCCTCCCAGAGCCGCCTGGACGGCTACCGCCAGGCCGTCGGCGACGCGGGCCTGGAGCCCGACGAACGGCTCGTCGCCCCCGCCGACTTCTCCGAGGAGGGCGGCGCCCGGGCCATGCGCGAGCTGCTCGCCCGCCGCCCCGACGTGGACGCGGTCTTCGCCGCCTCCGACGTGATGGCCGCCGGCGCCCGCCAGGTCCTGCGCGAGGCCGGCCGCCGCATCCCGGAAGACGTCGCCCTGATCGGCTTCGACGACTCGGCCGTCGCCCGTCACATGGACCCGGCCCTCACCAGCGTGCGCCAGCCGATCGAGGAGATGGGCCGCACCATGACCCGGCTGCTGCTCGACATGATCGCCGGGGAGAACGCGGACCGGGCCCAGATCGTGCTTCCCACGGAACTGGTGGTCCGCGACTCCTCGTGACACCGGCTTGCCGCGACTCGGTGGAGCTCGACCGTGCGGAGCGGCTGCGGTGGGAGGAACCGCCGGCGGACGAACGCCGCGAGGCCCTGGCCGTACGGCGCACGGGACGCGTGGTCGGCGTTCACCGGCTCCGTGGAGCGGCTGACGGCACAGGGCTGACCGGCCGGGTCGCCGCGCCGGCCGCCAGCCGGGACCGTACCCGTGCGACCAGCGGGTGTTCGACCGGGGCCAGCACCGCGGCGGCGGACCGCCATGCCTCCAGCGCCTGTTCCGCGTGGCCCGTCGCCTTGCTGAGGTCGCCGTATCTGAGCAGGGTGTCGGCCCGGTTGACGCGGTGTCCGACCCGGTCGAGCCGATCGTCCAGGGCGATGGCGTTCCGGTAGCAGCGCAGTGCCTCGGCGAAGTCGCCGAGCAGTTCGCCGGCGTGGGCCAGGGTGTCCCACGTATCGGCCTCTCCGAAGGCGTTGCCCACGGACCGGTACAGGCTCAGGGCCTCTTCGCAGGGCGCGATCGACGCCTCTGGTTCACCGAAGCCGATGCCGTACCAGCCGAGCGCGTTGAGCACCTCGGCCCGGCCGTTGGTGTCCTGGTTGCGTTCGAACCCGGCCAGGGCGTGGGCCGCGTGCTCCCGGCAGGCCGGTGCGTCGCGGCGGCGGCCGAAGAACCGGGTCAGGCCGAGCCTGGCCCGGGCCTCGCCGAGGCTGTCCCCCCGCGCGCGGTAGAGCCGCAGCGCCCGGCCGAGGTGGCTCAGGGCCTCCTCGTCCTCACCCAGCCGGTCCAGCGCGCAGCCGCACTCCAGCTCGGCGAAGGCGGCCCCGGTGTGCTCGGGCAGATGCCTGGTGGCGGCCAGCACGCACTGGGCGCCACGCGCCTGCTCGCGCCAGTTGCCGTTGCGGGAGAGGTACGGCGACATGCGTTCCAGGAGCAGCCAGGCCCGCTCGGCGGTGCCGTCCTGGGCACAGTTGTCGATCATCGTGAGGAGGACCGGGCCGTGGGTGTCGAACCAGGTGGCGGCCTGCCCCGGAGCGCCGAACTCGCCGGGCAGCGGCTCCGGGCCCGAGGGGGCGGGGTGGAAGGCGCGGAACGGGTCGATGAGGGACGCCGCCGCCTCGGCCGAGCTCAGGTAGTGGTCGAAGAGCCGGTGCCGGGCGGCCGTCCGCGCGGCGGCGGGGTCCGTGGCATGGGCCCGCTCGGCCGCGTGGGCGCGCACGATGTCGTGCATGGTGTAGAGGTTGGCCGAGCCGATCGTGAGCAGCGAGCAGCGGACGAGTTCGCTGAGCACCTTCCTGGCCTCGGGCAGGCTGACCCCGGTCATATGGGCGACGGCCCCGAGCGTGATGTGGGAGCCGTGGTGGACGCCCAGCAGCCGGTACACGGAGGCCGCGGCCGGGGCCAGCCGGGCGTAGGAGCCGTCCAGGATGCGGCGGAGGCTGGAGTCCTGGTCACCGGTCTCGAAGCGTTCCAGCGGGTCGGGCTCCTCCTGTAGCTCGCGGCACAGGTCCGTGAGCGAGAGGGCCGGCTCCAGCAGGGCCCGGGCACCCGCGATGCACGTGGTGAGGGGCATCCGGCCACAGATGTCCGCCAGCCGGTTCGCCGCCTCGGGCTCCTCGCGGATACGGGCGGGGCCGAGCATCCGCTCCAGCAGCGCGAGGCTGTCGCCCGCGTCCAGCAGCCCGAGGGTCAGCACCCCGGCTCCCTCCGTGACCACCAGGCCGGGCAGCTGGTGTCTGCTCGTCACCAGGACCAGCGCGTCCGGCGAGTTCGGCAGCAGCGGGCGGACCTGCTCGGCGTCCACCGCGTTGTCGAGGATGACCAGGACGGATCGCTGGGCCATCAGATCGCGGTACATGCGGATGCGGCTGTCCAGGTCGTTCGGCATGGCCTCGCCGACGACACCGAGCATGGTCAGCAGCCGGCCCAGCGCCTCCAGCGGGCCGAGCGCGGGCACCACCGGGTCGAAGCCGTGGAGGTTGACCAGCAGCCGGCCGTCGGGGAAGCGCTCCGGGGACGTACCGGCCTGGCGGTGCGCCCAGCTCAGCGCGAGGCTCGTCTTGCCGATGCCGCCGGGGCCGGTGATGACGACCAGGCCCCCGCCGGGCCGGCCGCCGGCGACCGGCCCCTGTCCCAGTGCGTCCAGCGCGGTCAGCTCCGCGGACCGGCCGACGAAATTGCGTGAGGGCAGCGGCAGCCGTCGTACGGCGGCGGGCTGCTTGCCGTCGCCCGAGGCCCGGCCGGGTGCGACGGCGCCTTCGCCCCGGCTCTGCGCCGGGACCGGGGCACCGCCCCGTGCGGCGGGAACGGCGGCCGGTGCCGGTGCCAGCGTTCCGGTGAGTATCTTCTGGTGGATCTCCCGCAGCCGGCCCGAAGGCTCGGTGCCCAGCTCGTCCACGAGGACCCGCCGCGCCTGCTGGTACGCGGCCAGCGCCTCCGCCTCCCGGTCGCTGCGGCACAGCGCGAGCATCAACTGCGCCCGGAAGTTCTCCCGTAGCGGATACCGGCCGATCGACTGCTGGATGTCCAGGGTGACTTCGCTGTGCCGGTGCAGGCCGAGCAGCGCCTCGTAACGCCATTCCAGGGCCTGCGCGTGCGATTCCTCCAGATGACCGAGGTGCGCCTCGCGCAGCCGCTGCGAGGGTACGTCCACGAGCGCGGGTCCCCGCCAGAGCGCGAGCGCGGCGTCCAACTGCTCCAGGACCGTCGCCCAGTCCTGCTTACGGACGGCCCGGGCGGCCTCCTGACGGTGCTCCCGGTGGGCGAGCCAGTCGACCTCGCCGACGTCGGCCCGGACCTGGTAGCCGGAGTCGTGGGTGATGAGGCGCCCGGCCCACCGGCTGCCCAGCGAGCGCCTGAGCCGCATGACGCACGTACGCAGGGCGCCGCGGGCGTCCTGCGGCGGTGTGCCGTCCCAGACCAGGTCCACGAGGTCGTCGTGCGACAGGACCCGGTCGGGGCTGAGCAGCAGCGCGGCCAGCAGATTCCGCTGCCGGCCCTGCGGGGCGGCGAGCGGCGCGCCGTCCGCCAGTACCTGGAGCGGGCCGAGGATGCCGATCCGCAGGCCGCTCGCCGGGGCGTTCCCGGCGCCGCTCGTGCGCTGCCCGGCTCCACCACCGCTCTCGAAGGTCACTGAGGCTCCCCCGGTATGCCGGCCCTCACGGCAGCCGTCCGGGAGGGCGATCGGTCGAGTGTCGCAGAACACGATCTTCCGGCAAAGGTCGTCTCAACTGCTGAGCCCGCCGACCCCACCCCGCGCACCTGCGGAATGTCACCTCGCCGGGCAGGCCGTCATCCAGGTGACACGGACATGAGACGGCCCTGCCGCAGAGTCGGACCGTCCGCGAACGGGTGCTGTGCGAAGCCCGTTCACCGTCCGTTCCGTGGGGGGAACCGCATGAGCCGCAAAGATCTTCCGGCCGGCTACACACTCGGCCTGGCCGAGATCCGGGCCATCGACGCACTGATCGACAACGTGCTGGAGCTGGGGGCCGACCCGGGCGCGGAGTCCTTCTACGCACGCTCCTGGGAGCTGGTGGCGGCACTGCCGGACGGGTTGCGCCGATTCCTCCACGAGTTCAGGTCCGGCGAGTCCACGGCCGCCGCCCTCATCCACGGCCTGCCTGTGGACGACGCGCGGATCGGGCCGACGCCCGCCGACTGGCGCACGGCGGCGGCGAGCGGACAGGGCCGGCGCGAGGAGTGCTTCCTGGCACTGGTGGCCATGGCCATGGGCGAGCCGTTCACCTGGTCGACGCTCCAGGGCGGGCGCATGATCCAGAACGTGCTGCCCATGCGGGGTGAGGAGAGCGAGCAGAGCGGCCACGGGCAGGTGCTGCTGGAGTGGCACACCGAGGACGGCTTCCACCCCAACCGCTGCGACTACCTGATGCTGTTCGGGGTCCGTAACCACACCGGAGTCCCGACCACCCTCGCCTCGGTGCAGGACGTCGAACTCTCCGACGAGCGCCGGGAGATCCTGTCCCAGGAGCGGTTCCACATCCTCCCCGACGACGAGCACCTGCACCAGCTGGCCGCCGTCGACCCGGACCACCCCGGGCTGGCGCGCATGCGTGAGCTGCGGGACAACCCGAGGCCCGTCGCGGTGCTCTTCGGCGCACCCGACGACCCCTATCTTCGGATCGACCCCTACTTCATGCGCTGCGCGGAGGGCGATCAGCCGGCCGAGCTGGCGCTCAAGGAACTGATCGCGGAGCTGGACGCGGCCCAGCAGGACGTGGTGGTCGACCAGGGAAGTCTGCTGATCGTCGACAACTTCCGCGCGGTGCACGGCCGGAGGGCGTTCAAGGCCCGGTTCGACGGCACCGACCGCTGGCTGAAGAAGATCGTGGTCTCCCGCGACCTGCGGGCCTCCCGCGGGCTGCGCGCGTCGTGTTCGTCCCGGAAGATCGGCTGAACCATGTCCGGCACGCTGTCCCAGCTGCTCGCCGGGATGCTGCTGGGGTTCGGCCTGATCATGCCGATCGGGGCGCAGAACCTCTTCATCATCCAGCAGGGCCTCTCGCTCGGATATCCCCGGGTGTTCTACGCCACGCTGGCGACCACCGTCTGCGACGCCCTGATGATCTCCGTCGGGGCGCTGGGGGTGGGCGCCGTCTTCCAGGCGAACCACCTGCTCCGGACGGTCCTCGTCGTCGCGGGCTCGCTGTTCCTGTTCCACCTCGCCGCGCAGAACGTCCGGTCGGCGAGCAGCGTGCTGCAACCCGGCACCGACGACGGGACGGGGCGGTGGGGGACGGTGGTCCTGCGGGCCGCGGCTGTCTCGCTGCTCAACCCGCACGCCCTCCTCGACACGGTCGGTGTGCTCGGCGCCATGGCGGTCACCCGGGCGGGCACCGACCGGCTCTGGTTCGCCTGCGGGGCGGTCCTGGCCTCCCTGCTCTGGTTCAGCGTGCTGGGCGGCGCGGCGGTGGCCGTACGGAAATGGCTGACGCCGCGCGTGCAGCGGGTCATCTCCTGGGTCTCGTCCGCGGTGATGGTCTTCTTCGCCCTGATGCTGCTGCGCCAGGCGATTCCCGACAGCTGGTGACCGGCCGGACCGTGAGAGGGGGCGAGAGGGCGGTGACCCTCCGTATGGGGGTGGACCTCACCTTCCGGGGCCCGACGGGCGCCGATCAGTCGGCCGTCATGGACGAACAGCTGGCCCTGCTGGCGGCGGTACGGGCGGCCGGCTGGGACTCGGTCTTCGTGGGGCACGCCGAGGACCGGCACGGGGCCGCGGCCACGCCGCTGCCGCTGCTCGGCCGGGTGTCCGCGGTGTCCGGGGACATGCGGCTGGTGGCCGGGGTGCGCATGGCGGACCCGCGGGACGTCGTGCGGACGGCCGAGACGTATGCCGTCGCCGATGCGCTGAGCGGGGGCCGGCTGGTCTTCGCCGCCGCGCTGGCGGGCCGGGCCGGCGACAACCGGGCCGCCCGGGACCTCGGCGCCATCGCCCGGCTCTGGGCGGGGGAGGACGCCGGACCGGGCCGGCCCGGCACCGCGGCCTCCCGGCTCACGGTGCGGCCGGCGCAGCGCCCCCGGCCCCGGGTGTGGGTCGCGGCGGACGACGGACTGCCGGTGCCCGAGGCGGCCCTGATCGGCGACGGCTGGCTGACCGGGGCACCGGCGACGATGACCGCCGCGGCCGCCCGGACGGACCTGGTCCGGTCCCTGCGCGCCGGGGCGGGACTGCCGCCGCACACCGAAGTGGCCCTGATCCGCGAGGTGGTCTGCGCCCCCGACCGAGCGACGGCCGTGGCCCGCGCCCTGGACCGGGGCTGCGCCCCGGGCACCGGCACCGGGACCGCGGCCGGGCTCGATCCCCCGCTGGCCGGGCTGACCCGCGATCGTCTGGTGATCGGCGACCCGGAGGACTGCCTGCGCATCCTGCGGGCCTGGACGGAGCGGCTGCGCGCGACCGAGGTCATCCTGCGCGTGCACAGCCCGGGCGCGCCGTTCGCGGCGGCGATGGAGTCGGTCGAACTGCTCAACACCGAAGTCCTGCCGTACCTGTGACACCCGGCGATGCCCATGAATGCGAATGCGTGTGAAGGACGAATCATGACCATGAGCCCGTTGCGCCCGTCCGTGGCGAGCGGAGAGCTGCCACCGTGTCCGACCACCACCGGCTGAGGAGACCCGTCATGTGTGGCATCGTCGGCCTCTTCGTGGGCTGTACGTCGGTCAGCTACTGCCCCAAGCGGCTACTGTCCCGACCCCCCGCGCCCGAAGGCGAGGCGTCCTCCGGCGCGGGTGACACGTCCTCCGGCGCGGCGGACTCCGCCGACGCCTACCGCAGCCCCTTCCGCAGCTGGGACAAGCGCGCAGCCGTCCGCTCCGCGCCCCGGCGCGAACTGCCCGCCGAGACGGACGGCCTGTACTTCTTCTCGCCCGACCTGGTGCCGCTGGCCCGGCACGAGCTGGTGCACGGGCTGCGCCCCGAGCTGTACGAGCAGGTGCTCGTCCAGCACCTGTACCGGTACCTGGACTTCACCGCGAAGCTGGAGCAGGTCGTGGTCAACCGGACGGCCCTCGGTATCGCCCAGGGCACGGTGGGACTCCGGCTGCACCCGGACATGCGCTTCGACGCGTACCGCGTCTACTGCGACGAGGCGTATCACGCCCTGTTCTCCGCCGACCTGATGCGGCAGGCGGAGCGGCGTACGGGCATCGCCCCGCGGCTGCCCCGGGAGCCGTACTTCCTCACCAGGCTCGCCGAGATCCAGCAGAACGGCACCGAGCCTGCGGCGCTGGCCGAGCTGGTCTTCGTCATCGTGTCGGAGACGCTGATCTCCGGCACCCTCGGCGAGGTGCCGGACGATCCCCGGGTGGTGTCGACGGTCCGTGACGTCGTCCAGGACCACGCGGCCGACGAGGGCCGCCACCACACCTACTTCGCCCTGTTCCTCAAGGAGTTGTGGGCCCAGTCGGACCGGGCCGCACGGCGCGATGTGGCGCTGCTCGTGCCACGGATGATCGACGCCTTCCTCCGCCCGGACCTCCCCGCCCTGCGCGCGGAACTGGCCGGCTACGGCATCGGGCGCGATGCCACCGAACAGATCCTCGCCGAGGTCTTTCCCGAGGACCTGGTCCGCGCGGCCTCCCGGAACTCCGCCCGGCAGACCGTCCGCTACCTCGCCCAGCTGGGCGCCCTGGACGAGCCGGAAGTACAAGCAGCCTTCGAGAACTACGAGTTGGTGTGACGACATGCCCCTTGACGAAACCCCTGCGGAGACCGCGGCACCGGCCTCGCCCACCGTCCTCGTACTGGGCGGCACCGCGCCGGTCCGGGCCGCCGACGGACGCGACATCAGCGAACGCTCGATGCGGCAGTTCCGCGCCAGGGGCTGCCGGATCGTGCTCACCGACACCGCGGCCGCCCTGAGCGCCTGCCCGGAGCTGGCCGACGCCGCCGACGAGGCACACCCGCTGGACTTCACCGACCCGGCCGCCTGCGTGGAGTGGGCCACCGCCTACGCCGCGCACCATCCGGTCGACGCGGTGGTCGGCTTCCGCGAATACGCGGTGGTCGCGGTCGCCGAGACGGCCGCCGCCCTGGGACTGCGCGGCAACGCGCCGGCGGCGGTGCGCAGGGTCCGCAGCAAGGACGCCTGCCGGGAGTTCCTGCGCGCGGCCGGATTCACCCAGCCCGGACTTCGGCTCTGCTCCGAACCGGCCGAGGCGGCCGCCTTCCTCGCGTCCCGAGGGGGCGCGCCCGTGATCGTCAAGCCGCGCGACCGGTGCAACAGCGAAGGCGTGAGCCTGGTCACCGAGGAGGACCAGCTGGCGTCGGCCTTCGAAGCGGCCCGGGACGACGAAGGGCTGGTCCTGGTCGAGTCGTACGTCGAGGGGCCGGAGTACAGCGTCGAGGGGCTGTTCACCGGCGGCCGGCCCACCGTCCTCGCGGTGACCGAGAAGCAGCTGTCGGCCGGCTCCTTCGTGGAGTCCGGGCACACCGTGCCGGCTCCGCTGCCCGAGGCGCTGCGCCAGGAGATCGCCGACGAGGTCGTCCGCGCCCTGACCGCGCTCGGCCTCACCACCGGGCCGTTCCACGTCGAGTGCTGGCTGACCGGGCAGGGCGTGGTCCTCGGCGAGGTGCACGTACGCCAGGGCGGGGACGGCATCCACGCACTGCTCGAATGGTGCCATCCCGGCTTCGAGCTGTACGGGAGCTGGCTGGACGACCTGCTGGGCCGCCCGGCCGAACTGCCCGGCGCCCCCCGGCGCGGAGCGGCCGTGCGCTTCCTCGTACCGCCGCCCGGCACCGTGGAGCGGGTCTCCGGATGGGACGCGGTGGCCGCTCACCCGTCGGTGCTGGCGGCCGCGAGCACCCTGGCGGCCGGGGACGAGGTCGGCACCGGCGCGTCCAACAGTGACCGGCACGGAATGATCATCGTCGGCACCGAACGGCCGCACGAGGCCGCCCCGCTGGCCGACTCGCTGATTGCCTCGATCGATGTCCGGGTCAGCTGACGTGGCGGGCGCGGGAGTTCAGCCAGCGGACACAGCCGGCGGTGTACGAGGCCAGCAGCTCGGTCCCGAAACGCTCCCGGTCCCAGTCCTCGTCCAGCACCAGGCCGTGGTCGACGCAGACGTACGTCCACGCCGCCCCGCCGCCCTCCAGCGACACCGTCCGGCCCTCGTACATCGGGCCCTCGTACGCGTCGAGCAGGGCCCGTTCGTCCGCGTCCAGGCCGGTCAGCAACAACCCGGAGACCCGGCCCGCACCGGCCACCAGACCGGGGAAGGGGCGGGCCCGCAGCGCGGCGTTGCGCCAGCCCGCGACGGCCGCCGGACGGGCGTCCGGCACCCGCCCGAGCAGGGCCTCCTGCACCTCGCGAAAGGTGAGGCTGCCGTACACGAACAACGGGTCGGCGATCGGGACGCTCATCGCGGCGAATCCTCCCTCGGGGGCCTGCGCGTTCCCGACGGAGCCTATGCGTCCCGTCCGCCGCTCCCTCCCACCACCCCCGCCACCGAGAGGCACACACAGCCATGACGGACATCGCGGTGCACCCGCCCGGCACCTGGCAGGAGCACACGAGCAGCGCCGGACCGGCGGACGAGCGCTGGGAGGCGCTGCTGAGCGGTGACGACTTCCACCTCTCCCGGCGCTGGCTCGAACTCGCCGAACGCACCACGGCGGCCCCGATCCGCTATCTGACCCGGTACCGGGGCGAGGAGTTGGAAGGCGCCCTGGTCACGGTCGTCGGCGACCGCGACGCGCCCTGGGTGCTCGCCCGCCCCGACACACTTCTCGCCGCCTGCGCCGCCGAGGGCCGCGAGGGCGCGGCCGGCCTGCTGGCCGAGGCCGGCGACCCGGCCTCCCTGTTGCCGAGCCTGGTCTGCGGCGGCCGGCACATGGGCCGCAGCCGGCTGCTCCTGCGGGACGGCGCTCCGGACGACACGGCCGACGGCCTCCTGGACCGGGCCGAGCGGCACGCCCGGTCCATCGGCGCGGCCTCGGTCGCCTTCCCCTTCGTGGACGAACGGGACACCCCGCTGCGGGAGTTGCTGGACCGGCGCGGCTACCGCTGCCACGCGTCGGGCCGGTACGCACGGCTCCCGCTGCCCGCCGGCGGGCTGGACGGCTATCTCGCCGCGCTCCCCGGCAAGCGGCGCCGCCGGGCGCAGGCGGACCGCCGGCAGCTGAGCGCGGCCGGTATCACCTCCTCCGTCGCCCCGCTCGACAGGGCCGACATCCCCCGGCTGGCGGTCCTGGAGGCGGAGCTGATGGCCAAGTACGGGCTGGACTGGGCCCCGGCGAACACCGAGGCGGCGCTGCACGGCATCGCGGACCTCATGGGCGACGACGCGCTGGTCTCCCGGGTCACCGGGGACGGCGAGATCCGCGGCTACGCCGTACTGCTGCGCTACCGCGACCAGTGGTACTCCCGGCAGACCGGCTTCGACTACGCCTACCAGGGGCGGCTGCCACTCTACTTCGAGGCCCTGTACTACCGCCCCGCCCTGGAGGCGCCCGCCCACGGTGTCACCGGCATCCACTACGGCCTGGGCAGCGAGGAGGCCAAGCGCTCCCGAGGCTGTCTGGCCGACACGCAGTTCGCGTACCTGCTGCGGCTGGAGGAGTCGTGAGCACGGCCACGGACACCGGGCCGGGCAGGGAAGGCGTGCTGCCGGGCGGGACCGGTGTGTGGTGGTTCACCTCGGCGGGTCTGCTCAACTCGCTGGGCACCGGCTTCTTCCTCTCGTTCGCCCTGCTGTTCTTCCAGGACGTCGCGGCCCTGCCGCTGGCCACCGTGGGCACCGGGCTGACCGCGGTGACCCTGGCGGTGCTGCCGCTGATGTCCGTACTGGGCCGGCTCGCCGACCGGGTCGGGCCGAGGGCCCTGCTGATCGGGGCCGCGCTCGCCCGGAGCGCGGCCTTCGCCGGGTTCCTGGCCGCCGACGGACTGGCCGCGTTCCTGGCCCTGGCCATGCTGTCGTCGCTGGGCGCGCGCGCCGAGCAGATCGGCAGCCCGCTGCTCGCCGTCACCCTGGCCGGGACGACGAAGGCGGAGCGAGGGCGCTGGCTGGCGCTGTCCCGCACGGTGTTCAACGCGGGCGTGGGATGCGGGGCGCTGCTGGGCGGACTGCTCGTCGGCTGGGGCTTCGGCTACGCGTCGCTGGGGCTGATGACAGCGGTGGGCTTCCTGCTGGCGGCGCTCCTCTATCTGCCGCTGGACGGACGGCCGGCGGACCGTACGGACGCCGCGGCAGCCGGGAGCGGCACCCCGCCGGAAGAGGCCGGGGGATCGCCCTGGCGGGACCCCCGCTTCGTGCGCGTCGCGCTCGCCGGCGCCCTGCTGTTCCTCGCCGCCGCGGCCCTGGAGAGCGCGGTGCCGGTCTACCTCCTCACCGTTCTCGGCCTGCCCGGCTGGACGGTCGGCGCGCTGTTCGCGCTCAACACCGCCCTGCTCATCCTCGGCCAACTTCCCCTGAGCCGACGCCTGGAGCGCCACAGCCCCGGCCGGGTCCTGCTGGCGGGAGCGCTCATCGCCACGGTGTCGTTCCTCCTGTTCCCGGTCGCCGGGGCGCTCGGCGCCGGGAACGGCACCGGGGCGTCCGTGGCCGTCCTGGCCGCCGCGATGACCGGGTGGACCGTCAGCGAAATGATCGTCTTCCAGACGGTCGCGGTGGTGCTGACCTCGATCCCCACCGAACGGCAGCGCGGCGCCTATCTCGCCGCCAACCAGATCCCGGTCGGCGTCGCCACCGCCCTGGCCCCCCTGTTCGTCACCTCGATGCTCGCCGTCCGCCCCGCCGCCCTGTTCTGGGTGCTCGGCGCGCTGGCGCTGACGGCCGGCTTCCTCGCCCGTAAGGAGAGCCCGACACCATGACATCCGACACCGCGACACCCGGCACCCTGCCCGCAGGGGCGGACCGTGTCGCCGGTCTGACCGCGGCGGGCTGGGACCCCCTGGTCGGGGACGACGACTTCTTCCTCAGCCGCCGCTGGATGAGTGTGGTGGAGTCCACCGGCAAGGTCGACACCCGCTACCTCACCGTCCCGGCCGGCGACGGCACCCCGCTCGCCGGAGTCTCCCTCGCCCTGGCGGACCGGACCGTCCCATGGACCCTCGTCCGCCCCGACACCGTGCTCGCCTCGTCGGCCGGGGAGGGACTGCCCGGCGCGGCGGAACTGCTGGCCGCCCTCGGCGGCGACGCCGCGGACGTCCTGCTGCCCGGGGTGGTCGCCGGGGGGCGACACGTGGGCGGCAACCGCGTGCTGCTCGCCCCGGACGCCGGCCCCGCCGAAGTGGCCCGCCTGCTCGACCGTACGGAGGAATGGGCGAGGTCACGCGGCGCCCGGTCGGTCTCGTTCCTCTACACCGACGAGTCCGACACACTCCTCAACGAAGCGCTGACGCAACGCGGTTACCTCGCCGCCGAGGCCGGACGGTACAGCCGCCTGGACATTCCCGAAGGCGGCTTCGAGGACTACCTCACCCGGTTCACCGGCCACCGCAGACGCCGTATCCGCGCCGAGCGCCGGGCCCTGGAGGCCGCGGGCGTCGAACACGTCATGGCGCCGCTCGGCGACTTCCCGCTGCCGCGCCTGGCCGCGCTGGAGGCCGAACTCTTCGCCAAGTACGGCCTCGGGCACTGGAAGGCCGAACAGTCGCTGGAGGTGCTGGAACGCACCCTGGCCGTCCTGGGGGACGACGCATTCGTCTCGGCGGCCGTCGCGGACGGCGAGGTACGCGGATTCGGGCTGCTCGCCCAACACGCGTCCTGCTGGTACGCGCTGCGGGCCGGCTTCGACTACGCCTTCCAGGACAAACTGCCGCTCTACTACGAGACGCTCTACTACCGGGTCGTCGAGCACGCCGCACGCGACGCGGTGCACACCGTCCACTACGGACTCGGCAGCGAGGACGCCAAGCGCTCCCGAGGCTGCACCTCCACCACCCAGCGCACCTACGTCCTGCCGCTGGAACCCGACGACCGGCCGGCCCGCAACGACTGACACCGCGCGCCCGCCGCTCTTCCCCTGCTCCTCCACCGAACCAGAACCTGGAGTGTCCGACGGTGACCGTCACCACCCATGCCCCGCCCGCAGCCGGGGTCGCCTTCGACATCATCGACCGCGCGCTGCGCGAGGTCCCGGAGTACCAGGCGTTCCGCAGCGGCCGACTCAGCCGTGCGGACTACTGCTCCTGGCTGCACTCGGGCGCGCTCACAGCGTCCGCGGCCGGGCTGACCGAGGACCAGCTGCACCTGTCCACCCGGTTCCCGGCCGACGAACGCGGCTTCACCGAGCAGGTCCTGCACACCCTCCACGAGGACGGCCTGATCGGCTCCGTCGCCTACCCGGAGGCCGAGTTCGACGCCCTCCGGGACCGGGTCGCCGCCGGCTTCGCACACGAGGGCAGGACGACGTACATCTTCCCGGAGGAAGCCAGACTCCTCTTCGCCCTGGGCCACATCCTGGCCCCGCGCCGCGCCGTCTTCCCGGGCTCCTACTACGGCTACTGGGCCGTGTGGGCGATCCCCGGCATCCGGGCGGCCGGCGGCACCGCCACCCTGGTGGACATCGACCCGGGCACCATGGCGCTCGCCGCCCGGAACCTCGAAGCCCTCGGCCTCGCCGACGGAGTCGAGTTCGCCACCACCGACGCCATCGCCTTCGGCACTACGCTGGAACCCGTCGACCTGTGCGTACTGGACGCCGAGGGCCCGGCCCCGCAGCACGCCCCCAAGGGCACCGACCCCGACCTCGTGGACAAGGCCATCTACTACCCGATCATGGCGGCGACCACCCCGGCTCTGCGCCCCGGCGGCCTGCTGATCGCCCACAACATGCTGCTCGAAAACCTCACGGACAACCGCTACTTCGCGGGCCGGATCGCCAACAACCGGGCGCAGTACGCCCGGTTCCAGGAACACCTCGACGCGCACTACGACAGCCAGCACCTGGTACCCAGCTCGGAAGGCACCGGCATCTACCGCCGCAACCCCGGCGCGACCGTCCGCGAGGCCGCCCGGTGACCCGCTCCCCGGCCGCCACCGCGGCCACCGCCGCCGACATCGTGCTGCGCCCGCTGACCGCCGCCGACCTGCCCGACGTTCAGGCCACGCTCCGCCACGCCGTCCACCACACCGACGCCACCCTGGACTACCGGGAGAAGTCCCTGGACGAACTCGGCGCCTGGCTCACCGCGCACCACGGCCGCTACCCGGCCCTGGCCGCCGATGCCGGGGGCCGGTTCGCCGGCTACGGCACACTCAGCCCCTTCTCCGCCCGCAAGGGCTATCTGGCCAGCGCCGAACTGTCCGTCTACCTCGCCCCGGACGCCCGGGGCCGAGGCGTCGGCAGCGCCCTGTGCACCCGGCTGACGAAGGAGGCGGAACGGGCCGGCATGTCCACCGTGGTCGCCTTCATCTCGTCCGGCAACGAGGCGTCCCGCCGGATGGTCCTGCGCAACGGCTACCGGCACGAAGGCGTACTCAGGAAGATCGGCTACAAACGGGGACACCTGATCGACCTGGACATCTACCAGCACACCTTCCCGCGGAACTGCGCCCGCTACGACGGCAGCCCGCTGGACGACGTACTCGCCCGCCTCACCGAGGAGACCTCACCGTGACCGTTCCCGCCCCCTCCGGATCAGCTGCCTTCGACCGCCACGTCGCCGCCCAGCCCGACGCCGTCGCCGCCCTGCTCGACACCGAACTGCCCGCACTCGACCCCGCCCGTCCCCTCCTGTTCACCGGCATCGGCACCTCGCTGCACGCCTGCCGCACGGCCGCCGCCTGGGTGCGCCTGCTCAGCGGCGGAACCGTACGGGCCGCCGCCGTCGACGCCCACGACCTGGCCCTGACCGAACGGGTCACCCCCGCTGACCAGGTCGTGGTGGTCAGCCACCGGGGGACCAAGACGTTCCCCAACGAGGTGCTGCGACTCGCCGCCGAGGCGGGCGCCACGACGATCGCGATCACCGGCGACGGCGCCCACGCGCCCCTCGCGGACACGCTCCTGCGCACCTGCCCGCAGGAGAAGGCCAGCACCCACACCGTCTCGTACGTCACGGCGCTGACCCTCCTCGCCCGCCTGGTCGCCGCCTACCTCGGCGACCGGGCCGAGCCCCTGACGGAAGCGCTGCGCACCGTCCCCGACGCGCTGCGCCGCACCCTGGACCTGCCCCTCGCCCCGGCCGCCGTGGACACCCTGGCCGAAGCCACCGCACCGGTGCTCGTCGCCGGTACCGGCCTGGACGCGATCACGGCGGCCGAGGCGGCGCTCAAGATCAAGGAGGGCACCTACCGCTGGGCCGAGGCGCTGCACACCGAATTCGCCCTCCACGGCACCCCCGCCGTCTTCACCTCCTCCACCGCCGGATTCCTGATCCGGCCCGCCTGGTCCGACGGCGGCCGCACCGACGACCTGGGTACGTTGCTCCGCGCACTCGGCGCCCCGGTCTTCCTCTGCGACACCGAGGCATCGGCCGCGCTGCCCTTCGCACCGGTCCCCGACCTGGTCCGGCCGCTGGTCACCGTGGTCCCCTTCCAGCGCCTGGTGTCCGCCGCGGCGGCCCGGACGGGGGCGAGCCCCGACCTCACCCACCTGGAGGCCGAGCCCTGGGCCTCCGCACTTCGCGCGGTCACACTGTGACCGCCACCGCGGCCGAGGTCACCGACGCCTATCTGCGCGACGAACGGCTCGCCGCCCTTGTGGCGGAGACCTCGTTCCCGCGCGCCTTCCAGGACTGCTGGGGGGACCGGATGCTCTCTCGTCCCCTCTTCGTCGACGGTGCGGAACTGCGGCGTACCGCCGAGGACGTGAACGCCCTGTTCACGCTCCTCGGCTCCCTTCCGCAACGGCTGTTCGACGGCGACACCGACCGCTACTGCGCCGAACTCGGCATCGCACCGGACCGCGCGGCCGTCCTCGGCAGATTCGCCACCACGGGCGCCACCCGCTACGGCCGGGCCGACCTCTACCACGACGGCTCTTCGTTCAAGCTGCTCGAATTCAACGTGGCCAGCGACCTGGGTGGCACGGACCGCTCGGAGATGCAGCGGGCCCTGCTCGGCCACCCGGCCTTCGCCGCGTTCGCCGCCGAGCACGGCCTCGCGCACGTCCACACCGGCGAGCGGATCGCCGCCGCCCTGCGCACGGCGGCGACCCCGGTCACCGGCGGCCGGGAGCCCCGCGTCGGCCTGGTCTGCGCGCCCGGCGGCCTGGTGGCCTTCCGGCACCTGCTGCTGGCCTTCGCCTCGATGATGCGGAATCTCGGCATCGCGCTGGAGCTGGGGGAGCTGGACGCCCTCACCGAGCGGGGTGACCGCCTCCACCTGGCCGGCTCACCGGTCGACGTGGTCTTCCGCTTCTTCACGGTGGACGACCTCTGCGCGGACCCCGCGGCCGCTGCGCGGGCGGAGCTCGCCTTCCGCGCGCACGAGGAGGGCCGGGCGATTCTGTGGACGCCCATGGACAGCTCGCTCTACTCCAACAAGGGCACGCTCGCCCTGCTCTCGGACCCCCGCCTGAGCACCGCGTTCACACCCGCCGAACGGGACCTCGTCGGTCGGCTGCTGCCGTGGACCCGGATTCTGGCCGAGGGCCCGGTGGAGCTGGACGGCCGGGAGACCGACCTGCTGGACCACTGCCGCGCCCACCGGGCGGAGCTGTTGCTCAAGCCGCTGCGCGACTTCGGCGGCAGCGGGATCACGCCCGGCTGGGAGTGCGACGACGCCCGGTGGAACGAGGCGCTGCGCGGCTGTCTGACCGCGGCCGCCGCCGAGCCCGGGAACCGGTGGATCGTGCAGCGCCGGGTCGTCCCCCGTACCGAACCGGCGACGGCCCCCGGAACGAACGCGCTCACCGACTGGGTCGCAGCCTGGGGCATGTTCCTCACCCCGCAGGGCTACGCCGGCACCGACGTCCGGGCGGCCCCGGTGGAGGCGTCGGCCGTGGTGAACTACGGGACCAACCCGCTCACCCGCACGACGGGCGTCTTCACCGTCGGCTGACGGCCGACTCCGGGCACGAAGGAGCCCCTGACCTGCGCTTCCGCAGATCAGGGGCTCCTTTGAGAGGGTGAGTAACGGGACTCGAACCCGCGACATCCTGGACCACAACCAGGTGCTCTACCATCTGAGCTATACCCACCGCGCCCGGTCGTTTCCGACCGGCCGAGAAAAAGTGTACAGGGTCCGGGAGGGTGCTCGCGCACTCATTGCCCGGCGGTGGGTCACGGCCCCCGGAAGGGCCGTGACCAGGGGTTCAGCCGTGGGTCCCGGAGACCCGAGCCGCGACGGCCCTCGCCTGCTCCGAGTCCGGGCCGGGCTGCGGGACGAAGACCGCCTCGCGGTAGTACCGCAGCTCCGTGATGGAGTCGCGGATGTCCGCGAGCGCCCGGTGGTTGCCGTTCTTCTCCGGGCTGTTGAAGTACGCCCTCGGGTACCAGCGGCGGGCCAGTTCCTTGACCGAGGAGACATCGACGATCCGGTAGTGGAGGTAGCCCTCCAGGAGCGGCATGTCACGGGAGAGGAAGCCGCGGTCGGTCCCCACCGAGTTTCCGCACAGCGGGGCCTTGCCCGGCTCCTTCACGTGCTCGCGGACATAGGCGAGGACCTGCTCCTCGGCGTCGGCCGGCGTCGTGCCGCCGGCCAGTTCGTCGAGGAGGCCCGAGGCGGTGTGCATCTGCCGCACCACCTCGGGCATGGTCCCCAGCGCCGCGTCCGGCGGGCGGATCACGACGTCCACCCCTTCGCCGAGCACGTTCAACTCCGAGTCGGTGACCAGGGCGGCCACCTCGATGAGTGCGTCTTCCGCCAACGAGAGCCCGGTCATCTCGCAGTCGATCCACACCATGCGGTCGTTCATGCGCTCCACATTACGGGGCGCTTCGTTGTCCTGGCAGGGCCGGGCGGCCGGTGGCGAATACGTCGGTGGCCGCCTTGCCGTGGTCCGGGCGGGCCGTGTCCAGTGCCGCGGATGCGGCGGCGGACGGGCCCGCCACGGCGGCCCGGCGGTTCCCGGCGGAGCCCTGGGCGGGCACCGCCACCTCCGTCACCGCGACCGGCTCCGGCACCCCGCCCTGCGGACGGCGGGCCCGGTAGGCGGCCCGGTACGCGGCGGGGGAGGAGCCGAGCTGGCGGCGGAAGTGCCCGCGCAGCGCGACCGGGGAACGGAAGCCGCAGCGGCCCGCGACCTCGTCGACCGAGTAGTCCGACGTCTCCAGGAGGCGCTGTGCCTGAAGCACCCGCTGGGTGATCAGCCACTGCAGCGGCGCGCTGCCGGTGAGTGAGCGGAACCTCCGGTCGAAGGTCCGCCGGCTCATGTAGGCGCGCGCGGCGAGCGTCTCCACGTCGAACTGCTCGTGGAGGTGCTCCAGCGCCCAGGCGACGACCTCGGCGAGCGGGTCGGAGCCGATTTCCTCCGGTAAAGACCTGTCGAGGTAGCGCTCCTGGCCGCCACTGCGCCGGGGCGGCACGACGAGCCGGCGGGCCAGTGCCCCGGCGGCCTCCGTGCCGTGGTCCGAGCGGACTATGTGCAGGCAGAGGTCGATGCCGGCCGCCGTCCCGGCGGAGGTGAGCACGTCGCCGTCGTCGACGAACAGCTCGCGCGGATCGACGTGCACCGACGGGTAGCGCTTGGCCAGCGTCGGCGCGTACATCCAGTGCGTGGTCGCGGGGCGGCCGTCCAGCAGCCCGGCGGCGGCCAGGACGAAGGCCCCGGTGCACAGCCCGACGATGCGGGCGCCCTCCTCGTGGGCGCGGCGCAGCGCCTCCAGTGCCTCCAGGGGCGGCGGCGAGGTGATCGAGCGCCAGGCGGGCACCACGACGGTGCCGGCTCTGCTGATCGCCTCCAGCCCGTAGGGCGCGGTCAGTTCGAGGCCGCCGGTGGTGCGCAGGGGCCCTTCTTCACCGCTGCACACGAGCAACCGGTAGCGCGGAACTCCCGCGTCCTGGCGGTCGATTCCGAACACCGACAGCGGGATGGAGCTCTCGAAGATGGGGCCACCGCTGAACAGTAGTACGGCGACGACTTCCCGGCGTCGTCGTCCGCCCAGCTTCCGTACAGCCTCCGTTGCGGTGGCGGAGTCCTGGCTCATGACGCTAAGCCCCCCTCGGTGTTCGCGTCTTCCTGGTCCTTACGGGCCTGTCGCACCTGCACATGTCCCCTCGGTCGTGCACGAGTCCCCGGCCTTCGACGCCCAAGATCGAATCTACTGCGTCCCGTGGTGCCGTCGTGACAAGTTCACCAACCGGCTCATTGTCGACAAGGCAACCTGGCGGGAAGCGTTCGATCACGAAGCGTTTCACTCACAGGTCGTGCAGGGAAGTGCGCCCGGCGTTCATGGCCCGTCCCCATTGGGCGGAAGCGTACCGCGCGGTCTCTTCCTGCCTGGTGGCAAGGGGGTTGATCGGCCATTTCGACAAGGAATGGACCGGTCCCAGAAGTTGGCTGAAAATGTACGGTCGCGTGTGCGGAAATCAGTCGTTCTACCGGCGTACGACCCGAGGTACCTGTGCGCCCCCGTGCGCCCCCTCGCTGGGCGGGGCGGGCATCGGGCGGGTCCGACGCGCCCGGCGGCGCGACGGCCGGAGGGGGGTCACCGGATACCGTTCACCGGCCACGGCCGCCGGCAATCCGCGCGGTCGGTTCCGGACGGCACCCCGCGTCCGCCCGGCTCCCCCGGAAGGGTGGGTTCCGGTACGCCGGGGCGACGCCCGTCCCGGCCCCCCGGAGCCGCTCGCGCCGGGCGCCGGAAGGGGACCGGGCGGTGGCCGGTACGTCTGTGTACGGGGCAACCGGCATTGCCAGACGGGCCCGGTCTCGGGCATGCTCCGGAAAACGCCGCATGCGCCGTGCACGGTGCGGGCAATGGAGGAATGGGGCCGTACCCTTGGGGGTAAGGGGTTGGGAAGATGATTCCCGGACACCACGACACCGCCCGCTGACGCACCTTCCACGTCGATCTCCTCACGAGGACTCTCTTCGCCGAGACACCGATGGCCGGTCACGAAATCCCCGAACCCGCGGACCGCAAGCAGGTAGCCGACCCCGTGTCGGACCCGCTGGCGGCCGAACAAGAGCGCAGTCCCTGCGATCCCGCCTTCCGGCATGGGGTCGTCGTCGGCTTCGACGGCTCGACCTCCAGCGAGCGGGCCCTCGCCTACGCGATCGGCATGTCCCGCAGGACGGGCTCCGGGCTGATCATCGTGCATGTCGCCAACCGGCTGCCGACCACCGTCTGGGCGGGCTGCGAGCCCCCCGTCTTCGTGGACGTCCCGGACCACCGCACCGAGGTGCTCGGCCTGGAGCTCGCCTGCGCGGACTACCTCGCCGAGGTGCCCTGGGTGCTCGTGGAGCGCGGCGGCGACATCTGCCACGAACTGGAGGAGGTCGGCCGGGAGTACTCGGCCGACGCGATCGTCGTGGGCTCCACGCACGGCCTGGTCGGCAAGCTCTTCGGCTCGGTGGCCGGCCGGCTGGCCCGCCGCGCGCAGCGGCCCGTCGTCGTCATCCCGTGACGTCCCGGCCGCGGCCCGTGACGGCGCCGCCGGCGCGTTCGCGCCACCTCCGCGCAACCGGAAGCGGCCCCGCCGTCACCTCCCGTGACCGCGGGGCCGCTCCGTGCGACGCGGGCCCGCCTACTCGACGGTGACGGACTTCGCCAGGTTGCGCGGCTTGTCGATGTCCCGGCCCATGGCCAGCGCCGTGTGGTACGCGAAGAGCTGGAGCGGGATGCCCATCAGGATCGGGTCCAGTTCGTTCTCGTTCTTCGGCACGACGATGGTGTGGTCGGCCTTCTCCTGGACCTGGTGGGCCACGGCGAGGATGCGGCCGCTGCGGGCCTTGATCTCCTCCATCGCGGCGCGGTTCTTCTCCAGCAGGTCGTCGTCCGGCACGATGGCCACGGTCGGCATCGCGGGCTCGATCAGCGCCAGCGGACCGTGCTTCAGCTCGGAGGCCGGGTACGCCTCGGCGTGGATGTACGAGACCTCCTTGAGCTTCAGCGACGCCTCGCGGGCCACCGGATAGCCGCGCACGCGCCCGATGAACATCATCGACTTCGCGTCCGCGTACTCGGCGGCCAGCCGCTTGATCTCGTCCTCGCCCTCCAGGATCTCGCTGATCTGGGCGGGCAGCCTGCGCAGGCCGTCGATGATCCGCTTGCCGTCCGCCACCGACAGGTCCCGGATGCGGCCCAGGTGCAGGGCGAGCAGCGCGAAGGCGACCACGGTGTTGGTGAAGCACTTGGTGGAGACCACGCAGACCTCGGGCCCGGCGTGCACATACGTACCGCCGTCCGCCTCGCGGGCGATCGCCGAACCGACCACGTTGACCACGCCCAGCACCCGCGCGCCCTTGCGCTTCAGCTCCTGGACGGCCGCCAGCACGTCGTACGTCTCGCCGGACTGGGACACCGCGACGTACAGCGTGTCGGGGTCCACGACCGGGTTGCGGTAGCGGAACTCGGAGGCGGGCTCGGCGTCCGCGGGGATGCGGGCCAGCTCCTCGATCAGCTGGGCGCCGATCTGGCCCGCGTGGTACGAGGTGCCGCAGCCCAGGATCTTGATGCGGCGGACCCCGCGCGCCTCGCGGGCGTCCAGGTTGAGGCCGCCCAGGTGCACCGTGGAGAACCGGTCGTCGATCCGGCCGCGCAGCACCCGGTCGACGGCGTCCGCCTGCTCGGAGATCTCCTTGTGCATGTACGTGTCGTGGCCGCCCATGTCGTACGACTCGGCCTCCCACTCCACGGTGGTCGGCGTGGCCGTCGTGGTCGAGCCCTCCGTGGTGTACGTGCGGAAGTCGTCGGCCTTGAGGGTGGCCATCTCGCCGTCGTCGAGCGTGACGACCTGGCGGGTGTGGGCGACCAGGGCGGCGACGTCGGAGGCGACGAACATCTCCTTCTCGCCGATGCCGAGGACGACCGGCGAGCCGTTGCGGGCCACCACGATGCGGTCGTGGAAGTCGGCGTGCAGGACGGCGATGCCGTAGGTGCCCTCGACGGAGCGCAGCGCCTCGCGGACCTTCTCCTCCAGCGTCGCGGCCTGCGAGCGGGCGATCAGGTGGACCAGCACCTCGGTGTCGGTCTCGGAGAGGAACACGACGCCCTCGGCGGTCAGCCGGGCGCGCAGTTCGGCGGCGTTGTCGATGATCCCGTTGTGCACGACGGCGACCCGGCCCGAGGCGTCCAGGTGCGGGTGGGCGTTCTCGTCGCTGGGGGCGCCGTGGGTGGCCCAGCGGGTGTGGGCGATCCCGGTCGTCCCGGCGAAGCGCTTGGGCACCCGGGACTCCAGCTCGCGGACCCGGCCCTTGGCCTTGACCGACTTCAGCGCGGCGGGCTTCCCGGCCGCGGGCTTTCCGGTGATCACGATGCCGGCGGAGTCGTAACCGCGGTACTCCAGCCGCTGCAGGCCCTCCAGCAGCAGCGGGGCCACGTCACGCTTTCCGATGTATCCGACGATTCCGCACATGAAGAGTTCTGTCCTCCGTCGTGAAGTAAGGGGTACCCGGCCGGGAGGCGGCCTCAGCCGTAGACGATGCGGCGCAGCTGGCGGAGCGAGAGCTCCGGCGGCGCGACCGCGCGGTGCGGCAGTTCGGCCGCGATCCGCTCGAAGATCTCCGCGTTCACCAGTCCGCCCGCCTGCAGTTCGCGGTGGCGGCGGCGCACGAAGACTTCGGTCGTCTCGTCGAAGTACGCCAGGACGTCGAGGATCACCCGCGCGGCTTCACCGCGGGGGAGCGCGGTGCTGCGCACCACGTGGTCAATGAGGTCGTCGTACGACGAGCGGCGTTCGAGCACCCGTCGATACTGCTGCGGACGGGGGTCGAGCGCAACAATCCTGCCCGATTTCGGGCAGGGAATGGGGTTGGTGGTCCTCTTTTCTCTGACTTGGGTGGATTACGCGGGGGTGATTCGGGGGCTCCGGGAGGGGGTCGCGCGGCAGTGGTCGGAGCCAACGGGGTGAAGTCCCGCATACGGCGCAAAACGCCCCCGAGGCGCCTGGGTGACCAACGCCGGGAAGTGGTCTACACCTTGACCAGCCGTAAGGCGCGCGGTACGCATGGCGACGGTGCCGGGGGCGACGGCCCCGGCAGCGATCGCGAAGGAACCGGCAGAGTGACCCCCCGAAGAAAGGGACCAGGCTTGTGAGACTGCACACGGCCCGGCGCAGTGCCCTTCCCCGACTGCTCGGCTCGCTGCTGCTCGTCGCGGCGGCCGGCCTCTCCAGCGCGTGCGTCGCCCCCGAGGCGTCCGCCGCGGACTCCGACGCGGCTGCCCGGGCCCTGAGACCGCTGGGCCAGGTGGTACCCGCCCCGGCCTCGGTCAGGCCCGGCGGCGAACCGTATCTCCTCACCCCGTCCACCAGCATCCGGACCACCCCGTCCTCCGGCGACGCCCGCCGGATCGGCGACTACCTCGCGGACGTGCTGCGCCCCTCCACCGGGTTCGCCCTGCCGGTCACGGACCGGGACGCCGCCGACGGCATCCGGCTCAGGATCGACCCGCGCGCCGGCGGCCTCGGCGCGGAGGGCTACACCCTCACCGCCACGAGCCGCTCCGTCACCATCACCGCCCGGAAGGCCGCGGGGCTCTTCCACGGCGTCCAGACGCTGCGTCAGCTGTTCCCGGCCCGGGTGGAGCGCGACAGTCCGCAGAAGGGCCCCTGGCGGGTCTCCGGCGGCACGATCACCGACACCCCGCGCTACGCGTACCGGGGCGCGATGCTCGACGTCTCGCGCCACTTCTTCTCGGTGGACGAGGTCAAGCGCTACATCGACCAGATCGCGCAGTACAAGATCAACACCTTCCACCTCCACCTCTCCGACGACCAGGGCTGGCGCATCGCCGTGGACTCCTGGCCGAAGCTGGCCACGTACGGCGGCTCCACCGAGGTCGGCGGCGGACCCGGCGGGTACTACACCAAGGCCCAGTACAAGGAGATCGTCCGGTACGCGGCGTCCCGCTACCTGGAGGTCGTCCCGGAGATCGACCTGCCCGGCCACACCAACGCCGCCCTCGCCTCGTACGCCGAGCTGAACTGCGACGGGGTCGCGCCGCCGCTCTACACCGGCATCAAGGTCGGGTTCAGCTCCCTGTGCGCCGGCAAGGACGTGACGTACGACTTCATCGACGACGTCGTCCGCGAGGTGGCCGCGCTCACGCCCGGCCGCTACCTGCACATCGGCGGCGACGAGGCGCACTCCACCAGTCACGAGGACTACACCGAGATCATGGACCGCGCCCAGGCGGTCGTCGGCGCGTACGGGAAGACCGTGATGGGCTGGCACCAGCTCACCGGGGCGGACCCGGTCAAGGGCGCGGTCGCGCAGTACTGGGGCTACGACCGGACCAGCGCGGCGGACCGGCAGCAGGTGGTGGACGCGGCGAAGAACGGCACCAGGCTGGTGCTCTCCCCGGCGGACCGGATCTACCTCGACATGAAGTACAACGACGAGACCGAACTGGGCCTCAAGTGGGCCGGCCCGGTCGAGGTCCGGCGCTCCTACGACTGGGACCCGGCGACCTACCTCACCGGCGCCCCGGCGGACGCCGTGCTCGGCGTCGAGGCGCCGATGTGGACGGAGACGCTGGACGACAGCGACGACCTCGACGCGATGGCGTTCCCCCGGCTGCCCGGCGCCGCGGAGCTGGGCTGGTCGCCGGCCTCGACGCACGACTGGGACACGTACAAGGTGCGGCTCGCCGGGCTCGGGGAGCGGTTCACCGCCCAGGGCATCGACTACTACCGCTCGCCGCAGGTGCCGTGGCCGGCCTCGGAGACGACCGGGGACTGAGACGGGGCCGGAACGGCGGCGTCCGGCGGTCCGGGGCGAGGTGTCCCGGACCGCCGGACGGGCGGGGTGGGTCAGGCGACCTTCTTGGCGTTCTCGATGGCCTTCGCCAGGTCCTCCAGGATCGGCGCGCACTTGTCGTAGCTGTAGATCGGCTCGGTGGTGCGGGGGATCACCTGGCCGGCCTTGACGGCGGGCAGCTGGTTCCAGGTCGGCTTGGCGGTCAGCGCCTCTGGCTGAAGCGCCGAGGAGCGGTTGTCCATCATGATGACGTCGGCGTCGTACTTGCCGACGTTCTCCCAGCTCAGCTCCTCGAAGAAGCCCGCCGCGTTCACCTTGGGCTCGACGAACCCCACGCCCAGCTCCTGGAAGTACAGGGTGTCGGCGGACGTCTTGGCGAGCGAGACGTAGAACAGGTCCTGGCTGGCCGAGCCGATCATCACCCGGATCTCCGGCTTGGACTTCGCGGCGGCGCGCAGCCGGGCGGCGGCCTTCTCGAAGCGGGTCTTCGCCTCGGTGACCGCCGCCGACTTCACATCGGCGCCGAGCGAGGCCGCCAGGTCCTCGTGGCGCTGGATGGCCTTGGGGACGGTGGTCCCGGCGGCCCACAGGGCGACGCTCGGGGCCAGCTGGAGGATCTTGTCCTTGGACTGGTCCGGCACGTACCAGAGGGCGTCCTTCTCCCACATCGCCGTGACCAGCAGCTCGGGGCCGAGCTCCGCGTACTTCTCGACGTTGAACTCGCCCCAGACGTTGCCCAGGATCTCCACCTTGTCGATGTCCAGGTCGCCGGCCTGCACATCGGGCTTGCCGTCCTTGGTCTTCGTCGGCCCGAAGACCGCCTTCACCTCGATGCCGTAGTCGTGCAGGGCGGCGGCGACCCCGGTAAACGCGACGATGTTCTTCGGGACGGACTTGGCCTCGGCGACCTTGCCCCGGTCGTCCTCGAACTTCCACGGCCCGGCGTTCCCGCCCTTGGGCTCGGCGGCGGCGGAGTCCTTCGCGTCGCCGTCACCGCCGCAGGCCGCGAGCACGGCGCCGAGGCCGACGGCGCCTCCCATGGCCAGCAGGCCGCGGCGGGTGGGACGGGACACGCGTGAGGTGCTCATGACGGAATCCGCTTTCGTACGCGCCGGAGACCGGCGGGTGACACGTTAAAGGAAGGTTAGCCTAACCTGCCTTGCGGTCCGCCCGTCGGTCCACCTCTCCGCCCGCCTCTTCGACGGTTCTCCGCCCGTCTGGCCGCCCGCCTGTCCGTCAGGCCTGGAGGCCGAGTTCGCGGGCGATCAGCATGCGCTGCACCTCGCTGGTGCCCTCGCCGATCTCCAGGATCTTGGAGTCCCGCCACATCCTGGCCACCGGGTACTCGTTCATGAAGCCGTAGCCGCCGTGGATCTGCGTCGCCTCACGGGCGTTGTCCACGGCCACGGTCGAGGAGTACAGCTTGGCGATCGCCGCCTCCTTCTTGAACGGCTCGTCGGCCAGCAGCCGGGACGCCGCGTCCCGCCAGCCGATGCGGGCCATGTGCGCGCGCATCTCCATGTCCGCGATCTTGAACTGGATCGCCTGGTTGGCGCCGATCGGCTTCCCGAACGCGTGCCGCTCGGCGGCGTACTTCACCGACTCGTCCACACAGCCCTGCGCCAGGCCCGTCGAGAGCGCCGCGATGGCGATGCGGCCCTCGTCCAGGATGCGCAGGAACTGCGCGTAGCCCCGGCCCTCCTCGCCCAGCAGGTTCTCCAGCGGGACGCGGACGTCGGCGAAGGACAGCTCACGGGTGTCCGAGGCGTTCCAGCCGACCTTGGAGTAGGGGGTGGCCACCGTGAAGCCGGGGGTGCCGGACGGGACGATGATGGACGAGATCAGCGGGGCGCCGTTCTCCTTGCGGCCGGTCACCGCCGTCACCGTCACCAACTCGGTGATGTCGGTGCCGGAGTTGGTGATGAAGCACTTGGAGCCGTTGATCACCCACTCGCCGGTGGCGTCGTCGCGCACGGCGGTCGTACGGGTGCCGCCCGCGTCCGAACCGCCGTCCGGCTCGGTCAGGCCGAACGCGCCCAGCGCCTCGCCCGAGCACAGCTTCGGCAGCCAGCGCCGCTTCTGCTCCTCGGTGCCGAAGCGGTACACCGGCATCGCGCCCAGCGACACCCCGGCCTCCAGCGTGATCGCCACCGAGGAGTCGACGCGGGCCAGCTCCTCCAGGGCGATGCCGAGCGCGAGGTAGTCGCCGCCCATCCCGCCGTACTCCTCCGGGAACGGCAGCCCGAACAGGCCCATCCGCCCCATCTCGCGCACGATCTCGTACGGGAACTCGTGCCGCTCGTAGAAGTCGCCGATCTTCGGGGCGACGACGTCGTGCGCGAACTCCTCGACGGTGCGCCGCAGTTCCTCGTGCTCGGCGGTCAGCCGGTGGTCCAGGGACATGGGGACGTTCTCCTTGTGGGATGTCACTGTGCCGCGAGTGCGCGGACGGTACGGGAAGGGCTGGGTCGGCCCAGGTGTTCGGCGAGCCACACGCTGGTGGCGGTCAGCTCGCCGAGATCGACCCCGGTCTCGATGCCGAGGCCGTCGAGCATCCACACGAGATCCTCGGTGGCCAGGTTTCCGGTCGCGCTCTTCGCGTACGGGCAGCCGCCGAGGCCGCCGGCCGACGCGTCCACCACGGACACGCCGTGCCGCAGCGCGGCCAGGGTGTTGGACAGGGCCTGCCCGTACGTGTCGTGGAAATGCACCCCGATCGCGTCGGTGGGCACACCGGCCTCGTTCAGCCCCGTGAGCAGGGCCTGTACATGGCCGGGGGTGGCGACCCCGATGGTGTCGCCGAGGGACAGCTCGTCGCAGCCGAGGTCCATCAGCGCCTTCGCGACCCGGACGACCTGCGGCACGGGCACCGCGCCCTCCCACGGGTCGCCGAAGCACATCGACAGGTAGCCGCGCACCCGCACCGCGTCCGCCCTGGCGCGGGCCACCACGGGCGCGAACATGGCCAGCGACTCGTCGACCGTCCGGTTGAGGTTGCGCCGCGCGAACGTCTCCGTGGCCGAGCCGAACACCGCGATCGAGCGGGCGCCCAGCGCCAGCGCCCGGTCCAGCCCGCGTTCGTTCGGCACGAGGACCGGCAGCGTCACGTCGCCCACGTCCGCGATGTCGCCGAGCAGCGGGTACAGCTCCTCGGCGTCGGCGAGCTGGGGCACCCACTTGGGATGCACGAAGCTCGTCGCCTCGATCGTGGTCAGCCCGGCGACCGCGAGCCGGCGGATGAACTCCGCCTTCACCGCGGTCGGGACGGTCGTCTTCTCGTTCTGCAGCCCGTCGCGGGCGCCGACCTCGTGGATGCGGACGCGGGCGGGCAGACCGTCGGCGGGGACGGTCATCGGCAGGGCGCGGTCGGCGGTCGTCACGCGTCCTCCCCGGCGGCGTCGGCCGGCGCGACGACGGCCAGCACCTGGTCCATGGCCACCGCGGTGCCCGCGGTGACGTCGAGCGCGGTGACGGTGCCGGCGTGCGGCGCGGAGATGACGTGCTCCATCTTCATCGCCTCCACCACCAGCAGGCTCTGCCCGGCGACGACCTCGTCCCCGACGGCCACCTTCACCACGGTCACCGTGCCGGGCATGGGCGCGGCGAGCGTGTCGGCGCCGGAGCGGGCGGCGCCGGTCAGCGACGCCTCGACCGGGTCGTGGTCCCGGACGTGCCAGCTGTCGCCGTCCCGGCCGAGCCAGTGGCCCTCCGGGGAGACGGCGTACGCGAACACATGCGTGACCCCGGCCAGTTCCAGCGCGATGCGGCCGTCGCCGACCGACAGCGTCCTGGCCTTCTCCGCGGTGCCCGGCAGCGGTCCGAGCGGCCCGCAGGCGCCCGACTCCGGGGCGGGTGGCGTCGGGCCCTCGCCGACATGGCCGAACGTCAGCTCGGTGTCCCCGCCGCCGCACGGGCGCAGGCTCACCTGGACCGGGTCGTGGCCGGGAATCCGGAAGTCGCGCACGGTGCGGGCCGGGGTGCCGCCGAGCCGCCAGCCGTTCCCCGCCGAGAACGGGTCGGCCCAGGCACCGGCGGCCGGGCGGGCCGCGGCGGCCCGGCTGTGCCGCCGCAGCAGCGCGGCGGCCGCGTACACCTCCTCCGGCACGCCCTCCGGCACCAGCCCGTCCACCTCGCGCTCCACCAGACCGGTGTCCAGCTCGCCCGCCACCACCGCCGGATGGGCGAGCAGCCGGCGCAGGAAGCCCGCGTTGGTCGGGACGCCGAGGACGACCGTGTCCGCCAGGGCCACCCGCAGCCGGCGCAGGGCGGTCGCCCGGTCGGGGCCGTACGCGATGACCTTGGACAGCATCGGGTCGTACAGGCTGCCGACCTCGCCGCCCTCGCCGAGCCCCGAGTCGGTGCGCACCCCGCCGCCCTGCGGCTCGTGGAGCGCCAGCACGGTGCCGCCGGAGGGCAGGAAGCCGCGCGCCGGGTCCTCGGCGCAGACCCGGGCCTCCACGGCGTGCCCGGTGAGCGTGATGTCGTCCTGGCCGTACGGCAGCGGTTCACCGGCCGCGACCCGCAGCTGCCACTCGACCAGGTCCAGGCCGGTGACCAGCTCGGTGACCGGGTGCTCGACCTGGAGCCGGGTGTTCATCTCCATGAAGTAGTACGAGGACGGGTCGTTGCCCGGCACGATGAACTCCACCGTGCCCGCGCCGACGTAGCCGCAGGAGCGGGCCGCCTGCACGGCCGCCTCGCCCATGGCGGCGCGCGTCGCCTCGTCCAGCAGGACGGACGGGGCCTCCTCGATGATCTTCTGGTGGCGGCGCTGGAGGGAGCACTCGCGCTCGCCCAGGTGCACCACGTTGCCGTGGGCGTCGGCCAGGACCTGGATCTCGATGTGGCGCGGCCGGTCGATCCACCGCTCCACCAGCAGGGTGTCGTCGCCGAAGGAGGCGCGGGCCTCGCGCCGGGCCGCCGCGATCTCGTCCGCGAGCAGTGCCGCGTCCCGGACGAGCCGCATGCCCTTGCCGCCGCCGCCCGCCGAGGGCTTGAGCAGCACCGGCATGCCGATCCCGGCCGCCGCCCCGGCCAGCGCCTCGTCGCTCAGCCCGCTGCCGGAGGAGCCGGGCACCACGGGGACGCCGGCCGCCGCGACCGTCTCCTTGGCCCGGATCTTGTCGCCCATCAGCGAGATCGCGGCGGCGGGCGGCCCGATGAAGGCCAGCCCGGCCTCCGTGCACGCCCGGGCGAACGCGGCGTTCTCGGCGAGGAAGCCGTAGCCGGGGTGGACGGCCTGCGCGCCGGTGCGGCGGGCCGCCTCCAGGAGCCGGTCCGCGCTCAGATAGCTCGCCGAGGCGGGCGCGGGCCCGATCCGTACCGCCGTGTCGGCCTCCCGTACGTGCCGCGCGTCGGCGTCCGCGTCGCTGAAGACGGCGACCGAGCGCACGCCCAGCTCGCGCAGGGTCCGGATGACCCGGACCGCGATCTCGCCCCGGTTGGCGACGAGGACCGTGTCGAACATCGTCATCTCTTCCTCACATCCGGAAGACGCCGAAGCCGGCGTCGCCCAACGGGGCGTTGGCGCACGCGGTCAGGGCGAGGCCCAGCACCTGGCGGGTCTCCAGCGGGTCGATCACCCCGTCGTCCCAGAGCCGGGCCGTGGCGTAGTAGGCGTTGCCCTGGGTCTCGTACTGCTCGCGGATCGGCGCCTTGAACGCCTCCTCGTCCTCGGCGCTCCAGTCGTCGCCCAGCTGGTCGCGCTTGACCGTGGCGAGGACGGAGGCGGCCTGCTCGCCGCCCATGACCGAGATCTTGGCGTTGGGCCACATCCACAGGAACCGGGGGCTGTAGGCGCGGCCGCACATGGAGTAGTTGCCCGCCCCGTAGGAGCCGCCGACCACCACGGTGAGCTTCGGGACGCGGGCGCAGGCGACGGCGGTGACCATCTTCGCGCCGTGCTTGGCGATGCCGCCGGCCTCGTAGTCCCGGCCGACCATGAAGCCCGAGATGTTCTGCAGGAACAGCAGCGGGATGGCGCGCTGGTCGCACAGCTCGATGAAGTGCGCGCCCTTCTGGGCGGACTCGGAGAACAGGATGCCGTTGTTGGCGACGATCCCGACCGGGTGGCCGTGGATGTGGGCGAAGCCGGTGATCAGCGTCTGGCCGTACTCCGCCTTGAACTCGGCGAACCGGGAGCCGTCCACCACCCGCGCGATCACCTCGCGCACGTCGTACGGGGTGCGCGAGTCGACGGGGACCGCGCCGTACAGCCCGGCCGGGTCCACCTTCGGCTCCTCGACCGGCCGCACCGACCAGGGCAGCGGGGCCCGGTCCGGCAGCGTCGCCACGATGTTCCGCACGATGCGGAGCGCGTGCGCGTCGTCCTCCGCGAGGTGGTCGGTGACGCCCGACGTACGCGAGTGCACCTCGCCGCCGCCCAGCTCCTCGGCCGTGACCACCTCGCCGGTGGCGGCCTTCACCAGCGGCGGGCCGCCCAGGAAGATCGTCCCCTGGCCGCGGACGATGACCGCCTCGTCGCTCATCGCCGGGACGTACGCCCCGCCCGCCGTGCAGGAGCCGAGCACCGCCGCGATCTGCGGGATGCCGGCGCCGGACATCCGGGCCTGGTTGTAGAAGATCCGGCCGAAGTGCTCCCGGTCGGGGAAGACCTCGTCCTGGAGCGGCAGGAAGGCGCCGCCCGAGTCCACCAGATACAGACAGGGGAGCCGGTTCTCCAGCGCCACCTCCTGGGCCCGCAGATGCTTCTTCACGGTCATCGGGTAGTACGTGCCGCCCTTGACCGTGGCGTCGTTGGCGACGATCACGCACTCGCGCCCGCTGACCCGGCCGATCCCGGCGATCACCCCGGCGGCCGGCGCGGCGCCCCCGTACAGCCCCTCGGCGGCCAGCGGGGCCAGTTCCAGAAAGGGCGAGCCGGGGTCGAGCAGGGTGTCCACCCGATCGCGGGGCAGCAGTTTGCCGCGCGCCACGTGCCGGGCGCGGGACCTCTCACCCCCGCCCAGCCTGGCCGTGGCGAGCCGCTTGCGCAGCTCGTCCGTGAGCGCGTGATGCGCCGCCTCGTTGGCCTGCCAAGCCTCCGAGGCGGGATCGGCCGCGCTCGCCAGCACCGGTGCCTGCTGCATCCTGTCGAGCCCCCTTGCCCGTACCGCGGTGTTCCTGAGCGTCCACGCCACTCGGTTAATGAGCGTTAACGTCGCTACAGGTTAACGAGCGCTAACCCGCCTGTCTAGAATGGCTGCTCATGAGCACCCATGCCGCCCGCGTCGCGGCCCCCACCCGCCGCGAGCAGATCCTCCGGGAGGCCGCCCGCCTCTTCGCCGAGCGCGGCTTCCACGGTGTCGGCGTCGACGAGATAGGGGCCGCCGTCGGCATCAGCGGCCCCGGTCTCTACCGGCATTTCCCCGGCAAGGACGCGATGCTCGCCGAGCTGCTCGTCGGCATCAGCGAACGCCTGCTGACCGGCGGGAAGCTCCGGGTGTCGGAGGACGCCGCCTCCGGCGACGGATCGCCGGAGGCCCTGCTGGACGCGCTCATCGAGGGCCACATCGACTTCGCCCTCGACGACCGCCCCCTGATCACCCTGCACGACCGCGAGCTGGACCGCCTGCGGGACACCGACCGCAAGCGGGTGCGCCGGCTCCAGCGGCAGTACGTCGAGGTGTGGGTCGCCGTCGTCCGCGACCTCTACCCGGACCTCCCCGAGCACGAGGCCCGCGCCACCGTCCACGCCGTCTTCGGCCTCCTCAACTCCACCCCCCATCTGGGGTCGGTCCGGAGGCCCGCCGCGACGCCGCGGGGGGCCTCCGGACCGACCCCGAGCCCCGGTGCCCTGCCGGGGCGTGCGGAGACCGCCGCACTGCTGCACCGACTGGCCCGGGGCGCCTTCGCGGCGGCGGGGGAGCCCGCCTAGGAGGCACCCTCCCGGGTGGACACGGTGACCCGGTCGACCCGCATCGGGTGGCCCGGTTCCGTCGCGGGGCCCGGCGTACCGCCGTCGGCGGCCGGGAGCGCTCCGCCCATCGCCACGTTCAGGATCAGGAACTGGCCGCGCGACAGCGCCTCGTCCCAGGCCTCGCGGCCCGTCGTGGACGCCTTCACCCGGTGGTACACCCGGTCGTCCAGGTACCAGCGGATCTCCTCGGCGCCGGGTGTGGCGTCGACCTCCACGGCGTACGTGCGGAACGCGCCGCGGCAGCCCGCGCACTTCTGCCGGGGCGAGGTGAGCCCCACCGGCTCCCGGCAGGGGCCGCCGTCCAGGGTCCCGCAGTGCAGGGTGCCGAAGACCGCGTCGCGCCCGTTGACGGACTCCATGACGTCGATCTCGCCGGTGGCCGGCCAGCCGGTGTACCCGTCGCGCAGCTTGGCGCCCATCGTCCAGAACGCCGGCCAGTAGCCCGCGGCGGCCGCGCCCGACACGTCCGGCAGGGCGATCGACGCCTCGATGCGCAGCACCCCGCCGGGCGGCGGCGCGAAGTCGGAGCGCCGGGACTCGATGCGGCCCGAGTACCACCGCCCGTCGCGCCGCGTGGGCACGATCTCCAGGGCCCCCTTGCCGTCCAGCCGGACGTTGTCCGCGGAGTCCGTCATGGTCTCGATCTCGCCCGTGCCCCACTGCGCGGCCGGGCAGCCCGGATAGCAGGTGCCCTTGTCGTACAGCCACCGGGAGGCCGCCGGGCGGCTGCCCGCCGGGCCGTCGAACCTCTCGTCCAGCAGGGTCGTCCAGCCCTCGCGGGACGCCCCGCCGCCGTCCCCGTCCCCGCCGCCGTCCCCGCCCCCGCCGGCCAGGCCCGCGGCTTCGGTGAGGAGCCGTTCCAGGCGGGGGGCCAGCACCACGGCGGCCACATCGGTCAGATGGGTGTCGTCGCGGTAGAGCAGCACCCGGTCCAGGACCACCGGGCACGTCGGACCGGCGGCCGGGCACAGCACCGGGTTCACCGAGACGGTCCGCACCCCCGGCAGCGCGCCGGCCGCCGCCTTCCGCGCCAGCGGGTCGGGCCACCGGGACTTCTTCCGGTCGAAGGCACAGGCCTCCGGGTCCGTGAGGTGGCCGGAGACGCAGGCGGGGACGTCGCGGCCGGGGATCGGGGTGTCCTCGATGTACACGATCGGCACCCCGAGCGCCCGCAGCGGCTTCAGCGTCCGCTCCCAGCCCCTGAGCAGCGCGCGCTCGTCGTCCGTGTAGCGGTTCAGCGAGGAGATGACGACGAGCCGGGGCCGGGGGCCTGCGGCCAGCCGCTCCAGGCTGTCCTTCCGCCAGGTGTCGCACTCGTGGTACGTCCGCCCCAGCTGCGGGTTCACCACCGACAGCTCCGGCAGCGGGCAGCCCTGCTTCACCAGCTCCTGGAGCGCCCAGCCGCGCCGGGCGGCCAGGCTGAGCATCGGCGAGAACCACTGCCCGGCGTGCGAGTCGCCGAGCAGGACGATCCGGTCGGGGCTGTCCACCGCCCCGAACAGGCAGGGCGGGCTGCTCGTCACCGCCGGGGCCACCTCGCACTCCCCGTCCGGCGGGAAGCTCTTGCGGGCCTGGACCGGGTTCGGCACGACGGGGCCCTCGGGGGCCGCCGCCCCGGCGGTCCGGGCCAGCAGGGTGGGGCCGGTGACCGCGCCGGGCGGCAGGCCCTTCATGTCCACCGGGGTGGCCGGGCCGAGCAGCCGCAGCGTGGTGGTGCCGACCACCAGGGCCAGGACGACCGGGATGACGACGGACGCGACGCCCAGCGCGAGACCGCGCCGGGGCAGCTCGGAGACCGTACGGTTGTGCCGCAGTGGCTTCTCGATCCAGCGCCGGGTCGCCAGGGCCGGCAGCACGGCGGCGGCCGTGAGCGCCACCCGGACCGGCCAGTCCAGGGTGCCGTAGCGGGCCTCGGCCAGGACGAGCACCGGCCAGTGCCACAGGTACAGCGTGTACGACAGCCGCCCGAGCGCACGGGGGCCGCGCAGCCCCAGCAGCCGCCCGACTCCGTAGCGCGAGGGCGTGCCGGAGCCCCGGCCTGGCGCCCCCGCCAGCAGGACCGCCGCCGTCGCCAGGGTCGGGGCGAGCGCCGCGTATCCGGGGTACGGGGTCGAGGCGTCGTACCGCAGCACGCACCACACCAGCACCCCCGCGCCCGCCCAGCCGCACAGCAGCCGCAGCACGCGCGGCCCCGGCACCAGATGCCAGGGCAGCAGCGCCAGCAGCGCCCCGACCCCGAACTGCCAGACCCTGGACGGCGTACCGAGGTACGCCAGCGAGACGGAGTCGCCCGTCCAGCGCAGCGCCAGGGCGAAGGAGACCAGCGTCAGTACGGCGGTGACGGCGACGGCCACCGGCCGCAGGGCCCGTCCCCGGCGCACCGCGCGGGCGGTGAGGGCGGCCAGCAGGGCGAGCAGCGGGCCCCAGCACAGATAGAACTGCTCCTCGACCGCCAGCGACCAGAAGTGCAGCAGCGGGCTCTCGTCCTGGCCGGCCGCCAGATAGTCGGTGCGCTGGTGGACGAACCGCCAGTTGGCCACCGACAGGGCCGCGGCCACGACATCGTTTTCCAGGTCCGTACGGCGCAGCGGCACCGTCAGCCAGGCACCGGCCGCCGCGACCGCGGCCAGCACCACGGCCGCGGACGGCAGCAGCCGGCGGGCCCGGCGGGAGAAGAACTCGCCCAGCCGGACGCGTCCGGTGGTGACGGCTTCCCGGACCAGGAGGCCGGTGATCAGGTAGCCGGATATGACGAGGAAGACGTCCACGCCGATGAAGCCGCCGGCCAGTCCCGGTACGGAGGCGTGGAAGGCGAGGACGGCCAGCACGGCGAACGCGCGCAGCCCCTCGATGTCGGGACGGAAGCGGGTCCGGTGGGCGGGTCGGGGCGCGGACGCGGATGCGGGCAGGGAGGTGGGACGGCCGGGCCGCCGGGTGGCGGTGGCGGGAGTGGGCATCGCGGGTGAGGGCCTTTCAGCTCAGCCAGGGCAGCATGGGGTTGACCCAGCCGGACGCGAGCAGTGCGGTGAGTACGAGGGTGGCGGTGACCGCCAGCGCCTCCGGCCAGCGCCGGGGCAGGACGGCGGTGCGCGAACCGCGCGGGGCGCGGGCGGGCCGGGGCCCGGCGGCCGGACGCAGCTCGGTGAGTAGGTCCCGTACGAGCGGGACGTTGATCTGGAGCTGGACCAGCAGATAGAGCCCGAGGCCCCAGTTGGGCTCCCAGCCGTTGCGGGCGACGGCCAGGGCGAGCCCGGCGACGGCCGCAGCGGTGGAGCAGACCAGCCAGCCGAGCGAGACGAGCACCACCCGGTGGGCCAGCGCGCCCGATCCGCCACCGCCGGCCCCGGTCGGCACCCAGGCGGCGCTGCGCCCGCGCAGGGTGTGCCAGACGGCGGCTCCGGCGGCGACGCTCATCAGGACGTTGGCCCGGATCACCTCGACGCGCCAGCGGGTCCGGCTGACCTGCGGCAGCAGCACGTGCCACAGCCACAGCGGGGCGAGCAGCGGCAGCACGTGCCAGGGCCGGATGTCGTCCGGGTACCAGATCATCATCACGAGCGGCGGCAGCGGCGCGGCGAACGTGTTCACCACGGTCGTCAGATAGCCGACGATCCCCTCGTAGAAGCACAGCCGCATCCGCCGGGGCGCGCCCATCTCCTTGAGGACCGGGGTGCTCAGCAGATGCAGGTTGCCCATCGCCCAGCGGTACTGCTGGTTGAGGTAGGAGGCGAGGTTGTCCGGCGAGGTGCCCTTGGCGACCAGCACCGGCACGTACAGGGTCCTGAACCCCTCGGCGTGCAGGGCGAGTCCGGTGTACAGGTCCTCGCTGTGGTCGAGCCGGGCGAAGCCGCCGGCCCGGTCGATGGCGCTGCGCCGGTAGACGGCGTTGCTCCCGCAGCAGATCGCCGCGTCGCTCGCGTCGCGGGACGGCTGGATCCAGCGGAAGAACCACTCCTGCGCCGAGCCGGCCGCGCGCTGGATCCACCCCATGGTCTCGTCGGTGTCGAAGCACTGCGGGCTCTGCACGATGCCGACGCCGGGGTCGGCCAGATACGGCACCAGATGGCGCAGGAAGTCGGGCCTGGGCGCGAAGTCGGCGTCCAGGATGGCGATGTGCTCGGCGCTGCTCAGGGTGAGCGCGTGGTTGAGGTTGCCCGCCTTCTTCAGATGGCCGCGGTCGGGCCGGACGACGTAACGGAAGCCGTACGCGGCGGCCAGCGCGGCCACCTCGGGGCTGTCGGCGTCGTCCAGTACCCAGACGGTCAGCGCGTCCGGCCAGTCCAGGGCGGCGACCGCCCGGTAGGCGTTCTCCAGCACGTCGAGCGGTTCCCCGCAGGTCGGCAGGTAGAGGTCGACGGTGGGCAGTTCGGGCGGGTCCCAGGCGTGGACGAGCACCTCGTGCGAACGCCGGGTCAGCCGGCGGGCGCGCAGGCTGTTGACCGACGACAGCGCGAGCGCGACGACGTTCAGCGAGAGCACCGCGAGAAAGGCCCAGAGGGCCGGTGTGCGCAGGGCGAAGGTGAGCATGGTCGCCGCCGTGAGTACGAAGGCGAGCGAGGAGCTGATCAGTACCCAGCGGCGCTGCGGCCCGAAGTACCAGTAGAGCTCCTGATCGGACGGTGGTTGCGGTAAGTGACGCACGGACATAAAGCCCCCCACGGCTGTGCATATCCTGGTATCGGGTGACCCACCCCACCCTAGTGTCAGAGGTATAGACCACTTGGCGCTCGCGGGTGAATGAGACAGGGGTTTGGCGCAAAGTCAGTGGTCTATACCCATTTCATGCGGGGAGGCCGGGCGGAGCGGAAAGTTCCAGGTCACCGGCGGGTGAACGCTCACTCAACATCCGGCCTGCGGATGGCCGGGACGCCGCGCACCGGCCACGGCACAATGGCCCCATGCCGATACCCAGCCGCGCCGCCCTCGTCGAGCACCTCGTCCGTACGCGCATCGCGGGGGACGTCGCCACCCCGCGCGACAACAACCTGGCCCACTACCGCAGCCTGGCCAACGGCGACCGGCACTACTGGCTGGGCCTTGAGCTGGGCGACCGGTGGCGCGACGAGCAGGACGTGCTCGCCGTGATGGCCGAAAGGTGCGGGGTCAGCGACGATCCGGAGCACCGGTTCGGCCAGGACACCATCGACCCCGAGCTGACCGTCGACGCCCTGGAACGGGCCGCCGCCCTGCTGCGCAAGGCCGCCGAGGGCCGCGAACGGGTCCTCTTCGCCACCGGCCACCCCGGCGGCCTCCTGGACGTCCACCGGCAGACGGCGGCGGCGCTGCGGGCGGCCGGCTGCGAGATCGTACGGATTCCGGGCGGGCTGATGGCCGACGAGGGCATGGTCTTCCAGTTCGCGGACGTCGCCGTCCAGGAGCGCGGCGCGACCCTCTGGCACACCCACTCCCCGGCCCCGATGGCCGCCGTCCTGGACGGCCTGGAACGGGAGGGCCGCCCGCTGCCCGACCTCGTCGTCGCCGACCACGGCTGGGCCGGCTGCGCCGCGCAGCGCGGCCTGGACGCCATCGGGTACGCCGACTGCAACGACCCGGCGCTGTTCCTCGGCGAGGCGGAGGGCACCCTCCAGGTGGCCGTCCCGCTCGACGACCACGTCCTGGACCCGCGCTTCTACGACCCGATGACGGACTACCTGCTGGCGGCGGCGGGACTGCTCTGACGCGACGGGGCCGGCCCGAGGCGGCGGGGCCGCTTTCGGGGCCGCTCCGTCAGGCCCCCGGCTCCCCGTCCTCCGCCGCGCGGGCCCGGCGGCGCGCCTCCCGGCCCGACGTGGGGTCCAGGTACACCCGCTTGATCGACGCGTACCGCTGCCGCAGCCGGCGCTCCGCCCGCTCGCACGCCGACTCGATCTGCCCGGCGCTGACCGTGTCCACGAAGTCCACCTTCGCGGCCACCAGGATCTCGTCCGGCCCCTGGATGAGCGTGGTCAGCTCCAGCACGGCCACCAGGTGTTCCACCGCGAGCAGCTCCTCCCGGATGCCCTCCCGCATCGGCGCGGACACCGGCCGCCCGATCAGCAGCTGCACATTGGACCGCCCGAGCACCCAGGCCACGTACACCAGCAGCACCCCGATCAGCAGCGAGGCGACTCCGTCCCACACCCCGGACCCGGTCAGCTGCCCGCCGAGCAGCCCGCCCGCCGCGAGCAGCAGCCCCACCAGGGCCGCCGAGTCCTCCATCACGACGGCCTTGACCGCGGTGTCCGGGGTGCGCCGGAAATAGTGCCGGGCGGGCGCGCCGAGCCGTACGGCCTCCTCCCGGACCTGGCGCAGCCCGGTCCGCAGCGAGAAGCCCTCCAGCAGGAAGGCGACGACGAGCACGAGGTACGAGAGCAGCGGGTCGCCCAGCTCCTCGCCCGCCAGCAGGGTGTGCACCCCGTCGTAGATCGAGAAGACCGCGCCGCCGACGAACGTCGCCACGGAGGCGAGCAGCGCCCAGATGTACCGCTCGGGGCCGTACCCCAGCGGATGGTCCTCGTCGGCCGGCTTCTCGCTGCGTTTGAGCGCGGTGAGCAGCAGCACCTCGGTGACGGTGTCGGCCACCGAGTGGGCCGCCTCGGAGAGCATCGCGCTCGATCCGCTGATCAGCCCGGCGACCGCCTTCGCCACGGCGATGCCGAGGTTGGCGAGGGCCGCGACGACGACGGTGAAGGTGGACCCGCCGCCACTGCTTTTCGCGTCAGTCATGCCGGTGAGTATGTCCGCGGCCGGGCCGCCGGTGTCCGACGCGCGGCCGGGGCCGGCCGGTCAGCGGGGGACGCGGACGACACCCTCCTGGATGACGGTGATCGCCAGCCGGCCGTCCCGGGTGTAGATCCGGGCCTGGCCGAGCCCGCGCCCGCCGGACGCGGACGGCGACTCCTGGTCGTACAGCAGCCACTCGTCGGCCCGGAACGGCCGGTGGAACCACATCGCGTGGTCCAGGCTCGCGCCCACCACGTCACCGACCGCCCAGCCGCCCCGCCCGTGGGCGAGCAGCACCGAGTCGAGCAGCGTCATGTCGGAGACGTACGTCGCCATGCACACGTGCAGCAGCGGGTCGTCGGCCAGCTTGCCGTTGGTCCGGAACCACACCTGCGACCGGGGCTCGCGGGGCACGCCGACCGTGCCGAACGGCGGCGCGTCCACGTACCGCAGATCGACCGCGGCGCGCGCCTCGATCAGCCGGTCCACCATGCCCGGGTCGCTGAACCGGTGGGCGTGGCGGGGCAGCATCTCGGCGGCCGTGGGCAGCGTCTCGGGGTCGGGCGCCGCCGGCATGGCCGTCTGGTGCTCCAGCCCCTCCTCGTACGTCTGGAAGGACGCGGACAGGTGGAAGATCGGCTGCCCGTGCTGGACGGCGACGACCCGGCGCGTGGTGAACGACCGGCCGTCGCGGATGCGGTCCACGGTGTAGACGATCGGGGCGCCCGGATCGCCCATGCGCAGGAAGTACGAGTGCAGCGAGTGGGCAATGGGGCCTCCCCTGCTCGAGTTCATTCGAGAGCTTGGGGACCGGTCGGCGGGGACGGTGCGGCCCGCGGCGACGAGCGCCTGGGCCGCGACCTGTCCGCCGAAGACCCGGGGCACGACCGCCGAGCGGCTGGCACCCCGGAAGATGTCCTGCTCGATCCGCTCCAGGTCGAGCAGATCGAGCAGGGAATCGAGTGCGGTGCTCATGGGGGGAACGCGGTCCCTACAGGCCCATGGACTTGGCGATGATCGACTTCATGACCTCGCTGGTGCCGCCGTAGATGCGGTTGACGCGGTTGTCGGCGTAGAGGCGGGCGATCGGGTACTCGTTCATGAAGCCGTAGCCGCCGTGGAGCTGGAGGCAGCGGTCGATCACGCGGTGTGCGACCTCGGTGCAGAACAGCTTCGCGGAGGCGGCCTCGGCGGCGGTCAGCTCACCGGCGTCCAGCGCCTCCAGGGCGCGGTCGGCGACGGCCTGGGCCGCGTCCACCTCGGCCTGGCAGGCGGCCAGCTCGAACTTGGTGTTCTGGAACGAGGCGACGGTCTTGCCGAAGACCGTGCGCTCCTGCACGTACTCCTTGGCGAACCGGACGGCCGCGGCGGCCTGGGCGTACGCGCCGAAGGCGATGCCCCAGCGCTCGGACGCCAGGTTGGTGCCGAGGTAGCCGAAGCCCTTGTTCTCCTCGCCGAGCAGGTCCTCGGCGGGCACCTTGACGTCGACGAAGGCCAGTTCGGCGGTGTCGGAGACCTTGAGGCCCAGCTTGTCGAGCTTGCGGCCGATGGAGTAGCCCTCGGACTTGGTGTCCACGGCGAACAGCGAGATGCCGAAGCGGCGGTCGTCCTCGCGCGGGGCGGAGGTGCGGGCGCAGACGATGACGCGGTCGGCGTGCACGCCGCCGGTGATGAACGTCTTGGCGCCGTTGAGCACGTAGTGCGTGCCGTCCTCGGAGAGCTTGGCGGTGGTCTTCATGCCCGCCACGTCCGACCCGGTGCCCGGCTCGGTCATCGCGAGGGCCCACATCTCCTCGCCGCTGACGAACTTCGGCAGCCAGCGCTTCTTCTGCTCGTCGGTGGCGAGCATCTTGATGTACGGCAGGCCGAGCAGCGTGTGCACGCCGGAGCCGCCGAAGGAGACGCCGGCCCGAGCGGTCTCCTCGTAGATGATCGCCTCGTACTTGTGCGAGTCGATGCCCGCGCCGTCGTACTCCTCGTCCACGTTGATCCCGAAGACGCCCAGCTCACCAAGCTGCTTGTAGAACTCCCGCGGCGCCTGCCCGGCGGCGAACCACTCCTCGTACACGGGCACGACCTCGGCCGCGATGAAGGCCCGGATGGTCTCCCGGAACGCCTCGTGGTCCTCGTTGAATACCGTACGGCGCACGGGGTGCCTCCCTGGTGGCTGCGACTTCTACGTCTTCTGGGGCTACGTCTTCCGGAGCATGGCTAAGCGCTTGCTCAGCCATGGTTAAAAGTTACCCGGCGGTCATGGGGCTGTCCAGGGTGATGCGGAGCACGTGGGAGCGGGACGGCGGCGACCGCCGGTCAGTAGGGTGATGCGCGATCCACATCCGGCCGGACGTGGGGCGGGACGGGACGGGATGGTTGGGCTGTGCACCTGCAGCGGCATGTACTCGATGACGCGCACGTGGCGGCCGCCCGGGACGATTTCGACCGCCGGATCGGCGGGCTGGTGCGGAGTCTGTCCTCGGAGCGGATGACCGCCAACGACTGGTCCCTGCTGGCGGGGGAGTTGCTCGACCATCTGGGCGCGCTGTCCGTACGCCACCCCGCTCTCGACACCCCGCAGGCGGAAGCCGTCCTCCGCGCCGCGGAACAGGCTGCGAGCGGCGCCGTAGCCTTCGCCGCGTACTTCCCTGGCCACCCCTTCACGGTCTCCCTGGACTACGTGAACTTCGGGGTGTCCTACGACGCTGGTGCGGACGGAAGCCCTGTTTCCCTTGGCGCGTTCGACTGGCTCGACGCCTTCTGCCTGGCCGTGCTCACGGATACGGTCGAGCGCCACCGCGAGGCGTTCTACCACGCACGCGACCCTCAGCAGGCCCGCTTCCCCATTGGCGCGCTCGCCGACGGCCTCATGGCGTACGTACTGGGGGACCTGGGCGACGACGAAGACGCGGACTACCCGCCCACGGAGGCGCAGGTGCTCGCGGCGATCGACGGCGGGCTCGCCTTCATCCGCGCGTTCGTCGCCGAGCTGGGGAGCGACGTCGGGGGCCGCCGCGATTACCTGGCCCTCCTCGCGCTGCGCGCCCTTGCGGCCGGGGACGGGGAGGAATTCGACGCGGCGTTGGGCCGACTACTGCTGACGTACAAGTCGTTCGGGGAGGTCAGCACCCACCCCCGCTCCCTCCTGCCGCTCACACCCCTGGCGCTCGCCGCGCTGGCCCACCGCCGCCGGGGCTGGGCGCCCGCCGTGGACAGCGACTACCTTCCCCACGCCGTGATCACCGGCTTCGGGGCCGGCCGGCCCGCGACGACCCACCGGGCCGACATGATCGCCGCGCTCCGCTCGGGGGCGGAACTCTTCGGGCGTCCGGGCGAGTAGCGCGGTCGCGCTTTGCTTCCTCAGGTGGGGAATTCGCCGATCCAGGTGCGCTGGAGGAGGTGCTTGGGGAGGTATTCGGATTCGATGTCGACGGGGAAATCGGCGTCGGCTGCCAGGCAGGCTATGGCCAGCGGGGCCAGGGCGACCCAGCCGAAGCAGGAGTCGGATCGCTCCTGGTCGGCCGACCAATAGGCCCTGTGGGCGCGGAGCGCCTGCTCCAGCGCGCTGTTGAACTCGGCGTGCTGCCCGGTGGCCCGTCGGCGGAGGAGGTCCATGGGGGGCCACATGAGCTGGGAGACGTAATCCTGTCCGGTGACGGACGGCACGCCGGGAGCCGTTCCCGATGCTGCCTTGACCAGTTTGTCGGCGAACTCCGGCCGGCCCAGCCAGAACGCCTGCAGCGCCTCGATCCACGCGTAAAGGTAGTCGTCACACACTGCTCCCGACTCATGCAGCTTCGAAGTCGGGACGTGGCAAAGTGCCGTCAGCCGCTCGGCGTTGCGGCAGACGACCGCCAGGTAGAAGGCAGTGAGCCAGTGCCCCGCGTCCGCGTACGACTCGGGACGGACGAAGGCGGGAACTACACGCACTTCATGGTGGATGAGGCAGTCCACGCTGTCCTCGGCGGTCGTAGCGGCTGCGAAGACAGCCGACCCGGCCTGCATGGCCGCGACCCAGGCCTCCCACGATTCGATCCAAGCGGCGGTGGGATCGACCGCAGACTTCTCGTAGGCCATGACCAGCGACGTGGACATGACGCTCTCGAGAGCGTAAGGCGCTTTGTGGATTCTTTCCAGCAATTGCTCGGTATGCGGAAAAATAGACGGTTTCCGCTCGGGCAAATGCTGTCGGGTGATCGCGTGTCGGGCGATGGCTCTGGTCACTGGGCCCCACTCTCTCGGAAACGTGCGCTCGGTGCGACCTCGTGGCTGAGGGCTCAGGTGGGGAATTCGCCGATCCAGGTGCGCTGGAGGAGGTGCTTGGGGAGGTAGTCGGATTCGATGTCGAGGGGGAAGTCGGCGTCGTGGGCGAGGCAGGCGATGGCGAGGGGTCCGAGGGCGATGGAGCCGTCGATGTCCGTGGCGCGTTCTTCGTTGAGGGTCCAGTACGCCTTGTGGAGTTGGAGTGCCTCGGCGAGGGCGGGGGCGAAGCCGTCTTGGTCTTGGCGGACGTAGTGGTAGAAGAGGTTGATCGGCGGGTAGAGCACGCCCTGCAGCATGTCGAGGGGTGCGACGCGTGCGACCGAGGGGTCGGACGTCTCGATGGTGGCGATGAGCTTGTCGGCGAGGCCGGGTCCGCGGAGCCACCAGGTCTGGAGGGTGTCGATCCAGTGGTGGAGGTATTCATCGGCCAGAGCCTGGGGTGAGCGCAGCTGTTCCAGCGGGATCTGGCTGAGCTGGGTCAGGCGTGGCTGGTCGCGGCAGATGAGGGCCAGCCAGAAACTGGTCAGCCAGGCACCCTCGCCGGCTACCAGCCTGCAGCCGGGGGCCGGGATGGTCCGCAGCTTGTGATTGATCCGGCACTCCACGGTTCCCTCGCCGGCGCCGGCGACGGCGACGGCGAACAGTGCCGAGCCCATCTGCAGGGCGTTGACCGCTGACTCCCATGTCTCGATCGCAGCAGCCTCGGGATCAATCAGGCACCGGGCACGCAGACCCATCACGGAGGTGTTGAAGGTTGCATCGATGAGCTTGGAGCTTCTGGCCAGCTCGTTGATGTCTTCGAACAGGTATTCCTCCAAGTCGGCTGCGAACTGTTCCGTATTGCGCCCCTTGAATACGTCATGGCGGGCGATATTGGTGGTGGTCACGACAGGGTCCCCCTGCTGATGTCGAGCCGTCTGTCGATGCTGCCACCCTCGGGGCACTACAGGCTCGGGCGTCCCGTGCCGGGTGAGGGTGTCAGGTGCAGTACTGCTTCGGCGTTTGCGATCAATCGACCGACCTCGATGGGGAGATGCTCGAATTCCTCCATGGCGACGTCGTACGGCTCTACGCGATAGCGGATCCCGTCGAGGCCGGTCGCCTCGATGTACCACCGGTACCCAGCAGGAGACGTGGAGTCCTCCGCATTCACCCAGGTCGCCTCATGGCGCAGGACCATGAGGTCTCCCAGGTAAGCGGTGAGGTCTGTGTGAAGGGTGATCCAGTCCGACTGCTCGAACTCTGCGAGCGGAAGGCGGTCCACATAGTTCTGGAGGCCTGGCAGGAGAACCAGCGGGTCTCTCATGTACCGCTGCCCGCTCAGGCCCAGCATTTCGGCGAGGCCCACGGCGTGGCGGTGCATGCCAGCGGTCCACTCGGAGGCGTACGAGCCGGATTCCGTAGCGCCGGTCATGGGGTCGGTTCCTGCCGAAGGCCCCCTCACAGGTCGGCAGCCATTTCCCGGAGGGCGCCGAGGCGCATGCGGCCGGGGGCGTGGTCCCCCTGGGGGAGGCCATCGGTGAGTTGCTGAAGGGCTTCGGACGGTGCGAGGCCCTGGTCGTGTGCGGTGTGCAGGCGGTCGAGCCAGTGGAGTCCAGCGTGGTACGTCTCGTCGTCGCCGACATCCTTCGGCTCGAAGCTTGCAGCGTTCTCCGCGTCGGAGGCCCAGAGGTACCCCAGCACCGCGTGCCCAACCAGCACGGGCACGTACTGGACTTCGCCTTCCGCCGTGCGCTTGTAGCCGATGCGGCCGAAGCCCGGGGCGTGAGTGAATTCGTCATACCTACGGGGAATCTCGAAAGTGGCCCACACGTCGGACGGGGTTCCGCCCTCCTCGTAGACATTGTCGGCGCCGGTCGTGGTCGGTCTGGCGAAATGGCTCTGGTTGTCCGGGTCGGTCTCGGCATGGAGAGCGTCGGCGAGTGCGGGCAGGGCGGCGGCCAGGCGCGCCGCATTCACCGGATAGCCGGCGCCCTGGGCACGCCCCCTGAGGTCGTACGGCATCCAGGAGTCGTGGAGCGTCACCAGTTCCACGGACACGAAGCCGGCGTACGCCGAGGCCCTGAGCTCGAACAGGCCGCACTGGAGCGTGTCTCCTTCGGTCGACGCGAGCATCCCGTCGCACCGCAGGTTGGCGTCCACAGGGCCGACTGGGTGGTCGCCCAAGTGGGCTCTGACCGTCTCGCTGAAGCGCCCCGAATCGTCGGACGTTCTCAACTCGCCCCGGAACAATGAGTTCTGCGGCCTACCCCGCTCTGCGACGGACAGGCGCACCTGGGCCTCGGCGGCAGCGAGCCCATGTGCAGCGAGGACGGAGTGCGCGGCCAACGCGTCGCGCAAACACAGCGCCAAGTCATCCCCGTCGGCGTCGCTACGTCCCCAGGTCCAGCGGGCGACAGGGGTGCTGGCAAGCATGGGTATTCCTCCAAAGTGAAACGGTTCGCACGGAGCGTCAGACGGGGAATTCTCCGACCCAGCTGCGTTGGAGGAGGTGCTGAGGGAGGTATTCGGATTCGACGTCGATGGGGAAGTCGCCGTCGTAGGCGAGGCACGCGATGGCGAGTGGACCGACGGCCCACAGGCCCTCGGTGTCCTCCTCGCGGTCCTCGGTCTTTGTCCAGTAGCTCTTGTGAAGTTCAAGGGCTTCGATCAGGGCAGCGTTGAAACCGTCATGGTCATGCTTGATGAACCGGTAGAAGAGATTGATCGGCGGGTACGAGATGTTCTGCAGCCAGTCTCGCGGGGCGATCTGGGTTACGTCCGGGTGGGAGGTCCGGAAGGCTGCTGTGAGGGCCTCGACCATTGCGGGTTGCTGACGTGACCAATACGTCTGCAGCGTGGCTACCCAGTGGTAGAGGTATTCGTCGTGTTGTGCACCGGAGTCGCGCAGCACGGCCATGGGTACTTCGCACAGTTCGGTCAGCCGTTCTTGGTCCCGGCAGATGAGGGCGAAGTAGAAGGCATCGATCCACGAGGGTGCGTTGGCGTAGATCCTGGGGCCGGTGACAGGGAGCGTGCGCGTCTCGTGATGGATGCGGCACTCGAAGGTGTCACCTGTGGCAGTGGCGGCGCGGAAGATCGCCGATCCCACTTGCATGGCGTTCACCACGGCTTCCCAGGTTTCGATGCCTGAGCACGTCGGGTCGACCGTCGAACGGGCGCCGACGCACGTTCGCACGGAGTTCCACAGGGCGTCGAGCATGTGCGGCGACTGCTCGATCGAGGAGATCTCCTCGATGGTCTCCTCGGTCAGGGCTCGTGCAAAGCCTTCGTCGTCGGGCCCTGGCACGCCATGGCGAGGGATGGTGGTCACGAAGGCTCCCTGATGTCGAACTTTTGAGTGGAGTACCCAGTGTATGTGCCTGCATTGTCCTGGCCCCTGACGACGATGTAATCGACTCGACCGTCCCGAAGCGCGCTTCGTAGGTCAGCCGACAATCTTCCGTCGCTGGGAAAATTACGCCGTCTCTTTTCCATTTGGTCGAGAATGTCGAGGAAGTACGTACGTGACCCCTGAGAGTAGCGCGCCCCATTGATCAGGCGTTCCCCCAGCGGTGTATCCACGTGACTCTTTGCCTCAACGACGATGAATCGATCTCCGTCCTTATAGACTTGATCGAACTGGGCGTTGCCATTTTTAGGCCCGTGCAAGGTTTCCGGCTTGGCGTTCGGATAAAGTTCAGGGATCGCGTGCAGGCGTGCTACGCCCTCCCCGTAGATTTCGCTGGCTTTGGTTGATGCGTTGTGTGGGCCCCTGTGTCTTTCGGCTGCTTCGTCCAATGCTGCGCGCAATTCGTCGGTTCGGTGGAGCTTGTATTCCCTCCTGGCGTTGCCGTGCTCCACATGGAACGGGTGGTCTGCGGCTATGGCGTCGTGCCGGGCCTTCGCCAATTCGTCGAGCTCCGCGCGCGCCTCTGGAGTGGCCGCAGTTCGTCCTCGTTCCACCGGCATGTCGTCGAGGTAGGCAGGGGGCAGCGGGGGTGCGAGATCTGATTTCGCCACCCAGGTACCATCGGGCAATTCGACGAGTTGCGGAGGGACAGTATTCGTCCAGTCGGTGCGGGTCTCGCTGAGGCGGTAGCCGTTCTTTCGGTAGTACTCCTTGCGGTACGCGGGATCGGAATTCGCGCGCTCCACTTGATGTTCCATGATTGCTTGGCGTTCAGCGGGGGTGTACGTGCGTGGATCGCGGGGGTCGGGCAGACCGTGCCCGGCGGCGGGACGGTGACCCGGTCCGCCGCCGTCGCCTCCACCGTGGCCGGCGCTCTGGTGAGGGACGGCACGGCCGGTTCCGCCGCCGTGGCCGGCGGCAGTCGGCGTGCCGTCGCCGTGTCCGCCGGTGGGGGTGCTGTCAGTTGCGCCGGAGCCAGGTGACTGATGGCTGACCGAGTTCTGAGCGGAGTGCGCGCCGACGCCGGCCATTTCGGAAACCCTGCTCGGCGTATCCGGGCGGGTGGCGCCCACCCCCGCCCCCTCCTGCCGGGCCGCCGAGTTGTGCTGGAGGAGGGTGCCGTCCTCGCGCAGGAGGTTGCCGTGGCCGTCCAGGTAGACCGTGTTGCCGGCCTCGTCCGTGCCCCTGAGCACGTTCTCGGGGAGGGCCGTCGTCCCGTCGGGGAGTTTGAGCGCGCCTTCGGGTACGCGGAGGGCGCCTTCAGGGGGATGTACGCCCTCCGGGAGGCGGACCACGCCGTCGCCCAGGTCCATCGCGCCCGGGGGGACCTCCGCGCCGTCCGGGAGTTTGAAGGAGTTGGCCGGGACCTCGAACGCGGCCTCCGGGACCGCCGCGCCCTCCGGCAGGTGCAGGGTGCCGTCGGGTAGTTTGAACGCGCCCTCCGGGAGGGTGACCGTGCCCTCGGGGAAGGCGGGTATCTCGAACTGCCCCAGACCCTTGAGCGCCGCCAGGCCGTCGCCGATCTTCGTCAGGCCCATGCCCGCGCCCTTGAAGACGTACGTCATCGGGTCCACGACCCGGCCCACCTTGCCCGCCGTGGACAGGGCCTTCGCCGCGACGGCCGCCTTTCCGGCGCCGGAGGCCGCGCCGCCCGTGCCGCCGGTGAACACTGTCGTGACGACGTTGAACGCCACCGCGCCCAGCGCCCGGGACGGGTTCTCGCTCCACTGGTCCCAGGCCAGGAGCGCCTTGCCGGTCTCCTTCATCGCCTTGCGGGAGTCCCGCAGATAGGCGGGGAGCCGGTCGTCCGGCAGCCCCCAGTACAGGCCGGCCAACGGGGTGGTGGAGATCACCACGCCCGTGGCGAGCTTCCCCAGGCCCGACCACGCCTGCTTGGCGGAGTCCCAGCCCTCGGTGCCGACCAGGGTGCCCAGGCCCTTGATCGTGCCCCAGACGCCGTCGACGAAGAACCCCTTGGCGAAGTCCCAGGCGTGTTCGTGCAGTTGCCACCAGGGCTTGGACTCCTCGACCGGGTCGCCCCAGGGCAGGCCCTCGGCGTGCTTGAGGGTCTCGGCGTCGTAGCCGTACGTGCCCTTCTTGCCGGAGCCGTCGTCGGTCTTCAGCGCGGGGCCGCCGACCAGTGCGACGATCTTGTCGTGGCAGGCCCGCTCCACCGCCTGGAACGCCGCCCAGGTCTCGGCGATCTCGTCGTGGCGGCGGTTGTTCTCCTCGACCAGGTCGCCGTCCTCGCGCCACTTGTCGTCGTCCTTGATCCGGACGACGAAGGACTCGGCCTCGCGCTTGAGCTCCCTCAGCTTCTCGACCAGCGGGGCGGCGTCGGTCCCGTACGCGGACAGCGCGGCCGTGATCGTCTCAAGCTCCGACTTCAGGGAGGTCCCGCGGTCCGCGACCGGTTGCGTCGTCGCGAACAGCTGGTCGGCCTCCGGCGCCTTGTAGAACGCCTGGAGGCCGCCGAAGCTGCTGTGGACGTCACCGGCGGCGGTGGCGGTCGACGCCGCACTCTTCGTCAGCGTGGTCACGCTGGTGTCCAGCAGGGCGAGATTGCCGGTGAAGACGGGTATGCCCGACGGGATGACCGCCTCGTTCTCGCTCACCTGCCGCCCGCCCGTATGTCCTTGAGCACGTCCAGGCGGACGGACCTGGCGGCGTCCTGGGCCCGCTTGGCCGTGTCGAGGTCGCCCTCCACGTACTCGCTCGTCGCCGTCGCCGCGCCGAGCACGGCGGCCTGGATGCGCTCCGCCATCGACTTCAGCTGCGGCTTCCGCTCGGTCACGTACGTGCCGAGTGCCGCGGCGACCGGCCCCAGGGTGGGGTGGGAGAGGGGCTCCGCCCCCACCGCCACCGGCCCGGCCACCGGCAGCGACGCCGCCGAGCCGGGGACCGCCGTGCCCGCGTGCGTCGCCGCGTCCGACATCGCGGTGACCAGGGCGTTCAACGCCTTCTCCAGGTCACCGGCGTGCGCGCCGACCTTCTTCAACTGCCCCTGCACACCCTGCGGTTCGATGTCCCAAGCCGTCACCGGCCGCCCCCCCCGAGTCGTGAACGTCAGCCGATGTTGTCCACGGCCGCCTTCGCGCGGGCCAGGGTCTGCTGGGCGGTGCCGTCGTTCTTCTCCAGGGTGGAGCGCAGCAGGTGGATGATGTTCTTGACCTCCTGCGACGCCGCGTTCCAGCGGAGTTCCTTGCCGTGGTACTCGTCGGCCACGCCGTCCGCCGCGAAGTCGCTCATCGCGGCCTTGACCTGGCCGTCCCGCGCCGTGATGACGAGCTCAAGCTGGGCGATGACCACCTGCAGATTGGCCTGTACCTCGGTCGACGCGCCGGTGTCGTACGAGCGCCGGTCGGTGTTGCCCGCGTTCCCCATGACTCTTGTCTCTCCCCGTCAGGAATGTGTACGGATGCGTGGAAGCCCGCGCCGGGTCAGCGGCCGCCGAACCGGGCCGCGTCGAAGTTGGCCGACGCCATCTGCGTACGGGCGTTCTCGCCCTGCTCCTGGTCGCCCGAGCCGAACGCCGCGTCCATGCCCTGCTGGCCGCCGAGAATGCCGGACAGCGAGGCGTTGAGCGCGGCGGTGATCTCGTCGGAGCGGTTCTTGAAGTCGTCGAACGCGACCTTGCCGGAGCCGTTGAACTTGCCCTCCAGCGGCTCCGCCGCCTGGATCAACTGCCGGATGAGCGTGCCCAGATCCGTGCTGGAGCCCTGTGAGTGCGAGATCAGGGTCGACAGGACCGTGGACCCCATGTCGAACTTCATTCGTTTCCCCCCCAGTGATCGAACGAACGTGTCCTCTCCGCACTCATGTCTATCAATGCGCGCGTCGCTACTGCAATCTGCAATCGGCCATATCGTCACGGTGACCGCGCCGGGGCGCGGGTCAGCGAGGCGCGTACACCGTCTGCATCAGCCGGTTCGGGCGCCCGCGCCGGATGAACACGCCCCGGCCGGCCGCCTGTTGCGAGGCGTACACACCGGGGAAGAGCTGGCCCTCGCTGCGGTCGCCGGACATGACCAGCGCCGAGGCCCCCGACTCGCGCAGGCTCTGCACCAGCGGCTCGTACATCCCGCGCGCCGCCCCCGCCACGCGCCGCGACAGCACGAAGTGCAGGCCGATGTCCATGGCCGAGGGGATGTACGGGAGGAACGCGGCCAGCGGCGACTGGCCCGCCGTCGTGAGCACGTCGTAGTCGTCCACCAGGACCACGATGCGCGGGCCCGCGCCCCAACTGCCCGGCTCCAGGTCCTCCAGCGGCGCGTTCTCGTCCGGCAGCCGCTTCTCCAGCTCCGAGGCGATGGCGGCCGAAAGGCCCATGCAGAGCTTGGAGTTGTACGCGTAGCCGCCGTTCAGCTCCTCCGGGACCACCCCGCGCAGCGAGCGCCGGGGGTCCATCACGGCGAAGACGAGGTCGTCCTCGCCGTAGCGGTGGGCCAGGCCCTCGGCGACCGTCCGCAGCAGGTTCGTCTTGCCGCACTCGCTGTCCCCGAGCACCAGCAGGTGCTGGTCGTGGCCGAAGAGGTCGAGCAGCACCGGGGCGAGGGCCGACTGGTCGAGCCCCAGCGGCACCCGCTCCGGTTCGGCCGCCGGGCTGGGCAGCAGCCGGGGCTCCAGCAGATGCGGCAGCACCCGTACGGGCTGGGCGACCTCGCCGTGCCAGGTGGCCCGGACCGTACGGGCCGCGCGCTCCAGGACGGCGCCCAGTTCCGCCGTCTCCGCGACCCCGTCCGTGCGGGGGAGGGCGACCTGTGCGAACAGTTTGCCGTCGGTGAGGACGCGGCCGGGCTCGTCGGGGGAGAGGGTCTCGGCGAGTTTGCGGTCGATGCTGGACTCGCCCGCGTCGTTGAGCCGCAGTTCGACGCGGGTGCCGAAGTTGGATTGGATGGCGATGCGCACGTCGTTCCAGCGGAGCATGCCGGCGACGACGTGGATGCCGTAGCCGCCGCCCCGCTTGAGGATGTCGGCGACCGCGTCGTCCAGCTCGTCGAAGTCGTCGCGCAGCGCGCCGAACCCGTCGACGACCAGGACGATCTCGGCGGAGGCCAGCTCCGGCAGCCGGCCCGCCGCGTGCAGGGTGCGCAGCTGCTCGACGGAGTCGATGCCGTGCTCGCGGAAGAGGTCCTCGCGCAGCGCGAGCATGGCGCGCACCTCCTCGACCGTGCGCGCGGCCCGCTCCCGGTCGGCGCGGCCCGCGACCCCGCCGACGTGCGGCAGCCCGACGAGGGCCTGGAGGCCGCCGCCGACGAGGTCGAGGCCGTACACGCCGACCTCCTGCGGGGTGTGCGTGAGCGCCAGCGACAGGACCAGGGTGCGCAGCAGGGTCGTCTTGCCGGACTGCGGCCCGCCGATGACGGCCGCGTGCCCGCCGGCCACCGTGAGGTCCAGGAGCCACTGCCCCTGCCACTGCTTGGCCGGGTCGTCCAGCAGGCCGAGCGGGACCAGGAGCGGGCCGCGCTGCCGGGTGCCCGGCCTGCCCGCGTCCGGCCGCACCCCGGTCAGCCGCATCCCGCGCGGCCCGGCGTCCAGCGGTCCGGCGACGGCGTCCAGGGTGAGGGCCGGGGGCAGCGGCGGCAGCCAGATGCTCCGTACGCCCGGTGCGGCGCCGGTCAGCTGGTCCACCATGACGCCGAGTTCGGTCGGCCCGGTCTCGCGGCGGCGGGCCGACGGCTCCCGTTCCCGCGCGGCGCTGTCGGGGCCGGCGAGCGTGTTGTACGCCTCGTAGGGCAGGACGAGCGGCCCGGTCTCCTCCGCGTCGGCGGTCCGTACGGGCCCCCGGTAGGCGCCGGAGACGTACCCCGCCTTGAAGCGGGTGTAGTGGCTGGTGTCCACCTTGAGGAAGCCGAAGCCGGGCAGCGGCGGCAGCTGGAAGGCGTCCGCGGTGTCCAGCACCATGCGCGACTCGTCGGCGGAGAAGGTGCGCAGCCCGAGCCGGTAGGAGAGGTAGGTCTCCAGACCTTTGAGCTTGCCGCTCTCGATGCGCTGACTGGACAGCAGCAGATGGACGCCGATGGAGCGGCCGATCCGGCCGATGGACAGGAACAGGTCGATGAAGTCCGGCTTGGCGGTGAGGAGTTCGCCGAACTCGTCGATCACCACGAACAGGTGCGGCAGCGGCTCCAGGTCCGGGCGCCGCTGGGCGCGCAGCGCCGCGTAGTCGCCGATGTCGGCCACGTTGCCCGCGTCCTTGAGCGCCTGCTGACGGCGCTTGACCTCGCCGGCGAGCGAGGAGTGGACGCGTTCGACCAGGCCCGCCTGGTTCTCCAGGTTGGTGATGACGCCCGCCACGTGCGGCAGGTCCGCGAAGGGGGCGAAGGTGGCGCCGCCCTTGTAGTCGACCAGGACCAGCGCCAGGTCCTGCGGCGGGTGGGTGGCGGCGAGACCGAGGACCAGGGTGCGCAGCAGCTCCGACTTGCCGGAGCCGGTCGCGCCGACGCACAGCCCGTGCGGGCCCATGCCCAGCTCGGAGGACTCCTTGAGGTCGAGCAGGACCGGCTCGTGGGCGTCGCTGATCCCGATCGGCACCCGCAGGAAGGCGCGTTCGCCGCGCGGCGCCCACAGCCGGTCGAGGTCCAGCGCCGCCACGTCCTGGATGCCGAGCATCGCGGCGAACTCGACGGGCCCGGCCAGCGGGGCGTCCACCAGGGACTCGGCGGACAGCCGCAGCGGCGCGAGCATCCGGGCCAGGCCCTCGGCGAACGGCACCCCGACCTCGTCCACCGTGCCGTGCGACTCGACGCTCTCCGTGCCGCGCAGGTCCTCCACGACCACGTCCGTGCCGTCCACGGTGAGGCGGACACCGACGTGGTCCGGCTCCTGGACCCTGCGTTCGAGGAGATGGATCACGGTCACGCCCATCTCGCGCAGCCCCACGGCGTCGTCCGGGCGCGGCAGTTCGACCGCGTCCTCGCCGTGGCCGTCGCCGATGACCAGCAGCCGGGAGTTCATCGCGAGCGCGTCCCGGCCGGCCAGGCCCCGGCGCACCTCGGCGGCGTAGGACGCGCGGCGGCGCAGCTCCGGGCCGAGCAGCCGGGCGAGCTGCGGGGCGGAGGGGGCGATGCGGCGGGCGGCGACCGGGCCGTCGGACTGCTCGGGGTCGAGCAGATGCGGCAGCCACTTGGTCCATTCCCAGTCGGCCGCCCGCTCGCCGGGGGCGGCGATCGCGATCCCCACGTCGTCCGGCGCGTGCAGGGCGGCGGCCTGGACGAGCAGGGCGCGTACGACCCGCAGGCAGTCCTCGCGGGGCCCGACCACGCTGACGTTGCCGGCCCGGTCCAGCGGGACGGTCAGGGGTAGTTCGGTGCCGTTGCGGAACCGGTTCACCAGGGCCGACGCCTCGTTGAGCATGAACAGGTCGGGCGGGGTGAGGACGGAGGAGCCCTGCTCGCCGATCCGCAGGTCGCGCAGCGGCATCTCGCCGGTGCCGGCCCGTATCCGCAGGAAGTCGTCGTCGGCCCTGCGCCGTTCCCAGAGCCGGGCCGGGTCGCGCACGACGTCGTACAGGGCGTACGGGGACGGGTTCAGCACGTCCGCCCGCTCGCGCCGGACCCGCTCCTCGGCGGACAGCTCCTCGCGCAGGTCCTCCACGTAGGCGAGGTACGCCTCGCGCTGGGTGCGGCGGGTGCGCTGGGCCTTGCCGCGCTGGGAGAGCAGCAGGACGGCCGAGCCGATGACGGTGACGACGAGGATGATCGCGCCGAGCCCGGCGAACTGGCTGTTGCGGACCACCGTCATCATCACCACGGACGACATCACCCCGGCGACCGGGAGCAGCGACATCGCGATGTTCCCGGACTTGCCCTCGGGCAGGTTGGGCGGCGCCTCGACGGTGCGCGGCTCGGAGTCGGCCGGCGGGCGCGTGGTGCGGGCGGGGCGGTGGATCAGGCGGGTGCTCATCGGCTCCGTCCGGGGGTCGCGGCCGGGTGGGCGTGGGCGTACGGGCATGGCGTCGCGCGGCGGACGGGAGGCGGGGGACAGGCCCTCGGTTCCGGGTTCACCGGCGCTTCCGGGACAGTTCGAAGACCTCGGCGGCGAGGTGGGTGGCGGCCAGCCGGGCGGGCCGGGACAGGAGGTCGGTGCGCAGCCGGCCGCCGGCCGCGAGGTGCCGGTCGTGGGGCAGGACGTGGACGCGCGCGCCGGTCGTCGCGAGGCGTTCGGCGGCCGCTTCGACGTCGATGCCGGGGCGCGGGCTCATGACGGAGAGCGCGACGACGGTCCCCTCGATGACGTGCGGGGGGAGGGACCGCAGCCATTCGAGCACGGCGTAGGTGCCGGCCACCCCGTCCAGGGTGGCGGGCGCCGCCAGTACGCGGGCCTGCGCGGCGGACAGCGCGGCGCGGGCGACCTCGGCGGGCAGCGTCTCGCAGTCCACCACGGTCACGCCGAAGTAGCGGCGCAGGGCGACCATGACCCGTTCGTACGTGACGGTGTCGACCATCGCCCCGATCCGGCCCTGGCTGCCGGGCAGCAGCCAGGCGTTGTCCGGGAGCTGGACGAGGTAGCCGGTGATGTCGAGGAGCGACATCTGCGGTGCCACGATGTCCGCCAGGTCGGCGGTGGTCCACCGCAGCGAGGCGGCGCCCAGCCGCAGCGGCAGCGAGCCGAGGGCCGGGTCGGCCTCCACGAGCAGGACCGGGTCCTGGCGGTAGTGCGCGTACGTGGTGCCCAGCAGGGCGGTCACCGTGGTCTTGCCGGCGCCGCCCCGGATGGACGTGACCGCGATCTGCCGCCCCGTCGTGACGGGTCGCTGGAGCACTTCGGCGGTACGGGTGAGGACGGCGACCTCGCGGGACGCGGACCCGGAGACGATCCGGCGCAGGGCGCGCGCTCCCCGTACGACGGCGGGCTCACCGCGCGTGGGGCGCCGCGCGACGGCGGCCATGGCGGTGTCGAGGGCGGGCAGCGAGTCGGGGGCGGCGGGCCGCGCCGGCCGCGCGGACGCGGCGGGGGCCGGGGCGTGGGGCTGCTCCGGCACGGCGGGCCGGGGCCGCTCGGTGGCGGCCGGGGCGGCGGGGGCCGGACGCGGCGACGGCGCGGGGGCCGCCGGGCCCGGGGTGTCCGCAGGGTCCGCCGGGCCCCGCAGGTCGCGCAGGATGTCGTGCTGCCAGTTGTGGTCCGCGTTCGGCATGTCGTCGCTTTCTCCCGGAGCGCCCGCGTCGTCGTGTCGGGGGTGGTCAGAACTTGTTCAGCAGTTGTCCGTAGACGCCGAACACCCCGACGGCGAGCGGGAAGAGCCCCACCACGCCGATGGATTCGATGAGGTCCGCCGTCCGCCGCAGCCGGACCCGTACGTGCTCCGGGGGCTCCGCCACCAGCGCGAGCAGCGGCAGGAGCGCCGCCGCGCACAGGGCCGCGATCGGCCCCGCGCCCCCGGAGTGGTCCAGCCACAGCACCACCAGCCGCACCGCGACGAACGCGGCGGCGGCGAACAGCGCCACCACCTCCGCGACCAGCGGGAACGCCCGCGCCCTGGACAGCAGCACCACCGCGACCAGGCAGGCCAGCAGCACCGTCCACACCGTCGGCCGGTCCGCCGAGGTGAGCAGGACGCCCCCGGCGGCGGCCGACACCGCCGTGACCAGGGTCGCCAGGGCGAGGCCCCGGTGCGTGGCGGCCAGCGCGTTGCGCACGTCGTGGCGGCTGACGGAGGCGCCGCCCGAGCGCCGGTCGTCCAGCGCGGTGAGGCCCGACGCCATCAGGGCGAGCCGGGGCAGCAGACCGAGCAGCACGACGGAGAACACGGCCATCACGGCGCCGAGCCGGGCCGGGCCCGAAGCGGCGGCGGCGACGGCCTCCCAGACCCCGGTCAGCACGGCCGTGGCCAGCGCGCCGATCAGGCCGCCCCGGCCCAGCGGAGTCAGCAGCCCCAGTAGGGCGAGCGAGAGGGCGAGGGCCCCGGCGACGGCGGCGAGCCGCAGCGCGCCCGGCCAGTCGTGGGCGTCGGCCGCGGTCCAGGCGCCGAGCACTCCGAGCCCGGCGCCGAGCAGGAGCAGCGCGGTCGCCGGCGCGTGGTGGCCGCGCCCGATCCGGGCGACCAGCGCCCCGGCCGCCAGCAGCAGGACCGTGACGCCCGCCAGCGCGCCGGCCAGGGCGCCCAGCGGGAACTCCCGGCGGGCGAGCAGTGCGGCGGCCACCGCGAAGACCACGGCCGCCACCCCGGCGGTGACCCGGCGGGCGGCCGGGCGCCAGCGCCACGCCTGGAGGTCCAGGCTGTCGGCCACCTGGTCGGTGACGTCGTGGACCACCGGCGCGGGCGGGGCGGCGTGGATGCGGACGAGCCGCAGGACGGCGCCGTCGCCGACGCCGGCGGAGGCCAGGGTGGAGTCGTGCGGCAGGGCCGAGCCGTCGGCGGTGAGCAGCTGCCTGGTCAGGGGACGCGAGGCGGCCCGGTCGTCGAGCAACCGGAGGATGTCCGGAAGGAGCTGCCCCACCGGGGTGTCGGAGGGCAGGACGAGATCGGCGCGGCGCCGCTCGCCGACCAGGGTCACCCGGCTCATCTCGGCACGGGACGTCATTGCCGTACTCACTGGCGAAACCCCATCGTCGTGACTTCTCGGAACTCCATGACCGGTCCAGGACCGGATTCCAGACCCGGATTCCAGGCTCGGATCGCAGGACCGGTGGGACGGCGGCGTCAGCGGGCCGGAAGGCCGTACTGCTGGGACTGCCGCTGCCGCTGTTCCTGCTCGGCCCTCTGCTTGTCCAGGGTGTGCTGGAGGAAGGACCAGCCGACGCAGCCGGCGCACAGCACGGCGGTGATCGCGATCCCCGCGAAGACCTTGCCCAGGCGCTCGTCCGCCGTGCGCCGCGCGCGTCCGGTACCGAACAGCAGCGCGTCCCGCATCCGGCGGCGGCGTACGCCCACCGACTCCAGCAGCTGGCTGTCGTAATCCCGCGCCATGCATCCCCCCTTTGCCACTGCAACATATGTCACATGAAGCGATGATCGGCACACCGGGTGGCCGGATCGGGGCGGGTACGGCGCGGGAGCGCCCGGGACCGGCGGGGCGGCGCGATTCATCCGTTCCGGTGGGTCAGTGGACGAAACGTACACTTCAGTCCGGCCCCGAGGCCGCCTAGCGTCGCTCCGGCACATCGCATCCGAGGAAGGGCACACCGCTCATGACCAGCAACGAGACGCCGCGCGGACCCGTCGACTCCTCACGCGTACCCCGCTACGCCGGGCCCGCGACGTTCGCCCGGCTGCCCCGCCTGGACGAGGTCGGCACGGCGGACGTCGCCGTCGTCGGGGTGCCGTTCGACTCGGGCGTCTCCTACCGGCCCGGCGCCCGCTTCGGCGGGAACGCCATCCGCGAGGCGTCACGGCTGCTGCGCCCCTACAACCCGGCGCAGGACGCCTCCCCGTTCGCCCTCGCGCAGGTCGCCGACGCCGGGGACATCGCGGCCAACCCGTTCCACATCGAGGAGGCCGTGGAGACCGTCGAGGCCGCCGCCGACGCGCTGCTGGACACCGGCGCCCGGCTGATGACGCTCGGCGGCGACCACACCATCGCGCTGCCGCTGCTGCGCTCCGTCGCCAAGAAGCACGGACCGGTCGCGCTGCTCCACTTCGACGCCCACCTCGACACCTGGGACACCTACTTCGGCGCCGCCTACACCCACGGCACCCCGTTCCGCCGGGCCGTCGAGGAGGGCATCCTCGACACCTCGGCGCTCTCCCACGTCGGCACCCGGGGCCCGCTCTACGGCAAGCAGGACCTCACCGACGACGCCAAGATGGGCTTCGGGATCGTCACCTCCGCCGACGTGATGCGGCGCGGCGTGGACGAGATCACCGACCAGCTGCGCCGGCGCATCGGCGACCGGCCGCTGTACATCTCCATCGACATCGACGTGCTCGACCCGGCGCACGCCCCCGGCACCGGCACCCCCGAGGCCGGCGGCCTCACCTCCCGCGAACTCCTTGAGATCGTGCGCGGCCTGTCCTCCTGCCGGCTGGTCTCCGCCGACCTGGTCGAGGTCGCCCCCGCGTACGATCACGCGGAGATCACCTCCGTCGCCGCCTCGCACACCGCGTACGAGCTGACGACGATCATGACCCGCCAGATCGCGGAGGCCCGGCAGAGTTGAGTCACGACCACCACGACGAGCGGCCCGAGCTCACCCCGGCGCAGATCGAGGCCGCGCTGAATCCTCCACCCGGGCGCACCGGCGGCGACCTCGTCGTCGAGACGCTGCGCGGCCTCGGCGCGACCACCGTCTTCGGGCTGCCCGGACAGCACGCGCTCGCGCTGTTCGACGCGCTGCGCCGCTCGCCGCTGGAGTACGTGGGCCTGCGCGTCGAGAACAACGCGGGCTTCGCCGCCGACGGCTACGGCCGGATCACCGGCGAGGCCGCCCCGCTGTTCCTGTCCACCGGGCCCGGCGCGCTGACCTCGCTCGCCGCGCTCCAGGAGGCCGCGGCCGCCTCCGCGCCCGTCCTCGCCGTCTCCGCCCAGGTCCCCGTCCGGGGCCTCGGCGGCGGCCGGCACGGCATGCTGCACGAACTGCGCGACCAGCAGGCGTCGTTCCGGGACGTGGTGAAGTCCGTCCACACCGTGCGGACCGCCTCGCAGATCCCCTCCGCGATCGCCGCCGCCTGGGAGTCCGCGCTGACGGCCCCGCACGGCCCCGTCTGGGTCGAGATCCCGCAGGACGTCCTGGAGGCGGCGACCTCGCTGCCCGTCGTGCTCGCCCCGGACGCCACCCCGCGCGCACTCCACGCCCGCCCGGAACTGATCGCCGTCGCCGCCGACCTGCTGTCCGGCGCCGAGCGCCCGGCGGTCCTCGCCGGCGGCGGGGTCGTACGCGCCGACGCCGCCGGCAAGCTGCGCGCGCTGGCCGAGAGGCTCGACGCCCCGGTCGTCACCACGTACGGCGGCAAGGGCGCCTTCCCGCACGAGCACCCGCTCTCGCTCCGGTCGTGGGTGGAGGACCGGCACGTCACGGACTTCCTGGAGGACGCCGACGTCCTGCTCGTCGTCGGCTCCGGACTGGGCGAACTCTCCTCGAACTACTACACCTTCGCCCCGCGCGGCCGGGTGATCCAGATCGAGGCGGACGCCGGCAAGCTGGAGGCCAACCTCCCGGCGCTCGGCATCCACGCGGACGCCCGCGACGCGCTCGCCGACCTCCTCGACGCGGTCGCCCCGCGCACCGACCCGGCCGCCGCCACCCGCGTCACCGCCGTCCTCGACCGCGTACGGGACCGGATCGCCGGCCAGGGGCGCGACCTGGAACAGCGGCTCCTGGCCGCGATCCGGACCGCCCTGCCCGACGCCTCGCCCAGCTTCTGGGACATGACGATCCTCGGCTACTGGGCCTGGGCCGCGTTCGACGCCCGCCGCCCGAACACCATGCACTCCGCCCAGGGCGCGGGCGGCCTCGGCTACGCCTACCCGGCGGCGCTCGGCGCGGCGGTGGCCGACCCGACGCGGCCGGTCCTCGCGGTCTCCGGCGACGGCGGCGCGATGTACTCGCTGGCGGAACTGGCCACCGCCCGGCAGTACAACCTCCCGGTCACCTGGCTGATCGTGGACGACGGCGGCTACGGCATCCTGCGCGAGTACCTGACCGGTGCCTTCGGCGAGACCACCGGCACGGAGCTGGCCCGGCCCGACTTCGTGGCCCTCGCCGAGTCGTTCGGCGTGCCCGCCGTGCGGACGAGCCCCGAGACGCTCGCCGCGGACCTGGCGGAGGCGTTCGGACGGCCCGGCCCCTCGGTCGTCGTCCTCCCGGCCCTGCTGAAGATGTTCGAGCCGACCCACCTGTAGAGGACCCACCTGTGACGGGCCCCGCCGGGATCCCGGTGGCGCGTACAACCTTCCGGGCGCCCGTGAGTCATCACTTGCGGGCGTGCCGGGGGGGCCGCCCGGACCACGCCCGGATCACTCAGGGGGAACGCACCATGACCACGTCCCGTACCGCCGCCCGCGCCCGCGCCGCGCTCTGTGCCGCCGTCGCCGCCGGGGTCCTCGCACCCATAACCTTCGCGGCGGCGCCCGCGTCCGCCGCGACCGCGAAGGTGAGCTGCACCTCCGGCCGGGCCGGCCTCGCCGCGAAGCTCTCCAAGGACATCACCGCCGCGCTCAAGGGCCGCAAGTCGACCGTGTCCGTCGCGCTCTACGACCGGCGCACCAAGACCACCTGCACCCTCCGCGCCACCGCCAAGTACGACTCCGCGAGCATAGTGAAGGCGACCGTGCTCGCCACGCTCCTGTGGGACAACGCCAAGCGCGGCCGCCACCTCACCCAGCGCGAGATCGACCTCAGCACCCGGATGATCACCAAGTCCGACAACGACGCCACCACCGCCCTGTGGAAGCAGCTCGGCGTCGGCAAGGTCAAGGCCTTCCTCAAGGCGGCCGGAATGACCCACACCGTCCCCGGCTCCGGCGGCTACTGGGGCCTGACCCAGATCACCGCCCAGGACCAGCAGCGGCTGCTCTCCCTGCTCACCTCGAAGAACTCCGTGCTCACCGCCGGCTCCCGCACCTACGAGCTGGGCCTGATGAAGAAGGTCGTCGCCTCGCAGCGCTGGGGCACCCCGGCCGGCGCCCGACCCGGCACCACGGTCCAGGTCAAGAACGGCTGGCTCCAGCGCTCCACGCACGGCTGGCGGGTGCACAGCATCGGCGCCTTCACCGGCAACCGCCACGACTACGCGCTCACCGTCCTCACCCAGGACAACAAGACGATGAGCGACGGCGTGAACACCATCCAGGCCGTGGCCCGCGTCGTCCACACGGACCTCAACCCGCGCATCATGCACGCCGCGACCTTCACCGTCCCCGCCGCCCCGCAGGAAGCCCTCCCGCCGGTCCCGGAGGCCCCCGCCGGCCGCATGTTCACCGCCCGGCTCCGCTAGCGACCCGCCGTACGGGACCTACGACCAAGGTCTCGTCTTCATTGCGGCGGGATGAAATCCGCAGCCCACCGCGTTGGTGCCTTCCGTCGGATCAGGTCGGACGGGAGGCACCGGGTGGCGGGCACACGGGACGCGGACACACGGGACGCGGGGCACGGGCAGCACAGCGGCTGGGCGCGCAGACTGAGCGGCTACGCCTGGCGCTACCGGCGCAACGTCCTGCTGGCGCTCGGCTCCTCGCTGGGCGGCATGGCCGTGATGGCCCTCGTCCCGCTCCTCACCAAGGTCATCATCGACGACGTGGTCGTCGGCCACACCCGCTCCCTGGCCGTCTGGACCGGACTGCTGATCGCCGCGGCCGTCGTCGTCTACGCCTTCACGTACATCCGCCGCTACTACGGCGGCCGGCTCGCCCTCGACGTCCAGCACGACCTGCGTACGGGCATGTACGCGTCCATCGCCCGGCTCGACGGCAGACGCCAGGACGAACTGTCCACCGGACAGGTCGTCGGCCGCGCCACCAGCGACCTCCAGCTCATCCAGGGTCTGCTCTTCATGCTCCCGATGACCATCGGGAACGTCCTGCTCTTCCTGATCTCCCTGGTGATCATGGCGTGGCTGTCGCCGCTGCTGACCCTCGTCGCCGTCGCCGTCGCCCCCGCCCTCTGGTACATCGCCCGCCGCTCCCGCACCCGCCTCTTCCCCGCCACCTGGTACGCCCAGTCGCAGGCGGCCGCCGTCGCCGGCGTCGTGGACGGGGCCGTCTCCGGCGTCCGCGTCGTCAAGGGCTTCGGCCAGGAGGAGCAGGAGACCGGCAAGTTGCGCGAGGTCGGCCGCAAGCTGTTCGCCGGCCGGCTGCGCACCATCCGGCTGAACGCCCGCTACACCCCGGCCCTCCAGTCCGTGCCCGCGCTCGGCCAGGTCGCCATGCTCGCCCTCGGCGGCTGGCTGGCCACCCGCGGCGAGATCACCCTCGGCACGTTCGTCGCGTTCTCCACATACCTCGCCCAGCTCGTCGGCCCGGTCCGGATGCTCGCCATGGTCCTCACCGTCGGCCAGCAGGCCCGCGCCGGCGTGGAACGCGTCCTGGAACTCATCGACACCGAACCCACCCTCACCGACGGCACCAAGGAACTGCCCGCCGACGCCCCGGCGAGCGTCGAGTTCGAGGACGTGCGGTTCGGCTACGACGAGGACCGCCCCGTCCTGGACGGCTTCTCGCTCACCATCGAACCCGGCGAGACCGTCGCCGTCGTCGGCGCCTCCGGCAGCGGCAAGTCCACCGTCTCCCTGCTGCTGCCCCGCTTCTACGACGTCTCGCACGGCGCCGTCCTCGTCGGCGGCCACGACGTGCGGGAACTGACCCTCGACTCGCTGCGCGCCGCCATCGGACTCGTCCCCGAGGACAGCTTCCTGTTCTCCGACACCGTCCGCGCCAACATCGCCTACGGGCTGCCCGGCGCCACCGACGAACAGATAGCACAGGCCGCCCGCTCCGCCCAGGCCGACCGGTTCATCGCCGAACTGCCCCACGGCTACGACACCAAGGTCGGCGAGCACGGGCTCACCCTCTCCGGCGGCCAGCGCCAGCGCATCGCGCTCGCCCGCGCCATCCTCACCGACCCCCGCCTCCTCGTCCTCGACGACGCCACCTCCGCCGTGGACGCCCGCGTCGAGCACGAGATCCACGAGGCGCTGCGCCAGGTGATGGCCGGACGCACCACCCTCCTCATCGCCCACCGCCGCTCCACCCTCAACCTCGCCGACCGGATCGCCGTCCTGGAGAACGGCCGGCTCGCCGACCTCGGCACCCACGAGGAACTGGAACGCCGCTGCCCGCTCTACCGGCGCCTGCTCACCGACCCGGACGAGCTGGGCGCGCCCTCGCCCGGCCACCGCCCGGCCGCCGTGGCGAAGGCCGTCGAGGACCCCGCGCGCGACCGCGCCCTCCAGGAGGAGATCGACGCCGAGTTCGACGCCGAGCGCGGCATCACCCCCGAGCTGTGGGTGCGCCGCGAGGAGGGCCGCGGCACCGACACGGCGGGCACCCCGGCCACCCCGGAGCTGCTCGCCCAGGTGGCGGCCCTGCCCCCGGCGACCGACACGCCGGACGTGGACGAGGCCCGTGCCGTGCACGCCGAGGACTCCTACGGGCTGCGCAGGCTGCTGCGCGGCTTCGGGCTGCCGCTGCTGGTGAGCCTGGGCCTGGTCGCCGTGGACGCGGGGGCCGGGCTGCTGCTGCCGGTGCTGATCAGGAACGGCATCGACGACGGGGTCACCAAGCTGGCCCTGGGCGCGGTGTGGACGGCGTCCGCCGTCGCGCTGGTCGTCGTCCTCGTGCAGTGGGCGGCCCAGATCGGCGAGACCCGGATGACCGGCCGCACCGGCGAGCGGGTGCTGTACGCGCTGCGGCTGAAGATCTTCGCCCAGCTCCAGCGCCTGGGGCTCGACTACTACGAGCGCGAGCTGACCGGCCGCATCATGACCCGGATGACGACCGACGTGGACGCGCTGTCCACGTTCCTGCAGACCGGCCTGGTCACCGCCTTCGTCTCCGTGGTCACCTTCCTCGGCATCATGGTCGCGCTGCTGGTCCTCGACGTGGAGCTGGCGCTCGTCGTCTTCGCGACGCTGCCGCTGCTCGTCGTCGGGACGATCTTCTTCCGCCGCAAGAGCGTCAAGGCGTACGAGCTGGCCCGTGAGCGGATCGGGGTCGTCAACGCCGACCTCCAGGAATCCGTCGCCGGGCTGCGGATCGTGCAGGCGTTCCGCCGCGAGCGGGACGGCGCCGAGCGCTACGCCGCCCGCAGCGACGAGTACCGCGAGGCGCGGGTGCGCGGACAGTGGCTGATCTCGGTCTACTTCCCGTTCGTCCAGCTGCTGTCCTCGGTGGCCGCCGCGGCCGTGCTGATCGTCGGCGCGGGCCGGGTGGACGACGGCACGCTCACGGCGGGCGCGCTGGTGGCCTATCTGCTCTACATCGACCTGTTCTTCGCGCCCGTGCAGCAGCTCTCCCAGGTCTTCGACGGCTACCAGCAGGCCGCCGTCTCCCTCGGCCGCATCCAGGAGCTCCTGCGCGAACCGGCGTCCACCACCGACCGGGGCGAGACGCGCGAGGTGACCGAGCTGCGCGGCGAGATCGCCTTCGAGGACGTGTCGTTCGCGTACGGGGACGAGGAGGCCGCCCTCCGGGGCGTCGACCTGCGCATCCCGGCGGGCCAGACCGTGGCGTTCGTCGGTGAGACCGGGGCCGGCAAGTCCACCCTGGTCAAGCTGGTCGCCCGGTTCTACGACCCCACGGAGGGCCGGGTCACGGTGGACGGCACCGATCTGCGCGGCCTCGGGCTCACCGCGTACCGGCGCCGGCTCGGCGTCGTCCCGCAGGAGGCGTACCTCTTCGCGGGCACGCTGCGGGACGCCATCGCCTACGGGCGCCCGGACGCCTCCGACGCGCAGGTGGAGGCGGCGGCGCGGGCGGTCGGCGCACACGACATGATCGCCACGCTGGACGGCGGCTACCTCCACGAGGTGGCCGAGCGGGGCCGCAACCTGTCGGCCGGTCAGCGCCAGCTGATCGCGCTCGCCCGCGCCGAACTCGTGGACCCCGACATCCTGTTGCTCGACGAGGCCACCGCCTCGCTCGACCTGGCCAGCGAGGCCCTGGTGAATCAGGCGACCGACCGGCTCGCGGGCCGGCGCACCACGCTCGTGGTCGCCCACCGCCTGACCACCGCCGCGCGTGCCGACCGGGTCGTGGTGATGGACCACGGCCGGGTGGTCGAGGACGGCACGCACGGCGAACTCCTCGCCCGCGACGGGCACTACGCGGTGCTGTGGCGCACGTTCATAGGGGAGGACGAGCCGGCCGGGGTGTGATCAGTCGCCCTCGCGGATGCCGGAGATCTTCCCCGTCGCGAGGTCGGAGCGCACGGTCACATAGGTGTACGAGGGGTCGTCGGGGGTGCCCCAGGTGAGGCGGACCGTGGACCAGGTGTGGCCGGCGCCGCTGTGTCCGGCGGTGACCCGGTGGTCCACCGGGACGTCCTGGGCGAGCAGCACCCCGTCGGCGTGGTGGGCCGCCTCCCAGTCGCGGAGGCGGTCGCGCAGCGCGGGGGTGAGGTAGAAGCCGCGCAGCGCGGTGGCCAGCGAGCCCCCGTCCTCGGCGGCCGCGGCGTCGATGTACGCGGCGTAGAAGTGGTCGACGAGCCGGGACTCCTGCGTGGAGGTCTCGTCGCGGACGGGCGCCGTCCGGTCCGCCGCGCGCGGGGCCGCGGCGGCGGAGGGGACGGCCAGGGCGGTGGCGGCCAGGAGGGCGGCGGCGAGCAGCGTACGGCCGCGGGGGCGCCGGGCCGAGCCGATTCGGGTCATGGCGGTTCCTGCCTTTCGTGGGGGTCTGTCCTGCCGGGGTCCATGGTGGGCCGGGGGCGTCCCGGGCATATGCCGGACCCGCCGAACGCAACCTCTCCGTGGCCTCCGGCGTCGTACGCAGGTACACACCTATGCGCCCAGGTGTCGGATTCGGGCGCAGATGTTCGACGAAGTGATGGGGCTGCGGTGACCAGAGGGACAGTAGGACACGCCTGTGGCGCACGGCGCGGGCTGTGCCGCCGCTTCGCGGCGCTCACCCTGGCGACGGCCTTCGCACTGGTTCTCGGTGGGGCGGTCGCGGGCAGCGCGGACGCGGCCTCGGTGTGCGCCGGGCGCCCCCGCACGACGGTGAAGTTCGCGACGGGCGAGCTGCGCGTGTACAAGTCCCGTGCCTATGCCTGCGCCACCGCGGTCGCCGCCAAACCCGGCAAGCGCCGCCCGATGGCCGTGACCATCCAGCCGCGCGGCGGCCACCCCGTCACGGACAGCGGGCGCTACACCCGCCAGGCAGGCCCGGTGACCGTCCACGCGCTCAACCGGTGCGTACGCGTCTCCGGCACGGTCGCGGGCAAGGGCAGCCGCACGAACTGGATTCTGTGCTGACCGGGTGACACCTCCTGGACCCCGGGCAAGGCGGTCTGGTGGCAGGCGTGTTGCCCCGCTAGGTTCACCGCGTCAGTTGTGGACCAAGAGGCGTCTCGCGGGATTCCGGAGACGTCTCAGGGGAGGACGCGTCATGCGCAAGGCGCTCAGAGGAATCCTGTCGCTCGCGGTGCTCATCGGCACGGTCGGCGCGACGGGAGCCTCGGCCGGGGCGGCCACCGCCGCCGGACCGGCCCCGCTCGGCACCGCAGCGAGCGACCGCGGCACGAGTACGGACATCAAGGACCGCATCCTGGCCATCCCGGGCATGCGTCTCGTCGAGGAGAAGCCTTCCCCAAGTTCTCAACTTCGTTCGAACAGGGGAGACCCCACTCCGGGCTACCGCTACTTCGTCCTCGAATACACCCAGCCCGTCGACCACCGCCGCCCGTGGAAGGGAACGTTCCAGCAGCGCCTCACCGTGCTGCACAAGGACACCTCCCGCCCCACGGTCTTCTACACCGGCGGCTACAACGTCTCCACCAACCCCAGCCGTTCCGAGCCCACCCGGATCGTGGACGGCAACCAGGTGTCGCTGGAGTACCGATTCTTCACTCCGTCGCGCCCCTCGCCCGCCGACTGGTCCAAGCTCGACATCTGGCAGGCGGCCAGCGACCAGCACCGGATCTTCACCGCGCTCAAGCGGATCTACTCCGAGAACTGGATCACCACCGGCGGCTCCAAGGGCGGCATGACCGCCACGTACTACGAGCGCTTCTACCCGAGGGACATGGACGGCGTCGTCGCGTACGTCGCCCCCAACGACGTGGTGAACAGGGAGGACTCCGCGTACGACCGCTTCTTCGCGCGCGTCGGCACGAAGGAGTGCCGCGACAAGCTGAGCGGCGTCCAGCGCCAGGCCCTGATCCGCCGGGGGCCGCTGGAGGAGATGTACGAGCAGTACGCGCGGGAGAACGGCTACACCTTCCGCACCACCGGCTCCCTGGACCGGGCGTACGAGGCCGTCGTCATGGACTACGTGTGGGCGTTCTGGCAGTACAGCCTCCTCGCCGACTGCGACCGCCTGCCGGCCGACGCGGCGAAGGCGAGCGACGAGGAGATCTGGAAGTCCGTCGACGCCATCTCCGGCTTCTCCGCCTACACCGACCAGGGCCTGGAGCGCTACACGCCGTACTACTACCAGGCCGGCACCCAGCTCGGTTCGCCGGACATCGAGCAGCCCTGGCTCGGTGACCTCAGCCGCTACGGCTACCAGCCGCCGCGCAACTTCGTCCCGCGCTCCATCCCGATGCGGTTCCGGCCGCGGGCGATGCGGGACGTCGACACCTGGGTGCGCCACCACGCCCGGAACATGCTGTACGTCTACGGCGAGAACGACCCGTGGGGCGCCGAGCGCTTCCGGCTCGGCGCGGGCGCCCGTGACAGCTACGTCTTCACGGTGCCCGGCGGGAACCACGGCTCGAACGTCGCGGGGCTGGTCCCCTCGGAGAACGCCACGGCCACGGCCGCCATCCTGCGCTGGGCGGGCGTCGCCCCGGCCGCCGTCCAGCAGGACGAGTCGAAGGCGAAGCCGCTCGCGAAGTTCGACGCCCGGCTGGACAACAAGGACCTGACGACGGATCACCGGCTCGGCGTCCGGCGCCCGTGAGCTGACTGACCGGGCCCCCGTCCGCCGCACCCGGCGGCGGACGGGGGCCCGGTGCCGCACTACGCCCCGGCGAGTTCCGCGAGGCGGACGCGGGCCCGGTCGGCGTACGGGGAGGGGTCCAGCCCGGCGCAGAGCCCCAGGTCGCTCCGGGCGCCGTCGAGGTCGCCGCTCTCGGCGCGGCAGCCCGCCCGTTCCCACAGCAGCTCGTCCCGCTCGGCGTCCGGCAGCCCGAGGGCGGCGGTGAAGTCGTCGATCGCCTGCGGCCACCGTCCGGCGGAGCGGTTCACATAGCCGCGGTTGTAGAGCAGGGACGCGTCGGGGCCGACCAGCTCCAGGGCGCGGGTGAGGTCGTCCACCGCGTCGTCGGTCCGGCCCTGTTCCTGGGCGATGACCGCGCGGTTGGCCAGCGCCTCGTAGAGCTCCGGGTCGTGCTCCAGGGCCGCGGTGAAGTCGGCCAGCGCGGCCGCGGTGTCACCGTCCTCCAGGGCGAGCAGGCCCCGGGTGCAGAGCAGATCCGCGCTGTCGGGGTCATGGCGCAGCCCCTCGGCCACGTCCGCGCGGGCGCCCTCCGGGTCACCGCCCTCCAGCAGCAGGGACGCGCGGTTGATCCTGGCCCGCAGATAGTCCGGCTCCAGCTCCAGGACGTACCCGAAGTCGGCCAGGGCTCCCTTGACGTCACCGAGTTCGGCGCGCAGATCGCCCCGGTTGTAGTACGCCTCGGGGAACGGCGGGCTGACGTCGATGGCGGTCTGGTAGTCGGCCAGGGCCGCGTCGGTGTCGCCGGCCCGCCGGTGCAGCGAGGCCCGGTCGAAGTAGTACTCGGGGTGGTTGGGGTCGGCGGCGATCACCCGGGAGAGGTCGGCGATCCCCTCCTCGATCCGGCCCCGCGCGGCCCGTACCTGCCCCCGGTTGTGCAGCAGCACCGAGCGGTGCAGCTCGTGCTCGCCCGGTGCCAGGTCGGCGTCGAGCCGGGCCAGCCCCTCGGTCACCAGCTCCTCGGCCCGCTCCAGGTTGCCCATGTGCATCTCGACCAGGGCGAGTCCGTTCTCCTGGAAGACCTTCTGGAACGAGCGGGTGGCCTCGGGCATCTGCGAGGCCAGCGCGATGGCGGTGTGCAGATGGACGCGGGCGGTGAGGTGGTTGCGGGTCCCGGGCGCGCGGTGGCGGGTGTACAGCATGCCGAGCGCGTAGTTGGAGAACAGATGGACCATCGGGGTGGTGAAGCGGCTGCGCAGATCGAAGTAGATCTCCTCGGCCTCGTCCACCCGGCCCACCACGGCCAGCGCGCTGGTCAGCCGGGTGCTCGCCGTGCAGTACGCGTCCTCCTGCAGCTCCGGGTCGGCCAGCGCCCGCGCCCGCTGGGCCAGGTCGGCGGTCGCGTGGTAGAAGCCCATGTCCACACAGCGGCCGGCCGCGTCCAGGACCGCGCGCAGCCCGGCCCCGTGCGGGTCGCTGCCGCGCTCCAGGTGGTACGGGAGGGCGCCCAGCCGGTGGGCCTGCGGCGCGGTCCGCTCCAGCTCGGCGGCCCTGGCGTCGTGCAGCGCGGCCCGTACCGTCGCGGGCGCCGCCTCGTAGGCCGCGCGCTCGTCGGCGTCGTCGCAGCCGCCGTCGGACTCCACGTAGGCGCGGACCAGTTCGGCGGCCTCCCTCGGCGCGGCGGGCGCGGCGGGCGGGGCGGCGACCGGGGCGTCCACGCGCACGGCGTACCGGTCCAGGGCACCGGCCAGTTCGGCGGCGTGCGCGGGCAGCGGGTCGCCGGTGGTGGCCACGACGATGCGCAGCCGGGCCGGATCGACGCGGCGCAGGGCGATGGCGAGCAGCTCCTGCTCGGTGGCGTCGGCCGCGTGCACGGCGTCGAACCGCACGGTGACCGGCCGGTCGGTGGCGGCGGCCCACTGGTTCAGGAACTCCACCACCCCGTGGACCAGCCGCCGGGTCCGGGCCGGGCCGTAGAAGCGGGTGCGTTCCTCGGGGACGGCCAGCGAGGTGAGCGTTTCCCGCGAGGGCCGTACGACGGACTCCAGGCCGGGGGCGACCGACAGGAGTTCCACGTCGTGGGCGGTGACCGTGTCCGGGGAGCCGGCCCGTATCCGGGGCACCACCCGGTCGAGCAGGGCGGCGGTGCCCGCGTACGGGCCCCGGCCGTCCCGGTGGGCGGCGACCGCGTGGAACTCCCCTGCGGCGGACCGGGGCAGGACGGCGTCCAGCGCCGCGTCACGGTCCCGGCGGGTGCCACCGACGATCCACAGGTGGGCGGGTTGCTCGCTCATCGGCTGTGTTCCTGTTCTGCGTGAAGGGCCGCGGTGGTGGGCGCGGGTTCGGGTGCGGGGGTGTCGGCCGGTGCGGCCTGCGCGGGGTTCCCGTTCTGCTTGCGCTCCTGCCGGAGCCGTTGCTCGGCACGGGCGCGGGAGCGGTCGCGCAGGGCGACCACACCGGCGAGCCCGAACTGCACGACGCTCAGCACCAGGAAGCCGACGGTGTCCCAGAAACCGGAGTCCGGGTCGCCGGCCCGGCCGAGCCGGTCGACGAGGAGGCGCACGAAGTGGGCGAGAACCGGAACCGCGGTGAGGGCGGCCGTCAGCAGCATCACCAGGACACCGACCGCGGCGAACGGCGCGTACCAGCGCGCGACCCTGCGGTCCCGCTCCGACCACTGCTCCAGGTCGACCATGCGGTGGTGCAGGCCGAGCAGCCGGCAGCCGGTGTTGCGGATCAGCGCCCGCGTCGTGTCGTGCAGGGCCACACAGCCGAGAGCCGTGGAGAAGACGTAATAGAGGTCGGTGCGCAGAAAGAGGTAGAACTGCCAGACGAACCGGAGTGCGGTGGCAAATGCGAGGGCCACCGCGAAACGCCCGATAAGGGTAAGTTCATTGCCGTTCAGATGCGCGTCGAGAGCGGCTGCGAAGACCAGAAGACAGAACACCAGGGTATCGGCGACCATTCCGGCGAGGAAAGGCAGGTATCGCTTCTTCTTGGGGACTCCGAGCAGTCCGTTCAGTGTTGTTTCGAACACCACGAAATAAAGCCGTCGCCCCACGCCGAGGCTGGACGGAATGCCTATGCGCCGGCCCGCGAGCGCGTGGAAGGACTCATGGAGGAAGACGAACGGGAGCTGCGCGAAGAGCAGGCCGACTTGCACCAGCAGCAGCGACTCGGTGAAGAACAGGGTCCTCGGATAGGGGCGCACATCGGGCATGCGTACCAGGAGCACCACGCACACCACGGCCACCGCCGCGTAGACGATCCAGGCCGCAGGTGAGAAGACGGCCCGGCCGAGCCGTTCGTACCGCACCGCAGCCGGTTCCTCCGGAGCCGGCTCTTCCCCCTCGCTGAGAAGAAACCCCAGGTCATCCAGGGTCTCCAGGAAGGCGTCCATATCGACGGGCTCGTCGTAGGCGGCGTTGTACCAGGCGACCGCCTCGGCCAGGGGCATGCCGGTGGTGAGCTTGTGGAGCAGCAGCGCGCCGTCGGCGGGAAAGAGGGCGTACGAGTCGGTGCCGGTCCGGCCGACGAGCACCTCGTCGCCCTCGGGCACGAAGGTGAGTCGATGGAAGGCGGGCCCCGCGGTCCGCCGAGTATCCGCCATGCCTTCTCCGTGTCGGATGCGCCGGCGAACTTCCCGGCATTGTGTGGGTGAACCGGCGTGGTGCCCGGAATTCACTGAATTCCGGGCACCATGTACTGCGTCAGTTCTGGGCCGCGATGCACATCGTCGGCCAGTAAGCACTGGCGCTCGTGGTGAGCTTCACGCCACCGGTCTTGCGCACGACGATCTTCTTCATGGGAATCCCCCCTTTTCGATGGAATGATCTTTCGGTGCCGGCGTGCGGACTGCGAATTGCATTCAGTCCTGGGCCTTGGGCTCGTCAGTTATAGCACCGGCTCCCCGTTTGTTGCCAGGACGTGAAAGTTCCCGTGCGGCCGGTGGGATTTATTTCGGCCGAGGTGGGGATTACGGGTTTGACGCGGCCACGACCATTCCACCTGCTGTTCGAACGGTCGTCCGGCGCACGGGGCCGGGCAGGGCGCGGGCCCGCCGCCCCAGGAAGCGGAACGCCTCTTCCCGGGGTGACGGGCCCGAAGCCCGAGGTCACGGGGTACCGGAAGCGGAATCCGGCGGCCCGCCCGGGTACCGCGACCCCCGCCGGCGCCCCCGCCGGGGCGCGCGCACCGCCCCCGGTACTCCTGACCAGAACTCGTCATCGGGGCCCCGTGCAGCCGGGACGCCGACCCCGAACTGTGGAGGGGGCGTGAACGCGCGGCGAACGTTCGACCCCTGGCGGCGGAGCCCGGTGACCCCTGGGCGGGGGTGCCCGGCGCCCCTAGTACGTCAGCCCGTAGCCCACCGGATACAGCACCTTCGACGGGTCGTCGGCCCGCTGCACCGGCACCGGGAGCTTCCCCTCCGGCCGGACCCGGCCCGCGATCACCCGGGCCGCCGCGCGCAGCTCCACATCGGTCCAGGAGTACGCGGCCAGGTGCGCCGCGTGCCCGGTCCCCGCCAGCTGGGCGATGTCGTACGGATTGCGGATGGCGAGGGTGATCACCGGGATGCCGGTCGCGGCCAGCGCGCTCACCAGCGTCCGCTGCGAACTGGTCGCCGAGACGTTGTACGTCCCCACCACCACCGCGTCCTTGCCCGCGGCCGCCGCCACCGCCGCGTCGATGGCGGCCCGGCTCGGCGCGGTCCCGGTGGACAGCGCGGTCGCCGTGAAGCCCAGCTCGGTGAACGCCCCGGCCAGCGTCGCGGTCGGCGGCCCCGTGGTGCCCGAGGGGGACGCCGGGTCGGCGCCGACCACCAGCAGGTTGCGGTGCGAGCGGCGCGACAGCGGCAGCAGCCGGCCCTCGTCGGCCAGCAGGGTCGTCGTGCGCTCGGCGATCCGGTCGGCGGCGGCCAGGTGCGCGTGGGTGCCCACCGTGCGGTCCACGCCGCGCGCGGTGACGTAGGGCCGGTCGAACAGCCCCAGCTTCGCCTTGAGGCGCAGGATGCGCAGGATCGATTCGTCGAGCCGGGCCTCGGTGATCTCGCCGCTCTTGACGGCCGCCAGCAGCGCGTTCCACGAGACGTCCAGGCTCGGCGGGTTGAGGAGCTGGTCCACACCGGCTCGGACCGCGAGGACCGGCACCCGTTCGTCCCCGTACTTCGTGCGCACGCCCTGCATGCCCAGCGAGTCGGTGACCACCACACCGTCGTAGCCCAGCTCCTCGCGCAGGATGCCGGTGAGGATCGGCGCGGAGAGCGTGGCCGGGTCCTCGGACGGGTCGAGCGCGGGCACCACGATGTGCGCGGTCATGATGGAGTCGATGCCCGCCGCGACGGCCGCCCGGAACGGCGGCGCGTCCAGCTCGGCCCACTGCTCGCGGGTGTGCCCGATGACCGGCAGGCCGGTGTGGCTGTCGGTGCTGGTGTCGCCGTGGCCGGGGAAGTGCTTGGCGGTGGCGGCGATTCCGGCGCTCTGATACCCCTTCACCTGGGCGGCGACCAGACCCGCCACGGACTGCGGGTCCGAGCCGAAGGAGCGGACGCCGATCACCGGGTTGGCCGGGTTCACGTTGACGTCGGCGTCCGGCGCGTAGTTCTGCCGGATGCCGATGGCGGCCAGCTCGGCGCCCGCGATCCGCCCGGCCCGGCGGGCGTCGGAGCGCGAACCCCCGGCGCCCAGCGCCATCGCGCCGGGCATCAGCGTGGCCGGTTCGCCGACGCGGCAGACGATGCCGTGCTCCTGGTCGGTGGAGATCAGCAGCGGCAGCGGGGTCGGACCCGCCAGGCCCGCGCGCTGGATGCCGTTGGACAGCTCGGCGATCTGGTGCGGATCACGGGTGTTGTGCGCCCAGGCGAAGTAGATGATGCCGCCCACGTGGTACTTGGCGATCATCTCGGCCGCCGTACGCACTCCGATCTCGGCGAGGTTGGCATCGATGTCGGCCTGGTCCGGGTCGGTGGCCGAGTGCCCGTAGACCCGCATGACGAAGAGCTGGCCGACCTTCTCCTCCAGGCTCATCCGGGAGATGAGCCGCTTCAGCCGCCGGGTCGTGGCGGCTGAGGTGTGGCTGCTGTGCGCGGCGCCGGGGGAGGCGAGGGCGCCGGGGGCGGTGGCCATGCCCGCGGCCGCGGCGACGGCGGTGGCTGCGGTGGCGGTGAGAAGGGTCCGTCTGGAGGTGCGGTGGGGCACGTGAGCTCCTTCGGCCGTACTCGGTGACGAGGGGGTGGTGAAAGAAACTGCCAAGAAGCACGGATATCCAGAAAATAACTTCCGGTCAAGGGTGCGGGCGGTTCCGCGCGCGTCCCTCCTGTCCGTTGCCGCTCCTTGCCGGCCCGCCACCGCTCGTCGCCGCTTCTCGCGCGCGCCGCTGCTACACCTTGTCCGACCGCAGCCCCGCGCCCGCCCCGTGCGCCCGGAGCGCCGCCACCGCCGCCGTGATCGCGGGCCGCCGCGCGGCGCCCGTACGCCACAGCGCGTACAGCCGGCGCACCGGCACCGGGTCCATCCGCACCGCCACCACACCCTGCGGCAGCGGGCCGCGCCCCAGCCGGGGGATCATCGCCACCCCCAGCCCCGCGGCCAGCAGGGCGAGTTGGGTGTGGTTCTCCTCCGCGCGGTGCCGGATGTCCGGCTCGTACCCCGCCGCGCGCAGCGTCCGTACGAGCCAGTCGTGGCAGACCGTGCCCGGCGGCTGGCAGATCCACCGCTCCCGGGCCAGCTCCTCGCGCCGCACCCCGTCCCGGCCCGCCAGCCGGTGCCCCGCCGGGACCAGCAGATCGCACAGGTCGTCCCCGATCACCGCCTGCGCCACGCCCTCCGGCGCCGGCAGCGGGGCGATGTCCCAGTCGTGCGCCACGGCCAGATCGATCACGCCCTTGGCCACCAGGTCCACCGACAGATGCGGATCGACCTCGGTCAGCCGCACGTCCAGCTCCGGGTGGGCCCGCTCCAGATCCGCCAGCACACCGGGCAGCAGCCCGCGCGCCGCCGAGGCGAACGCGGCCACCGAGAGCCGCCCGGTCGGCAGCCCCCTGCGCTCCTCCAGCGAGGTCTCCGCGCTCTCCATGATCGTCAGCAGCTGTTCGGCGGCGGACACCAGATGGACCGCCTCGTCGGTCAGGGCCACGCCCCGCCCGCGCCGTTCGAGCAGGGTGGTGCGGGTCTCCCGCTCCAGCTTGGTGATCTGCTGCGAGACGGCCGACGCGGTGTAGCCGAGGGCCGCCGCCGCACCCGCGACCGATCCGTGGACGGAGACCGCGTGCAGGGCGCGCAGCCGGGCGAGATCGAGCATCCGGGACCTCCCGAGCGGGCCATGAGTCATTAGCGTTGCTCAATTCCACCATGAAGAAACGCGCGCTGGTGCTACATGGTCGGGCCGGGTGATCCTCGCTGCATGCGTCCCCTGCACATCGCCCTGGCCGCCCTGGTGGCAGCCGTCTGGGGTGTCAACTTCGTCGTCATCGAGCTGGGTCTCGGCCACTTCCCGCCGCTCCTGTTCTCCGCCCTGCGCTTCCTGGCCGCCGCGCTGCCCGCCGTCCTCCTCGTCGGCCGGCCGAAGGTCGCCTGGAAGTGGATCGTGGGCGTCGGGCTGGTGCTGGGGGTCGCCAAGTTCGGGCTGCTGTTCATCGGGATGGACCGGGGGATGGGCGCCGGGCTCTCCTCGCTTGTCCTCCAGGTCCAGGCCGTGTTCACCGCCCTCTTCGCGGCCGTGGCCCTCGGCGAACGGCCGGGCGGGGTACGGCTCCTGGGCATGGCGGTGGCGCTGGCCGGTATCGGGGTCGCGGCCGTCGACGAGGGGGCGAGCGGGCCGGTCCTCGCGTTCGTCCTGGTCGTCGCGGCGGCGGCCTGCTGGGGCGTGTCCAATGTGCTGACCCGGAAGGCGGCCCCGCCGGACGCCCTCAACTTCATGGTCTGGGTCTCGACCGTGCCCGTACTGCCGCTGCTCGGGCTCTCGCTGCTCTTCGAGGGCTGGGACCGCGACCGCGCGGCGCTGGCCGGGCTCGACTGGAGCGGCGCCGGGATCATCGTCTACGTCGCTTGGATCACCACCGTGTTCGGCTTCGGTGCCTGGGGCTTCCTGCTCAGCCGCTACCAGGCGTCCTCCGTCGCCCCGTTCACCCTGCTGGTGCCGGTCTTCGGGATGTCCTCGGCCGCGCTGTTCCTGGGCGAGTCGGTGAGCGCGCTGCGGTGGTGCGCGGCGGCGCTGCTGGTCGGCGGGGTCGCGCTCACGTCTCTCGCGGGAACGCGCCGGACGCGCGGAACGGCGGTACGGGAGCCGGCGCCCGCGCCCGCCGAGAAGCCCGCCGAGAAGCCGGCCGAGGAGCCTGCCCCCGCCTGACCCGGACCGCTGCCCCGGCCTACTGCTTGGGCGCCCCCAGCCGCAGCAGATACTCGCGCCCCGCGCCCAGCAGCCCCGGCAGCTCCGCCGCCTCCGGGTACCAGCGCTTCTCGTACTCCCAGCAGACCCAGCCGTCCGGGTCCAGCGCGTCCAGGCAGTCCCGCAGCGGCAGCACCCCCGCACCCGGCACCAGCGGCGTGGTGTCCGCAGCCGATGCGATGTCCTTCACCTGTACGTAGCCCAGGTGCGGGGCCAGCACCGCGTGACTGGCCACCGGCTCCTCGCCCGCCAGCCAGGTGTGCATGACGTCCCACAGCGCGCCGACGGCCCCGTGCCCCACCGCACCGGCCACCCGGGCCACGTCGGCCCCCGCCCGGTGCGAGTCGTGGGTCTCCAGCAGGATGCGTACGCCCAGATCGGCGGCGTACGGGGCGGCCGCGCCCAGCCGGCGCGCGGCGATCGCGTCGGCCGCCCCCGGGGCCTGATCACCGCCGCCGGGGAACACCCGGACGTACGGCGCGCCCAGCTCGCCGGCCAGCCGGGTCAGCGCGGCCAGCTCCTCCAGGACCGGCCCGTCGTCGCCCTCGGCGGCGACCTTCGCGTACCCGGCGATCCCCAGGACCCCGACCCCGGCGCGCTCGAACGCGGCGCGCGCGGCGGCCCGTTCGGAGGCGTCGAGCCCCAGGTGCACCGGCTCCTCCGGGTGGGCGCGCAGCTCCACCCCCTGGTAGCCGTGCCCGGTGGCCAGCCGGACCACCTCGGGCAGGGGCAGTCCCGGCACCCCGAGGGTGGAGAAAGCGAGCTTCACGTCCGTGGTCCTTCCGTCATTCGCCGCCGCAGGTCAGCAGGCGGGTGCCCCCTCGCGTACCCCGTCCCGCGCGGGACTCACGCCCGGGGCGGGGCCGTCGAGCCGCGCACCATCAGCTCGGCCGGGATCAGCGCGATGCCGCCCGGCGGCGGCTCCTCCTTGCCCATGGCCAGCCGGCCCGCCCGCGCCCCCGCCTCGAACAGCGGCAGCCGTACGGTCGTCAGCGCCGGGACCACGTCCACCGAGAACGGCAGGTCGTCGAAGCCGGCCACCGAGATGTCCTCCGGGATGCGCAGCCCCCGGTCCCGGATCGCCGCCGCCGCGCCGAGCGCCACCGTGTCGTTGGCGGCGACGACGGCGGTGATCCCCGGTTCACGGCGCAGCAGTTCGACGGTGGCGTCGTAGCCGGAGCCCCGGTCGTACGAGCCGTGCACGGTCAGCCGGTCCTCGTCGCCGGCCGCGCCCGCCGACCGCATCGCCTCGCGGTGCCCGGCCAGCCGGTGGCGGGTCGTGGTGCGTTCCAGCGGGCCCGCGACATAGCCGATGCTGCGATGGCCCAGCGAGAGCAGATGCCGGGTCAGGCGCGCGGCCCCGCCCTGGTTGTCGAAGGCGAGCGCGGCCACCACGGAGGCCCCGTCCGGCAGCGGCGGCCGCCCGCACAGCACGACGCGGGTGCCCGCCTCGGCGAGCTTCGTCAGCTTCGCGGCCATCGCCGACTGGTGCTCCGGGTCCTCCACCGCGCCCCCGGTGAGGACGACGGCGGCGGCGCGCTGGCGCTGGAGCAGAGTGAGATAGGTCAGCTCGCGGGCGGGGGAGCCGCCGGTGTTGCAGACGACCGCCAGCTTCTCGCCGCCCGCCCGCCCGGAGCCGTCGCCCGGCCCGCCGATCTCGGTCTGCGCGGCGCCCGCCATGATCCCGAAGAACGGGTCCGCGATGTCGTTGACGAGGACCCCGACCAGGTCGGACGTGGCGGCGGCCAGGGCGCTGGCCTGCCCGTTCAGCACGTAGTCCAGCTCGTCCACCGCGCGCAGCACCCGCTCCCGGGTGGCGGCCGCCACCGGGTAGTTGCCGTTCAGCACACGGGACACGGTGGCCGGGGACACCCGGGCGCGGGCCGCCACGTCCGCCAGGGTGACTGTCATCGCATTCCTCCGGGGCCTGAAACGGATCGGGGCGCCCCCTCTTGTCCGGGCCGCAGTCCGCAGGCTAGCGTCATCTCGTATAGAAAGCGCTTGCTACGGCCGTATGGAGGGAACTTTCGTGACACGCAGGACAGTGCGCATCGCCATGAACGGCGTCACGGGACGCATGGGATACCGGCAGCACCTGGTGCGCTCGATCCTCGCGATCCGCGAGCAGGGCGGCCTCGACCTCGGTGACGGCGACGTGCTGTGGCCCGAACCGGTCCTCGTCGGCCGCCGGGCCCACGCGCTGGAGGAACTCGCCGAGCGCCACGGCCTCACCGAGTGGTCCACCGACCTCGACGCGGTCCTCGCGGACGACACCGTGGACATCTACTTCGACGCCCAGGTCACCCGGGCACGGGTGGAGGCGATCAAGAAGGCCGTCGCCGCCGGCAAGCACATCTACACCGAGAAGCCCACCGCCACGGACGTGCGGGGCGCCCTCGACCTGGCCCGCCTCGCCCAGGAGGCCGGCGTCAAGCACGGCGTCGTCCAGGACAAGATCTTCCTGCCGGGCCTGCTGAAGCTGAAGCGCCTCATCGACGGCGGCTTCTTCGGCGAGATCCTCTCCGTGCGCGGCGAGTTCGGCTACTGGGTCTTCGAGGGCGACTGGCAGGAGGCCCAGCGCCCCTCCTGGAACTACCGCGCGGAGGACGGCGGCGGCATCGTCGTGGACATGTTCCCGCACTGGGAGTACGTGCTCCACGAGCTGTTCGGCCGGGTCACCACCGTGCAGGCCCACGTCCAGACCCACATCCCCGAGCGGCGCGACGAGCACGGCAAGCCCTACGCCGCGACCGCCGACGACGCCGCCTACGGCATCTTCCAGCTGGAGGGCGGCGCCGTCGCCCAGATCAACTCCTCCTGGACGGTCCGGGTCAACCGCGACGAACTGGTCGAGTTCCAGGTGGACGGCACCCACGGCTCCGCCGTCGCCGGCCTGCGCAACTGCCGTGTCCAGCACCGCTCGGCCACCCCGAAGCCGGTCTGGAACCCGGACCTGCCCGTCACCGAGCCGTTCCGCGACCAGTGGCAGGAGGTCCCGGACAACGCGGTCTTCGACAACGGTTTCAAGGCCCAGTGGGAGCTGTTCCTGCGTCACATCGTGCTGGACGAGCCCTACACCTGGGATCTGATGGCGGGCGCGCGCGGTGTGCAGCTCGCGGAGCTGGGCCTGAAGTCCCACGCCGAGGGCCGCCGCCTGGACGTCCCCGAGCTGTCGCTGTGACCCGTCGCCATCCCTCCCACGGACCAACGGAGCCGTCACCGTGACCCTTCACCTCCCGCAGGGCCCCTACGAGCCCCGTGCCATCCCGCTCGACCTCGCCCCGGCCGGGGCGCCGCTCGCCTCCCGTACGGTCTTTTCCGCGGCGCACGTCGTCGCCGACCCGTACGCCGACGTCACCCCCGACTCGCCCGCCGCCGTCGACTGGGACGCCACCCTCGCCTTTCGCCGCCACCTCTGGTCGCACGGGCTGGGCGTCGCCGAGGCCATGGACACCGCGCAGCGCGGCATGGGCCTGGACTGGGCGGGCGCCGAGGAGCTGATCCGCCGCTCGGCCGCCGAGGCGAAGTCGGTCGGCGGCCGCATCGCCTGCGGCGTCGGCACCGACCAGCTGCCGCCCGGCCCGGCCACGCTCGCCGAGGTGCGGGCCGCGTACGAGGAACAGCTCGCCGTCGTCGAGGAGAGCGGCGGCCAGGCCGTCCTCATGGCCTCCCGCGCCCTCGCCGCCGCCGCGAAGGGCCCCCAGGACTACCTGGACACGTACGCCCACCTGCTGCGCCAGGCCACCGAACCGGTCGTCCTGCACTGGCTGGGCCCGATGTTCGACCCGGAGCTCGAAGGCTACTGGGGCTCCACCGACCTGGACCTGGCCACCGACACCTTCCTCCAGGTCATCGCGGAGCACCCGGACAAGGTCGACGGCATCAAGATGTCGCTGCTCGACGCGGACCGCGAGATCGACGTGCGCCGCCGGCTGCCCGGCGGGGTGCGCTGCTACACCGGCGACGACTTCAACTACCCGGAGCTGATCGCCGGCGACGACCGGGGCTTCAGCCACGCGCTGCTCGGCATCTTCGACCCGCTGGGCCCGCTGGCCGCGCACGCGGTACGGGTGCTGGACACGGGCGACACCCAGGGCTTCCGCGCACTCCTCGACCCGACCGTCGAGCTGTCCCGGCACCTCTTCCGGGCGCCGACCCGCTACTACAAGACGGGTGTGGTGTTCCTGGCCTGGCTGGCCGGCCACCAGGACCACTTCACGATGGTGGGCGGCCTGCAGTCGGCCCGTTCGGTGCCGCACCTGGCGAAGGCGTACGAACTCGCCGACCGGCTCGGCCTGTTCCCGGACCCGGAGCTGGCGGAGTCCCGGATGCGCGCGTTCCTGACCGTCAACGGAGGCACCCGATGAGCGACGGCCGGCTCTCCCTCAACCAGGAGACCATCAAGCAGTGGTCGCTCCCCGAGCTGGCCGCGGGCTGCGCGAAGGCGGGCGTCGACAAGGTCGGCCTGTGGCGGGCCCCGGTGCAGGCGTACGGGGTCGGGGCGACGGCCCGCCTCCTCGCCGACCACGGACTGTCCGTCACCAGCCTGTGCCGGGGCGGCTTCCTCACCGCGTCGGACCCGGCGGGGCGGGCCCGCGCCCTGGACGACAACCGGGCCGCGCTCGACGAGGCGGCGGGCCTGGCCACGGACACCCTGGTCCTCGTCTCGGGCGGGCTGCCGGAGGGCAGCCGCGACCTGTACGGCGCCCGCGAGCGCATCGCGGACGCCCTGGCCGAACTGGTCCCGTACGCGGCGGAGCGCGGGGTGCGGCTCGCCATCGAGCCGCTGCACCCGATGTTCGCCGCCGACCGCTGCGTCGTCTCGACGCTCTCCCAGGCCCTGGACCTCGCGGAGCGCTTCCCGGCCGAGCACGTCGGCGTGGTCGTGGACACGTACCACCTCTGGTGGGACGACCGGGCGCCCGCCCAGATCGCGCGGGCCGGCGCGGGCGGCCGCATCCACTCCTTCCAGCTCGCGGACTGGATCACCCCGCTCCCGGCGGGCGTCCTGCTGGGCCGCGGCCAACTCGGCGACGGCAGCGTGGACTTCCGGTTCTTCCGCCGCGCGGTGGAAGAGGCGGGCTTCGACGGCCCGATCGAGGTGGAGATCTTCAACGAGGCCCTGTGGGCGCGCGACGGCGCGGAGGTCCTCGCGGAGGTGGCGGCCCGCTACACCGAGCACGCCTGCTGAACGACGCCCCCGCTCCCCGGGGCCCGGCTGTGCGGTCCGGGCCCCGAGGAGGGCGTGGCCCTAGATCCCGACGACGCTGCCGCAGGTGATCGTGCCGTCCACGGTGATCGACGCGCCGCTCGGATCGGTCGGCTCCAGCTTCAGCCCGGCCACGGTGACGACCCAGGTGTCGCCGCTCTCACGGCCGGTGACGCCGGGTGCGGCGGCGTGCAGATAGGTCGTGCCGTCCTTCGTGGTGAGCGTGACCATCGCCTTCTCGCCGCTCACGGCGGCGGTGAAGGACGGCTTCGCGGGGTTCTCGCTGTCCGCATTGGCGGGCGCGGTGATGGCGGTGAGCTTGCCGTCGAGGGTGGCGCAGCCGACGCTGTCGATGCTCAGCTTCCCGCCGTCCCCGCCCTTGTAGGTCAACTCGGCGCTCCCCTTGCCGCCGCTCGTACCCTCGCTGCCCTTGCCGGAGCCGCCGTCGTCCGACGAGCAGCCGGTCAGCGCGAGCGCGGCAGCGGCGAGCGCCACGAGAGACAGCGACAACGCACGGGACCTGGACACACGCGACACCTTTCACCGGCCGAACGGAACGCCAACGTACAACCGACCCACCACCACCCGACAGTGCGCCGGGCGGGCCCGACCACCGATTCCCGGTGCGCGGGTCGCGTTGTCGGGGCCGGGCGGTAGCGTCGCGGCATGGTTGACGACGCACCCCACCACTCCGGCCCGGCCGTCCTCGAAGGCGTCCTGGAGCGGATCACGTACGCCAATGAGGAGAACGGGTACACCGTCGCGCGGGTGGACACCGGGCGGGGGAGCGGCGATCTGCTCACCGTGGTGGGGGCGCTGCTCGGCGCGCAGCCGGGGGAGTCGTTGCGGATGGAGGGGCGCTGGGGCTCCCACGCGCAGTACGGCAAGCAGTTCGTCGTGGAGAACTACACGACGATTCTGCCCGCCACCATCCAGGGCATCCGCCGTTACCTGGGCTCCGGTCTGATCAAGGGCATCGGGCCCGTCATGGCCGACCGGATCACCACCCATTTCGGTGTGGACACGCTGGACATCATCGAGCGGGAGCCCAAGCGGCTCATCGAGGTGCCCGGCCTCGGCCCCAAGCGGACGAAGATGATCGCCGCCGCCTGGGAGGAGCAGAAGGCGATCAAGGAGGTCATGGTCTTCCTCCAGGGCGTCGGCGTCTCGACGTCGATCGCCGTGCGGATCTACAAGAAGTACGAGGACGCCTCGATCTCCGTCGTGAAGAACCAGCCCTACCGGCTGGCCGCCGACGTCTGGGGCATCGGCTTCCTGACCGCCGACCGGATCGCCCAGGCCGTCGGCATCCCGCACGACAGCCCGGAACGGGTCAAGGCCGGCCTTCAGTACGCGCTGTCGCAGTCCACCGACCAGGGCCACTGCTTCCTGCCCGAGGAACGGCTCATCGCGGACGCGGTGAAGCTGCTCCAGGTGGACACCGGCCTCGTCATCGACTGCCTGGCCGAGCTGGCCGGGGAACCGGAGGGCGTCGTACGCGAGAAGGTGCCGTCGCCGGAGGGCGGCGAGCCGGTCACGGCGGTGTATCTGGTGCCGTTCCACCGCGCGGAGATCTCGCTCGCCGCCCAGGTGCGCCGGCTGCTGCGGACACCGGAGGAGCGGATGCCGGCCTTCGCGGACGTGGACTGGGACAAGGCGCTGAGGTGGCTCGCGGGCCGGACCGGCGCCACGCTGGCGCCCGAGCAGGAGGCCGCCGTACGGCTCGCGCTCACCCGGAAGGTCGCCGTGCTGACCGGCGGCCCCGGCTGCGGCAAGTCGTTCACGGTCCGGTCCATCGTGGAGCTGGCGCGGGCCAAGAAGGCCAAGGTGGTGCTCGCCGCGCCCACCGGCAGGGCGGCCAAGCGGCTCTCGGAGCTGACGGGGGCCGAGGCGTCCACCGTGCACCGGCTCCTGGAGCTGAAGCCCGGCGGCGACGCGGCGTACGACCGGGACCGTCCGCTGGACGCCGATCTCGTCGTCGTGGACGAGGCGTCGATGCTCGATCTGCTGCTGGCCAACAAGCTGGTCAAGGCGGTGGCACCCGGTGCCCACCTGTTGCTCGTCGGCGATGTGGACCAGCTGCCCTCGGTGGGGGCGGGGGAGGTGCTGCGGGATCTGCTGGCGGACGGCGGCCCGGTGCCGGCGGTCCGGCTGACCACTATTTTCCGCCAGGCCCAGCAGTCGGGCGTCGTCACCAACGCGCACCGCATCAACTCCGGCGTACCGCCCCTCACCCAGGGGCTCAGCGACTTCTTCCTCTTCGTGGAGGACGAGACGGAGGACGCCGGGGTGCTCGCGGTGGACGTCGCCGCCCGCCGTATTCCGGCCAAGTTCGGACTGAACGCGCGGCGGGACGTACAGGTGCTCGCGCCGATGCACCGGGGCCCGGCCGGGGCCGGTCATCTCAACGGGCTGCTCCAGCAGGCGATCACCCCCGGCCGGCCCGACGTGCCGGAGAAGCGGTTCGGCGGCCGGGTGTTCCGGGTCGGCGACAAAGTCACCCAGATCCGCAACAACTACGACAAGGGCGCCAACGGCGTCTTCAACGGCACGGTCGGCGTCGTCACCGGCCTCGACCTGGACGAACAGCGGCTGACGGTGCTCACCGACGAGGACGAGGAGATCGGCTACGACTTCGACGAGCTGGACGAGCTGTCCCACGCGTACGCCATGACGATCCATCGTTCCCAGGGCAGCGAGTACCCGGCCGTGGTCATCCCCGTCACCAAGAGCGCCTGGATGATGCTCCAGCGGAACCTTCTGTACACCGCCGTCACCCGGGCCAAGAAGCTCGTCGTCCTCGTCGGTTCCCGGCAGGCGATCGGCCAGGCGGTCCGCACGGTTTCCGCAGGCAGACGCTGTACGGCGCTGGATCACCGGCTCTCCGGAGACCTCGATGGAGGAGCGTCGGTAAAAATGATCGATCAAAACGGTGGGAAACATCACGGAGGTCTTCCGGAACCGGAGTCAAGGGGGCAGGATGGCTAAGCTCGCGGCACTCAGTGCCGCGAGTAGGTCCAATGGACGACCCCGAGTGCACTCTCCTGAGCCAAATGGGGGAGGGTGGAGACAGTCAGGGAACCTCGAAGAAGAGGCACTACGTCGGTGAGGGATGACGTGAGCGAGCACACCAACAACGCTGTGGTACTTCGGTACGGCGATGGCGAGTACACCTACCCGGTGATCGACAGCACCGTCGGCGACAAGGGCTTCGACATCGGGAAGCTCCGGGCGAACACCGGCCTGGTGACGCTGGACAGCGGATACGGCAACACCGCTGCCTATAAATCGGCCATCACCTACCTCGACGGTGAGCAGGGCATTCTGCGCTACCGCGGCTACCCCATCGAGCAGCTCGCCGAGCGCTCGACGTTCCTCGAGGTCGCCTACACGCTGATCAACGGCGAGCTTCCCAAGGTCGACGAGCTGTCGGCCTTCAAGAACGAGATCACCCAGCACACCCTGCTGCACGAGGACGTCAAGCGCTTCTTCGACGGCTTCCCGCGCGACGCCCACCCGATGGCCATGCTGTCCTCGGTCGTCAGCGCGCTGTCCACGTTCTACCAGGACAGCCACAACCCGTTCGACGAGGAGCAGCGCCACCTCTCGACGATCCGGCTGCTCGCCAAGCTCCCGACCATCGCCGCGTACGCGTACAAGAAGTCGATCGGTCACCCGTTCGTCTACCCGCGCAACGACCTCGGCTACGTCGAGAACTTCCTGCGCATGACCTTCTCCGTGCCGGCCCAGGAGTACGTGCCGGACCCGGTCATCGTCTCGGCGCTCGACAAGCTCCTCATCCTGCACGCGGACCACGAGCAGAACTGCTCGACCTCCACCGTGCGCCTGGTCGGCTCCTCGCAGGCGAACATGTTCGCCTCGATCTCCGCCGGCATCTCCGCCCTCTGGGGCCCCCTGCACGGCGGCGCCAACCAGTCCGTCCTGGAGATGCTGGAAGGCATCCAGGCCAACGGCGGCGACGTCGACTCCTTCATCCGCAAGGTGAAGAACAAGGAGGACGGCGTCCGCCTGATGGGCTTCGGCCACCGGGTGTACAAGTCCTTCGACCCGCGTGCCAAGATCATCAAGGCCGCCGCCCACGACGTGCTGTCCGCGCTCGGCAAGTCCGACGAGCTGCTCGACATCGCGCTCAAGCTGGAGGAGCACGCGCTCTCCGACGAGTACTTCGTCTCGCGCAACCTCTACCCGAACGTGGACTTCTACACGGGCCTCATCTACCGCGCGATGGGCTTCCCGACCGAGATGTTCACCGTGCTGTTCGCCATCGGCCGGCTCCCCGGCTGGATCGCCCAGTGGCACGAGATGATCAAGGAGCCGGGTTCCCGCATCGGCCGCCCGCGCCAGATCTACACCGGCGAGGTCCTGCGCGACTTCGTCCCGGTCGAGAGCCGCTGAACGACCTCTTCCGCATCACCCCGGCCCTGACTGACGCCGGACCCCCGCGCCCCCGCCTGCCGCGCCTCGCCCCGAGCGACGCGGAGCCGGGGGCGCGGTGCGTGTGCGGTGGGTGTGCTTTGTGCCGCGTGCGCTGCGGTTTCGCGCCGGGAGCGCTCCCGTGTAAGCGAGAAGCGCCCCGCCGTCGATCCCCCCACGGGCCGACAGCGAGGCGCTTCCCATGTCCCGGAGCGGATTCCCCCCACGGGATCCGGCCGGGCGTTCGGTGGGAGCCGTGCCTCGGTACTGCGCACTGCTGCTGTGGTCTGCCGGGGTACGTACCGACGGGAGGGCCGCTCAAAGCTCCCCGGTGTACGTGCCCCGGCCCACGCTAGCCCGGAGCGTCCCCCAAGACACTCCGCCGGACGTCCCCCAAGACATCCTTGGCATCGCACTCTAAGACTTACGAACCCATCGAATGGTTACCCTGAAACCGATGTGATCTGAATCTCATTGTGGAAGTTACGTGAAGGACCGCAGGCGCAGGCTGTTCGTCACGACGAAGACCGATGAGAAGGCCATCGCCGCTCCGGCAATCATAGGGTTGAGCAGCCCAAACGCCGCAAGGGGTAGGGCGGCGACGTTGTAGCCGAATGCCCAGCAGAGGTTGCCCTTGATGGTGGTGAGGGTGCGCCGCGAGAGGCGGATGGCGTCGGCTGTCACCTTGAGATCTCCACGAACCAGCGTCAGGTCGCTCGCCTCGATCGCGGCGTCCGTGCCGGTGCCCATCGCGAGTCCGAGGTCGGCGGTGGCCAGCGCGGCCGCGTCGTTGACCCCGTCGCCGACCATGGCGACCACCCGCCCCCGCTCCCTCAGATCCCGGATGACCTGTGCCTTCTCCTCCGGGAGCACCTCCGCGCGCACCTCGTCGATCCCGACCTCCGCCGCGACCGCCTCCGCCACGGCGCGGTTGTCGCCCGTCAGCAGGATCGGTTTCAGGCCGAGGTCCCGGAGTGCGGCGACGGCCTGCGCGCTGGACTCCTTGACCGCGTCGGCGACCTCCAGGACCCCGCGCGCCTCGCCGTCCCAGCCGACCGCGATGGCCGTACGCCCCCGGGCGGCGGCGTCCGCGACGGCGGCGGCCAGGGTGTCGGGGAGGGGCATTCCGGCCTCGGCGAGCAGGCTGGGGCGCCCGACGAGCACCTTGTGGCCGTCCACGATGCCCTGGACGCCGAGTCCGGGGACGTTGGTGAAGTCCTCGGGGGTGGGGAGGGTGGTGCCGGTGCGGTCGGTGGCGCCGGTGGCGACGGCTTGGGCGATGGGGTGTTCGGAGGCGTGTTCGAGGGCTCCGGCCAGGCGGAGGACGTCGGTTTCGGTGGTGCCGGTCGTGGTGTGGATGGTCTGGAGGGTCATGCGGCCGGTGGTGACGGTGCCGGTCTTGTCCAGGACGATGGTGTCGACGCGGCGGGTGGATTCGAGGACTTCGGGGCCCTTGATGAGGATGCCGAGCTGGGCGCCGCGTCCGGTGCCGACCATGAGGGCGGTCGGGGTGGCGAGGCCCAGGGCGCAGGGGCAGGCGATGATCAGCACGGCCACCGCCGCCGTGAACGCCGCCGTCACGTCGTCCGTGGCCAGCAGCCAGGCGACCAGGGTGGCGAGGGCGATCAGCAGGACGACGGGGACGAACACCGCCGAGATCCGGTCGGCCAGCCGCTGCACCTCGGCCTTGCCGTTCTGGGCGTCCTCGACGAGCCTCGCCATGCGGGCGAGCTGGGTGTCCGAGCCGACGCGGGTCGCCTCCACGACGAGCCGGCCCGAGACGTTCACGGTCGCCCCGGCGACCCGGTCCCCGGCGCTCACGTCCACCGGGACGGACTCGCCGGTGAGCATGGACGCGTCCACCGCGGACGAGCCCTCCACGACCGTGCCGTCCGTGGCGATCTTCTCGCCGGGGCGGACGAGGAAGCGGTCGCCCACGACGAGCCGGTCGACGGGCACGCGGACCTCGGCGCCGCCGCGCAGGACCGCCACGTCCCTGGCGCCCAGGTGCATCAGCGCGCGCAGCGCGGACCCGGCCCTCCGCTTGGGCTTCGCTTCGAGGTAGCGGCCCAGCAGGATGAAGGTGACGACGCCCGCCGCGACCTCCAGATAGATGGTCGAGGAGCCGTCGGTCCGGGTGGCCGTGAGGTCGAAGCCGTGCCGCATGCCGGGCATCCCGGCGTCCCCGAGGAACAGTGCCCACAGGGACCAGCCGAAGGCGGCCAGGGTGCCCACGGAGACGAGCGTGTCCATGGTCGCCGCGCCGTGCCGGAGGTTGGTCCAGGCGGCCCGGTGGAAGGGCAGCCCGCCCCAGACGACGACGGGCGCGGCCAGCGTGAGCGAGAGCCACTGCCAGGAGTCGAACTGCAACGCGGGGATCATCGCCAGGGCGACGACGGGGGCGGCGAGCATGGCGGAGACGACGAGACGCTGCCGGAGGGAGCTGAGCGCGGGGTCGTTGTCGGGCTCGGGTTCGAGGGTGCGGTCGGGTTCGGGGGTGCGATCGGGTTCGGGGGCGTGGCCGGGGGTGTGGTCGGACTCGGGCCGGTGCGGGGCCTCCGCTTCCGGTTCCGGTTGCTGCGGGGGCCGGGGGGATGCCGGGATCGGCGGCGGAGTCGGACGCTGGGCTTCCGGAGCCGGACGTTCGGCTTCCGGAGTCGGACGCTGGGCTTCCGGGGCCGGGGCGGTCCGCTCCTCGCCCGGCCGGGTGACCCGCTTCGCCGTGTAGCCGGTCTTCTCGACCGTGGCGATGAGGTCGTCCACGCTGACGCCGGCCCCGTCGTAGCTGACCCGGGCCTTCTCCGTGGCGTAGTTCACCGTGGCGGTGACGCCGTCCATCCGGTTGAGCTTCTTCTCGACGCGGGCCGCGCACGAGGCGCAGGTCATGCCGCCGATCAGGAATTCGGCCCGCGAGGGCTCCGCGGTCGGGGTGCCGGACCCCGTCGTGCCGGGGGTGTCCGATGCGCTGTGCATGTCCGAGCTCCTGGAACGCCGAGCGGGCCGTACCCCACCAGTATCTGCTGGTCGGGCCGGCCCGGCGGCGAAGGGGTGGTGCGGATGGTGCTGGTGGTGCGGAGCGCGAGGGCTCCCGGAGGGCGTCAGGCGCGGCCGGCGAGCTCGTAACCCGCCTCGTCGACGGCGGCGCGTACGGCCTCGTCGTCCAGGGGGCTCGCGGAGACCACCGTCACCAGCCCGGTGGCGGACACGGCCTGCACCGAGGTGACACCCTCGATGGCGGAGACCTCCTGGGAGATGGCGCCCTCGCAGTGACCGCAGGTCATGCCGGTGACCCGGTAGACGGTGGTCACCCCGCCCGTCTGCGAGGTGTCCGCCCCGGCGTCGCCGTGGCAGGAACCGCTCGGCGAGCAGCAGGAGCCGGTGGCCTGGGGGAGCTGGGTCTCGGCGGTCATGGTGTTCTCCTCTTCGACTTCGACGGACACACAGGGCTGGAGAGACGCACTCGGTGCGTTTCCATGTCCCCACTGTATACCCCTAGGGGGTATAACGCGAGTCGGTGTGCGGGCACGTGTCGTCGGGAAGCATGGGTTCGAGGTAGCGGAAGAGGATCGTCTTCAGCTCCCGGATGTACGCCTCGCGCTCCTCGCCCTCGTGGGCCATGATCACGTCGAGCCCGGACTTGAAGACGGTGAAGATCATCGTGGCGACCCGGGTGACGTCGGCGGGCGGCGTGTCCGGCAGGTAGCCGGTGAGGATCGTCTCGACGCGCGCGAGCATCGTGACGTGCACGGCGTCGTGCTCCCGCGTGATCATGCCGGGGATCTCGGAGCCGTGCATCAGGACCGTGAAGGCCGGGTTCGCGCAGTTGAACTCGATCAGCGGATCGAGGGTGGCGTCGAGCATCCGGTCCAGCGGCAGCTCCAGGTGGTCGACCAGGAAGGCGGCCCCGTACGTCTCCCGCCAGCTGGCCAGGAGCTGGTCGCCCAGCTCGACCGCGATGGCCTCCTTGTTCGGGAAGAACTGGTAGAGCGTGCCGGGGGACACTCCGGCCTCGCGGGCGATGGCATTGGTGCTGGCGGCGGTGTAGCCGGTCGTGCAGAAGACGTTGGCGGCGGCCTTGAGCAGCTGTGCGATACGGGCCTCGCCCCGGGCCTGCCGCCGGCGCGGACGCGCCGGGGCGTCCGCCCGGTCGGCGCTTCCGGCGCTTCCGGGGCTCCCTGTGCTTCCGGCGCTCCCTGTGTCCTTGGCCTGCGACACGGTCAATCCCCAGCTTTCGTGAGCGGTTGACAAACACGAGTGGTCGCTCGCATTCTTATGAAACGCGAGCGAAGACTCGTGTTTGCCAGTGTATGTGGCAACGACTGATCCATGCTGCCCTGCGCGACCGCCTCGTGCGGCCGCCTGGCGTGCCCGGGTCCGGGGGAAAAGGGGATCTCGCACCATGCCCGAAGTCAATGGTCCACAGCGTCCGGGGGGCTGGACGCGCTTCGTGACCGCCTGCCCCCGGCTCACGCTGCTGGCGGCTCTGGTGATCACGGCGCTCGCGGTCCTCGCGGGCGGCGGGGTCGCCGACCGGATGGGCAGCGGCGGCTGGCAGGCGCCGGACGCCGAGTCGACCTATGCCACCAAGGCCCTGGAGCGCGAGTTCCCCGCCTCCCAGCCCAACCTCCTGCTGCTCGTGGACAGCGGCGCCGCCTCCGTGGACGATCCCGCCGTGGCCGCCGAGGCGACCCGCCTGGCCGCCCGGCTCGCCCAGGAGGCGGACGTCGTGGGCGTCCGCTCCTACTGGCAGGACAAGGCGCCCGCGCTGCGTGCGAAGGACGGCCGGGAAGCGCTCATCGCCGCCCGCATCAAGGGGGACGACAAGGCGGCGGGCGAGGTGCTGGACCGGCTGGCCCCGGTCTTCCGGGGAGGGCACGGCCCGGTGAACGTATCGGTCGGCGGCCCCGTCGCCGTGCAGCACGAGATGCAGAAGATCATCCAGGAGGACCTGCTGAGGGCCGAGATGATCGCCCTCCCGGTGACGCTGGTGCTGCTCGTCATGGTCTTCGGCAGCGCGATCGCCGCCCTGCTGCCCCTGGGCGTGGGCATCGTGGCCATCCTGGGCACCAACGCCGTGCTGCGCGGCATCACCGAGTTCGCCGACGTCTCCGTCTTCGCGCAGAACCTCACCACGGCCCTCGGCCTCGGGCTCGCCATCGACTACGCCCTGTTCATCGTGCGACGGTTCCGCGAGGAGCTGGCGACCGGCGCCCCGACCCGGACGGCCGTCGGGACGACGCTGCGCACGGCGGGCCGTACGGTGCTGTTCTCCTCGCTGACGGTCGCCGTGTCGCTCGCCGCGATGCTGGTCTTCCCGCAGTACTTCCTGCGCTCCTTCGCCTACGCCGGGATCGCCGTGGTGCTGCTGGCCGCAGCGGCCGCGCTCGTCCTCCTGCCGGCCGCCCTGATGCTCCTGGGCCCCCGCGTCAACTCCCTGGACCTGCGCAAGGCGCTGCGCCGGAGGCGGCCGGCATCGGCTGCGGACGCCGCTTCCGCCGGGGCCGGGACCGAGGCCGGCGCGGGCTGGGGGAGGTTCGCGAAGCTGGTGATGCGCCGGGCGCCCCTGTTCGCGATCGCCACGAGCGTGGGGCTCGTCCTGCTCGGGCTGCCCTTCCTGGGCGTGAAGTTCGGTACGGCGGACGACCGGCAGCTGCCCGCGACGGCCGAGTCCCACGTGGTGCAGCAGCACGTACGGGACGGCTTCCCCGGCAGCCCCGGCGGCAGCCTCGACATCCTGGCCGAGGGCGCGGCGACCCCCGCCCAGTACGCCGCGTACCGCGACCGGATCGCCGCGCTTCCGGGCGTCCTCCGGGTGGACGGCCCGTTCACCGAGGGGCGGACGGCCTACTTCGGCGTGCTGGGCAAGGGCGAGCCGGTCGGGGAGGAGACCCAGCGCCTGGTGAAGGACCTGCGGGCGCAGCCCGCCCCCTTCGAGACCTCCGTGACGGGCACGGCCGCGGTCCTGGTGGACTCCAAGGAGGCCATCGGCGACAAGCTGCCGTGGGCGGTGGGCATCATCGCCGTCGTGACGCTGCTGCTGGTGTTCCTGCTGACCGGGAGTGTGCTGATCCCCATCCAGGCCGTCGTCCTCAACGCCCTGAGCCTGACCGCGATGTTCGGGGCGGTGGTCTGGGTCTTCCAGGACGGCCACCTGTCCGGGCCGCTCTCCTTCACCAGCACGGGCGACATTGAGACGACGCTGCCGGTACTCATGTTCTGCGTCGCCTTCGGGCTCTCCATGGACTACGGGGTGTTCCTGCTCTCCCGGATCAAGGAGGAGTACGACCGCACCGGCGACCACGAACACGCGGTCGGGTTCGGTCTGCGGCACACCGGCGGCCTGATCACCGCGGCGGCCGTGATCCTGGCGGTCGTGATGGTCGCCATCGGCACCTCGCGGGTGACCAACACCAAGATGCTCGGCCTCGGCATCGCGCTCGCCGTGCTGATGGACGCCATGGTGGTCCGCAGCCTGCTCGTCCCGGCGGTGATGAAGCTGACGGGCCGCGCGAGCTGGTGGGCCCCGGCCCCGCTGCGCAGGTTCCACGAACGGTTCGGGCTGAGCGAGGGCGAGGCGCCGCGCCCCGGGGACGGGGCGATACCGAGCCCCGGGGTGAGCGAGCCGGAGCGGGTCCCCAGCCGGACCTGACCCCGAGGGGCGGGGGAGCCTCACGCCCCCCGGGGCCTCCCGCCCGTGCCGCAGGAGCGGAGGTAGTCGCGGGTGCGGCGGGCGATCGGGAAGGGCCGGTCGGGCGGACAGGGGTACATGTCCTGCTCGACGATGGCGAACAGATCGACGTCCAGCCGGCGGGCCGCGGCGAGCACGGGCTCCAGCGCCGGCACCCCGCCCGGCGGCTCGCACATCACCCCGCGCGCCACGGCCGGCCCGAACGGCACCTCGTCCGCCACCACCTCCGCGAGGACCTCCGGGTCCACCTGCTTGAGGTGGAGGTAGCCGATCCGCTCCCCGTAGCGCTCGATCAGCTCCACGCTGTCGCCCCCGCAGTACGCGTAGTGCCCGGTGTCGAGGCAGAGCGAGACCAGGCCCGCGTCGGTGGCGTCCAGGAACCGGCTGACGTTCTCCTCGGTGTCGATATGGGTGTCGGCATGCGGGTGGACGACGACGCGCAGCCCGTACCGCTCGCGCACCTCCCGCGCCAGCCGCTCCGTCTGCGAGGTCAGGTTCCGCCACTGCCCGGCGGTCAGCGTGCGCTCCTCCAGCACCTCGCCCGTCCGGTCGTCCCGCCAGAACGAGGGGATGACCACGAGATGCGCCGCCCCCATCGCCTGCGTGAGCGCCGCGATGCCGGCGACATGCGCCCAGGTCCGGTCCCAGACGTCCGGCCCGTGGTGCAATCCGGTGAAGACGGTGCCCGCCGAGACGGAGAGCCCACGGCTGCCGGTCTCCTCCGCGAGGCGCCCCGGATCGGTCGGGAGGTAGCCGTACGGACCCAGCTCGATCCACTCGTAGCCCGCGGCCGCGACCTCGTCGAGGAAGCGCCGCCAGGGCACCTGCCGAGGATCGTCGGGGAACCACACCCCCCACGAGTCGGGCGCCGATCCGATGCGGATGCGGTCCGGGGCGGAAGCCGTGGATGAGGTCATGACCAAGGCTCATCACGCGGTGAAACGGGTGTCAAGCACGCACCCGCATGTCCGTGCACAGGGTTGACGATGATCAAAAGGGAGAGTGAGACAGGGAAGAGCCGTACCGGAGCCCGGCCGCCACCGACGCGGCGGCCAGTACCTCCGGCAGCCCGAACGGTGCCCAGCGGAAGGGACACTGCATGCCCGAGCAGCCGTACGACGTGATCACCATGGGGCGGATCGGGGTGGACCTCTACCCCCTGCGCACGGGCGTGCCGCTGGCACGGGTCGACACCTTCGGGAAGTTCCTCGGCGGCTCCCCGTCCAACGTCGCCGTCGCCGCCGCCCGCCTCGGCCGGCGCACCGCCGTCGTGACCCGCACCGGACAGGACCCCTTCGGCACCTATCTGCGCGAGCAGTTGCGGGAGTTCGGCGTCGACGACCGCTGGGTGAAGCCCGTCGCCGCCTACCCGACCCCGGTCACCTTCTGCGAGATCTTCCCGCCCGACGACTTCCCCCTCTACTTCTACCGGCAGCCCAAGGCCCCCGACCTGGAGATCCACCCCGCCGAACTCGACCTGGCGGCGATCCGGTCCGCCGCCGTCTTCTGGATGACCGGCACCGGACTCTGCGCCGAGCCCAGCCGCACCGCGACGCTCACCGCGCTGCGCGCCCGCGACCGCGCGGCCCTCACCGTCTTCGACCTCGACTGGCGCCCCGCGTTCTGGCCGCCCGCCGAGCGCACCGGCGTCGCCGAGCGCAACGACCCCGCCGCGCCCCGGCCCGCCGCCCGCTACCGCGAGGCCCTGGCCTACGCGACCGTCGCCGTGGGCAACCTCGACGAGTGCGAGGTGGCGACCGGCGAGCGCGAACCGTACGCGGCCGCCCGTGCCCTCATCGACGCCGGCGTCGAACTGGCCGTCGTCAAACAGGGCCCGGCCGGCGTCCTCGCCGTCCACCGCGATGGCACCGTCGCCGATGTGCCGCCGCTCCCCGTCGACGTGGTCAACGGTCTCGGCGCGGGCGACGCCTTCGGCGGGGCCCTCTGCCACGGCCTGCTCAGCGGCTGGGACCTGGCCCGCACCATCCGCTACGCCAACGCGGCGGGCGCCATCGTCGCCGCCCGGCTCGCCTGCTCCTCCGCCATGCCCTTCCCGCACGAGGTCGAGGCCGCCCTCGCCGAGGGCGCGGTCACCGTCCAGCAGGGGAAGGGGAACTGAGCATGCGACGGGAACCGACGACGTACCATCTGCCCGCCGGAAGCACCGGGCACGGGCCGTACACCGTGGACATCGGGCCGGAACAGGCCGGCTGGGAGCGATCCGGCCTCAAAGTGGTGGAGCTGGAACCGGGAGGAGTTCACCCACTTGTCACCGGGGAGAGCGAGTGGATCATTCTGCCGTTGACCGGCGGCTGTACGGTGCACACCTCAGATGAGATCTTTGAACTGCTGGGCCGTAGGAGTGTGTTCAGCGGCGTTACCGACTTCGCCTATGTACCGCGCGATGCCCACGCACAGATCGCCTCCGGCGCCGGCGGCCGCTTCGCCCTGGCAGGAGCGAAATGCGAGCGACGACTCCCCGCTCGTTACGGCCCCGCGCCGGAGGTACGCGTGGAGCTGCGCGGCTCCGGAACCTGCTCCCGGCAGGTCCACAACTTCGCCGCCGCCGACGCCTTCGACTGCGACCGGCTGATCGCGGTCGAAGTCCTCACCCCCGGCGGCAACTGGTCCTCCTACCCGCCGCACAAGCACGACGAGCACCACCCCGGCCAGGAGTCCGTCCTGGAGGAGATCTACTACTTCGAGGTGGAGGGCGGCGGCCTCGGCTACCACCGCGTCTCACCGTCCCGCCCCGGCGGCACGGACGTGCTGGCAGAGGTCCGCAGCGGCGACACCGTGCTCATTCCGGACGGCTGGCACGGCCCGTCCATCGCGCCACCCGGCCGCACCATGTACTACCTCAACGTCATGGCGGGCCCCGGCGAGCAGCGGGAGTGGCTGATCCGCGACCACCCCGACCACAGCTGGGTGCGCGACACCTGGCCGTCCCAGCCCGTCGACCCCCGCCTCCCGCTCCACGGCCCGGAGGACCCCGCATGACCGCGACACCCCCGACACCCGGAACACCCCCGACACCCGGAACACCCCCGACACCCGGAACACCCACGCCGCCCCCGACGCCCCCGGTCACCGGGCGGTCCGTCCGCCGCCTCACCACCGCCCAGGCGCTCATCGCCTTCCTCGCCCGCCAGTACACCGAGCGCGACGGCACACGCCAACGGCTGATCACCGCCACCTGGGGCATCTTCGGCCACGGCAACGTCGCGGGCATCGGCCAGGCCCTCCTGGAGACCGGCCCCGCCATGCCCTACCTCCAGGGCCGCAACGAACAGGCCATGGTGCACGCCGCCGTCGGGCACGCCCGCCAGACGGGCCGGCTCTCCGCGCAGGCCGTCACCACCTCCATCGGCCCCGGCGCCACCAACCTCGTCACCGGCGCCGCCCTCGCCACCGTCAACCACCTCCCCGTCCTGCTGCTGCCCGGCGACACCTTCGCGACCCGCCCCGCCGACCCCGTACTCCAGCAACTGGAAGTGCCGTACGCGGGTGACGTCTCCGTCAACGACTGCCTGCGCCCCGTCTCCCGCTACTTCGACCGGATCACCCGCCCCGAGGCGCTGATCCCGGCCGCGCTGCACGCCATGCGGGTCCTCACCGACCCGGCCGCGACCGGCGCCGTCACCCTGGCGCTGCCCCAGGACGTCCAGGCCGAGGCGCACGACTGGCCCGCCGAGTTCTTCGCCGAGCGCGTCTGGCACGTACGCCGCCCCGCCCCCGACCCCGGCGAACTCGACCGGGCGGTCCGGGCGGTGCGCGCCGCCCGCCGCCCGCTCGTCGTCGCGGGCGGCGGGGTCCACCACAGCGCCGCCGAGGACGCCCTCGCCGCGTTCGCCGAAGCCACCCGCATCCCCGTCGCCTCCACCCAGGCCGGCAAGGGCTCCCTGCGCCACGACCACCCCGCCGACGTCGGCGGCATCGGCCACACCGGCACCGCCACCGCCGACGACCTCGCCCGCACCGCCGACCTGGTCATCGGCGTCGGCACCCGGTACACCGACTTCACCACCGCGTCCGCGACCCTCTTCGCGCACCCGGACGTCCGCTTCCTCAACCTCAACATCACCGGCTTCGACGCCCACAAGCTCGCCGCGCTCCCACTCGTCGCGGACGCCCGCACCGCCCTCGACGCCCTCACCGACGCCCTCGCCGGCCACCGCGCCGACCCGGCGTACGAGGCGGAGTACACCGCGGCCAAGGCCCGCTGGGAGCAGCGCGTCGACGCCGCGTACGCCGCCCCCGACCCGGCCGCCCGCCCCACCCAGACCCAGGTCCTCGGCCTGCTGGACGAGCTGGTCACCGAGGAGGACATCCTCATCAACGCGGCCGGCTCGCTCCCCGGCGACCTGCACAAGCTCTGGCGCACCCGCTCCCCGCGCCAGTACCACGTCGAGTACGGCTACTCCTGCATGGGCTACGAGATCCCGGCCGCGATCGGCGTCCAGCTCGCCGCCCCCGGCCGCCCCGTCTGGGCGCTCGTCGGCGACGGCACCTATCTGATGAACCCCACCGAGATCGTCACCGCCGTCCAGGAGAACCTGCCCGTCAAACTCGTCGTCCTGCAGAACCACGGCTACGCCTCGATCGGCGGCCTCTCCGAGGCGACCGGCGGCGAACGCTTCGGCACGGACTACCGCCACCGCGAGGACGGCGGCTTCACCGGCCCGCCGCTGCCCGTGGACCTCGCCGCCAACGCCGCCTCGCTCGGCATGCGGGTGCTGCGCGCCGCGACGGTCGCCGAACTGCGCGAGGCCCTGGCCCTGGCCCGTACCGCCGACCGGCCCGTCTGCGTCCACGTCGAGACCGAAACACCCGGTGCCGGGCAGGGGCCCCCGCCGGCGCAGGCGTGGTGGGATGTTCCCGTGGCCGCGACGGCCACCCGCCCCCCGGCGGTCGAAGCACGGAAAGAGTACGAACGACACCGCACCGGCCGGCGCCATCACCTCTGAAGGAGTCGCAGATGAAGACCGTGAACCACTGGATCGGTGGCAAGACCGTCGAGGGCACGCCCGGCAGCCACGGCGAGGTCACCGACCCCGCCACCGGGGCCGTCACCACCCGGGTCGCCTTCGCCTCGGCCGCGGAGACCGACGCCGCGGTGGCCGCCGCGAAGGACGCGTACCCGGCATGGCGTCAGTCGTCGCTGTCCGCCCGCACCGCGATCCTCTTCCGCTACCACGCGCTGCTCGACGCCCACCGGGACGAGATCGCCGCGCTCATCACCGCCGAGCACGGCAAGGTGCACTCCGACGCGCTGGGCGAGGTCGCGCGCGGACTGGAGATCGTGGAGCTGGCCTGCGGGATCACCACCCAGCTCAAGGGCGAGCTGTCCACCCAGGTCTCCAGCCGGGTCGACGTCTCCTCGATCCGGCAGCCGCTCGGTGTCGTCGCCGGGATCACCCCGTTCAACTTCCCGGCCATGGTGCCGATGTGGATGTTCCCGCTCGCCATCGCCTGCGGCAACACCTTCGTGCTCAAGCCCAGCGAGAAGGACCCGTCCGCCGCCAACCTGCTGGCCGAACTGGCCGCCGAGGCCGGGCTGCCGGACGGCGTCCTGAACGTGCTGCACGGTGACCGGGCCGCGGTGGACGCGCTCCTGGCCCACCCGGACGTCGCCGCCGTCTCGTTCGTCGGCTCGACGCCCGTCGCCCGCCACATCCACGCCACCGCCTCCGCCAACGGCAAGCGCGTCCAGGCGCTGGGCGGTGCGAAGAACCACATGCTCGTGCTGCCCGACGCCGACCTGGACGCCGCCGCCGACGCAGCCGTCTCCGCCGCGTACGGCTCCGCCGGCGAGCGCTGCATGGCGATCTCCGCCGTCGTCGCCGTGGGCGCGATCGGCGACGAGCTGGTCGCCCGGATCAAGGAGCGGGCCGGCCGCATCAAGATCGGCCCCGGCACCGACCCGGACTCCGAGATGGGCCCCCTGATCACCGCCGCCCACCGCGACCGGGTCGCCTCCTACGTCACGGGCGCCGCCGCCCAGGGCGCCGAAGTCGTCCTCGACGGCACCGGATTCACCGTCGAGGGCTTCGAGGACGGCCACTGGATCGGCCTCTCCCTCCTCGACCACGTCGCCACCGGCTCCGACGCGTATCGCGACGAGATCTTCGGCCCGGTCCTGTGCGTGCTGCGCGTGGACACGTACGAGGAGGGCGTGGCCCTCATGAACGCCTCGCCGTACGGCAACGGCACCGCGATCTTCACCCGCGACGGCGGGGCGGCCCGCCGCTTCCAGCTGGAGATCGAGGCCGGCATGGTCGGCGTCAACGTGCCCATCCCGGTGCCCGTCGGCTACCACTCCTTCGGCGGCTGGAAGGACTCCCTCTTCGGCGACCACCACATCTACGGCAGCGACGGCGTGCGCTTCTACACCCGCGCCAAGGTCACCACGACCCGCTGGCCCGACCCGGCCGACACCCCCTCCGGCGTCGACCTGGGCTTCCCCCGCAACCACTGACCCGGCGCCGGCACGGGCGGACACGACCGCAGGGCCACCCCCCCCCGGAGTGGCCCTGCGGAATCCGGTGGACGGCCTCAGCGCTCCGTCGTGCCGGCCTCGGCCGCGATCATGCGCTCCATGGGCACGACCCCGAACCGCCCCGACACCAGGAACGCCACCACCATCGCGCCGATCATCAGCACCGTCCCGGCCCACACCATCGTCTCCACCGGCACGGTGTACGCCCCCACCGCCCGCACCGCGCACTCCGCGAGCAGCGCCCCGCCCCACACCGCCGAGAACCGCGTCTCCGCCCGCCGGAACTCCGGCGAACCGGCCGCGAGCCGCTCCCAGGCGGCCGACTTGGCGGCCTCGCCCCGCGTCAGCCACGGCCGCAGCCCCGCCGACAGCATCGGCCGCCCCCGCACCGCCGTCACCAGGAACGTCAGCCCGACGATGCTGCTCACCCCGCTGTCCTTGAGCAGCATCAGCCGCGGGTCACCGGCCACCAGCCCCAGCAGCAGCGACACCGCGTTCACCGAAACCATCAGCGCCGCGAGCCCGTTGAGCCGCCGCTCGCGCACCGCGCCCCACACCGTGCGCACCGCCGGCACCGCACTGCTCCAGGCCAGCGCGGCGAAGGTGCTGAGCCCCGCAGCCTTCAGCGCGTAGTAGGAGGCGAGCGGCAGCGCGACATCCACGAGCAGCGGCTTCAGACTGTCCACGAGCGCCTTGCGGGGAGCGATCGGAGCGGCGCCGGCGACAGGTGCGTGGAGTGTGACGGCCGTGCTGCTCATGTCGGTTCCTCCCGTTCCGGCGGCGCCCTCGCGGCTCCCGCTCTCGACATGTACAGACTGCTCCGCCGGCCCCCCTGCCCGGCAGAGCCGCGTGTCCCGACCTCCGCATGACAGATGTCACCGCATGCGCGTGCGATCGCACGGCTCCGGGTGCGTGACCGGATCGTTGTCGTGCGGCGTACAACCGTGAACGGCCCTGCGCGGTCCCACAATCGGTCCGGTTGCTTCGAGGAAGAGCGAGCTCATACATATGGCGAAGAAGAGACGGAACGTGATGGGGGCCGCGGGCGCGGCCGCGGCTGTCGCGCTTACCGCGCTGACGGCGGCCCCGGCCGGGGCCGCGAGCGGCGCAGTGACGTACTCCGGCGTCTCGATCAACGGCGGGAAGCCGATCGTGATCGGCATCCAGGAGGAGGTCACGGTGCCGGTGACCTACCGGATGACGACCTCGCGGACCTGGGACTGGCCGCCGGTCGTCTACCTCTACCGGGGAAAGGTCGACTACTGGAAATCGGACAGCCTGCGCAGCGGTTTCGGCGGTTCCGACAACGACTGCCCGGTCCAGGGACGGGGGAGCTGCGTCGTCAATGACGGGCGGCTGTCCATCAATCCGACGGTCATCGAGACGAACGGGGCCGCCGGTACCTGGAAGAGCGGCGCATACCTCTCCCTCCCCGGCGGGGCCGGTGTCTCCACCGACCTGAACCGCTCCGTCCAGGTCCAGCGCGCCACCCGTGTCACCGTCAACGCCGCGCCCGAACCGGTCATCAAGGGCAGGACGATCACCGTGACGGGCAAGGTGTCCCGTGCGAACTGGGAGAAGCACACCTACCAGGGATACGGCGGCCGCACGGTCAGCCTCCAGTTCAAGGCCGACGGCGCCTCCTCGTACACCACGGTCAAGAAGGCGACGTCCAGCTCGACCGGGGCGCTCAGGACCACCGTGAAGGCGACCACGTCGGGCACCTGGCGATGGAAGTACTACGGGAACTCCACCTCCGGCGCGAAGGCGTCCTCCGGTGACCACGTCGTCGTCTGGTCCGGCGTCCGCATCATGCACGCCGCCCGGTAGGGACGTACGCAAACTCGTTCGCCGATTCACGCACTGGCCTGGCGGGCGAGATGGAGGCCGCGACCGAGCTTCTGCCCCACCGAGACGCCGTAACCGCTACCGCAGGGCATCCCGCTGCCCACGGGCTCGGGCCGCGGACTGGACCACCGTGGTTGTCTCGCAGACAGGTGCCCGCCTCCTTGCCTTGCGTAGGCAGGCGGGCACCTGGAGCAGATCAGCAGCGGGCACGATCAGTCTCTCGTGGCCGGCGCTTCCCCGAGGGACGCAGTCCACCCTCCACGGGTGAAGTGGCACACGCCGTCCGGCGTGATCTGGACTCGTGCGCCGAGGAGGGGAAGGGCCCCCTCGATCATGAGGCGATTCAGAATGCGTTCCACCGCTGTCCAAAGTCGCTGAGGTCCGCTCTGGTGCACTTCCGGCGGGTCGGTCCATTTGGCAGAGGCGCGCGCCCAGGACCCGTCGGGGTGGACGAGGTAGGCGGTACGAGTTCCGTTCAGCTCCTCGTACGCGAGTTCAACCTCAGGTGTGGTGATCTCCAGCATGGAACGGACCTCCCATGCATTTGCCACGTCTACTACGGGATAGCGGCCCACGCTCGCTTCGTCTCCGTCCGCCGTGCGCGCGAGGGAGAACAGATCGACGAGCGGGGGCGGGTAGTTGTCGCCGGACCGGGTCAGCATGAACCCGGCCATATCGCGCTCCACCCGCCCGATCACCTCACCGTTGGTGTGCTTCCAGCCGGTGACGACCAGGCAAGTCCGCCCGAGCGTCATGGCGATGTGCCCGCCGGGCACCAGGGCGGCGACCAGCGGTCGAAGCCCCCGACCGGCAGGTACGCCAACCGTCGAGACGATCCGCTCGTACGCCCCTGGGATGTGCTCGGTCGCGTCTGCGGTGATGAACTCAGGGTGCAGCCCGAGCCGCGCCAGTCGTTGTCCCGCCGCCTCGATCAAGTAGCCATCCACGTCCACGCTGGTCACGTTCCGATCCCCGACACGGCGCGCCGCGTATGCAGTCAGGCAGCCGCTGCCAGTTCCGAGGTCCAGGACCGGCAGTCCGTCGCCCAGCCGACCGTGCCGCAGCATTCGCACCAGCAGGCTCGGCATCGTGGCTGATGAAGTGGGCAGCCCGTTGGCCCGCTGCCCGGTCCGTGCGTGATCGGCGTAGAGCGTGCCAACCTTCGTGATCAAGGACCGATCCGAGTAGGCCGCTTGCATCCAGGCACCCGGGTCACTGGCACCGTCCCGCAGCACCCACCCGGCCCCGTCCGCCTCCCACCACCGAGGAACCAATTCGTGACGGGGCACACTCGCCACCCTCGACAACCACCGGGAATCGGGGTCCGTCACCTGATCTGCAAGCCGTTCCGCAGGCTTGTGCCAATCCATGCTGATCAGCCTCTCAGTACTTTGGTCCGCAGGCTGTCGTGTTCGCCGGGTTGCAGTCGCTGCTGTCGTCAGGCGGGCAGGCGCTCCGGGCAGGCAGCGGAATCCGTGCCGCCAGTTCAGCCCAGGTCTTGCCGCCGAGTAGTTCAGCTAACCGGCTCTCGCGCACATTGCCCGCCGGGAAGTCCCGCGCCAGCACACACCCCACGAGGTTCCCGTTCGGGAGGACGGCGGCACGCCCGCGCGTGCACCGCCCGCACATCTCATCCAGCGTCGGTGACTGGCCCGGCGGAAGCGCCCGCCCGACCGCCCGTGCCCTGTCCATGCTGATCCTGGTCACGCCCATGGATAGCAGTTCTTCACGAGCCCCGGCGACATGCTGTCCCGGCAGGACTTCCACGATTCCGGCCCGGATCGGGACGCCCCGTTTCACCGCTTCGAGGATGTTCGATCGGGTCCGGGCGTAGCTGCCACGACGCCCGGTGATCGCGTCGTGCTCTCTGGGAACGTCGCTGTAATAGCTGGTTCCGAGGGTCACCGAGGGATGTGTGAACAGCTCCCACCACTGTTCTTGAACCTTGTACAGGTTGCTGTACACCTCCACATGACGCCCGAGCGTAAGAGCGTGCTCAGCAAGTGCCTGCCAGTTGGGGTGGGCTGTCGGTTCTCCTCCGATGATCTGGATTGTGCGGATGTCCAGAGCGGCGGCGTCGGTGATGACCGCCCGCCAGTCATCCACGGATATCGTTCCGTGCGTTGCCTGCGGGCTGGACTCCGACAGGCAGTGAGTGCAGGACAGCTGACACTTACCGGTGATCTCCAGTTCAAGAGACTGGATGTTGGCGACCGCTTCATGGGCGTTTCGTTCAACGAACGTGGTCACGCCGCGTTCCTCTCCGCTGAGTGGGTGTGTGCTTCACTGACCCCGCCAGGCGAGGCCAGGCGGGACGCTTGAGGTGGTGGCCCTGCCTGCGGCGCCACACTCCATGGCAGGCAGGACCACAGGCTGCACTGACGATCAGCAGCCGGAGTCAGCACGGGTGTTGCCCACCGCGCCGCTGATAGGCGACATGCTTGGCCAGGGCGTCGAGTTGTCGGCAGTGGTACTCGGTGCCCGGCAGGAGTTGCCGCGTGGGGACTTCCCAGGGCGAGCCACCAGGCCGCACAACGAGGGCGTAGTCAACTCGGGCTTGGATCACCATGCAGGGCATCTCTTTGACCCGATCGAAGACGACCTGTCCAGGGTTCAGGCGCCAGCCGGCGAACATGCCTGGCTGTGGACGGATACGAGGCTGTCTCGCGGTTGGGGCGGCGGGGGCCTTGATCTCTCGGGTGCTCACGACAGCCTCCCGAACTTGCGCCGTGCGTTTTCATCGCGGACGCGTGCTCGGAGCCCCGTAAGCACTTGGCTATCGGGCTTCACCTGAAGATCCGCCGCGCGCTCTTCGTTCTGGCCGGGCTTGTCGGGGCACCCATTCGCACCGCACTGGCAGGGAGGGTAGACAAGCGGTGACCTGCCGGTCGGGTCAGACCCCTCCCACTCTTCGAGGTCCATCACCGCACCGCCATCCCGTGGATGATGCAAGGGCCCACGTCGATGCCGTGCGGCGCCAGCCATAGCGTCCGCCGCCGCTCTCGCCGCATTCTGGCTTCTGCGCGCTTCCAGCGGTTGTAGGCAGCTTGGGAGTAGGGCCCGTGAGGCGGTCGCGGAGTCATGCCGACCGGCATAGTTGCTCGGCACAGCAGCAGGCGCCGAGGAGCGGCAACAGCGGGCGGCAGTGTCGGCGGGGGTGGCGTCGGGGGCGCTGACGGGCCCCGGCGATGCTTCCGCAGGAACAGGAAGACCGGTTCGAATAACCGGGCGATAAGGTTGTGCATGTTGACGCTCCTTCAAAGCGTTGGCCACGCCCCGGGACGGCTACCACCGTCGCCGGGGTTTTCCATGCAGGCGTGTTCGCCCATGACTATCCAGCGTCACCAAACGGCAACGATGGGTAGCTGCGCGACCAGCATGCATCCGCATGGCGGTAGAACGCAAGGGTTGCGAAATGCGTGATGGTGTTTTGTGTTGACTTGAGGTGAGGGCGGTCAGAGATGAGACTCGCGGTATCACCGAGGCCGGGAGGCGCGCACCGTGTCAGCGAAGCGGCAGAACCCACCCACGGTCAGGCTGCGGCGCCTGGCTGCCGAACTGCGACTTCTCCGCTCAGCGGCTCAGTTGACGCGCGAGGAGGTCACCGAGCGGACCGGCATCAACGGCGTCACCCTGTACCGGATCGAGAAGGCTCGTGCCCGTCCTCAGAAGCGGACGCTGCTGGCGCTTATGGACCTCTACGGGGCGAGCGCCACGCAGCGAGAGGACTTGCTCGCCGTGCAGAGCGGTTCCAACGACCAGGGGTGGCTTCGTCCATACCACTCCGAGCTGCCCGAGGAATACACGTCGTACATCGGTTTCGAGGCCGAGGCTCGGAGCGTACGGAACTACGAATCGCTGTTCGTCCCGGGGCTGGCGCAGACCGAGCGCTATGCGCGGGCTGTGATCAAGGGCGTGTTGCCCACTGCCAGTCAGAAGGAAGTTGAGCAGCGTGTACAAGCGCGAATCGAGCGCCAAGCGGTGCTCGCCAAGTCCAACCCGCTCCAGCTCTGGGCGATCATGGACGAGGCGGCGGTACGCAGGGTGGTCGGTGGACGCGAGGTGATGGTCGAACAAGCGCGGCACCTTGCCCAACTCGCGGAAGAGCCCCACGTGACGTTGCAGTTGATCCCGTTCGAGAAGGGGGCGCATGCTGGCATGACCGGGAGCTTCGTCCATATGGACTTCCCGGACGCGCAAGATCCGGACTTGGTCTACGTGGACACGCCGGCGGGAGACTTGTTCCTGGAGTCCGAGACTGAGATCCGGTGGTACAAGTCGATGTTCGAGCACCTGCAAGCTGTGGCGCTGGACATGGACGACAGCGTCAGGCTGCTGGATAGTGTTGCTGGTCAGAGTGACTGAGAGAGGGTGTTTGGACGTGCAGTACGAGGCCACCAGCCTGGTATGGCGGGCGAGTAGCTACAGCAGTGGCAACGGTCAGTGCGTTGAGGTCACCACTGTTGGAGGCACCGTTCCCGTACGGGACAGCAAAGTCACAAGTGGCCCTGTCCTGGTTTTCGGCGTCGACACGTGGTCCGCCTTCGTGACCGGGGTGCGTGAGGGTGGTCACGGAGCCGCTTCCTGACTTCTGACGTGCCCGCTCCGCAAGGTTGGGCCTCGCTTTCCGGTGCAACGCGCTTGCCGGGGATCAAGGTGAGAAGGCGAGTCCGCGCTCCGGCCCCCATCGCGCGCTCGAACATGGCGGCGGTCTAGGGCAGCACGCACACCGTGCTGGTGTAGACAAGGTGGCGCACGCCCAGGGCCGCGTAGTTGGTCCAGACCGCGGTCCGATTGTGTTCGGTGATCAGGGAGCGGTGCGGGTCGCCGTCCGGCGCGGGGTGCACGGCGTACATGAAGTCGCCGTCGGCCACGGCGTGCACGGCCCCCGCTCGCGCAGCCGCGCCGACACCTCCCGGGCCACCGTGGTCTTCCCGACGCCCGCGCGGCCGCCTATGGGCAGTACTTCTGGCTGTTCCATGGCGGCAGCGTTCCAGGGCGCGGGGGCGGCGCTCGACGCGATTTGCCGGTGCGGGCATACCGCGTCCGGAGTACGAGGCCCGCTTCCGTACCTCTTGAGGAGGTGCGGGAGTTCCGCCCCGGGGCAGGCGGGGCCGGGCGGCGGGCCGCATAGGGTCGGTGCATGGACACCCCTGTTGCGCGTACGCCCCGGTGGCGGCGGCTGCTGCCGCGCACCCGAGGCCGTTGGACGGCGGCCGGTGCCGCGCTCCTGGCACTGGCCGGCGCGGGCACCTGGAGCGCCGCGGCCGACGACGGCGGGCCCGCCGTGCACCGCCAGGACCGGATGATGCACGTGAACGGGGTGACCCTGGACACCTCCTACTTCACGGCCGGCGGCGCCGGGCGCAGGCCCGCCGTGCTCATCGGCCACGGGTTCGGCGGCAGCAAGGCGGAGACCCGCGCACAGGCGGAGCGGCTCGCCCGCGACGGATACGCCGTGCTCACCTGGTCCGCGCGCGGCTTCGGCAAGTCGGGCGGAACCATCTCGCTGAACGCCCCGGACCGCGAGGTCAAGGACGTCTCACGGCTGATCGACTGGCTCGCCGGCCGCCCCGAGGTGCGCCTCGACGCCGAGGGCGACCCCCGCGTGGGCATCACCGGCGCGTCCTACGGCGGCGCCGTCTCTCTGCTCGCCGCGGGCCACGACCGCCGCGTCGACGCCATCGCCCCGCAGATCACCTACTGGAACCTCGCCGACGCGCTCTTCCCGGACGGGGTGTTCAAGAAACTCTGGGCCGGGATCTTCGTCAACTCCGGCGGCGGCTGCGGCAACTTCGAGAAGAAGCTCTGCGAGCTGTACGAACGGGTCGCCGTCAGCGGCAAGCCCGACGCCGCCGCGCGCACCCTGCTCGCCGAACGCTCCCCGAGCGCCGTCGCCGACCGGATCAAGGCCCCCGCCCTCATCGTCCAGGGCCAGACCGACTCCCTCTTCCCGCTCGGCCAGGCCGACGCCATGGCGAAGGCCATCGCCGCCAACGGCGCCCCCGTCTCCGTGGACTGGATCGCCGGCGGCCACGACGGCGGCGACCGCGAGACCGACCGGGTCGAGAAGAGGATCGGCACCTGGTTCGACCGCTATCTGAAGGGGGAGGAGGGCGCCGACACCGGCCCCGCCTTCCGCACCACCCGCACCGGCGGCTTCGACTCCACCGACGGCGCCGCCCTCACCCGGGGCGCCACCGCCGACACCTACCCGGGGCTGCACAGCGGCGGGGTCCCCGTCGAACTGCGCGGCGAACCGCAGAAGATCGCCAACCCGCCCGGCGGCAACCCGCCCGCCATCTCCGCGGTCCCCGGCGCCGGCGGCTCACTGGCCCGGCTCTCCACCTTCGGCCTCGGCCTCGCCCTCGACTTCCCCGGCCAGTACGCCCGCTTCGACTCCGCCCCGCTGACCACCACCCGCCGCGTCACCGGCGCCCCCACCGTCCGGGTCACCGTCGAGGCCGACCACGGCGACGCGGTCCTGTTCGGCAAGGTGTACGACGTCTCCCCGGACGGAAAGCGCCAGGTACTGCCCGCCCAGCTCGTCGCCCCGTACCGGATCACGCCCGAGCGGCAGGGCAAGCCGCTGGAGCTGACGCTGCCCGCGATCGACCACGAACTCGAAGCGGGCCACCGGCTCCGGCTCGTCCTCGCCACGACCGACCTCGGCTACGCGTCCCCGGCCGCGCCGGCCACGTACACCGTCTCCCTCGAAGGGCCTCTCACGCTTCCCACCGCGCCCGGCCTCGAAACCGGCGCGGCCCCGCTGCCCTGGTGGACCTGGGGGCTGCCCGCCGCCGCGCTGGCCGCCGCCGCGGCCCTGCTGCTCACCGCCCGGCGCCGTACCGCGACGCCCGCACCCGATCCGGCACTCGCCGACGTACCGCTGCGGATCACCGGCCTGGCCAAGAAGTACGCCGGGTCCGCCGAGCGGTATGCCGTCCGCGACCTGTCCTTCCGGGTCGAGAAGGGGCAGGTGCTCGGCCTGCTCGGGCCCAACGGCGCCGGCAAGACGACGACACTGCGCATGCTCATGGGGCTCATCACCCCCGACGACGGCGAGATCCGGGTCTTCGGCCAGGCCATCCGCCCCGGCGCGCCCGTGCTGTCCCGCGTCGGCTGCTTCGTCGAGGGCGCCGGCTTCCTCCCGCATCTGTCCGGCCGCGCCAATCTGGAGCTGTACTGGCAGGCCACCGGCCGCCCCGCCGAGGACGCGCACATCGAGGAGGCCCTGGAGATCGCCGGTCTCGGCGACGCCCTGGCCCGCGCCGTGCGCACCTACTCGCAGGGCATGCGGCAGCGCCTGGCCATCGCCCAGGCCATGCTCGGCATGCCGGACCTCCTCATCCTCGACGAACCGACCAACGGGCTCGACCCGCCGCAGATCCGCGAGATGCGGGACGTGATGATCCGGTACGCGGCCGGCGGCCGCACCGTGATCGTCTCCAGCCACCTTCTGTCCGAGGTCGAGCAGTCCTGCACGCATCTGGTCGTCATGGATCGCGGCCGGCTCGTCCAGGCCGGCCCGGTCGCGGAGATCACCGGCTCCGGCGACATGCTCCTGGTCACCGCGGCCGACCCGCTCACCGAACCCGTCGTGGACAAGATCGCCGCCCTGCCCGGCATCGGCTCCGCCGTGCGCACCGACGACGGCCACGGCCTGCTGGTCCGGCTCGACGGGGCGACGGCGCCCGGCCTGGTCGCCGAACTGGTCCGCCTCGACGTGCCGCTGACCGGCGTCGGACCGCACCGCCGCCTGGAGGACGCCTTCCTCACCCTGATCTCCGGAGGCTCCGCATGAGCACCGCCGCCGACCTCACCACGGCCCCCGAGGCCCCCGGCTACCGCGCCCGCCACACGCTCCCGCTGCGCGTGGAGGCGGTACGGCAGCTGCGCCGCCGCCGCACGCTGCTCATGGGCACAGTGCTGGCCGCGCTGCCGTTCGTCCTGATCATCGCGTTCGCCATCGGCGGCACCCCGGACGGCGGGCCCGGCGGCGACGACCGCATCACGCTGATGGACACCGCCACCGCGTCCGCCGCCAACTTCGCCGCCACCTGCCTGTTCGTCTCGGCGGGCTTCCTGCTCGTCGTCCCGGTCGCGCTGTTCTGCGGCGACACCGTGGCGTCCGAGGCGAGCTGGTCCTCGCTGCGCTATCTGCTGGCCGCGCCCGTGCCCCGGAGCAGGCTGCTGTGGAGCAAGCTCGTCGTCGCGCTGGGCTTCAGCCTCGCCGCGATGGTGCTGCTGCCGCTCGTCGCGCTCGCGGCCGGCGCGGCGGCGTACGGCTGGGGGCCGCTGGAGCTGCCGACCGGGGGGACGCTGGCGGCCGGGGACGCGGTGCCGCGCCTCGTGCTCGTCGTCGCGTTCGTCTTCGTGTCCCAACTGGTGACCGCCGGGCTGGCGTTCTGGCTGTCGACGCGGACCGACGCCCCGCTCGGCGCGGTCGGCGGCGCGGTGGGGCTCACCATCGTCGGCAATGTGCTCGACGCGGTGACCGCGCTCGGCTCCTGGCGCGAGCTGCTGCCCGCCCACTGGCAGTTCGCCTGGGCCGACGCCCTCCAGCCCGCCATCGAGTGGGGCGGCATGGCCAAGGGCGCGGCCGTATCGGTGAGTTATGCCCTGATCCTGCTCGCCTTCGCCTTCCGGGGATTCAGTCGTAAGGACATCGTGTCCTGACCTTGACATTCCGCCCGTTGTGCGCTTCCTGTTGCCGCATCGAGATCGTTCCGCAACGCTTTCCGCCGGTCCTGCGGCCCCCCTCGCGCGTCACATGCACAAGTGCTGACGTGACGACACAGGGGGTACGGAATGGAACGCCGCACACGGAATCACCGGCGGAGGCATCAGGGGGCGCTCGGGCTGCTGCTCGCGGCCGGCGTGCTGCTCACCGGCTGCTCGGGCGAGCCGGGCCGGGACGCGGCCTCCTCGGCCGACCGCCGCGCCGGAGCGCCCGCGCCCGCACCCGCGCCCGCCGGCACCAAGGGGGCGACGGACGATCTGCGGGCCGGGCCGACGGACGGGCCGAACGGCGGCCCCACGGACGGCCCCGACCGGCTCAAGGGCCCCGACGCACCGGACTACCTGTCCACCTTCGCGCTGGACGTGGACACCGCCTCGTACGGCTACGCCCGCCGCACCCTCGCAGACGGGCGGCTGCCCGGTGCGCAGAGCGTGCGGCCGGAGGAGTTCGTCAACAGCTTCCGGCAGGGCTACCACCGGCCCACCGGCAACGGCTTCTCGGTCTCGGTGGACGGCGCCCGGGCGGGCGGCGAGGACGGCGACTGGTCGCTGGTCCGGGTCGGGCTGGCCACCAGGGCGGCGCCCAGCAGCGCCGACCGGCCCCCGGCCGCCCTCACCTTCGTCGTGGACGTCTCCGGCTCGATGAACTCGCCCGACCGGCTCGGGCTCGTGAAGACCTCGCTCGGCATCCTCACCGACGAACTGCGGGACGACGACTCGATCAGCCTGGTCACCTTCAGCGACGAGGCGGAGACCGTCCTGCCCATGACCCGGCTGAAGGGCCACCGGGGCGAGGTCCGCGACGCGGTCGACTCCCTGGAGCCCGGCTCCTCCACCAACGTCGGCGCCGGCGTGGAGCGCGGCTACGAGGAGGCCGTCGAGGGCCTGCGCAAGGGCGCCAACAACCGGGTCGTCCTGCTCTCCGACGCACTGGCCAACACCGGCGAAACCCAGGCGGACGACATCCTCGAACGCATCGACTCCGCCCGCCGCGAGCACGGCATCACCCTGTTCGGCGTGGGCGTCGGCAGCGAGTACGGCGACGCCTTCATGGAGGAGCTGACCAACAAGGGCGACGGCCACACCACCTACGTCTCCGACGAGGAGCAGGCCCGCAAGGTCTTCGTCGACCAGCTCCCGGCCCACCTCGAACTGACCGCCCGCGACGCCAAGGCGCAGGTCGCGTTCGACCCGGAGACCGTCGAGAAGTTCAAGCTGATCGGCTACGAGAACCGCAAGGTCGCCGACGACGACTTCCGCGACGACAGCGTGGACGGCGGCGAGGTCGGCCCCGGCCACACGGTGACCGCCCTGTACGCGGTGCACCTGCGCGACGGCGCCTCCGGCCATGTCGCCACCGCCACGGTGCGCTGGCTCGACCCCAAGACCCGTACCCCGCACGAGAAGACCGGCTCGGTGGAGACCGGCGCGGTCACCGGCAAGCTGTGGGGCGGCCGCAGCGACCGGCTCCAGGTCACGGCGGTGGCCGCCTACTTCGCGGAGAACCTGCGCGGCGGCAGCCTGCCCGGCGCCCCCGGCCTCGGCGAACTCGCCGCGCGGGCAGGCAAGCTGGCCACGCGTACGGAGGACTCCTCGGTCTCCAAGCTCGCCGACGCGATCAGCCGCGCCGACCGGCTCAAGGGCGGCGGGGACGCCGCGGAGGACACCGGAGAGGGCGAGATGGACTGACGCCGCGCACCGGGGAGCGGTTCGCACACATCTGCGAAATCAGGCGGTGCGGTCGCTCCCCGCAGGCCATGATGGGCCCATGGCCTCGCTGTTCCTGACCCTCGCCGTGCTCACGACCGGCCTCTACGCCGGATTCCTGCTGACCTTCCTCATCGCGGTGATGCCCGGCCTCGCGGTCCTGCCCGACGCCGGATTCACGGCCGCGATGCGCCGCTTCAACGAGAAGGTCCCCGGCCCGGTCTTCCTGCTGCTCTTCCTCGGCGTGATCGCCTTCCCGGCCGTCCCCGTCTTCACGGAGACCGGCGAGGACACCTGGCCCCTGCTGCTCGCCGCGCTGGTCTGCGCCGTGGCCTCCCACCTGATCACGGTCGCGGGCAACATCCCGCTGAACAACGCCCTCGCGCAGTCCGAGGGCGGCGACGACACGGCGGCCCGCACCGCGTTCGAGGCCCGGTGGAACACCTTCCACCGCATCCGCACGGTCCTGTCCCTGGCGGCGTTCGCGCTGCTGGCGGTGGCGGCCGGCTGACGGGTCCTTCGGTACCTCTCGTCCCGAAGGCCCTGAAGACCCCGAACACCCCGAAGCCGCAGAAGGCGGTACTTTCAGCCGTTTTTGGCGGAGACCCGATCAAGCCCTTGAGGGGGTGACCCCGGCTCGTATTTTCTACAGCAGTGTAGAGGGTGCGGCGGTCGCACCCGCTCGTTCCCGGAGGGTTGGACATGGCTTCGATCGATCTCGGCAAGGTGCTGGACTCGGCATGGGCGGACAAGGAGTTGTCGGAGATCCTGGCCGCGCCGGTGGCCGCTCTGAAGGGCGTGTCCGACCGGGACGGTGAGCTGCTGGACGAGGCGTTCGGCGTCAAGACCGTGGCGGACCTGGCCTCGCTGAAGTACGTACGGTGGGCGCAGGCGCTGGCCGCGCTGGGCGCCACCAAGTAGCGCGGCCTCGCCGCCCGGCCGGGTGGCGCTCCGGCCGGCGGTGTCAGCCGCCGGCCGCTCCCCGGCCGGTGGCGTCGCCCTGGCGTGCGGCCAGTCGTTCGGCCGCCCGCCGGACCTCGGTGAGCGCCTGCGACTCCTCGGTGAAGTACACCTGCCGCCGCCCCTCCCTGCGGGAGTCGACGAACCCGGCCCGCCGCAGGGTGAACAGGTGCTGGCTCACCGTGGACGCGGCTCCGCCCACCTGCTCCACCAGGCGCGTCACATCGCTCGGTCCCTGGGTGAGGACCTGGAGGATGCGCAGGCGCGCGGGGGAGGCGAGGGCGGCGAAGACCCTGGCGACGGTGTCCGTGCCCGCGCCCGGAGCGTCGCCGAGGTCGCCGGTTCCTGTCGTGTCCACCTGTTCGTATCCCGTCCGCCGGCCGTCGCCCCTCATATGCTTCTACACAAGTGTAGACGGTCGCTGGTCGCGGCGGCCGAAGTGCTGTACTGCACAAGCCGTCCCTCTCTTCGGAGGGAATCCCCTCCTTTGGGTGGGGAGGGAATCCGATCTCGGAATTGCTCTCACCCGCAGGTCACAGCGGACGTTTTTGCTGCTCGATGTACTGTTTGACGATCTCCAACGGCGCTCCGCCGCAGGACCCGGCGAAGTAGGAGCCGGACCAGAACCGGCCGTGCACGGTGGCCCGGTTGACGTGGTCGGTGAACTCGGCGCGCAAGTATCGTGAGCTGACGCCCTTGAGGCTGTTGACGAGGTTGGACAGGGCGACCTTCGGTGGATAGTGCACCAGCAGGTGCACATGGTCTTCCTCGCCGTTGAACTCGATCAGGTCCGCCTCGAAGTCCTTGCAGACGTTCCGCATGATCTCTTCGCACCTGGTCAGCATCTCGTCGTTGAAGACGTTCCGCCGGTACTTGGTTACGAAAACCAAGTGGGCGTGGAGGTTGTATACGACGTGACGACCCCGGCGGATGTCGACGTTTGGTTCCCAGCGTGGTGACATACACCAAGCGTAGTATGATCACTGAGCAGACTTCGGAAGGGGGTGGGCCGGGTGATCCGTGCGTACAAGTTCCTCATGCGGCCCACCGTGGGCCAGCAGGCCGCTTTGGGCGAGATACTGCGGGATCACTGCGGCCTCTACAACGGGGCCTTGCAGGAACGCCGCGACGCTTACCGGCACACCTCGAAGACGAGCATCAAGTACGGGATGCAGTCCGCCCAGCTGAAGGAGATCCGGGCGTTCGACCCCGAGCGGCACGGCCGGTGGTCGTTCAACTCGCAGCAGGCAACGCTTCGCCGCTTGGACAAGGCGTTCGCCGCGTTCTTCCGCCGCATCAAGGCCGGGGGCACGCCCGGCTATCCGCGTTTCCGTGGAGTGAACTGGTTCGACACGGTCGACTTTCCCAAGGACGGTGACGGCTGCCGTTGGGACTCCACCCCGCACGACCCCGTCACCCGCGTCCGCTTCCAAGGCGTCGGGCACGTCAAGGTCAACCAGCACCGTGCCGTGGTCGGCAAGGTCAAGACGGTGTCCGTCAAGCGCGAAGGCCGTAAGTGGTTCGTTGTGCTGACCGCTGAACAGGCGCAGCCCGAGCCGCTTCCAGAGACCGGCAGCGTGGTCGGCATCGACATGGGCATCGCCTCGTTCCTCACCACATCCAACGGTGAGCATGTCCTCAACCCGCGTCACGCCCGCAAGGCCGCCGCCAAACTCGAAGCAGCGCAGAAGGCACTGAGCCGGTTCGGCCGGGTGCGCCGCGACAAGCGCACCGCCAACCACCAGCGAACCGTCGAACGCGTCGCCACCCTGCACCGCAAGGTGCGACGCCGGCGCCTCGACCACGCGCACAAGACCGCGCTCAGTCTCGTACGCAAGCATGATCTCATCGCGCACGAAGACCTCACGATCCGCAACATGAGCATGACCGCCCAGCCGAAGCCCGACCTCGACAAGCCGGGCGCGTTCCTGCCCAACGGGGCCGCCGCCAAGACCGGGCTCAACCGCTCGATAGCTGACGCCGGTTGGGGGGTGTTCCTGACGATTCTGCACGCCAAGGCTGAAAGCGCCGGACGGGAAGTGATCGCCGTGGACCCCCGCAACACCTCCCGCCAATGCCCCGAATGCGGGCACACCGCCAAGGAGAACCGGCCCACCCAGGAGAAGTTCCACTGCGTGTCGTGCGGCCACACCGCGCACGCCGACGTCGTGGGAGCAACCAACGTTCTACGGGCCGGGCTGGCCCGTCGCAACGCCAACCAGGCATAGCGAGAAGCCACCCCCTTCAGGGGGTGGAGGAGTCACATGAAGGAGTGAACGCCCGATGGTGTTCAAGCGTCTGCTCGGCTCGCTCGGCATCGGGGGCCCCTCGGTGGACACCGTGCTGGAGGCGGGCGCGGTCGCGCCCGGCGGTGACGTCACCGGAGAGGTACGCCTCCGGGGCGGCGACGGGGACGTCATGATCGAGCACATCACCCTGGAACTCGTCGCCCGCGTCGAGGCCGAGCACGACGACGGCGAGTCCGAAGGCTACGTCGCCTTCCACCGGTGTGCCGTCGCGGGCGGCTTCCGCCTCTCCGGAGGCGAGGACCGCGCGGTGCCCTTCGCGCTGACGCTGCCGTGGGAGACGCCGATCACGGAACTGTACGGGCAGGGGCTGGGGATCGTCCTCGGCGTCCGCACCGAACTCGGGGTGGCCGGCGCCAGGGACAAGGGCGACCTCGACCCGCTCGCCGTGCGCCCCCTGCCGGCTCAGGAAGCGGTCCTGGAGGCGCTCGGGCAACTCGGCTTCGGCTTCAGGTCGGCCGACCTGGAACTCGGCCGCATCGGCGGTACGGGGCAACAGCTGCCGTTCTGCCAGGAGATCGAGCTGTCCCCGGCGCCGCAGTACGCCCACCAGCTCAACGAGATCGAGGTGACCTTCCTGGCCGGGCCCGCCGGTCTGGAGGTGGTCCTGGAGGCCGACAAGCGCGACGGCTTCCTCTCCGAGGGGCACGACGCCCTGGTCCGCCACACCGTCGGCCACCACGAGGTCCCGGGGACGGACTGGAACGCGGAGGTCGACGGCTGGATCCGACGCCTCGTCGAGCACCGCGCCGCGTACGGGCAGGCGGACGGCGCGCTGTTCGTGCAGGGCGGGCACGGGGGCCATGACGGCCGCGGCGGCTACGGAGGGCATGACGGCCACGGCGGTGACGGTCATCGCTCCGGCCCTGGGGTGGGGACGGCGGTCGCCGTCGGTGCGGCGGGCCTCGCCGTCGGCGTGGTCGGCGCCGTGGTGGCCGCCGAAGTCGTCGACGAGGTGGGCGACTTCTTCGAGGGCGACGAAGAGAGGGAGGGCGAGGGGGAGGACGAGGGGTGAGGCCGGGCGGCCCGCGCGGCCGGGGCGCGGCCTCTCCGGACTGGTAGCTTCTACAGTAATGTAGAAGTTGGGTCGTCCGAGCCGCCACCCCACCCCGGCTCGGGCGGGCCCACCAAGCGCGTTGGGAGTGCGGGATGGCCCTGTGGGACCGCATCAAGGAGTCCGCGTCGACGATGCAGACGCAGCTGCTGGCGAAGAAGAACGACCTCAAGTCCGGTGCCTTCCGGGACGCCTCCATGGCGATGTGCGCCCTCGTGGCCGCGGCGGACGGTTCGATCGACCCGTCCGAACGGCAGCGCGTGGCCCAGCTGATCGCCACCAACGAGGTGTTGCGGAACTTCGACGCGAACGACCTCCGGCGCCGGTTCGACGAGAACCTCGACAAGCTGACCGCCGACTTCGGCCTCGGCAAGGTCGGCGTGCTCCAGGAGATCGCCAAGGCGAAGAAGAAGCCGGCCGAGGCGCGCGCCGTGATTCAGATCGGCATCGTCATCGGCGGCGCAGACGGCCACTTCGACGACACGGAACGGGCCGTCGTGCGCGAGGCGTGCTTCACCCTCGACCTCCCGCCCCACGAGTTCGACCTCTAGGGCCTGCCCGTCTCTAGGGCCTGCCCGTACGGCCTGTCCGGCTGACCGTCGCCGGAGCCACGCCCCGCCCCCGCTACACGGGGGTGGCGGCGTGCAGGATGAGGAACAGCGTCACGGTCGCATTCGCGGAGGACAGCGCCGAGACGGTCGTCCCGGCGGTCGCCGTCCAGGCGGCCAGCCCGACCGGGGTGAACACCGGGGGCCAGGTCCGGGGCGAGGGGGCGGGCCCGAGCAGCGCCGCAACCCGCCGCGGCACCGGCCCGGCGGCCGCGAAGTGCGCCAGGCCGGGCGCGGGCGAAACCCCCGCCATCAGCGCCGACTTGCCCACCGCCCGCGCCACGGTCCGCCGGTCGCCCACGGCCTGCGCCGCCTCCTCGTCCGCCCACCGCTCGGTGGAGTAGGCCACCGCCGTACGCAGCGGGCGCAGGAAGGGATTGGCGCGGGCGGCCAGCTGGACGGTCAGCAGGAAACGGTGGTGACGGCCGGCCAGATGGGCCCGCTCATGCGCGAACATCGCCCGCCGCTCGGCCGGGGCGAGCCCGGCGAGCATGCCCGTGCTGACGACGACCCGGTCGCGCCTGCCCGGCAGGGCGTACGCGTACGCCGCCTCGTCGGGCAGCACCGCCACGGGCGTGTCCGGCAGCCCGGCCAGGGCCCGCGCGGCCCGGCGCCGCACCCGGCGGTGCCGCAGCGCCGTCCCCGTACACGCGGCGAGCACGGCGACCAGAGCCGGGATCGCCATCCGGCCGGCGATCTCGTCGTGCGGCACGGCGGCGCGCACCTCCGGGTCCGACCAGCCGTCGGGCAGCGGATTGCCGGGCAGCTGGGCGGTGCCCACCACCATGAGCAGCCCGAGACACAGGGTGCTGCACAGCGCGAGCACGGCCGCGACCATGCTCAGCAGCCGGGTCGCCGCCCGGGGGTGCAGATGATGCTCGGCCAGCCGCGCCACGGGCCAGGCCGTCAGCGGCAGTACCAGCGGCAGGAAGACGAAGACCCCCATGGCCCTAGTCTCCCTCCTCCGAGGGCTCCGCCGTCTCCAGCAACGTGCGCAGCAGCCGCTCGTCCCCCGGGGACAGCGTGTTCACGAAACTCGCCAGCACGGCCTCGCGGTCGGCCTCGGAGTCGAGCACCCGCCGCATCCGCAACGCGGCCAGCCCCGCCTCGTCCGCGACCGCCGTCCACTGGAACGACCGCCCCGACCGCTCCCGCGCCACCGCCCCCTTGGCATGCAGCCGGGTCAGGATGGTCACCACCGTCGTGTACGCGAGACCGCCCCCGAGCCGCTCCTGCACCCACCCCGCGACGACCGGTCCTGGCGCGGCGCGCAACGTGGCCAGCACCTGGGCCTCCAGCTCCCCCTGCCCCCGCCGCCGCGCCCCGGCCCCCCGCTGCTCCGTCATCCCAGGCCTCCCACCGTCCCACGCCCCCACCACGGCGAGCGCGGCCCCATGCTACTGACGACCCCCGCCCCCGGCGGGCAGCCGGACGCGGGGAGGCCCTGTCAGAGGCGGATGACAGCATGTCCCGTATGGATCTCGCGCACCCGTTCGACGGCCTGGACGCCGTGTCCTGGGCCTCCTCCTCCCACGCGTACGGCAGCGCGGAAGACGTTCCCGAACTGCTCCGGACCCTTGCGGGTACGGACGCCGCCGCGGCGGCCGAAGCGCTGTCGGAGCTGTACGGGAGCGTGCTGCACCAGGGGACCGTCTACGCGGCGAGCGCGGAAGCGGTGCCGTTCCTCGCCGGGATCGCGGCGGCCGGCCACCGTACGGCCGACGTCCTGGGGCTGCTCGGTGGCATGGCCGAGAGCGAGGACGAGTACGGCGTGGCCCCTGGCGCTGTACGGAAGGCAGTGGCCGCGCGGTTGGAGTTGCTGCTGCCGTTGCTGGGCGGTGCCGAACCGGACGTCCGGCGGATCGCCGCCTGGGCGGTTTCGCAGACCCGCGAGAGTGGAACCGTCCTGCCCGCGCTGGAGACCCGCTGGGCGCAGGAGACCGAGCCCGCCGTCCGGGCCGAGGTGCTCGCCGGGATCGCCCGGCTCGACCCGCAGCGCGGGGCCGCCGTGGCGGCCTGTGCCCTGGACCCCTCCCAGCCCGCCGTCGTACGGCTGGCCGCCCTCTTCGCCCGCCTCGACGCGGCCGCCCCCTGGGACGACTCCCTGCACACGGCGATGCTGTCGCTTCTGCCCGCCGACTCCCTGCGTTCCGACCTCGACTTCGAACGCGGCGAGCCGCTGGCCGCTGTCGTCGAGATCCTTCTCTCCCGGGACCGCGACGCGGACCGGGAGGCGGTGTTCGCCCTGGTCGACGCGGCCCTGCGGGACAGCCGGGCCGCGGTCCGGGCCGAGGGCACCTGGGCGGCCGACCGCGCCTGCATGCTCTCGCGCGGAGCCCCGCGGCGGTTGGTGGCGGGCCTGTGCGCGGCGGCCGTCGACGAGGAGTCGGTGGTGGGCATGGCGTCCCTGCTGGGACGGCTGGCCCGCGCCGCCGAACCGGCCGCGGACGTGCTCGCCCCACTCGCCGGCCGACACCCGGACCGGGAGGACGATCATGCCGACCGCGCTCTGGCCGCACTCGTGCTCGTCGCACCCGAGCGGGCGGCCCCGCTCCTCGCCGCCGGCCTGGGGCGCCGCCCGCGTGCCCTGGACGCGGCGACCGGCCTGTGGGACGCGGAAGCCGCGCCCTTCCCGTTCGACGGGGACCTCCTCGACGCCGTACGTTCCCGCCTCTCGCGGCCAGCATCGCTCAGCGGCAACGAACCCGGGCAGCTGACCGGCCTGTTGGCCGGCTGGGGCGCCGAAGCGGCGGCCGCGCTGCCCGAGTTGTGCGCGTCCGTCCCGCACTTCCCCGCCGAGGCCGCACGGGCCCTCGTCCCCGTCGTGGCGGGCCGCGCTCCGGCCGACCGCGACAGGGCCGTTGCCGCGCTGCGTACGGCGGCCCGAGGCAATGTCCTCCCGGCCGCGCGGGCCCTGTACGAGCTCACGGACGACCCCGCCCCGCTGCTGCGCTGCCTCGAACAGGAACTCGGCCGTGAGGGGTGGGGGCTGCGCGATGCCGCCAGGGCCGCCGGCGCACTCGGTCCCCGGGGAGCCGCGCTGGCCCCGCTCCTGCGCGGGGCGCTCGGCGACCCGGAGAAGGACACCACGCCCGCGCTGGACACGGACACCGCCCTGGCCGAAGCCCTGTGGCGGGTCACGGGCGACCCGGAACCCGTCGTCGCCGTCCTCGCGTCGGTCTTCGACCGTGCCTCGCGGAGCCGGTGGGCCCGCTGGTCGGTGGTGAGGGCCGCCCGGACGACCGCGCTCCTGGGCCCGGCCGGCCGTTCGCTCACCGCCGCCCTTGAGGCGGCCCTCGGCGATCCGGTGCGGGCCCCGGCCGTGGCGACGGCTCTTCTGGCCGTGGCGGACCCGGCTACCGTGGACCGCGCCGCGCTCGCCTCCGCCGCCCTGGCCGCGGCCGAGTCGGACGCCGATGCGGCCGGGGCGTGCGACGCCCTGGCGGCCCTTGGCGGCGCCGCCCTGACCGGCGACCGCTTGCGCCGGCTCGAAGCCCTCGCCGAGGGCGACGCCCGAGTGGTCCGCTCGGGCGTCGAGGACCGCATCATCCGCCACGACGAAGCCTTCCGGGACCGCGCCCGCACGCTCCTCGCGACGTTCAGGGGGACCGGGACGCCCTGAAGACGGCTGAGGCGGCTTCGGCCACGGGGCTTGTCCTTCAGAAGGCATGAGGCGATCTTGTGCCGGCCCAGCCCTTCGCTAGTGCCGCGTCAGGCAACGTTCGCCCCTGTTGTGATGTGAGAGTGGCGGGCTGTAGGCGGTATTCGGGGTGAGTGCCGCGCGAGCCTGTCGATGCGGATCTGCGCCGAGCATGCCGATGCCAGTGGACCGTCGTCACGGGACCTCAATCGGTGGCAGCATCCGGCTGATCTTGGACAATGCATCCATGCGTATCCGAGCAGTGCACCCGGACGAACTGCCTCTCCTCCAGGACATAGAGAGGGCTGCCGGGCAGTGCTTCCGAGACATCGGCATGCCGGAGATCGCCGATGACGAGCCGCTCCCGGTCGGCGAGCTCGCCCGCTATCGTGACACTGGGCTGGCCTGGGTTGCGGCCAACGACGCCGGCATCCCCGTCGCCTACCTGATCGCCGACCGCGTCGACGGCAACCTCCATGTCGAGCAGGTATCGGTGCACCCGGACAGCGCGCGTCGTGGGATCGGCCGGTCCCTGCTGGACCATCTGGCCGGCCAGGCCACGAGCGAAGGGGTGCCCGCCCTGACCCTCACCACGTTCACTCAGGTCCCGTGGAATGCCCCTTACTACGCGCGGTGTGGATTTCGGCTCCTGGACGACAGCAGCCTTACTCCTGGTCTGCGGGAGATCCGCCGGCGCGAAGCGGCACATGGCCTGGACCGGTGGCCGCGGGCCTGCATGCGCCGGGCACTGTGACACCGCGATGCTGAGCTTTCCGCCGCGCGGCCGTCGGGCTGGGCGGGTGGCAGAACGAGTACGCGTCCGTGAGATCGGGCCCAGATGGTGCTGCCGGCCGCGCAGGGCATGCCCGTGGCGAAGACCGCCGAGGTCACCTTCACGAGCGCGGACCGGGTCCGGGATGTGATCCACAACTTCAACGCCGATGGCTTCGCCTCCCTCTACCCGAAGTACAAGGGCGGCCGCCCGAAGACCTTCACGCTGCCCGAGCGGCGCGAGATCAAGAAGATCGCGAAGTCCAAGCCGACCGAGCACGACCTGCCGTTTTCTACCCGGAGCCTGACCAAACCGGCGGACTTCCTGGTCGCCGAGGGAGTGGTCGACGACATCAGCCACGAGGGCCTGCGCATCCTGCTCCGTGAGGAAGGCGTCTCCCTTCAACGCCTGAAGACGTGGAAGACCTCCCGAGACCCCGGCTACGCGGCCAGGAAGGCGCGGGTCGAGCACCTCTGTGCGATCGCCGACGGAGACGTCGTACCCGAGGACGGCGAGCCCGTCGTCCTCGCCTCCAGCGTCCGCGTGCACGCCCACGTCCTGACGCGAGAGAAACACACCGCCCAGGCCGTCACTCTCGTCCGGCACACGGCGGGCCAGCTCGCCGGCGCGTACGACCAGCGGCCCCCTCGCTACCTGGCCGCTGTGGGGCTACTCTTCCTCCGTGGCGTCACAGCCGCCAGCACAGCCGGAGACCGCGCAGCTGCACGCGAATTCCTCGACGAAGCCCGGGACGTCGCCCGCTACGTCGCGCTCGACCAGCCCGACGCCTGGGCGAACTTCAGCCCCACCAACCTCTCCCTGCACGCCGTGAGCGCCGCGGTCGCCTTCGGTGACGCGGGCATCGCCCTGAATACCGCAGCGCCCCTCATGCGGCGGCACATCCCCGTCCCCGAACGCCGAGCGGCCGTGTGGGTCGAAGTAGCCCGCGCGTACAACCAGCAGGGCCGCCTCGCCGAGGGCTACCAGGCCCTGCGTATCGCCGAGACCTGCGCCGCGCAGGACGTTCGCCGTCCTGCCGTCCGCGACCTGGTCGCCGACATGGCCGCCCGCGACCGGCGACGTACGCTGCCCGAGCTCCACCACTTCAGCCGCCGACTGGGAGTCCCCGCGTGGCCGCACAGCCGTTCCTGTACGTCGTCGTCTGCGCCGCCGGCATCGCGGGCGACGCCCACAAGCTGATCAGCGCCGCGCAGAAGCAGGGCTGGGGTGTCGGCGTCATAGCAACACCACAGGGGCTCGGCTTCCTCGACACCGAGGCGATCGAGGCCCAGACCGGCTACCCGATCCGCTCGGCCTGGCGCAGTCCCGGAGACCCGCGTCCGCTCCCGCCCGCCCACGCCATCGCCGTCGCGCCCGCCACCTTCAACACGATCAACAAATGGACGGCCGGCATCGTCGACACCCTGGCCCTCGGCATCCTGTGCGAGGCATACGGGATGGGCATCCCGACCGCTGTCCTGCCGTACGTGAACGCCGCCATGGCCGCCCACCCGGCGTACGGGCGGAGTCTCGATCAGCTCCGGGAGATGGGCGTCCTGGTCGGGTCGTACGAGCCGCACCGGCCGAAGGCGGGCGGTGGAGCGGACCGCTTCCGTTGGGAGGAGGCGCTGGAACTGCTGGACGGTAAAAGTTCGGCCGCACAGTGACGACTTCGTCCGTTGACCCCGCAGGAAGGCTAGGCGCCCATGACCCCCGTCCACCTGGCCGGGCCGAAACTGGCTCTACGTGAAGTCGAACCCGAGGACACCGAAGCCCTCCTAGCCATCTACGGTGATGCCGAGGCCATCCGGCACCTCAGCTTCGAACCCCGTACCTTTGAGCAGGTTCAGGCGATCGTCGACCGGTCCATCGCCTCCGCCACGGACACCCCGAGGACCGAGTACTGCCTCGCCATCACCCGACGCGGCGAGCACCAGCTGATCGGCTATGCGCGCCTGGCGACGGAACCGCAGCAGGCGGCCACCATCGGCCTTGCCCTGCACCCGGCTGAGTGGGGCAGGGGCCTGGGCACGGAGACTGTCCATCTGTTATGCGCGCTGGGCTTCCGGACGCTTGGCCTCCACCGCATCTGGGCGGCCCGCTCACCCCTCAACGAGGCGTCCGCGCGGACCCTTCTGCGGGCGGGTATGACCGAGGACGGCCGGATCCGCGACCACGTCTTCGTCCGCGGAGCGTGGCGCGACTCGATCACCTACTCGATCCTGGAGCACGAGTGGAGGTCGACCGAGGGGGCGGGCGCTGGTCCCGCTCCGAGGGCGGACGCCGCGATGGAGTTGCTGGACGAGAGCGGCTGAACTGGTCCGGCACGCTCTGGACGTGCCCCCTTACGACTTCGAGCCGAACGTGGATGGCGTCCTACGGCCGGGCGACGACTGTTGACGCGGTCCGGGGGGTGACCAGCAGCGAAGAGCGCGTGGAGTGGAGTGAGGCGGGCAGTGGGCGGCCCAAAAAACTTCGGGACATTTTGGGGCTGAACGGCCGCCGGAGGCCGTCTCTGGCTGGTTTCAGCCGGGCAGATCGAAGCTATCCGGAGCTCTTGCTCCGGCACGCTCGCCCCGACTGAAAACCGTCCCTGACCAGTAAGAAAGACCCTCCCGGAGGAGGGTCCTGCGGCGTGCGCCCCCGGCAGGACTCGAACCTGCGGCCAAGTGCTGAGAAGGCGCTTATTCCAACGTTATCTCTACCGCTCTGACCTGGCATTTTATCACCCAGTGACGCATCGTCAGCCGTTTTGGGGGACGCATGTGGGACGATCTTGCTCGCCGACTGGTGGTGGGACCATGGAGGGAGAGTCCGTAGCGATTCAAGGACCCGCTTCCTTGACGAGGGGCGCCACGGGCGAGACCTGATCGAGGTGCAGACCATGGATACCACCTTTGACGTCAGGGTCTGGCAGATCGAGCGGGGCTCCGGGAAGCTGCGCGAGTCCTACGGGGTTCGCTGGTCCGTCGGTGGAAAGCGCCATCGCAAGACGTTTCAGACGTTCGCGCTGGCCGACGGTTTCCGAGCGGAGCTGGTGACCGCGACGCACGCCGGAGAGCCGTTCAACATGTCGACCGGCCTGCCGGACCGGCATGAGCCGAAAGCTTCCTCGGTCGGGTGGTACGACTTCGCCGTCCAGTTCACGGACGCCCAGTGGCCGCGCGTATCGGCGAATCACCGGAAGAACACGGCGCGCACGCTGATGATCGTCACCACTGCGCTGATGGACCGGGATCCACCGGGCGTCCCTTCACGCCGGTTCCGTACGGCCCTGAGCGATTGGGCTTTCAATACCAACCGCCGCGACGATGCCCCGGATGACGTGGCCGCGGTGCTCGGCTGGGTGCGACGGCACACTCCGACCATGGACGCCTGGACCGATCCGCTCATCGTCCAGGACGTGCTGCTGGTACTGGGAACGTTGCTGGACGGGAGACGGGCGGCCGCTTCGTCCGTGAAGCGGCATTGACGGGTCCTGCATCTGCTGATGAGGTATGCGATCGTCCGCGGCATTCTGGCGTCCGACCCTGTTCCCGAGTCGCGGAACCTCACACAGCGGTCTGCCAGTGCGATCGACCGGCGCCGTCTGCTGAACGAGCGGCAGGCTGCGCAGCTGCTCGACTGGATCCGCCGCCAGCCGCGCAGCGGGCAATGGCTGCAAGCATTCTTCGCGACGTTGTACTTCACGGGGCTACGTCCGGAAGAAGCGGTCGCGCTACGTGTCTCGGACCTTGTCCTGCCCGCATCGGGGGTAGGGCGGTCGGCCGACATCGTGGTCCACACCGCCGAGCCCGAGATCGGGCGCACGTGGACCGACAGTGGAACCCGGCACGATCAGCGACGTCTGAAAGCCAGAGCAGAGGGTGAAACGCGCATAGTGCCGTGCCCTCCGACCCTGTCCACCCTCTTGCGGGCGCGTGTCCAGGAGGCGAGCCTGCGCCCCGGCGATCGGCTCGTTCCCGGGGAACGCGGCGGAGTTCTCGCCGGTTCCGTCTACCGCCGTATGTGGGATCACGCCCGCAGGGCAACCCTGCCACGCCACATATATGCGTGACAGGACAACGCGTGTACGACCTTCGGCACACCAGGCTGACGGTGTGGCTGAACAACGGCATTCCGCCTGCTCAGGTGGCTGAGTGGGCCGGCACCAGCGTTGCCATGCTGTTCGCCATGTATGCGCAGTGCATCAGTGGTCAAGAGCAGGATCTGCGGCAGCGACTCGACGAGATGTCGGACGCCTCGGCCACCCTGATCGCGTGATCGCCGGTGAGGGTCACCGTTCCCGCCGGTAGGGGTCCGTGTACGGCTCCATGGACTGGCGGACCTCGTCCCGGACCGGGTGCATGAGGGGCCCGGGGGCGTAGTACCGGGCGCGGGCCTTTCCGTGGGGGACGAGCCAGCCGCGGGCGACGAGCTCCCGGATGTCGCGGATGGCTTGCTGGTCGCTGAGGTCGGCGTCCTGCTGGTAGACGGTGCGGCGCACCTTCGCGTCGGAGAAGGCGGGCAGCAGGGCATAGACCACCCGCTCGTCCAGACCGGTGGCCTCGACGCCTTCGACCAGACGGGTCCAGGCCCGCGACATGACATCGAAGCGGCGCTGGGCCTGCTGGGCCTGTCGGTGGTGGGCGGTCAGGCAGAACCGGATCCAGGGGCGAGTACCCCGCTCGGGGCTCCAGTGCGGTCCGCCCACCTCTTCCAGGATCTGGTAGTAGGCGTAGGTGTTCTGTCCCCGGCCGAGCCATTCCTCGATGGAGGAGAATTCGGGCGGCATCAGAGCCTCGCGGGAGAACACCAGAGTGGACAGAGCGCGGGACATGCGCCCGTTGCCGTCTTTCCACGGATGGATCTTGACGAGGTTGAGGTGGGCCATGGAAGCGCGGACGTGGACGGGCGCGTCGAGGTCGCCCTCATTGAGCCAGTCGATGAACTCCGACATCAGAGCGGGAACGTCCGCCTGGTCCGGTGCGGTGTGGGCGGGGACCAGGGGGTCGTCAGGGCTGGTGACGTAGACGGGCCCGTCGCGCCAGCGGCCGGGGCGTTTGTCGAGGTGGTGGCCCTGGAGCATGAAGTGCAGGCCGTTGAGCAGGCCGGCGTCGAAGCGGAAGTCGTCTCCGGCGTCGGCGAGGGCCTGGATGTAGGTCATGCCGCGCTGGTAGCCCTCCAGCTCGGCACGAGTCTTTTCTCCGGTCTCCAGGGGTTCCTCACCCGACATGAGCGCTTCCACGTCGTCGACCGTCGCCGCGTACCCCTCGATGGTGTTCGATCCGGCGATAGCGCGGGCGGTGAGGTTGCGGCGCAGCTGGCGGGTCCAGCGCGGGGTGGCGCGAAGCATGTGGCGCAGGGAGCGACGCATGCCCTCGATCTCGTCGAGGGCGCGGCGGTCGTCGGCGTTCAGGGAGGGCGTTACGTACAGCATGACTCAATGACATGATAATTGTGTCACGGAGTCAACCTGGCGCTGATGTGATTCCTTGCCTTGGCCTGCAGCTCCGTCGCTGCTGTGAGCTTCTGGCTGTGGCGTGCAGCCTCCCCTCTGCCGAGTCAGAAGCGGAACCCGAACAGTCCGCCTTCGTCGTAGGCGTCGGTTAGGCGGGGCTCGATGAGATAGGGAGAGGGGTCGAAGCCGCCCAGGCGGGTGCGTTCCAGCTTGTCCGAGTTGAATGTCACGATGTACTGGAGACCTTCTTCCTCGGCGACCTCGGACGCGAGCGTCAACGCCTCAGTCACCTGGCGGTCGTCCACCCCGTCGAAGAGATGGCTGTCGTGGACCAGGAATCCGGGCCCACGGTCGTGGCGGAGGGCGATCACTGCGGCCGTGAGATCAAGGCAGAAGATCACCATCTTATTAATGCCGACGCTGCCTTGACTGTCGACATGTGCGGAGATTTCCAAGCTGCTGGTGCCGGCTCTAATGGTGAGGTATGCCTGTCGGTCCTGCCCGTAGAGGCGGCGAGCGAAGCGGGCGAAGAGCCACGTGGCCTCCCGGGTTTGCTCGCCGCGCTCCTCCAGGTCGAGCTCCAGTTCCTCCTGGAGTTCGACGCGCTGCGCCGTGATCTCCCGCTGGCTGGCCTCCATGAACTGCGCCGTCTCATGCTGCTTGCGCAGCGCTTCGAGTGCCGCCTGCTTCTGAGCGAGCAACTGCTGGAGCGCCGTGAGGCCATCGAGGGCGCCTCCGTCGCGCAATGCGCTTAGTGTCTCGGTGAGCTCCTCGCCGAGACGGTTGCGCTCGTGTTCGCGAGCTGTGAGTCTGGCCTGCGTCTCCTCGATCTCGTCGGCGAGGTAGCGGCGGCGGTTGCGGACGATGGACGCGTGGAAGCCACGTACGTCCTCGAAGGAGCGGTGTACCCGGTCGGGCAGAACAACGCCCAGTTCCCGGTACATGGCGTCCACGTATGCCGTGTCTTGTTCGTTTGCCTCTTCCACTGCCCGCTGTAGTTCCGCCAGGTTTCGACGGTCGATCACGTCCTGCTCCGGGAGCGAGCGGACTCTCTTGTCCAACCCGTCGGCTCGCGCCTGAAGTTCTGCGTACGCGGGCACAACGTGGAAGGAAGCGATCTGCTCGCGGAGCCGGTTCACGTCGCCCTCCGCGACAATGATCCGTCCGCGCAGGTCCGCCGTCGTGCCGACGACCTGGTGCCAGGACGGATCGTTCATCGCCGACCGCAGCTGCCGTCGGGTCGCTTCCCGTGCGGCGATGTCGCGGTAGCCGGCGGCGAGTCGCCAGTCCAGGCCGAGGAGATAGGCGAGGTTGGCCGCCGCCTCGGCCGTCGGCTGCTGCGGATGGGTCCGCACCGGGTCGTTGAAGGCGTGCGATCCGACGCGGCGTACGAGAAGCGACAGCAGGGCCCGCCCCGAGATGCCGGGATGGTCGGCGGGCAGCCGGAAGAGGTTCGTCTCGATCCGTGTTCTCCACTCCGTCACAGGCATCTCACGGGCGTGGTTGAACGCGAAGAGCTCTCCGGCCTCGCCCTCGGTGCCGTCTGGAGCGTCGGTCAGGACGACTCCTTGCTGGGCACCGCGTCTGCTCACCTTTACCGGCTCCTCGCGCCCGGGCCAGTCCAAGGTCAGAGTGAAGAGAGTGCGCCGAAGCAGGGTGTGGCCGGGCAGGCTGCCTTTACCGGCCTGAGCCCCTAGGGTGAAGTGCAGCAGCTCTGCCAGGCTGGACTTGCCGGTGCCGTTGCGACTGTCCGTCTTCCTTGCTCCGGGGTGGGTTTCGGCGACCAGAAGATTGAGGCCGCGCCGGAACTCAACGGGGCGGAACCGAGGATCGTCAGCGCTCAGACGACGCAGCATTGTCCCTCCTTCTGGTCGGCGAGTCGGCTCGCCTTCTCGTCAGCAGATCGTCGCGGAACTCGATCACACCGAGCGCATACAGCACATCGAGCCCGAGGACGAACCACTGGAAAGAGACCGGAGAGTGGTGGCCAAGCCGGACACGTTCGGCGCGGAATCTCGACCAGGTCTGGGTAACGGTCACCGGCATGTCGAGGACCCGCAGGATCTGCGCACCTATGGCGAGCAGGGAGCGGTCCGGGGAGATCCCTTTCGTCGGAGTGATCACGCGGCGCTCCGGTCCGCTGTGCCCGGAATCCAGCCGTCGGGTGGCACGTCGAAGACGTCGCACCGCTGGAAGAAGTGGGCGATGACAATCCATGCGCAATACATTGAGTTCAGGCTCGGTGCGGCGTTTCCGAGAATGTACTCCTGCAGTGCGGCCCATAGCTTGTCCTGGTCGTCGGTATTGGCCCGGACCTGCTCGTAGTACACCCGGAACCCCTGGGCGACCCGGTCCGCCTCGTCCGGTGCGCCGAGCCCGGCGTAGTACCCCTCGACGATATGGCTGTGCCCGATCCCCTGGATCAGCGCGCCGCGGACGTCACCGGAAAGACCGTTCCACTCGATCTTGTACTTGTTGACTTCAGGGAGGGCCGCGAGCGGCTGCGTCGTGCGCCGCTGCTCACCGAGCCGGGCAAGCAACACCTCGAGATCGGTGAGTCCGATGCCGTACGTCTTGTCCTGGACCGGCAGCTCACAGCCGAGGAGATCTTCCGTGGCGATCCTGTCCAGTCGCATGACGTCGTTCCATAGGCGGTGCCAGCCGTAGTGCTCCACTCGGCGCGGGCGCAGCTTCTCCTGAGCCTCGGACATCATCACGCTCAACTCTGGGTGCACACCCTTGAGAACGTTGACCGCGAAGCGGAACGTGTCGAAGGCATCCGGCCGTTTCACGAGCGCCTTCTCCAGGTCCGAGGCGAACTTGCGCTTGACCCGGGCGATGTCGTCGGTCTGCGGTGAATAGCACGCCCAGAGCACCCGGTCCCAAAGGAGGAGCCCGTCGGCGCCCATGTCGCCGAGGTTTCCGTGTGTGCGTACGGGCACGAAGTCGGGGTGCCGCAGGCTCAGCAGCTTGTGGATTAGCTGCTCGAAGCTCTCGCCTGGCATGTCGGTAAGCTGTTGGCGCAGGGTGAGCTGCGCCAACATGCGCTGAGTGAAGTCCACGTGGTGGATCCCCCCCCCGTCGAAGTGGTCAGGCCCTGCCGCGAAGAGTGCTCAAGGAAGTGCCATCGTCCGTGTGCCAGGCATCCCAACCGTTGGCCTTTGCCCCGGTCGCCGCCTCGCACGCGCCGGACGGTGAGGTGCAGATCCGACCGTCATCCAGCCGAAGACTTCCTTCGGCGGTGATGTGTGCGCGGTGCTCCTGGCCTAGGTTGCGGCGGCGCCAGGTCAGCCGCTGCCCCGGCTGTAGCAGTCCTGAAGCGATCAACTTGGCGAGGGCGCCTGGCTGGACCGTCACCTCGTCCATGGCAAGCAGGCGTCGTAGCACGCTGTTTGGTGTGTCGACCAGAGGCTTGGCCTCGCGCTGCAGGCGCGCGAAGACTTCTGCGTCAACGGTGATGCTGTGCTCGGACATGCCCCCCTTCCCTCGGAGAATTTTTTTCTCTCCGTCTTTAGTCGAGAAAAAAAAGTTCTATCGATCTCGTGCTGGGTTGTCAACAGCTGGTGTGCGGGGCGATGGGGCAGTTCCGGCGACTGGCGGGCCGTCGATCTAGGATCTCGCCGCTCGCGGGGGTAGCCCGTGTACGAGGGGACGGGACGGAATGCGGCCGAGTCCGATGCCGTTGTTTGCATGGTGGGGGCGTGCCTTGCGGCAGGTGTTGCGTTGTGCGACATCACTCGCGCACAGAACAGCAGGCTGTATTGACGGTGACTGCCGGACGGCCGGATCGAGCGGGACCTGATCCGGAGGGGCACGCCCCTGCGGGCTGGCTCGACGATGAACTCCGCCTTGTGCGCGTCCGAGGATGTGGCGGGCGGGAGGCCGCGCAGTGGTGCGGCCTGGCGGACCCCGGCAAGCCGCATGGCCAGCCTGCCGGCTCCTGGGCCCAGACCATCCCGTCGCAGGGCAGGACCTCATCGGGGGGCCGAGTCTTCTGCAGCACTACGGAACGCCCCGGTACCCACGCCGTGTCATCCGCTCTCGACCGCCTGGTCGCCAGGGTCAACGCCGTGGGCAACCGCACCTCGCAGGCGGGCACCAGTGCCTAGAACCCGACCTCGCTCGAGATCGCGGTGCTCGGCTGTGCGGCGGCGCTGCCCTTGCCGCTCCCGCTTCACCTGGCCGGACTGGCCCAGACATATGTCCTCCCGATGCTCGTACAGAGTGATGAGGCTTCAACAGGGGCGACGGTGGGGTCAACTGTGGAGCAGGAGCAGGCGGGCGCGACGGACAACGATTCGGCCCCGGACCTCACGGACGCGGCGGGGCTGGCTACGGAATCCGAAGGGGGAGGCGACGAGGGGTGAGACTCGTCTCCGTCGGGGCCCTGGGACGAAGCGGTTCTTCGGGGCAGCGGCCGATACGCAGCCGCTGGCTCCGCGATCTGCGTGGTCCGGTGGCGGTGCCACGTTGGGTGGTTGCGCCGAGGCGGAGCGGCTTGAGTCAGCAGTCACGAACAGGGCAGGCGCCGCTTTGACGCTCGCTCTGTGTGTCCCCGATGGGCCATCAGAATGGCTCTGACCGGGTATTACTCTCTCGCGACTGGAGGCTGACCGTGGAATGTCCCCTGAAGCGGGGGATGTATGTGGGACGGGCGGCTCAAAACTAGGGGGTAAAGCGGGGCAAAACGTTCCCCCGGGCAACGAAAAAGCCCTCCGCAAGTGATCTTGCGGAGGGCTTAAATAGCCTCTGACCTGCATAAATGTGCGCCCCCGGCAGGACTCGAACCTGCGGCCAAGTGCTTAGAAGAGACACGTGCGGTTCGCGAGGGCCAAGGCTCTGACCTGGCCTTTCTCGCCTCAGTAGTGGGCGTCGACTGGAGTCTCCCCGCGTATTCACCGGAAGCACCGGTTCCCGTTGTACATGCTGGGCGTGGCCACACCCCGCAGGCGTGCAGTCCTCAGTAGCAAGCTGGGGCTATCTGTCGGGGTTGTCGGCGGGAACAGTGCCAAGGGCCAAGAGGTGGGAGCTGGCAGCGAGAAGTTCCGGGCGCGCCTCTGCCATGCGGGCCGTCTCCATGGCAGAGGCAATCAGCTTGGCAGCAGGGCTCCACTCGCACCCGCTGACGTGGTGCTATTCCGCTTCAGGGGGGCCGTGCGGCACGCCTGGGGGAAACAGGGCATCGGCGATGGCTTTCATCGACTCAACGACCGCTACGGCGCCAGCGTCTTGAAGCACGTCCTTCTTCCCGGGCTTGTTCGCGTACCCGATGGTGTCGACCCCCGCCGCCTCCCCCGCCAGAACATCTCGGGCAGCGTCGCCGACGAAGATGCACGAGGCCGGGTCAGCCGCGGCGGCGTGCATGGCGTCATGCAGAAGCCTTGGGTGAGGCTTCATCAGCGCGGGCTCAGCGGGCACGCGCCCAAACACGCCGGCAACTGCGTCGGTGAGCCCTCGCCTGCTCAGGTAGGCGTGTATTGCCACGCTCGCGTTGTTGCTGACGATCCAGACGGCCCGTCCGGACGCTTGGCAGGCGTGAATCGTGGACTCCCCGCCCTCCGTCGCTTCGGCTAGCGCAACGGCGTCCAGCTCCAAGTCGGCAAGCGCTGAATCCGTCACGGCCGTCAGCTCAGGTCGGGTGTCATCGACTCGTCGCAGAAGGGCGAGAGGATCGTCCTCCTTGGCCCAGTCGTCCGGGAGGGGATACCCAAGCACTTCCGCCAGAACGTCCCGCAACCGTGCTGCCACGGTTGGCGCGCGAAGGCCCGCGAACACAGAGCAGACCGGGCCGTCGAAGTCGAGGAAGACGTGGTCAGCCGATCGCAGCGCGTCAGTAAGAGTCTTCACGGCTGCCTCTCACTGGAGATGGTGTTCCAGACGCTCTCGAACCAGAGTTGCGCCTGCTGGAGATACAGCGAACCCAGCGACTCGTCATCCGGCCCCGCCGAGTGGTGGAAGAGAGTCGTGTCCTTGCCTGTCACGTCGAAGAAGTTGCGCGACTCCCCGGCAACTTCCAGCGTGCGTTCGCGCAGTGGGTAGAAGCCGAAGAACGCCTCGGACCGGTTAAGGATGTAGAGCTTGAACAGGCTGGATGCCTTGTGGACCCGAACTTCCACCTTGGCGGAGTCCACCAGCCCGTATTCGGCCAGCACCTCCACGGAGTGACGGATGCCGCCGGCGTTCGTCAGGGCGATGTCCCGGGCTCGGTCGCGCAATGCAACGTCGTCGGCGAGCCCGTCGACCAACACCGGCACAGCCATGGGTGCGGTCGTGTCGGGCAGAAGCAGACGTACTGAGATCGACTTCGGTGCGAGGCGGCCTGAGCGAATCTTGTCCAGGGGCTCCTGCATGGCGGTGTGCAGGGTCTCGCTGGAGAAGCCGGCGAAGTCGATCGTGACGTGAGGCTGAGCGAACGCTGTCTCGATGTGAGGCCGAAGCCCGACGGGGCGCTCCGTGCGCTCACGCACGAACGACCCGCTTCCCTGGCGAGTGATGATCAGGCCCTCACCGCGAAGCAGGTCCAGGGCCTTGTCGACGGTCCCCCGCGCTACTGAGTAGCGCCTCGCCAGCTCGGGGCCAGACGGCAATTTGTCGCCAGGCGCGAAGCCCTCCCTCTTCGTGAGAATCGCTGCCCTCAAAACACTGCTGACCTGCTGATATGGCGGTCGCGGATCGTCCGGGTCGAGGTTCATCCCACCATGCTAAGCCACCTGCCCACCCTACTCAGGATGCCTAACAATCTTGACCTGCTTAGGCAAGTTGCTTATGGTGAGCACGCCTTCACGGAAAGCGGTGAAGGCGAGAAGAAGGGCCCTGTTTTGGGCTGCTTCGACCTGCACGAGAGCGCCCGGAGGGTCCCGGTTATCGGGAGTGAGCCCGAAGGAAGCCCTGGTCGTTGAGAACTGAACAGCGTGATGAATGACAGGCATCTGCGACAAGCCGCAGGCCCTGCCGCACGAGGTAGCAAGCACCTTCATCCCGGCCTGTTGAGGGCTAGTGAGACCCGTTCGTGCGGTGAGACAAGGGCAAAGATCGTGAACTACCCGTACGCCATGTCCGCGCCGTTGGAGGCCGACGTGAAGCGACGAAGACTCTGGGCGCCGTGCCTGCTGGACCGGCAGGCACGACTGCGCCCATCGCGTCATCTGACCGCCGCAGCCGCTGTGCTGGGGCCGGTTGCCTCCCTCGTCCGTCCGGCCCGCCGCGTGCGGTGCTGTACGGGCGGGGCTGAGGGGAACCGGAGGGTCCGGAACCGCGGCGGCACCCCGGGGGCAACCGGGGTGCCGCGATACAGGCACCTGAGTAGGAGGCACCTGTGATCAGCAGTCTGACAGACCAGGAACGCGAGGAGCTGTCGAAGAAGGTCAGCGAGGCCAATCGTCGTTCCTCCGGCGGCTCCGGCCGCTAACCACCCCCGCCCCGGACCCGGCGAGATGCCGCTGGATCGAATCCGGCCCGGGGCACCGCCACCCCTCGGGTGGCCTTTCACCCAACGGCCAGCACCCCCGGAGCGCCTACTCCGGGGGTGCTGTTTGGGCCGTCCCATCGGTTAGGAGCCAACGACCCATGATCCCCATCGCTGCCCTTGAGGGCCTTGTTACGGCCGAGTCGCTCGACTTCGAGCCGCCGGCCGCCGAGCTTGACGCGATCGAGCACGAGATGCCTCTCATCCTGGCGGAGGTCGAGCTGTTGGACGCGCAGATCACGACCATCGACCGCCCCGCCGGCGAGCTGGACGTCCGGCGTGTGCGCCGGGCCCGGAAGCGGGTCATGGCCGCTCGCCGTGACCTGAGCAACCGCACCGTCATGGTGCAGCCGGGCGGTGCCGCGTGAGGGCGCCGACGCTGGGGGCTCTGGCCGCGCCGGTCACCGCGCTGGCCACTCTGACGGCTCGCTTCCCTGACCTGCCGTCCGTGGACTGCCAGATCTCCACCATCGTCCCGGACGAGCTGGAGCTGGTCTCGCACGACAACCTGGCCGGGTTCGAGGCGTGGCGGCAGGCTCTGGGGATCGCCCCCGACAGTGTTGTTCACGGCGTTCAGGGTGGGGGCACCACTCACGTGCTCAAGGCGTATACCGCGTTCATGGGGGTGCGTGTGCGTCTGGTCTGCTTCGCTCCCGTCGCGGCTCCCGCGCGGGCTGCGGAGGTGGCGTCGTGAACGATGTTCAGATCCGTTCAGCGGAGAAGGCGCTGTCGGTGGGGACGTGGCTGATCGTGGGCGGCGCGATGCTGTTCTCGGTTCTGACGGTCACGCCGCTGATGAAGCAGCACACCCCCGAGGGCTGGGGCTGGACCGCCCCGATCCTGCCTCTCGTTGTGGACGCGGCGGTCGTCATCGTCGTGCGGCTCGACTCGGTTCTGGCCCGGCTGGGCGGGCACGGCGGGCGCTGGCCCATCGCGCTGCGGTGGATGACCGGAGCGATGACCCTCGCCCTGAACATCGCGGACTCCGCGCTGCGAAAAGAGCTGGTCGGTGTGGCCGTGCACGCGGTCGCACCCCTGCTTCTGATCGTCACGGCGGAGACCGGTCTCGCCTACCGGCAGGCCATCACCGCCGCCCAGCAGGCCCGCGAAGCCCAACTGAAGGCCGAACGCGCCGAGCGCGAACGGGCCGCCGCCGAGCGCCGCGAGGCGCAGGAGCGGCGGGCCCGCGAGGAGCGCGAGCACGCCGCCCAGCTGGCCCGCGAGCAGCGCGAGCACGAAGCCGTGCTGGCCCGTGAACAGACCGCCCGTGCAGAGGCGGTGCGGCGTGAGGAGCGTGAGCGGGCCGAGGCCCGCGAGCGTGCTGAGCGCGAGGCTCGTGAACGCCGTGAACGCGAGCGTGAACAGCAGCGCGCTGAGCGTGAACGCCTCGAACGCGAAGCCGTCCAGCGCCGCGAGCGCGAGCGGCTGGAGCGCGAGCAGACCGAGCGCCGGCAGCGTGAGGAGCGGGCGGAGCGTGAGGCCCGTGAACGCGCAGCGCTGCTGTCCGGCGGCCCGGTGAACACCAAGCTGCCCGAGGACCGCGCCCGGCAGATCGTCACCGCCGCCCACTTCTCGGGCCTGCCTGTGCGCAACGCGGCGGAACTGTGCGGCTGGTCGGTCGGCTGGGTGTCCACCCGCTACCAGGAACTGCGCGACGCCCACCCTGCCGCTCTCGAAGGAGTCTCCGCATGATCGCGCTGATTCGCACCCGCGCCCTTAACGCCCTGCGCGCCGACCTCGCCAAGGCCGAAGCCGTCACCAAGGCCGCCCGCGCCAAGGATGAGCAGCACGAGCTGGAACGCGACCTCGCCAACACCGCCGCGGCACGCGCCGAGACCACGGTGGAGAGCCTGCGGGACGCGCTGGCCCGCGCGAACGAGAACGCGGCCCGGCTCCAGGGGGAGCTGGAGGCGTTGCGGGCTCAGTCGCTGCTGGACACCGAGGACCGGCAGGTCCTGCGGATGCTGCTGCGGACCGCGCGCAAGCAGTCCAGCCGGACCGACCGCGTCTACGTCCTCTACCGCTTCGGGGACCTGCACAGCGTGCACGTCACCCGAGACGCAGCGGAGATCGCCGCCGAGGCCGAGGGCGCCCCCCGGGACGGATGGACCGCGTCCACCACCTGCTGCCCGTCCAACTCGCCGGCCGCCGAGATCCCCTGGCGCATCCGGCCGGTCCCCCTCGGCGGCACCCGGTGAACACCCTGCCCGCCCAACGCAGGCGAAGCGCCCCTGGTGTGATGCGCCGGCCGCGTGTGCTGGATCTGTTCTGCTGCGCGGGCGGGGCGTCGATGGGCTACTACCAGGCTGGGTTCGACGTGACCGGCGTGGACATCGTCCCCCGCCCCGCCTACCCGTTCACGTTCGTCCAGGCCGACGCGCTGGAGGCGGCGCGGGAGTGGTGCCAGGAATTCGACCTGGTCCACTACTCCCCGCCCTGCCAGGCGTCCTGCGCGCTGACCAAGGGAACCAACCGCGGCCGCCGCAACCACATCGATCTCATCCCGCAGGTGAGGGAGGTGTGCGAGTGGTACGGCGTCCCGTACGTCATCGAGAACGTGCAGGGCGCCCGGCTGCGCAAGGACCTGCTGTTGTGCGGGGAGATGTTCGGGCTTTCGGTGATCCGTCACCGCTACTTCGAACTCGGGCCCTACTGGTCGCCGCCGGTGGCCGTGCACAAGCCGCACCGGGGCCCGGTGCGCGGCTGGCGCCACGGCGTGTGGCGCGACGGCCCGTACATCGCCGCGTACGGCAAGGGCGGCGGCAAGGGCACCGTCGCCGAGATGCAGCACGCCATGGGCATCACCTGGACCAGCACGCACGAAGAACTCACCGAGGCCATCCCGCCCGCCTACACCCGCTACATCGGCCGCGACTTCATCGCGGACGACTGGGCCGCGGCCACCATGCCCTGCGCCGAGACGCGGCTGCTCCATCTCGCCCGCCCGGCCCCGCACGACCTGGTGGTGGCCGCCTGATGGCCACCCTCCCCGAATACCGGTGGCACCTGGCCCCCGAGGGCCTGGCCACCCGCCGCCAGCTCCGCGCCATGGGACTGCGGCCGGGCGGCCAGGACGTCGCCGCCGTCGTCTGCCGGCCGCGTCGCCGACGCGAACCGCTGGTCGCGTACCTCTACCGCATCGACCAGGCCAAGCCTGTGCGGCCGATGACTCCGGCCCGTACCGCCGCGCTGGCCAAGGCCATGCGGGCCCGGCGCCTGTGCCCGGCCTGCCGACGGGACGCCGGGTACTGCATCCCGCGCTCCCTCGGCACGTGCGTGACCTGCGCCGACTCCCCTTGCTGACCCACCCACCTTCTGGAGGCATCGGTGGAACAGACCCTCATCGCCGTGCTCGGAACCCTCGCCGGAACCCTGGTCGCCGGGTTCGTTCAGGCCCGCATCGCCCACACCGCCCGCAACGCCACTCGCGGTGACGACCGGCGCCGTGACTGCGTCAACGCCGTCATCGACCTCGCGGTCGCCCTCTCCGATCACCGCCGGGCCATGTGGAAGCTGGGCGAGGCCCGCCTGACCGGCACCGACGACGAACGCGTCCAAGCCCTGCGCGACGAAGCGCATCGCACCCGCGGCGCGATCACCGCCCCGTCTGCCCGCGTCCAGCTCCTCGCCCCCACCGCCCAGGAAGCCGCCCGCATCGCGGTGCAGGCCACCTACGCCATGCGCAACCCGCAGGACACGGAATCCCTGGAAGCGCTCCGGCGCCGCGCGCTGGAGGCCCACGACGCCCTGATCACCGCCGCCGGACGTCATCTCTCCGTGGTCCCCACCCATGCCGCCGGAGGGCAGTGCCGTGTTCGCTGACCTCGCGTTCCTCCTCTACCTCGGCCATCTGATCTCCGACTACCCGCTCCAGAGCGACCACCAAGCCCAGCACAAGGCCGCACCCGGCCTGGCCGGTTGGCGGGCGAACCTCGCGCATGCGATGACGCACGTCGTCGTCTGCGGGCTGCTGCTCGCCCTGGGCGCGGCCGTGCTCGGCTGGCGGCTTCCGCTCATGTCCGCGACGGCGGCTCTGGTGTGGATCGGTGGCACGCACGCGGTGATCGACCGGCGCTGGCCGGTGGCCGCCTGGATGCGCCTGGCCCGCCAGAAGGACTGGGCCGCTGCCGGCGGTGCCGCGCACGTCGATCAGACCGCCCATATCGCCGCGCTCGTCGTCGCGGCTCTCTGTCTCTCCGCCTGAAAAGGAGCACGTCATGGCAAGCAGCCCCAGTCAGCAGGCCCGCGGTTTCGCTCGTCAGCAGGCTGCCCGCCCCTTCACTCCCCCGCCGCGCAGAAATGGCGGTGGCCAGGCCCCCAGCGGGAAGGGCGCCAAGTTCGCGGCCGGGGCGGCCACCGCCGCCGGCAACTTCGTCGGGGCTGCGGCCGGCGGATTCGTCCCGCCGATCAACGTCACGGTCAACAACACCAAGAACGCCCCTGCGGCGGCGCCCGCGCCCAGCGGTGGCGGGTCGCACTTCGTGCTCGGTGAGCCGACGTTCGACAACACCGACGACGTGCGGAACTACTGCAACCACGTCCGTGCGCTGATGATCCAGGCCGCGATCGAGCTGGCGATGGCGAGCAAGATTTTGGAGGCCCGCCTCTCCCAGGCGCAGACGCTGCCCGGCGACAACCTGATCCAGGGCCGCATGAGAGCGCGATCGGTGAGCCGGAAGCTCAAGAAGGCCGCCGACGGGGCTACCGCCGCCGCGAAGTCGGCCGTCGGCGCGTACGGCGCGTTCACCCGCGAGTACGCCGACCTGATGAGCCCGCGCCCGCAGCGCACGGCGACCACCAACCCGTTCAAGTTCTGAGAGGCGGCACCGACATGGCACGCAGAACACGTACCGCTGAACAGACCGGCGACGAGCTGCTGCTCCACGGAGGAGCACACCGCGCCTCCGCCTCCGGCAGAGGCGGCTGGCTGGTGGCCCAGGCCAAGCCGTACGCCGCGCCGTGGATCGTCACCGGGGGGACGGGCCTCGTCGGTGTCGGGGCGAACACTATGTGGGGCGGCTCCCCGTGGGCGGGAGTCGGGCTGACCCTCGCGTCGGTCGGGCTGACGGCCGCGACGTGGTGGGCGGGCAAGGCGACCGGCCCGCAGCGCCGTCTCCACTCCGCGATCACCGTGGCGGCCGGGGCGGGCTGGGTGACCGCAGCCGCCCTGTCCGGCCCGCTGTCCGGCCCGCTCCCGGACCTCTACCTGATGGGCGGCGCGTCGCTCGCGCTGTCCTGGAACATCCGCAAGGTCATGCGCTTCAACGACAGCGACACCTCCGCATCCGACTCCGACAAGGGGCTGCTGGAAAAGGTCGGGCTCGCCCGCACCAAGCTGAGGAACGTCAAGGTCGAGCCGAACCGGGTGACCGTGCCGTACGAGCTGCCCGCCGGTGAGCTGACCAACGACGACGTGGCCAAGGCCATCCCCCGGATCGCGTCCGCGCTCGACGTGCCGACCACCGCGATCCGCGTCCAGCACGACCCCGACAGCGCCAGGAAGGGCCAGTTCGTCATCGTGCCCGAGGACATGCTCAGGACCCCGACCATCTGGCCCGGCCCGTTCGCACCCGGGGAGTCGGTCGCCGTGCCGCTGCGGCTGGGCGTCTACGACGACGGCAGCGACCTGCTGCTGCCGCTGCTCGACGCGATCCACCTGCTCGTCATGGGGATGACCGGCTCCGGCAAGACCGAGGGCGCCCTGGACATCCTGCTGGAGATCCTGACCCGCACCGACGTGGCCGTGTGGCTCGCCGACGCGGCCAAGGCCGGGCAGGACTTCCAGCCTCTGGTCCCGGGGATGGACTGGGCCGCTCTCGACACCCCGGCGGCCGGGGCGATGGTCGCCGCCGTCCAGGCCGTCATCCCCGCCCGCACCACCTGGCTGCGGGACCACGGATACCGGGCCTGGGAACCCGCGGCCGCCAAGAAGCAGACCAGCCCCGCGCACTCCTGCGCAGCGTCCGGCGCCTGCGGGTGCCCCGGCATGCCCTACCTGCTCGCATGGTTCGAGGAAGCGGCCAAGCTCCTGCGGGAGCTGGGCGACGACGTGTTCACCGGCATCGCCCAGGAAGCCCGGTCGGCCGGGGTCTCCCTGGTCGTCTCCATGCAGCGCGCCTCCGGCTACCAGCTCTCCACCGACACCCGCGCCTCGCTTCCGGCGGCGATGTGTTTCGGGGTCAAGGGAGATGACGCCGGGTTCGCGCTCCCCGAGGAGGTCCTGGACGCGGGCGCCAACCCCGCCGCGTGGGGAAACAAGCGCAAGGGCTACGTCTACCTGGTGAGTTCCGGCGTCGACGAAGACCTGTACGCCAACCCCGCGAGGACGTTCTGGACCGGGCCCCCGGCCGAGGGCACCTACGAGCGGATGGCCCGCTACGTCGTCGAGCAGTTCGCCAGTGTCCGCGCCGGACTGGACCCGGTGACCGCGGCCGCCGCCGAGAAGGTCGCGGGCCAGATGTTCACCGGCCGTCGCGAGCGCGCGGCCGGGGCCCCGCTCCCGGCCGCCGCCCCGGCCCCGGCCGAGGTGGCCGAGGAACAGGCATCGGCCCAGGAGGTCGCCGCGCTCGTCGACACCGAGGACGCCGAGCTGGACGCGACGGCCGAACTCCCGCCCGCCGGCGGGACGTCCGCACTGCCCGACTCGAAGCCGTCGACCGAGCAGGCCCGTGAACTCCTTGACGAGATGGTGCGCATGCTCGCCTCCGTCGGCCCCGGCACCGTCGCCGTGAAGGACCTCTACCCCTACCTGAGCCAGATCGGCCGCGACCGCTCCTGGGTCTCCAAGGAGATGAAGCGCCTGTCCGAGGAAGGCCGCCTGGCCGCGACCGGCGAGCAGGGCGTCTACCGCCTCATCGCAACCCTCGCGGGCGTCTGACGGCCTCGCACACCTCCGCACACCCCGCACAGCCGCACAGCGCAAATCCCCACGTCACGCGGGGTGTGAATCGGCCCGCACACCGGCCCGCACACCCGATTCACACCCCGCCGCACAGGACCGCCCCACGCCCGGAGGCGGCCCGCACACACCCGCGAAGGCACCCCATGGACTCTCCCCGCCCCCGCCAGACTCCCTCCGCCAACCACCCCGCCCACCCGCTCCCGATGACCGACGCCGAAGCCGCCGCCGAAGCCAAGCGGATCATCACCAACGCCTACCAGCCCACCGCCTTCCACGACACCACCCCACTGCCCGCGTACGGGGCCACGCCCCCGGTCGCCCAGCCGGGACGCCCGCCCATGAGCCAGCGCGCCACGGACGCCAGCGCCCTGATGCTCTCCGGAAGCATCGCCTCGCTCTCCGTCGGCGGCGCGACCTCCCTCGTCCTCTACACCCTCGGCCAGGTCGACCCCGTCACCCTCACCGTGGGCGCGGCCGGACCCGTCGCCCTGATCCTCGCCGCCGGATCGCTGCTGCGCTCCGCCGGCCGCGCCAGGGCCGACGCGCACACCGAGCACCACCACCACTACCAGGGCCCCGTCCACCAGGACCAGCACACCGTCCACGCCACCACCCGCGGCATCTGGGCCAAGACCACCAACCAGCAATGAGCAGGGCCATCCCTGTTCACCCATGAAATTCCACTACTGGAGAGCCCCATGACTGCCCCTGAGACGCCCGCATGGTCCAACGGGCCGATGACCGCCCTGGACCTGGAAACCACCGGCATCGACCCGGAATCCGCCCGCATCGTGTCCGCCGCCCTCGTCTCCATCCAAGCCGCCAGCGAACCGTCCGCCCGTACGTGGCTGGTCGACCCCGGCATCGACATTCCCGCCGAGGCCGCCGCCGTCCACGGCATCACCACCGACCACGCCGTCAAGAACGGCCGGCCCCCCGCCGACGCGGTCGCCGAAATCGTCACCCAGGTCAGCCAGGCCCTGACAGCCGGACAGCCCCTGATCGTCTTCCGGGCCCCGTACGCCCTGACCGTCCTCGCCCGGGAAGCCGCCCGTGTCTTGAACGGGGTTCGTTGGCCCCAGGGGAACGGACCGAGTGGCCCCACCCCCTCGAACGGTCAGGCGACCGTTCACCCGGGGCCCGGACGGCCTCTTCTCGCTGGCTGCGCTTGTGCGCGGACCACCTCCAGCCCGCCGGTCGAACACCTGGCGGAGCCAACACAACTCGGCGGGGTGGGGCCAAAACTTCCCGGCGGAGACACCGCCCGCCACGCCGCCGCCTTCCCCACCGAGGTAGCACCGGTCATCGACCCCGCCGTGATCGACAAGCAGATCAACCGCTACCGGCCCGGCCGACGCACCCTCCCCGCACTGTGCGAGCACTACCAGGTCCGCCACGACGGCCCCAACCAGGCAGTGGAAGACGCGCTCGCCGTGGCCCGCCTGGCCTGGCGACTGCTCCGCGTCCGCCCCCAGCTCGCCGCCCTCGACCTGGCAACCCTTCACGCCCGCCAGCAGTCATGGGCCGCCGCACAGGCCCTCGGCCTGGAACGACACCTACGACGCACCGACCCCACCGCCACCGTCAACCCCGCCTGGCCCCTCCTCCCCACCACCCACTGAACCCCCTCCGCACCACCAGAGATCAGGAGAGTCCCGTGCCCCGCACACCCGCCCGCCGCACCCACGCCCCGGAGACGGAACCGGTCGAAATCCGGCTGATCGCCCGCGACGGCATCACCCAGCACCTCGCCGCCCAGATCGCCGCCGCCATCCCCGCCTGCACCGCCCCCCGCTTCTACCCCTCCCGCAAAACCCCCGGCCAGACCATCGCCTACCTCCGCGCCACACTCCCCACCCCACCCGCCATCAACCCCTGACAAAACAACGAGAGCGGCCCCCGTCCTACCAAGATCCGGGGCCGCTCTCGTCCACCAGCACTTCTCACAGAACTGGAGACACCCAGCATGACCCAACCCACCCTCGCCGGGCGAGCCCTCGGCCACCAGTCCACCCACCTGGCCACCGCCATGGACCTCGCCACGCGCGGCCTGCCGGTGCTGCCGCTGCGCGCAGGGAAGGTCCCGTTCGCGAACTGCCCTCACTGCCTGTACAGCAGGTGCGGCGGCCGGCCGAACATGAAGACGCCCGGCCCCTGCGCCTGCCCCCGCCCCTGCCACGCGTGGGCCGCCGCCACCACCGACCCCACCACCCTGGCCGGGCCGGGATGGGCGTCGGCGTGGCGGCAGGCTGGGGCGGTGGCCTACCACCCCGGCGGTGCCGGCCTGACCGTGGTCGACCTGGACGACGCCGACGCCCTCGCCTGGGCTCGCGCCACGCTCCCCGCCACCCGCACCGTGTCCACCACACGGGGTGAGCACTGGATCTACCAGGGCGCCATGCAGTCCGCGAACGCCGTCCGGCCTGGGGCCGACATCAAGTCCACGATGTCCTATGCCCGCTGGCTCGGACCCGGTACCGGCACCACGGCCATCCTGCCCGATGCGGTGCGGGCCTTGGTCGCCTCGAAGCCGTCTCCGGTCCGGCCCGTCACCGTGCCCGTACCGACCGGGGGCGGGGAGTGCCGCCACCGCACACCCGCCTTCCTGGAGCGCGGCATCACCATGGCCGAGCAGCAGATCACCGCAGCCGCGACCGCCGTGCACGCGACCGTGTACCGCACCTTCCTCGCTGTGCTGTCCACGCACGGCCGGTGCGGGTGCCTGACCGACGCCCACATGCAGCGCCTGTTTGCCGCCGCCCAGGCCAAGGGTGAGAGCGCCCGGCACTGTTCCGAGGCCTGGGCCAACGCCCTCGCCCGGCTGGGTATGTGAGCTGTGTCCGAGGACGAGAAGAACCCGGCCCGCGAGGTCATCACCGACTACGCGCAGGCTCACTTCCGCTACTTCCGCACCGTCGACGGCACCGTCTACGCCCAGCGCAACGGCCACCCCGTCGCCCGCCCCATCCGCTCCCAGGGCACCACCGGCAGCCACCGCCAGGAACTCATGGTCGGCCTCTACAAGGACGGCCTCGGCGTCTTCAACGGAACCGCCCTCAAGGAGGCACTCGACTTGATCGAAGCACTCGCGCTCACCGAGGACGTCCAGCCCGTCCACATCCGCGTCGCCCCCGGCTACGACGGCGCCACCTGGCTTGACCTCGGCCGCGACGACGGCCAGTCGGTCCGCATCCACCCCACCGGCTGGGACATCCTCACCCCGGACCCGCGCGAGGTGTGCTGGCGGCGCACCCAGCTCACCGGGGAGTTGCCGCTGCCGGTGAAGGACACGAACGGCAAGGGCGTCGACCTGCTCATGAGGCTCTGCAACTTCTCCGACGCCCGCGCCGAAAGCCTCGCCCTCGCATGGCTTGTCGGCTGCCTGGGCCCCGACGTCCCGGTTCCCGCGCCGTTCCTCACCGGCCCCCAGGGCGCGGGGAAGTCCACCGCCGGGAAAATGCTCGTGCGGATCATCGAAGGCATGAGCGGCGACCTCCGGCGGGCACCGAAGGACGAGGAGAACCTGATCACGGCCGTCGCCGCCGGGTGGGTCACCGGCCTGGACAACCTCTCCCACCTCGGCCCGGACCTGTCGGACCTGATGTGCTGCATCGTCACCGGCGCCGAGAACATCAAGCGCGCCCTGTTCACCGACGGCGACGTCGTACGGGCCCGCTACCGCCGGCCGATGCTCCTGACCGGCATCGACGTCGGCGTCATCCGCCCCGACCTCGCCGAACGCCTCCTCCCCCTGCGCCTGGAACGGCCGAGGGTGCGGCGCACGGAGGCGGAGCTGTGGGCCGAGTTCGCCCAGTCCCTGCCCGTCATCCTCGGCTCCATCCTCGACCTGGCCGTTGAGGTCCGCGCCGCACAGGCCGACATCCCGACCGACCTGCGGATGGCCGACTTTGCCCACCTGTGCGCACAGCTCGACACCGCCCGGAACTTCGGAGCCCTGGACGCCTACCGGGCGAGCCTGGACGACCTCAACGACGACGTCATCGAGGGCGACATCCTCGCCCAGACCGTCCTCAAGCGTGCCGCCGGGATCGAGCCCGGCACCGAGGCCCGGATGACGTCCGCCGAGTGGCTACATGGCCTGACCCAGCTCCACACCGACGAGGGGGAGTTCCGTCCCCTGCCCAAGGGCTGGCCCACCACCGGCAAGGTCCTCTCCGACCGGCTCAAGCGCCTCCAGCCCGTCCTCGCCTCCCGCGGCGTCCTCATCGACTGGGGGCGGAAGAACAGCGCCCGCTACATCGAGATGAGCCGCCCCAAGCTCGCGCAGGATGAGCAGCAGGCGTTCTGACCCGTGCCACGCGAGGCGGCCGCACAGGCAAGAAGAGCACGCCCGCGCGGGTGCTCCTCTTGCTGTTCGGCGGCTTGCCGCCGCCCAAGAGGTGTGCCGCTCTGCGGCTCCCCATTTACGCCTGAAGGCGCGCACACCCAACAGAACACAGGCTCCTCTTTTCCTAAGTAGGAGGACGCTGCGTCACCTGCGTCACCACGGCCCCGAAAACCGCTCCCGACCTGCACCGACAGGCGTGACGCAGAGACTAAATCTCTGCGTCACCGTTCGTCACCTGCGTCACCCCATGACGGACGACTCCGTCACCAGTGACACAGGCCGCTGCCTCTGCGTCACCAAAAAACCGCAGCTCAGACCCCATGAGTGACGCAGATGACGCAGTGACGCAGAAACCCGCGCCTCGGACAGACGCGGCCCCTGGGATCGGCTCCAAGTCTTTGCCCAAGGAGGGCACCTCGATGGCTGGCACGCCTAAGACCCGCACGATGCTCACCGTTCCCGAGCTGTGCACCGAACTTGGTATCACCCGATCCACCTTCTACGACTGGCGCCAGAAGCAGCGGGCGCCCCGCTGCATCAAGCTGCCGAACGGCGGACTCCGTGTACGCCGGATCGACCTTGAGATCTGGCTGAACGATCACGAGGACGCTGCTTGATGGACACGACGTACGACGTGAAGTTCTGGAAGACCTCTGTGTACGTGGGGAAGAAGAAGACCACGCACACAGTCCGGTGGCTGCTCGCGGGAGAGGAGTGGCGGAAGCCCTTCGCCACCGGCCCCCTCGCGGAGTCCTTCCGCTCCGGCCTACTGTCTGCCGCCCGCAAAGGAGAGGCGTTCAGCCTTTCGACTGGCCTTCCCATCTCACATATCTCACAGGCGGCCAGCGTGACGTGGTACGACTTCGCGGTCCAGTTCGTCGACCAGCTCTGGGAGCGCACGTCGGCGAACAACCGGAAGACCGTGGCAAAGGCGCTTACACCAGTCACGATTGCCCTCCTCCGCTCCCAGCCCACGGCGTTCAAAGGCGTTGATGTTCGCCGGGCTCTCCGGGAGTACGCCTTCAACACCCTCCGGCGGGACAAGGCCCCGCCGGAGGTCACCGTGATCCTGCGGTGGGTGCAGCGGAACTCGCTTCCCATGTCGGCCTGGGAGGACGACGACGCGGCAGAGACTGCGCTGCGTGCGGCCAGGACAAAGCTGGACGGCACACCCGTGGCAGCCAGTTCGGTCAGACGGACCAGGCGCGTACTCAACGTCCTTTTCGAGTACGCCATCAAGAAGAAGGTACTCAAGGGAAACCCGCTTCCGAAGGGCAAGGGCGCGAGCGCCACGGCGGCCAAGACATCCTCCGCCGTCGACAAGAGGTCGCTGCTCAACAGCGGCCAGGCTGCCGCACTGCTCAGGTGGATCCGCGAGCGGCCGAGGGGCGGCCAGCGGCTGCATACCTTCTTCGCCGCGATGTACTACGCCGGCGCCCGACCCGAGGAGGTGGTGGCAATCGATGTCGGAGACGTACGCCTGCCTGCTGCGGACACCGGCGATCAGTGGGGCGAGCTGGTACTCCACACAGCTCATCCCGAGGTCGGCAAACAGTGGACAGACACAGGGGAGGTCCGCGAGACACGCGGGCTCAAGGGGCGGGCCGCGGGGGACACCCGGACTGTTCCTTGCCGCCCCGCCCTGACGCGGATTCTCAGGGCCCACATCGAGAAGGAGGGGCTGAAACCCGGTGACTTGCTGATGCAGGGGGAGAAGGGCGGAGACCTCGCCGGGTCAGTGATTCGCCGAGCATGGCGGCGGGCCCGGAAGGAAGTGCTCACCGAGTACGAGTTCGGTACCCCGCTCGGGCGCCGCGTGTACGACCTTCGGCACACCTGCCTGACCGGCTGGCTCAATGCGGGTGTCCCGCCCGCGACCGTGGCCGAGTGGGCGGGCAACAGTGTCCCCGTCCTACTGGCCACGTACGCCCGTTGCATCGACGGCCAGCTTGACGACCTCAAGCAGCGGATCGAGCGGGCGGGGGAGCTGCCGGGCCCGGCGGCAGGGTCCTGAGAATTTCTCCGCGTATTCTCCGCAGCCACCCGGAGAAACCCGGAATCAGCCGGACACCGCCGGACGCGCCCAGACACGCTGAGGGGCGCGTCCGGCTTCTCCGGATCGCATGGAGAATGGCTCCTGACCAGCGAAAAGACCCTCCCGGAGGAGGGTCCTGCGGCGTGCGCCCCCGGCAGGACTCGAACCTGCGGCCAAGTGCTTAGAAGGCACCTGCTCTATCCACTGAGCTACGGGGGCCGGTGGTGGCTGCGGTGTTCCGGAGCTCCCTGGGACCCTGGTGGTCCGTGACCTTGCCGGGACAAGGATAGGGCTCCGATTGGCTGGACCTCGTTGCTTCACCTCCGTGGCACTATGTGGAGGTTCGGTGAAGCGAGACGATAATCGCAGGTGGGTACGGATCACGCACCGCTTTTGACGCTTCACGCCTCGGGTGTTGTGCACTCGTTATGCCTGCGTCCCACTCATCCCCTCTGTCCGGACGGGGGAACCGGCGCGCAGAAGTGGCTATACGCTTCAAAAGGGCGCCAAAATTGGGCATTCTTCGCATGTGGTGACCTTGGACGTACGGCCTCAGCTCATCGACGCACTCTCCGCCCTGCGCGACCGTGTCGCTGCCGTGCGTCTCCCACTGCCGCTCCCAGGAGCCGCCCGTGCCCGGCAGACCCGGATCGAGCTGCTCGCCCAGCTCGACGACTACCTGCTGCCCCGGCTGAAGGACCCCGAGGCGCCGCTGCTCGCGGTCATCGGGGGATCGACGGGCGCCGGCAAGTCGACACTCGTCAACTCGCTGGTGGGGCGCCGGGTCAGCGAGGCCGGAGTGCTCCGGCCCACCACCCGTACGCCCGTCCTCGTCTGCCACCCCGACGACCAGCACTGGTTCACAGGCGTACGGGTGCTGCCGCAGCTCACCCGGGTACGGCTGTCGCCCGAGGAGTACGCCGACCCCGGCCAGTGCGACGACCTCGACGGCCCCGACGGGAACGCCGCCGAGGAAGGCACCGCCCTGCGCATCGAGACCGCACCCGGGCTCCCGCGCGGGCTCGCCCTGCTCGACGCCCCCGACATCGACTCCCTCGTCGTACGCAACCGCGTCCTGGCCGCCGAACTCATCTGCGCCGCCGACATCTGGGTCATGGTCACCACGGCGTCCCGGTACGCCGACGCCGTGCCCTGGCACCTCCTGCGTACCGCCAAGGAGTACAACGCCTCGCTCGTCACCGTCCTCGACCGCGTCCCCCACCAGGTCATCGCCGAGGTCTCCCGGCAGTACGGCGCGCTCCTCACCAAGGCCGGGCTCGGCGAGGTGCCCCGGTTCACCATCCCCGAACTCCCCGAGTCCGCGGGCGGCGGCCGCGGCCTGCTGCCCACCACCGCCGTCGCCCCGCTGCGCGCCTGGCTCGCCCACCGCGTCCAGGACCCGGCGGCCCGTCAGCAGGCGGTCGGCCGGACCGCCGCCGGGGTCATCGACTCGCTGGACGTCCGCATGCCCGCCCTCGCCGGGGCCGTCGCCGCCCAGTACGCCGCCGCCGTACGGCTGACGGGCGTGGTCGAGGACGCGTACGGAAAGGAGAGCGCCCGGGTCCGCCGCCGGCTGAAGAACGGCGGCGCGCTCGCCGGCGACGCCCGGACCAGATGGCGCGGCTACCCCACGTACAGCACCTCCGAGGAAGTGCTCGACGCGCTCGTCGAGAGCCTGGCCGCGCTCCTGGAGTGCGCCGTCGCCGCCGCCGACGAGCAGATCCGTACCGTCTGGCGGCGCGAGCCCGCCGCCGCGGCCTTCGCCTACGAGGCGGCCGGCCGCGAGGAGGGCGGCTGGGGCCCGGCCGAGGACATCCGGGGCCGGATCGACATGACCGTACGCCGGTGGCGCCGCATCCTGGAGGAACTGGCCGAGGAGGAACTGCGCCTGATGGAGCGCAACACCGCCCCGGACCCCGAGACCGTTGCCGCACTCCTGGCCGCCGCCCTCCTCGGCGGGCGCCGCGCCCGCGCCGCGGGCGAGCAGCTCGCCGAACGCATGGGCGCCCAGGGCGCGCTGCGCCTGCGCGACAAGGGCGGCGCACTGCTCACCACCTACCTCGACCACGTCCTCAACGGCGAACGCGACCGGCGCCTCGCCCCCCTGGACGCCCTCGACGTGGCCCCCGAACCGCAGGCGGAACTGATTGCCGCGCTGTCCCTACTGCAGAAGGAGAGGTGGCAGCGATGACTGCCGTCACTGACGAGAATCCGGGACAGGGCCGGGACACGGTACGGGAATCGGGCCGGGAGCCGGGCCGCCCGGCCCGCGCGCGGCGGGAACAGGACGCGGCGGACCGCGGCCACGACCCCCGGCGCTCGGAGAGCGGCGGCTGGGACGACGGACTGATCGCCCGCCGCGCCCAGGAAGCGCGGAAGGAAGCCGTCCGGACCCCGGACGAGATCGTTCCGGAGGACGACGAGACCCGGCCCCAGGTCGAGGCGTACGTGGACTCCGGCAGCCCGCTGCGCCCCCGCCTGGACGCCCTGCGCGAACTCGTCGGGCTCTCCAGGGCGCGCCTGGACCGGGCCGCGCTCGCCGAGGCCGGCCGGGTGCTGGACGAGGCGGCGGCCCGACAGCGCCTCTCCTCCCGGCACACCGTCGTCGCCATCGCCGGCGCCAGCGGCAGCGGCAAATCGACCCTCTTCAACGCGCTCGCCGGTGCCCAGCTCTCCGAGACCGGCCTGCGCAGGCCCACCACCTCCTCCCCGCTCGCCTGCTCCTGGACCGACGGCGCCGCCGGACTGCTCGACCGGCTCGCCGTGCCCGGCAGGCTCCGCCGCAGGCCGCAGCCCGGCGCGGCGTCCGACGAGGCGCTGCAGGGCCTGGTCCTGGTGGACCTGCCCGACCACGACTCGGCGGCGAAGGGCCACCGCGACCAGGTGGACCGGGTGCTGGCGCTGGTCGACGCGGTGATCTGGGTGGTGGACCCGGAGAAGTACGCGGACGCCGCACTGCACGAGCGCTATCTGCGCCCGCTGGCCGGCCACGCCGAGGTGACCTTCGTCGTCCTCAACCAGATCGACCGGCTGCCGGGCGAGGCCGCCGACCAGGTCCTGGACGATCTGCGCCGACTGCTCGACGAGGACGGCATGGCCCTCGGCGAGCACGGCGACCCCGGCGCGACCGTGCTTCCGCTGTCCGCGCTCACCGGCGAGGGCGTCGGCGAGCTGCGCGAACTGCTGGGCAGGTTCGTCCAGGAACGCACGGCGGCCACCCGCCGTCTCTCCGCCGACGTGGACGCGGCGGCGGCCAGACTGCGCCCGGTGTACGTCGCCGAGGGGCGGGCGGGCCTGGGGGAGCGGGCGCGGGAGGAGTTCGCCGACCGCCTCGCGGAGGCCGTGGGCGCGGCGGCTGCGGGCCAGGCCGCCGAGCGCGAGTGGCGCCGCAACGCCGGACGGGCGTGCGGCACGCCGTGGCTGCGGCTGTGGCGCTGGTACGAGTCGACCCGGCAGCCCGGCGCCCGGGACCGGGTTCCGCTCGCCGCCCCGCCCGAGGAACGGCTCACGGCACGTCAGCGCGTCGAGCAGGCCGTGCGCACGGTGGCGGACGACGCCTCCGCCGGACTGCCCGGACCCTGGGCACAGGCGGTGCGCGAGGCCGCGGTGCACGGCGCGAAGGGGCTGCCGGACGCGCTGGACGAACTGGCGGGCCGTTCCTCGGGCGAGGCGACGGGCGCAGGCGGTACGGGCGGTACGGGCGGTACGGGCGGTGACGCGACGGGCGTACGCGGTACGGAGGGCCGGGCGGCCGGGAAGCCACCGCGTCCCGCCTGGTGGCCGGCGGCCGTGCTGGCCCAGGTCGCGATGACGCTGCTCCAGATCTTCGGCGGCCTGTGGCTGGCCGGCCAGATCATCGGCGTCCTGGAGCCGGGGCTGCTGACGCCCGCCCTGGTGATGCTGGCGGGCATCGTCGGCGGCCCGCTGGTGGAGTGGTCGTGCGCGGCGGCGGCCCGGGGGCCGGCCAGGCGGTACGGCCAGGAGGCCGAACGCCGGCTGCGCGAGGCGGCGGCGGCCTGCGGACGGGCCAGGGTGCTCGACCCGGTCGCGGCCGAGCTGGCGCGCTACCGCGAAGTGCGCGAACGCTACGTGGCGGTGACGGAGTTTTCCACAACGGTCCGTTAGCCCACAGCTCTCAGCGGGAATTCCGCCTCCCCTCCAGCATGGAATCGGTGACCGCGCGTACGGCGCGGTCGCGAAGTCCGGGCGAAGGGGAGGCGGAGTCATGAACGAGACCTGGGTGACGCTGGTGGGCAACGCGGCGACGGCGGTGGAGTTCCGGGAGACGGCGACCGGAGGGATGGCCCGGTTCCGGTTCGCCGTCACGCCCCGGAGGTGGGACCGGGCCAGGGAGGCGTGGGCGGACGGGCATACGAGCTTCTACACCGTGTGGGCGTGGCGGACGCTCGCGGCGAACCTGGCGGGATCGGTGTCGGTGGGGGAGCCGCTGGTGGTGCACGGCAGGCTGAAGGTGCGCGAGGAGGAAGTGGAGGGGCCGCGCCGGACGTTCGTGGACATCGAGGCGGTGGCGGTGGGCCACGATCTGACGCGGGGTACGGCGGCCTTCCGGCGGGCGCTGCGCAACGACCCGGCCCTGACCTCGCGGTTCGGCCCGGCGCCGGTCGCGGCGGGGGACGACCCGTGGGCGGTGCCGGAGGTTCCGGCGGTCCCGGCGGTCCCGGCCGCGCCGGAGGGGTCGGGCGAGACGTCCGGCGGGGAGCGGGCGGAGGGGCGCGTCGAGGACGGCTCGGAGGAGGGCGTGCGGGAGGGTGCGGCGGAGCGGCCCGCGGCCCGTAAACGGACGGTACGTCAGAGGGCCGCGGCCGCACCCCGGAAGAAGGAGCCCGACCTGGTGGCGGCGGAGTGAAGCGGCACGCGGGGGGCGTGGTGACCCGCCGGCGACCGGGCGATGACCAAGCGTGCCCGTGGCCGGTGGCCGCCCGGCGGCGGGAGTTACCGGGGATAACGATTGCGATTCGGAATGGTTGTCGGACGGTATGACGGGGGACTGTTCTTGGTCCGCTCCATAGGATCTCCCCGGACTCACAAAGAACTTGAGTAGCAGGCGGGACTATCCCCACACGCGTACCGGGCGCGAGGGTCTCGCCCGGAGGGGAAATAAGTGTTTTCTGCTTCTTCAGAGACCGTTTCGTCATCCGGTGCGGCGGGCCGCACCGGACGGCGCCGGGGCATATCCCGGCTCGCCGCGTCGGTGGCGGCGTCCGGCCTGGTCGTGGCCGGTGCCCTCGTCGGCGCGGGCAGCGCGGCCGCCGACGAGGTGCCCGCACACCAGGGCGGGGCCACCGCCGTGCTGGACGGGCTGGAGAGGCCCTATGGCACCGCGCTCCTGAAGGAGAACGGCAGGACCCGCAACGTGCCCGCAGGCCTGTTCAAGATGACGGTCGACGGCGGCGGCACACTCAAGACGTACTGCATCGACATCCACAACCCCACCCAGGACCGGGCGAAGTACCTGGAGACCCCCTGGAGCCAGACCTCGCTCGGCGGCAACAAAGACGCCGGTAAAATCCTCTGGATTCTGCAGCACTCCTACCCGCAGGTGAACGACCTCTCGGCACTGGCGAAGGCGGCCGGCACCGGGACGCTCACCGACAAGACCGCGGCGGCCGGTACCCAGGTCGCGATCTGGCGGTTCTCCGACCACGTCGACGTGGAGGCGGCCGACGAGCAGGCGGAGAAGCTGGCCGACTGGCTGGAGAAGTCCGCCACCGACACCCCCGAGCCCAAGGCGTCCCTGGCGCTCGACCCGATCGCGGTCTCCGGCCGCTCCGGTGAGCGGGTCGGCCCGGTCACCGTCCACACCAACGCCGGCCAGGCCACGGTGACCCCGCCGGCGGACCTCGCCAGCGGCGTCAAGGTCACCGACAAGGACGGCAAGCCCGTCACCACCGCGTCGGACGGCACCAAGCTCTACTTCGACGTGCCGGCGGCCTCCGAGGAGGGCAGCGCCTCGCTGACCGTCCAGGCGACCACCTCCGTCCCGGTCGGCCGCGCCTTCGCCGGGGTCACCAAGAGCCAGACCATGATCCTGGCCGGCTCCAGCGAGTCGACGGTCTCCGCGACCGCCACCGCCACCTGGGCGAAGCAGGGCCCGATCCCCACGGCCACCGCCGAGAAGAACTGTGACAAGGGCGGCGTCGACATCACCGTCGGCAACAAGGGCGACGAGGCGTTCACCTTCGAACTCGACGGCAAGGAGCACACCGTCGAGGCCGGCAAGACCACGACCGTGACGGTGCCCGTCGCCGAGGACCAGGCGTACGACATCACGGTCACCGGCCCCAACGGCTTCTCCAAGACCTTCAAGGGCGTCCTGGACTGCAAGACCACCAGCAGCGGCACGGGCGGCACCGACGGCACGGAGACCCAGACCGGCAGCGAGCCCACCCCGCCCGCGCCGACCACGGCCACGGCCGGCGGCAGCACCTCGGGCGGCACCGACCTCGCCGAGACCGGAAGCTCCAGCGCCACCCCGGTCATCGCGGGCGTCGCCATCGCCCTGGTCGTCGTCGGCGGCGGAGCGGTCCTGCTCCTGCGCCGCAAGCGCACCGCCAGTGAGTGACCAGCGGTGAGTGACCCGGGCTGAGCCCGGCGCCACACCCCCGCACGAAGGCCCCGACGAGCCACACAGGCCCGCCGGGGCCTTCGCACACCCGCCCCCGTGCCCCGACCGTCCTCCGAGCCGGTCCCGCCCGTACCCCGGCCCCGTACCGAGAGCCGGGATCGCACGTATCGCGCACCGGACCGGTTTCCGTCAAGAGGCGGCCGTCAGGCAAGATGGGGTGTATCTGCCCACACATCGATTGCCGGACGGTTTCTCTTGGCTGAGTTCATCTACACCATGCGCAAGACGCGCAAGGCGCACGGCGACAAGGTGATCCTCGATGACGTCACCCTGAACTTCCTGCCCGGCGCGAAGATCGGTGTCGTGGGGCCCAACGGCGCCGGTAAGTCCACGGTGCTGAAGATCATGGCGGGCCTGGAGCAGCCGTCCAACGGTGACGCGTTCCTGTCGCCCGGCTTCAGCGTCGGCATCCTCATGCAGGAGCCGGAGCTGGACGAGAGCAAGACGGTCCTGGAGAACGTGCAGGACGGCGCCGCCGAGATCATGGGCAAGCTCAAGCGGTTCAACGAGGTCGCCGAGCTCATGGCGACCGACTACTCCGACGCGCTCATGGACGAGATGGGCAAGCTCCAGGAGGACCTGGACCACGCCAACGCGTGGGACCTGGACGCCCAGCTGGAGCAGGCCATGGACGCCCTGGGCTGCCCGCCCGGCGACTGGCCCGTCGTCAACCTCTCCGGTGGCGAGAAGCGCCGCGTCGCGCTCTGCAAGCTGCTCATCGAGGCGCCCGACCTGCTGCTGCTCGACGAGCCCACCAACCACCTCGACGCCGAGTCGGTGAACTGGCTGGAGCAGCACCTCTCCAAGTACGCGGGCGCCGTGGTCGCCGTCACCCACGACCGCTACTTCCTCAACAACGTCGCCGAGTGGATTCTCGAACTGGACCGCGGCCGCGCGCTCCCGTACGAGGGCAACTACTCCACGTACCTCGACAAGAAGGCCGCCCGCCTCAAGGTCGAGGGCCGCAAGGACGAGAAGCGCCAGAAGCGGCTCAAGGAAGAGCTGGAGTGGGTGCGGTCCAACGCCAAGGGCCGGCAGACCAAGTCCAAGGCCCGTCTCGCCCGGTACGAGGAGATGGCGGCCGAGGCCGACAAGATGCGGAAGCTGGACTTCGAGGAGATCCAGATCCCGCCGGGGCCGCGCCTCGGGTCCATCGTCGTCGAGGTCGAGCACCTGTCGAAGGCGTTCGGCGACAAGGTCCTCATCGACGACCTGTCGTTCACGCTGCCGCGCAACGGCATCGTCGGCGTCATCGGCCCGAACGGCGCCGGCAAGACCACGCTCTTCAAGATGATCCAGGGCCTGGAGACGCCGGACAGCGGCTCCATCAAGGTCGGCGAGACCGTCAAGATCAGCTACGTCGACCAGTCCCGCGCCAACATCGACCCGAAGAAGACCCTCTGGGCCGTCGTCTCGGACGAGCTGGACTACATCAACGTCGGCCAGGTCGAGATGCCCTCGCGGGCGTACGTGTCCGCGTTCGGCTTCAAGGGCCCGGACCAGCAGAAGCCGGCCGGGGTCCTCTCCGGTGGTGAGCGCAACCGCCTCAACCTGGCGCTGACGCTCAAGGAGGGCGGCAACCTGCTGCTCCTCGACGAGCCCACCAACGACCTCGACGTCGAGACCCTGTCCTCGCTGGAGAACGCCCTGCTGGAGTTCCCCGGCGCGGCCGTCGTCATCTCCCACGACCGCTGGTTCCTGGACCGCGTCGCCACGCACATCCTGGCGTACGAGGGCGAGTCCAAGTGGTACTGGTTCGAGGGCAACTTCGAGTCGTACGAGAAGAACAAGATCGACCGGCTCGGCGCCGACGCGGCCCGCCCGCACCGCGCCACGTACAAGAAGCTCACGCGAGGCTGATCGTCTTGGCTCGTCACATCTACAGCTGCCCACTGCGCTGGTCGGACATGGACGCCTTCGGCCACGTCAACAACGTGGTCTTCCTCCGCTATCTGGAGGAGGCGCGCATCGACTTCATGTTCCGGCTGGCGCCGGGGGACGGCTCGCCGTCCTTCGCGGGCGGCTCCGTCGTGGCGCGGCACGAGATCGACTACCTGCGGCCCCTGGTCCACCGGCACCGTCCGGTGACCGTCGAGTCCTGGGTCACGAAGATCGGCGCCGCGTCGCTGACGATCGCCTACGAGATCAAGGACCCGGAACAGGTCTACGTACGGGCGTCCACCGTCGTCGTCCCCTACGACCTGGCCGAGGGGCGCCCCCGGCGGATCTCCCCGGAGGAGAAGCTGTTCCTCCAGGAGTACCTCGCGGAGGAGCCCGCCGCGGTATGACCGTGTCCGTACAGCCGCTTCGGTTCGCCGACGCGAGGGAGGCCGCGGATCTCGCGGCCTTCCTCGGCCGGCTGCTCCACTACGACCGTGCCGCCGCCGTACGCCTCCAGGCGGGCGGCGGCGCGCTCGCCGTGTTCGGCCGGCCGCCCTCCTTCGAGGTGCTCGCCATCCGAGCCGTACGGCTGGCCGAGGCCCAGGAGTTCGACACCACCGTGTCGGCCGGCGACCTCCTGGAGGCCCTGCCCGCCGAGGACGCCGAAGGACCGGGCCCCGGAAAACCCGACGCGGGCGCCCTGCCCGCCCCGGTCACCGGACCGCCCTGGGCCGGTGTCCTGCCGCCCCGCCGAGGCTGGCGGGAACAGGGCGGGCTGCCCGACCCCGTCGCCCTGCGCACCGCGCTCACCGCCGCCGTCCAGGAGTTCCGGACCCGCGACGAAGCGCTGCCCGAGGACCGGCGCACCCGCGCCGAGCGCGACCGCATCGGCCACGAGATCTGGTCGCGCACCGTCGCCGGCACCGGGCTCCCGCTGCGCGCGGTGCACGCCGCGCAGTCCCTCGGCTTCCTGCGCGCCGCCCCCGATTTCCCGGTCGCCCTCCTGGCGGCCGGCAGCTGGCTGCGCCTGCGCACCCCGTACGGCTCCGTCGCCCTGCGCCGGGCGGACGCGGCGGGCGGCCTGGGCAACCTCGCGGTCTCCGTACGCGGCTGACCCGTACCGCGCACCCCGGTGGGCCCGGCCGCCCGCCGCCCCGGTCACCACCGCATGTGTACGTCCTCCGCCCAGCCCAGCAGGCGCTTCACCGCGATCTCCGCGCCGTCGTCGGTGCGGACGCGGCCGTCGTAGTGGCCGAAGCACTGATCGGTGCGGTTGACGATCAGGCCCGCCTCGGTGCGGGCGCGCCGGTTGTGGAACGGGGTGAACGTGAGGTCCACCTGCCCGGTCACCGGGGTGCGGATCGTCCACGGCGCGAGCAGGTCGGAAGGCGACCAGCGCCAGTCCAGCTCCTCGCCGATCTTGCTCAGCCGGCCGTCCACGCACAGCGCGTTCTCCGTGGAGCCGGTGCCCAGCGTCCAGCGCCCGCCGAGCTGGAGGCCCACCGTACGGCCGTCCGTCCGGCCGGACGCGGCGCCCCAGTTCCAGTCGACCGTACGCGGCCAGCGGCCCCGGCCGTGGTCCAGGACGGCCCAGGTGTCCTCGCCGTCGAAGTCCAGGTACTCCCCGCCCACCCGGACCCGGCCGGACGCGGGCAGCGCGGTCTGCTTGGAGGTGTACTGGAAGCGCCGGCTGTCCCACGGCACGACGACGGAGAGCGATTCGTGGTCCGCCGGGCGGGCGACCAGCAGGTCCACCTCCACCGGCACCCGCTCCGGGGTCAGACAGCGCGCCCGCAGCCGGGTCCCGCCGGGCTCGTCGCGGATCTCCACGCGCACCTTGCCGCCGGTCGGGCGGGCCGGTCCCGTCACCACGTCCGGGGCGCCGGGCGAGCCGGCCACCGTGTCGGGCAGGCTCACGCCCACACCGCCGGGGATGACCGCCGTGCGCTCGAACTCCAGCCCGCCGGGCGCGTGCTCCAGCAGATAGACGCTGTTCAGGGCCAGGAAGTCCAGATCGCTGACGGTCAGCGCCACCAGATGGGTCGGCGTCGTCACGCACCAGTACTCCCAGCGCTTCGTCCGGCCCCAGCCGCGCAGATTGGCGCGGTGCAGCGGCACCCGCGACCAGCCGACCGCCGACGGGTCGAGGCGCCCGTCGGGCAGACAGAGGTCGACCGGCTCGGTGATCTCGCGTTCGAACGTCGTCATGGCCCGGATACTAACGGCCGGTCAGCGGGCGCCCGAGCGGCGGCTACGCGGTGCCGGCGTCCGTGTCCGCACCCGCGTCCGTGTCCGCACCGGCGTCCTTACCCGCGTCCGCGTTCGCGCCCGGAGTCGCGCCGTCCGGCCAGACGCCGATGTGGTCCCGCTCCAGCTCCAGCATCACCCGGTGCTCCATGCCCAGCGCCTCGGTGTAGTCGGCGGGCAGCTGCAGCCGGCCCGCGCGGTCCAGCATCGCGTACTCGCGGGCCACCTGGGACTCCTGGCCGGTCGCCGCGTCCACCTCCGTACGGCGCAGCACCTCGAAGGACGTCCGGCCGTCGCGGATCGCGACCGTACGCCGCACCTCACTGGCCACCGCCTGGTCGTGGGTGACGATCACGATCGTGGTGCCCAGCTCCTCGTTGGCGCGGCGGAACGCGGCGAAGACCTGCTCGCCGGTGGCCGAGTCCAGCTCACCGGTCGGCTCGTCGGCGAGCAGCACCGAGGGGGAGTTGGCGAGCGAGACGGCGATCGCCACCCGCTGCTGCTGGCCGCCCGACATCTGCTGCGGGCGCTTGTCCCGGCAGTCGTCGACCTCCAGCATCCTCAGCAGCGTCTCGGCGCGCGCCGCCCGCTCGCGGGCCCGGCCGCGCCCGCGCAGCTGCATGGGCAGGGTGACGTTCTGGATCGCCGTCAGATACGGCAGGAGGTTGCGGGCGGTCTGCTGCCAGACGAAGCCGACGACGTCCCGGCGGTAGCGCAGCCGTTCCTTCTGCCCCATGTTCAGCAGGTCGCAGCCCGCCACCTTGGCCGCTCCGGCCGTGGGCTCGTCCAGGCCCGCCAGGATGTTCATCAGCGTGGACTTGCCGCTGCCGGACGCGCCGACCAGGGCCAGCAGCTCGCCCTCCTCGACCAGCAGGTCGAGCCCCTGGAGGGCCTGCACCTCGACCCCGTCCGTGGTGAAGATGCGCACCAGACGGTCGCAGGCGATCAGCGCGTCGTGCCCGTAGGAGGGCCGGTCGCGCCGGGCGGTGGCCCGCTGTTCGAGCTCCGCCAGCGTGGAATCGGTCGACGGCGTCGTCATCGGGAGTCTCCTGCCCTGAGTTCGGTGATCGATCCGCGGCGGCCGGTCCACCAGGCCTGCACACCGGCCACCGCGGCGGCGAGGACGATCACGCCCACCGCCGGCAGGACCAGCGACCACGGGTCGGTCCGCAGCGGTGCGCCGGCCAGTACGCCGGAGCCGGGGCCGGTCGAGAGCGCGAGGTGCACCAGGTCGATGCCGGGCGCGAGCAGGGCGATGGTCGCCCGGCCCACGAGCAGCCCGCCCACGGCGGCGAGCACCGCCTGCGGCATGGCCTCGAAGCCGAGGAGCCGCCCGCCCTGCCGGGAGGTGAGGCCCATGGTCCGCAGCCGGGCCAGCAGTGTGGTGCGCTCCGGCGCGGTCTGGAGCAGCGACAGCAGGACGGCGAGCAGGGCGTATCCGGCGCCGGCCGCGATGGCCGCCAGATAGATCCGCTCGGCGCCGTTCTGCATCGGGGTGTCCACGTACGCCTCGCGCGTCTCGGAGCGCAGTTGTACGGAGAAGTGCTCGCCCGCCTCGCCGGCGGCGGCCCGCAGCGCCTCGGCGTCCAGGTGTCCGCCGGTGAGCAGCAGCACGGTGGTCTGTCGGTGGGTGAGCGCGGAGGCGTCCACGATCATGAAGGAGGAGCCGGTGATCGCCGGGGTGCGCGCCACCGTGCCGGCCACCTTCACCTTGAAGTCACCGGCCACGGACTCCAGGTCGCGCGGCCGGTCACCGAGGCGTTCGGCGACGGACGGCGAGGCGATCACGGGCACCACCCGGTCCCGCGAGGCCGGTTCGCCCTGCGCGGGCCGGGCGCCGGTGGCCTTCAGCGGGCCGGCCGGGAAGGAGCCGAGCCCGAGGCCGCGCGCCAGCTCCGCGTACGCCTCCGGATCGACGCCGATCAGCGTGGCGCCCTTGGCGTCCTCGACCCCGCTCCCGGCGGGCGGCAGGGCGACCCCGTACTCGATCTGGACCCGTACCGCCCGGCGCACGCCGTCCGCCTTCCCGGCGGCCCGGATCAGCTCGGCGGGCAGCGGTACGGCGTCGCCCTGGCCGCTGATCCGGGCGTCGGCGCCGGTGGCCAGGACGGCCGCGTCGTCGCGCGCGTCGGCGACCCCGGCCAGCACGGACCCGCCGAACGCGGCCGTGGTCAGCGCGACCAGCAGGGCGAGCAGCGGCAGCGTGCCGGCGGCGGACGAGCGCCCGGCGCGGGCCAGGGCGAGGAAGCCGACCGCGCCGCGCAGCCGGGAGACGGAACGCAGCGCGAGCCGCAGCGGCAGCGGATAGAGCCGCACCAGGACCACGGCCGCGATCAGCGCGACCAGCACGGGCGCGGCGCTGACCAGCAGATCGGTGCCGCCCTCCGCGTCCGTGCCGCGCCTGCGCAGCGCGACGACGGCGCCCGCGGCCAGCACCAGCAGGGTCAGCTCGGCGACGGTGCGCCGCCGGGACGGGCGGGCGGTCGCGAGGTCGTCGCGCTCCCCGTGCGCCCGGTGCCTGCGGTGCAGCAGGGCCGTGCGCAGCGGGAGCGCCACGCAGACCAGGGCGACGACCGCGCCCGCGGCCAGGGCGGCCGGGCCGAACCGGGCCTCGTCCACCGTGAGGACCGCGAGCAGCAGCCCCAGCGCGCCGGCCGGTACGGCGAGCACCGCGGTCTCGGCAAGGAGCCGGCCGCCGATGCCGGTGAGGGAGGCGCCGCGGGCGCGCAGCAGGGACAGCTCGGCGCGCCTGCGGGCCGCGATCAGGCCGCCCGTCATCAGCAGGACGACGGCGGCCACGGCCCCGATGCCGACGGCGGCGACGGCGACGACCGGCTGGATCGCGGTGCGCATGCCGTCGTAGCCGGCCAGGACCTCGTCCAGGTCGGTGGTGACGGTGGCGGTGTCCCCGGCCACCTGGCGCACCGAGAGCAGTCCGGGGCCGCCCTCCAGCGAGGCGATCGCCGTACGCAGCCGGGACACGTCACGGGCGCTCAGGGCGGAGCCGTCCGGCGCCAGCCGCCAGTACACCTCGGGCTGCGCGGTCGTGGCGAGCAGGGCCGGGGCGGCGTCCGGCGGCAGCAGCAGCGCGGCCGTCCAGTAGTAGAGGGGGGAGCCCTTGCCCCGGGTGGGGACGAGGGACGGGGTGCGCAGCAGCTCCTCGGTGGACCAGTAGGACGCCTCGGGCCGCTTCGGGGTGACGATGCCGGTGACGCGTACGGTCAGGGTCCCGCCGCCCCGCGTCGGCACGGCGACGGTCGCCCCGGCCTCGATGTGCAGGGCCTTCGCGGTGGCCTCGGTGACGGCGCCCTCGACCTCGCGGGTCTTCATCGTCACCTTGCCGTCGACCTCGGGCCAGGCGCCGGTGCGCAGGGTGGCGTGGTCGGCGAGCCCGGCCTGGGTGACGTAGGTGAGCTGCGGGTCGAGGCCGTAGGGGCGGGGGAACCAGCTCTCCGAGCCGGCGATCGAGCCGGTGGTCCGCAGCCCGTACGCGGACTGCTCGGGGTCGGCCCGTACCGGGTCGGGCAGCCGGGCCATGACGTCGCGCCGCACGGCCCCCAGGGTGGTCCCGCGCACCGCGTTCTCGCGCACCTCGACGGGCAGTTCGAGGCCGGGTTGCGGGCTGCTGATCTCCAGGACGCCGCGCCGGGGCTCGACGGCGCCGAGGTCGTGGCGCAGCCCCTGCCCCTCGTAGCGGTCCACGGACCGGGGGAAGGCGGCGGCCAGGAACGCGGTGACCAGCACCAGCAGGGCGAACGCGAGGGAGGCGCCGGGCGCGGTCCGCAGTCGGGTGCGCACCCAGGGGGCGCCGGCGGCCGCCGCGCGGGGGGTTCTCGTACGCGGGCTCATGTCAGTGGTCCCCCTGGTGGCGCAGCGAAATCGCGGGGTCGGCGCGGCGCAGCGCGAGGGCCGCGACGATGAGCAGCGGCAGCGCGGCGACCCCGGCCAGCAGCAGGGCCACCTGCCCGGCCGGCAGCTGTACGAGGACCGGGGGCACCGGCTGGGCCGCCTGTCCGGTCAGCACGATCAGCGGGACGACGGCACGGGTGAGCAGGGCCCCGAGCAGTCCTCCGACGAGCAGCGCGATGGCGATCAGGACGCCCTGCTCGGCCGCGGTCATCCGGGCCAGCTGGCGCCGCGGGGCGCCGAGCGCCCGCAGCACGGCGAACTCGGCGAAACGTTCCCGCTGCGAGCCGACCGCCGCCACGGCGAAGCCGACCGCCGCCAGGGCCGCCGCGATTACCGCGACCGCGAGCAGCGCCGACTGCGGCCCGGCCCCCAGCGGGTCGCTGACCAGTTCGTCGGCGACCTCGTCGCGCACCAGCACCTGCGCCGGGTCGACGTCCGGCAGGGCGCGCAGCGCGGCGGCCACGTCGGCGGTGCGGCCGGGCTCGGTGCTCATCCACCACTCGGACACGGTGAGCCGGGCGTTGGGGCGTTCGGCGAAGACCTGGCCCAGGGACCGGAGGTCGAGCAGCAGCGCCCCGCCGTCCCTGGCCCGCCGGTACTCCGTGGTGGTCGCGGCGGAGCCGCCGGGGCCGGTCGTCGGCAGCCGGTCCACGGTCCGGGCGATCTTCACCCGGACCCGCTCGCCGGCCAGCGTCACATCGACGGCCTGCCCGGTCCTCGCGCCGGTCGCCCGGAGGTAGGCGTCCGTGGCGACGCCCCGGACGACCGCCGGGGCCTTGGGGCGCTCGGCGGTGATCCGCACGTTGAGGCCCGGCACGGCGTACACGGCGTCCTCGGCGGTGACCGAGCCGGTGCGGTACTCGACGGCCAGCGGGGCGGTGGCCGACGAGGTCGGGAAGGCGGCGGCACCGGGGCGGACCTCGCCGAAGGTGTCGGTCGTGACGGCGGCACGCCAGCGGAAGCCGCCGGGCACCGGGACCGGCCGCTCGGCGCCGCCCCCGGTGACCGCGCGCAGCCCGGTCAGGGTCAGGCGGTGCGTCTCGCCGCGGTCCACGGGCTGCTTGTCGTCCAGCTCGAAGCCGGTGACGGCCAGCCCGCCCGCCGCGGACACCTTGATCTCGTACGGCCGGGCCTTCCCGTCGACCGGCACCTGCCCGGCGGACACCTGGTACGGCAGGCCGTAGCGGTCCTCCAGCAGCACGGTGAGCCGGGGGTCCCCGCCGGAGGGCGAGGTGTTGTGCGGGGCGGCGGGCGCGGAGACGGCCAGGTCGAAGCGGAGCCGGGTGCTCCCGGCGGGGAGCACGAGGCCGGGGCGCGCCTGCTTCGCGGGGGCGAGCGAGTCGAAGAGCCGGTCGGTGGAGCCGGCGCCGAGGTCGCCGCGCATCAGCATCCGCTCGTCGGCGTGCGCGGTGTCCAGGACGAGGACGTCGGCGGTGCGCTCGCCGGAGAGGTCCACCGTCGTACGGAAGGCGGGCGCCACCCCGCGTACGCCGGGCAGTTCCTCGTACGCGCCCGACTTCGCCGGGTCCGCGTTGATGCCGCCGGTCATGCGCACCGAGGCGCCGGAGCGGAAGTCGGCCTGGTCGCTCTGCGAACGGTTCCACGAGGCGCTCTGCCCGATCGCCAGCATGCCCATCGCCGCCGAGAGGACCAGCAGCAGCACGGGCCCGGCGCCGCGCAGCGGCCGGCGGCTGAACTGCCAGCCGGCCAGCGCGGTGGCCAGCCCCCGCCCGCCGGCCGCCCGGCGCTCCGCGAGCCGCGCGGCCGGCGGCAGCAGGCGCAGCGTCAGCACGGTGCCGGCGAGCAGGAGCAGCGCGGGCGCGGCCACCAGGAGCGGGTCGATGCCGAGACCACCGGAGCGGTCGCCGCTGAGCGCGCCGCTGCCGGAGCCCTTCGTCTGCCGGTCCAGCTGCCAGTACGCCACGGCCGCGATCAGCAGCAGCGCGAGGTCGGCGCCGGCCCGCACCGGGCCGGGCAGCGCGGCGGACCGGGTGCTGCGCCGGCCCCCGGCGCTGGCGGCCAGGGCGGGCGCCACGACGGCGAGCGCGCAGGCCAGCGCGGTGACGGCGGCGACCAGCCACACCTGGCCGGTCATGCCGGTGTCCAGGCGGAGCCCGATCCGGGAGAGTTCGCCGCGGTCGGCCAGCAGCCGGGTCAGCGGGCCGGAGAGCAGCGGCGCGACGACGGCCGCGGGCAGGGCCAGCAGCAGCGCCTCGACGGCGGCGAGCGAGGTGATCCTGGCCCGCGAACCGCCGCGCGCCCGCAGCAGCTCCGTCTCGCCGGCGCGCTCGCTGCTGAGCAGCCGGGCGACCAGGAGCAGGGCGTAGCCGGCGAGCAGGACCAGCTGGACGGCCACGATGGTCAGCGTCGAGCGGGAGACCAGCAGGGCGCGGTCGATCTCTTCGAGCACGGTGGGCAGCGAGGTGCGGGCGGTGGCCCCGTCCTTGAACTCGGGGGCGGCCAGCAGCCGCTCCGGGCCCGCGGTCGCCGCCTCGCGCAGGTCGGCCATCGCGTCCGTGGTGACCGTGCGGAAGTCGGCGGTCGCCAGCCAGGCCGTCTCGCCCGCGCTGGTGCGGCCCGAGCCGAGCAGGGCGGGGTCGGCGAGCAGCGGGCCGTAGGTGGTGAAGACGACCTTGCGGATGCCGCGCCCGCCGAGCGCGTCGAGCTGCCAGTACGGGTCGGCCTGGTCGGCGGCCTTGTAGAGCCCGGTGATCACGATGTCCAGCGGCTTGCCGCCCAGCCGGTCGGTGACCTCGAACCGGGCGCCGGGCTTCACCGACAGCGCCTCGGCGGCGGTCGCGGGCAGGGCGACCTCGACGGGCCCGCCGCTCCCGCCCGCCCCGGCGGCCGGCAGGCGCCCGGCGGTGACGCGGACGCGGCTGCGGTCCAGCGCGGCGAAGTGCGTGAGGTCGGGGTCACCGCGCCGGGCGGCCGGTGACTGGAGGCTGCGGGGCAGGGCGTACGGGCCGGACGCCTCCAGCGTCCGCACGGTCACCGGCAGCCCGTCGAACGTCTCCCGTGCGGCCTTGCGCGCCGCCGCGTCGGCCGGTTCGCGCTCCTCGGGCCGCAGTTGCGCGGAGATGACGAGCGAGGCGGGCTCGGCGGAGCGGTGGGTGAGCGTGTGGCGCAGGGCCGCGTCGCCCACGGAGCCGGAGAACGCGGTGAGCGCGGCCAGGACCGAGGTGGTCAGCAGCACGGCCAGCACGGCCGCGGCGAGCAGGAGCCGGTGCGCCCTCACCCGCAGAAAGACGAACCCCGTCACCTGGCCCCCTCGTCACCGCATCCGCCCCGCCCGCCCCCGGCGTTGCCTGGATGCTTTCAGACACCAGGTGGTTGGTGAAACCGCTTACGGACACAACTTGACGCATTCGTGACCGGTATCCGGCCGCGGAGTTCCGCATTCCGCACGTACGTGGGCGGTACGTGACCGTAGGTCAGCCGTCGGTGTTCACCATCGAGGCGGCAGCGTACGTCAGGTACTCCCACAGCTGCCGGTCGTGCTCCGGGTCGAGGGCCAGCTCGTCCATCGCCGCCCGCATATGGCTCAGCCAGGCGTCGTGTGCGGCCCGGTCCACCCGGAACGGGGCGTGCCGCATCCGCAGCCGGGGGTGGCCGCGCCGCTCGCTGTAGGTGCGCGGGCCGCCCCAGTACTGCATCAGGAAGAGCGCGAACCGCTCCTCGGCCGGTCCGAGGTCCTCCTCCGGATACATCGGCCGCAGCAGCGGATCTCCGGCGACGCCCAGGTAGAAGAGGTGGACCAGGCGCCTGAAGGTGTCCTCGCCGCCGACCTGCTCGTAGAAGGTCACGACCTGCATGGTGTCGCGCGGGTTCTCAGTCACCCGTCCATGGTCGCAGACGCCCCGTCCGGCCGGACGGGGCGCTCAGTCCCGGCGGATCGTGATCGTCGTCCACGCCCCGACGTGCACCTGGTCGCCGTCCTGGAGGGGGACGGGGACGTACGGCTGGATCGGCTCCTCGGAACCGTTGACCGTGGTGCCGTTGGTGGAGTTCTGGTCGACCACGGCCCAGCTGCCGTCCGGCTGCTGCACCAGCACCGCGTGCTGGTGGGAGACGCCCGGGTCCTCCGGCGGCACCGACAGGTCGATGTCCGGGGACTCGCCCGTGCTGTGCCGGCGGCGGCCGATCGTGATCTGGCTGCCGGTGAGCGCGAGCTGCTGCTCCGGGGAGTACGCGGGCAGGTTGAGCCCGGTCGCCTCGGGGCCGCTGCGCTGCATCATCGCCAGGAAGTACTCGCGGTCCGGCGCGATGAACGCCGTCCAGTTGTCGGAGAGCGGCGGCCGGCCGGCGCCCGGACCGTGCAGCGGGCCGTGGCCCTGCGGACCGGCGCCGTGCGGCTGACCGGGCCCCTGCCGGCCGGGGAAGGGCGGCTGCCGCATCGGGTTCTGCGGCGCCTGGGCCTGCGGCGCCGGCTGCGAGGGCGGGGACAGCAGCCAGTCGTCGCCGTCCGAACGCGGCGGGGCCGGCGGCGGCGCCGTCTGCTGCTGGAAGGCGGGCGGCGGCGCGCCCTGCTGCTGGAACGGGGGCGGCGAGCCCTGCGGCCCCTGCTGGTACGGGGGCGGGGGCGGCGGACCCTGGCGGCCCTCCGGACCGGGCGGCGGGCCCTGCTGGAACGGCGGCGGGGTGCCCTGCGGACTCTGGCCGAACGGCGGCCGGCCCTGACCCGGACCCTGGCCCTGCGGGCCCGACTGGCCCGGACCGGGGGACAGCGGCTCGGCGGACCGGTTCATCTGCGAGGGCCGGGAGCCCTGGTAGTCGAACGGGTCGCGCGCCTGCGGCGGGGGCGGCTGCTGGGCCGGGAAGCCGGGCGGCCGGTTGCCGGCCGGGCCGGGGTCGCCCGGAATGTTGTGCCGGGGAGCCAGCGGCGTGTAGGACGTCGCCGTGTTCGTGAGGAAGTTCCAGCGGCACTCCTCGCAGAACGGCGCCATCGCCTCACGCGGGGTGCGGCACTGCGGGCACAGCTCGGCCTGGGCCGTCGCGTCCGGGTCGTGCGGCTGGGGGTATCCGTACCGCGGGGGCGGCGGAGGAGGCGGGGGAACCGCACCCGCAGGCGCGCCCGCCCCGGCCATGCGATGGCCGCAGACCTCGCACCAGTCCTCGGAACCCGACTGGTGTCCGTTCGGGCAGGTCGGCATGTCGGCGCTTCCCCCTCTCCTTCTCCGGCCGGCGGGCCGTCGCTATTTCTTGACGCGAACCGTCTTCGTGGAGCGCGTTTCGAGAGTCATCTCGTCCGCTTCCGCGACCTTCGCCTTCAGTCGCACAGTACCTGTCGCGGCGTCGACGACGTCTACCACCTTCGAAAGCAGTTTCGCAGTGTCCTCGTTCCCGGACGCCGACGCCAACTGCACCGCGCGGCCGAGTTTGGCCGTCGCGCCGTCGAAGTCTCCCGACTTGCGGGCATCGAGTCCCTGCTGGATGACTTGTGCCAGTTCGGCCTGACCCGTGTAGTGCGCGACCTGCGGATTGATCGCGGTCGAGGACGCCATGTCGTCCGTCCACACCGCCCGGACCAGCCCCTGCGAGAGGGTCTGCGGCGCCCCGCCCGCCGGGTCCGGCAGGATCAGCGAGACCCGGGCCGCGAGCATCTCCTGCCCGATGCCGGCCTCCGGCACCCGGACGCACACGTGGTAGTCGCGGGACTCGTCGCCCCAGGAGCCGGTGGGGTAGTCCCCGGCGCGCGGGCCCGCCTCGGTGCGGCGGCCGGTCAGATCGGCGACCGTCGGCGCGACCTGCTTCACGAACATGATCTCCACGCCGACCGGGGTCCACAGCCGCAGCGCCACGTCCGCGACCTCCTTGCCCATGGCGTTCTCCATCATCCGCGTGAAGTCCGCGGCGAGCCCGGCCGGGTCGGCGACGATGTCGGCGGTGCCCAGGAGCGCCGAGGCGATCGCTGTGACTTCTTTCACCTCCCAGTCGGTGCCGACCCCGCGCGCGTCACAGGTGAACCGGCCCGCGCAGGCGTCGAGCGCCGCCCGCAGGTCCTCCGGCGCCTCGTGCTCGTTGCGCCCGTCCGTCAGCAGGATGCCGTGCCGGATGTCCACGTCGGCGGCGGCCAGCAGCCGGTCCGCCAGCCGCAGCCAGGTCCCGATCGCCGTACCGCCGCCCGCGCTCAGCCGGCGCAGCGCCTGCTTGGCCTCGGCCCGGGTCCGCGCGTCGGCGACCGCGAGCCGGCCGTTGCCCGGATAGACCTCCTTGGCCACATGCGTCCCGCCGACCACGGCGAACGAGGTGCCGTCGCGCAGGGTGTCCACGGCCGCCGCCGTCGCGTCGCGGGCGTTGCGCATCTTCGTCGGCGGGTAGTCCATCGAACCCGAGCAGTCCACCATGATCACCACGGCGGCGCCGCCGGACCGCTCCGGCGTCCCCGGCAGCGGTACGCCCCCGGTGGTGCCGCCCCCAGTCGACGTGACCGTGATGATGCCGTTGACCTCGCGGCCGCCCTCGGGCAGGAACTCGTTCTGGTACACCTCGACGGAGAACTGCGGCACGTTCGACTTGGAGAAGTTGGCCATCTGATCGGCTCCTTGAGGCTCCACCTGTCAGATGAAGACAGAGGTACAAAGGTACGGACAAAGCATCGAAGGCAGGAGGGGGCGGACCCGCCGGTCGGTCTCCATCAGGCGGAGCCTGCCCCTTGCGGGGAGACGGCGAACGGCAGCAGGGCCACTGTTACGTTGTCGTGGCCGCCGCCGTCCAGGGCGTGCCCCACCAGAGCCCGCGCCGCGCGCAGCGGATGGGCGTACGCGTCCTGCGGCACCGCGGCGGCCATCTCGGCGGCGGACTCCGCGTAGTTCCACAGGCCGTCCGTGCAGACCACCACCAGGCCCGGCCGGTCCGGCTTGAACGAGGTGGTGTGCGGCTCCAGTTCATAGGCGTCCGCGCCGAGCCAGCCGGTGATGGCGTGGGCGCGCTCGTCCGCGTACGCCTCCGCCTCGTTCATCAGGCCCGTCGCCACCATCTGCGCGGCCCACGAGTCGTCCTCGGTGAGCCGGGCGGGCGCGGTGGAGCGGTCCTCCGGCACCCAGTACACGCGGCTGTCGCCGACCCAGCCGACCACCAGCAGCCCGCTCGCCATGACCGCGCCGACCAGCGTGCACGCCGGGGCGTTCTGGTGGCGGTGCGGATCGCGCTCCGGAACGGCCTGCTGGGCCAGCCGGTTGACCGACTCCGCCGCCGCCACGATCGCCTCGTGCATCGCCTGCTGCGGATGCGTACCGCGCGGCAGCGACTCCAGGAGCGACTCGTTGGCCGCGCCCGCCGCCGCGGCCGACGCCTCGTCGGGCCTGCTGGCCGACGACACCCCGTCGCAGACGATCGCGACGACGGCCGCCGAACCGTCCGGCAGCACGGTCGTGGACACCGCGAACGAGTCCTCGTTGCGGTGGTGGCGCAGCCCCCGGTCGCTGACAGCGGCGACCGAACCCAGCTCCCGCTCCATGTGGTCGCGCTCGCGCGGCTGCGCGTGGCCGCAGTTCTCGCAGTAGCCGTCGCCGTCGACCCGCCCGGCCCGGCAGGCCACACAGACCGCGCCGCCGGCCGCCGGGGCCGCCGGCGGCCCGGTACGCGGATCGGGCGCGGCGCCCGGCGCGGCCAGTTCGAAGTCGGCGAAGGCGGCGGGCCCGTCGTGGCGCACCGGGGACGACGGGTCCGGCGCTGCGGCGCGCGGCGCTGCGGCCGGAGCCGGACCGGGGGCGTCCGGCGCGGCGATGGCGACCGTGGGGCGGTCGCGCGGCGGCTCAGGCACGGCCGACAGGTCGTACCCGCAGGCGCCGCAGAACAGGTCGTCCCGCTCCAGCGGCTCCGCGCAGCCGGGGCACCTCGGCAGGGCCGTCTCCTGGTGGTTCTGCGACATGTTCACACCCACGTTCGGGGGCGGAAGCGGTTGGCCCGTTCCACCAGTTCGATCCTCTCGTCGCCGGGCTCGGCGAGCCGGGCGAGCATCCGGTACGCACGCTCCAGACCGAAACGCAGACCGCGCTCGTCCAGCTCGCTGCCCAGCAGCGTCGCCGGGCGCGGCCCCGCCTGCGCGGCGGGCTGCGGGCCGGACGGGCTACCGGAGAGTACCCAGTCGAGCGCCGAGCCGAGTACCTCGGTCGCGAGCCTCTCCCGCCGGACCGCGTCGAGCCCGAGCCCGGTGAGCCCCGACACCTGGGCCGCCGCCGCCGTCAGGTCCGCCATCAGCGGTTCGTCCGGGGCGCGTTCGCGCAGCCGGGCCCGGACGGCCGCGATCCGGGCCGCCGTGTAGTGGATCGACGCCTCCGGCACCGACTCCAGCGTCCGGACGGCCGCGTTCCGGTCACCGGCCGCGATCTGCACGCGGGCCAGGCCGAACGCCGCGCTCACGAAGCTGGGATCGGTCAGCCAGACCAGCCGGTAGTACTCGGCGGCGTTGTCCAGCTGGCCCAGGACCTCCGCGCAGATGCCCAGGGCCAGCTTCGGCGCGGGCTCGCCGGGGAACGCGTCGTACACCGCGTCGAACGACAGCGCCGCGTTCTCGTTGGCCCCGGTCACCAGCGAGGTGAGGCCCCGGTACCAGACGACGCGCCAGTCGTCCGCGTGCTGTCCCTCCAGCTCGCCCAGGGTCTTCGCCGCCGCACCGAGGTCGCCCATCTCCAGGTGGGCCCGCAGCTCGCGCAGCCGGGTCTCCAGCGAGGCGGCCGGCACCGCCTGCAACGCGGCGATCAGCTCGGCCGGCGCCGACGCCATCACCCCGGCCAGGAAACCGGCGTTGGGGTCGTTCGCGTCGACACGCGGCACGGGCAGCGCCAGCGAGGTCCCGCGTACGTCGAGCCCGGCGAGCCGGGGCGCGCCGCCCACCGCCACCGCGGGCGCGGCGCCGGGGGAGGGGGCCGGGAGCGGGCTGCGCGGCGCCGGAACACTGGCCGCCGGCGCGTACGGCAGCGGGCCCGAGCCGGTGCCCGCGCCACCCGGCGTACGGACGTGGGTGGCGGCCGACGGCACCGGCGCCGCGCCCGCGGGCGACGGGGCGGGCCCGGCGGGCAGCGCCCCCGGCATCCCGCCGGGCGGGGTCACGGCGGCGGGCGCGGCCGGCGCCCCGGCGCCCGCGGCGCCCTTCCGGCGGCCGAAGCGCCCGCCGGACGCGGCGGCCCTGGCGCCCAGGCGCGACACCTCGCCCGCGCCGTTCGCGAACAGCTCCGTGTCGGTGACCCGCAGCTCACCGCCGAACAGCGTGGACAGCGCCGGACGCGGACGCCCGCTCTGCAGGGACACCACCTCCCGCAGCACACCCGTCAGCTGCTCCGCCATCTCCGCCGCCGAGGCGAACCGGCGGGCCGGGTCCGGGTCGGTCGCCCGCACCAGGAGCCGGTAGAACGACTCGTAGGTCCGGAACACCTCGATGTTGTCCGGGTCCGGCAGCGAGTCCACGAAGACGTTCGTGTACCCCTGGAAGTCGAAGGTCAGCACGGCGAGCGTCCGGGCCACCGTGTACAGGTCGGAGGCGACCGACGGGCCCAGCTCCGCGACCTCGGGGGCCTGGTAGCCGACGGTGCCGTAGATCGCCGACTCCTCGTCGTCCATCCGGCGGACCGCGCCCATGTCGATGAGCTTCAGCTGGTCCTCGGTCTGGATCGCGTTGTCCACCTTGAAGTCGCAGTACAGCAGGTTGCGGCTGTGCAGATGGCCCAGCGCCTCCAGCGCCTCGATGCCGAACGCGCACGCCTGCTCCACCGGCAGCGGATCGCGCTTCCCGGCCGGGGTGCGGCGCTCGTTGGCGATCTCCTTGAGCGACTTGCCGCCGACGTACTCCATGACGATGTAGCCGTCGAGCGAACCGGTCCGCTGGTCCAGGTGCTCCACGAAGTTGTAGATGCGCACGATGTTGGAGTGCTCGATCTCGGCGAGGAACCGCCGCTCCGATATCGCCGCCGCCATCGCGTCCTGGTCGCCCGTGTCCAGCAGGCCCTTGAGCACCACCCACCGGTCGGACACGGCCCGGTCCACCGCGAGGTACACCCAGCCGAGCCCGCCGTGCGCCAGACAGCCCGCGACCTCGTACTGCCCGTGCACCACGTCGCCCGCTTCGAGCTTGGGCACGAAGGAGTACGGGTGGCCGCACTTGGTGCAGAACCCCTCGGTGCGGCCCGGCCGCTCGCCCCGCGCCCGGCCCACCGGAGCCCCGCAGTCCGACCGCGAGCAGAACCGCTTGCGCTCGGGCACCTCCGGGTTCTCCATGACGGCCGTACGCGGATCGGGGCGCGGCACGTCCGGTACCTGCACCAGGCCCGCGCCCAGCCGGTTGCGGCCCGAGGAGTTGGTCGACCTGGCGGAGGAGCGCACCGAGACCGAATGCGCGGTGGCCGCGCCGGACAGCGACCGCGAGAGCCGCCCCGACACCGAGCGCCGCGACGTCGAGGACCGGGACGAGGAGCGCGAGGACGCCCGCGACGAGGACTGCGAACCGCTGCGCGCCGACGAGCTGTTCGACCCGCGGCTGCCCCGGCCGCCCACCGCGACCCCGGTCGGCGGCGAACCGACCATCCCATCCCCAAGTTCTCGGCTTCGCTCGAACAGGGGAGACCCCACTGGCGACACGACGGGCGCCAGACCGCAGGTGTCGCAGTACAGCTCACCGCCGCCCATGTCCTCGTAGCTGCCCTCGCACGCGGGGCGCTGGCACTGCGTACTCATGTTCGTTCCCCCTCTTCGCCCCGCCGTCTCGACGGGACGTCCAGCTGCTCCAGCGCCGCGTCCTGGTAGCGCCGCACCGCCTGCGCGGCCACCCGCAGATCGCACGGGGCGCTCCACAGCATCCGCCGCGCCGCGTCGTACCGCTCGATCAGGACCGGGTCCTCGGCCAGGCCGTTGCGGGCCACCTTCGCCTTGTACGCGTCGAGTCGGCCGCGCAGCTCCGCCCGGACGGCCAGCGGCGCGGTCACCGCCGTCAACTGCTCGCGGGCCCGCAGCAACTCCTCCTCCGCCTCCCGCTCCAGCGCCTCCAGCAGCGGGGACAGCCGGTGCCAGCGGGCGTGCCTGCGGTACTCCGACGCGGCGGCCAGCCGTTCCTGGAGGGCGGTCGGCGGGCCGTTGACCACCGGCACCTCCGACGCCGCGATCTTGGCCAGCACCTCGCCGCGCGCCGTCCGCGCCTCGGCCAGCGTGCGGTCGGCGCGGGAGAGCACGTCGCGCAGGTGCACCAGCCGCTGCTCGGCGTCCTGCCGCACCGCGAGCACCGCCTCGACCTCGCGCCGTACGTCCTCCAGGGCCCGCGCCGCGCGGTCGTAGCGTGTCGTGTCCGGGCGCCCGCCGCCGGGCGCCGCGCTGCCCGGCCCCGGCAGCCAGAACGCCAGCGGGTCCGCGATCACCTGGGCGCGCAGCGTGCCCAGCTCCTCGGTGATCGCCTCCAGCTCGTCGCCCGCCGGATGCTCACCGGGCCGTACGCCCACCGAGTGCGCCAGCGAGTGCGTGCGGCGCAGCTCGGCGGCGAGCAGGTCTATCCGGGCGGGCATCGCCGACCACACCGTGTCCGACGCCACCACCATGTCCAGGGCGCTCGCGTACAGCCGGTTCATCCGGGCGACCAGCTCCTCCAGCGTGAACCGCTCGGAGAGCCGGGCCGGGCCGGTGACGGACGGGTCGTGCCCGGCGGCGGCGTGCGCCACGGTGACCCCCTGGCCGCGCAGCAGCTCGGTCAGGACCGTCAGATCCTCGCGGTTGGGGTGGCGGCGCCTGGCCCGCACCTCGCGCGCCTGGTCGAGCACGCCCGCGTACGCCTCGAAGTAGCTCCACAGCAGGGTGACCGACCGCTCGGTGACGGCCCATCGTTCCCGGGTGACGCCGGACAGCTCGGCGCCCTCCAGGAGCCTGCGGCCCGCGTGGTCCTGGAGGGCGAGGAGCGAGGTCTCGATCGCCTCGTGCTCCGCGCCGAGCCGGGCCAGCGCACGGTCGGCCTCGTCCCGGTCCATGACCGGGCCGGGGGGCCGGGCCGCGTAGCCGGGGAAGGGGCCAGCGACGCCCATCGATCACCTCTCCGCTCTCCCTGCCGGCCGGGGCCCGCAGGATCAGTGCCGCCGCCCTCGGACGGATCTAGTCCCGGTACTTCGGTGCCGGCGGCGCCTCGATCCCCGGCAGGCCGCCCTCCAGCCACGCGCGGTACGACTTCATCCAGCGGCTGTCCGAGCCGCCCGCGCGGTAGCCCTCCAGCACCTTGTTGACCCGCGCCACCAGATCGTCCGCGCCCTTCTTCGCCGCCACGCCGTAGTACTCGGTGGTGAACGGGTCGCCCTTCAGCTCCACGGCCGGGTCCTGGGCGGCCTGGCCGGCGGCCAGCGCGTTGTCCGTGACGACCGCGTCCACCTCGCCCAGCTGGAGCCGCACCAGGCAGTCCAGCTGGTTGGGGACGGTCAGCCGGTCCCGGTCGGCCGCCGTGCCGTCGGCCTCGTCCTTGTAGACCGAGCCGAACGACTCCTTCTCCAGCGCCTCGTACGCCGTGGAGCCCTCGGCGGTGCAGACCCGCTTGCCGGCCAGCGTGGAGTTGAACCCGGTGATCGAGTGGTCCTCCTTCGCGGCGAGGACCTGCTGGCCGGCCTGGAAGTAGGCCGTCGAGAACGACACCTGCTTCAGCCGGGCGCAGTTGATCGTCATCGTCCGCACGACGACGTCCACCTTGTCGTTCTCCAGCGCGGCGATGCGCTGATTGGTCGGGATGGCCCGGAAGATCACCTTGTCGCCGTCCCCGAGGATGTCCTCGGCGATCGCCCGCACCAGGTCGATGTCGAAGCCCTCCAGATGACCGGACTCCGGATTGCGGAAGCCCCACTGGAAGCTGTTCTGGTCGACGCCCGCGATGAGCTTGCCGCGCTCCTTGATCTTCCTGACCGCGTCCCCGTCCACCGTGCCCGGCCGCAGACTCGCCTCCGGCTCCGTGCACGTGCCGGCGCGCGCCTGCACGGCGCGCGCCGCGCCCGGCCCCGTCATCCGGGGGCCGAAGACGTCGTCGCCGTCGTGGGACAGCGGCAGCACGGTCAGCGACGCCGTCAGCGCGCAGGCCGCGGCCATCGCCGTCACCCCGCCCCAGCCACGCAGCCGGCGCAGCGGTCCGCGGCCCGTCCTCGGGTCCTTCGCTGTCATCGCTCCCCCTGTCACCGGAACTCCGAGAGCCTGCGGTTGACGCCGGTGATCGCCGCCACCGCGCCCAGCACGGCCAGCACCGCCGCGCCCACGGGCAGGCCGCCCAGGGCGTCGCGGCCGTCCCGCGCGGCACGGGTGAACTCGCTCTGCTCGTGCGCCAGGGCGTCGCGCAGCGCGTCGTCCACCTTCTTGAAGGACTCTCCGGTGGAATTCTCCTGGCCGATGATCTGCTCCAGCGCGGACTCGTAGTCCCCGGCGTCGTCGGTCTTCCGGGCGGTACGGTGCCGGGCCTGCCACTCCGTGACCGCGGCGGCCGCCGCGGCGACCGGCTTGCCGCCCTCGGTGTCCCCGGTCTCGTCGGCCAGCTTCGCCGCCGCGGCCAGCTCCTCGCCGAGCGCCTTCATGCCCGCCGCGTAATCGGTCTCGTACTTGTCGTTCCTGCCGTCCGCGGTGAGCACCGCGCCGCGGGCCACCACCGTCAGGTTCTCGTCGGCGCGCGCCTTCAGCGAGTCGATGCGCGCCCGGTTGAGCACGTCCATCGACTGCTGCCCGTGCGCGTCGGCCTCCGCCAGATCGGCCCTGGCCACCGTGTGCCCCACGGCCAGCCACAGCAGCAGCACCGTCGCCGCGGCGGTCGCCGCCAGCAGCCCCTGGTTGAACACCCGGTTCGTCTGCCGGTAGTTGCGCCGCTGCGCCCACACCAGCGCGGCCAGCGCGATCACCCCGGCGGCCACCGAGAACAGCGGCCAGGCCCGCGCGGAGCCGTGGTCCGCCTCCAGCCGGCCGGTCTCCGCCGCGTACAGCCGCTCGGCGGCCGGCAGCAGCTCACCGGACATCTGCTGGTTCGCGTACCGCAGGTAGGCGCCGCCCAGCGGAAGGCCCTGCCGGTTGTTGGCGCGGGCCCGCTCGATCAGGCCCGTGTAGCGCGGCAGCCCCTCGTTGAGCGTGGTGATCTCGCGGCCCGACGCCGAGGACGCCTCCGTGTTCGCCGCGGCCTTCACCAGCAGCCGGGACGCCTCCTCGATGTCCTTCACATACTGCTCGTGCACCGCGCGCGGCTCCTGCGGACCGGCCAGGAAGCCGCTCGCCGCCGCCGCGTCCGCGTCCGCCAGCGAGCGGTAGATGCCCGCCGCGTCCGCGCTGAGCGGCTGGCTGCGCTCCACCACATCGTCGGCGGCGTCACCCCGGCCGCTGATCTCGAACGCCGTCACCGCCCCGAACGCCAGGACCAGCAGCGCCAGGACGGCCCCGATGATCCGCAGCCGGCCCGGTTCGGTGGTGGCCGCGGCGCGCATCCGCCCGGCCAGGGCCGCACGGGCGCCGGGCCGCGGCGGCACGGGTACGGCCGCAGGCGCGGGCGGCTGCCCCGGAGCGCGGTGCGGCGCCTGGCGCGCACTCGGCGGGTGTGTCACGTGACCTCCCCCTCGGTCATTGACGGCGGCCCGCCCCCCGGCCGATCGGGGGACTGGTACCCGGCCAGAAGTATGGCCGCCGGGACCGGCACACACATCCAGAACGCCTGGATCGGGCACCGGACCACGCGACGGCCGGCCGCGGTCAACGGCATTCGATCAAGACCGGCGCCGTTGATCAAGGTGGACGGCACGATCCCCCGCCGAACCGTCCTCCCCACCATCAACACGTTCGGGACACCCGATCGGTTCCCGGACACGCGAAAGGCGCCCCGCAACCCGCAGGCGCAGGGGCGCCCCTGACGGCCCGGAACCCGGATTCCCGGGCCGTCCGGACGCTCAGGCGTACTGCGCCCGCAGCCGGGCGTGCACCTGCGGCGCGGCGCCCGTGCGGTCCAGGCCGAGCAGCCCGGCGCCGAGCACCGGGGACTCCCGCACCACCCGCACCACGGCCTTCGGGGCCCGCGCCGCGAGGAGTTCGCCGATCCGCTCGTCCAACTGCGGGTGGCGCGCCGCCAGCACGCTGCCGCCGAGCAGCACCGGCACCTCCTCGTCCAGCAGCTCCAGGCGGCTCAGCGCGACCGAGGCCAGCGCCACCACCTCCTCGCCCAGCCGGTCCACCAGACCCCGCGCCACCGGGTCGCCGGCCGCGCTCGTCGCGAAGAGCACCGGGGTCAGTTCGTGCCGTCGCTCCGCCTCGATGCGGCCCAGGTGCAGCGCCTCGATCAGCGCGTACATCGAGTCCAGACCGAAGTGCGCGGGCAGCGTCCGGGCCAGCGCGGTCGGCTCGCCCCGGCCGTCCTCGGCGCGCGCGGCGAACCACATCGCCTCCTCGGACAGGCCCGAACCGCCGCCCCAGTCGCCGGAGATGCGGCCGATCGCCGGGAAGCGCGCGGTGCGCCCGTCCGGGACCATGCCGACGCAGTTGATGCCCGCGCCGCAGACCACGGCGACGCCGCGCGGCTCGTCCACCCCGGCCCGCAGGATCGCGAAGGTGTCGTTGCGGACCTCGACCGTCCGGCCCCAGCCGCGCGCCGCCAGCGCCGCGGTCAGCCGCTCCTCCTCGACCGGCAGATCGGCGTTGGCCAGGCACGCCGACACATGGGCCACCGACGAGGCGTCCGCGCCGGCCGCGGACAGCACCCGCGCCACCGCGTCCCCGAGGACGTCGACCGCCGGCTCCACGCCCACGTACGGCGGCTGGAACCCGCCGCCCCTGGCCGTGGCCAGCACCGTGCCGTCCGCGCCGACGAGGGCCACATCGGTCTTGCTGTTCCCCGCGTCGATCGCCAGGACCGCGCCGTTCACGCCCACGCCAGGTGCTCCCGGTTGTGCGCGATCAGCTTGTCGGTGAGCGCCTCGGCGTACTCGAACTGGCCGATCAGGGGGTGGGCGAGCAGCGCCTTGAACACCCGGTCCCGGCCGCCGCGCAGCGCCGCCTCCAGCGCCAGGTGCTCGTACGCCGTGACGTTGGCGACGAGCCCCGCGTACAGCGGGTCCAGGGCGGGCACGGCGAGCGGCGTCGCGCCCGAGGCGTCCACCTTCGCCTGCACCTCGACGACCGCGTCGTCCGGCAGGAACGGCAGCGTGCCGTTGTTGTACGTGTTGACCACCTGGTGGGCCGAGCCGCCGCCCCCGAGCAGCGCCGCCGCCAGGTCCACGGCCGCCTCCGAGTAGAAGGCGCCGCCGCGCTTGGCGAGCAGCGCGGGCTTCTCGTCCAGCGCCGGGTCGCCGTACATCGCCAGCAGTTCCTTCTCCATGGCGGCGACCTCGGCCGCGCGGGAGGGCTTGCTGCCCAGCTCGCGGACGACCTCGTCGTGCGCGTAGAAGTACCGCAGGTAGTACGAGGGGACGACGCCGAGCCGGTCCACGACGGCGCGCGGCAGGTGCAGGTCGTCCGCGATGGCGTCGCCGTGCTCGGCGATCAGCCGGGGCAGCACGTCCTCGCCGCCGGGGCCGCCCAGGCGCACGCCCGTCTCCCAGGTGAGGTGGTTGAGGCCGACGTGGTCCAGGTGCACCTCGCCGGGGGCGACGTCGAGCAGGGCGGCGAACTTGCGCTGGAAGCCGATCGCCACGTTGCACAGGCCGACGGCCTTGTGACCGGCCTGGAGCAGGGCGCGGGTGACGATGCCCACCGGGTTGGTGAAGTCGATGATCCAGGCGTCGGGGTTGGCGCGCCGGACCCGCTCGGCGATGTCCAGGACGACCGGGACGGTGCGCAGGGCCTTGGCGAGGCCGCCGGCCCCGGTGGTCTCCTGGCCGACGCAGCCGCACTCCAGCGGCCAGGTCTCGTCCTGGTTGCGGGCGGCCTGGCCGCCGACGCGCAGCTGGAGCAGGACGGCGTCCGCCCCGGCGACGCCCGCGTCGACGTCCGATGTGGTGACGATGCGGCCGGGGTGGCCCTGCTTGGCGAAGATCCGCCGGGCGAGGCCGCCCACGAGGTCGAGCCGGTCGGCGGCCGGGTCGACGAGGACCAGCTCCTCGACCGGCAGCGTGTCACGCAGCCGGGCGAATCCGTCGATCAGTTCGGGGGTGTAGGTGGACCCGCCACCCACTACAGCGAGCTTCATGGTTCAGCCCTTTACTCCGGTCAGTGTGACGCCCTCGACAAAGGCCTTCTGTGCGAAGAAGAAGACGACGATCACAGGGGCCATGACCAGAACGGTCGCGGCCATGGTCAGGTTCCAGTCGGTGTGGTGCGCGCCCTTGAAGGACTCCAGTCCGTAGCTCAGGGTCCAGGCGCCCGGGTTCTCCGAGGCGTAGATCTGCGGGCCGAAGTAGTCGTTCCAGGCGTAGAAGAACTGGAAGAGGGCGACGGCGGCGATGCCCGGCTTGGCCATCGGCACCACCACGCGCAGCAGCGTGCGCAGTTCGCCGCAGCCGTCCACCTTCGCCGCGTCCAGGTACTCGTCCGGGATGGTGAGGAGGAACTGCCGCAGCAGGAAGATGGAGAACGCGTCGCCGAAGGCCATCGGGATGATCAGCGGCCACAGCGAGCCGGACAGGTCCAGCTCCTTGGCCCAGAACAGGTACATCGGGATGACCACGACCTGCGGCGGCAGCATCATCATCGAGATGACGAGCATCAGCGACAGATGCCGGCCGCGGAAGCGGAACTTGGCGAGCGCGTACGCCACGGGCAGCGAGGACACCACGGTCAGGACGGTGCCCAGGCCCGCGTACAGCAGGGTGTTCTTCCACCAGGTCAGGAAGCCCGGAGTGTCGAACACCTTCTTGTAGTTGGCCCACTCGAAGGGGTGCGGCCACAGATCGCGGGTGAGCGCCTGGTGGTCGCTCATCAGCGAGGTGAGCACCAGGAAGACGAACGGCAGCACGAAGAAGAGGGCCGCGGCCACGCCGAGCGAGTGCACGGCGATCCAGTGCAGCAGCGCCTTGCGGCGCGCGGTGCGCCGCTCCGGCGAGGCGGGCTCGCTCGCCGGGGCCGCGGTCGCCGGGGTGTCGAGAACCTGCGCCATGTCACTCACCTGCCTGGATCAGTCCGCTGCGGCGCCGCATCAGCAGTGCGGTGAACGCCATCGCGAGCGCGAAGAGAACGAGCGCGACCACACAGGCCGAGCCGTAGTCGAAGCGCTGGAAGCCGAGGTTGTAGACCAGCTGCGGAAGCGTCAGTGTCGACTTGTCGGGATAGCCCGGTTCGAACTGCTGGCCGGAGCCGCCGATGACACCGGACGCGACCTTCCCGGCCACCAGCGGCTGGGTGTAGTACTGCATCGTCTGGATGATGCCGGTGACCACGGCGAACATGATGATCGGCGAGATGTTCGGCAGCGTGACGTACCGGAACCGGTGGTACGCGGTCGCCCCGTCCAGCTCGGCGGCCTCGTACTGCTCCTTCGGTACGTCGAGCAGCGCGGCCATGAAGATCACCATCAGGTCGCCCACGCCCCACACCGCGAGCGCGGTCAGCGCCGGCTTGGACCAGGTGGCGTCGGTGAACCAGCCGGGCGTCCCCAGACCGAGGTCGCCCAGGATGGAGTTGACCGGCCCGGTGCCGGGGTTGAGCAGGAAGACGAAGCCCAGCGTGGCGGCGACCGGCGGGGCCAGGTACGGCAGGTAGAACAGCGTCCGGAAGACCCCGGTGCCCGTCTTGATCTTGGTGATCAGCAGCCCGACACCGAGTCCGAAGACCACCCGGCAGGTCACCATCACCACGACCAGCCAGAGCGTGTTGCGCAGCGCCGGCCAGAACAGCGGGTAGTCGTTGAAGACGTACGACCAGTTCTTGAAGCCGCTGAACTCGGGGGCGGCGAACCCGTCGTAGCTGGTGAAGGAGAAGTAGAGCGTGGAGATCAGCGGGTAGGCGAAGAAGACGCAGAACCCGATCAGCCACGGCGACATGAAGGCCGCCGTCCGAAGCGCCGACCTGCGGCGCTTCGAACGGAGTGTGTACGTGCTCATCGTGGTGGCTCTACTTCGCCTGGTCGATCGCCGCGTCGATTTCCTTCGCGGTCTTCTCCAGACCCGCCTTGATGTCCTTCTGCTTGCCCTTCTCGACGTCGAAGCCGAGGTTCTGCAGGGACACCAGGTACGCGCCGCCGTTCACCGAGGGCGGGGTGGTGGTGGAGTTCGGGTTCGCCGCGATGTCCAGGAAGGTCTTGAACCGGGGGTCGTACTTCAGCTTCGGCGACTTCAGCGCCTCCAGCGTGGAGGGCACGTTGTGGATCGCGTTGGCGAAGTTCACGACCGCGTCCGTGTTCGTCGTCATGAACTTGACCAGCTCCCAGGCGGCGTTCTGCTTGCCGGAGGTGGCCGCGATACCCGCGATGGTGCCGGTCAGGTAGCCCTTGCCGTAGGTGTCCGCCTCGCTGTCCGCGACGGGCATCGGGGCCACGCCGATCTCGAACTTCGGCTTGGTGTCCTCGGCCATGCCCAGACGCCACTCGCCGTCCAGCTGCATCGCCACCTGGCCCAGGTGGAAGGGGTGCTTGGCGCCCCACTCGTCACCGAAGGACGCCCGGAACTTCTCCAGCTTCTCGTAGCCGCCGAGCGTGTCCACCAGCTTCTTCTGGGTGGTCAGCATGTCGGCGAACGCCGGGTCCTTGGCGATGTTCGACTTGCCGTCCGCGTCGAAGTACGAGGGGTTCCAGCCGCCGAGGTAGTGCTCGGTGGTGGTCTCGTAGCCGTGGAAGTTCGGCATGAAGCCCAGCTGCTCGTACGAGTCGCCCTTGGTCTTCGTCAGCTTCTTCGCGACGGTCGCCAGCTCGGACCAGGTCTTCGGCGGGCTGTCGATGCCGGCCGCCTCGAACGCGTCCTTGTTGTAGTACAGCCCGTACGCGTCACCCAGCAGCGGAACCGTGCAGCGCACCCCGTTGAACTGGGTGTACTCGTTCATCGCCTTCGGGAACGTGGCCGCCGGGTCGATGCCGTCTTTCTCGAAGAACGGGTTGAGGTCGACGAACGCCTTCGAGGAGCAGAACTTGCCCACGTTGTTGGTGGTGAAGGAGGACACCACGTCCGGCGCCTTGGAGCCGCCGGCCCGCAGCGCCTGGTTGATCTTGTCGTCGGTCATGTTGCCGACGACCTTCACATGGATGTTGGGGTGGGCCTTCTCGAAGGCGTCGATCGTGGCCTCGATGGCCTTCACCTCGCCCGGCGCGCTCCAGCCGTGCCAGAAGGTGATGGTCGTCTCCTTGGAGGCGTCGTCTTGCGCCCCGGAGTCGCTCTGCCCGGTGCAGGCGGAGGCGAACAGGGCTATCGCGGCGGTCGCGGCGAGCGCGACGGCCGGCTTCCGGCGGTTTCCGGACATGGTGGGTCTCCCGGTACGAGGTGGGCAGGAAGGACGGAACGTGTACGGGAATGCGGGGAGTGGGGGGTTCAGCGCGAGGTGTCGAACACTTCGTCGCGGGTCGTGGCGAGCGCGCTCTCCAGCGCGCCGCGCAGAACGGGATGGTGGGTGACGTCCCCGGCGAGCAGCCGGGGTCTGGACGCGGCGAGCTGGGCCAGCTCGGCCGCGACCCGCGCGCGCAACGGCTCGCCGCCGCGCGAGAACAGCTCGCCCGAGAGCACGACGACCTCCGGGTCGAGCACCGCGACCAGGGAGGCGAGACCGGTGGCCAGCCCGGTGGCGAGCCGGTCGAGCAGCAGGCCGTACGGCCCCTCCTCGCCCGCCTCCACCGCTTCGGCAGCCCGGCCGATCAGGGCGGCGGCGACCTCGTGATGCGTGCCGGAGTCCGGCACCGCCCCCTCGACGCCGAGTTCCCGGGCCAGCCTGGCCGGGGCCTGGGCACCCGCCAGCTCCTGGAAGCCGCCCGCGTTGGCCTTGGTGACCTGGCGCACCAGCGGCGCCCCCGGCACCGGCAGGAAGCCGACCTCGCCGGCGCCCCCGGTGAAGCCCCGGTGCAGCCTGCCGTTGATCACGAGGGCGGCGCCCAGGCCCTCCTCGTTCCACAGCAGGACGAAGTCGTCGTGGCCGCGTGCCGCGCCGCGCCGCTGCTCGGCCACGGCGACGAGGTTCACGTCGTTCTCGTACTCGACGGGCATCGGCAGCACGGCCGCCAGCTCGTCCAGCAGCGTGGGGGAGTGCCAGCCCGGCAGATGCGAGGCGTAGCGCAGCCGGCCCGTGTTCGGGTCGAAGGCGCCCGGCGTGCCGATGACCACCCGGTGCACATCGGCCCTGGTCAGCCCGGCCTCCGCGATCGCGCCGTCCAGAGCCCCGGTCACCTGCCGCAGCACGCTCTCGGCGCGCCGGCCGGGCGTGCGCAGCTCGAACTCCCCGACCGTCTCGCCGGTCACGTCGGCGACCGCCGCGACGATCCGGTGGGCGTTCACATCGAGCCCGGCGACATGGGCGGCGGCGGCGTTGACCGCGTACAGCTGGGCGTTGGGTCCGGGGCGGCCGGCCGCGGTGCCGGTGGCCACCACGAGTCCGGCCGCTTCGAGGCGGGCGAGCAGCTGGGACGCGGTGGGCTTCGAGAGGCCGGTGAGCTTCCCGATCCGCGTCCGTGAGAGGGGACCGTGCGCCAGGAGGAGATCGAGGGCGGCACGGTCGTTCATGGCGCGCAGAACGCTGGGGGTGCCCGGCGTGTTTCCGGCCATGCTCACTGCACCTGCCCCTCTGTTAGGAAAGTTTCCTATTCGGTGAGAAGGAAGGTAGGGCCCTTGCCACCGGGGCGTCAATGGCCTGACGGCCGGTGGCAACCAAAGCGTTACCCGGAAACCGGTCCGGCCGGAAAACGACACCGGCCGGGGACCACGCGGGTCCCCGGCCGGGCGGCTACTTCGCCGTGTTCGGCGGCGGGATCGGGGTCGCCGCCAGGGACTGCGGCGAGGTCGCCGACGCATACGCGGACGGGGCGGCCATGCCCGCCGTGGGGTCGGCCTGCGGGGCCTCCTCCGGGGTGCCGGCCACCATCCGGATGCCCGCCGCGTCCAGCGCCACCTTGATCCGCCAGCGCAGCTCCCGCTCCACGCCCACCGCCTGGCCCGGCATCGTCTTGGCGCTGACCCGGACCGTCATCGACTCCAGCAGCACCGCGTCCAGGCCCAGGACCTCCACCGGACCCCACAGCCGCTCGGACCAGGGCTCGTCCTTGGCCATCTCCTCGGCGGCCCCGGTGATCGCCGCACGGACCTTCTCCAGGTCCTCCGTGGGCAGCACCTGCACATCGACCCCGGCGGTGGACCAGCCCTGGCTCAGGTTGCCGATCCGCTTCACCTCGCCGTTGCGCACGTACCAGATGGCGCCGTTCTCGCCGCGCAGCTTGGTGACGCGCAGACCGACCTCGATGACCTCGCCGGACGCGACGCCCGCGTCGATCTGGTCGCCGACCCCGTACTGGTCCTCCAGGATCATGAAGACCCCGGACAGGAAGTCGGTGACCAGGTTGCGGGCGCCGAAGCCGAGCGCGACGCCGGCCACCCCGGCCGAGGCCAGCAGCGGCGCCAGATTGATCTGGAACGCGCCCAGGATCATCAGCGCCGCCGTGCCCATGATCAGGAACGAGGCCACCGACCGGAGCACCGAGCCGATCGCCTCCGAGCGCTGGCGGCGCCGTTCCGCGTTGACCAGCAGACTGCCGAGCGCGGTGGACTGGACCGCCTGGGCGCTGCGGTTCATCCGGTCTATGAACTTGGTCAGGGCACGGCGGATCAGATGGCGCAGCACGATCGCGACGGCCGCGATCAGCACGATCCGCAGTCCGGTGTTCAGCCAGGTGGACCAGTTCTCCTCCACCCAGCCCGCGGCGTTGCCGGCCTGCTCCGCGGCTTCGTCCAGCGAGCCACCGGGCTGCGGTGACGGGGCTGCGGCCAACAGGGCGGACAGGGACACGACGAGACCTCCTGGGGGGTGAGCGCCGAGTGGTGCAGCGCTGAACAACCACACTAACGGGGCATCACCCGTGCTCCGTTGCCGTGAGCGGGGGGAGAGACGCGGCTCACCCGGTGAAATTCCTTTCCGCACGTGGTGGCGCTATGACCCGGCGTGAGGGGAGACTGAGAACGGAGATCGTCCCGGCGCGAGCCACGCGCCGCCGGCGTACAAGGAGGCATCCGTGCCGCATGTCCTGGTTCTCAACGCGTCGTACGAGCCGCTCGGCGTCGTACCGCTCCGCCGCGCACTCGTCCTCGTCCTCGAGAACAAGGCCATCTGCCTCGAGGAGTCCGGTGCCCTCATGCACAGCGCCACCCGTGTCGTCCCGGCCCCCAGCGTCGTCCGCCTCAAACGGTTCGTCCGGATTCCCTACCGGGGTCCGGTGCCGCTGACCCGGCGGGCCCTGTTCGCGCGGGACGGCGGGCGCTGCATGTACTGCGGGGCCGCCGCGACCAGCGTCGACCACGTCATTCCGCGCAGCCGCGGCGGACAGCACGCCTGGGACAACGTGGTGGCGGCCTGCCGCCGCTGCAACCACGTCAAGGCCGACCGGCATCTGCCCGAGCTGGGCTGGCGGCTCCACCAGCAGCCCGCCCCGCCCACCGGACTCGCCTGGCGGATCATCGGCACGGGCCATCGCGACCCGCGCTGGCTGCCCTATCTGCAACCGTTCGGCGCGGACGACGCGATGGCCCGGATCGACGGCATCTCAGCCTGAGACCGGGCCCTCGTCGTCTCCGGGCCCTCGTCGTCTCCGGGCCCTCGTCGTCTCCGGGCCCTCGTCGTCTCCGGGCCCTCGCCGGCTCCGGACCCCGTCCGCCGGGGCCCGGAGGCGGTCAGTCGTGCCCGGCCACCGCGTACGCCTTCACCGACCAGAGCGAGATGCCGTACTCGGTGGCCCGCTCGTCGCCCAGGACGCGCACGAACCGGGTGTCCTTCGCGTCCATCCGCACCGACTCGCGGCCGCCCGCGCCCTCGCGCACGGTCGCCGCGGTGCGCCAGGTGCGCCCGTCGCCGGAGACCTGGACCCGGTAGCGGGAGGCGTACGCGTCCTGCCAGTCGAGCACCACCCGCCCCAGCCGGACCGGGGCGGGCAGCTCCGCCTGCCACCACGACCCGTCCGCGGCCGGGGAGGACCAGCGGGTCTCCGGGGCGCCGTCCAGCGCGGCGGACGCCGGGAAGTCCGCGGTCTCGTCCGCCGACGAGGAGGCGGTGGCCCCGCGCAGCACATCGGCCTCGCCGGTGCGCGGATAGGCCCGCACGGTGAGCGTGGTCTCCTCGCCGCCGAAGGAGAACGGCACCTCGTACTCCCCGGACGGGGTGTCCGCCGGGACCGTGATCTCCACCGGGACCTCGGTGCGCGTGCCGCGCGGCACGGTCGTCCGCTTCGGCACCCGGACCTCGATGCCCTCGGGCGCCTTCGCGACCAGCCTGCCCCGCACCTCGGCCGGCCGGCGCCCGGACAGCCGGGCCCGCACCTCCTGCGGCTTCCCGCCGATCACGGCGTCGGTCTCGCCGCGTGCCAGGTCCAGCCGGGCGGCCGGCTCGTCCTCGAACCACGGCACCAGGGAGCGCACATCGGGGGCGGTGCCCGCGCCCACGGACGCCCCGGCCAGCGGCGGGATGATCAGCGGCGGCGACCCGGCCGTCGCCGGAGTGGCGGCCGGCCAGCTGATCCGGACCGCGTCGGCCCGCAGCCCCCCGCCCGCCGTCTGGGTCCAGCCGCTCGCCGACAGCCGGCCCAGCGACCGCCAGCCCTCGCCCGGCACATGCGCCTGCACCGTGGCGCCCGCGGCGGCCCCGGCGTCCGGCACGGTCGTCGCGGTGACGGCCTCCAGCGGACGGGCCCGGTCCAGCCGGACCGTATAGCTGCCCGGCGCCTCGCTCACCTCGCCGCCCGCCCGGTCCGTGCCCGTCCAGGAACGGGCCTCCTTACGGGTCCGGTCCAGGAACGGGCCGAGCACGCCCTCGCCGACCTTCGCCCCGCCCGCCGCGATGTCCTCGCGCACCGGCTCCAGCGCCAGCGACGCCCGCCAGGCCGCCGCCCCGTCGCCCGCGGCCTGGGCGCGCAGCAGGTCGACGGCCAGCTCACCGGCATGGCCGTAGCGGGCGAGCTGCGCGCTCCACGGGCGGACCTCGTCACCGAGCCGGCCCCCGGCCACCCCCGCGAGACCGCCCGGCGCCGCGCGCATCTCGCCGAACGCGTCCCGCAGCCGGTCCGCCGCCGCGTCGAGCGCGCCGGCGTCGTCACCGGCGTACGCCTTCCAGAACGCGGCGATCAGCGGCCGCAGATAGGCGGACTCGGTGCCGCCGAGCACCGAACCCGCGCTGTTGCCCGCCAGGGCCCGCAGCGCGTCGGCGCCGTCCCCGCCGGAACCGGCGAGGTCGTCGATGGCGGCCTCCCAGGACCGCGCGGGGTCGTAGCCCCTCGGGTTCCACGCGAAGTCGGCGGCCGTGAACAGCGGGACGCGCGAGGCGGACGGCTGCTCCATCGCGTTGGCCAGCAGCGCCGCCGAGCCCACCGCCACGGCGGGCTCCCGGCCGGTGTACGGGCCGAGGAAGATCCGGTCGTGCGCGTAGTCGTTGACCGGGTAGTTGTCCATGGTCATCAGCGGATGCCCGAACACGGCCCGCGTCCTCGCCAGCTCGGCGCCCGTGATCGTCCTCGGCACGACCCCGACCCCGGTCCAGGCGACCTCCACACCGTCCGCCAGCTCCCCGGCGAGCGCGGTGCGGTACGCGGTGGCGCCGTCCTGGTAGAACTCCGTCGGCATCACCGACAGCGGCGCCGCCCCCGGATGCCGCGCGGCCAGATGCCGGGCCACACCGTTCACCACGCGGGCCTGCGCCCGGGCCGCCGCCTCCGGGCCGCTGCCGAACGTGTCCGCGTCGGCCGCGCAGTGCCACTCGCTGTAGCTGACGTCCTGGAACTGCACCTGGAAGGCGCGCACCCCCAGGTCCCACATCGCGTCGATCTTCCGGTTCAGCGCCTTCGGATCGCCGTCCGACGACAGGCACATGGACTGGCCCGGCGCCACCGCCCAGCCGAGCACCACATGCGCGGCGGCGGCCCGGTCGGCCAGCTCCCGGATGTCCGCGCGCCGCTCCGCCGGATACGGGTCGCGCCAGCGGGCCTGCCGGTACGGGTCGTCGCCCGCCGCGTAGAGATAGCGGTTCTGCTTGGTGCGCCCCAGGAAGTCGATCTGCGCGAGCCGGTCCTCCCGGCTCCACGGCTGCCCGTAGAACCCCTCGGTCAGCCCGCGCACCGCCGTGGCCGGCCAGTCCCGGACGGTGACCCCGGCGACCTTCCCGCCCCGGACCAGCTGGCGCAGCGTCTGCACCGCGTGGAACAGCCCGTCCTCGCCGACGCCCTCCAGCGCCACCGTGCCCCGCTTCGCGGCCCGGCCCGCCGCGAGCCGGTAACCGCCCGCCGGCAGGTCCGCCCGGTCCGGCGCGCCCAGGGCGCGCAGCGCGTCCGCCGCCCCGGCGCCGCCCAGCCGGATCACCGGCCCGGCACCCGGCAGCGCCTCGTGGACCGTGCGCACCCCGGCGTCCCGCAGGACCGTGCGCAGCACCGCCACGGCGTACGGATCGGCCGCCGCGTCCGCGACCAGCGTGACCTCGTGGCCCAGGGCGACCCCGGGACCGGCCGCCGCCATGCTCTGCGGGCGCGGCCACACCGCCGGGGGCGCGCCCTGCGCCGTGCGCCCCGGCCCGGCGGCGGAGGCGCTCGCGGGGTCCGGGGGAGCGGCGAGCGCGGGCGGGGCACCGGCGGAGAGCAGCCCGCCGAGCACGGCCACGGCCACCGCCGTCGCCCGCGTCCTGCCACTGAGCCCCATCGCGGTCTCTCCCCTCGCTCCCACCTCGGGCTCCGAGCCCACCACCCCGCGCGCGAGGGTGTCAATGTGCGAGGCGTTCGATGGCGGAATGTCCTGGTACGAGCGGTGCGGCGGGCGCGCCGCGCAGGGCGGTCCCCTACGCGAAAGACAGCGCCGAATGGCCTAAATCGGCGAACGTCTTGCGGGCAACCGGCCCCGTGGGAACGGAATGTGACCCGCGGCACGTTGAACTCGTTGTCATAACGCCTACGTCTGCGGCGGCGTCCGCTGGGTAGGCCGTCACTGTCCTGTTCTCCACGGCCAGGAGGCCACCATGCCCGCCACCGCGCAGCTCCCGCTCTCCGACCTCCCCCAACAGGCATCCGGCGCCATACCCCTGACCAGCGAGCCCCCGCTCGCCGAGGCCACCCCCCTGACCAGCGAGCCGCCGCTCGCCGTCCTCGCCCCGCTGACCAGCGAACCGGCCGCGACCGGTTGCGCGTGGGGCCCGGAGTCCCCAGGAGTCTGAATGGGCCTGTCCCGGCTCGCCGCCCTGCACGGCGTCGCCACCTCCTTCTCCCCGCCCTCCGGCCCCACCGCGCCGGTGCCCGAGAGCACGGTCGTCGCCGTGCTCGGCGCGCTCGGCGTGGACGCCACCACACCCGAGGCGGTACGGGCCGCGCTCGCCGCCGCCGAGTCGGCGGCCCGCGCCCGGCTCCTCCCGGACACGGTGGTGGTCTGGTCCGGCGAACCGCTGCCGCCCGCGCTCACCGGCCTGCCGACCGGCACGGAACTGACGGTCGGGCCGCCGGACGGGGCGCGGGGGAGCGGCGGGGCACGGGAGGCACCGATGCGGGTGCCCGCCGGGGAGCCCGGACCCGATGCCGGACCCGGTGCCGCATCCCGGTCCGCCGGGGAGCCCGGACCGTCCGGCCACCCCTGGTGGACCGAACCCCCGCTCGGCGTCCACCGGCTGACCGCCCGCGCCCCGGACCACCGGGAGCAGCGCTGCGCACTCGTCGTCGCCCCGCCCCGCGCCCCGCAGCCCCCCGGCCGGGGCCACGGCTTCCTCGTCCAGCTCTACTCCCTGCTCTCCGGCCGCTCCTGGGGCATGGGCGACCTCGGTGACCTCGCCGACCTCGCCTCCTGGTCCGGCCGCCGGCTCGGCTGCGGCTTCGTCCAGGTCAACCCGCTGCACGCGGCGGTCCCCGGCGCCCCCACCGACCCCTCGCCCTACCGCCCCTCGTCCCGGCGCTTCCCGGACCCGGTGCACCTGCGCGTCGAGTCCGTCCCGGAGTACGGCCACGTCCCCGACCCGGCCGCCCTCGACGCGCTGCGCCGCAAGGGCGCCCGGCTGCGGGAAGCCGTCCTGGACAAGGGCGCCCTCATCGACCGGGACGCCGTACGGGACCTCAAGCGCCAAGCCCTCGACCTGATCCTCGCCGTCCCCCTCACCCCCGGCCGGCACGCCGCGTACTGCGACTACCTCGCCCGCCAGGGCCGGGCCCTGGAGGACCACGCCCTGTGGTGCGCGCTCGCCGAGGCGCACGGCCCCGACTGGCGCGGCTGGCCGGACGGGCTGCGCGACCCGCGCTCCGACGCCACCGCCCGCGCCCGCGCCGAACTGCTCGACCGGGTCGACCACCACTGCCGGCTCGCCTGGCTCACCGACACCCAGCTCGCCGAGGCCCAGCGCGCCGCCCTGGACGCCGGGATGACCGTCGGCATCGTCCACGACCTCGCGGTCGGCGTGCACCCCTCGGGCGCCGACACCTGGGCCCAGCAGGACACCTTCGCCCACGGCATGTCCGTCGGCGCGCCCCCCGACGCCTTCAACGCGCGCGGCCAGGACTGGGGCCTGCCCCCCTGGCGCCCCGATGCCCTCGCCGCGAGCGGCTACGCCCCCTTCCGGGACCTGCTGCGCGGCCTCCTCGCCCACGCGGGCGCCCTGCGCATCGACCACGTCATGGGCCTGTCCCGGCTCTGGTGGGTGCCCGAGGGCCGCCCGCCCACCGAGGGCACCTACGTCGGCTACGACGCGGAGGCCATGCTCGCCGTCCTGGTCCTGGAGGCGCACCGGGCCGGCGCGGCCGTCATCGGCGAGGACCTCGGCACGGTCGAACCCGGAGTCCGCGAGGCGCTCGCCCGGCGCGGCGTGCTCGGCACCTCGGTGCTCTGGTTCGAGCGGGACTGGGCGGGCGACGGCCGGCCCCTCGCCCCCGAGCGCTGGCGCGCCGACTGCCTGGCCACCGCCACCACCCACGACCTGCCCTCCACCGCGGCCCGGCTGACCGGCGACCATGTGACGCTGCGCCACCGGCTGGGCCTGCTCACCGGCCCCCCGGACGAGGAACACCGGCGGGACGGCGCCGAGACGGCCGAGTGGCTGGCCCTGTTCACCCGGCTCGGACTGCTCCCCGAGGGCGCCCCCGGCCCGCTCCCCGGAGGCGGCGACGAGGAGGCGGCCGTGCGCGCCGTCCACCGCTTCCTGCTGCGCACCCCCGCCCGGCTCACCGGGATCTGGCTGCCCGACACCATCGGCGACCGCCGCCCGCAGAACATCCCCGGCACCTGCGACGAGTACCCCAACTGGCGGCTGCCCGTCGCCGACGCGGAGGGCCGCCCCGTCACCCTGGAACAGCTCGCCGCCTCGCCCCGGCTGCACCGCCTGATGGACGTACCGCACCCGGCGGGGGGAGGCAGCTGAGCGCCCGTACGGCACCCCGGACGCGCGGCCCGCGCGGGCGTTCGCTACGTTGGCACCGTGGACAAGAAGAACGCTATGCGCGCCGGCGCCGTCGCCGCCGGAACGACGCTGATGATGCTGCTCATGTCGTCCCCCGCGCTCGCGCTCACCCGCGACGACGGCGACGACCCGGGCCCGGGCCTGAGCGTGCTCGACACCCTCGGCCTGTACGTCGCGGCGCCCATCGTCCTGTTCGCCGTCATCACGGGCCTGGTCATGGTCCTCGACAAGTCGAAGAAGCAGGTCTGACCCACCTGCCCGGCGGCCGGGGCCGGTCGCGGCCATGACCGAGTGGGACGTCAAGAAGCTCCGCATCCTGCGCACCCTGCGCGACCGGGGCACGGTCACCGCGACCGCCGACGCCCTGCTGATGACCCCGTCCGCCGTCTCCCAGCAGCTCTCCAACCTGGCGAAACAGCTCGGCGTGCCACTCCTGGAGGCCCAGGGCAGGCGGGTGCGGCTCACCGACGCCGCCCATCTCGTCCTGCGGCACGCCGAGGCGGTCTTCGCCCAGCTGGAGCGCGCCGACGCCGAACTGACCGGCTATCTGCGCGGCGAGGCGGGCGAGGTGCGCGTCGCCGCGTTCGCCACCGCCGTCCCCGCCCTGGTCGTCCCCGCCGTGCAGCTGCTGCGCACGGCCGGCCGCCCCGGCCCCGACGTCCGGGTGCGGGAGGCGGAGGCCGCCCGCGCGTACGAACTGCTCGCCGCCGCCGAGGCCGATCTGGCCCTGTCGCTGGCCGCCGACGCCCCCGCGTCCTGCGACCCCCGGTTCACCGTGCTGCCGCTGCTCGCCGACCCGCTCGACGTGGCCCTGCCCGCCGGCCATCCGCTCGCGGACGCGTCCGGACTGCGGCTGGCCGACCTTGCCGCCGAGCCCTGGATCTACGGCGGCTCGGGCCCCTGGTCGGAGATCACCCGCTCCGCGTGCCGGGCGGCGGGCTTCGTACCCGCCCGGGCGCACAGCGCGTCCGGCTGGACGGCGATCCTCGCCATGGTCGCGGCCGGCATGGGCATCGCCCTGGTCCCGCGCATGGCCTCGGCGGAACGGCACGGCCGGGAGGGCGTGGTGATGCGGGCCCTGGACGCGGACCGGCCCCGGCGCCATGTCGTCGCCGCCGTCCGGCGCGGGGGCGAGGACGCCCCGGCCGTCGCCCGGGTCCTCGCCGCCCTGCGCGAGGCGGCGCGGCCGTACGACGACCCCGCGACCGACCGGCGGACCATTCGGGAATCCTGAACGGTTCGTGCGGAAACTTTCGATGGACCTACGTGCTTCCGGCGTACGACAGTGGGCCCATGACCACCGAACAGGATGAGACCCGGCACGACGATCCCCACGCCAACGACGCGGCCCCCTACGGCGGTGGCGACCCCTACGCCGACTACCGCACCGCCGACCTCCCCTTCACCGACCTCGTGGACCTCGCCGACCGGCGGCTCGGCGCGGGCGTGATCGCCGCCAACGACGAGTTCTTCGCCCAGCGCGAGAACCTCCTCCTGCGCGAACGCGCGGTCTTCGACCCCGAGCGCTTCGGCCACAAGGGCAAGATCATGGACGGCTGGGAGACCCGCCGCCGGCGCGGCACCGACGCCGCCCATCCGTTCCCTGCCCCCGACGACCACGACTGGGCCCTGATCCGCCTCGGCGCCCCCGGCATCATCCGGGGCATCGTCGTCGACACCGCCCACTTCCGGGGCAACTACCCGCAGCGCGTCTCGGTCCAGGCCACCTGCGTGGACGGCGCGCCCGGCCCCGACGAGCTGCTCGCCGACGACGTGAAGTGGGAGGAGATCGTCCCGCCGACCCCCGTACGCGGCCACGCCGCCAACGGCTTCGAGGTCACCGGCGGACGCCGCTGGACCCACATCCGGCTCTGCCAGCACCCCGACGGCGGCATCGCCCGCCTGCGCGTGCACGGCGAAGTGGTCCCCGACCCGTCCTGGCTGGCCGCGCTCGGCACCTTCGACCTGATCGCGGTCCTCAACGGCGGCAGCTACGAGGACGCCTCGGACCGCTTCTACTCCTCGCCGACCCAGATCATCCTGCCCGGCACCTCCCGCAAGATGGACGACGGCTGGGAGAACCGCCGCCGCCGGGTCCGCGGCACCAACGACTGGGTCCGCTTCCGGCTGCCCGCCCAGGGCGCCGTCCGCGCGGTCGAGATCGACACCGCCTGCCTCCTGGGCAACGCGGCCGGCTGGATCGCCCTGCACGGCCGGGACGGCGAGGACGGCGACTGGTTCGAGATCATCCCGCGCACCCGGCTCCAGCCCGACACCGTCCACCGCTTCCCGCTGCCGGAGGAGGCCGTGGTCACCCATGTCCGGCTGGACGCCTTCCCGGACGGCGGGGTCGCCCGGATGCGCCTGCACGGCTCCCTCACGGAGACCGGCGCCGCCGAACTGGCCGCCCGCCACGAGGCGTCCCGCGCCTGACGGACCCGGGCACGGACAAGGGGCACCCCTCCCGAGGGGTGCCCCTTAAGGCCGACCGGCGAATGGGGGGCGGCGTCGCGGGGCTGGGCACGCACTCCCCCAAGCTCTCGGCTTCGCTCGACCAGGGAGGGGCCCCCTCCGGCGTTGTCGTCAATCACCATGGCTCCGCCATGCCTCAATCCTCCGCCTTGCAGCCGCACGCGCCCAGCCCCGCTCCTTCACCCACCCCCCATTCGCCGGTCGGCCTTACTCACACGTACCGGTTACGCGGTCGCGGCCGCCGCGTCCGCCTCCCGCGCCCGCAGCGCGCGCTCCACGCCCGAGCGGGACTCCGAGATCAGCCGGCGCAGACCCGCGCCCGGCTCGGCCGCGGCCAGCCAGGCGTCCGTCGCGTCCAGGGTCTCCCGCGAGACCTGGAGCGCCGGGTACAGGCCGACGGCGACCTGCTGGGCCATCTCGTGGCTCCGCGAGTCCCAGACACCCTTCACCGAGGCGAAGAACTTCTCCGCGTACGGGGCCAGCAGCTCGTGCTGGTCGGTCTGCACGAAGCCCGCGATGACCGCCTCCTGGAGGGAGTTCGGCAGCTTGTCGGACTCCACGACCGACGCCCACGCCTCGGCCTTCGCCTCCTCGGTGGGCCGCGCCGCACGGGCGGAGGCCGCGTGGCGCTCGCCCGCCGCCGTCCGGTCCCGCGCGTACTCGGCGTCGATCTCCTCCTCGTCGATCAGGCCGGTGGCCGCGAGCCGCTGCACGAACGACCAGCGCAGCTCGGTGTCCACGGCCAGGCCCTCGATCGCCTCGGCGCCGTCGAGCAGCGCGCGCAGCAGGTCCAGCTGCTGCGGGGTGCGGGCGGTGGCCGCGAAGGCGCGCGCCCAGGCCAGCTGGTGGTCGCTGCCCGGCTCCGCCGCGCGCAGGTGCGCGAGCGTCGCCTCGGTCCACTGCGTCAGGCCCGCCTCGCGCCACTCCGGCGTCGCGTACAGGTCGATCGCCGTCTTGACCTGGCGGTGCAGCGACTGCACCACACCGATGTCCGACTCCTTGCCGATCCCGGCCAGCACCAGCGCCAGGTAGTCGCGGGCGGCCAGCTCGCCGTCCCGCGTCATGTCCCAGGCCGACGCCCAGCACAGGGCGCGCGGCAGCGACGCGGTGAAGTCGCCCAGGTGCTCCGTGACGACCCGCAGGGACTCCGCGTCCAGGCGGACCTTCGCGTACGACAGGTCGTCGTCGTTGAGCAGGACGACCGCCGGGCGCGCCGTGCCGGCCGGGAACGGCACGGCGGTGCGCTCGCCGTCCACGTCCAGCTCGATCCGGTCCGTACGCACCAGGCTGCCCCCGGCATCCAGGTCGTAGCAGCCGATCGCGATCCGGTGCGGGCGCAGCGTCGGCTCCCCCTTGGCGCCGGCGGGCAGCGCGGGCGCCTCCTGGAGCACGCTGAACGAGGTGACGTGACCGTTCTCGTCGGTCTCGATCTCCGGGCGCAGGACGTTGATGCCGGCCGTCTCCAGCCACGCCTTCGACCAGGTCTTCAGGTCGCGGCCGGAGGTCTCCTCCAGCGCGCCCAGCAGATCGGTCAGCCGGGTGTTGCCGAAGGCGTGCGCCTTGAAGTACGCCTGCACGCCCTTGAAGAACTCGTCCATGCCGACGTACGCCACGAGCTGCTTGAGGACGGAGGCGCCCTTGGCGTACGTGATGCCGTCGAAGTTGACCAGGACGTCGTCCAGGTCGCGGATGTCCGCCATGATCGGGTGCGTCGAGGGAAGCTGGTCCTGCCGGTAGGCCCAGGTCTTCATGGAGTTGGCGAACGTGGTCCACGAGTGCGGCCAGCCGGAGCCCTCCGCGTACGCGAGGCAGGCGACCGAGGTGTACGTGGCGAACGACTCGTTCAGCCAGAGGTCGTTCCACCACTCCATCGTGACGAGGTCGCCGAACCACATGTGGGCCAGCTCGTGCAGGATGGTCTCGGCCCGCGTCTCGTACGCCGCGTCCGTCACCTTGGACCGGAACACGTACTGGTCGCGGATGGTGACCGCGCCCGCGTTCTCCATCGCGCCCGCGTTGAACTCGGGGACGAAGAGCTGGTCGTACTTGGCGAACGGGTAGTCGTAGTCGAACTTCTCCTGGAACCAGTCGAAGCCCATCCGGGTCACGTCGAAGATCGCGTCCGCGTCCAGGAACTCGGCCAGCGAGGGCCGGCAGTAGATGCCCAGCGGAACGGTCCGGCCGTCCTTCTCGTAGCTGCTGTGCACCGAGTGGTACGGACCGGCGATCAGCGCGGTGATGTACGTGGAGACGCGCGGCGTCGGCTCGAAGGACCAGACGTCGTCCTTCGGCTCCGGCGTCGGCGAGTTGGAGATCACGGTCCAGCCGGCCGGGGCCTTTACGGTGAACCGGAAGGTCGCCTTGAGGTCCGGCTGCTCGAAGCTCGCGAAGACGCGGCGCGCGTCCGGGACCTCGAACTGGGTGTAGAGGTACGCCTGCTCGTCGACCGGGTCGACGAAGCGGTGCAGGCCCTCGCCCGTGTTGGTGTACGCGCAGTCGGCGACGACCTTCAGCTCGTTGGCACCGGCCTGCAGGTGGGGCAGGGCGATCCGGGAGTCGCGGAACACCGCCGCGACGTCCAGCGCCCTGCCGTTCAGCTCGACCTCGTGCACCGCGGGGGCGACCAGGTCGATGAAGGTCTCCGCACCGGCTTCGGCGGAGTCGAAGCGCACGACGGTGACGGACCGGTAGGTCCCGCCCTCCTGCGCTCCGGAGAGGTCGAGATCGATCTCGTACGCGTCCACGGTCAGCAGGCGCGCCCGCTCCTGTGCCTCTTCGCGGGTCAGATTCGTGCCAGGCACGCGGTCATCTCCTTGCTCTGCGATGTTTCCGGCCATCCTTCCACGAGCCCCCGCGCCTGTCCGCAGCGCCGGACGGGGCCGGAAATCCGGCCCTGTCCGGCGCTCGGGAACGACCGGTTCAGCCGCGCAGTTCGGCCGCGACCAGCTCCGCGATCTGGACCGCGTTCAGCGCCGCGCCCTTGCGCAGGTTGTCGTTGGAGACGAACAGCGCCAGACCGTTCTCCGCGGTCTCGTCGTTGCGGATGCGCCCCACGAAGGAGGCGTCCTTGCCCGCGGCCTGGAGCGGCGTGGGGATCTCGGACAGCTCGACGCCCGGCGCGTCCTTGAGGAGCTCGTACGCGCGCTCCACGCCGATCGGGCGGGCGAAGCGGGCGTTCACCTGGAGCGAGTGGCCGGAGAAGACCGGGACGCGGACACAGGTGCCGGAGACCTTCAGGCCGGGGATCTCCAGGATCTTGCGGGACTCGTTGCGGAGCTTCTGCTCCTCGTCCGTCTCGAAGGAGCCGTCGTCCACGATGGCGCCGGCCAGCGGCAGCACGTTGAAGGCGATGGGGCGCTTGTAGACGCCGGGCTCGGGGAAGTCCACGGCCGCGCCGTCGTGCGTGAGCTTGTCCGCGTCGGCGACGACCTTGGACGCCTGGCCGTGCAGCTCGGCGACACCGGCCAGGCCGGAGCCGGAGACCGCCTGGTACGTGGCGACGGTCAGCGCTTCGAGCCCCGCCTCCTCGTGCAGCGGGCGCAGCACGGGCATGGCGGCCATCGTGGTGCAGTTCGGGTTGGCGATGATGCCCTTGGGGCGGTTCGCGATCGCGTGCGGGTTGACCTCGGAGACGACCAGCGGGACCTCGGGGTCCTTGCGCCAGGCCGAGGAGTTGTCGATCACCACGGCGCCCTGCGAGGCGACCTTCTCGGCGAGCGCCCTGGAGGTGGCGCCGCCGGCCGAGAACAGCACGATGTCCAGCCCGGTGTAGTCGGCGGTCGAGGCGTCCTCGACGGTGATCTCGCGCCCCTTCCACTCGATGGTGGAGCCGGCCGAACGCGCGGAGGCGAACAGCCGCAGCTCGTCGGCCGGGAACTCGCGTTCGGCCAGGATGCTGCGCATGACTGTGCCGACCTGACCGGTGGCGCCGACGATTCCGACCTTCACAGGAACTCCCTCAGACGTACGAACAGACATGATGCCGCTTCCTCACCACATCTTCGCAAACGGATTTCGGTCCTGAGAGCCGGGCGGGTTCGCGGCCGTTTGGTGACATGCCGAGCGGCGCGGTAAGTTCCAGCCCTGCCCGCGGGCAGCGGTCAGGGCTTGGCCGTCGCCCGGTTCTTCAGCCGGGCGAGAAGCCGCCTCGTTCGCGAGGAGGAGGAGTCACGATGCGTATGTCCACGGGGCATGCATCCAAACCGATTGCCCGGTTCGGCGGGCGGCGGGTGACAGACAGATGGGGCGGGTGCCCGGTGAGCACCCGCCCCACTGCCTTGACAGATCACATGTTCGACACGGTGTGACTACGGGGTGACGTTCCGGATCACCACGCTGCCGGTGCCCGCCGCGGTGCCGCGCGCGTTCACCAGGCTGACCTCACCGAAGAACTGCCGGCCCTCGGGGGCCGCGCCGGCCACCTTCACCTCGGCGCCGACCTCGGCGGACTCGCCGGCGGCCAGGTTCACGGCCTTCGACTCGTCCACGGAGATGGTGCCGAGCGCCGCCGAGTAGTAGACGTCGCGGTAGTCGTACTCGGTGGTGCCGGCCGGGACGTCGTAGCCGTCGATCAGGACGGTGTACGTGCCGGCGGCCGGCTTCAGCAGGCTGACGGACTCCTCGGAGCCCGCCGTGGTGGAGGCGCCCACCTCGGCGGAACCCTTGTACACGTACAGGTCGAGGTCGGCGTTGGCGTCGGTGGTGCCGCCGATGGCGACGTCCAGCTTCTCGACGCCCTCACCGATGGTGACCTCCTTGACGTACGTGCCACCGGTGGAGATCGACGGGCGCTCCACGGCCGCCGAGCCCAGCGAGCCGCCCTTGAGGTGCGCCTCCAGGGGCCCCGCGTTGTTGGTGACCGTCCAGTCGACCGCGGCCGGGGTGCCGATCTTCGCCTCGGCGATGGTCTGCACCGCCGGGTCGAAGGTCGCGCCGAGCAGCGCCACGTTCAGCCGGTACGGGTTGTCCAGCAGCGGCGAGGTGCGCCGCGCCTCGACCTCGATCTCCCAGACACCGGGCTGCGGGTCGGCGTAGGAACGCGCGTCCGGGCGGCAGGTGTTGGCCGGGTTCTCGTAGTTCGGGTAGCAGTACGGCGTACCGCTGTTGTCCACCGGCACCCCGTACGGGTGGATGGAGATGAAGCGGGTCTGGCTGCCCGAGCGCAGGGCGCCCAGCGAGACCTCCAGGGTCTTGGCGCCCTCCGGCACGGTCACGAAGTACGACGTGGTGCTGTTGCGCTGCACCGTGCCGGACGTCGTGTACGCGTAGGACGGCTTCGCCAGCTCCTTGGAGACGACGACCGTGGTGAGGATCTGCTGGTCGGTGCCGGCGGTCTTCCTGTCGTCGAGCTGGAGGATCGCGCTGTGCACGCCCGCGGTGCGCGGCTTCGCCTGGACCTTGACGGTGACCGGCTTGCCGAGCGGCAGCGAGACCTTCTTGGGGCCGACGATCCGGAAGGTGCCGTCGCCGTACTTCCAGGAGAGCTTGTGCGCGACGTCGCGGTCGGGGCCCGTGGTGCGGGTGACCGTGATGTCGTAGGTCTTCTTCTGGCCCGCCTTCAGGCCGCCCTCGCGGTCGTAGAGGCCGGTGCCGAAGCCCGGGGTCTTCAGCGCGAAGTCGATCGCGGTGTCCACCGGCGCCTTGACGGTGTACTCGTGCGCCGGGGCGCCCTTCCGGGAGATCAGCTTCCAGGCGTCCACGATGTCGATCAGACCGGCGCCCTGGGCGTGCGCGGGCACTCCCTTGATCTTGGTGGCGGTGCTGGTCAGCGCGGTGCGCAGGTCGGCCGGGGGCAGCTCGATGTGCTTCCGCTTCGCGGCGGACAGCAGCAGCGCGGCGGCGCCGGCGGCCTGCGGGGAGGCCATCGACGTGCCCTGGAGCATCGAGTAGCCGGCGGGCAGCGAGTAGCCGGCCTCCTTGACCGGGCCGCCGGGCAGCCAGGTCTGCGTGGAGTTGATGGCCGCGCCGGGGGCGGTCAGGGTCGGCGCGAATCCGCCGTCCTCACGCGGGCCGCGCGAGGAGAACGGCATCATGTCGTACTTCTTGGTGACGCCGGAGCCGTAGTTGGCGGCCCAGGTCTCCTTGGAGATGGACGCGCCGACCGAGATGACGTGGTCGGCGAGGCCGGGGTCGCCGATGGTGTTGACGCCGGGGCCGTCGTTGCCGGCCGAGATGACCAGCTGGACGCCGTAGATGTCCACGAGCCGCTTGTACAGCTCGGCGCGGGCGTTGTTGCCGTCGTTCAGCGGCGGCAGACCGCCGATCGACATGTTGACGATGTCCACGCCGCGGTTCACGACGAGGTCGATCATGCCCTCGGTGAGCGCGATGTTGGTGCAGCCGCCGGACCAGGTGCAGGCGCGCGAGGAGACGATCTTCGCGCCGGGCGCGGCACCGTCCATCTTCCCGCCGAACAGGCCGTTGGCGGCGGTGATGCCCGCGACGTGCGTGCCGTGCTCGGACTCGATGACGCCGATGGAGACGAAGTCGGCGGTGTCGCCCGCCGCGTTGTAGACGACGTCCGCGCGGTTCTCGACGACGAACGGGATGCGCTCGACCACATCGGTGCGCGGGTCGTCCTTGCCGAAGTAGGAGACCTGGTGCTTCTCCTTGTACGGCTTGAGCGCGGTGTCGTCGCGGAAGTCCGCGTTGCCGTTCAGGTCGACGCGGGAGGTGCCGGTGACCGGGTCGTAGAGGACGGCCCAGGTGTCGGTGGTGTCGCCGTCGCGGTTCAGGTCGCCCGCCATGTCGCCGCCCTTGGTGGCGGCCTCGGCGAACACGCTGATCCGGTACGAGCCCTTGGGCGCGTTGTACGTACGCCCCTTGTACGTGAACACCGGGCCGGAGACGGCGTCCGTCATCCGCAGCCAGGTGCCGTCGCCGTCGCTCACCGGGTCGGTGGCGGTCACCCAGTCGACGATCTTGCGCTCGCCGGTGGTGGTCTTCTGCAGCGCCGGGTGGGCGACGTCCACGCCCGAGTCCAGCACGCCGATGGTGATCCCGCGGCCGTCCGCCTTGGGGTGCTGCCGCACGAAGTCGACCGCGCCCGTCTCGAAGGACGGGTTGTACGGGTTCTTCGCCGGGGTCTTCCTGCCCGGCGCCGGGTAGCTGCCGGTGGACTTCGTGCGCGCCTTGGCGCCGGTGGCCCGGTCGGCCGCGGGCGTCGGGTCGTCCAGCATGATCTCCTGCTTGAGATCGATGCCGTGGACGGAGCTGAGCTTCGACGCCGCCTTGATGGTGGCCTCGGCGGCGGAGGTCGGCACGGTCGCCCGGACGTAGCCGAGCCTGTCGTAGGCGAGGCCCAGCACGGAGCCCTTGACGGCGTCCAGCTGCTTGGTGACCTGCTCGGTCGCGCCGGGGGCGGTCGCGACCATCATGGTGACGTTCTTCTCGCCCTTGGCCTTGGCCTTGGTCAGGACCTCGGCGTCGGCGGTGCCCAGCTTGTCGGCCGGAGCGGCGGCACCGGCCTCCTTGACGGGTGAGCCTGACGGGTCGTCGGCGGCGAGGACGGGGGCCATACCGGAGGCGGCCAGCGCGGCCGCCAGACCGGCGACGGCCGCCACCCGGGCCGCTCGTCTCGCTCCGGATATGGAGCCGGGGGATTCGGAGGTCATCAGCATCCCTGTATGTGAAAGAGAGAGTCCGGAAATCGGTACCGGATGACCGCTCACCCTTTCGTAAATGACAGGGGTTTGTGGAGAGTTGTGGGGGACTTGTTGAGTACATGGCGTAATCCCGCCACTGGTGCCGAAGCGTCAGACGGGACGAACGGGCCGATACGCCACGCGTACCGACCCGCCCGTCCCGCTCGCCCCGCCCGTGACTCCGTTACGCCACCGAGTCCACCGCCTGCGCCCGCAGAGCGCGCGCCAGGTCGTCGCGGGACTCCAGGACCAGCCGCCGCAGCGCCGGCGCCGCGTCCGCGTGCGATTCCAGCCAGGCGTCGGTCGCCTCCAGCGTCGCCGGGTCGTCCTGGAGCGACGGGAACAGGCCCCGCACCACGGCCATCCCGATCTGGATCGACCGGTCCGCCCACACCCGCTCGATCGCCTCGAAGTACCGCTCGGCGTAGGGCGCCAGCAGCTCCCGCTGCGAGGACTGCTCGAAGCCCGCGATCGTGGCCTCCACCAGCGCGTTGGACAGCGCGTCCGACTCCACGACGTCCGCCCACGCCCGCGCCTTCACCTCGGCGGACGGCCGGGACGCCAGGCACCGCACCCGGTGCCGCTCGCCGGACGCCGTGTCGTCCCGCGCCAGCTCCGCGTCCACCGCCGCCTCGTCGGCCACCAGATGCGAGACCAGCGGCGACAGGAACGCCCAGCGCAGCTCCTGGTCCACGTCCAGCCCGTCGATCCGGGCGGACCCGTCGAGCAGCCCGGACAGCAGCTGGAAGTCGGTGTCCGACGCGGCCACCGACGCGAAGAACCGGGCCCAGGCCAGCTGGTGCTCACTGCCGGGCTCCGCGAGCCGCAGTTCGCCGAGCGCGCCCTCGGCCAGCGCCCGGCCGCCCTCCTCGCGCCACGCGGGCGCCGCGTAGTGCGTCAGCGCGCCGCGCGTCCAGGCGTGCAGCATCTGGAGCACGCCGATGTCCGTCTCGCGCCCCGCGAACGCCAGCACCAGGGACACGAAGTCACGGGCCGGCATCAGCCCGTCCCGGGTGAGGTTCCACAGCGCCGACCAGCACAGAGCACGGGCCATGGGGTATCCCCTGCTCGAAGAGCTTGGGGAAGGGTCCGTGATGTCGCCCAGATGCGCCCGCAGCGTGGCCAGCGACACCTCGTCGAACCGCACCTTGCAGTACGTCAGGTCGTCGTCGTTGACCAGGATCAACTCGGGCCGCTCGGCCCCGGCCAGCTCCCCGATCACCGTGCGCGGGCCCGACACGTCCGCCTCGGCACGCGCGTAGCGCACCAGCGCGCCCTCGGCGTCGCGCCGGTACAGGCCCACGGCGACCCGGTGCGGCCGCAGCTCCGGGTGGGACTCGGCGGCCTCCTGGAGGACGGCCAGCTCGGTGATCCGGCCGGCCGCGTCGTACGTCGCCACCGGGGTCATCGAGTTGACGCCCGCGGTCTGCAGCCAGGAGCGCGACCACGCGGTCATGTCCCGCCCGGACGTCTCGGACAGCACCGACAGCAGGTCCCCGAGCGTGGTGTTGCCGTAGGCGTGCTTCTTGAAGTAGCGCCGGGCGCCCTCCAGGAACGCCTCCCGGCCCACGTACGCCACCAGCTGCTTGAGCACCGAGGCGCCCTTGGCGTACGTGATGCCGTCGAAGTTCAGCTTGGCGTCCTCCAGGTCACGGATGTCGGCCGTGATCGGGTGGGTGGACGGCAGCTGGTCGGCGCGGTACGCCCAGGACTTGCGGTTGTTCGCGAAGGTGATCCAGCCGTCCTCGAAGCGGGTCGCGCCGGTCATCGCGAAGACGCCCATGAAGTCCGCGAAGGACTCCTTCAGCCACAGGTCGTCCCACCACCCCATCGTGACGAGGTCCCCGAACCACATGTGCGCCATCTCGTGCAGGATGACGTTGGCCCGGCCCTCGTACGCCGCCTGCGTCACCTTGCCGCGGAAGATGTACTCCTCGCGGAACGTCACACAGCCCGGGTTCTCCATCGCGCCGAGGTTGTACTCCGGCACGAACGCCTGGTCGTACTTCCCGAACGGGTACGGGTAGTCGAAGTTGTCGTGGAAGAAGTCCAGGCCCTGCTTGGTGATCAGGAAGACGTCGTCGGCGTCGAAGTGCTTGGCGAGCCCCTTGCGGCACATCGCGCCGAGCGGGATCTCCAGCGTCGTGCCGTCCTCGAAGGTCCGGCTGTAGGAGTCCGTCACGTAGTGGTACGGACCGGCGACGACCGCCGTGATGTACGTGGAGATCGGCTTCGTCTCCGCGAACCGCCACACCCCGCCCTCGCGGGACTCCTCCGCGCCGTTGCTCCACACCGTCCACTCCGCGGGCGCCGTCACCCGGAAGCGGTACGGGGCCTTGAGGTCGGGCTGCTCGAAGTTGGCGAAGACGCGGCGCGCGTCCGCCGGCTCGTACTGGGTGTAGAGGTAGACCTCGCCGTCCTCCGGGTCGACGAAGCGGTGCATGCCCTCGCCGGTCCGGCTGTACGCGCACTGCGCGTCGACCACCAGGACGTGCTCGCCCTCCGACAGGTCCGCCAGCGTCACCCGCGCCCCGTCGAACACGGCGGCCGGGTCCAGCTCGGCACCGTCCAGCGTCACCGCGCTGACGGACGGGGCGATCAGGTCCGCGAAGGTGGACGCGCCGCCGCGCCGCGTGCGGAACCGGATCGTCGTCACCGAGCGGAAGGTCAGCGGGCCCCGGGCCCGGTCGTCCCGGCCGGGGTCACCGACCGCCGAACGGACGTCGAGTTCGACGTCGTAACCGTCGACGGTCAGCAGCTCCGCTCGCTCGCGGGCCTCGTCGCGGGACAGGTTCTCGCCGGGCACGGCACACTCCTTTGTGTCACGTTCGAATAGTTTGATCCTCGCATGCCGCCTCCCGGAGTCGCGGGCGGGAATGGCCGGAGCGTCGTCCGGTGTTCTCGCGCACGGAGCGTTCGGTCCAGTTCGAGGAGAGAGATGTCTGACAACAGCACGGCGAGCGGCAGGACCCCCGTCGACTTCTGGTTCGACCCGGTCTGCCCCTGGGCCTGGATGACCTCCCGCTGGATGCTGGAGGTGGAGAAGGTCCGCGACGTCGAGGTCCGCTGGCACGTCATGAGCCTGTCCGTGCTCAACGAGGACCGGATCGACGAGCTGCCGGAGGAGTACCGCGACATGCTGGAGAACAAGGCGTGGGGCCCGGTACGGGTCGTCGTCGCCGCCCAGCAGAAGCACGGCGACGAGGTGGTCGGCCCGCTCTACACCGCGCTCGGCACCCGCATCCACAACCGGGGCGAGGGCGTCACCCCCGAGGCCGTCGAGGCCGCGCTGAAGGACGTCGGCCTGCCCGTCGAACTGGCCGCGTACGCGGACTCCGACGCCTACGACACCGAACTGCGCGCCTCCCACCGGGAGGGCATCGAGAAGGTCGGCCAGGAGGTCGGCACCCCGGTCATCGCCGTACCCGGCCCGGACGGCGGACAGATCGCCTTCTTCGGCCCGGTCGTCACCCCCGCGCCCAAGGGCGAGGAGGCCGCGAAGCTCTGGGACGGCACCCTGATGGTCGCCTCCATCCCCGGCTTCTACGAGATCAAGCGCACCCGCACCCAGGGCCCGGTCTTCGACTGAGCACACCCCCGTGCGCGGGCCCGGCCGTCCGGCGGCCGGGCCCGCGCCGTCTGTGACGCCACCGTGACGCGATATGTGACCTGTTGCACAGCACCTCCCGGTGCGCTTTGATCTTCTGAACGGATGCGCCCCGCCCCCGTCCTCGCCCTGTGTGCCGCCCTCGCGAGCACCGCGCTGCTCACCGGCTGCGGGAAGGAGACGGCCGCCAAAGCCGCGCCCGCCGCCACCTGCGCCTCCCTCGCCCCGGTCCCCGACCCGGCCGGCCGGACCTGGGACGACGTCCGGGTCATCAGCGGCGAGTGCGGGCCCTCCGGCGCCCCCTCCACCGGGTACGAGGTCACCAACAACGACGACGAACCGCTCACCTACACCATCACCTTCACCCTGGTGAACGGCTTCGGCGAGGCCATGGACAGCGTCACGCGCACCGTCGAGGCGGTGAAGCCCGGCCAGACCGTGCGCCGCCCCCTCGACACGGACGAGGGCCCCGGCTCCGCGCGCGGCCACCGGGCCCGGATCACCAAGGTCCGCGCCGTCCCGGCGAACGGGGCGCCCGGCGGGACGGACGCCTGCCCGCTCTCCGGGGTCCGCGTCACCAACGACGAGGGCAACGCCGCGATGGGCCTGCGCGTCGTCGGCATCCACCTGGTCAACTGCTCCACCGCCGACTACCGCCTGAACGGCTACCCCGCGCTGCGGCTCCTGGGCGAGGACCGCGAGCCGGTGACCGGTGTGGACATCCTGCGCGGCACCGACAAGATCTCCAGCGGCATCGGCGGCGACCCCTCGCCCCGCCCTGTCACACTGCGGCCCGGCGAGAGCGCCTACGCCAACCTCGCCTGGCGCAACACCACCACGGCCGGCGACCCGGTCGACGCCCCCTACGTCGAGGTCACCGCCAGGCCCGGCGCCGAACCGGTGACCGTCACCCCGGAACTGGACCTCGGGACCACCGGCCGGCTCGGCGTCGGCCCGTGGACGAAGACCCCGGAGGACCGGCAGCCGCGACCGGACCAGAGGCCGGGCGCCTCTCAGGAGTAGAAGTCGCGCTGCCAGCGGTGCTTCGCCAGCACCGCCAACTGCTCGGCGGTCAGCGGTCGTCCGTCGCCGACGGCGGTGTTGCGCTCCACGTTGCGCACGCTGCGCATGCCCGGGATGACGGTCGAGACGGCCGGGTGGCTCAGGACGAACCGCAGCGCGTGCTCGGCGATCTCGTCCTGCCCGATGCCCAGGTCCGCGACGATCGCCGCGACGCGCCGCTCGACCTCGGCCGGGCGGTCGTCGCGGAAGTAGCGGTTGCGCCAGTCGCCCTCGGGGAACGTCGTGTCCGCGGTGATCCGGCCGGTCAGCCCGCCCTCGTCCAGCGCGACCCGCACGACGACCCCGACGCCGTACTCCTGACAGGCCGGCAGCAGCGCGTCGGCGGGGGACTGGTCGAACACGTTGTAGATGACCTGCACGCTGTCCACCGCACCGCTGCGCACCAGTGCGAGGGCGCTGTCGGGCGCGTGGTCGTTGACGGAGACCCCGAACAGCCGGATCTTGCCCTCCCGCTTCAGCGCGGCGACCGTCTCCAGCCAGTCCCCGCGCCCCAGCCACTCGTCGTTCCAGACGTGGAACTGGAGCACGTCGAAGTGGTCGAGGCCGGAGGCGGCGAGGCTGGTCTCCAGACTGGCGCGGATGTGCTCGCCGGGGAACGCGTCCGCCGGGTCCGTGCCGTCGGCCGCCGGCCACACCCCGTTCTTCGGCGGCACCTTGGTCGCGACGAGCACCCCGTCACCGGCCCGCGCGCGCACGACCTCCCCGACGATGCGCTCGCTCTCGCCGTAGCCGCGCGCCGTGTCGATCAGGTTCACGCCGAGGTCGACGGCCCGGTTCAGGGCGCGCAGCGACTCGTCCCGACTCGCCCCCACCCAGCTCGACTCGCCGATGCCCCAGGCTCCGTAGCCGATCTCCGACACCGAAAGTCCGCTGCGTCCCAGCTCGCGGTAGCGCACAGTCATCCTCCACGTCGTCGTCCCGTTCACACGGGGAACATCGGCACGACGATAGGAGAGCGGGCCGCGCGCGGCAGCCGGTTTTACGGGGGGTTCAGCCGGCCACCGCGCTGTGCACGGAGACCGGGTCGCCGACCCGCACCACGCCCTCGCGGACCACCGCGTTCTTCGTGCCGAAGCTGAGCTTGTTGCCGTACTCGGGCTCCTTGCGGTACGTGGCCAGCGTGCGCACCGGCTCCGGGCCCGCGCGGAGGCCGGTGCGCTGGTCCACGAGCGGGACGTTGCACCGCAGCGCCCGTACCGAGTAGGCGAGTTCGGCGGTGCCCACGGCCATCCCGGCCACCCGGTCCTCGAAGTGCGGTTCGCCGTCGCCGGCCAGCACGATGTTGGGCCGGAAGCGGTTCATGGGGACGGGCGCGGCGTCGCCCCGCTCCGCGATGCGGGCGTTGAGCCCGGCCAGCGAGGCCGTCGAGGTGACCAGGACCGCGTGCGCGTCGGCGAAGTTGACCTTGCCGGGGGTCTCGCCCCAGCCGTCGCGGTCGAAGCCGGGGACCACCCGTACCAGCCGGGACGCGGCCCCGAGCGCCTCGGAGAACCACTCCGCCGCCGCGTCGCCCTGGTCCACGGCGGGCCCGAGGGCCCTGCCGAACATGCTGACCTCGCGGCGCGGCCCGTCCGGGTCGACCTCCAGGCGCAGTGTCCCGGGCCCCTCGGCGGACAGGGCGAGGGCCGCCCCCGAGTCCAGGACGCGGACGCCGATCGCGGCCATCGCGGGGTGGGTGCGCTGGCTGCGGAACGCGCCGTCGGCCGCGGCGACCACCATGAACGTCCGGTCGTGGGCGAGGCCGGTGACGGTGACGCGGGCGGATTCCACCGAGGTTCCGGCGCAGCCCTTGACCGGGTAGTGGACCAACTCGTGGACGGTGATAGTCATGAAGTGCTCCTCGTGACTCCTCCCCCTCGTGAGCAAGGGGGCTTCTCGCTATGCCTGGTTGGCGTCGCGGCGGACCAGCCCGGCCCGTAGAACGTTGAGTGCGCCCACCGTGTCGGCGTGCGCGTTGTGGCCGCACGTCTGGCAGTGGAACTTCTCCTGTGTGGGCCGGTTCTCCTTGGCGATGTGCCCGCATTCGGGGCACCGTCGTGAGGTGTCGCGGGGGTCCACGGCCATCACTTCCCGCCCGGCGCTCTCAGCCTTTGCGTTCAGGATCGCGAGGAACCCCCCCCACCCGGCATCAGCGATCGAGCGGTTCAGCCCGGCCTTGGACGAGGCCCCGTTGGGCAGGAAGCCGCCCGGCGTCCCGGGGTCGGGCTTCGGCGCGGGGGCCTTGCTCATGTTGCGGATCTTGAGGTCTTCGTGCGCGATGAAGTCGTGCTCACGGACCAGGCCCAGCGCGGTCTTGTGCGCGTGGTCGAGGCGCCGACGACGCACCTTGCCGTGCAGGGCCGCGACCTTCTCCACGGCGCGCTGATGATTGCGGGTGCGGTCCTTGGCCTTGCGGCGTGGGAAGCGGCTGAGCGCCTGCTGTGCCGCTTCGAGCTTCTTGGCGGCCTTGCGGGCGTAGCGCGGGTTTGCGATGTGCCCACCGCTGGACATGGTGAGGAACGAGGCGATACCCAGGTCGATGCCGACCGCGCTGCCCGTCGTGGGAAGCGGTTCGGGCTGTTTCTGCTCGGCAGTGAGCACGACGAACCACTTGCGGCCCTCACGCTTGACCGACACGGTCTTGACCTTGCCGACCACCGCGCGGTGCTGGTTGACCTTGACGTGCCCGACACCCTGGAAGCGGACGCGGGTGACAGGATCGTGCGGGGTGGAGCCCCACCGGCAGCCGTCGCCGTCCTTGGGGAAGTCCACCGTGTCGAACCAGTTCACGCCCCGGAACCTGGGACAACCAGGCGTATCGCCGGACTTGATCCGGCGGAAGAACGCGGCGAACGCCTTGTCCAGACGACGAAGCGTCGCCTGCTGCGAGGAGAAGGACCAGCGTCCCTGACGCTCCGGATCGAACACCCGGATCTCCCTGAGCTGCGCGGACTGCCGCCCGTACGTGACGCTCGTCCTCGAAACGTGCCGGTAGGCGTCACGGCGTTCCTGCAAGGCCCCGTTGTAGAGCGAGCAGTGATCACGCAGCATCTCGCCGAGCGCGACCGCCTGGCCCACGGTGGGCCGCATGAGGAACTTATACGCACGGATCACCCAGCCCACTCCCTTCGGTCAAGCCAGCTCGATCACCATACAGTTGGCGTATGTCACCACGCTGGGAACCAAACCCCGACATCCGCACCGGACGTCACGTAATCTATAGCCTCCACGCACACTTGGTGTTTGTTACGAAATACCGGCGTGATGTGTTCGATGACCACATGCTCAAGCGGTGTGAAGAGATCATGCGGGAGGTATGCGGCAGCTTCGGGGCCGAGCTGCGCGAGTTCAACGGCGAAGCCGACCATGTCCACCTGCTGGTGCACTACCCGCCGAAGGTTGCCCTGTCGAAGCTGATCAACTCACTCAAGGGCGTCAGCTCCCGGTATCTGCGGGCGGAGTACGCCGACCGGATCAACCGGACCGGCATCGGCTCGGTGTTCTGGTCCCGCTCCTACTTCGCCGGGTCCTGCGGCGGTGCACCGCTGGCCGTGATCCGCCAGTACATCGACGGACAGAAGCGACCCGTCTGACCCTCACTCCAGGGACGCAGGGAACCCCGGCGCCGCGCGCCTCCGATCCGAGGACGCGTTTCCCTTCCCGGCCGAAACCAGGGATACCTACGCAAGATCAGGGATGGCGGGCATCATGGCAGCCGCCGGGGCAACAAGGAGGGCCCCCGTCCGTCACGTCCGGGCGGGGGCCTCCTCTTCAACCGCCTGCCTGGTGAAGGGTGAGAAGACGATCACGAGGCAGGACGTTCGGGGTGCCCGGTCAGGGGGCGAGCAGCAGGACGTCCGCGCGCTCCTTGGCGGCGGCGTAGCGCCTGGCCACGTCCTGCCAGTTGACGACGGCCCACATCGCCTCGATGAAGTCGACCTTCTGGTTCTTGTACTGGAGGTAGAAGGCGTGCTCCCAGGCGTCGAAGACCAGGATCGGCGTGGAGCCCTGGCCGACGTTGCCCTGGTGGTCGTAGACCTGCTCGACGATCAGCTTGCCGCTGACCGGCTCGTAGGCGAGGACGCCCCAGCCGGAGCCCTGGGTGGTGGCCGCCGCCTTCGTCAGCTGGGACTTGAAACCGGCGAAGGAGCCGAAGGACTCGGTGATCGCGTCCGCGAGGTCGCCGACGCCGTCCGCCGCGAGGGGCTCGCCGCCGCCGTCACCGGTCATGTTGTGCCAGTAGATGGAGTGCAGGATGTGGCCGGACAGGTGGAAGGCGAGGTTCTTCTGGAGGCCGTTGATCGCTCCCCACGCCTCCTTGTCGCGCGCCTCCTCCAGCTGCTCCAGGGTGTCGTTGGCGCCCTTCACATAGGCGGCGTGGTGCTTGTCGTGGTGCAGCTCGATGATCTGCGGATTGATGACCGGTTCGAGCGCGGCGTAGTCGTACGGGAGTTCCGGGAGCGTGTACGTGGCCATTGGTTTCGAACCCTCCAACTGCTGACAAGTTGTTATTGCAATCACTATGCAAGAGCAGGCTAACAGCAGAAGTGCCGAACTCCGGGTCGGTCCTTGGGCTTAGGCCCCCGTACCGGCGTGTCGCGCTTTTGGAGGGAGTGCACAGTCACGGGCCCGTGCCCCTCCCCGCGCCGGAGCGGCGGAATCCATCCCCACCTTCGTGACCAGCGTCACCCCCCGCGGTGATTGCGCCGCACTTCTTGTGCGAATTCCACCAACGGCCCAACCGCCGCTTTGTGGGCCGCCGATGGTGATCGAGCACGGCTCAGTCGGCTAACGTCACGATCAGTCCGTCCCCAGCCGTCCCACCCTCACCCCGCGGAGTCCCCCGATGAGCACTGCTGCCGCCCCCGCCCGCACCGGAGCGGTCCTCGCCGATCTGCTCCCCGCCGCCCGGCACCGCTACGCCGTGGACGCCGCGCTGGTGCTCGGCGGCGCCGCGCTCACCGGCATAGCCGCCCAGATCGCCGTGCCCGTCCCCGGCTCCCCGGTCCCGGTCACCGGCCAGACCTTCGCGGCCCTCCTCGTCGGCACCGCGCTCGGCGCCCGCCGGGGCTTCCTCTCCCTCGCCGTGTACACGCTCGTCGGCATGGCGGGCATGCCGTGGTTCTCGGCCGGCAGCTCCGGTGCCGGCGGCGCCTCCTTCGGCTACGTCCTCGGCATGCTCCTGGCCGCCACCGTCGTCGGCGGCCTCGCCCGGCGCGGCGGCGACCGCTCGGTCCTGCGCACCGCCGGGACGATGGTCCTCGGCTCCGCGATCATCTACGCGGTCGGCGTGCCCTACCTCGCCCTGGCCACCGGCATGTCGGCGAGCGCGGCGATCGCCGCGGGCCTGACGCCGTTCCTGCTCGGCGACGCGCTGAAGGCCGCCCTCGCCATGGGCGCGCTGCCGGCCGCCTGGAAGCTCCTGGGCAGCCGCGGCTGACCCGTACCGACTCACCGAGAGGCCCGCCGGACCCCCGGCGGGCCTCTTCGCGTCCCTGCCCGCCTTCGGGCACGCCGCCCCCCGTCGTCGGCGGCCCCGCGCCGCACGTGCCACACTCCTCCCATGCGCGTGTACCTCGGATCGGACCATGCCGGTTACGAACTCAAGAACCACCTCGTCGAGTGGCTCACGGCTCAGGGCCACGAAGCCGTCGACTGCGGCCCCCACGTCTACGACGCCCAGGACGACTACCCGCCGTTCTGCCTCCGGGCCGCCGAGAAGACGGCCGCCGACCCGGACAGCCTCGGCATCGTGATCGGCGGCTCCGGCAACGGCGAGCAGATCGCGGCCAACAAGGTCAAGGGCGTCCGCGCCGCGCTCGCCTGGAGCGAGCAGACCGCCGCCCTCGGCCGCGAGCACAACGACGCCAACGTGATCTCCATCGGCGGCCGGATGCACACCGTCGAGGAGTCCACCAAGTTCGTCGAGATCTTCCTCGCCACCCCGTACTCCGGCGAGGAGCGGCACACCCGCCGCATCGACATGCTCACCGCCTACGAGAACACCGGCGAACTCCCCCCGATCCCCGCCCACCACCCCCAGCAGGGCTGACCGACTTCCTGTGCCGCCGGTCCGCCCGGCGGCACAGCCATGTCCGGACCCCGCACCAGCCAGGAGACCCGCCACCGTGCCCGAGGGACACACGATTCACCGCCTCGCCGCGGACCACCGCGAGCGCTTCGCCGGCCGGCCGGTCCGGGCGAGCAGCCCGCAGGGCAAGTTCACGGACAGCGCCGCCCTGCTCGACGGACAGGTCCTCGACACCGCCGACGCCCACGGCAAGCACCTCTTCCTCGGCTTCGGGGACACCGGCTGGGTCCACATCCACCTCGGCCTGTTCGGCAAACTGGGCTTCGGTACGGTGCCGGCCCCGCCGCCCACCGACACCGTCCGGCTGCGCCTGCTCAACGACGCGCACCACGCCGACCTGCGCGGCCCCACCACCTGCGCCCTGATCACCGACGCCGAGAAGGCCGCGATACACGACCGGCTCGGCCCCGACCCGCTGCGCGACGGCGAGGACGGCGAACGGGCCTGGCAGCGGATCTCCCGCAGCCGGATCACCGTCGCCGCCCTGCTGATGGACCAGAAGGTCATCGCGGGCGTCGGCAACGTCTACCGCGCCGAAGTGCTCTTCCGGCACGGCATCGACCCCTACCGCGCGGGCCGGGACCTCACCCGCCGCGAGTGGGACGAGATCTGGGCGGACCTGTGCGCACTGATGCGCGAGGGCGTACGCCACAACCGCATCGACACCGTCCGCCCCGAGCACCTGCCCGAGGCCATGGGCCGCCCGCCGCGCGTCGACGACCACGGCGGCGAGGTGTACGTCTACCGGCGCGCCCGCCAGGCCTGCCACATCTGCGGCACCGAGATCCGTACCGCCGACCTCGCCGCCCGCAACCTCTTCTGGTGCCCCGGCTGCCAGACCGCGTGACACCTCTCGCCCACCCGCCGGTACGACACCCGGCGGGCCGTTTTCGAACGCATTGTCATGGGGTCCCCCTGCACCGGAGGCCGCCGGGTGGATAAGGTCCCCGCAATGGCCCGACGCGCAGGAACAGAGACGTACCCGGCCCGATTGCGGAAATCGGCGCGCCGGGTCTACGGCACGCTGCGCCGGTCCGGGGTCGACTACTTCCGCGGCGACGGCTCCGACTGGGTCGCCCTGGCCGGCCTGATGCTCGTCATCCCGGTCATCACCGCCTGCACCCTGCTCGACCCGGTCTGGTGCGCGCCCACCATGCTCGTCCTGCCGATCGTCGCGGGCGGCCTGCTGCTGCGCCCCGCCAGCCTCCTCGGCCTGTACGCGGCGTCCGCCGCCGCCCTCATCGTCGAGTCGGTCCGGCTCGGCCCCTACGAGGACGGCCCGGCCGGAGTCACCCCCGGCACCGTGCTCACCGTCGCGGCCTGTGGACTCTTCGGGCTGATCCTCGCCCAGTTCCGGGCCCGCGTCGGGGTGCCCTGGCGGCGCGGCGGCACCATGCTCTTCGACCTGCGCGAACGCATCCGGGTCCAGAGCTCGCTGCCCCGCCTCCCGCACGGCTGGCACCGCGAGATGGCGCTGCGCCCGGCGGGCGGGCAGTCCTTCTCCGGCGACTTCGTCGTCGCGGCCCGCACCCAGGGCGGAAGCACCCTGGAAGCCGTCCTGACCGACGTCTCCGGCAAGGGCATGGACGCGGGCTCCCGCGCCCTGCTGCTGTCCGGCGCCTTCGGCGGGCTCCTCGGCTCGCTGCCGCCGCACGGCTTCCTGCCCGCCGCCAACGGCTATCTGCTCCGCCAGGACTGGGACGAGGGCTTCGCCACCTCCATCCACCTCGTCCTGGACCTGGAGACCGGCGACTACGAACTCCTCTCGGCGGGCCATCCGCCGGCCCTCCAGCTCCACGCCGGCAGCGGCCAGTGGGAGGAGAAGGCGGCGGAGGGTCCGCTGCTCGGGGTGTACGACGGCGCCGAGTTCGACGCGGTCAAGGGCCATCTCGCCCCCGGCGACGTGCTGATGTTGTTCACCGACGGGCTGGTCGAGGCCGCCGACCGGGACATCGCGGAGGGCATCGACCGGCTGACCGGCGAGGCCGACCGCTATGTGAGCACCGGCTTCGAGGGCGCCGCCTGGCACCTGATCGAAGCCTGCGCCAAGGACGTCAACGACGACCGGGCCCTGCTGCTCCTGTCACGCAAGTCCTGAACCGGTCCGGGCCGGCTCGGGGAGCGCCGGCTCGCTTCGGCCCGGCAGGACGCGGGCCAGCCAGTGCGAGCGCCCGGCCGCCAGCGGGGAGAGGACCGCGAGGACCAGGACGTACCCCGCGATGAACGGCGATAGCCGTTCGTTCAGCCCGGCACCGGCCGCCATCGTGGCGAGGATCAGCGCGAATTCGCCGCGCGCCACCAGGGTGGTGGCGATCTTCGCGGCGGCCTGCGGGCCGAACGCGTACACCCTGGCCGTGGCGATACCGGAGAGGATGTTCATCGCGAGGGTGATCGCGACGGCGGCCAGCACCGGCCACAGCACGGTCGGCAGGTCGCCGGGGTCGATGGAGAGACCGAAGGCGAAGAAGAAGATCGCGCCGAACGCGTCGCGCAGGGGGTGCACCAGCGTGCGGATGCGGTCGCCCGACGACGTGTTGCCGAGCATCAGCCCCACCATGAAGGCGCCGATCGCGTCCGCGACGCCGAACCAGTCCGAGATCCCGGCCACCAGGACGGCGGCTCCCAGGAACGAGATGACGAGGAGTTCGTCGTCCCGCGTGTTGATCAGCCTGCCGATCAGCCGGGTGCCGTAGCGGGCGGCCAGGGCGAGCACGAGCAGGAAGCCGAACGCCTTGCTCCCGTCCGTCACCGCCGCGCCGAGGCTGTCCGCGCCGGACAGAACGGGCTGGAGGGCGGCCAGGTACAGGGCGAGGAAGATGTCGTCGACCACGATGATGCCGAGGATCGGCCGGGTCTCCGGATCGCCGAGCCTGCCCAGGTCGACCAGGACCTTGGTGACGATGGCCGACGAGGAGATGCCGATCACGCCGGCGAGCACCAGCGCCTCGGCCGTGCCCCAGCCCACCGCGAAGCCGAAGCCGAGCCCGGCACCCACGTTCAGGATGAGGTAGACGGTCCCGGCGACGACCATCTTGCGGCCGCCGGTCTTGAGGTCGTCCAGATGGAATTCGAGCCCGAGGTAGAAGAGGAGCAGCACCAGGCCGAGTGCGGAGAGCATCTCCAGCTCGTGCGGATCGGCGACGAGGACGATGCCGGGGGTGTGTGGGCCGAGGAGAATCCCGGCCAGGATGAACAGGGGGATCGTCGGCAGTCCGATGCGCCGGCCGACGCGGGCGAGGACGGCGGCGGCGAGGAAGGCGCCGCCCATGGCGATGAGTGTGTCTGCGTGTCCGATGAGCCTGGCCTTTCAAGAGGTCAAGAAAAGGTCAAGGGGGAGTCATCGGTTAGTTTACCGAACAATTGACATTGCAACTGTCCGGCGGGCGTGCGGGCCGGACCCCGGGCCCGCGAACGGGCGTACGAAGCCGGACTCCGGGCCCGCCCGAGGGCCTGGAGTCCTCGCCATGACGCCTCCCCGCTTGACCCTCACCGAGATCGAGGCCCTGGCCCGCGCCGCTCATGCCGGTCAGCGGGACAAGGCCGGCCGGCCCTACGTCGAACACCTCGCCGCCGTCGCGGAGGGCGTCCGGGCCAGGGGCGGAAGCGAGGCGCAGATCGCCGCGGCCTGGCTGCACGACGCCGTGGAGGACGACGCGCTGTCCGCCGAGTGGCTGGCCGGGGCCGCGCTGCCGGAGGAGGTCAAGGCGATGGTCCTCGCGGTCACCAAGCGGGCGGGGGAGGAGCCGGAGGCGTACGGCCGGCGCATCCTCGCGACCCCCGGCGCCCTGCTCGTCAAGGAGGCGGACCTCGCCCACAACGCCGACCCGGCCCGCCTCGCGGTGCTGGAGCCGGCCGTGCGTACCCGGCTGACCGCGAAGTATGCGCGGATGCGGGGGCTGTTGGGGCTCACCGCACCGCAGGGGCCCCTCGAACGACGGGATTGAGCCAACACCGGCCCGGCGCGACGAAGCCCGGCCGCACGGGGCCGGGCTTCGTCGTACGCGTAGGCGGGAAGTCAGATCCTGGCGGAGTCCCGGCGGAACGCCCAGTCCATGTCGGGCTCGGTCACACAGCGCAGGGCCCGCCGCACCGGCGGGGTGCACAGCAGGGTGACGGCGGTGGCCGCGACCGCGGTCACGACGACCAGGCCGGTCGGGGAGACCAGCCACGCGTGGTCGTCGAAGACGCCCGCGTAGTCGGCGCCCTTCACCAGGAAGCCGTGCAGCAGATAGCCGCAGATCGTGCCCGCGCCGAGCACCGTGAACCACATGTGGCGGCGCGGCACCAGGGCCAGGAACCCGGCCGTCAGCAGCGTCGCGCAGCAGAACATCGCCAGCGTCATGACCGCGCCCGACCACCACGGCGCCCCCATCTCCTGGGCGCTGGAGTCGCGCAGGAACCAGCCCAGCTGCATCCGGGGCGCCGCCCAGTACGCGACGACCAGGGCGCAGGCGAACAGGGGGAGCGCCATCAGCCGGGCCTCGCGGCGGCGGACCAGCTCGAAGTGCTCCGGCTTCAGCTGGAGTCCGAGGACGAAGAAGGGCAGGAACTGCAGGACGCGCGGCAGATCGAGGTCCCGGCCGATGCTGGGGGAGACCGACGCGAGCACGGCGATCACGAGCGAAACGGCCAGCGGATGGCGGAGATTGCGCCACACCGGGGTGGTGAGCCGCCAGATGAACAGGGCGGCCAGGAACCACGTCAGATACCAGGGGTCCAGCAGGCTGACGGGGGCGCCCGGCACGTCGTTGGCGTACCGGCGGAACAGCGAGTACGCCGTCTCGAACACCACATAGGGCACGGCGATGCCGGTGATGAGCCGCTTCACCTTGGCGGGGGTCAGGTCGAATGACCGGGAGAAATAGCCCGAGATGAGGATGAAGGCGGGCATGTGGAATGTGTAGACCACCATGTACAGCGCACGGGCGGTCCGGCTCCCGTCCATGACCGGAACCCAGGAATGCGCCACCGCGACGAGCACGATGGCGAGGTACTTGGCGTTGTCGAAGTGGGCGTCGCGCTTCCTGCCCGCATCCTCCCGCGCAGGGCGTCTGACCTCCGCACCCTCGGTCACCGGGGGGAGTGCGGTCCTCTGCATTGCGTTCGGAGCGTGGAACATCTCAGGCACCCTAGACGTCTCGATTGGCATCCGTAAAACCGCGGTCGAATAGCGCGTCTTCCCTTCATATCAAATGTCAAACTCACGGGCCGTGACTGGTTTGTCCCGCTTTATATCCCCCAAAAGGGGTAAATCATCAGCCAGTTGATGGAAGTGAATTACCTCGCTTTCGGCGTCGAATTCCCCTGTGGATAAACCGCGTGGATGCAGAAACGATCATCGTCGCAGGCCGTTCCGAAGTGCGGTTATGCGGCCGGGGCGGCTCCGAGGGCGGCTCCGGGGAGGGCTCTGGGGGCGGCTCCGGAACCGGTTGGGTGCATGGGGGGCGCACAGGGCGCAGGATGGCGCGATATCGACAGGTCGATACATCACCCGGCAGCAGGCCGGGGGGAGTTGGTGGCACGATGGGAGCGACGGAGGGTGCACGGCCGCACATCTCCGGGCCGGCAAGGCGGACCGACCGAGGGTGTGAGCAGACGTGGCCATTTCGCTGTCAGTGGTGCTTCTGTTGGGGATCGTCCTCGTGGTCATGATCCGCAGCGGGTCCATCAAGGCCGGCCCCGCGGTGGTCGCGGCGCTCTTCGGCTTCTTCCTGGCGCCCACGGGCATGGGCCCGTCGATCAACCGCTTCATGAACTCGATCATCGAGTCCGTCGGCCAGATCAACTTCTGAGGTCGCGCCGGCGGCCCCCGGGCACCACGCGGAAGGGCCCGGTCTCTCGGAGACCGGGCCCTTCGCGATGGAGCGGGCGACGGGAATCGAACCCGCGTAGCTAGTTTGGAAGACTAGGGCTCTACCATTGAGCTACGCCCGCACTGCGCGCACCGCAGGTCTCGGCGACCGCGGCACGACAAGCATCGTAGCGGGTCACGGGCGCTGTCCGCACACTCCGTACGAGACCGCCCGGCACCCTCGACGGAAGCCCGGCGCGAGCCGCGCCCCGACCGGCCCGTGGAAAGCTGCCGGCCCGGCCCTCCGCTCCATGTACCCTACGTGTCGCACCGACGGGGTGTGGCGCAGCTTGGTAGCGCGTCCGCTTTGGGAGCGGAAGGTCGTCGGTTCGAATCCGGCCACCCCGACCACCGGCAAGATCGCGTTGCGGGAGTTCTCCCCCTTGCCGTTACTATGCAAAATGCGTGCCCGTGTGTCTGATGTACCGGGCTCGGTCCGCGAAGCCGCCCCAGGTGCGGCGGAGCAGAACCCCAAGAAGTCAGCCACCAAGGAGACCGAACCGTGAAGAGCGCCGTGGAGACCCTGAACCCGACCCGGGTTCGGCTCAGCATCGAGGTGCCCTTCGAGGAGCTCAAGGACAGCCTCGACGCGGCGTACAAGAAGATCAACCAGCAGGTCACGGTGAAGGGGTTCCGCAAGGGCAAGATCCCCAGCCGGGTCATCGACCAGCGGTTCGGCCGCGGCGCCGTGCTGGAGGAGGCCGTCAACGACGCGCTCCCGAAGTTCTACACCGAGGCCGTCAACGAGGGTGAGCTGAACGTTCTCGGCCAGCCCGAGGTCGACATCACCGAGCTGAAGGACGGCGAGCTGCTGGCCTTCACCGCCGAGGTGGACGTGCGCCCCGAGATCGAGATCCCGGACTACTCCGGCATCGAGGTCACCGTCGACGCCATCGAGGTCACCGACGAGGACGTCGAGAAGGCCGTCGAGCAGCTGCGCAACCGCTTCGCCTCCACCAACCCGGTCGAGCGCGCCGCCGCCGAGGGCGACGTCGTCACGATCGACCTGCAGGCCAAGGTGGACGGCGAGGTCCTGGAGGACGGCGTGGCCGAGGGTGTCTCGTACACCATCGGCTCCGGTGAGCTCCTGGAGGGTATCGACGAGGCCGTGACCGGTCTGGAGGCCGGTGGCGAGGCCACCTTCACCTCGCAGCTCAAGGGCGGCTCCGCCGAGGGCAAGGACGCCGAGGTCACCGTCAAGGTCACCGCCGTCGCCGCCCGCGAGCTCCCCGAGCTGGACGACGACTTCGCGCAGATGGCCAGCGAGTTCGACACGCTGGAGGAGCTGAAGGCCGACAGCCGCAGCCGCCTGGAGAACACCAAGCAGTACGAGCAGGCCACCCAGGCCCAGGAGCGCGTCCTGGAGGAGCTGCTCAAGCTCGCCGAGGTCCCGATCCCGGAGAAGCTGCTCGCGGACGAGATCCAGACCCGCAAGCACAACCTGGAGCACCACCAGCTCGGTCAGATGGGGCTCACCCTCGACAAGTACCTGGAGATCCAGGGCAAGACCGCCGAGGAGTTCGAGGCCGAGACCTCCGAGCAGGCCGTCAAGGGCATCAAGACCCAGTTCATCCTGGACGAGCTCGTCAACAAGGAGAAGCTGAACGTCAACCAGGAGGAGCTCACCGAGCACCTCATGCGGCGTGCGGCCTCCTCCGGCATGAGCCCGGACCAGTTCGCCCAGGCCGTCGTCGAGGGCGGCCAGGTGCCGATGCTCGTCGGCGAGGTCGCCCGCGGCAAGGCGCTCGCCGTCGTCGTCGAGGCCGCCAAGGTCGTCGACACCAACGGTGAGGTCGTCGAGCTGGAGGACGAGGAGGAGGTCGAGGAGGCCACCGAGGTCGCCGCCGACGCCACCGCCACCGAGGCCGACGCCGCCGTGGAGAAGACCGAGGCCTGAGCCTCGCACCGACCCCGTACGACGGGCTCCGGACGCCATCGCGTCCGGAGCCCGTCGCCGTACCGGCGGACGATTCGCCACAACCCGCGTACCGGCTGCGGAGCTTGCGCTCCCAGCGAACAGTCGCGGAAGCGGGATGGCGTTGTTCCACCTGCGCGTTAGGGTCCATGAAGAGGAAGGGTCGGGTAGTCCCGGCCCACCCGGTACGAAGACGCTGAGACGGCCGGAGCCGTCAGAGACGAGCAGGTGGATACGTGACGAATCTGATGCCCTACGCCGCCGGAGAGCCGTCCCTCGGTGGTGGCCTCGGTGACCAGGTCTACAGCCGGCTGCTCGGCGAACGCATCATCTTCCTCGGCCAGCAGGTGGACGATGAGATCGCCAACAAGATCACCGCGCAGCTGCTCCTCCTCGCGGCCGAGCCCGAGAAGGACATCTACCTCTACATCAACAGCCCCGGCGGCTCGGTGACGGCCGGCATGGCGGTCTACGACACCATGCAGTACATCCCGAACGACGTGGTCACCATCGGCATGGGTATGGCGGCCTCGATGGGCCAGTTCCTGCTCACCGGCGGCACCGCCGGCAAGCGCTTCGCGCTCCCGAACACCGACATCCTCATGCACCAGGGCTCGGCCGGCATCGGCGGTACGGCCTCGGACATCAAGATCCAGGCCCAGTACCTGCTGCGCACCAAGCAGCGCATGGCGGAGATCACCGCCCGCCACTCCGGCCAGACCGTGGAGACGATCATCCGCGACGGCGACCGCGACCGCTGGTACACCGCGGAGGAGGCCAAGGAGTACGGCCTCATCGACGAGATCATCTCGATCGCATCGGGCGTTCCGGGCGGCGGCGGCACCGGCGCCTGATCCGGCCCTCCCGGACGGCGCCCCACCGCACCGCGCATCTCTCGTACGCCGAGACACCCAGCCACAGAACGCCACCAGGATGGTGAACACCCACATGAACAACTTCCCCGGCGCCTCCGCGAGCGGCCTCTACACGGGCCCGCAGGTGGACAACCGCTACATCGTCCCGCGCTTCGTGGAGCGCACCTCGCAGGGCGTGCGCGAGTACGACCCGTACGCGAAGCTCTTCGAGGAGCGCGTGATCTTCCTCGGCGTGCAGATCGACGACGCCTCCGCCAACGACGTCATGGCGCAGCTGCTGTGCCTGGAGTCGATGGACCCGGACCGGGACATCTCCATCTACATCAACAGCCCCGGCGGCTCGTTCACGGCGCTCACCGCGATCTACGACACGATGCAGTTCGTGAAGCCGGACATCCAGACGGTCTGCATGGGCCAGGCCGCCTCCGCCGCCGCCGTGCTGCTCGCCGCGGGCACGCCGGGCAAGCGCATGGCGCTGCCGAACGCCCGTGTGCTGATCCACCAGCCGTCCTCGCAGACCGGCCGCGAGCAGCTCTCCGACCTGGAGATCGCCGCCAACGAGATCCTGCGCATGCGGACCCAGCTGGAGGAGCTGCTCGCCAAGCACTCCACCACGCCGCTGGACAAGATCCGCGACGACATCGAGCGCGACAAGATCCTCACCGCCGAGGACGCCCTCGCCTACGGCCTCGTCGACCAGATCGTGTCGACGCGCAAGAGCGCGTCCGGAGCGCTCGCCTGACCTGCGCCGCTTCCCCTTGGCACGGCGGCGACACCCGGCTCCGGCCGTGTGAACCGTGCCAAGGGGGGCCCGAATGGGGGGCCAGGCAAGGTACCGTCGGATAGAGGCACAGGAGCCGCTGAACCAGGCGTCTCCCAGGCGAAGGGGAAGCACCTCGTGGCACGCATCGGTGATGGCGGCGATCTGCTCAAGTGCTCGTTCTGCGGAAAGAGCCAGAAGCAGGTGAAGAAGCTCATCGCGGGTCCCGGTGTGTACATCTGCGACGAGTGCATCGATCTCTGCAACGAGATCATCGAGGAGGAGCTCGCCGAGACGAGCGAGGTCCGCTGGGAAGAGCTTCCCAAGCCGCGCGAGATCTACGAGTTCCTCGAGGGGTACGTCGTCGGGCAGGAGCCCGCGAAGAAGGCCCTCTCGGTCGCGGTGTACAACCACTACAAGCGGGTCCAGGCCGGTGAGAACGGCGGCGGGAACAACCGCGAGGACGCGATCGAGCTCGCCAAGTCCAACATTCTGCTGCTGGGGCCCACCGGCTCCGGCAAGACGCTCCTCGCGCAGACGCTGGCCCGCATGCTCAACGTCCCGTTCGCCATCGCGGACGCGACGGCGCTGACGGAGGCCGGCTACGTCGGCGAGGACGTCGAGAACATCCTGCTGAAGCTGATCCAGGCCGCCGACTACGACGTCAAGAAGGCCGAGACCGGGATCATCTACATCGACGAGATCGACAAGGTCGCCCGCAAGAGCGAGAACCCGTCGATCACGCGCGACGTCTCCGGCGAGGGCGTCCAGCAGGCCCTGCTCAAGATCCTGGAGGGCACCACCGCCTCCGTACCGCCGCAGGGCGGCCGCAAGCACCCGCACCAGGAGTTCATCCAGATCGACACGACGAACGTCCTGTTCATCGTGGGCGGCGCCTTCTCCGGCCTGGAGAAGATCATCGAGTCGCGGTCCGGCGCCAAGGGCATCGGCTTCGGCGCCACGATCCGCTCCAAGCGGGAGATCCAGGCGAGCGACCAGTTCCAGGAGGTCATGCCGGAGGACCTGGTGAAGTTCGGGATGATCCCCGAGTTCATCGGCCGCCTCCCCGTCCTGACCTCGGTCCACAACCTGGACCGCGAGGCGCTGCTCCAGATCCTCGTCGAGCCGCGCAACGCCCTGGTCAAGCAGTACCAGCGGCTGTTCGAACTCGACGGCGTGGAGCTGGACTTCGAGCGCGGCGCGCTGGAGGCCATCGCCGACCAGGCGATCCTGCGCCAGACCGGCGCGCGCGGCCTGCGCGCGATCATGGAGGAGGTCCTCCAGTCGGTGATGTACGAGGTCCCCTCCCGCAAGGACGTCGCCCGCGTCGTGATCACCGCCGACGTGGTCCGCAACAACGTCAACCCCACGCTGGTCCCGCGCGAGCCGCGCACGATCGGCAAGGGCGACGACGGCCGCCACGAGAAGTCCGCGTAGCGCGGCGCGGCAGACGCACGTACACGAAGGGGCGCCCGGCCGGTTCATCCGGCCGGGCGCCCCTTCGTGCTGCCGCGGGTCAGATCTTGGTGCGGGAGGTGTTGTAGAGCTTGGCGGCGAGGTCGGCGACGTCCTCGGTCGCCATGCTCTTGCCGGTGGTCATGGCCGCGCCCAGGTCCACGGCGAAGACGATGCCCACGGTGCTGTAGTCGGTCCAGATGCAGACCGGGATGTTCAGCTCCTTGGGCCCCTTCTGGAGCGAGCCGTCGGCGTCCTTGTTGACCGTCTTGAGCGACTGGCACTTCATCAGGGCGCCGTCGAAGCCCTCCGGCGTGTAGCTCTTCGGGGAGCCGACGAGCGAGACCTCGCTGTCGCTGTCTCCCTCGTCCTTCGCCATCTCCTCCTTGGCCCCGGCGAAGGCCGCGTCCAGCGTCTTCTCCGGGTCGTCGATCTCGCCCCACAGGCCCTTGAGCATGAGCATCTTCGTGGTGAGCGGGTTCTTCTCCATGTCCCCGCTGGCGTAGGAGCCGCTGGCCTCGACGGGCGACTTGATGCCCATCTCCTCGGCCTCGGTCTTGTCCTTGCCGGTCAGCGGCCCCGTCTTGTTGTCGGAGTCGGACTTGTCCTGCTTGTAGTCGCCCACCGACTCCGGCAGGGTCAGCTTGTAGCCCTTGGTGGAGCTGGCCACGGAGCTGCTGCCGCCGCCCGAGGTGAAGTAGTACACCCCGCCGCCGATGACCGCGAGGGCCAGCACCGCCGCGCCGATGACCAGGCCCGTCTTCTTCTTCGCCGGGGCCGGCGGCGGGAAGCCCGGCTGCTGGCCGTAGGGCTGCTGGCCGTACGGGGGAGTGGGCGGCTGCTGGCCGTACGGGCCGGGCTGCTGGGCCGGCGGGTAGCCGTAACCGGGCTGGGGCGGTTGCTGGGGCGGGACGCCCTGGGGGGCCTGCTGCGGGTAGCCGTAGCCGGGCTGGCCCTGCGGCGGCTGACCGCCGTACGGGCCCGGCTGCTGGCCGTACGGTCCGGGCTGGCCCTGCGGCGGCTGGCCACCGTACGGGCCCGGCTGGTTGTAGCTCATCTGCGGTGTCCCCTGTTCGTGAAACTTACGCGTTGCGAACATCCTGACCCAAGCCCCGCGCGCGCGGACCACCGGGAGGCACACCGTTACGGAACAAACCGGTTTCGGGTCACTCCTGTGACGGCCCTAAACTGTCCGCGTGACCGAGAATCCAACGCAGCAGCCAGCCAGCAACCCCGAACTGCCGACCCAGTACACGCCGGCCGAGGTAGAGGGGAAGCTGTACGAGCGCTGGGTAGAACGCGGTTACTTCGAGGCGGACGCCAAGAGCGACAAGCCGCCGTTCACCATCGTGATCCCGCCGCCCAACGTCACCGGCTCCCTGCACCTGGGCCACGCCTTCGAGCACACGCTGATCGACGCCCTCGTCCGCCGCAAGCGCATGCAGGGCTACGAGGCGCTGTATCAGCCCGGCATGGACCACGCCGGCATCGCCACCCAGAACGTCGTCGAGCGCGAGCTCGCCAAGGAGGGCAAGTCCCGCCACGACCTGGGCCGCGAGGCGTTCGTCGAGCGGGTCTGGCAGTGGAGGAACGAGTCCGGCGGCCAGATCTCCGGCCAGATGCGCCGCCTCGGCGAGGGCGTCGACTGGTCCCGCGAGCGCTTCACGATGGACGAGGGCCTGTCCAAGGCCGTCCAGACCATCTTCAAGCGCATGTACGACGACGGGCTGATCTACCGCCGCGAGCGCATCGTCAACTGGTGCCCCCGCTGTCTCACCGCGATCTCGGACATCGAGGTCGAGTACCAGGAGGACGACGGCGAGCTGGTCTCCATGACCTACGGCGACGGCGAGGAGACCATCGTCGTCGCCACCACCCGCGCCGAGACGATGCTCGGTGACACCGCCGTCGCCGTCCACCCCGACGACGAGCGGTACCGGCACCTGGTCGGCAAGCAGATCAAGCTGCCGCTGACCGACCGTACGATCCCGGTCGTCGCGGACCACCACGTCGACCCCTCGTTCGGCACCGGTGCCGTCAAGGTCACGCCCGCCCACGACCCGAACGACTTCGAGATCGGTCTGCGCCACGGCCTGCCGTTCCTCACGGTCCTCGACGAGCGCGCCGTCATCACCGTCCCCGGGCCCTTCGAGGGCCTGGACCGGATGGAGGCCCGCTCCGCCATCGTCGCCGCCCTGCGCGCCGAGGGCCGGATCGTCGCCGAGAAGCGGCCCTACGTCCATTCCGTGGGCCACTGCTCGCGCTGCAAGACCACCGTCGAGCCCCGGCTCTCCATGCAGTGGTGGGTCAAGGTCGCCCCGCTCGCGAAGGCGGCCGGTGACGCCGTCCGCGACGGCAAGGTCAAGATCCACCCGCAGGAGATGGAGAAGCGGTACTTCGACTGGGTCGACAACCTCCACGACTGGTGCATCTCGCGCCAGCTCTGGTGGGGCCACCGCATTCCCGTCTGGCACGGACCGGACGGCGAGATGGTCTGCGTCGGCCCCGACGAGCAGCCGCCCACCGGCGAGGGCTGGACCCAGGACAGCGACGTCCTGGACACCTGGTTCTCCTCCGGCCTGTGGCCGTTCTCCACGCTCGGCTGGCCCGAACAGACCGAGAGCCTCGCGAAGTTCTACCCGAACTCCGTCCTGGTCACCGGCTACGACATCCTCTTCTTCTGGGTCGCCCGGATGATGATGTTCGGCCTGTACATCAACGAGGACGTCCCGCCGTTCGAGTCCATCGTGCTGCACGGCATGGTCCGCGACGAGCACGGCAAGAAGATGTCGAAGTCCTTCGGCAACGTCGTCAACCCGCTGGACTGGATGGACAAGTACGGCTCCGACGCGCTGCGCTTCACGCTCGCGCGCGGCGCCAACCCGGGCACCGACGTCCCGATCGGCGAGGACTGGGTCCAGGGTTCCGCGAAGTTCTCCAACAAGATCTGGAACGCGACCCGGTTCGCCCTGATGAACGGGGCGACGATCGAGGGCGAGCTGCCGTCCGCCGACGAGATGTCGGTGACCGACCGCTGGATTCTGTCCCGCCTCAACAAGACGGTCGCCGAAGTCGACGCGTATTACGACGACTACCAGTTCTCCAAGCTCAGCGAGGCGCTGCGGCACTTCGCCTGGGACGAGGTCTTCGACTGGTACGTCGAGCTGTCCAAGACCACGTTCTTCGGCGGCGGCCGTCCGGCCGAGGTCTCCGGCCGGGTCCTGGGCGAGGTCCTCGACGTGATGCTGCGCCTGCTGCACCCCGTCGTCCCCTTCGTCACCGAGACCCTCTGGACCGCGCTCACCGGCCGCGAGTCCGTCGTCGTCGCCGACTGGCCGCAGGACTCCGGCTTCCGCGACGACGCCGCCGAGCGGGAGATCGAGCTCGTCCAGCAGGTCGTCACCGAGGTCCGCCGCTTCCGCTCCGACCAGGGCCTCCAGCCCGGCCAGAAGGTCCCGGCCGAGCTGACCCTGACCGGTACGCCGCTCGTCCCGCACGAGACGGCCATGCGGCAGCTCCTGCGGCTCCAGCCCGCCGGGGACGGCTTCCAGGCCACCGCGTCGCTGCCCGTCGCCGGTGCCACCGTCGCGCTCGACCTGTCGGGCACCATCGACGTGGCCGCCGAGCGCAAGCGGCTGACGAAGGACTTGGAGGCGGCCAAGAAGGAGGTCGCCCAGGCCGGCGCCAAGCTCGGCAACGAGGCGTTCCTGGCCAAGGCCCCGGACAACGTGGTCGACAAGATCCGCGGCCGGCTCGCCAAGGCCGAGGCCGACATCGAGCGGATCACCGGCCAGCTGGCGGGCCTCCCGCAGGCCTGACCCGTACCGCACACCGCGGAGCCCCCGCACCCCGGCGAGAGCCGGGCGGCGCGGGGGCTCCGCGATGTCCGGGCGCGGGCGGCTGCGCGCGATGTCGGAGGCCATCCGTAGACTGGGGCCCGTGAGTGAGCCCCGCCCCGACCGGCCCGACGCGTCCGACCCCGACGACACCTTCGCGGAGATCGTCGACGAAGCGACCCAGCGCGACCCCGACCTGGCGGTGATCGAGGCCGGCAGCCGCACGCTGCGCGCCGCCTCGGGGCCGCCGCCCGGCGACGAGGTCCCCACCCGCCCCGCCGACCCGGAGGTCGACAAGGCGCTGCGCGCGGTGGAGCAGGAGCTCGCCGGGCGCTGGGGCGAGACCAAGCTGGAGCCGTCCGTCACCCGCATCGCCGCCCTGATGGACGTCCTGGGCGACCCGCAGCGCGCGTACCCCTCGATCCACATCACCGGCACCAACGGCAAGACGAGCACCGCCCGCATGGTCGAGGCCCTGCTCGGCGCCTTCGACCTGCGCACCGGCCGGTACACCTCGCCGCACGTGCAGTCGATCACCGAGCGGATCAGCCTGGACGGCGCCCCCATCGACGCCGAGCGGTTCATCTCCACGTACGAGGACATCAAGCCGTACGTCGAGATGGTCGACTCCCGGCAGCCCTACCGGCTGTCCTTCTTCGAGGTGCTCACGGGCATGGCGTACGCGGCCTTCGCCGACGCGCCGGTCGACGTCGCCGTCGTCGAGGTCGGCATGGGCGGCACCTGGGACGCGACCAACGTCATCGACGCCCAGGTCGCCGTCGTCACCCCGATCGCGCTCGACCACACCGACCGCCTGGGCTCCACGCCGGGCGAGATCGCCACGGAGAAGTCCGGAATCATCAAGCAGGACGCCACGGTCATCCTCGCCCAGCAGCCGGTGGACGCCGCCCAGGTCATGCTGAAGAAGGCCGTCGAGGTGGACGCCACCGTGGCCCGCGAGGGCATGGAGTTCGGCGTGGTCTCCCGCGAGATCGCGGTCGGCGGCCAGCTGCTGACGCTGCGCGGCCTCGGCGGCGAGTACCCGGAGGTCTTCCTCCCGCTGTACGGCGCCCACCAGGCGCACAACGCGGTGGTGGCGCTCTGCGCGGTCGAGGCGTTCTTCGGCGTCGGCGCCGAGCAGCCCGGCTCGCTCGACCCGGACATCGTGCGCGCCGCGTTCGCCTCGGTGCGCTCGCCCGGCCGGCTGGAGGTCGTGCGCTCCAGCCCGACCGTCATCCTGGACGCCGCCCACAACCCGGCCGGCGCCCGCGCCACCGCCGAGGGGATCTCCGAGGCGTTCGGCTTCTCCCGGCTGATCGGGGTCGTCGGCGTCAGCGGCGACAAGGACGTGCGGGGCCTCCTGGAGGCGTTCGAGCCGATCTTCGCCGAGGTCGTCGTCACCCGGAACTCCACCGAGCGCGCCATGGACGCCGACACCCTCGCGGCCATCGCCGTCGAGGTCTTCGGCCACGACCGGGTGCAGGTCGAACCCCGGCTCGACGACGCCCTGGAGGCGGCGATCACGCTGGCCGAGGAAGAGGACGAGTACGCGGGCGCCGGAGTCCTGGTGACCGGCTCGGTGATCACGGTCGGCGAGGCCCGGCTGCTCCTGGGAAGGCGCTGACCCATGCGCACGCTCTGTGCTTCCACGCTGATCGGCGAGTTCTTCGTGATCGGGTTCGCCGGACTCGTCGCCATGAAGTCCGACGACCTGACCGGCGCCACGGTCTGGACGGTGTGCGGCATCGGGATGCTGTTCTCCCTGCTGCTCTGCGGCATGATCACCCGGCCCGGCGGCGTCCAGCTCGGCTGGGCGCTCCAGGTCGCGCTGCTCGCGAGCGGCCTCGTGATCCCGATGATGTACATCCTGGGCCTCGCCTTCGGCGCGCTGTGGTGGGCCTCGGTGCACTACGGCCGCCGCATCGACGAGGTGAAGGCCCGGTGGGCGGCGGCCCAGGCCGAGGCGGGGACACCCGCCGGCGGCTGATCCCGCCCCCACCACGGCAAACCCGGCCGCGGCGCCCCCGCCCGGCCCCTGTAATGTCGCCTCACCGCACCCGTATGCCTTCAAGGAGCCGCAGATGACCCAGCGCACCCTCGTTCTTCTCAAGCCCGACGCCGTCCGTCGCGGTCTGGTCGGCGAGATCGTCGGCCGCATCGAGCGCAAGGCCGGCTGGAAGATCACGGCGCTGGAGCTGCGTACCCTGGACCGCGCCACGCTGGAGCAGCACTACGCGGAGCACGTGGGCCGCCCGTTCTACGAGCCGCTCATGGAGTTCATGCAGTCCGGCCCGGCCGTCGCGCTGGTGGTCGAGGGCGAGCGGGTCATCGAGGGCGTCCGCACGCTGGCCGGCCCCACCGACCCGATCGCCGCCGCGCCCGGCTCCATCCGCGGCGACTTCGGCACGATCACCCGTGAGAACCTCATCCACGCATCGGACTCCGAGGAGTCCGCAGAGCGGGAAATGAAGCTGTTCTTTCCGGGTCTTTCCTGAATCGCACTCAGCCGAACAGCGCTCATGACCTGGGGCGACCGAATTAATTCGGTCGCCCTTCGGCATAGGGTGTCCGATCGCGGGAACGCATCCCCCCGACGTAACGTCACCATGAGTGGAACGGCCACCCGTTCTGCCCAGCAGGGCGGCGTACCCTCGCGCCGTGTCGGTGCAACCGGCACTACGATGGAACCTTCCACGCCCGCAGCGCCCATCCCGCCCACCAAAACAAGCCACCCGAGCTTTCACTCGGGAAGGCCCGACGCATCCTCATGGGGAACAAGGGGAACTCAATGTCGTTCATCGGCCGTGACATGGCTATCGACCTCGGGACTGCCAACACGCTGGTGTACGTCAGGGGGCGCGGCATCGTCCTGAACGAGCCGTCCGTCGTGGCCATCAACACCAACACCGGCGGAATTCTGGCGGTCGGTGCCGAGGCCAAGAAGATGATCGGCCGTACGCCCGGCAACATCGTCGCCGTACGGCCGCTCAAGGACGGTGTGATCGCCGACTTCGAGATCACCGAGCGGATGCTCCGCTACTTCATCCTGAAGATCCACAAGCGCCGCTACCTGGCCCGCCCCCGGGTCGTGGTGTGTGTGCCCTCCGGCATCACCGGGGTCGAGCGCCGCGCCGTGATCGAGGCGTCCACGCAGGCCGGCGCCCGCCAGGTGCACATCATCGAGGAGCCCATGGCGGCGGCCATCGGCTCCGGCCTGCCGGTCCACGAGGCGACCGGCAACATGGTCGTCGACATCGGCGGCGGCACCACCGAGGTCGCGGTGATCTCGCTCGGCGGAATCGTCACCGCACAGTCCATCCGGGTGGCCGGCGACGAGCTGGACAACGCGATCATCCAGCACATCAAAAAGGAGTACTCGCTCCTCCTCGGCGAGCGCAGCGCCGAACAGATCAAGATCACCATCGGCTCGGCGTACGACCTGGAGAAGGACGAGCACACCGAGATCCGCGGCCGCGACCTCGTCTCGGGCCTGCCCAAGACCGTCGTCATCTCGGCCGGCGAGGTCCGCAAGGCCATCGAGGAGCCGGTCAACGCGATCGTGGACGCGGTCAAGACGACGCTCGACAAGTGCCCGCCGGAGCTGTCCGGCGACGTCATGGACCGCGGCATCGTCCTCACCGGCGGCGGCGCGCTGCTGCGCGGGCTCGACGAGCGGCTGCGCAACGAGACCGGCATGCCGATCCACATCGCCGAGGACCCGCTGGACTCGGTGGCGCTCGGCTCCGGCAAGTGCGTCGAGGAGTTCGAGGCGCTCCAGCAGGTGCTGGACGCCCAGCCCCGACGGTAGCGACCCCACGGCCCTCCGCGCGGACGCTGCCGCTCCGTGCGGAGGGACGCGGAGGAACGTTGATATACAGGCACGAACATTCCTACGAGGAAGGCACGGCCGCCGCACGTGAGGGACACACGAGAGAGCCGGCTGCTCCTGGTGCTGCTGATCGTCATCGCGTTCGCACTGATCACGGTGGACATCCGGGGCGGTGAGGGCTCACCGGTGGACGGCGCCCGGCAGGCCGCCGCCACGGTGTTCGGCCCTGTGGAGAACGGCGTGGCGTCGGCGGTGGATCCGGTGGGCAACGCCATAGGGGCGGTCCGCGCCTCCGGCTCCCGGCACGACAAGATCGCCGCCCTGGAGAAGGAGAACGCCGAGCTGAAGGCGAGCCTCGGCAGCGACGACCGCAACCGCAGCCGGGTCCGCCAGCTCGACGCGCTGCTCAAGAAGTCGGCCACCGGCCAGTACGGCATCAAGGCGGCCGAGGTCATCGCCATAGGAGCGGCCCAGGGCTTCTCCTGGACGGTCACCATCGACGCCGGCTCCAAGGACGGCGTCAAGCGCGACATGACCGTCCTCAACGGGGACGGGCTCGTCGGCCGCGTCACCACGGTCGGCCCGGACACCGCCACGGTGCTCCTCGCCAACGACCCCGACTTCACCGTGGGCACCCGGATGGAGGCCACCGACGAACTCGGCTTCGCCACCGGCCAGGGCACCCGCCCGCTCGCGGTGCAGTTCCTGAACGGCAAGGCCAGGGTCAAGAAGGGCGACCGGCTCGTCACCTTCGGCTCCAGCAAGGACAAGCCGTTCGTGCCCGGCGTCCCGGTCGGCGAGGTCGTCCGGGTGGACCCCTCCGGCGGTGACCTCACCCGCACCGTCTACGTCCGCCCGTACGTCTCCTTCACCAAGCTCGACATCGTCGGCATCGTCGTCCAGGCCCCGCGCACGGACCCGCGCGACATGGTCCTGCCGAAGAAGCCGAAGGCGCCCGCCAAGCCGAAGCCCACCCCGACCGTCACCGTCACCATCTCGCCCAACGGCGACATCGTCGACACCGAGGGCAACGTGGTCGGCAACATCCACGAGAGCCCCGACCCCAGCGCGAACGCCACCCCGGGCGCCGGCGACGCGGCCGACGAACAGAGGTAGAGCTGATTCCCATGCACGTCAACCGGACCCTGCTCTCCATCGTTCTGGTCGTCTTCGCCCTGGTCGTCCAGGTGTCCGTGCTGGCCCGGCTCCAGCTGCCCGGCGCCGTGCCCGACCTGCTGCTGATGGTCGTCCTCGGCCTCGCCTTCGTGTACGGACACGTCGCCGGCGCCCTCATCGGCTTCGGCGCCGGACTGCTCGCCGACCTGGCGCCCCCGGCCGACCACGCCGCCGGCCGCTACGCCCTCGTGCTGTGCGTCATCGGCTACCTCGCGGGCCTGGCCCGGCCGGAGAACGGGCAGCTCAAGTCCGCGTTCCTGCCGATGGCGGTGGTCGTCGCGGCGGCGATCGGCACGACCCTGCTGTACGCGGGCGTCGGCGCGCTCGTCGGCGACACCGCCGCCCGCCACGTCGGCCTGGGCAGCCTGCTGTTCACCGCCGCCGTCTACGACCTGCTGCTCGCGCCGTTCACCGTGCCGCTGATCATGGCGCTCGCCAGACGTACCGTGAACGACCCCGTCGCCGAGTCCTCCTCGGGCCACGGCGACGTGGCGGCCGGCTGGCTGGCGTCGGGCACCGGGCTGCGGATCGGCAGCCAGCGCGGCGGACTGCGCGTCAAGGCGGCCCGCAACCGGGCCGCACGCGCCGGACGGATCAAGGGAGTCAAGCGACTGTGAGGCTGCGACACTCCGGGCCGCACGGGCCCGGCCCCCGGACCACCACCGGGGGCGCCCCGTGAGCAACATCCCCGAGACCGGCCGGACCCAGCGCGTCCGCATCCGGCTCGTCGTCATCCAGGTCCTCGTCTTCTCGCTGCTCCTCACCCTGGGCGGCCGGCTCTGGTACCTCCAGATCCGCAACGGCCAGGAGTACTCCGACGAGGCGAAGAACAACCACGTCCAGCAGGTCGTCCAGCCCGCCGCCCGCGGCTCCATCCTCGACGCGCGCGGCGTGCCCCTCGCCGACAACGAGACCCGGCTCGTGGTCTCCGCCAGCCGCACCGAGCTGATGAAGATGGACGACGACGGCAAGGCCGTGCTCACCCGGCTCGCCGACGTGCTCGACATGAAGCCGAAGGACGTCTTCGACAAGGTCCGGCTCTGCGACGCCAAGACCCCGCAGCCCTGCTGGAACGGCTCGCCCTACCAGCCGATCCCGGTCACCGACGAGGCCACCACCCAGCAGGCCCTGACCATCCGGGAGCGCGCCGAGGACTTCCCCGGCATCACCGCCGAACCCACCGCCGTCCGCCGCTACCCGGCGCCCGGCAAGGCCAACACCGCCCAGGTCCTCGGCTACCTCTCGCCCGTCACGGACGAGGAGATCACCAAGGCCCAGGACAGCGAGTCGCCCTACCTGCGCTCCGACATGGTCGGCCGCTCCGGCCTGGAGCGCACGTACGACAAGGAGCTGCGCGGCAAGGCGGGCGTCAAGCGCTACGAGGTCGACAACCTGGGCCGGGTCATCGGCCAGGCCAAGAACGACGAGGCGGAGGCCGGCTCCAGCGTCGTCACCTCCATCGACGCCCGCGTCCAGGCCGTCGCCGAGTACGAACTCAACGACGCGATGAAGAAGGCGCGCCTGGAGTTCGACCACAACACCGGCGAGAACTACAAGGCGGACTCCGGCGCGGTCGTCGTCATGGAGGCCAAGACGGGCCGGGTCGTCGCGATGGCGTCCCTGCCCAACTACGACCCCAACGCCTGGGTCGGCGGCATCTCCGCCAAGGACTACGCCAAGCTCACCGGCAAGAAGTCGAACTTCCCGCTGCTGAACCGGGCCATCCAGGGCCAGGCCGCCCCCGGCTCCATCTTCAAGGTCATCTCCTCCACCGCCGCCGTCAACGCCGGCTACCCCTTCGACGGCCACTACCCCTGCCCCAGCTCGTACTCCATCGGCGGGCAGACCTTCACCAACTACGAGTCCCAGAGCTACGGCGACATCACCATCGGCCGCGCCCTGGAGGTCTCCTGCGACACCGTGTACTACGGCCTCGCGCACAAGGAGTGGCTCAAGGACGGCGGGAACCACCCCAAGAAGCACCCCAAGGACTGGTTCTACAAGACCGCCCACCAGTTCGGCCTCGGCAAGACCACCGGCATCGACCTCCCCAACGAGGTCAGCGGCCGCGTCCCGGACCGCGAGTGGAAGAAGAACTTCGCCAAGGCCAACCACGACGCCTGGTGCAAGCAGGGCAAGAAGGACGGCACCTACGTCGAGCAGATCGCCTACGAGAACTGCCTCGAAGGCGACCGGATGCGCGCCGGTGACTCCGTCAACTACTCGATCGGCCAGGGCGACACCCTCGTCACCCCGATCCAGATGGCCACCATCTACGCGGCCATCTCCAACGGCGGCACGCTGTACGACCCCACCGTCGGCAAGGCGATCATCAGCCCCGACGGCAAGGACGTGCGGATGATCGAGCCCACGTCGCACGGCAAGCTGCCGTTCGACAAGAAGACCCGCGACCAGATAGACGAAGCCCTCGCGGGTGTCGCGACCCGCGGTTCGGCCGCCTGGCGATTCGGCGGCTGGCCGCAGGACAAGATCCCGATGCACGCCAAGACGGGTACCGCCGAGGTCTACGGCAAGCAGACGACCTCCTGGTTCGCCACGTACACCAAGGACTACGCGATCGTCATGACGATCTCCCAGGGCGGTACGGGTTCCGGCGCGTCCGGGCCCGCCGTCCGCAACATCTACAACGCGCTCTACGGCCTCGACGCCACCGGCAAGCAGGACCTCAAGAAGGCCCTCCTGCCCACGCCCCAGAAGGGCCTGCCCGGCATCCGGACGGACGGCACCATCGACGCCCCGACCATCAAGCCCTACCACCCCGCGTCCGAGAAACCGGCCGCCGAACAGACGCTCGCCGCGCTCGTGGGGAGGCGCGACTGATGGCCGGCTTCTCCGTCCCGCGCTACGGCCCCGAGAGGTCCGCGTGGGGCCGCCTCACGGCACGGGACTCCATGGTGCGCCGGCTCGACTGGCCGCTCCTCGGCTCCGCCGTCGCGCTCTCCTTCATCGGCTCGCTGCTCGTCTGGTCGGCGACCCGGGGACGCGACTCGCTGACCCACGGCGACCCGTACTACTTCCTGTTCCGGCACGCCCTCAACACCGGCATCGGCATGGCGCTGATGATCGGCACCATCTGGCTCGGCCACCGCACCCTGCGCGGCGCGGTGCCGGTCCTCTACGGCCTGTCCGTGGTGCTGGTGCTGATCGTCCTCACCCCGCTGGGCGCCACGGTCAACGGCGCCCACGCCTGGATTCTGCTGCCCGGCGGGTTCTCCCTCCAGCCCTCCGAGTTCACCAAGATCACCATCATCCTGGGCATGGCGATGCTGCTGGCCGCCCGGGTGGACGCCGGCGACCAGCTCTACCCCGACCACCGCACCGTGGCCAAGGCACTCGGGCTCGCCGCGCTCCCGATGGCGATCGTCATGGGGATGCCGGACCTCGGCTCCGTGATGGTCATGGTCGTCATCGTGCTCGGCGTGCTCCTGGCCTCCGGCGCGCCCAACCGCTGGATCTTCGGACTCCTGGGCGCGGGCGTGGCCGGGGCGGTCGCCGTCTGGCAGCTCGGGCTCCTCGACGACTACCAGATCGCCCGGTTCGCCGCCTTCGCCAACCCGGCGCTCGACCCGGCAGGCGTCGGCTACAACACCAACCAGGCGCGCATCGCCATCGGCTCCGGCGGCCTGTACGGCACCGGCCTCTTCCAGGGCACCCAGACCACCGGGCAGTTCGTCCCCGAGCAGCAGACCGACTTCGTCTTCACGGTCGCCGGCGAGGAACTCGGCTTCCTCGGCGCCGGGCTCATCCTCGTCCTGCTCGGCATCGTCCTGTGGCGCGCCTGCCGCATCGCCCGCGAGACCACCGAGCTGTACGGCACGGTCGTCGCCGCCGGGATCATCGCCTGGTTCGCCTTCCAGTCCTTCGAGAACATCGGCATGACGCTCGGCATCATGCCGGTCGCCGGACTCCCGCTGCCGTTCGTCTCCTACGGCGGCTCCTCCATGTTCGCCGTCTGGGTGGCCATCGGGCTGCTCCAGTCGATCCGGGTGCAACGGCCGATAACGGCCTGACCCCGGCCGCCCGGTCCGGCGTTGGATTCGGTACATGGCCGACTCCAAGCGCGAGATCGAGCGGAAGTACGAAGCCACCGACGCCACCCGGCTCCCCGCCCTGGACCGGGTGGCCGGGGTCGGGTCCGTCACGCACGAGGGCGTCACCGAACTGGACGCCGTCCACTACGACACCGGCGACCTGCGCCTCGCCGCCACCGGGGTCACCCTGCGCCGCCGCACCGGCGGGGCGGACGCCGGCTGGCACCTCAAACTCCCCGTCGCCGCACACGTCCGGGACGAGATCCGCGCCCCGCTCTCCGACACCCCGCCGGCCCGACTCACCGCCCTGACCCGCTTCCGCACCCTGGACGCCCCCGTCGTCCCCGTGGTCCGGCTGCGCTCCGCCCGCGACGTCCACGTCCTCACCGCCCCGGACGGCACCGCGCCGGCCGAGCTGAGCGTCGACGAGGTCCGCGCCGAACGGCTGCACGGCGGCGACCGCACCGCCGCCTGGACCGAGATCGAGGTCGAACTCGCCGACGACGGCGACCCCGCCTTCCTCGACACCGTCGAGCGCCACCTCGAAGCGGCCGGCATCCGGCCCTCCGCCTCCTCCTCCGAACTCGCCCGCGCGCTCATCGACACGGCACCGGACCCGGCGCCCGCCGGAGCCCCGCCCGACGACCCCGCCACCCCGCACACCGCGGGCGACCACGTCCTCACCTACGTACGCCGGCAGGCCGCGGCCCTCACCGCGCTCGACCCGGCCGTACGCCGGGGGCTGCCCGACTCCGTGCACCGGATGCGCGTCGCCACCCGCCGGCTGCGCAGCGCCCTGCGCACCCACCGCCGCGTCCTGGACCGGGACGCCACCGCGGCGCTGGGCGCCGAGCTGAAGTGGCTCGCGGGGGAGCTGGGCGTCGACCGCGACCAGGAGGTGCTGGACGCCCGGCTGCGGCTCTGGTCGGCGGCGGGCCACAGCGGTTCGCGCGTGTCCCGGACCTGTTGCGACCCCACGCCGTGGAGGCGTACGTGACGCGTGAGGAACCAAACTGCTGCGCAGCTGGGCGGAGAGCGGGGGTTTTGCCTCGAAGGTGAGAAAACCGCCTACATGGTCGGGTAAGCTGCCCGGCGTGCAGTGCGAGAACCAAGCTCCGTACGCGTGCTGATCGAGAGCCAAGACAGCACATGCACCACCAAGCATTGCCGTACCAAACCGGGCAGGTTTCGTCCCGGCTGGTGTTGATCGTGGAAGACCTGTCAGGTCGCTGACCCGCAGGCGGCGTGAGCCAGGAATCCCCCTGCTTCGGCTGGGGGAGGATTCAACTGGGGACTGGTGTACGGGGCCGCGAGGAGCGGCCTCCGCCGCGACTGAGCCGCCCGGGGTGTGACGCCGGGTGGCCCGGGCCGTATCCGGCGGTCCTCCGGGAGCTGAGCGGCGTACTCCGAGGGGCGCGGGCATTCCGGGCAGCGAGGTACGCTGGATGGTCCCCCCTGCCGGCTCTCGAAAGTTCGCGATGTCTGTCGATTCGGTCTTCCCACAGCTCGAAGCTCTGCTCCCGCATGTGCAGAAGCCCATCCAGTACGTCGGCGGTGAGCTGAACTCCACCGTCAAGCCGTGGGACGAGTGCGACGTCCGCTGGGCGCTGATGTACCCGGACGCGTACGAGGTCGGGCTGCCCAACCAGGGCGTCATGATCCTCTACGAGGTACTCAACGAGCGCCAGGGCGTCCTCGCCGAGCGCACCTACAGCGTCTGGCCGGACCTCGAAGCGCTGATGCGCGAGCACAAGGTGCCGCAGTTCACCGTGGACAGCCACCGCCCGGTCAAGGCGTTCGACGTCTTCGGGCTCAGCTTCTCCACCGAGCTGGGCTACACCAACATGCTCACCGCCCTGGACCTGGCCGGTATCCCGCTGGCCGCCAGGGACCGGGACATCGACGACCCGATCGTGCTCGCGGGCGGCCACGCCGCGTTCAACCCGGAGCCGATCGCCGAGTTCATCGACTGCGCGGTCATCGGCGACGGCGAGCAGGCGGTCCTGGAGATCACCGAGATCGTCCGCGCCTGGAAGGCCGAGGGCCGTCCCGGCGGCCGCGAGGAGGTGCTGTTCCGCCTCGCGAGGACCGGCGGCGTGTACGTCCCCGGCTTCTACGACGTGGAGTACCTCCCGGACGGCCGCATCGGCCGCGTCGTACCGAACAGGTCGGGCGTGCCGTGGCGGGTGTCCAAGCACACCGTCATGGACCTCGACGAGTGGCCGTATCCGAAGCAGCCGCTGGTCCCGCTCGCCGAGACCGTCCACGAGCGGATGTCCGTGGAGATCTTCCGCGGCTGCACCCGCGGCTGCCGTTTCTGCCAGGCCGGCATGATCACGCGCCCCGTGCGGGAGCGAAGCATCACCGGCATCGGCGAGATGGTGGAAGCGGGTCTCAAGGCCACCGGCTTCGAAGAGGTGGGCCTGCTCTCGCTGTCCTCCGCCGACCACACCGAGATCGGTGAGATCGCCAAGGGCCTCGCGGACCGCTACACCGAGGACAAGATCGGCCTCTCGCTGCCGTCCACCCGCGTCGACGCGTTCAACGTGGACCTGGCCAACGAGCTGACCCGCAACGGCCGCCGCTCCGGCCTCACCTTCGCCCCCGAGGGCGGCTCCGAGCGCATGCGCAAGGTCATCAACAAGATGGTCTCGGAGGAGGACCTGATCCGCACGGTCGCCACCGCCTACGGCAACGGCTGGCGCCAGGTGAAGCTGTACTTCATGTGCGGGCTGCCCACCGAGACCGACGAGGACGTCCTCCAGATCGGCGACATGGCGGTCAACGTGATCGCCAAGGGCCGCGAGGTCTCCGGCCAGAACGACATCCGCTGCACCGTCTCCATCGGCGGCTTCGTGCCCAAGCCGCACACCCCCTTCCAGTGGGCGCCGCAGCTGAGCGCCGAGGAGACCGACGCCCGTCTCGGCAAGCTCCGGGACAAGATCCGCGGCGACAAGAAGTACGGCCGCTCCATCGGCTTCCGCTACCACGACGGCAAGCCCGGCATCGTCGAGGGCCTCCTCTCGCGCGGTGACCGCCGGATCGGCTCCGTCATCCGCGCGGTGTACGAGGCCGGCGGCCGGTTCGACGGCTGGCGCGAGTACTTCAGCTACGACCTGTGGATGAAGAGCGCCGAGGCGACGCTGCCGGAGTTCGGCGTGGACGTCGACTGGTACACCACCCGCGAGCGCACCTACGAGGAGGTCCTGCCCTGGGACCACCTGGACTCGGGTCTCGACAAGGACTGGCTCTGGGAGGACTGGCAGGACGCGCTCGACGAGACGGAGGTCGAGGACTGCCGCTGGACGCCGTGCTTCGACTGCGGGGTCTGCCCGCAGATGGACACCAGCATCCAGATCGGCCCCACCGGCAAGAAGCTCCTGCCGCTGACGGTCGTGAAGTGAGCGGCGGGTCCACCGCCCGCGGGTGACGACTCGGTGACGACGGCCCGGTCCGGGGAAACCCCGGACCGGGCCGCTGCGTCATCAGGTGCATGGAACACGGAAAGCACCGCGCGCCCGTGCCGCAGCCGACGCACGGCGCCCACCAGGCACCCGCACACTACGAGGGCGGAGACGGCTGTCTCACCACGCTGGTCCGGGTCCCGGTCCGCATCGTGGTCGTCCTCGTCGTCCTGCCGCTGCGGATGCTGTGGGACGCCCTCGTCGTTACGGCCCGCGCCGCCGAACGCGTGCTCCTGCGCCCCCTCGGCCGCGCCCTGGCGTGGCTGTTCGACGCGCTGGTGGTGATTCCGGCCCGGTGGCTGTGGCGCTGGGTCGCGATCCCGCTGGGGTGCGCCCTGGCCTGGCTGGCCCGTGCGCTGTTCGTCTGGCCGTGGGTCGCCCTCTGGCGCCACGTCCTGGTGCCCGGTGTGCGGTACGGGATCGTGCTGCCGCTGCGGTGGGCGTACGCGCATCTGCTCACCCCGCTCGGACACGGGCTGCGGTGGGTGTACCGGGCGGTGCTGGTGCCCGCCGCCCACGCGCTGGGCGCGGCGCTGCGATGGCTCGGCACCGGCCTGAAATGGCTGCTGACCGCGGTCCTCGTGCTGCCGGTGGTGCTGCTGTGGCGCTACGTCCTGGTGCCGGTGGGGCTCGCCGTGGCCTGGCTGGTCCGGTACCTGATCGTGGTCCCGCTCGTCTGGCTGTACCGCGAGGTGCTCACCCCGGTGGGCCGCGCCGTCGCGTGGACGGTGGAGGTGCTGATCCGGGGGATCGAGGCGGTGGTCCGGGGGCTGTGGTTCGCCGTGCGATGGCTCGTCGTCACCCTGCTGGTGGTTCCCGTCGTGTGGGTGTGCCGGCACGTGCTGGCCCCGGTGGGCCGGGAGATCGCGGCCGCGCTCGGCATCGCCTGGCGGGTCGCCGGCTTCGTCTCGCGCGCGGTCGGCCGGGCGCTCGTGTGGCTGGCCCGGACCCTGATCGCCACGCCGGTGCGCTGGGCGTACCGCACGGTGTGCGTCCCGGTCGGCCACTTCGTACGCGACACCCTCCTGGCACCCGCCGGACGCGCTCTGCGCGCGGTGGGCCGCACGGCCCGCGACACCCTGCGCGCGGCGCGCGAAACGGTCCGGCAGGCCCGCCGCGACGCCTGGCGCGCACTGGTCGGCGGCCCCGCCCGCCCCGAGCCGGGGAAACCCGGGGGCCCCCTTGCGCGTACTCTGGACAGTGCAACGACTGTGCCCAGCACGGCACCCGGACCAGAGGTCTCCCCGCTCCCGGAGAAATCCGTACGGCAGGGGTGAGCCGGTCGGAGCCGCCGGGCCACCCGCATTTCGTGGGCGGCGCGCCACCGCGCCCGCCCCGCACCGAGGAGAAGAACCACTGGGCAAGCGACAGCCCGAAGGCCCGCCGCCCGCACCGGCGGTGCAGCGCATCCGACTGCGCTACACCAAGCGCGGCCGCCTCCGGTTCACCAGTCACCGCGACTTCCAGCGTGCCTTCGAGCGGGCGCTGCGCCGCTCGCAGGTGCCCATGGCCTACTCGGCCGGCTTCACCCCGCACCCCAAGGTGTCGTACGCCAACGCCGCCCCCACCGGGACGGGCAGTGAGGCCGAGTTCCTGGAGATCGCCCTCACCGAGCGGCGTGACCCGGACGTTTTGCGCCGGCAGCTCGACGACTCGATGCCGGACGGCCTGGACATCACGGACGCCGTCGAGGCCCGCACCTCGGGCCTCGCCGACCGGCTGACCGCCTCCGTCTGGGAGATCCGCCTGGACGGGGTGGAGCGGGAGGCGGCCGAGAAGGCCGTCGCCGCCTTCGACGCGGCCGAGACCGTCGAGGTCGAGCGCCGTACGAAGAACGGCATGCGGGCCTTCGACGCCCGCGCCGCCGTGGTGGAACTCCGCAGCGTCGATCTTCCGGCTGATAGGTCCGGTGACAGGGCCTGTGCGATACTGCGGCTGGTCGTTCGGCACGTGACACCTGCCGTGCGTCCTGACGACGTCCTGTCCGGTCTCCGCGTTGTGGCCGACCTGGCGGATGGGGCCTCCCCTGTTCAAGCGAAGCCGAGAACTTGGGGAACGGTCCCCGCAGCGGTGACCAGGCTGGCGCAGGGGCTCTTCGACGAGGAGTCCGGCACGGTGACCGACCCGCTCGCGCCCGACCGCGAGGCAGCCCCGGCCGCAGCAACCACGGCCGCCGGGACCGCCGTCGCGACGGCGCCGGAAGGTGCAGGTTCCGCGTAAGGCGGTCGTTGTAGCGCAGCCCTCGCGCTCGGGAGCCACCTGGGCCGGGCCACGCGCTGACCCATAAGACTTTCGCCAGGCCGTACGCACACCGCGTACGGAACCGGCGAGCCAGACATTCAGCTTCCGTGCGGCGCCCGCGCCCCGGACGGCGGAGCCGCGACTGTGACGCGGCCCGAACCGGACCGGAACCAGGCGCGGCGCCCCGGTAGCGCGACGGGAGAACCGCCCGCATGCCCCAGCCCAACGAATCCGGCACCGCCGGAAACGCAGAGGACAACAACACCCCCGGCGACAAGCTGCCGCCGCGCCGCAGGCGCCGCGCGGCCTCACGCCCCGCCGGCCCCCCGACCACGGGGGAACGGGCCGCCGCCGACGCCGCGGCCGTACCGGCCGTTGACGCCGGAGAGTCCCCGACGAACGCCGAGCCGGCCGCCGACGCCGCCCCGGCCCGCCCGCGCCGCCGCGCGGTCCGCAAGGCCACCTCCGCCCCGGGCGCTCCGCAGGCCGCCGAGCCGGCGGAGACCGTGGAGCCCGCCCCGGCCGCCGAGCCGGTCGCCGAAGAGCCCGCGGCGGAGCCCGCCGCCGAGGCCCCCCGCACCCGCCGCCGCGCGGTCCGCAAGGCCACGTCGCCCGCCGGTGCGCCGAAGGCCGTCGAGCCGGTCGAGATCGTTGAGGAGGCCGTGGTGGCGGAGAGCCCCGAGCCGGCCGCGGAGTCCGCCGCCCCGGCGCGTCCGCGCCGCCGTGCCGTGCGCAAGGCGACCTCGCCCGCCGGTGCGCCGAAGGCCGTCGAGCCGGTCGAGATCGTTGAGGAGGCCGTGGTGGCCGAGAGCCCCGAACCGGTTGCGGAGCCCGCCGAGGCCCCCCGCACCCGTCGCCGTGCCGTCCGCAAGGCCACGTCGCCCGCCGGTGCGCCCAAGGCCGCCGAGCCGGTCGAGATCGTCGAGGAGCCCGCCGTGGCCGAGCCCGCCGCCGAGCCGGTCGCCGCCGACGAGCCCGCCGAGGCCCCGCGCGGCCGTGCCCGCCGTCGGGCGTCCGCCCCGGCCGGTGCTCCGCAGGCCGCCGCCCCCGTGGAGCCGGTCGCCGAGGTGACCGACGAGGCGGAGGAGGAAGAGGCCGAGGAGACCGACGAGGTCACCGCAACGGCCGAGACCGCCGAGACCGCCGAGCCGGTCGCCGAGCCCGCCGCCGAGGCCCCGCGCGGTCGTCGGCGCGCCACGCGCCGCGCGGCGTCCCCGGCCGGTGCGCCGAAGGCCGCCGAGGGGCAGTCCGCCGACGTGCAGACCGGCGAGAGCCTGCCCGAGGCCGCCGTCGAGGAGCTGGCCGCCGAGCCCGTCGAGGTCGAGGAGGCCGCCCCGCGCGGCCGTCAGCGCCGCCGGGCCACCGCCGCCGCCGGCCGCCCCGAGTTCACCGCGCAGACGGAGGAGCCGGCGCGCCGCAGCCGCCGCGCGACCCGTCCGGCCGTGGCCGTCTTCCAGGCGCCGGTCTTCGCCGAGCCGATGTTCCAGACCCCGGAGACCGCGGCCGCCGCCGCTGCTGCCGCGGTCTCGCAGGAGGAGCCGGCCCACGAGCCCGCCCCGGTCCAGGAGCGCGCCGAGTCCGAGACCGGGCCGCAGGGCGGTTCGCGTCGCCGTCGCCGCCGCCGGGGCGAGGCCGTCGAGGCCGCCGACACCGCCGAGCCGGTGACCGCCGCCCCGGAGCGGGAGCAGCCGGAGGACGAGCCGGAGCCGGAGGCCGCCGCCGAGGCCGGGCACGACGGCGAGGACACCGACGAGTACGGCGACCGCCCCTCGCGCCGCCGCCGCCGGGGTGGCCGGCGCCGCCGCCGGGGCGAGACCGGCGACGACGAGCACACCGAGCCGCAGCACGCGGACGAGGCCGCCGACCACACCGAGGACGAGTCCGGGGCCGCCGCCCAGGAGTCCGAGGACGAGGGCGACGACGACCACGACGAGCACGAGGCCGTCGCCTCCGGCACGAGCAGCAGCCGCCGTCGCCGGCGCCGCCGCCGTCGCAGCGGTGACGCCCTGCCCGAGGCCGAGACCGGCACGGACGACCCGGAGCGCACCGTCGTCAAGGTCCGCGAGCCCCGCAAGAAGGAGGAGCGGGAGCCCGGCACCGGCTTCGACGAGGTCCAGTCCATCAAGGGCTCGACCCGTATGGAGGCCAAGAAGCAGCGCCGCCGCGAGGGCCGCGAGCAGGGCCGCCGCCGGGTGCCGATCATCACCGAGGCGGAGTTCCTGGCCCGCCGCGAGGCCGTCGAGCGCGTCATGGTCGTCCGCCAGAGCGGCGAGCGCACGCAGATCGGCGTCCTCGAGGACAACGTGCTCGTGGAGCACTACGTCAACAAGGAGCAGGCCACCAGCTACGTCGGCAACGTCTACCTGGGCAAGGTCCAGAACGTGCTGCCGTCCATGGAGGCCGCCTTCGTCGACATCGGCAAGGGCCGCAACGCCGTCCTGTACGCCGGTGAGGTCAACTTCGAGGCGCTCGGCATGGCCCACGGGCCGCGCCGCATCGAGACCGCTCTCAAGTCCGGCCAGTCCGTCCTGGTCCAGGTCACCAAGGACCCGATCGGCCACAAGGGCGCCCGTCTGACGAGCCAGGTCTCACTGCCCGGCCGCTACCTGGTCTACGTGCCCGAGGGCTCGATGACCGGGATCAGCCGCAAGCTGCCCGACACCGAGCGCGCCCGGCTCAAGACCATCCTCAAGAAGATCGTCCCCGAGGACGCGGGCGTCATCGTGCGCACCGCCGCCGAGGGCGCGAGCGAGGACGAGCTGCGCCGTGACGTCGAGCGGCTGCAGCAGCAGTGGGAGGACATCCGGAAGAAGGCGAAGGGCACCGGCGGCTCCAACGCGCCGACCCTTCTGTACGGCGAGCCGGACATGACCGTCCGCGTCGTCCGGGACATCTTCAACGAGGACTTCTCCAAGGTCATCGTCAGCGGCGACGACGCGTGGGAGACCATCCACGGCTACGTCTCGCACGTGGCGCCCGACCTGACGGACCGGCTCTCGCGGTGGACGTCCGAGGTGGACGTCTTCGCGACGTACCGGATCGACGAGCAGCTCATGAAGGCGCTGGACCGCAAGGTCTACCTGCCGAGCGGCGGCTCGCTGGTGATCGACAAGACCGAGGCGATGGTCGTCGTCGACGTCAACACCGGCAAGTTCACCGGCCAGGGCGGCAACCTGGAAGAGACCGTCACCAAGAACAACCTGGAGGCGGCCGAGGAGATCGTGCGCCAGCTGCGGCTGCGCGACCTCGGCGGCATCGTCGTCGTCGACTTCATCGACATGGTGCTGGAGTCCAACCGGGACCTGGTGCTGCGGCGCCTGCTGGAGTGCCTGGGTCGCGACCGTACGAAGCACCAGGTCGCCGAGGTCACCTCGCTGGGCCTGGTCCAGATGACCCGCAAGCGGGTCGGCCAGGGGCTGCTGGAGTCCTTCTCCGAGACCTGCGTGCACTGCAACGGCCGCGGGGTCATCGTCCACATGGAGCAGCCCTCCTCGGTGGGCGGCGGGGGCGGCGGCAAGCGCTCCAAGAAGCGCCGCGGCGGTGCCGGCCAGGACCACGAGCACGACCACGGCCACGAGCACACCCACGAGCACGCCGCCGAGGCGGAGCCCGAGGCCGAGAGCGCGGCCGAGGTGGCGGCGGAGGCCGCGGCGCCGGTCGCCCTGCCCGAGCCGGAGTTCGCCCCGGACGAGGAGCTGTACAGCAGCGCCGCCGAGGCCGAGGCCGCCGCATCGCGCGGCCGCGGCCGCCGCCGGGCGACCCGCAAGGCATCGGCCCCGGCCGGCGCCCCGAAGTCCGCCGCCCCGGCGCGGGAGCCCGAGGCCGCCCCGGCCGCCGAGCCGGTCGCGCAGCCGGAGCCCGAGGCCGCGGCGCCCGCCGAGGCCCCGCAGGAGACACCGGCCGAGGCCCCGCAGGGCCGGACACGGCGCCGGGCGACCCGTAAGGCCACCGCCCCGGCGGGTGCCCCGGCCGAAGCGGTCGTGGCCGAACCGGCCCCGGCGGAGCCGGCCGCGCTCGCGTCGGCCACCGCCGAGGAGCCGGCGCTCGCCCCGGACCCGGTCGCCGCCGAGGACCCGGTCGTCGAGGCCGCGCACGCCGAGGCACCGGCCGAGGAGCCGGCCGCCCCGCCGCGCGTCCGGCGCCGCGCCACCCGCAAGGTGAGCGCGCCCGCCGGTTCCCCCGCAGGGGCGGAGGAGGCCGCGGTCGTCGTGGTGGAGACCCCCGAGGCCCCCGCCCCCGAGGCCCCCGAGGCCACTGAGGCTCCCGAGGCACCCGCCTCCGAGGCGTCGGCGGCCGAGCCCGAGGCCGCCACGGCCAAGAAGGCGGCCCGCAAGACCGCCAAGAAGACCGCGGCCAAGAAGGCGGCCGTCAAGAAGACCGCGGCCAAGAAGACGGCCGCGAAGAAGACGACGGCCAAGAAGGCGGCGGCGAAGAAGACGGCGGCGGCCGAGCAGACCGCCCCGTCCGTCACGGCCGCGGCCGACGAGGGCTGACCCGCCCCCGTACGTGCGCGGCGCGGTCCGGCCGGTCCCCCCGAGGGACCGGCCGGCCGCGGCGCGGGCCGCTCCCGCCCCTGACAGAAAGCCCTCCATGCGCAAGATCCAGAAGGCCGTCATACCGGCCGCCGGGCTCGGTACCCGGTTCCTGCCGGCGACGAAGGCCACTCCCAAGGAGATGCTGCCGGTCGTCGACAAGCCGGCGATCCAGTACGTCGTGGAGGAGGCCGCCGCAGCGGGCCTGAACGACGTCCTGATGGTCACCGGACGCAACAAGCGGCCGCTGGAGGACCACTTCGACCGGAACTACGAGCTGGAGTCGGCGCTGACCCGCAAGGGCGACGCCGCACGGCTGGCGAAGGTCCAGGAGTCCAACGAACTCGCCACCATGCACTACGTCCGCCAGGGCGACCCCAAGGGCCTCGGACACGCCGTCCTGTGCGCGGAGCCCCATGTCGGGGACGAGCCGTTCGCGGTCCTGCTCGGCGACGACCTGATCGACCCGCGCGACCCGCTGCTGACCCGGATGACCGAGGTCCAGCAGCGCGAGGGCGGCAGCGTCGTCGCGCTCATGGAGGTCCCGCCCGCGATGATCCAGCAGTACGGCTGCGCGGCGGTGGAGCCCACGGCGGAGGACGACCTCGTCCGGGTCACCGGCCTGGTCGAGAAGCCGGAGCCGGGCGAGGCCCCCAGCAATCTCGCGGTCATCGGCCGCTACGTCCTGGACCCCGCCGTCTTCGCCGTACTGCGCGAGACCGAGCCCGGCCGGGGCGGCGAGATCCAGCTGACCGACGCGCTCCAGCGGCTGGCCGCCGACGAGAAGCTCGGCGGCCCGGTGCACGGCGTGGTCTTCCGGGGCCGCCGCTACGACACCGGGGACCGGGGCGACTACCTGCGGGCCATCGTCCGCCTCGCCTGCGAGCGCGAGGACCTGGGCCCCGACTTCCGTACCTGGCTGCGCTCCTTCGCAGCGGCCGAACTCTGACCCGTACCGAGGACCAAGGAGAACACCCATGATCGGCATGATTCTGGCGGCCGGCGCCGGCCGCCGTCTGCGCCCCTACACCGACACGCTGCCCAAGGCCCTGGTGCCGGTCGGGCCCGAGGGCGACGAGGAGAGCATCACCGTCGTCGACCTGGCGCTCGGCAACTTCGCCGAGGTCGGGCTGACCGAGGTGGCGATCATCGTGGGCTACCGCAAGGAGGCCCTGTACGAGCGCAAGGCGGCGCTGGAGGCCAAGTACGGCGTCAGCATCACGCTGATCGACAACGACAAGGCCGAGGAGTGGAACAACGCCTACTCCCTGTGGTGCGGCCGGGACGCCCTCAAGGACGGCGTCCTGCTCGCCAACGGCGACACCGTGCACCCGGTCTCGGTCGAGAAGTCGCTGCTGGCCGCGCGCGGCGAGGGCAAGAAGATCATCCTCGCCCTCGACACGGTGAAGCAGCTCGCCGACGAGGAGATGAAGGTCGTCGTGGACCCCGCCGAGGGCGTCCGGCGCATCACCAAGCTCATGGACCCGGCCGAGGCCACCGGTGAGTACATCGGCGTCACCCTCATCGAGGCCGAGGCCGCCGAGGCGCTGGCCGACGCGTTGAAGACCACCTTCGAGCGCGACCCGGACCTCTACTACGAGGACGGCTACCAGGAGCTCGTCAACCGCGGCTTCAAGATCGACGTGGAGCCGATCGGCGACGTCCAGTGGGTCGAGATCGACAACCACGACGACCTCGCCAAGGGCAGGAAGATCGCGTGCCAGTACTGACCCGGCTGATCCCCGCGCCGGTCGTCGTCGACATCCGGCCCGGAGCCCTCGCGAATCTGGCGGCCGTCCTCGCCGACCAGCGGATCTCCGGCTCCGGCAAGCTGGCGGTGGCGATCAGCGGGGGTTCCGGCCGGGCCCTGCGGGAACGGCTCTCGGACAGCCTGCCGGGCGCCTCCTGGTTCGAGGTGGGCGGCGGCACGCTGAACGACGCCGTGAAGCTCGCCGAGGCCATGAAGTCCGGGCGGTACGACGCGGTGGTGGGTCTCGGCGGCGGCAAGATCATCGACTGCGCCAAGTTCGCCGCGGCGCGCGTCGGGCTGCCGCTGGTCGCCGTGGCGACGAACCTGTCCCACGACGGGCTGTGCTCCCCGGTGGCCACGCTCGACAACGACGCGGGCCGGGGCTCGTACGGCGTGCCGAACCCGATCGCCGTCGTCATCGACCTCGACGTCATCCGCGAGGCCCCCGCCCGCTTCGTGCGGTCCGGCATCGGGGACGCGCTCTCCAACATCTCCGCCGTGGCGGACTGGGAGCTGGCCCACCGGGTCAACGGCGAGGACATCGACGGACTGGCCGCCGCGATGGCCCGGCAGGCCGGCGAGGCCGTGCTGCGCCACCCCGGCGGGCTGGACGACGACGCGTTCCTCCAGGTGCTCGCCGAGGGCCTGGTGCTCACCGGGATCTCCATGTCGGTGGCCGGGGACAGCCGCCCGGCCTCCGGCGCCTGCCACGAGATCAACCACGCCTTCGACCTGCTCTTCCCGCAGCGGGCCGCCAGCCACGGCGAGCAGTGCGGGCTCGGCGCCGCGTTCGCCATGCACCTGCGCGGCGCCGTGCAGGAGTCGGTCCGGATGACCGAGGTGCTGCGGCGCCACGGGCTGCCGGTGACGGCCGAGGACATGGGCTTCGACGTGGACGAGTTCGTCCGGGTGGTGGCGTTCGCGCCGAGGACCCGGCCGGGCCGCTACACGATCCTGGAGCACCTGAACCTGTCCGAGGACGGCATCCGGGACGCCTACGCCGAGTACCGCAGAACCGCCGGGGTCCAGGGATTCGCCGGACACCCTCCAGGCGTCGGGGGCCCGGTTTGACCGGCTGTGCGGGGCCCCGTAACCTTGACCCTCGGCGTTTGTTCGCCACACCTCTGAGCACCGACCTCCCGCTCGTACGGGAGAGGCCGCTCGTCCACTCCGGATCGTCATGGGTCCCCGGACCCGTGCGAGCGGCTGGCATCAGGGGTTTCCGCTTCGAGTGAGAGTGAGATCCGCGTGTACGCCATCGTGCGCAGCGGTGGTCGCCAGCACAAGGTTGCTGTCGGCGACATCGTTGAGGTTGACAAGATTTCCACTGCCAAGGTGGGCGACACGGTAGAGCTCTCTACCCTGCTCGTTGTCGACGGCGACGCCGTGACCAGCGACCCGTGGGTCCTGGACGGCATCAAGGTCCAGGCCGAGGTCGTGGACCACCACAAGGGCGCGAAGATCGACATCCTTCGCTACAAGAACAAGACCGGCTACCGCCGTCGCCAGGGTCACCGCCAGCAGTACACGGCGATCAAGGTCACCGGTATTCCCGCGGCTGCGAAGTAAGGGACTGAGAACACATGGCACACAAGAAGGGCGCATCGTCCACCCGGAACGGGCGCGATTCCAATGCTCAGCGGCTCGGCGTGAAGCGCTTCGGCGGCCAGGCCGTCAACGCCGGTGAGATCCTGGTCCGCCAGCGTGGCACCCACTTCCACCCCGGCACGGGCGTCGGCCGCGGTGGCGACGACACGCTGTTCGCCCTCGCCGCCGGTGCGGTCGAGTTCGGCACGCACCGTGGCCGCAAGGTCGTGAACATCGTTCCGATCGCCGGCTGAATTCCCGGCGCTCGTCGAGCGGTATGACGTGGAGGCGGACCTCACTTCCCGAGCAGGGAAGTGGGTCCGCCTTTCACGTGTTGTCCCTACGGGGGCGAGCGAGATCTTTCCGCAGGTATGCAACTGGAGGTTCCACCCATGACCACCTTCGTGGACCGCGTCGAACTGCATGTCGCCGCGGGTAACGGAGGCCACGGCTGTGCCTCCGTTCACCGTGAGAAGTTCAAGCCGCTGGGCGGCCCGGACGGCGGCAACGGCGGCCGGGGCGGCGATGTGACCCTGGTCGTCGACCAGTCCGTCACCACGCTCCTCGACTACCACCACCACCCCCACCGCAAGGCCACCAACGGCCAGCCCGGCGGCGGCGACCACCGCACCGGCAAGGAGGGCCAGGACCTGGTCCTGCCCGTGCCGGACGGCACCGTCGTCCTGGACCGCCGGGGCAACGTGCTCGCCGACCTCGTCGGCCAGGGCACCGCCTTCGTCGCCGGCCAGGGCGGCCGCGGCGGCCTCGGCAACGCCGCGCTGGCCTCCGCCCGCCGCAAGGCCCCCGGCTTCGCGCTGCTGGGCGAGCCCGGCGAGGCGCGGGACATCGTCCTGGAGTTGAAGACCGTCGCCGACGTGGCCCTCGTGGGCTACCCGAGCGCCGGCAAGTCCTCGTTGATCTCCGTCCTGTCGGCCGCCAAGCCGAAGATCGCGGACTACCCGTTCACCACCCTCGTCCCCAACCTGGGCGTGGTCACCGCCGGCAGCACGGTGTACACCATCGCCGACGTGCCCGGCCTGATCCCGGGCGCCAGCCAGGGCAAGGGCCTCGGCCTGGAGTTCCTGCGCCACGTCGAGCGCTGCTCGGTGCTCGTGCACGTACTGGACACGGCGACGCTGGAGTCGGACCGCGACCCGGTCTCCGACCTCGACATCATCGAGGAGGAGCTGAAGCTGTACGGCGGTCTGGAGGACCGGCCCCGCATCGTCGTCCTCAACAAGATCGACGTGCCGGACGGCCGGGACCTCGCGGAGATGATCCGCCCCGACCTGGAGGCGCGCGGCTACCGCGTCTTCGAGGTGTCCGCCGTCGCCAGGACCGGGCTCAAGGAGCTGTCCTTCGCGCTGGCCGGCATCATCGCCGAGGCGCGCGCCGCCAAGCCGGTCGAGGAGGCCACCCGCATCGTCATCCGGCCCAAGGCCGTGGACGACGCAGGGTTCACCGTCACCCTGGACGAGGAGGAGGGCGTCTACCGGGTGCGCGGCGAGAAGCCGGAGCGCTGGGTGCGCCAGACCGACTTCAACAACGACGAGGCCGTCGGCTACCTCGCGGACCGGCTCGCCCGGCTCGGCGTCGAGGACCAGCTGCGCAAGGCCGGGGCCCGCGCCGGCGACGGCGTGGCCATCGGCGCCGAGGACAACGCGGTCGTCTTCGACTGGGAGCCCACGGTCACCGCGGGTGCCGAGATGCTCGGCCGCCGCGGCGAGGACCACCGCCTGGAGGAGCCGCGCCCGGCCGCCCAGCGCCGCCGCGACCGCGAGGCGGAGCGCGACGAGGCCGCCCAGGAGTACCAGGACTTCGACCCGTTCGCGTAGCGCGGGTGAACGACCGCGGTCCCGGCCCCTTCCGCAGGACGGAGAGGGGACCGGGACCGCGGTCGTCGTCGTACGGGGCCCGTCAGGCGCGCCCGGCCTTCACGGCCTCGGCGGGGGAGGGGGGCGGGGTGCGCTCGGCGAGCGGGACCACCGGCAGCAGCTCCGCCTCGCCCAGGAACACCTTGCGCACCACGCGCTCGGCGGCCCGCCCGTCGTCGTAGTCGCAGTAGCGCTCCCGGAACGCCGCGCGCAGCGCCGCCGCCTCCTCGTCGCGCCACTCGCCGGAGCGCAGGATCGAGGTCAGCCGCTCCTGGGTCGTGGCGACGGCGCCCGGCGGCTCGGCCATCAGGTCGAAGTAGGTGCCGCGCACCACCCGGTAGGTGTCCCAGTCGTCGGCGTGGATGACGATCGGCCGGTCCAGGTTGGCGTAGTCGAACATCGCGGACGAGTAGTCGGTGATCAGGGCGTCCGCCGCCAGGTAGAGCCGCTCGACGCTGCCGTGCCCGGAGACGTCCACGATCCGGCCGGCGGCCCGCCGCTCGTCCGGCCGGTCGGCGGGCTTGTAGAAGTAGTGCCCGCGCACCAGCAGGGTGACGTCCGGGCCCAGGTCCTCGGCGAGCTTTGTCAGGTCGAGCCGGGGCGTGAAGGACTTCTCGTACTCGCGGTGCGTCGGCATGTAGAGGAAGGCGGTCGTGCCGTCCGCGATCCCCAGCTCCCGCCGCGCCTCGACCACGTCGGCGGCGGTGGCGTTCACGAGGACGTCGTTGCGCGGGTAGCCCGTCTCCAGCGTGGTGTAGCGGCAGGGGTAGACCCGCTCCCAGACGGTGGTGGAGAACCGGTTGGCGGACAGGCTGTAGTCCCAGCGGTCGCACCGGCGCAGCAGCTTCTCCATGTCCATGCTGGTGGACGCGGGGTACTGCGCCTGGTCGAGACCCATCGTCTTGAGCGGGGTGCCGTGATGGGTCTGCACGTGGATCTGGCCGTCGCGCTTGACGACGGTGTCCCCGAAGTTGACGTTGTTCGTCAGGTACGTGGCACGGGCCATGGCCGCCCAGTACTCGCGGGAGCCGACGATCACCTTCTCGACGCCCTCGGGCACCCGGCCCTGGTGCTCGGCGCGCACCGCCCAGACCCGGCGGATCTGCGGCGCGAGGCGGCCCAGCTCGGCCTCGACGGCGGCGGGGTTGCAGGAGTAGCCGCGCCCCCAGTACGCGGAGAACACGGCGAGGTTCTCGTCGAGCGGCATCCGCAGCTGGGACCGGTAGAACATGCCGAGGGCGGCCCGCTTGGCCCGGCCGATGCGGGCCTGGCCGCCCAGCCGGGCGCGGTGGCGCGCGTTGTTGGCGCGGGTCAGGCCGAAGAACGCGGAGTACGAGTCGACGCCGAGCAGCGCGTACTTGTAGCCGCGCCCCCCGGCCGGCCGCTCGAAGTCCTCCGGCAGCCGGGCGCGGTAGTCCTTCGCCGCCCGGTGGAAGAACTCGGCGCGGGCGTCGCGCGGCAGCCGGCCGGGCTTCTCCAGCACCGTCAGGAAGTGGTCGACCATCTTCCGGAACAGCGCCGGGCGCCACGAGGCCAGCTCGGGCCGCTCGTCCAGGAACGCGAACACCCGGTCGTACTGGTCGAAGACGTCGAAGTGCTTGCGGCTGACCGTGCGCAGGATGTTGCCGCCCTCGCGCCGCTGCCGGTACAGCACACAGGAGCGGTCGAGCACCGCGATGCGCTCCGCCGCCATCAGCGAGCCGTACGTCCAGGGGGCGTCCTCGTAGTAACCGGGCGGGAACCGGAAGCCGTGCCGGGTGACGAAGTCGCGGCGGTACGCCTTGTTCCACACGATCTGGAGCAGGTCCAGCAGCTGCGGGCGTTCGGCCAGCGAGAAGACGTCCGGGCCCTCCTCGGACATCAGGTCGGCGCGCTTGTTGCGCAGCATCCGCCCGTCCCAGTAGGTCCGGGTGTAGTCGTAGACCAGGATGTCCGGGTCGTCCGTGGCGTCGAGGCGCGCCGCGATGGCCGACAGGGAGCCCGGCGCCAGCGTGTCGTCGCTGTCCAGGAAGAGGACGTAGTCACCGCTCGCCAGCTCCAGACCGGCGTTGCGGGCGCGCCCCAGGCCCACGTTCTCCGTGAGGTGCAGCACACGCAGCCGGGAGTCCCGCGCCGCGTACGCGTCCAGGATGGCGCCGGAGCCGTCCGGGGAGCGGTCGTCGACGCCGATGACCTCGATGTCGGTGAAGTCCTGCCCCAGCACGGAGTCCAGACACTCCCCGATGTACCCCTGCACGTTGTACGCAGGCACGATGAGGGTCAGTCGAGGCATCGTCCACCAGTTCCAGAGGCTGTCCGCAAGGGCTGTACGGGAGGCGGGGCCGGACCGTGCGAGAGTGGTCGGCGTCCGGCACCCGGACAGCGTAATTGATGGCCTTCAGCGCGGCCGGGGGTGCCCGAGACGTCCACGTAGGGTGGAATGCCGACGGATACAGCATCTGACAGGAGACGCACGACATGACCTGGATGGTTACGGGCGGGGCGGGATACATCGGTGCGCACGTGGTGCGTGCGATGCTCGCGGGCGGTCAGCGGGTGGTCGTGTTCGACGATCTGTCCACCGGAAGCGCCGACGCGGTCCCCGCCGGGGTTCCGCTGGTGACCGGCACCGTGCTGGACCGCGAGGCCCTGGACGCGGCCATCCGCGAGCACGGGGTGACCGGCGTGGTGCACGTCGCCGGCAAGAAGCAGGTCGGCGAGTCCGTGGAGCGCCCGCTCCACTACTACAAGGAGAACGTCACCGGCCTGGAGGTCCTGCTGGAGGCCATGGTCGCGGCCGGGGTCGAGCGGCTGGTGTTCTCCTCGTCGGCCGCCGTCTACGGCATGCCCGACGTGGACCTCGTCACCGAGACGACGCCCTGCGCGCCGATGAGCCCGTACGGCGAGACCAAGCTCGTCGGCGAATGGCTGATCCACGCCGCCGCCCGGGCCCACGGGCTGCGCTGCGCCTCGCTGCGCTACTTCAACGTGGCGGGCGCCGCCTCGCCGGAGCTGGCCGACGCCGGGGTGTTCAACCTGATCCCGATGGTCTTCGAGCGCCTGGAGGCGGGCGGCTCCCCGCGCGTCTTCGGCGACGACTACGCCACCCCGGACGGCACCTGCGTCCGCGACTACATCCACGTCGAGGACATCGCCTCCGCCCATCTGGCCGCCGCGCGCCGGCTGGAGACCGCCGAGCCCGGTACGGACCTCACGCTGAACATCGGCCGGGGCGAGGGCAGCTCGGTCCGCGAGATGGTGGACCGCATCCTCAAGGTGACGGGCAACGAGGACACCGCCGTCGAGGTCACCGACCGCCGCCCCGGCGACCCGGCCCGTGTGGTCGCCTCCGCCGACCGCATCCGTGCGGAGCTGGACTGGTCGGCGCGGTACGGCGTGGACGAGATGATCGAGTCCGCCTGGCAGGGCTGGCGCCTGCGCCACCCGTAGTCCCCGGTACGCCGCCCCCCGTACGGGTGACGAAAAGTTGCCGCTTTTCGTCCGGATGTGTCAGTGAACGCCGGTCATGGGTCGTTTCGCCACCGAAGTGGGGGTGTGGGTCAGTAGGGTCGGCTGCGGCGGACCGCCGCCGCATCGGCCACTCTCACCGTGGGGGCAGCAAACCGTGAAGGCTCTCGTACTTTCCGGTGGGGCGGGCACCCGGCTGCGCCCCATCACCCACACCTCCGCCAAACAGCTCGTGCCGGTGGCGAACAAACCGGTGCTGTTCTACGGCCTGGAGGCCATCGCCGAAGCCGGCATCACCGAGGTCGGCATCATCGTGGGCGACACCGAGGAGGAGATCCGCGCGGCGGTCGGCGACGGTTCCCGCTTCGGTATCGACGTCACCTACATCCGGCAGGCCGAGCCCCTGGGCCTCGCCCACGCGGTCCTGGTCGCCCAGCGCTTCCTGGGCGACGACGACTTCGTGATGTACCTCGGCGACAACTTCATCGTCGGCGGCATCGCGGGCCTGGTCGGGGAGTTCCGCGCGGACCGGCCCGACGCGCAGATCCTGCTGACACAGGTGCCCGACCCCAGCTCCTTCGGCGTCGCGGAACTGGACGGGGACGGCAGGGTGGTGGCCCTGGAGGAGAAGCCGGAGCACCCCAAGAGCGACCTCGCGCTCGTCGGCGTCTACCTCTTCACGCCCGCCGTCCACGAGGCCGTCCGCTCCATCCGGCCCTCCTGGCGCGGCGAACTGGAGATCACCCACGCCATCCAGTGGCTCATCGACCGGGAACGCGACGTGCGCTCCACCGTCATCCGGGGCTACTGGAAGGACACCGGCAACGTCACCGACATGCTGGAGGTCAACCGCACCGTCCTGGAGAGCGTCGAGCCCTGCACGGAGGGCGCCTACGTCGACGGCGAGAGCGAGATCATCGGCCGGGTGCTCATCGAACCGGGCGCCCGCGTCACCCGCAGCCGGATCGTCGGACCCGCCGTCATCGGCACCGGCTCGGTGATCAGCGACGCCTACGTCGGCCCGTTCACCTCCATCGGCCGGCACTGCCGCATCGAGGACAGCGAGATCGAGTACTCCATCGTGCTGCGCGGCGCGTCCATCGACGGCGTCCGGCGCGTGGAGGCGTCGCTGATCGGGCATGACGTCGAGGTGACCCCCGCGCCCCGCAGCCCCTCCGCCCACCGCCTCGTCCTCGGCGACCACAGCAAGGTGCAGATCTCCTCATGACCCCTACACGCCTCCTCGTCACCGGCGGCGCCGGCTTCATCGGCTCCCACTACGTCCGTACGCTCCTCGGCCCGGACGGCCCCGGCGACGTCACCGTCACCGTCCTGGACGCCCTCACCTACGCCGGGAACCCGGCCAACCTGGACGAGGTCCGCGCCCACCCCGGTTTCTCCTTCGTGCACGGCGACATCTGCGACGCGGACCTGGTGCGCCGGCTCATGGCCGGGCACGACCAGGTGGTGCACTTCGCCGCCGAGTCCCATGTGGACCGCTCCATCGACGGCGGCGCCGCCTTCGTGCGGACGAATGTGGTCGGCACCCACACCCTGGTCCACGCCGCGCACGAGGCCGGGGTGCGCACCTTCGTCCACGTCTCCACCGACGAGGTCTACGGCTCCATCGACGAGGGCTCCTGGACCGAGGAGGAACCCCTCGCGCCCACCTCCCCGTACTCCGCCTCCAAGGCGTCGAGCGACCTCGTCGCGCTGGCCTACCACCGCACCCACGGCCTCGACGTGCGCGTCACCCGCTGCTCCAACAACTACGGCCACCACCACTTCCCCGAGAAGGTCATCCCCCTCTTCGTCACCCACCTCCTGGAGGGCCGGCCCGTCCCGCTGTACGGCGACGGCGCCCACGTCCGCGACTGGCTCCACATCGACGACCACGTCCAGGGCATCGAACTCGTCCGCACCAAGGGCCGCCCCGGCGAGGTCTACAACATCGGCGGCGGCACCGAACTCTCCAACAAGGAGCTGACCCGGCTGCTCCTGGAGGCGTGCGACGCCGACTGGGACACCGATGTGATCCACGTCGAGGACCGCAAGGGCCACGACCGGCGCTACTCCGTGGACTGCGCCAAGATCCGCGACGAGCTGGGCTACGCGCCCCGCAAGGACTTCCGCACCGGCCTCGCCGAGACCGTCCGCTGGTACCGCGAGAACCGCGCCTGGTGGGAGCCGCTCAAGGAGAGGGCCGCCCTGTGAACCCCCGCTGGCTGGTCACCGGCGCCGGCGGCATGCTCGGCCGGGACCTGACGGCCGCGCTGGCCCGCGAGGGCGCCACCGCCGTCGCGGCGGACCGCTCCGCCCTGGACATCGCCGACCCGGCCCGCGTCCGCGCCGCCTTCGACGCCCACCGGCCCGCCGTCGTCGTCAACTGCGCCGCCTGGACCGCCGTGGACGACGCGGAGAGCCGGGAGGCCGACGCGCTGCGCGTCAACGGCACCGGACCCGCCGTCCTCGCCGAGGCCTGCCGCGCCCACGGCAGCGTCCTGCTGCACGTCTCCACCGACTACGTCTTCGCGGGCGACGCGGACCGGCCCTACCCGGAGGACGCCCCGACCGCCCCGCGCGGCGCCTACGGCCGCACCAAACTCGCCGGCGAGCGCGCCGTCCTGGAGACCCTGCCCGACACCGGCCACGTCGTCCGCACCGCCTGGCTCTACGGCGCGGGCGGCGCCAACTTCGTCCGTACGATGATCAGACTGGAGGCGGTCAAGGACACCCTCGACGTGGTGGACGACCAGCGCGGACAGCCCACCTGGACCGCCGACCTCGCCGCACTGCTGACCGCGCTGGGCCGCGCCGCGCTCGACGGCACCGCACCGGCGGGCGTCCAGCACGGCACCAGCACCGGCGAGGTCAGCTGGTACGGCCTGGCCCGCGAGGTGTTCCGGCTGCTCGGCACCGACCCGGACCGGGTCCGCCCCACCGACAGCGCCGCCTTCGCCCGCCCCGCGCCCCGGCCCGCGTACAGCGTGCTCGGGCACGACCGGCTCGCCGCCGCCGGACTCGCCCCCCTGCGCGACTGGCGCACCGCGCTGCACGCGGCCTTCCCCGAGCTGCTCGCCGCCGAGCGCCCCGCCGAACGCCCTGCGGGACGGCCCGGTCAGCGGCCGGCCGGGCTGACCGCCGGCTCGCCGGACCGGACGCCGGGCACCGCCGAACCGCCCGCGCGCAGCCGCGCGTAGTACGCCTCGCACGCGGCGTACGAGGGCAGCAGCCCCCGCTCCGCGGCCTCGGCGAGCGCCGGGGCCGCCGCGTCCTTCGGGGAGAGCAGCGGGGCGATGTCCGCCGGCCACTCGATGCCCAGTTCCGGGTCGAGCGGATCGATGCCGTGCTCCCGCTCCGGCGCGTACCCCTCGGAGCACAGGTACAGCACGCAGGCGTCGTCCGTCAGCGCCATGAAGCCGTGCCCGAGCCCCTCCGCGAGGTAGACCGCCCGGTGGCTCGTGTCGTCCAGCCGGACCGCCTCCCACCGCCCGTGGGCCGGCGAGCCCGTTCGTACGTCCACGATCACGTCCAGCACCGCGCCCCGTACGCACTTCACGTACTTCGCCTGGCCCGGCGGCACGTCCGCGAAGTGGATGCCGCGCAGCGTGCCCCGGCGGGAGCGGGAGAAGTTGGCCTGCGCGAGCCCCAGCGCGTGCCCGGCCGCCGCCTCCAGGTCCGCCGCCCGGAACCACTCGTGGAAGCTGCCGCGGCTGTCCGGGAAGACCTCGGGCTCGTGCACCCAGGCCCCGGGGACGGAGAGCCGGCGCATGCGATCACATCCTCTTCGCGGTCCGCGGGGCTCCTGTCGGCCCCGGTACCTGTGCCCAACGAGACCGGGGCCCGAACAGATACGGAACGGTACAGAGCGGGATGAAAGGGGTTCCGTAGTGCGGAATGCGAGCGCATCGATATGCGATCCGCGTGTAGATGTAGATTGCGAGATCCAGCGAGCGAAACTTGGGGGATCGGGTGTCAGGGGCAAGGAACGGCGTCACGGAAGCCCGCAGGATCGTGGTCAAGGTCGGTTCCTCCTCCCTCACCACGGCCACCGGCGGCCTCGACGCCGACCGGGTCGACGCCCTCGTCGACGTACTCGCCAAGGTCCGCGACGGCGGCGCGCGCGAGGTCGTCCTCGTCTCCAGCGGCGCCATCGCGGCCGGGCTCGCCCCGCTCGGCCTGCACCGCAGGCCCCGGGACCTGGCCCGCCAGCAGGCCGCCGCCAGCGTCGGCCAGGGACTGCTGGTCGCCCGCTACACCGCCTCCTTCGCCCGCTACGGCGTCCGCGTCGGCCAGGTCCTGCTCACCAGCAACGACACCAGCCGCCGCGCCCACTACCGCAACGCCTACCGCACCCTGGACCAGCTCCTGGACATGGGCGCGCTGCCCGTCGTCAACGAGAACGACACCGTCGCCACCGACGAGATCCGGTTCGGCGACAACGACCGGCTCGCCGCCCTCGTCGCCCATCTGGTCCGCGCCGAACTGCTGGTCCTCCTCTCCGACGTGGACGGCCTCTACGACGGCGACCCGAGCATCCCCGGCACCACCCGCATCGCCGAGGTCACCGGCCCCGCCGACCTGGCCGGGGTCAGCATCGGCAGCGCCGGCAAGGCGGGCGTCGGCACCGGCGGCATGGTCACCAAGGTCGAGGCCGCCCGGATCGCCACCGCCGCCGGCATCCCCGTCGTCCTCACCTCCGCGAGCCACGCGGCCGACGCCCTCGCCGGCCGCGACACCGGCACCTACTTCCACCCCACCGGCCGCCGCTCCGCCGGCCGGCTGCTCTGGCTGGCCCACGCCTCGGCGCCGCGCGGCTCGCTCACCCTGGACGACGGGGCGGTGCAGGCGGTCGTGGAGCGGCACAGCTCGCTGCTGCCCGCCGGGATCGCGTCCGTCGAGGGCGAGTTCACCGCGGGCGACCCGGTGGAGCTGCGCGACCTGACCGGCCGGGCGGTGGCCCGCGGACTCGTCAACTTCGACGCCAAGGAGATGCCGCGGCTCCTCGGCCGCTCCACCCGCGACCTCGCCCGCGACCTCGGCCCCGCCTACGAGCGCGAGGTCGTACACAGGGACGATCTCGTCGTCCTGCACGGCTGACACGCACCGAAACGGCTGAAAGTCCGGCCAACGGACGGAGAGCTTCACGAAAACCGCCCCACACCGGGCCGCGGACTGGTCCACTTTGTAGCAGGGAAACTGCGGGGTACAGCAAAGCAACACATCACAGGAGGCCGCCGGTGAGACGAGCGCGCCCGGGGGCGCCGCCCCGAGGAACGGGTGGCCGCACCCTGACCAGTGTCGGAGCGGGAGCCGGTTTCGACGGGAACCGGCCCATGGACCGCAGAAACGAGCGCACCACCCGGCCGGAGCCGGGACCGGCCGCCCAGGAGCACACCCCGTCGAAGCTCTGGCACGTCACCCTCTGCGTCTCCGGGGCCGAGTTCCCGCTGAAGGAGGTCAGACGCGGCCTGGAACAGCTCGCGCACGACCACCCCTTCCTGCTGACCAGCCGGTACGCCAACGACCACGCGGAGATCCGCTACTGGGAGGAGGCCCGCGACCTGCACGACGCGGCGGCGGTGGCCCTGCGCCTATGGGGCGAGCACCGCTCCAGCGCCGGCCTGCCGCCCTGGACGATCGTCGGCCTCGAAGTCATCGACCGCGAGACCTACCACCAGCGCGTCGCCGAGGGGTACGGACCGCCCCCGGCCGCCCCGGTCGGCGTCCATCCGTACTGATCCGGCCGAACCGGGAAGCCGAACCGGGAAACCGAACCGGGAAACCGGACGGGGGAAGCCGAACCGGGGAAACAGCCGTCTCGCATCACGAAATGCGTACGGGATGCCCGCAGGGCGCGCACTACTCTGCGGGCATGACCACGCTCTCGCCGTACGACAACATGTCTCCCGTGGCCCAGGCCGCCTACCGGGCCCGCTCCGCCGCCGCCGACATCGCGCCACTTCCGCGCGCGGCCAAGGACGACGCGCTGCTGGCGATCGCGGACGCCCTGGAGGTACGGACGAGCGACATCCTCGCGGCCAACGCCGAGGACGTGGCCCGCGCCCGCGAGGCCGGGACCAGCGAGTCCGTGGTGGACCGGCTGACCCTCACGCCCGAGCGCATCCGCGCCATCGCCGCCGACGTACGCGATGTCGCCGCCCTGCCCGACCCGGTCGGCGAGGTGGTGCGCGGCTCGACCCTGCCCAACGGCATCGACCTGCGCCAGGTCCGGGTGCCGCTCGGTGTCGTCGGGATCATCTACGAGGCCCGGCCCAACGTGACGGTGGACGCCGCGGCCCTCTGCCTGAAGTCGGGCAACGCCGTCCTGCTGCGCGGCTCGTCCTCCGCCTTCGCCTCCAACACCGCCCTGGTGCGGGTGCTGCGCGACGCGGTGGGCGGCTCCGGCCTGCCTGCCGACGCGGTGCAGCTGGTGCCGGGCGAGAGCCGTGACTCGGTGCGCGAACTCATGCGCGCCCGCGGCCTGGTGGACGTCCTCATCCCGCGCGGCGGCGCCTCGCTGATCCGGACCGTGGTCGAGGAGTCCACGGTCCCGGTCATCGAGACGGGCACCGGCAACTGCCATGTGTACGTGGACGCGCAGACCGACCTGGACATGGCCGTGGAGATCCTGGTCAACTCCAAGGCCCAGCGCCCCAGCGTCTGCAACGCCGCCGAGACCCTCCTCGTCCACAAGGACGTCGCGGGCGCCTTCCTGCCGCGCGCCCTGGACGCCCTGGCCGAGGCCGGCGTGACCGTGCACGGCGACGAGGCGGTGCTGGAGTACGCCGAGGGCTCCAAGGCGACCGTGGTCGCGGCGACCCCCGAGGACTGGGAGACCGAATACCTCTCGTACGACATCGCGGCGGCCGTCGTGGAGTCGCTGGACGCGGCCGTGGCCCACATCCGGCTCTGGTCCTCCGGCCACACCGAGGCGATCGTCACCACCTCGCAGGCCGCCGCCCGCCGCTTCACCCAGCTGGTGGACTCCACCACGGTGGCCGTCAACGCCTCGACGCGGTTCACCGACGGAGGCCAGTTCGGTTTCGGCGCCGAGATCGGCATCTCCACGCAGAAGCTGCACGCCAGGGGCCCCATGGGCCTGCCGGAACTCACCTCGACCAAGTACATCGTCACCGGCGACGGCCATGTGAGGTGACCCGGAGCGGGGCCGAATCCGCCGTCTCCCTGCCCAAAGCGGGGCTGCGGGTCTAGTCTGAACGCGTGCCGGACGACGTGGGGGGCAGGCCGTATCCGAACGGCCGGGAGCCCGACGACGACCGCGGGGGCGCTGACGAGGACTTCGCCTCCGTGGTGTTCGACGAGGACTTCGTACGGGCCGCCGCCTTCCACGAGCCGACCGCCGTGGAGCGGCTGCTGGCGGCGGCCGAGGCGCGCGCCGAGGCCGACGCCCGGCGCGCCGGTGCCCGCGGCGGCCCCTACGACGACGAGCCGTACGACGACGGCTACGGCCCCGGCCACCACGACCCGCTGGACGACGACGGCTTCCGCGACGACGGCCCCTACGGCCGCCACGGCGGCTCGTTCCGCCCGTACCGGGGCACGGCCCGCTGGCACCGCCCGGTCGCCTGGCTGCTGGCCGTCCTGATGGGCATCGGCATGGTCGCGCTGGCGTTCAGCGCCGTCTACCGCAACAGCTCCGGCGCCCGGCAGAGCCCGGTCCGGACACCGGCCAGCACCGGCGTCGACAGCGCGCCCGGCCCCGGCCCCGGCCCCGGCTCGGCCCCCTCCGAGCCGTCCCCGTCCGAGGCGGACGACAACTCCCGCCCGAAGGCATCCGCCGCCCCGCGCACCCCCTGAACATCCGCCTGCCACGGGGTGCCCGGCAGAACTCTGCGGTGGTTGCCCGGCGCCACCGCGTTTACCGTCGTCGTGATCGACCCACCCTGAATGTATGACCCCTCGTCCGCTCGAAGAGGGGACTTCTCACGGACTCGGGAGAAGTCATGGCACACCGCGGAGACCCACCCGATGGCCCGGCGGAGAACGGCGCGGGCGGCCAGGACGACGAGTACGGCTCACTCGTCTTCGACGAGTCCTTCGTACGCGCCGCCCGGCTGCAGGAGTTCTCCGCCCAGGAACGCATGGGGGAGCACGCCCGTGCCGTGCGCAGCCTGCCGGGACGGACGGTCCGCACCGGCTCGCGGATCGCCGTCGCCCTGGTGATCCTGATCGCCCTGGCCTTCGGCACCGCCGTCTTCATGGGACTGCGCCACCCCTACGAGAGCCCGGCGGCCCGGCGGACCGAGCCGCTGCGGATGACCCTCGTCCCCCTGGCCCCGCGCGGCGCCGTGCCCGGCGGCACCCCCGACGCCCTCTTCGCCGGGAGCCCGGCCGCCGACCACGCCACGGGCCGGGACGGCATCAGCCCGCCGCCCGCCCGGCGCACCGAGGACTTCTCGGAGAGCCAGGTCGGCGCCGCCCTCGCCACCGCGACGGACTATCTGGTGGCCTCCTCGCTCGACCCCGACGTGCTCGGCGGGAGCACCGTGCGCCCCGTGGAGGCCCTGCTCGACCCGGACCAGATGGAGCAGTTCGAGCGCAGCGTCGAGGACCCCTACGACGACGGGCAGCACGCCGCGACCGGCTGGCTCGTCCGCTTCGACCCCGCCGAGGCCGTCCCGGACCCCGAGGTCCGGGTCCGGGGCACCCTGCGCTACGCCCAGACGGGCTCCGACGCCCTGGAGGTCGTGTCGGACCACACCTTCACGTACGCGCTGCGCCCCGCCGCCTCGGGGCCGCAGCCGCAGGGCGGCGCCTCCCTGTTCACCGTGCGGCGGGAGATGAGCTTCCGGTTCGACCGGGAGGACCTGCGGCTGCACCGGGTGGAGGTGCGGACGAGCTACCTCCAGGCGGGCCCGCAGTCCTGCCCGGCCGACACCTCGGGCGCGCTGCGGCCGCTGCTGGCCGGCGAGCGGGCGGAGTCGCGGGGGCCGGCGGGCACCGACCCGTACGCCACCGGCAGGCCCGCCGCCGCCCTGTGCGGGACGCTGGAGGTCAGCTCCCGTCCGTCCCGGACCCCTGCGAGCCCTCCGGGCCCCGGGAGTCTTCCGTCCCCTCCGCCCCCGCTGTCCCCGGCGACCCCGCCGAGCCGCCCGTAGCACCGCCCTTGCCGCCGCCCCCGGTGAATTTGTCCCGCAGCTTTCCGCCCAGGTCCCCGGCGCCACCGGCTATATCGCCGACCAGCTTCATCAGCGGGTCCTTGCTGTTGCGCACCGAATCGGCGTAATGCGCGGCGGATTCCTTGAACGAGTCGGTCACCGAGGTGTCCTTGTCCTCGTCCCGGCGCGGGTAGTGGCCGTCCATGATGCGCTGGAAGTCGCGGGTCTCCGACCACTTCTTCAGCTCCGCCGCCCGGACCGTGGTGAACGGGTGGGAGCGGGGGAGCACATTGAGGATCTTGAGCACCGAGTCGCGCAGGTCGCCGGACTTCTCGTACTCGTCGGCCTGGGCCAGGAAGGCGTCCACGTTCATCTCGTGGAGGTGGTTGCCGCCGGCGATCTTCATCAGGCCGCGCATCGACGCCTGTATGTCCTGGCCGACCAGCAGCCCGGCCCGGTCCGCCGACAGCTCCGACTTGCGGAACCACTCGCGCAGCGCCGTCACGATCGCCATGATCGCCACGTTGCCCAGCGGAATCCAGGCGACCTTGAGCGCCAGGTTGGTGAGGAACAGCAGGATCGTGCGGTACACCGCGTGACCCGAGAGGGCGTGTCCGACCTCGTGGCCGACGACCGCCCGCATCTCCTCCTCGTCCAGCAGCTCCACCAGGCCCGTGGTCACCACGATGATCGGCTCGTCGAGCCCGATGCACATGGCGTTGGGCTTGGGGTCCTGGGTGACGTACATCGGCGGGACCTTCTCCAGGTCCAGGATGTAACACGCGTCGCGCAGCATGTCGTTGAGGTGGGCGAACTGGGCGTCACTCACCCGGACGGAGTCCGACAGGAAGAGCAGTCGCAGACTGCGCTCGGGCAGCAGACCGCTCAGTGCCTTGAAGACGGTGTCGAAGCCGCTCAGCTTCCGCAGCGCGACCAGCGCGGAGCGGTCGGCCGGATGTTCGTAGGACCGGGAGGAGATCCCCGGAAATCGCTTGCGCTGCCTGCTCGGTACGCCGCTGCTCTCGTGGCCGCCACCGGTCATGGATGATCCCCCTGATCTTCGTGCGAGACGTCGCTCGCCCCCTGGCGCAGCCCAGCCTAGGTGCTGGGGCTACGGTGTGCGGGGGGCTGTGGATAACCGAGGAGACGCCCGACATGCCGTACTCAGTTGCTCTGTTCGCCGCCGCGTCCGGGGACCAGGGGCCGGGCAACACGATCCGCATCGTGCTGGTCGCCTCCCTCCTGGGCGCCGCCCTGCTGGCCTGGTTCCTGCTGCGCGGATACCGCAACGACGACAACAACGACTGAGTCGGCGTGAGCGTGCCCGTGACCCCCGCATACGATGTCCGCGACGTCTTCCCCCGACTCCCGATCGATAGGTCCTGCCGAAGATGAGCCTCACGAGCACCGCACACCAGCTGGTCACCGTCGCCGCCGAGGGCGAGCACGGCGGCAATCACGACAGCCTCATCCCCGCCGTCACCGGTGGCGGCGCCCTTGTCGTGCTTCTCCTCCTCCTGTGGATCACCACGCGCTTCAACCGCGACCGCTGAGGCCGAGGCGTACAGCTGTGCCAGTAGGCTCTGCACGCATGGGAGAGCAGGAAGTGCCTACCGGCCCCGGAAAACGCCGACTCGGCGTGATGGGCGGGACGTTTGACCCGATCCATCATGGACACCTGGTGGCGGCCAGTGAAGTGGCCGCCCAGTTCCACCTCGACGAGGTGATCTTCGTACCGACCGGGCAGCCGTGGCAGAAGAGCCACAAGCACGTCTCCCCGGCGGAGGACCGTTATCTGATGACGGTCATCGCGACGGCGTCCAACCCGCAGTTCTCGGTCAGCCGCAGCGACATCGACCGCAAGGGCCCCACGTACACCATCGACACCCTGCGGGACCTGCGCGAGGTCCACGGCGACGCGGACCTCTTCTTCATCACCGGCGCCGACGCGCTCGCCCAGATCCTCACCTGGCGCGACGCCGACGAACTGTTCTCGCTCTCCCACTTCATCGGAGTCACCCGGCCGGGCCATCTGCTCACGGACGCCGGCCTGCCGAAGGGTGGCGTCTCCCTGGTGGAGGTCCCCGCGCTCGCGATTTCCTCGACGGACTGCCGCGCGAGGGTCGCCGAGGGCGAGCCGGTCTGGTATCTCGTTCCGGACGGTGTGGTCCGCTACATCGACAAGCGCCAGCTGTACCGCGGCGAGTGAGCGGAGAGGGGCACCGGTGAACGACCGACAGAACCCGTACGACCCGTACTACCAGCAGCCGCAGATCATCGGCTACGACGCGTACGGGCAGCCGGTGTACCAGCAGCCGGGTCAGCAGCAGTACGACCCGTACGCCCAGCAGTCCTACGGGGACCAGCAGGCCCAGCAGCCGCCGCAGCAGGCACCGCAGGACGGCGGACAGGGGTACGGCTACGACCCGTACGCCCAGCAGCAGCCCCCCGCCCCGCCGCCGCAGCAGCAGTACGACCCCTACGCGGGCGCGGCCCCGCAGCAGGACTACGGCTACGACCCGTACGGCTACGGCACCGGGCAGCAGCCCGCCGCGGTGGACACCACCCAGCAGTGGAGCATCCCGCAGCAGGCCCCCGCGCCCGCCCAGCCCCAGCAGCAGCCCCCCGCCCAGGCCCAGACACCGGCTCAGGCCCAGGCCCAGCCCCCTGCTCAGGCCCAGCCCCCCGCCGCTCCCGCCCCTCCGCGCGAGCCCGCGCCCTCCCGTGTGCCCGAGCCGCAGCCGGAGGCCGACGCGGCCGTGCCCGGACAGCGGCGCGGCGGCCGGGACGACTACCGCACCGAGCAGTTCGCCTTCATCGAGGAGCCCGACGAGGACTCCGAGGACGTCATCGACTGGCTCAAGTTCACCGAGAGCCGCAGCGAGCGCCGCGAGGAGGCGCGCCGCCGGGGCCGCAACCGGATCGTCGCGCTGATCGTGGCCGGTGTCCTCGCCGTCCTCGGCGGCGTGGGCTACCTGTGGTCGGCGGACAAGATCCCCGGCATGTCCGACGGCGCGGAGAAGGAGAACACCGCGACGACCGGCCCGCAGCGCCGCGACGTCATCGTGGTGCACCTGCACGACACCAAGGGCGGCGGCACGTCCACCGCGCTGCTCGTGGACAACGTCACCACCAAGCAGGGCACCACCGTCCTGCTCCCCAACGCGCTCGCCGTCTCCGACGAGGACGGGAGTACCACGACGCTCGGCAAGTCCGTCGACGACGACGGCACCTCCGGGACCCGTGAGGCCCTGGACAACCTGCTGGGCACCGACATCGGCGGGACCTGGCGGCTGGACACGCCGTACCTGGAGAACCTCGTCGACCTCGTCGGCAACATCGACATCGACACCGACACCGCCGTGCCCGGCGCCAAGAAGGGCTCCGGCGACCTGGTGAAGAAGGGCGAGGACCAGACGCTCAGCGGCCAGATGGCCGTCGCGTACGCCACCTACCGGGGGCCCGGCGAGGCCGAGGCCAAGCAGCTGACGAGGTTCGGGCAGGTCATGCGCGGCGTCCTGCGCAAGATCTCCGACGACCCGAAGGCCGCCACGGTCACCGTCCAGACGCTGGCCCAGATCCTCGACCCGTCGCTGCCCGAGAAGGACCTCGGAGCCTCGCTGGCCAAGCTCGCCCAGCACGCCAAGCTCGGCGACTACAAGACGGCGCTGCTGCCGGTCCGGGAGGACGGCACCCTCACCGACGAGGCGACCGAAAGCGTCGTCAAGGACATCCTCGGCGGCGCGGTCAAGGCGCCCTCGGCGGACGGAGTGGTCCGGGTCGGGATCAGGAACGCCACCGGCGACTCCGAGGGCACCGAATCCGCCCGCGCCAAGCTGGTCAACGGCGGTTTCGCCTTCGTCAACAGCGGGAAGGCCGACGCGGCCGCCTCCTCGCAGGTGGTCTACGCAGGGGCGGCCGACAAGGAGAAGGCGGTCCAGGTCGCCAAGACCCTCGGGCTGCCGACGAGCACGGTGAAGCAGGGCAAGCCGGCCGGGAACGCGACGGTGTCCGTCCTGCTCGGCCAGGACTACAAGATCGGCTGACCGCCCGGCGGTCGCGGGAGGTCCGGGCCCGCACGGCCCGGACCTCCGGCCCGCGACGGGCTCGCACGGCCCCCGAAATATCGCTGCGTGGCCCCCGCCCTCCCCGTGAGACCCTAGGGGGTGTCTGACAAATCCCCGCGGCGTCGCGGCGTCTGGCACGCACGCTCGCCGCGTTGCCGAAAAGCCCTAGTAGCTCCGCTACGAGGACTTCCCGGCGCCTTGCGATCGCACGCACCAGACGCCGCTCCTTCCTCCACGGGGATTTGTCAGACACCCCCTAAGGGCTGTCCCGTAATCCCCGGTGGATCAGCGCGCGGCGTCAGATGCGGTGCATCGCAAGGCGGAGGGGCGTTCGCATACTGGACGTATTCGGACGTTCCGACAACGCAGCGAGGTGCCGTAGCTGTCGTCGTGCGCCCGCCGGGGATTACGGGACAGCCCTTAGAGAACAATCCGACCGACGACGAAAGCTTGCTTGTGACCGCCACGGACCGCTCCATCGAGCTCATCAACGCCGCCGCCCAGGCGGCCGCCGACCGGCTCGCGCACGACATCATCGCCTACGACGTCAGCGACGTGCTGTCGATCACCGACGCCTTCCTGCTGGCCTCGGCCCCCAACGACCGCCAGGTCAAGTCGATCGTCGACGAGATCGAGGAGCGGCTCCTCAAGGACCTCGGCGCCAAGCCGGTCCGCCGCGAGGGCGACCGCGACGCGCGGTGGATTCTCCTCGACTACGTCGACATCGTCATCCACGTCCAGCACAGCGAGGAGCGCGTCTTCTACGCGCTGGAGCGCCTGTGGAAGGACTGCCCGGAGATCGACCTTCCCGAGGACGCCGTGCGCACCCGGGGCAAGGCCGCTGAGCACGCGCAGCTCAACGGCGTCACGGAAGGTGAGCAGAGCTGAACGGCAGCAGGAGCGGCAGGGGCCGCAGGATCGTCCTCTGGCGGCACGGCCAGACGGCGTGGAACCTGGAGCGCCGCTTCCAGGGCTCCACGGACATCGAGCTGACCGACACCGGCGTCGCGCAGGCCCGCCGGGCCGCCCGGCTGCTCGCCTCCCTCGCACCGGACGCGATCGTCGCCTCCGACCTGCGGCGGGCCGCGGCCACGGCCGCCGAGCTGGCCGCGATCACCGGCCTCGACGTGGTGCACGACGCGGCCCTGCGCGAGACCTACGCGGGCGCCTGGCAGGGCCTGACCCACGAGGAGATCGTGGAGCGGTACGGCGAGCAGTACGCCGCCTGGAAGCGCGGCGAGCCCGTGCGGCGGGGCGGCGGCGAGCTGGAGACCGAGGTCGCCGACCGGGCCGCCCCCGTGGTCCTCGGACACGCAGGGAAACTGCCCGACGACGGCACGCTGGTCGTCGTCAGCCACGGCGGCACCATCCGCACCACCATCGGCCGGCTGCTGGGCCTGGAGGCGCACCACTGGGAGGGGCTCGGCGGGCTGACCAACTGCTGCTGGTCCGTGCTGGGCGAGGGCGCCCGGGGCTGGCGGCTGCTGGAGCACAACGCCGGCACCCTGCCGGAACCGGTGCTCGGCGACGACACCTGACCCGGTCGCGGCGGGCCGTCCCCGGGCTGTGGGGGCCGGATTTCACTTTCCGGCTGGTCACAGGCTAAAGTTCTTCTTGTTCGCAGCGCGAGAGCGCAGGGAAACACAGCGAACAGCGGGGCTATAGCTCAGTTGGTAGAGCGCTTGCATGGCATGCAAGAGGTCAGGAGTTCAATTCTCCTTAGCTCCACAATCGAAGAAATCCCGTCCCCGCCAGGGGGCGGGATTTTTCGTGTGCGCCGTCGCGACGGTCAGGGGCGGGCCTCCGGGCCTGGGCTCCGGCGGAGCCCCCGCAGGACGGCGAGCAGCTTTCCGCTCTCGTCGTCGGCCGGTGTGTACGTGACGATCCGGCACTCCGGCAGCCCGTTGACCGTCAGCGACACCGAGGTCATCCGTATCTCACCGGCCACCGCGTAGTGCCGGAAGGTCTTCACGCGCCGGCCCGGCGGGGCGACGTCCCCGCTGCGCCACAGCTTCGCGAAGTAGGGGCTCGCCTCCGACAGCGCCGCGATGAACGTCTCCCACGCGGGCTCGCCCACATGGCGCCCGTAGCCGCTGCGCAGGGTCGCCGCCATCAGCGGCAGCTCCTGGGCGCGGTGGACGATCGGGCACTCCTCCTCCGGCGACGTGAACAGCGACCACAGCGCGTTGCGGACCCGGGTGCCCTGCATCAGCGGTACGCCGAAGAGGTCGCGGTAGCCGGCGTTGGTCGCCAGCACGTCGTAGCGGGCGTTGTAGACGACCGAGGGCAGCGGGTCCAGCGCGTCGATGATGCCCTGGATCTCCTCGCCGACCTCGAAGACATCGGACTCCCGGCCCGGCAGGAACGGCACCCCGGCCAGCTCGTAGAGGTGCTCGCGCTCCGGCGGGTCCAGCCGCAGCGTCCGCGCCACCGCGTCCAGGACCTGCGAGGAGGCGTTGATCGGGCGGCCCTGCTCCAGCCAGGTGTACCAGGTGACCCCGACGCCGGAGAGCTGGGCGACCTCCTCGCGGCGCAGGCCCGGCGTACGCCGCCGTAAGCCGGGGGCCATGCCCACGTCCGCCGGGGTCACCCGCGCCCGGCGGCCCCGCAGGAACGCGGCCAGCTCCGGCCGCCTGCCGGACGCCGGTCCGGACCGGCGCGTCTGCCGCTGTGCCGTCACCGTCGTCACGCCCCCATCGTCGGTGCTGCGCCAGGGTGTTGCCAGGTGCTGCCAGTACCAGCATCGGCGGGCTCTCGTTACCCGTATGCGCGCGGCACCAGCCTGGAGCCCATGACCGCGACCACAGAAACGACGGCCTCACGCTCCGTCACCAGTAGAACACCCGGCACCGACAAGACCCCCGGCCGACTGCTCGCCGTGGTGCTGACGGCCCAGTTCATGGCCATGCTCGACATCTTCATCGTGAACGTCGCCGCCCCGACGATCCGCACCGAACTCGACGCGTCCGGGGCCCAACTGCAGCTCGTGGTGGCCGGTTACACCATCGCGTACGCCGTCCTCCTCGTCGCGGGCGCACGGCTCGGCGGTCTGCTCGGCCACGGCCGCGCCCATCTCGCCGGACTCGCGGTCTTCACCGCGGCCTCGCTCGCCTGCGGGCTGGCCGCGGGCTCGGGGCAGCTGATCGCGTTCCGGGTGATCCAGGGGGCGGGCGCCGCGGTGATGATCCCGCAGGTGCTCAGCCTGATCCAGCAGCACTTCACCGGCCCTGCGCGGGTCCGCGCGATCGGCGCCTACAGCGCCGTGCTGGCCACCGGGGCCGCCGCCGGGCAGGTGGTGGGCGGGGTGCTGGTGAGCGTCGATCTGTTCGGCGCGGGCTGGCGCCCGGTCTTCCTGGTCAATGTGCCGATCGGGCTGGTCCTGCTGGTGCTCGGCGCCCGCTTCCTGCCCCGTGAACCGCGCACCGCGCGGGCCCGGCGCGAGGCGCGGGCGCGCGGCTTCGACCCGGTGGGCCTGGCCGTGCTGGCCGTGGGCGTCACCCTGCTCACCGTTCCGCTGGTGCTCGGCCAGGAACTGGGCTGGCCCGCCTGGACGTGGAGCTGCCTGCTCGCCTGCGTGCTGGTCCTCGCCGGTTTCGTGGCGTACGAGACGCGGCTCGCCGCCCGGGGCGGTGCGCCCCTGATCGCGCCGCGGGTGCTCCGGCTGCCGGGCATCGCCGTGGCGTCGGTGCGCATCCTGCTGGTGATGGCGGTCAACGCGGGCTTCCTGTTCACGCTGACCCTGCACCTCCAGGGCGGCCTCGGGTACTCGGCGCTGCGCGCCGGGCTGATGTGCGTGCCGACCGCGGTGGCCTTCGGGGTCGCCGGGCTGACCTGGCGGCGGTGGCCGGCCCGGCTGCGAAGGGGCCTGGTGCCCGGTGGTTTCGCGCTGGTGGCGGTCGGGAACGCGCTGATCGGCCTCGCGCTGCGGGACGGCTCCGGCGGGGGCGTGACGCTGTACACGGGTTTCGTGCTGCTGGGGACGGGTATGGCTCTCGCGTTCAGCCCCAACCTCGCGGGCGCCCTGGCGGACGTACGGCCGCAGGACGCCGCCGACGCCAGCGGTGTGCTGGTGACCGTGACCCAGCTCGGTCAGGTCATCGGCGTCGCCACGATCGGCACCCTCTACCTCAACCGCCTCGGTACGCCGGGACCGCAGGGTTCGGGGCACGCGCTATGGGTCTGCGAACTGGCCCTGGCGGGTGCCGCGTGCGCGGGCGCGGCGGCGGGGCTCGTACGGCGGCGGACGGTGACTCGCGCGGGCTGACCCCCTTTTTGCGAGGTCATGGCAGAATCGGACCGCCGGAGGGGGCGACGGACCGAACGGGAGGGTGTGCGCAATGCCTGGGAGCCGCCACGAGGTTCCGAAGCCGCCTTTCGTCCGCCGGGGCCGGAGCTGAACCATGGGTGCTCACAGGCGGAAGTGCGACTGGTGCGGCAGTGGTACGCCCATCGTCAGGGACATGGACCCGGTCAACGCGGACTACCAGTACTGGTGCGAGGAATGCGCGCGGGCGCTCGTCATAAAGGGCGACCCCATCGAGACCTACCGGGAGCTGGAGGGGGAGCCGATCTACGGCCGGCTCCTGGAGGAGCACTGCACCCTCAAACGCTTCTACTCCTTCGCCACGGCCTGACCGCTTCCCCTTCCGGGCCGGGTGAAAACCGGACGGACCGGAATCGATTTGGTGGACGGCCGGGAGGACCGGTACTGTTCTCGATGTCGCCAGGGAGACCGGGCGGCAAAGCGAGGGGCTATAGCTCAGTTGGTAGAGCGCTTGCATGGCATGCAAGAGGTCAGGAGTTCAATTCTCCTTAGCTCCACAGTGAAGTGGGAACGGCGGGTCGTCCGAATCGGATGGCCCGCCGTTCCGCGTGTACGGGCTCGGTTCCCGGCCACTGGCCAGGGGTGAACCGGCTCCGTGCGGTACCCTGACGCCATGCGTGCCGTAGCCCTTCTGCTTAGCGAGCCGCGCTGACCAGTCCCGACCGGTGAGAACGCCTGGTCGGCATCAGCGCGGCGTCCCCTCCTGTGCGAGGGGATTTTTCGTTTCCCAAGGACATGCGTCCGTGGACGTGGATGCCGGCAGATGACGACCAATGGAGCTTTGAGGATCATGAGCGAGACGAATTCCGCAGCCGACTCTGCTGCGCCGCACCGCTACACGGCAGCGATGGCCGCCGACATCGAGGCACGCTGGCAGGACTTCTGGGACGCCGAGGGCACGTACGAGGCACCCAACCCGACCGGTGACCTGGCGGGCGACCCCGAGCTGGCCGCCAAGCCCAAGCGGTTCATCATGGACATGTTCCCCTACCCCTCGGGTGCGGGGCTGCACGTCGGCCACCCGCTGGGATACATCGCCACCGACGTCTTCGCCCGCCACCAGCGGATGACCGGGCACAACGTCCTGCACACCCTGGGCTTCGACGCCTTCGGCCTGCCCGCCGAGCAGTACGCCGTGCAGACGGGCACACATCCGCGGATCTCCACCGAGGCCAACATCGGGAACATGAAGGCGCAGCTGCGCCGGCTGGGCCTGGGCCACGACAAGCGCCGCTCGTTCGCCACGATCGAGTCCGAGTACTACAAGTGGACCCAGTGGATCTTCCTGCAGATCTTCAACGCCTGGTACGACACCGAGACGGACCGGGCCCGGCCGATCGCCGAACTGGTCGCCCAGTTCGAGAGCGGCGAGCGCGCGACGCCGGACGGCCGTGACTGGAGCGCCCTGAGCGCCGCCGAGCGCGCCGACGTCCTGGGCGGGTACCGCCTGGCCTACGCCTCCGACGCGCCGGTCAACTGGTCGCCCGGCCTGGGCACCGTCCTGGCCAACGAGGAGGTCACCGCCGACGGCCGCTCCGAGCGCGGCAACTTCCCCGTCTTCAAGGCCAAGCTGCGCCAGTGGAACATGCGCATCACCGCCTACGCCGACCGGCTGCTGAACGACCTGGACGGGCTGGACTGGCCCGAGGCGATCAAGCTGCAGCAGCGCAACTGGATCGGCCGCTCCGAGGGCGCGCGCGTCGACTTCCCGGTGGACGGGGCGGGCAGCGTCACCGTCTTCACCACCCGCCAGGACACGCTGTTCGGCGCCACCTACATGGTGCTGGCGCCGGAGCACGAGCTGGTCGAGCGGATCATCCCCGCCGCCTGGCCCGAGGGCACCCACCCGGTCTGGACGGGCGGCCACGCCTCCCCGGCCGAGGCGGTCACCGCGTACCGCAAGCAGGCGGCGGCCAAGTCCGACGTCGAGCGGCAGGCCGAGGCCAAGGACAAGACCGGCGTCTTCACCGGCGCGTACGCCACCAACCCGGTCAGCGGCGAGCAGATCCCCGTCTTCATCGCCGACTACGTGCTGATGGGTTACGGCACCGGCGCGATCATGGCCGTACCGGCGCACGACGCCCGTGACTTCGCCTTCGCGCGCGCCTTCGAGCTGCCGGTGCGCTGTGTCGTCGAGCCGTCCGACGACCGCGGCACCGACGCCTCCACGTGGGAGGACGCCTTCGCCTCGTACGACGCGAAGCTGGTCAACTCCGCCAACGACGAGATCTCGCTGAACGGCCTGGGCGTCACCGACGCCAAGGCCCGCATCACCGAGTGGCTGAAGGAGCGCGGCGTCGGCGAGGGCACCGTCAACTTCCGGCTGCGCGACTGGCTGTTCAGCCGCCAGCGCTACTGGGGCGAGCCCTTCCCGATCGTGTACGACGAGGAGGGCATCGCACACCCGCTGCCCGAGTCGATGCTGCCGCTGGAGCTGCCCGAGGTCGACGACTACTCGCCGCGCACCTTCGACCCGGACGACGCCGACACCCAGCCCGAGACCCCGCTGTCCCGCAACGCGGACTGGGTCCACGTCACGCTGGACCTGGGCGACGGCTCCGGTCCGCGGAAGTACCGCCGCGAGACCAACACCATGCCCAACTGGGCCGGCTCCTGCTGGTACGAGCTGCGCTACCTGGACCCGAACAACTCCGAGAAGCTGGTCGACCCGGCGATCGAGGAGTACTGGATGGGCCCGCGCGAGGGGCAGCCCACCGGGGGCGTGGACCTGTACGTGGGCGGTGCCGAGCACGCCGTACTGCACCTGCTGTACGCCCGCTTCTGGTCCAAGGTGCTGCACGACCTGGGCCACATCTCCTCCGCCGAGCCGTTCCACAAGCTGTTCAACCAGGGCATGATCCAGGCGTTCGTCTACCGGGACAGCCGCGGCATCGCGGTCCCGGCCGCCGAGGTCGAGGAGCGCGACGGGGCGTACTACCACCAGGGCGAGAAGGTCTCCCGCGTCCTGGGCAAGATGGGCAAGTCCCTGAAGAACGCCGTCACGCCCGACGAGATCTGCGCCGAGTTCGGCGCGGACACGCTGCGTCTGTACGAGATGGCGATGGGCCCGCTGGACGTCTCGCGCCCCTGGGACACGCGCGCGGTCGTCGGCCAGTACCGGCTGCTGCAGCGGCTGTGGCGCAACATCGTCGACGAGGAGACCGGCCAGGTCACCGTCGTGGACAGCGAGCCCGGCGAGGACACGCTGCGCGCCCTGCACAAGGCGATCGACGGCGTCGGCGGCGACATGGCCGGCATGCGGTTCAACACGGCGATCGCCAAGGTCACCGAGCTGAACAACCACCTGACCAAGGCGGGCGGCCCGCTGCCCCGCTCGGTCGCCGAGGCCCTGGTGCTGCTGGTGGCGCCGCTGGCCCCGCACATCGCCGAGGAGCTGTGGCACCGCCTGGGCCACACGGAGTCCGTCGTGCACCAGGACTTCCCGGTGGCCGACCCGGCGTACGTCGTGGACGAGACCGTCACCTGCGTCGTGCAGGTGAAGGGCAAGGTCAAGGCGCGCCTGGAGATCTCCCCGTCGATCACGGACGCCGACCTGGAGGCGCAGGCCCTGGCCGACCCGGCGGTCGTCGCCGCGCTGGGCGGGGCCGGCATCCGCAAGGTGATCGTCCGCGCCCCGAAGCTGGTCAACATCGTTCCCGCCTAGGACTTTCTGCGGGTGAGGGCTTTCCCCTACGGGCAGGTTGGGGGTTCCATCGGAACCCGCGGCCTGCCCGTTCCGTTTACGGTGGAGGGGACCGGCGCACGGGTGCCGGAGGCCGTCACACCACCGAGGGGCGCTCATGGAAGCCGTGATCCTGATCCTGGGGCTGCTCGTCGTCGCCTTCATGGCCCTCGGCGTCTACGCGACGGTCAAGGTCGTCGGCGCGGCCAGGCGCGGCGTGGACCGGACGATCACACAGGCCCGCCGCACGGTGGAGGACACCACCCTGCGGGCGAAGAGCTACGGACAGCTGGGCGTCGGCGGCGAACTGGCGCAGCTGCGCCTCTCGCTGCGTACGTCGATGCGCGCCACACAGGACGCGCTCCAGGCCGGTGTGGCCGAGGACGCGTCGCTCGCCGAGTCCCTCAGCCTGTTCGACCGGCTGAGCGTCCACGGCCACGAACTGGACGCCGAGCTCAAGGCGCTGGAGCACGAGCCCGACAAGGCGACGGTGACCTCCCGGCTGCCCGGCCTCAAGGAGCGCACCGCACAGGTCACCCGCTCCGCCGACGCGCTGCGCTGGGCCGCCAGGGACCGGGCCCGCAAGTTCGCGGACGACGACCTGTCCACGCTGAACGCCCAGATCGACCTGGAGGCCGGCGCCCTGCGCCACTGGGCCACCACGGCGCATGAGCCCGAGGCGGCGCCGACACCGGAGCCGGAAGCGGCGCCCGCGCCCGGTGAGCGCGACCGGCAGGCGCCGCCGGAGGCCCTCACGGCCCGGGACCCCCGGCAGAACACCACCTACCCCTGGCAGAAGAGGGCCAGGCCCGAGACCTCCAACTGACCGCCGGCGCAGGACGCGCGGGGGCGGAATGCCGACGGCCCGCCCCTGCGGGTAACCTCCCGCTCATGTCCCGCCATGTCGCGATCGTCACCGATTCAACGGCCTACCTGCCACCCGACGCGATGCGGCGGCACGGCATCACCGCGGTACCGCTCACCGTGGTCCTCGGCGACCAGGCCCTGGAGGAGGGCACCGAAATCTCGGCGCGCTCCCTGGCCCTGGCCCTCCAGAAGCGGCGCCCCGTGACGACCTCCCGGCCCAGCCCCGAGGTCTTCGCCGCCACCTACCGGGCCGCGGCCGAGGCCGGTGCGAGCGGCATCGTCTCGCTCCACCTGTCCGCGGAGTTCTCCGGTACGTACGACGCGGCGCTGCTCGCCGCGAAGGACGCCCCGGTGCCGGTGCGGGTGGTGGACACCGGGATGGTCGCGATGGCCCTCGGCTTCTGCGCCCTGTCGGCCGCCGAGACGGCGGAGACGGGCGGAAGCCTGGACGAGGCGGTCGCGGCGGCCGAGAAGCGCGCCTCGGGAACCTCCGCCTACTTCTACGTGGACACCCTGGACTATCTGCGCAGGGGCGGCCGGATCGGCGCGGCACAGGCCCTCCTCGGATCGGCCCTCGCGGTCAAGCCGCTGCTCCAGCTGGACGGCGGCCGGATCGAACTGCTGGAGAAGGTGCGGACGGCCTCGAAGGCCATCGCCCGGCTGGAGGAGATCGTCGCCGAGCACGCGGGCGACGGCAGCGTGGACATCGCGGTGCATCACCTGTCGGCCCCGGAGCGGGCGGAACGTCTCGCCGAGCGGCTGCGGGAGCGCGTGCCGGGGCTGGTGGACCTGCATGTCAGCGAGGTGGGCGCGGTGATCGGCGCCCACACGGGACCGGGGCTGCTGGGCGCGGTGGTCTCGCCGCGCTGATACGGCGGGGAGGGGGCGCGGCCGGGGCGGCCCGGTGCGGCCCGGTGCGGATTCCGGCGGAGGTCGATCACCCTCCGGAGTGGGGGAGTTATCCACATTCGGTCGGCCGTCCACCGAAATCGGGTGCGCTCAGCGGGATTTGGCGTGACGGCCTAGCGTCGCCCGTATGGCTTCCCGATCACATCGTGCAACCAGCGGACCCGGCGGACCGGGTGCCGGCCCCGGACGCGACCCGGCCTCCGACGGCCGCTTCCGCGCGACGGCGCGCCCGGGAACGGGCCGGAGGCGGCGGACCACGGACCGCGCCGAAGCGGTGGCGGCGGCCCGCAGCCGGGCCGATGCGCTCATGGCGGGCGGCTACGGCGGGCGCGTCGCGCGCCCGGGGGCGGGGCCGGAGTCCTGGGCCGGGGATGCGGGAACGGTGCCGGCCGAGCCGGTGTCCGATCCGGGCGGGCTTCCGGGGCCGGCCCCGGCCGGGGAACCCGCCCCGCCCCCTGCGCCGGCTCCGGCCGCTGCTTCGGCCGGGGCTCCCGTGGGGCGGTGGGCGGCGGCCGCGTTCGCGGTGCGGGAGCGGCTGCCGATGTGGGTGCAGCTCCGATGCGGCCTCGAACCGAAGACCCTCGCCGCGCTCGCCGTGGTCCTGGTGGCCGCCGCCGTGTTCGCCGGGATGCACTTCCGGTCGGCCCGGCCCGAGGGCGTACGGGCTCCGGAGACGGTCGGCGAGGCGGTGCACGCCCCGGACCCGGAGGAGGCGGAGCCGACCCCGGACGGCGGCGCGGGGCGGCCCGAGCCGGCGCCCGGTGCCGCGCCCGTCGCCGGGCCGGGCGGCCCGATCGTGGTGGACGTGAGCGGGAAGGTGCGCAGCCCGGGGCTGCGCCGGCTGCCCTCCGGATCACGGGTGGACGACGCGCTGAAGGCGGCGGGCGGGGCGCGGCCCGGTACGGATCTGGCGGGGCTCAACCGGGCGCGGGTGCTCGTGGACGGCGAACAGATCGTGGTCGGCGCCCCTCCGGCCCCCGCCGCGGGCGCCACCGGCCCCGCGTCCGCCGGGGGCGCCACCGGACCGGTGAGCCTGAACACCGCGACGGCCGAGCAGTTGGAGGGGCTTCCGGGCGTCGGCCCCGTCCTCGCCCAACACATCCTCGACTACCGCACCCAGCACGGCGGCTTCCGGTCCGTCGACGAACTCCGCGAAGTGACGGGGATCGGTGCGCGCCGATTCGCGGACCTGCACCCGCTGGTGCGGCCATGAACACGCGGACCGGGGTACCCGGCGGCACGGGCGCGGACGTTGACGGGCCGGAGACCTCTGGGTCGGCCATCCACGGGCCGGACATTCACGCCGCGTCCGGCAAGCGGCTGGGGCTTTCCGACCCCCGTCAGGAGGGCCCCGCCGACCTCCGCCTGATCGCGCCCGCAGCGGCGGCCTGGGCCGGGGCCGGGCTCGCGGTGGGCGCTCCGGGGCACTGGGCGGCGGCAGGGGCGGCTCTCTGCCTGGTGGCGGCGATGATCCTCCTCGCGGTGAGCCTGCGACGCCCCCGCACGGCGCGCCCCGGTCGAGGCGGGCCCCGCCCGGACCGGCTGCGGGCGGCCGGGGGAGACAGGGCGGGCACGAGCGCCCGCGTCCGGCGCCGACTGAACGCCACGGCCGCCGCCGCGGTGCTGCTCTGCGCCGCCGCCGGGGTGGCGTCCGCCGGACTGCATGGCGCCGGCGTACGCGCAGGCCCGGTGCCGGAACTGGCCCGCAAGTTCGCCCGCGTCGAGGCGGAGATCACCCTCACCTCCGACGCCCGGCGCACCTACCCGCGGGTGCGCGGCGACCGCAGTGTGCCCGCCTCGCTGCTCCTGGACGCGGAGGTCGACCGCCTCACACGCCGCGACGGCACCGCCGTACGGCTGCGGACGCCGGTGCTGGTCATCGTCCCGCCGGGAGGCGCGGCGGCCCAGTGGCAGCGGCTGCTCCCCTCCACCCGGCTGCGGATCGAAGGACGGCTGGCGCCACCGCTGCACCGGGGTGAGCGGATCACCGCCGTCCTGCGGCCCGACGCCAAGACCCCGCCGAAGGTCACCGGCCCGCCCAGCCTCCTCCAGCGCACGGCGGGACGGCTGCGCGCCGGACTGCGGGAAGCCACGGACGGACTGCCCCCCGACGCACGGGCCCTGCTGCCCGGACTGGTCGTCGGCGACACCGCACGGGTCACCCCGGAGCTGCACGAAGCCTTCCGGGCCACCGACCTCACCCACGTTCTCGCCGTATCGGGATCGAACCTCGGAATTCTGCTCGTCCTGCTCATCGGACCACCCGGCAGGGCGCTGCGCACCGAGCGCGGGGGACTGGCGCCCCGGCTCGGGATCTCCCTGCGGACGACCGCGCTGCTCGGCGGCGCGCTCACACTCGCGTTCGTCCTGGTCTGCCGGCCCGAACCGAGCGTGCTGCGGGCCGCCGCGTGCGGGCTGATCACCCTGCTCGCCATCGGCACCGGGCGGCGCCGGACACTGATCCCCGCCCTGTGCGCCGCCGTGCTGCTGCTCGTGCTCCACGACCCGTGGCTGGCGCGCAGTTACGGCTTCGTCCTGTCGGTGCTGGCCACCGGTGCCCTGCTGACCCTCGCCCCGCGCTGGGCCGACGCGCTGCGCCGGCGCCGGGTGCCGCCGCGACTGGCCGAGGCGCTGGCCGCCGCCGCGGCGGCACAGGCGGTGTGCTCGCCCGTGGTGGTGCTGCTCGCCTCGCGGGTGAGCCTGGTGGCGATCCCGTGCAACCTGCTGGCCGAGTTCGCCGTGGCACCGGCCACCGTCCTCGGATTCGCCGCGCTGGCCCTGGCGCCGGTGGCGATGCCGGTGGCCGTCCTGGCGGCCGGGGTCGCGGGATGGCCGGCCGGATGGATCGCTTCGGTGGCCAGGACCGGGGCGGCGTTCCCCGGAGCGGAGGCCGACTGGCCCGGCGGCCCGGCCGGGGCGGTGCTGCTGGCCGCCCTCGTCCTGGTCCTGGTGCCGGCCGTGCGGTGGATGGGCCGCCGGCCCTGGGCCTGCGTGGCCGCCGCGCTGCTCCTGGTGCTCGCCGTGCTCAGGCCGGTGCCGCTGACCCGCGTGCTGACCGGATGGCCGCCGCCCGGCTGGAGCTTCGCCATGTGCGACGTCGGACAGGGCGACGCCCTGGTGCTCGCGGCGGGCCGGGGCGCCGGAGTGGTCGTCGACGCCGGCCCCGATCCCCGGCTCGCCGACCGGTGCCTGCGCGAACTGGGCGTCAGCCGTGTGCCGCTGCTGCTGCTCACCCACTTCCACGCCGACCATGTGCGCGGCCTGCCCGGTGTGCTGCGGGGGCGCGCGGTGGGCGAGATCCGGACGACGAACCTGGACGAGCCGCCGGAGCAGGCCGCGTTCGTACGGCGGACGGCGGCGCGGGCCCGGGTCCCCGTGCTGCGGGCCGTCCCCGGTGCGCGGCAGCGGATCGGGCCGCTCGCCTGGCAGGTGCTGTGGCCTCCGGGCGGGGCCGGGGCGGGCCCGGCGGCCGGTCCGGTACCGCAGGACCCGAACGACGCCAGCGTGACCCTCCTCGTACGGGCCGGCGGGCTCACCCTGCTGCTCCCCGGCGACTTGGAACCGCCCGCCCAGCGGGCGTTGCTGCGCAGCCATCCGGGGCTGCCGCCGGTGGATGTGCTCAAGGTCGCCCACCACGGCTCCGCCCACCAGGACGACGCCCTGCTGCGGGCCCTGCGCCCCCGGTTCGCGCTGGTGAGCGTGGGGCGCGACAACCCGTACGGCCATCCGGCGCCCCGGACGGTCCGGGCGCTCACGGGCGAGGGGGCGGTGGTGCTGCGCACCGACAGGGCCGGCGCCATCGCGGTCACCGGCGAGGGCCGCGAACTCCGGGCGGTGGGAAGCTCATGACGGCCCGCCACCTCGTCCCACACCCCAGTTCGCCACCCCGCTCCGACGCCCCAGCTCGCCACCACCCCACCCCGACACCCTCGCCCTCCCGGCCCGCCGCCCCCGTGGCACCGTCGTCGGACCTAGGACCAGTGACGCATGGTGCCGCCGTGGGGCCGCGGCGGAGACTGGGGGCATGGACCCCCAGCTGCCCCGCACCGTGGACGCCTACCTGGAACGCATCGGCGCCGACCGGCCCGCACGCCCCGACGCACCCGCGCTGCGCGAACTGCAACTGCGCCACCTCCTCTCCGTGCCGTTCGAGAACCTCTCGATCCACCTCGGCGAGGACATCGTGCTGGACGAGGCGGCGCTCCTCGACAAGATCGTGGCGCGCGGGCGCGGCGGCTTCTGCTACGAACTCAACGGCGCCTTCGCCGCCCTGCTGCGGACCCTCGGCTTCCGCGTCACCCTGCTCCAGGCCCGTGTGTACGGCGACGGCGGCCGGCTCGGCATCCCGTACGACCACCTGGTGCTGCGGGTGGAGACGGTGGACGGGACCGGGCCGTGGCTCGCGGACGTCGGCTTCGGCGACCACGCCCGCAGCCCCCTCGCGCTCGACGACCGCGCCGACCAGAGAGACCCCGCAGGCACCTTCCGGATCGCGCCCGTCACGGCCGGGGCCGACGCCGGCTCCGGGGACCTCGACGTGCTGTGCGACGGCGAGCCCCGGCTCCGCGTCGAGCTGCGGCCCAGAACGCTCGCCGACTTCCGGGCCGGCGCCTGGTACCACCGCACCTCGCCCGACTCCCACTTCACCCGCGCCCCGGTCTGCTCGCGCTGCACGGACGACGGCCGGATCACGCTCACCGGCCGCACACTGCGCACCACCGCGGGCGGCCGGCGCCTGGACACGCCGCTGGGCGACGACGCGGAGGTGCTCGCCGCCTATCGCGAACACTTCGGGGTGCGCCTGGACCGGCTGCCCAGCAAATCGGACCTTCGGTAACACCTGCGCCCAAGCCTCCGCGAGCTGCTGCGTTTGCCTCGAACGCCTCAATGGTGTTCGAATGCGTCCTCGTCGGCGGGCCGCTGCTCCGACAACGACGTCTGCCCCACGGCCCGAGGTGAGAGCGCGCCCGGGAGTGTGTGGAAAGAATGTTCGGCCGTTGGTTCGGAAGCAAAACTACGACGGGCGCCGCCCTCGGCAACGCCCTCGCCGGACTGGTGGTGCCGGACTCGGCGGGTGTCCTCAGCTGCCGGGTGCTCGACCCGGTGAACGAGCCGGTCGCACAGGCGGAGTTCGTCCTGACGGACCGTGCGGGGCGCAAGGTGGTCGGGGGCGAGACCGACCCGTACGGCAGTGTCCTGGCCACGGTCCCGGCGGGGGAGTACCGGCTGGCCGTCACGGCGGAGGGGTTCACCCCCTTCCACGGTGCGGCCACGGTCACCGAGGGCGGGCACGCGAGCCTCGGCGACGTGACGCTCCAGATCTCCGCGCCGCCGCAGCTGCCCGAGCCCGGCGACTGGGAGATCGAGCCGATGCACTCGCAGATCGGCTTCACCGCCCGCCACATCGGCATGGCCCGCATCCACGGCCGGTTCAACACCTTCGCCGGGGCGGTACGGATCGCCGACCGCATGGAGGACTCGGCGATGCACGTGGTCATCGACGCCGCGTCGATCGACACGAACGTGCAGATGCGCGACGACCACCTGCGCTCCAGCGACTTCCTGGACGTCGGCCGCTACCCGACGCTGGAGTTCTACAGCGACCGCTTCGTCCACCGGGGCGGCTCCCGCTGGGGCGTGAGCGGCGCGCTCACCCTGCACGGCGTGAGCCGCACGGTGACGCTCGACACCCAGTACCTGGGGCTCGGCAACGGGATGGAGGGCGAGCCCAGGGCCGCCTGCCGCGCCACCACGCAGCTGCACCGCGAGGACTTCACCCTCACCTGGCAGACGATGCTGGCCCGGGGCATCGCGGTCGTCGGCCCGAGCATCTCCATCGAGATGGACGTCCAGATCGTCCCGAAGGGCTGAGCGAGGCGGCCCGCCGGCGCGGCGGCCCGCACTTCACGGGGCCTCCAGCCACCCCTCGTACTCGGCGGCGAACGCGTCGAGCGCGGCGGCGTCGAGACGGCCCCGCGGGTCCTCCACGACCACCAGCCACTGGGCGTCCTCGGCGTCGTCCTCGCCGGCCAGCGCGTCGCGCACGAGCTGCGGTTCGTCGGTGACGCCGAAGCGGTCCGCCAGCTCCCGCGCCGCCTCCTCGGCGGCGTCGCGGTCGGGCAGCACCAGGACGTGTCTCTCATCGCTCACGTGCTCATTCTCGGGTACGGGGCGGGGTGCGGCGGACCCGGCCGCGGCCGGGCTGTCGGTGGCCCGTGGGATGCTGGACGGCGATGGCCACCAGAAGGAATTCCACCGACGACCCGCTCGCCCCGCTCACGCTCGCCGTGGGGCAGGAGGACCTGCTCCTCGACCGCGCCGTGCGGCAGGTCGTGGCGGCGGCCCGAGCCGCCGACGCCGACACGGACGTCCGGGACCTCACCCCCGACCAGCTCCAGCCGGGCACGCTGGCCGAGCTGACCAGCCCCTCCCTGTTCGCCGAGCGCAAGGTCGTGATCGTGCGCAACGCGCAGGACCTCGGCGCGGACACCGTCAAGGACGTCAAGAAGTATCTGGGCGACCCGGTCGAGGAGATCATCCTCGTCCTGCTGCACGCGGGCGGGGCCAAGGGGAAGGGCCTGCTCGACGCGGCCCGCAAGGCCGGGGCCCGCGAGGTCGCCTGCCCGAAGACCACGAAGCCGGCCGAGCGGCTGTCCTTCGTACGCGGGGAGTTCCGCACGCTGGGCCGGTCCGCGACGCCCGAGGCGTGCCAGGCGCTGGTCGACGCCATCGGGAGCGACCTGCGGGAGCTGGCCAGTGCGGTGTCGCAGCTCGTCGCGGACATCGAGGGCACGATCGACGAGGCGGTCGTCGGGCGCTACTACACGGGGCGGGCCGAGGCGTCGAGCTTCACGGTCGCCGACCGGGCGGTCGAGGGACGGGCCGCGGAGGCCCTGGAGGCGCTGCGCTGGTCGCTGTCCACGGGCGTGGCGCCCGTCCTGATCACCAGCGCGCTGGCGCAGGGCGTACGGGCGATCGGCAAGCTGTCCTCGGCGCGCGGGGGGCGCCCCGCGGATCTGGCGCGCGAGCTGGGGATGCCGCCGTGGAAGATCGACCGGGTCCGCCAGCAGATGCGGGGCTGGACCCCGGACGGCGTCGCCGTGGCGCTGCGGGCGGTCGCGGAGGCGGACGCGGGCGTGAAGGGCGGCGGCGACGACCCCGAGTACGCGCTGGAGAAGGCCGTGGTCGCGGTGGCCGGCGCCGCACGGGCCGGACGCGGCCCCCGATAGACCTCCCGTACGCCGAAGGCCCCGCTTCACCCTGGGGAAAGGGTGGCGGGGCCTCGGGTACAGAAGGGTGCGTCGCACCCGCGTGGCGAACGCAGGTTCGGTGTGCGACGCGGGGGCCGGTCAGGAGCGGGGTAGAGGGCCCGCTTGATCCGTTCCGGCGGTGCTCAGATCGCTCAGCCCTGGAGGGTGGCAGCCTTGGCGGCCAGCGCCGACTTCTTGTTGGCGGCGGCGTTCTTGTGGATGACACCCTTCGAGACAGCCTTGTCGAGCTGACGGGAGGCGTCGCGGACGGCCACGGTGGCCTTCTCGACGTCACCCGCGACGACGGCCTCGCGGGCCTTGCGGATCGCGGTCTTGAGCGACGACTTGACGGCCTTGTTGCGCAGGCGCGCCTTCTCGTTCGTCTTGTTCCGCTTGATCTGGGACTTGATGTTCGCCACGAAAGAGCCTTTTCAGGTTCGTTGGATCTTCTAGGAGTGTCCGTACGGCCCGAGAGCCACGGGGCACAGCTGTCCACGGTAGCAGCAGCCCTCGGACCGGCCCAAACCGGTCGCCGCCCCGCAGGCGTGGGACGATGGAAGCTACGTACCGATCCGCCCCGACCCGACATCGACCCGAGACACGGCGTCCGGCGTCTCAAGAATCAGGACCCTGCGTGCCCGCGACTCCTCTCCACGTGCCCGAGCCGAGCCGTACCGACCCGGCGCTGATCCGCAACTTCTGCATCATCGCGCACATCGACCACGGCAAGTCGACCCTTGCCGACCGGATGCTCCAGCTGACCGGGGTGGTCGACCAGCGGCAGATGCGCGCTCAGTACCTCGACCGGATGGACATCGAGCGCGAGCGCGGTATCACCATCAAGTCCCAGGCGGTCCGGCTGCCCTGGGCGCCGACCACCGGTGAGGGCCAGGGCAGCACCCATGTCCTCAACATGATCGACACGCCGGGACACGTCGACTTCACCTACGAGGTCTCCCGCTCGCTCGCGGCGTGCGAGGGCACGATCCTGCTGGTGGACGCGGCCCAGGGCATCGAGGCCCAGACCCTGGCCAACCTCTACCTGGCGATGGAGAACGACCTCACCATCGTCCCGGTGCTCAACAAGATCGACCTGCCGGCCGCGCAGCCCGAGAAGTTCTCCGAGGAGCTGGCCCACCTCATCGGCTGCCAGCCGGAGGACGTGCTGAAGGTCTCCGCGAAGACCGGTATGGGAGTGGACGCGCTGCTCGACCGCGTCGTCCGGGACGTCCCGGCCCCGGTCGGCGACGCGGACGCCCCCGCCCGCGCGATGATCTTCGACTCGGTCTACGACTCGTACCGGGGCGTCGTCACGTACGTCCGTGTGGTGGACGGCTCGCTGAACAAGCGCGAGCGCATCCGGATGATGTCGACCGGCGCCACCCACGAGCTGCTGGAGATCGGCGTCTCCTCGCCGGAGATGACGCCCTCCGACGGCATCGGCGTCGGCGAGGTCGGCTACATCATCACCGGTGTGAAGGACGTCCGGCAGTCCAAGGTCGGTGACACGATCACCTCGCTGAACAACGGGGCGACCGAGGCGCTGGGCGGCTACAAGGACCCCAAGCCGATGGTGTTCTCCGGGCTCTACCCGCTGGACGGCTCGGACTACCCCGACCTGCGCGAGGCCCTGGACAAGCTCCAGCTCAACGACGCCGCCCTGGTCTACGAGCCGGAGACCTCCGCGGCGCTGGGCTTCGGCTTCCGTGTCGGCTTCCTCGGCCTGCTCCACCTGGACGTGGTCCGCGAGCGGCTGGAGCGCGAGTTCGGCCTCGACCTCATCGCCACCGCGCCCAACGTGGTCTACCGGGTCGAGATGGAGGACGGCACCGAGCACACCGTCACCAACCCGAGTGAATTTCCCGAGGGCAAGATCGACAAGGTGCACGAGCCGGTCGTCCGGGCCACGGTCCTGGCGCCCAGCGAGTTCATCGGCGCGATCATGGAGCTGTGCCAGCAGCGCCGCGGCACCCTCCTCGGCATGGACTACCTCTCCGAGGACCGCGTCGAGATCCGCTACACGCTGCCGCTCGCCGAGATCGTCTTCGACTTCTTCGACCAGCTGAAGTCCAAGACGCGGGGTTACGCGTCCCTCGACTACGAGCCCACCGGCGAGCAGTCCGCCCAGCTCGTCAAGGTGGACATCCTGCTGCACGGCGACAAGGTGGACGCGTTCTCCGCGGTCACCCACAAGGACAAGGCGTACGCCTACGGGGTGCGTCTGGTCGCCAAGCTGCAGAAGCTCATCCCCCGGCAGAACTTCGAGGTGCCGATCCAGGCGGCCATCGGCTCCCGCGTCATCGCCCGCGAGACCGTCCGCGCCATCCGCAAGGACGTCCTCGCCAAGTGCTACGGCGGCGACATCTCCCGTAAGCGCAAGCTGCTGGAGAAGCAGAAGGAAGGCAAGAAGCGGATGAAGATGGTCGGCAACGTGGAGGTGCCGCAGGACGCGTTCATCTCCGTGCTGTCGACCGACGAGTCCGCCGGGGAGGGCAAGGGCAAGAAGTAGCCTTCCGGACAGGACCGGCGGCCCCCGTATCGCAGCACGCTGCGGTGCGGGGGCCCGTTCGTTATCAAGCGGGGTCCGAATGCCCCTTACGCGGGGCGCGCGGGCGCTCTACTCTGATCACGACTTCTTGGTTACTCGCCAGTTAAACAAGCGGGATCGCAGCACGCAGGATCACATCAAGCAGCAGCCGGTCGTGAAGTACCGCCGCAGGCCCGGAGGATGTCGTGAGCGACACACAGACCATGATCGATAACCGTCCGCCCTCCGTGGCGACCCTCTTCATCGACCGGGTGGCGGCCACCCCGGACGGGGAGGCGTACCGCTACCCCGTGCCGGCGGCCGGCGGCGAGGGGCCCGATGTATGGAAGTCGCTCAGCTGGGCGCAGGCGGCCGAGCGGGTGTACGCCGTGGCCGCCGGGCTGATCTCGCTGGGCGTGCTGCCGGAGGAACGCGTCGCGCTCGCCTCGTCCACGCGCGTGGAGTGGATTCTCGCCGACCTCGGCGTCATGTGCGCGGGAGCCGCGACCACCACGGTCTACCCCACCACCAACGCCGACGAATCGGCGTTCATCCTCTCCGACTCCGAGAGCCGGGTCCTGATCGCCGAGGACGCCGTGCAGCTGGCCAAGGCCCGTGAGCGCCGCGCCGAGCTGCCCGCCCTCGCCCACGTCGTGGTCATCGACGGGGAGGGCGCCGGCCCCGCCGACGGCGACCCGGAGGGCTGGGTGCTCACCCTGGCCGAGCTGGAGGCGCGGGGCGCCGAGCACCTGGCGAAGAACCCGGAGGCGATCCGGGAGCGGGTGGACGCCATCACCTCCGAGCAGCTGGCGACCCTCATCTACACCTCGGGCACCACCGGCCGTCCCAAGGGCGTACGGCTGCCGCACGACAGCTGGTCGTACATGGCCAAGGCCACCGTCGCCACCGGCCTGATCACCAAGGACGACATCCAGTACCTCTGGCTGCCGCTCGCCCACGTCTTCGGCAAGGTCCTCACCTCCGGGCAGATCGAGGTCGGCCACGTCACCGCCGTGGACGGCCGCGTCGACAAGATCATCGAAAACCTGCCGGTCGTCCAGCCGACCTACATGGCGGCGGTCCCGCGCATCTTCGAGAAGGTCTACAACGGGGTGGCGGCCAAGGCCCGCGCGGGCGGCGCCGCCAAGTACAAGATCTTCCAGTGGGCGGCCGGTGTCGCCCGCGAGTACGCCCGCGTCTCCCAGGACAACTTCCGGCGCACCGGCAAGGCGTCCGTGCCCTTCGGTCTCGGCGCCAAGCACAAGATCGCCGACGCCCTGGTCTTCGCCAAGATCCGCGAGGCGTTCGGCGGCCGGCTGCGCGCCTGCATCTCGGGTTCCGCCGCGCTCGCCACCGACATCGGACTGTTCTTCTCCGGCGCCGGCATCCACATCCTGGAGGGCTACGGGCTCACCGAGTCGAGCGCCGCATCCTTCGTGAACCCCGGCGAGTGCTACCGCACCGGCACGGTCGGCAAACCGCTGCCCGGCACCGAGGTCCGGATCGCCGACGACGGCGAGATCCTGCTGCGCGGCCCCGGCATCATGCAGGGCTACCAGGGCCTGCCGGACAAGACCGCCGAGGTGCTGGAGGCCGACGGCTGGTTCCACACCGGCGACATCGGCGAACTCTCCGTGGACGGCTTCCTGCGGATCACCGACCGCAAGAAGGACCTCATCAAGACGTCCGGCGGCAAGTACATCGCCCCGGCCGAGGTCGAGGGACAGTTCAAGGCCGTGTGCCCGTTCGTCTCGAACATCCTGGTGCACGGCGCGGACCGCAACTTCTGCACCGCGCTGATCGCCCTGGACGAGCCCACCATCCTCGGCTGGGCCGCCGAGAACGGCATGGCCGGCAAGCCGTACGCGGACGTCGTGGCCTCCCCGAAGACCGTCGAGCTGATCGACGGCTACGTCAAGCGGCTCAACGACGGCCTCCAGCGCTGGCAGACCATCAAGAAGTTCCGCCTCCTCCCGCGCGACCTCGACATCGAGCACGGCGAGGTGACGCCCAGCCTCAAGCTCAAGCGGCCCGTCGTCGAGCGCACCTACAAGGACCTGATCGAGGAGATGTACGCCGGTTCCCGCGAGGCCTGACCGACACGCGGGCGGCCGTGAACGGGCCTCCCGGCACGCGTGCGCCGACGCCCCGGCAGGCGTGAACCGGCGCCCCGCCGGGCGCCCGCCGGTGCTTCGCGCGCCCCCTGCAAGCCCCCCGCGCACAACGGCGCGGGGGGTCGGCGCGTTCTTTCCGCAACCTCTTCACCACCCACTTCGGTAACTCGGCGCGTATGCGGAGGGTCGATCTGTCACTCTGTCCGTGTCGTCAGCGGCGCACAACGGAGAAACAGGCAGAGCGAGAACAGGTCAGGAGCCGCCCTGTGGGGTCCATTCCCTTGCAGCGGGACATCGTGCAGCGTCCCGGAACCACCGCTGCCGCCGGCACCCGGCCGGTCGCCCGGACCAGCCTGCCCGGCAACCTCCTCGCGCCCGCGGCGGCCCGGCGGTTCGTCACCGCCGCGCTCGCCGAGTGGACCGCGCTCGGGCTGCCCGCGGCGGTCGGGTTCAGCGAACGGCTGTCCGATGACGCGGCGGTGATCGTCAGCGAACTGGTGACCAACGCCGTCGTCCACGCGGGCACCACCGTCGAACTGCACTTCCGCCTGGAGGAGGCCACCGAGGACGAGGCGTCCGCGCTGATCCTGGAGGTCTCCGACCAGCACCCCGCCCGCACCGTCCGGGGCGACCACGGACACAGCGCCGCCGAGGCCGCAGGGGCTCCCGCCGACTACGGACGCGGCCTGGAGATCGTCGCCGCCCTCGCCGAACGGTGGGGCATCACGTACCGCGCGGGCGCCAAGACCGTCTGGGCCCGGCTCCCCGTCGACGACTGGAACCCGTTCCCGGCGGGACGTGGCGAGGGCGGCCTCGACCGCGGACTGCGCGCCGAACTGCTCGCCCCCACCGCCCGGCGCACCGCCCGCGACGACGGCGACTGGGCCGGGCGCGGCGCGCTCTCCTTCCTCGCCGAGGCGTCCGACCTGCTGGCCGGCCAGCTCGACGAGGACATCGTGGCGGCCCTCGCCGGACAATTACTGGTACCCCGGCTCGCCGACTGGTGCGCGATCTGGCTGGAGCCCGAGAGCGGCGGACCGGCGGCCGTCCCGCGCCTGGCCAAGGTCTGGCACGTGGACGAGGAGCGCATAGGGCCGCTGCGCGCCCTGCTGGAGGGCGACCCGCTCCGGCTCCCCGAACGCGTGGGGACCGGCGCCGTCACCATGCCGTGGCCCGGCAGCGCCGAGGACGGCGAACCACCGGACGAGTGGGACGGCGAACCGCCGGGCGAGGAGGAGGCCGTCGCCTTCGCCTACCGGATCACCTCCGGCGGGCGCACCCTCGGAGCCGTACTCCTGGGGCGCGAGTCCACCCTGCGCCTCCCCGACGAGCTCACGGCCCTGATAGAGGACTTCGTACGCCGGGTCGGCCTCGCGGTCGGCGCCGCCCGCGCCTACACCCGGCAGGCCACCATCAGCCGCATCCTCCAGCGCGGCCTGCTGCCCAGCAAGGTCGCCGAGATACCGGGTGTCGCCAGCTCCCTCGTCTACGAGCCGAGCGACGACGGCGTCGTCGGGGGCGACTTCTACGACATCTTCCCGTGCCCCGGCGACCGCTGGTGCTTCGTGCTCGGCGACGTCCAGGGCAGCGGCCCCGAGGCCGCCGTCGTCACCGGCCTCGCCCGGCCCTGGCTGCGGCTGCTGGCCCGCGAGGGCTTCCAGGCCGGCGAGGTCCTGGTCCGGCTCAACCGGCTGCTCCTGGACGACGCCATGGAGGCCGCCGAGGCCGCCGCGCTCATGGTCGCCGCCGCCGGCGGCCAGCACTCCGAGGACAACGGCGGCCAGTCCCGCTTCCTGTCCCTGCTGTACGGGGAGCTGGTGCCGCTGCCCGGCGGCGGCGCCCGCTGCACCCTGGCCAGCGCCGGACACCCGCTGCCGCTGCTGCTGCGCCCGGACGGCACCGTGCGTCCCGCCGCCGAGCCGCAGCTGCTGCTCGGCCTCATGGACGACGCCGTCTACGAGACCCAGAGCTTCGACCTGGCCCCCGGCGACAGCCTGCTCTGCGTCACCGACGGGGTCACGGAGCGCCGCTCGGGCGGGCTGATGTTCGACGACGGCGACGGCCTGGCGCGGGCGCTGTCCGGCTGCGCGGGGCTGAGCGCCGAGGGGATCGCGGAGTGCATCAAGCGCGCCGTGCACGACTTCGCCGAGCGCCCGCCGGACGACGACCTGGCCCTGCTGGTGCTCCAGGCCGAGTGACGGCGGGCGGGGCGGGTGGTGGCGGCCGGGGCGGTGACGGCGGCGGGTGAGGCCGGCCGGGACACGGGCGTGGCGCACGGTCGCCGGGCGGCGCGCGACAATGGGCGGTATGCCTTCCGTACTGCCCGATGGTGAACCCGTGCCCGACGACGGGGCGCTGCCCCGCCATGCCCTGGAAGGCGCAGCCGGCCGCCCGCTCGGCTTCTATCTGCACGTGCCGTACTGCGCGAGCCGCTGCGGCTACTGCGACTTCAACACCTACACCGCGACCGAGCTGCGCGGCTCCGGCGGCGCCCTGGCCTCCCGCGACAACTACGCCGCCCACCTCATCGGCGAGGTCCGCCGGGCCCGCAAGGTCCTCGGCGACGACCCCCGCCCGGTCCGCACGGTCTTCGTCGGCGGCGGCACACCCACCCTGCTCGCCGCCGCCGACCTGGTCCGGATGCTGGCGGCGGTGCGCGAGGAGTTCGGACTCGCGCCGGACGCCGAGATCACCACCGAGGCCAACCCGGAGTCGGTCGGCCCCGCCTACCTGGCCGAGCTGCGCGAGGGCGGCTTCAACCGGATCTCCTTCGGCATGCAGAGCGCCCGCAAGCACGTCCTGAAGATCCTCGACCGCACCCACACCCCCGGCCGGCCCGAGGCATGCGTCGCCGAGGCGCGCGCGGCCGGGTTCGAGCACATCAACCTCGACCTGATCTACGGCACCCCCGGCGAGTCCGACGACGACTGGCGGGCATCCCTGGACGCGGCGATCGGCGCGGACCCCGACCACATCTCCGCCTACGCCCTGATCGTCGAGGAGGGCACCGGCCTCGCCCGCCGGATCAAGCGCGGCGAGGTCCCGATGACCGACGACGACGTGCACGCCGACCGCTACCTCATCGCGGACGAGGCGATGAGCGCCGCCGGCTACTCCTGGTACGAGGTGTCGAACTGGGCCCGCACCCCCGAGGGCCGCTGCCTGCACAACGAGCTGTACTGGCGCGGGGCCGACTGGTGGGGCGCCGGCCCCGGAGCGCACAGCCACGTCGGCGGGGTGCGCTGGTGGAACGTGAAGCACCCGGGGGCGTACGCGCAGGCGATCGGCGAGGAACGGTCGCCGGGCGCCGGGCGCGAGATCCTGTCCGAGGAGGACCGTCGCGTCGAGCGCATCCTGCTGGAGCTGCGGCTCGTCGAGGGCTGCCCGCTCTCCCTGCTCGCCCCCGCCGGACTCGCCGCCGCCCGCCGCGCCGTGGCGGACGGACTGCTGGAACCGGTGCCGTTCGACGCGGGCCGGGCGGTCCTCACCCTGCGCGGCCGACTGCTGGCCGACGCCGTGGTACGGGACCTGGTCGACTAGGGCGTGTTTTGAACGTAGCGCCGTCCGCCGGGCGTCACTCCGGAGCGGTGACGAAGTCGATCAACTGCTCGACCCGGCCCAGGAGCTCGGGCTGGAGGTCGCGGTAGGTGTGCACCGAGGCCAGGATGCGCTGCCAGGCCGCGCCGGTGTTGTCCGGCCAGCCCAGCGCCCGGCACACGCCCGTCTTCCAGTCCTGACCGCGCGGCACCACCGGCCAGGCGGGGATGCCCACCGACGCCGGCTTCACGGCCTCCCACACGTCGATGTACGGGTGGCCGACCACCAGCACGTCGGCGTCCGAGACCCGTGCCGCGATCCGGGACTCCTTGGAACCGGGCACCAGGTGGTCGACCAGCACCCCCAGCCGGGCATCCGGCGCGGGCGCGAACTCCCGCACGATCGCCGGCAGGTCGTCGATGCCCTCCAGGTACTCGACGACCACGCCCTCGATGCGCAGGTCGTCGCCCCAGACCCGCTCGACCAGCTCCGCGTCGTGCCGCCCCTCCACATAGATCCGGCCCGCCCGTGCCACCCGGGCCCGCGCGCCGGGCACCGCCACCGAGCCGGAGGCCGTACGCGTGGGGCGTGCCGGGCCGCCGGCCGAGGGGCGCACCAGGGTGACGACCCGGCCCTCCAGCAGGAAGCCGCGCGGCGCCATCGGGAAGACGCGGTGCTTGCCGAACCGGTCCTCCAGGGTCACGGTGGGCCCCTCGGCGGTCTTCTCGCACCGGATCACCGCACCGCAGAAGCCGGTGACGGCCTCCTCCACGACCAGCTCGGGCTCGGCGGGCACCTCCGGGGCGGGGGCGGACTTCTTCCACGGCGGGGTCAGATCGGGCTGGTAGCTGCGCATCGCACGACGATAAGCGGGGAAGGCCCACGACACGCCGAGCCGGAACCGGGAGCGGCCCTACGCCCCCTCGACCCGCGCCGCCAGCGCCTCCCGCTGGGCCCGGACGAACGCCGCGTCCACCACGGCGCCGTGCCCCGGCACGTACAGCGCGTCCTCGCCGCCCAGCTCCAGCAGCCGGTCCAGCACCGCCGGCCAGCGCGCGGGCCGGGCGTCCGGACCGGCCTGGGGTTCGCCGGACTCCTCGACCAGGTCGCCGCAGAACACCAGCGCCGGGGAGCCCGGCACCAGCACCGCCAGGTCGTGGCCGCTGTGCGCGGGGCCCATGTCCACCAGCAGCACCTCACGGCCGCCCAGGTCCAGCGTCCGCTCCCCGTGCACCTCGTCGTGCGGCGCCACCAGCACATCGGCGGACACCGCCGCGTCCGGCTCCGGCAGCCCGTGGGCCACCGCGTCCGCGTACAGCGCGTCCGCTCCCCGCCGCAGCAGCTCCGCCGTGCCCGAAGCCCCGTACACCCGGGCCCCGGCGAACGCGGCCGTGCCCAGCACGTGGTCGAAGTGGGGGTGGCTGAGTGCGATGTGCGTCACCCTCCGGCCGAGCAGCGCCCGCGCCTGAGTGCGCAGTTCCGCTCCCTCGCGCAGGGACGAGCCGGTGTCGCAGAGCAGCACCCCGTCCCTCCCCGCCACCAGCAGGGCCGTCGCGTCCCAGACCGGAAGGCGCCGGCGGCCGGTTCCGGGACCCAGCCGCTCCCATCCGAAGTCTTCCCAAGAGGCGTCCATACGGCGACGCTATCGGCAGGGACCTGCGCGGTCTCGCGGTAGCGTGGCCGGTCACCCTTGCTACCGGCCCACCCCGGCGCCGTACACTGGCCGGGGATCGCTGGCACTCGTACGCACAGAGTGCCAGGAGGGATCTCGGGGAACGGCCCGGGAACCAATGGAGCAGACAGCTGGAGGTGTGCGCGCGATGCTCAGCGAACGCAGACTCGAAGTGCTGCGCGCCATCGTCCAGGACTACGTCGGGACCGAGGAGCCGGTCGGCTCCAAGGCGCTCACGGAGCGGCACAAGCTGGGGGTCTCCCCGGCCACCGTCCGCAACGACATGGCGGTGCTGGAGGAGGAGGGCTTCATCGCCCAGCCCCACACCAGCGCGGGGCGCATCCCGACGGACAAGGGCTACCGGCTCTTCGTAGACAGGCTCGCGGGCGTCAAGCCCCTCTCGTCGCCGGAGCGCCGCGCCATCCAGAACTTCCTCGACGGCGCCGTGGACCTCGACGACGTCGTCGGCCGGACCGTGCGGCTGCTCGCGCAGCTGACGCGGCAGGTCGCCGTCGTGCAGTACCCCTCGCTGACCCGCTCGACCGTGCGGCACGTGGAACTGCTCGCGCTGGCCCCGGCGCGGCTGATGCTCGTGCTGATCACGGACACCGGCCGGGTCGAACAGCGGATGGTGGACTGCCCGGCGCCGTTCGGCGAGACCTCCCTCGCGGACCTGCGGGCCCGGCTCAACAGCCGGGTGGTGGGGCGCCGTTTCGCGGACGTCCCGCAGCTGGTGCAGGATCTGCCGGAATCCTTCGAGAGCGAGGACCGGGGAACCGTGTCCACCGTTCTCTCGATCCTGCTCGAAACCCTCGTCGAGGAGACGGAGGAGCGGCTGATGATCGGCGGCACCTCCAACCTCACCCGTTTCGGACACGACTTCCCGGTGCTGATCCGGCCGGTGCTGGAGGCACTGGAGGAGCAGGTCGTGCTGCTGAAACTGCTCGGCGAGGCCAAGGACTCGGGCATGACCGTACGCATCGGGCACGAGAACGCCCACGAAGGGCTCAACTCCACGTCCGTCGTCGCGGTCGGCTACGGTTCGGGCGACGAGGCAGTCGCCAAACTCGGCGTGGTCGGACCGACCCGCATGGACTACCCCGGAACGATGGGAGCGGTACGCGCAGTGGCACGTTACGTCGGACAGATCCTGGCGGAGTCGTAAGTGGCCACGGACTACTACGCCGTACTCGGCGTGCGCCGCGACGCTTCCCAGGACGAGATCAAGAAGGCATTCCGGAGGCTCGCCCGCGAGCTGCACCCGGACGTCAACCCCGATCCGAAGACCCAGGAGCGGTTCAAGGAGATCAACGCCGCCTACGAGGTGCTGTCGGACGCCCAGAAGAAGCAGGTCTACGACCTCGGCGGCGACCCGCTCTCGCAGTCCGGCGGCGGTGGCGCGGGCGGCTTCGGCCAGGGCGGCTTCGGTAACTTCTCCGACATCATGGACGCGTTCTTCGGCACCTCGTCGCAGCGCGGCCCCCGGTCGCGCACCCGGCGCGGCCAGGACGCCATGATCCGGCTGGAGATCGACCTCTCCGAGGCGACCTTCGGCACCACCAAGGACATCCAGGTCGACACGGCCGTCGTCTGCACCACGTGCAGCGGCGAGGGCGCGGCCCCCGGCACCTCCGCGCAGACCTGCGACATGTGCCGCGGCCGCGGTGAGGTCTCGCAGGTCACCCGGTCCTTCCTCGGCCAGGTCATGACCTCGCGTCCCTGCCCGCAGTGCCAGGGCTTCGGCACGGTCGTGCCGACCCCGTGCCCGGAGTGCGCCGGCGACGGCCGCATCCGCTCGCGGCGCACGCTGACCGTGAAGATCCCCGCCGGTGTCGACAACGGCACCCGCATCCAGCTCGCGGGCGAGGGCGAGGTCGGCCCCGGCGGCGGCCCCGCCGGCGACCTCTACGTCGAGATCCACGAGCTGCCGCACGCGGTGTTCCAGCGCCGCGGCGACGACCTGCACTGCACGGTCACCATCCCCATGACGGCGGCGGCCCTCGGCACCAAGGTGCCGCTGGAGACGCTGGACGGCCTGGAGGAGGTGGACATCCGGCCCGGCACCCAGTCCGGCCAGTCCGTCCCGCTGCACGGGCGCGGCATCACCCACCTGCGCGGCGGCGGTCGCGGCGACCTCATCGTGCACGTCGAGGTGACCACGCCGATGAAGCTGGACCCCGAGCAGGAGCGCCTCCTGCGCGAACTGGCCAAGCTGCGCGGCGAGGAGCGGCCCACCGGCCAGTTCCAGCCCGGCCAGCAGGGCCTGTTCTCCCGCCTGAAGGACGCCTTCAACGGCCGCTGACGGCACGCGTCCCCGCGGTACGGGCCCGGGCCCGTACCGCGGCCGCACACCCCGCCGTCGCGGGGCGGACGGCACGGGACATGGGCGGACATGACACGATGCGGTCATGTCCTCCGCGCTGACCGACCTGTGCCGGTACCCGATCGTGCAGGCCCCCATGGCCGGCGGCCCTTCCTGTCCGCAGCTCGCCGCCGCCGTCTCCGAGGCCGGCGGGCTCGGCTTCCTGGCCGGCGGGTACAAGACGGCGGACGCCGTGCGCGACGAGATCGCCCAGATGCGCGCACTGACCGCGCAGCCCTTCGGCGTCAACCTCTTCATGCCGCAGCACAACCCCGCCGACCCGGCCGTCCTGGACGGATACGCCCGGCAGCTCGCGGGCGAGGCCGCCTGCTACGAGACCGCCCTCGGCGACCCGGACGTCTCCGGCGACGACGGTTACGAGGACAAGCTCGCCGTCCTCCTCGACACCCCGGTCCCGGTCGTCTCCTTCACCTTCGGCTGCCCCTCGCGCGACACCCTCGACGCGTTCGCCGCGGCCGGTACGTACACCGTCGTCACGGTCACCTCGCCCGAGGAGGCCCAGGCCGCCCAGTGGGCCGGGGCCGACGCCGTCTGCGCCCAGGGCACCGAGGCCGGCGGCCACCGCTCCACCTTCCGGGACGACCCCGCCGACGACGGCGGGACCGGGCTGCTGAGCCTGGTCGCCCAGGTCCGCGAGACCGTGCAGATACCGGTCGTCGCCGCGGGCGGCATCATGCGCGGCTCCCAGATCGCCGGGGTGCTCGCGGCGGGCGCCGACGCCGCCCAGCTCGGCACCGCCTTCGTGGCCTGCCCCGAGTCCGGCGCGCACGCCCTGCACAAACAGGCCCTGACCAACCCGCTGTTCGTCCGCACCACCCTCACCAGGGCGTTCTCCGGGCGCCCGGCACGCGGCCTGGTCAACCGCTTCGTACGCGAGCACGGGCCGCACGCGCCCGCCGCCTACCCCCAGCTCCACCACATGACCTCCGTGCTGCGCCGGGCCGCGGCGCGCGCCGGGGACGCGCAGGGCATGGCCCTGTGGGCCGGGCAGGGCCACCGGATGGCCCGCGAGCTGCCCGCCGGCCGGCTGGTCCGGCTGCTCGCCGACGAACTGGACGCCGCACGCACGGCCGTGAGCACGAGGAGTACCCAGTGACGGCACCCGTCTTCGTCGTCGAAGAACTGCCGGACGCCCCCGAGTTGGTCCTCGACGGGCCCGAGGGACGCCACGCCGTCTCGGTGAAGCGCCTGCGCACCGGCGAGGAGGTCGTCCTGACGGACGGCCGGGGCCGGTGGGCACGCGGCGTCGTACGCGCCGCCGAGGGCAAGGACCGGCTGGTCGTCGGCGAACTGGACCCGGTCCGCGAGGAGCGGCTGCCCGCCCCGCGCATCACCGTCGTCCAGGCCCTGCCCAAGGGGGACCGGGGCGAGGTCGCCGTGGAGACGATGACCGAGACCGGCGTGGACGCGATCGTGCCCTGGCAGGCGGGGCGCTGCATCACCCAGTGGAAGGGCGACCGCGGCCTCAAGTCCCTGGCGAAGTGGCGCGGTACGGCCCGCGAGGCCGGCAAGCAGTCCCGCCGGGTGCTGTTCCCGCAGGTGGCGGATCTGGCCACCACCAAGCAGGTCGCGGCCCTGCTGGCGGCGGCCGACTTCGCCGCCGTGCTGCACGAGGACCGCGACCACGACAGCGAACCGCTGGCCACCGTCGAACTGCCCGGCGAGGGCGAGATCGTGCTCGTCGTCGGACCCGAGGGCGGCGTCTCCCCGGAGGAACTGGCCGTGTTCACCGCGGCCGGGGCCCGCGTCTGCCGGCTCGGCCCCACCGTGCTGCGCACCTCGACGGCCGGCACCGCGGCCACCGCCCTGCTGCTCGGACGCACGGGGCGCTGGTCGTAACCGGCCCCCGAAGGGGTGGATGTGCCCGGAAGCGGCCTACCGCACCGCCCGTTGTGGTGGGAAGCTGCCCGTATGGGGACATCAAGGGCATGGGGCCGTCCGGCGGCCCGACGCTTTCCGGCCGTACTCTGCCTCGCCGTCGCGGCCGTCACCGGCCTCGCCGCCTGCGAACCGGCCGACGGGATCGGCGCGTTGAACACCGCATCGGTGGCGCTGACCACCGACCACACCGCCACCCGCGCCCTGGAGCACGAAGGCGTCCGGGTGCGCTGGCTGACCTGTATGGCCTCGCTCGAAGGAAACGGCGCCAAGGAGGCCGGCACCGCCTCCGGAGCACCCGCCGCCACCCGCCGCACCGCCCGCGTGGACTGCGACGGCCGGACGGAGGACGGCCGGACCATCGCGCTCGGCGGCCAGGTCACCCAGGCGGTCGAAGGGCGGTGCGTACGCGGCGACATGACCGCGAAGACCGGCGGACGCACCGTCTTCCGGGCCACCCTCCTCGGCAACTGCGCGGCGCCCGCCACCAGCCGGCCGCCCGCCGGAGCACCGGGGCAGGGCGTGCGCCCGACCGTCACGGTGACCGTGACGGTCACCGCTCAACCCGGCAAGTAGCCGCGTGAAAGCGCCGGTTGCCCTACCCCGGTGGTCCGCATACCCCGCGGGCACACCCGGACGCACCGCCGCAGCCGCCCCGGCGGCGCACGACGTACTCCGGCCAACCCCGTGCCACCAGGCATGCCCGCGGCCTAGGGTGACCGTGTGACACAGCCTTCCTACCTCCGGTACCCCCATGTCCAGGGTGATCAGATCGCCTTCACCGCCGAGGACGACGTCTGGCTCGCGCCGCTCGACGGCGGCCGGGCATGGCGGGTCAGCGCAGACAACCGTCCCGTCACCCAGCCGCGCATATCTCCCGACGGCACCCTCGTCGCCTGGACCTCCACCCGCGACGGGGCGCCCGAGGTGCACATCGCCCCCGCGGACGGCGGACCCTCCCGGCGGCTCACCCACTGGGGCGACGCCCGCACCACCGTGCGCGGCTGGACCCCCGAAGGAGACGTACTGGTCACCAGCACCCAGGGCCAGGTCTCGCTGCGCCGCACCTGGGCGCGGGCCGTCCCGGTCGACGGCGGCCCCGCGCGGACCCTCCCGTACGGGCCCGTGGGCTCCCTCGCGTACGGGCCCGGCGGACGCGTCCTGCTGCTCTCGGCCACCATGGGCCGCGAGGCCGCCGCCTGGAAGCGCTACCGGGGCGGCACGGCCGGCAAGCTCTGGATCGCCACCGGGGACGACCCGCTGGACTTCGTCCGGGTCCACGCCGGCCTCGACGGCAACATCGAGTGCCCGATGTGGGTGGGGGAGCGCATCGCGTTCCTCTCCGACCACGAGGGCGTCGGCGCCCTCTACTCCTCCCTGCCGGACGGCACCGGGCTGCGCCGGCACACCCCCGTCGACGGCTTCTACGCCCGGCACGCCACCACGGACGGCACCCGGGTCGTCCACGCGAGCGCCGGTGAACTGTGGCTGCTGGACGACCTGGAGAGCGAGCCGCGCCGGGTCGAGGTCCGGCTCGGCGGCCAGCGCGCCGACCTCCAGCCCTACCCGCTGCACTCCGACAGCCACCTGACCAGCGCCTCGCCCGACCGCACCGGCCGGGGCAGCGCCGTCTGCACCCGGGGCGCCGTCCACTGGGTCACCCACCGCGAGGGCCCGGCCCGCGCGCTCGCCGCCGAACCCGGTGTACGGGCCCGGTTGCCGCGCACCTTCCAGGCCGACGGCGACCAGCAGGTCGTCTGGGTCACCGACGCCGAGGGCGACGACGCGCTGGAGATCGCCCCCGCCACCGGCACCGCCCCCGGCGCCGTGCCGCACCGCCTCGCGGCCGGCCGGCTCGGCCGCGTCCTGGACCTCGTCCCCGCCCCGGACGGCAGCCGGTTCGCGGTCGCCGCCCACGACGGGCGGGTGCTCGTCGTCGAGCGGGAGAGCGGCGAGATCCACGAGGTGGACCGCAGCGAGTACGGCGACGCCTCCGGCCTCGCCTGGTCGCCCGACTCCGCCTGGCTCGCCTGGTCGCACCCCGGCCCCGAGCCGCTCAGCCAGATCAAGCTCGTCCACATCGCCGACCTCGCGGTCCACGACGCGACCCCGCTGCGGTTCCGGGACTTCGCGCCCGCCTTCACCGGGGACGGCAAGCACCTCGCCTTCCTCTCCGAGCGCGCCTTCGACCCCGTCTACGACGCGCACGTCTTCGACATGGCGTTCATCGGCTCCTGCCGGCCGCATCTGCTGACGCTCGCGGCGACCACCCCGTCCCCGTTCGGCCCGCAACTGCACGGCCGGCCCACGGAGAAGGAGAAGGGCGGCGACGGCGAGGACAACCCCACCGCGCTCCCCATCACCCGCATCGACCTGGACGGCCTCGCCGACCGGATCGTGCCCCTTCCCGTCGAAGCCGCCGTCTACTCCTCGCTGCGGGCCGCGCGCGACGGACTGCTCTGGCTGCGCCACCCGCTCACCGGCGTCCTCGGCACCAGCGGCGCCGGGCCCGACTCCCGCCGCCCCGACACCGTCCTGGAACGCTACGACCTGGAGAAGCTGCGCTGCGAGGAACTCTCCTCCGACGTCGGCGGTTTCGCGGTCAGCGGTGACGGGAAGCGCCTCGCGATCATCAACCGCGGCAAGCTGTCCGTCGTCCCCTCCGACAGCCGGGTGCCCGCCGGTGACGACGACCACGACGACGCCGTCACCGTCGACCTGTCCCGCATCCGCCGCACCCTCGACCCGGCCGCCGAGTGGCGCCAGATGTACGAGGAGACCGGGCGCCTCATGCGGGACAACTACTGGCGCCCCGACATGGGCGGCGTCGACTGGGACGGCGTCCTGGACCGCTACCGCCCGGTCCTGGAACGGGTCGCGACCCACGACGACCTCATCGACCTGCTCTGGGAGGTCCACGGCGAGCTGGGCACCTCGCACGCCTATGTGACCCCGCCCGGCGGCTGGCGCGACGAGGCCGCCCGGCAGGGGCTCCTCGGCGCGGACCTGTCGCGCGGGGAGGACGGCGGCTGGCGCGTCGACCGCGTCCTGCCCTCGGAGACCTCGGACCCGGCGGCCCGCTCGCCGCTCGCCGCGCCCGGCGTCGCCGTACGGGCCGGGGATACGATCGTCGCCGTCGACGGGCAGCCCGTCGACGCCCTGACCGGGCCCGCGCCGCTGCTCACCGGCTCGGCCGGCAAGCCCGTCGAGCTGACGGTCGCCCCGGCGGACGGGGGCGAGCGGCGCCATGTCGTCGTCGTACCCGTCGCCGACGAGGAGGCCCTGCGCTACCACGCGTGGGTCGCCGACCGGCGGGCGTACGTCCACGAGCGGTCCGGCGGCCGGCTCGGCTACCTCCACGTCCCGGACATGGTGGGCGCCGGCTGGGCCCAGATCCACCGCGACCTGCGCACCGAGATGGCGCGCGAGGGCCTCGTCGTGGACGTCCGGGAGAACCGCGGCGGCCACACCTCGCAGCTCGTCGTGGAGAAGCTGGCCCGCCGCATCGTCGGCTGGGACCTGCCGCGCGGCATGCGCCCCGCCAGCTATCCGGCCGACGCGCCGCGCGGCCCGGTGGTCGCCGTCGCGAACGAGTTCTCCGGCTCGGACGGCGACATCGTGAACGCCGCGATCAAGGCCCTGAAGATCGGGCCCGTGGTCGGCGTACGCACCTGGGGCGGTGTCATCGGCGTCGACAACCGCTACCGGCTCGTCGACGGCACACGCATCACCCAGCCGAAGTACGCGTTCTGGCTGGAGGGTTACGGGTGGGGCGTCGAGAACTACGGCGTCGACCCGGACGTGGAGGTCGTGATGACGCCGCGCGACCACGCCGAGGGACGTGATCCGCAGCTGGACGAGGCGGTCCGGATCGGGCTGGAGTCGCTGGAGCGGGTGGCCGCGAAGGTGCCGCCGGAGCTGCCGGGGCTGCCGGGCTGAGACGGTACGGGCGGCGGCCCCGAAAGCCGTCGCCCGTCGCGGGCCCGCCCGGATAGGCTGGCCCGCGACGGAGCACCCGAGACCCAAGGAGCGCGCAAGCAAATGGCAGGAGAACCCCAACCCGACTGCCTGTTCTGCAAGATCGTCTCGGGCGAGATCCCGGCCACCATCGTCCGCGAGACCGAGACGACCGTCGCCTTCCGCGACATCAACCCCCAGGCCCCCACCCACGTCCTCGTCATCCCGCGGCTGCACCACCCCGACGCCGCCGCGCTCGGCGCCGCCGAACCGCAGGTCCTCGCCGACGTGCTGTGCGAGGCGGGCAACGTCGCCGCGGACGAGAAGATCGACGGGACCGGGTACCGGATCGTGTTCAACACCGGAGCCGGGGCGGGCCAGACCGTCTTCCACGCGCACGCCCACGTACTGGGCGGCCGCGGTCTGGAATGGCCGCCCGGATAATGTCCGCACGCGAACTCGTCGTGCTCGGGACCGCCAGCCAGGTCCCGACACGGCACCGCAACCACAACGGCTATCTGCTGCGCTGGGACGGCGAGGGCATCCTCTTCGACCCCGGTGAGGGCACCCAGCGCCAGATGCTGCGGGCCGGGGTCGCCGCCCACGACATCGACCGGATCTGCGTCACGCACTTCCACGGCGACCACTCGCTGGGCCTGGCCGGGGTGATCCAGCGGATCAACCTCGACCAGGTCCCGCACCCGGTGACCGCCCACTACCCGGCGAGCGGGCAGCACTTCTTCGACCGGCTGCGGTACGCCACCGCCTACCGCGAGACCGTGCGGCTGACCGAGGCCCCGGTCGCCGCCGACGGACCGCTGGCCACCACCGCCGCGTACACCCTCGACACCCGCCGGCTCTCGCACCCCGTCGAGTCCTACGGCTACCGGCTCACCGAACCGGACGGGCGGCGCATGCTGCCCGCGAAGCTCGCCGAGCACGGCATCGCGGGGCCGGACGTCGGGCGCCTCCAGCGCGAGGGCTCCCTCGGCGCGGTCACGCTCGACGACGTCTCCGAGCACAGGCGCGGACAGCGGTTCGCGTTCATCATGGACACCAGGATCTGCGACGGCGTGCACGCCCTCGCCGAGGGCTGCGACCTGCTGGTCATCGAGTCCACGTTCCTCGAACCGGACCGTGCGCTGGCCGCCGACCACGGCCACCTGACCGCCGCCCAGGCGGCCGGTGTCGCCCGCGAGGCGGGCGTACGGCATCTCGTCCTCACGCACTTCTCGCAGCGCTACCCGGAGCCCGAGGCGTTCGAGGCCGAGGCCAGGGCCGCCGGGTACGAGGGCGAGCTGACGGTCGCCCGCGACCTGACGCGCGTCCCGGTCCCGCGCCGCCACCCGTAGAAATCCGTCACACCCAGCCCCCCCACACACACAGCACCACTGCGTAAGCGAGAACCACCGTGCACCTCCCCAAAGCGGAACTCCACCTCCACATCGAGGGAACCCTCGAACCGGAACTGGCCTTCGCGCTCGCCCAGCGCAACGGCGTGACCCTGCCCTTCGCGGACACCGAGGCCCTGCGCACCGCTTACCTCTTCGAGGACCTGCGGAGCTTCCTCGACCTCTACTACGCGCTGATGGCGGTGCTGCGGACCGAGGAGGACTTCACCGAGCTCGCCGACGCCTACCTCGCCCGCGCCGCCGCCCAGGGCGTACGCCACGCCGAGATCTTCTTCGACCCGCAGGCCCACACCGCGCGCGGCGTACCCCTCGCCGCCGTCGTCGAGGGGCTCGGGAAGGCACTGGAGCGCAGCGAGGAGAAGCACGGGATCTCCACCCAGCTGATCATGTGCTTCCTGCGCGACGAGTCCGCCGCATCGGCCCTGGAGACCCTGGAGGCGGCCCGGCCGCACCTGCACCGGATCAGCGCCGTCGGCCTGGACTCCGCCGAGATCGGCCACCCGCCCGTCAAGTTCCGCGAGGTGTACGAGCGGGCCGGGGAACTCGGGCTGCGCAAGGTCGCCCACGCGGGGGAGGAGGGCCCGCCCTCCTACATCCGCGAGGCGCTCGACGAACTGGGCGTGGAGCGGATCGACCACGGGCTGCGCTGCATGGAGGACCCCGACCTGGTGCGGCGGCTGGTCGCCGAGCGCGTCCCGCTCACGCTGTGCCCGCTGTCCAACGTACGGCTGCGCGCGGTCGACACGCTGGAACAGCACCCGCTGCCCGCCATGCTGGAGGCCGGGCTGCTGTGCACGGTCAACTCCGACGACCCCGCCTACTTCGGCGGCTACGTCGGGGACACCTTCCACGCCGTCCACGAGGCGTTCGGCCTGGACCGCGAGCAGTTGCGCACCCTGGCCCGCAACTCCTTCCAGGCGGCCTTCCTCGACCACGACGAGGAGCGCAGGGCGCGCTACCTGTCGGAGGTCGAGGAGTACGCGTTCGACTGACCGCCGCCCGCCGGCCCGGCCGTACGGAACGCGCTCCGGGCCGGCCGCCTGCGGCGCAGCACCGGGTTGCTGATCTCCGTGACGGCCTGCTCCGGCGCACCCACCTTGGGCACGGCGCCCGGCACCGCGCCCGTGGTGACGGCGAGCAGCGCCGCGGGCGCGCCGCCCCGGCGGCGTACCGAACCCGGCACCAGCGGACGGCCGCCGGTGTGCAGGGCGACCGCCGTCACCGGCAGCGCCACCAGCAGGGTCAGCGTGCCCAGGATCAGGCCCATCCCCGGGAACCCGGCCTGCTCCGACAGCACACTGCCCAGCACCGGGCCGCAGGCGACGCCGACCGACGAGGCGGACCCCGCGAGGACCGCCCAGCGGCCGCGGACGTCCAGGGAGGCGGCGAGGCCGATCAGATAGGACAGGACCACCGGGTAGACGGTGTTCCACAGGATCTCGCCGGTGGCGAAGGAGCCGAGGCTCCCGGCCGACGAACTGAGCACGATGCTCCCCGCGATGACCGCGGTGCCCACCCCGATCGGGACGGCCCGGCCGAGCCGCGAGCCGAGCACGCCGGCGCCCATCACACCGAGCAGCCCGGCGCCGAGCGCGGCGGCGAACACCGCGCCGATGGTGACCTCGGAGAGCCCGACCTGGTCCACGCCGATGCGGCTGCTGACGCCCCACAGCGCGTTCTGCGCCATCGACCAGACGAGCATTCCGCCCGCGAGCACCAGGCCGGAGCGGCGGTGCGGCAGCCGGCCGGCCGCGGGGACGGCAGGTCCGCTCGCTCCCGAGCCGCCGAGCCGGGAGGTGGCCGGCCAGACCAGGAGCGCCACCACGGCGATCGAGGCGAACGGCAGCCGGTGGCCGCCGCCCAGGTGCGGGATCGTCAGATACAGGGCGCCGGCCGTCGCCGAGACGCTCAGCAGGCCCAGGGACGAGGTGCGGTGCGGGTCGCGCTGGGCGGCGATGCCCGCCGCCGCGACGGCGGTCGCGGTGCCGGAGCCCAGGCCGCCGACGACCGCGCCGGCCACCACCAGCGGCACCGACCCGGCCAGCGCCGCGCAGCCGTACCCCACCGCGCACAGGACCAGTCCCACGCGCGCCGGTCTGCACGGCCCGTACGTCTCCACGCGGCCGGCCAGGGCGAAGCCGGCGGAGGCCGAGCCGAGCAGCAGCGCACTGCCGACGAGCCCGGCCTGCGCCGTGCTGAGGCCGAGGTAGACGGAGAGCCGTCCCACGATGGTGGGGAGGAGATAGGCGGCGAGGTAGCCGGCGGTGAACACGGCGACCAGGGGCCACGCGGCGCGAGGGCGCGAGGACATGGGCGTTCCTGAAGGACATGCCGAGGAGAGGCGACAGGCGGTGAGGGGGAAATGCTGAAATGAGAGAAGATCGGCGCTTCCGTCGGATACGTCTCCAACGGTGCTCGCGGGCCAATTTGTATCAAGTGCTCCCGGCTCACCGATAGCCGGTCATGTGTGATCTGGATCACTTTTGTGTTTACGGGTTCCACGGATGGGTAGCTGCGCATGTTTACACAGGTCAGCGCCGGTGAACACACGCGCGCCGCGCACTCGTCCAACAAGGCCCCACATCGGGCACACTGGCCGCAACCGCCACGACCGGGAGTGCAAGGTGAGCGCCGACATCCCTGACATCGACCCGCTGGACGGGCTGCGTGCCCCGCAGGACCCCGACTGCGACGTCTTCCTCACCGGCACGGTCTTCCTCGACATCATCTTCACCGGCCTGGACAGCGCCCCCGTGCGCGGCACCGAGTCCTGGGCCCGCGGCATGGGCTCCAGCCCCGGCGGCGTCGCCAACATGGCCACCGCGCTGGCCCGGCTCGGCCTGCGCACCTCGCTGGCCGCCGCCTTCGGCGACGACCACTACGGCGAGTACTGCTGGGACGCGCTCGAACAGGGCGAGGGCATCGACCTGTCCCGCTCCCACACCGTCCCCGGCTGGCACTCCCCGGTGACCGTCTCCATGGCGTACGAGGGCGAGCGCACCATGGTCTCGCACGGCCACGAGGCCCCCGCGCTGCCCGCCACCGCCTCGCCCGAGGCCCCCGCCTTCCCCCGCTGCCCGCCCAGGGCACGGGCCGCCGTCACCTCGCTCGTCCCCGGCCGCACCGAACCCTGGGTCGCCGACGCCGCGGGCCGGGGCGCCCTGATCTTCGGGGACGTCGGCTGGGACGACACCGGCCGCTGGGACCTGGACTCCCTCAGCGGCCTGGAGCACTGCCACGCCTTCCTGCCCAACGCCCAGGAGGCGATGCGCTACACCCGCACCGAGTGCCCGCGCGCCGCCGCGCACGCCCTCGCCGAACGCGTACCGCTCGCCGTCGTCACCCTCGGCTCCGAGGGCGCCTACGCGGTGGACGCGGCCACCGGCGCCGCCGCCGAGGTGCCCGCCATCGAGGTCGAGGCCCTGGACCCGACCGGGGCCGGCGACGTCTTCGTGGCCGGCTTCGTCACCGGCACCCTGGCCGGCTGGCCGCTCGCCGACCGCCTCGCCTTCGCCGGGCTGACCGCCGCCCTCTCCGTCCAGGAGTTCGGCGGCTCGCTCTCGGCCCCCGGCTGGGCGGAGATCGCCGCCTGGTGGCAGCAGGTGCGCACCTGCGCCGGACAGGACCCGGCCGCCCTGCGGCGCTACGCCTTCCTCGACGCGCTGCTGCCCGCCGCCGCCCGGCCGTGGCCGCTGCGCCGGGCCGTGCCCACCATCGGATTCCGGGCGTAACCCGCCCGTCCCGTCCCCGCCGCCGTACTGCCCGGTAAAACCTCTGGAGTTGTCGGCGGGGAGTCGTAGGCTGGAGACACACGAGGTTTTCGAGCAGCGAGAACCCTGCAACGGGAGGTATGCGCAGGCCCGAGGGCCGGCCCATGACTCAGTCACCCACACAGCCGCAGGCGCGTGCCCACATCAGCATCCCGGCCGCTCACCCGATGGTGATGCTCCTGGGAGCGGGCGACTCGCTGCTGCGCGTGATCGAAGCGGCGTTCCCGGCGGCCGACATCCACGTCCGGGGCAATGACATAAGCGCGACGGGCAACGCGGCGGACATCGCCCTGATCCAGCGCCTGTTCGACGAGATGGTGCTGGTGCTCCGCACCGGGCAGCCGATGACGGAGGACGCCGTGGAACGGTCGATCGCGATGCTCAAGGCCACCGACAACGGCCAGGCGGACGGCAGCGAGACCCCCGCCGAGGTGCTCACCCAGAACATCCTCTCCAGCCGCGGCCGCACCATCCGCCCCAAGACGCTCAACCAGAAGCGCTACGTCGACGCCATCGACAAGCACACGATCGTCTTCGGCATCGGCCCCGCGGGCACCGGCAAGACCTACCTCGCCATGGCCAAGGCCGTCCAGGCCCTCCAGTCCAAGCAGGTCAGCCGGATCATCCTGACCCGCCCGGCCGTCGAGGCCGGCGAACGCCTCGGCTTCCTGCCCGGCACCCTGTTCGACAAGATCGACCCGTACCTGCGCCCCCTGTACGACGCCCTGCACGACATGCTCGACCCCGACTCGATCCCGCGCCTGATGGCGGCGGGCACGATCGAGGTCGCCCCGCTGGCTTATATGAGGGGTCGTGCCCAACCTGTCTTCACCAACGTGCTGACGCCGGACGGCTGGCGCCCCATCGGCACTCTGGAGGTCGGTGACCTCGTCATCGGCTCCGATGGAGCCCCCACGCCCGTACTCGGTGTGTACCCGCAGGGTGAGAAGGACATCTACCGGATCAGCGCCCAGGACGGCTCCTGGACCCTGTGCTGTGGTGACCATCTGTGGACGGTACGTACGGCGTCGGACAAGCGGCGGGACAAGCCGTGGCGGGTTTTGGAGACCAAGGAGATGATCGGCAACCTCCGCACGGCCCACGCGCGTCGTTACGAACTGCCGATGCTCACCGCACCGGTCAGCTTCCCCGAGCGTGAGGTCCCCATGGACCCGTACGCGCTGGGGCTGCTGCTGGGAGACGGTTGCCTGACCGGTTCGACGACCCCCTCCTTCGCCACCGAGGACCCCGAGCTGGCCGAGGCGCTGGCAGGCTCCCTGCCAGGCGTTCTCGTACGCCACAGGGGTGGTCCCGACTACGTCCTGAACCGGGAGAAGGCACCGGGCGACGTGGTGACGCTGGAGAACCCGGTCACCCGGGCGCTGCGCGAGCTCGACCTGGTGGGCACGCGCTCCCACTCCAAGTTCGTTCCGGACGCGTATCTCTTCAACTCCGCCGACGTCCGTCTCGCTGTCCTTCAAGGCCTGCTCGACGCCGATGGGGGCCCGGTCACCCAGAAGGACCGCACGTGCCGTGTCCAGTACACGACGGCGTCGATCATGTTGCGTGACGACGTCATCGCCCTGGTGCAGTCGCTGGGCGGGGTCGCTTACACACGCCGCCGGGCTGCCGAAGGGCGTACGCCGGGACGCGCTGGCGGACGCGATGTCCATCACCGCTACGACGCCCACGTGGTCGACATCCGCCTGCCGGAGGGCATCGAGCCCTTCCGCCTCGTCCGCAAGGCCGAGAAGTACCGGGCCGCCGGTGGAGGCGGACGGCCCATGCGCTTCATCGACAGCATCGAACCGGCCGGCCGTGAGGAAGCCGTCTGCATCCAGGTCGCGGCCGAGGACTCGCTGTACGTCACCCAGGACTACCTGCTGACGCACAACACCCTGAACGACGCCTTCATCATTCTCGACGAGGCGCAGAACACCAGTGCCGAGCAGATGAAGATGTTCCTCACCCGGCTCGGGTTCGACTCCAAGATCGTCATCACGGGTGACATCACCCAGGTCGACCTTCCGACCGGCACCAAGAGCGGTCTGCGCCAGGTCCAGGAGATCCTGGACGGCATAGACGACGTGCACTTCTCCCGGCTCACCTCCCAGGATGTCGTCCGGCACAAGCTGGTCGGCCGTATCGTCGACGCGTACGAGAAGTACGACAACCGCCAGGGCGAGCAGGACGGCGGCGGCCACCGGGGCCGCGGCCGCCACAACGGGAAGCAGTAGCAGCGCACCATGTCGATCGACGTCAACAACGAGTCCGGAACCGAGGTCGACGAGCAGGCGATCCTCGACATCGCCCGCTACGCGCTCGCGCGCATGCGTATCCACCCGCTCTCCGAGCTCTCGGTGATCGTGGTGGACGCCGCGGCCATGGAGCAGCTGCACATCCAGTGGATGGACCTGCCGGGCCCGACCGATGTCATGTCCTTCCCGATGGACGAGCTGCGTCCGCCGGCCAAGGACGACGAGGAGCCCCCGCAGGGGCTCCTCGGTGACATCGTGCTCTGCCCCGAGGTCGCCGAGAGGCAGGGCCGGGAAGCCGAGACGCGGCACTCCATGGACGAGGAGCTCCAGCTCCTCACCGTCCACGGCGTGCTGCACCTGCTGGGTTACGACCACGAGGAGCCCGACGAGAAGGCCGAGATGTTCGGTCTCCAGGCGGCCATCGTGGACGGCTGGCGCGGTGAGCGGGGCCTGACCGGCCCGTCCCCGGCCCCCACCGTCTCGTGAGCCTGCCCCTGATCCTCGGCGTCGTCCTGCTGGTCGTGGTCGGCTGGCTCGCGGCCTGCGCCGAGGCCGGGATCGCCCGTACGTCGAGCTTCCGGGCCGCCGAGGCGGTCCGCTCAGGCCGGCGCGGCAGCGCCAAGCTGGAACAGGTCGCCGCCGACCCGACGCGCTATCTCAACGTCGCCCTGCTGGTGCGGGTCGCCTGCGAGATGGCCGCCGGGGTGCTCGTCACCTACGCCTGCCTCAAGGAGTTCCCGGAGACCTGGGAGGCGCTGGCCGTCGCCATCGGCGTCATGGTCCTCGTCTCGTACGTGGCGATCGGCGTTTCCCCGCGCACCATCGGCCGCCAGCACCCGCTGAACACGGCCACCGCCTCCGCGTACGTGCTGCTGCCGCTGGCCCGGATCATGGGGCCGATCCCGCAGCTGCTCATCCTCATCGGCAACGCGCTCACCCCCGGCAAGGGGTTCCGCAAGGGCCCGTTCGCCAGCGAGGCCGAGCTGCGGGCCATGGTGGACCTCGCCGAGCAGGAGTCCCTGATCGAGGACGAGGAGCGCCGCATGGTGCACTCCGTCTTCGAACTCGGCGACACCCTGGTGCGCGAGGTGATGGTGCCGCGCACCGACCTCGTCTGCATCGAGCGCTACAAGACGATCCGTCAGGCCCTCACCCTCGCGCTGCGCTCCGGCTTCTCGCGGATTCCGGTCACCGGCGAGAACGAGGACGACATCGTCGGGATCGTGTATCTGAAGGACCTGGTCCGCAAGACGCACATCAACCGCGACTCGGAGGCCGACCCGGTCTCCACCGCGATGCGCCCGGCGGCCTTCGTCCCCGACACCAAGAACGCCGGGGACCTGCTGCGCGAGATGCAGCAGGAGCGCAGCCACGTCGCCGTCGTCATCGACGAGTACGGCGGCACCGCCGGCATCGTCACCATCGAGGACATCCTGGAAGAGATCGTCGGCGAGATCACCGACGAGTACGACCGCGAGCTGCCGCCCGTCCAGGAGCTGGAGAACGGCTGCTTCCGCGTCACCGCCCGCCTCGACATCGGCGACCTCGGCGACCTGTTCGGCCTCGACGAGTACGACGACGAGGACGTCGAGACGGTCGGCGGGCTCCTCGCCAAGGCGCTCGGCCGCGTCCCGATCGCCGGGGCGGGCGCCGAGGTGGAGCTGCCGGACGGGCGCCGGCTGCGGCTGACCGCCGAGTCCCCGGCGGGCCGGCGGAACAAGATCGTCACGGTGCTGGTGGAGCCGGTGGCGCCCGAGGAGGGGGAGGCGGCATGACTCCGCAGGAGCTGCGGGCGTTCTGCCTGGAGTTCAACGCGAGCGTGGAGGAGTTCCCCTTCGGCCCGGAGGCGTCCGTCTTCAAGGTGCTCGGCAGGATGTTCGCGCTGAGCGCGCTGGACGCCCGGCCGCTGACCGTCAACCTCAAGTGCGACCCGGACGAGGCGGTGCGGCTCCGGGAGGAGTACGAGGCCGTGGCGCCGGGATGGCACATGAACAAGCGCCACTGGAACACCGTCACGGTCTCCGGACTGCCCGACGCGAAGCTGCGCGAGCTGATCGAGGACAGCTACGACCTGGTGGTCGCCGGGCTGCCCAGGGCCCAGCGGCTGCGGCTGGACCGGCCCTGAGCCCGGCCGGGGCCCGAGCCCGGCCGGGGCGGGCTCCCGCGTGCCCCGGTCCGCACCGGGCTTCGTATGCTCGGCACATGACTGAGAGCACCGACCTCGGCGCCGAGGACCGCAAGATCGTCACCCTGGCGCGCAGCGCCCGCGCCCGCAACGGGGTGCCGGAAGGCGCGGCCGTCCGGGACGAGACCGGACGCACCTATGTCGCGGGGACCGTGGAACTGGAGTCGCTGAAGCTCAGCGCGCTGCGGACGGCCGTCGCGATGGCGGTCGCCAGCGGGGCGAAGTCCCTGGAGGCGGCCGCGATCGTCTCCCAGGCGCAGGCCCCGTCCGACGAGGACCGGGCGGCCGTCCGGGACCTCGGCGGCCCCGGCACGCCCGTACTGCTCGCCGGTCCGGACGGCGTGCTGCGGCTGAGCGTCACCGCCGGCTGACCCGCGTACGGCGGCGCCCCGGCGGCCCGCCGGGGCGCCCCGGCCGTACGGGCCGGGGCGCGGCGGGGTGCCTCGGTGCCCCGCGGTCCCGGCATCGGGGACAATGGGCGCCATGAGCGCTCGACCTGACCCTGAAGCCGTTGCCCGGCCGGATGAGAACACCGCACCCCACCGGGCCGGCTTCGCCTGCTTCGTGGGCCGCCCCAACGCGGGCAAGTCCACCCTGACGAACGCTCTGGTCGGCCGGAAGGTGGCGATCACCTCCAACCGGCCGCAGACGACCCGGCACACCGTGCGCGGCATCGTGCACCGGCCGGACGCGCAGCTGATCCTGGTCGACACGCCCGGCCTCCACAAGCCGCGCACCCTGCTGGGCGAGCGCCTCAACGACGTCGTGCGCACCACCTGGGCCGAGGTCGACGTGATCGGCTTCTGCCTGCCCGCCGACCAGAAGCTGGGCCCCGGCGACAAGTACATCGTCAAGGAGCTCGCGGGCATCCGGAAGACGCCCAAGATCGCGATCATCACCAAGACCGACCTGGTCGAGTCCAAGCAGCTCGCCGAACAGCTGCTGGCCGTCTCGCGGCTCGGCGAGGAGCTCGGCTTCGAGTGGGCGGAGATCATTCCCGTCTCGGCCGTCAAGGACCAGCAGGTGGACCTGCTCTCGGACCTGATCGCCCCGCTGCTGCCCGAGGGCCCGCCGCTCTACCCCGAGGGCGACCTCACCGACGAGCCCGAGATGGTCATGGTCGCCGAGCTGATCCGCGAGGCCGCGCTCGAAGGCGTACGCGACGAGCTGCCGCACTCCATCGCGGTCGTCGTCGAGGAGATGCTGCCCCGCGAGGACCGGCCGGCGGACAAGCCGCTGCTGGACATCCACGCCAACGTGTACATCGAGCGCCCCAGCCAGAAGGGCATCATCATCGGCCCCAAGGGCAAGCGGCTGAAGGATGTCGGCACGAAGTCCCGCAAGCACATCGAGGCCCTGCTCGGCACCCCCGTCTTCCTCGACCTGCACGTCAAGGTCGCCAAGGACTGGCAACGCGACCCGAAGCAGCTCCGCAAGCTCGGCTTCTGAGCCGCTCCCGGCCCGCGCCCTCCGGCTGCGCGCCCTCCGTCCAGGCGCCCTCCGGCTACGCGCCCTCCTTCAGGACGCGGGAGATCAGTGTGCGCTGGGCGTCGGTCAGGCGGGGGTCCGCGCAGTGCACGGTGCGGCCGTCCACCGTGATCCGGTAGTGGAAGCCGTCCGGGACGCCCCGGTCCGCGGTGTCCTGGCCGTCCGCGAGCGCGGAGCCGGCCAGGGCCTCCCACTCGCGGGCGTCGGCCCGTCCGGAGGTGTCGATCTCGCGGTGGCGCGCGATACCGGCGAAACCGCCGGTCCTGCTCACCTGAATCCGCATGCGGTGTCCTTCCACGGCGGACGGGTCGGCGGCGGTCAGTCGGTCGGGACGCCCACCTCCGACCATGCCTTGAGGACGGCCTCGACCACGTCGCCCTCACCGAAGCGGCTGCGGGCCGCCGCCACGGTCAGCCGGGCGAAGTCCGCGAAGTCGGCGTCCACCGCCAGTTCACCACCGGTGAGCACATCGAACCAGAGCTGACCCGCCCGCTCCCAGGAACTGCCGCCGAGCGCGGTCGCCAGCAGGTAGAAGGCGCGGTTGGGGATGCCGGAGTTGAGGTGGACCCCGCCGTTGTCGTCGCCGGTGTGGATGTAGTCGTCCATGGTGGCCGGCTGCGGGTCCTTGCCGAGCACGTCGTCGTCGTACGCCGTGCCCGGCGCCTTCATCGAGCGCAGCGCCTCGCCCTGGACGCGCGGCGCGAGGAGCCCCTGACCGATCAGCCAGTCGGCCTCCGCCGCGGTCTGGCCCAGCGAGTACTGCTTCACGAGGGAGCCGAACACGTCCGAGACGGACTCGTTGAGCGCGCCGGACTGGCCGTAGTAGCTCAGATTGGCCGTGTACTGCGTCAGCCCGTGGGCCAGTTCGTGGGCGATGACGTCGATGGCGACGGTGAAGTCGAGGAAGATCTCCCCGTCCCCGTCGCCGAAGACCATCTGCTCGCCGTCGAAGAAGGCGTTGTTGTACTGCCGGTCGTAGTGGACGGAACCGATCAGCGGCAGTTCGTGGCCGTCGATGGAGCGCCGGCCGTAGGCGGTGAGCAGCAGGTCGAAGGTGGCGCCGAGGCCCGCGTACGCGCGGTTGACGCTGGCGTCGGACGTGGGCGGCTCGCCCTCGGCGCGGACCTTGGTGCCCGGCAGGCGCGTGCGGTGGCGGCAGTCGTACAGCGTGCGGTCGGGGGTGGCGGTCCCGTCGTCCGGTTCCGGGGCGGCGGTGCGCCGGGGCGCGGGGGCCGCCTCGCGGCGGGTGCGCCGGGCCGCGTCGGACTCCAGGGTGCGGCGGGCCGGGTCCGCGAGGACGGGGTCGTCGGACTGGGAGAGCCGGTCCAGGACGTGGGGCGGGACGATGGTGCAGAAGACGGGGTGGAACCCCTGCTGCGAAGAAGGATGCATACACCCGACTGTGGCACTCGGTGAGTGCACTGTCACTGGTTGCAACCAGGATTGCTGAAATAGAGTGATTGGTCACGGTTGGGGGTTTCGGTCGGTCGGTCCCGCATACTGATACGGCACCCACGTCTCGGGCGTCCCTCGGCTAGTCTCGACGCATCATGCGTTTCGGGCTGCTTCTTCTTAGCTGCCGCGGCGAGGGCCTGTAGTCGTAGGCCGACCCCCTCCCCGCGGAGTCTGGTGCTGCAGTGGCACAGTCGGCCGTCCCGGAGAGGTACCCGAGGAGCCCAACGCCATGACCGAAGTCAATCCCGCCCGAACCCCCGCCCCGCACGCCGTCGGCCGGCCCACGCCGATCACCAACGCCACGGTGCTGCAGAAGCCGTCCGGGATGCCGGTCCACAAGTACGGCCGCTACGAGGCCGTGGACATCCCCGACCGCACCTGGCCCGAGAAGCGGATCACCAAGGCTCCCCGCTGGCTCTCCACGGACCTGCGCGACGGCAACCAGGCCCTGATCGACCCCATGTCGCCGGCCCGCAAGCGCGAGATGTTCGACCTGCTGGTGCGCATGGGGTACAAGGAGATCGAGGTCGGTTTCCCGTCCTCCGGCGAGACCGACTTCGCCTTCGTCCGCTCCATCATCGAAGAGGGCGCGATCCCCGAGGACGTGACGATCTCCGTCCTGACGCAGGCCCGTGAGGAACTGATCGAGCGCACCGTCGAATCGCTGCGCGGCGCCCACCGCGCCACCGTCCACCTGTACAACGCGACCGCCCCCACCTTCCGCCGCGTGGTCTTCCGCGGCTCCAAGGAGCAGGTCAAGCAGATCGCGGTGGACGGCACCCGGCTGGTCATGGAGTACGCCGACAAGATCCTGGGCGAGGAGACGGTCTTCGGCTACCAGTACAGCCCCGAGATCTTCACCGACACCGAGCTGGACTTCGCGCTGGAGGTCTGCGAGGCGGTCTGCGACGTGTGGCAGCCCGAGGAGGGCCGCGAGATCATCCTCAACCTGCCCGCCACCGTGGAGCGTTCGACGCCCTCCACGCACGCGGACCGGTTCGAGTGGATGTCGCGCCGGCTGTCGCGCCGCGAGTTCGTCTGCCTGTCCGTCCACCCGCACAACGACCGCGGCACCGCCGTCGCCGCCGCCGAGCTGGCCCTGATGGCCGGCGCGGACCGGATCGAGGGCTGCCTGTTCGGCCAGGGCGAGCGCACCGGCAACGTCGACCTGGTCACGCTGGGCATGAACCTGTTCTCGCAGGGCGTCGACCCGCAGATCGACTTCTCGCAGATCGACGAGATCCGCCGCACCAGCGAGTACTGCAACCAGATGGAGGTCCACCCGCGCCACCCCTACGCGGGCGACCTGGTCTACACCGCCTTCTCCGGCTCCCACCAGGACGCCATCAAGAAGGGGTTCGACGCCATGGAGGCCGACGCGGCCGCCCGGGGCAGGACCGTGGACGAGATCGAGTGGGCGGTCCCGTACCTGCCGATCGACCCGAAGGACGTCGGCCGCTCCTACGAGGCGGTCATCCGGGTCAACTCGCAGTCCGGCAAGGGCGGCATCGCGTACGTCCTCAAGAACGACCACAAGCTGGACCTGCCCCGCCGGATGCAGATCGAGTTCTCCCGGATCATTCAGGCCAAGACCGACGCCGAGGGCGGCGAGGTCACCCCGGTCCAGATCTGGAGCGTCTTCCAGGACGAGTACCTGCCCAACCCGGAGAACGCCTGGGGGCGCGTACAGATCCGCTCCGGCCAGAGCACCACGGGTTCCGACGGCCGGGACACGATCACCGTCGAGGCGACCGTGGACGGTGTGGACACCGTGCTGACCGGCACCGGCAACGGACCGATCTCCGCGTTCTTCGAAGCGCTGCAGGCCATCGGCATCGACGCCCGGCTGCTGGACTACACCGAGCACACCATGAGCGAGGGCGCCAGCTCGCAGGCCGCCTCGTACATCGAGTGCGTCATCGACGGAAAGGTGCTGTGGGGCATCGGCATCGACGCCAACACCACCCGCTCCTCGCTGAAGGCCGTCGTCTCCGCGGTCAATCGCGCCACCCGCTGAACCGGCGCACCCACGGCCCGAAGACGCGGGCCGACGGACCCCGCCCACCCGTTCCAGGGGGGCGGGGTTCGGCCATCTCCGGCCGGTTGTGACAGGCGGGGTGCTGACGACACCAGGTGGATGTGGTTAACATCACGTCGACACGGCAGTGTTGCCGGAGTGTGACGGAGGTGTGCGACGTGCGGTCAGCCCTGGGACAACGCGCCATGAAGCTGCGTATCTGCGGCATCCGTACGCTGTGGGACACCGTGGGCGACGGGGAGTTCTTCTGCCCCGGATGCGGCGGTGACCGCAACTACCGCCGCCTCACCGGACGGCGCCGCTTCGCCGTGCTCGGCGTGCCGCTGCTGCGGCGCGGCACCACGGGCCCGGTCGTCGCCTGCGCGGCCTGCGACCGGCACTTCGAGCCCGAGGCGCTCGACCACCCCACCACCACCCGGTTCTCCGCCATGCTCAGGGACGCCGTGCACACCGTGGCCCTCGGCGTCCTCGCGGCCGGCGGCAGCACCTCCCGTACGGTGCTGGAGACCGCCGTCGAGACGGTGCGCGGCGCAGGGTTCGAGGAGTGCACGGCCGAACAGCTCACCACCGTCGTCGAGGTGCTCTCCGCCGACATCGGCCACGGCTCCGCGTTCGACCCCGCGGCCGAGGCGTGCGGCGCGGCCCTCGCCATCGAACTCCACGAGGCGCTGGAACCGCTCGCCCCGCACCTCGCCCCCACCGGGCGTGAATCGATTCTGCTCCAGGGCGCCCGGATCGCCCTCGCGGACGGCGCGTACAGCACCGCCGAGCGCGAACTGCTGACCACGGTCGGCGGGGCGCTGCGCCTGCGCGCCGAGGACACCGTCCGGCTGCTCGACGCCGCGGCGCGCACGCCCTCCTGATCCCGCGCCTGCAACCGCCCGTTACTCCCCGAGGAGTAACGGACCCGCCGCGCCCTCCCGGGAAGTAGCCGCAAAGTCGGTCCCCGGCGCGACGTGAAGCCCCCGCCCCCACGGGAGTCTGGACACGACCGGACACCCGTACGAAAGGGGGGCCTCCATGAGGGGCGCAGGGCAGGGCAGTGGCGGAAGGGCCGTACGAGGGGCGGGCGGGTGGCGGCTGCTGCCCTGGGTGCTCGTCGCCCTCTGGGCCGCCGTACTGGCCCTCGCGGGCCCGCTCGCCGGTGAACTCGGGGGCGACCAGGTCAACCGGAACGTGGACTACCTCCCGGCGAGCGCCGACTCGACCCGGGCCGCCAAGATCCAGGACACCCTGCCCGGCGGCGAGTCCACCGACCTCGTCCTCGTCTACCACCGCGACGGCGGCCTCACCGCGGCCGACCGGGCCCTCGCCGCCCGGCAGACCGCCGAGGTGGCGAGCGCCCACACCCTGTCCGCGCCGCCGCACGCCGTACCGTCGAAGGACGGCACGACCCTGATGTACCCGCTCTCCACGACCGAACCCGGCCAGGACGACCGGGCGCGCGCCGCCTACGTGGACGACGTCCGCGCCGCGGTGCGCGGCGGCGACGGGCTGGAGGCCGAGGTCGGCGGCCCCGGAGCGCTGACCGTGGACGCCCAGGAGGTCTTCGAGTCGCTCGACGGGCCGCTGCTCTACACGACCGTCGCCGTCGTCGCGGTCCTGCTGATCGTCATCTACCGCAGCCCGCTGCTGTGGCTCGTCCCGCTCCTGGTCGCCGGCGCCGCCGACGTCCTGTCCATGGCCGTCGTCCACGGACTCCACGAGGGGTTCGGCCTCACGGTCACCGGCCAGAGCTCCGCCGTCATGACCATCCTCGTCTTCGGCGCCGGCACCGACTACGCCCTGCTGCTCGTCGCCCGCTACCGCGAGGAACTGGTCCGCGTCGAACGGCCCCACGAGGCCATGGCGGCGGCGCTGCGCGGCTGCGGACCCGCCGTCCTCGCCTCGTCCGGGACCGTCGCCGCCGGACTGCTCTGCCTGCTCGCCGCCGACCTCAACAGCAGCCGGGGCATGGGACCCATCGCCGCCGTCGGCGTGCTGTGCGCCCTCCTGGCGATGCTCACGCTGCTCCCGGCCGTCCTGGTCCTCCTCGGCCGCCGGGTCTTCTGGCCCCTCGTACCGGTGTACGGGGTCGAGCCGCGCCGCCGCCGCTCGCTGTTCGCCGCGATGGGCGGCTCCGCCGGGCGCCGGCCCGTCACCGTCCTCGTCTCCGGCGGGGTGCTGCTGGGCGCGCTGTCGCTCGGGGCGTTCAACCTGCCCGGCGCCCTCAAGCAGGAGGACTCCTTCACCAGCCGGCCCGACTCGATCGCCGCGATGGAGATCCTCGCCGACGCCTACCCGGGCCGCTCCAGCCAGCCGATCAGCGTGACCACACCCACCGAACAGGCCGCCGGCGCGCTCGCCCTGGCCCGGAGCACCGAAGGCGTCGCCGCCGCCGAACGCGGCCGCAGCGGCGGCGGCTGGACCGAACTCGTCGTCACCGCCGAGGCCCCGCCCGAGTCCGCCGGGGAACGGGCCACCCTGCTGGCCCTGCGCGACCGGCTGCCCGACAGCCACGTCGGCGGACCCGGCGCCCAGCAGATGGACATGGAGGCCGCCTGCGCCCGCGACCTGAAGGTCATCGTGCCGCTCGTCCTGCTCTCCGTCCTGCTGATCCTCATCGCCCTGCTGCGCAGCCTCGTCGCACCCCTGCTGCTCGTCGTCGCCGTCGTCGCGGTGTGGGGCGCCGCCCTCGGCATCGGCGGACTGCTCTTCGAACCGGTCCTCGGCCTGCGGGGCACCGACCCCGGACTCTCCCTGGTGTCCTTCGTCTTCCTGGTGGCCCTCGGCGTCGACTACGGCATCTTCCTGATGCACCGGGTCCGCGAGGAGGCCCGGAACGGCGCCGGACCCACCGAGGCCGCGCTCACCGCCCTGCGCACCACCGGCGGTGTCATCGCCTCGGCCGGTCTGGTGCTCGCCGCCACCTTCGCCGTCCTGACCAGCATGCCGATGGCGGCCCTCGTCGAGATGGGCTTCGTGATCGCGGTCGGCGTCCTCCTGGACACCTTCCTCGTCCGCACCTATCTGGTGACCTCCGCGAGCGTGGCGCTCGGACGCGCGATCTGGTGGCCGGGCGCCCTCTCCCGTACCGCGCCCCCCGCACCGGCGCCCCGCGAGCCCGCACCCGCCGAAGTCCCCTGACAGACCCCGCCCCCGTACCGGAGGATGGCGACGTGCCCCCAGCCACCGCAACGAGCCGCCGCGACCGCGTCATGGCCGTCGTCAACCGCGACCCCATGACGGCGCCGCACCGCACCCGCAACGACGCCCTGACCGCGCTGGCGTCCGCCGCGCTCTCGGCCGTTCTCACGCTCTGCTCGGACGGGGGCCGGACGCTCGGCGCGGCCGGCTGGGCGCTGCTGCTCGGCTGCTCCGTACCGCTCGTGTGGCGGCGGCGCGGGCCGCTGCGGGTGCTGCTGGCCATGGTGGTGCCGCTGGTGCTCTACCACGTCACCGAGGACCTGCACACGGCGGCGGTGCCGCCGGCCTGCATCGTGCTCTACACCGTGGCGGCCACCGGCCGTCCGCTGCGCACCCTGGGCGTCGGCATCGGCGTCACCTCCGTCGCCGTCGCGGTCGCACTCGGTATCAACGCCCACCACGGGTTCGAACTGCTGAGGATCTCCGGCTGGATCGTCGCCATCCTGTTCTGCGGCGTCGACGTGCGGTTCTACCGCCAGTACGTCGCCTCGATGCTGGAGCGCGCCGAACGCGCCGAGCGTACGCGGGAGGAGGAGGCCCGGCGCCGGGTCGCCGAGGAGCGGCTGCGCATCGCCCGCGACCTGCACGACCTGCTGGCCCACAGCATCACCCTCATCGGGGTCCAGACGTCGGTGGCCTCGCACATCCTGACCGTCGACCCGCAGCGCCTGGACCGTACGGCGATCGCCGCATCGCTGGACGACATCGCCGAGACCTGCCGGGAGGCCAGGGCGGAACTGCGCACCACCCTCCAGGTGCTGCGCGACACCGGCCGCGACGACGGCGCCGCGCAGGGGCCGCTGCCCGACCTGGCCGCCCTGCCCGGCCTGGTCCGGGCGGCGGAGACGGCCGGGGCCCGGGTCGACCTCCGGGTCCGCGTCCCCGAAGGCCGCCTCGCGCCGGTGACCGGGGCCGCCGCCTACCGGATCGTGCAGGAGTCCCTCACCAACGCCGTCCGCCACGCGGGCCCCGGCGTCCACATCACCGTCGCCATCGAACCGGCCGGCCCCGCCGGGCTGCGGGTCACGGTCAGCGACGACGGCACCGGCCCGGTGGACGACGGCGTCCCGCAGGGGTTCGGCATCGCCGGAATGCGGGAACGGGCCCGCAGCACCGGCGGCACCCTCACCGCCGCACCCCGGCCCGGCGGCGGCTTCGAGGTGTCGGCGCTGCTGCCCTGCCCGCCCGCGTCGCCGGGCAACCAGCGGGCACCCGAAGCCCCTCGAACGGATGACCGGACGCGTGACCACGCGCCGGCACGGGAAGCGGAGACCACCTCATGATCCGGGTACTGCTCGCGGACGACCAGACGCTCGTCCGGGCGGCCTTCGCGATGCTCATCGGCTCCGACCCGGAGATGGAGGTCGTCGGCGAGGCGGCCACCGGCCTCGAAGCGGTCGCGCTGGCCCGGTCCGCCCGCGCCGACCTCGTCGTCATGGACATCCGGATGCCCGAACTCGACGGCATCGAGGCCACCCGCCGCATCGCCGCCGACGAGGACCTGGCCGGAGTGAAGGTCCTCGTCCTCACCACGTACGACACCGACGACCACATCCTCGACGCGCTCCGCGCCGGGGCCTCCGGCTTCCTGGTCAAGGACACCCGGCCCGCCGAGCTGCTCGCCGCCATCCGCACCGTGGCGGCCGGCGAGTCCCTGCTCTCGCCCGGCCCCACCGCCCGGCTGATCGCCCGCGTCCTCAGCGCCCCGAGCGCCCCGGCCGGGCCCGGCCCCGAGGCCCTCGGCATGCTCTCCGAGCGCGAGTGCCAGGTGCTCGCCCTGGTCGCGCGCGGGCTCAACAACACCGGGATCGCCGAGAGCCTGGGCCTCAGTCCGCTCACCGCCAAGACCCACGTCAGCCGGATCATGGGCAAGCTCGGCGCCCGCGACCGGGCCCAGCTGGTCATCGCCGCCTACGAATCGGGCCTGGTCGTGCCCGCGGGCGGGGGCGCGGCGGGAAACTGAGCGCACCGGTTCGCGGGGGCGGGCCCGGCGCACCGGCCGCGTACCGGACAATGGACGCATGAGCTTGTTCCGGGACGACGGCGTGGTGCTGCGCACGCAGAAGCTGGGCGAGGCCGACCGGATCATCACGCTGCTGACCCGGGGCCACGGCCGGGTGCGGGCCGTCGCGCGCGGCGTGCGCCGCACCAAGTCCAAGTTCGGGGCCCGGCTCGAACCGTTCTCCCATGTGGACGTGCAGTTCTTCGCGCGCGGCAGCGAGCTCGTCGGGCGCGGGCTGCCGCTGTGCACCCAGAGCGAGACCATCGCCCCGTACGGCGGCGGGATCGTCACCGACTACGGGCGCTACACCGCGGGCACGGCCATGCTGGAGACCGCCGAGCGCTTCACCGACCACGAGGGCGAACCCGCCGTCCAGCAGTACCTGCTGCTGGTGGGCGGGCTGCGCACGCTGGCCAGGGGCGAGCACGCGCCGCATCTGATCCTGGACGCCTTTCTGCTGCGCTCCCTCGCCGTCAACGGCTACGCCCCCAGCTTCGACGACTGCGCGCGCTGCGGACTGCCCGGCCCGAACCGTTTCTTCTCCGTGGCGGCGGGCGGCGTGGTGTGCGGCGACTGCCGGGTGCCCGGGAGCGTCGTACCCTCGGCTGAGGCCGTCGCCCTGCTGAGCGCCCTGCTCACCGGCGACTGGGAGACGGCCGACGCGTGCGAGGCGCGTCATGTCAGGGAGGGGAGCGGGCTGGTGTCCGCGTATCTGCACTGGCATCTGGAGCGCGGGCTGCGTTCACTGCGGTACGTAGAGAAGTGACACAGGGAGACTGAGAAGCTCATGGCAGTACGCGGGATGCTCGGCGGCCGAAACCGGCGCGACTACAAGACCCCGGAGCCGCACCCCTCCGGTGCCACGCCGCCGAAGATCCCCGGTGAGCTGGTGCCCAAGCACGTCGCCATCGTGATGGACGGCAACGGCCGCTGGGCCAAGGAGCGCGGCCTGCCCCGCACCGAGGGGCACAAGGTCGGCGAGGGCGTCGTCATGGACGTGCTCAAGGGCTGCATCGAGATGGGCGTCAAGAACCTCTCGCTGTACGCCTTCTCGACGGAGAACTGGAAGCGGTCCCCGGAGGAGGTGAAGTTCCTGATGAACTTCAACCGGGACGTGATCCGCCGCCGCCGTGACGAGATGGACGAGCTGGGCATCCGCATCCGCTGGGTGGGCCGCATGCCCAAGCTGTGGAAGTCCGTCGTCCAGGAGCTCCAGGTCGCCCAGGAGCAGACCAAGGACAACGACAGGATGACGCTGTACTTCTGCGTCAACTACGGCGGCCGGGCCGAGATCGCGGACGCCGCGCAGCGCATCGCGCAGGACGTCGCCGCCGGCCGGCTCGACCCGTCGAAGGTCAACGAGAAGACGTTCGCGAAGTACATCTACTACCCGGACATGCCGGACGTCGACCTGTTCGTGCGCCCCAGCGGCGAGCAGCGCACTTCGAACTACCTGATCTGGCAGAGCGCGTACGCCGAGATGGTCTTCCAGGACGTGCTGTGGCCGGACTTCGACCGCCGGGACCTGTGGCGCGCCTGCCTGGAGTTCGCCCAGCGCGACCGCCGCTTCGGCGGCGCCGAGGAGGTCGCCGCCTCCGGCAGCTGACCGGACGGCCGACGGGCCCGGCGGGGGTGTCCCCGCCGGGCCCGTCCTGTTCCTCCCGGCCTACTTCCCGGCGCTCGCGCAGTCCGCGCAGGTGCCGAACACCTCGACCGTGTGCGCCACGTTGACGAAGCCGTGCTGTGCGGCGATGGTCTCCGACCACTGTTCGACGGCGGGGCCCTCGACCTCGACCGCCTTGCCGCACACGCGGCAGACCAGATGGTGGTGGTGCTCGCCGGTCGAGCAGCGCCGGTAGACGGACTCGCCCTCCGTGGTGCGCAGGACGTCCACCTCACCGGCGTCGGCCAGGGACTGCAGGGTGCGGTAGACCGTCGTCAGCCCGACCGAGTCCCCGCGGTGCTTGAGGACGTCGTGCAGCTCCTGGGCGCTGCGGAACTCGTCCACCTCGTCGAGTGCCGCCGCGACGGCCGCCCGCTGCCGGGTCGAGCGGCCGCGTACCGGAGCCGCGTTCGTTCCACTGATCGGCGCCGTCGCCACAGGAGCCTCCTCGTGTCGCCCGTACATCTGTCGGGCCATTGTGCCAGCCCGGCCCCGCCCGGTGGGGCGGTCAGACGCGGACGTCGTCCGGGGAGGGGCGGGCCGCCGGTACCTCCAGGGTGCACCCGTCCGCGGCGGCGGCCTCGCCCCGGCGGGCCCGGCGGCGGGCCAGCGGACCGGCCAGCAGGGTCAGGACGACGAAGACGGCGATGGCCAGCAGCACGATCGTCGCGCCCGGCGGGACCTCCTGGTAGTACGAGGTGATGGTGCCGGACAGGGTGACGCCGACACCGATGACGACGGCCAGCACGAAGGTCACCTTGAACGACCGGGTGATCTGCTGCGCGGCGGCGACCGGGACCACCATCAGGGCGCTGACCAGCAGCAGCCCGACGACCCGCATCGCGACCGTGACGGTGACCGCGGCGGTGACCGCGACCAGCAGGTTCAGCAGGCGCACCGGCAGCCCGGTCACCCGCGCGAACTCCTCGTCCTGGCTGACCGCGAACAGCTGGCGCCGCAGCCCCAGCGTCACCAGCAGCACGAACGCGGCGAGCAGCGAGATCGCGGTGATGTCCTCGGGGGCGACGGTGGCCAGCGAGCCGAAGAGGTAGGAGGTGAGGTTGGCGTTGGAGCCGGTGTCGGACAGGTTGATCAGCAGGACACCGCCCGCCATGCCGCCGTAGAAGAGCATGGCCAGCGCGATGTCGCCGCGGGTGCGGCCGTACCAGCGGATCAGCTCCATGACGACGGCGCCCGCGACGGCGACGCCGGTGGCCATCCAGACCGGGCTGGTGGAGAGCAGGAAGCCGAGGCCGACGCCGGTCATCGCGATGTGGCCGATGCCGTCGCCCATCAGGGCCTGCCGGCGCTGCACCAGGTAGACGCCGACGGCGGGGGCGATGACGCCGACGAGCACGGCGGCGATCAGGGCCCGCTGCATGAAGGGAGGGTCGAGGAATTCCATGGTCAGCTCAGCAGTCCCGTCCGGACGGGCTCGGAAGCCGCGTGGGGGTGTACGTGGTCGTGGCCGGGCAGGGCGTGCTGCCCGACGGCCTTCGGGGGCGGTCCGTCGTGCAGGACGCAGCCGTCGCGGAGCACGACCGCCCGGCCGATCAGGGGCTCCAGCGGGCCCAGCTCGTGCAGGACGAGCAGCACGGTGGTGCCGGCGGCGACCTGCTCGCGCAGCGTGTCGGCGAGGATCTCCTGGCTGGCCAGGTCCACGCCCGCCATCGGCTCGTCCATGATCAGGAGCTCGGGTTCGGCGGCGAGGGCGCGGGCGATGAGCACGCGCTGGTGCTGGCCGCCGGAGAGGGCGTCCACCGAGTCCCCGGCCCGGTCGGCGAGGCCGACGAGTGCGATGGCGCGGTCGACGGCGGCGCGGTCGGCCCGGCGGGGGATGCGCAGCCGGGTGCGGGAGAGCCGCCCGGCGGAGACGACCTCGCGGATCGTGGCGGGCACCCCGCCGGCCGCCGTGGTGCGCTGCGGTACGTAGCCGACCCTGGCCCAGGAGCGGAAGCGGCGCAGCGGGGTGCCGAAGAGTTCGACGGTGCCGCCGGTGAGCGGGACCTGGCCGATGACGGAGCGGACGGCGGTGGACTTGCCGGAGCCGTTGGCGCCGAGCAGGGCGACGACCTCGCCCCGGCGCACGGTCAGGTCGATGCCGCGCAGTACGGGGCGCGCGCCGAGGACGGCGGTGGCGTCGCGGACGGCGATGACGGGTTCGCGGTCGGGGGTGCGGGGCTCGGGCATGAGCGCCTCCGGTGCTGCTGCGCGGGTGGATCGGGTGGGTGCGGTGCGGTCGTCGCTCACTTCGCGCCGAGTGCCGTGCGCAGGGCGGCGAGGTTGGACTTCATGACCTCGATGTAGTCATCGCCCTTGGACGCCTCGGTGATTCCCTCCAGCGGGTCCAGGACGTCGGTGCGCAGTCCGGTGTCGCGGGCGACGGTCCTCGCGGTCTTGTCGCTGGCCAGGGTCTCGAAGAAGACGGTGGTGACCTTCTCCTTCTCGGCGATGGAGTGCAGCTTGCTGATGCGGGCGGGGCTGGGCTCGGCCTCGGGGTCGATGCCGGCGATGCCCTCCTGGGTGAGCCCGTAGCGTTCGGCGAGGTAGCCGAAGGCGGAGTGGGTGGTGATGAAGGTCCGGGTCTCGGTGTTCTTCAGACCGGTACGGTACGCGGTGTCCAGCGCGCCCAGCTCCGCGACCAGCGCGTCGGTGTTCTCGCGGTAGTCCGCGGCGTGGTCCGGGTCGGTCTTCTCCAGGGACTTGCCGACGCCCTCGGCGACCTCGGCGTAGCGCACCGGGTCCAGCCAGATGTGCGGGTCGGCGCCCGCTCCGTCGCCCTTGTGCTCGTGGGCGTGCTCGTCGTCGCCGTGGTCGTGGCCGCCGACCTCCGCGCCGTGGTCCTCCAGCGTGGTCAGCGTCGCGGCGTCGAGGGTGTGGGGGGCCTCGGAGAGCTTGACCGCCTCGTCGACGGCGGGCTGGATGCCCTTGAGGTACAGGATCAGGTCGGCGTCGCTCAGGCCGCCTATCTGACGGTAGGTGAGCTCCAGGTCGTGGGGTTCCACGCCGGGCTTGGTCAGGCCGGTGACCTCGACGTGCTCGCCGCCTATGCGTTCGGCCAGGAACTGCATGGGATAGAAGGACGCCACCACGTCCAGCTTGCCGCCGTTCTCGTGCGCGGAGCCGTCCGGGGAGGAGCAGGCGGTGAGACCGAGGAGGACGGCGCCGGTGACGGCGGCGACGGGTATGAGGCGGCGTACGTTCATGACAGTCATTTTCAACAAAGGTGGAAACGATTGTCAACAAGCGGGGTTCGCCTCCGGGACCGATACCGATTTGATCGAAGGGCAGTGCCCGCCGGTAATCTGGGCCATTAGCCCGCACGTTCCGTCGTCGTAATGAAGAGAGCACCGTGGCCGCCGACAAGATCGACACCATCGTCAGCCTGAGCAAGCGCCGTGGCTTCGTCTACCCCTGCAGTGAGATCTACGGCGGTCAGAAGGCCGCCTGGGACTACGGGCCGCTGGGTGTCGAGCTCAAGGAGAACCTCAAGCGCCAGTGGTGGCGCTACATGGTCACCTCCCGCGAGGACGTGGTCGGTCTCGACTCGTCGGTCATCCTGGCCCCCGAGGTGTGGGTGGCCTCCGGCCACGTCGCCACGTTCTCCGACCCGCTGACCGAGTGCACCTCCTGCCACAAGCGCTACCGCGCGGACCACCTGGAGGAGGCGTACGAGGAGAAGCACGGCAAGGCGCCGGCCAACGGCCTCGCCGACCTGAACTGCCCCAACTGCGGCAACAAGGGCACCTTCACCGAGCCCAAGCAGTTCTCGGGCCTGCTCTCCACCCACCTCGGCCCCACCCAGGACTCCGGCTCGGTCGCCTACCTGCGCCCCGAGACCGCCCAGGGCATCTTCACCAACTTCTCCCAGGTGCAGACCACCTCGCGCAAGAAGCCCCCGTTCGGCATCGCGCAGATGGGCAAGTCCTTCCGCAACGAGATCACTCCGGGCAACTTCATCTTCCGCACGCGCGAGTTCGAGCAGATGGAGATGGAGTTCTTCGTCAAGCCGGGCGAGGACGAGGAGTGGCAGGAGTACTGGATGCAGCAGCGCTGGAACTGGTACACCGGCCTCGGCATGCGCGAGGAGAACATGCGGTGGTTCGAGCACCCGCAGGAGAAGCTCTCCCACTACTCCAAGCGCACCGCCGACATCGAGTACCGCTTCCGCTTCGGCGGCAGCGAGTGGGGTGAGCTGGAGGGCGTCGCCAACCGCACCGACTACGACCTCACGGCCCACTCCAAGGCGTCCGGCACCGACCTCTCCTACTTCGACCAGGAGAAGGGCGAGCGCTACACCCCGTACGTCATCGAGCCGGCGGCCGGTGTCGGCCGCGCGATGCTGGCCTTCCTCCTCGACGCCTACAACGAGGACGAGGCGCCGAACGCCAAGGGCGTCATGGAGAAGCGCGCCGTGATGCGCCTGGACCCGCGCCTGGCGCCGGTCAAGGTCGCGATCCTCCCGCTCTCCCGCAACGCCCAGCTCTCGCCGAAGGCCAAGGGCCTGGCCGCCGACCTCCGGCAGAACTGGAACATCGAGTTCGACGACGCGGGCGCCATCGGCCGCCGCTACCGCCGCCAGGACGAGATCGGTACGCCGTTCTGCGTCACCGTCGACTTCGACACGCTGGACGACAACGCGGTCACCGTCCGCGAGCGCGACACGATGAAGCAGGAGCGCGTGTCCCTGGACCAGATCCAGGGCTACCTCGCCACCCGCCTGATCGGCTGCTGACGGCCGCACCCGCCGTACGAAACCCCCGCTCCGCCCCCGCGGCGGAGCGGGGGTTTCGCACGCCGTACGCGGCACAGCGCGCCCGGCGCCGGAAAACCGGGTGAGGACGGGGAGCGGCGTGGGTACGGTCTTGCCCATGCACACGTTCTTCCAGATCTACGAGTGAGCGCGTGGCGGGCCCGACCACCCGCCGCCCCCCGGATCGATCAAGGTCACGAAGACCTCACTGAGACCAGGAACGGGAGAACCCCATGGCCAAGAGCCGCAACAACCTTCTCGGCGTCGGCGGACAGCGCAAGAAGCTGTCCCGCGCGGGCGCGCAGGGCGCCGGCCCGGCGGGCGAGGCGGACCGCCGCAGCGCCGCCGACCAGAAGCAGGAACTGCTCCGCCGGATGCGGGAGCGCGCGGCCGCCCCGACCACCGACGCCCCGGAGACCCCCGAGACGGACACCCCCACCGAGGAAGCCCCGGCCCAGGACTGACGCTCATCCCACCTCGCGTGGCAGACGCAGGCTCAGCGCGGCCGTCAGGGCCACCGCCCCCAACTGCACCAGCAGCGTGACGATCAACGCGTCACGCATGCCCGAACCGGGCACCAGGGACAGGAACAGGGAGCCGAGCGTCGCCACGCCGAGGGTGAGCGTCGCCTGCTGGGTCGTCGTCATCACACCGCCGCCCACACCGGCCCGCTCCGGCGGCACGTCCGACAGGATGATGCGGAAGATCACCGGCAGCTGGAGGCCCTGCCCGAAACCGGCGACCGCCATTCCGGGCAGCAGGCCCGCCATCCCCAGGTCCGGCCAGCCCCGCCACACCGTCAGCGCCAGCACCGCGACCCCGGCCCCCTGGATCAGCCCGCCGGCCGTCACGACCCGGCTGCCGTACCGCCGCACGAGCCGGGGGCCGGCCAGCGAGGCCGCGAAGAACGCCACCGCCATCGGGGCCATCGACAGACCCGACTCCGCGGGGCCCAGCCCGAGACCCTGCTGGAGCGCCACCGCGATGACGAACATGAAGCCGCCGAAGCCCACCGAGAACGGCACCACCAGTGCCAGCCCGCGCCGCAGCGACTCCAGCCGCAGCAGACTCGGCGGCACCAGCGGGACCGCTCCGCGCCGGTCCGCCCGCCGCTCCACCCGGTAGAACGCCACCGCCACGACCGGGAACAGCGCCAGCGACACCCAGGTCCACAGCGGCCAGCCTGCCGCCCGCCCCTCGGTGAGCGGCGCCAGCAGCGTCAGCAGCGACGCGGCGAGCAGCAGCGTCCCCGGTACGTCGACGGGCGCGGGCCGGTCCGCCCGCGTCTCCGGCACCGCACGCGCCGCGAGCACCAGACCGACCGCCGCGACGGGCACGTTGACCAGGAACACCGAGCGCCACCCCGCGCTCTCGCCGAACACCGAGGACAGCGGCGCGGCGGCCACCAGCGCCCCGCCCAGGATCTGGCCCGCGACCATGGCGAGCCCGGCGGTCGCCCCGTACAGGCTCATCGCCCTGGCCCTGCGGTGCCCGGAGGTGGCCGCCTGGATGGTGGCCAGCACCTGCGGCAGCATCAGCGCGGCCGCCGCGCCCTGCGCCACCCGCGCCCCGACCAGGGACCAGGCGTTCGGGGCGAGACCGCAGGCCAGCGAGGTGAGCCCGAAGGCCGCGATGCCGGTCAGGAACAGCCGGCGTCGGCCCGCCATGTCACCCAGCCGCCCGCCGAGCACCAGCAGCACGGCGTACGCGAGTCCGTAGCCCGCGACGACCAGCTCCAGCAGGGCGGGTCCCGCCGCCAGGTCGTGGTCGATGGTGGGCAGGGCCACATTGACGATGAAGAAGTCGATCAGGGGAAGGGCCGCGCCCAGCAGCACCGTGAACAGGCCCAGGGTGCCGAGCACCGGGGCGGGATGGTCGTGCCGCGCCACCGGGGCGGCCGGGGCGCTCGCCGTTGTCGTCCGTACAGAGGATTCACTCACGCCACCGACGATCGCCCGCCCCTCAGCCTGGTACCAGAGTGTCTTTATCCTGGTACAACTACCACCTGGCACAGCGCCCGTCCGACCCGCACGCTGGAGGAATGACGACGATGGCGACGCCGGCCGCGCTCAGGGCCGCCCCCGGGGGCAGCGAGCCCGACATCCGGCGGCACGAACTGGCGAACTTCCTGCGCAGCCGCCGCGAACGGATCACCCCGGAACAGGTCGGCCTCGTCCGGGGCCGCCGCCGGCGCACTCCCGGACTGCGCCGCGAGGAGGTCGCCCAGCTCTCCGCCGTCGGCGTCACCTGGTACACCTGGCTCGAACAGGCCCGCGACATCCAGGTCTCGCCCCAGGTCCTCGACGCGCTCGCCCGCGCGCTGCTCCTGGACCGCAGCGAGCGCAGCCACCTCTTCTCGCTGGCCGGCGCCATCGACCCCGCGCCGGGCACCGAGTGCCCGCACATCACCCCGGCGCTGCGGACCATGCTGCGGCAGCTGGAGCCGATCCCCGCCTGTGTGCAGAACAGCCGGTACGACATCCTCGCCCACAACCGCACGTACGGGCGGCTGCTCTGCGACATGGACGCGGTGGCGCCCGAGGACCGCAACGTCATGCTGCTCGCCCACACCAACGAGCAGTGGCGCACCTCCGTCATGGACACCGCGGAGGTGACCCGCTTCATCACCGCCAAGTTCCGCGCGGCGATGGCCGACCACCTCGCCGAGCCCGCCTGGAAGGAACTGCTGGCCCGCCTGGAGGCGGCCTCGCCGGAGTTCCGCGAGAACTGGGCCCGGCACGAGGTCGTCGGGGCCGGCGGCCGGTCCAAGGTCTTCCGCAACGCCTGGGTGGGGCTGCTGCGCGTGGAGACCACCGACCTCTGGCTCGGCCCGGCGGCCGGCCCTCGCCTGGTCACCTACGCGCCCCGCGACGAGGAGACCCAGGAACGCCTGGAACGCCTTCTGGACCTGGTCCGCGCCGGGGAGAGCTGAGCCCCTTCTCCCGGGCCGGACGCGACCGGCCCGGGAGCAGTCGTCCGGGTACGGGACAATGGGGGTCATGACCACGCTCGCCCCCTCGCCCTCGCTGCTCCGCATCGGCCCGCACACCGTGCAGCCGCCGGTGGTCCTCGCGCCCATGGCCGGGATCACCAACGCCCCGTTCCGCACGCTGTGCCGGGAGTTCTCGGGCGGCAAGGGGCTGTTCGTCAGCGAGATGATCACCACGAGGGCCCTGGTCGAGCGCAACGAGAAGACCATGCAGCTCATCCACTTCGACGCGAGCGAGACCCCGCGCTCCATCCAGCTGTACGGAGTGGACCCGGAGACGGTCGGCAAGGCGGTCAGCATGATCGTCGACGAGAACCTCGCCGACCACATCGACCTCAACTTCGGCTGCCCGGTCCCCAAGGTCACCCGCAAGGGCGGCGGCTCCGCCCTCCCGTACAAGCGACCGCTGCTGCGCGCCATCCTGCACGAGGCCGTCTCGCGGGCCGGGGACCTGCCGGTCACCATCAAGATGCGCAAGGGCATCGACGACGACCACCTCACCTACCTCGACGCCGGCCGGATCGCCGTCGAGGAGGGCGTGACGGCGGTCGCCCTGCACGGCAGGACCACCGCGCAGCACTACGGCGGCACCGCCGACTGGGACGCCATCGCCCGCCTCAAGGAGCACGTCCCGGAAATCCCGGTGCTCGGCAACGGCGACATCTGGTGCGCGGACGACGCCCTGCGGATGATGCGCGAGACCGGCTGCGACGGTGTGGTCGTGGGGCGCGGCTGCCTCGGCCGGCCGTGGCTCTTCGGTGACCTGGTCAGCGCGTTCGAGGGCACGGAGACCAGGCAGGCGCCCACGCTGCGCACCGTCGCCGGGGTGATGCTGCGCCACGCGACCCTGCTCGGGGAGTGGATCGGCGACGAGGCCCGCGGCGTGATCGACTTCCGCAAGCACGTCGCCTGGTACCTCAAGGGCTTCGCGGTCGGCTCGGAGATGCGCAAGAAGCTGGCGATCACCTCCTCGCTGGAGGAGCTGGGCTCCCAGCTCCAGGAGCTGGACCTGGACCAGCCGTGGCCGGACGGCGCCGACGGGCCGCGCGGGCGCACCTCGGGCAACAACAGGGTGGCCCTGCCGGACGGCTGGCTGAAGGACCCGTACGACTGCACGGGCGTGAGCGCCGACGCGGAGCTGGACACCTCCGGCGGCTGACGAACCGCCCGCGCGAGCGGGGCACTGGGTGCCCCCACGTGCATCCTGCTCATTTGAGCGCTTGCAGGGTCGATATTCAGGCTTCCCGACCTTGAATCGATGCTCTGTGCAAGCGTATGCACGTAAACGGTGACCGTGTGTGGTCGATCTGTATGCGCTGCGTCAACACAAGGGTGTCCGGATGGTGACATCTGAGCGGCCTCTTGGGAGTGATTCTCGCCACCTTGAGATGGTTGACGCTCACATGAGCGCAAAAACGGGGGCTGCACTTCTCAAAGGGTGGCACTGGGTGCCAAGGGATCGTACTTTGATCGATCGACGCTTCGACTACTTTCAGCCACCGATTCGCGGCCTCCGAGGGACATGGCGTCATCCTGTGTACGACTTCTGAACACGACGCTTCCCAGGGCCGAAACGGGCTTCACTTTCGATCTGCTGGCGGACGGGTGGTTGCGGCCGTACGACGCGCAAGTGGACGTACCCACGCACCTTCGATCTGGGTATGTTCCTCGCCGTCAGGGCAGCCACCGCGTCTTCGAGGAGTCGAGACCGTGTCGGAAAACAAAGATGTGCAGAAGTTCGTCTACGACTTCACCGAAGGCAACAAGGATCTGAAGGACCTGCTCGGCGGGAAGGGGGCCAACCTCGCCGAGATGACCAACCTCGGTCTCCCCGTGCCCCCCGGCTTCACGATCACCACCGAGGCATGCAAGGTCTACCTGGACAGCGGTGCCGAGCCGGCGGCGCTCCGCGACGAGGTGAGTGCGCACCTCGACGCGCTGGAGGCCCGGATGGGCAAGAAGCTCGGCCAGGCCGACGACCCGCTGCTGGTCTCCGTCCGCTCCGGCGCCAAGTTCTCCATGCCCGGCATGATGGACACGGTCCTCAACATCGGGCTCTCCGACGCCTCCGTCGTGGGCCTGGCCCAGCAGTCCGGTGACGAGCGGTTCGCGTGGGACTCCTACCGCCGGCTCATCCAGATGTTCGGCAAGACCGTGCTCGGGGTGGACGGCGACCTCTTCGAGGAGGCGCTGGAGGAGGCCAAGGCGGCCAAGGGCGTCACGGTGGACGTGGACCTGGACGCGGCCGACCTGAAGAAGCTGGTCAAGCAGTTCAAGAAGATCGTCGCCCGCGACGCAGGCCGCGACTTCCCGCAGGACGCGCGCGAGCAGATGGACCTCGCCATAAAGGCGGTCTTCGACTCGTGGAACACGGACCGGGCCAAGCTCTACCGCCGCCAGGAGCGCATCCCCGGCGACCTCGGCACCGCCGTCAACGTCTGCTCCATGGTCTTCGGCAACCTCGGCCCCGACTCCGGTACGGGCGTCGCCTTCACCCGTGACCCGGCCAGCGGCCACCAGGGCGTGTACGGCGACTACCTCCAGAACGCGCAGGGCGAGGACGTCGTCGCGGGCATCCGCAACACCGTGCCGCTCGCCGATCTGGAGGCGATCGACAAGAACTCGTACGACCAGCTGCTCAAGATCATGGAGACGCTGGAGACCCACTACAAGGACCTCTGCGACATCGAGTTCACCATCGAGCGCGGGCACCTGTGGATGCTCCAGACCCGGGTCGGCAAGCGCACCGCCGGCGCCGCCTTCCGCATCGCGACCCAGCTGGTGGACCAGGGCCTGATCGACGAGGCCGAAGCCCTCCAGCGGGTCAACGGCGCCCAGCTCGCGCAGCTGATGTTCCCGCGCTTCGACGACACCGCCAAGACCCAGCGGCTCGGCCGGGGCATCGCCGCCTCGCCCGGCGCGGCGGTCGGCAAGGCGGTCTTCGACTCGTACACCGCCGTCAAGTGGTCCCGGTCCGGCGAGAAGGTCATCCTCATCCGCCGCGAGACCAACCCGGACGACCTGGACGGCATGATCGCCGCCGAGGGCATCCTCACCTCGCGCGGCGGCAAGACCTCGCACGCCGCCGTCGTCGCGCGCGGCATGGGCAAGACCTGTGTCTGCGGCGCCGAGGAGATCGAGGTGGACACCAAGCGCCGGCGCCTCACGGTCGGCGACATCGTCGTGGAGGAGGGCGACCTCGTCTCCGTGGACGGCTCCACCGGCAAGGTGTACCTGGGCGAGGTCCCCGTCGTACCGTCCCCGGTCGTCGAGTACTTCGAGGGCCGGATGCACGCGGGCGCCGACGACGCCGACGAGCTGGTCGCCGCCGTGCACCGGATCATGGCGTACGCGGACCGGGTGCGCCGGCTGCGGGTGCGGGCCAACGCGGACAGCGCGGAGGACGCCCTGCGGGCCCGCCGCTTCGGCGCCCAGGGCATCGGCCTGTGCCGCACCGAGCACATGTTCCTCGGCGAGCGCCGCGAGATGGTCGAGAAGCTGATCCTGGCCGACACCGACAAGGAGCGCGAGGCCGCCCTGGAGCAGCTGCTGCCGCTCCAGAAGGCCGACTTCATCGAGCTGTTCGAGGCGATGGACGGACTGCCGGTCACCGTACGGCTGCTGGACCCGCCGCTGCACGAGTTCCTGCCCGACATCACCGAGCTGTCGGTACGGGTCGCGCTCGCCGAGTCCCGCAAGGACGCCAACGAGAACGACCTGCGGCTCCTGCAGGCGGTGCACAAGCTGCACGAGCAGAACCCGATGCTCGGGCTGCGCGGGGTCCGGCTCGGCCTGGTCATCCCCGGCCTGTTCGCCATGCAGGTGCGGGCCATCGCCGAGGCGGCCGCCGCCCGCAAGAACGCCAAGGGCGACCCCCGCGCCGAGATCATGATCCCGCTCGTCGGCACGGTCCAGGAGCTGGAGATCGTCCGCGAGGAGGCCGACCGGGTCATCGCCGAGGTGCAGGCCGCCACCGGCACCGACCTCAAGCTGAAGATCGGCACCATGATCGAGCTGCCGCGCGCCGCGCTGACGGCCGGGCAGATCGCGGAGGCGGCCGAGTTCTTCTCCTTCGGCACCAACGACCTCACCCAGACGGTCTGGGGCTTCTCCCGCGACGACGTGGAGGCGTCCTTCTTCACCGCCTACCTGGAGAAGGGCATCTTCGGGGTCTCGCCGTTCGAGACGATCGACAAGGACGGCGTCGGCTCGCTGGTCAAGAGCGCCGTCGCGGCCGGCCGGGCCACCCGCCCCGATCTCAAGCTCGGCATCTGCGGGGAGCACGGCGGCGACCCGGAGTCGGTGCACTTCTTCCACGAGGCCGGTCTCGACTACGTCTCCTGCTCGCCGTTCCGCATTCCGGTGGCGCGTCTGGAGGCGGGCCGGGCGGCGGCCGGGCCGCGGGCCAGCGACAGCCGCTGAGGCGGCACACCCACCGATTCCGCGCGGCCGGCCGACCCACCCTCACCGGGCCGGCCGCGCGGAATTCCGGCGGCGGCGGCACCCTGTGCGGGGGTGCCGCCGCCTTGTCGTGCGGGGCGGCACCGGCAACGGGTTGTCATGTCCCTGGAAATCGGGATGTCGGGCGGATGGCGGGCGCCCATTGCTTCGTTTAATGCGCAAAGAAAACTAGCTGAACGGACCGGGGTGCGGCCCGCCGATCCCCATCGGCGGGCCGCACCCGGCTTACCCCCATCGAGTGCGGAGCCGCACCATTGCCAACCGCCGCCGAACGAGCAAAACCCCCCACGGCCTTCGCTCGCTCTTCCGGTGGCTCCGGAATCGCACCCGACGACGTACAGCTTTTCGTCCGGTGGCGGTCCGGGGCGAGGCGTTTCACCTCTGGCCGAAACCCCGTGGTGACGTGCTGTTACGATTCGCATACTCTTGCGAGGGGGTAATTGCAGGTGCAAGGGGTGGGAGTTAGGTGCTGCGTATCCATGTTTCCGGATGGGACCTTTCGCGGGTGCGGATGGCCTCCGGCCCGGACGCGCTGTGGGAGACCATTCTCAGCTTTCACCGGCTGAGGGACCGGAGGGCTTCCGCGGTCTTCGGGGAATGGCGCGCGGAAACCCGCCCGAAGTTGAGCGGTGAAGTACGCCTGCTGTCCGCGATCGTTCCGCAGCGCGGATATTTTCCCGACTTTCTGACGCCTTCTCAGGAAAACTCCGAACCGCTCGGACTCGACGCCGGAATGGAAGCCGTGCGCGCGACTTCGCCCGAGCGGCTGCGCGCCGAGCTGGCCGTGCTCGACGCCCAGCGCGCGCCCGACGCCCGGCAGCCGGCCCGCCGCGCCCGCCTGGACGCGCTCCGCGAGGGCGGCGCCGCCCCCCTGGGCCGGCTCGTGGACGCCTTACGCGACTACCACCGCGCCGCCGTCCAGCCCTACTGGCCGCACATCCAGTCCGCCGTCGGGGCCGACCGCGCGATCCGCGGCCGCGCCCTGCTGGACGGCGGCACCGACGCGCTGCTCGCCTCGCTCCCGCCCGTCATCCGGTGGCGGGCCCCCGTCCTGGAGGCCGACTACCCCGTCGACCGGGACCTCCGGCTGGACGGGCGCGGACTGCTGCTCCAGCCCTCGTTCTTCTGCCGGGGCACCCCCGTCGTCCTGCGCGACCCGCTGCTGCCGCCCGTCCTGGTCTACCCGGTCGCCCATCCGGTCGCCCCGGCCTTCGCCGAACCCGGCCCCTGGCTCGGCCGGCTCCTCGGGCAGACCCGCTCCACGGTCCTGCGGGCCATCGGCGACGGCTGCACGACCAGCGAACTGGCCCGGCGCGCCGGGGTCTCCCTCGCCTCGGCCAGCCAGCACGCCTGCGTCCTGCGCGAGGCGGGGCTCGTCCACACCCTGCGGCACGGCGGCTCGGTCCTGCACACCCTGACCCCGCTGGGCGGCTCGCTGCTGAGGGGCGGGGCGCCGCTGGCGGTTTCCTGAGGAGCGTCCTGCGGAGAAAAATGTGCAGCCCGCACCGCGTCCAAGAACTTCGGCGGCGAGCTGGGCTATTCCTTCAATCCGCAGTTCAGCGATGCGCACACCGCCACATCACATCATCTGGGAGGTCGTCTGGGTGACTCCTCCCCGCCCTGGTGGGCGGGGCTTCTCGCCATGCCGTGCTGGCGTGGCGACGGACCAGCCCGGCCCGTAGGACGTTGAGTGCCCCGACCTCGTCGGCGTGGGCCTGGTGGCCGCAGGTGACGCAGTGGAACTTCTCCTGTGCGGGCCGGTTCTCCCGGGCGGCGTGCCCACATTCGGGACACGTGCGGGAGGTGTTGCGGGGGTCCACGGCCATCACTTCTCGCCCGGCACTCTCAGCCTTTGCGTTCAGGATCGTCAGGAACACCCCCCATCCGGCGTCAGCGATCGAGTAGTTGAGTCCTGCTTTGGCTGCCGCCCCGTTGGGTAGGAATACACCTGCGGTTCCGGGGGAGGGCTTCGGTGCGGGAGCCTTGCTCATGTTGCGGATCTTGAGGTCTTCGTGCGCGATGAAGTCGTGTTCGCGGACCAGGGTGAGCGCGGTCTTGTGTGCGTGGTCGAGCCGCCTGCGCCGCACCTTGCCGTGCAGGGCAGCGACCTTCTCCACTGCCCGCTGGTGGTTACGGGTGCGGTCCTTGGCCTTGCACCGGGGGAACCGGGACAGGGCCCGCTGCGCGGCCTCCAGCCTGCGGGCAGCCTTGCGGGCGTGGCGCGGGTTGGGGATGTGGACGCCGTTGGAGTCGGTGAGGAACGAGGCGATCCCGAGATCGATGCCGATGTCCGAGCCGGTCGCGGGCAGCGGTTCGGGCAGGGGGCGTTCGGCTGTGAGTACGACGAACCATTTGCGGCCCTCGCGTTTCACGCTGACGGTCTTGACCGTGCCCAGCACCGGGCGGTGCTGGTTGACCCGGACGTGCCCGACGCCCTGGAGACGGACTCGGGTGACCTGGTCGCGCGGGGTGGAGTTCCAGCGGCAGCCATCACCGTCTCGGGGGAAGTCCACCGTGTCGAACCAGTTCACCCCGCGAAAGCGCGGGTAGCCGGGCTTGCCCCCGGCCTCGACCCGGCGGAAGAACGCCGTGAACGCCTTGTCCAGCCTTCGCAGCGTGGCCTGCTGAGAGCTGAACGACCACCGGCCCTGCCGCTCGGGATCGAAGGCCCGGATGTCCTTGAGCTGCCCGGACTGCATCCCGTACTTGATGCTCGTCTTCGAGGGGTGGCGGTAGGCGTCACGGCGTTCCTGCAACGCACCGTTGTAGAGAGAGCAGTGATCGCGCAGCATCTCACCGAGCGCGATCGCCTGACCCGCCGTGGGCCGTAACAGAAACTTGTACGCACGGATCAACCAGCCCACCCCCTTCACCCGGCTGCACAGACCAACGTACGCCCGATGAACATCAACACGACGGGAACCAAACCCGCTTCACCCGCAGGAGTGACCGCTGCCTGAGGGCAGAGGGCGCGCGGTCGGACGCGGAGACAGTGGTTCCGCCGCCTGGCCGGCCGCCGACCCGGCCCTACCACGCTGGTACGGGCGGTCCCGGAACGGCGCAGGTAGGTGCCCGTGTCCGCAGGTCGCGGTCAGTCCGCGCGTACCTCGAACACCGGCACGGACACCTCGTCGTCGTCCAGGCAGGCGCCCGTCGCCAGGTCGAACCGCTGCTTGAGCAGGGGCGAGGCCACGAATGGCTGCCCGCCGTCCGAACCCAGCAGCCCGCGCGAGAGGACGTAGGCGCCGGTGAACGGGTCGCGGTTGTCGATGGCGTACGTCCGCCCGGCCCGGTCCAGGAACAGCGCCACCTGCCGGCCGTCCGGGAGGAGGGCGGCGACCCCCCGGCCGGGGGTCAGCAGCGAGCGGTCGCACACGGTGAGCCAGCCGTCCCCGGCGGCGAGCCGGACGGTCGGGGCGTCCTGCGCGGTCTGCGCGTGCTGCGTCGTCTGCGTCGTCTGTGTGGTCATCAGGAGGCGGTCCCTTCGAGAGTACGGACGGCGAGCACCGGGCCCGCGAGGATGTCCAGGTCGGGCTTGACCTGATCGCGCTCCGGGACGAACCTCACCGACGGGTCGGGGGCGCCGGGTTCGTTGACGAAGGTGACGAACCGGCGCAGCCGCTCCGGGTCGGAGAGGGTCTGGGCCCACTCGTCGCGGTAGCCGCGCACATGGTCGGCCATCAGCCGCTCCAGCTCGTCGCAGAGGCCCAGCGAGTCGTGCACGACGACATCCCGGACGTGCTCCAGGCCGCCGTCGATCCGCTCCAGCCAGGCCGAGGTGCGCTCCAGCCGGTCCGCGGTGCGGATGTAGAACATCAGGAAGCGGTCGATCAGCCGGACCAGTTCGGCGTCCGACAGGTCCTGGGCGAGCAGGTCGGCGTGGCGCGGGGTCGCGCCGCCGTTGCCGCCCACGTAGAGGTTCCAGCCGCCGGCCGTGGCGATGATCCCGAAGTCCTTGCCCCGGGCCTCCGCGCACTCGCGGGCGCACCCCGAGACCGCCGACTTCAGCTTGTGCGGGGCGCGCAGCCCCCGGTAGCGCAGCTCCAGGTCGATCGCCATCCGCACCGAGTCCTGCACGCCGTAGCGGCACCAGGTCTGCCCCACACAGGACTTGACCGTGCGCAGCGACTTCCCGTACGCGTGCCCCGACTCGAAGCCCGCCTCCACCAGCCGGGCCCAGATCGGCGGCAGCTGGTCCACCCGGGCGCCGAACAGGTCGATGCGCTGACCGCCGGTGATCTTGGTGTAGAGCCCGAAGTCGCGGGCCACCTCGCCGATCACGATCAGCTTCTCCGGGGTGATCTCGCCGCCGGGTATGCGCGGCACGATCGAGTACGAGCCGTTGCGCTGGAGGTTGGCCAGGAAGTGGTCGTTGGTGTCCTGGAGGGCCGCCTGCTCGCCGTCCAGCACATAGCCGCTCGCGCCGACCGTGGGCGCCAGCGAGGCGATGACCGAACCGACCGCCGGCTTGCACACCTCGCAGCCGTCCCCGCCGCGCGCCGCCTCCCGCCCGTGCGAGTCGAGCAGCTCCGCGTACGAGGTGATCCGCAGGGTGCGGACGATCTCGTACAGCTCGCCCCGGGAGTACGCGAAGCAGCCGCACAGGCCCCGGTCCGCGCTCTGCGGGAGCAACTGGCCGATCACCTTGACGCAACTGCCGCAGCCGGTGCCCGCCTTGGTGCACTTCTTCACCTCGGGCAGCGTGGTGTGCGCGCGGATCGCGCCCTTGGTGACGTTGTGGCAGGAGCAGATTACCGCCTCGTCGGGCAGCGCGGAGGGGCCGAGCGCCACCGGGCCGCCCGCGCCCGCCGGAAGCACCAGCTGCTCCGGGGCGACCGGCAGCACACTGCCCGTCATCGGGCGCAGCGTGCCGTACTGTTCGGCGTCGCCCACCAGCACCCCGCCCAGCAGCGTGCCGTCCGGGGCCATCACCAGCTTCTTGTAGATCCCGGACCGGGCGTCCGCGTACACCACGTCGAGGCAGCCCTCGGTGGTGCCGTGCGCGTCGCCGAACGAGGCCACGTCCACGCCGAGCAGCTTCAGCTTCGTCGACAGGTCGGCGCCGGTGAACGCCGCCTCGCCGCCCGCGATCACCTCGGCGGCCGTCAGCGCCATCTCGTAGCCGGGCGCCACCAGCCCGTACACCCGGCCGTCCGACGCGAGCGCGCACTCCCCGATGGCGAAGACCGCCGGGTCGGAGGTGCGGCACTCCTCGTCCACCACGATCCCGCCGCGCGGCCCGACCGCCAGACCGCAGTCGCGGCCCAGCCCGTCGCGGGGGCGGACCCCGGCCGAGAACACCACCAGGTCCACGGCCGGCTCCGACCCGTCGGACAGCGCCATCCCGGTCACCGCGCCGCCCCCGTCCGCCAGCACCTCCTGCGTACCGACCCCGGTGTGCACGGTCAGGCCCATCTCCTCGACGGTCCGCAGCAGCGCCGCGCCCCCGCCCTCGTCCACCTGGACCGGCATCAGCCGGGGCGCGAACTCCACCACATGCGTCTCCAGGCCCAGGCCCTTGAGCGCGCCGGCCGCCTCCAGGCCGAGCAGCCCGCCGCCGACCACCGCGCCGGTCCGCGCCGACTTCGCGTACTCCTCGATGGCGAGCAGGTCCTCGATCGTCCGGTAGACGAAGCACCCGGCGCTCTCCCTGCCGGGGACCGGCGGCACGAACGGGGCGGACCCGGTCGCCAGCACCAGCGTGTCGTAGCGGAACGCCTCCCCGGACCGCGCGGTCACCGTGCGCGCCGCACGGTCCACGGACACCGCCGGGTCCCCGAGCCGCAGCTCGAAGCCGTGCCGCTCCATGAAGCCCGGCTCCACCAGCGACAGGTCCTGCGGCGTCCGCCCCGCGAAGTACGAGGTCAGCCGCACCCGGTCGTAGGCGGCACGCGGCTCCTCACCGAGGACGACGACCCGCGCGGTACCGGCGGCGGCCGTCAGCCCGCGCTCCGCCAGGGCCTCCAGGAAGCGCTGGCCGACCATCCCGTGCCCGACGACCACGAGGGTCGGCACGGCGGCGGGGGAGGAGGGGGCGGGGGCGGTCGGGGGAGTGGACACCGGCATCTCGGGACCTCCGTCGTCGGTGAGCGGTCTCGGCAGGGCCACAGGCGCCGGGCCTGTGTGCTCATGCCCGACAGCGTGTCCCGGCGGTGTTACCCGGCCGGTTCCCCGCTGTTTCCCGAGCGGAACCGTGCGCTCAGCACCCGCCGCGTGACTCTGTGAGGCCCCCGAAACGGCCCGTGGGCTGCGGAAACCTCAGACTTGGCTCAACTTTCCCGCCGGGGCCCCGCGACGGTTGGACGGTGTCCGCGTCCGCTCCATAGGGTCTGGCCCATGCCGGACATCACCCTGACCACCCTCGTCGTGCTGTGCCTCGCCGCCGCGGCGGCCGGGTGGGTCGACGCGGTGGTCGGCGGCGGCGGACTGCTGCTGCTCCCGGCGCTGCTCCTCGGCCTGCCGCAGCTGCCGGCCGCGCAGATCCTCGGCACCAACAAGGCCGTCGCCATCGTCGGCACCTCGGGCGCCGCCGTCACCTACGCGCGCAGGGCGCCGGTGAAGGTCGGCACGGCGGTCCGGATCGGGCTCGCGGCCCTGGCGGGCTCGATGACCGGGGCGTTCTTCGCGGCCGGGATCAGCAGCGAGGTGCTGCGCCCGGTGATCATGGTGGTGCTGCTGGCGGTCGCCGCGTTCGTCATGCTGCGGCCCCAGTTCGGCCGGGCGGCCGGCGACGCCGTCCCGCCCCCGGTGACCAGGGCCCGCGCGGTCACGGCGATCGTCCTGGTGGGCGGCGGCATCGGCCTGTACGACGGGCTGTTCGGGCCGGGCACCGGCACCTTCCTGGTGCTGGCCCTGACGGCGGTGCTCCACCTCGACCTGGTCACCGCTTCGGCCACCGCCAAGATCGTCAACGTCTGCACCAACGCCGGGGCCCTCGCGATGTTCGCCCACCAGGGCAATGTGCTGTGGGGGCTCGCCGCGCTGATGGCGGTCTTCAACCTGGCGGGCGGGCTGCTGGGCGCCCGGATGGCGCTGAGCAAGGGCAGCGAGTTCGTGCGCGGGGTGCTGCTGGTGGTGGTCTTCTCACTGGTGGCGAAGCTGGGATTCGACCAGTGGCAGGGCTGACGCGCGGTGCGCGGACGTACGCGCGTGAGGCCGGCGTACCCGGGCGAGGTCAGCGCACGCTCGTGAGGTGGGCGTACGCCACCACGTTCCCCCGGTAGCCGGTGGCGTCGGAGTAGCCGCCGCCACAGGTGATCAGCCGCAGCGCGGCGTAGTCGGACGCGCCGTAGACCCGCTGGTCGGGGAAGTCCTCGTTCTCGTACACCTCGATCGCGTCGAGCGTGAAGACGGCGGTACGGCCGTCCCGCCGGTCCACCTCGACGGTGCTGCCCTTCTTCAGCGAGCCCAGGTCGTAGAAGACGGACGGCCCCTGGGCGTTGTCCACGTGCCCGGCGACGATCGCGGTGCCCTCGGCGCCCGGCGGGGTGCCGTCCTTGTACCAGCCGACGACGTCGGTGTTCCCGGCCGGCGGCACGTCCAGGCTGCCGTCCGCCCCGAGCCCCAGCCGCATCATCGGCGCGTCCACCCGGATGGCGGGAATCCGCAGCCGTACGGGAGCGGACGGGCGCAGCGGTTCGGCGACGGGCGAGCCGGGCAGCAGGGCGGGGCCGGCGGCAAACGCCTGCGCGGCGGCCGGTCCGGGCGGGGTGAGCCGGGCGCCCGCGCCGTTCTGGATCAGCCAGACCCCGGCCAGCGCCACGACGACGAGCAGCCAGCCCTTGGCCTTCTGGGACACGTGCGTCCTCCGGGGGCGGAAACGGAATGGTTCCGTCCCGGTGGCTCGGGGCCACCGGGACGGCCACCTGGCGGTACGGAGGGGTGGATGCCTCCGTCAGCCGGCGTCCCGCGTGCCGCTCGCCCGGCGACGCAGGAGCCAGGCTCCGCCGACGGCGGCAGCGGCGAGTACGCCGGCTCCCGCCGCGATCTGGGTGGTGTCCGGGCCGACGCTGCCGCCGACTCCGGTCTTCACATGCCCCGAGGGGGCGGTGGGCGCCGGCGAGGTGCGGTGCCCCGAGGGGGTCTCGCGCCCGGACCCGGACTGGTCGTAGCCGCCGGACCCGGTCGCGTGGCCGGAGGGGTCGGGGCGCTCGGTGGGCGAGGCGTGGTCCGCCGCCGGGGGCGCGTCCGGTACGAGGGCGGAGCCGGCCGCCTCCGCGTCCAGGCCGTCGAGGCCGCCGGAGTCCTCCTCGCTGCCCAGCCCCTCCAGGTCGGAGAAGTCGTACGCGGGCGAGTCGGCCGCGCCGTCCGTGGCGTCGGCGGCGTCCGCGGCATCCGTGCCGGCCGCGCTGTCCGTGCCGTTCCCGGCGGGCCGGGGGGCCGCCTTCACCTCGATCTGTCCGGTGGCCTTCGCGCCGTTCGCGCAGTCCACGCCGATGCGGTACGGCCCCGGCGCGATGCCGCCCGGCACCTGGAAGGAGCCGGCCAGCGCCTCTTCGAGGCCCACGGGCGCCAGCGGGAACTCCGGTGCGTCCAGCGCGCTCGCGTCGCCCGTCGCACCGCCGGCGCCACCGCAGGCGGTGGTGTCCACGGTGACCGTGGTGCCGGGCGCGGCGCTCGCCGGGGTGATCCGCAGGGCGGCGGGCTCGTCCCCGTACGCGGACGGGGCGGCGGCGCAGAGGCCGAGCGCGGCGGCGGCGAGGGCCGCGGCGGCGGTGCCGGTCACGAGTCGGGCAGGACGGCGCATGAGGGTTCCTCCGGGCCGGGGGCGCTGGCGGGTGTGTCCTGACCCCGAGCCAACAGCCGTACCGGCGCCCATGCCTGCTGACACCGAGTCAGCTCTCACCCGTTCGGCCCGGCGCGCCCTCCTTGCCACGGCTCATCGCCGCAGGTCACGCCGGTGGTGGCGGGGGAGGGGCGGGGGCCCGGGCGCCCAGGTGCCGTTCGAGTGACGGCAGCGGCTGCGGGTGTGTCGTAGCTCACATGCGTGGAGCGGTGCCGAGAGGGAATGCGCATTTCAACCCCCCACGGGACGGTGCGCACCGCCGCCCCCGGCCGCCGCCCCCTCCGGACCTCTCCCCTCCTGGCCCGGAGGGGGCGGACCGTTCGGACGGCCCTGTTCGGACGGCCCCGTTCAGACGGCCTCGTCCGGCGCCCCCTCGTACGCCGCCGCCAGCCGCCGCATCAGCTCCTCGTCCACCGTGAACGCGGTGTCGTCGATCCGGGCGACCGGGGCCATCCCCTGCGAGTTGGTGACGAACGCGGACCGGAAGGCGCCGAGGCCGTCCAGGGTGACCGGGCGGCGCAGCGAGGGGAGGCCCGCGCCCGGCAGCTCGCGTTCCAGGACGCCCATGGTCACACCGGCGAGCGCGGGCGCCTGCGGCCAGATCACCGATGTGCCGTCCCAGAAGCCGATGTTGGTGATCGCGCCCTCGGTCACCGAGCCGTCCGGCAGGGTCAGCAGCGCGTCGTCGTACCCGGACCGGCGAGCCAGGGTCGCGTAATAGGTCTGGCCGAACTCGCCGGGGCGCTTGAGGTGCGGGGCGGTCCGGGCGTAGGGCACCGACATCAGCCGCTGGGGCTCGGGCGCCATCCGGGCCGGCCCGCGCACCGTCACCATGACCGTCGTCGCGCCCGTGTCCAGCGGCGGATACGCGTGCACCCGCACCGAGGCGTCCGCCGCCCCCGCGCTCTCCAGCGCGTGCCGGATCAGCCGGCGCACCAGGGTGCCGTCCAGGGGGAGTTCGAACAGCTCCCGGTTGGCCGCGTCCAGCCGGGCCAGCTGCAGATCCAGGCCCCGGACCCGGCCCCCGCGCACCTGCATCGCGGTGAAGTGGCCGTAGTTGAAGAACAGGGCCCGGCGCAGATCGTCCTCGGTGGCGGGCCGGCCGTCGAACTCGGCGTACGGAAGGGCCGTTGCGGGTGAAGTCGTCATACGGCCACCGTATGCGCAGGCCGGCGCCCCGCGGCGGGGCGGTCGCGGGCCGCCGGGGGCCGCCCGGCACGACCGCCTCCAGCGGGGCTTGACCTCAACCATGGTTGATACAGGAACGTTTTCGTCATGGACCTCACCACCGCGGAATCCACCGCCACCGCCCTGCCCGAGACCGCCCCCCTGAAGGTGGCCGTCATCCTCGCCAGCAACCGCGAGGGCCGGTTCGCGCCCGTCGTCGCCAACTGGTTCCTCGCCCACACGGACGCGCATCCGGCGATCGAGACCGATGTGCTGGACATCGCCGAACTCGATCTGCCGGCCTCCCTGAAGTACCGCCTGGAACCCGGGGAGCGGGAACAGGTGGCCGGGATCGGGGCCCGGCTCGCCGAGGCGGACGCCTTCGTCGTCGTCACCCCCGAGTACAACCACTCCTACCCGGCGCCGCTGAAGAATCTCATCGACTGGTACCGCTCGGAGTGGCAGGCCAAGCCGGTGGCGTTCGTCTCCTACGGCGGTGTGGCCGGGGGCCTGCGCGCGGTCGAGCATCTGCGGCAGGTCTTCGCCGAGGTGCACAGCGTGTCGATCCGCGACACCGTCTCCTTCCACAACGCCGGCGGCCAGTTCGACGACGAGGGCAGGCACCGCGACCCCGCCGGACCGGACGCGGCCGTCAAGACGCTGCTCGACCAGCTCATCTGGTGGGGCCGGGCGCTGCGGGACGCCAGGCGGGTCCGTCCGTACGGCGGCTGATGGCGCGGCGGGAGCCGGTCGCCCACAATCGGGGAGGACCGCCGACCGCTGCGAGGAGAGGCCGAAGTGACGACGACGCCGGCATGGCTGACCGTACTGACCACGACGGACAGCGAGGAGAAGGCCAGGGAACTGGCGCGGAGACTGGTCGAGGCGCGGCTCGCCGCCTGTGTGCAGATCTCCGCGCCCGTCACCTCCGTCTACCGCTGGCAGAACGCCATCGAGGCCACCGAGGAGTGGCAGCTGTTCTGCAAGACCACGGCCGAACGGTACGAGGAGCTGGAGGCCCGTCTGATCGAGGCGCACGACTACGACACCCCGGAGATCATCGCCCTGCCCGTTCTCCGGGGCAGCGCCGGCTACCTCGGCTGGGTCGCCGCCGAGACGGCTCCGGTCACCGCGCCCTGAGCGCGGCGGCCGGGCCCGGCCCCGGTCAGCGGGCGGCCGCCGCCAGGGCGTCGTCGATGCCCGGCTCCCGGGGCCCCAGGAAGTGCGGGTCCGGCTTGAACAGGGCGTCGAACGCCGCCTTGCCCGCCGCCGCCACCTCCCGGGTGCCGCCGTAGTACCAGGTCGCGTCGTGCTTCGCGTCCACGCCGACCCCGTACGCGTCGATGCCCGCCGCCCGGCACAGCGCGATGGCGCGGCGGATGTGGAAGCCCTGGCTCACCAGCACCGCCCGGTCGACGCCGAAGATCCGCTTCGCCCGCACGCACGAGTCCCAGGTGTCGAAGCCCGCGAAGTCGCTGACGATCCGGTCGTCGGGCACGCCCTTCCCGACCAGGAACGTGCGCATCGCGTCCGGCTCGTCGTACTCCTCGCGGCTGTTGTCCCCGGTCACCAGGACGACCTTCACCTTGCCCTCCCGGTAGAGCGCGGCAGCCGTCCGCAGCCGGTTCGCGAGGTACGGGGACGGCTTCCCGTTCCACAGCCCGGCCCCGAACACCACCGCGACCTGCCGCGCGGGCACGTCCTGGACGGTCCTGATCCGCGCGTCGGCCACCGTGTGCAGCCAGGTCGCGGGCGCGAGCGCCAGCACACAGGCCGCCATCAGCCCCTGCACCGCCCGCCGCCGCCCCCGCCGGGTGCGCGGCAGCCGGGGCCGCAGCCGGCCGGCGGCTCGAAGGAGCCGGCCGGCCGCCCCGCGCGGCCGGTCGCCGCCCGCCCGTCCGGCCTCCGGCGTCCGCCGCATCCGTGCCCTCACGTCCCCGCCCCCACTCGCCCGCCTCCGGTACCGGGGCGCATGCGGCCCCGCCCTTCAGGACGAGCGGACGGCCGAAAGGGTTCTCCACCGGGCCCGGACGGCCCGCGTACCATCGGGCGATGTCACTTCCGCGGCTGATCGCCTCCGACCTCGACGGCACCCTTCTGCGCCGTGACGGCTCCCTCTCGCCCCGCACCCTGCGCGCCCTGCGCACGGCCGAGGAGGCCGGTACGGAGATCGTCATCGTGACCGCCAGGCCGCCCCGCTTCGTGGACCGGCTGGCCGACGCCACCGGGCTCACCGGCACGGCCGTGTGCAGCAACGGCGCCCTCGTCTACGACCTGGCCGGGCGTACGGTCGTCTCCTCCAGCGCCCTGCCGCTGGCCGTCGCCCGGCAGGTCGCCGCCGCGCTCGCCGCCGCCGTCCCCGGCATCGGCTTCGCCCTGGAGACCGGCAACCACGTGCTGTACGAACCGGCCTACCGGCTGCGCCTGTCCGAGGACGCGGGCGCCGAACTGCCGGTGGCCTCCCTCGCGGACCTGTGGCTCACCGAGGCCCCCGTCACCAAGCTGCTCGCCTGGTCGGACCGGCTCGACGCGGACACCCTGATGGCCGCCGCCCGCGAGGGGGCCGGCGACATGGTCCAGCTGACCCACTCCGGCGGGCGCGGGCTGCTGGAGATCAGCGCGCCCGGCGTCCACAAGGCCGGCGCGCTCGCGGCCCTGTGCGAGGCGCGGGGCATCGGGGCGGCGGACGTCATCGCGTTCGGCGACATGCCCAACGACCTCACGGTCCTGGCCTGGGCCGGTACGGGCTACGCCATGGCCAACGCCCACCCCGCGGTGTTGGCCGCCATACCGGCGCGCGCCCGGACCAACGAGGAGGACGGGGTGGCCCAGGTCATCGAGCACCTGTTCGCGGAACGGGGGAGGGGCGCGCGCTGACAGCCGGCGCCTCCCCGCGAGGCGGCGGACGGTGCATGTGACCGGCGCGCAACGACCCGGCAACGTACGTCCGCCACCATCGGCCCATGCAGCGCACCCGCCAACCCGCCCCCGCCCTGGTCGTCGTCGCGCACGGCAGCCGCGACCCCCGTACCCCGCCCACCGTGGCGGCACTCCTCGAACGGGTGCGCGAGCTGCGGCCGGGGCTCGACGTCCGCCTCGGACACGTGGAACTCAACGCGCCCCTGCTGCCGGACGCCCTGGCCGCCCTCGGCGCCGGCGAGGCCGTCCTCGTACCCCTGCTGCTCGGGCGCGGCCACCACGTCAAGCACGACATCCCGGCGTCCGTCGCCGCCGCCCCCGCCCTGCGCGCCCGCGTCGCCGCGCCGCTGGGACCGCACCCGCTCCTGGTGGAGGCGCTGCACGACCGCCTCGTCGAGGCCGGCTGGCGCACGGCGGACCGGGGCGGCAGCGGCGCCGCCGTGGTGCTGGCCGCCGCCGGATCGCGCGACCCCGAATCGGCCGCCGGAACCCGGCGTACCGCCCGGCTCCTCGGGGAACGGCTCGGCGGCGTGCCCGTCGTACCCGCGTACGCCTCCGCCGCCGCGCCCACCGTCCCCGCCGCCGTGCGCGCCCTCGCCGCACGCGGCCACCACCGGATCGCCGTCGCCTCCTGCTTCACCGCCCCCGGACGCTTCGCCGCGGCCGCCGCCTCCCACGCGCCCTGGATCGCCGCCGCCCCGCTCGGCGCCCACCCCGCGATGGCCCGGCTGCTTCTGCGCCGGTACGACGAAACCCGGACGGCCGCCCCGGCCGTGTGCGACATACCGATGAACACACCGCTGCCGGCCTCCGCCTGACCCGTCCTGTCGGTGCGGCCGATTAGGGTCGGCACCATGAACGGCACGGACGGCACACAGCACCCCGGTACGGCGCCCTACGGCCCCGCCGACGCCGAGCGCTGGGACCCCGAGCCCGACAAACGGCCCGGCCGCACCGCCTTCCAGCGCGACCGCGCCCGCGTCCTGCACTCCGCGGCGCTGCGCAGGCTCGCCGGCAAGACCCAGGTCGTCACACCGGGCACCCGGAGCCCCGCCTGGGACGCCAGCCCGCGCACCCGGCTCACCCACTCCCTGGAGTGCGCCCAGGTCGGCCGCGAACTCGGCGCCGCGCTCGGCTGCGACCCCGATCTGGTGGAGGCGGCCTGCCTCTCCCACGACATGGGACACCCGCCTTTCGGCCACAACGGCGAACAGGCCCTCAACGACTTCGCGTCCGACTGCGGCGGCTTCGAGGGCAACGCCCAGTCGCTGCGGCTGCTCACCCGGCTCGAACCCAAACGGTTCGTCCCCGACACCCGCACCGGCGACCTGGTCAGCGTCGGCCTCAACCTCACCCGCGCCGCCCTCGACGCCGCCACCAAATACCCCTGGCCCCGGGGCGCCCACCCCACCGACCCCGGCTCGCCCAAGTTCGGGGTCTACGAGGACGACCTCCCCGTCTTCACCTGGTTCCGCCAGGACGCGCCGCCCCACCGCACCTGCTTCGAGGCCCAGGTCATGGACTGGTCCGACGACGTGGCCTACTCCGTGCACGACTTCGAGGACGGGCTGCACGCCGGCCACATCGACCCCGACTGCCTGGAGGCCGCGCCGGAGCGCCGGGAGATCTGGGACGTCGCCGTCGGCCGCTACGTCCCGGCCGGCACCGACCCGCAGGAACTGGCCGAAGCGCTGGACCGGCTCATCGCCCAGGACTGGTGGCCGCACGGCTACGACGGCTCCGCCGTGTCCCAGGCCCGCCTGAAGGACGCCACCAGCCAGCTCATCGGCCGCTTCTGCCTCGCCGCCGAGACCGCCACCCGCCAGGCGTACGGCCCCGGCCGCCACAGCCGCTACGGCGCCGAACTGGTCGTCCCGCGCGCCACCCGCAACGAGTGCGCGGTCCTCAAGGCCATCGCCGACCGCTACGTCATGCAGCGCGCCGAACAGGAGGAGATCCGCGCCGACCAGCGGATCGTCATCGCCGAACTGGCCGCCGCGCTCACCGCCCGCGCCCCCGAGGGCCTGGAGCCGCAGCTGCGCGCCCTCTACGAGGCGGCCCCCGACGACCGCGCCCGCAAACGGGTCCTCGTCGACCAGATCGCCGCCCTCACCGACGCCTCGGCCCGCGCCCTGCACGCCCATCTCACCCCCGGCGCCGACCGCCACCAGGGGTGACGTGATCGGGCCACACCCCCTTTCGGCACTACGCTGCGTGCGGGACGCTCGCAGTTGGCGCCGCGCAGCAAGCACCGAGGAGGCATCAAGTGGCAGACGCACATCGGACGTTCGTCATCGTGGGCGGAGGGCTGGCCGGGGCGAAGGCGGCCCAGACGCTCCGGTCGGAAGGATTCAGCGGCCGGGTCATCCTGATCGGCGACGAGCGCGACCATCCGTACGAACGCCCGCCGCTGTCCAAGGGCTACCTGTCCGGGAAGGAGGACCGCGACAGCGTCTTCGTCCACGAGACCGGCTGGTACGCGGCGGCCGACATCGAACTCCACCTCGGCCAGCCCGTCACCTCGCTCGACCGCGAGGCCCGCACCGTGGAGACCGGCGACGGCACCGTCATCCACTACGACAAGCTGCTGCTCGCCACCGGCTCCGAACCGCGCCGGCTCAACGTGCCCGGCACCGACCTGGCCGGCGTCCACCATCTGCGCCGGCTGGCCCACGCCGACCGGCTGCGCCACGTCCTGTCCGCGCTCGGCCGGGACAACGGCCACCTGGTCATCGCCGGGGCCGGCTGGATCGGCCTGGAGGTCGCCGCCGCCGCCCGCGGCTACGGCGCCGAGGTCACCGTCGTCGAACCCGAGGCCACCCCGCTGCTGCGGGTCCTCGGCCCGGAACTCGGCCAGATCTTCACCGAGCTGCACAGCGACCACGGCGTCCGCTTCCACTTCGGCGCCCGGCTCACCGAGATCGTCGGCCAGGACGGCATGGTCCTCGCCGTACGCACCGACGACGGCGAGGAGCACCCCGCCCACGACGTCCTCGCCGCGATCGGCGCCGCCCCCCGCACCGCCCTCGCCGAATCCGCCGGGCTCGACATCGCCCCGCGCGAGGAGGGCGGCGGCATCGCCGTGGACGCCTCGCTGCGCACCAGCGACCCGCACATCTACGCCGCCGGCGACGTGGCGAGCGCCGCCCACCCGCTGCTCGGGACCCGGCTGCGGGTCGAGCACTGGGCCAACGCGCTGAACGGCGGCCCGGCCGCCGCCCGCGCCATGCTCGGCCAGGACGTCGCCTACGACCGGGTGCCCTACTTCTTCTCCGACCAGTACGACCTCGGCCTGGAGTACTCCGGCTGGGCGCCGCCCGGCAGCTACGACCAGGTGGTCATCCGGGGCGACGCCGGCAAGCGCACGTTCATCGCGTTCTGGCTCAAGGACCGCACCGTGCTCGCCGGGATGAACGTCAACGTGTGGGACGTCACGGAGCCCATCCAGAAGCTGATCAGGGCCGGCCGCCCGGTCGACCCGGACGCCCTGGCCGACCCCTCCGTGCCCCTGGAATCCCTGGTCTGAGCGGCCCCCGGCCGGCGCACGGGCACCCCGCCCGCACCCGCGCCGGCCGGGGAGCGGGCGCGGCCCCGGCCCCGGCCGCGGCTTTCCTGTCCGAGCCCACCCGTAGAATTCAATCGTGGCGGGCAGGATCAATGACGACGACGTGAAGGCGGTACGGGACGCGGTCCCGATCGACGCCGTCGTTTCCGAGTACCTCCAGCTGCGCAACGCCGGCGGCGGCAACCTCAAGGGCCTGTGCCCCTTCCACGACGAGAAGTCCCCCTCCTTCCAGGTCAGTCCGAGCAAGGGCCTCTTCCACTGCTTCGGCTGCCAGGAGGGCGGCGACACGATCGCCTTCGTCCAGAAGATCGACCACCTCACCTTCGCCGAGGTCGTCGAGCGGCTCGCCGCCAAGGCCGGCATCACCCTGCGCTACGAGGAGGGCGGCTACAACCCCTCCCACCAGCGCGGCGAGCGCATCAGGCTGGTCGAGGCCCACAAGGCGGCCGCCCAGTTCTACGCCGAGCAGCTCGACGGCCCCGAGGCCGAGATCGGCCGCCGGTTCCTCGCCGACCGCGGCTTCGACCAGGCCGCCGCCACCCACTTCGGCATCGGCTACAGCCCGGCCGGCTGGGACCACCTCACCCGCTACCTGCGCGGCCAGGGCTTCAGCGACCGGGAGCTGATCACCTCCGGCCTCTCCCAGGACGGCAGGCGCGGCCCCATCGACCGCTTCCGCGGCCGCCTGATGTGGCCCATCCGCGACACCGCGGGGGACGTCGTCGGCTTCGGCGCCCGCAAGCTCCGCGAGGACGACAACGGCCCGAAGTACCTCAACACCCCCGAGACCCCGATCTACAAGAAGTCCCAGGTGCTGTACGGCATCGACCTGGCCAAGAAGGACATCGCCAAGTCCAGCCGGGCCGTCGTCGTCGAGGGCTACACCGACGTCATGGCCTGCCACCTCGCCGGGATCACCACCGCCATCGCCACCTGCGGCACCGCCTTCGGCGGCGACCACATCAAGATCCTGCGCCGCCTCCTCATGGACAACGGCAGCGCCCGCGTGATCTTCACCTTCGACGGCGACGCGGCCGGTCAGAAGGCCGCCCTGCGCGCCTTCGAGGACGACCAGAAGTTCGCCGCCGAGACCTACATCGCGATCGCCCCGGACAACATGGACCCGTGCGACCTGCGGCTGGTCAAGGGCGACGACGCCGTCCGCGACCTGGTCGAACCGCGCACCCCGCTCTTCGAGTTCGCGCTCCGCCAGATCGTCGGCCGCTACGACCTGGAGACCCCGGCCGGACGCGCCGCCGCGCTCGACGAGGCCGCCGTCGTCGTCGCCAAGATCAAGACGCGCAGCGTGCAGCGCGAGGTCGCCGTCCAGCTGGCCGGCTTCATCGGCATCCTCGACCAGGAATACGTCGTCCACCGGGTCAACCAGCTCGCCCAGTGGGCCCGCGGCCGCGGCGGCGACCCGCGCGGACCCGGCCGGACCGGCCGCGGCGGCGCCGGCCGCTCCCAGCAGATCCAGGCCCCGCCCGTCCCCTCGGGCCCCGCGCTCAACCTCCGCAGCCCCGCCCACCGCACCGAGCGCGAACTGCTCAAGCTCGCCCTCCAGCGCCCCGAATTGGTCGCGCCCGCCTTCGACGCCTACGGGTCCGACGAGTTCACCGCACCGCCCTACGCCGCCGTACGCCAGTGCATCGAGGAGGCGGGCGGCGCCGAACAGGGCCTCGCCGACAGCCGCGAATACCTCGTCCGGGTCCTGGACGCCACCCCCAGCGAATCCGTCCGCAAGCTGATCACCGAGCTGGCGGTCGAGGTCTTCCACGGCAAGTCCATCGACGAGACCTACGCCGGGGAACACCTGGTCAAGGTCCGGCTGCGCGCCGTGGACCGCCGGATCAACGACGTCCAGAGCAGCCTGGCCCGCCTCGGCAGCAACGTCGCCCCCGACCACCTCGCCGCCGCGCAGAACGAGGTCTGGGTCCTCCAGCAGTACGCGCAGACCCTGCGCAACCACGGCGCCGCCGCCCTCTGACGTAACCGGGCCGTCTCAGAAAGTCACCGCACGCCCCTCGTGGCGGTTGTGTGTCGTGCCCCACACTGGATGCCGGTGCCATGAGCCATCGGAGCGCGGCCCCGTCCCGGGGTCCGGCAGCGATCACCTGGAGGTCGCCCACGTGCAGACCCGGACCGTCATGGAAACCCCGGCGCCACCGACGCCGCGCGCCAGGCCGGAGACCGGCCCCACCTCCGACCTGTTCCGCCAGTACCTGCGCGAGATCGGGCGCATCCCGCTGCTCACCGCCGCCGAGGAGGTGGAGCTCGCCCGGCGCGTCGAGGCGGGGCTGTTCGCCGAGGAGCGCCTCGCCCGCGCCCCCGACCCGGACACCCGGCTCGCCGTCGACCTGGACCGCCTGGTCGTCATGGGCCGCACCGCCAAACGCCGCCTGATCGAGGCCAATCTGCGGCTCGTGGTCTCCGTCGCCAAACGCTACGTGGGCCGCGGCCTGACCATGCTCGACCTCGTCCAGGAGGGCAACCTCGGGCTGATCCGGGCCGTCGAGAAGTTCGACTACACGCGCGGCTACAAGTTCTCCACGTACGCCACCTGGTGGATACGCCAGTCCATGTCCCGCGCCCTGGCCGACCAGGCGCGGACCATACGCGTCCCGGTCCACGTCGTCGAGCTGATCAACCGCGTCGTACGGGTCCAGCGCCGGATGCTCCAGGAACGGGGCTGCGAACCCAGCCACGAGGAGGTCGCCGCCCAGCTCGACCTCACCCCCGAACGGGTCGGCGAGATCCTGGGCCTGGCCCGCGAACCCGTCTCGCTGCACGCCCCGGTCGGCGAGGAGGAGGACGTCTCCCTCGGCGACCTCATCGAGGACGGCGACGCCGCGTCCCCCGCCGAGTCCGCCGCCTTCCTGCTGCTGCGCCAGCACCTGGAGGCGGTGCTCTCCACCCTCGGCGAACGCGAGCGCAGGGTGGTCCAGCTGCGCTACGGGCTGGTCGACGGACGGCCCCGCACCCTGGAGGAGATAGGGCGCATCTTCGGCGTCACCCGCGAACGCATCCGCCAGATAGAGTCCCGCACCCTCACCAGACTGCGCGACCACACCTCCGCCGAACAGCTCCGCGGCTACCTCGACTGACGCGCACACGCGCACGGCCGGGGCAGCCGCGGAAACCGTTCCCGGACCCTCGGGCCCGGCCGGGCTCAGTCGACCTCGGCGACCGCCTGGGCGAACTGCGCCGCGTACAGCCGCGCGTAGGCGCCCTCGGCCGCCAGCAGTTCGTCGTGCGTGCCCTGCTCCACGATCGAGCCGTTCTCCATGACCAGGATGACGTCGGCGTCCCGGATGGTGGAGAGCCGGTGCGCGATCACGAAGCTCGTCCGGCCGTGCGCCAGGCCCGCCATCGCCTTCTGGATCAGCACCTCGGTCCGGGTGTCCACGGAGCTGGTCGCCTCGTCGAGCACCAGTATCACCGGGTCCGACAGGAACGCCCGCGCGATGGTGATCAGCTGCTTCTCGCCCGCGCTGACCCCGGAGCCCTCGTCGTCGATCACCGTGTCGTAGCCGTCGGGCAGGGTCCGGATGAAGCGGTCGGCGTGGGCGGCCCGCGCCGCCTCCTCGATCCGCTCCCGGCCGACGTCGCCGGGCGCCCCGTAGGCGATGTTCTCCGCGATGGTCCCGCCGAACAGCCAGGTGTCCTGGAGGACCATGCCGATGCCCGAGCGCAGGTCCGCCCGCGACATCTTCGCGATGTCCACGCCGTCCAGCGTGATCCGGCCGCCCGTCACCTCGTAGAACCGCATCAGCAGGTTGACCAGCGTCGTCTTGCCGGCGCCCGTGGGACCGACGATCGCCACCGTGTGGCCCGGTTCGACGTGCAGCGACAGGTCCTCGATGAGCGGCTTCTCCGGGTCGTAGCGGAACGCCACGTTCTCCAGCGCGACGCTGCCGCGCAGGATGCCGGGGTGCTGCGCCGCGCCCTTCGCCGGGTCGGGCTCCTGCTCGTCGGCGTCCAGCAGCTCGAAGATCCGCTCCGCCGACGCCACCCCGGACTGCACCAGGTTCGCCATCGAGGCGACCTGGGTCAGCGGCATCGAGAACTGCCGCGAGTACTGGATGAACGCCTGCACATCGCCGATCGACAGCGCGCCGGAGGCCACTCGCAGCCCGCCCACCACGGCGATCAGCACATAGTTCAGGTTGGACACGAACATCATCAGCGGCTGCATGATCCCGCTGTTGAACTGCGCCTTGAACCCGGCCTCGTACAGCGCCTCGTTCTGCTCGGCGAAGTCCCGCGCGGACTCCTCCTGCCGGCCGAAGACCTTCACCAGGGTGTGCCCGGTGTACATCTCCTCGATATGGGCGTTGAGCTTGCCCGTCACCTGCCACTGCCGCACGAACTGCGGCTGCGAGCGCTTGCCCACCCGCGTCGCCACGACCACCGAGAGCGGTACCGTCACCAGCGCGACCAAAGCCAGCAGCGGCGAGATCCAGAACATCATCACCAGCACGCCGATGATCGTCAGCACCGAGTTGATGAGCTGGCCCATCGTCTGCTGCATCGTCTGCGAGATGTTGTCGATGTCATTCGTCGCCCGGCTCAGCACCTCGCCGCGCTTGGCACGGTCGAAGTACGACAGCGGCAGCCGCGACAGCTTGGTCTGGATGTCCTCGCGCAGCTGGAACACGACCCGGTTGATGACCCGGATCGACAGCCGCGTGGACACCAGCATCAGCAGCCCGGCGCCGACGTACACCGCCAGCGCCAGCAGCAGGACGTCGCCCACCGCGCCGAAGTCGATGCCCTGCCCCGGTGTGAAGTCCACCGACGCCAGCATGTCGGCCAGATCGCTGTCGCCGCGGCGCAGACCCTCCACGGCCTGCTCCTTGGTCGTCCCGGCGTCCATCTCGCGGCCGATGACCCCCGCGAACACCAGGTCCGTCGCCTTGCCGAGGATCTTCGGGCCGACCACCGAGAGCCCGACGCTGAGCGCGACCGCGAGCAGCATCACGTACAGCGTGTTCTTCTCGGCGGCGAAGCGCTTCAGCAGCCGCTTGGAGGACCCCTTGAAGTCCATGGACCGCTCGGTCGGCGCCCCGCCCGCCATCATGCGTCCGCCAGGCCCGGCCATTACGCGGCCTCCGCTTCCGTCAGCTGGGAGAGCACGATCTCCCGGTACGTGTCATTGCCGGCCATCAGCTCGTGGTGCGTGCCGGTGCCCACGACCCGCCCCTCGTCCAGCACGACGATCCGGTCCGCGTCACGGATCGTGGACACCCGCTGGGCCACGATCACCACCGTCGCCTCCGCCGTCTCCCTCCCGAGCGCGGCCCGCAGCGCCGCGTCCGTGGCGTAGTCCAGCGCCGAGAACGAGTCGTCGAAGAGATAGATCTCCGGACGCTGCACCAGCGTCCGCGCGATCGACAGCCGCTGACGCTGACCGCCCGAGACATTGGTGCCGCCCTGCGCGATCGGCGCGTCCAGGCCGTGTTCCAGGTCCTCGACGAACTCCTTCGCCTGGGCCACCTCCAGCGCGTGCCACAGCTCCGCGTCGGTCGCGTCCGGATTCCCGTACCGCAGGTTCGTCGCCACCGTCCCGGAGAACAGATACGGCTTCTGCGGCACCAGGCTCACGATCTTCGACAGCAGCACCGGGTCGAGCGTCCGCACATCCGCCCCGTCGACCAGCACCTGGCCGTCCGTCACGTCGAACAGCCGGGGCACCAGACCGAGCAGCGTCGACTTCCCGCTGCCCGTGGACCCGATGATCGCGGTCGTCTCGCCCGGCCGGGCCACCAGGTCCACCGACCGCAGCACCGGCTCCTCGGCGCCCGGATAGCGGAAGTCCGCGCCGCGCACCTCCAGATGCCCGTGGGCGCGCAGTTCGCGGACCGGCTCGACGGGCGGCACGACGCTGGACTCGGTCTCCAGGACCTCCTGGACGCGCTCCGCGCACACCTCGGCGCGCGGCACCATCATGAACATGAAGGTCGCCATCATCACCGACATGACGATCTGCATCAGATAGGCGAGGAACGCGGTCAGCGCGCCGATCTCCATCCCGCCGCTGTCGATGCGGTGCGCGCCGAACCAGACGACGGCGATCGACGACACGTTCACGACCGTCATCACCGTCGGGAACATCAGCGCCATCAGCCGGCCCGTCGACAGGGCCACGTCGGTCAGCTCGGTGTTGGCGCCCCGGAAGCGCTCCTCCTCGTACGCGTCCCGCACGAAGGCGCGGATCACGCGGTTGCCGGTGATCTGCTCGCGCAGCACCCGGTTCACCGTGTCGAGCCGCGTCTGCATCAGCCGGAACAGCGGACGCATCTTCCGCACGATCAGACTGACCGCGATCCCGAGCACCGGCACCACCGCGAGGAGCACCGCCGAGAGCGGCACGTCCTGGCCCAGCGCCATGATGATGCCGCCGACGCACATGATCGGCGCGGACACCATCAGCGTGAACGTCATCAGCACCAGCATCTGTATCTGCTGGACGTCATTGGTCGTACGGGTGATCAGCGACGGGGCGCCGAACCGTCCCACCTCGCGCGAGGAGAACGACTGCACCCGGTCGAAGACCGCCGCCCGCACGTCCCGGCCGAGCGCGGAGGCGGTACGGGCGCCGATGTACACGGCGCCGATGTTGCAGACCACCTGGGCGACGCTGACGACGAGCATCACGCCGCCGTACCGGAGGATGTAGCCCGCGTCCCCCTGCACGACACCGTTGTCGATGATGTCCGCGTTGAGGGTCGGGAGATAGAGCGTGGCGCAGGTCTGCAACAGCTGCAGAACGACCAGCACCGCGAGTGGTTTCTGATACGGACCGAGATAGGCCCGCAGGATTTTTATGAGCACGCGTGTCTCTCGGAGTCGGCGAAGATCGGAGTCGGCGTAGGTCGGGGGAGCCGACCCATCTTCCGGTACCGCTTGCCGGGACCGCGAACGGTTTTGTTCAAGTCCAGGTCAAAAAACAGACCCGGTCCATAATTTCGCGGTCCCCTCCGCACTCAGGGTGCCGGGTCGAACGCGCCCGGGTGGATCTGGTCCCGCGTCGCGATGTACTGCTGGCGCACCGCCTGCCCCACCGCCAGCTCCTCGCCCGGCTCCAGCACCTGCGCCGCCGCGCCCCGCCAGGCCGGGGGAGTGCGCCCGTCGAGCGCCCCCTGCGAGACCCCCAGCGCCCAGGCGGCCTGCCGGGCCGCGCCCAGCGCCGCGTACTGGGCGGGCTGCGGCACGACCACCTGCGTGCCCAGCAGCGCCGGGGCCAGCTGCTGTACGGCCGGCAGCTCGGCCGCCGCGCCCAGCAGGAACACCCGCCGCACCTCCACGCCCCGGCCGCGCAGCACGTCGAGCGCGTCCGCCAGCGAGCAGAGCATCCCCTCGAACGCGGCCCGCGCCAGATGCTCCGGCTTCATCGACTCCCGCCGCAGCCCGCACAGAGTCCCCGCGGTGTGCGGCAGACGCGGGGTGCGCTCACCCTCCAGATACGGCAGGAGGACGAGCCCCGAGGAGCCCGCCGTCGACTTCAGGGCCAGCGCGGACAGCGCCTCCAGCCCCTCCACGTCCAGCATCTCCGCGGTGCCGCGCAGGGCGCGTACGGCGTTGGACGTATGCACCACCGGCAGATGCATGCCCGTCGCGTCGGCGAACGAGGTGATCATCCCGCTCGGATCGGCCAGCGCCTCGTGGTGCACCGCCATCACGGACCCCGAGGCCCCCAGCGACACGATCGCGTCCCCGACGCCGACCCCCAGGCCGAAGGCCGCCGCCATGATCTCGCCGGTACCGGCGGAGATCAGCAGCCCCTCCGGCGTCATCCCGGCCGCGTCGGACGGGCCCAGCACCTCGGGCAGCGCCGCCTGGTGCCCGAGCGCCAGCTCCACCAGGTCCGGCCGGTAGGACTCCGTCCCCGCCGACCAGTACCCCGTCCCGGACGCGGCGCCCCGGTCGGTGGTCCGCCGGGCCGGACGGCCCAGCAGCTGCCACACCAGCCAGTCGTGCGGCTGGAGCACCGCCGCCACCCGCTGCGCCTGCTCCGGCTCGGTCCGGGCCAGCCAGCGCAGCTTCGCCACCGGCTGCGCGGCCTGCGGCACCGCGCCGACCGCCTCGGCCCAGGCCTGCCGGCCGCCGAGCCCGTCGATCAGATCGGCCGCGGCGGCCTGCGCCCGCTTGTCGTTGCCGAGCAGCGCCGGGCGTACGAGGTTGCCCTGGTGGTCCAGCGGGACGAGCCCGTGCTGCTGCGCGGAGACACCGATCGCCTGCACCCCTTCGAGCAGCCCGCCGGTGGCGGCCTCACCGAGGGAGAGCAGCCACGCCTGCGGGTCGACCTCGGTGGCTTTGGCCTCGACGGGATGCGCGGCGTACCCCTCGCGCAGTACGGCGCCCGTGTCCGTATCGCAGACCACGATGTGTGTGAACGCGGAAGAACTGTCCAAGCCGGCGACTATGCCCATACACAGATTCTGCCGCACCCCGGCGGTTTGCCGTACCGGAGACGCGGCAGAAGCGTGGGCGGGCCCGGAGGGCCGGCTAGGTGTTCGTCGTCCCCCAGTCGTCCTCGACGCCGTTCCCGGCCCCGCGCCCCCGGAACGACCGCACCCGGTCGGTCACGGAGGGCGGCACCTTGTCGCCGACCTTCTCGCCCACCGCGTGGTACGCCTTGCCCGCGAACTCCCGGCCGCTCTGGGCCGCGGTCTCGCAGGTGTTGCGCACGGCCGGGTTCTGGGCGAACTGGCGCGCGGACTTCTTCAGCTGCTCGTAGCGCTCCCGCCCGGCCCGCGTGCCGAGCACGTAACCGACGGCCAGTCCGGCGATGAACGTGAGCCGGTACCGCATGGGTGCCACCCTTCCTTCGCTCCGTGCGACGTGTGCTGCCCGCCTACCCGCAGACGCCCGAGATCACCCCGGCCGATACCGATTGGCAAAGCACCCCCCTGCTTGCGCTAATGTATGTGTCGCAGCGAGCGCGCGCCGCCCGGCATCCGCCAGGCAGGTGCGTTCGAGGCACCGCAGCAATCCCCTGTAGCTCAATTGGCAGAGCAGCCGGCTGTTAACCGGCAGGTTACTGGTTCGAGTCCAGTCGGGGGAGCGCGATCCCCTGTAGCTCAATTGGCAGAGCATTCGGCTGTTAACCGGAGGGTTACTGGTTCGAGTCCAGTCGGGGGAGCCAACGGACGAGGGCCCCGTACGGGGCCCTTTTTCGTGTGCCAGGAACCGCCCGGCGGACCCCGCCGTCTTCATGGTCATCAGCAGCCGGCCAACCGCAGCGGGAGATCGTATGACCGGCTATGCTGCGGCAGACGGTGCGCACACATGTACGCGCCACGCCGAGACGGGGCGGTAGCTCAGCCGGTTAGAGCAGCGGACTCATAATCCGTCGGCCGTGGGTTCGAGTCCCACCCGCCCCACCGAGCGTCCCCAGGCAGAATCGTTCTGACCTGGGGAAACGTGGGTTGCGTGGCGTTTTCATGTGCGGTTCTGCCCCGCTTACGTGTGATCCCACGGCCGCGCGTCACGTCTGTCAGGCGACCATGGGCCTCCTCTTGGCGTTCTTGTTCGCTGCCTTCGGTGCGAGCTGGGCGATGCGTTGGTGTGTGACGCCGAGCATGCGGCCGGCCTCGGCCTGTGTGAGTCCGAGGCCGACGAGTGTCTTCGCCGCTCGGGTCATCGCCACGCGGCGGCGCTTCTCCGCCTCCTGCACGGCGGCATCGGCTTCTTCTGCCTCCCGTACGACCTCGAACATCGCCGGGTCGGCCGGGACGAGGTCGACGGTGTAGAGGGCCGGATCGTCCTCGATGTCCAGAACGAGACTGACCAGATCCCGGGCGTTCTCCTGGGCCTCGGTCCAGGTGAGGCCCTGAGTGACGTTCTGCTCCCCTTCCGGGAGGCCATCGACCCTCACGACCCAGAAGCGTCCCTGACGCTCTGCTGTTGCCTTGTGCGTGGTCATTCAGTGCGCCCCTTTGTCCGCTCGGTTCGATGATGTTGAGAGCGTTGGCCCGGACGGCCAAGGGGGCTTACGCACCCTTGGCCGTCCGGATGATCGATTCGGCGGTGCCCTCCGCGATCTCGGAGTGCCGGGGGACATGGACTCTGACGGCGCCGATCCTGTACGTCTCGTGCCGCCCGCGCCCGCTGCCTTCCGGCCCCGTGAAGTCAACCTCCTTCTCAGCTGCGATCTGCTTCAGCCGTTTCATGAGGTCTCTGCGCTTCACGCGAGCGATTCTAGCTCGCCTTGAGTTCAGACTCAAGGCTGATTTGAGTCCAGGGTTCGTGCCCCTCTGGAAGCCTCGGAGGTGCAGCGACCTCATGCGATTTCAAGGGGCGGCGAGTCGGAGGTCGCTCTCCGCTCGTGCGTCGCCTGACGGCCGACTGCACCCATCACCGGCTGGAGTTCCGCCCGGCCGGAGAGGGCGTGCTCGCCCCAGGTGCTGCCATCCGGGGCACGGCATCTGTGCACTCACGCCGGGAGCTTTCCTTACCTCGACGTGACTGAGCTTGCCAGGAGCCCTCGCCTCTTGGGGGGAAGATGCCATTCGAGGGTGGGCTCGCGCGTTGTCGAATCTTTCTGGTGGCGGCGCGTAGTGGAGGTAGGTGCTGCGGGACGATGTGGACAATCTGATGCTGCTGTGTGCCCAGCAGTACATGGAGATCGATGCAAAGGCCGCGCTGGGGCCGGAGAGGGTCACCACGGTGGTGCGGATGGTGGGGCCGGTGCACGGAAATGCGGTGGAGCTGTCGCGGGAGACCGCTGCGAACGCTGTGATGGCGGACCACCGGTTTCCTTTGTGCTTGGAGTTCTATACCCGGCACGGTGTGGAGATCGATCTGCGGCACACTCCCGGTGAACAGACAGCCGCTGGCTGGGACGCGGAGCCTGCCGCCGGGGCCAGCTGTCACTACTACCAGCACGACCCGGAGGCAATCCGGCGCTGGCATGAGCTGGTCTTGGCCTGATTGCTGGGCTTCTGGCAGTCGGTCCCCCGATTCGCTATCGGGATCTTCTTTGGGCGCCGGGTGGGGCTGCGGATGGTGTGGGCCGTGAAGATTGCCCCTTCGGCTGCCTGTTTCGTTGCCCTGGTCATCCGCCTCGGGCTGTTCGTGCCTCATGTGCGGATCGTCATGACCGGTTCCGGACGGCCACTCTCATTTGCTTATGCGACCAGCTGTCTGTGGTCGATTGATCACTCTTGACGCTGTGAGGCGGGCCCTTCATATTTGGGCGGCTTGTGCGCAACCTGTGAATCATGGGGGCGGGGTCGTGGGTGGTGGCGCGCGTACGCCGCCGGGTGTGTGTTCTGGCTGTCCTGAACGCGCCTGCGGTCGAGACTGGTGAGCGGGTCGAGGTTGTGGGTGAGCGCACCGAGCGGGAGGCGGTGTATGTCGATCCTGACGGGGCGGTGAGGGTTCATTTCATGCGAGGGGCGACTTTTCGAATTCTTTCGGAGCGGGGAATTCAAATGAGATTTACGACGGAAGAAGATGTGATGGCGATGTGGCGTGAGAACCTTTTCTGCCCCTAAGTAAGCGAAGGAAGTAATGTTCAACTCGCGCGGCCTCCGACGGCTCGTGGTGTCGGTTATCTCCGCACTCCTGTTCGTCATGACAACTTCCGCATGCAGTACCTCGCCCCATCTGGATGATGTGGATTCTGTAAAAGAATCCGATCTCATTGGCACTTGGAAAGGGGCAGGCGGGTCGGTCCTCATTCTGAAGAGTGGTAAGAAATTCGAGGCGCACTCACTGAAAACCTCATACACTGCCGGCGCAGGTGTGCACGTCGAGTCCAAAGAAGTTGTCAGCGGGACGGGCGAGTGGGGGTTTGGCTACTACTCCAAGGACTGGATGGTTGACCTTTGGTTCGAGTCGAGCGGAGGTGCCACCTTGTACGTCGCGTCAGTCGACGGAGAGAAGGTGATTTGGGCTTGGGTGGGCGATGGGAAGCCGTTCATCATGCGGAGATGAGGGAGCTGACTGCAGCCTGAACCGCGCCGGCTGCCGTGCTCAAGGGCAGCCGGCGCGGAGCCTCGCGCAGTCCTCCCGTCCGGTCGTCGTCGACCAGGTCCAGGCACTCGGCGTTCCAGGGTTCGGCGAGGACGTCGGCGCCGGTACCGGAGCAGGGGCAGCCAGCGGAAGTGCTCCCAGCTCTCCTGGGGCCAGGACCTGCCCTCGAATACGCTGCCGGCCAACATGGACACGTCGCGCTGGGGCAGATCGAGGCCGAGCGGTTCGGTAAGAGCATGAGCAAGGCGGCGACGTAGTGACCTCGGCCGTTGGACGGGGGACGGTCATCCGGTGTGCGTAGTCGCTGCCCGCGATCTCATGCACCAGGTCCTCGTGCTTCGCCCGGCAGGGTGCGGGGCCATCGGCGGCCACGGAATCCTCCGAGCTTCGCTCCGCCTTGTCGGCGGCTCGCAGGTCGTGCACGTGGCCCTCGATCTCCGGCCACGGCTCCCGCGTCCACCTGCCGTCGAGGCGGGTGATGACCGGCGGGGTGGTTCTTCGTGAAGATCACCCTGAATCGGTTGCGCTGACCCTCGGCGCTGATGAAAGCGAGCCGAATTTCAGTGGCCTTGAGGACTGTTGTTGCAGACGGGTGCCGCTTGAGCTGTCCCTTGCTTCGTGGCTTCACAGGCCGATGGTTCCGTCGATGCGTTCTCGGAGCAGGTCGGCGTGGCCGTTGTGGCGGGCGTACTCCTCGATCATGTGGATGAGCACCCAGCGCAGCGATACCGTGCCGCGCCAGGTGTCCTCGCCCTCGACGTCGAGATCGGGGGCCCGTGCGGTGAAGTGCTCTGCGAACGCGACCTCCGTGTGCCACGCCTCCCACGCGGCTTCGACGGCCTCCGGGCCGGGGCGGGCGCCCTCGAAGTCTCCGTCGGGGTTGGCGGCGTCGGAGAACCGGGGCGGCGCGGGTTCTCCCGCGAGGACCTGCCGGAACCAGCGCCGCTCGACGTCCGCGAGGTGCCGTACCAGCCCGAGCAGCGACAGCGTGGACGGTCGCACCGATCGCAGGACCAGCTCCGGCCCGAGACCGGAGCACTTCAGCCGCAACGTCACCCGCTGGGCCGCCAGGACGTCGGTCAGCATCCGGCGCTCGCCGTCGGTGCCGGGGCTCGCGAACCGGCGTTCGCTCTCCGGGCCGGCGAACAGGTCGCCCCGGCGCCTGGGGCCGGTCACTCCGGGCATCGTTCACCGCCGCGGCTCTTGACGGCGTGGACGAGGCGCATGCCGCGCGGTCCCTCCGTGTCGTCGTGGACCTCCAGGCCGGCCGCGCGGCACTGCTCGGTCAGCCAGTCCGCGGCGATGCGCAGCTTGGGGTAGCTGCCGACCTGCTGGGTCCAGGTGTGTCCCGACCGGGTGTGCAGGAGGTCGTGGACCATGACGGTGTCGTGCGCCACGTACTCCAGGAAGCAGGTGAGCACGCGGTCCTCGTCGCTGCGGACGGGGATGAAACGGTCGGTGCCCTCCAGGCGCCGGGAGAGGTCGCGGTAGGTCGCGACGAACCGGCCGCCCGGCGCGAGGGCGTCGGCCACGTCGGCCAGGAGCCTGGTCACGTCGGCCTTGTCCGGAAGGTGCGGCAGCGTGTCGCCCATGCACACCACCGCGTCCACCGTGCCGGGGCGGGCCACGCGCCGGAGCGCGCCGCGGAGGTCGCCGTGGACGGGGGAGATTCCGGTCGCGCCCTCGCCCCGTGCATGGAGCGCGAGTTCGTCCAGCAGATCCTTGCTGGTGTCGACGGCGACCACCGACGCGAAGCCGATCCGGGCCAGTGCCAGCGACTGCTGGCCCGGCCCGCACCCCAGGTCCACCGCCAGGCCCCCGTCCGGCCCCGGCCGCACGCCGAGGCGCCGGAGCAGGGCCTTCTGTTCGGCGGCGAGGCCGCCGATGTCACCGCCGAGCATCCAGGTGTACTGCGCGGCGAGTAATTGGTCGTAGTGAACGGCTGCACTGGTCAACGGAGATCCCGCCTCTGTGATTCGGTGACATGCTCGGGGTTCTGCTCGACGGCGTTCCCGGCCGCGACGCGTCGCTCCTGCCAGGCGTCCTCCCTCTGACGGATGAAGGCCGGCAGCACGAGCAGGCGCCGGAACGGGGTGATCGCGGTCAGGTAGAGGCGTCCGAGCAGGCCGTTGGGTCTGACCAGCACCGCCATGCGCAGCTCGTACCCGCCCTGCGCGGACGGTGTCCAGCCGAGGTGCATGACGGCGTGGACGGTCCTGTTCGCCAGCTCCAGGGCGCACTCGTCGTCGAGTACGTAGACGGGCGTGAGCGGACCGAGCCCGGCGCCCGGGCCGGGTGTGGTCGCGCGCAGGTCGTCGGGAAGCCGGTCGAGCACCGCGCGCCCCCGGCCCCCCGCTCCCGCCGCGGGCCCGTCCCAGCCGAAGAGGGCGCCGAGCTTCCAGCGGACCGCGAACAGGGCCCGTACCGGCAACGGGCTGCGTCGCCGCGCCCGCATGGCCGTGAGCGCGGCGGGGAAGTCGTCCGCTCCGGCGCCGGGGGTGCGGATGGTCCACAGGTCCTCGACCTCGAAGTCGCGCGTGAGCGCGTGAATCCGCCAGGGAAGCGCGGCATGCGCGTCGTTGGGAAGTCTGGTGGCCACGATCGGCTCCCTACCGTTCCCGGTGGGGGAGGGGCCGGTACGACGCACGCGCACGTGCGCCGAAGTCGGTGTCGAAGCCTGTGCCGAAGTCGGCGGAACCCATGGTCATCGCGCTGCCTCCGCCTTGTATACGGTAGCGTATGGATCGAGCGTAACGCCGTTTATACGGCGGCGTATACTCGTCGAAATGTGAGGTGGGACACACGGTGGCTACGGTCCGGACCCCGCGTGAACGATGGATCGAGGAGGGCCTGCGAGCCCTGGTCGACGGCGGCCCCGACGCCGTCCGCATCGAGGTGCTGGCCAAGCGGCTCGGTGTCACCAAGGGCGGCTTCTACGGGCACTTCGCCCACCGCGGCGCCCTGCTGGAGGCCATGCTGGACACCTGGGAGCGTGAGAGCACCGACGAGGTCGCCCACCGCGTCGATCGCGAGGGCGGCGATGCGCGGACCAGGATCAGCCGGGCGGGCGCGCTCACCTTCTCCGGCGATCGGCTGCTGCCCATCGACCTCGCGATCCGCGCCTGGGCTCGCAACGACGAGGCGGTCACCGAGCGGCTGCGCCGCGTCGACAACCGCCGCATGGCCCTGCTGCGCGAAGAGTTCGGCACGTTCTGCGCCGACCCGGACGAGATCGAGGCGCGCAGCCTGCTCGCCTTCTGTACGGCCATCGGCGCCCACTTCCTGGCCGCCGACCACGAGGGCCGCAGCCGCGGGCAGGTCCTCGCCCTGGCCGCCGACCTGCTCCTGGACCGCGCCGACCACCGCGCCCGCCACCGCGCCGGTCACCACGGGGGCGCCGCTGAGGCCGAGCCCGTAACGCCGCCCCGGAACTGACGGCGGGCCGAGGGGCCGCGGCGCCGGTCGGTACCATTTCGCGTGACCGAACCCCTGACCGAACCCCTGACCGAACCCGCCGAGGGCGGCCCCGAGCCGGCGCCCCGTGCGCGGATATTCGCCGATGTGACCCCGCTGCGGACCTCCCCGGACTACCGGCGGCTCTGGTTCGGGAACACCGTCTCCTGGGTGGGCCAGGGCATGACCGCGCTCGCGGTCTCGTTGCAGGTGTACGACCTGACCGGGTCCGCGTTCTCCGTGGGGCTCATCGGCGTCTGCTCGCTGGTACCGCTCGTCGTGTTCGGCCTGTACGGCGGGGCCGTCGCGGACACCGTGGACCGCCGCAAGCTCGGGCTCGCCAGCGCGCTGGGCTCGTTCGTGCTGTCGGTGCTGCTGGTCGCGGTCACCGTCGCCGGCCTGGAGCGGGTGGAGGTGCTGTACGGGGTCGTCGCGCTCCAGGCCGTCTGCTTCGCGCTCAACTCGCCCGCGCGCAGCTCGATGATCGCCCGGCTGCTGCCGGCCGAACAGCTGCCCGCCGCCAACGCCCTGAACTCGATGACCAGCACCACCGGCGCCCTCGTCGGGCCCATGCTCGGCGGGCTCATCGTCGGGTGGTGGGGGTACCGCGCCGCCTACGGGGTCGACGCCGTCGCCTTCACCGCCTCCCTGTACGCCATGTGGCGGCTGCCCTCGATGCTGCCCGAGCGCGAGGCGGCGGCGGGCCGGAAGCGGGCCTCCGTGCTGGACGGGCTGCGGTTCCTCGGGACCCGGCCCAACCTGCGGATGACCTTCCTCAGCGACCTGTGCGCCATGGTGCTCGCCCAGCCCCGCGCCCTCTTCCCGGTCGTCGCCGTCCTCTGGTACGGGGGCGACGCCAAGACCACCGGGCTGCTCGTCGCCGCACCGGGGCTCGGGGCGCTGCTGGGCGGGGTGTTCTCCGGATGGCTGGGGAACGTCCGGCGGCACGGGCTGGCGGTGATCGTCGCCGTCGGCTGCTGGGGCGCGGCCATCGCCGTCTTCGGGCTCACCCGGCAGCTCTGGCTCGGGCTGCTGTTCCTGGCGCTCGCCGGGGCCGCCGACAACACGTCCATGGTCTTCCGCAACACCATGCTCCAGGCGGCCGTCCCGGACGAGCTGCGCGGCCGGCTCCAGGGGATCTTCATCGTGGTCGTCGCCGGCGGGCCCCGGCTGGGGGACTTCATCGCCGGGTCCGCCGCCGATCTGACCTCCCCCGGCCTCGCCGTGACCGGGGGAGGCATCGCCTGCGTCCTCGCGGTGGTGCTGCTGGCGCTGCGCTGGCCCGCCTTCACCCGGTACGACGCGCGCGACCCCCAGCCGTAGCCGGGCCGGCGGCCGCTACGACACGTCCTCCAGCCGAGGCGGTTCGCCGGCCGTCGTGCCGTTGTCGAACAGGGAGAACGGCGCGCCCTGCGGGTCCGTGAGCGCGGCGAACCTGCCGAACGGGATCGTCATCGGCCCGAACCGCAGCGTCGCGCCCAGCGACTTCGCCTTCTCCGCCGCCGCGTCGCAGTCGGCCACCGAGAAGTACACGTTCACGTACGAGGGCATGTCCGGCGGGAAGTCGGCCGTCATGCTCATCCGGCCCAGCACCGGGTCGGCGCCCAGGTCGTAGAGCGTGAAGTCGACCGCGTCGTTCGCCATGCGCTTCACGCCGTAGCCGAAGACCGCGGGGAAGAAGGCGTCCGCCTTCGCCGGCTCGCGGGTGAAGATCTCGGCCCAGTTGTAGGAGCCGGGCACGGTCCGCGCCTCGAAGCCCTTGTGGGTGCCGGGCTGCCAGACGCCGAACGTCACCCCGCCCGGATCGCGGGCCAGCACCATCGTGCCGAACTCGCCGACCCGCATGGGCTCCACCAGCACCGTGCCACCGTGCTCGCGGATCTCCGACGCGGTGGCCGCCGCGTCCGGCGAGGCCAGGTACAGACACCAGCCGGGCGGCATCCCGCCGGGGCCCGGCGGCATCAGCGCGGCGACCGCCTTGCCGCCCAGATACGCCTGGGTGTAGTTGCCGTACTCGGCCTGCGTCTCGCCGAACGTCCAGCCCAGCAGCTCACCGTAGAAGCGTTTCGCGCCCTCCAGGTCGGGGAACGTCGCGTCGGCCCAGCACGGTGTGCCCTTGGTCGCTTCTGCGGGCATCGTCGGTCATCTCCTCGCGTGAGTGGGCTGCCCCTCCCTCACGCTAGCCACCCTTCACGCCCGCTGCCCGTCGGCGGCCGGGCCGGCCACCGAGCGGGCCGCGCCCAGCTCCACCAGATCCTGCGGACGCAGCCGGAGCTGGCCGGCCGTGGCCCGCACCTCGTCCGGGGAGCGCTTGAGGATCGCGGCGGCCAGCTCCGGCGCGATGACGGAGAAGTAGCCGTCCGGGGTGACATGGGTGTTGTCCGGCGCGGCCAGCGCCAGCGCACCGCCCGACCCGCCCTCGCCGATCACCAGCGTCGTCACCGGCACCCGTGCCGCCGCGATCGCCGCGAAGGCGTCCGCGATGGCCGCGCCCGCACCCGAGCGCTCCGCCTCCGCGTCGTTGGCCGCGCCCGGCGTGTCCACCAGCGTGAGCACCGGGACGCCCAGCCGGTCGGCGAGCCGGATCACCCGGGCCGCCGTGCGGTAACCGGCCGGCCGGGTCGCGGTGCCGCACTGCGCCACGTACGCCACCGGGCTCCCCGCGCGCAGCCCGAACCCGCACAGCAGCCCCGCGTCCGTGCCGCCGCAGCGGTCGCCGCTCAGCGGCAGCCGCGCCTCGAAGTAGGCGTCCAGATACGCGCCGGCGCGCGGCCGCTCCGCCGACCTGGCCCGCAGCACCGCGTCCCAGCCCGTCTCCGGCAGATCGACCGCCCCGAGCGCCGCCGGAACCGGGGCCGCCGGGAGCGGGGTGGCGTGGTGGCCGAGCAGGCCGAGCCAGCGCCCGACCGTGTCCGGCAGCTCCCCGGCCGCCACGACCGCGTCCACCGAACCGGCCGCGAGCTGCCCGGCCGCCTCGTACGCGGCGGGGTCGGCGCCGGCCGGGCGCACCCGTGAACCGGCGAACCCGATCTGCGCGCCGGGCAGCGCCAGGATCACGTCCGCGCCCGCGCCCAGCGTGGCCCAGCCGCCCCCGGTCGTCGGGTCGCGCAGGACGGCGAGCTGCGCCGGGCCGGCCGCCCGCAGCCGGGCCGAGGCGCGGGCCACCCGCTGGAGCTGGGTCAGCGCGATCATGCCCTCCTGCATCCGGCTGCCGCCCGTGGCGATGAGCGAGACGAGCGGCAGCCGCCGGGTCAGGGCCTCCTCGTACGCCGCCACCAGCCGGTCGCCGGTGCGCTGCCCCAGCGAGCCGCCCAGGAAGCCGAACTCGAAGGAGAGCAGGACACAGGGGTGCCCGCCGACCTCGGCGGTGCCGTGCACGACGGACTCCCGCTCGCCGGTACGGGCGGTGGCGCGCGCCCGGGACTCCGCGTAGCCGGTCCAGCCGAGCGGGCCGTCGCCGGTGGTGTCGCCGGCCGGGGCGGGCAGCTCGGTGAAGTCGGCGGTGAGCGCGGCGATCGCCTCGCGTGCCGTCAGCCGCTCAGCCATGGAGGGCCCGCTTCATGATCTTCCCCAGGTCGTTGCGGGGGAGCGCGTCCAGGTAGCGGACGGTGCGCGGGCGCTTGTGCGGGGCCAGCTGGGCCGCGACATGGTCCGCCAGCTCGTCGGCGGAGGGCGGGGCGGCGGGGTCGGCCGGAACCACCCAGGCCGTGATGCGCTCGCCGAGATCCGGGTCGGGTTCCCCGGTGACCGCCGCCTCGCGCACCCCGGGGTGGTCGAGCAGCGCGTTCTCGATCTCACCGGCGCCGATCTTGAAGCCGCCGCTCTTGATCAGGTCCGTGGCCTTGCGGCCGACGATGCGCACATAGCCGTCCGGGTCGAGGACCGCCATGTCGCCGGTGCGGAACCAGCCGTCGGCGGTGAGCGCGGCGGCCGTCGCGTCGGGCCGGTTCAGATAGCCGGTGAACAGGTTCGGGCCGCGCACCTGGATCTCGCCGATGGCGTCCGGGTCGGCGAGCGGGCCGCCGTCCTCCTCCACCAGACGCAGCTCCACCCCGCGCAGCGGCGGGCCGACCGTGCCGGGACGCGGCACCCCGTCGGCCCGCATGCCCGTGTTCATCAGGGTCTCCGTCATGCCGTACCGCTCGATGACCCGGCGGCCGGTCGCCGCGGCGATGCGCTCGTGGTCGTGGACGGGCAGCGCGGCCGAACCGGAGACGAGCAGCCGGGCGCCCGCGAGCGCCTTCGCCAGACCGGCGGCGGACTCCCGCGGACCGGCCAGCGCCTCAGCGAGCCGGTGGTACATGGTCGGTACGCCGAACAGCATCGTGCCGCCCGAGGCCAGCTCACGGGCCACGCCCTCCGGCGAGAACCGGCCCAGGTGGCGCACCGAGCCGCCCCGGCGCAGGGGACCCAGCACGCCCAGGATCAGCCCGTGCACGTGGAACAGCGGCAGTGCCTGGACGAGGACGTCGTCGGCGGTCCACTCCCAGGCGTCCTCCAGCGCGTCCAGCGAGGCGGCGAGCGCCCGGCGGGGCAGCACGGCGCCCTTCGGCGGGCCGGTCGTGCCCGAGGTGTAGACGACGAGGGCGGCGGACTCCGGGTCCGGCTCGGGGAGCGCGGCCGGGGCGGGGCCGCCCTGCGGCACGGTGGGGACGTCCAGACGCTCCAGGCCGGCCAGCGCGGGCGGCAACTCGTCGCCGGGGGCGGCCAGGACCAGGGCGGGGGCGCTGTCCGTGACGATGTGTGCCAGCTCCCGCCCGCCCGTCCTCGGGTTCAGCGGGACGGCCGGGACCCCGGCCCGGAGGGCTGCCACCACCGCGACGACGGTGTGGGCGGTCGGTGTGGCCCAGACGGCCACCCGGACCGCGCCGGCCAGCCGGGCCGCGAGACCGGCCGTGACCTCGGCGAGGGCGGAGTAGGTGAGGCTGACGTCGTCGAACCGGACGGCTTCGCGGGCGGCCGCCGGACCGGTCGCGTCCTGGAGTGCGGGCAGAAGTGGCATCACCCTGCGCACCCTAGACGAGTAGTTCCGAATGTTGATGGTCCGCCCGGAGACATGGCGAGGGCGCCCAAGATCGTTTTGTGACGAACGAAGACTTGGACGCCCTCATCACCGGACTGTACGTGAAGATCGACGACGAGATCGGAGGGGCCCGATGCCTGGGCAGGCCACCGCAGTTGAGTGATTCCGAGCTGGTCTGTCTGGCCGTCGCGCAGTCCCTGCTGGGCTTCGCCTCGGAAGCCCGCTGGCTGCGTTTCGCTCACGGCAACCTGAGTGCGATGTTCCCGTACCTGCCCAAGCGGCCGGGATACAACAAGCGGCTGCGTGCGGCGCTGCCGCTGGTGAAGAAGGCAATACGGATGCTCGCGGTGGACACGGACTTCTGGTTCGACAACCAGTGGATCGTGGACTCCACGCCCGTGCCGTGCGGCATGTCCCGCCCGACGGTGAAGCGGTCGGACATGGCCGGCTGGGCCGGATACGGGTACTGCGCTTCGCACTCCCGCTTCTACTGGGGCCTGCGGCTCTTCCTGGTCTGCACGCCGACCGGCATGCCCATCACCTGGGCCCTGGCCAGCCCGAAGATCGACGAACGCGAGGTCCTGGCCGCGATGCTGGACCGCGAACCAGACCTGACCGCCGACCGGCCCGGTCTGCTCGTCATCGCGGACAAGGGCTTCGCCTCCAAGGAGTTCGAGACCGATCTCGCCTTCCGCGGCGCCCAGTTGCTCCGCCCGTCGTTCAAGCGGGAGAAGCGCCGCAAGGGCGAGTCGCTGCTCAAGTCGGTGCGGCAGCTGATCGAGTCGGTCAACGACACCTTGAAAGGCCAGCTCGACCTGGAGCAGCACGGCGGACGCACCTTCGAGGGCGTCGCCGTCCGTGTCGCCCAGCGCATCCTCGCGATGGCCGCCGCGATCTGGCACAACCACAAGACCGGAGCCCCGGTCCTGCGGTCGCTGACCGCATTCGATCACTGAACACATCGGAACTACTCGTCTAGAGCGATCGGATGCCCCCGGCCCTCGAAAGCGCCTCGAATGAGGCCCACGCCTCACCCCCGCGCACATCTCGCCCCGTCATCCGTCCCGCCGTACCGTGCGCATGCGGCCGAAGGCGTACACACAGCCCGCAAGGGCCAGGTCGGACAGCAGCATGAAGCCGATCGAGTACGAGTCCTTCGCGCTGTAGATCGCGCCCATCACCAGCGGCGGAACGAACCCGCCCAGACCGCCCATCGCGCCGACGATCCCGGTCACACTGCCCACCTTCGCCTGCGGGGTGACCTGCGAGACCAGGGCGAAGACGCTGCCGCTCGCCATGCCCAGGCCCGCCGCCATCACCAGCAGCGCCACCGTGCCCGTCGGGTCCAGCCTCGGGTCGAACGCCTGGACGATGGCCATCAGGGCGGCCACCCCGAGCGCCACCGAGGTCACCACCGCCGGGTGCAGCCGGTCGGACAGCCAGCCGCCGAACGGCCGGAAGACGACCGTCACCAGGGCGAACCCGGCCGCCTTGGTACCGGCGTCGGTCGGCGTCAGCTCGTACCACGTCTTCAGATACGTCGGCAGGTACACCCCGAACGCGACGATCCCGCCGAAGCCGATCGCGTACAGCGCCGACAGTTCCCAGGTCACCCGCAGCCGGCCCGCCGACCCCAGCCGGTGCCCCAGCGAGTCGGTGGGCACCTGCCGGTCCGGGTGGTCGTTGATGAGCACCGCCGAGAGCGCCGCGTACACCACCAGGGCCCCGGCGACCACGAGGAAGGGCAGGTTGTCGCCGTGCTTCGCGATGCGCGGGGTGAAGTAGCCCGACAGCGCGACGCCGCCCATGCCCATGCCGAAGACACCGAGCGCGAGGCCGCGTTTGGCGGGCGGGAACCACGAGTTGACCAGCGGAATGCCGATCGCGAACGTCGTACCGCCGATACCCAGCAGAAAGCCCACGGCGAGCATCGCGCCGTACGAGTTCTTCGCCGGGATCAGCAGCAGCACCGGCAGGATCGTCAGCGCCGAGGTGAGCGGGAACATCAGCCGCGCCCCGTACCTGTCGGTCAGCGCGCCCACCGGGATACGGCCCAGCGAACCCACCAGCACGGGCACGGCGACCAGCAGGGACTGCTGGAAGGAGTCCAGATCGAGCCGGTCCTTGTACTCCCCCGACATCGGCGCGATCAGGTTCCAGGCCCAGAACGTGAGCGTGAATCCGACGGTGGCCATGATCAGGTTGCGATAGGCGGCGGAGGAGCCCGCGCGCGGGGGTGACTGCTTCACGGCTGTGTCCACACAGCCAGTCAAGGCGGGACACCGGCGGTGAGCGCGTCGGCCTGAGCCGTGCGGGGGACACCTCCCCGATCCCCGCATACGCGCCGAAGCTGCGACAATTGGTCCATGGATCGTCTGGACAGGGAAATCCTCGGCGTCCTCCAGGAGGATGCCCGGATCTCGTACCGCGACTTGGGCGTACGGGTCGGGCTCAGCGCCAACGCGGCGGCCGACCGGGTCAGACGGCTGCGCAAGGACGGCGTGATCCGCGGCTTCACCGTGATCATCGACCCGGCCGCCGACACCCGCACCGGGCTCGTCGTCTTCATCGACGTCACCCTGCGCATCGACACCACCAACGAGACCTTCGAACGGGCGGTGCTGGCCCTGCCCGGCATCACCGAAGTGGTGCACGTGACCGGCGGACACGACTACCTGGTACGCGCCACCGCGGCCGACACCGCGGCGCTCGACACCCTCCTGCGCCGCCTCAAGCGCGAGGCGGGCGTCGCCCACTCGAACACCCGCGTGGCGCTCCGGGCCGCCCCCGGACAGTGACCGCGCCGCTCACAGCGGCGCCTCCCGGACCACCGCGGGCGCCCGCGACCCGTCCGGCTCCCGCCCGTCGTCCGCGACCGTGAGCCGGACCGCGCCCCGCCCGTCCGGCAGCGTCGCCGTCGCGTCCACCACCACCTCGATCGCCGACACCCCGGCCCGCCGGTGCGCCGCCGCGAGCGCGCCCCGCAGCGCCGCGAGCAGCCGCTTGCCGACCGGCTCCGGCACCAGCGCGTCCACCGCCCCCGCGAACCGCACCGACGGCCGGAAACCGAGCAGCGCCGCCGCGCCCCCGGTCTCCCGCAGCACCTGACCCCGGAAGGTGGCGGGGGCGTCGGCGGGCGGCTGCTGGAGCGCGAAGATGGCCGTCCGCACCTCCTGGATCGTCGAGTCCAGCTCGTCGACGGCCCGGCCGAGCAGCTCGGCCGTCTCCCCGGCCCCGGCCCTGCGGCGCGTGGACTCCAGCATCATCTCGGTGGCGAACAGCCGCTGGACGACCAGGTCGTGCAGGTCCCGCGCGATCCGGTCGCGGTCCTCGTACACCGCCAGCCGCTCCCGGTCCTGCTGCGAGTCGGCGAGCACCAGGGCCAGCGCCGCCTGCGAGGCGAACTGCGCGGCCAGCAGCCGCTCCATGTCGCTGTACGGGCGGGCGCCGCGCCGCCGGGGCAGCGCGAGCGTGCCGATGAGCCGGCCCCCGCTCTGCAGCGGCAGCATCATGCTCGGGCCGAACCGCGACCGCACCGGTGTGGTCATCCGGGGATCGGTCGCCGAGTCCTCGATGAAGACGGCCTCGCCGCCCAGCAGCTGTTCCAGGACGGGCGAGCCCGGCGCGATCGCCGTGCCCACCAGGCCGGCCGGGTCCTCCCGGGTGGCGGCGACGACGATCTCCATCCCGCCGTCCTCGGTGGGCTGCAGGATCACCCCGGCCGCGGCGTCGCTGAGGATGCGGGCCCGCTCGGCGACCGCGGTCAGCGCGTCGGACAGGTTCTCCCCGGTGAGCAGGGTGTTGGTGACGGCCGCCGCGCCCTCGATCCAGCGCTCCCGCCGGCGGGCGTTCTCGTAGAGGCGGGCGTTGCCGATGGCGATGCCGGCCTGCGCGGCCAGGACCTTCAGCAGTCCGGCGTCGGTCTCCGTGAAGTGCCCGGTGTCCTTCTCGGCCAGATAGATGTTGCCGAACACCTCGTGGTGGACCCGGATCGGGGCGCCGAGGAACGAGCGCATCGGCGGATGGCCGGCGGGCAGGCCGGTGGAGCGCGGATCGGCGGTCAGGTCGTCGGAGCGCAGCGGCTCCGCGGCGTCCGTGAGCGCGCCCAGCAGTCCGGTGTGCCCGTCCGGGAAGTCACCGACCGCCGCCTGCTCCTCCTCGCTCATCCCGCAGACGTACAGCTCGCGGATCGTGCCCCGGCCGGGGTCGAGGACGCCCAGCGCCCCGTAGCGGGCCTCGGTCAGGGCGGTCGCGGTGTCGATGATCTGCTGGAGCGTGGCCCGCAGTTCGAGGTCCGAGCCGACGCTCAGCACCGCCTCCAGGAGCCGGGGGAGCAGCGGCGAGCGGGGCAGGCCGGGCTCCTGCGGCACCCCGGGCGGCCGGTCCGTCACCGTCCGCTCCCGCCGTCCGGGTCAGCTCGCCAGCGGGTCGAGGACCATGGGGCTGATCTCGCCGTCCAGCATCGCGCCCAGGCCCAGGATGGAGCAGGTGTCGGGCTGTTCCGCGATGTGCACCGGCACCCCGGTCGCCTCGCGGAGCATCTGGTCGAGGCCGGGCAGCAGGGCGCTGCCGCCGACCATCATGATCCCGCAGTCCGCGAGGTCGGCGACCAGGTCGGGCGGGCAGTTGCGCAGCACCTTGCCGACGCCGTCCAGGACCGCGGTGAGCGGGCGGTGGATCGCCTGGCGGATCGCGGCGGTGTCCACCTGGACGGTCCGGGCGAGCCCGGTGGCCACGTCCCGGCCGTGGATCTCGGTGACCGAGGGGCCCTGCGTGGTCAGCCCGTTGTCGCTGAGGGCGAGTTGGAGGGGGCGCACGGACTGGCTCGGCAGCATCAGCTCGTGGTACTGGCGCAGATGCTGGATGACCGCGTGGTCGATCGCGTCGCCGCCGATCGGCAGCCGTACCGCCGTCACGATCGAGCCCAGCGAGAGCACCGCGATCTGGGTCGTCGCCGCCCCGCACACCATGATCATGGTCGCGGTCGGCTGCTCGACCGGCAGCCCGCTGCCGACCGCCGCCGCGATCAGCGTGTCCACCAGCTCCACCCGGCGGGCACCGAGACCGACCAGGGTCTCCACCGACGCCCGCCGGGCCAGCGGGTCGCTGTCGTGCGGGGTGCAGGCGGCGGCGCGCAGCCAGGGCTTGCGGCGCAACTGGCGGCGCAGCTTCTCGCCGAGCAGATGACGGAGCATCCGCTGCGCCATCTCGATGTCCACCACCGTCCCGCCGGAGACCGGACGCGCCACCCGGATGTAGTCGGGGGTGCGGCCCGTCATCTGTTCGGCCAGCGCGCCCACGGCGAGCAGGGAGCCGGTACGGGTGTTGACGGCGGCGACGCTCGGCTCGTCCACGACGAGGCCGGGCCCCTTCACGTACACACGGGTGCGGGAGGCTCCGAGGTCCACGGCGATGTGGCAACGGCGCAACTGCTCCAGGCTGACGGTCACGGCGGGTTCCTCCCGGAAGCGTTGAGGGGGACCGACGGGCAGCCGGCTCTCCTGAAAGCCTGCGCCGTTCGGGGAGGCGCCGCCCGCTGGGCTGAGCCGTAGGAGGGACCACCTGACGGCGTGTCGGGCGCGCCGCCGGAGGGGAGCGCCCGCGGACGTGCTCGCACCCCCGCGCCCCGGCCGTCAGCGGCCGCCCGGCAGCACCCTCCGCCCCGCGCCCCCGTGCCGTCAGCGGCCGCCCGGCAGCACCCGCTGGAGCAATCCCCAGGTGAACTCCGCGACATGGCCGTCCGCGCCCGAGCCGATCGCCAGCGCCCAGCGGGTCGGCGCGCTGCCCTCCATCGGGCGGGCCGGGGCGAAGGCGCGGGCCACCTCGTCCACCGTGCACGACCAGGGCACCAGGTCCTCGACCGTCCGCAGGACCGGCGCCGCCGCGCCCGGTGCCCGGACCAGCCACTCGTTCCACACCGCCCCGCCCGGTGCCACCATCACCTCGAACCGCAGCTCCGGCCAGAGCGGCACCGGCCACCGCAGCACGTCGCACTCCAGGTCGCCGATGGTCCGGCGGCCGGCCTGCTCCGGCTCACCGAGCACGGAGCGGTAGCGGCGCAGCGAGCCCCGGCCGCCCGGCGCCCGGACCATGGCCTGCCAGCGCCGGTTCGCCTCGCGCATCTCGGCGAGCGTGGCGCTCAGCTCGTGCCGGGCGTCCTCCACGAGGCCGGGCTGATGGTCGGCCATCCGGCGCAGCAGGACGAGCTGGAACTCACGGGGGCCGAAGGGGGCGGCGGAAGAAGGGCTCATGGCCCCATCGTGCCCGGGGGCCCGCCGGTCAGGCGTCCGGTCCGGCGCCCAGCATCCGCCGCAGCAGATCCCGCAGCACCGTGCGCTCCGCGTCCGACAGACCGGCCAGCGGCTCCCGCGCGAAGCCCAGGGCGTCACGCAGCCGCGCGGCCGTCGCGGTGCCCCGTGCGGTGGGCGCGGCCAGCTTCACCCGGCGGTCGGTCGGGTCCGGGCGCCGCTCCACCAGGCCGCGCGCCTCCAGCCGGTCGACGATCCCGGTCACGTTGGACGGCTCGCACTTCAGCTTCTGGGCGATCCGGCGCATGGGCAGCGGCTCGACGGACAGCAGCCCCAGAACACGTGCCTGGGCGCCGGTGAGGCTGTGCGCGGCGGCGGCCTGCTCGTACTCCTCGTAGTAGCGCGCCACGACGGTGCCGATGAGCTCGATGACTTCGAGTGTCAGGGGATCAGTGCGCGAGGAGGTCATGACACACAGGATACCCAGTTGCTTGACAACATGAAATATCCAAGAGCATGGTTGTTTCACATGGTGAAGCTTTTTCGCCGTGCCCCCACATCGAGGAGACCCGAGCCCATGTCCGCTCTTCCCGCGTCCGGCCGTGAATGGCACCTGGTGGCCCGCCCGCACGGCTGGCCGAAGGCCGAGGACTTCGCGCTGCGTGAGGCGCCGGTCGCCGCCCCCGCCGAGGGCCGGGTCCTCGTGCGCAACCTGCACTTCTCCGTCGACCCGTACATGCGCGGCCGGATGAACGACGTGAAGTCCTACACCCCGCCCTTCAAGCTGGACCACCCCATGGACGGCGGCGCCGTCGGCGAGGTCGTCGCCTCCGCGGCCGAGGGCTTCGAGGTCGGCGACCACGTCCTGCACGGCCTCGGCTGGCGCGAGTACGCGAGCGTCCCCGCCCAGCACGCCGTCAAGGTCGACGCCTCGCTCGCCCCGCTCTCCGCCTACCTCGGCGTGCTCGGCATGACCGGGCTCACCGCCTACGCCGGACTGTTCGACGTGGCCTCCTTCAAGGAGGGCGACGCCGTGTTCGTCTCCGGCGCCGCCGGGGCGGTCGGCAGCCAGGTCGGCCAGATGGCGAAGATCAAGGGCGCCTCCCGCGTCATCGGCTCCGCCGGCTCCGACGAGAAGGTCAGGCTCCTCACCGAGGAGTACGGCTTCGACGCCGCGTTCAACTACAAGAACGGGCCGGTCGCCCAGCAGTTGCGCGAGGCCGCCCCGGACGGCATCGACGTCTACTTCGACAACGTCGGCGGCGAGCACCTGGAAGCCGCGATCTCCTCGTTCAACGTGCACGGCCGCGCCACCATCTGCGGCATGATCGCCCAGTACAACGCCACCGAGCCCACCCCCGCCCCGCGCAACCTGGCGCTCGTCATCGGCAAGCGACTGCGCCTCCAGGGCATGCTCGTCGCCGACCACGCCGACCTCCAGGACCAGTTCGTGCACGAGGTGGCCGGCTGGCTGGCCTCCGGCGAACTGAAGTACCGCGAGACGGTCGTCGAGGGAATCGAGAACGGCGTCGACGCCTTCCTCGGACTGCTGCGCGGCGAGAACACCGGAAAGATGATCGTCTCCCTCGGCTGAACCACCCCGTCCGGCACCCGCCCTGCCGGCACCCGTCTTTCCGTACCCGTTACGCTCGATCCAGGCCGTCGCGATCGTGGGCGCGAGTCGCGGCGCACAGCAGGAGGAATCCTCAGCATGACGATTCAGGACATAACCGTCGCATACACCGCCGTCGCCACCGCCGAGAACGGCCGGGACGGCCGCGTCGCCTCGGACGACGGCAAGCTCGACGTCGTCGTCAACCCGCCGAAGGAGATGGGCGGCAGCGGCGCCGGCACCAACCCGGAACAGCTCTTCGCCGCCGGATACAGCGCCTGCTTCCAGGGCGCGCTCGGCGTCGTCGCCCGGCAGGAGAAGGCCGACATCTCCGGCTCCACGGTCACCGCGGCGGTCTCCATCGGCAAGACCGCGGCCGGCGGCTTCGGCCTGGAGGTCGCCATCACCGCGACCATCCCGAACGTCGACGAGGCGACCGCGCGGGCGCTCGTGGAGAAGGCCCACCAGGTCTGCCCGTACTCCAACGCCACCCGCGGCAACATCAAGGTGGAGCTCGCGGTCGCCTGACCGCCCCGCACGCCCCGCCCCGATCCCGTTAGGCTGACGCCATGCGTGATCTCGGGGCGGGGCTCGGCTTTCTGATCAAGGGCCAGCGCTGGGTGTTCGGCCACGGCAAGTGGTTCGGCATAGGGCTGCTGCCCGGACTGATCACCCTCGTGCTGTACGCCGGTGCCCTCGTCGGACTCGGCTACGGCGCCGACGACCTGGTGGCCTGGGCGACCCCCTTCGCCGACGACTGGGCCTCGCCCTGGTCCGGGCTGCTGCGCACCGCGCTGACCGTGCTCGTCTTCGTCCTCGGCCTCTTCCTGGCCGTCATCACCTTCACCGCCGTGACCCTGCTGGTCGGCCAGCCCTTCTACGAGTCGCTGTCCGAGGAGGTCGAGCGCACCCGGGGCGGCACGGTCCCCGAATCCGGGCTGCCGCTCTGGCGGGAGCTGTGGATCTCCGCGCGCGACAGCGTGCGCGTCCTGCTGCGGGTCGGGCTGTACGCGGTGCTGCTCTTCGCCCTCGGCTTCGTGCCCGTAGCCGGGCAGACCGTCGTCCCCGTCATCGGCTTCTGCGTCACCGGATACTTCCTCGCCGAGGAGCTGACCGCGGTCGCCCTCCAGCGCCGGGGCATGGTGCTCAAGGAGCGCCTGGCCCTGCTTCGCGGCCACCGCATGCGCACCCTCGGCTTCGGCGTACCGCTGGGGCTGGCCTTCATGCTGCCGTTCGCCGCCGTGTTCCTCATGCCGGGAGCCGTCGCCGGGGCCACCCTGCTGGCGCGCGGCCTGGTCGGCGAGGACACGGCGGACGAGGACCGTGAAGGGGAGGACGCGGCGGCCGGCGCCGGCAAGGGCGAGACGGCCGCCGAGGGCTGAGCGCCCGCCGAGCGCCCCCGCTCAGCGCACCGAGAACCCGTACACCGTCGTCGACGCGTACTCTTCGCCCGGCCGCAGCACCGTGCTCGGGAACTCCGGACGGTTCGGCGAGTCCGGGTAGTGCTGGGTCTCCAGGGCGATCCCGGCACCCGGACCGAACGGCCGGCCGTCGAGGTGGTCCGCGGTGTACAGCTGGAGACCGGGCTCCGTCGTCGTCACCGTCAGCACGCGCCCCGACGCCTCGTCGTACAGCTCGGCCGCCGGCCCCGTCCCGTCCGCGTCGAGCACGTAGTTGTTGTCGTACCCCGCGGTCACCGGCCGGGGCTCCCGGAAGTCGAACCGGGTGCCCGCCACCGCCAGCACCTCACCGGTCGGCAGCGACTCCGCGTCCACCGGCAGGACCGCCCCGGCCGCGATCCGAAGCCGCTGGCCCAGCGCACTGCCGCTGTCCGCGCCCGCGAGGTTCCAGTAGCTGTGGTTCGTCGGATTCACCACGGTCGGCGCGTCCGTCACCGCCCGGTACGCGATGCGCAGCGCACCGCCCTCGCCCAGGGTGTACGCCGCCGTCACCTCCAGACGGCCCGGAAAGCCCTCCTCGCCGTCCGCCGAGACCCGCGACAGCTCCACCCCGTCCGTGATCTCCCGCGCGTCCCACACCCGCTTGTCGAAGCCGCACACCCCGCCGTGCAGCTGGTTGCGGCCCTCGTTGCGCGAGAGGTGGTACGTGCGGCCGTCCAGCTCGAAGGCCGCCCCGCCGATCCGGTTCGCGTACCGGCCGACCAGCGCCCCGAAGTAGGGGCTCGCGTACTCCTGATAGGACGCCAGATCCGGCAGCCCGAGCGCGATTCCGGCCCGCACCCCGTCCCGGTCGGGCACCTCGACCGACTGCACGATGCCGCCGTACGTCAGGAAGCGCACCCGTGCGCCGTCGCGCTCCAGCGTCCAGCGGTGCACGGCGGTGCCGTCCGCGAGTGTGCCGAAGTGTTCCTTACCGATCGCCGTGTGCGCACCCGTCTGCATGATCAACGACTCTACGCGGGCGGACGGTCCGCCGTGACGTTCGCGTAGGCGATCTCGGCGAGTCGCGCCTGCCCGTTGCGGCCCGGATGGAACCAGTCCCACTGGCTGAGCTGCTTGCCGGTGAACCGGTAGTCGAACACCGCCCCGCCGTCGTACCGGCAGCGACTGTCCTTCGCGCACACCTCGCGCAGCACCTCGTTGTACGCCACCACGCGCTCGCGCACCGCCGTGCGCCGGGCCACCGCAGCCGCGCTCATGTCGTCCGCGTCGCTCAGCATCGACTTGCAGATGCCCAGCTTCCAGATCTGCTTGCCCAGCGGATTGACCCGGCCCTGCGACCACAGCCGCTTCAGGTCCGGCACGCTCGACACGTACACCTGCGCCTTCGGCGCCCCGTCGCGCAGCTTGCGCATCGACACCTCGAACGACCTGCGGAAGTCCGCCACCGGGGTCATCGCCCGCACCGAGTCGCGGCAGGCGTCGTTGGCCCCGATCATCACCGTCACCAGATCCGGGTCCTCGGCCGCCGCCAGCGCCATCTGCTCCGGCAGCTGCGCCATCCGGGCGCCCGTCACCGCGTGGTTCCAGCTGCGGTCGGCCGCGCCGGCCGCGCCGAGCAGCCGCACCGCCAGACTCCGTACCGAGGCGTCCGTACCGGTCGACCAGGAGACCTCCGGGCAGTCGGCCAGCACCGAGCACGCGTCGAAACCGCGGGTGATGGAGTCCCCGACGGCCGCGATCGACGCCGGGCTCGGGTCCCAGACCGGGCCCGCCGCCGGGGTGGGCCCGCGCTCCGCCGACGCCGCCCCCTTCGTCGTCCCGCCGGACCCCGAGTCGCAGCCGGCCAGCGCCGCCGTACCGACACAGGCCAGCGCCGCCAGCCCGGCCAGAGCGGTGCGCGAGCGGTGCCGTACGGACTGGTCGGGCATGGCCTGGTCTCCTCCTGTTTCATGCCCGACACTCCGCCCGGTGAAGACTGAGCGAAGAAGGGCCCCGTGACCGACCGTACGTCACCCCCGCGCCCCGCGGGCGCGGTAGCTTTTCCCCGGCGCACCCGCGGTCCCCGCGGCGCCCGGCTCCACTCGGGTGGCATCCGAACATCACACCGCGTCACATACTGTCGCTTTTCCGGAGAATAACTCCCGATGCTGTTTACTGATGACAGGCCGCTGGGAAAGGCGAACCTCGTCCCACACTGGAGGTCCCGGTGACGACACGTGGAGTCCTGTACGTTCACTCCGCACCGCGCGCGCTCTGCCCCCACGTCGAGTGGGCGGTGGCGGGTGTCCTCGGTGGGCGGGTGCAGCTCGACTGGATCAGACAGCCGGCCGCGCCGGGCACCTGGCGCTCCGAGTTCTCCTGGAAGGCGCGCTCCGGCACGGCCTCCGAGCTGGCGTCGGCGCTGCGCGGCTGGGACCTGCTCCGCTTCGAGGTGACGGCGGAGCCCTCCCCCTCGGCGGAGGGCGAACGCTACAGCTCGACGCCCACGCTGGGCATCTTCCACGCCGTCACCGGCATGCACGGCGACATCCTCGTCCCGGAGGACCGGCTGCGCGCGGCGCTGGCCCGCTCGGCGGGCGGGGATACGGATCTGGCGGCGGAGATCGCGGGGCTCCTCGGCAAGCCCTGGGACGACGAACTGGAGCCCTTCCGCCACGCGGGCGAGGGCGCCCCGGTGCGCTGGCTCCACCAGGTCGTCTGATCCCGGGGCTCCGCCCCGGACCCCGCTCCTCAATCGCCGGAGGGGCTGATTTCTACCGCGTCGCCACCGCACACGACGAAGCCCGCGCCCCCACTCGGGGGACGCGGGCTTCACACGTACGCGTCAGACGCTGCGGAACGCCAGGACCACGTTGTGGCCGCCGAAGCCGAACGAGTTGTTGATCGCCGCGATCGGGCCCTCCGGGAGCGCGCGGGGCGCGTCCCGGACGATGTCCGCGTCGACCGACTCGTCCAGGTTCTCCACGTTGATCGTGGGCGGAGCCATCCGGTGGTGCAGCGCCAGCACCGTCGCCACGGTCTCGATACCGCCGGCGCCACCGAGCAGATGACCCGTCATCGACTTCGTCGCGGAGATCGCGACATGGTCCAGGTCCTCGCCCAGCACCGCACGCAGCGCCTTGACCTCCGCGATGTCACCCTGCGGGGTGGACGTCGCGTGGGCGTTGAGGTGGGCGATCTCCGACGGCTTGAGGTCCGTCTGGTCCAGCAGGTTCCGCATGGCCGCGGCGATCCCGCGTCCCGTCGGCTCCGGCTGCGCGATGTGGTGGGCGTCGGCGGACAGCCCCTGCCCCAGCACCTCGCAGTAGACCCGCGCACCGCGCTTCGCCGCGTGCTCCGCGGACTCCAGCACGACGACACCGGCACCCTCGCCGAGGACGAAGCCGTCACGGCCCACGTCGTACGGGCGCGAGGCCTTCTCCGGCTCGTCGTTGTTCTTGGACATCGCCATCATGTTGGCGAAGGCGGCGATCGGCAGCGGGTGGATCGCCGCCTCGGTGCCACCGGCGAGGACCACATCGGCACGGCCGGTGCGGATCATCTCGACGGCGTACCCGATCGCCTCGGCCCCCGACGCGCAGGCGGAGACCGGGGTGTGCACGCCCGCCTGGGCGTTCACCTCGATACCCACATTCGCGGCCGGGCCGTTGGGCATGAGCATGGGCACGGTGTGCGGGGAGACGCGGCGTACGCCCTTCTCCTTCAGCACGTCGTACTGGTCGAGCAGGGTGATCACGCCGCCGATGCCGGAGGCGATGACCGAACCCAGCCGCTCGGGCTGGATCGTTTCGTCCTCACCGGCCTTGCCGGTGAAACCCGCGTCCGCCCACGCCTCGCGGGCCGCGATCAGCGCGAACTGCGCCGAGCGGTCCAGACGGCGGGCGAGCGGACGGGGCAGGACGTCGGCGGGATCGACGGCCGCCAGGGCCGCGATCCGGACGGGCAGTTCGGCGAAACGTTCGCCCTCGAGGGGCTTGATGCCGGAACGGCCCGCCATCAGGCCCTCCCAGGTCGATGCGGAATCGCCACCCAGCGGAGTGGTTGCGCCGATACCGGTGACGACCACGGTGCGATTGGTCGAGTTCACTGGAAAATCTTCTCCACGTGTAGGGGGTCGTGAATCAGCGGCGTCACCGCCGGGTGGCGAGACACGAACCGGCTGATCAGTCCTGGTGCTTGAGGATGTAGTCCGCGGCGTCGCCGACGGTCTTGAGGTTCTTGACGTCCTCGTCGGGAATCTTCACGTCGAAGCGCTCCTCGGCGGCGACGACGACCTCGACCATGGACAGCGAGTCGACGTCGAGGTCGTCCGTGAAGGACTTCTCCAGCTGGACGTCCTCGGCCGGGATACCGGCGATCTCGTTGACGATGTCGGCGAGACCCTTGACGATCTCTTCCTGCGTGGCGGCCATGGCGGCGCTCCTTCGATGTGTTTCTGCTGGGTTCGGGCGTCCGGGCGAATGGCCCGGTGTGCCTAGGGGAGAGTAACGACCGTCGCGGCGTAGACGAGACCCGCCCCGAAGCCGATGACGAGCGCGGTGTCGCCGCTCTTGGCCTGGCCGGTCGCCAGGAGCCGCTCCATCGCGAGCGGAATCGAGGCGGCGGAGGTGTTGCCGGTGGTCTCCACGTCACGGGCGACCGTGACGCTCTCCGGCAGTTTGAGCGTCTTCACCATCGAGTCGATGATCCGCATGTTGGCCTGGTGCGGGATGAAGACGTCCAGGTCCTCGGGAGCGATCCCGGCCGCGTCCAGCGCCTGCTGGGCGACCTTCGCCATCTCGAAGACGGCCCAGCGGAACACCGCCTGGCCCTCCTGCGTGATGGCCGGGAACTTGGCGTCCCCGGGCCGGTAATCGGTCCAGGAGACGGTCTGCTTGATCGTCTCGGACTTGTCGCCCTCGGAACCCCAGACGGTCGGGCCTATGGCGGGCACCTGGGACGGGCCGACGATGACCGCGCCCGCGCCGTCGCCGAACAGGAACGCCGTCGCCCGGTCGGTGAGGTCGGTGAGGTCGCTCAGCCGCTCCACGCCGATGACGAGGACGTACTCCGCCGAGCCCTCGACGATCATGCCCTTGGCCAGGGTCAGCCCGTAGCCGAAGCCCGCGCAGCCGGCCGAGATGTCGAAGGCTGCGGGCTTGCCGGCGCCGACCCGGTGGGCGATCTCGGTCGCGATGGCCGGGGTCTGCTTGAAGTGCGAGACGGTGGAGACGATCACCGCGCCGATCTGCTCCGGCGTGATCCCGGCGTCCGCGACGGCCTTGCCGGCCGCCTCGACGGACATCGCCGACACGGTCTCCTCCTCGGAGGCCCAGTGCCGGGTCGCGATGCCGGACCGGGAGCGAATCCACTCGTCGGACGAGTCGATCGTCTCCAGGATGACCTCGTTGGGCACCACCCGGGTCGGGCGGTAGCCGCCGACGCCCATGATCCGCGCGTACGGAGCGCCCTTGCTGGGCTTGATCTTCGACATGCTCTCGGGCTCCTTACCGGGCACCCGCGTGCTCAGCGATGAGCGTGCGGGCCGCGTCGAGGTCGTCGGGGGTCTTGAGCGCGAGGGTCTGCACGCCGGGCAGCGCCCGCTTGGCCAGACCGGTGAGCGTGCCGCCGGGGCAGGCCTCGATGAGCGCGGTGACGCCGAGCGCCTTGAACGTCTCCATGCACAGGTCCCAGCGGACCGGGTTGGCGACCTGGCCGACGAGCCGGGTGATGACCTCGTGGCCGGTGGCCACGGTCTTGCCGTCGGCGTTGGAGACGTACGTCACGGACGGGTCGGAGACGTCGAGGTCACCGGCCGCCGCGCGCAGCCGCTCGACCGCGGGCGCCATGTGGTGGGTGTGGAACGCGCCGGCCACCTTGAGGGCCACCACGCGGCGCACCCCCTCCGGCTTGTCCTCGCCCAGCGCGGCGAGCTGCTCGGCGGTGCCGGCGGCGACGATCTGGCCGCCCCCGTTGACGTTCGCCGGGGTCAGCCCGAGCTTCTCCAGATGCGGCACGGTGACCTCGGGGTCGCCGCCGAGCAGCGCGGCCATCCCGGTCTCGGTGACCGCGGCGGCCTCCGCCATGGCGAGGCCGCGGGTGCGGACGAAGCGGAGCGCGGCCTCGTCGCCGATGACTCCGGCGAGGGCGGCGGCGGTGATCTCACCGACACTGTGGCCGGCGACGACACCCGGCGAGGCGCCGAGCGCGGCGGCCGACAGCAGACCGGCGGCGACCAGCAGCGGCTGGGCCACCGCGGTGTCGCGGATCTCCTCCGCGTCGGCCTTGGTGCCGTAGTGGGCGAGGTCGAGCCCGATGGCCTCGGACCAGGCCGCGACGCGGTCGGTGGCGCCGGGGAGGTCGAGCCAGGGAGTCAGGAAGCCGGGCGTCTGAGCGCCTTGGCCGGGAGCGACGAGTACGAGCACCCTCACACTCTCTCTTGTGAACGGTCCGGAACACCCGTGGGGACAGGGACGAAGAACCGTAGGGGGAATTGTTGATGTCCGACAAAAGTCTAGGACTGCGTATCCCGGTCGGCCAGGCGCCCCAGGATGAGGGCGATTCGCAGAGTGAACGCCGAACGGACATCGGAAGGTGACCAGCCGGTGACGTCTGTCACACGTCGGAGCCGGTAGCGCACGGTGTTGGGATGCACGAACAGCATCCGGGCCGCACCCTCCAGGCTGCTCGCCTGCTCCAGATACACACTCAGCGTCTCCAGGAGAGCGGAGCCCGCCTCCTCCAGCGGTCTGTAGATCTCCTCCACCAACTGCTCCCGCGCGGCGGGGTCGCCCGCCATCGCGCGCTCCGGCAGCAGATCGTCCGCGAGCACCGGCCGCGGCGCGTCCTGCCACGCCCCGCACGCCTTCAGTCCGGCCGCCGCGGCCTGCGCGGACCGGGTCGCGGCCAGCAGGTCCGCCACCACCGGACCGGCCACCACCGGGCCCGCCGCGTACGGCCCGATCAGGGCCTTCGCGACCTGGAGGGGGTTGTCGCTGCCGCCCGCGATGACGACCAGCCGGTTGCCGAGCACGCCGGTCAGGACCTGGAGCTTGGCGTGCCGGGCGGCGCGCCGGATCGCCTCCACGGTCAGCTCGCTGTCCCCGTCCGGCGCGGTGCCGAGCAGGACGCAGACGTACTCCGGCGAGTTCCAGCCGAGCGCGGCGGCCCGCGAGACGGCGCCCTCGTCGGCCTCGCCGGAGAGCACCGCGTTCACCACGAGCGACTCCAGCCGGGCGTCCCAGGCGCCCCGCGCCTCGGCGGCCTGCGCGTACACCTGGGCGGTCGCGAAGGCGATCTCGCGGGCGTAGACGAGCAGCGCCTCCCGAAGCACCGATTCGTCGCCGGGCGCGGCGACCTCGTCGATCGCGGCCTCCATGACCTCGATCGTCGTCCGCACCATCTCGACGGTCTGCCGCAGCGTGATGGCCCGCGTCAGCTCGCGCGGCGCCGTCCCGAAGACATCGGTGGAGATCGCCTGCGGGGTCTCCGGATGCCGGAACCACTCGGTGAACGCGGCGATACCGGCCTGGGCGACCAGGCCGATCCAGGACCGGTTCTCCGGGGGCATCGCCCGGTACCACGGCAGCGACTCGTCCATGCGGGCGATCGCGTTGGCGGCCAGCCGGCCGGAGGACTGCTCCAGCCGCTTCAGGGTCGCGGCGTGGAGATGGGCGTCGTTCGCAGCGGGCTGCTCAGGATCGGGTCGGGGCACGGAGACAAGACTGCCTTATCGGGACGCACGTGCGGAGGGCCGGGGCCGGTGGCGGGCCGGCCGGGCGCCCGCCGGGGGTCCCGCGGGCCCGGCCGGGCTACCGTGGACGCGTGATATCCGTACACCGCGCGGGCGACCGGTTCGAGGGCGGGGACGAGGCGGCCGGCATCGCGTCCCGGCACTCGTTCTCCTTCGGCACCTTCTACGACCCCGACAACCTCCGCTTCGGCCCGGTCCTCGCCTGCAACGAGGAGCGCCTCGCGCCCGGCGCGGGCTTCGAGGAACACCCGCACAGCCATACGGAGATCGTCACCTGGGTCGTCGAGGGCGAGCTGACCCACCGGGACACCGCCGGCCACGCCACGGTCGTCCGGGCCGGCGACCTCCAGCACCTCAGCGCCGCCTCCGGGGTCCGCCACGTCGAACGCAACGACGGCGACCGCCCGCTGACGTTCCTCCAGATGTGGCTGGCCCCCCTGGAGGCCGGCGGCGAGCCCGCGTACACGACCGTGCCCGGCATGACCGACGCCACCCCGTACGAGCTCCCGGCGGCCGGGGCCGTGCTCCATGTGCGGCGGCTCGACCGGGGCGGGCGCGCGCCCGTGCCCGACGCGCCCCGGGCGTACCTCCACGTCGTACGGGGCACGGTGCGCGTCGGCGGGGAGGAGCTGACGGCGGGGGACGCGGCGCGCGTCACCGGCGGGAGCGGCCTCGAACTGTGCGCGGCGGACCCGGCGGAGGTCCTGGTCTGGGAGCTGCCGGCCTGACGCGGCGGGCCGAAGGGGCGCGGTCGCCGGGTTCGGGGTACGCGAAGGGCCTGGGAGACCCGCATGGTCTTCCCAGGCCCTTGTGAGGATCAGAGTCCGGCGACGAAGGTGCGCCAGGCGTCGGCGCCGATGACGACGACGGGGCCGTCCTGCACCTTGCTGTCCCGCACGGGCACGGAGGCGGCGCAGCCGTCGTGCACCTCGACGCAGTCGCCACCCGTGTTTCCGCTGTGGGACGACTTGCGCCACGCGGCGCTGCCGGCCACGGCGCACTCGACGCAGTCGCCACCCGTGTTTCCGCTGTAGCTGGACTTACGCCACTGCGCAGCCTTCGGTGCGTGGCCGGTTTCCATAGCGCTCCTCCATGACGCGGGCGATCAGGACCGCCGAATCCTCCACGGAGAGCGCGGCGGCCTGGAGCGAAGCATAGCGGAGCGAGGCTTCCCTGATCGTGTCCGAGTTGGCGGTCATGTGGCCCGAGATCAGGTCCTCGGTGTAGACGATGTCCGGGTCGTCGTCGAAACGCAGGACATTGAACGAGCCTGCGAGGCTTGCGTGTTGGCCTACGGCGAAGGGCAGTACCTGAACGCGCGTCCAGCGGTTGGTGGCGAAGTCCAGCAGCCGGTTCAGCTGGGCGCGCATGACGGCGGGGCCGCCGATCGGCCGGTACAGGACGGCCTCGTCCAGGACGACCAGGGCAAGCGGCGGACGCGCGCCCTCCAGAATGCGCTGGCGCTCCATCCGGGCGGCGACCAGGGTGTCCAGATCGTCCGGCACACCGGTGGCCAGCACGGCTCGGGCGTACTCCTCGGTCTGGAGCAGGCCGTAGATCAACTGGGACTGGAACGTGGAGATGTACGCGGCCCGCGCCTCCATCTCCGCGTACTCCTGGAACCAGGACGGCAGTTGGCTGCGCAGGACCAGGCTCACCAGCCGCGAGAAGTGGCCGTCCGTGCGCAGGGCGGCGTCGATCCGCTCCGAGAAGTCCCGCGTGGGGATTCTCCGGGTCGTCTCGACCTGGCTGACCAGTGTGTTGGCGCAGTAGATGCTCTCGCTCAGCTGGACCTGGCTCAGGTCGGCGGCTTCGCGCAGACGGCGCAGCTCCGATCCGTAGTAGCTGAGGGGAGAAGCGGCGGGATCGAGCGGCTGAAGGCTGCCCACGGGGACCTCCGGGATGCGACGCCTCGCGGCGTTCGGTTCCGTACCCGGCCGACCGTAGCCAGTCGCTCGCGGAGAGGTGACATGAATCACGTAATGACCACCCGAACCGGTGGTGCTACCGGCCCAGTTCCGCCAGCACCGCGTCCGTGAACGCGGGCCACACCTCGGCCGCCCACGGGCCGAAGGCCCGGTCGGTGAGGGCGACGCAGGCCGCGCCCGCCGCCGGGTCGATCCAGAGGAAGGTGCCGGACTGGCCGAAGTGCCCGAAGGTCGCGGGGGAGGAGGCTGCCCCGGTCCAGTGCGGGGACTTGGAGTCGCGGATCTCGAAGCCGAGGCCCCAGTCGTTGGGGTTCTGGTGGCCGTAGCCGGGCAGGACGCCCTTGAGGCCGGGGTGGACGACGCTCTGTGCGGCCAGCACCGTGCGCGGGTCGAGCAGCCGGGGCGCCTGCACCTCGGCCGCGAAGCGCGCCAGATCGTCGACCGTGGAGACGCCGTCCTTGGCGGGGGAGCCGTCCACCGTGGTGGCGGTCATCCCGAGGGGTTCGAGGATCGCCTGCCGCGCGTATTCCGGGAACGGGATGCCGGTGGCCTCGGCGATGTGGTCGCCCAGGACCTCGAAACCGGCGTTGGAGTACAGGCGCCGGGTGCCGGGCGGGGCCATCACCCGGTGCTCGTCGAAGGCGAGGCCGCTGGTGTGGGCGAGGAGGTGGCGTACGGTCGAGCCCTCCGGGCCGGCCGGCTCGTCCAGTTCCACGGCACCCTCCTCGTACGCCACCAGCGCCGCGTAGGCGGCGATCGGTTTGGTGACGGACGCGAGGGGGAAGCGGTGCGCGGTCGGGCCGTGCGTACCGGCGACCGTGCCGTCCGCTCGTACGACGGCCGCCGCCGCGTGGGGGACGGGCCAGTTCTCGATCATCGCCAGGCTCTGCATGCGTACGAGAGTAGATTCCTGATCCCGGTCGCCGGAAACCCGCACCCGTCGGTGCTTGCTTGGAGTGCACTCCAACGTCATAGCGTGGAGGCATGACGGTGATGGAGACCACTTCGACACGGACCGACCTCTGCGCCTCCGGCCCCTCGGCGCACCCGCGGCCCGACGGGCAGGACCGGTACACGATCAGCGAGGTGTCCGCGTTCACCGGCCTGACCGCGCACACGCTGCGCTGGTACGAGCGGATCGGCCTCATGCCCCACGTGGACCGTTCGCACACCGGGCAGCGCCGATTCAGCGACCGCGACCTGGACTGGCTCGCCTTCGTCACCAAGCTGCGGCTGACCGGCATGCCGGTCGCCCACATGGTCCGCTACCGGTCCTATTCGTAGTGCACCGGGCTTCGGCCCGGTGGTGAAGCGAATCTCAAGACTGCTCTGACCTCGACTGTGGGCCCGGATCTTCACTGTTCGTCCGGGCCGACTTGGCGGCTCGGCGCACCACGGCGATCAGCCACGAGTTCAGGGAGCGGTCGTCTGCGGTGGCAGCATCGACGGCCAGGCTGTGCACGTCGTCGGGTAGGCGCAGGTTCACATGCTTCGTCATGGGACCATTCTGGCACTGGTCCCATATTGATGCCAGGTTGGCCCTATGCGGCTTCGGTACGGCTTCCGCTTGTACCCGAGCGCCGGTCAGCGCACGGCGTTGGCGAGAGCGTTCGGGTGCGCGCGGGTGGTCTACAACGACGCGCTCCGCGCTCGGGAGACCGCCCGTGTGGAGGGGTTGCCGTTCCCGAAGGCCGGCGACCTGTCGAAACAGCTCATCACTGCAGCGAAGGACACCCCGGAGCGGGCCTGGCTCGGCGAAGTGTCAGCGGTCGTTCTCCAGCAGTCCCTCCGCGACCTGGACGCCGCGTACCGTAACTTCTTCGACGGGCTCAAGGGCAAGCGCCCCCGCATGGGCGCGCCCCGGTACAAGTCGAAGCGTGATGCCCGGCAGGCGGTCCGTTTCACCGCGAACGCCCGCTGGTCGGTCACCACCGGCGGGAGACTGCGCCTGCCGAAGATCGGCGACGTCAAGGTGGAGTGGTCCCGTTCCCTGCCTTCGGTGCCGTCGACGGCGACAGTGGTCAAGGACAGTGCGGGCCGGTACTTCGCGAGCTTCGTCGTGGAGACCGGCCCGGAAGAGGTGCTGTCCGAGGTTGTGCCCGTGGTGGGCATCGATCTCGGAATCGGGCACTTCGCCGTCCTCTCCGACGGCCGGAAGATCGACAACCCGCGCTTCCTGCGCAGGGCGGAGAAGCGCCTGAAGAAGGCGCAGCGGGAGCTGTCCCGCAAGAAGAAAGGCAGCAAGAACAGGGATAAGACCAGGGTCCGCGTCGCACGAGCACACGCCCGTGTCGCGGATGCGCGGCGTGAGTTCCACCACCAGCTCTCCACGAAGCTGATCCGCGAGAACCAAGCGGTCGCCGTGGAAGACCTGGCGGTCAAGGGGCTCGCCCGCACACGCCTGGCCAAGTCCGTGCACGACGTCGGATGGTCGGCGTTCGTGAACATGCTGGAGTACAAGGCCGCTCGGTACGGGCGCACCTTCGTGAAGATCGGCCGCTTCGAGCCGACATCACAGGTGTGCTCGCAGTGCGGCGTGAAGGACGGCCCGAAGCCCCTGAATGTCCGCGTGTGGACGTGCGGGGCGTGCGGGACCGTCCTGGACCGGGATATCAACGCGGCGGTCAACGTCGCCAAGGCCGCCGGACTGGCGGTGTCAGCCTGCGGAGCGCAGGTAGGACCGGGACTTGTCCCGGCACAGCGCGAAGAAACAGGAACCCACCCGAAGCCCCAGCCGGTGACCACCGGCAAGCAGGCGGGAATCTCCGCCCTTTAGGACTCCGTTGGGGAATGCAGAAACGGGGCTGGTGGTCAGGCTGTCAGGGTGAGTGCGGCGAGGTGGGAGGTGCGTGTTGGGCCGAGGGGGGTGCCGTTCAGCCAGGCGTCGAGTCGGATGATGTTGATGGCGGTGGCTGCGAGGACGTTGCCGAGGTGGGTCTTGCGTTGCCCGGTGTAGCGGGTGTGGCGGATGCCGGTGCGGCGGACGGCTTGCGAGATCGTGCCCTCGACACCGGCCCGGATGTCGTACCGCTTCTTCCACTCCTCGGTTCGCTGTTCCCGGCGGCGCTGGTCGAGAACCTGCTGCTGCTCGCGGGGCAGCAGGGTGAGGCTTCGGCCCCACTTGCCGTTCGACGCCCTGGTGCACTTGTCCCGCACCGGACAGGCCGCGCAGTCCTGAGCGGTGAAGTGCACCCGCGAGACGGGTGTGCCGCTGCTCTTGCGCTGATCGGACCAGCTGGCACTGACCTTGCCCTGGGGGCAGACGGCCGTCTTGGCGTTCCAGTCGATGGTGAACGCGCTCTGTGTGAAGTGCTCGCCGTCATGGTTCTCGTGGCAGGTGTCCAGGCCGACCGGCCCCACCAGCTCGATCCCGTACTGGTCCCGGGCGGTGACGATGTGCGCGGCGGTGACATAGCCGGCGTCCACGTCGTGTTCGTCGGGAAGCAACTCCCGTTGTCCCAGGCCCTGGTGGACGGCCTCGGTGATCTCGGTGTCGGCGACGGTGGCGTCCGTGGTGCAGACATGGGTGATCAGGTGCGGGGCGTCGGGTTCGCAGGTCTCGCTCAGGTGGGTCTTGTAGCCGCACCAGCCCGATCCCCGCTTCACGCCGTAGCGGGCGTCGGGGTCGTAGGGCGAGGAGAGCCGACGTCTGGCCGGCGGGAGGTCCTTGCCCTCCCGCCAGTGCACCCCCTCGCTGTCGCGGTGGTACTGCTCGACCCAGGCCCGGCGCAGGACCTGGACGGCCGGGATCTGCCGCAGCCAGGAGGGGGCCCCGGGGGCATGGACGGCCTCAAGGACGGTGAAGCCGTCCCGGCCGACCTGCTCGGCCCACTGCGCGCGGACGTTCTCGCCCTTGGGGAACCGGTAGGAGTCGACCCGGGCGCCGTAGCGCTTGACCCAGTCGGCGGTGACCAACCCGCTCAGCCAGTCCGGGGCAGCCACGGCCAGCGCCTCCAGCGCGGCGCGCAGGGTCTCGCCGACGAACTCCATCCGGTTCAGTGTCCGCACCGCCGCCAGCACATGGGTGGAGTCGGTGCGCTGACGGCCCCCCGACCGCAGCAGCCCAAGCGCGGAGATCCGCTCCAGGACCAGGTCCAGGGCTTTCTCCTCCAGGCCGTGCTCGATCAGTCGGACGCGGAAGTCGCTCAGGACAGAGAAGTCGAACCCGGGGTCGTCCAGTTCCAGGCCGAGGAGGAACTTCCAGTCCATACGGGCCCGCACCTGGTCAGCGGCCTGCCGGTCGGTGAGCCCTTCTGCGTACTGCAGGACCGAGACCAGCGCCAGCGCGCCGGGCGAGACCGCCGGACGCCCCCGCTTCGCGAACGCCTCCGCGAAGGACCCGTCCTCGAACAGCGAGCCGAGAGCCTCGCGCACCCGCACCGCAAGCGTGCCCTTCGGGAACGCCGCCCGCACCACCCGAGCGGTCAGCTCCGGCACCCCACGGTCATCCCGGGACTCCAACGACACCCAGCCCACCCCTCGCTCCAACGAACAGAACGATCATGCCAACCACAACGAGTCGACGACGCCAGTTTCTGCATTCCCCAACGGAGTCCTTTAGGGCGGAGAGGATGTCAAGCGGAGCTGATACGCGAGGGCGACCACACCTTCGAGGAACGCCAGGAACTGCTGGAGGCGACCCGCCGCGACGTGCGGACGCGGATCGCGGAGCTCCAGGACACCCTGGCCGTGCTGGACTACAAGATCGACTTCTACGCGGGCGCCCGGCGGGCGCCGGAAGGAACCGGTGCCTGATGACGGACGACAAGATCGCCACCGCGGAGCTCGGCAGGGGCGGCCCGCGGGTCGGGGTCCAGGGCCTCGGCTGCATGGGCATCAGCGAGTTCTACGGCGACACCGACGAGGTTTCGGCCCGCGAGACGCTGGAATCGGCGCTGGAGGTGGGCGTCACCCTCTTCGACACCGCCGACATCTACGGCAGCGGTGCCAACGAGACCTTCCTCGCGCCGTTCGTCGGGGCGCACCGCGACGAGATCACCCTCGCCACCAAGTTCGGCATCGAGCGGCGCGAGGCCGACCCGGACTACCGGGGCGTCAACAACCACGCCGCCTACATCCGCACAGCCGTCGAGGCCAGCCTGCGCCGGCTCGGCACCGAGGTCATCGACCTCTACTACATGCACCGCCACGACCCGGCCGTCCCGTTCGCCGAGTCCGTCGGCACCATGGCCGAGCTGGTGAAGGAGGGCAAGGTCAGGCAGCTCGGGCTCAGCGAGGTCACCGGAGCCGAACTGCGCGAGGCGTACGCGGTGCACCCCATCGCCGCCCTCCAGTCCGAGTGGTCCCTCTTCAGCCGCGACGTGGAGCGCAGCGCGGTGGCGGCCGCGGCCGACCTGGGCGTCACGGTCGTGCCGTACTCGCCGCTGGGCCGGGGCTTCCTCACCGGGTCCTTCGCGGACGCGGGCAAGGAGCTGTCGCAGGGCGACTTCCGCGCCTCGCAGCCCCGGATGACCGGCGAGAACGCGAAGACCAACGCGGCCCTCCTGGAACCGGTCCGCACGATCGCCGCCGCGCACGGCGCGACCGCGGGGCAGATCGCGCTCGCCTGGGTCCAGCAGCGCGCCCGGGTCCACGGGATCGCCGTCGTCCCGATCCCCGGCACCCGCAGGAGCCACCGCCTCCGGGAGAACGCGGCCGCCACCCGCATCACGCTCACCGACGACGAACTGGCCCTCCTCGAACCGATCGCCGGCCGGGTCGCCGGCGACCGCTACCCGGACATGAGCCTGACCGCGCTCGCCCGCGAGTAGCGGCCGCGCGGACCGGCTGCGGGTGCCTTGGCCGGTCGGGTCGCGAGCCGCGGGACGGATGCGTACCGACAGCGGAGCGCGAGCCCGTACGGCGTCGGAGGGCGGTGGCCGCGGAACCAACGAGCTCGCCGGTCGGGCGCGGCTTCGGCGGTGGCGGGCCGGCCGCGTGTGTGCGGGGTGGGTGGGCGGCGCCCGGTCCGGTCGACTCCCGGGCCGGTCCTGCGGGGAGCGGTATTCGGACATTTTCTGCGGGCGGTTGGTGAGATGCGCTTCGAACCGCCGTATTTCCCGTGCTTCGGGATGACGGCCCCTCGGGCTCGATGACGGCGCCGCACCGGCAAGGCGCATGACGGTGTATCGCCGATCCCCTGCCCGGCAAAATCCGGCCATAGCAAGGGAGTGCGTTGACAGTGATTGATATGCCCACAACAATTCCACAGGTTTCGCGAGTCCTCTTCACAACTTCTCCCGAAAGGAAGGTGGTTCTCAGTGAGACGTGTTCCGAGACGCGCATCGTCGATGTTGATGACGATCCTGATGGCCGTGTTCGCGGCCCTGACCCTCCCGGCCACCGCCCACGCGGCAAGCCCTGGTAACTGCTCGCCGCACCGTAACGGTCCCGTCGGCTCCGTCTCGTGCACCGGGGTGTCGCCGGGCACGATGTGGCGTACCGAGATCGGCTGCTTCTATGTGGTCAACGGATGGCCCGTGGAATACGAGGCCTTCGGCGGGGTGGTCACGGGCAACGGAACGTCGACCGGCCTGTGCTCCCAGCCCGGCTCGTATGCCGGCAATCTGCTCCGTGCCGTGGTCGTGGGTGTCCAGGGCAGCCAGGGGCGGCTCGTCGGATACGGCGGCAAGTGCGTGGATATCCGCAAGTCGAGGACGACGGTTGCCACGCCCGTCCAGATCTACAACTGCAACGGCACCGGCGCCCAGTGGTGGACTCTCGGATCGGACCACACCGTGAGGGGGCTCGGCAAGTGCCTGAACGTCGTGTGGGCGGGCACCGCGAACGGGACCAAGGTGGAGATCTACGACTGTCTGTCCGACAGCCTCAGTGAGCAGTGGATTCCCCAGGCCAACGGGTCGCTGAAGAACGTCAACTCCGGCAAGTGCCTTACTGACCCCGGTTTCAGCACCGCCGACAGCACCCAGTTGGTCATCTGGGACTGCAATGGTCTCGCCAATCAGAAGTGGGTACTGACCCCCTGACGCACTCAGCCGGGATCCGGAACGCATCGCCGTCGAGGACACGAAGCCCGGCGCGGGACAACAATGAGGAAGCGGCCCACGCCTGATTCGGCGCGGGTCGCTTCCGCGCGCACGGGCGCGGGGCCCGCTATCGGCTCGGTCATGGGCGGGACGGCCGTTACAGCTCGGCGAGGAGCTGCGCCTTCTTCGCGCTGAACTCCTCGTCGGTCACCAGGCCGGCCCGGTGCAGCTCACCGAGGTGATGGATGCGCTCCGCGATGTCCGCCGGGTCGCGCCGGGCGACAGCGGCGGTGGCGTGGGGCGCGGTGAGCGGGGGCCCGGACTGTTTCCTGCGTACGGATTCCAGTACGGCCGCCGCGAAGGGCAGCGACTCGTGGACCGGGCCGTAGCCGAGCCCGAAGATCACCGCGGCGGGGTCCTGGTCGGCGCGCGCGGGCCGGGGTATCACCGGTTGGACGCCCGTCGCCGTGCCGGACCGCGGCCCGCCGCCGGACGCGGGCCCGGTGAGCCCGCCGGACGCGGGCCCCAGCGGGTCGGAGCCCTTGGGCAGCAGTCGCAGATAGCCCTCGAAGCCCTCCGGCGAGCGCCACTCGACCCCGCACAGGTCCGTGACCGGAAACGTCTGGTCGCCGGCCTTCCACTTCTCGGAGGACGCGCCCGTCCAGAACCAGCGGAAGGAGATCCGCTCGCCGTCGAAGCCCGCCCGGCCGTCGTACGCCTTGAACTGCATCGGGGCCTCGGGGGCGGCGACCAGGAAGCGGTCGGCGGGCCGGGCCGCGTCCCCGCCGAGACAGGCCCGCAGTTCGTCCGCGTAGTACTCCGCGAGGGTCTCGCGGGCGGCGGGCAGGACCAGCCGGTAGGGGTCGCAGCCGTCCTTCAACTGCCCGGCGGCGGCCTCCAGGAGGGGATCGGCGCCGGGGCGCGGCACGGCACGCAGCACCACGGTGCCCCGCCTGCCCGGAGTCAGCGTCACCGACGACAGCGCCGCGTGCGGGATGCGGCGCTCGCGGAGGCTCTGGAGGAGTCTCGGCGTGCGGATGCCCCGTTCGTAGCGGATGAGCACGGAGTCGGTGTCGAACTCCCAGGTGGCATGAATTCCGGCCAGCACATCACCCATGGGCCTCATCGTATGCGGCACTTACCCGCCCCGTCCCCTCTCCGAAGCGACCGCTTCCGGCCATCGGAGGCGGTTTTCTCTACGCGCGTCAGGCAGGCGCGTCGGCGTACACCCCGGCGTTGCAGGAGTTGTCGGCGGACGCGCAGGTCACCGACGTGTACGCGCCCACGCCGATGGCGGCGAAGTTGTCGAGGCTCTCGGTGCCGGGCACGAAGTAGCCGCTGTGGCCGATCGCCCCGTCCGCCGAGACGACGCGGGCGCCGAAGCCCCGGTCCACCGGGTCGGCGCCGTGGCCCAGGCCGCCGATCTCCAGGTTCGGCACGTCCTCGATCCAGTCGCCGCTGTCGCGCATCGCCCACACATGCGCCCGGGTGTGCAGTTCGGCGGTGTTGTCCGCCCGCATGCCGGGGCTGCCGGCCACCGCGATGTCCGCCACCCGGCCGGGCAGCCTGCTCGCGGCGACCCCGCACAGGACGGAGCCGTAGCTGTGGCAGAACAGCGAGACGGGCGCGGGGCCCGGCAGCGCCCGGACCAGCGCGTCCAGCCGGACCGCCCCGCGTTCGGCCAGGGTGCCGGTCGCGGCGTCCATCCCGATGCCCACCGGCGTGGTGTAGTCGGCCCAGGCGATCACGGCGGTGCGCACCCCGGGGTCCGCGGCGCGCTCGGCGGCGTACAGCGCTCGGGCCATGCCGACGGGCGCGGCGTTGACCTTCGCGCCGGTGCGTTCCAGGGTCAGCAGGCCGGTGTCCACGCCGGGCACGACGAGCGAGATGCGCCCGGCCCGGTCGAGGTCGCCGAAGACCTCGGCGGCCAGCCCGCGCCCGGACGGGTCGAACGCCAGGAAGTGCCGGTCCCGGCCGAGCATCGAGCGGAAGCGGTCCAGGCGCTGCTGGGCGCGGGCGCGGCCGGTGGGGGAGAGCCTGGTGTCGTGGACGCGCTCGCGCTCGACCGCGCTCGCCCGCACGATCGCCCGCCGGTTCGCCCGGTAACGGGTGGTGACCGGGGCGCCGTTGAGGTTGCCGACCACCAGCGGGTAGGTGTCGGCGAGGTGGTCGCGCTGCGCGGCGGTCAGCGTGCCGAAGAAGTACGCCAGCTTGTACGGCGGGGCCGCGGCGTCGGGCAGCGGCCGGCCCGCTATCGATCCCTTGGCCCAGGCGGCCAGCGCGAGCGCGCGGCCGTCGGTGGAACGCTGATGGCGTACGGCGGTCCAGCCGGTGGTCGCGAGCATCACGAAGACGACCGCCAGGGCGAGCAGCGCGCGCCAGGCGGTGAGCGTGGGGGAGGAATCGAAGGAAGTCACTCCGGACCACCCTAGGAGACGCACGGGGCCGGTTCGGGAGCGGGGTGACGCACATCACCCGACTGTGCGGAATGACACGGCGATCGCCTCACGCTGCGTGCGTGGGCGGCGCTTGTACGTTGGTGGCGCTCTACGGTGCGCGCCAGTCCCCGGCGAGGGCCGGGGTGAGCGCGTCGAGGTAGGTCTCGGTCAGCGTGCGGAGCGAATCCATCCCGGCGTCCCGCCCCTGGCCCCACAGTTGGCCGGCCGCCCGCGTCACGCCGGAGAAGGCGGCGACCGCGACCCGGGGGCGCGGGTCGCGGGCCATGTCCAGCCCCTCGCGCCCCGCGATCAGTTCGGCGATCCGGTTCTCCAGCTGGATGCCGCGGTGCAGATGGACGGCGAGCAGCGACGGGGTGGACTCGATCATCCGGTAGGCCCGCATGTGGAGTTCGACCGGGATGATGGACTCCACGGTCGCTCCGATATCGTTCCAGGCGCACAGCACGGCCTGGCGCATGGCTTCGAACGGGGCCTCACCGGCGGGCCGTTGGCGCAGTTCGGAGAGGAAGTGCGACTCCACCATGTCCTGCACGGCGAAGACGACGGCCTCCTTGCCCGCGAAGTAGCGGAAGAAGGTGCGCTGGGAGACCTCGACCGCGTCGGTGATCTCGTCGACGGTGGTCTCCTCGTACCCGTGGGTGGTGAAGAGTTCGAGGGCGGCGACGAGCAGCGCGTCGCGGGTACGCCGCTTCTTGCGCTCGCGCAGCCCCGTCGGGAGGGCCGCGGACGGCTGCCCTTCGGTCACTGAACTGGTCCTCTTTTCCCTGCTTTGTCCAGCTCAGCCTACCTGTGAGCTACGTGACAGTTACCGAATAGTGAAATGGTTTGTCAACTGTCAGCGGCTGACACTAATCTCGCGCGTATGACTAGTCAGACCACCGTCGAAAAGGCTCCGCGGGACCCACAGGGCCCCGGTCCCGCACCGGCCGGAGGGCTGCGCGGCCACCCCTGGCTGACGCTGTTCTCCGTGGCCATCGGCGTGATGATGGTCGCGCTCGACGGCACGATCGTCGCGATCGCCAACCCCGCCATCCAGCAGGATCTCGGCGCCTCGCTCGCCGACGTCCAGTGGATAACCAACGGCTACATGCTCGCCCTCGCGGTCTCCCTGATCACCGCGGGCAAGCTGGGTGACCGCTTCGGTCACCGCCAGACCTTCCTCATCGGTGTCGTCGGCTTCGCGGCCGCCTCGGGCGCCATCGGGCTGTCCGACAGCGTCGCCCTCGTCATCACCTTCCGGGTGCTCCAGGGCCTCTTCGGCGCGCTGCTCATGCCGGCCGCGCTGGGGCTGCTGCGCGCCACGTTCCCGGCCGAGAAGCTGAACATGGCGATCGGCATCTGGGGCATGGTGATCGGCGCCTCGACCGCGGGCGGCCCGATCCTCGGCGGGGTGCTCGTCGAGCACGTCAGCTGGCAGTCCGTCTTCTTCATCAACGTGCCGGTCGGCGTGATCGCCCTGGTGCTCGGCATCCTGATCCTCAAGGACCACCGCGCCGAGAACGCGCCGCGCTCCTTCGACATCGCGGGCATCGTCCTGCTGTCCGGCGCGATGTTCTGCCTGATCTGGGCGCTGATCAAGGGCGCCGAGTGGGGCTGGGGCGACCTCCAGACGGTCGGCTACCTGGTCGGCGCGGCCGTCCTGTTCCTGGCGTTCGCGATGGTCGAGCAGCGGGTGCGGGAGCCGCTGGTCCCGCTGGGCATGTTCCGCTCCGTCCCGCTCTCCGCCGGCACGGTGCTGATGGTGCTGATGGCCTTCGCGTTCATGGGCGGCCTGTTCTTCGTCACCTTCTACCTCCAGAACGTGCACGGCATGAAGGCCGTGGACGCGGGCCTGCACCTGCTGCCGCTGACCGCGATGATGATCGTCGCCTCGCCGGTGGCGGGCGCCCTGATCACCAAGTTCGGCCCGCGCGTCCCGCTGGTGGGCGGCATGGTCTGCACCGCCGTCGCCTGCTTCGGCATGTCCCAGCTGACCGTCGGCACGAGCACGCTGACGATGTCGATCTGGTTCGCCCTGCTCGGCCTCGGCCTCGCCCCGGTCATGGTCGGCGCCACCGAGGTCATCGTCGGCAACGCCCCGATGGAGCTGTCCGGCGTCGCCGGTGGCCTCCAGCAGGCCGCGATGCAGGTCGGCGGCAGCCTCGGTACGGCGGTGCTCGGCGCGATCATGGCCTCGCGCGTCGACTCCGCGCTGCCGGGCAACTGGAAGGACGCCGGGCTGCAGCAGCTGACCCCCGAGCAGCTCGAACAGGCGTCCTCCGCCATCAAGGTCGGCATGCCGCCGGTCACCGAGAAGACCCCGCCGGAGATCGCGGGGAAGATCGTGGGCGTCGCGCACGACACGTTCGTCTCCGGCATGAGCACCGCGTTCATGGTCGCCGGAATCGTCGCGGTGATCGCCGCCCTCGTCGCCACGCTGACCAAGCGCGGCGAGAACGCGGAGGCGGGCATGGGCGGCGGCCACATCTGACGGCCGCGGCACGCCCCTGGGCGCAACCACGGCCCCGCGCACACCACACCCCCGCGCGCGCACTACGGCCCCGCGCGCACCACGGCCCCGCCGGAGCGATCCGGCGGGGCCGTCACCTGTACGGGTGAATCCCGCTCCGAACCCTTCCGATTACTCTCCGTGATCACGCAGGGTGGATGGCGGGAGATCCACACCGGTGGACGCTCCCCTCACAGGTTCCATCACCACGGGGGTTCATCTCGCATGCGTACGACCTTTGCCGCGACCGCCCTGGCCGCCGTCGCCCTGATCACCACGGCCCTCTTCACGCCCGCGACCGCCGGAGCGGCGGCGTCGGCCGCAGCCGCCGTGCCCGCCGGGGCCGCAGTGCCCGCCGCCGCGCCCGTCCGCCTCGGGGACTGCGCCAGTGGACAGCTCTGCCTCTGGACGAAGCCGGACTTCACCGGAGCCCGGCAGACCCATGAGCTGTCCACCATCGACATCGAGAGCTGCGTGCCGCTGAAACCCGGCACCACCGCCCAGTCCCTCGCCAACCGCACCGGCCGGCCCGTCACGACCTACCAGTCCGCCGAGTGCCAGGAGACCGGCGAGTTCGAGACCTACCCGGGCGGCGGCACCTGGCTGCCCCGCTCCCCGTACCAGGTCCGCGCCTTCAAGGTGTGGGAGAACTGAACGGGCCCGGACGCGCCGCGGGGCGGCGGCACCCTTGCGGGCACCGCCGCCCCGTTCCGGACACGGCGTTACGCGTCTCCGCCCGCGGCCCCCGGATCGGCCGAGGCCACGTCCAGCAGCTCGTAGCGGTCGACCGCCGTCTTCAGCGCCGAACGGTCGATCTTCCCGTCCTTCGCCAGCTCCGTGAGCACCGCGAGCACGATCGACTGCGCGTCGATGTGGAAGAACCGCCGCGCCGCGCCCCGCGTGTCCGCGAAGCCGAAGCCGTCCGCCCCCAGCGACTGGTACGTGCCGGGCACCCAGCGGGCGATCTGGTCCGGGACCGACCGCATCCAGTCCGACACCGCCACGAACGGCCCCTGCGCCCCGGACAGCTTGCGCGTCACATACGGGACGCGCTGCTCCTCCTCCGGGTGCAGCAGGTTGTACCGCTCCACGTCCACGGCCTCGCGCCGCAGCTCGTTCCAGGAGGTCGCCGACCAGACGTCCGCCCGTACGTTCCACTCGTCCGCGAGGATGCGCTGGGCCTCCACCGCCCACGGCACCGCAACCCCGGAGGCCAGGATCTGGGCCGGGATCTCGCCCTTCTCCCCGCTCCGGTAGCGGTGGACGCCCTTGAGGATGCCCTCGACGTCCACGTCGGCCGGCTCCGCCGGGTGCTGGATCGGCTCGTTGTAGACGGTGAGGTAGTAGAAGACGTCCTCGTTCTCCTCGGGCGTCCCGCCGTACATCCGGCGCAGCCCGTCCCGGACGATGTGCGCGATCTCGTACCCGAACGCCGGGTCGTAGGCCACACAGGCCGGGTTGGTCGAGGCCAGCAGCTGCGAGTGCCCGTCGGCGTGCTGGGTGCCCTCGCCGGTCAGCGTCGTCCGGCCGGCGGTCGCGCCGAGCACGAAGCCGCGGGCGAGCTGGTCGGCCATCTGCCAGAACTGGTCGCCGGTGCGCTGGAAGCCGAACATCGAGTAGAAGACGTACACCGGGATCAGCGGCTCGCCGTGCGTGGCGTACGCCGAACCGGCGGCGATCAGCGAGGCCGTGCAGCCGGCCTCCGAGATCCCGTCGTGCAGCAGCTGACCGGTCGGCGACTCCTTGTACGCGAGCAGCAGATCGCGGTCCACCGACTCGTACTGCTGCCCGAGCGGGTTGTAGATCTTCGCGCTCGGGAAGAAGGCGTCCATCCCGAACGTGCGGTACTCGTCGGGCGCGATCAGCACGAAGCGCCTGCCGATCTCCTTGTCCCGCATGAGGTCCTTCAGGATGCGGACGAACGCCATCGTGGTGGCGATCGACTGCTGCCCCGAACCCTTCTTCGCCGCCGCGTACGCCTGGTCGCCGGGCAGCGCCAGGGGCTTCGCACGCACCACACGGGTCGGGACGTAGCCGCCCAGACCCTTGCGGCGGTCGTGCATGTACTGGATCTCCTCCGTGTCGCGGCCGGGGTGGTAGTACGGCGGGTTGCCGTCCTCCAGCTCCTTGTCCGCGATCGGGATGTGCAGCCGGTCCCGGAAGCGCTTCAGGTCCTCGGCGGTGAGCTTCTTCATCTGGTGGGTCGCGTTGCGGCCCTCGAAGTTCGGCCCGAGGGTCCAGCCCTTGACCGTCTGCGCCAGGATCACCGTGGGCTGGCCCTTGTGGGCCTTGGCCGCCGCGTAGGCCGCGTACACCTTGCGGTGGTCGTGGCCGCCGCGCCCCAGGTGCAGGATCTGCTGGTCGGTCATGTCCTTGACCATGTCGCGCAGCCGGGGGTCGTCGCCGAAGAAGTGCTCCCGGATGTACGCGCCGGTCTCCGTCGCATACGTCTGGAACTGCCCGTCCGGCGTCGTGTTCAGCTTGTTGACCAGGATGCCCGTGCGGTCCTGCGCCAGCAGCGGGTCCCAGGACCGGTCCCAGACCAGCTTGATCACGTTCCACCCGGCGCCCCGGAACTGGGACTCCAGCTCCTGGATGATCTTGCCGTTGCCGCGCACCGGCCCGTCGAGGCGCTGGAGGTTGCAGTTGACGACGAAGGTCAGGTTGTCCAGGCCCTCGCGGGCGGCGATCGACAGCTGGCCCAGCGACTCCGGCTCGTCCATCTCGCCGTCGCCCAGGTACGCCCACACATGCGAGTCCGACGTGTCGGCGATGCCGCGCGCCTCCATGTAGCGGTTCATCCGCGCCTGGTAGATCGCGCCGAGCGGGCCGAGCCCCATCGACACCGTGGGGAACTCCCAGAAGTCCGGCATCATCCGCGGGTGCGGGTAGCTGGACAGCCCGTTCGGCGCCTTCGACTTCTCCTGGCGGAACGCGTCGAGCTGCGCCTCGCTCAGCCGGTCCAGCAGATACGCGCGGGCGTAGATCCCGGGGGAGGCGTGCCCCTGGAAGAAGATCTGGTCACCGCCCCGGCCGTCGTCCTTGCCGCGGAAGAAGTGGTTGAAACCCACGTCGTACAGGGAGGCGGACGACGCGAACGTGGCGATGTGGCCGCCCACGCCGATGCCCGGCCGCTGGGCGCGCGACACCATCACGGCCGCGTTCCAGCGGGTCGCGTTGAGGATCTTGCGTTCGATCTCCTCGTCGCCGGGGAAGAACGGCTCGTCCTTCGTGGCGATCGTGTTCACGTAGTCCGTGCTGCGCATCTCCGGCACGGCGACACGCTTCTCGCGCGCTCGCTCGATGAGCCGGAGCATGAGATAGCGGGCCCGCTCACGGCCGCGCTCGTCGACGGCGGCGTCGAGGGAGTCGAGCCATTCACGGGTCTCTTCGGGATCGAAATCCGGGACCTGACTCGGAAGGCCGCCAATGATGATCGGGTTGCGATCTGATCCGGAAGCCACGCTGTTCCTTCGCTGTTCGGTGCTGCGCTTCGGGGTCTGCTGCGGGAGTCCTGCCCCCGGCCGTATCGATGTGTACGCCTTCCCCATCGTGTACCGCTGGAACGCTTACGTCATCTCTACCGAGAGGTAACCGCGCACGCGTTCCGGACCCGGTCCGGCCGGGGCGGATGGACCGCCGCCGAGTGGGTATCGGTGCAGCAGAAGGTGTCGGGACAGGAGGGACAGTCGGGATGACCGAGGACGGACCGTAACCATACGCCCAAGGCGTCCAAGTGTTCCCAAACACGGCTCGGCTCCGGATGCCGACGCGAAACGGCATAAGCTGTCCATGGACGTAGGTCGCACAGGGAGCGGAGAAAGCGCGCGGGCCCTCGTGGAGGACCGCCGACAGGACGGCGACGTGGGAGGAATCGTCACCGTTTAGGCGGTCTCGTACGCTGGGTACTTGCGCGATCCGCCGCTCCCGTGTGGACTACGGCCAGCGCCCCGCGCACGCGCGTGGCTGAAGCATTTTCCGAAACATGATCAGGAGGCAACCCGTGAGCGCGACCGCGGACCACGCGGAGGAGCGGACCAACCCGGCGACACGCCTGGGGTTCGAGCCCGGACAGGTGGTCCAGGAGATCGGCTACGACGACGACGTCGAGCATGAGCTCCGTGAGGGCATTGAGGCCATTACCGGCCAGGACCTCGTCGACGAGGAGTACGACGACATCGCCGACGTCGTCCTGCTCTGGTTCCGCGACGAGGACGGCGACCTTACGGACGCGCTGGTGGATGCCATTGGTCTGATCGACGAGGGCGGCGAGATCTGGCTGATGACGCCGAAGACCGGCCGCGACGGATACGTCGAGCCGAGCGACATCAACGAGGCCTCGCAGACCGCCGGTCTCACCCAGACCAAGAGCGTCAACGCGGCCAAGGACTGGTCGGGAAGCCGACTCGTCACGCCCAAAGCGGCCAAGGCCAAGCGCTGACCGCTCCGACCACTGAGGGCCCCCGACAGGCATCGCGCCGGCCGGGGGTCTTCGTGCGTCCCGCTTTACCGGGTGCCGCACGGGCGGCCCCCTCCTCTGCGTAGGGTGGGGGTCACCCGGACAGCCCAGCCCGGTGATGTAGCGAAGGGACGCGTTTCCATGGCGATCGAGGTCGGCACCCAGGCCCCGGATTTCGAGCTGAAGGACAACCACGGCCGGACCGTGAAGCTCTCCGACTTCCGCGGTGAGAAGAACGTGGTGCTGCTGTTCTACCCGTTCGCCTTCACCGGCGTCTGCACGGGCGAGCTGTGCGCGCTCCGCGACGAGCTGCCCACGTTCGAGAACGACGACACGCAGCTGCTCGCCGTCTCCAACGACTCCATCCACACCCTGCGCGTCTTCGCCGAGCAGGAGGGCCTGGAGTACCCGCTGCTGTCGGACTTCTGGCCGCACGGCGAGACCTCGCGGGCGTACGGCGTCTTCGACGAGGAGAAGGGCTGCGCCGTGCGCGGCACCTTCATCATCGACAAGGAGGGCGTGGTGCGCTGGACGGTCGTCAACGGGCTGCCCGACGCGCGCGACCTCAACGACTACGTCAAGGCGCTCGGCGCGCTCTGAAAACCGGTTCGGGAGTGGACCGCAGACCGGAGACCCGAGGCCCGAATGCCTGTTGAGGCCGGGAACCGGTCACTAGTATCCACTCGTTGATCCGATGTCAACACGACGTGGAGGCGCCGGCACCGGCCGGCCCCCAAGAAACCAATGGGAGGACTCGTGGGAGTCAGCCTCAGCAAGGGCGGCAACGTCTCGCTGACCAAGGCCGCGCCCAACCTGACCGCGGTCATCGTGGGTCTCGGCTGGGACGCCCGTACCACCACCGGCGGGGACTTCGACCTCGACGCCAGTGCTCTGCTGACGAACGCCGAGGGCAAGGTCGCCAACGACGGCAACTTCGTCTTCTTCAACAACCTCAAGAGCCCCGACGGCTCCGTCGAGCACACCGGTGACAACCTCACCGGTGAGGGCGAGGGCGACGACGAGGTCATCAACGTCAACCTGGCCACGGTGCCGGCCGACGTCGACAAGATCGTCTTCCCGGTCTCGATCTACGAGGCCGAGTCCCGCCAGCAGAGCTTCGGCCAGGTCCGCAACGCGTACATCCGCGTCGTCAACCAGGCCGACAACACCGAGCTCGCCCGCTACGACCTGTCCGAGGACGCCTCGACCGAGACCGCCATGGTCTTCGGCGAGCTGTACCGCAACGGCGCGGAGTGGAAGTTCCGGGCCATCGGCCAGGGCTACGCCTCCGGTCTGCGCGGCATCGCGCAGGACTTCGGCGTCAACGTCTGAGTCGCCCTGGGGCCCCGGCCCCGGCATCAGCATCCGTCCGGCGCCGCACCACGTGCGGCGCCGGACGCGCAGGGCGGACGGAGCCGCCGGCCGAACACGTGCGGCCGGCGGCTCCGTCCGGTACAAAAGACGGTTCACCAACTCGGGGAGGACACACCATGGGCGTCACGCTCGCCAAGGGAGGCAATGTCTCCCTCTCCAAGGCCGCACCCAATCTCACCCAGGTGCTGGTCGGTCTCGGCTGGGACGCACGATCCACGACCGGGGCCGACTTCGACCTCGACGCCAGCGCGCTGCTGTGCCAGTCCGGCCGGGTGCTCGGCGACGAATGGTTCGTGTTCTACAACAACCTCACGAGCCCCGACGGTTCCGTGGAGCACACCGGTGACAACCTCACGGGTGAGGGCGAGGGCGACGACGAGTCGATCATCGTCCACCTCACGCAGGTGCCGGCCCACTGCGACAAGATCGTCTTCCCGGTCTCGATCCACGAGGCCGACAACCGCGGCCAGACGTTCGGCCAGGTCAGCAACGCGTTCATCCGCGTCGTCAATCAGGCCGACGGCCAGGAACTGGCACGGTACGACCTCAGCGAGGACGCCTCGACGGAAACCGCGATGATCTTCGGCGAGCTCTACCGCTACAACGGCGAGTGGAAGTTCCGTGCAGTTGGTCAGGGGTACGCGTCGGGGCTGCGCGGCATCGCTCTAGACTTCGGGGTCAACGTTTCGTAAAGCCGCGCACGGCGCGGGGGAGCCCCGTGCACATCGGGGGAGACCCGTTACATACATGATGGGGTAGCCAGTGCTTCTGAAAACCTTCGGGTGGTCGTTCGCGATCACCGTGGCCGGTCTTGTGGCCGCATTCTTCTACGGGGGGTGGGAAGCCTTCGGTGTGGTGGCGATCCTGTCCGTCCTGGAGATCTCGCTGTCGTTCGACAACGCGGTGGTCAACGCCGGAATCCTGAAGAAGATGTCTGCCTTCTGGCAGAAGATCTTCCTCACGATCGGCGTCCTGATCGCGGTCTTCGGTATGCGGCTGGTCTTCCCCGTCGTGATCGTGGCTGTCACGGCGAGTCTGAACCCGATCGACGCGATCGACCTGTCGTTCAACGACCCGGACCAGTACAAGCAGCTGGTCACGGACGCCCACCCGGCGATCGCCGCCTTCGGTGGCATGTTCCTGCTGATGATCTTCCTCGACTTCATCTTCGAGGAGCGCGACATCCAGTGGCTGCGCTGGATCGAGCGCCCGCTCGCCAAGCTCGGCAAGGTCGACATGCTGTCGGTCTGCGTCGCGCTGATCGTTCTGCTGATCGCCTCCCTGACCGTCGCCACGCAGGCCCACCAGCACGGCGGCGGCCACGCGGACAAGGCGGCGACCGTCCTGCTCTCCGGCGTCGCGGGTCTGATCACGTATCTGATCGTCGGCGGGCTCTCCGGCTACTTCGAGGACAAACTCGAAGAGGAGGAGGAGCGCGAGCACGAGGCGGAGGAAGAGGCCAAGCGCAGCGGCAAGAAGGTCTCGGCCATCGCCCTCACCGGCAAGGCCGCGTTCTTCATGTTCCTCTACCTGGAAGTGCTCGACGCCTCCTTCTCGTTCGACGGCGTGATCGGCGCCTTCGCCATCACCAACGAGATCGTGCTCATGGCCCTCGGCCTCGGCGTCGGCGCCATGTACGTCCGTTCGCTCACGGTCTACCTGGTCCGCCAGGGCACCCTGGACGACTACGTCTACCTGGAGCACGGCGCGCACTACGCGATCGGCGCGCTGGCGGTCCTGCTGCTCGTCACCATCCAGTACGAGATCAACGAGATCATCACCGGTCTGATCGGTGTCGTCCTGATCGCCTGGTCCTTCTGGTCCTCGGTCCGCCGCAACAAGGCGCTGGAGGCGGAGGAAGGCAGCACCGAAGTGACCGCCGGGGTGTGACCCGGTAGGTATGGAGGGAACGCTCTCTGCGGGGCGGCTCGTACGGCAACGGCTCCGGGACACCCCGGAGACGGCCCGGAGCCGCCCCGCGGTGGTGCGTGCGCCGTATGCGCCGTATGCGCCGCATGCGACGGGTGAGGGACCGAGAAAGGGGCGGGGTCGGGGATGGCGTTCTGGGACAGCCTGTGGCCGGGGCGGGACACACGATTCGAAGCGGGCAGCGCGGCCACCAACTCCATCGTGCTGACCCGGCGGCACGCCACGGTCTCGCTGACCAAGCAGGGAGCGCTCAGCGGCAACCTCCGGGTGAACCTCTCCTGGCGCATGCGCACCTCGGACATCGGGGGCCGCTCCCGCCAGAGCGGCCGGCTGCTGCACCCACTGAAGCTGTTCCAGCCGGAGGCCGTCCAGGCGCACACCCAGGGCATGGTCAACGTCGACCTGGACCTGGGCTGCATGTACGAGCTGGCGGACGGCACCAAGGGCGTGGTGCAGCCGCTGGGCAACCTGCTCGGCGATCTGAACGGGCCGCCGTACATCAGGCTCAGCGGCGACGACCGCTTCGGAGCCCCCTCCGGCGAGACCCTCTACGTCAACATCGATCAGCGCGAGCACATCAAGCGGCTGATGTGCTTCGTCTACATCTACGACCAGACGCCCGCCTTCGACCGCACGCACGCCAAGGTGACCCTCTATCCCGGCAACGGGCCCAGCATCGAGATCGAGCTGGACGAGCGCGCCCCGCAGGCCCGCTCCTGCGCGGTGTTCACGCTGGAGAACGTCAAGGACGAGCTGATCGTGCGGCGTGAGGTGAAGTTCGTCTACGGCTTCCAGTCCGAGCTGGACCGGATGTACGGCTTCGGCATGCAGTGGGGCCGCGGCTACAAGACCCGCACCTGAGCGTGTCCCGTCGCCGCGTGCCGTTCTCAGGGCCGTATGAACTGTGGGCCCTGCGGGGGCAGCGTGAAGTTCGGGTCGGGCGCCGGCGCGGCCGCCGGGGCGGGCTGCGGGTAGCCGTAGGCGGGCTGCGGCGAGGCCGGCTGGGGATAGCCGTACGAGGGCTGCGGGGCCGGGGCCGCGGCGGGCTGCGGATAGCCGTACGAGGGCTGCTGGTGCAGCACGGTGGCCTGCGAGTCGGGCGCGGGCGCCGGAGCCGGCGGGAACGCGGGAGCGGGCGGCGCCTGGTCCGGCCGGTACTGCGGCTCGGGCTGTGCCGGGGCCTGGGGCTGCGGCTCGGGCTCCGCCTCGTCGACCGAGATGCCGAACGCGGTCGCCAGGCCGATGAGACCGGTCGGATAGCCCTGCCCGACCGCCCGGAACTTCCAGCCGTCCCCGCGCCGGTACAGCTCGCCGCAGATGATCGCGGTCTCCTCGCCGGTCTCCGCGCGCACGTCGAACACGGCGAGCGGTTCGCCGCCGGCCGCCGCCGCGTCGTAGATGAGGATGCGCAGATCGCGTACGTGCTCGAAGGCGGCCCCGTCCGAGGACGCGGCGATGACGACCTGGTCGACCGACGGGTCCAGCGCGTTCAGATCGGCCTCGATGGTGTCCGTCAGGCCCTCCGGCAGACTGCGCTTGGGCAGCCTGCGCACCAGGCCCGACGGATGGCGCGGCTGGTTGTAGAAGACGAAGTCCTCGTCCGAGCGCACGCGCCCGCCGGCGCCGAGCAGCAGGGCCGAGGCGTCCACGTCGGGCACCCCGGCGCCCGGCGTCCAGCGCAGCACGGCCCGTACGGCCATGGCGTCGAGGGGGACGTTCGAGCCTTTCACCATCGCGTGCGTCATGCCGGTCATCCTGCCTGCTGGCCGCCCGCGCGGACAACGCGGGGGGCGTGGTGTCCCTTCCGGCAGCCGGTCGGATTCACCCGCTCCGCCCCCCTCGAAAGCAGTACGAAAGGGGTACGACATCCGGAATTCACCTCAGCTGGGAACTGCCGACACCCGTTCGTACGTACTATTACCGGCCACACGTTGTCCGATCGGTCAGAGAGTACGGGGGGAATTGCATGCGTCATTTCGGTCATATCGCAGCTGCTGCGAAGGACGGGCTCTTCTTCCAGGAGCCCTGTGAGTTCGACCGGGACTCACCGGGCCCCCTGCTCTCCGCCGCGCTGGGCGCCACGCTCTACAGTCCCGCCACCCGCCCCCGGCTCGCCGACGACATCGTCAAGCTCGCCGGGCGCGGAGTCGTCTCGATGGTGTTGTGCCTGGAGGACTCCATCGACGACTCCGAGGTCCCCGGAGCCGAGGAGAACCTGGTCCGGCAGTTCGCCGACCTCGACACCCGCCCCGCCGCGCTGCCGCTGCTGTTCATCCGGGTCCGCGAACCGGAACAGATCACCGATCTGGTGGGCCGCCTCGGCGCGTCGGTCCGGCTGCTGTCCGGATTCGTACTGCCCAAGTTCACCCGCGAACGTGGGACGCCCTTCATGGACGCCCTGACCAAGGCCGAGGCGAGCGCCGGACGGCGGCTCTTCGCCATGCCGGTCCTCGAATCGCCCGAACTGCTCCACCTGGAGACCCGCACCGACACCCTCCGGGGCATCGCCGAGATCATCACCGCCCACCGCGACCGCGTACTCGCGCTGCGCCTCGGCGTCACCGACTTCTGTTCCGCCTACGGACTGCGGCGCTCCCCGGACATGACGGCGTACGACGTGGGGATCGTCGCCCACGTCATCGCCGACGTCGTCAACATGCTGGGCCGCGCCGACGGGACGGGCTTCACGGTCACCGGACCCGTCTGGGAGTACTTCCCCCGCCAGGAGCGCATGTTCAAGCCGCAGCTGCGCAGCAGCCCCTTCCAGCAGAACCGGGCCGAGTCGCTGCGCACCGCGCTCATCGCCCACGACCTGGACGGGCTCCTGCGCGAGATCGAGCTGGACCGGGCCAACGGCCTCCTCGGCAAGACCTGCATCCACCCCTCCCACGTCGCCCCCGTGCACGCGCTGTCCGTGGTCAGCCACGAGGAGTACAGCGACGCCCGCGACATCCTGCGGCCCGAGAGCAACGGCGGCGGAGTGCTGCGCTCCGCCTACACCAACAAGATGAACGAGGTGAAGCCCCACCGGGCCTGGGCGGAGCGCACGCTGCTGCGCGCCGAGGTCTTCGGCGTGGCGCGGGAGGACATCGGCTTCGTGGACCTGCTGACGGCCTGCCTCGCGGAGTGACCGCAACCGGCGGCAGGATCGGGTACGGACGGGCCGGGCGGTTGCTCCGGGCCCGGCGGACGAACGGAAAGAGAAGCGAACGTGGTGTGGTCGGGTAGCTGGGTGGCGGAGCGACTGGGCGTCGGGCTGGTGGGCGACGGGGAACTGCGCGAGCTGCTGGGCCTGGCCCTGCGGCGCAACCCCAAGCGGGCGCACCTGCTCGTGTCCAACGTCCTCGGCAAGCACGTCCCGCAGCGCCCCTCCGTCGTGTACGCCGCCGGCGTCGAGCTGGGCCGCCGGGTCCGCGCCCTCCTCGGCGAGGACGGCGCGCGCCGGGCGGTCGTCCTCGGCTACGCGGAGACCGCCACCGGCCTCGGGCACTCCGTCGCGGACGGCCTCGGCGACGCCCCCTACCTCCACTCCACCCGCAGGCCGGTGCCCGGCGTGGCCCGGGCGGGCGGCTTCGAGGAGTCCCACTCGCACGCCACCTCGCATCTGCTGCTCCCGGAGGACCCCCGGCTGCTGGCGGCGGACCGGCACGGCGGGGAGGGCTCGGCGCTGGTGCTCGTGGACGACGAGTTCTCCACCGGCAACACCGTCCTCAACACCATCCGCGCCCTGCACGAGCGCTACCCCCGCGACCGGTACGTGATCGTCGCCCTGGTGGACATGCGCTCACCGGACGACCGGGGACGGCTCGCGGAGTTCGCGGCGGAGATCGGCGCCCGCGTGGACCTGGTGGCCCGCACCACCGGCACGGTCACGCTCCCGGACGGCGTCCTGGAGAAGGGGCAGGCGCTGGTGGCGGAACGCGAGGCGGCCGCCGACCCGGGCGCCGCCGACGGGGCCGCCCCCGCCCCGCGCCCCCACACCCGCATCGACCTCCCCTGGCCCGCCGGCGTCCCGGACGGCGGCCGGCACGGCTTCACCGGCGCCCACCGCGCCCTCCTGGAGCCCGCCCTGCCCGCCATGGCGGACCGTGTCGCCCAAGCCCTCGGCGACACCCCCCGCCGCGTCCTCGTCCTCGGCTCCGAGGAGCTGATGTACGCGCCGCTGCGCCTGGCCACCGCCCTGGAGGAGCGCACCGACGCCGAGATCCGCTCCTCCACCACGACCCGCTCCCCGGTCCTGGCCGTGGACGACCCCGGCTACGCGATACGCACCCGGATCGTCTTCCCCGCCCACGACGACCCGGCCGACGGCCCCGGCGACCGCTACGCGTACAACGTGGCCGGCGCCGGCTTCGACGCCGTGGTCGTCGTCGTCGACTCGACCGCCGACACCCCGGCGCTGCACGCCCCCGGCGGCCTGCTCGACCGGCTCGCTCCGCACACCGCGCACGTCCTGCTCGCGGTGATCCCCTCGTACGTACCCGTGGCGACAGCCGCCGAATGCCAGGAAGAAGCCTTGATGCAGCTCCCCGAACCCCTGCGCGGCCCCGCGTTCTCCTCGTACGCGCCGGACGAGGTCGGGTGGCTGCTCCAGGACCTCTCGGAGACCCGGCTCGAAGCGCCCACGGAGGAGCGCGAGGAGGCGATACAGAGCGGGGGCGCGCACTACGCGGAGTCGCTCCCCATCGAGTACCAGCCCTCCGCCGAGTACCAGCGGCTGTTCAAGGAGGCCCTCGACCTGTCGGCCGCCCGCATCGCCCGCGCCGTGGGCACGGTGACCGAGACGGTGCTCGCCGAGCGCGGCCCGCGCCCCGTCCTCGTCTCGCTCGCCCGGGCCGGTACGCCGGTCGGCGTGCTGATGCGCCGCTGGGCCCAGGAGCGCCGTGGCGTCGAACTGCCCCACTACGCCGTCTCCATCGTGCGCGGACGCGGCATCGACGCCAACGCGCTGCGCTGGCTGGCCGCCCGGCACGACCCGGCCGACGTCGTCTTCGTGGACGGCTGGACCGGCAAGGGCGCCATCACCCGCGAACTGGCCGCCGCGATCGTCGAGTTCGAGAAGGCCGGGGGAGTGGAGGGCTTCAACCCGGAGATCGCGGTGCTGGCCGACCCCGGCGGCTGCGTGCGGACGTACGGCACCCGCGAGGACTTCCTCATCCCCTCCGCCTGCCTCAACTCCACCGTCTCCGGGCTCATCTCCCGTACCGTCCTGCGCGCCGACCTCGTCGGGCCGCACGACTTCCACGGCGCGAAGTTCTACCGCGAGCTGGCCGGTTCGGATGTCTCCGGCCTCTTCCTCGACACCGTCGCCGCGCGCTTCGCCGAGGTCGCGGACGCCGTGGACGCCGAGGTGAAGGAGCTGCTCACCGCGGACCGGGCCCCCACCTGGGAGGGCTGGGCCGCCGTGGAGCGCATCAGCGAGGAGTACGGCATCCACGACGTCAACCTGGTGAAGCCGGGCGTCGGCGAGACCACACGCGTCCTGCTGCGCCGCGTCCCGTGGAAGATCCTCGCGCGGCGCGGAGCCGGCCCGGACCTGGACCACATCAGGCTGCTGGCCGAGCAGCGCGGCGTACCGGTCGAGGAGGTCGACTCGCTCCCGTACACCTGTGTCGGGCTCATCCACCCCGCTTACACACGAGGGGCCACGGGCGCCGACGGCAAGGCGGTGGAGACCGCGTGACGGCCTCCCCGGTCACCCTGATCGCCAGCGATCTCGACCGCACCCTGATCTACTCGACCGCCGCCCTCAACCTCACCATGGAGGACGTACAGGCGCCCCGGCTGCTGTGCGTCGAGGTCTACGGACACAAGCCCCTCTCGTACGTCACCGAGACCGCCGCCGGTCTCCTCACCGACCTGACGGACGCCGAGTCCACGGTCTTCGTCCCCACCACCACCCGCACCCGCGAGCAGTACCACCGCATCCAGCTGCCCGGGAACCCGGCCGAGTTCGCGATCTGCGCCAACGGCGGCCACATCCTGGTGGACGGCGAGTCCGACCCGGACTGGCAGCGGACCGTCGCCCGCCGGCTCGCCGACGAGTGCGCCCCGCTGGAGGAGGTCCGCGCCCATCTCGTCGCCACCGCCGACCCGGCCTGGCTGCTGAAGGAACGCGTAGCCGAGGACCTGTTCGCCTATCTCGTCGTCGACCGCGCCGAACTGCCCCCGGAGTGGATGAAGGAGCTGGCCGACTGGGCGGAGCCGCGCGGCTGGACCGTGTCCCTCCAGGGCCGCAAGATATACGTCGTGCCGCGGCCGCTCACCAAGAGCGCCGCCATGCGCGAGGTCGCCCGCCGCACCGGTGCGACGCGCACCCTCGCCGCCGGCGACTCGCTCCTCGACGCGGACCTGCTGCTCGCCGCCGACGAGGGCTGGCGCCCCGGCCACGGCGAACTCGCCGACGCCGGCTGGACCGCACCGCACGTCGAGGCCACCGCCGAACGGGGCGTGGCGGCGGGCGAGGAGATCCTGCGCCGCTTCCTGCGGGCATCGGGCGCCTGACGGGACACCGCCGGGCCGGCGACATGCCCGGGAGGCGTGCGACGGCGGAGAGGGGTGTGCGATAACGGAGAGGCGGGCGCGACGAGCGAGGGGCGTGTGCGATGACCAAGGGGCGTGTGCGATGACCAAGGGAAACTCCACCGAGATCACCGACGAGCTGTACGCGTACATGCTGGCGCACAATCCGCCGCTGGACGCCGTACAGCGTGAGCTCGTCGAGACCACCTACGCCCGGCTGCCCGAACACGCGGGCATGCAGTCCGCCGAGGAGCAGGGCCCGCTGCTCGCCTTCCTCGTCCGGCTGACCGGCGCCCGGCACATCGTGGAGGTCGGCACCTTCACCGGCTTCTCCGCCCTGGCGATGGCCCGGGCGCTGCCGGAGGACGGGCGGCTGATCGCCTGCGACGTCTCGGAGGAGTGGACGGCGTACGGCCGCGAGGCGTGGGCGAAGGCGGGCGTCGCCGACCGCATCGACCTGCGCATCGCGCCCGCCCTGGACACCCTGCGCGCGATGCCCGCAGAACCCCACATCGACTTCGCCTACCTGGACGCGGACAAGGGCAACTACATCGCGTACTGGGAGGAACTGGTGCCGAGGATGCGGCAGGGCGGGGTCATCACCACGGACAACGTGCTCTTCCACGGCCAGGTGACGGACCCCGCCGCGACGGGCGCGGCGAAGGCCATCCGGGAGTTCAACGACCATGTGTCGGCGGACGCCCGGATGGACAGCGTGCTCCTCACGGTGTCGGACGGCCTGACACTGTCCCGCAAGCGCTGACCCCTTCGTCAGCCGCAGCAGCCCCCGCCGCAGCAGCCGCCCCCACCGCCCCCGCCCCCGGCGGCGGGCGCGGTACGGGAGCCGCCCACGGCGACGGCGGAGAGCAGCTTCACCGTGTCCTCGTGCCCGGCCGGGCAGGAGGCCGGCGCGGAGGACTCGGCCATGGGCCGGCTCAGCTCGAAGGTGTCCCCACAGGAACGGCAGCGGTATTCGTAACGAGGCATGACGCCAGGCTAGCGGCAGCGGGCGGACACGTCAGTGGCTGCCCGCGCCCCGCTCCTCGCGGATGTCGGCCACGACGTCCGCGACGGTCCGGCGCAGGGACTCCGTCACGGTCAGGAAGTGCCAGTAGTCCGGGTGGCGGTTCTCCAGCGCCGTGACGGCCTGGTCGAGACGGGACACCGCGTCGTCCAGCGGACGGGCGTGCCGCGGCTCGGGGGTGTGCCGGCCGGCCATGGCGAGCCGCTGGGCGTCGCGGATGGCGAACCGGGTGCGCTCGATCTCCCGCTGCGGGTCCTTGGCGACCTCGTCGAGCCGGCGCAGCCGGTCACCGGCGGCGGACACCGCCTCGTCCGTCGCGTTGAGCAGGGCGTGCACGGTGCTCAGCCGGGAGGTGGCATCCGCCCAGCGCTGCTCCTCGCGGGCCAGCGCGGCCTCCTTGAGCTTCTCCTCGGCCCGGCGCACATTGACCTCGGCCTGCTCCGGTACCGGCTGGAGGTCCTGCCAGCAGGCGGCGGAGAACCGCCGCCGCAACTCGCTGAGCACGGGCTCGACGGACGCGGACCGGGTCGTCAGGGCCTGGGCACGGGTGCGCAGGGTCACCAGGCGGCGGTCGATCTCGGCGGCGCGCTCCGGCAGCTTCTGTGCCTCGGCCCGCACCGCCTCGGCGTCGCGCAGCACCCGGTCGGCGCGCTGGAGGGTCTCGGGCACGCCGTGGCGCCCCGCGCCCTGGTTGAGCTTGGTCAGCTCGGGGGCCAGCGCGGCGAGCCGGGCGGCCAGGTCGTCGGCGCGCAGCCCGGACGCCCGCACCGCGTCCAGGGCGTTGCTCGCGCCGAGGAGCGCCTGCCGGGCCCGCTCGACGGCGGGGGCCAGCCGGGCGAGCTGGGTCTCGGCGCTCCCGAGCAGCGGCCCGAGACCGGCGCCGAACCGGTCGAGCTCGCCCTTGACCCGTACCAGCTGCTCCTTCGCCGAGGTCAGCTCGGCGCGCGCCCGCGAGGCGACGGACGGTTCCAGGTCGTCCCGGTCGAGGTCGTGGGCGTCGACGGCGGTGATGTAGGCGTGGCTCGCCTCGTCGATGCGCCGCCCGAGCGCGGCGAAGTCGTCGACGGCCTTGCGGGCGGCCGGCGAGCTGTCGACGGCGGTGATCGTCTCTATGGAGATCCGGAGGTCGCGCTGGGCGGTGTCCAGCTCGTAGAACGCCTCGGCGGCCGCGTCCTTCGCCGCCTGCGCCTCGGCGCGCTGCCCGCCGCCCCGGCCCCCGAACCACCGCCGCGTACCACCGCCGGCGAAGGAGAGGGGGAGGGCGGCGAGGAGGGGGAGCGGCGCGAGGACGAGGAAGCAGACGTCACGGAGGGCCTGCCCGGCCGCAGGACGCCGACTCCGCCCCCGGACCGCCCGGACGACTGCCGCCTGCGGTCCCGCGTGTGTCGCCGTCACATGCCTCTCCCGTGCCGTTCCAGCCTGCCCGATACATTCTCCCACCAGTAAGGACGAACACACGGGCCGGATAGTTCACGGCGTACGGGACGGTCGTGCGGGCCCCCGGATTTCCGGGCCGGACGGCTCAGCTCCCGTGGCGGACGGCGACGCCGCCGTTGTCGCTGCGGGCCTTCACCACGTGCGCGCTGGTGTTGCTGCGCGGCACCTCGACGGAGACGTGCCCGTTGTCGGAGGACGCGCTCACGGCGTACGTGGTCGAGCCCCGGGGCAGGCTGATGGCGATGCGCCCGTTGTCGCTCACGGTGTCCACGAGGTCGGGGACGCGGTCGAGATCGAGGTCCACGGACCCGTTGTCGGACCGGGCCACCAGGGACCGGGACGCGATCCGCTCGCCGCGGATGGCCCCGTTGTCGCTCTTCAGGTCCAGGGGCCCGCTGACGTCCTTGACGACGACGCCGCCGTTGTCGGAGGACAGCTTCAGGGCCGTGGTGAACTCGGACGCGGTGACCTTCCCGTTGTCCGCGTCCACGGTGAGCGCGAGCCCGCGCGGCACCTTGATCTGATGCCGCGCCTCGCAGTCGCTGATCATCGCCTTGCAGTTCACCCGGAGCGTGAGGGTGTCGCCCTCCAGCCTCCACACGGGGTCCGGCCCGCTCCCGAGGACCACCCAGCCGTCCACCCTCCGGGTCACCTCGATCTCGTCCACATCGGCGGGGACGACCTCCACCACGGAGTTCTCCGCGTCGATGGTCAGCGCCTTCCCGTCGTACGCGAACGACTTGTGCTCGACGGGTGCGTCGTCCACGTCCGTGCTCCCGCACCCGGTGAGCGCCGCGACGAGCAGAACGGCGCCCCCGGCGGCCAGAAGTGCGTGGCGATTGCGGATGGTCATGTGATCAGGTCCCCCTGGGCCGGCTCTGCGATGTGCCTCTTGCGATGTCCTTACGGTAGGCAGCGGCACCCCGCCCCCACGATCCGGACGGCTACCGTCTCCGGGGTGGGGCTATCCCCCGTACGCCCCGCCCGACCCCGCCCGAACCGATTGTCGACATGCGCCGAAGGCCATGTACCCTGTTCCTTCGTCCACGGGTGCGTAGCTCAGGGGTAGAGCGCTGCTCTTACAAAGCAGATGTCGGCGGTTCGAAACCGTCCGCGCCCACCAGCAGGTTGAACCACGAAGGCCCAGGTCACCGGTACTGAACCGGGAGCCTGGGCCTTGTTCGTTCCCCGGCCGCGAGGGCGGGGGAGAGGCGCCGTGCCACATACGTGCCAGATGCCTCGCCGGGTTCGGCAGGCCGGACCTTCCTGATCTGCTCGTCGGCGTGTGCGGCGATGGCGTGGTCACGCCCGTTCACGAGGTGCTGATGGATCAGCGCGGCCCGCACCGACGAGTGCCCCATCCGCTGCATCAGCTCCCGTGTCGTGGCGCCGCCGGTCGCGGCGAGGGGTTCCCGGTGTGGCGCAGATCGTGGAAGTGGACGTCGCGAAGATCGGTGTCCTTCAGGGCCCGCAGCCACAGCCGGCGGAAGTTGTTCCGGCGCAGCTGCCCGCCGCGAGCTTCGGTGAAGACCAGCCCGGTCCGACCCGGACCGGCGCAGACGGGCCAGAATGCCGCTATGGGGAGCGGCGGAGGTGATCACGAAACCTGATCTGGGCTGGGTTTCTGAGCGACTCGCCAGGGATTTTGGAGAATGCGAAACTCGTGGGAACGCTGAAATCCTCCTGGCATCTGTTGTGAGACCTCCTGATTTCGTGCATTCGCTCTGGTCCTTCGGTGCCGTCCACTGCCGTGTTGGACCAAGCCCTTCTCCGGCGACAACTGATACGGAAAGATAGCATGAAATTCGACTCCGCCAACCATTCGATAGAACCCGAGCACAGATAGTCGGCAACAAACGGCACCGTTTACTGGCCACTAAGTCTGTGAGTCTCCAGCCTGCGCTTGCTGAGTCTCGATAGGTAGAAGGACGTCGAGGCTATCGAGTAGTCGTTCTGCGTAGTCACGGGCTGCGGATCGGACCCAATCCGGGTTGACAACCCGCCACCAGATCAGTGTCAGTATTAGGCTGGCTGCGGCGACCAGAGAGAAGCCTACCCGCCAAATAGGTAGCCCGTAAAAGGTCCCGATAGCGAATCCTAGGGTTGCAATACAGGCAGAAACAGATAGGAACAGGCCAACTGTGCGCATGCCGAGCATGTTGCGCCTGAATCCGTACTGGCAATTCTCAAGGAATATCAGGCGAAAGGTTGTGGTGTCCCTCGTTCGTGAGATCAAGTACCGCACGGCCATTTCGTATGCCTCGTCAGTCTTGCTGGGGCTTCTGGCTTCTTGTCTCCGGGACGGCATTTGTTCGCCCAATAGCAATTCTATTTGTTGATGCCTGCGTGCAAGAAGTTTAGAATTCGTGGAGTCCCTGTGACGCAATGCCTGCGTTGTAGGAGGGCCGCCCCAGGACTCCCACAGCGTAGGCTGTATTTTCCGACCTCGATCCCTGACGATCTGGTCGATTAGTCCGATCGCCCCTGTTGCGAGCACCAAAAGCCACAACTTATGCCAGTTAGCAAAATTCGGAATCGCGGCAATGCAAGTCAGTGACACTGGTAGGGTGGCGATAAAGGCTGGGGCGAGGCGTGCCCGGCGAGTGTATCCGTCGAATATGTTGCTGAGGTTTGAACTGGTCACGAAACAGAGGCCTCACGATTCGATCGTAGCGATGCGATCGCCGGAATGATTGTAGATCCAAACGTCTCCATCATCCCAAATCTTGACTTTCATGGAACCGTTATAGCGCGTTGAAAGTACACGATTGGCGACCCTCGCGTACTCGCTTGACGCGTCCGTCGATGGCTTCTTGCCAACGGAACAGATGACAGTGTCAGGCCCCATGGCTTTGACAGCTTCTTCGTGATATCCACTCATCCGCCCGTGGTGAGATGCCTTAAGGATGTCGCACTGCAAGTCTTCCTTGGGGTAGTGGGAAAGAACCGAGTCCCAGGATGCCTTTTCCGCATCACCGGGAAGGATGACGTGGCGACCCGCGTGGCTGATCTTGACTACGTAGGAGCAATCGTTATAGTTCTCCGTCTCATTGCATGCAGATACAAGCTCTGCTGTTGGAGAAAGTATCTGTATGCCATCCTCCTCCCAGAACGAAGCCGTATCCCCCCTCTCTGCCTTGATTACTTTGTGACTACTCGACTGGCCATTTGCGTCTTCTGGCCCAAATCCCAGGCGCAGGCAGTTGTAGACGGCCCAGTCCACGTAAGCGAAGCTGTTCTTCGCGAAGCTATCCTCTTCGAGTTCTTTCTTGTGTGCGGTGTCCCAAAAATTTTGAAGCTCGACGCGCTCTTGCCAGAAGAATCTATGAAGGCCGCTCATGTGATCCATGTCTGGATGCGTCTGAATATATCGAAATATGGATTGGCCGGCGAAATTTGCTGAATAGTATTCGTATGGGTCGACCAGTAGAGACTCATAATAATGTTCCCATGATCGAGAACCTTGAGTCGCCATGTACTTGAAGGCGTAGTGCGAGATTCCCTTGTTTTCCGCTAGCGCTTCGAGGTCGTCTTCTGGCAGTGACTTGCTGTTGTTTATATCGACCATCATCAGGCGCCCGCTCGGAAATTCGATGAAAGTGCAGTCGCCGTGCCCGACGTTCAGAAAATGAAATATGAGCGGCACTGTGCCCCCTGTCATTCGGTTTCCTAGCTTTGCTAGGTGGTGCGCGATCCGACGCGGATCATCTGCTAGGCGCAGCAGCAGGCTGACTGGTGGGGGCGGCAGCTGATGATCTGACACTCATAGTGCAGGAGAGCGATCCAACTTGGTAGCTGTTTGGGGTAACTTGCGAGGCAGTGAGTCAGGCGGCGGGTAGTGAGGGGCAAGCGTGCCAGATCGAGCGGTCAGCCACGGTCAACTGGGGCGCCCAGTGGCGCAAGTGCTGTCTTGACAGGCCCAGCGCCTCGGATTGGCGGATGACCAGCGAGGACGTCCTAACCTCGATCTTTCGTGACGGTCCGTCGGTTCCTCCGGCGGGCCGTTTCGGCTGTTCGGGCGGGTGGCGGGCAGGCTGATGGCCCGGCTGTCGCGTCGGGTGGGCGTCGGGTTCCACGGCTCCGGTCGGGGTGGTGCTGCTCGCAGGGGCGGGGACGTGCTGGTCAGCCGGGGTTCGGGAGAGCTTCGAGTCGGGCGATGGCGTCGGTGATCAGGTCGGTCCAGGGCCAGTGGCCTGCGAATCTCAGGTGTCGGCGGCGGGCGGTGGTGACGAGCTGAGCGGCGGCGGAAAACAGTCGGAGCCTCAGCCGCCGGGGCTCCCACCTGCGGGTTTGCCCGGTGAGGGCGAGCATGGGCATCCAGGCCAGCAGGTCGAGGGCGATTTGGACGATCTCCAGCCAGATCTGGTTCTGTGCGGCGTCGTGGAGTGGCAGGTTGCGCAGGCCGGTGGCGCGGGCGTTTCGGATGCGGTCCTCGGCTCTCGCGCGTTGGCGGTGCCGGAGTTCGAGTGCGGCGATCGGAACGCCGGTGGTGTTGGTCGCGAACGCCGTGAGCCGCAGTCCGTCGGCATCGGTGAGGCGCAACTGGGCGCCGGGGTGCGGGCGTTCCTTGCGGACGATCAGCCGCATCCCCTGCGGCCAGCCCTTGAGGACGTCACCGTCGAGTTCGGCGACCCAGGCGCCGTCACGGATCTCACCTTCCGGTTCGACGGCCACTGTCCAGGCGGCGGGCGGGATCTTGAGGACGGCCTGGTGGATGGCGTCGGTGATGGTCATGCCGACCGAGTACGACAGCCACCTGCCCCGCTGGGCGAGCCAGGCGACGAACTCGTGGGTGCCACCGCCGGAGTCGGTACGAATGAGCGTCTGGCGTCCGCGCCGGTACTTGTTCGGCAGTTGGGCCAGGGCGAGTCGGGCCGTGGTGATGTGGTCGGCGGCGGTGTTGCTGCCCGCGTTCCCGGGCCGCAGCAGCGCGGCCACCGGCTCGCCGGTGCCGCCGCTTCCGTGGTCGACGAAGCCCACCAGCGGGTGATGTCCGAAGGTCTTCTTCCAGGTCGCGGCCGCGTCCTGCTTGTCGGAGTGGGCCAGTACCAGCACCCCGTCCAGGTCGACGATCACCTGCCCGGAGGCGTCCGGCGACGAGGATCCCGCCAACTTCCATATTCGTTCGCGTACTTCGGCCCGCGCGGACCGGATCGCGTTCAGAGCCTTCGGGCCGGACTCGGCCAGGGTGTCGACGAGGCGGGAGACGGTCGGGTCGGAGGCCACCGGGCCGAACACGGCCGGCTCGGCCCGCAGCATCCCGGCATCGGCCAGGCAGTCGCCGCCCAGCGCGACCGCGAGGGCCACGTCCAGCAGGATCTTGCCCGGGTCGTGCACCGCCCGAGCCTTCCGCCACGGCGCCAGCGCCGCGGATATCGCGGTGTCCAGCCCGGCCTTGCGGACCGTCTCGACCAGCAGCACGCCCCCGGCCTGGGAGACCACCGCCCGGCCGCCGCCCTCGATGCGGATACGCGGGTACGACCCGATACGCTTCTTCACCTGAGAAGTGCTTCTTTCCACGGCACGATCTGGACCTTCGACAAGTCCCATCGTTGCAGGTCAGGAGCACTTCTCACGTTTTCGATCACGCTTCGGACAGCCCACCTCATGAAAGCCCGAGGCTAGAGCTCTTTTTCCAGTTCCTCCATCGGTTCGCGAGACGTGAGCTCGATCTCTTTGCCCTCATGGAGGTTCGCGACCTCGAGCGCCCGGCGTACGTGAGCATCAGGAGAGACCCACAGTCAGGCGTCGCCCGTCGGCATACCGCGGGCCGTAGGGGCGAAGGATCTGACACATCACTGACATCAACGGCGGCGGATTGAGGCGGTCGTGCCCGGCTCCTCACGGCAGCGGCAGCCTTGGGAGCGCAAGCGAGTGGGACCGTCCGGTCGAACTTGGAAAGCAGGTGCTGGCGGTTCGAGGCCGTCCGCGCCTGCCAGTACAGAGGCCCCCGGCCGATCATGGTTGGGAGTCTTTGGTGTCTGTGGCGGGTGGGCTGTACGCGTGGTCGGTTCGGGGGAGGTACGGGGTTTTTCTGCTTTGGTGTTGGAATGTGTGGTTGAAGTTCGATGTTGCGGTGGCGGTTGGTGCGTGGCGGGTGAGGATTGCTGCTGCCTCCTTGGGGATTCCGGTGGGGCGCTTGCCCTCTGCGAAGGCGCGCACCAGTTCGTAGCGGCCGTCCCTGTCCTCTCGCCGGTAACCGAAGAGAGCGGTGACCAGCCAGTTCACCAGATATGTGGCGGTGTAATCGCGGTCGTAGGTCCGGTGCCGGTCGAAGAAGTCGGCCTCGTTCTGGGACAGCTCGAACCGGGAGGACAGGGCGAGGCCGTAGTCCGCGAAGTAGAGGCGCCGGCCGTCGGTCAGGATGTTCTCGAAGTGGGCGTCGAAGTGCAGGAGTTCGCGGCTGTTCATGAACGAGGTGCCAGCTCCCGCTCCACCATGGCGCAGGCCCGGTTGGTGGTCCGGTCTCCGGCTTCGATTTGAGTGCTCAGCCATTGGTGCAGGTTCTGCGGGATGTACTCCAGGAACAGTGCGATGCTCGCCGAGGAGTGTTGGAGAGCCCGGATTCGGTGGCGTACCCGCGAATCGCCGTCCCAGTACGCCACGGCCCGTTCGACGTCCGCCAGTTCGTCGGGCAGGGGCGTCGCATCGGGCAGGACCCTCCAGTGGTACATGAGGGGGAAGCCCTCGTACTCGCCCGCGAGTACCCAGTTCGTCGTCATGGTGTGCACGGCGAGTTCTCTCCAGGCCCCGAAGCCCGGGCTGCCGATGGCGCCGATGCCGTACTGGCAGAAGCCGGGCAGCTCGAACAGGTTCGCCGTGGACCGGACGTGCTCGGGCTGCCTCTCCAGGTCGGTAAGGGGCACCCGCTTCACGAAGGTCGGGGTTCCGGCGATCTCCAGCAGAGCGCACTTCCCGCCGATGCCGGTTCCGAGCGGCACCGCCGTGTCCATGAGTTCGAGGAGTGCGCGATCACTGCACAGGGCCAGGGATGTCGAGACGGAGCCATGGGCGGTGAGACGCGCACCGTGGGACAGGTCAGGGGCTTTCACTTTCGCCTCCACGGTTCGCGTGGTGGGGGAGTGCGGGCCAGCCGTCCTTGTTGCTGAACGACTCGTAGCAGTAGCGGGTGGTACGGGGCCATTCCTCGGCCGTGGCCAGTTCGTAGGCTTCGTCCGGGACGTAGAGAAGGCGCTCGCCGTCGTAGGTGGTGGCGGTGTACGGGGCGAACTTCGCGGGGTCGGAGAAGACGCTCTCCCAGGTGTGGCGGCCTGCGGCGACCACGGCGCAGCGGGCGTAGAGGAAGGAGTCGCCCGACTGCGGGAAGGGTGCGCCGTCGTCGAGGGTCATGTCGGCGACCGGGAGGGTGCCGAACTTCTCCTGGTCGAGGCGGTAGAGGGCTTCCGCGTGGCGTTCCGCGAAGGCGGTGATCTCGGGGAGGGGGCGGCGGCTCAGCCTCTTCGCCAGGCGCCGGCAGTTGGCTTCGGTCGCTTCGCCGTTCAGGGTGGCTATCAGTGCCCAGAAGTCGGCCCATGTCATCGTCACACAGGCAGGATGGCAGGCCGGTCCGACAGTCGTGGTTCGCGCGCGTCGAAGGCGTGCTCGGTACAGTCCCGGTGTGACCAGTGAGCCCGAGCCCGCGATTCCGGAGATCACCCGCACCGACTGCGCCCGCTGCGGCACCGAGGTGCACGGTCTGGCCGGTCGGTACGCCTGTGCGCTCTGCGGATGGGTCAATCACTACTCGGAGGGCCACGAGGAACTGCCCGGCCTGGACGCGGACCTCGATCACGGACGCGGACGCGGACGCGAGCGGTAGCGACGGAGGCGGGAGCGGGCCGGACGGCGAGGAGGGAGTACGCGTACGTCGTTGGTTTGTATATGTCGGTGACCGACCTATAGTGACAGCGTTACGTCCCGCCCCGGGCCGCTTCACGCTGCGGCCTTCCGGGGTGCCGCACGCAGTGGAGAAGGTGGAGCAGTATGGCCTCCAAGAAGAACCTCGTCGCCAACCGCGAGTCGCTCGCCCACAAGGTCCGTTACGCCGCACGCCGTCCGGACCGCATCGCGCCCTATCTGAAGCGGGCGGCCAGGGACCGCTGGCTCGCGTTCAAGCACCCGGACCACGTGAACTACTACCGGGCCGTGATGGCCTCGGACACCCGGCGCAACCCCGAGGCCGCCGTGGGCAGTCAGACGCACGAGCGGTGGCTGGCCCTGGGGCAGATGCAGTTCGACTACCTCGTCGAGCACGGGCTCGCCCCCGGCGCCCGGATGCTCGACATCGGCTGCGGCAACCTGCGCGCCGGCTGGCGGTTCATCGACTACCTGGAGGCCGGGCACTACTACGGCATCGACATCTCGCCCGACATCCTGATGGCCGCCAAGCAGACCCTGACCACGCAGGGGCTCCAGGCCAAGGTGCCGCACCTGACCATCACCAAGGACCTGACGCTGGACTTCCTGCCGGACGCGTACTTCGACGTCGTCCACGCGCACAGCGTGTTCTCGCACTCGCCGCTGGAGATCATCGACGAGTGCCTGGCCCATGTCGGCCGCGTACTGGCGCCCGGCGGGCACTTCGACTTCACCTTCGACCGCACCACCGGCGCCGAACACCAGGTGCTGCGCGAGGACTTCTACTACCGGACCGAGACCCTGATCGACCTCGCCGCCCGGCACGGGCTGCGGGCGCGGTTCATGGAGGACTGGGAGAAGCTCGGGCACGGCCAGTCGAAGATACGCGTCACCGCGTAGCCCGCAGGGCCCCTCAGCCCGCCCCCGCCCCGCTCCGCACCCGCCACAGACGCAGCGCGATGCCCGCGGCCACCATCTCCGCCAGGGCCGGGACCAGCGTGTCCCGGCCCACCACCCCCGCGCAGTACCCCATCGCCACGAACGGCACCCCCGCGAGCGCGAACTGCCCCGGCGTCCGCAGCCGGGACAGCGCCGGGCGCCCCGCCAGCAGCAGCGTGGCGGCCATCGGCACGCCCAGGCGCCACAGAGTGATCGCGAGATGGCCGGTGATGTCCGTCAGGGCCAGCGCGGCCACACCCAGCAGCGTCCACAGCGACAGCGCCGCAAGCGCCGACGCCCCCAGGGCGCGGCCGGGCGGGCGCAGGTCCGGCGGGCAGGCCACCGGCAGCGCGGCCACCGCGACCGGCGCCAGGATGTACGGGGCGGCGGCCGGCGGAACGAGTGCCCCGGCCGACAGCGGGACCAGGACGAGTGCCAGCTGCTGCGCCAGCGCGCCCGCGAACGCCCACCGCGCCCCCGTCGTGAAGCGGCCGCCCAGCGCCAGGACCGCGCCCGTCAGCGTCACCAGATCGCAGCCGATCATGACGTAGCTGAGCGGAAGGAGGAAGTCCGAAGTCCCGCTCAGCCGCCAGTCGGCGAGCATCGAGACCAGGCCGAAGGCGGCGTACGCGGCCGTCGCGGCCAGCGCGAAGGGCGCGGCGGCGGCGAACAGCCGGCCGGCGCGCTGCGCGGAGCCCAGGCGCAGCCGCACCCGCAGCGCGTGCGCCATGATGTCGCCCGCCTCGCGCAGCCGCGCGGACCGGCCCGCGCCCTCGACCGCCTCGCGGTACGCCTCGGCGATGTCGTCCCCGAAGGCACGGCGGTAACCGGCCGGGTAGAGCCGCAGCAGCGGGGTGCTCATGCGGTGGCCGGCTTCCCGGCGACACCCAGCCGCCGGGTGGCCTCGCGCGCGGTGGCGGCGATGCGGCGCGCCTCGGCGGCCAGGACCTCGCGGCCGGTGGCGGTGAGCGTGTACGTGCGGCGCAGCCTGCTGTCCACGACCTCCTCCGCGTGCACCTCGATCAGGCCCTCGTTGAGCAGGCGCTCCAGCGCCCCGTACAGCGTGCCGGTCCGCATCTTCACGCGGCCGTCAGAGATCTTCTCGATCTCGCGCGTGATGGCGTAGCCGTGCCGGGGCTGGTCGGCCAGGGCGGTCAGGAGGAGGAGGGTCGGTTCCTGCATCGCGCGTTCGCTCATGCCCGGCATCCTACGGCAGTCATGTGTCGTTCAGCGGCATATGTCGGACGCTCCTGACCTGCGGCGGGGAGGGCGCGAACCGGGTGGGCGAGGGGCGGGACGCCGGAGCCGGCGTCACCCTAACGGGCGCGTCCGTGTGGCCGTGCCGGGGGCGGGGGCGCAGGGTCGGTCTGGCCCGCACCTTCCACCGACCGAGGAGTCCTCATGGCACAGACAGCGCCCCCGCCCGGCACCCCTTCGTCGCCCTCCCCGCCTCCCGGCGGCGGGACCGGGCCGGAGGACGAGAACCCCTGGGCGTCCGGCGGGATCATGTTCGCCGGCGTGCTGCTGATGGTCGACGGGGTGCTCGGGGCGATCAAGGGCATCGCCGGAATCGCCTCGGACGACGTGTACGCGCGGATCAACGACTACGTCTTCAAGTTCAACGTGACGGCCTGGGGCTGGATCCACCTCGTCCTGGGCATCCTCGTCGCGCTCGTCGGCTGGGGCATCCTCCGGGGCTTCGCCTGGGCGCGCGGGGCCGGTGTGGGCCTCGCGGCGCTCAACATGATCGCCAACTTCATGTGGCTGCCCTACCAGCCGATCTGGGCGGTGGTCTCCCTGGCCATCGACACGTTCGTGATCTGGGCCCTGTGCACGGGACGCCTCAAGCCGGTCATCTGACCGGCCGGACCGGATGCCGCCGTCGGGCGCCGTTGTCAGTGGTGCGGGTCACACTGGAGACATGTGCCGCAGTATCAAGACGCTCCGACCGCCCGCCCTCCCCGAAGAAGCCACCGAGGAGGACATCCGCGCCGCCGCCCTGCAGTTCGTCCGCAAGGTGTCGGGCTTCCGCGCCCCGGCCGCGCACAACCGGGAAGTCTTCGACCGTGCCGTCGAGGAGATCACCGAGGCGACCGCCCGGCTGCTCGACGGCCTGGAGATACGGGGCGGCGCCAGAACGCCGTAGGGCCGGTGGGCCGCCGTCAGGACGCCGCGGCGGCGCGGGCCGCCTCGGCCGGGCGGCGCATGAGCAGCGCCGCGAAGGAGCCCGCGAGGAACAGGGCCAGGACGGAGACGGCCGTGCCCAGCCAGCCCGCGCCCAGCCACTGCCCGCCGAAGTAGCCGAGGCCCACGCTGTAGCCGGCCCAGGCCAGGCCCGCGACGGCCGACCAGGGCAGGAACTCCTTCACCTTGCGGTGCGAGGCGCCCGCGCCCAGGGAGACGACGGAGCGCCCGGCGGGGGCGAAGCGCGCGATGACGACGAGGATGCCGCCGCCCCGGCTCAGGGCGGCGCCCAGGCGCTCCTGCGCGGAGTTGAGGCGCCGGGAGCGTGCGATGGCGCGGTCCAGCCGCTCCCCGCCGCGCCGGGCCAGCCGGTACGCGGCCAGGTCGCCGAGCACCGAGGCGGTGGCGGCGCACAGCAGGAGGGCGAGCAGCGAGGGGACCTCGGTCACATGCCGGGCGGCGCCCACGGCGTCGGCGGCGACCCCGGTGGTGCCGGCGGCGGCCGCCGTGGCGGCGGTGACCACCAGGACACCGCTGGGCAGGACGGGGAGGAAGACGTCGAGCAGCACGGAGAGGGCGACCACGGCATAGATCCATGGGCTGCCGATCAGCGCACCCACACTCTCCAGCACCTTCTACTCCCCGATCGGTGACAACGCCGCGACGTCGCAGGGGAGCGGCAGGAGCGGCAGGTCCAGCTGTACAGCGTACGCCCGCCGTTCACCCGGTGATCCATATATATGCGTGATGTTCGGCACCTCGCTTGAGCGAGGCTTGAGCGTGTACCACCGGGGAGCGGTTTCCCGGCGGTACACGGAGGCGTACGGAGGTCGGTGGGGAGTCCGACAGGGGTTTCGGCAGGGGGTCTGACAGGGGGTTTCGATGGGGGTTCGAGGGGGGTCCGGTGGGGGGTTTCGGGGCCCGGTCGGTCAGCGGGCCCCGGGGGAGGGGGGAGTGGGAAGGGGAGGTCGGCGGGGGGTCAGACGGCGACGGGGGAGTTCTGCCCCTGGCTGTGGTCCCGGTTCTGGCGGTGCGGCGTGCGGGCGGTGATCAGGCCGTCCAGGGAGAAGGCGCCGGGGCCGGTGAAGACGAGCAGCAGGAAGATCCAGCAGAAGATCGCGGCCGATTCGCCGCCGTTCTCGATGGGGAGGAGGGCGTGCGACTGGTGGACCGTGAAGTACGCGTACGCCATGGAGCCGGACGAGACGAGGGCCGCGACGCGGGTGCCCAGGCCGAGGGCGACGAGGATGCCGCCGATGAGCTGGATCACCGCCGCGTACCAGCCCGGCCAGGTGCCGGCGGGTATGGAGCCGCCGCCGTGGGCGCCGCCGAGAATCCCGAAGATCGAGGCGGCACCGTGGCACGCGAAGAGGAGACCGGCGACGATGCGGAAGAGCGCGAGGGCGTAGGGCTGGGCCCGGTGGAGGTGTGGGGTCATGGTGGGGGAGGCTCCTTCGGTCTGGTGGGGACGTGAACCGACTGGGCGCCAAAGATTAGGTAGACCTCACCAATACTTGCAAGTTCAACGTTCTGCCGACTGGCCAGAATTCGATGGCCAGTTGTGAGCCGATCGGCAGGTCGATACCGCCTCGAACTGGGCAGTCTTCCTTCCTCTGTTGGCCTGAACCAATGGCAACGCAGTTTTCCGGCCATGGGGGTTGGTGGAGGGCGGTCGGTGCCCCGACCATGGCTGCCTCTGTTCTCACCTGAGTCCCGCTGGAGTCGTGGGCCCGATTCGTCCCGATGGCGGCTCGCTGCGACCCGGCGCCGCCCCTGGAGGGGCTCGGTGGCTTGTCATGAACAGCAGTAGAAGGCCGAAAACGCATCGGTGGCCCCGCCCGGCCGGCCCGTCGTGCGGGCGTCGGCCGGTGGGGCCACCGGGGGGTGGACGCGCGGTGTCGCGCGCCCCGGTTCAGCAGCCGCTGAGCGCGGACTGAAGGGCCGACTTCTCGGCCGTGTCCACGGTCAGGTTGTAGTAGTGCTTCACATGTACCCAGGCGCGCACATATGTGCACTTGTACGCGGCGCGCGGCGGCAGCCAGGAGGCGGGGTCCTTGTCGCCCTTGGACTGGTTGACGTTGTCCGTGACCGCGATCAGCTGCGGCCGGGTCAGGTCGTTGGCGTACGCCTGCCGTCGCGCGGTCGTCCAGCTGGCGGCGCCCGATCGCCAGGCCTCGGCGAGCGGGACCATGTGGTCGATGTCCAGGTCGGACGCGGCGGTCCAGGTGGCGCCGTCGTACGGCGAGTACCAGGTGCCGCTCGTCGCCGCGCAGCTGGAGCTCTGGGTGACGTTCGTGCCGTCCCGCTTCAGCACGACCTCGCGGGTGTTGCAGGTCCCCGACTGGGTGATCCAGTGCGGGAACTTGTCCCGGCTGTACCCGCTGGACGAGCCCTCCGCCTTGACGGTCAGCTGGCTCAGATAGGTACGGGCGGTGGCCGCGGAGACCGGAGTGGGCATGGCCGCCTGGGCGCTCGGGGCGGCGAGCAGGCCGGTGGCGGCGGCCAGGGCGGCGGATGCGGCGAGGACGCCTATGCGACGCGCGTAGACACCTGACATGCGAACTCCCTTGATGTGGGGGGATGCGGACGGGCCGTCAGCGACGACCCGGCCATCGTGGCGGCGCCGGGTTGCCGTGGGGTGGGCGCCAGGTAACAGAGTGGCGACATGGGCACGTCACATCAAGGGATCTGACGGAGACGTTTGTGGTGCGGGGGGAGCGCGGGCTCGCGCACGCGGGCGCGCCGAGCCGGTGCGGCGCGGCGGGCGGCGGGAGGCCGACGCCCCTGACCAGGACGGGAGCGCATGCGTAACGGCCCCCGCCGGATGGAGGCGGGGGCCGTACGAAGGTTCGTGGCGCTGGTGTCTGAGGGGGCGTGAGGAGCCGCGTCGGGCGTATGGGGTGCGGGTGGTCGCGGGTGCGGCCGTGCCTGGCGGGGGTGGCGCCCGCGGCTCAGGTCACCGGCCCCACCCGGATGCGGGCGGGCCGGTCTCTTCGGCTCAGGCCGTCGCGATGTGCAGGGTGATCGTGCCGTCCGGTGCCGGCTCCACGCGCAGGTGGGCCAGGTCCGGCACGTGGACGTCCGGGGCGTGGGCTCCCGCGCGCGGGCCCACGCCCACCACGCGCATGCCGGCCGCCCGGCCCGCCGCGATGCCCGCCTCGGAGTCCTCGAAGACCACGCAGTCCGCCGGATCGAAGCCCAGCGCCGCCGCGCCCTTGAGGAAGCCCTCCGGGTCCGGCTTGCTGGCCCCGACGCTCTCGGCGGTGACGCGGAGGTCCGGCATCCGCAGTCCGGCCGCGCCCATCCGGGCCGTCGCCAGCGGCAGGTCGGCCGAGGTGACCAGGGCGTGCGGCAGGGCGGCGATGGCGTCCATGAAGGCGGGGGCGCCGCCGATCGGAACCACCCCGTCCGTGTCGGCGGTCTCCTCGGCGAGCATCACCCGGTTGTCCGCGTGGTTCTCCGCCATCGGGCGGTCCGGGAGCAGCACCGCCATCGTGGCGTACCCCTGCCGGCCGTGGACGACCTTCAGCACCTCTTCCGGGTCCAGCCCCTGCCGCAGCGCCCAGCGGCGCCAGCAGCGCTCCACGACGGCGTCGGAGTTCACCAGGGTGCCGTCCATGTCCAGAAGGAGGGCTTTGGCGGTGAGGGCGGTGGCCGGCATGGGCGGGCTCCAGAACGGGGGAGGGCGCCGCGGGGGTGAGCGGCGCGAGAGATCAAGCGGCCCCCGCCCGCCGGTCAGGGTGTGCGCGCGGAGGCCACTTTGTTCCTCCACGATACAAAAACATGCCGGTGTTGGCGAATCCCTCCGGCCGGCGGTCCCGCGTCCGGCCGTGCGGACAGCGGGGAACAGGCAGCGGGCAGCGGTCAGCGGCGGCCGCGTCCCGTCGTCACCGCCTCCAGGCGGGTCCGGGTGTGCGGGCCGTAGACGCCCTTCGGGTCCCCCGTGATGTTCCACCAGTTCTGGAGATCGCCCACGGCCTGCTCGGTGCGGTCCCCGTAGGAGGAGTCCACGGGGCCGTTGTAGACCCAGACCTCGCGCAGCCGGTTCTGCAACTCCGCCACCGCCGGTCCGTAATCGCCCCGCCGCAGCGTCTCCCCCTCGTCCGGGGTCGTGGGCGGCGGGGCCACGCCCTCCACCGGGGCGCTGCTCCCCGCCGTGGCCGAGGGGGACGAGGAGGCGTGGCCCGCCCCGGACGCCGAAGCGGACGCGGACGCGGAGCGGGAGGGGGATACGGAGGACGACGCGGACGCGGACGCCGATGCCGAGGCGGTCGCGGACGCCGAGGGGGAGGCCGAGCGCGACGGGGACGGCGATGCGGAGGCCGATGCGGACGGCGAGGGCTCGACGCTCTCGTCGGGGAGGCTGGCCACCGTGGAGGGCAGGGCCTGGTCGAGGTCGGCCTCCCCGCCGCCGTCCCCGTTGAACAGCCCGCCGATGAAGGCGGCCGTGCCGACGACGGTGACCACGGCCGCCCCGGCGACCACGGCGGCGAAGGGCTTGCGGCGGCGCGGCGCCACCGGGTCCGGGCGGGTGAGCAGCAGTGCGGTCGTGGGCTCGTCGGTCCCGTCGCCGGCGTGCGGCGCGGGGGCCATGGGCGGCAGATACAGCGGCATGGTCGTCGCGGCGTCGGCCTCGGGGGCGTAGACGTGCGGGGCGCCCGGCGGGGTCGTCGGGGACGGCGCGGCCGCGGTGTCGCCGCCCAGCGTCACGTACGGGCGGATGCGCAGCGGGTCGAAGTCCTCCGCCGCGGCCATCTCGGCGGACCGGCCGGCGTGGTGCTCCTCGGCGATGCGCCGCTGCTCGGCGGCCCGCTCCGGGTCGGTGAGGTGACCGGGCGCGCCCGTGGCGCCGTACACCGCGCGGCCCGCGCAGGCGCAGCCCGGGCCGGTGCCCGGTCTGCCTTCCGTACCGCACTCCGGGCATATATGTCCGGTCATGGTGGGTCCCCTCCCCTTGAACTGCCTGCGATTATGCAGCCCGCCGCCGAGAACCCCAATCAGGTGGGTCTCCGGCAGGCCATAACGGGGTGGAACAGACAGGATGGGTGTGTAGCGGATCATCCGAGGAGAGCCTCCGAGGAGATGTCTCATGGCCCAGCAGCTGAGCCCCCCGGCCCAGGCCCCCGGCGCGGACCGCTCCACGCGGTCGGTCCTGGTGGCGATCGGCGCACTGCTTCTCGGCATGCTGCTCGCCGCACTCGACCAGACCATCGTCTCCACGGCACTTCCCACGATCGTCAGCGACCTCGGCGGGCTCGAACACCTGTCGTGGGTGGTCACGGCCTATCTGCTGGCCTCGACGGCCGCGACTCCGCTCTGGGGGAAGCTCGGCGACCAGTACGGGCGCAAGAAGCTGTTCCAGACCGCGATCGTCATCTTCCTGATCGGCTCCGCGCTCTGCGGTATCGCCCAGAACATGCCCCAGCTGATCGGATTCCGTGCCCTCCAGGGGCTCGGCGGCGGCGGGCTCATGGTGCTGTCGATGGCGATCGTCGGTGACATCGTCCCGCCCCGTGAGCGCGGCAAGTACCAGGGCCTCTTCGGCGCGGTGTTCGGGGCGACGAGCGTCCTGGGGCCGCTGCTGGGCGGTTTCTTCACCCAGCACCTCTCCTGGCGCTGGGTCTTCTACATCAACCTGCCCATCGGGGTGGTCGCCCTCGTGGTGATCGCCGCCGTGCTGCACATCCCGGTCGGCCGGACGAAGCACACCATCGACTACCTGGGCACCTTCCTCATCGCGGCGGTCGCCACCTGCCTGGTCCTCGTCGCCTCCCTCGGCGGCACCACCTGGCCCTGGGGCTCCTGGAAGATCATCGGCCTCGCGGTGCTGGCCGCCCTGCTGCTGATCGCGTTCGTGTTCGTGGAGCGGCGCGCCGCCGAGCCGGTGATCCCGCTGAAACTGTTCCGGATCAGGACGTTCAGCCTGGTCGCCGTGATCAGCTTCGTCATCGGGTTCGCGATGTTCGGCGCGATGACCTATCTGCCGACCTTCCTCCAGGTGGTGCACGGCATCACGCCGACGATGTCCGGTGTGCACATGCTGCCGATGGTCTTCGGGCTGCTGATCACCTCCACGGTGTCCGGGCAGATCGTCAGCCGGACGGGCCGCTGGAAGGTCTTCCCGATCGCCGGGACCGGCATCACCGCGATCGGCCTGCTCCTGCTGCACCGGCTGACGGTCTCCAGCGGCACCTGGGAGATGAGCGCCTACTTCTTCGTGTTCGGCGCGGGGCTCGGCCTGGTGATGCAGGTCCTCGTCCTGGTCGTGCAGAACGCCGTCTCGTACCGGGACCTGGGCGTGGCGACCTCCGGCGCGACGTTCTTCCGGTCCATCGGGGCCTCGTTCGGTGTGGCGATCTTCGGCACGATCTTCACGAACCGGCTCACGGACAAACTCGGCGCCGCGCTCGCCGGCCGGTCGATGCCGCCAGGCGTCGACGCCAAGGCCCTGGCCGCCGACCCGCGCGCCATCGGGCAGCTGCCGCCCGGCCTGCGCGGCCCGGTGCTCCAGGCCTACTCGACGTCGATCACCGATGTGTTCCTGTACGCCGCGCCCGTCGTCCTGGTCGCCTTCGTCTTCGCCTGGTTCCTCAAGGAGGACCCGCTGCGCGGCTCGGTGACGGCGCCCGACCCGACCGAGACGCTGGCCTCCAACCCGGTCGAGCGCTCCTCGTACGACGAGTGCGCGCGGGCCCTGTCCGTGCTCGCCACCCGGGAGGGCCGGCGCGAGGTCTATGTGAAGATCACCGAGCGGGCGGGCCTCGATCTGCTGCCGGCCGCCGGCTGGATGCTGCTGCGCATCAAGCGCCACGGCACCGTGGAGCCCGCCCGGCTCGCCGAGGTGGCGCCCGTACCGCTGCGCGTGATCAACGAGGCGGCCCGGCAGCTGGAGGGGCGCGGGCTCGTCCGGCGCGTCGGGGTGCAGATGGTGCTCACCGAGCCGGGCGCGGAGGCGGTGGTCAAGCTCGCCCAGGCCCGCGAGGACTCGCTGGCCGCGCTCCTGGGCGACTGGTGGGGGCCCGACCGGCCCACCGACCTGGTCGCCCTGGTCTCGGAGCTGACGGCCGAGACGAGCGGATCGAGCAAGGAGTGGCCGCACAGCCCCGAACCGAGGCGCGACCACGCGGCGGGCCACCCCCACCGGAGCGAGTGACCCGTACGCGTACGGGGAAGACCCCCGGCCCCCGCACCTACTGCGCCGTCCCGCGCAGCTCCTTGGCGAACCAGCGTTCGGCGTACGGGCCCTCGTTGAACGCCGGTACCTCCCGGTAGCCGTGCTTCGCGTACAGGCCGCGGGCCTCGACCAGGTCGTGCCGGGTGTCGAGCCGCAGCAGCGCCGCCCCCAGGGCCCGCGCGCGGGCCTCCACCGCCGCGAGCAGCAGCCCGCCGCCACCCGTGCCCCGGAACTCCGGGCGGACGAAGACGCGGGTCAGCTCGGCGGTGCCGCCGCCCACGAGGACCAGGCCCGCGCAGCCCGCCGGGCGGCCGCCGGAGCGGCCCACCAGGAAGTCCCCGGTGGGCGCCCGCAGCAGCGAAGCGCCGTCGTCGGTGAGCCCCTCGTCGATCTCCGCGGCCGTCGCCGGGCGCCCCCAGTAGCGGCCGGCGACCTCGCCGTAGTAGTCGCGCCGGAGCAGGGCCGCGTCGGCGGAGTCGAAGGGTTCGGGGGCCACGGTCCAGGTCATGGGGCCATTCTGGGCATCGCACACATGTATGGGCCACGTGATTTCGAGGGCGATGGCTGCCGGTGACACCTCACCCCTCGTACGCACATGCGGACCCGGCTCACCGCAGCGGCGGCGGCGTGAGGACCGGGGCCGGGGGCGTCACCGGGCGCCGGCGCCGGGCGCGTACCAGCAGCAGCACGGTCACGACCACCGCCGCCGCGCCGGCGAGCAGCGTCAGCAGCCAGGCCGGGATGCCGCCCCAGGTCAGCAGCGTCTCCCGGTGGATCACCGTCCGGTACGGGGTGTCCTCGGCGGTCGCCAGCAGTTCGTGGTCGCCGTTGATCCGCTCCGGCGTCGGGAAGTACTGGTGCATCGCCGTCAGGAAGACCGGCTTGTCGCCGGTGACCGCCGACAGCGCCTCGTACGGCTCCGCCGCCGGGTCCACCCGGCCGGCGTAGGAGACCTTCGCGGGCCGCCCGCCGATCGTGCCGCGCGGCTCCATGCGGTGGTCGGCCAGCACGTACAGGTCCAGGGACTGCGGGGTGGCGGCCAGCTTCGACAGACGCATCGGATAGACCAGCCGGTCGCTGGCGAACCGCAGCCGCAGCGGGTCGAGCGTGCCGCTCAGCGTGGCCCCCCGGTCCCGCGGCGCCAGCCGCACCGCCACGTACTCCCACTTCTGCTCCACGTACGGGGTCAGGGCGGTGGCGAGGCGGTCCGGCAGCTCGAAGCCGTTCTCCGTCAGCCAGCCCTCCAGCGCCTCCGGGTCCGTCGCCGCCAGCCGGGCCACGTCGAAGGGGCCCAGCCGCTCCCGGCCGACGACCTCGACCGGCGCGGGAGCCCGGGGCCCGGCGGCGCTGTCGCCCACCGCGTGGTCCGAGCCGCCGAACGGCCAGTCCTTCTCGCGCGGCCAGAAGTAGTGCCGCTCCTCGTGGACCGGCGCGGTGATCGCCTCCAGCTCCGTGAACAGCTCCGCGTCGCCCAGCTCGACCGTGGCGCGGTTCGGTACGGGCATGATCCAGGCCGCGTCGGGCGCGTCGCCCCGGACGCTCAGCCGCATCACGATCTGCTCGGTGCGGCCGTCCCAGCCCACCGCCGACGTCTCCCGGTCCACCGCGACCCGGCTGTCGCGGTCCACCACCATCGCCCCGCACCCGCAGGCGTACGCCGGCGCGATCAGCGATCCCAGCTGCAACGACACCAGGATCAGGGTCAGGGAGAGCGCACGGGCCGCCCAGCCGCGCGCCCCCTTGCCCGTCCCGCGTTCTCTCCGCGCGCGCCGCATCTTCCGTCCTCCCCGTCGTTGCTGATCACGGGCTCAGACGTGCGCGGACGCACCCCGGTTCCGGCCGTTCCGCACACCTGACCGGGCATCTTTTAGGACAAATGGGGGTGAATTTCGAAGAGCGGGTTGATTGTGCCTATCCCGTCACACAGTGCGAAGGTTCTACACATGCCGGACAGTCGGCCGGTGGCAGACCTCGGGAGGAACGGCACAGCGTGGCGAACGCGGAGCACGGCGGCAGCGGAAGCGCGACGGCGGGACCCGGGACCACCGCGGCACGGGCGGTGCTCTGGCTGATCGTGGCCGCGCTGGCCCTGCGGCAGATGGCGGCCGTCCTGAGCCGGCCGCCGGGCGAACGGCTCACCGACCTGGAGACCTGGATCGGCCCGCACGGCGTGCTCCACGTACCCGGCTCGCTCTACGACACCGACCACTTCACCGGCACCCCGTTCGCCGGGCTCGTCCTCAAGCCGCTCACCCGTACCGCCGAACAGAGCCTCGGCGTCGCCTGGACCTTCGGATCGCTGCTGCTGGTCGCCGCTCTCGGCGTCGTCGCGGCCCGCGCCCTGCCCGGCCCGGTCGGCCGGCGCACCGCCCTGCTCGCCGCACCCGTCGCGATCAGCCTGCTCATGCTCTCGCTGCCGGTGCGCGACGCCCTCCACCTCGGCCAGGTCAGCATCCTGCCCGTCCTCCTGGTCCTCGTCGGCCTCTTCGCCGTGCGCGGGGAACGCAGGGCCGGGGTCCTCATCGGCGTCGCCGCCGCCCTCCAGCCGACCGTGCTCCTCTTCGCGGTCCTGCTCCGGCTCACCGGCCGGCGCCGCGCCGCGCTCACCGCCATCGCCGCCTTCGCCGGCTGCACCGCCCTGGCCTGGGCCGTCATGCCGCACGACTCATGGACGTACTGGGTGCACCACGTCGCCGGGGCCGGCCTCGGCGACCAGGCGGACAGCCTCGCCAACCAGTCCCTGCACGGGGCGCTGCTGCGATCCGGCCTGACCGGGCCGCCGGAGATCGCGCTGTTCCTGGCGCTCGGCGCCGCCGTCTGCGCCATCGGCCTGCGCCGCGCCGTGCGGTACGCGCACGACGGGCAGCTCCTGCTCGCCGTGGCCGTCACCGGCTGCGTCGTCGTCGCCGTGTCCCCGACCGCCTGGCAGCACCAGCTGCTGTGGGTGCTGCTCGCCGTGGTCGGCCGGGCGGGCCGGCGCGCCTCGGACCGGATGGTGTGGCCGGCCGTCGTGGTCCTGGTCACCACCCTGCCGGGCACCGTGCTGCTGCCGAACATCGGGGCGGCGTTCCCGGTACGCGACAACGTGCTGCTCATCGCCGCGCTCGGGGCCGCCTGCGCCGCCCCGTTCCTGCCGCGCACCTCCCCGTACTGGCGGCGGCCGCTGCCCACCGCGTACGCGGAACCCGCCGCCTCCCGCCGCACGCCGCTCCTGCCGCTGCGGCGGGCCCTCGGCCGGCCCAACCTGCTCCTCGAACTGCTGCTGCTGCGGGTCGTCTACTCCGCGTACGCGCACATCCGGCTGGCCGCCACGGCCGGACGGGAGACCGCCGAACGGCACGGCCGGCAGATCCACTCCGTCGAGCGCCGGCTGCACATCGACATCGAACACGCCCTCAACCACGCGGTCGCCCGCACCGGCGAGCTGCGGGCCTTCTTCGACTACTACTACGCGACCTTCCACTTCCTCGTGCCGCTGGCCATCCTCGCCGTGCTGTACGTACGCCGCCCCGCCGACTACCGCTGGGCGCGCACCGCCCTCGGCTTCGCCACCCTGCTGGCCCTCGTCGGCTTCTGGCTCTACCCGCTCGCCCCGCCGCGGCTGATGCCCGGCCTCGGCTTCATCGACACGGTCCACGGCGTCCAGGACTTCGCCCAGCCCGACTACGGGGCGCTGACGGCCGTCACCAACCAGTACGCGGCGATGCCCTCGCTGCACTTCGGCTGGTCCCTGTGGTGCGGGGTGATCGTCGTACTGCTCGCCCCGAAACCGTGGATGAAGGCCCTCGGCGCGCTGCATCCGCTGTTCACCGTCTCCGCGATCATCGCGACCGCCAACCACTGGGTGCTGGACGCGGTGGGCGGGGCGACCGTCGTCGCGCTCGGCTTCCTGATCACGTACGTGCTCACCGGGCCGCGTCGGCCGCGCGCCGCCCCGCCGGCACCCGCGGCACCGGAGGACGCGGGCCGGGCGCTGGAGGCCCGGACCTGACCGAAGGGGTGCGGGGAGACGTGAAACGTCCCCGCACCCCTTCGGTATGTGGATCGTCGCCCCTCAAGCATCGGCCCGCCCCCGACCACCCGCCACTCGAACGGCTCACGGCCGCTCACCGGCCCCCCAGCGCCCAGGCCGCCACCGACAGCGTGACCATCGACACCAGCGTGGACGCCACGATCGCGTCGCGGGCCGGCCCGGTGTCCAGGCCGTACTCACGGGCGTAGATGAACGAGTTCTGCGCCGAGGGCAGCGCCGCGCACAGCACCACCGCCGGCAGCCGGTCGTCCGGCAGCCCCAGCAGCGGGCCCGCCACCAGCAGCGCGACCAGCGGCTGCCCCAGCGTCTTCACCGCGACGACGACCGCCGTCTCCGCCCGGCTTCCGCGCCCCCCGCGCCCCTCGCCCCCGCCCGGCCCCCGGTGCAGCGACAGGCCGAGCGTGATCAGGGCCGTGGGCACCGCCGCCGCGCCCAGCACCTCGCAGGGGTGCGTCAGCGCGGCCGGCAGCCGCAGCCCGGACGCCGAGACGGCCACCCCGAGCAGCGAGGCCAGGATGATCGGGTTGCGCACGGGCATGGTGAGCATCCGGCGGACCCCGCCGCCCCGCCGTCCGCCCGGCTCCCCCTCCCCGCCGCCGCGCGTCCCGGAGTCCAGCAGCGTCAGGATCACCGGCGAGAGCACCAGCACCTGGAAGAGGATGACCTGCGCCACGAACGAGGCGTCGCCCAGCACCTGCACCGCCACCGGAATGCCGAGATTGGCGGAGTTCACCTGGCCCGAGGTCATCGCGCCGACCGCCGCCCCGGCCCGGTCCCGGCCGAAGACCCGCCGCGCCAGGACGAACCCAACACCGGCGGCCACCGCCGTACTCGCGGCGAACGCCACCATCGACGGATGGCCGAAGACGTCCGGGCTCGCCGCCGACACCATGGTGAACAGGGCCGCGGGCATGGCCACGTGGAAGACGAACCGGCCGAGCACCGCCTCCGCCTGCGCCCCGAGGAGTCCGCCGCGCCCGACCGCGTAGCCGATGCCGGTCAGGACCCAGATGGGGGCGAAGCCGGAGAGCAGGGCGGACATGCCCGCCATGATTCCGTGCGCCCGTTCGACATCCGGACCGGGGTGCGAGTGGAGGCGCGGGCGGGCGTACGGGGATGCTCACCGGCACCCGGACAGGCCGAAGCCCCGGCCGCGCGAGGCGGTCGGGGCTTCGGTGATCACCGGCTGTCCGGGACGGGCCCGATCAGTACCAGTTGTTGGCCTGCCAGAAGGACCAGGCGGCGCAGGGGCTGCCGTAGCGGGAGTTCATGTAGTCCAGACCCCACTTGATCTGCGTACCGGGGTTGGTCTTCCAGTCGGAACCGGCCGACGCCATCTTCGACGCGGGCAGCGCCTGGACCAGGCCGTAGGCACCGGAGGAGGCGTTGGTCGCGGTCGGGTTCCAGCCGCTCTCGTGGCTGACGATGTTGCTGAAGCACTGGAACTGGGCGCCGTCACCGATCATCTGCCGCGCCGTGTCCTGGGCACTCCCGGCGGACGTCGGCACGGCGGACGGGGCCGCCATGGCCGTGGAGGAGACCCCCAGGCCGAGGCCGGTGGCGCCCAGCAGAACGGTGGCGCCGGCAGCGGCGGCCTTGCGACGGGAGATGCGGGGCGCGGAGACGAGGTTACGGGCGAACGACACAGGGAACCTAACGGTTGGGAACGGGGGAGTCGCGGGCTCGGTCCGAATCCTGCGTGGACCGGCGCTCGTTGACCGTGATCCGGGTGAGGACCTGCGGTGCTCGGCGACGGGTTCCAGTCTTAGCGGCGCCGTTCGGCCGTGGCAACGACCCCCGATACGACCCCGCCTCGCACCCGGGGCCGAAGGTCCCGAACCCCCTCAAAACGCTTCATAGCAGGTCACAGTGGGTGTACCGGGGCCCTGTGGTCCGGCCCCGCGCCTCCTACCCCGCCTAGTACGGGACCAAAGTCCTGTGGGTGCCCTCACTCCGCACGGCCCCCGAATGTGACCCCAGGGCCTGTTTTGAGTTCCCCGTCTGCGCCCCGACGCCCGGCACGCACGCTCGCCGCACGGCGGTCCAGGACAGGTGGCTCCGCCACATGACCAGGACCGCCGCACACCGATCGCACGCACCGACCGCCGCCGCGCCCGCCCTCCGGGCGGACGACGGGGAACTCAAAACAGGCCCTGGGCCTCGAAGGAAGCCCGCCGGGTCGCCCTGCGCAGCGCCTTCAGCAGCGGCGCCCCGACCGTCAGCGTGAGGACCACCGTGAGCACGGCCCGGCCCAGGTCCCAGCCCAGCGACGTCGTCGCGCAGTACGCCAGGAAGCGCACCAGGTTGTCGCCCAGCGGATCACCCGGCCGGAACGAGATGCCCGAGGCGAGCCCCGGCACGATCGTCCACCCGTACAGATTCATGACCGTGCCGTACGCGAACGACGCGACCGCTCCGTACCCGGCGAGCATCAGCAGCTCACCGCGCCCGCGCAGCCGGTCCGGGCCCGGCAGCAGGCCCGCGCCCATCGCGAACCAGCTCATCGACAGCATCTGGAACGGCATCCACGGCCCCACCCCGCCGGTCAGCAGCGCGGACGCGAACATCGTCACCGACCCCAGCACGAAGCCGAACCCCGGCCCCAGCACCCGCCCGCTCAGCACCATCAGGAAGAACATCGGCTCCAGGCCCGCCGTGCCCGCCCCCAGCGGGCGCAGCGCCGCCCCCACCGCGGCCAGCACCCCCAGCATCGCCACCGCCTTCGCGTCCAGGCCCGCGTCCGCGATCATCGCGACCACCACCCCGACCAGCAGCGGCAGCAGCGCGGCGAACAGCCACGGCGCGTCCTGCGCGTGCGCCAGCCCCGAGTCCGCGTCCGCGAGCAGCGGCCAGCCGAAGGCGGCCACCCCGATGGCACTGATCAGCATTAGCGCCACGACCGCGCGCGGCCCCAGCCGGACCGGACCGCCGCCGCGCCGCTCCCCGCCGCTCACGCGCCACCCCCGAGCGCCGCCCGCACCTGCGAGACCGTGAGCCACTCCTGCGGGGCGAGCACCTTGGCCGTCTGCGGGGCGAACGCCGGCGAGGACACCACCACCTCGGCGGTCGGCCCGTCCGCGACGACCTCCCCGTCGGCGAGGATCACCACCCGGTGCGCCAGCTCGGCGGCCAGCTCCACGTCATGGGTGGCCAGCACGATCGCGTGGCCCTCCGCCGCGAGCGCCCGCAGCACCCGCACCAGCCGGGCCTTCGCCGCGTAGTCCAGACCCCGCGTCGGCTCGTCCAGCAGGAGCAGCGGCGGCCGTGCGGTGAGCACCAGGGCGAGGGCCAGCGCGAGGCGCTGCCCCTCGGACAGATCACGGGGGTGCGTGCCGTCCGCCACACCCGGCAGCAGCTCGGAGACCAGGGCCCGGCAACGGCCCGGCTCCGCCCCCGCGTCGGCGTCCGCCGCCGCGCACTCGGCGGCGACCGTGTCCGCGTACAGCAGATCCCGGGGCTCCTGCGGTACGAGACCGATGCGGCGCACCATCTCGCGCGGCGGGGTGCGGTGCGGGGCCCGGCCCCCGGTCAGCACGGTGCCCGAGGTGGGCTCGACCATGCCGACGAGGGCGCCGAGCAGCGTGGACTTGCCGGCGCCGTTGCGGCCCATCAGGGCCACCGTCTCGCCCGCGTGCACGGTGAGCGAGACCCGGCGCAGCGCCTCGACCCGGCCGCGCCGCACGCCCAGCCGCTCGACGCGGGCGGCGGCGGTGTCGCCGGGCGCGGGCGCGGACTCCGGTACGGGCTCGGTACCGGGGGTGCGCCCGAACAGCCGGGCGAGGACGCCGAGGCGGGGCGCGGGGCGGAGCGGGGGGAGGGGCGCGGCCGGGTGCACGGCGCCGGACGCGTCCGGCGCTCCCCGGTGGGCGCCCGGCTCCGCGTCCGCCAGGCGGGCCCGCAGGTCCGCGGCGCGGCGGCGGGCGTCGCGGACCGAGAGCGGCAGCGGCTCCCAGCCGGCGAGGCGCCCGAGCGCGACGACCGGCGGGTGCACCGGGGAGAGGGCCATCACCTCGGCTGGCGTCCCCATCACCGGGGCGGCGCCCGGCGAGGGCAGCAGGACGACCTGGTCCGCGTACTGCACCACGCGCTCCAGCCGGTGTTCCGCCATCAGGACCGTGGTGCCCAGGTCGTGGACGAGCCGCTGGAGGACCGCGAGGACCTCCTCCGCCGCCGCCGGGTCCAGCGCGGACGTCGGCTCGTCGAGGACCAGGACGCGCGGGTGCGGGGTGAGCACCGAGCCGATCGCGACCCGCTGCTGCTGCCCGCCGGACAGCGTGGCGATCGGGCGGTCGCGCAGCCCGGCCAGGCCCAGCAGGTCCAGGGTCTCCTCGACCCGCCGCCGCATCACGTCCGGGGCCAGGCCCAGCGACTCCATGCCGTAGGCCAGCTCGTCCTCGACGGTGTCCGTGACGAAGTGCGACAACGGGTCCTGGCCCACCGTGCCCACCAGGTCCGCCAGCTCGCGGGGCTTGTGCGTACGGGTGTCGCGCCCGCCGACCGTGACCCGCCCGGTGAGCCGGCCGCCCGTGAAGTGCGGCACCAGCCCCGAGACGGCCCCGAGCAGGGTTGACTTGCCGACCCCGGAGGGTCCGACGAGCAGCACCAGCTCACCCTCCGGGACCGTGAGGTCGATCCCCGACAGGGTGGGGCGCTCCACGCCCTCGTACCGCACCGAAACATCGTCGAACCGGATCACAGCTGCTCCTCGAAGCCGGTGGGGGAGGGCGGGACGGGCGCGACCAGCGCCGGCAGCAGCCCGAGCAGCACGGCCGCGGCCGGCCACAGCGGCAGCACCGGGGCGACCAGCGGCACGACGCCGGGGTGCAGCGCGGCCGGATCGGCGTGCCCGGCCCAGATCATCGCGGCCGCGACCGCCGCGCCGGACCCGGCGACCAGCCAGGCCCGTACCCCCCACCGGTCGGGCCGGTAGCGGGTCCGCACCGAACGCGCCCCGCCCAGCCGCAGCCCGGCCAGCGCGGCGGCCAGCCCGGCCACCAGCAGCGGCACGCCGTAGCCGGCGCCCTCGGCGGCCAGCAGCCCGTACGTACCGGCGCACACTCCGAGCAGCCCGCCGAGCGTGAGGACGTTCGTGGTGTGCCGGACGGCGGCCGGGACGCGGGCGGTGCGCCCGTAGCCGCGCGCGTCCATCGAGGCCGCCACGGCCACCGACCGTTCCAGGGCGCCTTCCAGGACCGGCAGCCCGATCTGGAGGACGGCCCGCACCCCGCCGGTCGGCCGGCCGCGCAGCCGGCGGGCGGTGCGCAGCCGCAGCACGTCGGCGACCATGTTCGGCGCGAACGTCATCGCCACGACGACGGCCACCCCGGCCTCGTACAGCGCGCCGGGCAGCGACTTCAGCAGCCGGGCCGGGTTGGCGAGCGAGTTCGCCGCGCCGACGCAGATCAGCAGCGCCGCCAGCTTCGCCCCGTCGTACAGCGCGAACAGCAGTTGTTCGGCGGTGACCCGGCCGCCGATCCGGACGCCCTTCGCCCAGTCGGGCAGCGGCACCTCGGGCAGGGTGAACAGGGTGTGCGTGCCGGGGATCGGGGAGCCGAGCACGATGGAGAACAGCAGCCGGACCGCGATCACGAAGAGCCCGATCCGGATGAACATCCCGTACGAGCGGGCCCACGGCGCGTCCGTGCGGCGGGCGGCCACCACATAGCCGGCGACCCCCACCAGCAGCCCGAGCAGCAGCGGGTTCGTGGTCCGGGACGCGGCGGTCGCGAGGCCCAGCGCCCACAGCCACCACGCCCCGGCCGGCAGCGCGTTGCCGCGCGCGGCGGCGGGGGCGCGCCAGGCGGGGAGCCGGTGTGTCGCGGGGTCCGTGCGGCCGGCCGTGGTGCCGGTCATCCGCGCCGGCGGCGGGCCTGTGCGACGGCGGCGATACCGAGGAGCAGTACGGCGCCGACGCCGACGAGCACACTCGCGGAGGGCCCGCCGTCGTCGTTGCCGCCGCCGTCGGATGCGGAGGCGGGTGCCTTGCCGCCGCCGTCACCGTTGCCGGAGACCTGTTCGCCGCAGCCCGTGGCCGGGTAGCCGGAGATCGCGCAGAGCATGGCGTTGGTGTCGTAGCGCAGCGGCTTCGCCACCGAGGCCAGAGCCTCCGCGCTGCTCGCGTCCTCCGCCACCCGCGCGCACGCGGTCCGCATCGCGGGCGGGGTCTTCCCGTCCGGCGCGTCGGCGGCGACACCGGGGTCGATGACGAGCGCGACGCGCTTGCTGCCGTCCTTCGCCGGGGTGTCGGCGCAGATCTTCGCGAAGTCGGGGGCGCGGCGGGGCTGCGTGGCGTCCTGCGAGTTCGTGCTCACGGCGAACCGGAAGCCCTGCACCGAACCGTCCTCGGGCCGGACCAGCGAGGGCCCCTGCGTCGCGTACGACCAGCCGCTCGCCGAACCCTCCCAGAACGACCAGTAGCGGTAGCCGGCCGCCTGCGCCGTGCCCGCGCCGAGCACGACCAGGACGGCACCGACGACCAGCAGCGCGGCCGCCCGCGCGAGGCGGCTCACAGCTGCTGGTTCTTGCGGCGGCCGCTGATGAGGAAGCCGGCGCCCGCGCCGACCGCGAGGCCGATGCCGACGAACCACCAGACGCCGCCGATGCCGTCGCCGTCGCCGCTGTCCTTCTTCTCCTCGTCCTCGGTGTCGGCCGGCTTCGGCTTCGCCACGGCGGCGGGCTCGGGGCCGGTCGCGTTCAGCTCGGCGACCAGGTTCGCGCCGCCGAAGTCGCGCACGTCGGCGCCGGTCGCGCGGGCGGCGAGGATCAGCTGCGCGTACGCGGCGGGCCCGCTCTGCTCGGCCCAGGCGGCGGAGTTCTTCTTCAGCCAGGCGACGGAGGCGGCGGCCTTGTCCTTGTGGCCGGCGGCGGACAGGGCGACGACCGCGTCGGCGGTGTTGCCGAAGTCGGGCTGCGGCTCGCTGTCCTCCGCGCCGGGCATCGGGGGCGTGTTCAGATGGCCGCCATTCGCGGCGAGCGTGGTGGCCAGGTAGGCGGCGCCGTTCTGCGCGGCCTGCTCCGGTTCGAGCGGGGAGCCGTCGTGGCAGGCGGGGGCCTTGACGGCCGCGTGGTCCGTGACGACCAGGCCCTTGCCGAGCGCGCCGAGCACACCGGCGGCGGTGGCGTCACCGTTGGCGGCGAGCTTGCCCGCCTTGTCGGGCTGGTAGGCGAACGCGCCGCCTTCCTTGCCGCCGCAGGGGATGGAGAACGTGAGCAGCGCCGCGTACGGGGTCCTGCCGCCGTCCGTCGTCACATCGCCCAGCTTCTGACCGGCCCGGGCGAGGGCGCCGATCACGATGGACGTGGAGTTGGCGTCGCTCGGGCTGCCGGCGGTGTAGCCCCAGCCGCCGTCCTCGTTCTGGACGGACTTGAGCCAGCCGACCGCGCTGTCGAGGGCGTCCTGCTGGCCGCCGATCGCGCGCAGCGCCTGGGCGGCGGCGGCCGTCGCGTTGGTGTCCACCACCGTCTTGTCGGTGCAGGGCGCGGAGGTGTCCGCGCGGTACGCGGGGAACGCGCCGTTGTCGCACTGCTGGCCGGTCAGCCAGTCGACCGCCTTCGTGGCGGGTGTCACACCCACGGCCTGCTGGGCGAGGAAGGCGAGTGACTGCCGCCACACCCCGTCGTACGTCGGGTCGTTCGTCCCGTACAGCCCGGAGGGCAGCGCGGCGGACGGGGAGGGGGAGGGTGCCGCGACGGCGGCCGGGGCTGCGGACGCGCAGAGCGCTGCGGCGGTGACGGCGAGCGCGGCGGCGCTGCGGCGGACGGTCATGGCGGCGGGTGCCTCTCCCTGGGGGGAACCGGGCACAGGCACACACAGGCACCAGGCTCCGGCTCCGTATACCTCGACGGTGCCGGCCGCCGGGGGTCCGGCGGCGCGAGCCGGTCACGACTCGGACAGGGCATTCCGACTTCCACCGCGGGGCGGCGGTCACGAATGGGGTATCCCCTGCTTGAGCGAAGTCGAGAGCTTGGGGAAGGGTCAGTGCCGGATTTGCACCGGCTTCCCCCTGAACGAGCATGATGACGACTCGCACACTCTACCGGGCGGGCCCGGTCGCACGGTCAGGCCGGGCTCAGGCCGACCCCGCCCCGCTTGGCCCCGGCCACGAAGGCCGCGTACGCGTCGGCGGGCAGGGCGAGGGTGGGCCCGTCCGGGTTCTTGGAGTCCCGGACGGGCACGGTGCCGGTGGTGGCCACGAGGTTGGTGGCGACTTGGACGCAGGCGCCGCCGTTGTTGCTGTACGAGGAGGTGTACCAGCGGGGCGTTTCGGTGGCCACGGGGCTTCCCTTCGTAGGGGGTGGCTCAGACGGTGGTGTCGAACCCGCCGTCCTTGATACCCGTCACGAAGGCGGTGTACGCGTCGGCACGGAGGCCGAGGGCGGGGCCGCTCGGGACCTTGGAGTCCCGGACGGGGACGGTGCCGGTGGCGGGGGCGAGGTTGGTGGCGACCTGAACGCACTGGCCGCCGTTCTCGCTGTACGAGGATGTGTACCAAATAGGGGGTTCGGTCGTCACTGGGTGCCCTTTCGTAACTTGCTGATCATGGCCACGGATGCGGCGCGCGGCAACGCTTCGGCCTGGAGTTGATGGTAGTCCGTCAGGATGGGTACGACGGAGTCGTTGTCTCGCTCAAGATGCCCTCGATTGGCCGACTCTGCATACGAGACGAGCGACCGGTCCGGCATTGTGAGCACCGTCACCGGCAGCGTCATCGGACGGTGGACGCCGATACTGAACGGGGCGACCTGGAGAACGGTGTTCGGCAGTTCGGAGAACTCGATCAGGCGCTCGAACTGTGCGTCCATCAGTGCGCTGTTCCCGACTGGCCGGAGCAAGCAGCTCTCATCGAGCACCACGAAGATCAACGGTGCTGGCGCGCGCTCAAGGGTTGCCTGCCGCTGAGTGATCAGGGCGACTCGTTCGTCTGCGTGCTCGCGAGTGGCGATCCCTCGTTTCACGGTGCTGTCGCCCAGAGCGGACGCGTAGTCGTGGGTCTGCAACAGCCCTGGTATGACGCCGACCTCGTAGAGGCGGATCTCCACTGCGCGTGCCTCGTGGTCGACGTACTCCGGGAACCCTTCGAGCAGCGATCGGTGCTGCGCTGAACGGCTCTTGCGGCGGAGGCGGTCACCAGTTCCCAACGCCCTGTCAGCACTTGCCGCAAAGCGTTGAGTTGGTGCCCGTCTACCAGTTTCCACGGCGGAAATGTGCGCACCTGAGCAGCCCATCCGAGCGGCGAGCTCCTCCTGCGTCCAACCGCGTTCCTCTCGCAACCTGCGAAGCAGTGCGCCGAAGGCTGCGCGCGGCGACTGCTCGGGGTCAAGTTCCTTCCGGTTCACCATCGGTCGTCCAACTTGTCTGTCAGTTTCCGTAAGTTGATGACATGGCGACTCTAGGCCACGCTGAACCCGCTTGGTAGTGGAATGGCTACGGAGAGGGACATCTCGTGTGCGCTGGTACCGAACAGACCGGGCAGAACGCCCCGAATCCCCCAACTCCCGTTGTGGGGGCGATCGTCGTGGATGTCGCCCGCTGGGAGCAGCCCTTGGTCGGTGAGTTCCGGGGGGTCGTGGGCCCCTACTGGATGCTCCGGGCTCCCCGGGGTGGTACGGAGTGGGAGGTGCGCCCCGAGCACACGCGGGAGGCCACGCCGGCCGAGCGTCTGGCGGCGCGGACCGCGCGGGAGAACGCCCGGAGCCGGGGTGAGGTCGCATGAGCGCCGCCCAGCCGGACCGGGAGGCGGCCGAGGGCTGCCGTACGTGCGAACAGTTCGACCTGGAGGAGGCCGTGGCCCGCGCGGAGGGAGACGGCAGCCGCGAAACGGACTGCCGCGTACTGCGCCGCCGCCACCTCGCCGCAGACCACGAGGGGCCCCGCTGACCCACCCGCCCGCGCACTTCACCGCCCGTTGGGGGTCCCGTTGCGGGCGCAGGGGGGCTGGACAGATTGATGCCGGAAGGGTGGACAAGCACGCGAAAGCCTTCTGGCAGGCTGGTGATCTTGGTCGTGAACCCGTTCACCAGGGGCATTCTTCATGCCCGCCGCCGGGGCTGCCGGTCCAACCACCCGTCAGGTTGGAAGAGGTTCAGTGTGCGGCGGGTGCGTTGGTGGTCTGTCTGTTCGGGCTTTGTAACGCAGGGGCGGCTGGTAGCAAGGCTTCAGCCGACGGCTCGGAGCCGTTCGAGGAGTTCGCCGACACTAGCTGTGTGTGCGTATCGCGACAGTTCCGGTTCGAGGTCGCGCACCATCGTCACGCACCTGGGCGCATCGATCCGGCTGGCCAGATCGAGGGAACGGGTAGCGGTCGCCGCGGCGATCTCCGGTTCGCCGTCTCGGAGGTAGGTCTCGGCCTGGTAGGTCAGGAACACGGATTTGGTCTTGGAGCGGGTGGCGGTCAGCAGAGTGATGCCCTCGTCCATTAGCTGGTGGGCCTGGCGCCGCTGGCCGAGATCTGCGAGACAACGGCCACTGTCGGCTGCGAGGTCTGCGGTGGACATCCACGAGCACCAGGCGGGTGCTGGGTGCGGGGGATGGCGTGTTCGAGGATGTCGGCCGCAGCGCGGGCGTCCCCCAGCCACAGCAGTTGGTACGCGAGGTCGGAGAGGACGCCCGCGCCGAGGTCACGCTGGTGACTGACGTGGGCGTTGTGGAGGGCGGCATGCCAGAAGCGGCCGGCGGAGGCGTGACGGCGTTCGTCGAAGTGCTGCCAGGCGATGGCCTGGGAGAGCGAGGCGGCCAGGGTATGCGGCCGCTGTCCGGCGGCGGCGGTGTAGCGGGACTCGCCGATGAACTCGGTGACGGTGGTGAGGTGCGCGCCCAGCAGATGGCGGGTGCGGCGTCTGCGTTCGGTGGCGAGGCGGATCAGCGCCGTCCCGGTGACCTCCAGCCAGTCGAGCATCTCGGCGTCGACTTCGCCGGGTGCGGTGATCCGTGCGAACCGGCCGGGCTCGGTGACGGCCCACTGGTGGGCGAGAACGGCCAGCGAGCCGCTGGTGTAGGCGATGAACGACCGGCGGTCCAGGGAGGACATCAGGGCCTCTCGGAGTGAGGGGACGGCGTTGAGCGGGCCAAGCGGCAGCGGGCTGTCCTGGCCCGGGAGCCAGTGGGGCCAGCCGAGATGGGCGACGGCCGCGTAGTCGATGCCGAGGACCTCGGCGATGAGCGGCTGGGACTCGTCCTCGTCGGGGTCGGCGCGGCCGGTCTCCCACTTGGAGACTCGTGACCCCCGGGTGCCCGAGCGCAGGCCACGACGCGCTGCGGCCTGCCGGATACGACGGGCCAGTTCCTCCTGCGACCACCCGCGCTCGTTCCTGGCGTGCGCGAGGGGGTGGCGGATCTCGTCGTCCACCCGCCCATTGCACCACCCGCTCCCCGGCCGGGGGAGCTGTTCAAGGAGACCGGGGATAGGGCGGGGATAGGGAATTCCTCTGTGCACCGCGACCGGCGGCCGCTGTACTGGTCGTGTTCCGCCCGGCACCCCGTGTGACCGGGCGGAGTGCGGCGACGACTGTTCCCTGTGGCCTTGTCCGCCCGCCGGGCTGTGTCTGTCCCGTCCGCCGGGCGAGGGCCGGCCCGGGGATTCACCGTTGCCGTACGCCCGCCGTCACCGACGCACAGGGAGGGACTGCCATGTCGTACGACCACTGAGCCCGAGAAATCCGGGGCGGGCCCGCCCGATGAGGCGGGCCCGCCCTTCCCGCCCCCGGAAGGTATGGACCCGTGATGCCGTCTGTGACCGACCGCTACGACCCCTTGGACGCGGAGATCCTGCACGACCCCTACCCGGTACTGGCCGAACTGCGTGAGCACGCACCGGTGTTCTGGCACGCGGGCATGGATTCGTGGGCTCTGGCCAGGTACGCGGACAGCGTGCGGGTGCTGCGCGACCACGAGACGTTCGCCCGCGACCCGCGGCGTACCGGGGGCGAGGTGCCGGAGCCGTCCTTGAGCGTGCAGACGCTCGACCCGCCGCAGCAGAACGCGGTGCGCTCCCTGTTCATGACCGCGCTGCGGGCCCAGGACCTGACCGGGGTCGAGGACCGTGCCCGCCTCCTGGTGGGCGAGCGGCTCGACCGGCTGGCCGGCGGGGGCCTGTTCGACGTGATGGCCGAGATCGCGGTGCCGCTGTCCGTGGCGGTCGTCGCGGATCTGCTGGGTGTCGAGCCTCCGCCGTACGGGGAGTTCGCCGCGGTGTCGGACGTGATCATGCGGAGCATGGACGGCGGCCTCAACCCCGCGCTCGTCGAACCGGGCCGTGTCGCCCGCCAGCAGCTGAGCGGCCTGGTCGACTCCTGGTTCGAAGCCTCGTCCCGCCCCGGCCTGCTGGCCCGGGTACGGCAGGCCACGGCGCCCGGCTCCGACGCGCGGACCGGGCTGTATGTGAAGAACACGGCGCGGGTGATGTTCCAGGGCGGCTACAGCACGATGGCGGCTGCCATCGGCAACGCCGTCAACACCCTCCTCACTCACCCGGGAGCCCTGGACCGGATGCGGGACCGGGCACTGCTGGCCACGGGGGTGGATGAGCTGGTGCGCTTCGACGGCCCGGTGCAGGGCACCACCCGCACGGCGGTGCGCTCCTGCCGGATCGGCGGCGTCGACATCGCGCCGGGGCAGAAGGTCGTCCCGCTGTTCGCGGCGGCCAACCGAGACCCGGCCGCCTTCACGCGGCCGGACGAACTGGTGCTGAATCGCACCCCGAACCGCCACCTCGGCTACGGGTGGGGGCCGCACTCCTGCATCGGGACGACCGTCGCCCAAGCCGGGCTGCGCGCCCTGGTCGCGGCCCTGAACAACCACCCGGCCCGGCTGGCCGCTGCCGGCGACGGCGTACGGCGCCGGACGGCGACCATGCGGGCCTTCGACACGCTGCCCGCTGTCCTCCTCCTCTGAGCACGCCCCCGCACCACGGCGATCGGCGCGCGCTGCCCGTCCGTCCACGTCTTCAGGAGTCCGCCATGCGCATCCTCATCGGCAACCACATTGATCCGTCCATCCGCGAGCGCGGCGACATGCGGGCCTGGACGCAGCGCCTGCTGTGGTTCGGCCGCCCCGGTGACCTGCTCATCCTGTGCTGCGAGCCGGACACGGCGTTCGTCGACCACGCCCTGGCCCATACCGGCGTGAAGCGCGAGGAGCTGACCGTGCTGACCGCACCGGCCGGAGCGTGGGGCGAGAGGCTGCTCGATCTCGCCTCCCTGACGGTGCCCGCGTTCGTGGAGCAGGTGCGGGCCGCGCTCGGTCCGGCCGGGGCCGGCCCGGTTAGCGAGGTGTTCGCGCTGTGGCCGTCGGCCGCCGTGGCACGGCTCGCCGAGGCCCTGGGCGTGGCCGACCGCTTCCCGGGCGCGGCCTTCTTCGGGCAGGGCGGCGGGGAGATCGGCAACAGCAAGGCGAACTTCCGGGCCCTGGCGGCGGCGGCCGGGGTGCCGATCCTGCCGGGCCGGGTCTGCCGCAGCCGCGCCGAAGCGACCGAAGCGACCGGCGCGCTGTTGGAGTGCTCCGCATCGGGGGCCGTCGTGGTCAAGCAGGCCCACAACGGGGCCGGGGTCGGCAACCAGCTGCTCGTACGCGACCCGGGGATGGCGGTGGACCATGTCGGGGCCCGGCACCTGCACCATCTGGCCCCAGGCCCGGACGGCGTCGCCGCGTACTGGGGCGAGCGGTGGCCGTGGGCGAGCGGGAACGACCGGTGGCCGGTCGTCATCGAGGAGTTCGCGCCCGGCGCCGACGCCGTGTACTCCGAGCACTACGCCGCGGACGGGGGCACCCGGGCCACCGAGACGGGCCGCCTGCTGTATGTCGGGCGGCGTCTGAGCCACCAGGTTGTGCCGCTGGACGGGGTCACCGAGCCGGTGCGGGCGGCGCTGCTGGACGGCGGGGCCCGCCTTGCCGAGGCGTACCGGGCGTTCGGCTACCGCGGGCACCTGAGCGCGGACGCCCTGGTCCTGCCCGATGGGTCTGTGGTGTTCACCGAGGTCAACGCGCAGGTCTCCGGGTCGTTGCACATCTACCAGTCGATCGCCCACGGCATCGTCGACGTCGCCGCCGCCCCGGCCCGGCAGGTGGTCGAATACCACGTCCCGCCCACCTGGGCGGTGCCCTCGTTCTCCGAGTTCCTCGCCGCGCTCGACGAGCTGGGCCTGGCGTACGACCCGGCCACCCGGACCGGGGTGATCGTGTCGATGCCCGCCATCCCCCTCGCCCCCGGGGAGCCGGTGCAGTTCGTGTTCTGCCTCGCCTACGACCCCGCCGAAGGCCACACAGCCGCGTTCGACCGGCTCGACGCACGGTTCGCGGCCGTGCCCGCCGGCACCTACGACGCCAGCCAGCACATCGGCACCGGCGCCGTGTCCTTCTCCTCCTGACCGGGAGCCTCGCCCATGACCACCACCTCGCTCACCGCGGCCACCGAGGCCGCCCAGCTCTCCCCCGTCTTCGACTCCGACCGACTGGCCGCCGAACTCAAGGCCGTCACCACCCACACCTGGAACGTGCAGCGCACCCACACCCACGGCGGGCAGGTCGGCCTGCCCGCCGCGATCGACTGGCGGGTCCTGCCCCTGCGCAGCCTCGGCGGCGACCCGGAACGCTCCGACCCGGGCGGCCCCGGGCCCCAGCCGTTCGCGCCGACGCACTGGCTCGACCAACTGCCCTACCTCGGCGAGATCCTGAACTCGGTCCCCTCCCCGCTCAACGCGGTACGGCTGATGGCGCTGGGGCCCGGCGCCGCCTCGGACCCGCACCGCGACCCCAAGTACCGGCTGGACCGGGGCATCGTGCGCCTGCACATCCCCGTCGTCACCGACCCGGGCGCCGTGCTCGTCCTGGACGGCGTCGAACACTGCTGGCAGCCGGGCACCTGCTGGTACGGCGACTTCTCCCGCGAGCACCTGGTACGCAACACCAGCCAGACGGTGACCCGCGTCCACGCCGTGATCGACGCCCTGCTCACCGCCGATCTCGCGGCCTGGTTCCCGGACGCCTGGCAGCACCTCCTCGCCCACGGCGAGGTCCTGTTCAACCGCACCGGCTCGGCCGAGGCTCCCGCCTGGCCCGGCGAGCTGCCGTACGAGGCGCTGCTGCCGTCCGGGTTCGCGGACTTCGACTCACCCGCCCCGCTGGACGGCTCCCTCATCCCCGCCCGCATCGACCATGCCGATGGTGTCCTCGCCCTGACGGTCGCCGGGCGCACCTTCGCGCTCGTCCCGGCCGGCGGCACCGGGGAGTTCCGGTTCTCCGGCTGGAGCGAGCAGCGCACCCTCCAGCCCGACAGCAACGGTCTGACCCTGCGGGTCCGCCGCGGCCGCTCCCTCGCCGACCGGCACGTGGCCGCCGCGCCCCGCGCCTCCTGACCCCGCCCGCACACCCCGAGAGAAGAGGAACGCCCATGGCCCGCCTGAACAGTCACGACGACTTCACCCCGCTCAAGGAGGTCATCGTCGGGTCCGCCGCCAACTACGTGGGACACGACCGCGACGTCAGCTTCGAGCTGTTCCACCACGAGAACCTGAAAGGCTTCCGGTCGGACTGGGCCTATCCGCGCCTGACCCGGACGTCGGCCGGCCACCGGGAGAGCTGGGCCATCAAGGAGCGGTACGCCGAGGAGCTGCACGAGGACGTGGAGGCCCTGGCCGCCGTCCTCGCCGGGCTCGGGGTCGCCGTGCACCGTCCGCTGCCGCTGCCTCCCGACGCGAAGGTCATCGCGGGCCTGGGCTGGGAGGCCGCCCCGACCCCGGCGCTGAACATCCGCGACAACACGCTGATCCTCGGCGACGAGATCATCGAGACGCCGCCCGCGATCCGCTCCCGCTACCTGGAGACCCGCCTGCTCGCCCCCGTCTTCACCCGCTACTGGGAGGCCGGCGCGCGGTGGACCACGATGCCCCGCCCCACCCTCACCGACACGTCGTTCGACCTGTCCTACGCGCGGGACACCGCGACCACCCTGGGCGGGCCGACCGAGGCCATCGACGACCCGCAGCCCAGCCCGTACGACGTCGGCGTGGAGATCATGCTGGACGGCGCGCAGGTGCTGAGGCTGGGCCGGGACCTGGTCGTCAACGTCGCCCAGGAGAACCACGCCCGTGGCGCCGAGTGGCTTCAGAGGCACCTCGGCCACGAGTACCGCGTCCACCGGGTGTGGCGGATGGCGGACAACCACATCGACAGCATGGTCCTCGCCCTGAAGCCTGGGGTGTTCCTGGCCCGGCACGACGGCATCCGGGACCTGATGCCCGAACCGCTGCGCTCGTGGCGCTACATCGTGCCGCCGGAGCCGGATGAGGGCGCGTTCCCGGTCTACGACGACTACGAGGACTTGGTCCTCACCAGCCCCTACATCGACCTCAACGTGCTCTCGGTTGACGAGCGCACGGTTCTGGTCAACCAGGAGTGCACCGGCCTGGCCAAGCTGCTGGAGGCCGAGGGCTTCGGCGTGGTGCCCGTCCGGCACCGGCATCGGCGCCTGTTCGGGGGCGGGTTCCACTGCTTCACTCTGGACACCCACCGCACCGGCGGCTTCGAGGACTACCTGTCGTGACCCTCCCGGGTGTGCTGCTACTGGACGCGGCCGGCCCCGAGGCAGGTTTCCTCGCCACGGCAGCCGCCGCCCGCGGGCACCAGGTCCACGCCGCGACCACCGCCGCGGCGTACACGGGCTACGGTCCGGAGCTGAGGGGCCTTCTGGCCGGGCGGGTCGTCACCGACTTCGACCGGCCCGGCCGGGCCCTCGACGAGATCGCCGCGTACGCCCGCCGCCACGGTGTCGGCGCCGTGCTCACCGTCAACGAATACCTGACCGGCCTCACCGCGCATCTCTGCGCCGAACTGGGGCTGCCCGGCAACGACCCCGCCTCCGCGCGGGCGGCCCGGGACAAGGCCGCCATGGCCGAGACGTTCACCATGGCCGGGGTGCGCACCCCGTACACGGTCCTCGTCCGCGACGAGGCCGGGCTGCGGGCCGCGCTGGCAGACCCACGGGTCGGCTTCCCGTGTGTCGTCAAGCCGCCGTCCGCGGCGGGTTCCGCCGGCGTCACGGTGGTGACCGGCCCGGCCGGTGCGGCCGAGGCCGCCGACACCGCCCGCGCGGCGGTCGGCATGTACGAAAGCGGCGGTGACCCGCGCATCCTGGTCCAGGCATACGCCGCAGGGACGGAGTACAGCATCGAGTCCCTTACACAAGACGGCACCACGACGCACCTCGCCGTGACCCGGAAGCAGGTGACCGGCGGCCCGAAGAGAGTCGAGACCGGTCACAGCCTCCCCGTCTGCCTGCCACCGGCCGTCGAGGCGGCCGTCTACCGGGAGACGGAGGCGGCCATCCGGGCGGCCGGAATCCGGCATGGTGCCTCGCACACCGAGGTCATCGTCGGCGAGGACGGGCGGTGCACGGTCATCGAACTCGGCGCCCGCCTCGCCGCCGGGCAGATCGGCGTCCTGATCCAGCACGCCCTGGGCATCGACGTGTGGGCGGCTCTGCTCGACATCGCCCTCGGCCGCCCGGCCGCACTCGCCCCCACCACCCGCAGGTATGCGACCGTACGATTCGTGACCAGCCCGCGCGCCGGACGGCTGACCTCGCTCTCCGGATTCCCGGCGACGGGGCCGGGCGTGCCGTTCGTCCGTCGGCGGGCAGCGATCGGGAGCACCGTCCACGAACCGGGAGCCAACGGCCACCGGCTCGGATCGTTCGTGGTCACCGGTCTGGACGCTGCCGAGGTCGAGGAGCGGGCCGACGCGCAACTACGGAGGATCCGCATCGAAGTCGAACCACACCACGGCGAACCGGGACCGGTCCCCGGCCGCTCGGCCAGGACCGGCCGATGAGCGGCCGATGAGCGGGCCCGCCACACGGGAGGCGCACGAATCCGGGGCCGGTCCGGCGATCACAGCGGCCTGCTTCCCCGCCCCTGCCCTCCTCCTGCGCACCAACGACCCGGTCGCCCAGCAGACGGTCCGGGCCTTCGCCGGCCAGCAAGCCGGGGCGGCGCGCTTCCTGGCCCGGTCCCTGGCCGCCGCTCTCCGCCCGGCCCCCGACACGCGGGCCCGGGTCGCGGCCTTCATCGCCGCGTTCGAGGCGACGGAGGACTGGCGGTACAGGGCAGCGGCCTCCAGCCCGCACAACACCGGCCGGTACAGCCCCACGTGGGCAGACCGGTTCCGGACTCCCATCACCGACGACAGCCCCAACCTCTTTCGCGTCGGTGACCACGCCCGCTTCCGGGACGGCGCGACGTGGGATCCAGCGACCCGCACCTACCAGGGGGGCACCGACACCCCGGCCAGCCGGACGATGCGACGGTTCGAGGCGCTCGCCGCCGTGAGATTTCCCCCGTCGCCGGGCGTTGACGTCGTATGCAACAGCGTCTCCCTGCCCGACGGCCGCACCGTGGACGGGACGCGGCTCCTGCGCGGTGCCGCCGCCCACCGGGCCGCGGCCGAAATGGCCGGCCGGATCTCAGCACGAGGCGGGGACACGTCCCGTATCGCCACCAGCGGACATCTGATCTATACCGCCAGCGCACCGGAAACAGAACGCCACGCGGTCTTCCACCACGCCATGACCCTGCTCGCCCGCGACCACACCACCCCGGCCGACACGCTGACCGCATGGCTCCAGGCCGCCTACCTCCTCTACCAGGCCCCCCGCAGAAAGCGAGGCGCCGACGCGACGATCCGCACCTTCCTCGTCGCAGCGGGCACCCTCCTGCTGTCCAGCCCACCCGCGCTGCCACACGACATCGACCTGCGCGCCTATACCCGGACACACGATCTGTTCGTCACCGAACTACGGGCCGCCCAGAGCATCGGTACAACCTCCGCCGGACGGCGGATCTGAATCTGCACACCAACCGGTCAGGCCAGAGCGGCAAGCACTCCGGCCAGCGTGTCGTAACTCTCGCGGACCGCGTCCGCCTTGCCCAGCCGGTGCCGCTCAAGCCGGATCGCGGCCAGGTGCCGGGCCTCGTAGATCCCCGCGCGCCACACAGCGGCGGGCGAGCGGTCCACAGCGCCGTAGGTCTCCCAGAACGCGGTCCGCTCGTCCTGCTTGGCTGTCGCCATGCGAATGGTCCAGTCGGCCGCCGGGTCACCGAACCACGCACGGTCGAAATCCAGCACTCCGGTGATCACCGGTTCGGGAGCCTTCGGGTCCAACAGGGCGTTGACGGTCCACAGATCGCCGGTCAGCAGCCTCGGCTCGGTGACCTCGTCGAGCGCGGCCCGCCCGTGCGCGGCCACCGCGGCGACCTTCCGTACGTCACCCGCGTCCAGACCGGCACCGTCCAGGTCTGCGGCGATCTCCTCCAGCGACGCGATCACTGCCTCGCTCCACGTCCCGTGTCCCGGACCGCCGACGGGCCCGAAGTGCGGACCGCGCACGTGATGCACGGAACGGGCGATGGCACCCATCTGCCCGAAGAACGCCGACCACTGCGTACGCGGATACGCCCCCAACCGCTCCGGCGCCGGAACGCCGTCCAGGCACGTCTGGATCATCCAGTCCCGGCCGATCACCTCGTGCGACCAGTCCGCGGCCAGGACCCGCGGCATCAGCGGCGCGATCACCGCCAGCCAGGGCTGGGCCGCGTACTCGTTCCGCATCAGGTGGCGCTCGCTGCGGAACTGGCGGCCCTCCTCCGGCGCGACCCGCAGGATCACCGGCTCCGCCCGCCCGGCCAGGGCCACGCAGTAGACGTTGTTGTACATCCCCGTGCCCAGCTCGACCGCGGAGACAGGCACAGCCTCGGGGCCGAAGGCCCGGCGGCAGATCTCCGCAATCTCCTGGGCGGTCACTGACTGTTGGAACGCCTCCGAGGCGCGCTCAACCGGCTGAAAATCCATACCGCTCAGGATGCCCCGCCCGACAGCCGCTCGTCACATCCACCGCGTGCGGCGACACGGCGGAAACACCCGCCCTGACATAGCCTCGGCTGCTGCCGCGCTTCCACTGGGCCAGTCCACCGCGCCGGAGTACTTCACCCTGAACAGTGACGAGACGGGCTGGTTAAGGACATCTGGTCCGCGCTGCATCGGGCCGACGAGCGGGCCGTCGCCGAGGTCGCCGCCCGGCTCGCCCGGGCGAAGGACCGCACGCGGCGGCTGGACGTGCTGGTCTTCACCGACCCGACCAGCTACGACATCACGCGAGACGACAGCACGGCCCGCCCGCGCATCGCGTCGAGCGCGCCCACCTGCGCCCGCACAACCCCGCGGCTCGTCGCGAGGATCCAGAACACCGAGTGCCCGCTGAGCCCAGCGATCAGAGGGGCCCCGCTGCCGCCTTCTTGCGGCCCCAGTGCCGTGCGTCGGCAAGTACGAGAAGCTGTGGCGCCGGACCGGCAGCACACCCATCAACCGGACGATCCAGACCAGAGCGGGTGAAAGTCACCGGCATCCCACGTCGGGGGCCGGCGGGCCGATCAGCCGGCAGGCCGTCTCGATGTCGGCGCGCACCTGCGCGGCGGAGGCCCGGCCGGACAGCCAGGCGATCAGCGCCGAGTGCCAGGTGTGCTCGATCACCCGCACGGCGCAGAGCTGCCGCGGCGTCGGGTGGCCGGTGTCCATGGCGTCCAGGATGATCGCGGTGGTGAGCCGCGAAACGGCGTCCACCTCGGGGCGCACGCCCCGGTCCGCGAACGTCAGCGCGCGCACCATCGCGTCCGCGAGCTGCGGTTCGCGCCGCAGCGCGCCGAAGGCCCGCAGCAGGGTGCCCGCCACCCGCGCCGCCGGGTCGTCCCCGGCCGGCGGGTGGTCGCGCAGATCGGTGCGCAGCCGCTGCAGCCGGTCCCGCAGCGTGGCGACGAGGAGGTGCACCTTGGACGGGAAGTACCGGTACAGGGTGCCGAGGGCGACCTCGGCGGCCACCGCGACCTCGCGCATCTGGACGGCCTCGAAGCCGCCCTCGCCGGCCAGGGCGGCGGTGGCCCGGAGGATGCGGCGGCGCCGGGCCTCCTGGCGTTCCGTCAGGGGCGGCGATACCGGCCGGGCTTCCGCTGTCATGTGTCCCATCCCGCAGCCGGGGCGTGTGCCGTGGCGTGAATCACCTGATCCGGCCGTTGCACCGACGCTACCGACCGGTAGATTCGTAGTCCATTGAACCATCCAGTCTGAAACTTGTTCTAGATTAGCCACGGCGGTTACGCTCCGGCGAACAGAGCAGTGAGAAGGGGGCCGAGTGTGACCGCTGAGGCCGTGGAGTCGGGTCCCCGTACGGGCGTCGCCGCGTCGGGCACGGACCCCGGCGACCGGCCGCTGCGCATCGCGCTCCTCACCTACAAGGGCAACCCCTTCTGCGGCGGCCAGGGCGTCTACGTACGCCACCTCGCCCGGGAACTCGCCCGCCTCGGCCACAGCGTCGAGGTCATCGGCGCCCAGCCCTACCCGGTGCTCGACGAGGGCGTCCCGCTCACCGAACTCCCCAGCCTCGACCTCTACCGGCAGCCCGACCCGTTCCGCACCCCCGGGCGCGACGAGTACCGGGACTGGATCGACGCCGCCGAGGTCGCCACGATGTGGACCGGCGGCTTCCCCGAACCGCTCACCTTCAGCCTGCGGGCCCGGCGCCACCTCGCCGCCCGGCGCGGCGAGTTCGATGTCGTCCACGACAACCAGACCCTGGGCTACGGGCTCCTCGCCGACCTCGGCGCCCCCCTCGTCACCACGATCCACCACCCCATCACCGTCGACCGGCAGCTCGACCTGGCCGCCGCCACGACCCGGCGCCGCCGCGCCTCCGTACGTCGCTGGTACGCGTTCACCCGCATGCAGAAGCGGGTCGCCCGGCGGCTGCCCTCCGTGCTCACCGTCTCCGGCTCCTCCAAGCAGGAGATCGTGGAGCACCTCGGCGTGGACCCGCGCCGCATCCGGGTCGTCCACATCGGCGCCGACACCGATCTGTGGTCGCCCGACCCCGCGGTCGCCGAGGTCCCCGGCCGGATCGTCACCACCTCCAGCGCCGACGTTCCGCTCAAGGGCCTTGTCCACCTCGTGGAGGCCCTCGCCAAGCTGCGGACCGGTAACCCCGCCGCCCACCTCGTCGTCGTCGGCAAGCGCGCCGAGGACGGGCCCGTCGCCCGCGCCATCGAACGGCACGGCCTCGCGGACGCCGTCGAGTTCGTCAAGGGCATCAGCGACACCGAGCTGGTCGACCTGGTGCGCGGCGCCCAGATCGCCTGCGTCCCCTCCCTGTACGAGGGCTTCTCGCTGCCCGCCGCCGAGGCCATGGCCACCGGCACCCCGCTCGTCGCCACCACCGGCGGCGCCATCCCGGAGGTCACCGGCCCCGACGGCGAAACCTGCCTCGCGGTCCCGCCCGGCGACGCCGGCGCCCTCGCCGACGCGCTGGGCCGGCTGCTCGGCGACGCGGAGCTGCGCGCCCGGCTCGGGGCCGCCGGACGCGCCCGGGTGCTCGCCCGGTTCACCTGGAAGCAGGCCGCGATCGGCACCGTCGACCTCTACCGGCAGGCCATCGCCGCCCGCGCCGCCACCGGCCCCGGCGGCCGGCGATGACCCCGACCCGCCCCTGACCCCGCCCCCGACCGCTCCCGCCTCCACCCCCGACCGCGAAAGCAGGCATTCGTGCTGACCGTGGACTTCACCCGCTTCCCGCTCGCCGCCGGCGACCGCGTGCTCGACCTGGGGTGCGGCGCCGGACGCCACGCCTTCGAGTGCTACCGGCGCGGCGCCCGGGTGGTGGCCCTCGACCGCAACGGTGAGGAGATCCGCGAGGTCGCGAAGTGGTTCGCCGCGATGAAGGAGGCCGGGGAGGCCCCCGAGGGCGCCACCGCCACCGCGATGGAGGGCGACGCGCTGAACCTGCCCTTCCCCGACGAGTCCTTCGACGTCGTCATCATCTCCGAGGTCATGGAGCACATCCCCGACGACAAGGGCGTGCTCGCCGAGATGGTCCGCGTCCTGCGGCCCGGCGGCCGGATCGCCGTCACCGTCCCGCGCTACGGCCCCGAGAGGGTCTGCTGGGCGCTCTCCGACGCGTACCACGAGGTCGAGGGCGGGCACATCCGCATCTACAAGGCCGACGAACTGCTCGGCAAGATGCGCGGAGCCGGACTCAAGCCGTACGGCACCCACCACGCGCACGCCCTGCACGCCCCTTACTGGTGGCTCAAGTGCGCGTTCGGCGTCGACAACGACAAGGCGCTGCCGGTGAAGGCGTACCACAAGCTCCTGGTCTGGGACATCATGAAGAAGCCGGCCCTGACCCGGGTCGCCGAGCAGCTGCTCAACCCGGTCGTCGGCAAGAGCTTCGTGGCCTACGCGACCAAGCCGCACCTCCCCGTCAGCGCGGCGGAGGCCGCAGTCGCCGGGGCCGAGGCGTGAGCCTTCCCGAACGGACCGAACACCTCGTCCTGCCCGGCGTCCTCACCGCCGAGCAGGCCGCCGAGACCGTCGCCGCACTGCGCGCCCTCCAGCGCCCGGACGGCGCCATCCCCTGGTTCCGCGGCCACCACCTCGACCCGTGGGACCACACCGAGGCCGCCATGGCCCTGGACGCGGCCGGCGAGCACACCGCCGCGGCCCGCGCCTACGAGTGGCTGGCCCGCCACCAGAACGGCGACGGCTCCTGGTACGCCGCCTACCACGACGGCGACCCCGGGCAGCCGACCGACCGGGGCCGCGAGACCAACTTCTGCGCCTACGTGGCCGTCGGCGTCTGGCACCACTACCTCGCCACCGGCGACGACGCCTTCGCGGACCGCATGTGGCCCACGGTCTACGCCGCCGTCGAGTTCGTGCTGCGCCTCCAGCAGCCCGGCGGCCAGATCGGCTGGAAGCGCGAGGCGGACGGCACGGCCGTGACGGACGCGCTGCTCACCGGCTCCTCCTCCATCCACCAGGCCCTGCGCTGCGCCCTCGCCCTCGCCGAACGCCGCGAGGAGCCCCAGCCCGACTGGGAGCTGGCGACCGGGGCCCTGGGCCACGCCATCCGCAGCCACCCCGAACGCTTCCTCGACAAGAGCCGCTACTCGATGGACTGGTACTACCCGGTCCTCGGCGGCGCCGTCACCGGGGCCGCGGCCAAGGAGCGCATCGAGGAGGGCTGGGACGACTTCGTCGTGCCGGACCTCGGGGTGCGCTGCGTACTGCCCAACCCGTGGGTCACCGGCGGCGAGAGCTGCGAACTCGCCCTGGCCCTGTGGGTGATGGGCGAGTCCGACCGGGCGCTGGAGATCCTCCAGTCCATCCAGCACCTGCGGGCCGAAGGCGGCCTGTACTGGACGGGTTACGTCTTCGAGGGCGACAAGGCGTTCTGGCCCGAGGAGCACACCTCCTGGACGGCCGGTTCCCTGCTCCTCGCGGTGGCGGCGCTCGGCGGCGACGAGGCCACGACCGCCGTCTTCGGCGGCGACCGGCTGCCGAGCGGCCTGGAACCGGACTGCTGCGCCTGAACGGCGCACGGCGGCCGGATATCCGCATGTGGAGCCGGGTGCGGTCGCACTAGGGTGCGGGCATGGGTCTTCTGACGCACGAGCGTTACTGCGATGAAATCGTCCGGCTGACCGAGGAGTTGAGAGCGGCACTGCGGGGCGCCGACCTCACCGCGACCGTACCGACCTGCCCCGACTGGACCCTGCGCGAACTCGCCGAGCACGTGGGCCGCGCCCACCGCTGGGCCGGTGAGATCGTCCGCACCCGCTCCGCCGAGGCGGTGCCGGAGGACAAGGTGCCGGACAGCAGCCCCGCCGACGACGACCCCGCCACCCTCGACGCCTGGCTGGCCGCCGGGGCGGCCGGGACAGCCGCCGCGCTGCGCGAGGCCGGGCCGGACACCGAGGTGTGGACCTGGGCCTGGGAGCGGAGGGCCGGCTTCTGGGCGCGCCGCATGACCCTCGAAACCGTCGTCCACCTCGCCGACGCGGCCCTCACCGCGAACGTCCCCTACACGATGACGCCCGAGCTGGCCGCCGACACGATCGACGAGTGGCTGCAGATCGTGGTCTTCGCGCAGGCCGACGGCGACCGCGATGTCGCCGAGCTGCGCGGGGCCGCGCGCTCCCTGCACCTGCACGCCACCGACGTACCCGACGCCGAGTGGCTGATCGAGATCGGCGAGGACGGGGTGACCTGGCGGCGGGCGCACGCGAAGGCGGACGTGGCACTGCGCGGGCCGCTCACCGACCTGATGCTGGTCTTCAACCGCCGCCTCGCCCCCGACAGCGACCGGGTGGAGGTCCTGGGCGACGCCGCGCTGCTGGACTTCTGGCTGGCCCGCACCACCTTCGGCTGAGCCGCGCGGCCCGGCCCCCGGTGTGCGGGCCGGGCCGGTCCGGGCCAAGCTGGACGGGCGGCCGACCAACCGTTCCGGCCGCCCCGGAGGTGCCGATGGACCCGGTCACGGCCCTGGAACGGATCGCCTTCCTGCTGGAACGCGGCAGGGCGGTCACCTACCGCGTCCAGGCGTTCCGCACCGCCGCACGCACCGTCGCCGCGATGGACGACGGCGAGCCGGCCCGCCGTGTCGCGGACGGCTCGCTGGAACGGGTCAAGGGCATCGGCCCCCGCACCGCCCAGGTCGTCCGGGAGGCGCTGGCCGGGCAGACCCCCGGCTACCTGGACCGGCTGGAGTCCGAGGCGGCGAGCGCCGGGCCCCTCGCGCAGGGCGGCGAGCACCTGCTGTCGCTGCTGCGCGGCGACTGCCACACGCACTCCGACTGGTCGGACGGCGGCAGCCCCATCGAGGAGATGGGCCGCGCGGCGGCGGAACTGGGCCACGACTGGACGGTCCTCACCGACCACTCGCCCCGCCTCACCGTCGCCGACGGCCTCTCGCCCGAGCGGCTGCGCCGGCAACTCGACGAGGTCGCCGCACTCAACGAGCGCTGGGCGCCGTTCAGGCTGCTCACCGGCATCGAGTGCGACATCCACCGGGACGGTTCCCTCGACCAGGAAATGGACCTCCTGGAACAGGTGGACCTCGTCGTCGTGTCCGTCCACTCCGAACTCCGCATGGACGCCGCCCCGATGACCCGCCGGATGGTCGCCGCCGTACGCCATCCGCAGGCGAACGTCCTCGGCCACTGCACCGGACGCCTCGTCACCGGAAAGGGCCGCCCCGAATCCGCGTTCGACGCCGACGAGGTCTTCGCCGCCTGCGCCGACGCGGGCACCGCCGTCGAGATCAACAGCAGGCCCGAACGGCTCGACCCGCCCCGCCGGCTGCTGCGCCGGGCCGTGGCGGCGGGCACCCTGTTCGCCGTGGACACCGACGCGCACGCGCCGGGCCAGCTCGACTGGCAGGCGTACGGCTGTGCCCGCGCCGAGGAGTGCGGCGTACCGCCGGAGCGCGTGGTCACCACCTGGTCCGCCGGTGAACTGCTGCGCTGGACCCGGACGGGCCAGATCCCGGAACGGGCGGCCGGCTGAACCGCTAACGGCAGCGGCCCCCGCCCGGAAAGGGCGGGGGCCACTGCCGTTAGCGGACGGGGGGTGTCAGCCGCGCTGGATGCCCGAGGTGTCCTGGAGGACGCCGCGACGGCCGTCCTGCGTCTGGGCGATCAGCGCCGAACCGCGCTGCTCGACCGCGAGGTACCAGGTGCCCGGCGCCAGTTCGGCGATCGGGGCCTGCGAACCGTCCTCGTTGTACAGCGGACGGGCCACCGGCACCGCGAACCAGAACGCGGTGAACTCACCGGACTGCCCGCCGGCCGCCGGGGCCTGCGGCGCCGGAGCCTTCTGCGCGTCGGGCTGACCCGGCTGCTGCGCACCGTACGGCTGCGGCTGGCCCTGCCGGCCGCCGAACGCCGGCTGCGGACCACCGGGGTAGCCGTAGCCCTGGCCGGGCTGCGCGCCGTACGGCGGCTGCACGGCCTGCGGGTTCGGGGCGCCCGCGAGCGGGGCCTTGAGCGCCGGAACCAGCGGCGACGCGACCGCGCCCGCGGCCAGCGCCAGCGAGGCGATGAAGCCGAGGATCAGGCCGGCGCCCGCGTCGATCTGGCCGAGGTCGATGATCGTCCAGAACATGTTCCACGCGGTGAAGACCGTGGCGGCGACGCCGAACTGGGCGAGGTCGAGACCCACGATCTTGCGCGGCTGGGGCTGCGAGCGGGAGAGCACGATCAGTGCTGCGCCGATCACCCCGACCATGTAGACGCCGATGCCGTTGCCCAGGGAGTCCCAGGAGTTGGGGGCGTCGACGTTGCTGCTTCCGTAGTCGAAGTAGTCGAGGAACGAGGCGATGAACAGCACGACCGCTGCTCCGATCACCACGCCATCGCCTCGAGTGAGGGAGCGGATATTCACGTGAAGGTCCTTAGTCGGTCGTCTCGTCGGGGGCGGTCGTCGTCGCCGCCGGATACGCGGCTGGCACGGCTCGAAGCTCGGGAACGGCTCCCCATCGTACGGGTGAATGTATCGTCTGCTCGTGCGGGTCGCGTTGCTGCCCGCCGGGTGCGCGGACATCCTCCCGAATTCATCGCAGAATCACCCCTTGCCTACCCCTTGAGGTAGCTGCTGATCCCGTCCGCGATGCCCCAGGCGGCCTTCTGGCGCCAACCCGCGTCGGTGAGCAGGGCGGCATCCTTGGGATCACGCATATTGCCGCATTCGATGAACACTTTGGGCACGGTCGACAAATTAAGTCCGCCGAGATCCTTGCGAACGTCCAAACCGGTTTTGCCGCCGACATAATTGGAAGGAGAACTTCCGGTACTGCGTACGAACAGACCCGCGATTCGGGTCCCGAGGTCGCGCGAGGGCTCGACGATCTTCGACGTGTCCGCGCCCCCGCCGCGCACCGCCGCCGGGAGGATCACATGGAAGCCCCGGTTGCCCGCGGCCGACCCGTCCGCGTGGATCGAGACCACCGCGTCCGCGTGCTCCCGGTTGCCGATCCGCGCCCGCTCGTCCACACAGGGCCCGAACGCCCGGTCGCGGTCGTACGTCAGGACCACCTCGGCGCCCTCGGCGCGCAGCAGCTTCCGCAGCCGGTGCGCCACGTCCAGCGTGAACTCCGCCTCGGCGTAACCCCCGTTGGTGGCGGTCCCGGTGGTGTCGCACGCCTTGTGCCCGGTGCCGATGTCCACCTGGCGGTTGATCTCGGCGGTGTGCAGGTGGTTCGTCGGGTTGTGGCCGGGGTCGATGACCACCGTCTTCCCGGACAGCGGCCCGGTGGGGGCGGCCGGGGTCCTCGACGCGGACGCCGAGGGGGATGCGGTCCTCGACGGCGACTTCACCGGCGTCGGCACGGCCGACGACGGGGCCGACGACGGGGCCGGGGCGGAGGGCGCGGGCGTGGCGGCCCCGGTGGCAGTCGGCCCGGCCTGCCCCCGCACGGGGCCGTCCCCGTCGCCGCAGCCGGCCAGGCCCAGGCACAGCAGGGCAGCGGCGGCGGCGAGCCGGAGCGGCCGGCGCGGGGTGGCGGGAAGGCTCTCGTCGTGACGCACCCGGCGATGCTACCGGCCGGGCCCGCCGCTGTCCGGGCCGTCCGCGGACCGGCCGCCGCGCCCGGCGGCGGCCCTCAGACGCCGGGACCGGTACGGCGCAGCACCCGCAGCGAGTCCGTGACGGAGACCTCCGTGAACGCCCCCGACTCCAACGCCCGCAGATACACCCGGTACGGGGCCTGGCCGCCGTGCGCCGGGTCCGGGAACACGTCGTGGATCACCAGCAGCCCGCCCTCCACGACGTGCGGCGCCCAGCCCTCGTAGTCGCCGGCCGCGTGCTCGTCGGTGTGGCCGCCGTCGATGAAGACGAAGCCGAGCGGGCCCGCCCACACCGCCGCCACCTGCGGTGACCGTCCCACCAGCGCCACCACGTGGTCCTCCAGGCCCGCCGCGTGCAGCGTCCTGCGGAAGGTGGGCAGGGTGTCCATCCGGCCCACCTCCGGGTCCACCACGGTCGGGTCGTGGTACTCCCAGCCGGGCTGCTGCTCCTCGCTGCCCCGGTGGTGGTCCACGGTGAGCGCGGTCACCCCGGCCGCCCGCGCCGCGTCGGCGATCAGGATCGTGGAGCGCCCGCAGTAGGTGCCGACCTCCAGCAGCGGCAGGCCGAGCGCGGCGGCCGCGGTCGCGGCCTCGTACAGGGCGAGCCCCTCGACCACCGGCATGAAGCCCTTGGCGGCCTGGAAGGCGGCGAGAATCTCCGGCTCGGGCTCGGCGGCCACGGTGTTCCTCCTGGTGGGCGGTGCTGCGACGACGTGCGGGACGGCGCCATCGTGCCGTACGCCCCGGCCGGACGCACCGGCGGGGCGGACGAGCCGGGGCCCGCCGCCCGATGGGGTCTACGTCGGCCCCGGTGACCGGCGCCCCGCCGCGTCCGGCACCCGGTCGCGCGAGCCGGTGTGCCGGGCGGCCGCGTCGCCCTCGGCGCTCGCGAGCAGGACCGGCGCGGTGGCCGTGCGCCGGGACGGCAGGAACGAGGCGAGGACGAGACCGGCGACCACCGCACAGGTCGCGATGAGGAACGAGATGCGGAAGCCCTTCATGGTGGGCACCTCGACCGCGCCCATCCGGGTCGAGGTGTGGGCCAGGACCATGCCGATGACCGCGCTGGACACCGAGGTGCCGATGGAGCGCATCAGGGTGTTCAGACCGTTGGCGGCGCCGGTCTCGGAGACGTCCACGGCGCCGATGATCAGGGCGGGCAGCGAGGAGTAGGCGAGCCCGATGCCGGCGCCGAGCAGGACGGAGATCAGCACGGTCTGCCAGGTGGCGCTCATCAGCCCGAGCCCGGCCCCGTAACCGATCGCGATCACCAGCAGGCCGAGCATCAGCGACACCTTGGGGCCCCGGCGGGCGGAGATCCGCGCGTACAACGGGGCGACGAGCATCATCGTCAGGCCCAGCGGGGCCACGCACAGCCCGGCGACCACCATCGACCGGCCGAGGCCGTAGCCGGTGGAGGCCGGCAGCTGGAGCAGCTGGGGCAGGACGAGGGAGACGGCGTAGAAGGCGACGCCGATCATGATCGACGCCAGGTTGGTCAGCAGCACCTCGCGGCGGGCCGTGGTCCGCAGATCGACCAGCGGCGCCTCGGTGCGCAGCTCGAACAGCCCCCACAGCACCAGCACGACCAGCGAGGCGGCGAGCAGCCCGAGCGTGAGGGGGGAGCCCCAGCCCCAGTCGCCGCCCTTGGTGACGGGCAGCAGCAGGAGCACCAGACCCAGCGAGAGGCCGAGTGCGCCGACGAGATCGAAGCGGCCGGGTGCGCGCAGCGTGCTCTCCGGGACCGCGTACAGGGTCAGCGCCATGGCCAGCGCGCCGAGCCCGGCGGAGGTGAGGAACAGAGCGTGCCAGTCGGTGTGCTGGGCGATGAGCGCGGCGCCCGGCAGCGCGAGCCCGCCACCGACCCCGATGGACGAACTCATCAGCGCCATCGCCGAGCCCAGCCTCTCGCGCGGCAGCTCGTCGCGCATGATGCCGATGCCCAGCGGGATCGCGCCCATGGCGAAACCCTGGAGCGAGCGGCCCACGATCATGATCACGAGGTCGTCGGTGAAGGCGCATATGAGGGAGCCGACGACCATGACGCCGAGGCTCGCCAGCAGCATCCCGCGCTTGCCGTACAGGTCCCCGAGCCGCCCCATGATCGGGGTGGCGACGGCCCCGGCGAGCAGCGTGGCGGTCATCACCCAGGTCGCGTCGGACGGGGAGGTGTCCAGCAGGGCGGGCAGGTCCTTGAAGACGGGGACGAGCAGGGTCTGCATCACGGCGACGGTGATCCCCGCGAAGGCGAGCACGGGGACGATCCCCCGGCCGTGCGGCGTCGGTAACATGCGGGCGGCCTCCGGGCGGCGGTGAGGGGTGGTGCGGGCGGTGGCGCGGCCGGGCCGGGCGGCGCCGACCGCCAAGTCTGTGCAGGGTGAACCTTGTTCGGCTACGGCGTATTCCGGTGCACGGGGTGCGAACCGGCCGCACGCACACGCGGGCGCACACACCGCACCCGCGTGTGCGTGCGGGTCCTACGCCGCCGGACCGAGCGGGACCGGACCCGAAACCGATGTACGGGGTGCACGGCGGCTGCGAGTATGACACCCATGGTTGACGTCACCACCCCCGCACCGCCCACCGAACGCTCCGGGACCCGCACCTGGGCGGTGGTCCTCGCCGCATGCGTCGGGCAGTTCCTCGTGGTGCTCGACGTGTCCGTCGTCAACGTCGCCCTCCCGTCCATGCGCGCCGACCTCGGGCTGAGCACCACCGGCCTGCAATGGGTCCTCAACGCGTACTCCATCGCCTTCGCCGGGTTCATGCTGCTGGGCGGGCGGGCCGCCGACCTCTACGGCCGCAAGCTGATGTTCCTCGTCGGCCTCGGCCTGTTCACCGCCGCCTCGCTGGCCGGCGGGCTCGCCCAGGAGGGCTGGCAGCTGCTGGCCGCCCGCGCCGCGCAGGGCCTCGGCGCCGCCGTCCTCGCCCCGGCCACCCTCACCCTGCTCACCGCCGCCGTCCCCGAGGGCCCCGCCCGCGCCCGGGCCATCGGCACCTGGATGGCGGTCGGCGCGGGCGGCGGCGCGGCCGGCGGACTGGTCGGCGGGGTGCTCACCGACGCGCTGTCCTGGCGCTGGGTGCTGCTGATCAACGTGCCCATCGGGGTGCTGGTGCTGATCGGTGCCGCGCTGTGGCTCGCCGAGGGCCGCGCGGCGGGCCGCAGCCGCGTCGACCTGCTGGGCGCCGTCCTCGTCACGGCGGGCCTCGCCGCAACGGCGTACGGCATCGTGCAGACCGAGGCGGTGGGGTGGACGGCCGCCGCGACCCTGGTCCCGCTGGTCGGCGGGCCCGTGCTGCTCGCCCTGTTCACCCTCGTGGAGGCCCGCACCGCGAGCCCCCTGATGCCGCTGCGGGTGCTCGGGGCACGGGCGGTGGCCTCGGCGAACGTCGCCATGCTCGTCATGGGCTCCGCCACGTTCGCCATGTGGTACTTCATGACGGTGTACGCGCAGAACGTCCTGGGCTACAGCGCGCTGGCGGCCGGGCTCGCCCTGATGCCGTCCTCGCTGGCCGTCGTCGCCGGCTCCAAGGCCGCGCCCCGGCTGATGGCCCGCGTCGGCGCGAAGAACCTCGCGCTCCTGGGCACCGCCGTCGCCGCCGCGGGCTTCGGCTGGCAGTCCACGATGACCGCGCACGGCTCCTTCCTCACCGCGGTCTGCCTGCCCGGTGTGCTGATGATGGCCGGGGCCGGGCTCGCCTCCACCCCGCTCGCCTCGCTGGCCACGTCGGGCGCCGCGCCGGGGGAGGCCGGCCTCGTCTCGGGCCTGGTCAACACCTCGCGGACGATGGGCGGGGCGCTGGGCCTGGCGGTGCTCTCCACGGTCGCCGCGGCCCGCACCGGCGACGCGACGGACCCGGCCGCGCTGACCGCCGGCTACGCGCTGGCCTTCCGCACGGCGGGCTGCGTCCTGCTGGCCGGGCTGCTGCTGATGCTGCTCTGGCTCCCGCGCCACCGCCCGGCCCGGGAACGGACGGTACGGGGCTGAGCGGCGGGGCCGGGACGGGCCGGGCGGTACGCCGCACCCCGGCGCCGGCCCCGTTCACTTCCGTTCGTACAGCGTTACCCTGCGCCCCCGTACCCGCTCGTCCGCGACGATGCCGAAGTACTCCCTCAGCACCGCGGCCTTCACCCGCTCGCGCCGCGCGTGCTCGGTGCGGGCCGCCTCCGGCGCGTCGGTCACCAGCAGTATCCGCCGCTCCGCCAGCATCGCCTCCCGTATCCGGTCCGGAGCGGCCTCCACCCCGCTCAGCGTCCCGGACGCGAGCGGGCCCCGCACCAGCGCTATGTCCCGCAGACCGGTGAACGCCTCCGGCGACACCTGACTGGCGTCGCGCCGGGCGCTCGGCAGGAACACCACCGCCGTCCCCGGCTCCTTCAGCCGCCGCACGTCCGCCGCCATGGCCAGCACGTCGTCCACCCGGCTCGACGGCGACCGCTTGGCCAGCGACTGCGGCAGCAGCGCCGCCACCACGCACACCAGCAGCGCCGGCACGAGCCACCGCGACGCCGACGGGAACCGGGGCGCCGCCACCCGCACCGCCGCGGCGCACACACCTCCCGCCAGCAGCGCCAGGCCCAGCATGCTGAACAGCACATAGCGGTCCAGGAACAGCGGCTTGCCCAGCGAGACGGCGACCAGGCCGAGTTGCGGAACCGCCAGCAGCGGCAGCCCCACCGAGGCCACCGAGAGCCGCCCCGCACCCGGCCGGTCGGCCAGGGCCGCGAGAGCGCCGAGCGTCAGCAGCACACCGGGACCGATCAGCATGTGCCAGGTCAGCGGCGGTATCCAGGACACCTGCCCGGCCTGGCCCGCCGTGAACAGGACCAGCGGCAGCGCACCCGCCACCGCGCCCGCCGACGCCACCGCCCAGCGCCCCGCCACCCGCCGCCCCGCCCCGCTCCACACCAGCGTCGCCAGATGCGCGGGCAGGACGAGCAGCGAGAACCAGTTCAGCAGCGCGCCGAACAGGACCGCGCCCGCGTACGCCGCCCAGCGCCCCCAGCCGCCGTTCCCCTGGACCAACGTCACCAGGAGCAGCGTCGCGACCCCGGTTGCCGCCGCGACCAGCGCGTACGGGCGGCCCTCCTGGAGGTAGAACTGCACGGCCGGCAGCAGCCCGAGGACCATGCCGCCGCCCAGCCCCGCCCAGCGCCCGGCCAGCCGCTCGCCGACGGCCGCCACACACGCCGCCGCCACCGCCATGGCCAGCACGGACGGCAGCCGCAGCGTCGTGGTCGTCGGCCCGAACCAGTCGAACAGGCCGTGCATCAGCAGGTAGTACAGCCCGTGCACCGCGTCCACCTGGCCCAGCAGGGCCCGTAGGTCGGCGGTGGACCGCAGCGCCACCTGCCAGGTCGCGGCCTCGTCCCGCCATAAGCTGCCCTGCCGCGAAAGCCCCCAGAGCCCGAGGGCCAGCGTCCAGAGCGCCGGTATGAGCCAGAGCGGAGCAGCGCGCCGGGGCGCGGAGCCGGAAGAAGACATGACGTACCAAGCCCCCGAGATATCACGGTACGGACGGACTGAATGTGGGTCGTACGGGCGGTCAGAGCCAGCCCTGCTGCCGGGCCGCGCGGACCGCCTCCATGCGGTTGCGGGTGCCCGTCTTGCCGATCGCCGACGACAGATAGTTGCGCACCGTCGACTCCGACAGATGCAGTCCGGCCGCGATGTCGGCGACCGTCGCCCCGTCCACCGAGGCGACCAGCACGTCCCGCTCACGCGCCGTCAGCGGGCTGGGCCCGGAACTGAGCGCGGCGGCGGCCAGCGCCGGATCGACGACCGTCTCCCCGGCCAGCACCCGGCGGATCGCCGCCGCCAGCTCCTCGACCGGACCGTCCTTCACCAGGAAGCCCGCGGCCCCCGCCTCCATCGCCCGGCGCAGATAGCCCGGCCGGCCGAACGTGGTCAGGATCAGCACCCGGCAGTCCGGGACCTCCTCGCGCAGGTCGGCCGCCGCGTCCAGGCCGCTGCGGCCCGGCAACTCGATGTCCAGCAGCGCCACATCGGGACGGGACGCCAGCGCCGCCGCCACGATCTCGTCACCCGCGCCGACCTGCGCCACCACCTCGATGTCCGGCTCCAGACCGAGCAGCAGGGCGAGCGCGCCGCGCATCATCCCCTGGTCCTCGGCGAGCAGGACGCGGATGGACGGGGCCGGGGGGCGCCCTTCATCAGGCATTTCGTTCACCGGCCCAGGGTAGGCGAGCCGTCCGCCCCGGCCCCGGTGCCGGGTGGACCCGCCGCGTCGCCGCCCTCCTCGGCGCCCGCGTCCGCCGGGAGTTCCGCGGTGACCACGAAGCCGCCGTCCGGGCCCGGCCCCGCCACCAGGGAGCCGCCGGCCGCGGCCAGCCGTTCGGTCAGCCCCTTCAGCCCGGTGCCGCCGATGCCCGGCGCGGGCGCGGGCCCGGCCGGGCGGCCCCGGCCGTCGTCGGTCACCGTCAGCCGCACCCGCTCGGCGGACCCGCCGACCGCGAACACACAGCGCGTCGCCGTCGAGTGGCGCACGACATTGGTGACGGCCTCCCGTACCACCCAGCCCAGCAGCGCCTCCGTCTGCGGGGCGAGCGGCGGCCCGGAGCGCCGGACGACCGGCTCGACACCGGCGGCGGTCAGCGCGGACCTGGCCCGGTCCAGCTCGGTGGCGAGGCTGCCCTCGCGGTAGCCGGTGACGGCCTCGCGGATCTCGGTGAGCGCCTGACGGCCCACCGACTCGATGTCGGCGACCTGGGAGAGCGCCGCGTCCAGGTCGCGCGGGGCGAGCCTGCGGGCCGCCTCCGACTTCACCACGACGACCGACAGCGTGTGGCCCAGCAGATCGTGCAGGTCCCGCGAGAAGCGCAGCCGCTCCCGCTCCACGGCGGCGCGCGCCAACTCCTGCCGGGTGGCGCGCAGTTCCGTCACGGTCTCCGCCAGCCGCAGGATCGCCGACGTCACGGCCCCGGAGATGAACGTCCCGTACCCCAGCGTCCACGGCGGGGACACACTGTCCCCGCGCCACACCGCGATCGCACAGGCCGCCGCCGCGAGCCCCAGCAGCGCGGCCATGAGCCAGCGGTTGCGCAGGACCGTGCCGGCGGCCAGCGACAGCAGCGGGAAGAACAGCAGCCAGCTGTCGCCGTAGCCGATCGCCAGCGCGAAGGTGACCACCGCCAGCGACCCGAGCAGCACATACGTCACCGGGCTCTCGCGCTTCTCCTTGACGAAGCCCCGGAACACCACCGAGATGTACAGCGCGTTGAAGGCCAGCAGACCCAGGCCGCCGATCCACGGGCTGGGGGTCTCGCCCTGGAACAGGTTGGAGAACGAGCCCAGCCCCATCAGCAGCCAGGGCAGCAGCGTGTACGGCGTCGGCGGTCCCGGCCTGCGGCACTCCCTCCGCGACCGCCGGCGCTCCCGGCGTTCCCGGCGCGAGGGCTGTCCGTTCCGTGGCATCTTCGCTCCCGTCACACGGTCCTGGCGGACCGACGGTACGAGATCACCGCGTACGCCCCGAACAGCAGGAGCCACCCGGCGAGCACGCCCAGCGTCGTCGCGCCCGGCGCGTGCCCGTCCGTCGTCGCCCAGCCCAGGTCGGCGAACCGGTTGGCCGGGGTGAGTCGGCCGACCTCGCGCAGCCAGCCGGGCAGCATCTCCAGCGGGAACCACAGCCCGCCCACGACCCCGAAGCCCATCAGGCAGGCCACGTTGGCGACTCCGGTGCCCTGCGGGGTCAGCCGGTAGCCGTTGCCCAGCCCGAGCAGCGTGAACGGCAGCGCGCCGATCCACAGCAGCAGCACCAGCACCACCCACTGCCAGGCCGCCATCCGCACCTCGTTGACCAGGGCCCCGGCCAGCAGCACGGTCAGGATCACCGGCAGCACCGTCACCGATCCGCTGACCGCCCGGCCCACCACCGCGTGCGACGGCGCGAGCGGGGTCACCCTCAACTGCCGGAGCCAGCCCAGGGACTTGTCGGACGCGACACCCGTACCGGTCGACATGGCCGAGCCGAGCGCCCCGTACGCGGCCATGCCGACCATCGACGCGGTCCGCCAGCCGCCGTCGCTCCCCTCGGCGCCGATGTTGGTGAAGATCAGGTACATCATCACCGGCATGCCCGTGCCGAAGATCAGGAATCCGGCGTCGCGCAGGGTCCGGCGTGTTTCCAAAAGGACATAACGGAACATCAGACGGTCTCCTTCGCCGCTCCGGGCAGGCCGGGCGTGGGCACGGTGCCGGCGGGTGCGATGCCGATGGGTGCGGTGCCGGTGGGTGCGGTGAGCGCGAGGAAGGCGGTCTCCAGCGTGGCCGGGGAGACCTGGAGCCCGCGCACCAGACCGCGCCGGGCCAGCTCCACCACCGTCGCGTCCGAGTCGTCGGTGCGCAGCAGCGCCCGGTCCCCGGTCACCTCGACGGCCACCACACCGGGCAGCCGGTCCAGGCCCTCCGTGGGCCCGCCCGCCAGGTCGAACGACACCCGGCTGTGCCCGGCCGAGCCCCTGACCTCCTCACCGCTGCCGTCCGCGACGATCCGGCCCCGGTCGATGACGACGATCCGGTCGGCGTTCTCGTCGGCCTCCTCCAGGTAGTGCGTGCAGAACAGGACGGTGTTGCCGCGCCGGGCATAGGCCCGCATCGACTCCCAGAACGCGCGCCGCCCCGCCACGTCGAGCGCGGCCGTCGGCTCGTCCAGCACGATCAGCTCGGGGTTCCCGGCCAGCGCGACGGCGAACCGGACGCGCTGGGTCTGGCCGCCCGAGAGCTTGTCGATGCGCCGGTCCGCGTACTCCGTCACCCCGGCCAGGGCCAGCGCCTCCGCGAGCGGCATGGGGTGCGGATACGTAGAGGCGACGAAGGAGACCAGTTCGCGCACGGTCACCCTCGGGATGGGCCGGCCCTCCTGGAGCATGGCGCCCACCAGGCCCGCCCGCACCGCCTGTTCCGGGGAGCGGCCCAGCACCCGTACCGTGCCCTCGTCCGGCTCGTTCAGGCCGAGCAGCAGCGAGATGGCCGAGGACTTCCCGGCCCCGTTGCGGCCGAGCAGCGCCACGGTTTCGCCGCGCCCGATCCGCAGCCCGATGCCGTCCACGGCCCGTACGCTCCGCCCGGCCCGGCCGAACGTCTTCACCGCCCCGGTGAACACCACCGCGGCCCCGTCGTCCCTTGTCCGCCTCATGCCTACGACGTTACGGAGCGTGATCGTGTGGCGGCAGATCCATGCGTACCCGGTCCGCGATGACATTTGTCACCGGCCGTACGGGAGGTGGCGGGGACGCGGGAACAGAGCGGTGCCCCTGCCGGCCGTGGGCGTCACGGGCGGCAGGGGCACCGCGTTCCCCTCCTCGATTACCGCGCGGCGGTCAGGCCGCCGCCGCGCCGCCTTCCTCCGCAGGGCGGCGGTGGCGTCCGGCCGGCCGATCCGCCGATTCCTCCGTCGCCACACCCCCTCGGTGCTTTCCGGAGCCGCCGGCGTCGGCCCTCGGCGCGTCCGCCACCGGCGGGTGCGTCAGGGTCGTGTCGGTGTGGGCTTCAGACATGTGGGAAGTCACCCCGTTGTGATCGCTTACGTGTGTGTCAACCGGAGCGTCACGCCACCGCCATCCGGGAAAGGCCACGGTCGGTGACCGCGATGCACGGTTACGTGAGCCCGGGCCCAAGCTTAGAGCCTGTGTGCGAACCCGCGCCCGGGTCCGGGGCGCCCGGCACCTCCGCCTCCCGCGTTGTCGTCAGTCGCGATGGCTCCGCCATCGTTCCCTCCTCCGCCTTGGATTCGAAGGCACCGAACGCCCCGGCCTGATCCGGACGGGGGTTCCCACACAGGCTCTTAGAGCCCGTGCACCCCACGAGGGGCGCCTGCCCCAAGGGAACCGGGGTACACGCGGGAAGAGGAACCGGCGCGCCGGAAGGTTGCCTACGACTTCCTCCGGGCAGCCGTTCCGTGTCCTCCGGCATCTCCAGGAGCGCCACCGCGCAGGCCGTCTCCCCGTCCGCGTACGGCAGCTTCAGCACCCCGTCGCGCGACCACACCCCGCTGCCGCCCAGCCAGCCGGCGGGCGCCGAGACCTGGTGCAACCGGCGGCCGGACGGACGCCACAGGCCGATCCAGGCCCCCTCCGCGCCGTCGATCCGCAGCGCCACCGCGCAGCTCTCCGGCATCAGCGGCTGCCCCGGCTGCACGGCGAACGGCGTCACCGTGCGGCCCGGCAGCCGCAGGCACTCCGGGAAGCGCACCGGCAGGCTGCTGCCGAGCACCCCCCAGCCGAGCCGGGCGTGTCCGGGCGCGTCCGAGCGGATCAGCAGCAGACCGCTGTCCGGGTCGGCGAGCAGCAGTCGGTCGTCGCTCTCCGGCGCGATCTGGAGCAGCGGCGTCATTTCGGCGTCCCGATCCAGGTCCACGGCGACCGTCTTCACCGGGCCGCCGCCCGCCGGTTCCCGGTCCAGGGCGAGCAGCCGGCCGTCCCGGTCCAGCCAGACCCCGCCGGAGCAGCGGCCCGGCAGATCCGCGAGGTGCTCGGGCCCGCCCGGCCCGCCCGCCACCCGCCACAGGCCCGTGGAGTACGCACCGGCCGACAGCGCGTAGGCGCTCACCCCGTCCGGGGACGGCGGCAGCAGGGTCAGCGCCTCGCGCTCGACGGACCCGAGCAGCACCTCGCCCGTGCCGGGCCCGGTCGGATAGAGCAGCGAGAAGGTGTGCCGCTCCGCGACCCGGCGCCGGATCAGCACCCGCCCGTCGGCCAGCGGCAGCACCTGCGCCTCCGCCTCCTCCGGCTGGTCGGTGGGCAGCGGCACGGCGTACGGCTCGGGCCCGTCCAGCGTCCACCGCTCGACGAACCGGGCACCCTCGCCCCCGGCGACGGGGGCGACGGCGAGCCGCGCCCCGTACGCCCCGTCCCCGGCGAGCACGAACCGCGGCAGGACCGTTTCGGCCGGGCGCTCGAAGGCGGGGGCCCGGCCGACCGGCGCGGCGGGTACGGCCTCCGTGCCGGGGCGCTCCACCCGGCCGGGCGCCGCGAGCGTCCACTTCCCCGGCCCGGCCGGGGCGAGCGCCCACTCGGTGGCGCGGCCCGGCACCGGGACCGCGACGGGCGAGAGGGCGGGCGCGGGGGAGACGGGGGAGACCGGGACGACTCCGGCCACCGGGGAGGCGGCCCGCGCGCGGGCACCGGCCGCCGGCTTCGTCTCCACGCGGACCCACTTGGGCCCGTCGGCCCCCGCACCGGCCCCCGTCGCGGACCCCTCTTTGATGGCACAGGCAGTCATCGACTCATTACCTCCGGCCACCGAAGCTAGTTTTCGCACTTCCAGCCGAACAACACGAGACCCCCCACTTCACACATAAGGGTGGTGATGGTCGGATTCCGCTGTGCCCACGAGCGCGGGTGTGCTGCGCGGACGGGTGCCTTCGGGCGGCCCGTTCCCTGGGGCTTCCGGGGGTGCGCCGGGCAGGTAGCCTTTGCTCCGTGCCCCGTCTGTCTGATGTCATCTCCGAGCTCGACGCCCTCTGGCCGCCCGAGCGGGCCGAAGGATGGGACGCGGTCGGCACCGTCTGCGGTGATCCGGACGCCGAGGTCCACCGTGTGCTGTTCGCCGTGGACCCCGTGCGGGAGATCGCCGAGGAAGCGGTCCGGCTGGGCGCCCAGCTGATCGTCACCCACCACCCGCTCTATCTGCGCGGGACGACGACGGTCGCGGCCGACACGTTCAAGGGCCGGGTCGTGCACACCCTCATCCGGCAGGGCATCGCGCTGCACGTCGCCCACACCAACGCCGACACCGCCGACCCCGGTGTCTCCGACGCCCTCGCCGCGGCCCTCGACCTGCGCGTCGAACGCCCCCTCGTCCCGGACCCGGGCGACCCGGCGGGGCGCCGCGGCCTCGGCCGTATCTGCGTGCTCGACCACCCCGAGACGCTGGGCGCGTTCGCCGCCCGCGCCGCGGCCCGGCTGCCCGCCACCGCGCAGGGCATCCGCCTCGCGGGCGACCCGGCGGCGACCGTGCGCACCGTCGCCGTCAGCGGCGGATCGGGCGACAGCCTCTTCGACGCGGTGCGCGCCGCCGGTGTGGACGCCTTCCTCACCGCCGACCTGCGCCACCACCCGGCCTCCGAGGCCACCCAGCACTCACCGCTCGGCCTCGTCGACGCCGCGCACTGGGCCACCGAGTGGCCGTGGTGCGCACAGGCCGCCGCACAGCTCGAAGCGATTTCCGACCGCCTCGGATGGGACCTCCGGGTCCACGTCTCGAAGCAGGTCACCGACCCCTGGACCGCCCACCACTCTTCTGGAGCCCCCAACTGAACGCCGCGCCCGCCGATCAGATCCGACTTCTCGACGTCCAGGCGCTCGACCAGCGCCTCTCCCAGCTCGCGCACCGCCGCAAGTCCCTGCCCGAGCACGCCGAGATCGAGTCGCTGACGGCCGACCTCGCCCAGCACCGCGCCCTGCTGGTCGCCGCGACCACCGAGGAGAGCGACACCGCCCGCGAGCAGACCAAGGCGGAGCAGGACGTCGACCAGGTCCGCCAGCGCGCCGCCCGCGACCAGCAGCGCCTGGACTCCGGCGCGGTCACCTCGCCGAAGGACCTGGAGAGCCTCCAGCGCGAGATCACCTCGCTCGCCAAGCGCCAGGGCGACCTGGAGGACATCGTCCTGGAGGTCATGGAGCGCCGCGAGTCCGCCCAGGAGCGGGTCTCCGAGCTGACGGACCGGGTCGCCGCCGTGCAGGCCAAGGTCGACGACGCCACCGCCCGCCGCGACGCCGCCACCCAGGAGCTGGACGCGGAGGCCGCCACGGTCACCAAGGAGCGCGAGGTCGTCGCCGGTTCGGTCCCCGCCGACCTGCTCAAGCTGTACGACAAGCTCCGCGCCCAGCAGGGCGGGGTGGGCGCCGCCCGCCTCTACCAGCGCCGCTGCGAGGGCTGCCGCCTGGAGCTCAACATCACCGAGATCAACGACGTGAAGGCGGCCGCCCCGGACGCGGTGCTGCGCTGCGAGAACTGCCGCCGCATCCTCGTCCGCACCGCCGACTCGGGCCTGTAGTGGTGGAGCGGCCGCGCCGGTTCGTCGTCGAGGCCGACGGCGGCTCACGGGGCAATCCGGGCCCCGCCGGCTACGGCGCGGTCGTCATCGACCCGGACACCGGCGAGACGCTGGCCGAGGCCGCCGAGTACCTCGGCGTCGTGACCAACAACGTCGCCGAGTACCGGGGCCTGGTCGCGGGCCTCCGCGCCGTGCGGTCCCTGCTCCCGGACGGCACCGGGACGTCCGACGCCGCGGTGCATGTCCGGATGGACTCCAAGCTGGTCGTGGAGCAGATGTCCGGCCGCTGGAAGATCAAACACCCGGACCTGAAACCCCTGGCGGCCGAGGCCGCGGGCGTACTGCCGGGCGCGGCCGTCACCTACGAGTGGATTCCGCGCGAGCGCAACCGGTACGCCGACCGGCTGGCCAACGAGGCGATGGACGCGGGCCGGCGCGGCCTCCCGTGGGACCCGGCCGCCTCCACGGCCGCCCCGGACGCCCCGCACACCCCCGTGGCCGTGCCTCCGCTCCCCGGCGCGCCGACCCCGTCCGACCCCGTCACCCCCCAGGTGGGCTGGGGCTCCGCCCCGGACCTGGGCGCCCCCGCCACCCTCGTCCTGCTGCGGCACGGCGAGACGGCCCTCACCCCGCAGAAGCGGTTCTCCGGCAGCGGCGGCACCGATCCCGTCCTCTCCGCCGCCGGCCGCGAACAGGCCGCGCACGCGGCGGCCGCCTTCGCCGCGCGCGGCACCGTCCAGGACATCGTCAGCTCCCCGCTGCGCCGCTGCCGCGAGACGGCCGGCGCGGTCGCGGACCGGCTGGGCCTGGAGGTGCGGATCGAGGACGGGCTGCGCGAGACGGACTTCGGGGCCTGGGAAGGGCTCACCTTCGGTGAGGTGAAGGAGCGGTACGGCCCCGAGCTGGACGCCTGGCTCGCCTCCCCGGACGCGGCCCCCTCCGGCGGCGGCGAGAGCTTCGCCGAGGTCGCCCGGCGGGTGGCGGACGCCCGCGACCGCCTCGTCACGCGTTACGCGGGGCGCACGGTCCTCGTCGTCACGCACGTCACGCCGATCAAGACGCTGGTCCGGCTGGCCCTGGGCGCGCCCCCGGAGGCGCTGTTCCGGATGGAGCTGTCGGCGGCGTCCGTCTCGACGGTGGCGTACTACGCGGACGGCAACGCCTCCGTGCGCCTCCTGAACGACACGTCCCACCTGGCGGGCTGACCGCGCCCGGACGGCACTCGGCCCCACCGGCCGGGGGGAGGGCCGGTGGGGCCGAGGCGGTTCCGGCCGGTCGGGGGATTACCTGTCGGAACCCGGGTGACCCGGCGTGCGGGTGACGTCCCCTACAGAGGTCGTGCCCCGAATACCGGCGAGCATGCATGTGCTGTACGGGGATTCGACCGGTGTACGAGATTCCGGCCGGCGCGGAAGCGCTCAGGCTCCCAGTGCCGCCGCCTCGGCGGCGAGACGCTCCACCCGGTCCCAGTCGCCGGCCGCGATCGCGTCCGCGGGGACCATCCAGCTGCCGCCCACGCAGCCGACGTTGGGCAGCGCCAGGTACGCGGGCGCGGAGGCGGGCGAGATGCCGCCGGTCGGGCAGAACCGGGCCCGGGGGAGCGGGGCGGAGAGGGCCTTGAGATAGGCGGTGCCGCCCGCCGCCTCGGCCGGGAAGAACTTCATCTCGGTGACCCCGCGCTCCAGCAGCGCGACCACCTCGGAGGTCGTCGAGACACCCGGCAGGAACGGCAGCCCGGACCCCTTCATCGCCTCCAGCAGCGATTCCGTCCAGCCCGGACTGACCAGGAACCGGGCCCCCGCCGCCACCGTGTCCGCGACATCGCCCGCCGAGATGACCGTGCCGGCGCCGACGATCGCGTCCGGGACCTCCGCCGCGATCGCCCGGATCGCGTCCGGGGCGGCGGCGGTGCGCAGGGTCACCTCGATCGCCGGGAGCCCGCCCGCGACCAGGGCCCTGGCCAGCGGGACCGCGTCGGCCGCGTCCTCCAGGACGACGACGGGCACGACGGGGGCGAGGTCCAGCACGGAGGAGGTCATGTGCCCATCCTGCCCGCGCGCGGCGCAGCACGCAATGACCGTTGCGGCATGCGCAACGCCGGTGCGGCGTCCGCTCAGTGGATCTCCGTGACCACCACGTCGAGCTGCCACGGCCGCCCCGGCCGGGCGGGCTCCGCCGCCTCGACGACGTAACCCAGGTCCCGCAGGACCGTCACCAGCTCCGCCGGACCGGCCGGCCGCGCCCCCGCGAGCAGCAGGTCCCGCACGATGCGGCCCTTGGTGGCCTTGTTGAAGTGGCTGACCACTGACCGCTTCTCCACCCCGTCCACCAGCTGCGCGTGCAGCACCCGGACGCTTGCCGTCCGCTCCGCGACCGCGCCCTTGGGCTTCCACGCCGCCGCGTACGCGGACGAACGCAGATCCAGCACGAGCCCGTCGCCCGCCGCCTCCGGCATCACCTCCGCCATCGGCGTACGCCAGAACGCCCCGAGCGCGCCGAGGCCCGGCAGCTTCACGCCCATCGAGCAGCGGTACGGCGGAATCCGGTCGCCCACCCGGACCGCGCCCCACAGCCCGGAGAACACCAGCAGCGACTTCCCGGCGAGGCGCCGGGCGGCCGGGTCGAGGGTGGCCAGGCCGAGCGCGTCGTACAGCACACCGGTGTACAGCTCCCCGGCCGGCCGTGTCCCCGCCGTCCGCAGCGCGGCGTTCTTCGCGACCTCGCCCCGCAGCCCCTCGCTGAGCCCCAGTACCTCGCGGGCCTTGTCCTCGTCCCCCACGCACAGCTCCACCAGGGCGTCCAGCACGGCGCTCCGGGCCCCGCCCAGCCCGCCCAGCGAAAGGGACTCGGGCTTGAGGGGAGCCCCCCGCCCCGAGGCGGCCTTGCCTTCGGAGGGCGGCAACAACACGAGCACGACGGTTCTCCTTCTGACGCACGGGGAAGGGCCCCGCCCGGCGTGCGGTCGGCACGGAGGCCCCTGGCCAGCGTACGGGGGCCGGGGCTTCCGGAATGCCGTGGTCCGTGTGGCGGCCTACGCTCGGGGCATGCCCCGCCGTCACCTTCGTATGACCGGCGCAGCCGGGACCCCGCTGCGGGAGGCCCTGCGCGGGCTGCGCACCGAACTGTCGCTGCCCGGCGACTTCCCGGCCGACGTCCTTGCCGAGGCGCACGACGCGGTACGCGCGCCGGAACTCGGCGCACACCGCGACGCGACGGACATCCCGTTCCTCACGATCGACCCGCCCGGCGCCATGGACCTCGACCAGGCGATGCACCTGGAGCGCCGCGCCCACGGCTACCGGGTGCGGTACGCCATCGCGGACGTGGCCGCGTTCGTGCGCCCCGGCGGCGCGCTGGACGCCGAGGCCCACCGCAGGGTGACCACGCTCTACTTCCCGGACGGCCGGATTCCACTGCACCCGGAGGTCCTGTCGGAGGACGCCGCGAGCCTGCTGCCCGGCCGGGTCCGCCCCGCCGCCCTGTGGGAGATCGACCTGGACCCGGAGGGCCGCGCGGTGGCGACCCGGCTGGGCCGGGCCCTCGTACGCAGCCGCGCCCGGCTCGACTACGCGGACGCGCAGCGGCAGATCGACGCGGGCACCGCCGAGGAGCCGCTGGCGCTCCTCCGGGACATCGGCACCCTCCGCGAGGAGCGGGAGGTGGCACGGGGCGGCATCTCCCTCAACGTGCCCGAGCAGGAGATCACCGAGCACGACGGCGGCTACGGCCTGGAGTACCGCGCCCCGCTCCCGGCGGACGGCTGGAACGCGCAGATCTCCCTGCTCACCGGCATGGCGGCGGCCCGCGTCATGGCGGACAGCGGCACCGGCATCCTGCGTACGCTGCCGGTCGCGCCGGACGGCGCGGTGGCCCGGCTGCGCCGCAGCGCCGAGGCCCTGCGCATCGACTGGCCGCACCATGTCCCGTACGCCGAGGTCGTCCGCTCGCTCGACCCGAGGCGCACGGACCACGCGGCGTTCCTCCAGGACTGCACGACGCTGCTGCGCGGCGCCGGCTACACCGCCTTCGAAGGCGGCGACCTGCCGGTCCCCGCCGTGCACGCGGCCGTCGCCGACCTCTACACCCACTGCACGGCGCCACTGCGCCGCCTGGTCGACCGGTACGCCGCCGAACTGTGCCTGGCGGCCTGCGAGGACCGCGACCCGCCCGAGTGGGTGCTCGCCGCGCTGCCGGCCCTGCCCAAGGAGATGGCGGAGGGCACACGGCGCGCCAACACGGTGGAGCGGGAGTCCGTGGACCTGGTGGAGGCGGCGCTGCTCCAGGACCGGGTGGGCGCGGTCTTCGACGGGTACGTGGTGGACGTGAAGGACAACGAACCGGCCATCGGCACCGTCCACATCGACGACCCGGCGATCGTCGCCCGCATCGAGGGCGACGCGCCCCTGCCGCTGGGCGAGCGGCTGCGGGTCCGGCTCGCCGAGGCGGCGCCGGGCACGGCGAAGGCCCTGTTCAACCCGGCCTGACGGCGTCTCGTACGATCGCGAGTTCGGCCCCCGCGCCCCGCGCCCGTACGAAGGAAGGACCGGCGTGACCGACCGCGCCCGCCAGCACCAGATCCTGGCCGCCGCCCGTGTGCTCCTGGAGCAGGAGGGCCCGGACGCGCTGACCATGCGCCGGCTCGCCGGGCGGCTCGGCATCACGGCCCCCTCCCTGTACAAGCACTTCCCGGACAAGTCGTCCGTGGTGAACGCGCTGGCCGACGCGATGCTGGCGGAGACCGCCGAGGCCCTCGAAGCGGCGGAGACGGCGGCGCCGGGCTCGTTCCCGGCCCTGGCCGCCGCGTACCGCGCCCACGCCCTGGCCCACCCGCACCTCTACCGCCTCACGACGTCCCGCGCACACCCCCAGCACCTCGAAGACCGCGCCGCCGCCCCCCTCTTCCGAGCCCTCTCCCACGACGAGGCCACGGCCCGCGCGGCCTGGGCCTTCGCCCACGGCATGGTCATGATGGAACTGAACAACCGCTTCCCCACCCCCGAATCCATCACCGCGGCCTGGACAGCCGGCATCACCGCGCTGACGCCGAGCCGCCGCTGAACTCCTGGACCCATCCTGTGCCACGATCGGGGGAAAGACTCCCATCTCACGGACGGCTGGTTCCGCGATGGCCCACTCTGACGAGCGACCGAGGAAGGGGCGTGACATGTCTGCCATGCCGCACGAACCGCTTTCGCAGGCGGACGTCCTGCTTGAGGGCTTCCTGGCGCTGGATACGCCGGAGGGCTTCCGAGCGGAGCTGATCGAGGGGGAGATCGTCGTGACACCGCCGCCGGACGGGGATCATGAGGACTACATCGGACTGATCCTTGAGCAGGTGATGGCTTACTCCTGCACAAAGATGCAGTTCTCCGGGAACAAGGGCCTGAAGCTGAGAAGCGGCGGCGGCTGTCCGAAGAACCACGTCATCCCCGACGGCACTTTCGCTCCGAGGGCGCTGCGGTTGTACCGGGGTGCCGAGTCGTGGATGCCGTGCGAGGGGGTGGCGCTCGTGGTGGAGGTCACGTCGTCGAAGGCGGCCGCCGACCGCGAGGCCAAGCGGCACTGTTACGCGAGGGGCCCGATCCCCCTGTACCTGCTGGTCGACCGGGAGGAGTCCTCGGTGACGCTGTTCCGCGACCCGGAGGGGGACGACTACCGCCAGCACTGCACGGTGCCGTTCGGCAAGCCCGTGCGGCTCCCGGCTCCCTTCGATCTCGAACTGCGCACGGAGGACTTCCTCTGAGCGGACCGGTCCGTCGGGCCGGGTAGCATGGGCGGTACGGCAGACGAGCCGGGCGGACGGCCGCGTGGGGATCTTCGGGTCCTCCCGAGGAACGTCCGGGCTCCACAGGGCAGGGTGATGGCTAACGGCCACCCGGGGTGACCCGCGGGACAGTGCCACAGAGAACAGACCGCCCGGGACTCCGGTCCCGGGTAAGGGTGAAACGGTGGTGTAAGAGACCACCAGCGCCTGGGGCGACCCAGACGGCTAGGTAAACCCCACCCGGAGCAAGGTCAAGAGGGGCCGCCGCGAGGCGGCCCTGCGCGAACGTTCGAGGGCTGCCCGCCCGAGTTCGCGGGTAGACCGCACGAGGCCGGCAGCAATGCCGGTCCTAGATGGATGGCCGTCTCCCCGGCCGCCGCGAGGCGACCGGGCGACAGAACCCGGCGTACAGCCCGACTCGTCTGCCGCCTCCAACGGCTTCGCCCGCGAAAGGGCCTCCGACCGAACGTTTGCCACCGCCCTCCTTGTCGCGATGTCCTTCCCGCCGACACCAGCCCGATCATATTGAGAGGCCGGATTCGCTTTGTTCCCTTCGTGTCACGTCCCGAACTGTGGCGCAGCCGGCCAGACTTCGATGCCCCCGTCTTCACGACCGGGGGACTGGAGGCTTTCGGACTCGTCCGCATCGGGGCCCGAGCTCACGGGCTCCCGGTTGTCTACTCGGATCTTCCCCGCGTGGGGGAAGACTCCTGTCGCGCGGGCAGCAGGACTACGCGGCGACCGTGCAGTTCGCCGTCCTCGATCCGCCGGTGGCTGCGGGCCGCGTCCGCGAGGGGGGCCTTCTCCAGGAAGCGTGGTCGCAGCATCCCGGCAGCCAGGAGGCGATTGATCGTACGAGCGGCGTCGGCGAGTTCCGCGGTGGACGCATGCGAGATGACGAAGCCGACGACCGAGCCGCCCTTCATGTACAGCGGGCCCGCCGGCAGCACCGGCCGGGACCGGGCGCCGGCCAGGAGCACGATGCGGCCGTGCTCGCCGAGTACGGCCACGGCGCCGGCCAGGTCGTTGGTGCCGGAGGTGTCCACGTACACATCCACTCCGGCGGGGCACAGCCGCGCTGTCTTCTCGCGCAGTCGCGGGTCGCGGTAGTCCAGTACCGCTTCGGCCCCCAGCGACGCGCAGTAGTCGGCGTCGGCGGGCCGGGCGGTGGCGATGACGCGGGCTCCCGCCTCGACCGCCATGACGATCAGGGCGCTGCCGACGTTGCCTGCGGCGCCCGCGACGACCACGGTCTCGCCCGCGCGCAGCCGCCCGTGCCGGAAAAGGGCGAGGTAGGCGGTGCCTGCGGGGTGCACGGCGGCGACCGCCTGGGCGGGGTCCACCCCGCTGGGCAGGTGGTAGAGCCGGTCGGCCGCCACGACGGCCTGTTCGGCGGCGGCGCCCTGCCGTCCGGCGTGGCCCAGGCTGTTGCACCACACCTTGTTGCCCGGGGCGAAGCCGATCGCTCCGGGGCCCGCGGACACGACGGTGCCGACGAGGTCCCGGCCGATGACGAAGGGGAACCGCAAGGGGGTGCGGAAGGCACCGGACCGTACGAAGGTGTCCACCGGATTGACCGAGACCGCCTCGACATCGACGAGGACGTCGACCGGGCCGGGCCGGGGTGCGGCGATCTCGCCGTACACGATGGCGTCCGCGGGGCCGAGTTCTTCGATGAAAGCTGCGCGCATGAGGTGATCGTCACAGGCGGGCGAGGCGGAGGGCAGTCCGCTGTGCATGATTCGTCAACTCCTGCGGACCCGGCCGGACAGCCGCCCGTAGTGCCCGAGGAATACGTCCACACCACCCTCGAGGATGCGCTCGACGAGGGCCGGGGGCAGTTCGGTCCCGTACGAGCGGTAGACCAGGTGCGGTGACAGGACGAGACCGGACAGCTGAAGGACCGCCAGTTCCATGTCCGCGATCCGCAGCAGGCCCCGCTCGTCGAGGCGGCCCAGGGCTTCGGCCAGGGCGGCGTGCTGGCGCTCGGGGCCGTGCTCCTGCCAGGTCCGGCCGAGTTCGGGGAAGCGGTGGCGCTCGCCCGTGATCAGGTCGCGCAGAGCCAGTACGTTCGGTGCGCTGAGCCCCTCGACCCAGGTACGGCAAGCCGCCAGGAGGTCGGTGCGCACATCGCCGGACTCGGGAAGCTGTGCCTGGATCAACGACTTGGTACCGGCGAGCGCTTCGTCGAGGGTCTGCTCGATGACAGCGTTCAGGAGATTCTCCTTGCTGCCGAAGTGGTTGTAGACGGTGACCTTGGATACGCCGGCCTCCGCCGCGATCAGATCCATACCGACCGTGAACCCCTCCTGCGGGAAGACCCGGCGGGCCGCGTCCAGGATCGCCTCGCGCTTGCGGGCCGCCCGCGGTCCCGACGGTACGGAGCGCGTCTGCGGCCTGTGGGCCGCCCCGGCCTCCGGGTTCCTGCTGTCGGACATGCGTGTCCTCGTCTCCCTCGGCGCTGCAGGTTCAAGAGATTCAACTGTACCGTTGCGTTCAACTGAACTGAACCGTATGGTTCAGCTCGTTCGGCGGGATCGACGACCGCGACGGACGACCAGTAGCAGCAGCATGAAAGAGAGCGATTCCCATGAGTGAGCAGAACGGCACGCCGCTTCTCGCGTCCCGGGCCGAGGTCCGGATCGAGGCCGCGCCGGCCGAGGTCTACGCGACGGTGAGCGACCTGTCCCGCAGCGGCGAATGGAGCCCGGAGTGCCGCGGTGGTTCATGGATCCAAGGCGAACCGGGTGCCGTCGGCGCGGTGTTCCGGGGCGAGAACGTCCGCAGCGAAGAGGTCGTCTCCTGGGCGCCGGTGGTACGTGGCGCCTGGACGACGTACGCCGAAGTGGTCGACGCCCAGCCGGGCCGCACCTTCCTCTGGGCCATGCGGGACAGCGCGGGCCGTAAGCAGCAGAGCGTCTGGGGCTTCGACATCGAAGCCGACGGCGAGGGCAGCGTCCTCGTCCACCACTTCCGTATGGACGCGCCCACCGAAGGCATCCTCGGCATCACTGCGGAGATGGACGAGGAGCGCAAGCGGCGCTTCTTCACCGAGTGGGGCGAGAAGGTGGCCGGTGATCTCGCCGAGACACTGCGGCGCATCAAGCCCTTGTTCGAGAAGGCGGGCTGACCGTACGACGGGCACGCTCCCCGACACACCTGAGCCAGGAAGGCACAGCATGTTTCTACAGCGCGTCGCGAACAAGGGGATACGTCTGGGCACGCTCTTCGAGCGGGCCGCACGCAGGCACCCCACCAATGTCGTGATCCTCGACCACGACCTGGACATCGCCCCGGAGCTCGGCCGCCGGGCGACAGTCACCGAAGTGGCCGACCTGATCGACGACTTAGCCTCACGTCTCTGGGCCGCGGGCGTCCGCCCCTCCAGCCGTGTCGTCGTCCACAAGTCCGACGGTTTCGACATCACCCTGCTGGCCTGCGCGATCACCCGGATCGGCGGCGTGCCGGTCCTGCTCTCACCGAAGCTGGACGGGGACACGGTGGCCGAGCTGGTACGCCGTACCGAACGGCCGTTCCTGATCACCGATCAGAGAAAGCTGGAGGAGAGCCTGCCGGCCGAGGTCTTCGACCGGGCCGAGCGGGTACTGCTCAGCTCCGGCAGGCATCCGGCGGCCCTCGAACTGTCCTCGCTGGCCGGCGTCGAGCGGGTCTCCCCGGTCACCATGCCCGCGGACCACCCCGCGCTGGTCACCCATACCTCCGGCACCACCGGCACTCCGAAGCTCGCCGTGCACACCGGCGCGACGCTGCAAGCCCGCTACCGGCCACAGGCGGCGGTCACGAGGCCGCTCCTGCGCAAGAAGGAGACCATCGCCCTGCACGTCTCCTTCGTGCACTCCCGGCTGATGACCGCGCTCGCACTCTCCCTGCTGCGCGGCTACCCCGTCGTCGTGCTCGCCGACGCGGACCCCAGGCGCGCCGCCGACCTCTTCTCGCAGGTACGTCCCGGCATCCTCGAAGCGCATCCCAACTCCTTCATGGAATGGGAGGAACTGGCCGACGACCCGCGCCGGCCGCTGGGGAACGTCAAGCTCTTCAGCTCGACCTTCGACGCCATCCACCCGCGCACCGTGCGGCGCATGCTCTCCGCCACCGACCGCAAAGTACCGGTCTTCGGACAGCTCTACGGGCAGAGCGAGATCGGGCCCGCGGTGGTCCGCTCGTTCACACGGCATCGCAGGCCGGACGCCGATGGCCGCTGCGTGGGCATGCCCTTCCCTGGGATGACCGAAGTCCGGGTGGTCCGCCGGGGCGGCAAGGAGCCGTCACGGGACGATCCCGGGTTCATCGAGGTGCGCAGTGACGGCCGGATCGTCACGTACCTCGGCGAACAGGAGCGTTACGACGCTCAGGTCAGCGACGGCTGGTGGCGCATGGGCGATGTCGGCTACCGCACCGGCTGGGGCTGTGTGCACCTGCTCGACCGGGAGGTCGACGTCATCGAGGGCTTCGGTTCCACGCTTGCCGCCGAGGACGCCCTCTTCTCCCGGCTCGACGAGCTCACCGAGGTGATCATCATCCCCGGCGAGCAGGGCAGGGCCGTCCCGGTCGTCTGCACCAGGGACGACCGGCCGATCGCCCCGGAGAGCTGGGGCAGGGCCGTCGCGGGACTGCCGGCCATGGCGGCCCCCGTCCACTGGCGTCAGTCCGAACTGCCGCAGACCGCCACCACCAAGATCAAACGTCTTGAACTCGCCCGCATCCTCGCCTCGGGCAGCACTGTGGGCCAGGTCGTCACGGAGGAGGTGTGATGTCGCGGATCATCGTCGTGGGCGGTGGGATCGGTGGCCTGGCCACGGCCCTTGCCGCAGCGGCGCAGGGCCATCGCGTCATCGTCCTGGAGCGGGCCGCACAGTTCGCCGAGATCGGTGCCGGCATTCAGCTGGCCCCCAACGGACTCCATGCCCTCGACCGGCTCGGTCTCGGCGCCACCGTCCGGGCGACCGCAGTCCGCATGGAGGAGCTGCGCTTCATGGACGGGGTCACCGGCGAGCACGTGGTGAGCATGCCGCTCACCGAGGAGTACCGCGAGCGATTCGGCAACCCGTACGTCGTGGTGCACCGCGCCGAGCTGCACACCGCGCTCCTGGAAGCGTGCCGGGCCCGCGAGGCGATCGAACTGCGCGGCGGCTGCAGCACCGTCGGTTACGAGCAGGACGGCACCGGGGTCTCGGTTCTCCTCAGCGACGGCGAACACGTCACGGCGGATGCCATGGTCGGTGCCGACGGTATCCACTCGGCGGTCCGCCGGCAACTGGTCGGCGACGGGGACCCCCGGATCTCCGGGATCACCGTCTACCGCGCGGTGATCCCGATGGAGCAGGTGCCCGGGGAACTGCGCCACGGCGGATCGGTCACCTGGTGGACCGGCCCGCACTGCCACTTCGTGCACTACCCGATCGCCGGCGGCAAGTATCTCAACCTTGCGGCCAGCAGCGACAACGGGGCAGCCGAGGCGCTCGCCGGGGTGCCCGTGACCAAGGACGCGGTGCGCCGGGAGTTCGGCGCGCTGGGCCCGGACGCGCAGCGCCTGCTCGAACTGGGCGAGGGCTGGAGGTCCTGGGTGCTGGTGGACCGCGACCCGGTCGAGCGCTGGACCGACGAACGGGTGGTGCTCCTCGGCGACGCGGCACACCCGATGCTCCACTACGTCGCCCAGGGTGCCTGCCAGGGCCTGGAGGACGCGGTGGCCCTGGGGGACCTGCTCGACTGCGGCGCGGACGAACTGCCGCAGCGCTTCGAGAAGTACAACGCCGAGCGTGGCGAGCGCACCGCGCGCATCCAGCGCCTCGCCCGGGAGAGCATCAAGCTCTGGCACGCCGCCGGAGCCACTGCCACGGCCCGGAACGAACGGCTCGCCGCGCTCGCTCCGGCCGAACTCCACGACTACGTGGCATGGATGCACGGCGCGCGGACCTCCACACGGACGACAGCGTGGCGGCCGGGAGCCTGATCGAGCACGGGCCCACCCGCAAAGGGTGGGCCCGTGTCGACCGGGTGCTGGGGCCCGCAGGCGCGGGAGCCCCAAGACAGTTCTAGGAGGCGGAACTCTCCGTGACCAACGGCTCGTCGGCGGCTGGCTCCGTGCCCGGCCCGCCCTGTCCGGACTCGCGCCGGCCGTCGCGGCGGAAGCGCAGCGCGATCGCCACGGACGCGGCGATGCAGGCCGCCGCAATCAGGACGGCGGTGTGCAGACCGTCGGCGGTGGCCGCCCGCGACGCCTCGCCGATCGCGCCCGTACCGGTGACGGAGTTGGCGACGGCGACGAGGAGCGCCAGGCCCACCGCGCCGCCCACTTGCTGACCGGTCGATACGAGGCCCGCCGCGATGCCCTGCTCCATGGGGTCCACGCCGGACGACGACGCGGCGAACATGCTGGTGTAGAGGGCGCCCTGGCCGAGGCTGAGCACGACGAGCCCCGGCACCAGGGCCGCGTACGATCCGGACGGGGTCATCTGGAGGGCGAGCAGCAAGGTGCCCAGCGCACCCACGACCAGGCTGCCGAGGATTGTGTTACGGGTGCCGAACCGGGTGGCGAGGCGGCCGCCGAGTGTAGAGCCCACCAGACCGGTGACCATCGGGACCAGGAACGCCAGGCCGGTCGTCAGCGCGCTGTAGCCGAGCACGTTCTGGAAGTAGACGGTCTGGAAGTAGAGCAGCGAGCCGAAGGTCGCCATGAACATGAAGGTCGTCGCCACACCGGCGGACAGGTTGCGGTTACGGAACAGGCGCAGCGGCATGAGGGGTTCGGCGCTGCGCGACTCGATGAACAGGAACACCGCGACCAGCATGATGCCGGTAGTGACCGAGGCCAGTACCGGTACGGAGGTCCAGCCAGACTCCGGGCCCTGGACCAGGGCGAATACGGTCAGAGTCGCGCCCGCGGTGCCGGTCAGGGCGCCCGGAAGGTCGAACGAGCGGCCCGAGGCGCGCGCGCCGTCGGCCGGCAGCAGCGGGAAGGCCAGGGCGATCGCCGCCAGGGCGAGCGGCACGTTCACGTAGAACACCGACTCCCAGCCGAACGCCTGGGTCAGCACACCACCGAGCAGTGAGCCGACGACCATGCCGCTCGCGCCGGCGCCGGCCCACACCGCGAGCGCGCGGTTGCGTTCGCGGCCCTCGGTGAACGAGGTGATGACCAGGGACAAGGTGGCGGGGAAGAGGAACGCGCCGCCCAGCCCCTGCACCGCACGGGACGCCACCAGGAATCCGGGCGAGGTGGCGAGACCGCCGAGCAACGAGCCCACCGCGTACAGCGAGAGACCGAAGACGAAGACGCGCCGGCGGCCCAGCAGATCACAGGCGCGCCCGCCCAGCAGCAGGAATCCTCCGTAGACCACGGCATAGGCGCTGACCACCCACTGGAGCGTCTGCGCGGAGAAGTCCAGGCTGTCGCCGATCTCGGGCAGGGCGACATAGACGATGTTGTAGTCGAGGGACGTGATGAGCTGGGCCAGTGCCAGCAGCGCGAGCACGAGCGCCGGGCGGCGCCGGGATGTACCCGACCCGGCCGCAGCCGGTTCCACGGAAGTCATAAAGACTCCTTTCTGGACACGAAAAATGGGCGGAGTCAGAGATACTCGACCCCGCCCGTGAGGAATTAATTTTCGGTACTCTGGGCGAATGCTTCCGAGGCGTCAGGCCTTGCGGATGAAGTCCTTCACAAGCTTGACGAAATCGGTGGGGTTCTCGTACACGACCACGTGACCGCTCTTGATCTCGCTGTACGAGCTCCTGGCGATTCCGGCGGCCAGTTCGCGGGCGTTCGCGACCGGGACGGTGCTGTCGAGCGTGCAGCCGATCACGAGCGTCTCGGCCTCGATCTTCGGCAGCAACTCGCGGATGTCGGCCCGCAGGTTCAGGTCGATGTGGCGAAGGGCGCCCTCGGTCGGCTGGTTGCCCGCGATGATGCCTTCGAGCGGCTCGTGGCCGACTCCGTTGAGGAAGTCCGGGCTGAAGGCCGTCAGGGTGCCGAAGCGGCCGAAGGCGTCCGCGTCGCCGCTCAGCGAGCGCCACACGGTCATGTGGTTGTTCAGGTATGCGTCGCCGGGGCCGGCCCAGCCCGCCGTCAGGACCAGCCGGCTGACGAGGTCGGGGCGGGTGGCGGCGACCGCCGCCGAGACGACGGCGCCGAGCGAGAAGCCGACCAGATCCACGGGGCCCTTGCCGGCGTCCTCGATGACTCCGATGATCTGGGCCGCGAGCTGCTCGACGGTCAGTTCACCGCCGTCGTACTCGGTGGCGCCGCAGCCCGCGAGATCGGGCAGCAGCACCGTGCGGTCGTCGGTGAACTGGTCGACGAGGTGCCCCCATGTTCCGGCGGCGCCGAAGCCGGTGCCGTGGACGAAAAGCACGCCGTCCCCGGAGCCATGGACCTGGTAGTCGACGCGGGCGTCACCTGCGGACACGATGGGCATGTTTCTCCCCTTAGCTTCGTGCTTGCACGAATGAGTGATATTGCGGGGTACCGCCCGCCGGGTCGTGACAGGCGGTACCCCGATAACGTAGGGGAAGATACCCGGCGTTCGGGAACGAATTCCGTTGACTATGTCAGGTCGGCGACCCGGAAGGGTGGCCGCAGGTGCAGCTGACAGATTATTCCGCAGAGCACGCCCAGAAATCCATGGATGCAGTCCAATCGGACCACAGGACGCCCCGGTGCGCCCTGTTGATCTCGTTCATTCATGCAGGCGACTGCAACAACTGCATATCCAAGGATGGTATTAAATGGCTCACGGTCAGTGGCTCCGGGAAGACCCGGCGGTCGCCGTCCCCGAAAGGGCCGGCACGAACTCGTCCGGCCCGCGGGCGGAGTCGGCGCGCCTGTCCCGTCTTCCCTCGCTCACGGGGCTGCGCTTCCCCGCCGCGCTGCTCGTGTTCCTGTATCACGCCGCACTGCCGATTCCGGCGCTGCGGCTGCTCCAGGACGACTCCGTGGTCGGTGACTTCTACCTGCTCGCCGGGCAGGCCGGCGGCCTCGGGGTCACCTTCTTCTTCGTCCTCAGCGGCTTCGTGCTGACGTGGTCGGTCCGCAAGCAGGACACGGCGCGCGCCTTCTGGCGCCGCCGCTTCGTGAAGATCTACCCCAACTACGTGGTGGCGTGGGTCCTCGCGATGGTGCTCTTCGCGTCCGCGTACACCTCGACCGGCACCGCGCTCGCGAACCTGCTGATGGTGCAGGTGTGGTCGCCCGACTTCAACACGTACTTCAGCGTGGACCCGCCGAGCTGGTCGCTGGGTGCGGAGGCGGTCTTCTACGCCGCGTTCCCGCTCCTGAACAACGCCTTCCGGCGCATCGCCCCCGCCCACCTCAAGTACTGGATCATCGGCGCCATCGTGGTCGTCGTCGCCACGCCGGCGCTGGCCTACGCCCTGCTGACGAACACCCCCGGCATACCCGGTGGCGAGACCAGCTCCGTCGTGCAGTATTGGGTCGCCTACGTGCTGCCGCCGGTCCGCATCGTCGACTTCGCGCTCGGCATGCTCGTGGCGCACGCGGTGGCCAATGGCAGGTGGCGTGACATCGGCATGGCCTGGTCGGGGCTGCTCCTGGTGGTCGGCTACACGCTCACCGCGTACGTGCCGTACCTGTACGGCCAGCGCGCGGCCTGCGTCGTCCCGGTCGTCCTGCTGATCGCCGCCGCCGCCCGTGCGGACGTGGAGAACCGGCCCTCGCCGTTCCGCAACCGGGCGATGATCTGGCTCGGCGAGATCTCGTTCGCCTTCTATCTGCTGCACTTCGTGGTCCTCGCGTACGGACGCGAGCTGCTCGGAGTGCAGATGTACTCGACGGCCGCCACAGCGTTGCTGCTCATCGCGTCAGCCGCCGTCACCGTGGTCCTCTCCTGGGCGCTGTACGCCTGGGTGGAAGCCCCGGTCACCCGCCGCTGGTCCAAGTCCCGGCGCGACGGCCGCACCTCGTTCGTACCCGCCGAAATCAAGGAGTGAGAGATGCCCCCCGCACAGATTCTGGTCACCGGCGCCACCGGGCAGGTCGGCCGTGAGGTTCTGAGGCAGCTGGTCGGGCAGGGCGCGGCTGTCCGTGCCGGCGCCCGCACCCCGCAGAAGCTGAACCTTTCCGAGACCGTGGACACCGTGGCCTTCGACGCCACCCGGCCCGAAACGCTCTCCACGGCCCTCGCCGGGGTGGAGAAGGTCTTCCTCTACCCCTTCCCCCAGGGCATGGACACGTTCCTGGAGGCGGCGCGCGCGTCCGGGGTGAAGCAGATCGTGCTGCTGTCGTCCCAGACAGTCGCGGAGGCGTTCCCGGGGCAGGAGCCCATCGCGGGCATGCACCGGGCGGCCGAGGCGGCGATCGCCGCCTCCGGCATCGCGTACACCTTCCTGCGCCCGCACAACTTCGCCACCAACATCCTGATGTGGGGCTGGCCGCAGAGCATCAGGGCGGAGGGGAAGGTCCGCTTCCCCTACCCCGGGTCGCACAGCGACTGCATCCACGAGAAGGACATCGCGGCCGTCGCCGTGAAGGCGCTGACCGACCCCGGCCACGAGGGGAAGAGCTACTTCATCAGCGGGCCCGAGTCGGTGACGCAGCGCCGTCAGCTGGAGATCATCTCTGCGGTCACCGGCAGGCCGCTGCAGTTCGAGGAGCGCACCCCCGAGCAGGCTCGCGAGGACTTGAAGGAAATCGTGCCCGACTGGGTGGCCGACGCGGTGTTCGGCTACTGGGAGCACTCCGACGGTGTGCCGACCGAGCTCTCGGACACGGTCGAGCGGATCACCGGGCGGCCCGCCCGGACCTTCGCCGAGTGGGCGGCCGACCACGCCGCCGACTTCACCGCCTGATTCGCGGCACACAGACGGGGGGACGGGCCGTGTGGCCCGTCCCCCTTCCGGCCTGCAGCCCCGAAGCTCAGGAACTCCGGCGCCTGTGCGGGCCGATTCCGTACGTGAGGCGGAACAGGTCGTCCGGGTCGTACCGTTCCTTGAGCGAGACAAGCCGTGCGTGGTCCTCCGCCCGGTAGGCCCCGCGGACCCGTTCGGGGGAGGTGTCGTCGATGCCGAAGAAGTTCACGAAGGCGCCACCCGTGCCCCACGGGCGCATCGTCGCGTACAACTCGTCGTGAGCGGCCCTTACCCGGCCCGGTCCGTCCGATCCGAGGACCGAGGTGGAGAAGAGCAGGAACCCCGCATCCCGGCCGGCGACCGCGTTGGGCACCTCGGGGGACCGGGCGTAGGCGCCGCCGTGGTGGCGGATCTCCACGAAGTACGGAGCTCCGGCACCCGGCCCGGCCAGGGCGAGCAGGGCGTCGACCGCGTCGGGGGACAGCTCGCGCAGGGCGGCGTTCCGGTCGTACACCGACACTGGGCCGGGGGGTTCGTGATGGATCGAACCGGCCTCCGCGTACGGTATCTCGGTGACCGTGTCCCGCAGGGCGGTGCCCGCCGCGCGTAACGGCCGCACCCAGGCCTTGCCCTGGTCCGGGTCCCCGGAGAAGGCGACGCGGATGTGGGTGATGTGCCGGCCGCGCAACTCCTGGGGAACCGCCGGCAGGTCGGGATAGCCGATCAGCTGGACCGACGAGGACATCTCATCGGGGACGGCGGCGCACCAGCGGGCGTACGTGTGCAGGACCGCGGCCGAGTGCTCGGCGCCGAAGTAGAGCCCGCCGCCGTAGAGCCGGGCCACCGGGAACAGGCCGATCTCCATGGAGACGACGACTCCGAAGCCTCCCTTGCCGCCGCGCAGGGCCCAGAACAGGTCGGGTTCGCACTCGGGGCCGGCGATCCGCAGACGCCCGTCCGCGGTGACGACGTCCAGGCGGCGCACATGGTCGGCCGCGTAGCCGAAGCGCCGGCCGAGCAGTCCGAGCCCGCCGCCGACGGTGTAGCCGACCGCACCCACGCCGGGGTTCGAACCGCTCAGGGGCGCGAGCCCGTGCGGTGCCGTCCTGGCCAGGACGTCGTGCCAGGACGCACCGGCCGCGACTGTCGCGGTGCGGCTCTCCGGGTCGATGCCGACCGCGTTCATCCGGCGGGTGCTGATCATCAACTGTGCTTCGGCGGAGTGCGAGAGGCCGTGTCCGGTGGCCTGTACGGCGACTGCGAGCCCGGCCCCGGCCGCGTACCGGACCGCGGTGCGGACGTCCTCGGCGGTGTGTGCGCCGACGACGACGGCGGGCCGGTGGTCGAGGGCCCGGTTGTAGCCGAGCCGTTCCTCGTCGTAGCCCGCGTCACCGGGGCGCAGGACCGTGCCGGTGAGGGCCGGGCCTCGGGCTGTGCCCGGAACTGTGGTCATCGTCAGTCCATTTCGTGGGGGCGGGTCATGATTTCGATGCTGTGGCCGTCGGGGTCGTCGAAGTAGACGTTGCGTCCCCCGGCCCAGCCGCCGATCCGGCCGGGGTGCCGCTTGAAGGGGTCGGCCCAGTAGGCCAGGCCCCGGTCCCGCACCCGGCCGAAGATCGCGTCGAACTCCTCCTCGTCGACGAGGAAGGCGTAGTGCTGGGAAGTGATCTCGGACACCGGGCCGGAGAGTGCGTCGGCGGCGGCGAGGATGTCCAGAGACACCTCGTTGGACAGCTGAAGGACCAGGAACGGGCCGTAGGGGCGTGGTGCCGGCAGGCCCAGGATGTCGGACAGGAACGCGGCGGTGGCGTCGCGGTCGAGGGCGGTGAGGATGGTGTGGTTGAGGCGGACTGCCATGGGTGGGTGCCTTCGGATGAGGGTGGGAGGGCGGACGGGGAAAAGCCGCCGGCCCCGTGCGGGGCACGGGGTCGGCGGTCGTTGACGGGGAATGGCCCGTGGACGCGCGTCAGCCGCGGATCACGGTCTTCGTGCGCATCAGGAACTCGCCGAGGTATCCGTCGTGCGGGACACCCGGCCTGATCCAGTATGTGGGGTGGTCGCCGAGGTAGACGTTGCTGATCGTCGGCTCCTGGAGCAGCGAGTCGATCAGCGTCTCGTCGTCGGTGTACGCGGTGAGCACCAGGGTGTTGTGCATCGGGCCGATGCCGTCCGCGGGTTTCCAGGGAGCCACCCATACGCAGGGGAAGGGCAGTTCGATGCTCGCCTGCCGTGCGTCGGGCCGGTCCAACTGGTGCACGGCGGGGCGCAGCACCGCGCCGCCCGTCGGCAGTTCCTCGACGATCCCGTCGCCGCCGAGGTGGGCGACACAGCCTCTGGCCTGGGCGAGCAGATACTCCTCGAGGGCCCGGGCACCGGCTACCGGCTGTACCGCGAGGCGCGCCTTCTCGTCCTCGGGAGGCAGGCTCACGATGTCCCGGAGCCGTTCGGCGATGGCTGCGGCGAGTGGTGCCGGGTCTCCGTCGACCAGGACCGTCGTGGCATTGATACAGGCGACGCCGCCCTGATGGCTGATCGAGTCGACGATGGTGTCGAGGTGCTCACGCCAGTCGGTGTCCGCGGTGACGAGGATCTTGGAACGGCCCGGCCCCTGCGGCAGGATGTTGCTTCCCGCGTACTTGCGGACCACTTCGTCGCCGCCGTATACCAGACCGAAGTCGGCACCGCGCAGCACCTCGTCGGCGGCGTCGTGGTCGGTGGGGAGCAGCACGACCTGGTCGGTGCCGAAGCCGGCCAGGCGCAGCGCGCTGATCAGCCGGTGCGGTGTGAACGGCTCGCGCCGCGAGGGCCGCACAGCCACCCGGTAGCCGAGGGCGAGAGCCTCCAGCCACAGCGAGTGCGGTCCGGGGTGGTTGCCTGCGGCGTGCACGGCGAAGACGTTCCCGCGCCGGGTCCACACGGCGCTGCCCTGTTCGGTGCGCGGGTCGCGCCAGTCGGCGACGGCGCCTCGCGGGCGCGGCACGTCCGTCACGTGCTCGGCCTGCTCGGCGGAGTCGATAATGGCGGCGGTGGCCGCGCGTACCACGGACAGCGGGACGCCCGAGACCCGGGCCACCGTGTGCTCGTACTCCGCGAAGGAGAGGCCGCCGATGACGTCCTCGGCGAAGATTCGGGCGGCCCGGGTCAGGGCGGTCAGGCGCTCGGCGACCGGCAGTGACCGGGCCCGGTGCAGCGCCTTCATCGTGCGCGAGACGAACAGCCTGGGGACCAGGCCGAGTTCGGCGACCGGATCACCCGCCACGTCACTGATGGTGATGCGGTTGCGGGCACGGAACGTCCCGTTCGGGCCGAGCGCGTCCAGTTCGATGGGAGCGGGCATCTCAGTAGACCCCTTCGATGACGGTCTCGTTGTCGAACTCGAGGACCGGTGCGATGTCGGCGACGGAGTCCCCGGTCTGCGCGGTGCCGGCCGGCGGCGGCATACGGATGCCGGTGTCGCGCTCCAGGTTGTTCGGCATGAAGAAGCTCTTGCTGACGTGATGCATGACGACCTGCCCGCGCTCGCCGTACTCCACCGGGCGGCCCGTCAGGGGATCGATGACGGAGAACGTCATGTACGGGGACCACGGGTCGTAGACGCACGGCTCGTCGTCGCTCAGGCCGGGCCGCTCGCTGGCGTTGCCCAGGATCATCGTGGAGCCGTAACCGCTGTACAGCTTGGCCTCGGGGAAGATCTCGGTCCGGTAGAGGTGCCTGGTGTCGGCGTCCATCTGGGTGCCGACCCAGTTGATCGCCCGCACCTTGCCACCGATCAGCTCGGCGAGGTCCTCCCGCTGGGAGAGGCGCTCCAGCACCGGAGGGGTGCACATCAGCACGCCGATGTCCTGGGTACGCAGCACATGGGCGACCTGGTCCACTATGTGCTCGGCGTACGCGCCCGCCTCCGCGCCCTTGCCGTCGGCGATGAGCCGTTTCACCCAGCGCGGATCGAGGTCGACCATGAACGCGAGCCCGCCGCGCAGGGCCGTCTGCTGCTTGATGACATCGCCGACCATGTGCGGGCCGGTCGGCGCGACGACGAGCCAGTTGACGTCCTGCGGGATGCCGTGCGCGTCCAGCTGCGCACTGCTCCAGGCGAGCAGCCTGTCCAGCCAGTCACGCAGCAGTACGATCCGCTTGGGGGCGCCGGTGGTGCCGCCGCTCTCGTAGACCCCTACGACATCGGGGCGCTTGCCGTAGCCGCGTGGTACGAGATCCTCGCCGCGGACGTCGCGCAGCGAGCCCGCGAGGTTCGGGAAGCGCGTGAGGTCGGCGAAGGTGCGGATGTCGGTCAGCGGGTCGAAGCCCAGGTGCGCGGCGCGTTCCAGCCAGAACGGTGACCCCGTCTCGGGCGAGAAGTGCCAGCGCAGCGCGGCGCGCAGGAACTCCTCGGGATCGGGTGCGGAGTCGAAGGGCAGGTCGAGGACGCTGAGGTCCTGGTCGGCGGTGGTCGGCAAGGTCTTCCTTCCAGAGGGGATCGTGCGGGTCCGGGCGTACGGAGCCGGGTCCCGTTGTTCGCGACGGATCAGGGGCGGTCGGTGCCGGAGGGGTTGTCGATGAGATAGCGCCAACGGCCGTCGCTTCCGCGGCGGGCCACGTCGGTGGCCGAGCCTTCCAGGTGCACCGGGGCCCCGTCCGGTCCGTTGCCCGAGATGACGTAGTCGCCGATGAGCAGGGCGGTGTCGTCGCAGACGTAGGTGTGGCGCGGGGTGAGCCGGATCGGGATCCCGAGCCCGAGGAAATCGGCGTTCGCGGCGCGCCGTTCATCGTCTCGAACGCTCAGGCCGGGGGCGGTGACGAAGACCGCTCCGGGTGCGAACAGCCGGTCCACCGCGTCGATTTCACCGGAGTTGAAGGCCCGCTCGAATGCGGCGGGGAGCTCGGCGGGGTCGGTGGGTGGTCCGTGGAGTGCTGTGGCGGCAAGGTCCGCGGCCGCGCGCGACGTGTGGGTCATGCCGTGCTCAGCCCGTCTCGATGCCGCTGCCGGCCCGCCGCGGGGGCCGGGGCACCCGGTCGAGGTCGAAGCCGAAGTGCTTGCGGTAGGCGGCACGGATCGCCTCGTCGTCCCCGAGCTCCTCGGTGGTGCGCTCGCCGCCGGCGATCACGGTCAGCCGGTCACCCTTGAGCGTGACCTTTCCGTCCTCGGTCGGCATCGAGCAGAACAGGTCCTGGAGGAACGGTGACTCGGGGGCGGTCCGCCACCACCACAGGGTCGGCCCGAAGTCGCCCACCTGCATGACGCGTTCATCGATCCGGTACAGGGGCTTGCCGTTCAGCAGCACGTCGTGGCCCCAGGCGCCCTCGCCCTCGGCCCTTACCACCCGGTAGTCGCCCTGGACGTCCGGCTGCGGCTCGGCCGTGGCGAAGCGGAGCGGCGTACGGCTGTTGCGGCCGAAACCGACGTCCACGAGCCAGGGTTCATCGAGTCGGACCCGCAGGGCCAGATGCCCCATGTACGGCCCCGGCCCGTCCGGGCGGTGGACCTGGCCGGGCAGGAAATCGACCTGGTAGCCGAGGGCGCGCAGCAGGTAGCCGAAGGCGGGGTTGAGCTCGTAGCAGCCGCCGCCCCGGCGACGGTCGACGATCTTCTCCAGGACCTGCTCGTCCATGTGGACGGGCTGGTCGAGGTGGTAGTCGAGGTTCTCGAACGGCACGGTCAGGCAGTGCCGTTGCTGGAGGACGCGCAGTGCGTCGAGGTCCGCGACGGCGGGCCGGGAGGCGCCGATCCGCGCGAGGTACGCCTCCACTTGAGCCTCGTTCAGCATGTCGTTCCCTTCCTGTGTCATGGCTGGATCACCAGGTGAGCAGCGCGAGGCCCATGGCCATGCCGCCGCCGAAGCCTGCGAGGAGTACGAGGTCGCCCTGCTTGACCGCTCCGGAACGAGCCGCCCGGTCGAGCGTGACGGGGACGGACGCGGAGCCGGTGTTGCCGTACTCCTCGAACGTCGTGTGCGTGCGGTCGAGGGGGATGCCGACGCCGCGGGCGAGATTCTCCAGCATCCGGCCGTTGGCCTGATGGGGGACGAAGTGGTCCACGTCCTGCGGGCGCATGCCGTTGTCCGCCAGGAACATCGAGATGGCCGGAGGTACCTGCTGCGCGACGAAGTCACGGACCGCGCGCCCGTTCATGACGAAGTGGTGCATCCCCTCGCGCAGGGTCTGCTCCGAGGCGGGCAGTCTGCTGCCGCCGGCGGGAACCTGTATCAGGTCGCGGTCCGCGCCGAACCCGGTGAGGCGGGCGCCGTGCATCCGGCCGGTGCCGTCGGCCGGGCCGAGCACGACCGCGCCCGCGCCGTCGCCGAACAGGATCGTGGTGCGGCGGTCGTGCCGGTCGAGGATGCGGGAGTAGATGTCCGCGCCGATGACGAGCGCGTAGCCGTCGGTACCGCGCAGCATCCGCTCCGCCGCCGCCAGGGCGAAGACGAACCCGCTGCAGACGGCGTTGAGGTCGAAGGCCGTGGTGCCGAAGCCCGCGCCGACGGCGTCGGCCACCGCGCTGGCCGTCGGTGGCTGGGGCTGGTCCGGGGTGGAGGTGGCCACGACGACCAGGGAGAGTTCCGAGCCGAGGATGCCCGCGGCCTCCAAGGCGGCGAGGCCCGCCGCGGCGGCCAGGTCGGACGTGGCCTCGTCGGGTTTGGCCCAGCGCCTCTCCCGGATACCGGTCTTGCCCAGGATCCAGTCGTGGTCGACGCCTGCCGGAGCGCCCACCTCGTCGTTGGTCACGACGTGGGAGGGCAGCCAGGAACCGGTGCCGAGGATCGCTACGGCCGATGAGGCCGGTCCCCGTTCGTATCGGCCGGTGGTGATCAAGGTCTTCCCTTCAGGTCTTCGACTGCCCCCGCGGGGGCCGGAATGCGGGCGGGTACGACAGATGTTCAGCCGCAGGTCGTCCGGCCTCGTGCGAGGGTCTCGGCGACCACGACGACGCGACGGGTCTGGAAGCGGACGGCTTCGAGGTTGTCCTCGTGCACGTTGCCGGGACGGTTGCGGGTGACGCTGCTGCTGCCGTACGGGTTGCCGTTCTCGGGGCGGTACAGGACCTCGCCGGTGGAGCCGGTGGCGACGATGAGCGAACCCCAGTGGCACACGGCGTTGTAGAGCGCCATCAGCGTCGTCTCGTGGCCGCCGTGCGGTGCCGAGCCGGAGGTGAACGCGGAGACGACCTTGTCTGCCAGCTCGCCCGGGATCGAGACCGGTGCGGTGGAGTCGATGAACGCCGACACCGGGGCCGCCGGCATGCCGAACCGGACCGGGCTGCCGAGCAGGATGCCGTCGGCCCACAGCAGGTCGTCCAGGGTGACCTCGGGGACGGACCGGGCCGCGGCTGTCTGCGCGGCGACCGCCTCCTCCGTGCCGGGAACGACGGTGTCGCGGGGGAGCGCCGGGATACGCAGCAGCCGGACCTCGGCCCCTTCCTTCTCCGCGGCCTCGGCGGCGGCGACGGCCAGCTTGTGCACGTTGCCGGTGGACGAGTAGTGGACGACGGCGATCTTGACCATGGCGGAGAGGACTCCTCGTTGCGTGAGTGGACGGATGAGGGGGGCCGGGCGGTACGGCTCCGCTCGGAGCGTGCGCGGGCGGACGGCGCCCTTCACGCCCGGATCTCCCGGTGCGGCACGGCGAGCGTCATCCAGGAGTCACGATGCCCCGGAGCGAGGGCTTCGGCCGAAAGGCGGACGGGCACTGTGTCACCTCGCCCGCACGAGTGGGGCGGCCTCGCGGAGCCAGGCCACTTTGTCGCACATGGCGCCGGCCGACAGTGCGGAGAGCATCGTGTTGCGTTCGGTTCGCGCGGAGCTCGCCGCGTGGTAGAGGCGGCTCCCCATCTCCCGTGCGACCAACTGCACCCGTGCCGTGCGCTTCCGGCGCGGCGCGCTGTACTTCTCCAGGAGCTGGACGAAACCGGCCGGGTGGCCCCGGAGCAGTTCGCTCAGGACCGCCGCGTCCTCGACCGTCTGGCAGGCGCCCTGTGCCGCGTACTGGAGCATCGGGTGCGCCGCGTCACCGAGCGGCGCAACCCGGCTGTCCGTCCAGCACTCGACCGGTTCCCGGTCGTACAGCGTCCAGGCCCTCCAGTCCCGGCCCGGTTCCAGCACCCGCCGCGCCTTTCCCGACAGGCCGGGGAGGGAACCGAGTGCCGGGACCGCCGGGCAGGCGCACCGGCGACCATCTAGTCCCGTACTTCGCGGGTCGTTGATTCGTATGGTGTGACCGGTCTGGGAGTGTCCCGGGCCGGTCGTATGGCGTTGGTCCGGATGTGTCGATGACTTCCCGGTCCCCGCGGCCACGATCTGAGCGTCAGCGCCTTGAAGTGGTGGTGACGTCCGTGGTGGAGAAGCGTCTGGGCGCTCTGCCTGTCGCTGCCGAGTTTCTGCGCCGGCTGGACGTCGCGGGGATCGTCGACGAAGTGTGTCCAGGCGGTGCGAGCGCCCATCTGACGCACGGGCAGGTCATCGAGGCACTGGTGGCCAACCGGCTGACCTCGCCCGCACCACTGGTGCGCGTCGGGGACTGGGCGAGGACCTGGGCGGTGGAGGAGGTCTTCGGTATCACGCCGGACCTCCTCAATGATGACCGCCTGGCCCGCGCCCTGGACGCGATCGCTCCGAAGCTGGAGGTCATCGCGGGCACGGTCGGCGCTCGGGCGATCACCGAGTTCGGGATCGATGTCTCGCGGCTGCACTGGGACATGACCAGCATGTCCGTCCATGGCGCTTTCCCTGCCGAGGAGCAGGACGAGCGGTACCCGCTCATCGCCTGCAACGGGCATCCAAAGGACCGGCGCGTGGATCTGAAACAGATCCAGTCCGGGCTCGCGGTCTCGGCCGACGGCGGTATCCCCGTCCACTCCCGGGTCTTCGACGGCGCCGCGGCCGAGGCCAGCCAGGTCGTCGGGGCGATGAAAGACCTGCGGTCGATGGCCGGCACCCACGAGTTTCTGATGGTCGCCGACTCCAAACTGGTGTCCTACTCCAACATCACCGCCCTGCTTGAGGCCGGTGTGGAGTTCATCGCGCCCGTCCCGGCCGCGCAGATCAAGGACGAGGTCTACGCGGTCCTGGATCCCCAGCAGGCGCAGGCCGTCGACTGGGTGCCCGAGCGGGACGAGAGGAAACCGGAGACGGAACGGGAGACCTACCGAGTCCTGGAGGACATTCACACGCTGACCGGGCGCCGCAAAAGCGACCCGTCGCTGACGGTGCGCCGGATCCTGGTGCATTCCACCGCCGTCGCGGCCGGCCAGCGGGCGGCCCGGGCCAAGCGACTGGCCAAGGCCGCCGAAGACCTCGACAAGCTCGCCGGTGCGGCAGGCGGACGGCACTACAAGACCCGGGAGAAGATCGTCGCCCGGATCGGCGTCGTCACCGCCAAGCGCCGTGTCACCTCCTGCCTGCGCTGGCAGATCACCGCCGACGAGCAGGGCACCCCGGGCCTCACCTGGCACTTCGACCAGGACGTGCTGGAAGCCGAAGCCGCCGTTGACGGCTGGTGGGCGCTGATCACCAGCGTCCCGGCCGAGAAGGCCGGACCCGCCCACGTCCTGATTCAGTACAAGGGCCAGGGCACCGTCGAGCGGCGCTACCACGACTTCAAGGGCCCCCTCGCGGTCGCACCGGTCTTCGTGCAGCACAACCGGCGCGTCGCCGCGCTCATCCAGGTCATCTGCCTGGCCCTGCTCGTCTTCTGTCTGATTGAGCGGCAGGTCAGACGCGCTCTGGGCCCCGACGAGACCATGGCCGGCCTCTACCCGGACAACCGACGGGTCCGCCCTACCGGCCGCATGATCCTCTACCACCTCGGCGAACTCACCCTCCGGATCGGAAACGTCACCGACCCGCCAACCGTCCAGATCAACCGCGGCGTCCAACTCCACCTCCTCGACCTCCTCGACACCGACATCGGACAAACCCGCTGGCCACAGACCTGAAACGGTCACCCGCGAAGTACGGGTCTAGCGGGCGTCGTCGTCCCGGGGCACCGCGAGATCGAGTTGGGGTAGTGCACGACGTGCCACTCGGGGCCCGCCCACAGGGTCCGAGTGCAGTCCGTTGGCGCAGATCAGGGCGTCGCCCGTGACACGCCGCCCGTCGGCGAGCATGGCCGTGGCCAGTGCCCCGTCCTGTTCGTACGCCACGACGTGGTGCCCGCCGAGCAGCGTGACCGCCGGATGGCGGCGGCATGCCTCCAGGAGCGGGAGGCAGAGGTCCGCGCGGTGCGCGACGGCGTACGGATGACCGAACCGCTGCCGGTACGCACCGGCCACCGGAAGCGACATGACCCGGTCGCCCGTCGTGCCGTCCATGAAGCACAACTCATCCACATGGACGGCACGTTCGCGGACTTCACGGCCCACGCCGAGCACACGGAAAGCGTTGGCTCCGAGCTGGATACCGGCCCCCGCGTCGGCGCGGATCTCCCTGCGTTCGAGAACCGTGACCCGATGTTCGCACCGCGCGAGGCCGAGCGCCGCGGTGAGTCCGCCGATGCCGCCGCCCGCGACGAGGATGTCGGCCATGGTGCCTCAGGTCCTTGTCTTCGGCGTCATGGAGAGTGAGGGGAAGGTCCGGCCGCGCCTCTCAGCCCCCACCCGCCGGAGCCGGTGGAGTGAGCAGCCCGGCCGGCAGGCCTGGCATCGTGTGCAGCCCCTCCAGCACCGCCTCGACCTCGAACACCGTGTGCTGCGCCGGAGACCGTCCGATGAGCTCGGCGGCGCGCGGCGGCAGCGGGCGCGCCGCGGCCTCGGCGGACTCCCACAGCAGGACCGCGCCCCACCGCTCGGTCCGCGGATCGGCGATCCAGAACTTCAGCCGCAGCCCCTCGACCCCGCGGAAGTGGTCGATGGCCTCGTCGGCCAGATACCTCCGCATCGAGGCGATGGAGTGTCCGGTGCCGGCCAGATCCCACCACGCGATCGTCGCCCTCATACGGTCTGCTCCTCGAGAAGTCCGACCAGGGCCTCGCTGACGATGCGCGTTCCGTCCCCGGTGAGCACCGACTCGGCATGGAACTGCATGGAACGGAACCCGGGTCCGCGCAGCGCGTGCACCTCCCCGCTCTCCGCCTCACGGCACGCCTCCACCGTCCCGATCCCCGGCACCTCGAAGCGGTCCAGGACGCTGTGCGCGGCGAAGGTGTTGTAGAAGCCGACCCGCTCGCGTCGGTCGAACAGGTCGATCTCCCGTTGCACGCCCTGATTGGGATGCGCCCGGCGCCGTAGGTCGAGCCCCATCCGCAGACTCAGCATCTGATGGCTCAGGCAGACGGCGAGGAACGGGCGCCGCTCCAGCAGCAGCATGTCCACCGCCTCGCGCAGATGCGCGATCTTCGGGTGCGCCGCGTCCCGCGGATCGCCCGGACCGGGCCCCATGACGACCAGGTCGTACGGGGCGAAGGAGTACGGCTCGTCGAACCGTACGACCGTCACCTCCATGCTCATGGCCCGCAACTGGTGCGCGATCATCGCGGTGAACGTGTCCTCGGCGTCGACCACCAGGACCTTGCGCCCCGCCAGTCGCGGCACCGGCCGTGCGCGTCCCCGCTCCTCCTCCAGCCAGAACGATGCGATCGTCTCGTTGCGTCGGCCGAGCGCGTCCCGTACCCGGGGATGGTCGCCGAAGCGTCGCGGCACCGGAGGGCCGAGGACGGCCAGCAGTCCTGCGGCCTTCGCCCGGGTCTCCGCCACCTCCGAGAGCGGGTCCGAGTGCCGCACGAGGGTGGCGCCGACGCCGATCCGCATCCGGCCGCGGCCGTCGATGTCCGCGGTGCGGATGAGGATCGTGGAGTCCAGACTGCGCATCCCGTGGCCGTCCTGGCCGATCAGGGCGAGGACGCCGCTGTAGTAGCCGCGGCCGTGCGGTTCGTACCGTTTGATGACCCGGCTCGCGCTCTCCAGCGGGGAGCCGGTCACCGTCGGTGCGAGCAGCGTCTCGCGCAGCACCGCACGGGGGTCGAGGGTGGTGTTCCCCTCGATGAAGTACTCGGTGTGCGCGAGCCGGGCCATCTCCTTCAGATAGGGCCCGACGACCTGGCCGCCGGAGTCACAGATCCGGGCCATCATCTTGAGTTCCTCGTCGACGACCATGTACAGCTCGTCGGCTTCCTTGCGGTCTGCCAGGAAATCCATGACGCCGTCGAGTTCCGGCCCCGCCGAGGGAAAGCGATAGGTGCCGCTGATGGGGTTCATCACAGCGCGGCCGCCGGCGACGCTGATGTGCCGTTCCGGGGACGCGCCGACCAGAGTGCGCTCGCCGGTGTGGACGATGAAACTCCAGTACGTGCCGGACTCCTGCTCCAGCAGACGGCTGAAGAAGCGCAGCGCCGACGCCACCGAGTAGTCGCTGATGTCGGCGACGAAGGAACGCCGCAGGACGAAGTTGGCGCCGGCGCCGGTGCCGATCTCGTCGCGGATGATCCGGCGCGCAGTCTCGGCGTAAGAGGCGTCGTCGAGGTCGAAGCCGCCGCCGTCCGAGAGCGACACGGGATGGTCGGGTATACGCCGCAGCACCTCGTCGAGGGGCACCGAGGCCTGTTCCCCGACGGTCATGGCGAGCAGCGGCGTACCGTCGTCCGGTGCCTCGAAGCCGCGTTCGGTGATCTGCCGGTACGGGATGAGGACGAGCACGTCGTGCCGCGCGATCCGGCCGGGTTCGGGGAGCGGCAGCTCGGCGAGGGTCTCGAACCGCGCGAACTCACCGAGAAGCACGTCCACCCGATCGCCCCCGGCCGACTCCGGACGCTGGATCAGCGCGAAAGGCCCGGGGGATTCGGCCAGCACCCGCGTCAACAGGTCGTCGTTCATGCGAGTACCTCCGCCTCGTCGCAGCAGTCGGCCCGTGTACCCGGCCGGACGTGGACGGGCAGTGCTCGCAGGACGTCCTCGGCGGTGGTCACCGCAGCACAGCGACCGGCCGCGTACCGAAGGGCCATCTCGTGCTCCGCCCGGCTGAAGTCGGCGACGGCGTCGGCCACCAGGAACGTCCAGATGTCGTGGGTGAACGCTTCTATGGCGGTGGTCAGGATACCGACGTGCGCGTACACGCCGCAGATGATGAGCTGGTCGCGGCCCGCCTTGCGCATACGTTCCAGCAGGTCGGTTCTGAAGAAGGCGCTGTAGCGCCACTTGGTGAGCATCCAGTCGCCGGTGACGGGCCGGACCGGCGCGACCACCTCCCGGTGCTCGGGGCTCGGCGTCATGCCCGGCCCCCAGAAGTCCGCGAGCAGGCCGCGCTGCTGCGGGGTCATGCCGCCCGGCTGCGCCGTGTAGGCGACCGGGATGCCGAGTGCCGCGCAGCGGTCGCGGAGCAGGCTCGCATTGCGTACGAGATCCGTGACGGGCTGCTGCCCGGCCGGGAACGGGGACAGGAAGAACTTCTGCATATCGTGGACGAGCAGTACCGCCCGGTCAGGGGTGACCGACCAGTCCACGCCGGCGGGCAGCTCGCCCGCCGGCGGCATCTGGTAGGGCGTGATCTCAGGGATACCTGGCATGTAGGCCTCTTTCTGGTTCACGGTCGGCTGTCGGACTGCACCGGACTCAGACGCCCAGGGCGGCACCGCCGTCCACGGTGAGGTCGTGCATGGTGATGTGCGCGGCCCTGTCCGAGAGCAGGAAGACCACGGCCTCCGCCACGTCCTCGGGGCGTGCCAGCCTGCCCAGCGGGATGCCCACCCGGAACGCGTCCGGTACCCCCTGGATCGAGGCTTCGGCACTGCCCTCGTCCTGCCACATCGACGTGAGCATCGGGGTGTCGGTGGAGCCCGGCGCGACCACATTGGCGCGGATGCCGTACTTGGCGACCTCCAGGCCCAGGCACTTGGTGAACATCGTCGCGGCGGCCTTCGACGCGGCGTAGGCCGACATCTCGGTGCGTGCGGTGCCCGCGGCGTTGGACGCGATCGTGACGACCGCGCCGCGGCGGCGCGCCACCATCCGGTTGACGACAGCCCGGGACACGAGGAACACGCCCGTGGTGTTGACCGCGAACGTCGAGTTCCACTCCTCGTCCGTGAGGGTGTGCGCCGTACCGAGCCGCAGCACCCCGGCCGCGTTGACGAGGTAGTCCAGCGGGCCCACGGCCCTTTCCACCTCGTCGACGAACGCCTCGACTCCGGCGCTCGACGTCACATCGCCCGGGAACGCCTCGACCCTGCCGACGGCGGACAGCCTCCCGACTGTCGCGTGCAGCCGGTCGGCGTCGCGGTCGACCGCGACGACGCGCACGCCTTGTGCCGCCAGCGCGCGCACGACGGCTTCGCCTATGCCGCCGGCCGCACCGGTGACCAGGGCAATCCTTTCCTTCATGTTTGAGTACTCCTTCGGTCAGCCGCGCCAGGCGGAAACGACTTCGCGTGCCTGCTCGGGATTGAGCCGCGGGTCGCAGAAAGATGTGTATTTCTCGCCGAGTTCGACCAGGTGAATCTCATTGCTCACGCACTCGTGGACCTGATCGGGAGTCGTTTCCAGATGGAGTCCGGCGGCTGTTCCGCCGTTCCCGGCCACGGATTGCTGGAATTCCTCCACCTCGCCGATAATGGTCGATACATAACGCGTCTTGACGCCACCGGGCGCGCTCACGGTGTTGCCGTGCATCGGATCGCACAGCCATAGCGCCGGGTGGCCGGCCGCGTGCACCGCACGCACCAGTCCCGGCAGCCGCTCTGCCGCGGTGCCCCGGCCCATCCGGGAGATGAGCGTGAGCCGGCCCGGCTCCCGCCGCGGGTCGAGTCGCTCGCACAGCGCGGTCAGCTCGGCGGGGTCGATCCCCGGACCCACCTTCACGGCGACCGGGTTGACGGCGGACGCGAGCAGAGCGACATGGGCGCCGTCGAGCTGCCGGGTGCGCTCGCCGATCCAGGGCCAGTGCGTCGAGGTGAGCAGTACGGAGCCGTCGTCCTGGGTACGGAGCAGCTCGCCCTCGTAGTCGAGGAGCAGGGCCTCATGGCTGGTCCACACCGGCGCCTCCGCCTCGTCCGGCCCGTGCTCGCCGTGCCAGCCGAGCAGCCGCATGGTCGCACCGGCCGCCTCGTACCCGGCGACGAGTCGGCGGGGGTCGGGGCGCCGGAGCGCCGGGTCGGGTTCCGGGTGGTTGACCATGTGCCCCCGGTACACCGGCAGCTGGACGCCGTCCACGGTCTCGAACGGACTGGAGCGCGGCTTGCCGAACTGCCCGGCCAGCCGGCCCACGCGCAGCACCGGCTTGAGTGTGCGTTCCTTCAGCACGCCGGCGAGCACGTCGAGCAGCGCCGTCTTCCGTGCCACATGCCCGGGCGAGCACTCCGCCGGGTCCTCGGCGCAGTCGCCGGCCTGGATCACGTGCAGTTCGCCACGTGCGGCCCGGGCCAGCTGCCACCTGAGCCGGGATACGTCCTGGGCCCGTACGAGACCCGGCGCGCGGACGAGCCGCGCGCGGGCGTTGTTCAGCTCGTTCTCGTCGGGCCAGTCGGGTTGCTGACCGGCCGGCAACATTCGCCAGACTGCGGCTCCGAACACCTGGTGCCTCCCCATAGAACTGAATTCGCTGTCACTTCGGGTGCAGAGGGAAGTGTGGAAAAATAGAAAGGAAGGAACCATTTGAATCCGACTAGTCCGTCAGGTGTTCCCGACTCGATCAAGTCGGCGGAAGAACAACAGGATTGAGGTGACACAGCGCAGACGGAGGCTGCCGCACGACGGCGCCGCGCCTTATGGTGTCGCGGAATCCGGAGCGGGGTAGCCGCCGGAACCGGGACATGTCATTCCGTCCGGGACCGTCCATGACGGGCACAGGGGTATGTCTCCCGGCCCGGACTTGACATTCCACTCGCTGGTTTCCCCGAGGAAAGGGCGGGCGTCCTAGGGTCGGGAGCATGGTGAGTCGAGCAGCCGCTGCGCTGTTGAAACAACTGACGGCCGAAGGTGTCTCGCCGTGGATCGTCTTCTCCCGCCCCGAACAGATCGAGGACGAACCGCTCGACGATCTGCTGGACGGGCACTTCCACGGCGCGGTGCTGCCGGCGGGCAGCACCGAGGCCCAGGTCCGGCGCGTCTGCGATGCGCTGCTGCCGCTGTTCACCGACAGTGAGGGCATGGCGGGCCAGGTGTCGGTGCCGATGGCCCGCCGTCTTGCCGAGGACGCCGAATCCCAGTATGCGGGGGCGCGCATGCTGCATTCCGCCGTGCACCGGTCCAACCTGATGGTGCGCATCCCGATGACGGCCGAGGGCCTGAAGGCCTTCGCCGACTGTCTCGCCGACGGCATCGGGGTGGACGCGGCCGCGGTTTTCTCCACCGAGCGGTACGACGAGGTCCTCGACGCCTACTACGACGGGATGGAGCGAGCACTCGTGGCGGGCCGGCACCTCGCCCACATCCCGGTGGAGACGACGTGTCCCGTGGGGATGCTCGACAGGGCGGTGGAGACCCGCCTCGACCAGCTCGGAATCGTCGCCGACCACGAAGCCCGCGGCACGGCCGGGCTCGCGATGGCGCGCCGCATGTTCCGGCTGAGGGAGGGTCGGCTGGCGCAGGAGTGGTGGCGGGTGCTCAGAGCGGCAGGCGCCGTCCCCCCCAGGCTGCTGTGGACGGGTGGTGACCGGCGCAGCGTGAGTGATCTGGTCGGCTGGCACACCGCGCACGCGCTCTCCCTGGAGACTCTGGAGGAGGCCGCCGACGGTCCCGGCCTGCGTGGCGACACCTTGATGAACTCGGACACAGAGGGCCGGCGGACCCTCCAGTCCCTGGTCCGGCTCGGGGTGCCGGTGAACGAGGTCACCGATGCGCTGGAGGCGGCGGGGCACAGCCATCTCCAGCGCGACTAGGGACAACGCCCTACGGGGACTTACGCCTGGACCCGTCGCTGGGTGCGCTGTGGGAACTCTGTGCGGGCCAGGGCGAGCAGGGGCGCGGCCTTGACCGCGGTCTCCTCGAACTCCGCCGCCGGATCGGACAGCGCCACCACAGCGCCGCCGACCCCGTAGGTGATCCGGTCAGGGGTCACCACGGCCGTACGGATCACAATGCTCAGATCCGCGGCGCCGGAAAGCGAGAAGTAGCCGACCGCGCCCGAGTAGACCCCACGGGGCCCTCCCTCCAGCCTGTCGATGGCACGCATCGTGCGGATCTTGGGGGCTCCCGTCATCGAGCCGCCGGGGAACGCCGCCCGCACACAATCGAGGGCGGTCAGCTCCGGACGCAGCCGGGCGCGCACCGTGCTCACCAGCTGGTGGACAGTGGCGTAACTCTCGACCCGGAAGATGTCGTTCGCCTCGACCGAGCCCGGTACCGCGCAGCGGCCCAAGTCGTTGCGCACCAGGTCGACGATCATGAGGTTCTCGGCGCGGTCCTTCTGGTCCGAGACAAGGTCCGCGACGAGCGCCGCGTCCGCTTCGGGGGTGTCTCCGCGAGGCCGGGTGCCCTTGATCGGGGAGGACTCGGCCAGGCCGGTCGGGTCCACCCGCAGGAACCGCTCGGGCGAGGTGCTGAGGACGTTCACGCCGCCGAACTGCAACAGCGCGGCGAACGGTGCCGGGCTGACCCTGCGCAGGACGCGGTACGTTTCCCACGGATCGTAACTCCCGGATATCACAGCCTGGTTGGTGAGACAGACCTCGTAGGTCTCGCCGTGGGCGATCTGGTCGAGGCAGTCGTCGATGAGCCCCAGGTAGTCATCCCGGTCGTGTCGCAGAGTGACGGCCGCCTGCCGTTCGGGCGGCCGCGGCCCGGGCAGGACGCGGCCCGCGGCCCGTTCGAGCCGCCGCCCGGTCGCGTCGAGCCAGGTCAGCGCCGCCGTCTCGTCCGCGCCCTCCACCAGGGCCAGCAGGTGTACGACGCGTTCGACGTGATCGAAGACCAGCGCACGGTCGGCGAACACCATGACCGCGTCGGGCTCGTCCGATCGGTGCACGAAGTCGCCACCGCACTCGGCCTTCAGCTCGTAGCCGAGAAAGCCGACCCAGCCGAGCGCGAAGTCGCAGGGGGTGTCGGGCAGTCGTGTGCTGATTCCGCGCAGGTCACGGTCCAGCCACTCCAGGAACGGACCCGCGACGATCTCCGCCGTACCGTGCGCCGGAGTCACCGTGACCGTGCCGCTCCACACATCGGCCACAGCCACGCGGGCCAGCGGACCGGTGGCGTCCCCCATCATCGAGAAGCGGCCCCGCCCATGGCCGTACTGGCTGCTGTCCAGCCAGTACGCGTGGTCGTTGCCTCGGAAGAGCAGGTCGTAGGCGGTCTCGGCCTCGCAACGGGCGGGCGTGGTGCGGCTGAGCACCCGCAGTGAGCGGATCCGCTCCGTGGACGCCGGTGCGCGTTCGGCGGTGTCCTGTCCGGTACGGGCCACGGCTGCCGCCGTACGGCCGGAAGCAGGGCCCGCTGTCCGTACCGTGCCGGCGGTTGCGCGCCGGTGCTCCCGTGTGAGCCGTGCGAAGTTCCGCAGCAGACCGGCGCCGTACGTACTGCAGACCGACTCGGGGTGGAACTGCAGCCCCCACTGTGGCCGCGTGCGGTGCCGCAGTCCCATGAGCACCCCGTCGGGGGTCCATGCGGTGGGTTCGAGCTCCTCGGGAAGATCCGTGACCGCAAGCGAGTGGTAGCGCACCACCTCGAACGGCGAGGGCAGCGAGTCGAACAGCCCCGTGCCGTCGTGCAACACCGGCGACGGCAGCCCGTGCCGGGGCTTCGGCGCGCGGCTCACGGTGGCGCCGCCCGACAGACCGATCCCCTGGTGGCCGAGGCAGATGCCCAGCAGCGGAAGGTCGGATTCGTCGATGATCCGGGTACAGATGCCGAAGTCGGCGGCCCGACCCGGGTGCCCGGGACCGGGTGAGATCACGACGTTGTCGAATGCCGTGAGCCGGCCGGCCGTCCAGTGTGGGGCGTCGTTGCGGACGACTTCGGGTTCGCGGCCGTTGACCTCTGCCAGGAGGTGGAAGAGGTTGTACGTGAAGGAGTCGTAGTTGTCGACCAGGAGCGTGCGCACGCTTGTTCCTTCCCTGTTCCGGTCGGTCGCGGATGCGTTCAGCGTGTTGTCGGCAGGATCTCGATCAGCATGTGCTCGACGACGTCGTCCCCGTACTGGCTCTCGTGCACGGGCACGCTCTTGAGCACACGCAACTCCCGGCCGCAGTCGTCCGCTATCCGGTGGAGTGCGGAGACGTCGCCCCGGTCGCTGAAGTGCAGCAGCGCGGTGCCGCCCGGCGTGATCCGGCGCAGGGCCTGCTCCACATATCTGCGGTGTGAGCGGTATCCCGTGTCCACAAAGGCGCGCTCGTGCACCGAGCGGTATTCGTAGGAGTCCGGCCCGAGCACGTAGTTGGAGCTCCAGAAGACCGTGTCGAACCGCTCGCCCTCGTCGATGCCCGAGAAGATGTCGCTGCGCAGCGTCCGTATTCGATCGCCCACCCCGTGCCGCTCGGCGTTGGCCGCCGCATTCGCAACCGCCTGCGGGCTGATGTCCGATGCGGTGACGCGTTCGCAGCCGGCCAGCGCCGCCAGCACGGCGACGGCACCTGTACCGCAGCCGATCTCCAGGAAGGACCCGGAGCGCCGCGCTGACGTCTGCCGAGGGTCGAGACCGAGCAGGTCCAGCGCCACCTGAGTGGACGGTGAGTAGACGGGAGCGAAGACCTCGTCGAACAGGTCCCATTCGAGACCGCCCAGGACGAAGGTCCGGGGGCGGTCCCGCCGGGTGAGCGAGAGCCGGCTGCGACGCAGTGACCGCTCCCAGCTCCGGAGCCGGCAGGCGGTGCGGTGCCCTTGCGCCCCGGACAGTTCGAGCAGTGGCGTCTCGGCATTCTGAAGCTGCGACACGATGTCTCCCTCGTCAGCGGACGTGCTCTGCGTGGTGGCTGTGGCACCCACCCGACCGCCGATCATGTTTGCCGCTGGACTCGGTGCTTCAGAAGGTGTCCCGGTAACATCGTCATCATGGAGGGTGGTGGCCCGGTCACACTCCGCACATCGGTCGTGCGGTCCTCGCGTCCTAGGCGGCCTTGACCATTTCTCGTACCGCCGCTTACGTTCACCTGGGGGCGCACCGAGGGGCCATCGGGGCGCTGGGCGCACCGGGCGCGTTGGGGTCCGGTCACTAGGGGGCAGCGAACTACCGTGGCAGATTTAGTTTTTGACATCCTTGAACTGTTGGAGAGAGAAGCTCCCGCCACCGCGTTCGAGGACTTGGTTCGTCAGGCGCGCCAGGACGGAGCATCGCCCGAAGAGCTGTCCCGTCTGGTCCGGGCCACCGGCCTCAGCCTGAACATCCGGTCGCTGTTCTCCCGCCGGCAGCAACGCGAGGCAGGTCTTGCCGCACTCGTGGACACCGCGCGCGACCTGACCGAGCCGTACGAACTGGACGCCCTGCTCAAAGTCATCACCCGGCGGGCCCGGCTGCTGCTCGGACTCGACATGTCCTGGGTGACCTTCACCGACCTCGTGGAGGGCTGCTCCCGGGTGGGTGCCGCGGACGGTCACGCCTCGGCGCTGACTGTCGGCTTCGCCGTGCCGCTCGACGGCGGCGTCGGACGGCAGGCGGCGGTGAGTACGGCCCCGTTCTGGACCTCCAACTACCTGCGGGACGACCGGTTCGCCCACAACAAGGTCATCGACGAAGTGGTACGGGCCGAGGGCCTGCACGCCATCATGGCGGTCCCGCTGCACCACGAGAATGCCGCACTCGGCGTCCTTTACGTCGCCGACCGCAACGTCCGGCACTTCACGCCGGACGAGGTGTCGCTGATGAGCTCGCTCGGAGACCTTGCCGCGGTTGCCATCGAAAAGACCCGTCTGCTCGAACAGACGCGCCACGAGGTTTCCGAGCTGGAGCGGGGCACGTCGCGCGCCATGCTGTCGTCCTCCGCCAGCAGCTCTCTCAGCCGTACCCACCGGACCCTGCTCGACCTGGTACTCGGCGGGGCGGGGCTGCCCGTGCTGGCCGCGGCCGCCGCCGAGGCGATCGGCGCCACACTCGTCGTGCAGGACCGGGAAGGCCGCACCCTCGCCCGTCACACCCACGGCACGTCCTCGCGGGTCGAACCGGCCGGGTCGCAGGCCCGCCTCCTGGACGCGCACACCGAAGGCACGGCGCTGTCGCTCGACGCGCACACCTGGGTCGCCTCGGTGAGCGCCGGGGAGGAGATGCTCGGCGGGATCGTCCTGATCGGAGACGAACCCGTCACACCGTTCCAGTCGCAACTGCTCGAAGTGACCGCCCAGGTCACGGCCGTTGTTCTGGTGCTGGAGGATCGTACCGCCCTGACCGAGGGCCACCTGCGGGACGAGTTCTTCGCCGGCCTGCTGAACGGCACCGAAGAGCCCTCACGGCAGCTCGTCGAGCAGGGACGGCGCTTCTCCGTCCTCCTGGACGAGCCGCACGTCCTGGTGGCCGCCAGGCCCGAACAAGGCGTCAGGGGACGCGCCGTCACCTGGGCGTCGTCCTACGCGCACCGGTACAACGGGCTGCGAGCAGTGGACGGCGACGTCATTGTGCTGCTGCTGCCCGGCACCGACCCCGAGCAACGTGCCCGGAAGGTCTCCGGGGAACTCGGCGAGGTCCTCGGCGTTCCGGTGACGACCGGCTCGGCCGGCCCGACCGCCGACCCCGGCTCGGTCGCCCGGGTCCACCAGGAGGCTCGGCGCTGCCTGGACGCGATGCGGGCCCTGGCCGGTCCCGGGAGCAGTGCCTCGCCCCGCCGGCTGGGTTTTCTCGGTCTCCTCCTCGCCGACCAGCCGGATGTCAGCGGATTCATCCAGGACACGATCGGCCTGGTCCTCGACTACGACGAGCAGCAGTGCACCGAGCTGGTGCCCACCCTGCATGCCTACTTCGACTCCTCGTGCAGCCCGTCGCGGGCCGCCGAGCTACTCCACGTCCACCCCAACACGGTCTCCCGCCGCCTGGAGCGGATCACCGAACTGCTCGGCGAGGAATGGCAGAAGCCCGCACGGGTGCTCCAGGTGCAGCTGGCCCTTCAGCTGCACCAGACGCGGAAGGTGCTCAGCCGAGGGCGCCGTACTCCGACCAAGCAGACGAGGGGGACACCGCACTCGTCTCGGCGAGCGTGAGCATACGTACGGCGTGCGCGGCGGAGGCCAGCGTGACATGCCGGTGCCAGCCCTCGAACGACCTGCCGCCGAAGTCCGCGAGCCCCACCGGCAGGGAGATCCCGCTGAAGTCCCGCTCGGCGTACCGCGACAGCTTCGCGATACGCAGCAGCGCGCCCGGGGACACCTGCGTCAGATCGCTGATCCAGCAGCGCTCGGGCCAGCCTCGTGGATCGGTCCACTCTCCGAGCAGCACGAGCGGCCGCGTGCTACTGGGCAGCCGAATCCGTACCACCACCACCAGACTGGTACGAGTGCGCAGCTCGGCCGGCTCGGTCCAGGCCACCGGGCGGCGCAGGGTCCGGGCCTGTAACAGCAGCCGGTGCGCCCCGATGCCGTTGTCCGCACCGCTCGGCAGAGCCGGGTCCGTGCACCGTACGGGTGTGGTGCCGCGGGCCGCCAGCACGAACGGTGTCCCGGTCCGGGCGAAGCGGTGCGCCACCTCGGCCGGCCGCAGGTCGGGCAGGTCGATCACCACGGGCCGGACCGGCCCTCCGGACCAGCCCCGCACTTCGTGCGCGGCCGATGCGACATTCTCCAGCGGCATGGTGGTCAGCGCCGAACCGATGGTGTGCGGCGAGGCGCCCAGGAGGCTGTCACGCCACTTGTCGGAGAGGTCGAGCCGCCAGTTGACCGGAGAGGCGTGGCCCTCGCCCACCGCCCAGAGCCCGTACGCCTTCTGGCTGTTGACCATCTGCCCGAGATCGGGGACGAACCGGTGGGTGACGCCCACCGACTCGGTGCCCGCCTTCGAGATGACGACGGGGCGCACCGCCCACGCCCTCGGCTGGAGCGTTCGTTCCAGATAGCGTGCGAGCGCCGCGCGGACCAGTGCCCAGTCCCAGGTGGACGAGGCGATGAAGTGGTGCAGGCTCTGCTCGGCGGCCCGGTCTCCCACGCATGCGGCGATGTTGCGTATCGACTTGCGGCCTTCCGCGAGGAGCAGGCCCCGCAGGTACAGCTCGCCCTTGCGCCGCTGGTCGCTGCGCGGCAATGAGGCGAAGAGTTCCGCACTCAGCTCCTCCACCACCGTGGCCGGCAGGGACCACCGTCTTTGCCCCGGAGCCCGCTCCGGACTCAGCAAGCTCATCGGCTGCCTCCCTTTCCCCCTGGGTTCGTGCTTCGTCCCCTCACAGTGGGGTTCGAGAAGCACCGCGAACCAGGTATGGCCGTCACACACTTCCGGCCGGCCGTGTACTGCGGCCCCTCATCGCCCCGGTACTCCGGAGGCGGGCGGGGAGCAGCGGGAAGGTCTCTCTCCAGGCGGTGGTGGGCCGGCCACCGCATGAGGGGGGGAAGTGGTGACGAGACCACAGGGAGGCATACGTCTTCGCAGGTGACACGCGTACCGCGTGATGCGGATCCGGGCACTGCCGCAGAAGTCCGACCACGCGCGCGAGCCCCCGCCGGGGCTCCGGCGGGGGCTCGCGTTCAGGCGGTGGCGGGATCAGCAGGCGCCGAGGTCCTTCCAGACGCCCCACTCGCCGGTGCTGCCCGGCGTCTCGTTCTGGGTCCACCACTGGGCCTTGTACTTGTGGCCGTTGTAGGAGACCTCGTTGCCCGAGTTGTAGACCGTGCCGGCCACGTACGCCGGGGTCGAACCGCAGCCCGTGGCGGGCGGGGTGCTCGGCTCGGTGGTGGGCGGAGTGCTGGGCTCCGTGGTGGGCGGGGTGCTCGGCTCGGTGGTCGGCGGGGTGGTGGGCTCCGTGGTGGAGCCGCCGATCGCCGCGTTGATCTGCTTCAGCAGGGTGATGTTCTCGTCCAGGCCGAGCAGGGAGTACATCATCGCGCCGCCCAGGCCGCGCTGCTTGGCGTAGTCGGCCCGCGCCTGGATGGACTTCTTGTCCAGGCCGGTGAAGAACTCGCCGTCCTTGTAGAAGTAGGAGGCCTTCGCCTCGTCGTCCCAGTAGGTCGTCGCCGGGTTGTCGACGATGCCGCCGAGCTCCTTGTAGTGCGCGATACCGGCCTGCTGGCTCAGCGGACGTGCGCCGGAGCCACCGGTCGCGGACTGCGCGAGGCCGTGGGTGCCGCCCTCGGGGACGCCCTTCCAGCCGCGGTAGTACAGCTCGTAGCCCAGGGTCAGCTTCTTCGCCGGGAAGCCGCCGGCGATGCCGTAGGCCGGCTTGCCGTCGATCCAGGAGTCGACCGCGTTGTCGATCGAGTACTTCTCGGTGCCGGGCGCGACCGGGTTGGACGGGTCGTTGCTGCCCGAGTAGAGCGGCGACTGGTGGTACGTCGGGCCGGCGCTGTCCCACGCGCCGTGCATGTCGTACGTCATGATGTTCGCGTAGTCGAGGTACTGACCGATCTTGTCGGTCTCGATGTTCGCGATCTTGTCCTGGCCCGCGCCGAACGCCGCGGTCAGCAGGTACTTCTTGCCACCGTTGGCGGCGCCGTACTCGTCGAGCTGCTTACGGAACTCGGCCAGCAGCAGCGTGAAGTTCTGCTTGTCCTCGGGGGCGTAGTGGTTGCCCAGGTGCCCGCCCGCGGAGGCCGGGTACTCCCAGTCGATGTCGATGCCGTCGAAGATGCCGGCCGCGGTGCCGGGGCCGCCGTAGCCGCCCTCGACGGGCAGGTTGCCCTTGATGTACTGGTCGATGCAGGAGGAGACCAGCTTCTTGCGGCTCGCGTCCGTCTTGGCCGCGTCGCTGAAGTACTTGGAGTACGTCCAGCCGCCCAGCGAGATGTTGATCTTCAGGTGGGGGTACTTCGCCTTCAGTTCCTTGAACTGGTTGAAGACGCCCACGATCGGCTGGTCCCACTTGTCGGCGACGCCGTCCACGCTGTCGGCGGCGCTGAACGACTTCTGGTAGTCGGCGTACGAGTCGCCGGCACCGTCACCCGCGTTGGGGTTGTTGTCGTCGCCCGCGGCCTTGTTGGCCTCGAAGCACGTCAGGTTCGTCGGGTGGATGTTGCCGAACGAGTAGTTGATGATGTCCAGCTGCCCGGCGATGCCCCGGGTGTCGAGGTGCTTCGGGTAGAACGCGTTGCCGTACACGCTCCACTGGTCGTAGTACGCGATGCGCACGTTGCCGGCGGAGGCGGAGGCGGAGGCGGAGGCGGAAGCGGAAGCCGGCGCGTCGGCCGCCTGCGCCGAGCCGATGCCGACGGTCGCGGCAAGCGCTCCGGCGGCGAGGGCCGTGCTCAGGAGCGCGGCGGTGAATGTCTTGCGGGGGTGCACGTGCGGGCCTCCAGCATGGGGGTGCGGGGTGGTGCTGTGGGAATGGGGGGTTGGAGCAGTGATAACCGGCCCGTGACCTGCGCGTCAACGATTCCAACAAGATTAGGACTAGACCAATTTGACGGTCTGTGGGCCGGTCGGAGGGTCGGTGCGCACCGGGGATCGGTCGGGCGGTGCCGGTGACCAGGGGCTTAAGGATCACTTAAAAATGGCAAACGAGTAGTTCGAAAACGAACCACTTGAATGCGGAAAACGGAGCCGCCGCCGGGCTTGCTCCGAGCCCTTGACTGGCGCCTGAACGCGATTAAGGTCTAGACCGCATCGTCCAGGTCTAGACCTCGTCCGGGGGCACCCGGTCGAGGATGGCGCCTGCCCGAAGACGCGGCCCGCCCGAGCGGTGGCCGCGACGGACCGGGCGGTCCCACCCCCGTACCGACGGAACGGCCGTTTCCCCCCATGGCCGGGCGCACACCCCCGAGCGCCCCGGCGAGCATCCGGCCGGTCTCCGTAAGAGCAAAGGAAGTGATGTGGCATGAACAGCAAGCGACGGATGGCCCTTTCGATCGGCGCGCTGGTCGCCCCCGCCCTCGCCCTCGGCATCCAGGCCGGTACCGCGAGCGCCCACGGCTGGGTCTCGGCTCCCTCCAGCCGGCAGGCCCAGTGCGCCGACGGTGTCGTCGACTGCGGCCAGATCAAGTACGAGCCGCAGAGCGTCGAGGGCCCCAAGGGCCTCAAGAGCTGCAGCGGCGGCAACGCGGCCTACGCCGAGCTGGACGACGACAACCGGGGCTGGAAGGTCACCCCGGTCGGCAAGACCTTCACCTTCACCTGGCACCACACGGCCCGGCACGCCACGGCCAACTGGCAGTACTTCATCGGTGACACGAAGATCGCCGAGTTCTCCGGCAACAACGCCCAGCCGCCGGTCGACGTCAGCCAGCAGGTCGACTTCGGCAACTTCACCGGCAAGCAGAAGGTGCTCGCCGTGTGGAACGTCGCGGACACCGGCAACGCCTTCTACGCCTGCGTGGACGTGAACATCGGCGGCGGCAACACCGGCGGTGGCGACGGTGGCAACACCGGTGGCGGCGACGGCGGGAACACCGGCGGTGGCGACACCGGCACCTGCGACGCGCCCGCGTGGAGCACCGAGGCCGTCTACACCGGCGGCAACACCGTCTCCTACGAGGGCCACAACTGGCGCGCCAAGTGGTGGGTGCAGGGCGACCAGCCCGGCGCCGGCGGTGAGTGGGGCGTCTGGGAGGACCTCGGCGCCTGCGCCTGACGCGCCACGCTCCACGGAGCGCCCCCCAATGACGGCGTGCCCCTGACGGTACGCCCGTACCGGCGGCCCAGCGGTGATCGATATCCCGCTGGGCCGCCGTGTGTTCCGGGTACGGCCGCTTTCGGGGCCCCGTCTCAGAACGCCACCGGCTCGCGGATCAGCGGGCAGGTCATGCAGTGGCCGCCGCCCCGCCCCCGGCCCAGCTCCGCGCCGACGATCTCGATCACCTCGATGCCCGCCTCCCGGAGCAGCGCGTTGGTCTGGGTGTTGCGGTCGTACGTGAACACCACGCCCGGTTCGACCGCGACCGCGTTGTTGCCGCTGTCCCACTGCTGCCGCTCGGAGGCGTACACATCGCCCCCCGTCTCGATCACCCGGAGCCCCGGCAGCCCCAGCGCCCCGGCGACCACCTCGGTGAACGGCCGGGAGCCCTCGTCGGTGATGTCCACCGGCACCGCGCCGCCGCCCGGCCGCAGCGAGAAGGCGTGGATCGCGTCCACGATGCGCGGGTAGAGGGTCACGACATCCCGGTCGGCGAAGGTGAACACCGTGTCCAGATGCATCGCCGCCCGCAGCTTCGGCATGCCCGCCACGACGACGTGCTCCGCCGCGCCCCGCTCGAACAGGGCGGCGGCGACCTGGGTGATGGCCTGGCGCGAGGTGCGCTCGCTCATGCCCATCAGGACGACCCCGTTGCCCACGGGCATGATGTCGCCGCCCTCGAACGTGGCCTGGCCCCAGTCCCGTTCCGGGTCGCCCCACCACACCGTGGCGTCGGCGAAGTCCGGGTGGAAGCGGTAGACGGCCTTCATCAGCAGGGTCTCGCCGTGCCGGGCGGGCCAGTAGAGCGGGTTGAGCGTGACCCCGCCGTACAGCCAGCACGTGGTGTCGCGGGTGTACAGCGTGTTGGGAAGCGGCGGCATCAGATACTCGCGCACCCCGTTCGACTCGCGGGCCAGGGCGATGTACGGCGGGCGGTAGTCGTCGGGCAGGTCGGTGGTGGCCAGGCCGCCGATCAGGAACTCGGCCAGCGCGCGCGGGGCGAGGGTGTCCAGGAAGGCGCGGGTGGAGTCGATCAGCCCCAGGCCCGCCTCGCCGGCCGTGATCTTCCGGTCGAGCAGCCAGTCCTTCGCGCCCGGCACGGCCAGCGTCTCGGCAAGGAGGCCGTGCAGCTCGACGACCTCGACGCCCCGAGCGGTGAGCGCGTCCACGAAACCGGCGTGGTCCCGCTGGGCGTTCTCCACCCACATCACGTCGTCGAAGAGCAGATCGGCGGCGTTGGTCGGGGTGAGCCTGCGGTGCGCGAGGCCCGGCGCGCACACCAGGACCTTGCGGAGCCGGCCGACCTCGGAGTGGACACCGAGCGGGATGCGGGAAGCGCTGGCAGCGGTCATGTGCGGTCCTTCGCAGACGGGTTGGGGGAGGCGGGTCCGGCTCAGAGGCTGATCCAGCCGACCGCGAGGGCGATCACACCCAGGGCGGCACCGGCGACCGAGACGGCGCAGATCAGCAGCTCACGGGGGGAGAAGGGGCGCCGGCCCTGCTCGCGGCGTGCCATCACGAACAGGATCGTGGCCGGGGCGTAGACGATGAAGGAGAGCAGGACGAACCTGAGCCCGGCCGCGTACAGCAGGAACGCCGTGTAGAGGGTGGCCAGGACGCCGATGGCGAGGTCGCGCCCCGTCGTCGGCCGCTGGGCCAGCGGGTCCGCGGTGAGCGAGATCTTCAGCGCGAACGCGGCGGCGAGCAGGAACGGGATCAGGGTCAGCGAACTGGTCATGTTCAGCGCGAAGTTGAAGGCGTCGTCCGAGAGCAGCGTGACGACGAGCACCAGTTGCACCAGCACGGTGGTCATGACCAGGGCGGGCACGGGCACGTCGTCCGCCGTGGCCCGGCGCAGGAAGCGCGGCATGTCGTGGTCCTGCGCGGCCACGTACAGCACCTCGGCGGCCATCAGGGACCAGGCCAGATAGGCGCCGAGGACGGACACGATCAGCCCGACGCTGACGAAGACGGTGCCCCAGGTGCCGACCGCGTGCTCCAGGACCCCGGCCATGGAGGGCTGGCGCAGCTCCGCGATCTCGCTCATCGGCATGATCCCGTACGAGACGATGGTGACCGAGGCGAAGACGGCGAAGACGCTGAGGAAGCCCAGGACCGTGGCCCGGCCCACGTCCTTGCGGCGCCGGGCGTGCCGGGAGTAGACGCTCGCGCCCTCGACGCCGAGGAAGACGAAGACGGTGGCCAGCATGGTGCCGCGGATCTGGTCGAACAGGGAGCCCGCGTAGTCGGCGCCGCCCCAGTTCTCCGCGAACACCTCCGGGTCCAGGCAGAAGAGCGCCAGCACGACGAAGACCAGGATCGGTACGACCTTGGCGACCGTGACGACGCGGTTGATCGCCGCGGCCTCCTTGACGCCCCGCCGGATCAGCAGGAAGAAGCTCCACAGCCCGACCGAGGAGAGCGCCGCGGCCAGAACGGTGTCGCCGTCGCCGAGCGCCGGCCAGATCGTGCCGATGGTCGACATGATCAGCACCCAGTACGTCACATTGCCGACGCAGGCGCTCGCCCAGTAGCCGAACGCCGAGAAGAACCCGAGGTACTCGCCGAACCCGGCCTTGGCGTACGCGTACACCCCGGCGTCCAGGTCCGGCCGGCGCATCGCCAGGGACTGGAAGGCGAACGCCAGCATCAGCATGCCCGTGCCCGCGATCGTCCAGGCGATCAGCGCCCCCGCGACGCCGGTCTCCTCCGCGAAGCGCCGGGGCAGCGAGAACACCCCGGCGCCGACCATGGAGCCCACGACCAGCGCGGACAGCGTCATCAGCGAGAGTTTCGCCGTGTGGGGCTGTTCTTCGGTGACTGTGGACACGGAGCTGGGCCCTTCCTGCATGGGGGTGAAATGTACCTTTCGTCACGTTGCTGGGCGCGGCTGACGGGCCGGTGTCCCCGGATCGGGGCCCGGCTTGACCCTCCCCTTACGTCAGGCCCGAGATCGGCCACGACGAAAGGGCAGGCGCATGAGCTATTCCGTGGGTCAGGTCGCGGCCTTCGCCGGAGTGACCGTGCGCACGCTGCACCACTACGACAAGGCGGGGCTGCTCTCGCCCAGCGGCCGCTCCCCGGCCGGGTATCGGCTGTACGGCGAGGCCGACCTGGTCCGCCTCCAGCAGATCCTCTTCTACCGCGACCTGGGCTTCTCCCTCGACGAGATCGCCGAGATCTTCAAGGACCCGCAGGCCAATGCCCTGGACCGGCTGCTGGCACGGCAGGAGCGGCCGGCGGCGGAGATCGCCCGGCTGGAACGGCTGTCCGAGGTGGCCCGCCGCGCGATCGAGGTGCAGCGGACCGGGGTCGCGCTCACCCCGCAGGAGCGCTTCGAGGTGTTCGGCGAGATCGCCTTCGACCTGAGCTACGCCACCGAGGCGGAGCTCAAGTGGGCCGACTCGCCGGGCCGGCGCGAGTCGATGGCCCGCGCCGCCGCCCATACGAAGGAGGACTGGCGCCGGCTCATGGGCGAGGCCACGGCCTGGCGCGCGGAACTGCTGGCCGCCTTCGACGAGGGGGAGCCGAGCGACGGCGAGCGGGCCAGGGACCTCGCCGAGGAGCACCGGCTGCACATCTCGCGCTGGTTCACCGCCTGCCCGCCGGACATGCACCGGCGCATCGCGGACGACTTCGCCGCCGATCCGCGCGCCTTCGCCCTGGTCGTACCGCCGCCTCACCGCCGCACCCGCACCCCGCCGCTCAGCCGTCCCCCCACCCCCACGCGTCGAAGTACGCCGCCGTGCCCGTCAGACGGGCCGTCAGCACCGCCTCCAGGCGGGCGAAGTCCTGGCGGGGCATCAGGGGCCGCCACTCGTCCAGGGACAGCACCCGGACCGCGTCGTGCTCGTCCGGGTCCAGGACGATGGAACGGATCTGCTCGTCCGTGAGCCGGCCGCCGTCGAAGACGCAGCCCGCCGTGCTGTACGGCCAGTCGGCGCCGGGCGGCCCGAAGACCGAGGCCAGGAGCCGGGGCGGGCCCGGCACCTCGATACCCGTCTCCTCGCGGCACTCCCGGCGGGCCGTCTCCCAGGGCCGCTCGCCGTGGTCCATCGTCCCGCCCGGGAACTGCCAGGGGTGCGTGCGCGAGTACGTGGCCCGCAACTGCACCGGGCGGCAGTCCTCGTCGGTGAAGAAGACGAAGGCGAAGCCGGTCGACTTGGGCACCGAGCGGGCGTACTCGTCGGGCGGCAGCAGCACCCGCCCGCTCGTGCCGCCTCCATGCGTGTTGTACGAGGTCAACAAGGCCCTCCTGGGGTCGTCGCGGCAGGATCACCGTGTTCAACGACCGCCCCCACCCCTCGCACCCCTGTATTTCGGCCACCCGGAGCGGGAATGGCCGAAACGCCGGGCTGCCGCCGTGTCAGCGGTGTGACAGTACGTTGACCACCTTGCCGTTGGGGTCGCGCACGAAGAAGCGCCGTACGCCCCACTCCTCGTCCTGCGGGCCGTGGACGATCTCCGCGCCCGCGCGGACCAGCGCGGCGTGCACCGCGTCCACGTCCGCCACCTCGACGCTCATGTCCGGGTTGACCGGGCCGGTCGCGTCCCGTGTCATGAAGCTGATCTGGGCCGCCGGCCGCGTCGGCGAGGCGAGGGTCATGATCCAGCCAAGGTTCATGACCTCCTCGAAACCGAGCAGACCGTAGAACGCGGCGTTGTCCCGCAGCACGGACTCGTTCGCTCCGTCCTCGTCACCCGTGCCGACCGGGATGTTCGGGACCACACGCTGTACAGACATGGATCACTCCTGTCACATTGATGACGGTCAGTCACTCAACCCACACTAGACGTCCGCTCCGAGGCCGCTTGAGAGCTACTCCAGGGGGTGGCTGGAAACTGCGGGCGCGGCCGGGGCAAACTGGCCTGATCACGGCCGGTCCGGGGTGACCCCGAACCGGCCATTCGCATCGGAGTTCCCCGGGGGCGCCTCATGATCCAGTTCTCCTCGCGCGTGGCCGAGGAACACTTCCGGCGACTGGTCCACCGGGGGGACCCGCTTGACGTGTTCCCCACGGCGGTGGCCCGGCTGAACGAGACCCGGTTCTGCGTGCCCGCCCACTGGCCGCGCGCCCACCGCTTCTTCGCCCCTGTGGGCGGCAGCCACCAGGACCCGCTGCTGATCGCGGAGACCATGCGGCAGGCGGCCATGCTGGTCTGCCACGCCGAGCTGGGGGTGCCGCTCGGCGACGCGTTCGTGATGTGGGAGCTGAACTACGCCACCGCCGCCGAACACCTGGTGCTCGGCGAGGAGCCCTGGGACGTCGTGGTGGAGGTGACCTGCTCCGACATACGCCGGCGCGGCAGCAGCCTCCGCTCGATGCGGGTCGACTTCGTCATACGCCGGGACGGCGGGGTGCTCGCCACCTGCGGCTCCCGGATCAGCTGCACCTCGGCCGCCGCCTACCACCGGCTGCGGGGCAGCAGGGGCCCCGTGTCCGTGCCCCTGATCCCGGCCCTCGCGCCGCACACGGCAGGCCGGACCGCCGAGCGTGACGTCGTCCTCGGGCCCGCCGAGGGCCCCGGCCGCTGGCCGCTGCGGCTCGACACCGGGCACCCGACGCTGTTCGGCCGCCCCAACGACCACGTACCGGGCATCCTGCTCCTCGAAGCCGCCCGGCAGGCCGCCAACGCCACGGTGCCGGGCTTCCTCCCGGTCACGGTGCGCTCCGACTTCCTGCGGTACGTGGAGCTGGACCGGCCCTGCCGGGTCGAGGCCCGCCATGCGCCGGGCGGCGTGTTCGTACGGGCGGAGCAGGACGGCGACACCGTCTTCACCTGCACGCTCGGCGGACCGGCCTGAGAGCGGAGCCGCGGTCCCGGTCGGGGCCACCGTCCCGCTGCACCCGCGCGCCCCTCATCCCCGGCCCACGTACGGCATCGTGGTGGCCATGACCGTGGCGAACTGGATGTTCGCCTCCAGGGGCAGCTCCGCCATGTGCAGGACCGTCCGGGCCACGTCGGAGGCCGCCATCATCGGTTCCGCGGCCGGCTCCCCGTTGGCCTGGAGGGTGCCCGTCCGCATGTGTTCCGTCATGTCCGTCGCCGCGTTGCCGATGTCGATCTGCCCGCAGGCGATGCGGTAGGGGCGGCCGTCCAGCGAGAGCGACTTCGTCAGGCCGGTGATCGCGTGCTTCGTCGCCGTGTACGCGACCGAGTGCGGGCGGGGCGTATGGGCGGAGAGGGAGCCGTTGTTGATGATCCGGCCGCCCTGCGGGTCCTGCTCCTTCATCCGCCGGTACGCCGCCTGCGCGCACAGGAACGCCCCGGTCAGGTTCACCTCGACGACCCCGCGCCAGTCCTCGTACGCCAGGTCCTCGACCGGCACCCCGCCCGGACCGAAGGTCCCCGCGTTGTTGAAGAGCAGGTCGAGACGGCCGAAGCACTCGTGCACCGACGCGAACAGCGCGTCCACGTCCTGCGGGCGCGAGACGTCGGCGGGCACGGTGATCATCCGGGCGTCCGGGCCGGCCAGCGCGGCCGTCCCGGCGAGCGGGTCCGGGCGGCGGCCCGTGAGCGCCACCGACCAGCCCGCGCCGGCCAGGGCGAGCGCCACCGCGCGGCCGATGCCGGAACCGGCACCGGTGACCACGGCCGTGCGCGGGGCGGAGTCCTTCGCGGAGTTCAACAGATTGTTGCTCATGCCGCCGCAGCGTACGCGTGGCCTGTCGCCCTCAGCCCGCAGGACCGGCGGGGCCGGGAGCATCCGGTGCGCCGGACAGGGGCGACCCGCCCAGCAGCGCGTCCGCGCACTCCTCGGCGAGCCGTTCCGCGTGCGCGGGCAGCGGCTGCCCCGCACGCAGCGGGCGGCGGACCACCGAGAGCGGCAGATCGATCAGCGCGAGGGCGATCCGCTCCCGGTCCGCCGGCCCGTCCGCGCCCGGCCCGTCCGCGCCCAGCCCGGCCGCCAGCGCGGCCAGAGCGGCCCGCACCCGCCGGTCGCCCCGGTCCGCGCGGGCGCGGTGCTCCCCGGACCAGCCGGAGCGGCCGAAGTCCTCGGCGCCGTACAGCAGGAGCGCCGCCTCCTGCGGGTGGGCGCGGCTCCAGGCGACGACATGGCGGGCCGCCGCGCGACCGGCCCGCCGGGCGTCCGCCCCGGAGTCCATGGCCGCGAACCAGCCCTCCTGGAAGCGCTCCACCGTCCGCAGCCACACCTCGGCGAGCAGCGTGTCGCGGCCGGGGAAGCGATGGTAGACGGAGCCGCTGGGGGCGCCCGTCGCGCGGGCGAGGGCCGACATGGTGATCCCGGCCGGGCCGGCGGCGGCGCCCAGCGGCACGGCGGCGTCCAGGAGTTGATCGGTGCTGAAACGGGGTGGCCTGGCCATGAATCGGAGAGTACTCTCCATAAAGATTTTGGAGAGGTGTCTCTATTTTCTGTTTCTCTATTCGCCGGGGGCGGGACGCATGGCTGTCTACAACGTGCATGAACGGCTGCTGCCCGTCGCGGCGGACCGGGCCGGCGCCCTGTTGGACACCCTGGCGCGCCCCGGCGCCCAGGACCGCTTGTGGCCGCACCGGAGCTGGCCCGCGATGGCGTTCGACCGGCCGCTGGGCGTCGGCGCGGCCGGCGGCCACGGACCCGTGCGGTACACGGTCGTCGCCCATGTCCCCGCGCTCTGGGTGCGGTTCGCCTTCGATGGGCCGCGCGGCTTCCACGGCTTCCACGAGTACGCCGTACTGCCCGCCGGGCCGGGAGAGCCGGGAACGCTGCTGCGGCACACCCTCGCCATGCGCGCCACCGGCCCGGCCCGGCTGAGCCGGCCGCTCGTCTGGCGCCCGCTGCACGACGCGCTGATCGAGGAGAGCCTGGACCGGGCGGAACGGTCCTGCGCGGGCGCCGTGGCCCGGCCCGCGCGCAGGGGACCGTACACACGGCTGCTGCGCGCCCTCGCGCGACGCCTCGCCGGACGCAACCCCCTGGGGTGAATTCGCGGGCGGCCACGGCGATTCACGCGCCCTCGCGGCCCCGCTCGGCGATCATCGATCCGCCCCGAACGCGGCGTTTGCCCCCCGGGGCACCATCCTGCCGCACTCCTCATCCGGACGACGCCCGCACGACGCGAACACGTCAGCCTCCGGATGCGCCCGGCCGGTGGACTTCCACCCATACCACCAGTCAGGGGAGGGACAGATGACGCACTCATCGCCACAGCAGGAGCTGCGCGACGCCGCCCGGCACACCGACCGCCGCCGCTTCCTCACCGTCACCGGAGCCGCCGCCGCGCTCGCCTTCTCGGTCGGCCTGCCCGCCGCCGGAACGGCCGGCGCCGCCGAGCTCAGCGGCCACCGCATCGGCGAGAACCCGTTCACGCTCGGCGTCGCGTCCGGAGACCCGCAGCACAACTCCGTCCTCCTGTGGACCCGCCTCGCGCCCCGCCCCTTCGAACCCGACAGCGGCCTGCCCCACGCCCGCGTCGAGGTCCACTGGGAAGTCGCCCACGACGAGCGCTTCACCCGGATCGTGCGGCGCGGCACCACGTACGCCCATCCGGAGTTCCACCACAGCGTGCACGTCGAGGTGCGGGGCCTGGCCCCCGACCGGGTCGTCCACTACCGCTTCCGCACGGGCCGGTGGACCAGCCCCACCGGACGCACCCGCACCGCGCCCCCGCCCGGCGCCCACAAGCGCGAACTGGCCCTGGCCGCCGTCTCCTGCCAGGCGTACCACGACGGCTACTTCACCGCCTACCGCCACCTCGCCCAGGAGGACGTCGACGTCGTCTTCCACCTCGGTGACTACCTCTACGAGTACGCCGTCAACGCCACCGGCGGCGCCCGCGCCTACACCGACCGCACCCTGCCGGCCCTCTTCAACCGCGAGACGACGACGCTGGAGGACTACCGGCTGCGGTACGCCCTCTACAAGTCCGACCCGGACCTGCGCGCCGCCCACGCCGCGCACCCCTTCGTCGTCACCTGGGACGACCACGAGACCGAGAACAACTACGCGGGCGGCACCCCCGAGAACAGCGTGCCGCCCGAGGAGTTCCTGATCCGCCGGGCCGCCGCCTACCGCGCGTACTGGGAGAACCAGCCGCTGCGCGCCCCGCAGCGGCCCACCGGGCCCGACATGCGGCTCTACCGCCGCCTGAACTTCGGCCGGCTCGCCCAGTTCGACGTCCTCGACACCCGCCAGTACCGCAGCGACCAGGCGTACGGCGACGGCTGGCGCACCCCCGGACCCGAGTCCGAGGACCCCAGGCGCACCCTGACCGGCGCCACCCAGGAACGCTGGCTCCTCGACGGCTGGCGCCGCTCGCACGCCACCTGGAACATCGTGCCCCAGCAGGTCACCTTCGCCCAGCGCCGCGACGTGCCCACCGACGCCTTCAAGCTGTCCATGGACTCCTGGGACGGCTACCCCGCCTCCCGCGACCGCGTCATCGAGGGTGCCGAGCGCGCCGGCGTGGACAACCTCATGGTCCTCACCGGCGACGTCCACGTCAGCTACGGCTTCGACCTGAAGCGGGACTTCGACGACCCGGACTCGCGCACCGTCGGCACCGAGATCGTCACCACGTCCATCACCAGCGGCAAGAACGGCTCCGAGAAGCCGGCCAACCACAACAACCTCACCCGCGCCAACCCGCACCTGAAGTTCTACAACGGGCGCCGCGGCTACGCCGTCATCACCCTCCAGGAGCGCCAGGCACGCGCCGACTTCCGTACGGTCTCCGCCGTCACCACCCCGGGCGCGCCGATCACCACCGCCGGCTCCTACGTCACCGAGGCCGGCGACCCCGGCCTCAAGCCCGCCTGACGGCCGTCGACCATCGCGAGGTATCGACCGTCCCGCCGAGCTGAGAGGATAGAGCCGGATTCAACAACCATGGAGATGAGAATGCCGGAGAGCGGCGGCAGCCGGGCCCAGCACATACGCACCACCGACACCACCCCCGAAACCGCCGCTCCCGCGCAGTCCGGACAGCCGCCCGCCGGCAGAGCCACCGGCGCCGCCCGGCGCACCGGTCTCCTCGTCACCCTGGTCCTCGGCGGACTGACGGCGGTCCCGCCGCTGTCCATGGACATGTACCTCCCGGCGCTCCCCGCCGTCACCGACTCGCTCCACGCCCCCGCCGCCACGGTCCAGCTCACCCTCACCGCCTGCCTCACCGGCATGGCCCTCGGCCAGGTCGTCGTCGGACCGCTCAGCGACCGCTGGGGCCGGCGCCGCCCGCTGCTCCTCGGCATGGCCGTCTACGTGCTGGCCACCGCGCTGTGCATCTTCGCCCCGTCCGCCGGGCTCCTCATCGCCTTCCGCCTCGTCCAGGGCCTGGCCGGCGCCGCCGGCATCGTCATCGCCCGCGCCGTCGTCCGCGACCTGTACGACGGCGACGCGATGGCCCGGTTCTTCTCCACCCTGATGCTGATCTCCGGCGTCGCACCCGTCATCGCGCCCGTCATCGGCGGCCAGGTACTGCGGCTCACCGACTGGCGCGGCATCTTCGGCGTCCTCACCGTCGTCGGCCTGCTGCTCACCTTCGCCGTCCACAAGTGGCTGCACGAGACCCTGCCGCCCGCCGAGCGCCACACCGGCGGCATCGGCGACGCGCTGCGCACCATGCGCGGCCTGCTCGCCGACCGCGTCTTCACCGGCTACATGATCGCGGGCAGCCTCGCCTTCGCCGCCCTCTTCGCCTACGTCAGCGCCTCGCCCTTCGTCGTCCAGGAGATCTACGGCGCCTCCCCGCAGACGTTCAGCCTGCTGTTCGGCATCAACTCCATCGGGCTGATCGCCGTCGGCCAGGTCAACGGCAAGCTGCTCGTCGGCCGGGTCAGCCTCGACAAGGCCCTCACCTGGGGACTCGTCATCATCGTGGCGGCCGCCGCCGCGCTGCTCCTGATGACCGCCGGGATCTTCGGCGACGTCGGCCTCGTGCCCGTGGCCACCGGGCTTTTCGTGCTGATGTCGGCGATGGGCCTGGCGATGCCCAACACCAACGCGCAGGCCCTGATGCGCACCAAGCACGCGGCGGGCTCCGCCTCCGCGCTGCTGGGCACCTCGCAGTTCCTGATCGGCGCCATCGCGTCCCCGCTCGTCGGGATCGCCGGCGAGGAGACCGCCGTGCCCATGGCCGTGGTCCAGCTCGCCTGCGCCGCCGGCGCCCTGCTCTGCTTCCTCACCCTGTGCCGCCCCTGGGCCCGCCGCCCCTGACCGGTCCCGGCGGCCGTCCGGGGCCCGCCCCCGGCCCGCCTACAATTCCCCGGTGAACGCCACCCTCCCCACCGCGGACGCCCTGCGCGCGGCCCTGTCCGGAGCACTGGACGGGCTGCCGCCCAAGCAGGCGGGCCAGGCCGTCGACCGGCTCATCGCCCACTACCGGGGCACGGTGCCCACCGGGACGCCGGTGCTCCGCGACCGCTCGGACGTCGCCGCGTACGCCGCGTACCGGATGCCCGCCACCTTCGAAGCGGTACGGGCCGCCCTCGGCGCGCTGCGCGAGGCCGCCCCCGACTGGGCGCCCGCCACCCACACCGACGTCGGCGGCGGCACCGGATCGGCGAGCTGGGCCGTCGCGGGGGAGTGGCGGGGCCACCGCACCACCGTCCTCGACTGGGCCGAACCCGCTCTCGCCCTCGGCCGCGAACTGGCCGCCGCCGGCCCGGACGCGCTGCGCACCGCCGACTGGCGGCGGGCCCGCATCGGCGAGGACCTCGAACTCGCCCGCGCGGACCTGGTCACCATCTCCTACGTGCTCAACGAACTGACCGGCCCCGCCCGCACCGCGCTCATCGACGCCGCCGCCGCGGCCGCGCAGGCCGTCGTGGTCGTCGAACCCGGCACCCCGGACGGCTACACCCGGATCATCGAGGCCCGCGACCGGCTCACCGCCGCCGGCCTCACCGTCGCCGCGCCCTGCCCGCACAGCGACGCCTGCCCCATCGAGCCGGGCACCGACTGGTGCCACTTCGCGGTCCGGGTCAGCCGGTCCTCGCTGCACCGGCAGGTCAAGGGCGGCTCACTGGCGTACGAGGACGAGAAGTTCTCCTACGTCGTCGCCACCCGGTTCGCCCCGGACCCGGTCACCGCCCGCGTGATCCGCAGGCCGCAGATCCGCAAGGGGCAGGTGCTCCTCGACCTGTGCACCCGCGACGAGGCCCTGGGCCGCACCACGGTCACCAAGCGGCACGGCGGGCTCTACCGCGCCGCCCGGGACACCGACTGGGGCGACCCCTGGCCGCCCCGGCAGGACGCGGAGTAGCGGCTAGCCGCGCAGCTCCTGCGTACAGCACTTCACGCTGCCGCCGCCCTTCAGCAGCTCGCTCAGGTCCATCGGCACCGGCTCGAAGCCGCGCGCCCGCAACGGGTCGAACAGGCCCGTCGCCGCCTGGGGCAGCAGCACGTGCAGCCCGTCGCTCACCGCGTTCAGGCCGAGCGCGGCGGCGTCCGCCTCCCCGGCGATCAGCGCGTCCGGGAAGAGCCGCGCGAGTACCGCCCGGCTGCCCGGCGAGAACGCCGGCGGGTAGTACATGACCTCGTCCGCCGCGTCGTCCAGCACACACAGCGCGGTGTCCAGGTGGTAGTAGCGCGGGTCCACCAGATCGAGCCCGATCACCGGCCGCCCGAAGAACTCCTGCGCCTCCCCGTGCGAGAGCGGCGAGGACCGGAAACCCCGCCCCGCCAGCACCCAGGAGGCGGTCACCGCGAAGTCGCCCTCGCCCTCGTTGACGTGATCCGGCTCATGGACCTCGGTGAAACCGTGGGCCAGGAACCAGTCGCGATGGGCCGCCGCCTCCTCGAACCGCTCCTGATAGGCGAACCGGGCGCCCAGCACCCGCCCGTCGATCACCGTGGCCCCGTTCGCCGCGTACACCATGTCCGGCAGCTCCGGACGCGGCTCCAGCAGATCGACGGTGTGACCGAGAGCACGGTAGCGGTCGCGCAGATCCTCCCACTGCGTCTGCGCCAGCGGCAGGTCCACCGGCTTGGTGGGGTCCATCCAGGGATTGATGGAATACGTCACCCGGAAATGGGAAGGGGCACACATCAGGTAGTGCCGGGGGGTCGCTTGACGGCTGGTGGAGTGGCGCACCGCGCCTCGATGAGGGGTGGTGGTCGGGCGACGGGTGGGCAAAGAGGGCTCCTCACGAGGTGTCGCGGCGGCTGGTGGCCACTGCGGCGGGTGCGTCGCACGGGTGTGTGCGTGAGCCCATGGTGCGCCGTCCGGCGCCCCGGGCACAGTGGTCCGAACGGGTGGTTCACGCGGACACAGGCCCCCGGCGGACGGCACCGGCTGGGCGCGAGCCCGTCACGAAGCGTGCTCTTTCGTGACAAAGAGTGGCATAGCGCCGCCCGCGCTCCCTCACCCGTCCCACCCCGCTTCCGGACTCTGGCCACCCGAGGCGCAGGATGGTGGGACCATGGGCTGGGGCACAACGCAAAGGCAAGGGGATAGATGGGCGTCGATTTCGGCCGTTCTCGCGGCTCAGAGGGCAGGTTTTCCCAGTGGCTGCGGCGCCGACCCAAACCGCAGCAGCGCGAGGTCGACGACACCGCGCGGGAGGCGCTGCTCCTGGCTGTCGCCGAAGCCGGAATGCCGATCGCGCCCGCCGCCCACCCGGTCGGCTACCGATGTTCCTGCGAACGCATCGGCTGTCCCACCCCCGCCCGGCACCCGCTCTCCTTCGCCTGGCAGACGCAGTCCACCACGGACCGCGCCCAGATCGAGCGCTGGGCCCGCAGCCAGCCGCAGGCCAACTTCATCACCGCGACGGGCATGATCCACGACGTCCTCGACGTCCCGCTGGCCGCCGGTGAACAGGCCCTGGAGCGGCTGCTCGCCGCCGGCGTCGAGGTCGGGCCCGTGGCCCGCTCCGGCGACGACCGGATGCTGTTCTTCACCGCGACGCGCGGCACCCCCGAGGACGAGGACGAGTGGTGGCCCTGCGAGCTGGACTGCCACCCCGAGACGATGGACGAGCACCCCGGACTGCGCTGGCACTGCCGGGGCAGCTATGTGCTGCTGCCGCCCGCCCAGCTGCCCGGTGAGCTGGACGTCGCCTGGCTGCGCGGCCCCGAGCACCCGCTGCCGGACCCGCTCTCCCTGCTGGAGACGCTGACCGACGCCTGCGCCCGGTTCGTCGGCTCCGCCGGCGGCGAGTCCGACCACGACGCGGTGGCCTGGCCGCTGCGCCGATAGCCGCGGAGCCGGCGGCCCGGTCCCGCCCTACGAACCCTTCGCCGACGTCAGGCCCGGCAGCCGGTTGAGCACGGCCACCCGCTTCGCGTCGGCGCCCTTCTTCGGCACGTACACCAGCTGGCTGGACACCCGATCCTTGGTGAGCGTGTTCTTCACCTCGCCGGTCAGCAGCGCCTCCACATCGGGATCGACCGCAGGGCGCAGCCCCTGGGCGGCGGTCTGCCGCTCGTAGTGCCTGCTGCTGAAGAAGACCAGCGCCCCGCCGTCCTCGGTGACCAGCCCGAGCGGGGCGAACGCGCCGCTGTCCATCGGCTGGTCCACGTACTGGTAGGAGAAGCCCGCCCGCCGGGTGTTCAGCCGGGCCTCGCGCCACTGAGAGGTGTCGGGACCGGGCGCGAAGACGTCCGGCGAGCCCTTCTGGAGGTACTGCGTGTACCGGGTGCCGAGGTCCTCGGGAGCCACCACCAGACCGGGGTCGTCCGGGGCGACCGGCTTCGCCCCGCCCTCGCCGTCCTTCGCCAGGGCGGGCATGTCGCCGGGCGTGACGACCGACAGATAGGCGGCCTTCCAGCCCGCGTCCGGGCCGGCCTTGACGAAGACCAGCAGCCAGCGGTTGTCCCGCGCGCCCTCGTCCTGGTCGCGGTTGGAGTCCGTGTCGGCGAGGAACCAGCGCGGCCAGCCGGCCTTGCGCGGGAACACGAACCGGGCGTCTGTCAGCTCCAGCGGCCGGTGCCGCGAGTTCCCGGTGGGCGATATCCGGTGCCGGGCCTTGAGCCCCGCCTGGTTGATGGCGCCGAGGGAGCCCGTCACCACACCCGCGTCGAGCGCGGGATCGTACGCCTTGTCGGCGGCGTTGTACGCGGCGGTGAACTCCTTGAGCGCCCCGGCGGCCTCAGCTTTCGTCGCCGCCGGAACGACTTCCCGCTCGCCGTGCACCGTCACGCATCCGCTCGCCGTCAGGCTCAGCGCCGTCGCCACCGCGAGTGCCGCCGCCCGCCGCACCGGCTTCAGACTTCTCATCCGCTGCTTTCCGCGCCTTCTGATCCGTCGCCACTGACCGTCCGAACCCTACCGGGGCCAGGAACAGCGCGAGGGTCGGGATCAGATACAGGGCCCACACCGTGAGTTGGAGGACGGTGGGGTCCGGCTGGAAGTTGAAGGTGCCCTTGAGCAGCGTGCCGTACCAGCTGTCCGGCGGGATGGCGGAGCTGACGTCGAACGCCCGGCTTTGCAGACCGCCCAGGAACTCGGCCTCCTGGAGGTCGTGCACCCCGTAGGCCAGCACGCCGGCCGCGACGACGACCAGCATGCCGCCGGTCCAGGTGAAGAACTTCGCCAGGTTGATCTTCAGCGCGCCCCGGTAGAACAGCCAGCCCAGCACCACCGCCGTGCCGATGCCCAGCACCGCGCCGATCATCGGATGCCAGCCGTCGTCCGCCGCGTGCACCGCGCGCCACACGAACAGCGAGGTCTCCAGGCCCTCCCGGCCCACCGCCAGCAGCGCGGTGGCGACGAGCGCGCCGGTGCCCATGGCGAGCGCCGCGTCGAGCTTGCCGTGCAGCTCCGCCTTGAGGTGGCGCGCGGTCCGCCGCATCCAGAAGACCATCCACGTCACCAGGCCCACCGAGAGGATCGACAGCGAACCGCCGAGCGCCTCCTGCGCCTTGAACGTCATCTCCTGCGAGCCGAATTCGAGCCCGGCGCCGAAGCCGAGGCTCACGACGACCGCGATGGACACCCCGATCCAGATGGGCGCCAGCTTGTCGCGGTTGCCGGTCTTCACCAGGTAGGCGATGAGGATGCAGACGACCAGGCTGGCCTCCAGGCCCTCACGCAGCCCGATCAGGAAGTTGCTGAACACGTCTCGGTTCCCTTTCCGCTTCGAGTCCCGTTACGAGAACAGCGCACGGCCCCACCAGTCGTCCTTGTCGCGGACGCCCGGCGGGACGGCGAAATGCGCCGAACCCACGTGCTGGATGTACTCGTTGAGTGCGTCGTGTGCCGCCAGGCGCCGTTGCAGGGGGACGAACGCCTTGCGGGTGTCGCGCTGGTACGCCAGGAAGAACAGCCCCGCGTCGAGCCGGCCCAGGCCGTCGGTGCCGTCCGTGAAGGAGTAGCCCCGGCGCAGGATCGTCGCCCCGCCGTTGGTGTCCGGGTGCGCCAGCCGTACGTGCGCGGTCGGCAGCATCGCCTTCAGGAACGGTTCGTCGCGCTCCTTGGAGCGGCCGACCGGGGCGCCCTCGCCCTTGTCGCGGCCGAAGACGTCCTCCTGCTCCTTGAGCGAGGTACGGTCCCAGGTCTCGATGTGCATCCGGATGCGCCGCGCGACCAGGTACGAGCCCCCGGTCATCCAGTCGGGTCCGTCGCCGGAGCCGACCCACACATGCTTTTCCAGCGCGGCGGCGTCGGTGCCGGAGATGTTCCGGGTGCCGTCCTTGAAGCCGAACATGTTGCGCGGGGTCTGCGCGTCCGGGGTGGTGGACGAGGTCTTGCCGAAGCCCAGCTGGGACCAGCGGACCGCGGTGCGGCCCATGCCGATCCTGGCCAGGTTGCGGATGGCGTGCACCGCCACCTGCGGGTCGTCCGCGCACGCCTGGACGCACAGATCGCCGCCGCTGCGGGCCTTGTCGAGGTTGTCGCCGGGGAACTTCGGCAGGTCCACCAGCGCCTCGGGCCGCCGGTCCGCCAGGCCGAAGCGGTCCTTCGCGAACAGCGAGGGCCCGAAGCCGAAGGTCAGCGTCAGCCGGGACGGCTTGAGGCCCAGCGCCTCGCCCGTGTCGTCCGGCGGCGCCTCGGGCACACCGCCGTAGGCGCCGTCGCCGACCTCGTGACCGGCGGTCATCCGCTCGGCGGCCCGCGTCCACTCCTTGAGCAGCGCGACCAGTTCGCCCCGGTCCTTCGTCGTCACGTCGAACGCGGCGAAGTGCAGCCGGTCCTGGACGGCGGTGGCGATTCCGGCCTGGTGCGCGCCGCGGAAGGGCACGGCGGCGCCGCTGTCGGCTGCCGCGGCCGTCCCTCCGCCGCCGGAGCGGGCCGCGCCGACGCCGACACCGGCCGCGGCGCCGAGCGCGAGCCCGGCCCCGCCCCAGCCCAGCAGCGCCCGCCGCGACGGGGCGTCCCCGCCGGAGGCGTGCTTCTCCTCGCTCATCGCGGCCCCTCTTCCGCCGGTTACTTCGTCACCGCGGCGGCCAGCTTGGACAGCGGCTCCGCCAGGGCGTTGACCGCGTCCGACAGCTCCTTGCGGTCCGCCTTGCCGACCTTGTCGTAGGAGGTGAACTCGTACGTGGAGGAGTCCTTGCGGTACTTCTCCAGCAGCTTGTTCAGCTCGCCGAACCGCTTGTCGAGCGTCTCGGTGAGCGCGGAGTCGTTCTTGGCCGCGATCGACCTCAGCAGCTTGTAGGACTGCTCGGCGCCCTCCACATTGGCCTTGAAGTCGACCAGGTCGGTGTGGCTGTAGCGCTCCTCCTCACCGGTGACCTTGCCGGTGGCGACCTCGTCCAGCAGCTCCTTGGCGCCGTTGGCCATCGAGGTCGGGGTGATCTCGGCGGTGCCGACCCGCTTCTGCCAGTCCACCAGGTCCTTGTAGAGGACCGGGGCGAGCGCCTTCTCCTCGGCGCCCAGCTTCTCGTCCTGCCACAGCGCCTTCTCCAGGCGGTGCCAGCCGGTCCACTTCTGGCCCTCCTCCAGGCCGTCCTCGCGGACGTCGACCTTGGGGTCGATGTCACCGAAGGACTCGGCGACCGGCTCGGTGCGCTCCCAGCCGATACGGGAGTCGGCGTACGCCTTCTTCGCGGCCTCGATGTCACCCGCCGCGACGGCGTCCGTGAAGACCTTCGCCTTCGGCAGCGTCTGGTCGGCCTGCGCCTGCACATAGGTGCGGTACGCGGCGACGGCCTTGTCCATCTCGGGGCTGCGCTTGACCGCCTTGCCGCCGCTGACCTCGATCTTCTGCCGGATGCCGTGGCCCTTCATGCCGGGCTTGCAGGCGATCTCGTACGAACCGGCCTTGATCTCGGCCGTGATGGTGGCCTTGGTGCCGGGGCCGATGTTCTCGCGCTCGGCGACGATGCGGTCGTCCGGGAAGAGGATGTAGACCTCGGTGACCTTGGAGCCCTTGTTCTGCACGGCCAGCTCGATGTGACCGGCCGGCAGCTTCGTCCGGGAGACCTCGCAGGAGTCGTCCTTGGCGATGACCTCGACGGCCCCCTCGCCCTTCCCGTCGCTCTTCTCGGAGCATCCCGTGACGGCGGTCAGAGCGGCCGCGGTGACGGCAGCGGTGACGACGGAGAGACGAACGGCTCGCATTTGGGCTCCACATGAGGATGAAGGAGTAGGGGAGAAGGGCCGGACAAAGGCGGGTGAGGCGGACCTAACTTAACCGAGGCTTACCTGCCCGATACCCACCCGTGCAGTGATTCAGCTCTCACTGCGCGGGGTCCGGGAACGGCATGGTCACGGTCGACCCATGGACGAACCCCGCTCGGGTAAAGCATGGGTAAAGCGCGGTTCACGGGGTGCGCTCCGGCACCACAAGCGGAATCCCGGTCCGGGGGTGCGGGAACACCTCCACCGGCTGCCGGTAGACCCTGCCCAGCAGCTCGCCCGAGAACACCTCGCCCGGCGCACCCGCCACCGCGATCCGCCCCTCGTGCAGCACGGCCGCCCGGTCCGCGTACGCGGCGGCCAGCCCCAGGTCGTGCAGGACGACCACCACCGCGTCCCCGGCCGCCGCCCGCTCCCGGCAGATCCGCAGCACCAGCTCCTGGTGGCGCAGGTCCAGCGCGGCGGTCGGCTCGTCGAGCAGCAGCAGCGGGGCGCGCTGCGCCAGCACCCGGGCCAGCGCGACGCGGGCCCGCTCGCCCCCGGACAGCGCCGAGAACGGCCGCCCGGCGAACCCGGCGACCTCGGTGGCCGCCATCGCCGACGCCACCGCCTCCTCGTCCTCGTCGGCCAGGTCCGTACCGGCCCAGGGCGCCCGGCCCATCCGGACCACCTCCTCCACCGGGAACGGGAAGGCAAGGGCCGCCGACTGGGGCAGGACCGCGCGGCGCAGGGCCAGTTCGGGCGCGGACCAGCCGGTGACCGGCCGCCCGTCGATGCGCACGGCCCCGCTCTCGGCCGGCAGGTCGGCGGCGAGCGCGGCCAGCAGGGTGGACTTCCCGGCCCCGTTCGGGCCGACGAGGGCCAGCACCTCGCCCGCGTACGCCGTCAGATCGATCGAGTCCAGCACCGGCCGGCCGCCGAGCCGCACCCGCAGCCCGACCGCCTCGGCGGCCGGCGCCCCGGCCGGCACCCGCACGGGCAGCCGCCGGCTCTGCGGGGCGAGGAGATTCCGCAGGATGTTCATGCCCAACCACCTTGCTTGCGACGGGTCCTGCGCAGCAGCCAGAAGAAGAACGGGCTGCCGAACAGCGCGGTCAGCACCCCGAGCGGTAGCTCCGCCGGGTCCGCGACGGTCCGGGCCGCCAGATCGCCCGCGACCAGCACCAGCGCGCCGCCCAGCGCGCTGCCGGGCACCAGGAAGCGGTGACCGGGCCCGTTGGCCATGCGCAGCAGATGCGGTACGAGGAGCCCGACGAACGAGATGATCCCGGCGACCGCCACGGCCGCCGCCGTCAGCAGCGCCACGACCAGGACGAGCACCAGCCGCAGCCGCTCCACGTCCACGCCCAGATGCCGGGCGGGCCGCTCGCCGAGCGCGAGGAGGTCCAGCTTGCGCGCGTAGAAGGGCGCGATCAGCAGCCCGAGGGCCGCGCACGGCAGGACGGCCAGCACCTTGGGCCAGGTGGCCTGGGCCAGCGAACCGAGCTGCCAGAAGGTGATCTGGGTGATCTGCGCGTTGTCCGCGAAGAAGATGAACAGGCCGATCAGCGCTCCGGCGAAGGCGTTGACCGCGATCCCGGTGAGGATCAGCGTCACCACCTCCGTCCGGCCGCCGGACCGCGACAGCGCGTACACCAGGAGCACGGTCAGCAGTCCGGCGGCGAACGCGCAGACGGTGATGGTCCAGTTGCCGAAGAAGCTGAGCCCGAGCGCGATCGAGCCGACCGCGCCGACCGCCGCGCCCGCCGAGATCCCGATGACGCCGGGTTCGGCCAGCGGATTGCCGAACACGCCCTGCATCAGGGCGCCCGCGCAGCCGAGCGAGGCGCCGACCAGGAGGGCCAGGACGACCCTGGGCAGCCGTACGTTCCACAGGACGCTCTCGGCGACCCGGTCCAGCGCGTGCCCGCCGAGCCCGATCCGGTGCTGGACGGAGGCCAGGACGTCCCCGAGCGGGATGCTGTACGCGCCGAGCCCGGCGGAGAGCAGACAGCCCACCAGCAGGGCGGCTGCCAGTCCGGCGGTGAGCGGGACGGCGGTGGAGCGCCGGGCCGCGGCGGGGGGCGGCGCCATCGGCTTCGACACCTCCCGAGCGGTCTCGCGAGCGGCCTCGCGAGTGGTCGCCGTCATCGGCCGGCCCCGCTCTCCGGGTAGAGCTGGGCGACGAGTTCGGCCAGGACGCGGTCGGTGCGCGGGCCGTAGTTGAGGAGGACCCCGTCGTCGATGGAGACGATCCGCCGGTCCATTCCGGCCGGGGTCTCCGCGACGCCCGGAATCTTCACCAGGCCGTCGATCCCGCCCACCGAGTCCAGGCCCTTCGCCATCACGAGGATGGCGTCGGGCGCGGCCTTGGCCAGCGCCTCGCTGGTGATGGCGGTGAAGTCCTTCGTCAGTCCGGACGCCTTGCCCGCGTCCACCGCGCCCGCCGCCTCCAGCAGCGAACTCGCCCCGGACTCCCGGCCGCCCAGCAGATAGACGGACGCCGAGCCGCGCAGATACAGGAAGGCCACGCGCGGCTTCCCGGCGCCGCCGGCCGGGGCGGGCACGGTCTCGCGGACCGCGTCGATACGGTCCTCGGTGCGCCGCTCCAGCTTCGTCCCGGACTCCGGTACGCCGAGCGCGGCGGCCACCGCGCCGATCCGGCTGCCCACATCGGCCAGTTCCTTGGCGGGTTCGACGACCACCAGCGGAATCCCGGCGTCGCGGATCTGGCCGATGGCCTCGGCCGGTCCGGTGGTGGTGTCCGCGAGGACCACGGTGGGCCGCAGGGAGAGCACGCTCTCGGCCGACACGTCGTGGGCGCGGGTCACCACGGGCAGCTTCGCGGCCTGTTCGAAGGTGGCGGTGATGTCGCGGGCCACGACCCGGTCGCCGAGCCCCAGGGTGAACACGATCTCGCTGAGGCCGCCGGTGAGCGGCACGATGCGGTCGGCCGAGGTGACGGTGACCCGCTTGCCGTCCGCCGACTCCACGGTGGCCGGCAGCTTCGGCGCGGGCGTCCCGGTGAGCGGTTCGATCCGGTCCGCGTCCGCCGCCGGGGACGCCCCGGCGCCCGCGGACTTCGCCGAGGGCGCCCCCGTACCGCCGCAGCCGGCGAGCAGCAGGGCCCCGGCCAGGGCGAGGGCGGCCGTGCGGGCGCCGCCGCGCCGGAGCCCGGTCCGCCGGGGGCCGCGGCCCGGTGGGGCGAAGTCCTGCGAGAAGTGCACGGGGCACCGTCCTGTCGTTCTACGGCTCGTACTGCGGCGAGCAGTTGGTAGGGGTCTGCGAGGAATGTGACGGAAGGGGGGTACCGGCACGGATGTACGTAGCTTAGGTTAGCCTTACCTGCGTTTCCAGATCCCGGAGGGGTTCCATGCCACCGTTCAGACCTGCCCGCATGCCGGTCGTCGTGCTGTTCGCGGCCCTGCTGGGTGCCCTGCTTCCGGCCACCGCGGCTCAGGCCGCCGGCCGTACGGTGCAGGGCGGGCGGCTGGACTGGGGCATCAAGTCCTCGTTCCAGAGCTATGTCACGGGCCCGGTGGCGCAGGGGAGTTGGGGGCTGACCGGCGGCGCCGCCACGGTCGGCGGCAGCCGGTTCCGGTTCCACTCCGCGAGCGGCTCCTACGACCCGGCGACCGGCGAGTTCCGGGCCGCCTTCGCGGGCGGCGTCCGCTTCACCGGCCACCGGCAGTCCAACGGCTCCTACGAACTCGACCTCACCGTCAGCCGTCCCACCGTCCACATCCGCAACGGCGGGGGCACCCTGTACGCGGACACGGTGAGCAAGGACCGCGGCAGCGGACGCGTCACCACCGCCCGCCAGGTCCCGCTGGCCACGCTCGGCCTGTCCGGGATCGACATGCGCGGCGGCACCAGCCCCGTCGCCCTCACCGACATCCCGGCCACGCTGACCGCGCAGGGCGCCAAGTCCTTCGCCGGCTACTACACCGCCGGCACCCCGCTGGACCCGATCAGCCTCTCCGTGGACACCCTCGCCCCGGCGGCGAAGCCCTCCGCGACCGGCTCCGGCACGAGCGCCGGCCCGAAGAAGGACGGCGGGAAGAGCGGTAAGAAGAAGACGGAGCAGGCGGCCGGCCGCTTCGAGGACGCCGCCGTCGACTGGGGCGTACGCCGCACCTTCCGGGAGTACGTCACCGGCCCCATCGGCAAGGGCGAATGGACCCTGGCCGGCGGCGCCCAGGACGGCGGAGCGCTCTTCCGCTTCCCGAAGGGCAAGGGCACCTACGACCCGGCGGCCGGGACCCTGGCGGCCACCTTCGCCGGCAGCGTCCGCTTCACCGCGCAGGACGGCCTCGATCTGAAGCTGTCCCGGTTCGCGGTGGCCGTGAAGGACGGCCGGGGCACCCTGCGCGCCGACGTCCTGCGCGACGGCGGGGCCACCGAAGCCGTGCCGCTCGTCACCTTCGCCGCCGGGGACCTCGCACCGGAGAAGGGCCTCGCGGTCCTGACCGAGGCTCCCGCCACCCTGACCGCCGAGGGCGCGAAGGTCTTCGGCTCGCTCTACCGGGCCGGCACCGCGATGGACCCGGTCTCGCTCGCCGTGGCCACCGGCGCCGATGCCGTCCTGCCCGCCCTGCCCGACCTGGGCAGCGACGCCTCCGCCACCCCCGAACCGACCGGCAGCCCGGCGGCAGCGGCGACCCCGGTGGCCACCGCGGCCCCGGAGGACGACTCCCGCACCGGGCTCTACCTCACCCTCGGCGGCGCCGGACTGCTCGCCGCGGCGGCCGTCACCGTGCTGGTGCTCGTACGCCGCAACCGGGCGACACCGGACGCCTCTTCCTGACCCCCCGCACCACCCGTCCCCCCACCCCACCCCCGTACACCGTTCATCCCCGAGGAGACCTCGACCATGGCAGCCACCCGCCGCCCCCTCACCCTTGCCGCAGCCGTCGCCACCGCCGCCACGCTCGGCGCCGCCCTCGCCCTCCCGGCCCTCGCCGCCGACCGTTCCGACGGGAGCACCACCGCCGGGGCACCGGTCATCGACCTGAAGGACGGCACGCTGGACTGGGGCTTCAAGGCGTCCTTCCGCCGGTACGTCGGCGGCGCCGGCAAGATCACGGTCAGCGACGGCGCCACCCAGGCCGCGAACAACGGCGTCTTCACCTTCGTCAACGGCAAGGGCACGTACGACACCGCCACGCACGGCACCGCCACCGCCTTCGAGGGCGGCGTCAACTTCTCGGCGCACGGCGGTGTCCTGGACATCACCCTCTCCGACGTCAAGGTCACCACCACCGGCAAGGGCGGCGCGATCACCGCCGACGTGGCAACGCCGCAGGGCACCACCGACGACGTGGCCGTCGCCGAACTGGACCTCTCGGCCGTGAAGCCGGGCCAGGGCGCGGGCGGCGCCATGGTCTTCAAGGACATACCCGCCAAGCTGACCAAGGCCGGCTCCGAGGCGTTCAACGGCCAGTACCAGGAGGGCGAGGCGCTCGACCCGGCCACGCTCACCGTGACCGCCGCCCCCGCCCCGACCGAGAAGCCCACCGAGCCCACCGAACCGAGCGAGAAGCCGACCGAGAAGCCGAGCGAGAAGCCCACCGAGCCGACCGGGAAGCCCACCACCACGCCCACGAAGCCGACCGCCGTGCCCAGCCCCACGGCCACGGCGACCGGCACCGGCGGGCCCGCCGCCACGACCGGCGACATCGTGGACGGCGCCCTGAACTGGGGCGTGAAGGAGTCCTTCCGCTCGTACGTCACCGGCCCCATCGCCCAGGGCCGCGCCGAGACCACCGGAGGCGCGAAGGCCACGGCGGGCGGCTACCGCTTCACCGGCGCCACCGGCACCTTCGACGCCGCCGGACAGACCCTCAAGGCCACCTTCGGCGGCAAGGTCCGCTTCCTCGGGCACAAGGAGAACGGCGAGTACACCCTCGACCTGTCGCTCTCCCGGCTGACGGTCCGGGTGAACGGAGGCAAGGGCACCCTCCTCGCCGACGTCTCCGCCAAGGACCGCGCCACGAAGAAGGTGTCCACGTACACCGCCCTGCCCGTCGCCGACCTGAAGCTGCCCGGCGGCAAGCTGACCGCCAAGGACGGCGTGGTCACCCTGTCAGGCGTCCCCGTGACGCTGACCGCCGAGGGCGGCACCAAGGTGTTCGGCGGGATGTACCAGGCCGGTGACCGGCTCGACCCGCTGACCGTCGCGGTGTCCCTGGACAAGAACGCCACGCTCCCGTCCGGCTCCACCACGGGCGGCTCCACCACGTCCGGCGGCGGCAGCGGCAGTGTGGGCGGCGCGGGCAGCGTCGGCGGTGTGGGCGGCGCCGGTACGGTCGGCGGCTCGGGCGCCCTGGCCGCCACGGGCTCCGACGTCCCGGCCGGAGCCCTGCTCGCCGCCTCCGGCCTGGTCGTGGCGGCCGGCGCCGGAGCGGTCGTCGTAGCCCGCCGCCGCCGTACAGCCTGACCCCGGCGCACGACGGCACCGCACGGGTACCGGCCCTCGCGTTGGGGGCGGGTGCCCGTGCGGTGCTTGAATGCCCCACGTGAGCGACAACGACGTACCCGCCGGCATCGACATCCTGCGCGTGTTCTGTGGCCCGGACGGCCGGCACGGCAACGCCCTCGGCGTCGTACGCGACGGGCGCGGCCACCCCGACCCCGCGGCCCGGCAGGAACTCGCCCGCCGGCTCGGCTTCAGCGAGACCGTATTCGTGGACGACGACGAGCGCGGGCAGCTCGACATCTACACCCCGGGGCTGCGGCTGCCGTTCGCCGGGCATCCCGTCGTCGGCGCCGCCTGGCTGCTCGACCTGGAGATCCTGGAGCTGGGGGTGGGCGAGGTGTTCGCCCGCCACGACGGCGAGTTCACCTGGATCACCGCCCGCCCCGAGTGGGCGCCGCCGCGCACCCTCCGGCAGTACGCCTCGGCCGCCGAGGTCGACGCGCTCCCGACCCCGCCGCCCGGCGAGGGCTGGCTCTACGCCTGGGCGTGGGAGGAGGAGGCGGCGGGCCGCGTCCGGGCACGGGCGTTCCCGCGCCGGTTCGATGAGCGCGGCGTCAGCCGCTCCGGTGGAGCCGGTGCTTGCACCGGGGGCATCGCGGAGGACGAGGCGACGGGAGCCGCGGCCCTGTTGCTGAGCGCGCACCTCGGGCGCGCGCTCAACATCACACAGGGCCGCGGCTCCCAGATCCTCACGGCACCCGCGCCGGACGGCACGGTGGAGATCGGCGGCCGGGTCGTCCTGACCCACCACGGCTAGGGCGTACGGCGTATCAGGCGGCGCGGTACTCCTCGCCCAGCTCCCGGAACACGGCGGTGTTCAGCGCGAACGCGCGCTTGCACTCGTCCACGACGCGCCGCTTCTCCAGGTCGTCCGCGTTCACCGCGTCCAGCAGCTCCCGGTAACCCCGCTTGAAGGAGGCGGGGTTGGATATCTCCTCGAAGACGTAGAACCGCACCCCGTCGCCCTTGCGCGCGAAGCCCCAGGTCTTCTCCGCCTTGTCCCGGATGATCTGGCCGCCCGACAGGTCGCCGAGGTAGCGGGTGTAGTGGTGCGCGATGTACCCGGCGGGCCAGGTACGGGCGCACTCGGCGACCCGTGCGGCGTACGCGGCGGTGGCCGGCAGCGGCTCCAGGCCCTCGCGCCAGTCGTCGCCCCGCAGATGGGCGAGGTCGCGCTCCAGTTCGGCGGTGCGCATCAGCTCCGGCTGGATGAAGGGCCCGGCCACCGGGTCGGCGGCCAGGGTCCCGGCGCCCTCCTCCAGGGCGCGGTACACGAACCACAGCTGCTCGGTGTAGCGCGTGTACGCGTCCACGCCCAGGCGTCCGTTGAGCAGGTCGCCCATGAAGGCAGAGGTCTCCGCCTCGGTGTGCTGCTCGTGGGACGCGGTGCGGATCAGCGTCGAGAAGGGCGTGGCGGTGACGGTTGCGTCCAAGGCGGGCCTCCGGGGCCAAGGGGGGGGAGAAGTCCAGAAAGAGACGGAAAAATCGGCCCGCCACAGCTGTCCGCCGGTGGCGCGGGCCGATGCGTCGATCTTCCTACTTAGGCTTACCTAAGTCAACTGCTTGCCGACGTCTTGTCGGCAACTGTGAGCAGGGGAGAACGGAAACGGCCGCCCGGAGGGGCGGCCGTTTCGGAAGCGGGGACGCGGGGGCGGTACGGGCTACGGGAGCGTGAGGATGTCCGCGCCGGTCTCCGTCACCACGAGCGTGTGCTCGAACTGCGCGGTGCGCTTGCGGTCCTTGGTCACCACGGTCCAGCCGTCGTCCCACATGTCGTAGTCGTGGCTGCCCAGGGTCAGCATCGGCTCGATGGTGAACGTCATGCCGGGCTTCATCACCGTGGTGGCGTGCGGGCTGTCGTAGTGCGGCACGATGAGCCCGGAGTGGAACGAGGTGTTGATCCCGTGCCCGGTGAAGTCCCGGACGACGCCGTAGCCGAAGCGCTTCGCGTACGACTCGATGACCCGCCCGATGACATTGATCTGCCGGCCCGGCTTCACGGCCTTGATGGCCCGCCGCAGCGACTCCTCGGTGCGCTCGACGAGCAGCCGGGACTCCTCGTCCACGTCGCCGCAGAGGTACGTCGCGTTGTTGTCGCCGTGCACCCCGTTGATGTACGCGGTCACGTCCAGGTTCACGATGTCGCCGTCGCGCAGCACCGTGGAGTCCGGGATGCCGTGGCAGATGACCTCGTTGAGCGAGGTGCACAGCGACTTCGGGAAGCCCCGGTAGCCCAGCGTCGAGGGGTAGGCGCCGTGATCGCACATGAACTCGTGCGCCACGCGGTCCAGTTCGTCCGTCGTGACGCCCGGCGCGATGTGCTTGGCGGCCTCGGCCATCGCCTGCGCGGCGATCCGTCCCGCGATCCGCATCCGCTCGACGGTGTCGGCGTCCTGCACCTCGGGACCGGTGTACGGCGTCGGAGCCGGCTTGCCCACATACTCGGGGCGCCGGATGTTTCCGGGCACGGAACGGACGGGAGTGATCTCCCCTGGTACGAGCAGCGACTGGCCAGACATGCCAGCGAGTCTAACCAGCGAGTCCGGGGCACCATGGCACAGAGGAAAGGAACCGACGATGGCCCTGTTCAAGAAGCGCACGGTCGGCAAGCCGGGCGAGTGGTTCTACTGCCTGGAGCACGGAACGGTCGAGGAGGGCCCCGAGTGCCCCGCCAAGGACCGCTTCGGCCCGTACGCCTCCCGGCAGGAGGCGCAGCACGCGATGGAGACGGCCCGGGAACGGAACCTGGAGTGGGACACGGACCCCAAATGGCACGACCGCAAGGGCCCCGGGGAGGACGACGCGGCGGGCTGAGAACGCCGTGAGAGGCCGGGCGCGCGGGCGCCGCGCCCCGGCTCTCAGGCGGCCGGGGCGGCGGCCGGCTCCTCCGGCTCCTCCGGGCGGGCGGCGCGCCTGCGCAGCGCGTCCTCGTCGGTCGCCGAGTCGTACGTGACCAGCTTCGGCAGCGTCGCGGCCAGCACCGCCACCGAGGCCACGCAGGCCACCCCGCCGCTCCAGATCGCCGCCCGGGTGCCGGTCCAGCTCGCCATGGAGCCCGCCCGGACCTGGCCCAGCTGCGGCCCGACGCTGTACGAGAGCACCTCGATGCCCGCGAGCCGGCCCCGCAGCGTCTCCGGGATCGTCTGGTTCCAGATGGTCGAACGGCCGAGCCCGCTGAGCATGTCGCCCGCCCCGGCGAGCGCGAGGCAGCACAGCACCAGCCACACATTGCCGAACCAGCCCGCCGCCGCGATGGCCAGCCCCCAGACGGCGGCACCGCACACCACGAACAGCCCGTGCCGGCGCACCCGCGCGGTCCACCCGCTGGTCAGCCCCAGCAGCAGCGCGCCGACCGAGTCCGCCGCGTACTCCCCCATAGCCTGAAGGGCATGGGAGGTGCCCCCCTGCCCAGCGACCAGTCGGCGCCCAGGTCGTCCGCCAGGAAGGGGAAGATGGCATTCGGGAACGCGAAGAACATCGCGGCCATGTCGATCGCGTACGTGCCGAGCAGCACCGGCCGGCTCCAGGCATAGCGGGCGCCCTCCACGATGCCGCGCAACGACGGCTTCGCGCCCTTCTCGGCGGGCGGTGCGGGCGCGAGCCGCCGGCACATCAGCACGGAGGCGGCGAAGGTGACGACCGTGACGGAGTAGGCGGTGGGGTGCCCGGCGTAGGCCACCACCAGACCGGCCAGCGAGGGCCCCAGGATCGCCCCGGCCTGCCAGCGCAGCGAGTTCAGCGCGGCGGCGGCCGGCAGCTGGTCGTGCGGCACGATCCGCGCCATCAGCGAGTCGAGCGCGGGCCGCTGGAGCCCGGAGAGCGCCGAGACCCCCGCCGCCACGACATAGAGCGGCCACAGCATCGGGTCCGGCAGTGCCGCGTTCACCAGGAGGATCACCGCGAGCAGCCCGAGCCCGGCCTCCGAGGCCAGGATGATCTTCCGCCGGTCGGCGGCGTCGGCCAGCGCGCCCCCGTACAGGCCGCACACCACCAGCGGCACCAGCTCCACCGCGCCCATCGCGCCGACGGCGAGCGGCGAGCCGGTGAGGTCCTTGATCTGGAGCGGCAGCGCGATCAGCGCCATGAAGCTGCCGAAGTAGGTGATGATCCCCTGCACCCACAGCAGCCGGAAGTCCGCCGACGAGCGCCACGGAGAGAGATCGGGCAGCAGCGCGGCCAGCCTGGCGGCGAGGGAGGGGCGTGAGGTCACGGGGAGACATGCTCCGACGTGCTCCGCGCGGCGCGCAAACGGGTTTTCTCCGCCGGACGGCCCCGCTCACCAGCGCGGCGGCGGAGGCGAGGTCAGCTGGTCGGCCAGCCGGGACAGCCGGTCGCGGAACGTGCGCCGCCCGCCGCGCGGCACGGGCGCGCCGTTCTCCCCGGCGGCGGCGCTGACCAGATGCTGCACCGTGTCCAGGTCCACGTCGTCCCCGTCCGTCACGGACAGGGCCTCGTGGGCGAGCCCGCGCACCTGCGGATCGCCGTCGTCCAGCGAGAGGACCGTCGCCCCGGCCCGGCGGGCGTCGTGGACCCGCTCCAGCAGCCCCTCGCCGGGCCGCCGCGGCATCACCACGAGCAGGGTCTCGCCGCGCCCGGCCGCCTCGATCCGGCCGAGACCGACCGCGAGGTGCGCGGGATCGCCCGGCTCCACCCGGTGACGCACCAGGGTGGGGCGGAGTTCGGGCAGCCCGGACCAGGTGGACTCGTCGACCAGATGGGCGGCCAGATGCCAGGGCTCGTACACCTCCGTCCCCACCAGCAGCAGCCCGCCGCCGTGCGGGACGACGGAGGAGCGCAGCGCCCCGGCGAACCGGCGGGCGGCCGCCGGCCACTGGGTCCTGGCGAGCACTTCGCGCAGCAGCGCCACTCGTACGGCATCCATGGCCCGGCATCCTGCACCATGCCGGAGCCCCGCCACCGGCGAACGGCCCGAGCGCCATCCGTACGAGTGGCCGTGCGGGCGCGCGGGTCCGGGACCGCGCCCGCTACCTGGCAGTAGTGTCGGGGCCATGACTACGAATGACGACAGCGGCAGCGCGCCCAAGCCCCCCGCCAAGGACCCCTGGGACCTGCCGGACGTGTCGGACCTGACCATCGGCGTCCTCGGCGGCACCGGACCCCAGGGCCGCGGCCTCGCGTACCGCTTCGCCCGCGCCGGACAGCGGGTGATCATCGGCTCCCGCGCCGCGGACCGCGCGGAGGCGGCCGCCGCGGAGCTGGGCAACGGCGTACGCGGTACGGACAACGCCGGCTGCGCGCGCGAGAGCGATGTGGTGATCGTCGCCGTGCCGTGGGACGGGCACGCCGCCACGCTGGAGTCGCTCCGCGCGGAGCTGGCCGGGAAGCTCGTCGTGGACTGCGTCAACCCGCTCGGCTTCGACAAGAAGGGCGCCTACGCGCTGAAGCCCGAGGAGGGCAGCGCCGCCGAGCAGGCCGCCGCCCTGCTGCCGGACTCCCGCGTCACCGCCGCCTTCCACCACCTGTCCGCGGTGCTGCTCCAGGACGAGACGATCGAGGAGATCGACACCGACGTCCTCGTGCTGGGCGAATCCCGCGCCGACACCGACATCGTCCAGGCGCTGGCGGGCCGCATCCCCGGCATGCGGGGCATCTTCGCCGGCCGGCTGCGGGGCGCCCACCAGGTCGAGGCCCTGGTCGCCAACCTCATCTCGGTCAACCGCCGCTACAAGGCCCACGCCGGACTCCGTACCACCGACGTCTGACGGCGACGGCCCGCCGCCGGGCCCCGCACGGACCGGGGCCGGGCATGGGGGACACTGGACGGGACCGCGCATCACCCCGACAGGAGCCACCCCCATGCCCCGCCTCGCTCTCTACGCCCTCGTCCTCTGCCTCCTCGCCCTGGCCGCGGCGGTCGTCTCCTTCGCCCAGGGCAGCGTGATCATCGGGGTCGTCTGGGTGCTGCTGTTCGGCCTCTCCTCCAACATGGCCTGGTACTACGTGCGCCGCCACCGCGCCGCGACGGCCGGCGACCGCGCCTAACCGGCCGCGCACACCGGACTCGCCCCCTGCCAGAACCGGTACACGTCCAGGCCGCAGTCGGTCCAGAAGCCGTGCACGTCCAGCGCCCCCAGCAGGGCGTAGACCGCGTCGAAGAACGCCCGGTTCAGCTCCGGCACCCACAGCAGCGCGAACACCGCGATCAGCCCGTACGGCGCGAACGGCTCGACCGCGCGCCGCGTCCGGTACGACAGCCACGGCTCGACCACGCCGTAGCCGTCCAGCCCCGGCACCGGCAGGAAGTTCAGGATCGCGGCCGTCACCTGGAGCATCGCCAGGAACGCCAGCGCGTTCCGGAAGGCCGCGGGCACCCCGTCCAGCGCGCCCAGCCAGAACGGCGCGGTGCACACCAGCGCGAACAGCACGTTGGTCAGCGGGCCCGCCGCCGAGATCAGGCTGTGCCGCCACCGCCCGCGAATCCGCCCCCGCTCGATGAACACCGCCCCGCCGGGCAGCCCGATGCCGCCCATGATCACGAACAGCACCGGCAGTACGATGCTCAGCAGCGCGTGCGTGTACTTCAGCGGGTTCAGCGTCAGATAGCCCTTGGCCCCGATCGAGATGTCCCCGCTGTGCAGCGCGGTCCTGGCGTGCGCGTACTCGTGCAGGCACAGCGACACCACCCACGCCCCGGTGACGAACAGGAACGCGGCGAACCCGGGCGACGCCGCGAAGTCCGTCCACACCGCCCACCCGGCCACGGCCGTCACCGCGACGATCCCCAGAAAGACCGGACTGATGCGTTGGTGCTGAGTGCTCGGCATGCCCCGAGCCTAGGGGAACGTATGTGCCGCGCAGAGGCCGCCAAGCATCATCCGAGGAGCTGGTCCACTCGTTCGCGAAGCGGGCCTTCCAGTGCCAGGTTGTTCCCTCGCCCCATGCCCTGGAGGAACTCTGAGGCGACGACCAGCTCGGAGAAGCGGCCGGCAGGAGTGTCGAGTACGTACGCGAACTCGCGCCGGACCCGTGCTGCCAGCGTTGGTTCGATCAGGCTGGAGATGAACAGCGTGGCGGCGTCGTAGCCGGCGGGTGCCAAGCCCCAGCGTTCCCAGTCGAGGATGCAGAGATCAGGCCCGCAGACGTTGCTCCACTGGATGTCGGCGTGGGCTGTCGACCAGGCAGGGACCTTGGTTCCGACCTCCGCTTCGAGGAACTTGGGCAGGGCCCAGTGAAGGCGCTCCTGGCGGATGGCGACGCGGTCCGTCTGTACGGATGCCACGGTGTCCAGGGATTGCCGCAACGCCGACCACCACGAGTCGGGAAGGTCAGGCGCGTAGTCCAGGAGGGCGCTGTCACTCAGCGGTCGGCGGTCCACTCGGTCATAGACCTCCGCGCGGTAGGCGAAGGCGTCGCCCCTCCACATGTGCACTTCATGCAGGCGGGGCCGAGGGACGGAATCCGGTACCGCGGCCTCGGCTGCCTCGGGCCCATCCCATGAAGGGGTGCGGTCCTCGGGGACGGTGAGGAGCCGAAGCCACCGGTCAGCCTCGACCGGCACGCTGATGCTCCTGCCCCCCTCTCTGACACCGTTGGGTGAGACGCCCCGAAATGATCAGATATTGTGGGCGGGTACGACAGGAGAACCACCCGCATGACCAGCACCAAGCCCGCCGGGCAGGATCCGGCGCCGAAGCCGAAGCGCCGCCGTTTCGCCCCCGAGTACAAGCTGCGGATCGTCGCCGAGTACGACGCGGCCCCCGCCGGGGACAAGGGCGCTGTCCTGCGCCGGGAGAGGCTGTACCACTCGCACATCATCGAGTGGCGGCAGGCCAGGGATGCGGGCGCGCTGGAGAAGCTGACCGATCACCGCACCAGCCCCGCCCGCCCGAGGAAGCACCCGGCCGAGGCGGAGAACGACAGGCTGCGCAGGCAGGTGGAACGGCTGGAGAAGGAGCTGGCGAAGAACCGCGCCGCGGTGGAGGTGCTGGGAAAAGCTGTCGCGCTGTTGGAATCGGTCTCCGACAGCGCGGACTGAACGACGTCCTCGAACATCATCTGCACGCCCTGGTCGAGCAGCTCGCTCCGCACGTGGGCATCGTGGTGGCGTGCCGTCTGACGGGACGCTCCCGGGCCACCCACCACCGGCGGCTCAACCCGGCCCCGCCCAGGCCGAAGGCTCCGCGTCCGGCGCCGGTCAACGCGCTGTCGGCGGCCGAGCGGCGGGCGGTGCTGGAGCTGATGAACCGGCCCGAGTACGTGGACCTGCCGCCCGCGCAGGTCTATGCCCGCGAGCTGGACGAGGGCCGTTACCACTGTTCCGAGCGCACGATGTACCGGATCCTGAAGGAAGCCGGTCAGGACGGCGAACGCCGCCGGCGGGCCACCCATCCTCCCCGCACCATTCCCGAACTCGTCGCCGACGGGCCTTCCCAGGTCTGGAGCTGGGACATCACCCGCCTGGCCGGCCCGGCGAAGGGAGTCTGGTTCCACGGCTACGTGATCCTCGACATCTACTCCCGCTATGTCGTCGGCCACACCGTCGAGCAGGCCGAATCAGCGGCGCGAGCCGAGGAGTTGATCCAAGAGGCGATCGACCGCAACGGGATCGTGCCGCACACCGTTCACGCCGACCGCGGCACCTCGATGACCTCCAGGCAGGTCTCCCAGATGCTTCTCGACCTGGGCGTCACCCGAAGCCACTCCAGACCCAGGGTCAGCAACGACAACCCGTACAGCGAGAGCCGGTTCCGCACCACGAAGTACCAGTCGGACTACCCCGAACGCTTCGATTCCCTCGCCCACGCACGCGAGTGGATGGACGCGTTCATCTCGCACTACAACCACGTCCACCGGCACTCCGGGATCGGCTACCACACCCCGGCCAGCGTCCATTTCGGCACCGCCGACCTCGTCCGCGAGCAACGGGCGACCACCCTCACGGTCGCGTTCGAGCAGCACCCCGAACGCTTCAACCACCGGCCCGTGCCACCGAAGATCCCCCAGCAGGCATGGATCAACGACCCCACCCGACGACACGAATCACAACAACACAGTTCATAGCCGCACAATCGTTTCATTTGACTTGACAGCTACCGCCCTCCCACCCCCAGATCGGTGGTCCGGTGATGGTGAACCGAAGCAGAGGCTGCTTGCTGAGTTGCCTCCAGCAGCCTTGCAGCAGTGGAGTCATCAGGTGCTGAAGGCATCGACAATCCTTCGGACGTGGGGGGCCTGGACAGGCCGTGAGACAACCGCGGCAGCGTCCGACCAGTGTGCCGCGGAGGACGCGGAGAGGAGGAGGCGTGTCACCGTTCCTAAACAGTGTCCAGGAGTGGCATTTGCTGCCAGCTCCCAGTACAGCGCGCATCCCGAACGGTGTTGGACGCGCTGGGTTCCCGCGTTCGCTGTGCCCCGATCCGGCGACGTGCATCGTGTGCACGGTCCGTGACGGGTGGGCGGGTTCCCTCACGCCCTCGTGCACACGGTCCGGCCTGGGCGGTCCGATGCCCCGCAGCATCGCTCCGGTGCTGCGGGGGCGGTGCCGTCCTTCCCCAAGCTCTCAGCTCCGTTCGAGCAGGGGATACCCCATGCCGGATCGGGTGTCCGAGGGCGCGTCGCCCGATCGCGACGCTCGCGGCGTCGTGTCGGGACATCTTTCGCTTATTGCTGGTCAGGGGCTTGCTCCAGTGCTGGTCGCCCCACATCGACGTGTACGCCGGATCGACGGCGACGATCGCGAGGCCGTGCTCGGCGGCCATGGAGACGAGTCGCGCTTTGAGTTTGCCGGTGGGGATGCCGGAGATGAGCTGACGGAACCGCTTGTGCCGGCCGTGCTTCTCGCGGGTCTTCTCGGCTGTGAAGTCCAGGTTCTCCAGGCCGATCGCCTTCACGCCGCACCGCTTGGCCCAGTGCAGCAGTCGGCTGATGGCGTGCCGGATCTGCGCGTCGCGGCGATCAGCGCTGCCGGACAGGTCGTAGAAGAATCGGACTGGTTCGCCTACCGGGTTGCCGTGCTGGTCGAGGTGGTAGGCGGCGAAGTGGTCGGCGTTGGTGTCCACGCCGGCCATCCCGGCAGCCCGTGCCGTCGCCAGCGGGATCGTCTTGATCGGTGGGATCGTCCACGACGCGGTCAAATACCAGCGGTCCTTGGTTACGTCCAGGTGGATGCGGTAGGCCACAGCCCTGTCCGCTTCGATCCGGTCACGCCACTCTGCGCCCCGGTGGGCGAAGGCGGCCGTGGAGGCGAGGACGTACCGGCCGTGCCGGGCGTTGGCCAGGTGCGCGAGCGGCGCGGGCAGCTTGATCGAGACCTCGCCATCCGGGGTGACGCGGATCGTCTCGTTTCCGAAGCGCTTCCCGGACTCGCCGTCAGCGGCGAGGAACCAGCGCTCAGCTTCCCACCGTTCACGCCACTGGGTCTCGGTGAGCTGAGCGGCGGCCAGGTTGTGACGGTTGCCCAGCAGGCGCCGCCCGCCGCGTACGACGCGCACAACACCGGCCTCACGCTCGGCGCGAGCGACATCGAGGCGGTGCTCCAGCACGGCCAGGCGGCGCGACTTCTGGAACCACTCGCCCTTCGAGCGGTATCCGCCCGGGGCGCGCTTGGTTCCCTTCTCCCCGAGCGGCTGGGACAGGCGATGCATCAGCGTCCGCACACCGGCCTCAAGCCCTTGGATGTGGGCGGTCTGACAGCGCCGGGAGAGTGCCCACTGATCGTGGCTGGCCTTCGTGATCGCACCGGCCCACCGGGACGACGAAGCCGCGGTCAGGCCCTGCTTCCGCGCGGCCCACGTCTCGTTGCTGTGCTCCAGCCCATCGGCGCAGCGGGTCTTGAGGTCAGCGGATGCCAGGTTGCCGAGGTGTTCGCCGACCAGGCGCAGTACCTTGTCGTCCTCGGGTGTGAGGTGCTTGAGGCGGTCGCGTACCGCCACTCCGGACGGCCCGGGCGCGACGAACGGCGCGTCGATCGGGCGGAGCTCCTTCTTCGCCTTACTCATCGGCAGCCGCCGCCTCAAGAGCCTTGCGGGCGCGGTTCTTCGCCGACCGGCGCCCGTACAGGCGGGCGCAGAACGAGGTCAGCACCTCGACCATGTCCCGCACCAGGTCGTCTTCAACCTCGCCGTCATCGAGAACGACGAGCCGGCGACCCGATGCGGACAGGGCCGCTTCGACCAGTTCGACGTTCATCCGGCCGAGCCGGTCCTTGCGCTCGACCACGACCGTGGTCACCTTCGGGTCGGCCAGCAGACGCGTCGCCTTCGCCCGGGCCCCGTTCACGCCCGAGGCGATCTCGGATTCGACCCGTACAACCTTGTGTCCGGCCTTCGCGGCCCATGCCGACAAGCATGCCGTCTGCCGTTCCAGGTCGGGCTTCTGGTCATGAGAGGAGACACGGGCGTACAAGCCCACGCCTTCAGTCACAGTGGGTGAAGTGTTCGCGTCGATGTTCACCAGGATCGTCCGCGGCCCTACTCGTTCCGCAGGGACCGGCAACGCGCCCTCACGGAACCAGCGGTACGCGGTACGCGGGGCGATCCCCTGCGCGCGTGCCCATTCCGTCAGGTTCATACACAAGAGCATACGACCCTCATGACACCTGAAAGACACTCGTAGACACTCAACGGAGAACAGCTGACCACCCCTTCGAGGCTTCCGCCAGGGGGCTGATCTGGACGATGGACAGGGGGAGCTGTATCGCCTTGAAGCGGCCGAGTTCGCGGCCGGCCTGCCTCGCAATCCCGACGACGCGATCCACCGAGACGAGGTTTTCGTGGATGGCGTTCCAGGTGGCGACGCCGTAGCCCCTGGTGAGACCGCGATCCACGCAGTTCGCCAGGGCCACGAACGCCTCGTACAGGCGATTCTCCAGGGCGCCCCGGTCGTGACGCCCAAGCTCCGGGTTGTGGACGAAGGTGATGTCGGGGGCGCGTCCCAGGGTGGCGCGGCTCTGCTGTGCCTGCCAGAGGATGGCGCGCGGACTGAGGCAGTGGCCGACCCTCGCTTCCTCATCGGTCAGCACGCCGGCCGCGAGAGCACGTCGCCTCTGTTCCGCGGTGACGAAGCCCACCTTCGTGGAGACAGGGGTCAGCGGAAAGGCGGCGAGAACCGGCTTGAGTCTTTGCTCCGCACGCCCGTGCAGGTAGTTGGGGGCCGTGTCGATCCAGTCGGCTCCATGGGCCATGGCCGATTTCGCCGCTTCGGGAAGGCCGCGCACCCGGTAGGTGCCAAGGCCGAGAGTTGCGGTCATCGGGCACCATCCACGGCAACGATCTGTGCCTTCACCAGCTCCCACGTCACACCGGTGACCTGTTCAACCGTGAGGCCGACGGCGGTTGCCAGTACCCCGAGCCGGTGAGGCTGCCGGTCGGTCAGCGTCCGAAGGATGGGGTGGGCAGCCCTGGCGAAGGTGAGGGTCTCCCCGCCCGCCGTGAGAACCGTGGTCCCTTCCTCGGCGAGTCGGAGTTCGTGGCGCGTGGTCAGGAGCTGGGCGGAGAGCTCGGGGTCCGCGGGCAGGCCGGTGACGTACGGGAGACTCGGCCGGAATCTCACGCGTTCGTTCGCGTCCCGGAGCGTGAAGTACTGCTCGATGACCTCGGGGTCGCTCAGCGCGGTGACGAGATGTTCCCGCAGTGCCAACGCGGTCTCGGCCCGTTCCTTGTCGGTGCCGAAGCGTGGCAGGTCGGCCCTGACGATCTCGTGTTCACGCAGGATCTCCGACAGCCAGACAATGAGGTCGGCTCCCGTCGCGACGCTCAGGTCGCAGGTCAGGTGGAGGGACCTCTCGCCCTCGGACGCGGAGACAGCGTGCCACCAACCGCGCGGCAGGTAGAGCACGTCTCCGGGGGTGAGAACGAACTCGACCAAGGGCTCCTCGGGTGGCTGCTCAGGCTCCGCCATGTCCAGGCGCATGGGCGCGGTCCTGGTGGGCCCGTAGAGCTTCCAGCGCTTCGAGCCGTCGATCTGGACCACGACCACGTCATGGTCATCCCAGTGCACTCCGAAGCCCTCTCGGGCCGTCCAGGACGCGTACAGGTTGACCTGGATCTTGGACCGGAGCGCGGTCTCCAGCTCGGAGGCGAGCGACTGGACATCGGGGAACAGCTCGTCCACAGCGTCGATGACCAGCGTTGCCCCGTTGGCAAGTTGCTCATGCAGCGCGGCCGGATGGGTTCGGTGAAAGACGGTACGGCGTTTCGCCACCTCGGGAACGGTGTAGGCGTCGGGGGGTACGGCTAGCCCATCGGCGGAGAGCCGCAGGCGGGGCGGGTCCATGCGGTGCCGGGCCAGTACCTCGTTGAGGTCAGTCCAATTGATGACGTCGGCGACAGACGCGGCGTCGCCGCGAGACAGGCGGTAGCCGCGGCCGAACGCCTCGGCGAGGAAGTCCTCACCGAGGCGCGCGACGACCGCAGAGTCAGGCGCGGTCATGTGTTGTCCGTTCCGTCAGTCGTTGCCGTCGGACTTGCCGGCGGTGTTGTCGGACGGGACGAACATCCGGGCCCGCGCCGCGGTGACCTGCTCGCGGGAAACCAGGAGTTCGCTGCTCTCGGTCGTGGGCTGAGCCGAGGCTGCCGATTCCATTGGAACGTCCTCTCTCTCCAGTCGCCCCAGGGGGGATTCCCTGGGCCGTCGTACACCCGCCCGGCTGCCTTTGTGCGTCGCGCAGTTCGACGGGAACTTGGGTTCCGCTCTGGTCAAGGGGGTCATGACCGTCCACCTCAGCGGTACGGGGGCCTGCTGACAGGGATGGTGTCTGTGGGGCAGGCGCGGCTGTAGACGATCTCGCCGAACGAGAGCGCGTACTCCATCTGCCTGAAGATCGTGATCGGGTCCTCGACGAGAAGCGGCTCGCGGTCCTGGAAGCGTAGGATCTTGGCGCTGTTGCGCGCCGAGGCCATGTCTGCTACATCGAAGTACACGCCATCGTAGAGAACCATGTCGCCAACGAGGATGGTGGCAGGGCTTGATCAAGTTCCGTAGGTGTCCGGATCGTTGGTGATGCCCAGGATGGGGAGTGCTCGTTGGGGCTCGTCGCGGATCGCCCGGGTGGTCTTGGCGATGTTGTCGGCTCCGAGGGTTTTCAGCACGCCGATGGCGAGGTTGCGGAGGGTCGCCATGGCCCGTGGTGCGGTCCCGGCGTGGACGGTGGAGGCATCCTTGGCGAAGGTGACATCCCTGATGTGGTGCGAGGAGTCCTCCACTCCCCAGTGCCCGCGGATCGCGGCGGCCAGGTCGGCGGGCCCGGCTTGGTGGGCGTCGAGGCTGGTGACGGCGTAGACACTCTCGCGGGTCTCACGTCGGCCGGTTTGCTTGCGGCGGCGGTGGACGCGGATGGCCAGGCGGGCGTGGGGAAAGGCGATTCCGCCGAGTTCGTCGGCGATCCCGCATGTCTTGATCGAGCGGGACTCGCGGCGTCCGTGTCCGGCCCCGGAGGCGGTGTGCTGGACTGCGATGGACTGCCAGGGCAGGGCGGCGAGTTGGGCGTAGGCGGTGGGCTGGTTGGTCTTGATCACGGCGATGTAGTGGGCTTTCTTGGTTCCGACCAGCCAGGAGATGTTCGCCTTGACCGAGTGCAGGGCGTCGAAGGTGACGACGGTGCCGGTCAGGTCCAGCGGTGCCAGCAGCGGCCGGAAGTGTGTGGTTTCGTTCGTCTTCGCGCCGACCTCCACCTGGGCGAGGGGCACGACGGTGCCGTGGGTGACCGAGGAGAGCAGATGCCGGCGCGCCGCGGTAAGACGGGCTGATCCCTTGAGTGCTTTGCCGTCGACCGCGATCGCGCGCAGCCGCCCGGACGCGGAGGGCGACGGCGCCTGGGCGGGTTCGGTGGCGGCGCGGTGCCGGTCGGCCAGGTAGGCGCCGACCGCCCGGTCCAGGGCGTCACCGTCAACAGCCCCCAGCACACGGCCGATCGTGGCCGACGCCGGAGTGCGCCGCCATCTGAGCAGGTGGCGGCGGATCCCGATCACTGTCAGGAGTGTGTTCGAAGCACGCTGACCCCACTCGGCGAGTTCATCGATGCTCCTCGCTCCCGAGACGACCGCGCAGGCACACACCAGCAGGATCGCTGTGAGTGAGTACCACCGGCCCCGCCGTGCGCGCGGGTCGGGCACCGAATCGAAGTAGGGGTGCAGGTCGGCGATCCGGCCGGTGTCCAGCGGCCCCAGTTTCACCAGCACGGCAGGGACGGGAGAGGATGCAGCAGCAGGCACGGGCCACCTCGTGATCATCTGGCTTGGACACCACAATGATCACGAAGCCCGTGCCTGCTCTGCCATGCACCCCAACCGGTCACAACCCGACCAGCCGCACGACCCTGGAACTTGCAACCGCCCTGGAGGGCAGATCGGTCCAGGGACAGGGTCCTCAAGGGATTGGGGGCTGCGCAGGATGCGATCAAGGACAGGGTCGAGGAGTCGGACCGGAACATGCGGATCGGGCGACATCCTGATCTCTCTCTGCGGACGCTTCCAAGCCCTGGAGAAGACCCAGGAAGACGACCTCGCTCAGTCCCTCGCAGCGTGGACTCAGGCGCCTGACGACCCGCGGTGACAATCGCATGAATGCGGTGTCACCGTCTGGGCGGGACGACAATGGGATGACGCAGGTCAGCGGCTGGCGCCCTCTGGCCAGAGCACTCGTACCGGCACTCCGGTCCGTTCGGCGTATGCCACGACGTCCGCCGTTCCGCCGTATGCCCATGCTGGTTTTCCATCCCACACGGCGATGAGTTCGTCAGAGAGGCCGACGAGGATTTCTGAACCGGCCTGGTGCGCCTCTGAGTTCGATTCGGTCATTCCGGTCTCGTGGGCGTCGGCTGCGCGGGATATCAGGGCGTCGTAGGTCGGGTGATGCCAGTCCGGCAGGTTCTCGCGGTACTCCGCGGCCGGAATGACTACCTCAAGACGGCCGCCGTGCTTCAACACGGCTTCGGCGAACCAGGAGTCGGGGCCGTCCGCGATGCACGAGATGGCGACCAGTTCGGCGGCGTCGTAGCCGCTGACGGCCTCGGCGAGCATCGTCCTCACGCGCTCCTCAACGTCCGCGCTGAGCCCCCGGTGTCCGGTGATCCCCACCCGCATCCCGTATCTCCTTACAGGTAGACGCCGTGTAGGCGCTCGTCGAAGTCCCGCACCACCTTGGGCGGCATGGTGGTGGTGAGGGTACGGTGCACGGACCGTACGCGTTCCACGATCCGCCCGGACCGGTACTTGAGTCCGGTGTCCAGCGCGCGACCGGCGAGGGCGAACGCTGCCTCTACGCGTCCGCCGGCGAGGTGCCCGGCCGCGATGTCGAGCACCAACAGGGCGCGCTGTTTCGCGTGTCCGGTGGCGAGGGCTTCGGTGTCCTCGGACAGCACCCAGTCCGCGAGTCCGAGCCGGGCCCCGCACGCCACACGGGCGGCGGAGACCTTCGTTTCGGTGAAGGTGAACACCCATGGCCACGGCGGCGTTTCCTGGCCGTCCAGAGTGGCGGCGGCGCCGCGGGACGCCGTCAGGGCCTGGTCGGTGCGGCTCCGGTCCCCGGCTGCCGCGTGCGCCAGGGCTTCCACGCTCGACAGCCATGCATCCGCGACGGCCGGGCGCTTCTCGCCGAGGGCGCGACGCGCCTTGCGGGTGAGGTTCAGGGCCTGGGCGCCGTTCCCGGCGTGGGCCTCGAACTGGGCGAGGCTTCCGGCCTGGTAGGCGGTCAGCAGGGGGTCACCGGCCGCGCGGGCTGCCTTGATCGCCGATCCGTACCAGGCGCGTGCACTGCCGTTGTCGCCCATGTCCCACGACAGCCACCCGGCGAGGCTCGCCGCCTCGCTGCCGACGGCGGCGAGGCGGGGCCTCTGGTCCTCGCTCGCGTCGCGGGTGATGGACTGGATCAGGCGCATGTGGGTGCGTACGGATTCCTCCAGGTCGCGGGAGGGGGTGGAGGCGTCAAGCCGTCTGTACGCGGACGTGCTCAGCCGGAGTGATGCGGCCTGGCCGCCGCCGGTTTCTGTCTCCGCGGGCAGCGCGGCAAGTGCCGGGGCTGCGGCCACTGCCACCGCCCCGCCGAGGAATCGTCGTCGGTCCACGTCGTCACCGTCGTTCTGTGGCCCCGACCGTCGGCTTTCGGCGAGTCCCACCAGTGCTGGCGGAATCTCCAGATGCGCCGCAGCCGCCGCGAGGGTGTCTGTGCTGTAGGCCGCCGTGCCCTTCTTTTCCAGGCGAGAGACCGCGGACTGACTCATCCCGAGGGCCTGCCCCAAGGCGGTCTGCGTCATCCGCCTGTGAGTCCGGACGAGTTCGATCACCCGCCCGTAGTCACCGTTCCGGGATGCCTCCCGTACCGGTCCCGTCTGGAAATCCACGGCGTACCCCCACGCTAAGAGCCGATGCGGCCTCGGGCACCTACTCGTACCCGCTGAGCGCATATCTGTATGCGGGTGCCGCATCGGTGATGGTCCCACAGCGTTAAGTGATCGTTGACTGTATGTCAGTGCCAACTCGGGCCGCAGGTGGCCCGGTTGCTGTGCTCCGGGCTGACCCTCCTACCCCCGAGAGGGTCAGCTCGTACGGACCCCCGACCGAGGAGTGAGCAATGACCGCGCGACTTCCTCGCCGTATCCCCGCCGCCTCCGGGCGGCAGCACACCATTCCGGAGCCGCCCCCAGGGCCGTTCCGAGAGCTGATCGACCGCGGCCTGTTCGGGTGGGAGAGGTTCTGTCGCCGCGGTGAGGCTCCGCCGCCACCCACGGCTGAGGACGAGGCGAGCGAGCAGTGATGCCGCTGGTGGACGCTCCGGCCGTGGTGCTGGAGAACCTGACCCCGCAGCAGCGCGACGGCCGTTCCTGCTGCTGGTGCTCGTACTGGGCGTCCGACCGCTACCCCGTGCCGCTCCTGCGTCGTGCAGGGCTGCGTCTGCGGGCCTGCGAGACCTGCGCGGCTCAGTACGGCATCTCGGCCATGGACGCGCCGTGAGCGGCCGTCACGCGGTCGACGATCGGCCGAGCCGTCCCGGCTTAGTGGTCGGCTCCGTAAGTCCTTCGGGGGTTGATCATGGTGCCGGGGCGGCGGAGGATTCTTCGTGTCGGCCGGCGGGGTGCTGGTCGAGTCTGGCCAGCAGATCGTCCAGGTCGGAGGTGGTGAACTTCCACTGGAACGGCTGTGCCGTGGCGTTGTAGCGGTCTTCGAATTCTCGGAGCCGGTCTGTGACCTGGGTGAGGTCGGTGAAGTCGTTGGGCGAGACGACCTTGCGCTGGACGACGGAGAAGTAGATTTCCACTTGGTTCAGCCAGGAGGCGTGCACCGGGGTGTGGACCAGGACCGCGTTCGGGAACGCGTCCGACAGTCGGTCGGCGGCCTTCTTGCCGCGGTGGGAGGAGCCGTTGTCGACGATCCAGAACACGCGTTTCGCGCTGGCGTAGGGCTCGCGGGTCATGACCTGGGTGACCAGGTTCATGAACGGGGTGATGCCGGTGGTCGGCTCGCAGCGGCCGGACACTTTCGCGGAGTGGACGTCGTAGGCGGCCAGGTAGGCCAGGGCGCCGCCGCGCCGGTAGGTGTGGTTCACGCGCATCGCGCGGGCCCGGCCGGGCGGCAGGGTCGGATGACAGCGGCAGCGGGCCTGGATGGAGGTCTTCTCGTCCGCGCTGATGACGTACTCGTCGTCGCCGAGCGGGACGCCCCGCCAGGTACGGGCATACAGGTCCAGTACACGCTCGGCCTTCGGACGGAAGTCCGGGTCGGTGACGAAGATCCAGGATTGGTACTGCCACGGTTTGATCGCGTCGTCGCCCAGCCAGCGACGGACAGTGGAGGCGGAGATCGAGCTGGCGATGGACCGGGCGACGACTTCGCGGGCAAGCTCCGGGCACGACCAACGCGCCAGCGGCACCCCTGTCTCGGCGGGCAGCCGGCAGGCCAGAGCCTTGACCTGGGCGGCCTGGAGCGCGGTGAACGAGGGGGGCCTGCCCGACCGGTCGAGGTCGCCCAGCCCGGCGAGCCCGTGCTCGGCGAACCGGCCGCGCCAGCGGCGGACCGTGTCCAGATGCAGACCCGTCTCCCGGGCGATGCGCGCGTTGGCGCGTCCGCGCGCCGCGTGCAGCACCACCTGCGCGCGCATCCGCAGCCGGTACTCGGTCTTGTGGCCGTAGGCCATCAGCTTCAGTCGCTCGCGCTCGGCGGCGCGCAGGGTGATCGTGCGGGCGACGGCAACAGGCAATGCAGGCGGGCCAATCCGGAGAAGTGGATCACAACAGGCCGAAGCTTGCCGTATCCGGTCCGTGGCCCCTCGGGCAGGATGGGCGCCATGCCCACGCCCTCGGAACACACCCGCCTCTCGCTGGAAGCCCGCCTCGGCGAGCAGGCCCGCGCCGTCTGGCCCCAGATTGCGCAGTTGCATGTCCGACACCGCGGAGCGTTCGCCTACGTGGAGGCCGAACTGGCCGACGGCGAACGGGTCAAGCTGATGCGACTGCGCTACACCGGCACCGTCAGCAAGAGGTGGGGCTTCGCCCCCTACTACGCCAGTGGCGACCGCTACGAAGACTCCCTGCTGCCCACCGGCAGCCCCACCGGCACCCCCGCGGAGGCGCTCGACTGCGCCTGCGAGCTCCACATCGCTGCAGTCGACATCTGACCCACTACCAGGCACAACGCCGGATCCGAAGTCAACCCCCGAAGGACTTACGGAGCCGACCACTTAGCCGTCGCCGTTCTCGTCATACTCGGGCTCGCTCCGCCGGTGGGCATCCTCGCCCCCCACATGACGGCCGCGCCGGTGGGCATCGAGCGTTTCGACGTTTCGCCCTCGGACATCGAGCTGGCGGCTCAGGCGTCGGTTACTACCCGAGCCCGCGAAGTCGATCCGCATGTGTGCCGCTGCGGCGGCCGGGTGCGGTGCGTAACGGTCCTGCGCCCGGCTGCCGGTTCCAGCCGCGTTCGGTGTGGTGGCCACTCCTGCGGCCCTTCACTGGACGGCTCACAGCTCCGCCTCGCCCCCCGAGGGAGGTGGAGAAGTCCCGCGCGGTACCTGGCCCGGCAAGACCGGCCGCGCGAGGCGGACGGGGGCCTGGCGGCGACAGTGCGCCGGGCCCCCGGATGAACGGTCCGCACGACCGGACGGACGTCATCAGGAGGTGACGCAAGTGATCGGAAAAGTACTGGTCACAGGAGGGGCGGGCTTCATCGGCTCGCACTTCGTCAAACGGCTCCTACGCGCCGAGGACGTCACCACAGTGACCGTCCTGGACGCCCTCACCTACGCAGGGCACCTCGAAAACCTGGGCGAAGCGTTCCTCTCTCCGAAACTGGACTTCGTTGAGGGCAACATCCTGGACACCGGCCTCGTAGACGATCTCGTGCGCGAGCATGAGGCCGTCGTCCACTTCGCAGCCGAGTCCCACGTCGACCGTTCGTTCTTCGAGGCCGGGAACTTCCTCACGACCAACGTCCTGGGCACTCATCAGCTCCTGGATGCCGTGCGCCGTCTAGGCATCGAGCGGTTCGTGCACGTCTCCACGGACGAGGTGTACGGGCCCCTCCTGGAGGGCTCCGCGACCGAGGAGAGCCCGCTTCGCCCCAGCGTCCCCTATGCCGCGTCGAAGGCCGCCAGCGACCTCGTAGCGCTCTCCTACGCGCAGACCTACGGCGTCCCCGTGTGCGTGACGCGCTCCTCGAACAACTACGGGCCGTGCCAGCACCCCGAGAAGATCATTCCTCTGTTCGTGACCCAGCTCCTCAAGGGGGAGCCGGTCACCCTCCACGGCCGTGGCCAGCACGTACGCAACTGGCTGCACGTCGAAGACAACTGCGCCGGCATCGAACTCGTGCTCCGCGCAGGGGTTTCCGGCGAGGTCTACAACATCGGCGGCGGAACCGACCTGACAAACGCCCAGCTCACGGCGATGATCCTGCGCGTCTGCGGTGCCGAGTGGGACTCGGTGACGTACATTCCCGACCGGCAGGCCAATGATCTCCGGTACTCGATGAGCTGGTCGAAGATAGCCGACCAGCTCGGTTACGCGCCGGTTCACTCCCTTGACGAGGGCGTTGCCGAAGCAGCGCAGTGGTACCGGGACAATCCCGGCCGCTGGGCACCGCTCCTGCGCAACCCCGCGGCCCCGCGTCCTCACGTCCTCCTTGACACGAGCGAGGGGCCGCAGGATGTGTGAGCGATGGCCACAGGGCGCGCTTGTCGTGCTGGGCGCGTCGGAGGAGCAGATCCCGCTGTACCGGGAGGCGCGGCGTCGCGGAATCCCGACCATCGCGGTGGACATGCGGCCGGACGCTCCCGCGTTTGTGTTCGCCGACGCGGTCCTGAAGGTCTCCACCCGCGACATCGACATCATCGTCGGCGCACTGGGCGACGTCCGCCCCGCCGGAATCGTGTGCGGAGCGAGCGACGCCGCGCTGACCACGTGGCACACCTTGGGCCTTCAGTACGGCACCCCCTACGTGTATCCCAAGAGTGCACTCGCGGCTGTCGACAAGGGCGCCTTCCACGAGATCGCCGCGTCCTGCGGCATCACCGGATACGGATGGACCGCGTCGGGGAATCCGGATGAGATCGTCGTGAAGGCGGCCGGGCTGCGCTTCCCGCTCGTGATCAAGCCTGCGGACGGTTCGGGCAGCAAAGGTGTCACCCGCATCAGCCACCCTGACGATCTGCTGGGCGCCATCTCCTACGCCCGCTCTTACTCCGCTTCTCAGACGGTGATCGCTGAGGAGTACCTTCAGGGGCGCCCGCTGGCCATCGAGGTCTTCATGCGGGACGGCCACGCGCTGCTGACCTGTATCAAGGACAAAGAGTTCGGCGACGGAAGTTTCGTTGTCCGGCGGCTGCGCACCGCTCAGTTGCCCTCGGCGGCACACGGCCGTCTTGAGGCCGCGGTCGAGCGGCTGTGCCGTGCACTGGGGATTGTCGATGGCCCGGCGAACTTTGACGCCGTCCTTGGAGCAGACAGCCAGGAACGCATCATCGAGGCCAATGCCCGTCTTGGTGGTGACGGCGTCCCGCGGCTGCTTGCTGCCGCCTATGGCGTGGACATCGTGCGTGCACTCATCGCGCTCGCGCTCGGTGAACCGTTCGGCGCCCACCTGACACCCACGCGCGAGGCGCACGCCGCGCTCGAACTGATCGGCTCACCGCTCGCCGTCGAAGGCCGTCTGATCGCGTGGGAGGGCGTCGCCGAAGCCCGCACCCTCCCCGGCATCACTGATGTCGAGCTGTATGCCAAACCGGGCGACCGCGTACGGCCACACGACCAGTCCGGTCACAAGATCGGGCTGCTCGTCGCCGCCGGACCGTCGCCTGCGGAAGCGTCCTCGGCCTTGACCGCGGCTAGCGCACTGATCCGACCGGTCATCCGGCCAATGGCGGAGGCGAAATGATCAACTCGCTGAGGTCCGATGCCCGACGCAACGCCTCTCCGTACCTGTACGGCCAGGAGGCCGCGTCCGTCGCCCGCATCCTTCAGTCAGGGCAGTACGGCCACACCGACGTCACCGAGGAGTTCGAGCAGCGGATCGCCGCTTTCCTCGGAGTCCCGCACGCGGTCGCCGTCTCGTCCGGAACCGCTGCCCTCCACACGGCCCTGATCGCCGCCGGTGTCGGCCCCGGCGACGAGGTCATCGTGCCGTCTATGACGTTCTGCGCCACGGTGCAAGCCGTCCTCGCCGTGGGCGCTTCCCCGCGCTTCGTGGACATCGACCCGGACACCCTGTGCGTGACGGCACAGATCGTCATGGAAGCGGTCACCGACCACACCGCAGCCGTCATTCCGGTCTTGTTCGGCGGCCGGGCCGTCGACCTTGAACCCGTACTCGGTAACCTCGCCGAACGGCGAATCACCGTGATCGAGGACGCCGCGCACGCCTTCGGCTCCCGTCTCGGCACACAACGGGTGGGTGCCACCGGCTCCTTGACGTGCTTCTCGTTCGGGCCGATCAAGAACCTCACCTGCGGCCAAGGCGGCATGGTCATACCCAGGACCGCGGAGGAAGCCGATACCGTCCGCCGCACCCGGCTCCTCGGTGTCGTCCAGTCCCAGGGTGAACGCGCGAACATCACCACCTACCGCGTGGACGCGTTCGGGCTGCGCTACCAGCTATCGGGTATCAACGCTGCCATCGGCCTTGCCCAGTTCGACCACTTTCAGGACATCGAGCACACACGCCGGCGTCTCTGGAACTCCTACCGGGAAGCCCTGGCGTCGCTGGAGCGGGTGACTCTGGTCGACGTCGACCCCGACCGTTCGGTACCGCACCTGTGCCAGGTGCGCGTTCCGCACCGCGACCAGGTGTTCGCCGAACTGAGGGCACAGGGAATCGGGGTGGGCGTCCACTATCCGCCCAACCACCTTCAGCCCGCGTTCGCGTCCTGGCGCCGCACGCTCCCGGCAACCGAGAAGACAGGCGCGCAGATCTTGAGCCTGCCTTTCCATCAGCACCTCACCGAGACGGACATCGAGCACGTCACTGCCTGCCTCGCCCGCGCTCTCACGTAGCCCTTGCGCGGGTCAGCCGGACGCGGCGGACAGGATGACGTCCACAAGTCGCTCGGCCGCGTCCGGGCGCCCGTGGGAGCGTGCGCGCCGGGCCATCTCGGCGCGCACGCCGACGTCTGCGAGAAGAGGAGCCACCGCATCGCCCAGGGCGCCGGCGGTCGCATCTCCGATCAGCGCCACTGCTGCCCCGGCGTCGTGCAGGTGGCGGGCGTTGTGCTCCTGCTCGTTCCCAGCGGAGGAGGCGAGTGGGACGAAGACCGCGGCCTTCCCGAGCGCCGTCAGCTCGGCGATCGTCCCGGCCCCGCTCCGGGAGATCACCACATCGGCCAGCGCCAGGACATCCGGCAGCTCCGGCCCCACGAAACCGGTGAGTAGATACCTCGCCGCCAGCGAGGCGGGAACCGCCTGAGCCCTCTGGCTCAGATCTCCAACATTGGCGGGACCACACTGGTGGATGACGTTCGCCCGCTCCAACAGCCACGGCAACACATCGCCCACAAGACCGTTGATCTGCTGGGAGCCCTGCGCGCCGCCGGTCACATAAACGGTGGGAAGGGAACGGCTGAAGCCCTCCAGCCCGAGCGCATGGACGGCCTTGTCGGCGTCGCCGGTGAACACCTCGGGGCGCACTGGGTTGCCTGTGACAACGGCCCGCGCACGTACCGCCTCCGGCAGAAGCGGCAACGTCGACTCCGACGACACGGCAATACGGGTCGCGTGCCGGGCCAGGGACCGGTTCGCCAGGCCAAGCCGTACGGTCTGCTCGTGCACCACCAGCGGACGGTGACACAGACGCGCGGCCATCCCAACCGGAACAGCGACGTAGCCGCCGGTGGCCAGCACCGCGTGCGGAGCGAACTTGGACACGATCGAGCGAGCCTGGGCAACGCCCAGTGGCACGCGGCTCATGTCCCGCACGTTCGCCGGAGATACGAGCTTCAGCGGGTTCTTGGAACGCCGAACCTTGCCCGTCACGACCGTCTTGAAGGCGATCCCCTCTCCGGACGCCACACGGGCCTCCAAGCCGTCCGGCGTCCCCACCCACAGCACATCGAGCGTCGCTCCGGCCGCGGCGAGCCTCGCCCGCAGCGCGCGCACGGCAGTCAGCGCGGGGTAGGTGTGGCCGCCTGTGCCGCCTCCCGTCACCACCAGACGAAAGGCGTCCTGCGCATCGAGCGGAAAACGGCCGTGCTGCTCAACCCGAGCCATCCGGGAAGTCCCTTCTCATCTGCTGGCGGAGGCGACGCACGCTAAGGGCTGTCCCGTAATCCCCGGTGGATCAGCGCGCGGCGTCAGATGCGGTGCATCGCAAGGCGGAGGGGCGTTCGCATACTGGACGTATTCGGACGTTCCGACAACGCAGCGAGGTGCCGTAGCTGTCGTCGTGCGCCCGCCGGGGATTACGGGACAGCCCTTAGCAGCGGAAGTCCCACTCCTGGGCGACGCTCTGCCCGTTTCGGCCAGAGAAGCCGCCCTGACCAGGTCTGATTAGTCGGTGGAAGTACGACCGGAGGTGATGGAGACAACCGATCCGGAGCGTGAGGCGATGTGCTCGCGCATGGCCTCGTTGTCGTGGTGCAGGGCTCCGATGACCGTGGCAGCGGCATCCAGTTGCTGCTGGAGGCGGGTGCATTCCTGGGTCTTGGCCTTGAGTTTCCGCTCCAGTTCGGCGATCTCGGCGTCTCGCCGGGATTCTCCGATCGTGCGGCGTCCGTGCTGGTCGAGGTAGGCGTCCCATTCGTCCATGACCGTGCTGGCGCGGTTCATGGTGGCGCGGCTGACCCCGGCTTCGCGGTACAGGTTCTCCTTGGTCATCTTGTCGTCGGTGGTCTGCGGGCGTCCCTCGATGAGCCGGGTCATGGCCTCCCGTAGGGCCTTCACGGCGGCCGGAGATGCGTCGCTCACTGGGACTCTCCCTTCCGGATGGTCGCCCGCACCTCGGCGAGCTGAAGTTCGAGGGAGTGGCGTCGGGGAGGGGCCGGCTTAGGAGACTTGAGCTGCCGGTTCAGGCTCTCTTCCTCGGCTTTCCAGACGGGGAGGTGTGCGGGGGAGATGATGCTGTTTGCGCAGCGGTCGGGGCGGCATCGGTCCGGCTGGGGTTCGCCGAGGGGGCCAGGGGCGGCGTTCTCCAGGCATACGGCGCCGGCGGGACTGCGGGGGTCGAAGGCGCAGTGGTTGAGCGTGCCGAACCTGATGGAGATGGTTGATTTCCGGAGCAGGTCGAACTCCACGCGGGCGTCGCCGTGACGGGCCTGGGCGGTGGAGCGCAGGTCATCGGCGGCGTCCTGGATGGCGTTGAACTCGGCGGTGATCTTGCCGGCGCCGGGCCCGAATCCGACCGGCTTGCCGTCCTTGTAGTCGCGGTACAGGTCGCTGAGGCGTTCGAAGCGCGCGTCCTCAAATGGCGGTGTTGAGCAGTTTCGCCCAGTCATGGTCACCGGCCATGTAGCCGCCGGTGACCTGGTTGGAAAGGGCCCGCGTGGCGACATGCTTGAGCTGCATCCCGAGGGCGATCTCCGCGCCGGGGTGTGTGCCGGCGAGCATCGACATCGTCTTGCGGAAGCGGTGCGGGGCGGCGGCGCCGCCGGGCGGGATGTGCAGTCCGTTCCATGCGGTTCTGTTGTTGACGTGGCGGATGAAGTCGTTGACGGCTGCTCTGCTGCTGAACGCATCTCCGCCACTCCGGTTCAGGATATGGCCCGCGCCTGCTTTGTGGGTGGCGAAGATCAGCTCGTCGTCCCAGGAGAGGGATTCTGCGACTGCGATGGCTTCCGCGACGGGTTCGGTGATCCACCAGCGTGCGGTGGGAACGTTCGGGTCGTGCTTGATCTTTCGGGATACCAGGGCTGGGGCTCCGTAGTGCTCTACCAGGGCGTTTCGGCGGATCTCGCGTGCTTCGCTGTCGCGCATCATCGAGAGCGCGATGACAAGGACATAGCAGGCGTTCCGGAGTGCGGTGATCTCCAGGGCTTGATCAAGTTCCGTAGGTGTCCGGATCGTTGGTGATGCCCAGGATGGGGAGTGCTCGTTGGGGCTCGTCGCGGATCGCCCGGGTGGTCTTGGCGATGTTGTCGGCTCCGAGGGTTTTCAGCACGCCGATGGCGAGGTTGCCCTGATGGCCCTCTCTCAGCTGAGATCAGAGCCCCTGCTCCTGCATTCCCGTGCCTGGTTCGAGAAGGGTAATCACAGCCTGCGTCGGCGGTGCGGGGCCCCTCGGTGGCCGGTGTTGTCGCACGGGGAGGCCGGGCCAGTGGGGCGGAGGCGGGGGATGTGCTCCGCCTCCGCCCACCGCGTTCCGGGCTCAGGAGAGCTGGGCCTGGAAGATCGCGTGGTTGAAGTACGCCTTCGCCTCGTGGATCAGGCCGTCCTCACCGAGCTCGTAGACGTTGATGCCCGACCAGTTGACCGGCTTGCCGTCCTTGGAGACGGCCGAGCCGTGCCAGGAGACGGCCACCGAGGAGCCGACCGTGTGGGCCTCGACCGGGGTCAGGCCGAGGAACGGGTCGAAGTTGGGGACGACGGAGGCGATGAAGGCGCGGATGGCCTCGCGGCCCTTGATCGGCTCGGTGCCGACCGGGTCGTGGAAGATGCCGGACTCCGCGAACGCGTCGGCCCAGGCGTCGACATCGCCCTTCTGCGAGGCGTCGAAGAACTGGAGGACGGCCTTGGGCATGGCGGGAGCGGTCATGAGGATTCTCTCTTTCGTGTCATGGACGGACGTGTACGGGCGGAGGTGTGGACGAGCGGCGCGTCGGCGCCGGGGTCAGGCCGCGGGGGCCCGGTGGGTGTCGTGGCGGCGCATGGCCGGTACGACGAGCAGTCCTGCGGCGGCGAGGGCGGCTTGCAGGGCGCAGGCGCCGCCCCAGCCGAACGCGCCGTAGCAGACGCTGCCGAGGGCGGCCGCGACGGCACCGCTGAGGAAGGCGGCGACCATGTAGACGGTGTTGGCGCGGCTGCGCGCCTCGGGCAGGTAGGAGAAGATGCGGGCCTGGTTGGCGATCTGGCTCCACTGCACGGACACGTTGGCCAGCATCACGGCCAGGATCATGAAGGCGATCAGGCTGCCGCCGAACCAGTAGGCGCCCGCGGAGACCACCATGAGCAACAGGGCGACGGTGATGATCGGAGCCGCCGCCCGCCGGTCGATGAAGCGGCCGGCCCAGGGCGCGGCGAACGCTCCCGCGAGCCCGAGCAGCCCGAACAGTCCGGCGGTCGCGCTGCTGTATCCGTAGGGCTCGTCGGCGAGGGCGAAGACCAGCGTCGTCCAGGTCGCGGTGTAGGCGCCGAACAAGGCGCTGTGCATGAGGCACGAGTGGCGCAGTACGGGCTCCTGCCGGAGCAGGCGCGGCAGCGAGCCGAGCAGTTGCCGGTACGGGAGGGCCTTGCGGGCCCCTTCGCGCGGCAGCAGGGCGACGGTCACCGCGCCCGTCAGGGCGGTCAGCACGGCGGCGAGCAGGTACATCGCGCGCCAGCTCAGCGCCTCACCCACCAGGCCGCCGATCACGCGGGAGCCGACGATGCCGGTCATGAGGCCGATCTGGACGTTCGCCACGATGGAGGCGCGGCGCTGCGGCGGGGCGAGTTCCGAGGCGAGCGGCACCAGCACCTGGGGGATCACGGTGGCCCCGCCGACGAGCGCGGCGGAGGCGGCCAGGACGGAGAGCCCGGGTGCGGCCGCGGCGGCCAGGAGCGCCAGGACGGTGCAGACCAGCATGGTGGTGAGCAGCGGGCGCCGCCTGCGGATGTCGCCGAGCGGCACGAGGAAGAGGATGCCGGCCGCGTAGCCGAGCTGGGCGCAGGTGACGACGGTCCCGGCCGCGGACGAGGAGACGCCGAGGTCGTCGGCGAACAGCGCGAGCAGCGGCTGGGCCAGGTAGACGTTGGCGACCGTGGCCGCGGAGCACACGGCCATGGCGAGGAAGAGGAGCGGGCGTGCCGTGCCCGGAGGGGAGGCGGGGCCGGCGCCCGGTTGGGCCGAGGTGGGGAGCGTGTCCGATTCCGACATGGGGAGGTCCCTGGGGTCGACGTACGAAGGGAGAAACGGCGGGCGGGGTGCCCGGCGGGGCCGGGTCCCGGCCTACGGGTGCGCCGGAGGGTGGCCGTAGAGGGCGCCGACGGCGGCACGGGGCGGCAACTCGCCCTCGGCGAAGGGCCGCATGACCGGTGCGCCGATCCCGACTCCGCCGCGGTGCAGCCGGCGGTCGAACCGGCTTCGTCCGCCCGCGCTGTCGTGTGCCCCGATCCTGGTGGCGACGAATGCGCGCTGCCGGTTTCCGCCGGGGGACCGGGCGAGCACCTCTTCGGGCCCGCCCGTATGCAGGCGCGGCGTTCCCGCTGGGGCGACAGGGCGAACCTGCGTCGTGTCCCGGGCCCGACACACAGGAGTAACGGCCCCGCGTCTCCGAGCCGACTCATACGCATGGTGCCTCTTCCCCCTGGACTCCGGGCTGCCGTGCTGTTGGCTACGCTCTATAGGTACACCAACCAGTTGGTTTAAATCAACCGGTTGGTTTAGTTGACTGCCGCACCGGGAGAAGAAGGGGTCTGCGACGTGGCCGCACGGTCGGAACAGACGAAGAACCGCATCTATCAAGCCGCTCTGGAGGAGTTCGCCCAGTACGGCATCGCCGGTGCCCGCGTGGACCGGATCGCCAAGGCGGCGCAGGCCAACAAGCAGGCCATCTACCTCTACTTCGGCGACAAGGAGAAGCTCTTCGCGCTCGTGCTCGGCCGGGTGCTGGAGGAGCTCGCCGAAGCCGTGGCGCCGCCCTCCGGGAGCGACGGCGTGGCGGCCTACATCGAGCGGCTCTTCGCCTACCACCAGGAGCATCCGGCCGTGCTGAGACTGCTGCTCTGGGAGGCGCTGGAGTTCTCCACGGCGGAGGTGCCCGACGAGGAGTCCCGTACGGCGCACTACCAGGAGAAGGCCGGGGCCATCGGGGGGATCGGCGACGCGGGGACGGCCGGTCCGCTCGGCCCGCAGGCCCTCCTCCTGGTCTTCACCGGGCTCGTCGGCTGGCCGCTCGCCGTGCCGCAGGTCACCCGCATGATCATGGGCGACGACGCCGGCGCGATGGGGCGCACCCGCGCGGCGATCGTGGCGGCGGCGCAGACGATCGCCGACGCACGGCAGCAGGGGGCGGACGGGGAGTGACCCCGCCCGCCCCCTGCGCCGGGGACGTGCCGCCGTCCGTCAGGAGGTGAGTCCCAGCAGCCCGGCCAGGTGCTCGCTCCTGGCCCGGGCACGGGCGGCCGGGGCCGGATACGCGGTCGAGTCGCGGCGGGAAGCGGACGCGCCGGACCGGCCCCGCCCCGCCGACACGCCGAAAACCCCTCGCCCGCCGGACCGGGTTGCGGAAAGGGTGGGGGTATGACGAGCGGGGCGGGGACACGGGACGGGGCGGCTGTGCGTACCGCGGGGCGGGTCACGGAGAATGGGCGGGTGCGTTACGGCATCCTCGGCACCACCCAGGCACTCGGCGACGACGGCACGCCCCTCCCCGTCGGCGGTGCGCGGCTGCGCGCCCTGCTGACCGTGCTCGCGCTGCGGCCGGGCCGCACGGTCCCGGTCGCCGTCCTCGTGGACGAGGTGTGGGACGGCGAACCGCCCGCCGACGCGGCCGGCGCGCTCCAGGCCCTGGTGGGACGGCTGCGCCGGGCCGTCGGGCACGAGGCCGTCGCATCGGCGGAGAGCGGCTACCGGCTGGCCGCCCGGCCCGAGGACATCGACCTGTTCCGCTTCGACCGGCTCGCCGGCGACGGCGCACGGGCCCTCGCCGACGGCGACCCGGCCCGCGCCACGGCCCTCCTGGACGAGGCGCTCGCCCTCTGGCGGGGCCCCGCCCTCACCGACCTCCCCGACCGGCACGCCGCCGCCACCCGCTGGACGGCCCGCCGGCTCGACGCCCGCCGGGACCGGCTCACCGCCGCCCTCCGCCTCGGCCGCGCCACCGAGGCGCTGCCGGAACTGGCCGCCCTCTGCGACGAACACCCCCTCGACGAACCCCTCCAGGCGCTGCGCCTGCGCGCCCTGCGCGACGCCGGGCGCACCGCCCAGGCCCTGGCCGCCTACGACGAGGTGCGCACCCTGATCGCCGACCGACTCGGCACCGATCCGGGCACCGAGCTGACCACCCTGTACGCCGAACTGCTGCGGCAGCGGCCCGCGAGCCCCGCCCCGGCGGCCCCGCCCGCACCGCCCGCCGCCCCCGCGCCGCTGGGCAACCTCCGCGCCCGGCTCACCAGCTTCGTCGGCCGGGAACGGGAGATGGCGGAGCTGCGCGGCGACCTCTCCCGCGCCCGGCTCGTCACCCTCCTCGGACCCGGCGGAGCCGGCAAGACCCGGCTCTCCCAGGAGGTCGCGGACACCATCGACCCCGGCACCTGGCCGGACGGCGTCTGGCTCGCCGAACTCGCCCCGGTGGACGACCCGGAGGCTGTACCGGAGGCGGTGCTCGCCGCGCTGGGCGCACGCGAGACGGTGCTGAGCGGGGCGGGGGCCGGGGAGCTCCGGGCGGCCGAACGGGCCGCCGGCGAGGAGCGCGCCGCCGGCGAGTCACTGGCCCGGCTCACCGAGTACTGCGCGCACCGCCGCATGCTGCTCCTCCTCGACAACTGCGAGCACGTCATCGAGGCCGCCGCCGCCCTCGCCGACCACCTGCTGGCCCGCTGCCCCCGGCTCACCGTCCTCGCGACCAGCCGGGAACCCCTCGGCGTGCCGGGCGAGAACCTGCGGCCGGTCGATCCGCTGCCGGACCCGACCGCCCTGCGGCTGCTCGCCGAGCGCGGCGCCGCCGCCCGGCCCGGCTTCCGGGTGGACCAGGACGCGGCGACGGCGGCGGCCGCCGCCGAGATCTGCCGCCGCCTGGACGGCCTGCCGCTCGCCATCGAACTCGCCGCCGCCCGGCTGCGGATGCTCACCCCGCAGCAGATCGCGGACCGGCTCGACGACCGCTTCCGCCTGCTCACCAGCGGCAGCCGGACCGTGCTGCCCCGCCAGCAGACCCTGCGCGCGGTGGTCGACTGGTCCTGGGAGCTCCTCGACGACGACGAACGCGTCATCCTGCGCCGGCTGTCCGTCTTCGCCGGCGGCTGCACCCTGGAGGCCGCCGAGGCCGTCTGCGCGGACACCGCGGGACGGTCCGGCGACGTCGCCCGCCTGCTGGGCTCCCTGGTGGACAAGTCGCTGGTCGTGGCCGCCCCGGTGGACGACGGCCAGATGCGCTACCGGCTCCTGGAGACCATCGGCGAGTACGCGGCGGAGCGGCTGGCGGAGTCGGGGGAGCGGGACGCGGTGGAGCGCCGGCACCTCGTGTTCTTCCGCGAGCTGGCCCGTACGACCGACCCGCTGCTGCGCGGCTCCGGCCAGCTCGCCGCCGTGACGCTGCTCCAGCGCGAGTACGAGAACCTGCGCACCGCCCTGCGCCACGCCGTCGCCGCCCGCGACGAGCAGGAGGCGCTCTGCATGGTGCTGTCGCTCTCCTGGTACTGGCAGATCCGCAACCTGCGCGCCGACGCCCTGCACTGGGCCGACGCGGCCGCCGCCCTCGGCCCCGACCCGTTCGCGCCGCCCGTACGGCCCGCCCCGTCCATCCACGAGCGCTGCACCGACGCGCCCCCGCCCATGCGGCAGGAGCTGCTGGAGGAGGCGCGGCGCCAGGTGACGCTGGTCCAGCTGGTCAACATGGACCACGCCATGGACCAGTGGACGAACGAGGCCGGCATGGAGCGGCTGCGGGCGATCGTCGCCACCTACCGGGCCGGCCAGCCGCAGACCTGCCGCAGCCCGGCCTCGCTCTGGTTCTACGCCGTGATGCTCACGGGCGGCGTCGCCGACCTGCGCCATCTGCTGGACGAGACCGTGCGCGGCGCCCGCGCGTACGGCTACGAGTGGGAGCTGGCCGCCGCCCTCCAGATGCGGGCCAATGTGCTGGCCAACCGCCCCGACTGGGCGGGCGAGGCCCATACGGACGCCGACGAGAGCCTGGCGATCTTCCGCCGGCTCGGCGACGACTGGGGCATGGCCGAGGCGCTCTCCTCGCGCGGCGAGGCCAACGAGAAGCAGGGCGACTACGCGCGCGCCGCCACCGACTACCAGGCCGCGATCGGCTCGGCGGAGAAGCTGGGCGCCCTGGCCCAGGTGTCCGTGCTGCGCATCCGCTACGCCTCCGTGCTCACCGAGCTGGGCCGGGGCGCGGAGGGCGAGGCGATGATGCGCGAGGTGCTGGGCGACGAGCGCCGGACGGGGCACGAGGCGCGGCCCGCGGCCCGGCTGTTCCTGGCGATGTGGCTGGGCCGGGAGGGGCGGACCGCCGAGGCGCGCGAGCAGTTCGGCCTGCTCCTCGACGAGTTCGGCTCCCAGACGATGGCGGTCTTCGAGGGGTTCGTCCTGGGCGGCCTGGCCTGGCTGGACAACCAGGACGGCGAGTACGCCCGCGCGCTGGACCGCGCCGGGCGGGCGCTGCGCGGGCTGCGGGACCCGCTGACGCAGATGGTGGCGCCGCAGATGGCGGTGATCAATCTGGTGATCCTCGCCTGGGCGCTGGGCGGGCTCGGCGGCGACGAGCGCTCCCGTACCGCGGCGCGGCTGCTGGGCGCCGGCCGGGAGAACCTGCCGCGGGGCCACTTCCTGAACGCGATGGAGCGCGAGAACTTCGCCCGTGCCGAGGCGCTGGTGCGCGGCCGGCTGGGGGACGCCGCCTTCGAGGCCGCGTACGCCGAGGGCGCCCGCCTCTCCGTGGAGGAGGCGGCCGCCCTCGTCGACGTGTGACGGGACTCGAACCCGCTGCTCAGGACTTCTTGCGGAACCTGGAGACCGCGAGCGGCGCCATGACCGCCGTGATGACCACGGCCCAGCCGAGCGTCAGCCAGACCGAGTTGCCGAGCGGGGTGCCCATCATGAGGCCGCGCGCCGCGTCGGCCAGGTTCGACAGCGGGTTGTAGTCCGTGAACGACTGGAGCCAGCCCGGCATCGTCGCGGGCGGGGCGAAGATCGAGGACCCGAACTGCAGCGGCATCATGACCAGCATCCCCATGCCCTGAACCGCCTGGGGCGTCTTCATCGCCAGCCCGAGCAGGATGAAGATCCACATGATCGCGGCGCCGAACGCGGCCGCGAGCCCGATCGCCCCGATCAGGCCGAGGACGGAGCCGTGCAGCTCCATGCCGAGCGCGAAGCCCATGCCGAGCAGGATCAGCGTGGCGACCATCATCCTGCCCAGCTCGACCACGATCTTGGCGATGAGCACCGAGGACCGGGCGATGGGCATCGTGCGGAAGCGGTCCATGACCCCCTTGCGGAAGTCGTCGTTGACACCGCTGCCGACGGCCATGGCGATGTTCATGCCCATCATCGCCATCAGGCCGGGGATCAGATAGTTCAGGTACTCCTGCCGGCCGCCGCCCATGCTGCCGCCGACCGAGCCGCCGAAGACGTACACGAACAGCAGCACGAAGATGACGGGCATCAGCAGCGCGTCGAACATCGACTCCGGATCTCGCTTGATCTGGAGCAGATTGCGCCGCACCAGCGCCCCGATGTGGCGCAGGTTGTTCCGCAGTCCGATCGAGCCCTCGTCGTGCGGCCGGGCGGCCGGCGGGCGGACGGACGTGCCGGTGGGAGCGGGTGTCAGGGTCGTCGTGCTCATGCCGCGACCTCCTCGGGAGTCGTGTCGGTGACGGTGGCCCTGTCGCCGGTGATGGCGAGGAACACCTCGTCCAGGCTGGGCAGCGCGGTGGCGACATGGGCCAGCGAGAAGCCGCGGGCGCCGAGCAGCCCGATGACGGCGGTCAGCTGTTCGTCGCTGAGGATCGGTACGTAGAGCAGTCCCTCGTCCGGGACGGCCTGCGCGCCCGCCACCCCGTCGAGGCCGGTCTCGCGCAGCGCCTGCGCCATCGGGGCCAGTTCGGCCGGGTCGGAGGGGCGGATCTGCAGGGTGCGGCCGCCGACCTTGGCCTTCAGCTCGTCGACACCGCCGCTGGCGATGATGCGGCCCTTGTCGATGACGGTCAGCTCGCTGGCCAGCTGCTCGGCCTCTTCCATGTACTGGGTGGTGAGGAGCACGGTCGCCCCCTCCGCGACCATGCGCTGCACCTCGTCCCAGACCTCGTTGCGGGTGCGGGGGTCGAGCCCCGTCGTCGGCTCGTCCAGGTAGAGGACGGCCGGGTTGCCGATCATGGAGGCGGCCAGGTCGAGCCGGCGGCGCATACCGCCGGAGTACTCCATCGCGGCCTTCTTCGCCGCGTCCGTGAGCGAGAACCGCTCCAGCAGCTCGTCGGCCCGCGCCCGCGCCCTCTTGCGGGGCAGGTCGAGCAGCCGCCCGATCATGTAGAGGTTCTCCCAGCCGGAGAGCTTCTCGTCCACCGAGGCGTACTGGCCGGTCAGGCCGATGGTGCGGCGCAGCGCGCGGGGCTGCTTCACCACGTCGAAGCCGGCGACGACCGCGGTCCCGGCGTCGGGCACGATCAGCGTGGAGAGGCAGCGTACGAGGGTGGTCTTGCCGGCGCCGTTGGGGCCGAGCACACCGAGCACGGTGCCCTCGCGCACATCCAGGTCCACACCGTCCAGGGCCCTGGTCTCGCCGTAGTGCTTGACCAGTCCCCGTACCTCTACGGCGTTCCCGCCGCTTGCGGGGTTCTTGTCGATTCGCGTCATGCCCACCAGTGGACCAGCCGCCACCGACAGTCCGCCGACAGCGGACCGACAACCCGCCGACAGCCGCCCCGGGACGGCCGACGGCCCGCCGATGGGGGAGTCGGCGGGCCGTCGTCGTTGCCGGTGGTGGTCAGTGGAAGGTGTGCTCCGGGGCCGGGAACGCGCCGCCGACGACCTCTTCCGCGTACGCCTTCGCGGCGTCGCCGAGGATCTGCCGCAGGTCGGCGTACTGCTTGGTGAAGCGCGGCACCTTGCCGCCGGTCAGCCCGACCATGTCGGTGTAGACCAGCACCTGCGCGTCGGTGTCGGGGCCCGCGCCGATCCCGACCGTGGGGATGTGCAGGGTGCGGGTGACCTCGGCGGCCAGTTCGGCCGGTACGAGTTCCAGCACGACGGCGAACGCGCCCGCGTCCTGCACGGCCTTGGCGTCGCGCAGCAGCTGCTGGGCGGCCTCCTCGCCCCGGCCCTGGACCCGGTAGCCCATCGCGTTGACGGACTGCGGGGTGAGGCCGATGTGGGCCATGACCGGGATGCCGGCCTCGACCAGCAGCCTGATCTGCTCGTGGCTGCGCTCGCCGCCCTCCAGCTTCACGGCGCCGACGCCGGACTCCTTGATCAGCCGGGTGGCGTTGCGCAGGGCCTGGACCGGGCCCTCCTGGTACGCCCCGAAGGGCAGGTCGGCGACGATCAGCGCGCGCCTGGTGCCCCGGACGACGGCGGCGGACAGCACGGCCATCTCGTCCATGGTGACCGGCACGGTGGTCTCGTAGCCGAGGTGACAGTTGCCCATCGAGTCGCCGACGAGCATGACCGGGATGCCGGCCTCGTCGAACACGGACGCGGTCATCGCGTCGTAGGCGGTGAGCATGGGCCACTTCTCGCCGCGCGCGGTGGCCGCGGCGATGTCGTGGACGGTGACCCGGCGGTTGCTCTTGCCCCCGTACAGCGTCTTTCCGCTGTCGGACGGGGTGCTCGCGGGGGATGCGGACTGATTCTGCGCAGCCGGAAGCGACATGGCAGGTGGCTCCTTCGTCATCTCGAGGCGCCCTGACGGCGTCCCCGGATCACTTCCATGGTGGCATCCCGGAGCCGGTCGCGGGAAGTGGGCCGCACCTCCCGGACCTCGGTAAAGAATTTACAATACGAGACGGTCTCGTATCGGAATGCCGTTAGGCTGCTCCCCATGTCCACACCTTCCGGCGCTCCCGCCGTCTCCCGGATACCGGAGGCGGTCCACCGCCGCCGCTGGGCGATTCTCGTCGTCCTGATGTTCAGCCTGCTCATCGTGGTGCTGGACAACTCGATCCTGAACGTCGCCGTCAAGACGATCGCCTCGCCCGCGCCCACCGGCATCGGCGCCACCCAGAGCGAGCTGGAGTGGGCGATCAACTCCTACACGCTCGTCTTCGCCGGCCTCCTGTTCACCGCGGGCCTCCTCGGTGACCGGCTGGGGCGCAAGAAGGTTTTGCTCTTCGGCATCACCCTCTTCGGCCTCGGCTCCGCGCTCGCCGCCATGTCCGACTCGCCCGGCCAGCTCATCACCTGGCGCGCCCTGATGGGCTTCGGCGCCGCCTTCGTCATGCCGGCCACGCTGGCCGTCCTGATGAACGTCTTCGAACGCGACGAGCAGCCCAAGGCCATCGGCATCTGGGCGGGCAGCGTCGGCCTCGGCATCGCGATCGGTCCCATCACCGGCGGCCTGCTCCTCGAACACTTCTGGTGGGGTTCGATCTTCCTCGTCAACGTGCCCGTCGTCATCATCGCGCTGGTCGCCATGGTGCTGCTCGTACCGGACTCGAAGGACCCGCGCCCCGGCCGGCTCGACCCGCTCGGCGTGGTCCTCTCCATCATCGGCCTGGTGCTGCTGGTGTACGGCATCATCCGGGGCGGCGAACTCGCCGACTTCACCGACACCTCGGTCCTGCTGCCGGTCGCCGGCGGCCTCGCCGTCCTGGTGCTCTTCGTCCTCCATGAGAAGCGCAGCGCCAGCCCGGCCATCGACATCGCGTACTTCAGGAAGCCCGCCTTCTCCGCGGCCGTCGCCGCCATCGCGCTGGTCTTCTTCGCGCTGATGGGCGTCACCTTCTTCTCCGCCTTCTACATGCAGAGCGTGCGCGGCTGGAGCGCCCTGGAGTCCGGGCTGCTGATCCTGCCGCTGGCCATCGCCCAGATGGTCTTCGCCCCGCGCGCCAGGATCGTCGTCGCCCGCTTCGGGGCCCGCGCCGTCTGCACCGCCGGCATGTTCGCCGTCGCCGTCGGCCTGGCCGCCTTCGCCCTGTTCGACGCCGACACGCCCGTCTGGCTGATGTGCGTCGTCTTCTTCGTCCAGGGCACCGGCATGGCGCACGTCATGCCGCCGGTCACCGTGGCCGTCATGCAGGCCCTGCCGCGCGAGAAGGCGGGCTCCGGCTCGGCCGTCAACAACACCTTCCGCCAGGTCGGCGGCGCGCTCGGCATCGCCGTACTCGGCTCGGTGCTGTCCGCCGTCTACCGGGGCGACATCGAGGACCACCTCGGCGCGCTGCCCGCCGCGGCCCGCGACGCGGCGGGGGAGTCCATCGAGGCCACCCTGGCCGTCGCCGGGAAGCTGGGCCCCGAGGGCGCCCCGCTGGTCGGCGCCGCGCACGACGCCTTCATGAACGCCATGCACGTCACCGCCATCGGCTCGGCCGCGGTCGCCCTCGTCGGCACGCTGGTCGTCGCCCTGTGGCTGCCGGGCCGCGAACCGGCCGCACCGCGTCCCGTGCACGAGGAGGAGCGACCCGCCCCGGCCGGCGCCGAACGCTGACGCCGGGACCCCCTCGCGCGTCGGAGAGAATCAGGGGCGGCGAAAGGTGGTTCACGTGCAGGCTCAGGCACCGGAGGAACGGGCTGCCGGCGAGGCGGACGCGTCGGGCGAGCGGTCCGGCGGGGCTCCCGGCTGCGGAGACTGCGGCCGGGGCCCCGGCGAGGAACACGAGCCCCGCCGGGGGCGGCCGCGCAGTGCCGCCGCCGAGCGGGCCATCCTGGACGCCGTCGTCGAGCTGATCGAGGCCGGCGAACCGCTCGCCGCCCTCTCCATCGAGCGCATCGCCCGCACCGCCGGGGTCGGCAAGGCCACCATCTACCGGCGCTGGGCCGGCCGCGAGGAGCTGTTCGTCGACGTGCTCCGCGCCATCGAGCCGCCGGAACCGGAGGTCTCCGGCACCGGCGGCCTGCGCGATCTGCGCGTCCTGCTGGAATCGACGCGCAGGCGCGGCCTCGCCCAGCGCTCCTCGGTCCTGCTGCACAACGTGTTCGCGCAGATGAAGAGCCTGCCCAGGCTCTGGGACGCCTACCACGGCACGGTCATCGCCCCCCGCCGCCTCGCCATGGTCGCCGCCGTCCGGCGCGCCGTGGAGGCGGGGGAGCTGCGCGACGACACGGACGTGGAGCTGATGGACGACCTGTTCCTCGGCCCCATGCTCGTACGCACCATGCACCGGCCCGACGCGCCGCTGCCGGAGGACCTCGCCGACCGCATCATCGCCCTGGCCGTCGAGGGTCTCGCGCCCCGGCGGCCCGGCCCGGCCCCGGACGACACGGGCGGACGCGCCGGAGCCGGGCGTATGTGATCGTTTCGTCACAGAGCCCGCGATTCGCCGCCCCGCAGGAACTGCCGGAGCCGTCCGCCACGTCCTCGTGGCAGAACCACCGCACCGGGCGGCGTGAAAGGCATCGCTCATCCCCTAGGGTCGGGGACGCGGCGATGTGTACGGCAAGGCAGTGAGGACAGCGCGATGGTGCAGGCGTACAGGGCGGACACCGGGAACGGCCTGGGGCCGCGGCCCACCGGCTCCCGCTTCCGGGACCTGCGCGACAGACTCACCCGCGACCCCGGCATCTGGCGTCGCGGCATCGTCCTGGCGGCCCTGGCCGTCCTGCTGACCCTCGTCATGGCCTTCCACGCCCGGGTCCCCAACCGCATCGGCAACCTGGGCAGCCTCACCGAGACGTTCCTGCCCTGGTTCGGCCTGTTCATTCCGCTGCTGCTGGTCCTGGGCCTGGTGCGCCGCTCGGGCACCGCCCTGGTGGCGCTGCTGCTGCCGGTCGTGGTCTGGCTCAACATGTTCGGCGGCCTGTTCACCGACAAGTCCGGCAGCGGCGGCGACCTCACCGTCGCCACCCACAACGTCAACGCCGACAACCCGGACCCCGCCGCCACCGCCGACCAGGTCGCGGGCTCCGGCGCGGACGTCGTCGCCCTCCAGGAACTGCCCGCGGGCAAGGTCGCGGCGTACGAGAAGGCGCTCGCCGGACGCTTCCGCTACCACTCCGTGCAGGGCACGGTCGGCCTGTGGAGCAAGTACCCGCTCAGCGACACCCGCCCGGTGGACCTGAAGATGGGCTGGGTCCGCGCCATGCGCACCACCGTCACCACGCCCGAGGGCCCGCTCGCCGTGTACGTGGCGCACCTGCCCTCCGTACGGGTCAAACTGCACGCCGGGTTCACCGCCAACCAGCGCGACCAGAGCGCCGACGCCCTCGGCAAGGCCATCGCGCACGAGCGGCTGTCCCGCGTCGCCCTCCTCGGCGACCTCAACGGGACGATGAACGACCGCTCGCTCAACGCGGTCACCTCCCAGCTGCGCTCCACCCAGGGCGCGGCGGGCGACGGCTTCGGGTTCAGCTGGCCGGCCTCGTTCCCGATGGCCCGGATCGACCAGATCCTGGTCAAGGGCGTCGAACCGATGTCCTCCTGGACCCTCCCGGCCACCGGCAGCGACCACCTCCCGATCGCCGCCCGCGTCAGGCTCTGACCGGGGCACGACGGAGCCGTGGGGCCCAGGGACGCGTCCCCGGGCCCCACGGCTCCGTCGTACCGGCGTCAGCCGTTCTCGCGCCAGCGGTTGGTGATCGGCAGCCGCCGGTCCTTCCCGAACCCCTTCGGCGAGATCTTCGTCCCCGGCGGGTACTGCCGCCGCTTGTACTCCGCCGCGTCCACCATCCGCAGCGTCTTCGCCACCAGCGCCGGGTCGAACCCGGCCGAGACGATGGCGTCGAGGCCCTGGTCCCGGTCCACGTACAGCTCCAGGATGCGGTCGAGCACGTCGTAGTCCGGCAGCGAGTCCGTGTCCACCTGGCCCGGCCGCAGCTCGGCGCTCGGCGGCTTGGTGATGGACGCCTCCGGGATCGGCGGCGTCTGCCCGCGCTCCTCGGCGGCCCGGTTGCGCCACTTCGCCAGCCGGAACACGGACGTCTTGTACACGTCCTTGATCGGCCCGTACGCGCCGACCGAGTCCCCGTACAGCGTCGAGTAGCCGACGGCCAGCTCCGACTTGTTGCCCGGAGCCAGCACGATCTGGCCCTCCTGGTTGGAGATGGCCATCAGCATCGTGCCGCGCAGCCGCGACTGGAGGTTCTCCTCCGCGAGCCCGGTCAGCCCCAGCGAGCCCATGTACGCGTCGAACATCGGCTCGATGGGGACGGTGCGGAAGTTGAGCCCGGTCCGCCGGGCCAGCTCGGCCGCGTCGCCCTTGGAGTGGTCCGAGGAGTACTTGGACGGCATCGACACCCCGTACACCTGCGGGGCGCCCAGCGCGTCGCAGGCGATCGCGGCGACCAGCGCCGAGTCGATGCCTCCGGAGAGCCCGATGAGCACGCTGTTGAAGCCGTTCTTCGCGGCGTAGGCCCGCAGGCCCACCACGAGGGCCGTGTACAGCTCCTCGTCGTCGTCCAGCCGGTCCGCGTACCCGCCGGCCAGCTCCGCCTCGTACGGCGGCAGCGGCTCCTCCGAGAGGACCACGTGGTCGATGCGCAGACCGTCGGTGACCACACCGGACGGCGGCTCGGCCGCGGCGGCCGGCAGCTCCAGGTCGAGGATCACGCTGCCCTCGGCGAACTGCGGGGCGCGCGCGATGACCTCGCCCTCCCGGTCCACGACGATCGAGTCGCCGTCGAAGACCAGCTCGTCCTGGCCGCCGATCATCGCGAGGTAGGCGGTCGTGCAGCCGGCCTCGCGGGCCCGCTTACGGACCAGTTCGAGCCGGGTGTCGTCCTTGTCCCGCTCGTACGGCGAGGCGTTGACCGACAGCAGCAGCCCGGCCCCGGCGGCGCGCGCGCCCGGCACGCGGCCGCCGTCCTGCCAGAGGTCCTCGCAGATCGCGAGCGCCACATCGATGCCGTGCACCCGCACCACGGGCATCGAGTCGCCCGGCACGAAGTACCGGAACTCGTCGAAGACGCCGTAGTTCGGCAGATGGTGCTTGGCGAAGTTCAGCGCGATCCCGCCGCGGTGCAGCACCGCGGCGGCGTTGCGCGGCGAACCGGCGGGCTGGCCGTAGCGCTCCGCCGCGAACTCCGAGCGGTCGAGGTAGCCGACGAGGACGGGAACCTCCCCGAGGCCCTCCGCGTCGAGCCGGGCGGCGAGCGCGCGCAGCGCCTGCCGCGAGGCCTCGACGAAGGACGACCGCAGGGCCAGGTCCTCGACGGGGTAGCCGGTCAGCACCATCTCGGGGAACGCCACGAAGTGGGCGCCCTGTTCGGCGGAGTGCCGGGTCCAGTGGACGATCGCCTCGGTGTTGCCGGCGAGGTCGCCGACGGTCGAGTCGATCTGATTCAGTGCGAGGCGTAGTTGAGGCACGCGGCCCACTCTAATCGTCTGACTGACGCGATGCCTGGGCGGGCCGCGTGAGACAGGGCACGCCGCGCCGGATTCGGTGGTGCGCGGCGCGCGACAATCACCGGTCCGGTGCGCCGGACGGTGGGTGCCGGATTCAGTGCTGCCCGGTGCGCGAGTACACCTTCTCCGCCCAGTCGGCGATCTGGTCGTCGGACAGGTGCCGGGCCAGGTCGGCCTCGCTGATCATGCCGACCAGCCTCTTGTTCTCGACGACCGGGAGCCGGCGGATCTGGTGGTTCTGCATCTCCCTCAGCACCGCCTCCACGTCCGCGTCCGCGTCGATCCAGCGGGGCGTGCCCTGGGCGAGTTCGCCCGCGGTGACCTTGGACGGGTCGCGGCCCTCCGCCACGCAGCCGACGACGATGTCGCGGTCCGTGAGGATGCCGATCATCCGGTCCTGCTCACCGCTGGCCGAGATGGGCAGTGCGCCGACGTGGTGCTCGCGCATCATCTGCGCGGCGCGGTCGAGGGTCTCGTGCGCCGGAATCCAGGTGGCGCCGGTGTGCATGATGTCCTTGGCGGTGGTCATGGGGGATTCCTCCTGCGTACCGAGGGACGGCCGGACGTACAACCCCGAGCGCACCCATCGTCATGGACCCGTTCGGGGGACGCGACCGCTATCGGCCATACGGGTGGTTTTCCGGTACGCGGGAATTTCCGGACCGGACCGGACCGGACCGGGCCCCGCCCGCCCGGCGCCGGGCCCGGTGCGCAGTCGGCCCCTACGAGCCGTCGAGGCCGCCCGTGCAGGCGGCGCCCGGCTCGGGCGTCTGCGGCCCCTGCACGTAGTGGGTGAAGAACTGCGCGACCCTCGGGTCGTCCGCGCCGTCCACGGTGACCTGCTTGCCCCACGCCGTCAGCATGATCGCCCCGGCCTGGTCCGGGTAGGGGCTCATCAGCGAGTACGGCGTCGTCGCCACCCGGTCCGCCAGCTTCGCCACATCGGCGTCGGGCGCCTTGTCGTTGTACGTCACCCAGACCGAACCGTGCTCCAGGGCGTGCACGGCGTTCATGTCGGGGATGGCCTTCTTGTAGACCTCGCCGTCGCAGTTCATCCAGACCGGGCTGTGGTCGCCGCCGACCGGGGGCTTCATGGGGTACGTGACGGGGTCCGTGACGTGGTTGCGGGTCAGCTTCTTCGCGTCCCAGGACTTCTCGCCCTCGATGGGCCCGGTGGCCAGGTCCTCGTCCCGGGGCGCGGCGGACCCGTTCTTGCCGTCGCCCATCGAACTCTCGACGCGGTCGGACTTGTCGTCGGCCCTGTCGATGAGCGCGTACGAGCCGAAGGCGACGAGCCCGGCGACCAGGACGGCGCCCATGCTCACGGCGACGACCCGGACGCGGCGGTCCCGCGCCCGGTCGGCGTTGCGCATCTGCTCTATGCGGGTCCTGCGGTCGTGGTCGTAGCTCATGTCGTGAATCCTTCGGGGAAGGGGCGATGAGGAGACGGGGCGCGCGCCGATCGTAGTGGGTGGCCGCGTGCTCCATGTCACGTCGGGTGCGTAATCTGGGGGAAATCCGGGGTCGTGATACTGGAGTCCCTCCCCAGCCCGCGAAGGTGGAGCCCGGGCCATCTGAACTGCAAGGATGTGGCTATGGACAAGCAGCAGGAATTCGTCCTCAGAACCCTTGAGGAGCGCGACATCCGGTTCGTACGGCTGTGGTTCACCGATGTGCTCGGTTACCTCAAGTCCGTGGCCGTGGCCCCCGCCGAGCTTGAGCAGGCGTTCGACGAGGGCATCGGGTTCGACGGCTCCGCGATCGAGGGCTTCGCCCGGGTGTACGAGTCGGACATGATCGCCAAGCCCGATCCGGGGACGTTCCAGATCCTGCCCTGGCGCGCGGAGGCACCGGGCACGGCCCGGATGTTCTGCGACATCCTGATGCCGGACGGCTCACCGTCCTTCGCCGACCCGCGCTTCGTGCTCAAGCGCATCCTGGCGAAGACCTCGGACCTGGGCTTCACCTTCTACACCCACCCCGAGATCGAGTTCTTCCTGCTGAAGGACAAGCCGGTCGACGGCACCCGGCCCACCCCCGCCGACAGCTCCGGCTACTTCGACCACACCCCGCAGAACGTCGGCATGGACTTCCGCCGCCAGGCGATCACCATGCTCGAATCCATGGGCATCTCCGTCGAGTTCAGCCACCACGAGGGCGCGCCCGGCCAGCAGGAGATCGACCTGCGGTACGCGGACGCGCTCTCGACCGCCGACAACATCATGACCTTCCGCCTGGTCATGAAGCAGGTCGCGCTGGAACAGGGCGTGCAGGCGACGTTCATGCCGAAGCCGTTCTCGGAGTACCCGGGCTCCGGCATGCACACCCACCTCTCCCTCTTCGAGGGCGACCGCAACGCCTTCTACGAGTCCGGCGCGGAGTACCAGCTGTCCAAGGTGGGCCGCTCCTTCATCGCGGGCCTCCTGCGGCACGCCGCGGAGATCTCCGCCGTCACCAACCAGTGGGTCAACTCCTACAAGCGCATCTGGGGCGGTTCGTCCCGCGCGGCCGGCGCCGGCGGCGAGGCCCCCTCGTACATCTGCTGGGGCCACAACAACCGCTCCGCGCTGATCCGCGTCCCGATGTACAAGCCCGGCAAGACCGGCTCCGCCCGCGTCGAGGTCCGCTCCATCGACTCCGGCGCCAACCCCTACCTGTGCTACGCGGTCCTGCTCGCCGCCGGCCTCAAGGGCATCGAGGAGGGCTACGAACTCCCGGCCGGCGCCGACGACGACGTCTGGGCCCTCTCCGACGCGGAACGCCGCGCGATGGGCATCGAACCGCTCCCGCAGAACCTGGGCGAGGCGATCTCCCTGATGGAGAAGAGCGAACTGGTCGCGGAAACCCTGGGCGAACACGTCTTCGACTTCTTCCTCCGCAACAAGAAGCGAGAATGGGAGGAATACCGCAGCGAGGTCACGGCCTTCGAACTGAAGGCGCTGCTGCCGGTGCTGTAGCCACGGCTGGATGTTTCCGCCGGGAGGGCCGCGCCACGTCAGGTGTGCGCGCCCCTCCCTCGGCCGCTCCGGCGACGCCGGCGCGGCCCGGCGTCGAAATGGCATGGCCGCCGGGTTTGCGGGGCCGGTATCGTCCGGCCCCATGAACAGCCGCCGAGCCACGACGACCCTTTGGCGCCCGACCGGTCCCGAGGAGCTGGCTCTGGTGCGCGAACTGGGCTGGCGTGCCTGGCCGCCCCGGCTTCCCGAGCAGCCGATCTTCTACCCGGTGCTCAACGAGGACTACGCGATTCGCATCGCCCGCGACTGGAACGTGCCGCACAGCGGCGCCGGTTTCGTCACCCGCTTCGAGGTCGATACGGACTTCCTGCGCCGCTACCCGGTCCAGCAGGCGGGCGGACGCACGATCCTGGAACTATGGGTTCCGGCGGAGGAGCTGGACGACTTCAACGCGCACATCGTGGGCGAGATCCAGGTCGTTCACGAGTTCCGCTGAGCCGAGGCGAGGAAGCGGCCGATCTCCTCCGTGGCGCCACGGGGGAGCCCGGCGAACGCCCCCTCCGGCAGCCGGGCCACGGCGTCCCGCAACTCCCGCGCCAACTCCGGGAACAGGTCCCACACGGGCGCCGGCACGTTCACGGTCGTGAGCAGCAGGTCGCCCTCGTAGTAGTACGCGTCGAGCAGCGGCTCCTCCAGCAACAGCCGCACGGCGAGCGGAACGACGTACGCCAACGCCACCTGCTGCGAGACGAGCACCCGAAGATCCGCCGCCCGCAACTCCCCCAGCGGCACCCGCCGCAGCGCGTGCACCTTCCGCACCAGCTGCGTGGAGCCGGCGGACGCGTCCGGCCAACGGGGCGCGTCCAACTCATCGAGCGTCTGCCCCAGATGCGACAGAAGGTCCATGCGGCCCATTGTCATCCGGCCGCATGTCCTGCCAACTGTGCGGACCGCCATGGCCGTCGAACAGACAGCAGGCGTCGCCGTCGTGGCCGGGGGCGTTGGACGGGCAGTCCGGGAGGACGCTGAGCCCGACTTCGGCGTCATGCCATCGGAGCCACAGAGCGGTGGTTGGGCCGGCCTCGTCGAGGAGTGCGTAGTGCGGGCCGTTCGTGTGGCCGGACAGTTGGCATTGTGCGGCGGCATCGACGCAACCTGACGCTGCCGTACGACGCGCCTCCTCGGCGAGGGACAGTGGCAGCCGACGCCAGAGCGCACACCGCATCACGACACCGCCCCGCTGGACGTGAGCGAGGTCCGCTCCGCGCACCGTGCGCAGTCGCACGGCGGGTATCCGCCCAGGACGGGCAGCGTTGGTGCATTCGGTGCCTGCACCACCGTGATGGGACCCCACGTCCGGCCCGAGTCATGTGACACCCGCAGCGTCATACGCGTAGCGGCAACCTTGAACGACGACATGAGCACCTCATGCGTAAGAGTCGACCTCATGTACTCATGTACATGAGTTACGTCGATGAGATTGCCCGACTTCTGTACATGAGTCAAGCGGCTGTCTTCGCTGCAATGTGCGCCGGTGCGCGCAAGGCTGACGTCCGCTCAGTCCGTTGCGGGAAAGCGGTACTCCAGGACGAACTGATCGGCGGCCATGAGCGTGTCGCACACCTCTACGATCCGCCCGGACGTCGCTTCGGCATCGCGTACGAGGTGGATCACCGGGGAACCCGGGCTGAGTGCCAGTGCGGATGCCTCGGCCTTGGTGGCGAGGCGGGCGCGTACCGTTTCGCTGAACTCCGCGAGGGTGTGGCCGTTCTCTTCGAGGCGCGCGTAGATCCCGCCCCCGCCGGGGTTTTCGGCGAACAGTTCCGGGATGTCCTTCGCGATGTCCCAGGGCAGGTAGGAGGTGGCCTCCTCGGTCGCGACGCCCTCGCGGAAGTAGCGGCGCTTGCGCGCGAGTACCTTGGAGCCGAGGGGTACGCCCAGCCGTTTCGCGATCTCCTCGGGTGCCTCGGCCGGGCCGATGAAGAGCACGGCCACGGAGGGCTTGCCGTCGGATTGCTCTGCTTCCGCGAGGTAGGCGGCCTTGCCCGCGTTCCGGTGTATGCGGCGGAACCGGTCGGAGGACTTGCGCTGCACGGGTGGCCGGGAGCGGACGAACGAGCCGCGTCCATGGTGGGTCTCGATCAACTGCGTGGCTCGCAGCTCCGCGACCGCCTTGCGCACGGTTCCCGAGGCGACCCCGTAACGCTCCATGAGGGTTGATTCGCTCGGTACAGGGTCCCCGGCTGCCAGTGTGCCGGACCTGATCTGTGCCGTGAGGTCGTCGGCGATCTGGAGATACTTCGCCTTGGCCGAAGAGGTTACGTCGCTGCCCGTCATGGTCCTTCTGAGTCTCCTATCCTCATGTACATGAGTAACATCCGCCGAGAGAGCCCGTCAACGCCGCTTCACTCCGTGTCCGTGGCCGGAGTCGTCGTCCGGGAGGACGGTCGCGTACTCGCGATCAGACGAGCCGACAACGGGACCTGGGAACCGCCTGGTGGCGTGCTCGAATTGGCCGAGGCTCCGGAGGACGGCGTCCGGCGCGAGGTCTTCGAGGAGACCGGTCTCAAGGTGCGGGCCGACCGGTTGACCGGGGTTTACAAGAACACGTCCCGAGGCATCGTCGCCCTGGTCTTCCGCTGCCGCACCGAGGGAGGCTGTGAGCAACTGTCCGACGAATCAACCGCAGTCGAGTGGCTGACCCCGGACGAGGTCACGGCCCGGATGGCCGAGGTCTACGCGGTCCGGGTCGCCGATGCCCTGCTCGACGGTGCGCCGCAGGTCCGCACGCACGACGGCAGGGCGTTCGCTCAGCGTGCGGAACACATCGCGAAGGAGGGGTAGTCATGTCGCAGCCCGAGGGTGCGCGGTTGTTTCGGGAGAGTTGGATCGCCGGGGTGCGGCGGCATTTTCCCGGGGAACCCAAGGCCGGGTACGTCACGCCGTGGGAGGAGACTCCGCTGTGGGAGCGGGAGGCGGCCGGGGCGGTGTACGAGCAGGTGCGGCAGTTCGTCGAGGTGAGCGGCGGGCACGCGGCGCGGCTCTCGCGGGAGCAGAAGGGGCGGTTCGTGGCGCTGTGCTGGACGGCCCAGATGTACAAGCACTTCGAGGAGCCGAAGCCCGGATACGTCGCGGACTGGGGCGAGTTGCCCCAGTGGCAGCGGGAGACCGACGCCGACATCTTCGAGGCCATCGTGGCCGCGTGACGGTGCGTCGAATGCCGGGACGAAGGACTCCCCCGGAGCGGTGTTCGCGCATACGATCACGCACATGTCCCTCACATCTCACATACCCCTTCTCCACGCCGGCACGGACACCGTCGTGCTCGTGGAGGACGGTGGGCTGACCGTGCGGCGCCCGCACGAGCAGGCGCACATTCCGCTGGCGGCCATCAACCGGGCGCGGGTCGAGGCGGACCACCTCGCTATCGAGCTGACCGCCTCGCCGGTCATGGACAAGCCGTTCGTCCACCGGGTCTGGGACGTGGCCGACGCCGGGGCCGCCACGGCCTTCGCCGACGCGGTGAACGCGGCGCTGCCGGAGCGGCCCGAAGGCGTGGACCCGGTCGACGGGGCGGGGCTCGTCTCCGGCGAGCGGCTGTACCAGCCGAGCTACCGGAGGTGGCTGCGCCGGATGCGGCTGGGCACGTACGCCGGGGTCGTGCTGGTCATCGGCGTGAGCGTGCTCGTGGGCGTCCTGGGCACCCCCACCAACCTGGCCGTCGTCACGCCGCTCGGCCTCGTCGCGATCCCCGTGCTCGCCCTCGGCGCGTTCCTTCTCTACACGCCGGTGGAAGAGCGGTATCTGCGCAAGCACGGCGTCCGGACCGCCGCCATCCGGCTCCACGGCCGGTCCGGCGAGTACGTGTTCACGGACCCGTCCGGCATGATCCGGACCGTGTTCTCCTCCGTGAACACCTGGAGCATCGAGGCGCTCTACGACCCGCGCGACCCCGGCCGCGTCCTGGCCCTGCGGTCGCGGAAACAGCGCCTGCCCGGCGTGCTCGCCATCGTCCTCGTCCTCGCCGTCGGCTTCCTCTTCGCGTACGTCTCCTTCGCCGCGGCTACCGGGATCGTCACCCCCGACGACGCGGTCTGAGACGTTCCGGCGCGAGGATCGGCCTCCCCGGCGGCCGGCCTGGACTACCTCCCCCCGGTACCGGACAATGGGCGGACGATCACGGGCCCCTCGCGGGGCGTGACCAGGGGGAGGGGCATCGTGCACGCGGTTCTTGGTCTGATGGGATTGCTTTCGGCACTGATCGTTCTGCTGATCGTGCGGGTGAACCTGCGTCAGCGGCGGCGTACCCACAACTTCGACGGCCAGGAGATCGAGCGGCAGCACAGCGCGGAGATCCGCAACATCCGCGCCGCGAACTCGTCGAACGCCGTCCACAACAGCTTCTTCAACGGCGGCGACGACTACCGGGCCCGGCGGCGCTGAGCGCCGTCTGAGGTAGTCTTTCGCATCCCCGCACGGGGACCTGACCAAGGAGGTGGGACCGATCACCGCTGTATCGCACCGGGTGCTCCCCTCCCGCGATCGCGTGGCCGACCGGACCTGACCCGGCCGCGGAGCACCCCTCGGCGTTTCTCCGAAAGGCTCCGCACCATGCCGGTCCCGCTGTCACCGTCCGCCCTGTCCTCCCTCGCCGCCGCACTGCGCGCCGCCGGTTGCGTCTTCGCCGAGGACGAGGCCGGGCTCATCGCCGCCACCGCCGACCACCCCGCCGACATCGATGCCATGGCGCGCCGGCGCGCCGCCGGACATCCCCTCGAACACGTCCTGGGCTGGGCCGAGTTCAACGGGCTGCGGATCGCCGTGGACCCCGGCGTCTTCGTCCCCCGCCGCCGCACCGAGTTCCTGATCGAACGGGCCGTCGCCCTCGCCCCGGACCCCGAGGGCGGCGGCCCGGCCGTCGTCGTCGACCTGTGCTGCGGCTCCGGCGCGCTCGGTGCCGCCCTCGCCGCGGCCCTGGACCGCGTCGAACTCCACGCCGCCGACGTCGAGCCCGCCGCCGTACGCTGCGCCCGCCGCAACATCGGGGAGCGCGGACGCGTCTACGAGGGCGACCTGTTCGCCCCACTGCCCGAAACGCTGCGCGGGCGCGTGGACGTGCTGCTCGCCAACGTGCCGTACGTACCGAGCGAGGACGTCCCCCTGCTGCCCGCCGAGGCCCGCGTCCACGAACCGCTCGTCGCGCTCGACGGCGGCGGCGACGGGCTCGACGTCCTGCGCCGCGTCGCCGCCGAGGCACCGCACTGGCTGACCCCCGGCGGCAGCCTCCTCGTCGAGACGAGCGAACGCCAGGCGCAACGCGCGGCACAGGCCGTCGCCGCCGCCGGCCTCACCGCCCGGGTGGCCACTTGCGAGGAGCGGTACGCGACCGTGGTGACGGGAACACGGGCAGCGGGCTGACGCGGCGACCGCCTCACCGGGCGACCGGTGCGGGCGGTTCCGGGTGAGAGTTTCTCCGAGCTGAGTGCGGTGGGCTATGGCTGTCGCCTGGCCGGGGTCTCGATGCAGTCCTTGACCAACTGGCTGATGAACGTGCGCAGGGCGTCTGCCCGGTGACGGTCCTCGCGCTGGTCGCGCAGGGCCTGATCGGCTGCCCGGAGCCGTTCGAGGGCCGCTGGTTCTCGGTCTTCCACGTCGAGGATCAGCGGCTGGGTGATCAGGTCCAGACACTCGGTGAACAGCCTTCGGACGGCGGCTGTCGGCGGGGCGGGGTCAGGGACGGCGTCCGGGGTGGTGACGTATCGCGCGGGGTCCGACAGGCTCCAGCCGACGACGGTGCCGTGCTGGACGAGGAGCGCCAGATCCTGGGCGATGCCGATGCGGGCGTCCAGGGGCTCGTCGAGGACATCGAGGTCGCGCAGGCAGGTCAGTACGGTGTCCCCGGAAGCGCGGCAGTGCACCGAGGTCACCTCGTGCCGGAAGTCCCGAGCCTCGTCCGCCCGCAGCCCGCCCGGGCGTACGGCGGGACGGAGCGGTACGCGAGCGCGGTCCCCGGCGTACGCGGACTCCTCGGGCACATGGAACTCCGCCCCGGACAGTTCCCGGCCGGCCGGGGTGAAGCGGAGGACATCAGGCGTGTCCCACAGACGTTCCTGGCTGCCGAATGTATGCAGCAGGAACTCCTCCCGCTCAGTCACGTCCACCCAGGGCATGACACGTACGGTCCGGCCTTCGAAGCGGGGGACGAGGCGCAGCGGCTCATCCGTCACCGTCGCGGACCAGCCACCGTCGAATCTCAGTTGCCTCGCCGTCACCATCTCATCCGGCCTTCCTGTCCTGTGTGTCGCAGTGGGCCACTGCGACAGGGAATTCTGAGAGAGACGCGTCGCGCTTTCACGGAACGGGCTTCCTGGCGTGGGCGCGGTGGTTCAGGCGGTGCCGGGTTCCTCCAGCGTCACCACGACCATCACCGGAAGATCGGTGTCCTGCTGGATCACACCGGCCGTCACGATCCGGGTGTCGAGGGTCCATCTCTTCACCGCGATGAATTCGTCCCTGTCCGCCTCCGTCTGCTCGGCCTCGACAAGGTGGCCGACGAGAGGGGATTCCTCGATCTCGGGCAGGAAGTCGGCCAGCGCCTGCTCACCCTGCTCGTAGACGGCTTCCAGGTCGTCGAAGTAGTCCGACTCGTCGACGTCGCGGATCCAGACGGCGAACGAGACGCTGACCGACCGACTGGGGAACGTCTGGATCCAGCTTCCGACGCCGTCCTTGTCCCACGACGTCTCCACGCCGTCGCGGGGCCTTTCCCCAGGCGTCCACTTCTGGGCAGTGAACCGTGCCGCCGCACCCTCGGCGGTCAGCGGGGCGACATCCCTGAGCTCTTCCAGCATTGCAATCACTACAGCCATGAACTCATTCCACTCATGCCGTTGCCGGGCACGTGATACATCCTCGCCTACCCGCTGGCGTAGGCCTCGGGGAAGGCCTTGGACAGTACGTCGTTTCGCAGTACGGCGGCCCGTGGGGGCAGCTCGCGCCATGCGCCCCACGGAAATCCGGCGTGAGCGCTTGACGCTGCTCAGCAAGGCCGCCTGCGTGGTTGTACTCAACGAACTCCGGGCAGAGCCAGAACGAGATGAATTCCGTACCGTTCAGACCAAGATGAACGCCATCGGCGATCTCGACCAGCTTCTCGGGAACCCGTCGATCTCGCACGACTCGGACCAGCCCCGAAGCCTCATCGAACAGAAAATCCCAGCCTGATCGAGCGATCGATGCAGAAATATGCTCCTCAAACGGCGGGTCATCCAGTTTTACTGCCACGGCACCGCCGGCGGAGGTCGGCAGTTTCAATTTCTCCCGCTGCCACGATTCCTTCGGCAAGTAGCCCCACACATAGAGGGCGCGACCGCTGTCCACCGCGACTTCCAGTTGAAGGGTGTCGGCGACGAGACTCGTCCGCCCTCCGCCCCCTTCCAGCCGAGCCAGGTCGTCAAGGCTTTGCGGCCGGAAGGAGAACCCTCGGTCAGCCTCGGAGTAGCGAAGCGTACCCGCCAGAGGGGTCGCTGCTTCAATGATGAATTCGTGCGCCATTCCTACCTGACGAAGTTGAAGCGGAGGATGATGTCGGTATCGGTGTCGACAACCAACTCCCAGGTCCGTCCTTTCGGTTGAAGGGGACGGCACGCGACGGCCTTGCGGTGTCGTCCGGGGAGTCGGCCACTTCGCGCGGCGGGCTATGGCTGTCGCCCGGGCGCGTCGAGGTAGTCCTCGACGTATTGGCTGATGACCGTGCGCAGGGCGTTCGCCCGGTGGCGGTCCTCGCGCTGGTCGTGCAGGGCCTGATCGGCTGCCCGGAGCCGTTCGAGGGCGGCCGGTTCGCCTTCCGAGAGCGCGAAGGCCATCGGCTCGGCGAGCAGGTCCATGCACTCGGTGAACAGTCTGCGGGTGGCGGCCGCCGGCGGGTCGGGGTCGGGATCGACGTACGGGGTGGTCACGTAGCGCACGGGATCGGTGAGACTCCAGCCGACGACGGTGCCGTGCTGGACGAGGAGCGCCAGGTCCTGGGCGATGCGTACGCGCGCCTCCAGCGGCTCGTCGAGGACGTCGAGGTCGCGGAGGCAGGTCAGCACGGAGTCGCCGGGGGTACGGCACAGTACAGTGCAGGCCTCCAGCCGGAAGTCCTTGACCTGGTCCGCGCGGAGCCCGCCCGACCGCGTCTCGGGCGGGAGACGGAGACGAGCCGAGTCCTCCGCCGACGCCTCGTCTTCCGGAATGCAGAATTCGGCCCCGACCAGCCGCCGGTCGTCCGGATCGAAGCGCAGGATGTCGACCACGTCCCACAGCCAGTCCTGGCTGCCGAAGGTACCCAGGAGGAACGCCTCCCGTTCCACGGTGTTCGCGCAGGGGGAAAGCTGCAGGTCGGTATGGAGACGGGGAACGAGATCGAGCGGCTCGCCCGTCACCGTCGCAAACCAGTCACCGTCGAATCCCAGTCGCACCGCCATCATCACCTCATCCGATCCGGCTGGTTGGCTCACTCACCGGTTCTGCCGAATACCCAGGGCCAAGGGCTGCCCGGTTCCGCGTTGTTCCAGAAGGGTTCGCCCACGCGGACTCTGATCTGCCTCTTCCGTTCGTCGTGGTAGGCCACTTCGCCGGAGACCCCGGCCCCGACCTCGGGCAGGCCGGCCACCGGCGGGCCGGGGTTGTACGAGGCGATGTCCAGAAACCCGATCACCTCGGGAGAGCCGTCCAGCTCGATGAACACCCCGAACGGGCGCCGCACTCGTACCACCCCGTGAGCCGTGCTGCCGACGGGGTGCCGGAGTTTCGCGTCTTCCCATGCGTCTTTCATGACCACCGGGCGACGAGCCTACCGGTGGTGGGCAGAGCTACTCCAACTCAGCCGCGCGGCTCTTGAGTTCTTCGGCGAACGCGTCCCAGTCGGGCCCGAAGCAGAGCAGGTCGGCGGCTGCTTCGCGGAGCAGTCGCGGGTCATCAGGACGTTGCAGGCAGGCCAGGCGGTAGGCGAGGTTCCGGGCCCAGGGAGGCAACGCCGTCCAGTCCTCGGCCAGGATCTCGCGAAGCATGGCAAGGATCTCATCAGCCGTCGCGAAGGTGAGCGTCTCCACGAAATCGCGGGCGGCTTCGTTGATCTGCCGGCTGTCGGCGCCGTCGATCGCCCGGCTGAGACGCCTGGCGGCGAGGGCCAGGGCGGCCATCTCTCGCTCCCCTCCTGTGAACCGGCCGCCTATGAGAACAGGAGGCGGTCGCTCACCGAAATGCGGGGCGTCACCTGAATGTCCAGGGAGCCCGTGCACTCGCCCATGTGGAATTCGATGGAAATACCCTTCGCCGAATTCCCTGATGTGAAGGAGAGACGCGTCGCTCCTTCACGGAAGAGGTCCATCATCCCGACCCCCTGATCGTTCACCCAGCGAATCCTCACCGACCTCCCCACCGCATCGTAGGAGAAGACGACCGACTGCCCCGTGTCATCGTGCAGGGTGAGAACCCGCGCGCCGCTCTCGTCCGCGTCCGGCCATTCGCCGGTGGCCTCGTAGACGGCCTCGTCGTCGGGGGTGAGGAACTCTCCGTACATGTCCGCCTTCACTTCCCACGTCACCGAGTGCTGGGGATGCCGGTCCCGCATCGCCTGGGGCTGCGCGGTCCGTCGCCGACGATGAGTGTGGCGGCCCTCACGTCGACGTCCCTCCCTCCGGACCGCGCACGGTCTCGATCCGCAAGCGGGCGACGGTGCGCGGCCCCTCCAGCACCACCAGTTCGGCTCCGGGACGCATGTGGGGAGCGGCCAACTCGGGCACGAGGAATCCCACCAGACACCTCCAGTGTCCTTTGTCCAGCCGTTCGGTCTCCTGTAGCAAGATACTCAGCTGGTCAGCTGATGCCGACCAGCCCGGCCGGATTTCCTCCTCGGAGCCCTGGACGAAAACCGCCGTCGCCATATAGACGGGGGCGGTGGGCGGGCCCGACTGTCGTCCTCCCTGTCGACGTGTCAGCCATGCGACCACGCCCTCGCCTGCTGGATCTTCGATTGTCTGCATTACGGCCACAGCTCGATGCCGCTCGCGTGTTCGTTGATCGAGCTACTCCAGTTCAGCTGGGCCGGGCATCTCCTGCTCCCCCATCGGGGTTTGCCGAATCTCGGGGGATTCGGGTTCAGTTCGCACCTGAGCCCCCGCCCATGTCCGCCCGTCCGGCATCGTCATTCCAGAACGGTGCGCCCACCCGCACTCGGATCTGCCTCTGCTGCTCGTCGTGGAAAGCCACTTCGCCGAAGACTCCTTCTCCGACCTCGGGCAGTTCGACTACCAGTGGATCGGGATTGTACGAGGCGATGTCCAGGAGTGCGATCACTTCGGGAGCACCGTCCAACTCGATGAACACTCCGAACGGGCGCCGCACACGGACCACCCCGTGAGCCCTGCCGCCGACCGGATACCGGAGCTTCGCGTCTTCCCATGCGTCTTCCACTGCTACCTGTGCCTCACCCTGGGGTAGTGGTTCAGATCCTCCACCGAGGTGTTCGGGATCTCGATCTCGGTCAAGGTGCCACCTTCATAGGGGCGCTCGTATTGCCCGAAGCGAAGATCGTACTCTTCTCGGGGAATCTTGATCTCAATAATTCCTTCGCCATAGTGCTTGGCGTACTTCTCTGCGATTTCACGCTCCTTGGCGAAATATGCCTTTCCGTTCATGTACGGGTCATGAGGCCCACCCGGGAAGTCTTCGGCTCGGTATCCCACAGTTTCCTGAATGTCGCCTTGCCCTCGTTGAGGGGCCTTGTAGATTGACTGATAGTCGGGAGCGAGACCGAGCGCGTCGGACCCTGTGGTCGGGTTGTCCACGTACGTGTTCGGGTTGGGGGCCGGGGCCAGGCCCAGGGGGTCTGGGGAGGTGTAGCGGCCTGTGGACGGGTCGTAGTGGCGGAAGACGTTGTAGTGGAGGCCGGTTTCCGGGTCGTAGTACTGGCCGGGGAAGCGGAGCGGGGTGTACGTGGTGCTGGTGCGGGGCCAGGTGGTGGTGCCCCAGAGGGTGGTGCGGGAGTGCCAGGCGGTGTGGCCGGTCTCGTCGATGAGTTCGGTGGGGGTGCCGACGAGGTCGGTGGCGATGGCGAAGAAGCGGCGGTCGATCTCCGTGTGGTGGTCGTCGGCCGTGAGGATGCGTTCGGTCTGGGCGAGGGGGGCCGGGCCGTGGTGGTCCCAGGTGAGGGCGACCGCGGTCGGGGTGTCGGGCCGGTGGGTGGTCTGTTCGCAGAGGGTGAGGCCGTCCCAGGTGAACCGGGTCTCCTCGGCCACGTCCCCGTTGGCGGTCAGGCGTTGTTTCGCCGTGCGGCGGCCGAGCGGGTCGTAGTGGTAGCGCCAGCGGGTGCCGTCGGGGGTGGTGACGGAGGTGAGGCGGCTCTCCGTGTCCCAGGTGTAGTGCCAGGTGTCGGGTTTGCGGGACAGCCGGGTCCTGCGGCGCAGTGTGACCCGGCCGAGGGCGTCGTACGCGAAGCGGGTGTCGCCGGCGCGGGTGAGGGTGGTGGCGGTGTAGGCGCGGGAGCCGGTGGCTTCGGCGCCGGGGTGGCCGGAGGGCCAGGTGGCGGAGGTCTGGTTGCCGGCGTCGTCGTAGGTGTAGCGCTCGGTCCAGTCCTTGGCGTGGACGGCGGTGACGCGGCCCACCGGGTCGAGGTCGAAGGTGCGGGTGCCGGACTTCCGGTCGGCGACGGACACGAGGTGGCCGTCGGCGCGGTAGGTGTAGGCGCGGCTGTTGACGCGGCGGGGTCCGGCGTCGATGTGCTGGGCGGTGAGGCGGCCGGCCTCGTCCCAGGCGGAGGTCATGGTGAGCGCGTCGTCGTAGGCGCGGGTGAGTTCGCGGCCGGCGTCGTCGTGCGTGAAGTCGATGCGGTGGCCGCCGCTGGTGAGGCTGCGGGCGCGGCCGTCGGGAGCGTACGTGTAGGAGGTGGCGTGGCCGGTGGGTGTGACGCGCCCGGTACGGCGGCCCAGCGCGTCGTAGGAGTAGGAGAGGGCACGGCCGTCCACCAGTTCGGTCTTGACCGCGCCCCGGCGGTCGTACCGGTAGCGGATCTCGCTGTCCGGGCCCACCGCTTCGAGCAGCCGCCCCGCCCGGTCGTAGGCGTACGTCGTCACCCGGCCGCCGACGTCCTTGCGGATCACCCGGCCGAGTGGGTCGCGTTCGAAGGTGATGGTCCCGCCGAGGGCGTCGGTGCGGGCGGTGATCCGGTTCGCCGCGTCCGTCTCGTAGGCGAGGGTGCGGCCGTCGAAGTCGGTTTCCGCGACGAGGCGACCCGCCGCGTCGTACGCGTAGTCCCAGGTCAGGCCCTGCGGGTTGGTGACGCGGGTGAGGCGCAGCTCCCGGTCGTGCTCGAACGCGTAGCGGGCGCCGTCCGGTCCGGTGCGGGCGGCGAGGAGGTCGAAGTGGGTGTACTCGAAGCGGCTGGTCCCGCCCGCCGCGTCGGTGTGCGTGAGCGCGTTGCCCTCGCCGTCGTACGTCCATGACTCGGTGGCGCCGTCCGGTGCGGTGCGCCGGGCGAGTCCGCCGTCGGGGTGCCATTCCAGGCGGGTGACGGCGCCCACCGGGTCGGTGATGCGGACGGGCCGTCCGAGGGGGTCCCGCTCGGTGCGGGTGACGGCTCCGCCGGGGCCGGTCACCCGTACGGTCAGGCCGGCGGCGTCGCACTCGATGTGGGTGGTGGCGCCGAGGGCGTCGGTGGCCGAGGTGAGGCGGCCCGCGTCGTCGTAGGTGTAGCGGGTGGTGGCCCCGGCCGCGTCGGTGACGGCCGTGCGGTTGCCGCGTTCGTCGAACTCCTGCGTGCGGCGGGCACCGTCCGGCTCGTTGATCTCCACAGGTAGTCCGAGCGAACCGTACTCGACTCGGACTTGGTTGCCATCGGCCCGGGTGATCGCGGCGAGTCGGCTGTTGTCGTCGTAGGTGTAGGTGGTGGTGTGACCCAGTGGGTCGGTGCGGGAGTGCGGGTTGCCGTGTGGGTCGTGGGTGAAGCGGGTGGTGCGGCCGAGCGGATCGGTGATGGCGAGCGGGAGGCAGCCGGGGCCGAAGAGGTGGCGGGTGGTGTGGCCGTCGGCGGTGGTGAGCGTGGTGGTGCGGTGGCCGGACTCGGGGTCGGTGTAGGCGAGGGTGATCTGTACGTGGCCGGCCTCGCCGCCCTCCGCGACGACGCGGTCCCGGTCGTCGTAGACGTAGTCGTAGCGGCTGTCGTTGGAGTCGATCCAGGCGGTGACACGGTGGCGGTCGTCGTAGACGAAGGTGGTCGTGGCGCCGGACGGCTTGGTAACGGCGGTGAGGTCGCCGTCCGTGTAGCCGTAGCTCATCAGGAGCAGGTCCGTGGCGTCCGCACCCGCACCCGTCAGGGACAGGGCGGTGATCCGGCCGTCGGCGGTCGTCAGGCCGAGCCGCCGGCCCGCGGAGTGGACCAGGGCCAGCGGCAGGCCGCCCTCGGCGCGCTCGACGGTGATGCGGTGGCCGTTGCGATCGGTGATCTCGCCGAGCCAGGCGACGCCGTCGCCCCCGGGCTCCGCGCCGGGCGGGGCGTCGAAGTCGAGGACCAGGCCGCTGTCGGGGTCGGTGACCGTGTAGTCGCCGTTCGCGTCGCGGGCCAGCAGCGTACGGGCCCGCCCGGACTCCGGCCGGACGGGCGCGCCGGGTGCCGGGTGCGGGTAGCGGATCAGGAGGCCGTCCGCGGTGACGTGGAGGACGCCGACGGAGTCGATCTGGAGGCGTTCGTCGACGGTGGAGGTCCAGGACGGGCCCAGGAAGCGGCCGGCGGTCAGGCCGGACTCGGTGCGGCGGGTGAACAGCAGCGGCAGGATGCCGGGGAGCGCGACATCGGTCTGCGGCAGGAACATCCGGCCCGTGGCCAGGTCGACGGGGTCGGTGCCGTCGGTGACGCGCCGGCCGTCCGACCGGGTGTGGGTGCCCTCCGGGGCGTCGTCCGCCAGTCGCCGCAGCCGGGCGATGTCGGACGCCTCGTCGACGACGCGCAGGCCCTTGACCGCGGCGCCGCCGCCTCCCGTGGCGGCGGTCAGCGCGAGGTCGGGGATCAGCCGGCCGACGCCCTCGGCCGGGTCCTTCATGAAGTCCTGGACCATCCGGCTGCCGGTGCCGGCCGGGTCGTTCGCGGCGACCACCAGCCCGGCCGCCAGGCTGTTGAGCGAGGTGGCGTACTGCGCCGGGTGCGTCAGGTTGTACGGGTCCATCGGGTTGACGCCCCGCACGAGGTTGACGATGCCCGCCGACGCCTTGATGATCCCGCCGTCCAGGTGCATGCCCATGACCTGGGACTCCTCGAACCCGTCCCGCACCTGCCCGGCGTACGACGGCTTCCGCGGCGCCAGGTCGCGGGCGGCCCTGACCGCCGTCCGGGCGGTCTCGGCCGCGGAGTTGCGCTGCTCGCGGGCGGCGGCGAGTAAGTCCTGCGCGTCCTGCATCAGCTGCTTGCCCGGGGTCGGTGAACGTCGACGGCGGCCGCGGCGGCAGCGAGGACGGGTCACGCCGGTCGGCGGGCAGGGCGTTGCAGCGGTCGACGGCGCTGTTGTAGTCGTCCACCTTCTTGCGGTGGGCGTCCGCGGCGTCCTCGGACGCCTTGACGCCCGCCTTCCACTTGTCGATCGCCGTCTGCGCCTGGCCCTGTGCCCAGGTGACGGTGTCCGCGAAGGCGTCGAGAGCCCCCAGCGCCCCGGCCGCGGCGTCGGCGGCCGCGTACCACTTCGGCGGCTGGGTGCTCACCGCGGTGCGCAGGGCGTCGGCCGTCTCGCCCTTGAGCTCTCCGGAGTCCAGCCCCTTCAGCCCGTCCCCGGTGCCGTCGAACGCGGCCCGGAAGGCCCGGAGCTTCGCGACCGTGGCAGTGATCTCGGCGGGGCTGCCGTAGACGAGCTCGGTCCTGTCCTCGGTCTGCCCGAGGTCCATCTCGTCGACCTCGGCGCCCATCCGGTTGGCGACGGAACGGGACTGTTCACGCACCCAGTCCGCGCCGGACTGCCAGCCGACGTCATCCAGCCGGTCGGCCGTCCAGTTCCCCACGTCCTCGACCCGGTCGCCGGCCCACTCGATACCGTCCTCGACCGCGTTCTCGACCGGGTCGGGCGTCAGGTCGCTGATGACGTCGCCTATGCCCACGGTCAGTCGCCCCCCGGCTCACTTCGCTGCTGTGCCCGCTGTGCGCGCTCTTCCGGGGACGGGCCGAACGTCTCGTCCAGCATGCCGTCGAACTGCTCGTCGGAGATCCCCAGCGCGCTGTTGAACATGTCGGCCCGGCGGCCGCCGGTGCCCTCGGTGAGGACCGTGCGGCCGGTGTCCTTCCAGGTCTGCCCCATGTCCTGGCCGGCCCGCTGGAACGACTCCGGGCTGTAGTCCGGGTCCAGGTAGTCCGGCGTGAGGACGTCGCCCCAGTCCTGCCGGGCGATCTCCTCCTCGCTCGCGTGCGGGTTCCCGCCGAACAGGGCGTTGGCGCCCACCTTGAGCGTGCCCGCGAGGTACTGGTCGTGCTCCCACTGCGTACCCGCCGCCAGACCCAGCAGATTCGCGAGCCCACTGGCGTCCCGCACCAGAGCCCGCACCCCCCACTCCCAGCGCTCGCAGAAGTCCTCGAAGTCCACCGAGAGCCCGTGGTGCCCGGCCTCCATCCCGGTCATCGCCAGCCCCGAGAACCCCTTGCCCAGCACCGAACCGGTCGCCCCACCGAGCTCCCCCAGCCCGTCGACGGTCGTATTCAGGCCCTTGGTGAACTCGGCGACCGACGCCTTGTCCAGACGCAGGTCCGCGCCGTCACCGCTCACACCCGCACCCCTCGCCCCGATCGCTCCACGGCCCCTCCCCCTCGTCCGGCAACCCGCCCCACCGTAGAGCACACGCCCGGAGGCACGGGCGCGGTTCCCGCCGCCCCGCCCCAACGCCCCGCAGCACCGCCGGTCCCCGCGGCCCGTCGGGGCAGCGCCTAAACTCCGAAGGCTGGGAGCTGGACTGGTGGCGGGCGGGAGAGCGCGGGATGACCATGGTGCCGGGGCGCAGGAGCAGTACGTTCACCCGACTTCTGCGGCACGGATTCACCGACCCGTCCGCCGCGGAGCGGCTGCTCGACCTGCCCGACCTGTCCTCCGTACGGTCCGACCCGGTGCTCCTCGAAGCGCTCGGGGCCACCGCCGACCCCGATCTCGCCCTGCGCGGCCTGGTCCGGCTGGCCGAGGCGGAGGAGGCGGGGGAGCGGCAGATCCTGCTGGACACGCTGGTCACCGCCAAGCCCCTGCGCGACCGGCTGCTCGGAGTGCTCGGGGCGTCCGAGGCGCTCGGCGACCATCTGGCCCGGCACCCCCGCGACTGGCAGGTACTCGTCACGTACGAGGCGGCCGACCTGCACCCCGGCATCGCCGAGTTCGAGCGCGAGCTGGCCGGGGCGGGCGACCCGGACGCCCTGCGCGTCGGCTACCGCCGGTGCCTGCTGTCCATCGCCGCGCGCGACGTCTGCGGCACCACCGACGTCGCCGAGGTCGCCGCCGAACTCGCCGACCTCGCCACCGCGACGCTGCGCGCCGCCCTGCGCATCGCCTCCGCCGCCGCGCCCGACGACGCCGCGCAGAGCCGGCTCGCCGTCATCGCGATGGGCAAGTGCGGCGGCCACGAGCTGAACTACGTCTCCGACGTGGACGTCATCTTCGTCGCCGAACCGGCCGACGGCGCCGAGGAGAACAAGGCCATGCAGGCGGCCACCCGGCTCGCCGCCCACCTCATGCGCATCTGCTCCGACACCACCGTCGAGGGCACCATCTGGCCCGTGGACGCCAACCTGCGCCCCGAGGGCCGCAACGGGCCCCTCGTGCGCACGCTCTCCTCGCACCTCGCGTACTACCAGCGCTGGGCCAAGACCTGGGAGTTCCAGGCGCTGCTCAAGGCCCGGCCGGTGGCCGGCGACGCCGCGCTCGGTGCCGACTACGTGGACGCCGTGGCGCCGCTCGTCTGGCAGGCCGCGGACCGGGAGAACTTCGTCCCGGACGTGCAGAAGATGCGCCGCCGCGTCGTCGACACCATCCCCGCCGACCGGGTGGACCGGGAGCTGAAGCTCGGCCCCGGCGGACTGCGGGACGTCGAGTTCGCCGTCCAGCTCCTCCAGCTCGTGCACGGCCGCAGCGACCCCTCCCTGCGCAGCGGGTCCACCCTGGAGGCGCTGGCCGCGCTCGCCCGGGGCGGCTACGTGGGCCGGGTGGACGCCGTCCAGCTCGACGACGCCTACCGCTTCCTGCGCGCCATGGAGCACCGCATCCAGCTCTACCGGCTGCGCCGCACCCACCTCGTCCCCGACGAGGAGCCCGACCTGCGCCGCCTCGGCCGCTCGCTGGGCCTGCGCACCGACCCCATCGCCGAACTGAACCAGGCGTGGCGGCGGCACGCCTCCGTGGTGCGGCGGCTGCACGAGAAGCTGTTCTACCGGCCCCTCCTGGACGCCGTCGCCCAGCTCGCGCCAGGCGAGTCCCGGCTCAGCACCAAGGCCGCCACCGCCCGGCTCGTCGCCCTCGGCTACGAGGACCCGGCGGCCGCCCTGCGCCACCTGGAGGCCCTGTCCTCCGGGGTCTCCCGCAAGGCCGCCATCCAGCGCACCCTGCTGCCCGTGCTGCTCGGCTGGTTCGCGGACTCCGCCGACCCGGACGCCGGCCTCCTCGGCTTCCGCAAGGTGTCCGACGCGCTCGGCAAGACCCCGTGGTACCTGCGGCTCCTGCGCGACGAGGGCGCCGCGGCGGAGAACCTGGCGCGCGTCCTGTCGGCCGGCCGCCTCGCCCCCGACCTGCTGATGCGCGCCCCGGAGGCCGTCTCCATCCTCGGCGACCCGCACGGCCTGGCCCCGCGCAGCCGGGAGCACCTGGAGCAGGAGGTGCTGGCCGCGGTGGGGCGCGCGGACGACGCGGAGACGGCCGTGGCGGTGGTGCGCGGGGTGCGCAGACGCGAGCTGTTCCGCACGACGGCCGCCGACCTGATCGGCTCCTACGGTACGGAGGACAGCCCGGCCGAGTCCGATCCCGGCGCCCTCGTGGACCGCGTCGGCGACGCCGTCACGGACATCAACGCCGTGACCATCGCCGGTGCGCTGCGGGCCGCCGTACGCGCGGAGTGGGGCGACACGCTGCCCACCCGGTTCGCGGTCATCGGCATGGGCCGGTTCGGCGGCCACGAGCTGGGGTACGGCTCCGACGCGGACGTCCTGTTCGTGCACGAACCCCGCGAGGGCGTGGACGAGCAGGAGGCGAGCCGGGCCGCGAGCCGGGTGGTCTCCGAGATGCGCAGGCTCCTCCAGCTGCCCACCGCCGATCCGCCGCTCGTCATCGACCCCGACCTGCGCCCCGAGGGCAAGAACGGGCCGCTCGTGCGCACCCTGAAGTCGTACGAGGCGTACTACCGGCGCTGGTCGCTGGGGTGGGAGAGCCAGGCCCTGCTGCGGGCCGAGCCGATGGCCGGGGACCTGGACCTGGGCGCGGAGTTCACCGAGCTGATCGACCCGCTGCGCTACCCCGAGGACGGGCTCACGGACGACGCCGTCCGCGAGATCCGGCGGCTCAAGGCCCGCATGGAGTCCGAGCGGCTGCCGCGCGGCGCGGACCCGACCCTGCACACCAAGCTGGGGCGGGGCGGGCTGAGCGACGTCGAGTGGACGGTGCAGCTGATGCAGATGCGGCACGGCCGCTCCGTGCCCGGGCTGCGGACCACCCGCACCCGCCCCGCGCTGGCCGCCGCCCATGAGGCCGGCCTGATCGGCGCGGACGACGCCCGGACCCTGGACGAGGCGTGGGTCCTCGCCACCCGCGTCCGCAACGCGGTGATGCTCGTACGCGGCAGGCCGGGGGACACGTTCCCCTCGGTCCCGCGCGAGCTGACCGCGGTGGGGCGGTACCTGGGGTACGAGGAGGGGCACGTCGGGGACATGCTGGAGGACTACCGGCGGGTCACGCGGCGGGCGCGCGCGGTGGTGGAGGAGCGGTTCTACGGGAGCTGAGCGGTTCTACGGGAGCTGAGCGGTTCTACGGGGGCCGAGCGGTTCCACGGGGGCCGAGCCTTTGCGGGGCGCTGCCCCGCACCCCGCTCCTCAATCGCCGGAGGGGCTTGTTCTCACCGCGCTGAGGCGGGGGCGGGACGCCTTGCGCGGAATCCACCTGGGCAGCCGGTGCGGCAGCGCTCCGTACCAGGCGTACGACACCGCGTAACCGAACGCCAGGCAGGCCATGCCGCCCACCGCGTCCAGCCAGAAGTGGTTGGCCGTCGACACGATGACGATCAGCGTGACCGCGGGATACAGCAGCCCCAGCACGCGGACCCAGGGGACCGAGGCCAGGGCGAAGACGGTGAGGCCGCACCACAGGGACCAGCCGATGTGCATCGACGGCATCGCCGCGTACTGGTTGGACATGTTCTTGAAGTTGCCCGACGCCATCGAACCCCAGGTCTGGTGCACCAGGACCGTGTCGACGAAGTTGCCGCCGTTCATCAGGCGGGGCGGCGCCAACGGGTAGAGGTAGTAGCCGGCGAGCGCGACGCCGGTGGTGGCGAACAGGGCCAGCCGGGCCGCCGCGTAACGCCCCGGATGCCGGCGGAACAGCCAGATGAGCACGGTGATCGTGACCACGAAGTGCAGGGTCGCGTAGTAGTAGTTCATCGAGACGATGAGCCATGTCACCGAGTTCACCGCGTGGTTGACGGACTGCTCGACCGCGATGCCGAGGAAGCGCTCGACCGACCACAGCCAGTCCGCGTTGGCGAGGGCGGCGGCCTTCTGCTCCGGGACCGCGTTGCGCACCAGCGAGTACAGCCAGTAACTCACCGCCACCAGCAGGATTTCGAACCAGAGACGGGGCCGCCGGGGCGACCGGGGGGAACGCAGCCGGGACACGACGTGAGCGAGTGGTCTGTCGAGCGCTCTGCCGAGCCCGTGTGTGCGACCGGACTGCTTGGTGTTCGCCTCGGGAGCCGCCTCGTTCACGATGGGTGACGGGGTGGCCTCCGTGCGGCCTTCCTGTCGTTTCACGCTCAATTCACCCATAGGCACAGAGTCTGCCAGATTTGCCCTCTCTGCCCGATGATCCTCCGGTGGGGCGCGGGTTGCACCTCCGGTGACCGTGCGCGGGCATGCCGAAAACCCGCGCGGGGCGGGTGCGGTGGGTCAGTGACGGAGGAGCGCGGGACGGGTGCGGCGGGCCGGCTACGCGTCCGCGTGCGATGCTGGGAGGGACGCCGGCGTGGTGCCGGCCGGGTCCGGGCCGGGGCCCGCGGCGGTGGAGCCGCGTACCACCAGTTCCGGCATGAAGACGAACTCGCTGTGCGGGGCGGGCGTGCCGCCGATCTCCTCCAGGAGCGTACGCACGGCGGCCTGGCCCATCGCCGTCACCGGCTGGCGGATCGTGGTCAGCGGCGGATCGGTGAACGCTATGAGCGGCGAGTCGTCGTAACCCACCACGGACAGGTCGCGCGGGACCTCGTGGGAGAGCCGGCGGGCGGCCCTGATCGCGCCGAGCGCCATCATGTCGCTCGCGCACACCACCGCCGTGCAGCCCCGCTCCAGCAGCGCCGATGCGGCGGCCTGGCCGCCCTCCAGCGTGTACAGGGAGTGCTGGATCAGCTCCTTGATCTCATCGGTCGACAGGCCCAACTGCTCGCGCATCGTGGCGTGGAAGCCCTCGATCTTGCGCAGCACCGGCACGAACCGCTTCGGGCCGACCGCCAGGCCGATCCGGCTGTGCCCCAGCGACACCAGATGCGTCACCGCCAGCCGCATCGCGGCCCGGTCGTCGGGGGAGATGAAAGGCGCCTGCACCTTCGGCGAGAAGCCGTTGACCAGCACGAAGGGCACGCCCTTGGCGCGCAGTTGCTCGTAGCGCCCCATGTCGGCGGAGGTGTCGGCGTGCAGCCCGGAGACGAAGATGATCCCGGAGACGCCCCGGTCGACCAGCATCTCGGTCAGCTCGTCCTCGGTGGAGCCGCCCGGCGTCTGCGTCGCCAGGACCGGCGTGTAGCCCTGCCGGGTCAGCGCCTGCCCGATGACCTGGGCGAGCGCCGGGAAGATCGGGTTCTCCAGCTCCGGCGTGATCAGGCCGACGAGCCCCGCGCTGCGCCTGCGCAGACGTACGGGGCGCTCGTAGCCCAGGACGTCGAGAGCGGCGAGGACGGATTCGCGGGTGGCAGCGGCTACACCGGGCTTGCCGTTCAGTACGCGGCTGACCGTCGCTTCGCTGACTCCCGCCTGAGTTGCGATATCGGCAAGCCGTGCGGTCATGGCACTGGACTGTACCGGGAGCGGGTCGGATTGCCCACCAGGTCAGGGGGGCCGGACACCGTCCAGGTCAGGGGCCCGGACGCCGTCCCCCGGCCCGCCCCGTGCCGCCCCGCACCCACCGGCGGGCCCGAAGCCACTCCCAGCGACGGCCGACGGCAACATCTTGCAAGGCTTTGCGGGCCGGGTTTGCCGGCTGCGGTCAGATCGTCGCACTGCGGAATCAGGGCCGCTCGGCCTTATGTGCCAGGGGGAGAGCAGTTTCGTCAAGTGGCTTGACGGCAACCTTGAGGACACGCCAATGTAACGATCGTCGGGGCTTGCAGAAATCTTCCGCAAACTCTTTCGGTCGTCTTTCATCCTTGTTACGTTCACGTCGACCCGGCGCCGCGACGGAGCGGTACGGCAGTTGAAGGAGTTCAGATGCGACGTGGCATAACGGCCACCGCCCTGGTCGCGGCCCTGGCGCTCGCGGCGACCGCCTGCGGCAGCGATGACGACAAGTCCGGCAGCGGTTCCAAGAGCTCGGGCGAGCTCTCCGGCACCGTGACGTGGTGGGACACCTCCACGGCGGGCAGCGAGGACAAGGTCTTCAAGAAGATCGCCGAGGGCTTCGAGAAGCTGCACCCGAAGGTCGACGTCAAGTACGTCAACGTGCCCTTCGGTGAGGCGCAGAACAAGTTCAAGAACGCGGCGCAGGCGGGCTCCGGCGCCCCCGACGTGATCCGCTCCGAGGTGGCGTGGACCCCCGAGTTCGCGGACCTCGGCTACCTGGCCCCGCTGGACGGCACCCCCGCCCTGCAGAAGCAGGACGACTTCCTGAAGCAGGCCGCCGCGTCCACCAAGTACAACGGCAAGACGTACGCGGTGCCGCAGGTGATCGACTCCATGGGCGTCTTCTACAACAAGAAGATGTTCAAGGAGGCCGGCGTCGAGGTGCCCACCACCATCGCCGAGCTGAAGACCGCCTCCAAGAAGATCAAGGAGAAGACCGGCAAGACCGGTCTCTACCTGCGCGGCGACGACGCCTACTACTTCCTGCCCTTCCTCTACGGCGAGGGCGGCGACATGGTCAACGCCGCCGACAAGGCCGTCACCATCGACGACGCGGCCGGCGTCAAGGCCATGAAGGTCGTCAAGGACCTGGTCGACTCGGGCGCCGCCAAGACGGACGCCACGGACGGCTGGGAGAACATGATGTCGTCCTTCAAGGACGGCGACGTCGCGATGATGATCAACGGCCCGTGGGCCGTCGCCGACACCTACACCGGCAAGGCGTTCGCCGACAAGGCCAACCTGGGCGTCGCCCCGGTCCCGGCCGGCTCCGTCGCCCAGGGCGCCCCCCAGGGCGGTCACAACCTGGCCGTCTACGCCGGGTCCAAGAACCTGGACGCCTCCTACGCCTTCGTCGACTACATGACCTCCGTCAAGTCGCAGGCCCAGGTCGCCGAGGAGATCAACCTCCTGCCGACCCGTACCTCCGCCTACGCCCAGGAGTCGGTCGTCGACAACGAGATCGTCGGCTTCTTCAAGCCGGTCGTCGAGAGCGCCGTCGAGCGCCCCTGGATTCCGGAGGGCGGCAGCCTCTTCGCCCCGCTGGTGACCGAGTACACCAAGGTCCTGACCGGTCAGACCAGCCCGGAGAAGGCCGTCAAGGCGACCGGCGACTCCTACCGCAAGCTCCTCAAGGGCTGGAAGTGACTCAGGAAGGCAGGCCGGCTGATGGCTGTCCACACCAGCCAGTCGGTGGTGAAGGCCGCGGGCGTCGAGAGCGCCCGCGGCCGGAGCCGCGGTACTGGTAACCCCCCGCCGCCCGGACGGCTCCGGCGGGCCCTGTCGACGCACTGGTACGCCTGGACCATGGTGGCCCCGGTCGTCATCGTGATCGGCGTGATCATCGGGTACCCGCTCGTCCGCGGTGTCTACCTGTCGCTCACCGACGCCAACGAGCGCAACGTCGCCCGGTCCATCGGCGTCAACGAGATGCCCGCCACGTACAAGTTCGTGGGCCTGGACAACTACACCGAGGCGCTCACCGGCGACCAGTTCCTCGGCACGCTCGGCTGGACCCTGGTGTGGACGGTCTCCTGCGTGGCCATCACCTTCGCGCTGGGCCTGGCGCTCGCCAACATCCTCAACCGGAAGTTCGCCGGCCGGTCCGCCTACCGGATGGCGCTGATCCTGCCCTGGGCCATCCCCGGCTTCGTCTCCGTCTTCGCCTGGCGCTTCCTCTACAACGAGGACCGCGGGCTGCTCAACAAGATCCTCTCCGGCGGCGGCATCGACGCGGTGCCGTGGCTGAACGACCCCACCTGGGCGAAGTTCTCCGTCATCGCCGTCAACGTGTGGCTCGGCGTGCCGTTCATGATGGTCGCCCTTCTCGGTGGCCTCCAGTCCATCCCCAGCGAGCACTACGAGGCCGCCGAGATGGACGGCGCCACCGCCTGGCAGCGCTTCCGCCACGTCACCATGCCCGGACTGCGGCCGGTCTCCACGACGGTGATCCTGCTCTCCACCATCTGGACCTTCAACATGTTCCCGGTGATCTTCCTGCTCACCCGCGGCGGACCCGGCGAGGCCACCCAGATCCTGGTCACCCAGGCGTACAAGTTCTCCTTCGAGATCAGCCCGCGCGACTTCGCGCAGTCCTCCACGTGGGGCGTGCTGATCCTCGCCCTTCTGATGGTCTTCGCCGCGATCTACCGGCGAGTCCTCCGCACGCAGGGAGACGACTGGTGACCACCGCACCCACCCCCACCGCGCGGCACTCCGCGCCGCGCCCCGCCAAGGTCCGGCTGCGCGGCGAGCGTTCGCCGCTGGCCTCCACGGCACTGCACCTGACGCTGATCGTCGCGTCCGTGATCGCGGTGTTCCCCGTGCTGTGGGTCCTGCTGACCTCGCTGAAGCCCGCCAAGTACGCGACGACGGCGGACTTCTTCAAGGAAACGACCTTCGAGAACTACACGAACCTCATCGAGAACACGAAGTTCCTGACCTGGTTCGGCAACTCGCTGATCGTCGCGGGCCTCACCACCCTGGCCGGCGTCATCATCTCGGCCTCCACCGGCTACGCCGTCAGCCGCTTCCGGTTCCCCGGCAAGCGCGGGCTGATGTGGACGCTGCTGATCACCCAGATGTTCCCGGTCGCCGTCCTCATCGTGCCGATCTACAACATCATGGCGAGCATGGGTCTGCTCAACAAGCCGTCCGGCCTCGTCATCACCTACCTCACCATCTCGGTGCCGTTCTGCGCCTGGATGATGAAGGGCTTCTTCGACACCATCCCGCGCGAGATCGACGAGTCCGGGCAGGTGGACGGCCTCACCCCGTTCGGCACGTTCTGGCGGCTCATCCTGCCGCTGGCCAAGCCCGGCATCGCCGTCACCGCGTTCTACTCCTTCATCACCGCCTGGGGCGAGGTGGCGTACGCCTCCGCCTTCCTGGTCGGCGAGGACAACCTCACCCTCGCGGGCGGCCTCCAGCTGTTCGTCAACCAGTACGGCGCCCAGTGGGGCCCGATGACCGCCGCGTCCGTCCTGATCGCGATTCCCGCGGCCCTGGTGTTCCTGTTCGCGCAGAAGCACCTCGTCACCGGCATGTCCGCCGGAGCCGTCAAGGGCTGAGCACCGCCCGTACGACCCGCACGCACCAGTCACGGTGGCGCCGGTATCCCGACCCGGTCCCGGCGCCACCCCCCACCCAGACACCCCAGGGACGACATGACCCAGCACCTCGCTGCCCCCTCCACCGGCACGTCCGACGCCGCCGCGGGCCACCCCACCGGCTGGTGGCAGGACGCGGTGATCTACCAGGTCTATCCGCGCAGCTTCGCCGACGGCAACGGCGACGGCATGGGCGACCTCGCAGGCGTACGCGGCAGACTCCCGTACCTCAAGGAGCTGGGCGTCGACGCGGTCTGGCTCAGCCCGTTCTACGCGTCCCCGCAGGCCGACGCCGGCTACGACGTCGCCGACTACCGGGCCATCGACCCGATGTTCGGCACCCTGCTGGACGCCGACGCGCTGATCCGCGACGCCCACGACCTCGGGCTGCGGATCATCGTCGACCTGGTGCCCAACCACTCGTCCGACCAGCACGAGTGGTTCAAGCGCGCGCTCGCCGAGGGCCCCGGCTCCGCCCTGCGCGACCGCTACCACTTCCGCCCCGGCAAGGGCGACGACGGCGAACTCCCGCCCAACGACTGGGAGTCCATCTTCGGCGGCCCCGCCTGGACCCGGACCACCGACCCGGACGGCACCCCCGGCGAGTGGTACCTCCACCTCTTCGCTCCCGAGCAGCCCGACTTCAACTGGGAGCACCCGGCCGTCGCCGACGAGTTCCGCTCGATCCTGCGCTTCTGGCTCGACATGGGCGTCGACGGCTTCCGGGTGGACGTCGCCCACGGCCTCGTCAAGGCGGCCGGGCTGCCCGACCTCGGCACCCACGACCAGCTCAAGCTCCTCGGCAACGACGTCATGCCGTTCTTCGACCAGGACGGCGTGCACGAGATCTACCGCAGCTGGCGCACCATCCTCGACGAGTACCCCGGGGACAGGATCGCCGTCGCGGAGGCGTGGACGCCGACCGTCGAGCGCACCGCCAACTACGTGCGCCCCGACGAGATGCACCAGGCGTTCAACTTCCAGTACCTGGCCACCGCCTGGGACGCCCCCGCGCTCCGCCAGGTCATCGACACCTCGCTCGACGCCATGCGGCCGGTCGGCGCCCCCACCACCTGGGTGCTCTCCAACCACGACGTCACCCGGCACGCCACCCGCTTCGCCAACCCGGCGGGCCTCGGCACCCAGATCCGCACCCCCGGCGACCGCGAGCTGGGCCTGCGCCGGGCCCGCGCGGCCACCATGCTGATGCTGGCGCTGCCCGGCTCCGCCTACGTCTACCAGGGCGAGGAGCTCGGCCTGCCCGACGTCACCGACCTGCCGGACGAGGCCCGCCAGGACCCGTCGTTCTTCCGGGCCGAGGGCCAGGACGGCTTCCGCGACGGCTGCCGCGTCCCGATCCCGTGGACCCGCGAGGGCAGCAGCTACGGCTTCGGCGCCGACGGCAGCTGGCTCCCGCAGCCGGCCGGCTGGGGCGAGCTGAGCGTCGAGGCGCAGACCGGCGCGGCCGGCTCCACGCTGGAGCTCTACCGGGCCGCGATCGCCGCCCGCCGGGCCCACCCCGGCCTCGGCGCGGGCACCGACGTGCGCTGGCTGGACGCCCCCGAGGGGCTGCTGGCCTTCGCCCGCCCCGGCTTCGTCTGCACCGTCAACACCACGGGCGCCCCGGTCCGCGTCCCCGTACCGGGCACGCTCCTGCTGTCCAGCGCCCCGGTCGACACCGACGGCGACACGGTCGAGCTGCCGGCCGACACCACGGTGTGGTGGACGGTGTGACGACCGTCCCCCTGCCGAGGAGCCCCGGCGCGGGCGGTGCGCTCAGGCTGTCGGACATCGCCGGCCAGGCGTCCGTCAGCGAGGCCACCGTCAGCCGGGTCCTCAACGGCAAGCCGGGCGTCGCGGACACCACGCGTCAGCGGGTGCTCGCGGTGCTCGACATCCTGGGCTACGAACGCCCCGTACGGCTGCGGCAGCGCAGCGCCGGGCTCATCGGGCTGGTCACCCCCGAACTGACCAACCCGATCTTCCCGGCGTTCGCCCAGTCCGTGGAACAGGTGCTCGCCGGGCACGGCTACACGCCGGTGCTCTGCACCCAGCTGCCCGGCGGCGCCACCGAGGACGAACTCGTCGAGCAGCTGGTCGAACGCGGCGTCGGCGGGATCGTGTTCCTGTCCGGGCTGCACGCCGACACCTCCGCCGACCCGGCGCGCTACGCCGCGCTGAGCGAGCGCGGGGTGCCGTTCGTCCTGATCAACGGCTACAACGAGCGCATCAGCGCCCCGTTCGTCTCGCCGGACGACGCCGCCGCCGTACGGATGGCGGTGAGCCATCTCGCCGAACTCGGCCACCGCCGGGTGGGCCTGGCCATAGGGCCGCAGCGCTATGTGCCCTCCCGCCGCAAGCGGGACGCCTTCGTGGACGCCGCGGTCTCGGTGCTCGGCCTGGACCGCGAGGAGGCCGAACTCCTGGTGTGCTCCACGCTGTTCAGCGTCGAGGGCGGCCAGGTCGCGGCCGGCGCGCTGCTCGACCGGGGCTGCACGGGCATGGTCTGCGGCAGCGACCTGATGGCGCTCGGCGTGGTCCGCGCGGCCCGCGACCGGGGGCTGCACGTACCGCGCGACGTCTCCGTGGTCGGCTTCGACGACTCGCAGCTCATCGCGTTCACCGACCCGCCGCTGACCACGGTGCGCCAGCCGGTCCAGGCGATGGCGGCGGCCGCGGTGGGCGCGCTCCTGGAGGAGATCGGCGGCAGCCCCGTCCAGCGCACGGAGTACGTCTTCCAGCCGGAGCTGGTGGTCCGAGGGTCGACGGCGGCGCTGCGGAGCGCGTGAGGCGACGCGCGCGAGGGCCGGGTCCGGAGGGGGCAGAGCACATGCCCGCCGGGGACCTCGCCGACAGCGACGTCCAGGAGTTCCGCTCCGACCTGATGGGCCACCACCCCAAGACCAACACCCTCGCCGTCCGCAAGGCACTCGACGCGCTCACGCCCGCCAAGGACGGCGCGGACGGCAAGGGGATCATCGGCTCGCGTCGCTTGACGCGCGCGGCTCAGGCGCCCACGGTTCCGTCCTTCACGGCGGACACGAACGACGACCAGTCGGCCGCGGTGAAGGTGAGGGCGGGGCCGCCCTGGTGCTTGCTGTCACGGACGGGGACGACGTCGGCGAAGCTGTGGGAAACCTCGACGCACGCGCCACCGTCCTGGTTGCTGTGGCTGCTCTTGTGCCAGGTCGCGGTGCTCAGATCGATGGTTCGCACGGCAGTTCCTCCAACATACGCAAGATGAATTTTCGTGACTCGGCAGGGGAAAGCGCCAGGTCGCGCGTTGCATCGTACGCACGCTGCATGCGCTCCACCGTAGCGCTCTCCTCATGCAGCTCCCCGCCGTACCCGTGCTCCGTGTACGCCACCGTACGAGTGTCCTGCAATCGGAGAAACCAGACATCGGTGCTCGACAAGCCGTGCAGTCCGGCCGTCTGAGGCAGAACTTGCAGCGTCAGGTTCGGCTGCTCCCCCGCCTCGGCGAGGTATTCAAGTTGCTTTCGCCACTCCTGCGAACTTCGCAGGGCCGTCCGGAGCACTGCCTCCGAGAGAATGGTACGGAAGGGCGGCGAGTCATCCGCTGCCAGCAGCCCCTGCCGCCCCATCCTGGCCTCGACCTGTTGGTCCAGGGCAGCCCCTTTGAAGCCACCGGCCGCAAGCAACTCCCGCGCGTAGCCGGGTGTCTGCAACAGCCCCGGCACGACACTCACGGCGAAGTGCCACAGGCTCGTCGCCTCCGCCTCCAGGGCCATGTACCGCCGGTACCGCTCCTTGAACTGCGTCTGGTCGCTGATGGCCAGCTCCCACAGCGCCAGCAGCAGCCCCGGTGTCCCGTAGTGCTGGTCGAGCGCCTCCACGACCTCGGGTCCGCCGACCGTCTCGCCCTTCTCCATCTTGCCGAACAACGACCAGTCCCATCCCAGCCGTTCGCCGAGCTGCCGCAGACTGTCGCCGCGCGCGGTACGCAGACGCCGCAGCTCCTCCGCGAACCGTGCCCGTGGTTCCCTGCTGCGGCCCGTGACCGCCCGCCTCGTCGGCATCTCGCCCTCCGTGGAACGTGTGGAACGTGGCTCACCCGTCGGGGAGGCAGCCTCCGCCCCCGGTGTGTCACAGCTCCGACGGGGCCATCCTCGTAACAGCCCCCTCACGCACCGTAGTACCGGTCGTGGGGGCGGACAGCGGAATTCACGGAAGAACACCCGAAGGAAGAAGAACCGCCATGACCTCGCCGTCGCAGAAGCCGCACCTCCCCCGCAGGTCGCCCAAGCTCCGGGAGGCGCTGGCCGCCCGTGACGCCCTCGCCGCCGCCCTGACCGCCGCCGGCGTCCAGCTGCCCGCGATGGACGTACGTACTCCGTGGCCGGAAGCGGAGGGTGAGGGCCCCGCCCGGCCGGCCGACTACGCCCTCGTCCACCTCGGCGTCTGCTCCGCCCCCGTCGCACACGCCCTCGCCGAAGTGATCAGGAACGGGGCGGCCGGGTGACCGAGGACGGCGTCCCCCGGGTCGGGACGGCCGTGCACGACGCCGGAAGCGGCCGGGTGGGCCTGGTGATGGGCCACGAGGGCCCCTGGCTCCAGCTCCGCCCGCTCGGCGGTGGCCGCGAGTGGGACGCCGACCCGGACCGCCTACGGCCCCTCGACCCGGCTGAGCTGCTGAGCGCCCGCGTCGCCGAGGCCAACGCCCGCAGCCGCACCGGGCTCGGTGTCGGCGGCATACGGGGCTCCCCGCATGCCGGTCCGGCCGAAGAAGAGGCCCGGTGACGCGAGCGCGTCTCACCCGAGACCGGTCAGCAGCTCGTCCAGCACCGCCTCCTCCTCCACCCGCACCCCCGCCTCCCGCAACGCGTCCGCCAGGCCGGGATCCCACGGGGCCTCTGCCCGGGTTCCGGTGAGAGGCGGTCCGGCGGGCCGACGACGCCCGCTTTCGGGCGCGGATAACGAGCCCAAGTGGCCGTACGCCGCGCCGCTGCTGGCCAACCCGAGGATCACCCCGGGCTGCGCGCAGATCAACGGCACCGCGGCCGCCTACCGGGACCTGCTCACCATCCGCGGCACCGAGAAGGACTTCGGCCTCTCCTCCGCCGCCCGGGCGCGGTCCCGGCTCTCCTTGCCGCTCTCCGGCAAGGACGAGACCGTTTCAACGCCGCCCTCGGCACCACCACCCAGAAGATCGCCGCACTGGCCGGCCAGAAGTACACCCTGCACCCCGTCCAGGCGAAGGGCGCGGATTCTACCGTCAAGCGCTCCTCGTACGAGCGGAGTTCGGGAAGCTTCACCGTTCCGGGACGCACAGTGGCGGTATTCACCCTGCGCTGACCGATATCAGGACTACCGTATGGGGCAGCCGTCCAGGGGGTGCCGCACCTCGCACCCCCTGGGCACGCCTTCCACTCCACCCGGCCGGTCCCGGCCCCCGGCACACGACCCGGCGTCCCTCCTCGCCGGACCGCGCGGACGCGGGGGCCGGGACCGGCCGACCCACCTGTGCAGCGACGGTGACGATGGTCAGCAACATCCCCGAGGAGACCACCAGCTTTGTCGGACGGACGGCCGAGCTGACCGGTCTCGAACACGCCCTCGCCACCGGCCGGCTGACCACCCTCACCGGCACCGGAGGAGTCGGCAAGACCCGGCTCGCCCTGCGCGCCGCCCGCCGCGCCGCGACCTCCTACCGCGACGGCGTGTGGTGGGCCGACCTCGCCCCCCTGCACGACGACGAACTGCTCCTCGCCACCGTCTCCGACGCGGTCGGCCTCAGCGACCACACCCTGCGCAACCCCATGGACGTGCTGTGCGAATGGCTCGCCGACAAGCAGCTCCTGCTCGTCCTGGACTCCTGCGAACACCTGCGCCCCGCCTGCGCCCACCTCCTCGGCGAGATCCTCACCACCTCGCCCGGCCTCACCGTCCTGGCCACCAGCCGCCAGCCCCTCGACCTGCGTGGCGAACAGCTCGTCGAGGTCGACCCGCTGCCCGTGGACGGCGTCGCCGACGCCCTCACCCTCTTCCGGGAACGGGCCACGGCCGCCGCCCCCGCCACCCCGTTCCGCGAACCCGGCACCGCCGAGGCCGCCGCCGACATCTGCCGCCGCCTCGAAGGCATCCCGCTCGCCATCGAACTCGCCGCCGCCGCGGTCGGCCGGCAGAGCGTCCAGGAGATCGCCCACCGCCTCGGCTCCCGCCTCGACGTCTTCGCCGACGCGAGCCTGCGCCCCGTCCGACACCGCACCCTGCGCACCACCATCGGCTGGTCCCACGAACTGTGCACCCCGCTGGAACGGCTGCTGTGGGCCCGGCTGACCGTCCTGCGCGGCGACTTCGACGAGGCCACCGCCGTCGCCGTCTGCGCCGGCGGCCCGCTCGGCGAGGACGGCGTGCGCACCGCCCTGCGCGGCCTGACCGCCAAGTCCGTCATCACCCGCGACGGCACCCGCCACCGCATGCTCGACACACTGCGCGAGTACGGCCGGATGTGGCTCGCCGAACTCGGCGAGGAACGCTCCGCCGCCGACCGGCACGCCGCCTGCTTCCTCCGCCTCGCCCGCAACGCCCACGCCGGCTGGACCGGCGACGACCAGATCCACTGGTACCACCGCATCGCCGACGCGCACGCCGACCTGTGCGCCGCCCTCGACCACCTCCTCGCCCACGACCCGGCCGCCGCCCAGGAGATGGCCGGCCGCATCGGCTTCTTCTGGTGCTGCTGCGGCCACCTGCCGCAGACCCGCGGCTACGCCCAGCGCGCCCTGGACTCCGGACCGGCCGGCGGCCCCCACCGCACCCGCGTCCTGTGGGTCCTCGGCATCTGCGTCCTGCTCCAGGGCGACTACCCGGCCGCCGAACGGATCGGCGAGGAGTGCGTACGGTCGGCCGCGGCGGACGGCACCGACGAGGGCGTCCTCGCCGCCGCCTATCTGCGCGGGCTCACCCATCTGATGACCGGCGAGCCCGAGAAGGGGCTGCGCGAGGCCCAGCGGGTGCTGCGCGCCACCGGCTCCGGCAGCCGGCTCGAAGCCGCCTACCGGCTGCGCTGCCACCTCATCACCGTCTTCGCCCTCACCGGACTCGGCCGGCTGGAGGAGGCGGCGTCGGCGGCCGTCGTGCTGCGCGCCGCCTGCGAGGCCCAGGACGAGTGCTGGACCCGCTCCTACGTGGACTACCAACTGGCCCTGATCGCCCTGCTCCAGGGCCGCGCCGCCCCCGCCGCCGCGCACGCGCGGGCCATGCTCGCCGGCAAGCACCGGCTCCGCGACCGCTTCGGCATCGCCCTCGGCCTGGACGTCCTGGCCGCCGCCATCGCCGCCCAGGGCGAAGGGGCCAGGGCCGCCCGGGTCTACGGCACCGGACAGGTCTACTGGCGCATGGTCGGCCACCCCCAGCGCGGCACCCCCGAACTGGGCCCGGTCCGCGAGGCCTGCGAACGGCGCGCCCGCGAGGCCGTGGGCGACGCGGCGTACCGGCGCGCCTTCGAACAGGGCCGCTCCGACAGCGCGGAGGCGGGCCTGGCCCTCGCCCTGCACGGCGAACTGCTGACGTAGAAGCCGGTGCCGCGGTGCCGGTGGGGCGGCGCCCGCGCCCACATGGTGGAGCCCTGTTGTGCGCGCTCGCGGGTACGGGGAAGGCCGGCCGGCCACCTCCGCGCCGTCGCGGGCCCGGCCCTGCACCTGTCGGCCGAGGCCCGTGACCTGGACGCCTCCTACCGCAAGGCCTGACCGCACGGGGACCGGCCCCGCCGCGCCGCGCGGTCCGGGGCCGTTACGGCAGCCGCTGGGCCGGGACCGCCGGGACGGCCGGGGCCAGGGCGGAGAGCCGGTTCAGCAGGTCGCCGAAGGGGCCGTCCGCCGGCTCCTCCGCCAGCACCCGCAGCACGATGCCCGCCATCTCCTCGTCGTACGCCGCGCTTACGGCGGCCAGCGCGGCGAAGTCGTGCACGAGTTGCAGCTCCAGCTCCGCCCGGGGCACCCGCCGCCCGTCCAGCCAGAGCAGCGCCGTGGACTCGGCGAGCGACACCCAGGAACGGACGACCAGCTCCAGCCGGGCCGACGGCGCGGCCACGTCCAGATGGGCCAGGATCTGCGCGCAGGCCGCCTGGCGCACCCCGTCGATCATGGCGTTCGCCGTGGAGGAGCCCACGGCCGGGCCGCCCCGCATCAGCGCCGCGAAACCGGGCCCGTGCTCCTCCACGAAGTCGAAGAACCGGCCCATCACCCGCAGCAGCCGGGCGCCCAGCGGCCCTTCGCGCGGCTCCAGGAACCTGGCCGCCAGCTCGTCGGCCGCCCGGCCCAGCGCCGCCTCGTACAGGCTCTGCTTGCCCGGGAAGTAGTGGTAGACCAGCGGCCGGGAGATGCCGGCGGCCGCCGCGATCTCGTCGATCGACACCTCGTCGGGCGAGCGGCGGCTGAACAACTCCAGCGCGACGCCGATCAGCTGCTGCCTGCGCTCCTCGACGCCCATCCTGCGCCGCACCCCGGTCGTCATGCCCCCAGCGTACCGACCGGTGGGTCCGGCGCGGCGGACCGGGCCCCTCGCTCCCCGGGCGAACGCACCGGCCCGGACCTGCGGTTCAGTGCAGCGCGTCCACCCGGCCGCCGTCCTCCAGCCGGCCGCGCAGCCGGGGCCGGTCGCCCTCCTCGGCGGGCACCGCGAGCAGCCGCCCCCGCGCCTCGCCCGTCACCCCGCCCGAGGTGGACAGCGACGCGAACTCCCCGCTGCCCGCCGCCAGTACGTACCACCGGCCGCCCGGCGACTGCCACAGCACGCCCGCCAGGACGCGCGGGGCACGCACCCCGCAGGCGGGGGAGTCCTCGGCGCGGGCCGCCACCGTGCCCGGGACCGGGGCCCGTTCGGACGGGTCCTGGAACTGGGCGACGACCCGGCTGCCCGCACCCCGCCAGGTCTCCGCGCGGGTGCACAGCCAGCGCGCCGTGCCACCGTCCTCGGGCAGCGGCTGCCGGGCGTACGTCCAGGAGTTGACCGCGCGCACGCCGTGCGACCGGGCCTCCCGGAGCAGGCACGCGGCGCGCGCCCAGCTCTCCCGCGCGGCCCGCCCGGTGACGTCGTGCGGCGCGCCGGGGGCGCCCGAGGTCAGCCGGGCCGGGGCCGGTTCGCCCAGGTCCGTGACCAGCCGCACCGGCGCGCCGGCGGGTCCGGTCAGCTCGACGGCCTCCCAGGACCGGCAGCCGGTCGCCGCGGCCGGGTCGGCCAGCGCGCCCGTCACCCCGTCCGTCGAGCGCGGCACCGCCCGCGCGGCCCCCTCCGGCGCCAGCAGGTCCCGCACCCGGACCGCCCGCACCCAGGGCGCCGTCAGATAGCGCACCCCGTCGTCGGTCCGGGCCACCACCAGGGCGCCCGACGACGCCTCGTCGGCCCCGTCCACGCGGGCGAAGTCCAGGGCGGCGCCCCGGCCCCGGCCGGCGTCGCCCGGCTCCGCGTACCGCACGACGCGCAGCCCGTCGTGGAACAGCACCACCGCGGAGCCGCCCACCTCGCCCGCGTACAGCAGTTGCGGCGGCCCCATCGGCGGGCCCACCGGGGTGCCCGGCGTCGCCGACGTGCGCACCCCGGCGCCCGGCCCGGCCCACGTCCGCAGGGCCCGCCGCAGCAGCCGGACGTCCCCGGTGCGGTCGCCGCGCGCGGGCCAGACGGTGAAGTCCCGGCGCGGCGACCGCTGCCAGTACGCCGCCGGTACGCGGCGCAGCGCGGCCGGGTCCAGGGCCGCTTCGGCCGCCGGATTGCGCGCGTACGGCGGGGCGGACGGCGCGCGGTGCCCCCAGCCGCCGCCGGGCAGGCCGAGGAGCGCCCCGCACACCAACAGCGCGGCGGCGGCCGCGCAGGCGGCCCTGGCCCTGCGGCGGCGGCCGCGCAGGCGGCCCTGGCCCTGCGGCGGCGGCGCGGCAGATCGGGCGGCCGGGCCTGGAGCGAGCAGGGGTCGAACTCCGGTGACCCCAGCAGCGCGTGGCCGGCCCGCACGCCGTCCGCCTCGACCAGCGCGGCGTGCGGGTCGCTCACCCCGGCGGCGGCCAGCTCCCGCCGGATCTCCCCGTCCGTGAGCCCGTCGAGGCCGCGAAGTACGAAGGCGGCGCGGGCGGGCGGGCCGAGCGCGGCCAGTTCGCGTTCCAGGGCGAGTTCACCGGCGCCGCCCGGATGCGGGAGCAGGCGCAGCCCCCAGACCGTGGGCAGCGGGGGCGGCAGCCGGGGGGTGCGGCGCGCGGCCAGGGCCCGGCGCAGCACCTGGTGGCGTACGAAGGCGTAGCCGGGGCCGGCGGCTTCGTCGCGGCCGGGGCGGCGGGGGAGCGGGACGGTGGCGGAGCCGGCCCGGTGCGCCGCCTGGAGGGAGCGCTGGGCGAGGGCGTGGGCGGCGAGGACGCGCCGGCCGCGGCCCGGCGAGGGCGGCAGCAGGAGGTAGCCGATCCGCACCAGGCGCGGATAGTGCTCGATCAGCGCGGCCTCGGCCTGCTCCGCGCCGGGCGGGGGGAGGGCTGACGGTGGCTCTGGCGATGGGCGCACAGTCAGCTGAACGAGCGAATGATGCGATGGTCACTTTGGGAGCCCCGGAGCGGTCGCCCCGAGGCGGTCAGGCGAACCGGGTCAGCGGCCCGTCCACCGGCGCGCCCGTCATCCGGTTGGCCAGCGTGGACAGGGTGTAGGTGGCGATGCCGAGGGTCACCTCCAGCGCGTTGCGCGCGGTGTAGCCGTGTGCCGTGAACGCGTCGAGCGCGTCCCCGCCCACCGCTCCGTTCGTCGCGAGGACCGCGAGGACGAACCGCCGCAGGGCCTCCAGCCGTTCGTCGCCGAGCGGGGCGGCCTCGCGCAGGGCGGCGATCAGGGCGGGGTCGGCGTCCAGGGCGGTGAGTATCCCGGTGTGCATCGCCACGCAGATGTGGCAGCCGTTCCGGGTGGCCATGGTCATGCTCAGCACTTCGCGGGAGAGCCGGTCCAGGCTGGTGGACTCGAAGAGGGCGTTCATCTTCAGGAAGCCGCCCAGCACCTCGGGCGAGGTGGCCATCCGGGCGGCGGCCGACGGCAGGAAGCCCTGCTTGCCCTCGATGGCGGCCAGGGCGGGGCGGGCGGCGGCGGGGGCGGACGCGTGGGTGTGGTCGGGGAAGGCGGTCGCGGGCATGGCGGGGCCTCTCGGGTAAACTCGACAACGTGATTGACGAAAACGTAAACCAGGTTGTCGGGTTTCGCAATGGCTGAGGCTCCGGGCGGGCACGGCGGGGTGCGCCCCGGCGAGGAGGGGCCCGGTGTGGAGGGGCGGGGCTTCGAGCTGCCGCTGCTGCTGTTCGCGGGCTTCCGGTCGGTGATCGACGCGCTCCACCGCGAACTGGCCGAGGAGGGCCACCCCGACATGCGGCCCGCGTACGGCTACGCCCTCCAGGCCGTGGGCCTGCGCGGAGCGACCGCCAGCGAGATCGGCCGCCGCCTCGGCGTCTCCAAGCAGGCCGCCGGCAAGACCGTCGACCGGCTGGAGAGCCTCGGCTACGTGGAGCGCGCCGACGACCCGGACGACGGGCGCCGCAAGCTGGTCCGGCTGACCGCGCGGGGCACGGACGTGCTGGCGCGGTCGGCGGCGGGCTTCGACCGGCTGCGCGCCGAGTGGGTCCTGGCCCTGGGCGCGGACCGGGTCCGCGCCCTGGAGGACGACCTGCGCACCATGGCCCCGGACGGCGCGTTCCGGCTCGACGTGGCGTCCTGGTTCAACGGCTGAGGACGCGCCGGGGCCTGTCCCGCGAAGACCCGCCGGACCGGCCCTAACCCCGGTCCAGATAGGCCAGCACGGCCAGCACGCGGCGGTTGTCGTCGTCGGACGGCGGCAGGTCCAGCTTTCCGAAGATGTTCGAGGTGTGCTTGGCCACCGCCCGCTCCGTGATCACCATCTGCGAGGCGATCGCCGCGTTCGACCGGCCCTGCGCCATCAGCTCCATGACCTCCCGCTCGCGCGGGGTCAGCCCGACCATCGGCTTGTCCTGCGAACGCCGGGTCAGCAGCTGCGAGATGACCTGCGGGTCCATCGCCGTGCCGCCGGCCGCGACCCGGCGCACCGCGTCGATGAACTGGTCCGCGTCGAAGACCCGGTCCTTGAGCAGATAGCCGATGCCGCCGTTGCCGTCCGCCAGCAACTCGCGCGCGTACAACTGCTCGACGTGCTGCGAGAGGACGAGCACCGGCAGTCCGGGCCGCGCCCGCCGGGCCGCCAGCGCGCACTGCAGCCCCTCGTCCGTGTGCGACGGCGGGAGCCGGACGTCGACGACGGCGACGTCCGGCTCCAGCTCGGCAAGGGCCTTGGACAGTTCCGGCCCGGTCTCGACCGCTGCCGCGATCTCGAAGTCGTACGCCTCCAGCATCCGGACCAGACCGTCGCGCAGCAGGAAGAGGTCTTCGGCTAGGACAACTCGCAAGGGATCTCCATGGTCACCATGGTGGGGCCGCCCGCCGGGCTGCTGACGGCCATGACGCCGTCGAATGTACCGAGCCTGCGTTCGATACCGCTCAGCCCCGAGCCCCCGCCGACCGTCGCACCGCCCCGGCCGTCGTCCGTGACCGAGAACCTGAGCGCCCCCTCGCCGTGGCGCAGGTCCACCCAGATCCGCTCCGCCCCCGAGTGCTTCGCCGCGTTCGTCAGCGCCTCGCTGATCGCGAAGTACGCCGCCGACTCGACCGGCGCCTCCGCCCGCCCGGCCAGCTCCACGTCCACGTCGCACGCGATCGGCAGCCGCAGCGCCAGCGCCTTCACCGCGTCGCCCAGCCCGCGCTCCGCGAGAACCGGCGGGTGGATGCCCCGGACCAGGTCGCGCAGCTCCGTCAGCGCCTCCGCCGACGACTCACGGGCCATCGACAGGAGCTTCTTCGCCTGCGCCGGGTCCTTCTCGATCAGCGCCTCGATGGTGCCCAGGTTCATCCCCATCGCCACCAGCCGCGCCTGCGCACCGTCGTGCAGATCCCGCTCGATGCGCCGCAGCTCGGACGCGGCCGTGTCCACCGCCTCGTGCCGGGTCTCCGTCAACCGGTCGATGCGCAGCGCCAGTTCCTGCTTCTCGGTGGGGGCCAGCGAGGCACGGGCCAGCACGAAGTGCGCCCGCAGCAGCCGCTCGCTCAGCAGCACGCCCACCGCGAAGATCGCCACACCCAGCGCCGCCGCCATCAGCCCCGTCGCCTGGCTGTCCACCGGCACGAACGCGTACCAGTACCGGTCGTCCGTGAAGACCCGCCACAGACCGGCCGCCAGCACCAGACCCTCCACCGGGTAGAGCAGCAGCGCCGCCCCGAACACCGCCACCGTGTAGCCGGCCGTCATGTCGACGAGCATCCACCGCATGTCCCGCCAGGTCGCCGGGTCCTTCAGCATCAGCGTCGTCCGCTCCACCTGCCCGAGGAACCCGCCGCGCAGATCCTTCGGCATCGGCCGGTACGGGACCGGGATGCGCACGTCCGACCAGGTGGCCGCCAGCAGCCGGCGCTGATTGGCGTGCCTGCGGACCGCCTCCAGGAGGTACGGCGTGGTCAGCAGGCCGATGCCCAGCGGAATCATGGCGATCGAGACCAGCGCCAGCGAGAACAGCGTGCACGACCCGACGAGCGCCGCGAACGACATCAGCAGCCCGCGCCACGCGGCCAGCAGCGCCGACCCGATCCGTCCCCGTATCGCGTTCATCCCGGTTCCTCTTCCCCTCGCCGGGCCCTCGTACCGGCCCCGTGTCGCAGACAGTCTCACCCGCCGCACCCCGCGGGTCCCAGCCGGTTCCCCACCCGGTGGGGGTGTACCCAGCACCACCCCCGCCACCTCGCCCTACGTGCCGTGCGACCGGGGGTTTCACCGGCTGGGGCGGATCTCGGCACCTCCCTAGATTCGAAGGCACATCGACGGACTTCCACCCACTTCCATCAACAGGGGGCGAACACGCCATGAGGCGTAACCTGGCGGCACGCATCGGTGTGTGGAGCGCACACCACCGCAAGACGGCCATTCTCGGCTGGCTGCTCTTCGTCGTACTCGCCGCGGGCATCGGCGGCGCCTCGGGCATGGTCGAGATGACCAACGCGGAGAACACCGCCGGGGACTCGGCCCGCGCCGAACAGATCCTCGCCGACGCCGGACTCGCCCACCGGGCCGGCGAACTCGTCATGGTGTCGTCCGCCGAACCGGACGGCTGGAAGGCCGCCGCCCGCGAACTCGCCACCGCCGTCGAGGACACCGGCGAGGTCACCGGCCTCGCGGACCCGATCCCCTCCGAGGACCGCAAGGACGCGCTGATCACCTTCGAGATGAAGGGCGACCCCGACACCGCGGCCGACCGCGTCCAGCCCGTCCTGGACGCCGTCGCCGGGGTCCAGGAGAAGCACTCCGGCATCACCGTCAGCCAGTTCGGCGACGCCAGCGCCGGCAAATGGCTCGGCGACCTGCTCTCCGACGACTTCAAGAAGGCCGAGTTCACCGCCGTACCGCTGGCCCTCGGCATCCTGCTGGTCGCCTTCGGCGCCGTCGTCGCCGCCCTGCTGCCCGTGGGCCTCGCCCTCACCGCCTGCATGGCCGCCTTCGGACTGCTCTCCCTCGCCAGCCACCAGCTGCACCTTTTCCAGACCACGTACTCCGTGATGTTCCTGATGGGCTTCGCCGTCGGCGTCGACTACTGCCTCTTCTACCTGCGCCGCGAACGCGACGAACGGGCCGCCGGACGCGACGCCGAGACCGCCCTGCGCATCGCCGCCGCCACCAGCGGCCGCGCCGTCCTCGTCTCCGGGCTCACCGTCATGGTCGCCATGGCCGGCATGTTCCTGTCCGGCCTGATGCTCTTCAAGGGCTTCGCGCTGGCCACCATCACCGTCGTGTTCATCGCCATGCTGGGCTCCGTCACCGTGCTGCCCGCCCTGCTCTCCTGGCTCGGCGACCGCATCGAGGCCGGCCGGGTGCCCCTGCTGAACCGGCGCGGCAAGCGCGGCCGCAAGCAGAGCGGCGGCTTCGCGGGCCGGGTACTGCGCCCCGTCCTGAACCGGCCGAAGCTCTTCGCCGCCGCCTCCGTCGCCGTCCTGCTGGTCCTCGCCGCGCCCGCCGTCGGCATGAAGACCGAATCCCTGGGCCTGGAGAAGCAGTTCGGCTCCGACTCCGCGCTGTCCGTCGCCTACCGCCAGATCAGCGAGACCTTCCCCGGCGGCCCCGCCCCGGCCCACGTCGTCGTCGAGGCCGACGACATCACCGCCCCCGCCGTACGCAAGGCCCTCGCCGGCTTCGACGACGTCACCGTCCACCGGGCGCGGAACGTCGCCGAGTTCGAGGTGCCGCTCCCCGGCGGCGAGCAGGGCCTCACCGACCTGCGCGAGGACCGGCTGTCCGCCGCCTTCGACGGAACGGGCGCCCGCGCCTACGTCACCGGTGAGGTCGCCACGTCCGTCGACTTCAACGACCAGCTCAAGCGCGGCATCGCCCCCGTCTTCCTCTTCATCACCGCCGTGACGTTCCTCCTGATGCTGTTCTGCTTCCGCTCCTACGTCATCGCCGTGACGTCGATCCTGCTCAACCTGCTGTCGGTGGGCGCCGCCTACGGCGTGATGACCGCGGTCTTCCAGCACGGCTGGGGCGCCGGGCTCATCGGCTCGGAGGGCGTCGGCGCGGTCGAGTCCTGGATGCCGCTGTTCGTCCTCGTCGTCCTCTTCGGCCTCTCGATGGACTACCACGTCTTCGTGGTCTCCCGTATCCGCGAGGCCCGCGGCCGGGGCCTCGCCACCCGGCCCGCGATCGACGAGGGCATCCGCGCCACGGCCGGCGCGGTGACCGGCGCGGCCGTGATCATGGTGGCGGTGTTCTCCGTCTTCGCGACCCTGTCCATGCAGGACATGCAGCAGATGGGCGTCGGCCTGGCCGTCGCGGTGCTCCTCGACGCCACGGTCGTACGGATGGTGCTGCTGCCCTCCGTGATGGCACTGCTCGGCGAGCGCAACTGGCGCACCCCGCGCGGCCTCGGCCGGCTCCCCAGCCTGGACCACAGCGAGCCGGAGCCCGTCGCCGCCGCCACCCCGGTCGGGCCGGGGATGCGCTGACCAGCACGGTACGAGGACGGGCCCCGGCCCCGGTAGTGATACCGGAACCGGGGCCCGCCCCCGTGCGCCGCCCGTCAGGGCGCGTACTTGTACCCGACCCGGCGCACCGTCTGGATCGAACGGCGGTGCTCGGCGCCCAGCTTGCGGCGCAGCCGGGCGATGTGCACGTCCACGGTGCGGCCGTCGCCCACGTGCCCGTAGCCCCAGACCGTCGTCACCAGCTGGTCGCGGGTGTGGACACGGTGGGGGTGGGCCACCAGATGGGCCAGCAGCTCGAACTCCAGGTACGTGAGGTCGAGCTGCCGCCCCTGCACCGAGGCGGCGCGGCGCACCGGGTCGATGGCCACCGGCCCCGCGCCCGCCGCGCCGGAACCCGCCGGGCCCGGACCCGCCGCCTCCGGCGCGGGCCCCGGAACCGCGTACCGGGCGGCGGCAGCGGCGAAGGCGGGCTGCTGGTCGGCGGGCACGAGCACCAGATAGCCGACCATCGGCGGCCGGCCCGGCAGGCTGGGCAGGGAGTGCTGGGGCGCCGGCAGCCAGGTCGTGCCCGGCGCGAGCAGCGCGGACACATCGGCCTGCTGAACGGCCTCGTCGGGGGCGACGGCACGCAATCGGTGCCGGGTGGGGGAGGAGGGGCGGACGGCGGCAGCGGAGAAGGAACGGTTGTTCGCCATGAGGGGTCAGCTCTTTCGCGCGAGGAGTCGTCGAACGGACGGACTTGCTGCGTACGCGCGCGGACCCGAGACCGGGTGCGGACTCTAGAGGGCCGGCGCGCTCGGCGCGCGACAACACACCCGGTCGAAGTCGTGATGCTGACGGGACGGCCAGAACGGTTCCAGGTCGCTGCGACCTGTCGAGGTGTGCGGGAAACCGGCCATGCCCCCATTGAAGCAGAGAACCCCGCCCCGCAGCAGACCGCTCTCGGCCGCCGGCCCGCCCCTCCGCCCGCGACCCGGCACCCCTCCGCCGGCTCCTAACCCACCAGCCGCTTGCGCCAGTCCAGGTTCGTCAGCCCGATCGCCCGGTCCGGCGAACCGTCCCACTCCGCGGTCAACCCGGCCTCCTCCAGCGCGGCCACCACCTCGCGGCCCACGGCGGCGGTCGTCTCCCCGGAACCGTCGAACCCGCCGTAGTACAGCGACAGCCCGTGCCCGGCGGCGGCGCTCTCCGTGCCCTGGAAGTGGAAGAAGACGAAACCGCGGGCGTCCTCGCGCCCGGCCTCCCGGATCTCGCTCGTCCCGCACGAACGGCAGCACGTGAAATGCTCGCGGGCGGTGATGCCGCCCCAGTCCAGCGCGGCGAACGCCCGCGCCAGCCGCTCCGGGTCCGTCTCGCCCTCCCAGCGCCGCTGCTCGGCCACCCGCTCCAGCCAGAGCCGCTCCACCAACTGCCTGGCCTGCGCCCGCGTCACCGGCCGCACCCCGTCCTTCACCAGGTAGTCCTCGGCGGCCTCGGTGAGCGTGGACACCGTCCCGTAACCACCGCGCAGCAGCTCCCGGACCCGCGCCTCCAACTGCTCCCGGATCTCCGCGGGCAGCTCCGGCACCGGGTCCGGCTCCGGTATCCCCGCGCTCTCCCAGACCATGCCCCCGTCCCAGCCGGACTCCTGGCGCGCCCAGCGCGTCATCAGCTCCGCGACCCGCTCCGGATCGTCGAGGACGGCGCGGACATGGCTCGACGCCGAACCCGTACGGTGCTCCAACTCGTAGGCGCCGCCCGTCTCGTGCCACACCTGGATGAAGGTGCCGGGGATGTCCGGAGCCCGCTGGACCACCAGGAAGTGGTCCAGCGTTCCGCCGATGCGGTGCACCAACGCGCTCAGCGTCTCCTCGGACACGCGGACGCGGGGCTGCTGGTTCTCGGTGGCGACCTTGATTTCGAGCATGGCGCCAGCCTGGCACACCCCACTGACAGCGCCGGGCGCGCATGCGCGGGAGGCGCCCGCCGCGCGACTCGCGGCGGACGCCTCCCGGTGGTCGCCTTCCGACGGCGCGGCGGCCGGTCAGACCTGGCCGGCCTTCTCCAGCGCGGCACAGCAGGTGTCCACGATCAGCCGCGTGACGACGTACGGGTCGACGTTGGCGTTGGGGCGGCGGTCCTCGATGTAGCCCTTGCCGTCCTGCTCGACCTGCCACGGGATACGCACCGAGGCGCCCCGGTCGGACACCCCGTAGCTGTACTCGTTCCACGGGGCGGTCTCGTGCAGACCGGTCAGCCGGTCGTCGATGCCGGCGCCGTAGTTCTTCACGTGGTCCATCGGCTTCGAGCCCTCGCCCAGCGACTCGCAGGCGGTGATGATCGCGTCGTAGCCCTCGCGCATCGCCTTCGTCGAGAAGTTGGTGTGCGCGCCCGCGCCGTTCCAGTCGCCCTTGACCGGCTTCGGGTCCAGCGTCGCGGACACGTTGAAGTCCTCGGCGGTGCGGTAGAGCAGCCACCGGGCGATCCACAGCTGGTCGGAGACCTCCAGCGGGGACAGCGGACCCACCTGGAACTCCCACTGGCCGGGCATGACCTCGGCGTTGATGCCGGAGATGCCCAGGCCCGCCCGCAGACAGTTGTCGAGGTGCTTCTCGACGATCTCGCGGCCGAAGATCTCGTCCGAGCCGACCCCGCAGTAGTAGCCGCCCTGCGCGGCCGGGAAGCCGCCCTCGGGGAAGCCGAGCGGCCGGTGGCCGTCGAAGAAGGTGTACTCCTGCTCGATCCCGAAGATCGCCTCCTGCCCGGCGAACCGCTCGGCGACCGGCCGCAGTTCGGCACGGGTGTTGGACGGGTGCGGCGTCATGTCGATGTCGAAGACCTCGCACAGCACCAGGATGTCGTCGCCGCCCCGGATCGGGTCCGGACACAGGAAGACCGGCTTCAGCACCCGGTCCGAGGCATGCCCCCGGGCCTGGTTGGTGCTCGACCCGTCGAAGCCCCAGATCGGCAGCGCGGCCACGTCGGACGACGGGGCGCCGGTCATGATCTTGGTCTTCGAACGGAGCTTGGCGGTCGGCTCGGTGCCGTCGATCCAGATGTACTCAGCCTTGAACGTCACGGAAGCCATCCTTTACGGGTGCTGCGGTCTATGCGGTGCAGCTTCGCAAGCCGCGATTTCCCGACCGTTGCCCTCGTGTGAACCCCGTGTTACCGAGCCTCCGCCGCCCCCTCCGCCGCGACCCCCGCCGCGCCGCCGCCCCGTCCCCACCCGGCACACTGTCCCCATGACGACACCCGAGCCCCCCCTGCGCATCGGCCTCGCCGGCACCGGACCCTGGGCACGCAGCACCCACGCCCCCGCTCTCGCCGCCCACCCCGGCACCGTGTTCAGCGGAGTGTGGGGGAGGCGGGCGGAAGCCGCCGGTGAACTGGCCGGGGAGTACGGCGTACCCGCCTACTCCGGTGACGCCGGGCTCGACGAACTGTTCGCCGCGAGCGACGCCGTCGCCTTCGCGCTGCCGCCGGACGTGCAGGCCCCCCTCGCGGCCCGCGCCGCCGCGGCCGGCTGCCACCTGCTCCTGGACAAGCCCGTCGCCACCGAGGCCGCCGGCGCCCGCGAGGTGGCCGAGGCCGCCGCCCGGGCCGACGTGGCCTCCGTCGTCTTCTGCACGCTCAGGTTCGCCCCGCGCACCGCCGCCTGGATCGCCGAACAGAGCGCCACCGGCGGCTGGTTCACCGCCCGCGCCGACTGGCTCGGCGCGCTCTGGGACCCCAGGAGCGACAGCGCGTACGCCGCGTCCCCCTGGCGCCGGGAGCGCGGCGGCCTCTGGGACGTCGGCCCGCACGCCCTCTCCGTCCTGATCCCGCTCCTCGGCGACGTCACCGCGCTCACCGCCGCCCGCGGCCCCGCCGACGTGTACAACCTCGTCCTGCGCCACGCCTCCGGCGCCTCCAGCACCGTGACGCTCGCCCTGGGCGCCCCGGAGGGCGCGGCCGGCGTGGAGTTCGTCCTGCGGGGCGAGCACGGCGTCGTCACCATGCCGGACTGGGGCAGTGCGGTGGACGCGTTCACGGCGGCGGTGGACGCGCTGATCACCTCGGCACGCACCGGCGAGGCCCACCCCTGCGACGTAAGGTTCGGCCTCCACCTGACGGAACTCCTCGCCGGGGCCGAGGAGTCGGCGCAAGCCGCGCGGTAGCACGGCGGGCGGGGCGGGCGGCTCGGGCGGCTCGGGCGGGGGCGTCCGGCGCGGGCGGGGCCGGGCGGAACGGCGGGCACCCCGCCGGTCAGGACGCCCCGCGCCCCAGCGCGTCCCGCACCGCGTCCTCCGAGCGGCCGACGACCGCCGTGCCGTCGTCCGCCGTGATGATCGGACGCTGGATCAGCTTCGGATGCCCGGCGAGCGCCGTGATCCACCGCTCCCGCGCGCCCTCCTCACGCGGCCAGTCCGCGATACCCAGCTCCTTCGCCGCCGCCTCCCCCGTCCGCGTGATGTCCCACGGTTCGAGCCCGAGCCGCTCCAGCACGGCCCGGATCTCGTCCGGCGAGGGCACATCCTCCAGATAGCGGCGGACCGTGTAATCGGCCCCCTCCGCGTCGAGCAAATCCATCGCGCCGCGGCACTTCGAACACGCGGGATTGATCCAGATCTCCATGGCACCCACCGTACGGGACGGTTCCCTCCAGGACCGGTCAAAGCCCCGCCGACCAGGGCCGATTGTCAGTGCCCGGCGGTAGAATCGGGGGTAGTTCGTGAGGGTTCCGATCAGTTCCGCCACCGTGCCAGGAGGTTGCCCATGGCCGCTGCCGCAGTCACGACCAAGCCGCTCCACACACCCCTGCACCAGCCGCTGAAGAAGAAGCCGCTCCCCGCCGGCCGCCCCCGCGAGTGGTACGTCTCGCACAACCGCCGGCTGAAGGCGATGCGCCTCGCCATCGCCCTGCTCGACACCGGCGTCTACCTCCCGTCCACCGCGAACAACGCCCGGATACGCGCCACCGCCCAGCGCCTCGGCATCCACCCGCCGTCCGACACCACCTGCCGCATGGTCCGCGCCCTGATCCGCTACGGCCGCTGACACACCGCGGGCGGGCCCCGGAGCAATCCGGGGCCCGCCCCTCAGTACCCGTCGCAGGTGGCCGTCGCGTACGCACCCGAGGCCGCGTCCGTACGCCGCGCACCGCCGTCCACGGTCACCGCGCACGCCACGTCACCACCGCCCCGGCCCACGCTCACCTCGAACGACCCGCCGCTCAGGAAGCCCCGGGTGTCCAGCTCCCCGGCCCACGGCAGCGAACGCAGCGCCAGCCGCCCGGTCGACAGCTCGTCGCCCCGCCAGGTGCTGTACGTGAGCACCACGTCCCGCGCGGTGCCCGTCACCTCGTACCGGATGTGCACCGTCCGCGAGCCCTCCGAGCGGACCACGTCCGCGAGGACCGCCGAGACCGCCCCGGCCGCCAGCGCCAGCAGCACCGCGACCAGCAGCACCACCCACGGCCAGATCCGCCGCCGGGGAGGCCGCGGCGGGACCGGACCGCCACCGGGGGGCTCCAGATCGCTCATCCCCCCAGCCTCCGCGCCCCGCCACCGCCCCGCGACCCCGCCGCGTCCGTCCGGCGGTGGACCGGGCGGACTACGGAGGGTGGACCGGGCGGACCACGGACACGGCGGACTACAGATACGGGCGGGTGATCAGCTCGATCGCGTGCCCGGCCGGGTCCTTGAAGTAGACGCCCCGGCCGCCGTGCTCGGTATTGGTCTCACCGGACCGCTTCATCTGCGGATCGGCCCAGTGCTCGACCCCGCCCTCGACCAGCCGCGCGTAGGCGCGGTCGAACAGCTCGTCGTCGAGGAGGAACGCGTAGTGCTGCATCTGGATCTCCACCGGCGGCTCGGCGAACTGCAGCAGCACACCGTGCTCCAGCTGGATGTTGACGAACGGACCCCACGACGGGGCCTCGTCCAGCTCCAGCAGATCACGGAAGAACCGCGCGGACTCATGACGGTCCTTGGCGGCGATGATGGTGTGGTTGAACGAAACAGGCATGGTTGACGACCTCATCCTTCTCAATCGGCTCGACACTCGGAAAAAACGTGGGTGTACGAGCCGGAGGAGGCCCCCGTGCCAGGTGTACGAAGCACCCGGCGCGGCGCGTCCGGCGGGGGCTCAGCCCTCCACCGGACAGCCGTTCCGTGCGTGGCTCAAGGCCGGTCCGGTGATCACGGACACGACCCTACGGTGATCGGGCGGGACGGTACAGTGGTTTTCGGCGCCCCGCACCGCACCCACGTGTGCGCGGGGCCTTCCCTGATTCCGGTGGACAGAGAGCGAGCGGGCGGATGCGCATGACGACGCACCGCAGCGCCGCGTGCCCGCCGTGACCCCTCACCCCTGAGCCCCCCGGGCACCGGGCCCGTCCGCGCGATCCGTCCGCGCGCCGATCCGTCCGCGCGCCGATCCGCCGGACCCGCCCCCGGCCGGCTCCCCGGGCCCCCGCGCGCACCCACGCGTCCGCCGGGCCCCGCCGTCCCCGCTGTCTACCCCCGCACGCCCTCTCCCACGGGCGCGCCCGACCGACAGGTACGCCTTCGTGTCCTCCTCCGCACCGCCCTCGCCCCCGTCCGCCCCCGCGTCCCGGCTGCGCGCCCTCAAGCCCGACTGGATCGCCGACCCCAGGGTCTGGCGCACCGAGATCCTCGGCGGCCTGGTCGTCGCGCTCGCCCTGATCCCGGAGGCGATCTCGTTCTCGATCATCGCCGGTGTGGACCCCGCGATCGGCCTGTTCGCCTCCTTCACGATGGCCGTCACGATCTCCGTCGTCGGCGGGCGCCGCGCGATGATCTCCGCGGCCACGGGCGCCGTCGCCCTGGTCATCGCCCCGCTCAACCGGGAGCACGGCTTCGGCTACCTGATCGCCGCGGTGATCCTGGCCGGCCTCTTCCAGATCGTGCTCGGCGCCCTCGGCGTCGCCAAGCTCATGCGGTTCGTGCCGCGCTCCGTGATGACCGGCTTCGTCAACGCCCTGGCGATCCTGATCTTCATGGCCCAGGTGCCCGAGATGCACGACGTGCCGTGGGCGGTCTACCCGCTGATCGCCGGCGGCCTGCTGCTGATGGTGTTCTTCCCGAAGGTCACCCGGGTGATCCCGGCGCCCCTGGTCTCCATCGTGATCCTGACCGTCACCACCGTGGCGGCCGGTATCGCGGTGCCGACGGTGGGCGACAAGGGCGAGCTGCCCTCCTCGCTCCCGGTGCCCGGCCTCCCCGACGTGCCCTTCACCCTGGACACGCTGACGACCATCGCCCCCTACGCCCTGGCGATGGCGCTGGTCGGCCTGATGGAGTCCCTGATGACCGCCCAGCTGGTCGACGACATCACGGACACCCGCTCCAACAAGACCCGCGAGTCCATCGGCCAGGGCGTCGCCAACATCGTCACCGGCTTCTTCGGCGGCATGGGCGGGTGCGCCATGATCGGCCAGACGATGATCAACGTCCGCGTCTCCGGCGCGCGCACCCGCCTGTCCACCTTCCTGGCGGGCTCCTTCCTGATGGTGCTCTGCATCGCCTTCGGCCCGGTCGTCTCGGACATCCCGATGGCGGCCCTGGTCGCGGTCATGGTGATGGTCTCGTTCGCCACGTTCGACTGGCACTCCATCGCGCCGAAGACCCTGCGCCGGATGCCGGTGGGCGAGACGGCGGCCATGGTCATCACCGTCGCCGTCGTCGTCGCCACGTCCAACCTGGCGATCGGCGTCGTCGTCGGCTCGGTCACCGCCATGGTGATCTTCGCCCGGCGCGTCGCCCACCTCGCCGACGTCACCGCGGTCACCGACCCGGACGGCTCCCAGGTCGTCTACTCCGTCACCGGCGAACTCTTCTTCGCCTCCTCCAACGACCTGGTGACCCGCTTCGCCTACGCCACCGACCCGGACAAGGTCGTCATCGACCTCTCCGCCACCCACATCTGGGACGCCTCCTCGGTCGCGGCCCTGGACGCGATCGAGACGAAGTACGCCCAGCGCGGCAAGACGGTCGAAATAGTGGGCCTCAACCAACCGAGCGCCGCCCTGCACACCACCCTGAGCGGCGAACTCACCACCGGCCACTGAGGGGGCGGCGCGGTGCCCGGGGCGGCGGCCGGGGGAGCGGCACCCGGCCCCGGGCCGCCGGGCCCCGTCGTCGCGCCTACCCCGCGACGGCCCCGTGCAGGAAGACGTCGACCAGCTCCCGCGGGGTCAGGTGCGGCTCGTCCTCCGTACGCGGCTGTGTGAACAGCAGCCCGAAGAAGAGCGCCGCGATCTGCTCCGGCGGCCGGCGCAGGGCGGCCCGGTCGGGCTCCAGTAACTCCGCCATGGCCGCGCGGACCATGGCCGACGACTCGTTGCGCCCCACCCCGCGCACCGCCTCGGCCACACACGCCTGCATCAGTTCGTCCTTGTCGGCGAAGACCGAGGTCCTTCGTCAGCCCCGCCCCAGAAGCGCCCGCACCGACGAAGGCCCGCTGAACTCCTCCGCCAGGACGTCCATCAGCACCTCGTCGCAAACCTGCCCGAGCCAGTATCCGGCCTCCCGAAGCCGCCCCACGTGCTGGAACCCGGCACGCTCGTACGCCTTGATCCCGGCCGCGTTCGGGGCCAGCACCTTGAGCCACACCATGCGCAGGCTGGCCACGTGGAACGCGTAGTCGAGGGTCAGCCGAGTCGCCTCGACACCGAGCCCGCGCCCCCGGGCCTCGCGGGCCAGCATGACGACGAACTCGGCGGTACGCACGGAATCATCGGGCAGCAGGGTGGTTACCCCGACCGGTACGGGCTCGGCGCCGGCCAGGTCGTAAACGGTGAAGCGGATGTTGGCCCCCCGGAGCTGGTGCTGCATCCCTTCGGCGCGGGCCTCCAGGGACTCGGGTACTTGGCGGCCGTAACCGATCATCAGGGTGGGGTCCTGCTCCCACTTCCAGTACGTCTCGACCAGATCGGCGCGATAGGGCCCGAGGCCGCAGGTCTCGGTGGTCAGCCACAGCGTCGGCTCAGTCACGGATGTCTCCGATCATCAGGGCGGGCGTGTAGAGAAGCGTGGAGCGCGGTTCGGCTGCAAGGGCTCCGTCGCCAGTCTGGACCCATGCGTGCAGGCGTACGGGATCCGGCGCGACGCCGTGGCACCAGATCACGGACCGGCGCTGGAAGGCGAGGAGGAGTACGGCGGCGGCCGACTCCTCCAGACAAGCGGTTCGGGCCGGGGAGAACCAGGCGGCCCGGCGCACGGCGAGGACAGCACGCTCGGCCTGCTCGGGGGTAGCCGGGTGCGTGGTTGTCGAATCAGCTGTACGGATGGCGTCGATGAGACGTCGCATGGCGGATTCCTTCCTCCCCGCCGCTTTCACCGCCAGGACACAGGCGAGCGCAGCGGCTGCGGCGGAGCTCCACGCATTGCGGGGGACGGTGAGGCCTGCGGGGTGCTCGGTGCTGCCCCAGCTGGCCTTCGGCGCGATCGACGGGGCGGGCTCTGTGGGAATCAGGCAGCGCACGCCGCCGGTGTCGTAGTCGATGACGACCTGCACATGGCCGAAGTCGACGGACCGCTTCATTACTCCACCTTTCCAGGGGCGGCGGCGTCCCACGCGGGATCAGGGGTGTGGGTGATGGTGTGCAACCAGGCGTCGGCAGCCAAGGCCTGCTCGATGTGCGCGAGCGGCATGGGGACCCCGGCGGCGGCGTGGCGGATCTGCTCACGGAATCGCGTCGTGTCGATCAAGCCGAGCGCGGCCAGGTTCATGCCTCCGGTGTCGAGGAGTTGGGGAAGGGCGGCGCGCAGTCCGCCGTAGTGGTCTGCCTCGAAGGCCCCCTTCGTGATACGGGCCACAAGTTCGGCTGGGAGGAGATCGGCGAACGCCTGCTTCAGCACCGGCTTGTAGGCGTAGAGAGGGGGACGCAGATCGACTGGGGTCCTCAGCACCGCGTCGACCACGGAGGCATCAAGGAATGGATTGTGCAGATCGATGCCGCAGGCGTCTGCCAGCTCGGCGTCGGACACCGCAGTGCGTGCCACTTCGCGGATCTCATCAACGAGGATGCGTACCGAGGTGTCCAGGCCCGGCAGAGGGGCGGGCGCGGCAGCGTAGTCCTCGGCGGCCTCGGTGAGGAGACGTACGGCGGAAGACTCCGCCCATGCCGGTACGGGCAGGGTGGAGAACCACCTGACATCACCCCGAGTCGGCTTGACCCCGCTGGTCAGCTCGGTGGTGAGTGTTGCCGAGGCGCCCTCGCGGGTGATGGCCGTCATCATCGATGCGGAGCGAAGCAGTGGGACGACGGCGATGTGTCGAAGCCGAGCCCACCCGAATGCCTCGCGGACCGCGCGGGTGCAGCGACGATGGCGCAGGAGATCGGCGAGCTGGGCCGGCGGCTGGAAGAGGACGCTGTCCCCGCCGTCGCCGGTCAGATGACTACGGGTGCCGAGTTCGCGGCGCATCCAGCGGAATTGGGCCAGGAGTCGGGTCTGCGTGAGCGTGGAAGGCGCGGGTTCGTCGGTCACGGGGAGGTCGGTGAGGTTGGTGTACGGCCGGTGTTCATCGCCGAGGGGGAGCAGGTGGTGGCGGAGCCTGCCGTCGGAGGCCGCAGCGGTGAGCCGGGCGTAATGGAGGTCGGCGCCGTCGAGGACACCACGGGGGTGGACGGTGACAGCGTTCACCGGATCCGGCGCGGTGCGGGAAGCGAGGATGGCGATCGTGGAGGAGTCGAGACCACCGGAAAGGTCGCTCGACAGAGCCGGGTCGGTGTCGGCGCGTAGACGTACGGCGGCAGTGAGGGCGTTACGCAGGTGCGGTGGCGGCCCGTCGAGGGGGTCGGGGCACCACGTGGTGCTGTGCGTGTACCGGTCTCCGGTGGCGGGCAGTTCGATGCGGCTGCCGGGTGGGAGCTGTTCGACTCCGGCGAAGTACGTACGGCCAGTGGCCAATACGGGCACGGATGGAGCGAGGAACGCGCATGCCAGACGCTTGGTGTCGACGTGAGCGCCCGCCAGGGCGCCGAGGTAGCGGGCCGACGTCGACCACGCCCAGGTCCCCTGCCAGGCGACCGCGTACAGGGGCAGTGCGGCGGCCGGGTCGGTGTGGAGGACCAGCCCGTGTGCCAGCTCTTCCAGCACCGCGTAGGCACCCGGCCACTGCCAGGTTGCGCGGGTGGGCACTGGGCACTCGGCCAGGGCCTGTACCTCTTCGGCGGTGGCTGCGCACAAGCCGATGACATGGACGCGACGGCCGGGCCGCCGCGCTGTGCGGACGGGGATGCTGCCGAGCCGCCACAGAGATGACGTGGCGAAGCTCTCCGCGCCGAGTGGGCGAGGAAGGTTGGGTCGGGTGGTGCTGAATCCGCCGACGGGCAACGTGTCCTCCAGATCTTGCGAAGGGGGTGCGGCCCCGACCCGAAGGCTGGGACCGCACCTCTGCGGCAAGGGTCAGCAGTTGTATGCGCGGCGCTTGTCCTCCGACTGTCCGCCGCCTTGGCCCTCGGTCAGCTCGGCGACGTCGCCGAGGTCGACCGCCACCGGCTTCCTGCCGGGAGTGGTGGTGCCGTTCTCGTTGCTGGTGTCGATCATGGTGATGCTCCTTCGATGGATGCGCGAGTGCTGCTTGGTGGTGCCTCCACCCGGGGCCGGTGATCCAGCGGGGCGGAAGTTGGTGGGCTGTCGCTGTCTCATGGGATGAGCTGAAGGTTGTCCGCCGACGTCGTCCACTCGACCCCGGATGCGGGCCGCACTACGGACAGGGCGTGGTCGCTGCTGAGGGGGAGCGGGCCCGGAGCGTTCTTCGACTTCCGGGGCGTGTGATCAGTCAACGACCGTCAGGCGGCTGTGGACAGGAAAGGTCGCAGCCGATTCGCCCAAGACCAAGCGGAAAACTTTACGTTCGCATGACCCGGCGGCTGTTCCGGGCGTACCGGCCCGGCTACGTTCTGTCGCATGGGAGCGAACGTCATCCTGAGAGGCCGGATGAATGAACTCGGCCTGACGCAGGACGAATTAGCACGACAGATGAATATCGCGCTCGAAGAAATCGGGGGGAGGCCGGGGGATGTGTCCGCGCGGACGGTGCGCAATCTTCTCAACGGCAGCACCCGCCGGCCGATCGGCCGCACATGCGCCGCACTCGAAGCGGTATTCGGGTGCCCCGTAGCGGATTTGGGGTTCGTCCCACCACGCACCGCCGTACGAGCGGAGGACTCAGTGCACCGCCGCAATTTCCTTGTCGCGGCGACCGGAACCGCCGTCGCCGCCGCTGCCCCGCCACGCCCCACGCGGCTGGGGCATGCCGACGCCGACCGGTTTCGTCTGGAGTACACCGAGCTGCTGCGCGGTGACGCGCGGCTCGGCGGGGCGGGGAAGATCGAGAACAAGGCCATCGAGCTCGCGTCGCGCATCCAGTCGTCGCTCGCCCGCGGAGGCGCCTCGGACCACGTGAGGCGCCAGCTGTACCGGCTCGCCTCCGATGCCACCTGTCTGGCGGCCTTCGCCGCCATCGACGCCCGTGCTCCGCAGCGTGCCCGCTCTCACCTCGGCCAGGCACTCCCCCTTGCGGGCCTGGCGCGCGAGGGGGAGGCCATGTACCGCGTGTGGGACCACCTGATGCTCACCTCCAGCCAACGCGAGAACCACGCCGAGGCGGCGGCCGGTGCCGAGGTCATGAAGCGGTCCTCGACCGCTCGGCGCGACCCGCTGTACGCGTCGCTGGGGCACATGCGGCACGCCAACGCCCTGGCCAGGTTGCATCGGCCCACCGAATCCCTGCGTGCCATGAGCTTCGCGGAGAGGACGTTCGGACGCGCCGACGGCGTACAGCCCTCCGCGTGGATCTCGTTCTACAACCGAGCCGAATTCGACGCCCTGTCGTCGTACGTCTGGACCGCACTGGGAGAAGACGAGCGGGCCGAGTCCTGCCTCCACCGCACTCTTGCGGCGATCCCCGACGACATGGTCCGCAACAAGGCCCTCTACACGGCGCACCTGTCGCTCGCCCAGGCGAGGCAGGGAGAGGTGGAGCTCGCCGCCGGAACAGGACGCCGCGCGTACGAGATGCTGCTGCCGGCGTCCGGATCGCTGCGCACGACGAGGACGCTCGCCGTCACTCGCCAAGTCATCGAGGCCACAGGCACGAAGGCGCCCGAGGTCGTGAGCTGGATCGAGGAGTCACGCCGATGGATCTGAAAACGTACACGCACGCCGACGCCCCGGACGTGCGCTCCCTGCTCCTGGACATACACGACGAGGTCTACGCGAACGAGCCCGACCCGTTCCACTCACGCGAGCGGTTCTCGTACTACGTCGACCTGTGGACCGGGCGCGAGGACTGGCTGTGCGTCTCGGGCTGGGAGGACGGTGAAGCGGTCGGGTACGCGTACGGTTCGCGCTTCAAGCCGGGCGGCTGGTGGAAGGGCGCGGACCGGCCCAGGGGTGTGCGCGGCCGCATCTTCGCTCTGTCCGAGCTGATGGTGGTGCCCCAGTGGCAGGGGACCGGCCGGGCGCGGCAGATCCACGACGCGCTGATCCGATCGGTCGAGGTCGACTTCGTGACGCTCCTGGTCGACTCCGCCCACCCGAGGGTGCAAGCGCTGTACGAGAAGTGGGGCTACCAGAAGCGGGACGAGGCCAAGCCCTCCGAGGACTCCCCGCTGTACGCGGTCATGGTCAGGACGCTGGGAGAGAGCTAGTACGAGCGCTACCACGCTTGGCGGGGGCAGGGATACGGTCGTCAACTCTCCAAGTAGGCGATGGTCCCGGTACGCCGGGCGTCATCGGTCGCTTTGAGGCGGGCGAAGCTGTATGGAGACATGACTCCCTCCCACTCCTCCAGGGTGAGCGCCCTCAGCTTGGTGTGCTCGTTCGGGTCGAGGATGATGGCGTTGATCTGCTCGTCGGTGAGTCGGCCACCGTTGAAGATCACGCCGAACTTGTTGAGCGGCCAGTTCGCGCCCTGGCTGATGAAGTGAAATGCGAGGAGCTTCCTCTCGCCTGCGAAGGCGATGCCCGTCTCCTCGCCGCACTCGCGCAGCGCGCACTCCCACGGGGTCTCACCCGGGTCCATGTTCCCGCCGGGCCACTGCCAGGTCTCCGCACTGAGGACAGAACGGAGCTGGATGGGGCGACCCGCGGTGTCGGTGAAGTAGAAGCCCGCGTACGAGGTTGCGTTGGCGATCGTCTTGACGTACTGCTCAGGCGGGAGCCAGGGCGAGCTCATGCGGGTCCTTCCGTTGAGGGGCATTGTTGGAACGGATCTTCCCGGCCTGCGAACTCGATTTTTCTAGCTGTGCGGAAGAGCTCGGCGGAGTTCGTCCCCGGAGGGAAGCGCTTGACTACGCGGTGATGTACGTGCTGTCGGTACACGACCTCGGCGAGCTTGCGGAAGACGTCCATGTCGAGTTGCTGTTGCGAGGCGAAGCACCTCAGAGCCCTTGCTTTGAGGTCCAGGAGTTCCGGGGTGCCCATGAAGATCTTGGTGGGCTCGAACCCGATGCTGTAGGGGGAGCGGAAGTAGATCAGGTTGTTGGCGGCGCGTAGGGCGACGGTCGTGACCTCCTGCGCGGTGACGCGGTGGTCGAGGTGCTGGTCGTCGGGAAAGTGCGTGTAGACGACGTCCGGGCGGGTCTTGTCCAGGAGCTTGACGAGGTCGCTGTTGATCTTGCCGCGATTCTCGACGAACCGGGTGTCGGGGATGTTCGAGAAGCTGTAGTTCTGCACGCCCAGGATCGCGCCGGCGGCCAGGCACTCGTCCCTGCGCTCCGGGGCGCCGTCCGGTCCGGGTGCCCCGGTGGTGAGGCAGTGGACCCGGACGCGTGCTCCCTGCCTCGCGTACTCGTGGATGCGCATCCCCATGGCTATCTCGGCGTCGTCGGGGTGTGCTACGACGATGAGGACGGTCGTCATCAGGCCGCCCCTATGCGTGCGTGAGGCGGCTGAGGACGAGGTGACCCCGCTCGATGAGCACCGGGTTCTGCTTGGAGAGGCCGGTGGCGAGGTAGGAGACACCGAGCCTCGCGGTGAGGAGGAGCAGCGCCCTCTCCTCGCTGTCCGACAGGGCGCGGCCGTATCCGGTGAAGTATGCGGCCTTGAGGTCCGGGCGGGGCGCCCATACCGCTCCGCACAGCCACACGAACTCTTCGACGGCGACGCCGTGGGCGGACATCTCGAAGTCGATCACGCCGTAGCCGTGGTGGGGGTCCCACAGCCAGTTGCGGGTGGCGTAGTCGCCGTGCCGGTACACGACGGGCAGCTTCACGGCGAGCTGCGGCAGCTCGTCGGCAGCGCACTGGACCAGAGCACGCTGCTTGTCGTCGAGGTGTCCGGCGGTGGTCTCCAGGCAGGCGGCGGCTTCGCTCGCCTGGCCGGCCATGGTCGCGCGGATCGTGTCGCGGTCCTGCTGCGAGGCGGGCGCGGAGGCGTTGTGCCAGCGCCTGAGCAAGTCTCCCGCCCGTTCGTGCACCCACAGTTCCTCCTTCCTGCCGAGGGGCAGCCCGCGTACGACGCGGCCCGGCTGGAGTGAGGTCATGATCGCTTGCAAGCCGGGATCTGCGGCGAGGAGGCGGGGCGCTTCCTGCGGGGTGAGGACACGCGCCGCGTACGCGTAGCCTGCCACCTCCCGCTCGTAGTCCTTCGGGCTCGGGCTGAGCTTCACGAAGACCTCGGTCCCAGCCGTGGGCACCCTCCAGACTCGCGAGTCGCCGCGGTCCCAGGAGACGTCCTCGGCCTTGTCGGGGTTCCCGTCCGGCAGGCTGGCGGTGATCCATCGGCGCAGGTCGGGCGGGATGGGGGTGTTCCGCGTCATGTGGTGGTTTCTCCGAATTGCATGCAAGCGGTGGAATCAGCCCGTAAGTGTGAAGGGTACTGCGGCGCCTTGCGGCATACGGGTCAGAAGTGGTCAGCGAGCCATGGTTCACGGTCGGTGGTGACAGCCAGGAACCGGGCGACGGTGCGGGGAGGGGCGGCTACTCCGGCCAGGGTGGCGGCGGCCGTGCTGCGGTAGCCGCCGGCGTACCAGACGGCGAACTGTCCTCTGGTCAGGGTGATCTGTCCTGCGCGCGTGGTGGGTTCCAGATCGGCTTTCCCGTTGGTGATCCGGAGTGTGTAGCGCTCGGTGGCCTCGCCGCTCTCGGTGACGATTTCGATGGGGAGGGTGAGGTCGACCTCGTCGGGCCAGCCGCGTAGCTGCACTGCTCGGCGCAGGTCAAGGATGCGGAGCATCCACGGGTGCCAGGACCGCGCGGTCAGGGAGCCGGGACGGTCCAGGCGGTGCAGCAGCAGCGGTCCGGGCGGCAGTCCGGTTCGCTGGAAGGCGACGGTGGGGATGCGGCTGTTGTGCCGGCCGAGGAAGGCGAACATGGCGGCGGTCGTGTCCTGGTCCGCGGCCCAGAAGTCGTGCACGACGACCTGACGCCCCTCGATGGGGTGAGGCTCGTTGGCCAGGGAGAGGACGCCGGCGGGCCCCTGCCCCGGCCGGTTGAAGCGGTACGTGGCCAGGCCGGGGTGCTTGCCCTGCTGCCAGTCCGCCCACCACTCCGGTCGCTGCCACGTTCCGTTCCACCAAGCGGCCAGGTCGTTCTGGAGCAGGCGGACCTTCGCGTCCGTGCCGTGCGTGATATCGAATCCGGTCCCGGTGAAGCACCGTCTCAGTTCGTCGGTGGGGACGGTCCACGAGTACACCTGGGTGGGGGCCTCCCAGCCGAGGCGGCGGGCGTAGCCGCTGGATGCGGTCCAGAGAGTGGAGATCACGGCCCCCTGGTCGCGCAGCGGGCGCAGGCGTTCGGAGATCATGCGGACGGAGAGGTGGGCTCCGCGTTCCTCCGGGGCGACGCAGCCGGCGCCGAGGAGCGCGGACGGTACGGGGGCCCCGCCGAAGAACTGCGGCAGGAGGAGGCCGAGACCGCCGGCCACGACGTGACCGTCCCGGACCGCGACGCGGATGTCCGCGTGGGGGCGCAGGAGGGTGATGTCGTCCACGGGGTGGCCGTAGCTCCGGGTTGCGAGGCGGTCGTACTGCTGCCAGTGGTCGTCGTCGGCGACCTCGGTGAACAGGGTCGGATTGGGCATGTGACGTCCGCTTCTAGTAGTGGGTGCGGTCTCGGACCGTGGCGCTGTCGAGCGGGACGAGGAAGCTCCGGCTGAACGTCATGACGACTTCGTCGTTCTGGTTGCGGCCGGTCGTGCGGCAGGTGACGATCCCCGTCTCCGGCCGGCTCCTGGATATCCGGCGGCCGGTGATCTCGGTCTCCGCGTAGAGGGTGTCGCCGACGAAGACCGGGTGGGTGAAGCGGATCTCCTCGAAGCCGAGGTTCGCCAGGGTGAGGCCGCTGGTGCTGCGCACGGTCATTCCGCCGACGATGTGGAGGGTGATGCTGCTGCACACCAGGGGGCGGCCCCACTCGGTGAGGCTGCTGTAGTGGGCGTCCGTGTGGAGGGGGGCGTCGTTCCCGCCGAGCGTCGTCATCAGGACGTTGTCGGTCTCGGTGAGGGTGCGTCCGGGACGGTGCTCGATGACCAGGCCCACGGCCAGCTCGTCGAACCCGAGGCCGACGACTTCTCGGTATCGGCCTTCGGCGATCCGCCGGTACCCCTGCGGGCCGACGGTGCTCATGCGCGCACCTCATGCGGCGTGTTGGCACGGGTGAGGAGGGAGCGGGCGGCGGCGACCATGGGGGGACCGATCATCTGGTGGCCCACACGGACGATACGTTCACCGGAGGTTTCGGCGGCCTCGACGATGGCGCGGGCGGCGGCGATCTCCTCGTCCGTCGGACGGAACACCCCCGTCACCGCGACGAGCTGCCGAGGGTGCACGCAGCACTTCCCGGCGAATCCGAGCGCCTTGACCTGCTCGGCTTCACGACGCAGCCCATCAAGGTCGTCCAGGTCGAAGAACGGGGAGTCAATGGCCGGGATGCCTGCAGCGGCGGCGCTGGTGACGAGCGCGGACCGGGCGTGCAGCATCGCATCCCACCCCATGGCGCTGCCGGTGGAGGTGGCGTAGTCGGCCGTCCCGAACAGGACCCCGGCGATCCGGTCGGCCCGCACAATCGACGGCAGCGCCTCCACGGCGCGCGGGGTCTCGATCAGCGCGTACAGCAGGGGTGTGTAGTCGGGGGTGTCGAGGACACCGGCGACGATCTCGAAGTCGCGCGGCGATTCGACCTTGGGGATCAAGACGATCTGCGGCTTCGCAGGGAAGACCGCGATGGCGGCGAGGTCGCGAACGCCGTCGAGGGTGGTGGGCGAGCTGATCCTGACACCGAGCGTGCACCCGGTCGCTGCGGGGGCGGCGAGGAAGCCGCGGGCAGCGGCACGGGCGGACGGTTTGGCCATGGAGGGCACGGAGTCCTCCAGATCCACGAGCGCGACGTCCGCGCCGCACTTGTACGCGGTCGGGAAGCGCTCGGACGTGTGGCCCGGCGTGATGAACCAGACCCCGGCCGGGGCCGTCATGGCGGTCACCGGTCCGCTCCCCGCGACGTGAGGCTGCGGGCGGCCTCCGGGATCACGTCCTCCTGCCCGGCGATCACCTGACGGCGGCCGAGTTCCTGGAACAGGTCCCAGAGGTGGACGCCTTCGTGCGAAGCCGCCTCCAGGACGGGCTTCTTGAACCCGGAGAAGACGCCGGCGAGTCCGGACGCGAGGCTGGTCGAGTCGATCGACGGCGGCGCGGGCATGAGCGTCCGTCCGGCGAGGTCGGCGGCATCAGCCAGGCGCCGGACGTCGATCCCGGTGGCGTGGCCATAGCGTTCCAATACGGGCACGAGAACTTCCAGTTGGGTGTTGCCCGCGCCCGCGCCGAACCCCCGGGCGCACGCGTCGATGACGCGGGCACCGGCCGTGACGGCGGCGACGGAGTTGGCCACTGCCATACCGAGGTTGTTGTGCCCGTGGAAGATCACGGGCACCTCCACCGCCGAGGCGATGGAGCCGATGCGGGCGGTGACGTCCTCGGGCAGGTAGAACCCGGCGCTGTCCATGATGCCGACGGCCTGAGCCCCGTAGCCGACCAGAAGCGCGCACTGCTCGGCGAGCTGTCCAGGGTCGGCCATGTGACTCATCATGAGCACGGCCTGTGCTTCGGCCCCGAGTTCCCGGATGACTCCGAGATGGCGTTCGGCGGCGGTGGCCTCCGTGCAGTGCACCGCGATACGGGCCACGTCCGCGCCGTGGCGTACGACGGCGTTGCGGAGGTCGGCGGAGGTTCCCCAGGCGGGCGCCATGAGGACGGCCATCCTGCTGTGTGTGAGGGCCTCGCGGGCGGTGGACAGCATCTCATCGTCGCTGATCTTGCTGTGACCCACCTGGAACGAGGACGCGCCGAGTCCGTTGCCGTGGCCGATTTCGACGACGGGGACGCGGGCCGCGTCGGCGGCGGCGGCGTAGGCACCGATCTGGTGGCGGTCGAGCTGGTGGCGCACGGCGTGCTGGCCGTCGCGCAGGGTCGGGTCGTGGACGATCAGGCGACTCTGGTTGCTGGAGGTCATCGTACGTACTCCTTCATTGCTGAGGTCCGGGTGAGGGCGTGCTGTTCGGCGGCGTGGATGGCGGCGGCGCTGATCACTTCGAGGTTCCCCGCGTGCACCGGCATGTTGGTGCGGGTGGCGGTGACCTCCACGGCCACTCGGATCGTGTCGTCGGCGACGGTGCACGAGGCCACATGGAAGCCGGGGACGAAGGACCGCATGGTCTCGGCCGCGGAGTCCACGATCGTGCGCACCGGCTCTGTCTCGGCCCCCGGCGCCAGGAGCGTCATCGTGCTGCGGAAGCGCGGCGGCGGCGTGGCGGGGCTGATGTTCAGCATGGTCTTGACGGTGTCCGCGTCGGTGAACTGCTGGATCGCGGACTGGGTCGTCTCGACGTACTCGTCGAGGTTGAGGCGGCTGGCCCGGCCGACGCTCTTGGTGGCGGCCGTGGCCACCATCTCCACATGGAGGGGCTCGTAGTGCTGGGCGATGGCGTGGAGGACGGGGATCGAGGTCTGGCCGCCACACGAGGCGAGGCTGATGTGCTGGTGCGCGGCGGCCTGGTCGCCGTTGACGGCGGGAAAGATCAGCGTCCCGGTGTTGGCGGGGGTCAGGTTGATGACCGTAGCTCCGGTGCCGGCGAGGTGGGCCGCGTGCTCGGGGTGGGCGAAAGCGTTGGTGACGTCGAAGACGATGTCGAACATCTCCTCCGAGTCGGCCAGGGCGGTGATGCTGCCTGCCGCGGTGGCGCAGCCCATGGCGGCGGCCTTGCTCAGGCCGGTGCTGTCGGGGGTGCGGCCGACGACGAGACCGCAGTGCAGGTGCGGGGAGTTCTGGATGCGCTCGACCAGGTCGAGGGCGAGGAGACCGGTACCGAGGACGGCCGTGTTCAGCACGTGTACTCCACTCTTCATACGAAGCGGGCAGGACTCAGATGGCGTGCGTACGGATGGCGGGGAGCCGGGTCGACGTGGCCCGGATGTCCATGTCGGCGGTGAGCGGGATGCTGGCGTGCACGGAACCGGCCAGGACGATGTCGCCGGCGTGCAGCGTGGTCTTGAGGACGGGGAGGCGGTACGTCAGCCACATCAGCGCCTTGAACGGGTCGCCGAGGATGTCGCGTCCTTCCCCGATCGCCGCGGTCTTCCCATCGACGCTGACCGTGATCCGCTCCGCGGAGACATCCGCGATGTCGCTGGCGGGGACCGGGGTTCCGGTGATGACCCGGGCGCATGCGGCGTTATCGGCGATGCTGTCGACCAGCGTGATGTTCCAGTCGGTGAAGCAGGTGTCGAGAACTTCGAACGCGAGGAACACCTCCGCCACAGAGGAGCGGACGGTGCGAAGGTCAGTGGGGGCGTTCAAGTCGCGGCCAATACGGAAGGCGATCTCCGTCTCGATCCGGGGGGCCATGAAGTCCGCCATGCTCAAGTGGCTGCCGCTGGGCGAGATCATGTCATCGAGGACGACTCCGGAGTCGGGCTCGTGGATGCCCATCTGCTGCTGCATGGCAAGCGAGGTCAGCCCTATCTTGTGACCGACGACGCGGCCACCTGCCGAAACGCGACGCGCTACGTTGAGCCGCTGAATGCGATACGCATCTTCGAGAGCCAGGCCCGGGAACCGGCTGGCCAGCGGCGGTACGGGAGTACGGAGGCGGCTTGCGTCCGCCAGTTCCCCGGCCAGGGCGGCGAGGGACGGTCGCTTCTCACCAGGCCCTCTCTGACACCGTTGGGTGAGACGCCCCGAAATGATCAGATATTGTGGGCGGGTACGACAGGAGAACCACCCGCATGACCAGCACCAAGCCCGCCGGGCAGGATCCGGCGCCGAAGCCGAAGCGCCGCCGTTTCGCCCCCGAGTACAAGCTGCGGATCGTCGCCGAGTACGACGCGGCCCCCGCCGGGGACAAGGGCGCTGTCCTGCGCCGGGAGAGGCTGTACCACTCGCACATCATCGAGTGGCGGCAGGCCAGGGATGCGGGCGCGCTGGAGAAGCTGACCGATCACCGCACCAGCCCCGCCCGCCCGAGGAAGCACCCGGCCGAGGCGGAGAACGACAGGCTGCGCAGGCAGGTGGAACGGCTGGAGAAGGAGCTGGCGAAGAACCGCGCCGCGGTGGAGGTGCTGGGAAAAGCTGTCGCGCTGTTGGAATCGGTCTCCGACAGCGCGGACTGAACGACGTCCTCGAACATCATCTGCACGCCCTGGTCGAGCAGCTCGCTCCGCACGTGGGCATCGTGGTGGCGTGCCGTCTGACGGGACGCTCCCGGGCCACCCACCACCGGCGGCTCAACCCGGCCCCGCCCAGGCCGAAGGCTCCGCGTCCGGCGCCGGTCAACGCGCTGTCGGCGGCCGAGCGGCGGGCGGTGCTGGAGCTGATGAACCGGCCCGAGTACGTGGACCTGCCGCCCGCGCAGGTCTATGCCCGCGAGCTGGACGAGGGCCGTTACCACTGTTCCGAGCGCACGATGTACCGGATCCTGAAGGAAGCCGGTCAGGACGGCGAACGCCGCCGGCGGGCCACCCATCCTCCCCGCACCATTCCCGAACTCGTCGCCGACGGGCCTTCCCAGGTCTGGAGCTGGGACATCACCCGCCTGGCCGGCCCGGCGAAGGGAGTCTGGTTCCACGGCTACGTGATCCTCGACATCTACTCCCGCTATGTCGTCGGCCACACCGTCGAGCAGGCCGAATCAGCGGCGCGAGCCGAGGAGTTGATCCAAGAGGCGATCGACCGCAACGGGATCGTGCCGCACACCGTTCACGCCGACCGCGGCACCTCGATGACCTCCAGGCAGGTCTCCCAGACGCTTCTCGACCTGGGCGTCACCCGAAGCCACTCCAGACCCAGGGTCAGCAACGACAACCCGTACAGCGAGAGCCGGTTCCGCACCACGAAGTACCAGTCGGACTACCCCGAACGCTTCGATTCCCTCGCCCACGCACGCGAGTGGATGGACGCGTTCATCTCGCACTACAACCACGTCCACCGGCACTCCGGGATCGGCTACCACACCCCGGCCAGCGTCCATTTCGGCACCGCCGACCTCGTCCGCGAGCAACGGGCGGCCACCCTCACGGTCGCGTTCGAGCAGCACCCCGAACGCTTCAACCACCGGCCCGTGCCACCGAAGATCCCCCAGCAGGCATGGATCAACGACCCCACCCGACGACACGAATCACAACAACACAGTTCATAGCCGCACAATCGTTTCATTTGACTTGACAGCTACCGCGACCTCGTCGGAGCTGTCGGTCGACGAGGGACTGGGGACATCCGAGCCGTCCGTACCCGGCGGCGTCGGGGCGGGGTGCAACTCGGTGAGTTCCGTTTTCGGGCATGCCGTATCCGGGGCGGTCACTTTGAGGTAGGCCGTGATGCTCTTCGGGTGGTTGATCCCCTCGCCGGCCTCCGGGGCCTGGAAGCAGACGGTCCAGTCCTCGACGGCAGAAGGGAGGGTGACGTCGGTGTAGGCACTTTCCGCCTCAATTGCCCGGAGGGCGAGTGGCTTGAGCCGTGTGGATGCTTCCTCGAAGTTCTGACCGACGACATGTGGCATCTCCGGGTACGGGATCGGCTCGCCGTCCTTCCCGGGGCACGGCCACTCGTTGCGGACCACCCCGAAGTCGAGCGTAGGCATCGAGCCGACCCTCTTGTCCGCCACTGTTTGAAAGCACACCTTCCAGTTGCCGTCGTCCCACTGTCCGTCGTCGCTGTCCGAGGCGTCATGGGAAAGTGCGCTGTACCCGGCGGAGTGGGCGGCTGCCTTGGCCTTCTTGAGGCTCTGACCCACGAAACTGGGCGGTGCGCTGGGGGACGGGCTCGCGGGCGAGGCAGGTGTCTCCACCGTTGCGGTCGCTGCTGACTTTGGCTTGATGTCATCCTTCGGCTTCTTGGGTGGATTGCCGAGAAAAGGAGCGAGGAACCAGAGGCCCGCCAGGACGGTGGCGATGATCTTCTTCAGCCGGTTCCACCGAGTGAGCCACGCGAGCGCGATTCCGCCGGGAGGGAAGACGACCAGGGCGGTGATGACGAGCGCCGGGTGCTGCCACCATCGTCGGGTGGTGGGCGGAAAGGGAGCACGGCCGGAGGGCGGGGGCGTGGACACGCATGACTCCTGGTGGGACTGAAGGTAAGCGCGCACGGCTTGGACGGATGGCAAACCATGTCGCTACCGCACGATAGGGCGCTATGAGATACGAACCGGCACATTCAGTCAGAAGTTGAAAGGCTATGCAGAGAGCCCTGCCGCTCTCTCCGTGGAGAGTGGCAGGGCTCTTGTCCCGGTGGAACTGTGACCGGTACGCCGTCGAGTTCCGGCGGTCCGTACGGGCGTGCTTGCGCAGACCCGGCGCGTCGTCCCGGTCGCGATTCCTAGAGGTCGAAGTAGAGCTCGAACTCGTGGGGGTGCGGGCGGAGCTGGATCGGGGCGATCTCGTGGGTGCGCTTGTAGTCGATCCACGTCTCGATCAGGTCGGACGTGAAGACACCGCCGGCCTGGAGGTACTCGTTGTCCGCCTCCAGGGCGTCCAGGACGGCCGGCAGGGACGTCGGGACCTGCTGGACGTTGGCGTGCTCCTCGGGAGCCAGCTCGTACAGGTCCTTGTCGATCGGCTCGGCGGGCTCGATCTTGTTCTTGATGCCGTCCAGGCCGGCCATCAGGAGGGCCGAGAACGCCAGGTACGGGTTGGACGACGGGTCCGGGGCGCGGAACTCGACGCGCTTGGCCTTCGGGTTGGAGCCCGTGATCGGGATACGCATCGCGGCGGAACGGTTGCGCTGCGAGTACACCATGTTGACCGGCGCCTCGAAGCCCGGCACCAGGCGGTGGTAGGAGTTCACCGTCGGGTTGGTGAAGGCCAGCAGCGACGGGGCGTGCTTCAGGATGCCGCCGATGTAGTAGCGGGCGGTGTCCGAGAGGCCCGCGTAGCCCTGCTCGTCGTAGAACAGCGGGTCGCCGCCGGCCCACAGGGACTGGTGGACGTGCATGCCCGAGCCGTTGTCGCCGAAGATCGGCTTCGGCATGAAGGTCGCGGTCTTACCGTTGCGCCAGGCGACGTTCTTCACGATGTACTTGAAGAGCATCAGGTCGTCGGCCGCGGCGAGCAGCGTGTTGAACTTGTAGTTGATCTCCGCCTGGCCGCCGGTGCCGACCTCGTGGTGCTGGCGCTCGATCTGCAGACCGCTCTCCTCCAGCACCAGGGACATCTCGGCGCGCAGGTCGGCGAAGTGGTCGACCGGGGAGACCGGGAAGTAGCCGCCCTTGTACCGGACCTTGTAGCCGCGGTTGTTCTCCAGCGCGCCGGTGTTCCAGGCGCCGGCCTCGGAGTCGATGTGGTAGAAGCTCTCGTTCGCCGACGTCTGGAACCGGACGTTGTCGAAGACGTAGAACTCGGCCTCCGGGCCGAAGTACGCGGTGTCGGCGATCCCGGTCGAGGCGAGGTACGCCTCGGCCTTCTTCGCCACGTTCCGCGGGTCGCGGCTGTACTGCTCGCCGGTGATCGGGTCGTGGATGAAGAAGTTGATGTTGACCGTCTTGTCGCGGCGGAACGGGTCGACGCGGGCGGTCGACAGGTCCGCGCGCAGCGACATGTCGGACTCGTGGATGGCCTGGAAGCCGCGGATCGAGGAGCCGTCGAAGGCCAGCTCCTCCGCCGGGTCGAAGGTCGCCGCCGGGACGGTGACGTGCTGCATCACGCCGGGCAGGTCGCAGAACCGGACGTCGATGAACTTGACGTCATTGTCGGCGATGAACTTCTTCGCGTCGTCGGCGTTCTGGAACATCCAACTCCTCCTACTCCCGGCCCGGGGAGGGGTCGGGGTTGCAGCTCGTTGTGGCCAGTGCGGTGGCACACGCTGGACCCGACCATAGGCAGACCGGATTTCTCAAGCATGACCCATTTGTTTCGCGGAAGTTAACCGGCGCGGGTGCTGCGGGCCGTGTTCGCCCCCACGGGCGAAGGCGTGCGGCCCGGCGCAGTACCGTGGTCGGGTGGACAACAGGCAAGCAATCGGATCGTGGCTCTCGGGGCCGCGCGCGGCCGCCGAGGAGATGGGCGCCGACTTCGGATACCGGGGAAAGCGGCTCGGCCTCCCCGAGGAGGGGCCCGGCGCCATCGCCCCGCTCGGCCGGCGCTTCGGAGCCCTCTTCATCGACTGGGCGCTGTGCATGCTGATCGCATACGGCCTGATCGCGCGCGGTGACCAGCAGACGGCGGGGAACTGGGCGCTCGCCGTCTTCCTCGTGATGAGCGTGCTCACCGTCGGCACGATCGGCTGCACCCCCGGCAAGCGCCTCATGGGCGTCCGCGTCATCGCCGAGGACGGCGGCCGCCTCGGCCCCGTCCGCGTGCTTCTGCGCAGCGTGCTGCTCTGCCTGGCCATCCCGGCGCTCGTCTGGGACCGCGACGGCCGCGGCCTCCACGACCGCCTGGCCCGAGCCGTACAGATCCGCGCCTGACCCGTACCCGTACACACGCATTTTCTGCACGTTCGATGCGGTTGGAGCGGCGGTACGCCGCCCCCGGCGACCGGCCGGCCCGAGTTGCTCGTGGTCTTCCCCCCAGCGGCATGGAACATCCGCCAGGAACCGGAGGACTGACATGCGGGAGTCTGTCATGTCTGCAATCAGCGTCACAGCCCAGGCTCCGGCCGGAGTCCCGCTCCGGGCCGTCGACTATCTGCGTGTTTCGACCGCAGAGCAGGCAAAGGGCTACGGGATCGCCTACACGGGCAGGCGGACCGCAGCGTATGCCGCAGGCAAGGGCTGGGCTCACGTCGGGACGTTCGTGGACGAGTCTGCACCGGGTACCCGTCCCTGGAGGCTCCGTGACGGGGCGGCGAGGCTCATGGAACTCGCCGCGCGGGAGCCGCGTCCGTTCGACTTGGTCTGCGTCTACGAGACCCGCGCCATCGGCCGGCAGAAGCGGGTCTTCTGGGAATGGGTCTGGAGCCTTCAAGACCTGGGGGTCTTCGTCGCCGTTGTCGACCAGGACATCGACAACACCACCGAAGCGGGCGAGTCCCGCATGCGTGACGAGGCCGAGGACGCGTTCAAGGAGCTTGCCAAGATCCGCAGGCGAGTTCAGGGCGGTATCCAGGAAAAGGCGGAAGCCGGGGGCTTCCCCGGTGGACAGGCCCGCTACGGCTATCGCATCGCCAATCAGGGAATCAAGGGCGAGCAGCGGCTTGTGCTCGACGTCTGCGACGGGGGAGAGGCGTGCACCCGCACCGACCCCTGCGAAGCCGTCCACGAGGCCGACGTGCTCCGAGAGGCGCGCCGTGCCGCCGTGCGGTTCAAGAGGAACTGGGAGAAAGTCGCTCTCCACTTGAACGCGGAAGGGCTCTTCACTCGCTCGGGCAAGCCGTGGAGCGGCCCCAATATCCGGGGGCGCCTCACGGACGAGGATCTCCTGAGTGCCCGATTCGTCTTCCGAAGCGGGAAGAACGGCGCACAGATCGGTCCGGACGGCCTTCCGCTCTGGGGCGCGTCCGTCACTCTGCACGTGCCGCCCGTGTTCACTCCGGACGAGGTGTCGGAGCTGCGGGGCGCGAAGGGCAGAACCTTTCGCCGGAACCCGGTCCGCCGACGGGCGTACCCACTCTCCACTCGCCTGCTGAGCCCTTGCGGTCACCACTACGTGGGCAGCAGCCCCCACGAGAACGAGAGCGTGCACTACGTCTGCAACGGCAAGAGGCCGGAGTACGCCGGTGCCGCGACATGCTCCTGCTCCCAGATCTTTGCTCAGGGCGTCGAGGAATGGGTGTGGGGCCATGTCTGTGCACTGTTCGGCGGCGGAACGGGGCTGGTGAGCACCGGTGCCGCGTCGAAGGTCGACTATTCCGCACGCCTGGCGTCGCTGGACCGGAAGATCGCCGAGCGGTACGACATCATCCGGGGCCTTCTCGGCGGCCTTCCTGAAACCGTTGCGGAGAGCAGTCTCCGTCCCCTTTTCGCGGAGCTGGAGCAGCTGCGGGGAGAAAGGGATGAGATCGCTCTTTGGCGGTCGGAGGCTCAGGAGGCCGAGCAGGGAGCGGAGGTGGGCCAAGGCGCGGTGCTGTCCGCGCACGGGTGCCTGGAGCATTTCACCAAGGAACAGCAGGGTGAGTGGCTCGGCCTGCTGGGTATTACGGTGAGGGTGCTGGAGAATCCGCCGGCGATGCGCCGAGGGCTCGGCTGCCCGATCGGTGAGTGGTTCCGGGAGCGGGGGAGGGACGTGCCCGCCCTGTCCGACGAGGTGTGGCGGCGGATCGCGGAAGCGGAAGGCTTCGCCCACGGCGGCCTGGTGCCGCGCCAGGCGGGCGGACCGGCTCCGAGAACAGTTCTCGAGGTCTTCCTCGCAAAAGCGCTCACCGGAGCGTCGTGGCCGGTCCTGGAGGCCGAAGCCGGCTTCAAGGGGCTCATCGGCCACTGGAACCGATGGAGCAGGCAGGGCCGCTGGGAGCGCGTCATGGAGATCATGAAGCACAGTGACGGGGCGCCACCGGCGCCCCGTCACAGGCTTCCCAAGATGCGGATGACAGGCGAGGTACGGCCTGGAGTGGTTCTCGCTGAAAGTGGTGACTAGCGCGCACGCGGCGGGCGCCCGGCGCCACCGCGGCCGGGGAGGGGCCCCTTCGGGAGGGGCATGTTGCTCATCAGGTCGCCCATCGCGCGCAGGCGGTCGTTGGCGGCCGTGACCTGCGGGCCGGTCAGCACGCGGGGCATCTTCAGCATCTTGGTGCGCACCTTCTTGAGGGGCACCTGGCCCTCGCCGTTGCCGACGATGATGTCGTGGACCGGGACGTCGACCACGATCCGGGCCATCTTCTTCTTCTCGGCCGCGAGCAGGCTCTTCACCCGGTTCGGGTTGCCCTCGGCGACCAGCACGATGCCCGCCTTGCCCACGGCGCGGTGGACGACGTCCTGGTTGCGGTTCATCGCGACCGCGGGGGTGGTCGTCCAGCCCCGGCCGACCCGGTCGAGCACCGCGGCGGCGGCGCCCGGCTGGCCCTCCATCTGCCCGAAGGCGGCGCGCTCGGCGCGGCGCCCGAAGATGATCGCCATCGCGAGGAGGGCGAGCACGAACCCGAGGATGCCCAGGTAGACCGGGTGATCGATCAGGAAACCGATCGCGAGGATCACACCGAAGGTGACGATTCCCACACCCGCGACCACAAGACCGATCTTGGAGTCGGTCCGCTTGGTCATCTTGTAGGTCAGAGCGATCTGCTTGAGCCGCCCCGCGTTCTCGGCGCTGTCCGCGCCTTCAGTGGTTTTTGCCTTCCTCGCCATGCAATGAAGTTTACGTGGCCCGCGAGCGGCGGGCCGCCGCGGCCTCCCGTTGCGGTACGTAGCCGGACTCCGCCCGGTCCTCGGCCCGGCGGCGGTCCGCCAGGACGGCCGTCCATGCGTTGCGGCGGGCCGTGCGCTGGCCGCGGCCGAGCAGCAGCGACTCGACGGCGCGGAGGGCACCGGTGACGGTCGGGATGACGGTGGCGCGTACCGGCGCGGCCTGCATCGTGGAAGTCCCCTCGGAACGAAGTGCGGGTGCCTGTGTCCAGGGTCACCAGTGGGCGTTACCGGCGCATGACCGCACGGTCACACACCCATGAAACCTCGGTACGCGCCCCGCGCACCCCGGCGCGGTCCGTCCGCGCGGTCACGCGGACGGACCGCCCGGGACACGGGCCCCGGAACGCGCCTACGCGGACCGCGCCGCGACCTGCGCCTCGCGCCGGTCCATCGCCTGCTGGAACAGCCGGCCGGCGCGGTACGAGGAGCGGACCAGCGGCCCGGACATGACGCCCGAGTACCCGATCGCGTCGGCCTCGTCCTTCAGCTCCACGAACTCGTGCGGCTTCACCCAGCGCTCGACGGGGTGGTGGCGCACCGACGGCCGCAGGTACTGCGTGATCGTGATGAGCTCGCAGCCCGCCTCGTACAGGTCCCGCAGCGCCTCGCTGACCTCTTCGCGGGTCTCGCCCATGCCGAGGATCAGGTTGGACTTGGTCACCAGGCCGGCCTCGCGGGCGCGGGTGATGACCTCCAGGGAACGCTCGTAGCGGAAGCCGGGGCGGATGCGCTTGAAGATGCGCGGCACCGTCTCCACGTTGTGCGCGAGGACCTCGGGGCGGGCGGAGAAGACCTCCGCGAGCTGGGCGGGCTCGGCGTTGAAGTCGGGGATCAGCAGCTCGACCTTGGTGCGGCCGGCCTCCCGGTCCGCCGTCTGCGCGTGGATCTGGCGCACGGTCTCCGCGTAGAGCCAGGAGCCGCCGTCCTCCAGGTCGTCGCGGGCGACGCCGGTGATCGTGGCGTAGTTCAGGTCCATCGTGACGACCGACTCGCCGACGCGGCGGGGCTCGTCCCGGTCCAGCGCCTGCGGCTTGCCCGTGTCGATCTGGCAGAAGTCACAGCGCCGGGTGCACTGGTCGCCGCCGATGAGGAACGTGGCCTCGCGGTCCTCCCAGCACTCGAAGATGTTGGGGCAGCCGGCCTCCTGGCACACCGTGTGCAGACCCTCGCTCTTGACGAGTTTCTGCAGCTGGTTGTACTCGGGGCCCATCTTCGCCCGGGTCTTGATCCACTCGGGCTTGCGCTCGATGGGGGTCTGGCTGTTCCGGACCTCAAGGCGCAGCATCTTGCGCCCGTCAGGTGCGACAGACACTCCGGCACTCCCCTTTGCTTTCACTGCATTGGATTCTTCGGCGAACACCAGGGTACGCCCGTAGTTCATTCGGCTTTACGTCTGCCCAACCTGTGGCAGGTGGGGCCTATTCCCGGCGATGTGTTCCGTGGGTCACGCCGTGGCCATGGCGTCGTCGGGCCGCGCGATCGTCCGGGGGGCCGGTTCGGCGTTCTCCAGGATGTCCTTCAGGTGCTTCTCGACGACCGGGAGGACCTCGGCGATGGTGATGTCGCGGCCCAGTTCGTAGCCGAGCGAGGTGACCCCGGCGTCGCGGATGCCGCAGGGCACGATCCGGTCGAACCAGGTGTTGTCGGGGTTCACGTTGAACGCGAAGCCGTGCATGGTGACGCCCTTGGCGACCCGGATGCCGATCGCCGCCAGCTTGCGGTCCTCGCGGCGCTGCCCGGCGTTGGACGGGGCGTAGTCCGGGCCGTTGAGCCGGGGGTCGAACTCCTCGTCCCGCAGCCGCGGGTCGAAGTCCAGCGTCAGGCCGCCGACCGCGGGGCGCTCCTCGACCGGGTCGCCCAGGACCCAGACGCCGCTGCGGCCCTCCACCCGGCTGGTCGCGACGCCGAACTCGGCGGCGGTACGGATCAGCGCCTCCTCCAGGCGGCGCACGTGCGCGACGACGTCCACCGGGCGCGGGAGCTTCTGGATCGGGTAGCCGACGAGCTGGCCGGGGCCGTGCCAGGTGATCTTGCCGCCCCGGTCCACGTCGATGACGGGGGTGCCGTCGAGGGGGCGCTCGCTGTCCTCGGTGCGCCGGCCGGCGGTGTAGACGGGCGGGTGCTCCAGGAGCAGGCAGGTGTCGGGGACGGTGTCCTCGAACCGGGCCGCGTGCACCTCGCGCTGCTTCTGCCAGGCCTCCTGGTAGTCGACGGCGTTCTCGCCGAAACCCATGTGGACGAACCGGAGCTCAGTCACGGCAGCAGCCTCTCTCCTCGCGGCGGCGTGGGCCGGAGGATTTCCCCGGTACCGCGTCACCCTGCACGAATCGCGCCCGGGCCTTTCGTGAAAGACCCCGGCCACTGTACGACCGGCGGCGACGCGGCGGCCCGGCAGGTCTTCCCGTCAGCGCCGTCCACAATCCTCACACGATCGGATGAATGTGGAGCGAACGGTGCTGTCGCTGCCGCGCCGAGGGCTAAATTCGCGCCGTTCGTCAGAGGAGGCCCAGAGGGCTGCCCGCCCGGCCCCGAAGGCAGGAGACCCTACAGCTGATGTCGGAACGACCACCGCAGCGCACCCCCAACCGTCGGCTCGCCTCACTCATCACCGAGGCCGGATTCTCCAACGCCGGCCTCGCCCGCCGGGTGGATCAGCTCGGCCTCGAACACGGCCTCGACCTGCGGTACGACAAGACCTCGGTCACCCGCTGGCTGCGTGGCCAGCAGCCCCGGGGCACCACCCCCGCGCTGATCGCCGAGGTCTTCACCCGCCGCCTCGGCCGCCGGCTCTCCGCCCAGGACCTCGGGCTCGACGCCTGCGCCCCGGTGTACGCGGGCCTGGAGTTCGCCGCCACCCCGGCCGAGGCGGTGGACATCGTCAGCGGGCTGTGGCGCAAGGACTCCGGCAGCCAGACGGAGCTGCGGAAGATCGCCTTCACCCCGGCCGGGCTCGTCGTGCCCAGCCGGGACTGGCTGATCGGCCGCGCCGACGAGTGGGTCGCCCGCCCCGCGCCCGCCGCCCCCGGCCGGACCGGCGCCCCGAGGCCGCCCGCCGCCCCCGCCCCGTACCCGCCGCACGGCGCCGCCCCGGTCGTCCCCGAGCAGGGCGGCGCGCCCGGTCCGGGCGGCGGGCGGCACGGCGTGCGGGGGCCGGTCCCGTCGCGGCCCGGCGGGGCCCCCGCGCCGCCCGGCGCCCCGGCCGGCGCGGGCGTGCCCCGCCAGCGGCAGACCGAGCGGGGCTCCGGCCTCCGGGTCGGCGAGGGGGACGTCGCCGCGCTCCGGTCGGTCGCCGAACTGTTCCGCACCCTGGACCACGCCTACGGCGGCGGGCACGCCCGGCAGGCCCTCGTGCGGTATCTGGAGCACGAGACGGAGCCGATGCTGCGCGGCACGTACGGGGAGGCGACCGGGCGGCGGCTGTTCGCGGCGGCCGCCGATCTGACCAGGCTGGCCGGCTGGACCTCGTACGACATCGCGGCGCACGGCCTCGCCCAGCGCTACTTCGTCCAGGCGCTGCGGCTCTCGCAGGCGGCCGGTGACCGGGCCTACGGCAGCTACGTCCTGATCACCATGAGCCGGCAGGCGGTGTATCTCGCGCACGGCCGGGAAGCGGTCCAGCTGGCGCGGGTGGCCCAGCAGGGCATCGGATCGGCCGCGCCCCACACGGTCCTCGCCCTGCTGCACGCGGTGGAGGCGCGCGGGCACGCGGTGCTCGGCGACGCCAAGGCGTGCACGGCCTCCCTCGCGCGGGCCGAGCGCGCCCTGGAGACCGCCCGCCCCGGCGACGACGTGCCGCACTGGGCGCGCCACTTCGACGAGGCGCAGCTCGCCGACGAGTTCGGGCACTGCCACCGCGACCTCCAGCAGTACCGGACCGCCGCCCAGTACGCCGAGCGCGCGCTCCAGCTGCGGGCCCCCGCGTACGCCCGCAGCCGGCTGTTCTGCCGGGTGGTGCTGGCCTCCGCCCGGCTGGGGCTCGGGGAGCTGGACCAGGCGTGCCGGCTGGGGGCGGAGGCCGCCCAGCAGGCCGCCGAGATGCGTTCCGTGCGCGCCGCGGAGTACGTACGGGACTTCGAGCGCAGGCTGGAGCCCTTCCGGGACGCCGCCGCCGTCCGCGGCTACCGCGAGCGGGTGGCGGCGCTGGGCTGAGCCGCCGGTCAGGCCGCCTCGGGGAGTGCCGGGGCGGGGCCGGCGGCCGGGCGCACGCCGAGGTCGTGCAGGATCGAGGCGGCGGCGCGGGCGCCCGAGGCCAGGGCGCCCTGGACGGTGCCGGTGTCGCGGTGGTCGCCGCAGACGTAGAGGCCCGCGAGGACCCGGACGGGCCGGTGCGGGTCGTGCGGCGCGGGCATCGCGGGCACCGCCTCCGGGTCGTGGTGGGCGGCCAGCAGCTCCCAGTCCCCGGTGGGCACGCCGTAGAGCGCGGCGAGATGGGCGCGGACCGTGCGGTCGAGGTCGTCGGGCGGGGTGCCGAGGACCGTGGAGCTGATCAGCGTCCGGCCGCGCGGGGCCCGGACCGGATCGACGGCGCTCATCACGGCGGTGTGCGCGACCGGGCCGGACCGGTCGGCGTCCAGGAGCAGCGAGGCGCCGGTGGGCGGCGGCTCGGGCGCGGTGTGATGGAGCACGGTCACGGGGTGGAAGGACGGCAGCCGCAGTCCGGGCAGCAGTTCGGCGGCCGCGCTCGCCCCGGTGGCCACCAGCAGGGACCGGCAGCCCAGTTCGCCGTGCTCCTTGGTGCGTACGGAGGTGATGTCGGCGGAGGTGACGTGCACTCCGGTGCGTACGGTGCCGGGCGGCAGGGAAGCGGCCAGGAGTGCCGGCAGCGTACCCGCCCCGCCCTCCGGTACACACAGCCGTCCGCTCGCGTAGGAGCGCAGGGCGAGGTCGGCGCACCGGCTGGAGGTGGTGAGGTCCGGGTCGCTGAGCAGCGCGGTGAGCAGCGGGCGTACGAAGCCGTCGAGCGTACGGGCGGACAGCCGGCCCGACAGCGCGTCCAGCGCGGCGCGTTCGGGCCGGGCGAGGACGCGGGCCGGGGGTGTGGCGGCGAGCCGGGAGAGGGCCGCGCCGAGCCGGGCGTGGTCGATCGCGCCGCCCATGGCGCCGGTGAGGGCGCCGGTACGCGGCGGCCGGGGGGCGCTCGCGAGGGCGCGCGCCGCCTTGAGCGCGCCCCGTGTGCGGCGCGAGCGCGGTGTGCCCCGGGTTTCGCCGGTCCGGTGGCGGCGGCTTCCGCTGTGGACGAGGACGCCGGGATCGAAGGTGCGCAGGACCAGTCCGTCGAGCCCCGGTGTGGTGCGGAGCTCCGGATACGCGGTGTTGAGCAGCGGGCCGACGTGGTCGAGCCGGAATCCGTCCACCTCGTCGGTCGCCATCCGGCCGCCGACGCCGGGCCCGGCCTCCAGGACGCTGACGCTGACCCCCGCGCTGGTCAGCCGGTGGGCCGCCGACAGGCCGGCGATCCCGGCCCCGATGATGACGACGTCCGCGTGGTGTGCCGTGCTGAGCACGTGCCCTCCCCGATTCGGAGCAAGTGGTGGGGGGCTCTTGCCCTCAACCGCCCACCGGAATGCGTGCGTACGTCAGGAGGCTAGGAGAGTGGCCCGATCGTGCGCAGTCGCGCGCGTACCGGTGCACCGATGCACGGGGTCGCACACCCGTCCGAACGGGTGTGCCGGTGCGGTGCGGCGGTCAGCGCAGTGCCGCGCGGACGGCGGAGTCGATCTCGGGGAAGGCGAACGAGAAGCCGGAGTCCAGCAGCCGGGCGGGCAGCACGCGCTGACTGCCCAGCACGTCCGAGGCGAACTCGCCGAGCACGATCCGCAGCGCCGGCGCGGGCGCGGTGAACAGCGTCGGACGCCGCAGTACCCGGCCCATCGCGGCCGTCACCTCGGCGTTGGTGACGGGCGCCGGGGCCGTCAGGTTGACCGGACCGGTCAGTTCGGGGGTGTCCAGGATGTGCCGGAGGGCAGCGATGTGGTCGTGCAGCGCGATGAAGCTCCAGTACTGCCGCCCGTTGCCCATCCGGCCACCGAGCCCCGCCCGGAACAGCGGGAACAGCCGGCCCCAGGCGCCCCCCGCGCGGGCGACCACCAGACCGGTGCGGGCGTGCACCGTACGCACCCCCGCCTCCTCGGCCGCCGCCGTGGCCTCCTCCCACTCCACGCACACCGAGGGCAGGAAGCCGTCACCGGGCGGCGCGTCCTCGTCCACCGGGCGGTCCCCGGTGTCCCCGTAGAAGCCGATCGCGGACCCGGACAGCAGCACGGCGGGCGGGGTGTCGAGGGAGGCGACGGCCTCCGCGATCGCGGCGGTGCCCAGCACCCGGCTGTCCCGGATCTCCTTCTTGTAGGCCGCCGTCCAGCGGTGGTCGCCGACCCCGGCCCCGGCGAGGTGGACCACGGCGTCGCAGCCGACCAGGCCCGCCGTGTCCACGTACTCGCGCTTCGGGTCCCACTCCACCTCGTCACCGGCGCGGGCGGGGCGGCGCACCAGGCGCACCACCTCGTGCCCGTCGGCCCGCAGCGAGCGCACCAGCGCCGCTCCGATGAGTCCGGTCGATCCGGTGACGGCGATGCGCGAGTGAGCCATGACACCCATCCTGCCCCAGACGGGCCGCCGTACCCGGCCGTGGCACAGTGACGGCCATGAGCGCATCCGCGATACCCGCCCCGCCCGTCGTCCGCCGCGCCGTGGCCGGCGACGGACCCGCACTCGGCGAGCTGGACCGGGCCACCTGGTCGACCCTGCACGCGGTGCAGCCCCGCCCGCAGCCCCCGTACGCCCCCTTCTTCGACGAGCGCCATCCGCCGCGGGAGATCCTGGTGGCGGAGATGCCCGGCGCGGCGGGGGAGCCGGAGCCGGCCGGCTACATCCGCTTCGTGCCGCCCACCCCGCTGCCCTGCAACACGCACGTACGGCAGATCCAGGGCCTGGCCGTGGCGCACCGGGCGCGCGGCCGGGGCGTCGGGCGCGCCCTGATCCGCGCGGCCTGCGTCGCGGCGCGCGGCGAGGGGGCGAACCGGATGACCCTGCGGGTCCTCGGCCACAACGCGCCCGCCCGCGCGCTGTACGAGTCGGAGGGGTTCACCGTCGAGGGCGTGCTGCCGGGCGAGTTCTTCCTGAACGGGCGGTACGTGGACGATGTGATGATGGGCCGCCCGCTCGCGCCGTGAGACGTGCGGAGCGCCTCAGCTTCCGTACCGCTCCCAGAGCATGGGCAGCCGGGTGGCGAGCGCCGCGTCGTCGTCCAGGTCGAGCGGGGTGCCCTCCGGCTCGCCGGGCTGCGGCGGCAGCCCCAGGTCCGGCGCGAGGACCCCGGTGAGCTGTTCGTACGCCTCGTCGGCCGCGTACCCCAGCTCCTCGCCGTCGCCGTCCAGTTCCTCGTCGAAGGAGCCGAGCAGCCCGGCCAGGCTGTCCGGGTCGTGCACCGCGCCCTCGAACACCTCCCGGCCCCGGCCGATCAGCCAGCAGCGGAAGGAGTCGAAGGCGTCGTCGCTCGCGCCGCCGAGCAGCACGGCGCCGGCCGCCCACAGGTCCCAGCGGTAGGCGCGGTTGACACGGGACTCGAAGTGCCGGGAGAAGTCCAGCACGGATTCCGGATCGAGCCGCACCAGCCGTTCGACCAGCAGGTCGGCATGGTCCTCGGGGTCGCCGCCGGCGGCCTCGCGGGTGCTGTCGACCAGCTCCCAGAACTCCGTCTCGTCCATCACGCATCCCAGCATCCGCCCCGGCGGCGGGAGCCGCACGCCCGGACAGCCGAACGAAGCCGTCAGGGCGTGTCCCCGTACAGGGCGTGCAGCCGGGCGGCGGCCCTCGCGAACCGCTCCCGCAGGGCGGCCGGCTCCAGCACCTCCAACTCCGGTCCGAGGCCCAGCAGCTGGCCGTAGGCCACGTCCGGGGACTCCACCGCCAGGGTGACCGCGACCCACCCGTCGCCGTCCGGCGGCCCGGCCGACTCCAGCGCGTCGCCGGCGGCGGCCCGGTCCACCACCTGCGGCAGCCTGCGCACCGCCTCCGGCGAGAGCCGCAGCCGCACCTTCGTACGCAGCAGGGAGCGGGCGAACGCGGCCGCGCGCTCTTCCCAGAACGCGGGCAGGTCGAAACCCTCGTCCCGGACGAAAGGGAGGCCGGAAACCGACACGGCGGTGAACCGGTCGACGCGGAAGACCCGGAAGCCGTCGTCCGTGCGGGCGCACAGGTACCAGACGCCCGCCTTGAGCACGAGCCCGTACGGGGCCAGCTCCCGCTCCGGCCCGGTGTCCCGGCCCGGCCGCCGGTAGCGGGCCAGCAGCAACCGGTCGCGCCGGACCGCGTCGGCCACGGCGGGCAGCAGCTCGGGCGCCACCGGCTCCTGGTACCAGCCGGGCGCGTCCAGATGGAAGCGCCGGCCGGCCCCCGCCGGGGCGTCCCGGAGCGCCGGGGTCAGCGCCGCCGACACCTTGAGCCGGGCGGCGGACGCGGCGTCCGCGAGCCCCATCTCGCGCAGCGCGGAGGGCAGCCCGGACAGGAACAGCGCCTCCGCCTCGTCCCGCGCGAGCCCGGTCAGCCCGGTGCGATAGCCGCCGACGAGCCGGTAGCCGCCGGCCCGCCCCCGCTCCGCGTACACCGGGATGCCCGCGTCGGAGAGGGCCCCGGCGTCCCGGGTGACGGTCCGCTCGGACACCCCCAGCTCACGGGAGAGCTCGGCGGCGGTCATGCCGGGGCGCGCCTGGAGGAGCAGCACCATACGGATCAGCCGGGCAGCACGCATACGGCCCATTGTGGCCGCCGCGCCGGGCGGCCCCGGAACGCGGTGAGCCCGCCGGACACCCCGAGGGCGTACGGCGGGCTCAGCGGTGCGTGGGCTCAGAGACCGTAGCGGTCCCGCGCCTCCTTGACCGTCGTCGCCGGCACCTCGCCGCGCCGGGCCAGCTGGGCCAGGGTCGCGACCACGACGGACTGGGCGTCCACGCCGAAGTAGCGGCGGGCCGCGTCACGGGTCTCGGAGATGCCGAAGCCGTCCGTGCCGAGCGAGGTCCAGTCCTGCTCGACCCACTGGCTGATCTGGTCCGGCACCGCGCGCATCCAGTCGCTGACCGCGACGACCGGGCCCGGAGCGCCCTCCAGGACCTGCGTCACGTACGGCGTGCGCTGCTCGCCGCGGAGCAGTGCCTCGTCGCACTCCAGCGCCTCGCGGCGCAGCTCGCCCCAGGAGGTCGCGGACCAGACGTCGGCCGTGACACCCCAGTCGGCGGCCAGCAGCTCCTGGGCCTCCAGGGCCCAGTGGATCGCCGTACCGGAGGCCAGCAGCTGGGCACGCGGGCCGTTCGCCCTGGCGGGCGTGCCCTCCTTGAAGCGGTACAGGCCCTTGACGATGCCCTCCTCGACGCCTGCCGGCATCGCGGGCTGCTGCTTCGGCTCGTTGTAGACCGTCAGGTAGTAGAAGACGTCCTCGGCGTCGGGGCCGTACATCCGGCGCAGACCGTCCTGGACGATCACCGCGATCTCGTACGCGAACGCCGGGTCGTAGTTGAGCGAGGCCGGGTTGGTGGACGCGATCAGGTGCGAGTGGCCGTCCGCGTGCTGGAGGCCCTCGCCCGTCAGGGTCGTCCGGCCGGCGGTCGCGCCGACCACGAAGCCGCGGCCGAGCTGGTCGCCGAGCTGCCAGAACTGGTCGCCCGTACGCTGCCAGCCGAACATCGAGTAGAAGATGTAGAACGGGATCATCGGCTCGCCGTGCGTCGCGTACGACGTGGCGGCGGCGATGAAGTCGGCCATGGCGCCGGCCTCGGTGATGCCCTCGTTGAGGACCTGGCCGTCCTTGGCTTCCTTGTAGTACATCAGCTGGTCGCGGTCGACCGGGTCGTACGTCTGGCCCAGCGGCGAGTAGATGCCGGCCGACGGGAACAGCGCCTCCATGCCGAAGGTGCGGGCCTCGTCGGGGACGATCGGCACCCAGCGCCTGCCGGTCTCCTTGTCCCGCATCAGGTCCTTGACCAGGCGGACGAAGGCCATGGTGGTGGCCAGCTCCTGCTTGCCGGAGCCCTTCTTCAGCGCGGCGAACGCGCGCTCCTCGGGCGTCGGCAGCGCGACCGCGTGCACCCGGCGGGCCGGGGCGGGGCCGCCGAGGGCGGCGCGCCGCTCCTGGAGGTAGCGGACCTCGGGCGAGTCGGCGCCGGGGTGGGCGTAGGGCACCAGGTGCTCGTCCAGCCTGGAGTCCGGGATCGGCAGCTCCAGCAGGTCGCGCATGGCGCGGAACTGCTTGCCGTCCAGCTTCTTCATCTGGTGGTTGGCGTTGCGGGACTCGAAGCCCGGACCCAGGGTGTAGCCCTTGACGGTCTGCGCCAGGATCACGGTGGGCGCGCCCTTGTGCTCCAGGGCCGCCTTGTACGCCGCGTAGACCTTGCGGGCCTCGTGGCCGCCGCGCGAGGTGTGGAAACACTCGGCGATCTTGGCGTCGGTGAGCAGTTTCGCCAGCTCGGCGAGGGCGGGCTCGGCGCCGAAGAAGTGCTCGCGGATGTAGGCGACGTCGCGGGTGGCGTACGTCTGGAACTGCGCGTCCGGTACCTCGCGGAGCCGGCGTACCAGCGCGCCCGTGGTGTCGAGCTGGAACAGCTCGTCCCAGGCGGTGCCCCAGAGCGTCTTGACGACGTTCCAGCCGGCGCCGCGGAAGGCGCCCTCCAACTCCTGGACCACGCGGAAGTTGGCGCGGACCGGGCCGTCGAGGCGCTGCAGGTTGCAGTTGATGACGAAGGTCAGGTTGTCGAGCTGCTCGCGGGCCGCGAGGGCGAGGGCGGCCGTCGACTCGGGCTCGTCCATCTCGCCGTCGCCGAGGAAGGCCCAGACGTGCGAGTTCGACGTGTCCTTGATGTTGCGGTTGGCCAGGTAGCGGTTGAAGCGCGCCTGGTAGATCGCCGAGAGCGGGCCGAGGCCCATGGAGACGGTGGGGAACTCCCACAGCCAGGGCAGCCGCCGCGGGTGCGGGTAGGACGGCAGGCCGTTGCCGCCCGCCTCCTGGCGGAAGTTGTCGAGCTGCTGCTCGCTGAGCCGGCCGTCGAGGAAGGCGCGGGCGTAGATGCCGGGGGAGGCGTGGCCCTGGATGTACAGCTGGTCGCCGGAGCCCTCGCCCTCCTTGCCGTGGAAGAAGTGGTTGAAGCCGGTCTCGTACAGCCAGGCCGCCGAGGCGAAGGTGGCGATGTGGCCGCCGACGCCGAAGCGCGAGCCGCGGGTGACCATGGCGGCCGCGTTCCAGCGGTTCCACGCGGTGATCCGGGACTCCATCTCCAGGTCGCCGTCGAACTCGGGCTCGGCGGCGGTGGGGATGGAGTTGACGTAGTCGGTCTCCAGGAGCTTGGGCAGCGCGAGACCGGCGCCCTCGGCGTGCTCGAGCGAGCGCCGCATCAGGTAGGCGGCACGGTGCGGGCCCGCGGCCTTGGTGACGGCATCCAGGGAGGCCGCCCATTCGGCGGTCTCCTCCGGGTCGCGGTCCGGGAGCTGGTCGAGCTCGCTCGGAAGCTTTCCAACGGGGTCGGTCATGATCGCCGCCTTCCGGTGAGGAGGGGGGTGGAGAAGTCCCTGACTGGCAGGACAGGGCGATGGGGCCGGTGGGCCCGCGAAGTGAACTGTAAGACGCCGATCGATGATCGATCAAAGGATGAAAGGCAAAACTTCTCGATATGAAGAAAAGTGGCATGGGGTGCCAGGAAACAGGGCACCGAGTGACGGGATTTAACCGTCAAAAAGGGCACCCGTCCGCACAGGAGAGCGCCCTCCATGACAGATGCGCACCAGCCTGTCCGGGGGCTCAGGCGCGCGGCGCGCAGCCCAGCACATGCGCCTTGACCAGGGTGCCGATGTCCGGGTCCTTGCGCAGGAACGCGTCGATGAGGGCCTCGTGCTCCTCCGCGTACGACTTCTGCACCGTGCCCAGCCAGCGGATCGACAGCGCCGTGAACACCTCGATGCCCAGCCCCTCCCAGGTGTGCAGCAGCACCGCGTTGCCCGCCGCCCGCACCATCTCCCGGTGGAAGCCCACCGTGTGCCGCACCTGCGCCTCGCCGTCCGCCAGCCGGTCCGCCTCGTACAGCGCGCTCACGTGCGGGGCCAGCAGCGAGCAGTCCTCGCCGAGCCCCGGAGCCGCCAGCTCGGCCGCGATCTGCTCCAGGCCGGCCCGTACGGGGTAGCTCTCCTCCAGGTCGGCGGCGGTGAGGTTGCGGACCCGGACGCCCTTGTTGGGCGCCGACTCGATCAGCCGCAGCGTCTCCAGCTCCCGCAGCGCCTCGCGCACGGGCGTCTGGCTGACCTCCAGCTCCGTGGCGATGCGCCGCTCCACGATCCGCTCGCCCGGCTTCCAGCGCCCGCTCACGATCCCCTCCACGATGTGCTCGCGGATCTGTTCGCGCAGCGAGTGGACGACGGGCGGGGTCATGACGGGCTCCTTCGGACAGACCGGTACGCCTGCGCCGGGCACAGTGGCCGTGGCGACCGGGTGTCTAGACAATACGGCGGCGCCCCCGTCCGGGAGGGTTCCGGACGGGGGCGCCGATCGTGAGGCTGGTTACAGGCCGAGCCGGTTACAGGCCGAGCTCGACCTCGAACTCGCCGGCCTCCAGGATCGCCTTGACCGCGGTCAGGTAGCGGGCGGCGTCCGCGCCGTCCACCAGACGGTGGTCGTAGGAGAGCGACAGGTACGTCATGTCGCGGACACCGATCACGGTGCCCTCCTCGGTCTCGATGACCGCGGGACGCTTCACGGTGGCGCCGATGCCCAGGATGGCGGCCTGGTTCGGCGGCACGATGACGGTGTCGAACAGCGCACCGCGCGAGCCGGTGTTGCTGATGGTGAAGGTGGCACCGGACATGTCGTCCGGGGTCAGGCCGCCACCGCGGGCCTTGCCGGCCAGCTCGGCGGTCTTCTTCGAGATGCCGGCGATGTTGAGGTCGCCCGCGCCCTTGATGACCGGGGTCATCAGGCCCTTCTCGGCGTCCACGGCGATGCCGATGTTCTCCGAGTCGAAGTACGTGATCGTGCCTTCGTCCTCGTTGATCCGGGCGTTGACGACCGGGTGGGCCTTCAGCGCCTGGGCGGCGGCCTTGACGTAGAACGGCATCGGGGAGAGCTTGACGCCCTCACGGGCCGCGAACGCGTCCTTCGCGCGGGCGCGCAGCTTCATCAGCTTGGTGACGTCGACCTCGACGACCGAGGTCAGCTGGGCCTGCGAGTGCAGCGCCTTCATCATGTTGTCGCCGATGACCTTGCGCATGCGGGTCATCTTGACCGTCTGACCGCGCAGCGGGGACGCCTCCAGCTTCGGCGCCTTGGAGGCGCTCGGAGCGGCGGCGGCGGGCGCCGGGGCAGCGGCGGCGGCCTTGGCGGCCTCCGCTGCGGCCACGACGTCCTGCTTGCGGATACGGCCACCGACGCCGGTGCCCTTGACCGCGCCCAGGTCGACGCCGTTCTCGGCGGCGAGCTTGCGGACCAGCGGCGTGACGTACGCACCGTCGTCACCGGAGGTCGCGACCGGAGCGGCGGCGGCCGGAGCCGGAGCCGGAGCGGCGGCGGGTGCCGGGGCCGGGGCGGCCGGGGCGGGCGCCGGAGCGGCGGGCGCCGGGGCAGCGGCCGGCGCGGGGGCGGCGGGGGCCGGAGCCGGAGCGGCGGGGGCCGGGGCGGGCGCGGCCGGAGCCGGCGCGGCGGCCGGGGCGGCCGGGGCGGCACCGGGCGCACCGATGACGGCGAGCTTGGCGCCGACCTCGGCGGTCTCGTCCTCACCGACCACGATCTCCAGCAGTACACCGGCGACCGGGGCGGGAATCTCGGTGTCCACCTTGTCCGTGGAGACCTCGAGCAGCGGCTCGTCCTCCGCGACCTCCTCGCCGACCTCCTTCAGCCAGCGGGTGACGGTGCCCTCGGTGACGCTCTCGCCGAGCGCCGGCAGGGTGACGTCGGTGCCGGAGGCACCACCGGCCGGAGCGGCGGCGGGAGCCTCGGCCGCGGGGGCCGGGGCGGGGGTCTCGGCGGCCGGAGCCGGGGCCGGGGCGGCCTCGGCGGCGGGGGCCTCCGCGGCAGGGGCCTCGGCGGCGGCCGGGGCGCCCGAGCCGTCGTCGATGACGGCCAGCTCGGCGCCGACCTCGACGGTCTCGTCCTCGGCGACCTTGATGGACGACAGGATGCCGGAGGCGGGGGCGGGGATCTCGGTGTCGACCTTGTCGGTCGAGACCTCGAGCAACGGCTCGTCGGCCTCGACGCGCTCGCCCTCGGCCTTCAGCCAGCGGGTGACAGTGCCCTCGGTGACGCTCTCGCCGAGCGCCGGAAGGGTTACGGAAACCGACATGGTTTCAGTTGCTCCTTACGAAAATGCGGAAGTGGTCGGTCGTCGCGCCCGGTCGACCGGTCAGTCGTGGGAGTGCAGGGGCTTGCCGGCCAGGGCCAGGTGGGCCTCGCCGAGCGCCTCGCTCTGGGTCGGGTGGGCGTGGATGAGCTGGGCGACCTCGGCCGGCAGCGCCTCCCAGTTGTAGATCAGCTGGGCTTCGCCGACCTGCTCGCCCATACGGTCACCGACCATGTGGACGCCGACCACCGCACCGTCCTTGACCTGGACGAGCTTGATCTCGCCCGCGGTCTTGAGGATCTTGCTCTTGCCGTTGCCGGCGAGGTTGTACTTGAGGGCGACGACCTTGTCCGCGCCGTAGAGCTCCTTGGCCTTGGCCTCGGTGATGCCGACGGAGGCGACCTCGGGGTGGCAGTACGTCACGCGCGGCACGCCGTCGTAGTCGATCGGGACGGTCTTGAGACCGGCCAGCCGCTCCGCGACGAGGATGCCCTCGGCGAAGCCGACGTGCGCGAGCTGGAGCGTGGGGACCAGGTCGCCCACGGCGGAGATCGTCTCCACGTTGGTCCGCATGTACTCGTCGACCAGGACGTAGCCGCGGTCCATGGCGACCCCGGCCTCCTCGTAACCCAGGCCCTGCGAGACCGGGCCGCGGCCGATCGCGACCAGCAGCACCTCCGCCTCGAAGGTCTTGCCGTCGGCGAGGGTGACCTTGACGCCGTCCTGCGTGTACTCGGCGCTCTGGAAGAACGTGCCGAGGTTGAACTTGATGCCGCGCTTGCGGAAGGCGCGCTCAAGGAGCTTGGAGCTGTTCTCGTCCTCGACCGGGACGAGGTGCTTGAGGCCCTCGACGATCGTCACGTCGGTGCCGAAGGAGGTCCACGCCGAGGCGAACTCGACGCCGATGACGCCGCCGCCCAGCACGATCGCCGACTTCGGGACGCGGTCCAGCTTCAGCGCGTGGTCCGAGGAGATGATGCGGTTGCCGTCGATCTCCAGGCCCGGCAGCGACTTCGGCACGGAGCCGGTCGCGAGCAGCACGTGGCGGCCCTGGACGCGCTGGCCGTTCACGTCCACCGAGGTGGGGGAGGAGAGGCGGCCCTCACCCTCGATGTAGTGCACCTTGCGGGAGGCGACGAGACCCTGCAGACCCTTGTACAGGCCGGAGATCACGTCGTCCTTGTACTTGTGGACGGCCGCCATGTCGATGCCCTCGAAGGTGGCCTGGACACCGAACTGGGCGGCTTCGCGGGCCTGGTCCGCGATCTCGCCCGCGTGCAGCAGGGCCTTCGTGGGGATGCAGCCGTTGTGCAGGCAGGTGCCGCCGACCTTGCCCTTCTCGATCAGAGCGACGTCCAGGCCCAGCTGCGCTCCGCGCAGGGCCGCGGCGTACCCGCCGCTACCACCGCCGAGGATCACTAGGTCGAAAACGGTGCTGGCGTCGTTCGCCACGTCACGTCCTCCATGCATGTGCGCCGTACGCCGGGCCCCGTCCTCGGGGTGTTACCGGCCGGTCGGCTGGTGTGCGGCCGCTTTGTCTTCGGCCCTGTGGTGGGGGCCCTGTCCTGCCGAGAACCCATCTTCGCATTTGTTGACGGTGAGCGGGACGCGGGGCCCGTGTCCGGGGCGGATGATCGTCCGTCCCGGTGGATAACCGCTGCGTGCCGGACAGGGGATTTCGTCAAGAGCGAAACCACCCCGCCCGGACGCGGTGCCATGGGTCAAACACACAGGGCCCTTCGTTCGGACCAGGCCGGGCTCGCGGGCTCTGGTGCCGCACCTCGCGGCGTTGTCGTCAATCAACAACGCTCCGCGTTGCCTCATTCCTCCGCCTTGCGATGCACGACACCAGAGCCCGCTCCCTGATCCGGCCTGGTCCGAACGAAGGGCCCTACGGCCCCGGACGTATGCCCGGGGCCGTACAGAGGCCGGCCGGCCTCAGCCGAGGTCGCCGTCGGCGGTGCGCTCCGCCAGCTTGACCAGGGTGCGGACGGCGGAACCGGTGCCGCCCTTCGGCGTGTATCCGTACGGGGCGCCCTCGTGGAAGGCGGGGCCCGCGATGTCCAGGTGGGCCCAGGCGATGCCCTCGCCGACGAACTCCTTCAGGAACAGGCCGGCCACCAGGCCGCCGCCCATCCGCTCGCCCATGTTGGCGATGTCGGCGGTCGGCGAGTCCATGCCCTTGCGCAGGTCGGCCGGGAGCGGCATCGGCCAGGACGCCTCGCCGACCTCCTCCGCGATCTCGTGGATCGAGGTACGGAAGGCGTCGTCGTTGGACATGATGCCGAAGGTGCGGTTGCCCAGCGCCAGCACCATGGCGCCGGTCAGGGTCGCCACGTCGACGAGCGCGTCCGGGTTCTCCTCCGAGGCGCGGGTGAGCGCGTCGGCCATGACGAGCCGGCCCTCGGCGTCGGTGTTGAGCACCTCGACGGTCTTGCCGCTGTACATGCGCAGCACGTCGCCGGGGCGGGTGGCGCTGCCCGACGGCATGTTCTCGGCGAGGGCCAGCCAGCCGGTGACGTTGACCCGCAGGCCCAGACGGGCGGCCGTGACGACGGTCGCGAACACGGCGGCGGCGCCGGCCATGTCGCACTTCATCGTCTCGTTGTGACCGGCCGGCTTCAGCGAGATGCCGCCCGAGTCGTAGGTGATGCCCTTGCCGACGAGGGCCAGGGTCTTCTCCGCCTTCGGGTGCGTGTAGGCGAGCTTCACCAGGCGCGGGCCGCGGGTCGCGCCCTGGCCGACGCCGAGGATGCCGCCGTAGCCGCCCTTGACGAGCGCCTTCTCGTCCAGCACCTGCACCTTGATGCCGTGCTCCTTGCCGGCGGCGGAGGCCACGGCGGCGAAGGACTCGGGGTACAGGTCGTTGGGCGGGGTGTTGACCAGGTCGCGGGCGCGGTTGATCTCCTCGGCGAGGGCGATCGCGCGCTCGGCGGCGGCCTTGAACGCCTTGTCGCGCGGCTTGGCGCCGAGTACGGCGACCTCGGCCAGCGCCGGCTTGGCACCCGCGGGCTCGGCACCCTTCGGCGCGAGCTTGTTCTCGCCGGCCTGGTAGGCGATGAAGGCGTACGCGCCGAGCAGCGCGCCCTCCGCGATCGCCTCGGCGTCCTCGACGGAGCCGATGGGCAGCGCGAAGCCGGCCTTCTTCGCCCCGGCCAGCGAACGGGCGGCGGCACCGGCGGCCCGGCGCAGCGCCTCGGCGTCGTACGTGCCGTCCTTCTCGGGGGCCTTGCCGAGGCCGACCGCGATGACGACCGGGGCCTTGAGGCCGTCCGGAGCCGGGACCTTCGTCAGCTCGCCCTCGGCACCCGAGGCGCCCAGGGTCGACAGGACGGCGGCGAGCTTCCCGCCGAACGCCTTGTCCACGGCCTCGGCGCCCGGTGCGAGGACGACGTCCGCGGACTTGGATCCAGCGCTCTTGGCGACGCCCACGACGAGGGCGTCGGCGCGCAGCGTCGCCGCACCGGCGGTGCTGAGAGTGAGAGCAGTCACGGTGGTGAAATCTCGCTTCCGTTGAGTTCTTTTCCGGCCCTGTAGTGGTCGAGGGGTGGCCGACCGGGCCCGGCGCATCGTAGACGCCGTCGCAATGTGCCGGGAATGAGCCTACGCGCGCCTTTGCTGCCCGCTCACGGCGGCGGGCCGTAGCGGTCGCACGGCTGTTCCCCGGCCGACGTACGGTGGGGGTTCCGGGAAGATCGTCCCGGTGGCCCCGGGCTCGGGGCGGACACGGGGGGAACGATGCGCGACCGTACGGCCGCACGGGTGGGCGGGGCGCGCGGCGCCCTCGCCTGCGGCGCACTGGCACTGGCACTGCTCACGCTGCTCGCGGGCTGCGCCCGGGACCGGGACGGCGCCCCGGCGGGCGAGGACGCCGGAGCCGGGGCGTCCGCCCAGCCCGCGCGGCAGCGCTGGCAGCCGGAGCCCGGCACCGACTGGCAGTGGCAGCTGTCGGGCCGGCTCGACACCACCGTGGACGCCCCGGTGTACGACATCGACGGCTTCGACCGGACGGCGGCCGAGGTCGCCGCGCTGCACCGCGAGGGCCGCAAGGTCATCTGCTACCTGTCCACCGGCGCCTGGGAGGACTTCCGCCCGGACGCGGCCCGTTTCCCCACCGCGCTCCTCGGGAAGGGCAACGGCTGGAAGGGCGAGCGCTGGCTCGACATCCGGCGCACCGACGTCCTGGAGCCGCTGATGGAGTCCCGGATCGAGATGTGCGCCGACAAGGGGTTCGACGCGGTCGAGCCGGACAACATGGACGGCTACCGCAACGAGAGCGGCTTCCCGCTGACCGCCGCCGACCAGCTCCGCTACAACCGTCTGATCGCCCGCCTGGTCCACCGCCACGGCATGGCCGCCGGCCTCAAGAACGACCTGCCGCAGATTCCGGAGCTGGTCGGGGACTTCGACTTCGCGGTCAACGAGCAGTGCGCGCAGTACGACGAGTGCGAGGAGCTCACCCCGTTCGTGAAGGCGGGCAAGGCGGTGTTCCACGTCGAGTACGAGCTGCCCGCCGAGCGGTTCTGCGCACAGTCCCGGAAGCTGGGGCTCAGCTCGCTGCGCAAGGAGTACGCACTGGACGCGTCGCGCGAGTCCTGCGCGGCGGACGCGGACTGACGGGGCGCCGGGTTTCGCGCCCCACCGGTCCGGGAAGCCCCGCGGGACGCGCCGGGTTTCGCGCCCCGCCCGGCCGGGAAACGCGTCAGCCGTCAGCCCAGTGCCAGCGCCACCAGCGCCACCGTCGCCGCCGTCTCCGCGAGCGCCCCGAACACATCGCCGGTCACCCCGCCGAACCGCCGCACGCAGTGCCGCAGCAGCAGCTCCGCCACCGCCACCGCGGCCACCGCGCCCAGGCCGCAGCGCAGCGCCCCGTACCCGCCGGTCAGCGCCCCCGCCCCCGCGCAGCCGGCCACCACCACGAGCCCGACCGCCACCGCACCGGCCACCGGAACCGTTCCGGCGACCGCCGCGCCCAGGCCCTCCGGCCGGGCCGCCGGCACCCCGCGCCGCGAGGCCAGGGTCAGCGCGAGCCGGGCGACGACCGCCGCGACCGCGGCCGCCACCGCGCCGTGCGCCCAGCCCCGCGCGTACTCCTGCTGAAGCACCGCCACCTGCGCCAGCAGCACGAACAGCAGGGTGATCACGCCGAACGGGCCGATGTCCGACTGCTTCATGATCCGCAGCGCGTCACCGGCCGGCTTGCCGCTGCCCAGGCCGTCCGCGGTGTCCGCGAGACCGTCCAGATGGAGCCCCCGGGTGAGCACGGCGGGCACGGCCGCCGAGGCCACCGCGGCGAGCAGCGGGCCCGCGCCGCCCCACAGCAGCAGGCTGCCCGGCACCGCCGCGAGCAGGCCCACCACCAGCCCGGCCACCGGCGCGCACAGCATCCCGGCCCGCGCGGCCTCCCGGTCCCAGCGGGTCACGCGGACGGGGAGCACGGTCAGGGTGCCGAAGGCGAACCGCAGGCCGTGGCTGTCGAGGGAGGAGGTCACGGCGCGCAGGCTAATCGGTGCGCCCGGCCGCTAGATTGTCCGAAATGCCGCACAACGGGGCAGAAGCGGATGACCGGGAGTGGTGGGATGGGTCACTGGTTCGAGCGCAACTTCGTCGAGCCGGGGAAACTTCCGCTGCTCCTCGCCCTGACCGCCTTCGTGCTGACCTTCGCCGTGACCCGGTTCATCACCCGGATGATCCGGGCCGGGAAGGGCCCGTTCCGCGACATCACGCCCGGCGGCGTCCACATCCACCACGTGGTGCCCGGCGTGGTGCTGAGCGTCGTCGGCGGCTTCGGCGCGGTCGCCTGCGGGCAGCACGGCGTCGCGGCCGCCCTGTGCGCGGTCGTCTTCGGCGTGGGCGCGGGGCTGGTCCTGGACGAGTTCGCGCTGATCCTGCATCTGGACGACGTGTACTGGACGGAGGAGGGCCGCCGGAGCGTGGAGGTCGTCGTGCTCACGGCGGCCCTGGTGCTGCTGGTGCTCGGCGGGTTCTCGCCGCTGGGCGTGGACGATCTGAGCGACGATCAGCAGCAGGGCAGGGCGGGCGCGGTGGTCACCGTCGTCATCAACTTCTGCTTCGTCCTGATCACCCTGTTCAAGGGGAAGGCCAGGATGGCGGTGGTCGGCACCCTGGTTCCCTTCGTGGCCCTGGTCGGGGCGGTACGGCTGGCCCGGCCGACCTCGCCGTGGGCCAAGCGGTTCTACCGCGGCCGGCACCGGGCCCGCTCCCGCGCGGTGCTGCGCGCCTACCACCACGACGTCCGCTGGGCCGGGCCGCGCCGCAGGTTCCAGGACCTCATCGGCGGGGCGCCGGACCGGGTCCCCGCCCCGCCGCCCCCGCCGCCCCAGCCGTGACCGCGGCGAGCGCCGCCATCAGCCCGCGGCCCCGTCCTCGGCGGCCTCCGCCTCCGGCTCGCGCTCGGGCAGCTCCGCCGCCAGCGCCGCCGCGGCCTGGACGAGCGGGAGGGCGAGCAGCGCCCCGCACCCCTCGCCGACGATCACCCCGTGGTCGAGCACCGGGTTGAGCGCCATCCGGTCGAGCGCCTTCGCCTGCGCCGGCTCACCGCTCGCCTGGCCCGCCAGCCACCAGTCCGGCGCCCGGAACGCGGCCCGCTGGCCGACCAGCGCGGCCGCCGCCCCGACCACACCGTCCAGGATCACCGGCAGCCGCCGCACCGCGCACTGGAGCAGGAAGCCGGTCATCGCGGCCAGATCGGCGCCGCCCACCGTCGCCAGCAGCTCCAGCTGGTCGCCCAGGACCGGCCGGGCCCGGCGCAGCGCGTCGCGGATCGCCGCGCACTTGCGCATCCACGCCAGGTCGTCGATGCCCGCGCCACCGCGCCCGGTCACCACCGAGGCGTCCGTGCCGCACAGCGCGGCGATCAGCGTCGCCGCCGCCGTCGTACCGCCCACGCTGAGGTCGCCGAGCACCACCAGATCGGTGCCCGAGTCGGCCTCCTCGTCGGCCACCGTCATGCCGAGCCGCACCGCGGCCCGGGCCTCGTCGGCCGTCAGCGCGTCCTCGACGTCGATCCGCCCGCTGCCCCGCCGCACCCGGGTGCGCACGACGGCCTCCGGCAGCAGCTCCGGATCGCAGTCGAGACCGGCGTCCACGATCCGCACCGGCACGGCGTACCGGCGGGCCAGGACCGCCAGCGGGGTCGCGCCCTCCAGCGTGGCCCGCACCAGCTCGTGCGCGGTGCCGGCCTTCCGCCCCGACACATCGAGCCGCGCCACCCCGTGGTCGCCCGCGAACAGCACCACGCGCGGCTGCTCGATCGTCCGCACCGGAGCCGCCTGCTGCGCCGCGGACAACCACTCACCCAGCTCGTCCAGCCGCCCGAGGGCGCCCACCGGCACGCTCAACCGCTCCCGGCGTTCCTCGGCATCGCGCCGTACGCCCCCGTCCGGGCGTTCGATCAGATCGGAGAAGTCGTCCAGATTCACGGGGTTCTGCCTCGCGGGATAGATACGGGGGATGGTCCGTCGAGCCCGTCACGGGCCCACTGCGGAACAGTACCCGCCGCCCTTTCCGCCCCGGCCCGGCCGGAGCGGGCCGCCTGCGGGCCCACCGCTCCCGCTCAGCCGCGCAGCGGCACCGCCTGGCCCGCCACCACCAGCAGCACCTGCTCGCACTCGCCGGACACCGCCGCGTTCAGCCGGCCCAGCTCGTCCCGGAAGCGCCGGCCGGACGCCGTCGCCGGAACCACGCCCGAGCCGGTCTCGTTGGTCACCATGACGACCGTGCGCCGGGTCCCGCGCACGGCGGCGACCAGCTCCGCCGTGCGCGCCCGCAGCGCCCGCTCCCCGCCCTCCGCCCAGGTCACGTCGTCCCAGGCACCCACCCGGTCCATCAGGTGCGTCAGCCACAGCGACAGGCAGTCGATCAGCAGCGGCGGCCCGTCCGCGGCCAGCAGCTCCGTCAGCGCGCAGGTCTCCTCGGTGCGCCAGCTCGCCGGCCGCCGCTCCCGGTGCAGCCCGACCCGGGCCGCCCACTCGGCGTCCCCGTCGCGCCCGCCGCCGGTCGCCACGTACACCACCTCCGGGTACGTCTCCAGCCGGCGTTCCGCCTCGACGGACTTCCCGGAGCGCGCGCCCCCGGTGATCAGGGTGCGCCGGGGGAGCGGGGCGGGCTCGCGGAAGCCGCCGACCGTCAGCGTCGTGCCGTCCGGCACGGCCCGCGCCCCGGCCGCGGCGAGCCGGCGCTCCAGCTCCGGGGCGGGCGGCGCGTCGTGGCCCAGATGGACGGCGATCAGCTCGGTGGCGGACCCGACCGCCCCGGCGGCCCGCAGCCGCGCCACGGCGTCGGGCCGTCCGACGAGGTCCAGGGCGACCAGGTCGTACGGCTGCGCCACCGGCTCCGCGAGCCCGGCCGGCGCGCCGCCCGGCGGCAGGTACAGCAGCCGGGCGCCCTCGGGCGAGATCACCTCGTACCCCGTACCGGGCGCGTCCATCGGCACCGCCCGTACCCGGTGCCCGCTGATCAGCGTCAGCTCCCGCCCGTCCGGCACCCGGCCCGCCGGAGGCAGCCCGGCGGGCAGTTCGACGGCGGGCCCGTCGTGGGGGTGGGTCAGCAGCACCTGGCGTACGGCGGTGAGCGAGCGGCCCGCGCGGGCGGCGGCGAACACCGCGCCGGGCGTCAGGTCGAGCAGCAGCGCGTCGTCCACCAGGAGAGCGGTCGCGGCCCGGCCGGCGGAGCCGCGGGCGAGGGCGCACGCGGCGCAGGGGCAGTCGGGCCGCGGCAGCCCGTCGGGGGCTCCGGTGCCGAGCAGAGTCAGTTCCACGCTCCGATCCTGCCGCGTCCCCGCGCGGGGTGCGCGCCGTGGGGGCGGCGAACCGTCCGAGACGCCCTTCCCCCGCTGGTGGGAAGCACTAGGCTGCCGACTGGAACGACATACCCAGGAGGCGGACATGGCGTGGACGTGGCGGTTCGAGAAGTCCGACGGTACGGAGACGGAGCCGGCCCTGCAGCCGGAGGAGTTCCCGACCCAGGGTGACGCGGAATCCTGGATCGGCGAGTACTGGAAGCAGCTCCTGGACGGCGGGGCGGACCAGGTCACGCTCTTCGAGGACACCACGAAGATCTACGGCCCGATGAGCCTGCACGCCGACTCGGCGGACTGACCCCGGGCCATGCGACGGCCGGTCGGCGGGTCCCCGTGGACCCGCCGGCCGGCCGTCGCCGTGCGGGACGCCGTCCGGCGCCCGGCACACCCGTCAGATCTCGCCGAGCGTGACCTTCGCCGTCTTCTTCGCGTTCCCGCGCATGTACGTCACGCGCACCTCCTGGCCCGGCTTCTCGGCGGCCAGGGCCTCGGCGAGCGAGGTGATGGTGGTGATCTTCGCGTCGCCGACCCCGGTGATGATGTCGCCGGCGCGCAGGCCCGCGTCGGCCGCCGCGCCGCCCTTCTGGACGTTGACGATCGCGACGCCCGCCGGGCGGTAGTCGTCGTTGACGACCGTGCGGCCGGTGATGTCGAGCGCCGCCCGGCCCGAGTCGGTGACCTTGCCGTCCTTGATGATCTGGTCCGCGACCGTCCGCACCATCGACGCCGGGATGGCGAAGCCGATGCCCGGCGCCGCGCTGTCGCCCATCTGCGGATCGGACGCGGCGAGCGTCGGGATGCCGATGACCTCGCTGTTCAGATCGACCAGGGCGCCCCCGCTGTTGCCGGGGTTGATCGCCGCCGAGGTCTGCACCATGTTCGCGATGGTCGCCCCGGTGCCGCCGGCCGTCCTGCTCTCGCTGACCGTCCGGCCGAGCGCCGAGACGATGCCCTGGGTGACGCTGCTGGACAGGCCCAGCGGCGAACCCATCGCCAGCACGATCTGCCCCACGGCGACCTTCTCCGAGTCGCCGAACTTCGCGGGCCGCAGCCCGTCCGGCACGTCGTCGAGCGCGATGACCGCCAGGTCCTGCTCCGGATAGGCGGCGACCAGCGTCGCCTTGAGAACCTTCTCGCCGGTGGCCACCGTGACCTTGAAGGACTTCTCGTCACCGACGACATGCGCGTTGGTGACGATATGTCCCTTGGTGTCGTAGACGACGCCGGAGCCGAGGCTCTCGGACGCGTCGATCTGCACGACCGAGGGCAGCACGTCGTTGATGGCGGTCTGGTACTCGCTCTGGAGATCACCGGCGGCCTTCGCGGCCGGACCGGGCTGCGCCGAACCGGACGCCGTCGCGTCCGGCCCCGGAGCGGGGGCCTGCGCGGAGGAACAGCCGCTCACCAGCGCGATCGCGCAGAAACCGGCGGACAGGGGCAGCATCAGCCGGCGCGCACGACGGCGGGAGTGAAGGACATCCATGTCCGGATTATTGCTTTTGCCCTGACGGTCGGCCCGTTGAGCGCACCCGTGGGGTCACCCCGGGCCCGACCTGCCGCGCCCTACCCCCGTACGCCGCACAGATGCAGCAGCGCCGCCACCCCGCGGTACGGGTCCGTCCGGCCGGCCCGGTCCTCCGCCGCGAGCACCCGCTCCAGCTCCGCGGCCGGCGGCAGCTCCACGTCGTTGCTCACGTTGTCCGTGAAGATCCGCACCCCGTACCAGGCGTGCAGCGGCGCCGCGATCGAGGCGAGCGTCGCCGTCAGCGCGTCGAGCCGGTCCGCGCGCACGGACAGGCCGAGCCGGTTGGTGTAGTGGTCGCTGTCGAACGCCGCCAGCGCCCCTTCCCAGTCCCCGGCCGTGCCCGGCCGCATCGCCAGTGCGTCCGCGTTCCGTACCAGCAGGGACAGCAGCCCGCCCGGCGCCAGCATCCGGGCCAGCCCCGCCACCATGGCGTCCGGCTCCTGGACGTACATCAGTACGCCGTGGCACAGGACCACGTCGAAACTGCCGGGCAGGAAATGGACCCCGGTGTCCTGGCCGTTGCCCTCGATCAGCCGCACCCGCTCACGGATGCCGGCCGGCTCGCCGCCCAGCGCCTCACGGGCGATCCGCAGCATCTCCGGATCGGACTCCAGGCCGGTCACCGTGTGCCCGGCGCGCGCCAGGCGCAGCGCCTGGGTGCCCTGGCCCATGCCGACGTCCAGGATGCGCAGCCGCTGCCCCACCGGGAAGCGCGCCGCGATCTGCTCGTCCAGCTGCCGGGCCACCAGCTCCTGGCGCACGGTGTTGCGCAGCCCGGAGAGCCCTTTGGTCCACGCCCCGGAGGCCCCGGTGAAGCCCGCGACGGCAGCGGTCGGCCGGTCGGCGAAACCATCGCCGACCGGGCCGGACGGCTCCGTACTCAGGGCCGCTCTCCGCGCTTGACCTGCGGCTTCGGCAGCCGGAGCCGACGCATCTGGAGCGTACGCATCAGCCCGTAGGCCACCGCGCCGCGCTTCGGGGTGTCCGGGAACCGGGTCCGCAGCTGCGCGCGCATGCGGAAGCCCAGCCCGACGGAGTCGATCACGATCAGCACGATCACGATCAGCCAGAGCAGCAGCGAGATGTTCTGGATGCCCCGCACCTGGATCACGCTCAGGATCAGAATGATCACGGCGAGCGGCAGGAAGTACTCCGCGATGCAGAAGCGCGAGTCCACGTAGTCGCGGACGAAGCGGCGCACCGGCCCCTTGTCGCGCGCCGGCAGATAGCGCTCGTCACCGTTGGCGAGCGCCTCCCGCTGCTTGGCCAGGTCCGCGCGCCGCGCTTCGCGCTGGCGCCGCATGGCCGCCTTGCGGTCAAGCGGCGCGCCACTGGAGGCGCGGCGGCGCTGCGACTGGGCCTCGCTGCGCTTGGGGGTGGGGCGACCCTTGGGGGCCTCGGGGTCGCGGGGCGTCTTGGAGAGGTCCGCCGTCACCTTGTCGGTGGGGGCCTTCTCTTCCTTGGAGCGGCTACGGAACACAAGGCCCAAGGGTACGGGGTCGGCGGCCGGTACCCGCAGGCCGGCCGGGAACGATCCGGCAACGGCCCGCGTCCTTGTCCGTGTATGGACGGGTGATACGGGCGTCACCTACTCCTTGGGCCTGATCGGTCCGGGGACACAGTCGTCCTTGGGGAGGAGCCCATCCGCACCCGAACAGTGCGGTAATAGAGACAGGGCCCGTACTGTGGGTTCTGTTGGAGTGCCGGAGCCCAGTTGAGCCAGAAGGGGGCGCGCGAAGCCCATGAGCGGTGTCATGAAGCGTATGGGGATGATCTTCCGCGCGAAAGCAAACAAGGCCCTTGACCGGGCCGAAGATCCGCGCGAGACCCTCGATTACTCGTACCAGAAGCAGCTGGAGTTGCTGCAGAAGGTGCGCCGCGGCGTCGCCGACGTGGCGACCTCGCGCAAGCGGCTCGAACTGCAGCTGAACCAGCTGCAGGGCCAGTCCACCAAGCTGGAGGACCAGGGCCGCAAGGCCCTCGCGCTGGGCCGCGAGGACCTGGCGCGCGAGGCGCTGTCCCGCCGCGCCGCCCTCCAGCAGCAGGTCACCGACCTGGAGACGCAGCACACCACGCTGCAGGGCGAGGAGGAGAAGCTCACCCTCGCGGCCCAGCGGCTCCAGGCCAAGGTGGACGCCTTCCGCACCAAGAAGGAGACCATCAAGGCCACCTACACCGCGGCCCAGGCACAGACCCGGATCGGCGAGGCGTTCTCCGGCATCTCCGAGGAGATGGGCGACGTCGGCCTGGCCATCCAGCGGGCCGAGGACAAGACGCAGCAGATGCAGGCCCGCGCCGGCGCGATCGACGAGCTGCTCGCCTCCGGCGCCCTCGACGACCCGACCGGCACGGCGAAGGACGACATCGCCGCCGAGCTGGACCGGATCTCCGGTGGTACGGATGTGGAGCTGGAACTCCAGCGCATGAAGGCCGAACTGGCCGGCGGCTCCTCCTCGCAGCAGGCGATCGAGGGCGGCCCCCAGGACGCCCGGCAGCAGAACAACCAGTCCCACAAATTCGACAAGAACTAAGTGGTCGGCTCCGTAAGTCCTTCGGGGGTTGACTTCGGATCCGGCGTTGTGCCTGGTAGTGGGTCAGATGTCGACTGCAGCGATGTGGAGCTCGCAGGCGCAGTCGAGCGCCTCCGCGGGGGTGCCGGTGGGGCTGCCGGTGGGCAGCAGGGAGTCTTCGTAGCGGTCGCCACTGGCGTAGTAGGGGGCGAAGCCCCACCTCTTGCTGACGGTGCCGGTGTAGCGCAGTCGCATCAGCTTGACCCGTTCGCCGTCGGCCAGTTCGGCCTCCACGTAGGCGAACGCTCCGCGGTGTCGGACATGCAACTGCGCAATCTGGGGCCAGACGGCGCGGGCCTGCTCGCCGAGGCGGGCTTCCAGCGAGAGGCGGGTGTGTTCCGAGGGCGTGGGCATGGCGCCCATCCTGCCCGAGGGGCCACGGACCGGATACGGCAAGCTTCGGCCTGTTGTGATCCACTTCTCCGGATTGGCCCGCCTGCATTGCCTGTTGCCGTCGCCCGCACGATCACCCTGCGCGCCGCCGAGCGCGAGCGACTGAAGCTGATGGCCTACGGCCACAAGACCGAGTACCGGCTGCGGATGCGCGCGCAGGTGGTGCTGCACGCGGCGCGCGGACGCGCCAACGCGCGCATCGCCCGGGAGACGGGTCTGCATCTGGACACGGTCCGCCGCTGGCGCGGCCGGTTCGCCGAGCACGGGCTCGCCGGGCTGGGCGACCTCGACCGGTCGGGCAGGCCCCCCTCGTTCACCGCGCTCCAGGCCGCCCAGGTCAAGGCTCTGGCCTGCCGGCTGCCCGCCGAGACAGGGGTGCCGCTGGCGCGTTGGTCGTGCCCGGAGCTTGCCCGCGAAGTCGTCGCCCGGTCCATCGCCAGCTCGATCTCCGCCTCCACTGTCCGTCGCTGGCTGGGCGACGACGCGATCAAACCGTGGCAGTACCAATCCTGGATCTTCGTCACCGACCCGGACTTCCGTCCGAAGGCCGAGCGTGTACTGGACCTGTATGCCCGTACCTGGCGGGGCGTCCCGCTCGGCGACGACGAGTACGTCATCAGCGCGGACGAGAAGACCTCCATCCAGGCCCGCTGCCGCTGTCATCCGACCCTGCCGCCCGGCCGGGCCCGCGCGATGCGCGTGAACCACACCTACCGGCGCGGCGGCGCCCTGGCCTACCTGGCCGCCTACGACGTCCACTCCGCGAAAGTGTCCGGCCGCTGCGAGCCGACCACCGGCATCACCCCGTTCATGAACCTGGTCACCCAGGTCATGACCCGCGAGCCCTACGCCAGCGCGAAACGCGTGTTCTGGATCGTCGACAACGGCTCCTCCCACCGCGGCAAGAAGGCCGCCGACCGACTGTCGGACGCGTTCCCGAACGCGGTCCTGGTCCACACCCCGGTGCACGCCTCCTGGCTGAACCAAGTGGAAATCTACTTCTCCGTCGTCCAGCGCAAGGTCGTCTCGCCCAACGACTTCACCGACCTCACCCAGGTCACAGACCGGCTCCGAGAATTCGAAGACCGCTACAACGCCACGGCACAGCCGTTCCAGTGGAAGTTCACCACCTCCGACCTGGACGATCTGCTGGCCAGACTCGACCAGCACCCCGCCGGCCGACACGAAGAATCCTCCGCCGCCCCGGCACCATGATCAACCCCCGAAGGACTTACGGAGCCGACCACTAAGGCAGCGACATGATCGTACGGATCATGGGGGAGGGCCAGGCAGTCCTGGCCGACAGTCATCTCGCCGAGCTCGACAAGCTCGACGACGCCCTGCTGGCCGAGATGGAGAGCGGTGACGGACCGGGCTTCCGCACCACGCTCCACGCACTCCTGGCCCGCGTGCGCGAACTCGGCACACCTCTGCCGGACGACTCCCTGGAGCCGTCCGAGCTCATCCTGCCGTCGCCGGACGCCACCCTCGACGAGGTACGCGCCATGCTCAGCGACGACGGCCTGATCCCCGGCTGACATCCGGAGGCTTTCCCGGCACCCGCACCCGGTGCCCCGCGCCCGCCCGCCGGACGCGGGGCACCGGCGTCCCCGGCCCCGCTCCCGCCGCCGACCCGGACCTGCCCGCGCGCGACACGCCGTAACGTAGCTGGACGTGACCACCCTCGGAACCGGTGTCCTGCGCATCCGCACCTGGCTGCGCGGCCATCCCCTCGCGCTGGACGCCGCGCTCGCCCTGGCCGTGCTCGTGGCCATGATCATCGGCTCGTTCGTCGATCCGGGCGGCCCCGACGGGCCCGCCTTCGGCGCCCGCACCCCCGCCGCCAGCAGCCTGTTCCTGATGGTGCTGAGTGCCCTGGCCCTGATCAGGCGGCGCCGCGAACCCCTGGCCGTACTCGCCGCCACCGGCGCGCTGACCGTCGTCGAACTGGTCACCGCCGACCCGCCCGCCCCCGTCGTGATGAGCGCGGTCATCGCCCTGTACACCGTCGCCGCCCGCACCGACCGGCCCACCACCTGGCGGGTCGGGCTGCTCACCATGGCCGCGCTCACCGCCGCCGCCATGCTCTTCGGCTCCCCGCCCTGGTACAGCCAGGAGAACCTGGGCGTCTTCGCCTGGACCGGGATGGCCGGGGCGGCGGGCGACGCGGTCCGCTCCCGCCGCGCGTTCGTGGACGCCATCCGGGAACGCGCCGAACGCGCCGAACGCACCCGCGAGGAGGAGGCCCGCCGCCGGGTCGCCGAGGAACGCCTGCGCATCGCCCGCGACCTGCACGACGTCGTCGCCCACCACATCGCCCTCGTCAACGTGCAGGCCGGAGTCGCCGCACACGTCATGGACAAGCGCCCCGACCAGGCCAAACAGGCCCTCGCCCATGTCCGCGAGGCCAGCCGCTCCGCCCTCAACGAACTCCGCGCCACCGTGGGCCTGCTGCGCCAGTCCGGCGACCCGGAGGCCCCCACCGAACCGGCCCCCGGCCTCGCGGTCCTCGGCGAACTCGTGGCGGGCGTGCGGCAGGCCGGGCTGCCCGTCGAGGTGGCCTGCTCGGCCTGCGACGACCCGCCGCTGCCCTCCGCCGTCGACCTGGCCGCGTACCGGGTGATCCAGGAGGCCCTGACCAACGTCCGCAAGCACGCCGGTCCGGGCGCCAGGGCCGAGGTCAGCGTCGTACGGGTCGGCAGCACCGCCGAGGTCATGGTCCTGGACAACGGCCGCGGACCCGGCTCCGCGGCAGACCCCCCGGCGCCCGGCGGCGGCCACGGCCTGCTCGGCATGCGCGAACGCGTCACCGCGCTGGGCGGCACCCTCACCGCCGGTCCCCGCTACGGGGGCGGGTTCCGCGTCCATGCGATCCTGCCCGTCGAGGCCCGCGCGCAGGAGCCCGGTCGGCCGGGCGCGCCGGACCGGACGGGGGAGAACGCATGACACCGGCCATCAAGGTCCTGCTCGCCGACGACCAGGCGCTGCTGCGCAGCGCGTTCCGGGTACTGGTCGACTCGGAGCCCGACATGCGGGTCGTGGGGGAGGCGGCGGACGGGACACAGGCCGTGGAGGTGGCCCGCGCCGAGCGGCCCGACGTGGTGCTGATGGACATCCGGATGCCCGGCACCGACGGCCTGACCGCCACCCGCATGATCAGCGCCGACCCGGACCTCGCGGACGTCCGCGTGGTCATGCTCACCACCTTCGAGGTCGACGAGTACGTGGTGCAGTCGCTGCGCGCCGGGGCCTCGGGCTTCCTCGGCAAGGGCGCCGAACCGGACGAACTCCTGAACGCGATCCGGATCGCCGCGGGCGGCGAGGCGCTGCTCTCACCGGCCGCGACCAAGGGCCTGATCGCCACCTTCCTCGCCCAGGGCGGCACCGGCGAGGGGCCGGGCGCGGCGGAGTACTCGGATCGGCTGGCGGCCCTCACCACACGGGAGCGCGAGGTACTGGTCCTGGTCGCGGGCGGGCTGTCCAACGACGAGATCGCGGAGCGACTGGCCGTCAGCCCACTCACCGTCAAGACCCATGTGAACCGGGCGATGGCGAAGCTGGGCGCCCGGGACCGCGCGCAACTGGTGGTAATCGCCTACGAATCGGGCCTGGTGCGCCCACGGGTGGAGTGAAGGTGCAACCGGGGTGTACTCCACCTGCGGTATGCACGGCCCCGGAAAGCGACCCTGGGGCCGAGGATTTCCGCCCCGGTGATCGGCGATCGTATAGGTGGGCCGGGTCCGTCCCCCGAGTCACCCGCCCACCTGCCGCGTACGCCACGGAAGAGAGACCCACCCATGTCCTGGCTGTCCAGATTCAGCCTCGCGCAAAGGGCCCTGATCGGGCTGATCTCGATCGTCGCCCTCGTCTTCGGCGCGATCGCGATCCCGCAGCTCAAACAGCAGTTGCTGCCCACCATCGAGCTCCCGATGGTGTCGGTGCTGGCGCCCTACCAGGGTGCGTCCCCCGATGTCGTGCAGAAGCAGGTCGTCGAACCGCTCGAGAACTCCATCAAGGCCGTCGACGGGGTCACCGGCCTCACCTCGACCGCCAGCGAGGGCAACGCCCTCATCATGGCCACCTTCGACTTCGGCGACGAGGGCACCAAGCAGCTCGTCGCCGACATCCAGCAGGCCGTGAACCGGGCCCGCGCCCAGCTGCCGCAGGACGTCGACCCGCAGGTCATCGCCGGCTCGACGGACGACATCCCGACCGTCGTCCTCGCCGTCACCTCGGACAAGGACCAGCAGGCGCTCGCCGACCAGCTGGACCGCACCGTCGTCCCCGCCCTGGAGGACATCGACGGCGTCGGCCAGGTCTCCGTGGACGGGGTGCGCGACCTCCAGATCTCCGTCACCCCGGACGACAAGAAGCTCGCCGCCGCCGGACTGAACGCGGTCTCGCTCGCCCAGGCCCTCCAGGCGGGCGGCGCGACCGTCCCCGCCGGCGCCTTCTCCGAGTCCGGCAAGAGCCGCACCGTCCAGGTCGGCGGCGCCTTCACCTCGCTGGAGCAGATCCAGGACCTGCGGGTCACCGGCCAGAACCCGGCCGACGGCAAGCCCGGCAAGCCGGTCCGCCTCGGCGACATCGCCACCGTGAAGCAGGAGCCCGCCGCCGCGGACTCCATCACCCGCACCAACGGCCGCCCGAGCCTCGCCGTGCTGGCGACCATGGACAAGGACGGCAGTGCCGTCGCCATCTCGGAGGCCGTCCAGGACAAGCTGCCGGACCTGCGCAAGGACCTCGGCTCCGGTGCCGAACTGACCGTCGTCTCCGACCAGGGCCCGGCCGTCTCCAAGGCGATCTCCGGCCTGACCACCGAGGGCGCGCTCGGCCTGGCCTTCGCGGTCATCGTGATCCTGGTCTTCCTGGCGTCCCTGCGCTCGACCCTGGTCACCGCGGTCTCCATCCCGCTGTCCGTGGTCCTCGCGCTCATCGTGCTGTGGACCCGCGACCTGTCGCTGAACATGCTCACCCTGGGCGCGCTCACCATCGCGATCGGCCGGGTCGTGGACGACTCGATCGTCGTCCTGGAGAACATCAAGCGCCACCTCGGCTACGGCGAGGAGCGCCAGTCGGCGATCATCACCGCGGTCAAGGAGGTGGCCGGCGCGGTCACCTCCTCCACCCTCACCACGGTCGCCGTCTTCCTGCCGATCGGTCTCGTCGGCGGCATGGTCGGACAGCTCTTCGGCCCGTTCTCGCTGACCGTCACGGCGGCCCTGCTGGCCTCGCTGCTCGTCTCGCTGACCGTCGTCCCCGTCCTCTCGTACTGGTTCCTGCGCGCCCCCAAGGGCACCGACACGGACCCGGAGAAGGCGCGGCGCGAGGCCGAGGAGAAGGAGGCCCGCAGCCGGCTCCAGCGGATCTACCTCCCGGTGCTGCGGTTCGCCACCCGGCGTCGTCTCGTCAGCCTGGCCATCGCCGCCGTCGTGCTGATCGGCACCTTCGGCATGGCCCCGCTGCTGAAGTTCACCTTCTTCGACCCGGGCGAGCAGGACACCCTGTCCATCAAGCAGGAACTGGCGCCGGGCACCAGCCTGTCGGCCGCCGACGACGCCGCCAAGAAGGTCGAGAAGCTCCTCGCCGACGACAAGGGCGTCAAGGACTACCAGGTCACCGTGGGCTCCTCCGGCTTCATGGCCGCCTTCGGCGGCGGCACGGGAGCCAACCAGGCCACCTATCAGGTCACCCTCAAGGACGCCGCCGACTTCGAGGACGCCCAGGACCGCATCGAGGACGGCCTCGCCGGCCTCGACGGCGTCGGTGACACCACCATCAGCGCGGGCGACGGCTTCGGCAGCCAGAACCTGAGCGTCGTCGTCAAGGCCGCCGACGCGGACACGCTGAAGAAGGCGACCGAAGCCGTACGGGTGGAGATGACCAAGCTCAAGGAGGCCACGGACGTCGAGAGCGACCTGGCGGAGAGCGTCAAGCGCATCGCGGTCACGGCCAACGCCAAGGCGGCGGACGCCGGTTACACCCAGGCCACGCTCGGCGCGGCCGTCGCCGCCGCGGTGAAGGGCACCCCGGCCGGCAAGGCGATCATGGACGACACCGAGCGCGATGTCGTCGTCACGTCCGCCCACCCGGCCACCACCATGGCGGAGCTGAGGAACCTTCCGCTGGGCGGCGGCGTCGAGCTGGGCACCATCGCCGATGTGAAGCTGGTCCCCGGGCCGGTCTCCACCACCCGGATCGACGGGCAGCGTGCCGCCACGGTCACCGCCCGGCCCACCGGCGACAACACCGGTGACGTCAGCAACGAGCTGCGCGAGAAGATCGAGGCCCTGGACCTCCCGGACGGCGCCACCGCCACCATCGGCGGGGTCTCCGAGGACCAGCAGGACGCGCTCATCAAGCTCAGCCTGGCCATGCTGGCCGCCATCGCGATCGTCTTCATGCTGCTGGTCGCCACCTTCCGGTCGCTGATCCAGCCGCTGATCCTGCTGGTCTCCATCCCGTTCGCCGCCACCGGCGCGATCGGACTGCTCCTCGTCACCGGCACCCCGATGGGCGTCGCGGCGATGATCGGCATGCTGATGCTCATCGGCATCGTGGTGACCAACGCGATCGTGCTGATCGACCTCATCAACCAGTACCGGGCCCAGGGCCTGGGCGTGGTCGAAGCGGTCGTCGAGGGCGGCCGCCACCGGCTGCGCCCGATCCTGATGACGGCCCTGGCGACGATCTTCGCCCTGCTCCCGATGGCGCTCGGCGTCACCGGCGAGGGCGGCTTCATCTCGCAGCCGCTGGCCGTCGTCGTCATCGGCGGTCTGATCACCTCGACCCTGCTGACGCTCCTTCTGGTGCCGACGCTCTACACCATCGTGGAACTCCGCAAGGAGCGCCGCCGGAAGAAGAGGGAGGCCAAGCGCGCCGCGAAGGCCGGTCTCCCGGCTCCGGCCGCCGAGCAGGACGCCACGACCGGCGAACCCGAGCCGGCGAAGGCCTGACACCCGCGAAGGGGCTCCGACACACACGGTGTCGGAGCCCCTTCGTCATACGGCGGACGGGCGGACGGGCGGACGGGCCGCAGCACGGCCGGCCGGCGCGCGCGGGCCGCCGCTACGGCAGCGCCAGCATCCGCTCCAGCGCCAGCTTCGCGTACTTCTCCGTCTCCGGGTCCACCACGATCCGGTTGACCGCCTTGCCCTCGGCGAGGGACTCCAGGGTCCACACCAGGTGGGGCAGGTCGATGCGGTTCATCGTGGAGCAGAAGCAGACCGTCTTGTCGAGGAAGACGATCTCCTTGCCCTCGGGAGCGAAACGGTTCGCCAGGCGGCGTACGAGGTTCAGCTCGGTGCCGATCGCCCACTTGGAGCCGGCCGGAGCCGCCTCCAGGGCCTTGATGATGTACTCCGTCGAGCCGACGTAGTCCGCGGCGGCCACGACCTCGTGCTTGCACTCCGGGTGCACCAGGACGTTGACGCCGGGTATGCGCTCGCGCACGTCGTTGACGGAGTCGACCGAGAAGCGGCCGTGCACCGAGCAGTGGCCGCGCCACAGGATCATCTTCGCGTTCCGCAGCTCCTCGGCGGTCAGCCCGCCGTTCGGCTTGTGCGGGTTGTAGAGGACGCAGTCCTCCAGGGACATGCCCATGTCGCGGACGGCGGTGTTGCGGCCCAGGTGCTGGTCGGGCAGGAAGAGGACCTTGTCTCCCTGCTCGAAGGCCCACTCCAGGGCGCGCTTCGCGTTGGACGACGTGCAGATCGTGCCGCCGTGCCGGCCGGTGAACGCCTTGATGTCGGCCGAGGAGTTCATGTACGAGACGGGCACGACCTGCTCGGCGACGCCCGCGTCGGTCAGCACGTCCCAGCACTCGGCGACCTGCTCGGCGGTGGCCATGTCGGCCATCGAGCAGCCGGCCGCGAGGTCGGGCAGCACGACCTGCTGGGCGTCGTTGGTCAGGATGTCCGCCGACTCGGCCATGAAGTGCACACCGCAGAAGACGATGTACTCCGCCTCCGGGCGGGCCGCGGCGTCGCGCGCGAGCTTGAAGGAGTCACCGGTCACATCGGCGAACTGGATGACCTCGTCGCGCTGGTAGTGGTGCCCGAGGACGAAGACCTTCTCGCCCAGCTTCTCCTTGGCCGCGCGGGCCCGCTCCACCAGGTCCGGGTCGGACGGGGATGGCAGGTCGCCGGGGCACTCGACACCGCGCTCGCTCCGCGGGTCGGCGTCGCGGCCGAGCAGGAGCAGGGCCAGGGGTGTCGGCTGGACATCGAGATCCTGGACGGGGTGGGCCGTGGTCACGTCACGCACCCTTTCTTCTGCGGACTTCTCTGTGGAGAAAGCCTTTTCGTCTAATTGACGCTATCTATCATAGCCGCTTCACGTCACTTTGACGATGCCGAAAGCGTCAATGTGACGCGTCCGCCCGCAGGACGGGTGTGCGAGCATGAAGGGAACAGGCAAGCGCTCGGCCCGGAATGAATCCGCGGCCCCGACGGTTGCAACGTCGGCAAGCAGTCTCCGTACAAACCGGGAGAGAAGCAGATGTCCGTATCGGACGAGACCACCACCGTGAGCGACGGCATCCTCCTGTCCGACGCCGCCGCAGCCAAGGTCAAGGCCCTGCTGGAGCAGGAAGGCCGTGACGACCTGGCGCTTCGCGTCGCCGTTCAGCCCGGCGGCTGCTCGGGCCTGCGCTACCAGCTCTTCTTCGACGAGCGCTCCCTCGACGGCGACGTCGTCAAGGACTTCGACGGCGTCAAGGTCGTCACCGACCGCATGAGCGCCCCGTACCTGGGCGGCGCCTCGGTGGACTTCGTCGACACCATCGAGAAGCAGGGCTTCACCATCGACAACCCGAACGCCACGGGTTCCTGCGCCTGCGGCGACTCCTTCAGCTGACCCGCAGCCGAAGCGGCGGTGGCCCCGGGACTCCGGTCCCGGGGCCACCGCCGCTTCGCCATGCCGTGCGGCCGTACGCGTGCGTCGCGCCGCGCCGCCGTACGCGCCGGAGGCTCAGGCGCGCGGCACCACGGAGCCCGACTCCGCGTCGATCACCTTCCGCCCGTCCAGCGGCCGCTCCAGCGTCACCGTACGGGTCTGCTCCTTCGCGACCAGCACACAGACCTTGCCGGGGTCCTTCTTCTCCCGCACCGTCACCCGGACCTCGCCGCCGTTCTCGTCCGCGTCCACCGTGTACGTGGCGCACGCGCCGCCCCAGAACGTCACCGCCAGGGACCGCCCGTCCGCGCTGTACGAGCGGACCGCGCGCGCCTTCGCCGTGGCGTCACCGTCCGGCGAGGTGCCCGGCGACGGCTCCCGCGCCAGGTACTCCGGGTCCACCGCCACCTGCGTCACCGTGTCGCCCGCGCCGCCGGCCGGCTTCACCGAGAAGATCCAGGACGGCACGAGCACCTGCTCACCGCCCGTCGTGTGCGCGGCCAGCCCGAAGACCGCCTTCTCCACCGGCACCGTCGTCGCCGGACGCGGCTCACCGCTCGTCACCCCGCACCGGGCCCCGGAGGAATCCGTTCCGTTCTCCAGCGGGGCCGGCGAGGCACAACCGCCGATCCCCCCGGCGGGGGCCTGCGCGGCGTTCAGCCGGTCCAGCGCCTCCTGCGCGCCGATCACCGGATAGGTGTCCCCCTTCTCCGGCGCCTTCAGCCGCCCCGAACCACCGACCACCGTGCCGTCCGGGCCGACCTGGACACCGGTCGTCCAGCCGTACGTCGGCAGCCCGTCCACCACCGGATCGGCGTTCACCACCCGCGCGGAGCCCATCAGCTGACCGGCGTCGAGCGCCGCGCCGGACTGGCCCGCCGCCTGGAGCACCGGAGCGGCGGCGGCCTTCGCGGTCCTCTCGTCCACCGGCTGCCCCGAACCGCCCGGCGCGACCCCGCCGCCCGAGCAGACGGGCCCCTTCTTGCAGTTGTCCGTGCCCCCGCTGCCGAACCGGGTGAAGGTCCAGGTGCCGGGCGCCTGCTTGTTCACCCGCAGCAGCGGACCCGAGCCGTCCCCGTCCGAGCCCACCTTCCAGTACGTGGCCTCCGACTGCGGGGTGCCCGGCAGACCGAGCGCCTTCGCGAGCCGGGCCACGTCGGCGGCCGTGACCGTGCCCCCGGCGCGCCGGACGGCGGCCTCGTCCGGGCCGTCCGGCAGCTTCCCGGTCGCCCGGTAGACCACCCGGCCACCGCTCGGATCGGGCTCGCCGGGAGCGATGCCCCGCGGCGGCCCGGAGGGTTCGCCGAGCGGCATGTACACGCCGTCCAGCCGCAGCGGCGGGGGAGCGGCCGGATCACTGGCCGCCGAGGTCGTCCTCGGGCCGCCGTCGCCGCCGTCCGCCGCGGTCGCGGCCCAGTACGCGCCGCCGCCACCGGCCAGCAGGACGGCGGCCGCCACCGAGGCCGCGACCAGCGGGGAACGCCGCCGGGTGGTGGTCACGTCGTTGTCGGGTCGCTCGGTGCTCACCGGATCGCTCCTTCGCCTGCATCGCCGTCGTATGCCGGGGCCGGCACACGGTCCGCCGCGCGGGGCGGACATGGCTGGGACGGAGCGGTGGGGCGCGCGGTTCCCGTCAGATCCCGTATTCGGCCGTCGCGTCGATCATCCGGGCCGAGGCGGGCGGTACGGTCACCCCGTTGATCAGGGCGGGTGCCACGCGGGCGGGGACGGTCCGGGCGGGTGCCGCCCAGTGCGGAGCCATCCGCGCGCAGTCTCCGCGCAGCTCGGCCAGACCCGACTCGGACTCGTGCGGGGCGATGTGGTTCGACATGATCGCACCGTAAGCACCGCGACGCCGGGGAAGAAAGCCCTACTATCGGGTAGTTTTTCCGCTTCGGGGTGCGGGCGAGCGGGTAGCGTGAGGTGTCACTCCACCCGAGGGACGCGGACACCCGTTCCCCCCGACCCCCGCAGGAGCAGTCTCCGTGCGTATCGCAGTCACCGGCTCCATCGCCACCGACCACCTCATGACCTTCCCCGGCCGCTTCGCCGACCAGCTGGTCGCGGACCAGCTGCACACGGTCTCCCTCTCCTTCCTGGTCGACAACCTGGACGTGCGCCGGGGAGGGGTCGCCGCCAACATCTGCTTCGGCATGGGCCTGCTCGGCGCCCGGCCGATCCTGGTCGGCGCGGCCGGCTCGGACTTCGACGAGTACCGCGCCTGGCTCGACCGGCACGGCGTGGACACCGGCTCGGTGCGGATCTCCGAGGTCCTGCACACCGCCCGCTTCGTCTGCACCACCGACGCCGACCACAACCAGATCGGCTCCTTCTACACCGGCGCCATGAGCGAGGCCCGGCTCATCGAGCTGAAGGCCGTCGCCGACCGGGTGGGCGGCCTCGACCTCGTCTCCATCGGCGCCGACGACCCCGAGGGCATGCTCCGGCACACCGAGGAGTGCCGCACCCGCGGCATCCCGTTCGCCGCGGACTTCTCGCAGCAGATCGCCCGCATGGACGGCGACGAGATCCGCATCCTCCTCGAAGGCGCCACGTACCTCTTCTCCAACGAGTACGAGAAGGGGCTCATCGAGTCCAAGACCGGCTGGACCGACGAGGAGATCCTGGCCAGGGTCGGCCACCGGGTCACCACGCTCGGCGCACAGGGCGTGCGCATCGAGCGGGTCGGCGAGGAGCCCATCGAGGTCGGCTGCCCCGAGGAGAACGTCAAGGCCGACCCCACCGGCGTCGGCGACGCCTTCCGCGCCGGTTTCCTCTCCGGCCTCGCCTGGGGCGTCGGCCTGGAGCGGGCCGCCCAGGTGGGCTGCATGCTCGCCACGCTCGTGATCGAGACGGTCGGCACCCAGGAGTACACCCTGCACCGCGCCCACTTCATGGACCGCTTCACCAAGGCGTACGGCCACGAGGCCGCCGCCGAGGTCCGTACGCACCTGGCCTGACGCACCGGGCCCGGCGCACCGTCTCAGGAGAGCCGGCGGACCACATGGGCCGCGCCCCGGTCCGCCGGCTCCTCGCCCACGTACTCCTGCTCCCGCATCGCGCACCAGGCGGGGATGTCGAGCCGGGCCGCCTCGTCGTCGGAGAGCACGGTCACCGTGGCGCCCACGGGTACCCCTCCGATCACCTTTGCGAGTTCGATCACCGGAACGGGGCACCGCTTGCCCAGTGTGTCGAGCACCAGCGAGTCGGCCGGGGCGGGGGCCGGCACGGAGACCGGCGCGGGGGAGGGGGCCGCCGCGGGCGCCGCCAGCTTCTCGCGCACCCCGGCGACCAGGCCCGGCAGCACGGCCAGGAAGCGGTCGACGTCCTCCTCCGCGGTGCCCACCGGCAGCGAGACCCGCACGTTGCCCTCCGACAGCACCCCCATCGCCTTGAGCACATGGCTCGGCGTCAGCGTGCTGCTGGTGCAGGACGAACCGGACGACACGGAGAAACCGGCCCGGTCCAGCTCCTGGAGCAATGTCTCCCCATCGACATAGAGACAGGAGAAGGTGAGCAGATGCGGCAGCCGCCGCACCGGGTCGCCGACCACCTCCACATCGGGCACCAGTTCGGGCACCCGGGTCCGCAGCCGGTCCACCAGCGCCCGCAGCCGCACCGACTCGGCGGCCGCCTCCGCCCGCACCGCCCGCAGCGACGCGGCCGCCGCGACGATCGCCGGCAGGTTCTCGAAGCCCGGCGCCCGCCCCGACTCCCGCTCGTCGGACGGCCCCCGGGGCGCGAACCGGACACCCTTGCGCACCGCGAGCAGCCCGACCCCGGCCGGCCCGCCCCACTTGTGCGCGCTGCCCGCCAGCAGCGACCAGCCCTCCGGCACCGGCCCCCAGGCCAGCGACTGGGCGGCGTCCACAAGGAGCGGCACCCCGGCCGACCGGCAGAGCGCGGCCACGTCGGCCACCGGCTGCTCGGTGCCGACCTCGTGGCTGGCCGACTGCAGACAGGCCAGCGCGGTGTCCTCGCGCAGCGCCTGCCCGTACGTCCCCGCGTCCACCGCCCCGGTCCGCTCCACCGGCACCCGGCTCACCGTGCCGCCCCGGTCCTCGTGGTCCGCAGCGGAGTGGAGCACCGACGAGTGTTCGACCGCCGACACCACCAGATGGCGGCCGACACGCCGACGTCCCGCGAGCGCCCCGGAAATTCCGGCGTGCACCGCGCGGGTGCCCGAAGGAGTGAACGTCAGCTCGTCCGGACGGCAGCCGACGCCCTCCGCGGCCGCCTCCCGCGCGGCGTCCAGCAGCAGCCGGGCTCGCCGCCCCTCGCGGTACAGCCGGGCCGGATCGGCCCAGCCCTCGTCCAGCGCGGCAAGCAGGGCCTGGCGGGCGACGGGATGCAGGGGGGCGGCGGACGCCGCGTCGAAGTAGGGCATCCGGCCACGCTAGCCCGCCCCCGGCCACGACCGGCCGGGCCGGGGGCGGGAGAGGGGGCGTCAGATGGCGGTCGGAGGCGCATATTCCACCCCTTCGGGGAGTCGGGCGGCGCGTTGGGCACCCTCCCCGCGCGACCCCAAATGGCGTCCAGTAGGGTTTGGTCCGCATAAACATCCAAACCCCTGCCCGTACAGGGCCGGCGACCGACCAGCGACACGGCCGCGCCGACCGTGCGGGCGAGACTCTCGGGAAGGCGCTACGTGAGTCCCAACGGCTCCGACCGCTCGTCGCGGCGCCCGATGCGGCGGAAGCTGCCGCAGGTGCTGACTGCGGGCCTGATCCTGGCGACCGCCACCGGTTGCACGTACAAGGACTTCCCCCGCCTTGGAATGCCTACGCCGGTAACGGAAGAGGCCCCACGGATTCTTTCCCTCTGGCAGGGCTCGTGGGCGGCAGCGCTCGCCACGGGCGTGCTTGTCTGGGGTCTGATCCTGTGGAGCGTCATCTTCCACCGGCGCAGCCGCACCAAGGTGGAGGTACCTCCGCAGACCCGGTACAACATGCCCATCGAGGCGCTGTACACCGTGGTCCCCCTGATCATCGTCTCGGTGTTGTTCTACTTCACCGCACGGGACGAGACGAAGCTCCTCTCGCTCTCCGACAAGCCGGCCCACACCATCAACGTGGTCGGCTACCAGTGGAGCTGGGCCTTCAACTACATCGAGGACGTGGACGGCTCCGCCACCACGGGCAACGAGATCCCCAAGGAACTCGATGCCATTCCGGACCGGTTCCAGAAGGCCTTCCCCAAGGGTGCCGACGGCGTGTACGACGCCGGTATCCCGGGAGACCGGAACCCCCAGACGGGCAACCCCGGCCCGACCCTGTGGCTGCCCAAGGGGGAGAAGGTCCGTTTCATCCTGACTTCGCGTGACGTCATCCACTCCTTCTGGGTGGTGCCGTTCCTCATGAAGCAGGACGTCATTCCGGGCCACACCAACGCCTTCGAGGTGACCGCCACCCAGGAGGGCACCTTCCTGGGCAAGTGCGCCGAGCTCTGCGGCGTCGACCACTCCCGGATGCTCTTCAACGTCAAGGTCGTCTCCCCGGAGCGCTACCAGGCGCACCTCAAGGAGCTGGCGGAGAAGGGTCAGACGGGCTACGTGCCGGCCGGCATCGAGCAGACTGACCCGGCCAGGAATGCGGAGACGAACAAACTGTGAGCATCCTCAACGAACCCCAGGGTGCCGCGCCAGCAGACGACTCGTACGAGGACGAACTGCCGGTCCGGCGCAAGCAGCCGGGAAACGTCGTCATCAAGTGGCTGACCACCACTGACCACAAGACGATCGGCACGATGTACCTGGTCACCTCGTTCGCGTTCTTCTGCATCGGCGGTCTGATGGCGCTCTTCATGCGCGCCGAGCTGGCCCGTCCGGGCACGCAGATCATGTCGAACGAGCAGTTCAACCAGGCGTTCACGATGCACGGCACGATCATGCTGCTGATGTTCGCGACGCCGCTGTTCGCCGGGTTCGCGAACTGGATCATGCCGCTGCAGATCGGCGCGCCCGACGTGGCGTTCCCGCGGCTGAACATGTTCGCGTACTGGCTGTACCTCTTCGGCTCGCTCATCGCGGTGGCCGGGTTCCTCACCCCCCAGGGTGCGGCCGACTTCGGCTGGTTCGCCTACGCCCCGCTCTCGGACGCCGTCCGCTCGCCGGGTGTCGGCGCCGACATGTGGATCATGGGTCTGACCTTCTCCGGGTTCGGTACGATCCTCGGTTCGGTCAACTTCATCACCACGATCATCTGCATGCGCGCGCCCGGCATGACGATGTTCCGCATGCCGATCTTCACCTGGAACGTCCTGCTGACCGGTGTGCTGGTCCTGCTGGCCTTCCCGGTCCTGGCGGCCGCGCTGTTCGCCCTGGAGGCGGACCGCAAGTTCGGTGCCCATATCTTCGACGCGGCCAATGGCGGCGCGCTGCTGTGGCAACACCTCTTCTGGTTCTTCGGCCATCCAGAGGTGTACATCATCGCCCTGCCGTTCTTCGGAATCATTTCCGAAGTCATCCCGGTATTCAGCCGCAAGCCGATGTTCGGATACATCGGCCTGGTGGCCGCGACGATTTCCATCGCCGGCCTCTCGGTGACCGTGTGGGCCCACCACATGTATGTCACCGGCGGTGTGCTCCTACCGTTCTTCTCCTTCATGACGTTCCTCATCGCGGTACCCACCGGGGTGAAGTTCTTCAACTGGATCGGAACGATGTGGAAGGGCTCGTTGTCCTTCGAGACACCGATGCTCTGGGCGATCGGCTTCCTGATCACCTTCACCTTCGGTGGTCTGACCGGTGTCATCCTGGCCTCGCCGCCGATGGACTTCCACGTCTCCGACTCGTACTTCGTGGTGGCGCACTTCCACTACGTGGTCTTCGGCACCGTGGTGTTCGCGATGTTCTCCGGCTTCCACTTCTGGTGGCCGAAGTTCACCGGCAAGATGCTGGACGAGCGGCTCGGCAAGATCACCTTCTGGACGCTGTTCATCGGCTTCCACGGCACGTTCCTGGTCCAGCACTGGCTGGGCGCCGAGGGCATGCCGCGCCGGTACGCGGACTACCTGGCCGCGGACGGCTTCACCGCGCTGAACACGATCTCGACGATCTCCTCGTTCCTGCTCGGCCTGTCGATCCTGCCGTTCTTCTACAACATCTGGAAGACCGCGAAGTACGGCAAGAAGGTCGAGGTCGACGACCCGTGGGGCTACGGCCGTTCGCTGGAGTGGGCGACCTCCTGCCCGCCGCCCCGGCACAACTTCCTCACGCTGCCCCGCATCCGTTCGGAATCCCCGGCGTTCGACCTGCACCACCCGGAGATCACCGCGCTGGAGCAGCTCGACCACGCCGCCGATGACGACAAGGCCCTCGCCGGCGGCAAGGAGGCGGGCAAGTGAAGATCCAGGGCAAGATGTTCCTCGGCCTCTCGGTGTTCATGCTGGTCATGGCCATCACGTACGGGGTCTGGTCGAAGGAGCCGGTCGGTACCACCGCCCTGTTCCTCGCGTTCGGCCTGAGCATCATGGTCGGCTTCTACCTGGCCTTCACGGCCCGGCGGGTCGACGCCATGGCGCAGGACAACAAGGAAGCCGACGTGGCCGACGAGGCCGGCGAGGTGGGGTTCTTCTCCCCGCACAGCTGGCAGCCGCTCGCGCTGGCGATCGGCGGCGCGTTCGCCTTTCTCAGCATCGCCGTCGGCTGGTGGCTGATGTACTTCTCGATGCCGATCATCCTGATCAGCATCTTCGGCTGGGTGTTCGAGTACTACCACGGTGAGAACCGCACTCAGTAAGGCCGCGAGGCCACTAGCACACCGCTCCACCTGACGGGGGGCCGACACTTCCACCGCGAAGTGTCGGCCCCCCGTTTGCAGTCGTCCCGCGCGCTGAAACGGACGAATGTTCTTAGCGTGAGTTCATGAACCACACGCCACGCATCCGTCCCGTAGTGAGCTGCACTCTGCTGGCCGCGACTCTGGTCGCCGGGGCGGCGGGCTGCGGGGATTCCGATGGTCACCCCCTCTCGGCCCAGCCGTTCGACGCGGCCGGCGAGATCTCCTTCAACACGCCGGACGGCGGCAAGAAGGTCGACCCCGACAAACCGCTGGAGGTCCGGGTCGACGCCGACGACGGACGGATCACCGACGTCACGGCCGTGGACGCCGCAGGACGCCATCTGGCGGGCGAACTCGACGCGGACGGGCTCCGCTGGCACTCGACGGCCCCGCTGGCCGCAGGCACCCGTTACACCGTCAAAGTCCGCATGGAGGACGACGACGGGGCCCCGGGCACCCGCACGATGTCGTTCGACACGGCGCGCGCCACCAAGTTCCTCAAGGTCACCTTCGGCCCGCAGGCGGGCACCTACGGCGTCGGGCAGCCGCTCACGGCCACGCTCAGCGCCCCGGTCACCGACAACGCATCCCGCGCCACCGTCGAGCGCGGCCTCAAGGTGCGCTCCACGCCCGCGGTCACCGGGTCCTGGTACTGGGTCGACGACAAGACGCTGCACTACCGGCCCAAGGAGTACTGGCCGACGAATGCCGGCATCGAGGTCAGCAGCAACCTCACCGGCATCAAGGTGACCAACGCGCTCTACGGGGCGCCCGCGAAGCCGCTGAAGATCACCACCGGCGACCGCATCGAAGCCGTCACCGACGCCGCCGAGCACGTCATGACCGTGCTCCGCAACGGGGAAGTGATCAACACCATTCCAGTCACCACCGGCAAACCGGGCTTCGACACGCGCAACGGCGTCAAGGTCGTACTGGAGAAGGAGTACCTCGTACGTATGCGCGGGGAGTCCATCGGCATCGCGGCCGGCTCACCGGACTCGTACGACCTCGACGTCTACTACGCCACGCGGGTGACCTGGAGCGGCGAATACGTGCACGCGGCGCCCTGGTCCACCGGCTCGCAGGGCTACGCCAACGTGAGCCACGGCTGCACGGGCATGAGCACCGGCGAGGCCGAGTGGTTCTACAACACCGTGCGCAAGGGCGACATCGTCAGCGTCGTCGGCAGCGACGGCGAGACCATGACGCCCTTCGACAACGGCTACGGCGACTGGAACCTGTCCTGGGCCAAGTGGCAGCAGGGCAGCGCCCTGCACAACGACACCACGGCGCCGAGGGTCGACAAGGTCCGGGCGGCACGGCTGCGCCCCCGCGTCTGACGACCGGGGGCGCGCCGCACCGCATGCGGAGGGGGCTCAGGCCCCCACGGAGAGCCGGGAACGCAGCAGGGAGGCCAGGGAGTCGGCGAACTCCACCGGCTCCACCGGCAGCGTCACAGCGGCGTCCGCACGGCTCCAGGTGGCCAGCCAGGCGTCCTGCGGGCGCCCGATGAGCACCAGGACCGGCGGGCAGCGGAAGATCTCGTCCTTGATCTGCCGGCAGACGCCCATGCCGCCCGCCGGGGCGGTCTCGCCGTCCAGCACGCAGACGTCCACACCCCCGCGGTCCAGGGCCTCCAGGACGGCCGGCAGGGTGGCGCACTCCAGGAACTGCACCTGCGGCACGTCCGCGGCGGGCCTGCGCCCTGCTGCCAGCCTCACCTGCTCACGGGTGTGCGCGTTGTCGCTGTAGACCAGGACCGTGGCGGTCGGCTGCATGGTTCCTCCGTGACATCCGTGTCTTCGGGGCACTCGGGGCACCCGCCGTACGGGCACCCTCCGATGCGCGGATCGTACTCCGACCGACAGCGTGTCAGCACCGGTTCGTACCCGGCTTCCCTGGGCCGTTCGGGCAGGACACACACCCCTGACACACCGAACGGCACCCCCCGGAGTGAGGGCGGGATAAGCGACCGACATAATGTCGGCGTGGCGACAGCAACGACAGTAGATACCGGGCACGCGCACCCGTCGGTCAATCGACCGAACCTCACCAGCGTCGGAACCATCATCTGGTTGAGCTCCGAGCTGATGTTCTTCGCGGCCCTCTTCGCGATGTACTTCACCCTGCGATCGGTGACCGGACCAGAGCACTGGGAGGAAATGGCGTCCGCCCTGAACTTCCCGTTCGCGGCGACGAACACCACGATCCTGGTTCTCTCCTCACTCACCTGCCAGCTCGGCGTCTTCGCCGCGGAGCGGGGCGATGTGAAGAAGCTCCGTGCCTGGTTCGTGATCACTTTCGTGATGGGTTCGATCTTCATCGGAGGCCAGATCTTCGAGTACACGGAGCTGGTGAAGAAGGACGGCCTCTCGCTGTCCTCCGACCCGTACGGCTCGGTGTTCTACCTGACCACCGGCTTCCACGGTCTGCATGTGACAGGCGGTCTCATCGCCTTCCTGTTCGTCCTGGGCAGGACGTACGCGGCCAAGAGGTTCACCCATGACCAGGCGACCGCTGCCATCGTCGTGTCCTATTACTGGCACTTCGTCGATGTCGTGTGGATCGGCCTCTTCGCCACGATCTACATGATCAAGTAACCGGGCCCGAGCCCGAACCACATCCAGCATCGACGCAGAAGATCCTGACACCGGGGTAATCCGTGAAAAAGCTCTCCGCACGACGACGCCATCCGTTGGCGGCGGTCGTCGTACTACTCCTCGCGCTGGCGGCCACCGGGGGGCTGTACGCCGCGTTTGCGCCCGCGAGCAAGGCACAGGCCGACGACACCGCCCAGTCCCTCGCCATCGAAGAGGGCAAGAAGCTGTACTCCGTCGGTTGCGCCAGCTGCCACGGGACCGGCGGTCAGGGGACCACCGACGGGCCCCAGCTTGTCGGCGTGGGCTCCGCCGCCGTGGACTTCCAGGTCGGCACCGGCCGGATGCCCGCGCAGCAGCCGGGCGCCCAGGTGCCCAAGAAGAAGGTCATCTACAGCCAGGCCGAGATCGACCAGCTCGCGGCGTACGTCGCGTCGCTCGGCGCCGGTCCGGTCGTCCCGACCAAGAGCCAGGTCGACCCGGCGGGTGCGGACATCGCCAAGGGTGGCGAGCTCTTCCGCACCAACTGCGCGCAGTGCCACAACTTCACCGGCCGGGGCGGGGCCCTGACGGACGGCAAGTACGCGCCGGACCTGGAGGGTGTGAGCCCGAAGCACCTCTACGAGGCCATGGTCACCGGCCCGCAGAACATGCCGTCCTTCCCCGACTCGACGATGCCCGAGAAGCAGAAGCGGGACATCATCGCCTACGTCAAGACCGTCAACAGCTCCGACACGGCATCCCCCGGCGGTCTCAGCCTCGGTGGTCTGGGTCCGGTCAGCGAGGGTCTGTTCGGCTGGATCTTCGGCCTGGGTGGTCTGATCGCAATCGCCGTCTGGGTCGCGGCCCACACCGCTAAGGCCAAGAAGTCATGAGTAGCCAAGAGATTCCAGAAGAGAACCTGCCCGACGAGCAGGGCGACGCCGCGCACGACGCGGTGGCCAGGGCGCACGACGACCCGTTCGCCGATCCGGGACTGCCGGCCCACCGGCCGCGCATCCAGGACATCGACGAGCGGGCCGCGAAGCGCTCCGAGCGCACCGTCGCGCTGATGTTCCTGTTGTCCATGCTGGCGACGGTGGCGTTCATCGCCTCCTACGTCATCTTCCCGGTCGACAAGATCGTCTACATCTTCCCGATCGGGCACGTGAGCGCGCTCAACTTCTCCCTGGGTCTTTCCCTGGGGCTGGCGCTCTTCCTGATCGGCGCCGGTGCCGTCCACTGGGCGCGCACCCTGATGTCCGACGTCGAGGTCGCCGACGACCGGCACCCGATCGAGGCCTCTCCCGAGGTCAAGGCGAAGGTCCTGTCCGACTTCGCCGACGGCGCCCGTGAGTCGGCGCTCGGCCGGCGCAAGCTGATCCGCAACACCATGTTCGGCGCGCTGGCCCTGGTGCCGCTCTCCGGTGTGGTGCTGCTGCGCGACCTGGGTCCGCTGCCGGAGGACAAGCTCCGCAAGACCCTGTGGGCCAAGGGCAAGCAGCTCGTCAACATGAACACCATGCAGCCGCTGCGTCCCGAGGACGTCGTCGTCGGTTCGCTCACCTTCGCCATGCCCGAGGGCCTGGAGGAGGACGCGCACGACTTCCAGTCGCAGATCGCCAAGGCCGCGCTGATGATCGTCCGCATCGAGCCGGACGACATCAAGGACAAGCGCGAGCGCGAGTGGGCCCACGAGGGCATCGTGGCCTTCTCGAAGATCTGCACCCACGTCGGCTGCCCGATCAGCCTCTACGAGCAGCAGACGCACCACGTGCTCTGCCCGTGCCACCAGTCCACCTTCGACCTTGCCGACGGCGCCCGCGTCATCTTCGGTCCGGCCGGTCACGCCCTCCCGCAGCTGCGGATCGGCGTGAACAGCGAGGGCAACCTCGAAGCGCTCGGCGACTTCGAAGAGCCCGTCGGTCCTGCATTCTGGGAGCGCGGATGAGTACTGCGACGAACACACCCGACGCCCCCGCGTCGGGCAACCGCAAGGCACCCGCCGGTGAGCGGGTGGCCGACTGGGCCGACGGCCGGCTGGGGATCTACTCCCTCGCCAAGGCCAACATGCGGAAGATCTTCCCGGACCACTGGTCCTTCATGCTCGGGGAGATCTGCCTCTACAGCTTCATCATCATCATCCTCACGGGTGTGTATCTGACGCTGTTCTTCCAGCCGAGCATGGCCGAGGTCGTCTACCACGGCCCGTACGAGCCCATGCAGGGCATCCGGATGTCCGAGGCGTACGCCTCGACGCTGGACATCAGCTTCGACGTCCGCGGTGGTCTGCTCGTCCGGCAGATCCACCACTGGGCCGCGATCGTGTTCCTCGCGGGCATGTTCGTGCACATGTTCCGGGTGTTCTTCACCGGTGCGTACCGCAAGCCGCGCGAGATCAACTGGCTGTTCGGCTTCCTGCTGTTCGTCCTCGGCATGTTCACCGGCTTCACCGGTTACTCGCTGCCGGACGACCTGCTCTCGGGCACGGGTGTCCGCTTCACCCAGGGCGCGATCCTGGCGACGCCGATCGTCGGTACGTACATCTCGATGTTCCTGTTCGGCGGGGAGTTCCCCGGCGACGACATCATCGCGAGGTTCTACTCGATCCACATCCTGCTGCTGCCGGGCATCATGCTCGGGCTCGTGGTCGGCCACCTGATCCTGGTCTTCTACCACAAGCACACGCAGTTCGCGGGCCCCGGAAAGACGAACAAGAACGTCGTCGGCATGCCGCTGCTCCCGGTGTACATGGCGAAGGCCGGCGGGTTCTTCTTCCTGGTCTTCGGCTTCATCGCCATCATGGCGGCGGTCGCCACGATCAACCCGATCTGGTCGATCGGCCCGTACCGTCCCGACCAGGTGTCCACGGGCGCCCAGCCGGACTGGTACATGGGCTTCGCCGAGGGCTTCGTCCGCGTCATGCCGGGCTGGGAGATCAACCTGTGGGGCCACACGCTGGTCCTGGGCGTCTTCATCCCGCTGGTGCTGTTCGGCCTGGTCCTGGGTGTCCTGGCGCTCTGGCCGTTCATCGAGTCCTGGATCACCGGCGACAAGCGCGAGCACCACATCCTGGACAAGCCGCGCAACGCTCCGACCCGGACGGCGCTCGGTGTCTCCTGGGTGACGATCTACTTCGTCATGCTGGTCGGCGGCGGCAACGACATCTGGGCGACGCACTTCAGCCTCTCGCTGAACGCGATCAGCTGGTTCGTCCGCATCGCCTTCTTCGTCGGTCCGGTCGTGGCGTTCATCGTCACGCGGCGGATCTGCCTCGGCCTCCAGCGCCGCGACAAGGAGAAGGTGCTGCACGGCCGCGAGTCCGGGCTCATCAAGCGCCTGCCGCACGGTGAGTTCGTCGAGGTCCACGAGCCGCTGTCGCCGGAGATGCTGCACAAGCTCACCGCGCACGAGCAGTACGAGCCGCTCGAAATCGGCCCCGAGGTCGACGAGAACGGTGTGCGGCGCAAGGTCTCCGCGCTCCAGAAGCTGCGGGCACGGCTCAGCAGGAGCCTGTACGGCGAGCACAGCCAGATCGCCAAGCCCACCGCCGAGGAGTACAAGGAGATCACCAGCGGCCACGGCCACCACTGATCACCCGTTCTGATCGCCACGGCGAGAGCCCCGTCCAGACCATGGACGGGGCTCTTTGCCGTCCCCGTCGCTCGATAGGGTGGACCACGATCCCTATCGGCAGTGGACCCCCAGGAGCGGACCATGAACGTTGTGACCCCGGACGGCGGCGACAGCGTGGCGGCCCGCACCTGGCCCGGCGTGCTCGCCCCCCTGCTGCGCGGCGAGGACCTGAGCGCCGACGCCACCGCCTGGGCCATGGACCGCATCATGAGCGGCGAGGCCACCGACGCCCAGATCGCCGGCTTCGCGGTGGCCCTGCGCGCCAAGGGCGAGACGGTCACCGAGGTCACCGGCCTGGTCCGCGCGATGTACGAGCACGCCACGACCATCGAGGTGCCCGGCCGCACCGTGGACATCGTCGGCACCGGCGGCGACATGGCCAAGACCGTCAACATCTCCACCATGTCCGCCATCGTCCTGGCCGGGACCGGCGCCAAGGTCGTCAAGCACGGCAGCCGCTCCGCCTCGTCGGCCAGCGGCTCGTCCGACGTCCTGGGCAAGCTCGGCGTCAACCTGGAGCTGACCCCGCGTCGTGTCGTGGAGGTGGCCGAGGAGGCGGGCATCACCTTCTGCTTCGCGGTGAAGTTCCACCCCGCCCTGCGCCACGCGGCCAAGGCGCGCTCGGAGCTGGGCGCGCCGACCACGTTCAACATCCTGGGCCCGCTCACCAACCCGGCCCGGGTGCGCTCGCAGGCGATCGGGGTGGCCGATCTGCGGATGGCCCCCATCGTCGCCGGAGTGCTCGCCGAGCGCGGCAACTCCGCCCTGGTCTTCCGGGGCGACGACGGGCTGGACGAGCTGACCACCACGGCGACCTCGCGGGTGTGGGTGGCGCGGGACGGCGCGGTGCGCGAGGAGTCCTTCGACCCGCGCGACGTCGGCATCGACCTGGTCCCGGTCGAGGCGCTGCGCGGCGCCGACGCCTCGTACAACGCCGATGTGGCCCGCCGGCTGCTGGCCGGGGAGACCGGGCCCGTACGGGACGCCGTGCTGCTCAACTCGGCGGCGGCGCTGGTCGCCCTGAACCCGGGCGAGGGCACGCTGACCGAGCAGATCCGGGCCGGTATGGCGCGGGCCGCCGAGGCCGTCGACTCCGGTGCCGCCGAACGCGCGCTGGAGCGCTGGGTGGTCGCCAGCAACGCCTGAGCGTACGGATGTGGGGCGAGGCGCAGTCCGGATCATGGACTGCGCCTTGCGCGTTCCCGTACATGTGGCAAGATACCGACCAGGTCATGAGTGACAGCGACTACGGCCCCGGCCCGCTGTCCGGCAACCCTCCGTCCGTGGCGGGGTGCCCCGGGTGAAGACCGGGCCGCAGGCAGCGAGGTCTGCGGCAAGCGCGGACCCCTCGACGTCGTGCGACGTCCACCCGTGGGGTCCTTGGTCCTCAAGGAGCCTCCTGTGAGTCAGCGAATGCGTTAGGGCTTCACGCCCTCCTCCGCACCCCTCTCCTCACTTTCACTCCGTGCTGCCGTGTATCCGCCGGCACGCGGAATTCGCCTGCCTCTCACGGGAGTTCGCCATGTCCGTCTTCACCGCTGCCGCCGACCAGTCCATTTGTGCGCCTCTGCCGGTTCTGGGCGAGGATGTCCTCGTGCCGCTCGTCACCGGCGGCGAGGTCGGCTACGCCGCGCTGGACTACGCGGCGAGCGCTCCGGCGCTGAAGCGGGTGTGGGACGACGTGGCCGCCTACGCCCCGTACTACGGCAGCGTCCACCGGGGCGCCGGCTACCTCTCGCAGCTGTCCACCGACCTGTTCGAGGCCGGCCGGGCCACCGTGGCGGAGTTCCTGGGGTGCCGCCCCGACGACCAGGTGGTGTTCACCCGGTCCACCACCGACTCGCTGAACCTGCTGGCCGGGGCGCTGCCCGCCGGCTGCGAGGTCTTCGTCTTCGAGACCGAGCACCACGCCTCGCTGCTGCCCTGGCGCGACGCCCGGGTGACGTATCTGAACGCCCCGCGCACCCCCGCCCAGGCCGTCGCCACCCTGGAGCGGGCCCTCGCCGACCGCGACCCCTACGGCCCCGCCCTCGTCTGCGTGACCGGCGCCTCCAACGTCACCGGTGAGCTGTGGCCCGTCCGGGACCTGGCCGCCGCCGCGCACGCCCACGGCGCCCGCATCGTCCTGGACGCCGCCCAGCTCGCCCCGCACCACCCCGTGGACATCGCCGGGCTGGACGTGGACTGGGTCGCCTTCTCCGGGCACAAGCTGTACGCGCCGTTCGGCTCGGGCGTGCTGGCCGGCCGGGCCGACTGGCTCCGCGACGCCGAGCCCTACCTGGCCGGCGGGGGCGCCTCCCGTACCGTCGCCCGGCGCGCGGACGGCGGTGTGGACGTCGAGTGGCACACCACCGCGGCCCGCCACGAGGCCGGTTCGCCCAACGTCATCGGCGTCCACGCCATCGCCTCCGCCTGCAAGGTGCTCACCGAGGCCGGCTTCGACCGGCTGGTCGCCCGTGAGCAGTACCTCGTCGACCGGGTGCTGACCGGGCTCGCGGAGGTGCCCGAGGTGAAGGTGCTCTCGCTGTTCGGCGACGAGGCGCCGAGGGTCGGCGTGATCTCGTTCGTGGTGGCGGGCTGGAACAGTTCGCACTTCGCCGCCGCCCTCTCCGCCGAGTACGGCATCGGGGTGCGCGACGGCCTCTTCTGCGCCCATCCGCTGGTGCGCACCCTGCTCGGCGGCGATCCGGGCGAGGCCGGGGCGTGCGGTGCGCCGGAGGCGGCGCCGGGGGAGAAGTCGCTGAACGCGATCCGGGTCAGCTTCGGCGCCGGGACGCCGGACGAGCACGTCGAGCGGTTCCTGCGGGCGGTCCGGGAACTGGTGACCTCCGGGGCGCGGTGGCAGTACCGCACCGAGGACGGCCGTTGCGTGCCGGACCGGGACGCCGCCGACCGGGGCTGACGGGGGACGGGCGCGCGCCCGCCGGGCAGGGTACGGGGGTCCTTGCCCGGCGGGCGCGTCGTACGTCGTTACGCGTCCAGGCCGATGGAGAACGCGGCCTCCAGATCGTGCTGCGAGTAGGTGCGGAACGCCACGTGGGTGTCGGTCCCCTCGACGCCGGGAATCTTGCTGATGCGGCCGGGGATGACCTCGGCGAGGTCGTCGTGCCTGGCCACCCGGACCATGGCGATCAGGTCGTAGGTGCCGGTGACCGAGAAGACCTCGCTGACGCTGTCCAGCGCGGCGATGGCCTCGGCGATCTCGGGAATCCGGTCCACGCTGGTTTTGATGAGCACGATCGCGGTGATCACGGCTGTGTTTCTCCCTCGGTGGCCGTGGCTGGAGCTTTCACTCTAGGGGGTCGTGGGTCGCGGCCGTAGCGTGCCCAGGCGTAGAGGAAGCCGGTGGCGAAGCCGACGACATGGGCGAGGTAGGCCACCCCAGGACCGCTTCCGGCGCCCTCGGCGGCCAGCCACTGGAGCACGAACCAGAAGATCAGCACCACCCAGGCCGGGAAGCGCAGCGGCAGGAACAGCAGGAACGGGAACAGGCTCGTCACCCTGGCCCGGGGGAAGAGATAGAGGAACGCGCCCAGCACCGCCGAGATCGCCCCCGACGCGCCGACCAGCGTCTGGTCGGACGAGGCGTGCGCGGCCGCGTAGGCGAGCAGCGCGAGATAGCCGCAGCCGACGTAGAACAGCGCGAACTCCACATGACCCATGCGCTCCTCGGCCATCGCGCCGAACACGAACAGGAACAGCATGTTCCCCAGCAGGTGCAGCCAGCTGCCGTGGACGAACAGCGCGGTCAGCGGGGTGAGCAGGGCGCTCGCCGAGCCCTGCCACAGCTCGCTCGGGATGACGCCCCACCGTTCGAAGTAACCGGCCTGGGCGGCGAGCAGCGCGTCGGCCCCGCCGCGCACCGGGACGAAACCGGAGAGCGGGCTGACCACGAAGAGCGCGCAGCACAGGGCGATGAGCCCGTGCGTCACCGGCGGCCCGCCCGAAGCGGCCGCGCGCAGGAGCCTGCCGGCCACACCCCGCCGATCGATCATGAACAGAGCATGACGCAAGCGGAGCGAACGGGACAGACCGCCTCGCCGTGCCGGGGGGAAGCCCCGAGGCCGTAGGGTGACGGGTGGACACCCGCAGTTCGACGGCGCACCGCGAGACCCTTGTCCGGCAGCTCACGGCTCGACGAAAGAGGACGCACCGATGACGACCGTTCCCCAGCCGACCGACACGACCCGCTGGCGCTGCACGCTCTGCGGAAACCTCACGCGGTTCGACGTGACGCGCTCCTCCAAGGTGGTCGAGTACATCCATCTCGACCTGGCCGGTGAGTCGAGCGTCGAGGAACGCGAGGTGGTCAGTGAGACCATCGAGTCGGTTCGCTGTCGTTGGTGCAACGCGGTGGACCAGATCGAGCTCGTGGACAGGCCGGGCGCCGACTCCTGACGGGGCCGTGCGGAGACAACACATGGGGTGACGGATGGTGGAGCAGCCCGAGAGCGGCGCCGCGTCGGCCGAAGGGGCCGGCGACGCCGTGGAGGCGCTCGACCGCCCGCTGCCCGAAGGGGTGCGGCGCCGGGTCGTCGCGCTGGTCTCCGACGCGTTCGGCGGTCTGACGGTCACCGAACTGCCCGCCCAGCTCAGGCAGTACGCCCGCTTCACGGCGTCCCGGCGGGCCAAGTTCGCCGGGAACGCCATGGCGGCGGCCGTGGCGGGCGACGCGCAGTTCCGGCGCCGCATCGGCGACCGTCTCCGGGAGGTCCAGCCGGAACTGGCCGCCGCGCTGGAGGCCGGGGCGCCGCCCGCCGCCGCCGATCCGGTGGACGTGGCGGCCGCGGCGTACGTACTGCGGCCGGACGGCTGGGTGAAGCTCGTCGCGGCGGCCGGCGAGGAGGTCCAGCGGGCCGACGCCGAGCGGATCGGCGAGGAGACCCGGCGGGAACTGGAGCGGCTGCGCGAGGAACTGGCCGCGGCCAGGGCCCTGACGAAGAGCGAGACCGAACGGCTCCGCGCCGAACTGGACGCCGCCCGCAAGGAGGCGGACTCCGTCCAGCGCAAGCTGCGCAGCGCGGTCAACGAGGTGAAGCGCGGCGAGGCGGCGCTGCGGCGCGCCCACGCCGAGACCGACACCGTACGGGCCGAGGCGGCGGCCCGGGTCTCCGCCGCCGAGAGCGAGACCCGGCGGCTGCGGGCGAGGCTGGGGGAGGCGGAGGCGTCGGTCGAGGCGAGCCGCCGGGCCGCCCGCGAGGGGCGCTCCGTCGAGGACATGCGGCTGCGGCTGCTCCTGGACACGGTGCTGGAGGCGGCCGGCGGGCTGCGGCGCGAACTGGCGCTGCCACCCTCCACGATGCGGCCCGCGGACGGGGTGGACGCGGTGGAGCCGGGGCGGATGTCGCCCAAGGACATCGCGGCCAGGGCCCTTTCGGAGACCGATCCGGCGCTGCTCGACCAACTCCTGGCGCTGCCGCAGGCCCATCTCATCGTGGACGGCTACAACGTCACCAAGACGGGTTATCCGCAGATGCCGTTGGAGAAGCAGCGGCTGCGCCTGCTCGGCGGCCTGTCGTCGCTGGCGGCGCGTACCGGCGCCGAGATGACCTGTGTGTTCGACGGGGCGGAGCTGGCCGCGCCGGTGCTGCTCGCGCCGCCGCGCGGGGTACGGGTGCTGTTCAGCAAGCCAGGGGTCACCGCCGACGAGCTGATCCGTCAACTGGCGCGCGCGGAACCGCCGGGACGGCCCGTGGTGGTGGTCTCCACCGACCGCGAGGTGGCCGACGGGGTGGCGAAGGCGGGGGCCAGGCCCGTTGCGTCCGTCTTGCTCCTGAAGCGGCTTTCGCGGGTTTAGTGCTTCTTGCGACCAATTGGCCCGAGTTCACGGAACGGACCGTCAAGTCGCCGCTACACGCCGTGGGGTGTGGGTAAAGAAGTGCCGAGTGTGACGAGATTTTACGTGTGAGGATTTGAACTGATCACAAGATGGTCACTATGGTCGGGCATCGAACCTTCGCGCGGTCGCTCACCCATCCGGGGTGGCGGCGAAGGAACCGCCGAGTCCGTCACGTGTACGGAGCCGGGGATGCGTCTCCCCCGCTGGCCCGGTAGGCGGCTCGAGGAAGAAGGAGCTCGCCTCCGTGGCGTCCCACCGTCGTCCCAAGCAGCCGAGCCGCACTCGTGTGACCGTGCTCACCGCGACCGCCGCCGCGGCCGTCGCCCTCTCCTCCCAGGCCGCCCACGCCGACCCCAAGCCGACCAAGAGCGAGGTCAAGGAGAAGGTCGACGAGCTCTACCACCAGGCGGGAGCGGCCACCGAGCAGTACAACGGGGCCAAGGAGAAGCAGAAGAAGCTCGAGAAGCAGATCGGCGCGATCCAGGACAAGGTGGCCCGCGGCCAGGAGGAGCTCAACCAGCTCCGCTCCGGCCTCGGTTCCCTCGCCGCCGCGCAGTACCGCTCCGGCGGCATCGACCCCTCCGTGCAGCTCTTCCTCTCCGCCGACCCGGACAGCTTCCTCGACCAGGCGTCCGCGCTCGACCAGCTGACGGCCAAGCAGACCGAGGCCCTCAGCAAGGTTCAGGAGAAGCAGCGGGCCCTCGCGCAGCAGCGCAAGGAGGCCCAGGACAAGCTGGGTGACCTCGCCTCCGTCCGCAAGACGCTGGGCGAGAAGAAGAAGAAGCAGCAGGCCAAGCTCGCCGAGGCGCGCCGCCTCCTGAACACCCTCACCGCGGCCGAGCAGGAGAAGATCCGCCAGGACGAGGCCCGCGCCAGCCGCGCCGCCGGCGCCCGCGTCGAACTCGGCAACGAGGCGCCCGCGTCCGGACTCGGCGCCGCCGCCCTCGACGCCGCAGCCACCCGCCTGGGCAAGCCGTACGTCCCCTCCGCCACCGGCCCCAACTCCTTCGACTGCTCGGGCCTGACCATGTGGGCCTATGCCCAGGCCGGCGCCAACATCACCCGTACGACGTACACCCAGATCAACCAGGGCACCCGGATCGGGGTCAGCCAGCTCAAGCCCGGCGACCTGGTCTTCTTCAACAACAACGAGCACGTGGGCCTCTACGCCGGCAACGGCAAGGTCCTGCACGCCCCGTACCCCGGCGCGTACGTCCGCTACGAATCGATGAGCACCATCGGCAGCATCTACGGCGCCGTGCGCATCTGAACCGCGCCCGAACGGGCGAATTCCCGCGCCCCGTACTGACGCCCGCCCCGTCGGAGACCACAGGTCACCGGCGGGGCGTCACTGTGTGTGGACCCCCGCCGCGCGGCGCGTCTTTGTCCGCTGTGTGATCACGCGGTTACTGTCTGGCTGCTGTGCGGCTCCCGTACGTCGGTCCGCCCGTCCGGGCGGCAGGGGCCGTGCGCGTCTGCGTACAGCGGAAGGGAGCGCGGCGTCCTGTGGGGTCCCATCGCCGTTCCAAGAAGACCGGAGCCGGACGCGGCGCACGGGCCGGCGCCCTGACGGCGGCCGCCGCCACCGCGGCCGCGACGCTCGGCACCGCAGGCGCCCACGCCGAGCCGCAGGACACCCCGCAGTCCGTGGGCGCCCGCGTCGACCGCCTCTACACCGAGGCCGAACGGGCCACCGAGCGGTACAACCGGGCCGGCGAGGACGTGGCCCGGCTGCGCGGCGAGGTGAACCGGGCCCAGGACCGCGCCGCCCGCACCCAGGAACGCATCAACCGCATGGGCGACGAGCTGGGCTCCGCCGCCCGCGCGGAGTACCGGTCCGGCGGCATCGACCCCTCGCTCGCGCTGCTGCTCACCTCCGACCCCGACAGCTACCTCGACCGGGCCGCCGCCGTCACCCTGGCCGGTACCCACCGCGCCCACGCCCTCGACGAACTGCGCAGGGCCCGCCGGGCGCTCGCCCAGACCCGCGCCGAGGCCGCCCGCTCACTGGCCGGCCTGGAGCGCGGCCGGGAGGCCGTGGGCCGCCACAAGCGCACCGTCCAGCACAAGCTGGCCCGGGCCAGGCAGCTCCTGGGAACGCTGCCGGACTCCGAACGGGCCGCCCACGCCCGCGCCTCCCGCGACGGCCGCGCGCCGGGCACCGGACTCCTCGCCGGGCTGCCGGCCGGCTCGCCCCGCGCCGCCGTCGCCGTCCTGGCCGCGCAGCGGGCCCTCGGCCTGCCGTACGTGTGGGGCGCGAGCGGGCCCTCCGGCTTCGACTGCTCCGGGCTGATGAAGTGGGCGTGGGCCCAGGCCGGGGTGAGCCTGCCGCGCACCTCGCAGGCCCAGCGCCACGCGGGCCGGATGATCCCGCTGTCCGAGGCCCGCCCCGGCGACCTCGTCGCCTACCGCGCGGACGCGAGCCACATCGCCATGTACGTGGGGAACGGGCAGGTCATCCACGCCCCGTACCCCGGCGCCCGGGTCCGCTACGACCCCGTGGGCATGATGCCCGTCTCCTCGGTCACCCGCGTCTGACCGCGCGCCCTGCCCGTACGCTCGTCATGTGGTCGAACAGGTGCGCAGGCGTGCGGGGCGGCGGCGGGCGGCGGGTGCCGTGCTCGCCGCGCTGCTGTGCGCCGCCGGCTGCTCGGCCCCGGCCGACGAGGCGCCCGGCACCACGACCCGCGACATCCGCGCCACCCTCGACCGGCGCGCCGACGCCGTGCTGCGCCACGACGCGGCGGCCTACGCCGCCGTCGTCGATCCGGACGACACGGCCCTGCGCGGCGCCCAGCGCCGGGAAATCGCCCGGCTCGCGGACGTGCCGCTGAAGTCCTGGACGTACCGGCCGACCCGGGTGACCACGCACGGCCCCGACCGGGCCACCGCCGACGTGCGGCTCGGCTACCGGATCGAGGGCTACGACAGCGCCCCCGTCACCGTGGACCGGATCATCGACCTGGAACGCGACTCGGCGGACGGCCGCTGGTACCTCACCGCGGACCGGGCGGCGGACGGCAGCGTCCGGCAGCTGTGGGAGCAGGGCGACGTCGAGGTGGTGCGCGGGGCGCACAGCCTGGTCCTGGGCGTCGGCCGCCCGCGCGAGGAGCTGGAGGCCATCGCCGGCACGGCCGACGCGGCGGTGCCCGAGGTCACCGCCGCCTGGCCGGAGCGCTGGGCCGGGCGCGTGGTGGTGCTGGTGCCGGACAGCGTCGCCGACATGGGTGAACTCCTCGGGTCGCCCGCGTCGAACTACCGGGGCATAGCGGCCGTCACCACCGGCGAGACCGGCGGCTCGGGGGAGTCGCCCGCCGACCGGGTGATCGTCAACCCGGAGGCGTACGCCCTGCTCGGCGCGTTCGGACAGCGCGTCGTCCTCGCCCACGAGACCACCCATGTGGCGACCCGCGAACGCACCTCCGCGGCCACGCCCACCTGGCTCTCCGAGGGGTTCGCGGACTGGGCGGCCTACCGGGACCAGGAGCGCACCGCCGAGGAGATCGCGCCGGAACTGGCCGACGCGGTCCGCTCCGGCGACGGGCCCGCCGCCCTGCCCGAGGACGAGGACTTCGCGTTCGCCGGGGACCCGGACCGGCTGGCGAGGGCGTACGAGGGCGGCTGGCTGGCCTGCGAGCTGATCGCGGACCACTGGGGCGAGGAGAGGCTGTTCGCCTTCTACCGGGCCGTGGGAGGCCACCAGGGACGCGACGGGGCCGTCGAGGACGCCCTGCACGAGGTGCTCGGCACCACCCCGCAGGACTTCACGGCGCGCTGGCGGCTGTATCTGCGGAGTCGGCTCGGCTGAGCGCGGACGCACCCGCCGCCTCCTCCACGACCCCGCCCGGTACGCCCTCCTGCGCCCCGGCCGGGGCTTCGGCTTCCGCCTCGGGGGCCCGTACGGTGTCCTGCCACAGCCGGGTGCCGGCCAGCACGCAGGCGGCGACCAGCAGCCCGTTGCGCAGGAACATCAGCGTCAGGCCGTGCGCGTCGCTCGACACCACATGGACGAAGCCGATCGGGAACTCCAGCTGCGTGACGCCGGTGGCCACCACCACCAGCGCGGCCGGCCACTCCATCCGGCTCTCCCGCAGCACCAGGCACACGGCGGCCAGCCCGACCAGCCACAGCATGTACTGCGGGCTGATCACCCGGCTCGTCGTGGTGAACAGCAGCACCGCCGTGAACGCCGCGTCCGCCGCCGTACTCACCCCGAAGGTCCGCGCCCGCAGCCGCCACCGCAGCAGCCAGCCGAACGCCACCAGGCTCAGCCCCAGCGCCAGCGTGCTCACCAGCTCCACCCCCGGGCCCAGGAACTCCAGCGAGCCGTAGTGCAGCTCCACCCGGCCCTCCCAGCCGAACTGCCGCCACACATGGAAGACCAGCGCCCCCAGCGACTCCACCTCGGTGCCCCGGTCGCGCTGGAAGCCCAGGAACGCCAGCGCGCCCGGCGCCGCCGCCACACACGCCAGCAGCAGCCCCGCCGCCACCGCCGCCGCGGTCGTCCACGCCAGCCGGGTGCCCCGGCCCCGGGCCGTCCCGGCCAGCAGCAGCACCGGCCACACCTTCAGCAGCGCCCCGAACGCGGCCAGCGCCCCCATCACCCGCGGATGTCGCAGCCCGGCCAGCAGCGCCGCCACCGCGACGGCCGTCACCATCACGTCGTACCGGGCGTACGCCGTGGTGCCCAGCAGCGGCACGCCCGCCACCCACACCCACACCCCGGCCGTCCGCCGGCCGGGACCCCGGCTCGCGCGCAGCAGCAGCCCCATGACCAGCGCGTCGCACAGGAACGCCAGCATGAAGAAGGCCGTGGCGTAGTCCAGGAACGGCAGCAGCGCCGGGGAGAGGATCGCCAGGGCCGCGACCGGCGGGTACTGCCAGGTGACGTCCGACTCCGGATACGTGCCCGAGCGCAGCACCTCGTACCAGCCGTGGTAGATCACCGACACATCGCTGGTCACATCGAGCCCCGGCGGGGTGATCACCTTGCTCACCCACAGCAGCAGCACCGCCCTGGTGAGCGCCCAGACCGAGAAGGCCGCCGGACGCGCGCCGCTGGAACCCGTCATGACCTGCCCTCACCCGTCGTGGACGCCGTACGAAACAGCCATGATGCCCGCAGCGCCGGTGTGCGGGCCATCCGGCACGGCCGCCCGGCCCCCGGGCCGGTACTGTCGGCGGCGATGGACAAGACCCTGATCGTGACCAACGACTTCCCGCCCAGGCCGGGCGGCATCCAGGCGTTCCTGCACAACATGGCGCTGCGGCTCGACCCCGACCGGGTCGTCGTCTACGCCTCCACCTGGAAGCGCGGGGCCGAGGGCGCGGCCGCCACCGCCGCCTTCGACGCCGAACAGCCGTTCACCGTCGTCCGCGACCGTACGACGATGCTGCTGCCCACCCCGCGCGTCACCCGGCGCGCCGCGGAGCTGCTGCGCGCCCACGGCTGCGCGTCCGTCTGGTTCGGCGCCGCCGCCCCGCTCGGGCTGATGGGCCCGGCGCTGCGCGAGGCGGGCGCCCGCCGGCTGGTCGCCACCACGCACGGCCATGAGGCGGGCTGGGCCCAGCTGCCCGCGTCCCGGCAGCTGCTGCGCCGGATCGGCGAGGGCACCGACACGCTGACCTACCTCGGCGAGTACACCCGCTCCCGGATCGCCGCCGCCCTCACCCCGGCGGCCGCCCGCCGGATGGTGCGGCTGCCGCCGGGCGTGGACGAGAAGACGTTCCATCCGGACTCCGGCGGCGCGGAGGTCCGGGCCCGGCTCGGGCTCACCGACCGGCCGGTCGTGGTCTGCGTCTCCCGGCTGGTGCCCCGCAAGGGCCAGGACACCCTGATCCTCGCCCTGCCCGCGATCCTGGCCGCCCAGCCGGACGCGGTGCTGCTGATCGTGGGCGGCGGGCCCTACGAGGACGAGCTGCGCAAGCTGGCCGCGCGCACCGGGGTGGCCGGCTCGGTGCGGTTCACCGGCGCGGTGCCCTGGTCGGAGCTGCCCGCGCACTACGGGGCGGGCGACGTCTTCGCGATGCCCTGCCGGACCCGGCGCGGCGGGCTCGACGTGGAGGGCCTGGGCATCGTCTACCTGGAGGCGTCCGCGACCGGCCTGCCGGTGGTGGCCGGTGACTCGGGCGGCGCCCCGGACGCGGTGCTGGACGGCGAGACCGGCTGGGTGGTGCGCGGCGGCGAACCGGGCGAGGCGGCGGAGCGGATCACGGCGCTGCTCGGTGACGCGGAGCTGCGCCGGCGCATGGGGGAGCGGGGCCGGGCCTGGGTCGAGGAGAAGTGGCGCTGGGACCTGCTTGCCGAACGGCTGCGCGCACTGCTCTGACACCCGTACGGTCACGAGCGGTAGATGGCCTCCACCTCGTCCGCGAAGTCCTTCGCCACCACGTTCCGCTTCAGCTTCAGCGAGGGCGTGATGTGGCCCGCCTCCTCGGTGAACTGCGCGCCCAGGATGCGGAACTTGCGCACGGACTCGGCCTTGGAGACCGCGGCGTTGCCGTCGTCCACCGCGCGCTGTACCTCGGCCAGCAGCTCCGCGTCCTCGCGCAGCGACAGCGCGGTCGAACCGGCCGGCTTGCCGTGCTCCGCCGCCCAGCGGCCCAGGAACTCCTCGTCCAGCGTCACCAGCGCGCCCACGAACGGGCGCCCGTCGCCGACGACCATGCACTCCGCGATCAGGGCGTGGCCCCGGATGCGGTCCTCGATGACGGCCGGGGCGACGTTCTTGCCGCCCGCCGTCACGATGATCTCCTTCTTGCGGCCGGTGATCGCCAGGTAGCCGTCCTCGTCGAGGGTGCCGATGTCCCCGGTGTGGAACCAGCCGTCCGCCAGCGCGTCGGCCGTCGCCGCCTCGTTGTTCCAGTAGCCGGAGAACAGGTGCTCGCCGTGGAGCAGCACCTCGCCGTCGTCCGCGATGCGCACCACGGAACCGGGCAGCGGCTGGCCGACCGTGCCGATCTTCTGCCGGTCCCACGGGTTGAACGCGGTCGCCGCGCAGGACTCGGTCAGCCCGTAGCCCTCCAGGACGGTGAAGCCGATGCCCCGGTAGAAGTGCCCGAGGCGCTCGCCGAGCGGGGCGCCGCCGGAGATCGCGTGCTCGCCGCGCCCGCCCAGTACGCCGCGCAGCTTGCCGTAGACCAGCCGGTCGAAGATCCGGTGCTTCAGCCGCAGGCCCAGCGACGGGCCCTGCGCGGTGCCCAGCGCGCGGCTGTAGGCGATCGCCGTGTCGGCGGCCCGGTCGAAGATCCGGCCCTTGCCGTCGGCCTGCGCCTTGGCACGCGCCGCGTTGTAGACCTTCTCGAAGACGCGCGGCACCCCGAGGATCAGCGTCGGCCGGAACGAGGCCAGCTCGTCGGTGAGGTTCTTGATGTCCGGGACGCAGCCGAGCCTGATCGGCGCCATCACCGAGGCGACCTCGACCAGACGCCCGAAGACGTGCGCGGCGGGCAGGAAGAGCAGGACGGAGCACTCGCCGGTGCGGAAGAGGGGCTTGAGGCGTTCCACGACGTTGCCGCACTCCGCGAAGAAGCTGCGGTGGGTCAGCACACAGCCCTTCGGGCGGCCCGTGGTGCCCGAGGTGTAGACGATGGTGGCCGGGTCGTCCGCCCGGGCCGCCGCGCCGCGCAGCTCCGCGGTCTCGTCGGAGACGCCGGCGCCCAGCTCCCCGAGCGTGTCCACGGCACCCTTGTCGATCTGCCACACATGGCGCAGCTCGGGCAGCCGGTCGCGCACGGAGGCGACGGAGCCGGCGTGGACGTCGCTCTCCACCAGCACCGCGACGGCCCCCGAGTCACCGAGAATCCACTGCACCTGCTCGGCGGAGCTGGTCTCGTAGACCGGTACGGTGACCGCGCCCGCGCTCCAGATCGCGAAGTCCAGCAGCACCCACTCGTAACGGGTGCGGGACATCAGGGCGACCCGGTCGCCGGGCTCGACGCCGGCCGCGATCAGGCCCTTGGCGGCCGCGCGCACCTCCGCCAGGAACTCGACGGCCGTGACGTCCGTCCAGACGCCGGCCACCTTGCGGCTCATCACCGCGACATCGGGATGCTGAGCGGCATTGCGGCGGATGAGATCCGTCAGGTTGCCGTCCGAGGGGACCTCGTACAGGGCCGGAAGGCTGAACTCGCGCAAGACTGCTGCTCCTCATCGGGCTCCGGTGCCACGACTCTGTGTGACGCACCGGCGCGGTCCAAGATGGCGGGTGCTCAGTGGAGGTGAGCACGACTGGACTGCCCGGACGTTACCCACCAGTACTCGGTTCCGGATAGGGGGTCCCGGCCAGATGTCTTATGCGTCACACATATCGGTCGTCCTTTCGCGCACAGTAGTCCACCTCCACACACACCGGGAAGTAACCGCAGGTCCGGGCCCCGCCAGGGCAAACCGGACCCTCTACCCCGGCCGCGAGGACGCGCCTGGGGTGACCCCATGCGAGCAGGAGCGAACAGCCGGACGGCCGCCGCCGGGCGGCGCACCCGCGTCCATGTGGTCAGCGACGTGCACGGCAACGCCGAGGCGCTGGCCCGCGCCGGGGACGGCGCCGACGCCCTGATCTGCCTCGGTGACCTGGTCCTCTTCCTCGACTACGCCGACCACTCGCGCGGCATCTTCCCCGACCTCTTCGGCGTCGAGAACACCGACCGGTACGTCGCCCTGCGCACCGAGCGCCGCTTCGACGAGGCCCGCGCCCTCGGCCGGACGCTGTGGGCCGGCCTCGACCGCGACGCCGCGATCACCGCGGCCGTCCGCCGCCAGTACGCCGAGATGTTCGCCGCCCTGCCCACCCCGACGTACGCCACCTACGGCAATGTGGACATCCCGGCCCTCTGGTCCGAGTACGCCGCGCCCGGCACCACCGTTCTGGACGGGGAGCGCGCCGAGATCGGCGGCCTCGTCTTCGGCTTCGCCGGCGGCGGCCTGCGCACCCCGATGCGCACCCCGTACGAGATCGGCGACGAGGAGTACGCCGCCAGGATCGAGGCCCTCGGCGAGGTCGACGTGCTCTGCACCCACATCCCGCCCGACGTCCCCGAGCTGGTCTACGACACCGTCGCGCGCCGCTTCGAACGCGGCAGCCGGGCCCTGCTCGACGCCATCCGCCGCACCCGCCCGCGCTACGCCCTGTTCGGCCACGTCCACCAGCCGCTCGCCCGGCGGATGCGGATCGGCGCCACCGAGTGCGTGAACGTCGGCCACTTCGCCTCCACCGGCCGGCCCTGGGTCCTGGAGTGGTGAAGCCCCTCCCCGGGGCCGCCGGGCGGACCCTGGGACGGGCCGCCGGACGCACGCGATAGCCTTCTGGCGGCAGGCACTGCCGACGGACCGGTACACCGCACTGGAGGGCCACAGCGATGGCTGAACACACCAGCTCGAGCATCACGATCGAGGCGGCACCGGCCGACGTCATGGCTGTGATCGCCGACTTCGACCGCTACCCGGAATGGACCGGCGAGGTCAAGGAGGCCGAGGTCCTCGGCACCGACGACCGCGGCCGCGCCGAGAAGGTCCGCCTCGTCCTGGACGCCGGGGCGATCAAGGACGACCACACCCTTGCCTACACCTGGATCGGCGACTACGAGGTCAGCTGGACCCTGGTCAAGTCGCAGATGCTCCGCGCCATCGACGGCTCCTACGCGCTCGCCCCCCTCGGCAAGGGCGACCGCACCGAGGTCACCTACCGGCTGACCGTGGACGTCAAGATTCCGATGCTCGGCATGATCAAGCGCAAGGCCGAGAAGGTCATCATCGACCGGGCGCTCGCCGGTCTGAAGAAGCGCGTCGAGTCCGTCCCGAAGGGCTGACCGCGTGCGTACGGTCCTGGTCACCGGACCCGGCGGTGCGGGCCGTACCACCGTCGCCGCGGCGACCGCGCTCGCCGCGGCCCGCGCCGGCGCCCGCCCCCTGCTGATCACCGCCGACTTGATACCCGGCTTCCCCGACGCCACCGAGCCCACCCCGGCCGGCGACGGCCTCCAGGCCGTCCGGATCGACTCCGGCGCCCACTTCCGCGCCGAGCTCCTGGCCCTCCAGGAGAAGCTGACCACCGTCCTCGACCTCCTCGGCGGCAACCCGCTGGACGGCGAGGAGCTGACCGAACTCCCCGGCAGCGCCGAACTCGCCCTGCTCCACACGCTCGCCCGCGCCGCCCGCGGCGACTGGTCCCGCAACGGCCACGACCTCCTCGTCGTCGACCTGCCGCCCCTGCGCGAAGCCCTCGCCCTGCTCGCCCTGCCCGGACAGCTCCGCCGCTACCTGCGCCGGCTGCTGCCCCCCGAACGCCAGGCCGCCCGCGCCCTGCGCCCCATGCTCGCCCAGCTGGCCGGGGTGCCCATGCCCGCCCAGTGGCTGTACGAGGCCGCCGACCGGCGCGACGCCGAACTGGCCCGCGTCCAGGAACTGATCGAGGACCGGGCCACCACGCTGCGGCTGGTCGCCGAACCCGGCCCGGCCGCCGCCGATGCCCTGCGCACCGCCCGCACCGGTCTCGCCCTGCACGGCCTGCGCACCGACGCGCTGATCGCCAACCGGATGCTCCCCGGCCACTCCGCGGACCCGTTCCTCGCCGGGCTCGCCGCCCAGCAGGAGAAGGCCGTCGCCCACTGGCGGGACGAGGGGTACGCCCCCGTGCCCCTGGCCCACCTCGGACGCGACCCGCGGGGCCCCGCCGACCTGCTGGACCTCGCGGGCGAGGACGGCGCGCTCGCCGTACCGCCCGCCGGGAAGGACGGCAGGGCCGCCGACCCCTGGTGGATCGAGGAGACCGGCGGACCGGACGGCGACGGGACACTCGTCTGGTGCCTGCCGCTGCCCGGCGCCGTCAAGAAGGACCTCCAGCTGGTCCGGCGCGGCGGCGAACTCCTGCTGACCGCCGGGCCCTTCCACCGCATCGTGCCGCTGGAGCCCGCGCTGCGCCGCTGCACCGTCTCCGGCGCCGCCCTCACCGACGGGGTGCTGCGGGTCCGCTTCACCCCCGACCCCGCGCTCTGGCCCCGGACGGGCTGAACGCCGTACCACCGTTCGGGTAACGTCGAAGGTACGTGTCCGGCAGGCCGGGCCGCCGGCCACGACGTCGCAGGAGTCCGCCATGAGCGAAGCCACCGACCGCCCCGACGAGGACGCGTGGGCGCAGGCGTGCGCCGAGGACCTCGCCGCCGAACGGGCCCGCCGCCGCGCCGCCTACGGACCGCCGCCCGGCTCCGCCGCCGAGGAGCTGCGCAAGCTGATGGACGCGGTGGCCGACAAGCTGGGCTCCTTCCAGGCGCCGCTGCTCGGGCTCGCCGCGCAGGGCGCCGTGCAGCAGGTCATCCAGCAGGCCAAGGCGGCCGTCGAGCCCGTCATCGAACGCAATCCAGACGTTTTCGATCACCTCGCCGCCGCCGGCGGTGAACTGCTCGCCGCCTACCGCTCCGCCGTCCAGGGCCAGGAAGGCCGCTGGACCCGGGGGGCCGGGGACCCGGCGGGCAGCGAAAAGAAGGCGGAGGACCCGTCCGGCCCCCGGGACGAAGGGTCCGGAGCGGGCGAACACATCGACTTGGACTGACCGGCGCCGTCCGGGGCGGGGTCCCGGCTCGGGTACGGTGGGCTCAGCGGGGCTCGACCGGAACTGAGGGATTCATGGGACTCACCATCGGCGTCGATATCGGCGGCACGAAGATCGCAGCTGGAGTGGTCGACGAAGAGGGCCGGATCCTCTCGACCTTCAAGGTCCCGACCCCGCCGACCGCCGAAGGCATCGTGGACGCCATCGCGGCGGCCGTCTCCGGCGCCAGCGAGGGACATGCCATCGAGGCGGTCGGCATCGGCGCGGCCGGATACGTCGACGACAAGCGTGCCACCGTACTGTTCGCACCCAACATCAACTGGCGCCACGAGCCGCTCAAGGACAAGGTCGAGCAGCGCGTCGGCCTCCCGGTCGTCGTCGAGAACGACGCCAACGCGGCCGCCTGGGGCGAATACCGCTTCGGCGCCGGCCAGGGCCACGACGACGTCATCTGCATCACCCTGGGCACCGGTCTGGGCGGCGGCATCATCATCGGCAACAAGCTGCGCCGCGGACGCTTCGGCGTGGCCGCCGAATTCGGCCACATCCGGGTCGTCCCGGACGGCCTGCTCTGCGGCTGCGGCAGCCAGGGCTGCTGGGAGCAGTACGCCTCCGGCCGCGCCCTCGTCCGCTACGCGAAGCAGCGCGCCAACGCCACCCCGGAGAACGCCACGATCCTGCTGGCGCTCGGCGACGGCACGGTGGACGGCATCGAGGGCAAGCACATCAGCGAGGCCGCCCGCCAGGGCTGCCCGGTGGCCGTCGACTCGTTCCGCGAGCTGGCCCGCTGGGCCGGCGCCGGACTCGCCGACCTGGCCTCCCTGTTCGACCCCTCCGCCTTCATCGTCGGCGGCGGCGTCTCGGACGAGGGCGAGTTGGTCCTCGGCCCCATCCGCAAGTCGTTCCGCCGCTGGCTGATCGGCGGCGAGTGGCGCCCGCACGCCCAGGTGCTCGCCGCCCAACTCGGCGGCAAGGCAGGGCTCGTGGGCGCGGCGGACCTGGCCCGCCAGGGCTGACCCACCCACCCCACCGGAACCACCGGACGCCCGTCGCGCCCAGGGAGTGTCCGCGAAGTGTCACCGTCCGCCCGAAGGGCGGGGCCCACGGCGACTGGTGCGTGCTCTCGCAAGGCGCCGGAGTGCCCTCGTAGCAGAGCTACTTGGGCACTCCGGCAACGCCGCGAGAGTGCGTGCCAGACGCCGCGGGTCAGGTGACACTTCGCGGACACGACCGAGGAGCGGCGGGCGTCCGCCGTTATCGTGGGGCGCATGGCCACGATGACGTCGCTGCCCGCCTCCCGTACCGAGCAGGACGGCGCGGCCGTCATCAGAGTGCTCAGCTACAACATCCGCTCGATGCGCGACGACCGCGCCGCCCTCGCCCGGGTCATCCGCGCCTGCGCCCCCGACCTGGTCCTCGTCCAGGAGGCGCCGCGCTTCTTCCGCTGGCGCAAGTACGCCGCCCGGCTCGCCGCCGCCACCGACCTGGTCGTCCTCTCCGGGGGCGCCACCGCCGCCGGGCCGCTGCTGCTGTGCTCGCTGCGGGCCACCGTGGAACGCACCGAGGACATCCTGCTGCCGCGCACCCCGGGACTGCACCGCAGGGGCTTCGCCACCGCCGCGGTCCGGTTCGCGGGCGCCCGGCTCGGCGTGCTGAGCTGCCACCTCAGCCTCCAGCGCCAGGAGCGGTTCGCCCAGGCCGAACGGCTGGTGGAGAGCGTGGACGCGCTCGGCACGGAGCACGCCGTCGTCGGCGGCGACCTCAACGACGTACCCGGCGGGCGGGCCTTCCGGCTGCTGGCCGGCCGCTACCAGGACTGCTGGGAGACGAGGCCGCGGGGCGGCGAGTACACCTTCCCCGCGCACGACCCGCGCCGCCGGATCGACGCCGTACTCGCCACCGGCGGCATCGAGGTCCTCGGCTGCGGGGTGCCCAGCGGGCTGCCCGGTGTGCGGGACGCCGACCTGCGGGCCGCCACCGACCATCTGCCGGTGCTGGCCGCGCTCCGGGTGCCGGCGGCCGGCTGAACCGGCCGGCTCAGACCACCGCGCCCCGGCCGGGGTCGTCGTCGCCGTCGTCACCGGGGTTCATCCGGGCCACCAGCGTCACGAAACCGCCCAGGAAACCGCCGACGCACAACGTCGTCAGCCACCAGGTCATGTCCCAGGACAGCAGCACCGCGAGCAGCATCAGCAGCGGACCGCCGATCACCCCCAGCCAGCCGAACTTCGTGGTGACGTCCGCCTCCGGCAGCGGCGGCGGCTCCGGCGGCACGAAGTGCCCCTCGTCGTCCCCGCCGGGACCGTCCGGGTCGGCCGGCTCGTAGTCGCGCGGGCCGACGCCCGGCGCGAACACCACGGAACTGCCCAGCGGCCGGTCCGGCTTCTTCGGCGGCTTCTTGTCGAGGCCCTTGTCCGGCGCCGGGCCGGTCAGCGGACCGTCCTCCCGCATGGCCAGGTCCTCGACCGACCGGAAGGGCCGCGCGCCCGGCGGGTCCGGCGGCTCCTGCCCGTACCCCTCGACGATGGCCCGCCAGGCGGCCTCCTCGTCGAGCGGCCCCTCCGGCTCGGCGGTGGCCGGCGCGGCCGGAGCCTCGGGCGCCGCACCACCACTGCCGTCGTCGTCGGCGACGGCCGCCCCCTCCACGGGGAGCGGCTCGCGCTCCTCCTCGCTGCCCGCGCGCTCCGCGTCGTGTTCAGCCACCGGACGTGCTCCCCTTCTCCGCGTCCTGTCCGCTCGGAGCGAGGCGGTCGATGAACGCATGACTCTCGTCGAAGATCCGCTTCGCATCATGGTCCAACGTCGCCACGTGGTAGCTCTGTTCCAGCAGGACCTCGCGGACATCCGTCGAGGAGACCCGGCCCAGGATGCGCGCCGAGTCGGCGGGCGGCACCACATGGTCCTGCGGGCTGTGCAGCAGCAGGAGCGGCTGGGTCACCTGCGGCAGATCGGCGTCGACCAGCCGGAAGAACCTGCGCACCGAGTACGCCGCGTGCAGCGGCACCCGGTCGTAGCCCACCTCGACCGCGCCCTCCAGCGCGATGTCACTGGCCAGCCCCTTCGTCGTCGGCACCAGATGGCGCACCACCGGCAGCGCGTGCGCCGCGAGGCCGTGCACCTTGTTGGCCGGGTTGACGAGCACCAGACCGGCGACCGCGTCCCCGTGCTTGGCGGCCAGCCGCAGCGCCAGCGCACCGCCCATGGACAGCCCGAAGACGAAGACCCGCGCACAGCGCTCCAGCAGCCCGCGCAGCTCCCGGTCCACCTCCGCGTACCAGTCCTGCCAGCCGGTCACCTGCATGTCCTGCCAGCGCGTGCCGTGCCCCGGCAGCAGCGGCAGCGACACCGTCAGACCGCGCTCGGCCAGATGATCGGCCCAGGGGCGCAGCGACTGCGGGGAGCCGGTGAATCCGTGGCAGAGGAGGACGCCGACCTCTCCGCCCTCGTGGCGGAACGGCTCGGCTCCGGGAAGGACCGGCACCGGGGTCTCCTGTTCGTGGGGCTCGCGGGGGAGCGTACGGGTGTGCGGAAGGGGGTACGGGAGTGCGCGCGGATTACTTCACCGTACGCGACCGGGCCGACACCGACCAGGGCCGTCACCGGCCGGGGCGCCGCCGTCCGGGCCGGGTCCCGTGCCACGCCCCGTCCGTGCCGGGAGGGAGGGCGCGGGGACACTCCGGGTTAAGGTCTGTCGGACAGCACACAGGAGGCACCCGAGTTGATCTACGGCGCAATGAAGTTCGCCATCGGCGGGTCGCTGAAGCTTGCCTTCAGGCCGTGGGTGGAGGGCCTGGAGAACATCCCCGCGAGCGGGCCCGCGATCCTCGCCAGCAACCACCTGTCGTTCTCGGACTCCTTCTTCCTGCCCGCCGTCCTGGACCGCAAGGTGACCTTCATCGCGAAGGCCGAGTACTTCACCGCGCCCGGCGTCAAGGGCAAGCTCACCGCCGCGTTCTTCAAGGGCGTCGGCCAGCTCCCCGTGGACCGCTCCGGCGCGCGCGGCGCCGGCGAGGCGGCGATCCGGGCGGGCATCCAGGTCGTCGAGGGCGGCGGCCTCTTCGGCATCTACCCCGAGGGCACCCGGTCGCCGGACGGCCGGCTCTACCGGGGCAAGCCCGGCGGGCTCGCCCGGGTCGCGCTGGCCACCGGGGCCCCGGTCATTCCCGTCGCGATGATCGACACCGAGAAGATCCAGCCGCCCGGCCAGGTCGTCCCCAAGCTGATGCGCCCCGGCATCCGGATCGGCGCACCGCTCGACTTCAGCCGCTACCACGGCATGGACGGCGACCGCTTCATCCTGCGCTCGGTGACCGACGAGGTGATGTACGAGATCATGAAGCTCTCGGGCCAGGAGTACGTCGACATCTACGCGACCGCCGCCAAGCGGCAGAGCGCCGACGAGGCCAAGCGCCGGGCCGAGGCCGCGAAGAAGACGCCGGCGGGCACGGAGGCGGACGGCGACGGCGCCTGAGCGGCGCGGGCGGTCCACCGCACGGGGGAGAACAGCATGGTCAAACGCGTACGCGTGGTACGGATGTCGGTGGAGCAGCCGCTGTGGCGCGCCCTGAGCGGCTACCGCGTCCTGACGATGGTCTACGCGGTGCTGCTCGCCGTCTTCGCCCGGCACGAGTACGAGCGGCCCTGGATCGCCATCGGCTTCCTCGCGCTGCTCACCGTCTGGACGCTCGCCACACTGCCGAAGGTGGCCAGTGCCGCCGCCTGCACCAGGGGCTTCCTCGGCATCGACCTCGCCATCGCGATGACCGGCATACTCATCACCCCGCTCGCCGACGTCCAGGCGCAGGAGGCGGACGGATCGACCCTGCCGTCGATCTGGACCGCGGGCTCCGTTCTGGCCTTCGCGATCAAGGGCGGCTGGCGCTGGGCCGGCTTCGCCTCCAGCCTGGTCGCCGTCGTCAACCTCATCGAGCGCGGCGAGCCCAGCCGCGACACCCTGCACAACGTGATGCTGGTCTGGGTCGCCTCCATCGCCATCGGCTACGTCGTCGAGGTCGCCCGCGCCAGTGAGCGCACCCTCGCCCGCGCCCTGGAGATCGAGGCCGCCACCCGCGAACGGGAACGGCTGGCCCGCGACATCCACGACAGCGTCCTCCAGGTCCTGGCGATGGTGCAGCGGCGCGGCGCCGCGCTCGGCGGCGAGGCGGCCGAGCTGGGCCGGATGGCCGGGGAGCAGGAGGTCGCCCTGCGCACCCTGGTCTCCAGCGGCCTGGTGCCCCCCACCCGGACCTCCGAGGACGCCTCCGAGGGCGCCGTCGTACGGACCGTCGAGGTGGACGACGACGAGCGCGGCGACGGGGGGAGCGGCGAGACCGATCTGCGTACGCTGCTCGCCCCGCACGCCGGAGCGCGGATCAGCTTCGCGGAGCCGGGTGCCCCGGTGCCGCTGCCCACCGCCGCGGCGGCGGAGCTGGCGGCGGCGGTCGGCGCGGCCCTGGACAACGTCCGGGTGCATGCCGGGCCGGACGCGCAGGCGTGGATTCTGCTGGAGGACTGGCCGGACGAGGTGATCGTGACCGTCCGGGACGACGGCCCCGGCATTCCCGAGGGGCGGCTCGCCCAGGCCGAGGGGGAGGGGCGGCTCGGCGTCGCCCTGTCGATCCGCGGCCGGCTGCGCGACCTCGGCGGCACGGCGGAACTGATCTCGGTACCCGGCCAGGGCACCGAAGTCGAACTGAAGGTCCCGAAGATTTCACGGGGGAAGGCGGGTCGGGTCGGATGAGCACGGCACACGAAGAGGGCACCGGGCAGCGGGCGATCAGGGTGATGGTGGTCGACGACCACCCGATGTGGCGCGACGCCGTCGCCCGCGACCTCGCCGAGGCGGGCTTCGACGTGGTGGCGACCGCGGGCGACGGACCGCAGGCCGTCCGCCGCGCCGGGGCCGTCACCCCGGACGTCCTGGTCCTCGACCTCAACCTGCCCGGCATGCCCGGCGTACAGGTCTGCAAGGAACTCGTGGGCACCCAGCCGGGGCTCAGGGTGCTGGTGCTCTCCGCCAGCGGAGAGCACGCCGACGTCCTGGAGGCCGTCAAGTCCGGCGCCACCGGCTATCTGATGAAGTCGGCGAGCACCCGGGAGCTGACGGACGCCGTCCGCCGCACCGCCGCGGGCGACGCCGTCTTCACCCCCGGCCTGGCCGGACTGGTGCTCGGCGAGTACCGCAGGCTGGCCTCAGAGCCCGCCCCGGCCGCCTCCGACGAGCCGAAGGCGCCGGAGCTGACCGACCGGGAGACCGAGGTGCTGCGCCTGGTGGCCAAGGGGCTCTCGTACAAGCAGATCGCCGAACGGCTCGTCATCTCGCACCGCACTGTGCAGAACCACGTCCAGAACACCCTGGGCAAGCTCCAGCTGCACAACAGGGTCGAGCTGGTGCGGTACGCCATAGAGCGCGGCCTCGACGACGTGTAGGGCCGGCCGTCCGGACCGGGCCCGAGCGGCGCGGCGGCGCCCCCGGCCGTATATTCGCGATGACCGGCCGCACACAGCAGGGGAGTCGTCGTGGAGATCCTGGCCTTCGGAGTGCAGTCCGACGAGAAGCCGCTGATCGAGGCGGCCTTCGCCGGAAAGCACGAGGTCCGCTGCCTGGACGTCTTCCTCAACCGGGACACCGCCCCCATCGCCGCCGGCTACGAGGTCATCTCCACCAGCGTCAACGCCGACCTGAGCGGCGGTGTCCTGCAGACCCTGGCGACCGGCGGCACCCAGCTGATCGCCCAGCGCTCCACCGGCTTCAACAACATCGACCTGGACGTCGCCGAGCGCCTGGGCCTGCGCGTCGCGCGGGTCTCGTACTACTCGCCGTACTCCGTCGCGGAGTTCGCCTGGACCCTCGCCATGGCGGTCAACCGCCGGGTGATCCGGGCGGCCGGCCGTACCCGCGACTTCGACTTCCGCCTCGACGGGCTCCTCGGCCGCGACATGCACGGCCGCACCGTCGGCGTCATCGGCACCGGCAAGATCGGCGAGGCGTTCACCCGGATCGCCCACGGCTTCGGCATGAGGCTGCTCGGCTGGGACGTCACCGAGAACCCGGCCTGCGCCGAGCTGGGCATGCGCTACGTCGACAAGGAGCGGCTGCTCGCCGAGGCCGACGTGATCAGCCTGCACGTACCGCTGCTGCCGTCCACCCACCACCTCATCGACAAGGACGCCCTCGCCCTGATGAAGGACGACGCGATCCTCGTCAACTCCAGCCGGGGCGGCCTGGTCGACACCTCCGCCCTGGTCGGCGAACTGCGCGCGGGCCGCTTCCTGGGCGTCGGACTCGACGTGTACGAGGCGGAGGCCGGGCTGTTCTTCCTGGACAAGTCCCTGGAGGGCGTGGACGACGACACCCTGGCCCGGCTCGTCACCTTCCCGAACGTCATCGTCACCTCGCACCAGGCGTACTACACCCGCGACGCGGTCGGCCAGATCATCGACGCCACCGTCGCGAACGTGGACGACTATCTGGCCGGTCGCACCGGCGAGAACGTCCTGGTGCCCGCCCGCCCCGGAGCCTGACCGCCCGCCCGGCCCCGGGGCCGGGCCGCTCAGCCGACGACCGGCAGCCCGGCGAGGAGCTCGGCCACGATCGCCGAACCGCGCAGCGTCAGCACCGACTCCGGGTGGAACTGCACGGAGGCGAAGCCCGCCCCGCGCAGCGCGTGCAGCTCCCCGGTCGCCGCGTCCCGGCTCGCCTCGATCCCGCGCGCCGCCAGCCCGGCCGCCCCCGCGTCGTCGCAGCGGGCGGTGAAGCTGTTGTAGAAGCCCACCGTCTCCGGGGTCCCGAACAGGTCGATCGCGGTCTGCGCGCCCTGGTACGGCACCGCCTTGCGGGCGATCTCCAGGCCCAGCTCCGCCGCGATCAGCTCATGGCCCAGGCACACTCCGAGGAGCCCGTGCCGGTGCTCCCGGACCAGCTCCGCCGCCAGCCCGCGCAGCAGCCGCATCTTCGGGTCCGCCGGGTCCCCCGGATTGCCGGGCCCCGGCCCCAGGATCACCGGCCCCCGGTGCGCCCGCACCGCCTCGCGCAGCCCCGGCTCGTCGTACCGGCGCACGGTGACGTCGAGCCCGGCGGCCCGCAGCAGGTGCCCGAGCATCGCGGTGAACGTGTCCTCGCCGTCCACCACCAGGGCGTGGCCCGCCCGGTCCGCGGTGCGCTCCTGCATCCGCAGCCAGAACGGGGCGAGCCCGTCCCGCCGGGCGTCCAGGGCCGCCCGCACCCGGGGGTCGTCGGCCAGCCGGGGCCGTTCCCGCTCCGCCTCGGGCCGGGCCGGGCGCACCCCGAGCGCGGCCAGCACCCCGGCCGCCTTGGCGTGGGTCTCGGCGACCTCGCCCGCCGGGTCCGAGTGGCGCACCAGCGTCGCCCCGACCGGGACGCGCAGGGTGCCGTCGGCGTCGATGTCGGCGGTCCGGATCAGGATCGGCGAGTCCAGGGTCTGCGTACCGTCCGGCTCCCGGCGCAGCAGGGCCAGCGCGCCCGCGTAGTAGCCGCGCCCGCCGTCCTCGTACCGTTCGATGACCCGGCAGGCGTTCTGCACGGGGGAGCCGGTGACGGTCGCCGCGAACATGGTCTCCCGCAGCACCTCCCGTACGTCCAGCGAGGAGCGTCCGCGCAACTCGTACTCGGTGTGCGCCAGATGGGCCATCTCCTTGAGGCGCGGGCCGATCACCACCCCGCCCATGTCGCCGACCGTGCACATCATCTTCAGTTCCTCGTCGACCACCATGGACAGCTCCTCGGTCTCCTTGCGGTCGCCGAGGAAGGCGAGCAGGCTCTCCGGGGTCGGCCCCCCGGCCGGGTAGCGGTAGGTGCCGCTGATCGGATTCATCACGACGGTGCCGCCGGACATCCGCACATGCACCTCCGGACTGGCCCCGACCAGCGTCCTGTCCCCGGTGTAGACCACGAACGTCCAGTACGCGCCCCGCTCCCCGGCCAGCAGCCGCCGGAACAGGGCCAGCGCGTCCGCCCGGCCGAACCCCTCGATCCGTCCCCGGAACGTCCGCCGGATGACGAAGTTCGCGCCCTCGCCCCGGCCGATCTCGTCCTCGATGACCCGCCGCACCGTTCCGGCGTACTCCTCGTCGCCGACGTCGAACGCCCCGTCGGACACCCGGACTTCGTGGCGGGGCAGCCGCTCCAGCGCCTCGTCCAGGGTCATCGTGTACGACTCGTCGGCGACCAGGACCGACAGCGGTGTCCCGTCGTCGCGGACGTCGAAGCCGCGCTCCGCGATCTGCCGGAACGGCACCAGGGCCAGTGAGGGCCGCTCGCCGACCGGGAGTTCGGCGAGCCGGTCCACCTCGCGCACCCGGCCGATCAGCACCTCGACGGTGTCGTGGTCGTGGCCGGGGGTGCGCCGGCGGAGCAGGGCGAACGGAGGGCAGTCGTCGCCCAGAAGCCGGTCGATGCCGGTGATGCTCGTGATGCTCATGGGGTGTGGTTCCTTCCCTGGGGATCTGCTGGGAGGAACGGCCCGCGGACACGGAAAAGGCCGCCCCTCGGGCGGCCTGTGCGTCGGTGTGGGTACGCGCGATCAGTGGGCCGCCGGATGAGCGGTCCACCACCAGTTACGGGTCGAGTGCGCGAACATGCCCCGTACCTTAGCCCACGCCGGACGGCGCGGGGCCCCTTTCCCGTCCGTCCGGACGGGAAAGGGGCCCCGCGAACACCGCGTGCCGGTCGGCTAGAACAGGGTGTCGTAGATCTGCCAGCCGTCTCCGACCTGCGACTTCTTCGCGAACGGAGCGGTCACACTTCCGGTGGAGTGGTAGAACCAGAAATCTCCGTTGCCGTCCACGCCGACCAGGTCGCCCCGGCCGTCACGGTCCAGGTCGCTCGGGCCGAGCAGCAGCTTGTACGCGCCCCAGCCCGAACCGATCTTGACGCGCTTGTCGTACGGCTTGGTGGCCGAGCCGGTGCCCGTGTAGATCCACAGCACCCCGGACTTGTCGCGGGCCACGAAGTCCGCCTTGCCGTCGCCGTTGAGGTCGCCGGTGGAGACGATCGCGTTGTAGATCTGCCAGCCGTACCCGATCTTGGCCTTGGGCTCGAAGGGACGTGCCGGGTCGCCGGTGCCCTTGTAGAAGTAGATGTCGCCGGAGCCGTTGAGGGCGAGCAGGTCGGGCTTGCCGTCGCTGTCGAGGTCGCGCATGCCGGTGAGGCTGGTGTACTGGTTCCAGCCGCTGCCGATGCGGAGCCGGCCCAGGTACGGCTTGTCCGGGTTGCCGCTGCCCCGGTAGTACCAGAGCACGCCGTCCTTGTCGCGGGCCACGAAGTCGCCCGTGCCGTCCGCGCGCAGCGCCGTCATGGCTGTGATCGCCGTGTAGCTTCCCCAGCCGTAGCCCACCTGGTAGCGGCGGTAGTACGGCGCGGAGGCGCTGCCGGTGCCCTGGTACTGCCAGACGCGTCCGGCGCTGTCCCGGCCGATCATGTTGTACCGGTCGGTGGCGGAGACCGGGGCGACGCTGGTGGAGGTCTGGACGTCGCTCGCCTTCACCCACGCCAGCCGGTGGTTGTACCGGATCGGCAGGTAGGAGGTGTCACCGATGACGTCCGTCTGGACCGAACCGAACCAGTCGTCGCCCTTCACCTCGGCGCCCGCCAGCGCGTAGGACTGGCCCGCGGGCAGGGTGTACTTCGTCAGGTAGTCCGGGTTGTCCGTGGGGGCCTCCAGGCCCGCCGCCTCGTAGGCCGCGGTCTCCGGGTAGGAACGCCCGTAGATCCGGACCGTCACGCCGGCCCTGGCCTTCACCACGCGCGGGGCCGCGTCCAGCGGCACGGTGTACTGGCCGCCGGGGTTGTAGAACCAGGCCTTCTTCCCCGCGTACCAGATCGCCGTCCAGTTGGTCCTCGACTCGGCCACCACATAGGTGCCGCCCGCGCGGACCTTGTTGCCCCAGTTGGAGCCCTCGCTCCACAGGGACGTGAAGTACGGGTCGCTCAGCGTGGTGGCGCCGGTGGACGGCGAGGTGTACAGGTAGCCGAAGTTCGCCGGCCGGGCGGCGACCGCCTTGGTGCCGTACGTCAGCTTCGGCTGGTTGGCCGTGGTGAACGGCGGCACCACGCGCACCAGCTGGCCGGCCTCGACCGGACCGCCGGCGCCCTCGGCGCCCGTCGGGGCCCCGAGCAGGCCCATGTAGTGGTTCCAGTCCCAGAACGGGCCCGCGTCCCAGTGCGTCCCGGAGATGTTCCGGTCCAGCTGCACGGGCACCTCGTCGTGGCCGACGATGTGCTCACGGTCGAGCGGGATGCCGTACTTGTCCGCCAGGAACTTCACCAGGGCCGCGGAGGACTCGTACTGCGGTTCCGTGTACCACTTGCCGTCCCGGATGGCGTAGCCCTCGTGCTCCACACCGATGGTGTGCATGTTGAGGGTCCAGTTGCCCGCGTGCCACGCCAGGTCCTTGTTCTCGACCATCTGGGTGACCAGACCGTCCGAGGCGCGGACCAGGTAGTGGGCGCTGGCGGCCGTGTCCGGGTTGGTGAGCGTGGCCAGCGAGCTGGCGTAGTCGCCCTCCGTGTCGTGGATCACGATCCGGCGGATGTCGACGCCCTTGTCGGGCCGCACCGCGGGGGTGTAGCCGCGCTTGCCGGTGCTCGACGTCCTGGCCGGGACGAAGTCGCAGTTCAGGCCGGACGGGCACTCCGGGGTGGGCGTCGCGGCGGTGCTCGCGAAGCTCGCGGCGAGCGGCACCTTGGCCGGCTTGACCGGCTTGACGGCGGGGGCGGCCGGCAGCGAGACCTGCTGGCCGTCCTGGGTGAGGGCCTTCTCGCCCGTGCGGATCGACTCGAAGACGCGCTTCGCGAAGAGGTCGGCGCCCTTCCGGTCCGGCGACTGGCTGTAGCGCGCCACCGCCGGGTACCACTGGGAGGCGTCCTCCGACAGGGAGCCCTTGGCCTCGCGCTGGTACTCGGCGAGCAGGGCCGCGCCCGCGCGGATGCTGTCCCCGGTGTCCTCGCGGACCGCCGAGGCGTCCGTGCCGATCAGCTCGGCGGCCTTCTCCAGCGTGTGCAGCCGGGGGTCGGAGGTGTCGACCGTCTTCTTCGGGATCGCGCGCAGCGCCTTGGCGCGGTCGAAGGTCTTCTCGATCTCCGGCCGGCCGCTCATGTTCATGTGCGCCAGACGTTCCTTGTCGTCCGGCTGCTCCACGTCCCCGGGCGACACACTGGTCAGCCCCATCACGTTGTACGCGCCGCTGGTGCTGGGCGCGCCGTCGTGGCTCTCCCACCGGGTCTGCCGGAAGGAGACCGCCATCAAAACGCTCTGCGGCACGTCGAACTCGCGGGCCGCGTCCTCGAACTGGGACTGCAGCACGGCGGACGGCGAGGCGGGCGCGGCGTCCGAGGCGTCCGGGCCCTGCGCCGCGACGGCCAGGGTGCCGATCGTCGCGGTCGCGACCACGGCCGCGCCGGCGCTGATGAGCAGCCGTCTCTTCTTGAGATCCCTACGGTGATTCCGCTTCAAGTGCCCACCCTCGTTGTCCACTTGTTCAACGCTGAAAGACGTGAGGCTAGCAGGCGGTACGGACACTCCCGGCACCGACTGTCCGCGAGATGTCTGTCTCAGTCACTGAGCAACCGGAAAATGAGTGGACCCGACCCCGTAATGTGGGGCCCGTGACCGTGAACGCCAATACCTCCGTCGCCGGTGGCAACACCTGGCGAGACCTTCCCGCGGCGCAGCAGCCCGAGTACCCCGACTCCGAGGCCCTGCGCGATGTCGTCGCGGACCTCGCGTCGTATCCCCCGCTCGTCTTCGCGGGCGAGTGCGATCAGCTGCGTGCCCGTATGGGATCCGTCGCCAAGGGCGAGGCGTTCCTGTTGCAGGGCGGCGACTGTGCCGAGGCCTTCGACGCCGTGTCCGCCGACCACATCCGGGCCAAGCTGAAGACGCTCCTGCAGATGAGCGCCGTCCTGACCTACGCGGCCTCGGTGCCCGTGGTCAAGGTCGGCCGCATCGCCGGCCAGTACTCCAAGCCGCGCTCCAAGCCGACCGAGACCCGCGACGGCGTGACCCTGCCGACCTACCGCGGCGACTCCGTCAACGGCTTCGCCTTCACCGAGGAGGAGCGGGTCCCGGACCCGGACCGCCTCAAGCGGATGTACCACGCCTCCGCCTCCACGCTGAACCTCGTGCGCGCCTTCACCACCGGCGGCTACGCCGACCTGCGCCAGGTGCACGCCTGGAACCAGGACTTCGTGCGCTCCTCGCCGTCCGGCCAGCGCTACGAGGCCCTGGCCCGCGAGATCGACAACGCGCTGAACTTCATGAAGGCGTGCGGCACCGACCCGGCGGAGTTCAAGGCCGTCGAGTTCTACGCGTCGCACGAGGCGCTGCTCCTGGACTACGAGTCGGCGCTGACCCGCACCGACTCGCGCACCGGGCAGCTGTACGACACCTCGGGCCACATGGTGTGGATCGGTGAGCGCACCCGCCAGATGGACGGCGCGCACATCGAGTTCGCCGCCAGTATCCGCAACCCGATCGGCATCAAGCTCGGCCCGACCACCACGGTCGACGAGGCGCTGGGCTACATCGAGCGCCTCGACCCGGAGCGCGAGCCCGGCCGGCTGACCTTCATCGTCCGGATGGGCGCCGACAAGGTCCGCGACAAGCTGCCCGAGCTGGTCGAGAAGGTCACCGCCTCCGGCGCCACCGTGGCCTGGGTGACCGACCCGATGCACGGCAACACCTTCGAGGCGGCCTCCGGCCACAAGACGCGCCGCTTCGACGACGTGCTGGACGAGGTCAAGGGCTTCTTCGAGGTGCACAAGGGCCTCGGCACGCACCCGGGCGGCATCCACGTCGAGCTGACCGGCGACGACGTCACCGAATGCGTCGGCGGCGGCCACGAGATCTTCGTGGACGACCTCCACCAGCGCTACGAGACGGCCTGCGACCCCCGGCTCAACCGCAGCCAGTCGCTGGACCTGGCCTTCCTCGTCGCCGAGATGTACCGCGACCAGTAACGGTCACGGCGCGCACCTCCCGTACGACGGTGGGGCACGGATCGATGTGATCCGTGCCCCACCGGTCGTTTCCGGGCTTTCACCGCCCCCCGGCGACGGGTAAGGTTAGGTTTGCCTCACCGATCATCGGGGCGGCGCTCACGATCCGTCCTGCCGGGAGGTGAACCCGCGTGTACGTCTGCTCGTGCTTCGGCGTTACGGAGCAGCAGGTCAAGGATCATGCGGCAGCCGGGGCCTGCACGCCCCGCCAGATCGCCTCGGCCTGCAAGGCGGGGACGGACTGCGGCGGCTGTGTCCGCACCATCCAGGCGATGCTCGGCCGCGGTGCCTGCCCGCGCCGCGATCTGCTCGACCGCAAGCAGCAGCCCGCCGCCACCGGCGCCCCGGCGCCCGCCGCCGGACTCCCCGAAGCCGCCTGAGCCGACCGGCCGGTCAGCTGTCCGGCTGCTCGATGAGCTGGGCGATGTACAGCGGCTCCCCGAGCTTCTCGACCAGGTCCAGCTGGGTGTCGAGGTAGTCGATGTGGTGCTCCTCGTCGGCGAGGATCGACTCGAAGATGTTCGCCGAGGTGATGTCGCCCTTGTTCCGCATCAGCTCGATACCGCGCTTGAGACGGTCGATCGCCTCCACCTCGACCTGCCGGTCGGCCTGGAACATCTCGGTGACCGTCTGGCCCACCCGTACGTGGAACAGCCGCTGATAGTTCGGCAGGCCGTCGAGGAAGAGAATGCGGTCGGTCAGGATCTCCGCGTGCTTCATCTCGTCGAAGGACTCGGCGCGCGTGTATTTCGCGAGCTTGGTCCAGCCGAAGTTGTCCTGCATCTTGGCGTGCAGGAAGTACTGGTTGATGGCCGTCAATTCGGCGGTCAGCTGTTCATTCAGGAACTCGATGACCTCGGGGTCGCCCTGCATCGCAAAGGCTCCTTCCAACGGTGAACCGGGCACGTTGGCGGCATCTTCGCATCGCACTCGGTGACCGTCCAGTAAGTGCACGCTTAGTATGAGTTGCCCGAATCGCCTCCGCCCTGGTCACGACCACCCCGGCCTGTCTGTCACCATGGAGTCATGGGTCAGCCGGAAAGCCGGGAACACCGCGCGTCAGAGCAGTCCGAGCTTCCGCCGGGCCAGCGGCTGCAGCGCGGCTGGCCGGTGACCCACTACGGGCCGGTTCCCAAGTTCAAACCGGACCGCTGGGAATTCCGTGTCTTCGGCGCGACCGCCGACGGCGAGAAGCACTGCTGGAACCACGAGCAATTCTCGGCGCTGCCGTTCTCCTCGGTCGTCGCAGATCTGCACTGCGTCACCAAATTCAGCATGCTCGGCGCCGAGTGGGGCGGCGTGCTCGCCCGCGATGTCGTCGCGCTCGCCCCGCCCGCCTCTCAGGTCACCCATGTGATGGTGTGGGCCGAATACGGATTCAGCTCGAACCTGCGGCTCGACGACTTCCTCTCCGACCGGACCCTGTTCGCCACCCACAAGGGCGGCGAACTCCTCACCGCCGAGCACGGCTTCCCGCTCCGCCTCGTCGTCCCCCATCTGTACGCGTGGAAGGGCCCCAAGTGGGTCCGGGGCATCGAGTACATGACGGCCGACCGCCGGGGCTTCTGGGAGGAGCGCGGCTACCACAACATCGGCGACCCCTGGCGCGAGCAGCGCTACTCCTACCAGGAGGAGCCCGGCGAGGGCCCCGAGCTCTGATCAGCCCCGTCCCGCAGCGCCTGGAGCCGGGCCACGTCCGCCGCATGGCCCTCCTTGCCGCCCGGCGTCTCGATGACCAGCGGCACGCCCCGCGTCGCCGGGTGCGCGAACAGCTCGCGGAACGGCTCCGCGCCGATGTGACCCGCGCCGATGTTCTCGTGCCGGTCCTTGTGCGCGCCGGAGACGTCCTTGGAGTCATTGGCGTGGATGAGCTTCAGCCGGTCCTCGCCGACCGTCTCCACCAGCAGGTCGAGGGTCTCCTTCATGCCGCCGGGCCCGGCCAGGTCGTGCCCGGCCGCGAAGATGTGGCAGGTGTCCAAACAGACCCCGAGCTTCGGGTGGGCGTCCAGCGCGTCGAAGTACGGCCCGAAGTCCCAGGTCCGGGAGCAGAGCGAGGAGCCCTGCCCGGCCGTGGACTCCAGCAGCAGGAACGGGTCGTCCTCGTGCGTCAGCTCGTCCAGCAGCGGCCGCATATGGGTCCGCACCTGCGCCAGCGCCTCCTCGCGGGGCCGCCCCCCGGTCGCCGAACCGGTGTGCACGACGACGCCCAGGGCGCCGATCGCGCGGGCCCGGCGCAGCGAGTGGCGCAGCGACTCCACGGACCGCTCCACGGTCGCCGGGGTGTGCGAGCCGAAATTGATCAGATACGGGGCGTGCACATACGCCGGTATCGACTCGGCGGCGCACTGCGCCCGGAACAGCTCGTCCTGCGCCGGGCTGCCGGCCGGGGTCGCCCAGCCGCGCGGGTTGGCGACGAAGACCTGGACGGCCTCGGCGCCCATCTCGCGGGCGTAGGGGAGGCCGACCTTGGCGAGGCCGCCGGCCACCGGAACGTGTCCGCCGACGGGGTTGCGCATACGGATCTCTACAGTCCCTTGGTCTTGATGGTGATGGTGCTGCCCTCGGGGGCCCGGTCGCCGCCCTTCACGGACTGGCTCGCGACCTTGTCGCTGAAGGAGAGGAAGCCCCGGTCGACCTCGACCTCGAAGCCCGCCGCCTCCAGCTCCTCGCTCGCGTCGTCCACGTTGTCGCCGACGACGTCCGGCACGTCGATCATGCGGGGGCCGGAGGACACCGTCAGCGTGATCGTGTCGCCCTCGGCCGCCACCGCGCCCTCGCCCGGCGACTGGTGCGCGATGTCCCCCGCCTCCTGCGGCGAGTGCACCCGGCCGGGCTTCACCTCCGCCTTGAGCCCCTCGTCGGCCAGCGCCTCCGTGGCGTCCTCGACGGAGAGCCCGGTGACGTCGGGGACGTCGACGGGGCTGCCCTTGGACACCACGATCGCGACCGCGGAGTCCGCGTGGCGCTCGGTGCCCGCCGCGGGCTTCGTGCGCACCACCTCGCCGGCCGCCACGTCCTCGCTGAACTCCTTGGTGACCATGCCGGGGAGCAGGCCCGCCTTCGTCAGCTTCCGCCTGGCGTCGGCGAGCGAGGCGCCCGCCACATCCGGCACCTCGACGATCTCGGGCCCGCGCGAGACGACCAGCGAGACCCCGTCGTTGTGCCTGATCCGGGCGCCGGAATCGGGGTGGCTGCCGATCACCGTGCCCCGGGCGACGGTGTCGCTGAAGGCGCGCTCGACGCCCTTCAGCTCCAGCCCGGCGTCCGAGAGCCGCTTCCTGGCCGACTTCTCGGTCTGGCCCAGCAGCGAGGGGACCTTCGTGAACTGCCCGGAGTTGATGTACCAGACCCCGCCGCCGACGCCCAGCACCAGCAGCACCGCGAGGACCGCCGCGATCAGCCCGCGCCGGGGCCCGCCGCGCAGCCCGCCCCACAGCCCGCCCCGCCGGGGCGGCGGCGGCTGCTCCGGGGGCGGCATCTCCAGCCGACTGGTGTGGTGGGCGGTGCCCAGGTCCTGCGGCAGTACGCGCGGGATCACCGTCGTCCGGGCGTCGGTGCGCTCCACGTCCCCGCCGTCCGGCCCCGGCTGCCGCTCCTCCAGGGCGCGCGGCGGTACGGCGTCGAGCTGCTCGTCCGTGAGCGCGGCGCGCGCCCGGCGGGCCTCGGCGAGCAGCGCCACCGCGTCGAACGGGCGGGCCTCCGGATCGCGGGCGGTGGCGCCCGCCACCAGCGCGTCCAGCTCCGGCGCGAGACCGGGGACCGCGTCGGACGGCGGCGGCACGTCCTCGTGCAGATGCCGGTAGATGACCTGGGCGGGGGACTCCCCGTCGCGCGGCTTGTCGCCGGTCAGCATCTCGTACAGCACGACCCCGCACGCGTACACGTCGGTGCGGGTGTCGGCCGCGCCGTGCTCGATCTGCTCGGGGGCGAGGTACGAGACGGTGCCGAGGATCGTGCCGGTGGTGCTGGTCACCGCGTCCACGGCCCGGACCAGGCCGAAGTCGGCGACCTTGACCCGGCCGTCGTCCCCGATCAGCACGTTCTCCGGCTTCATGTCGCGGTGCACGAAGCCCGCCCGGTGCGCCGCGCCGAGGGCGGCGAGCACCGACTCCAGGATGTCCAGCGCGGCCCTGGGCCGCAGCGCCCCGCGCTCGCTCAGCACATCGCGCAGCGTGCACCCGGCGACGTACTCCATCGCCAGGTAGACGTACTGACCCTGCGCGCCCTGGTCGAAGACCCCGACCACGTTGGGGTGGTCGAGACGCGCCACCGACTTGGCCTCGCGGATGAAGCGCTCGACGAACGAGGCGTCGGTCGCGAGGGCCGGATGCATCACCTTGAGGGCGAGCAGCCGGTCGAGCCGGGTGTCCATGGCCCGGTAGACCGTGGCCATGCCGCCCACGGCGATGCGGGCATCGACGCGGTAGCGGCCGTCGAGCAGCTGCCCGACGAGGGGGTCCTGGAGGGTCGTATCCACCATGCGAGTCTACGAGCCGCCGCGGACAGGCCCGCCGCCGCGGAGCGAACCCGGCGCAGGACTGAAGCCGAGCCGTGACAGGGCCGGGGTGGACGGCGGCCCGGACCGGGCCCCCGCCGCGTCCCGGGATCAGAACGCCGGGCGCTCCGGATCGAGCGCCGCACGCCCGTCCGCCGGCGACGACGCCTCGGCGAAATGGCGGCGCGGGATGCGCCCCGCCCGGTACGCGAGACGCCCGGCCTCCACCGCGTGGCGCATCGCGGCGGCCATCAGCTCCGGCTCCTGGGCACGGGTCACCGCCGAGGCGAGCATCACCGCCGAACAGCCCAGCTCCATCGCGAGCGCGGCGTCCGACGCCGTACCGGCGCCCGCGTCCAGGATCACCGGCACGCCCGCCCGCTCGGTGATCAGCTGGAAGTTGTGCGGGTTGCGGATGCCCAGGCCGGAGCCGATGGGGGAGCCGAGCGGCATGACCGCCGCGCACCCCACGTCCTCCAGCTTCCGGGCCAGCACCGGGTCGTCGCTGGTGTACGGCAGCACGGTGAAACCGTCGTCCACCAGGATCTCGGCGGCGTCCAGGAGCTCGACCGGGTCGGGCAGCAGGGTGCGCTCGTCGGCCACCACCTCCAGCTTCACCCAGTCGGTGCCCAGCGCCTCGCGGGCCAGCCGGGCGGTGAGCACGGCCTCGCCCGCGGTGTAGCAGCCGGCGGTGTTCGGCAGCACCCGGACGGACAGCTTCTCCAGGACCGAGAGCACGGAACCCCGCACGGTCGGGTCCAGGCGGCGCATCGCGACGGTGGTCAGCTCGGTGCCCGACGCGGTCAGCGACCGTTCCAGGACGTCCAGGCCGGCCGCGCCGCCGGTGCCCATGATCAGCCGCGAGGTGAAGTCGGTGCCGCCGAGCGTGAAGCGGTCGTCGGACATGGTTCAGCCTCCCTGGACTGCGGTCAGGACCTCGACCCGGTCGCCGTCGCCGAGCACGGCGGCCGGCCATTCGCCGCGCGGCACGACCGTCTCGTTGAGCGCGGCGGCCACCCCGCGCGGCGCGTCGGTCAGCGTGGCGACGAGGGTGTCCAGGGTGGTCCCGGCGGCGACGACGGCCGGTGCGCCGTTGACGGACACGGTGAGCGGGGACGGCGCGGTCATACGGGCTGCTCCTGGGGTGCGGGGGTGGACGCCGGGGCGGGCGCGGGGAGCGCCGGGAACCGGCCGGGGGAGAAGGGGAGGGCCGCATCGGGCAGCGCGCCGTCCGCCAGCAGCGCGGCCATGGCGTCCCCGGTGACCGGGGTGAGCAGCACGCCGTTGCGGTGGTGGCCGGTGGCCAGATGGAGGCCGGGCAGCGCGGTCGGGCCGAGCAGCGGGGCGTTGTCGGGGGACGCGGGGCGCAGCCCGGCGCGGGTCTCGGTGAGCGGCAGCTCGGTGATGCCGGGCACCAGCTCGTGGGCGTCGCGCAGGAGCTCGTAGACCCCGCCCGCCGTGACGGTGGTGTCCCAGCCCATCTCCTCGGTGGTGGCGCCGACGACCAGCTCGCCGTTCTCGCGCGGTACGAGATAGACGTGGCTGCCCCGGACCACCGCCCGCACGGTGCGCGAGAGGAAGGGGGCGTAGGCCCGGGGCACGGTCAGCCGCAGGACCTGGCCCTTGACCGGACGGACCGGCGGCAGGACGTGGGCGGGCACCCCGGCGAGCCGGCCGCTGAGGCTGCCCGCCGCGAGCACCACCTGGTCGGCGGCCAGCTCAGTGCCGTCGTCGAGGACGGCCCCGGTGGCCCGGTCGGCGACCGCGGTGAGGCGGTCGGCCCGGTGGCGGTGGAAGACCACCCCGGCGCGTTCGCAGGCGGTCAGCAGCGCGGCGGCCAGCCGGCGCGGATCGACCTGGTGGTCGCCGTCCGCCCGCAGCCCGCCGCGTACGCCCGGCGCGAGCATCGGCTCCAGACGGCGGCACTCGCGTCCGGTCAGCCACTCCGACGCGAGGCCCGAGCGGCGTTGCAGCTCGTGGAGTTCGCGCAGATGGGCGCGGTCGTCGGCGTCCAGCGCGACGGCCAGGGTGCCGCAGGCCCGGAAGCCGATGTCCTGCCCGCTCGCCTCCTCCAGCTCGGCGGTGAACGACGGATAGCGCCGGGTGGAGGCGAGGTTGAGCCCGAGGAGGGTCTCCTCGCCGTAGTGCAGTTCGGTGACGGCGGCCAGCATCCCGGCCGCGACCCGCGCCGCCCCGCCGCCCGGCTCCGGATCGGCGAGCGCGGTGGACAGACCGCGCTGCGCGGCCCGCCAGGCGGTCACCAGGCCGATGATGCCGCCCCCGATGACGAGGACGTCGGACCCTTCGGTGCGATGGATGCGCATGGGCGTCCAGCCCCTCCCTTCGCCGGCATGACCCGGATCAGGTTCGTACGGTCGGAGGCCGCCAGCCTCCCTCTCAGCCCGGTGCGTCCGGGCTCCCGCGAGTCTTGTACGCCGCCAGCCTAGACCCAGCCGCCCGGAGCGGGTAGGGAGGGCGGCGGCCGCGCAGCCCCTGTCCTGACGGCCCGTCAGGTGACGGGCGCTCCAGGGACGGTCCAGCGGATCGAGGGCGGACAGGTCCTAAGCTGAACAGGTGAGCGAGCAGCAGCGGGCAGCACAGACGGAACGCCGGGTCGTCGTCGCGGGCGCGGGCATGGCGGGTGTCCAGACCGCCGTCGCCCTGCGCGAACAGGGCTTCACCGGCCCCGTCACCCTGATCGGCGCCGAACCCCACCAGCCCTACGACCGGCCCCCGCTGTCCAAGGCCGTGCTCCTGGGCAAGGCCGAGGAATCCGCCTTCGACATCGACTTCGAGGGCCTGGACATCACCCTGCGGCTGGGCTGCGAGGTCACCGGGGTGCGCGCGGCGGACCACGAACTCGACACCTCGGCGGGCCCGGTCCCCTACGACGTCCTGGTCCTCGCCACCGGCGCCGAACCCGTCGCCCTGCCCGGCTCCGGCGGCGTGCCCGGTGTCCATCTGCTGCGCACCCTCGACGACGCGGCCCGGCTGCGGCCCGTCCTCGAAGAGGGCCACCCCGTCGTGGTCGTCGGCGCCGGCTGGATCGGCGCCGAGTTCGCCACCGCCGCCCGCGCCGCCGGCTGCGAGGTCACCGTCGTCGAGGCGGCGGACCGCCCGCTGGCCGGCGCCCTGCCCGCCGAGGTCACGGCCCCGATGGCCCGCTGGTACGAGGAGAGCGGCGCCCGGCTCCTCACCGGCGCCCGCGTCGCCCGCGTCGAGCCCGGCGCCGTGGTCCTCGCGGACGGGCGCACCCTGCCCGCCGAGGCGGTCGTCGTCGGCATCGGCGCCCGCCCCGCCACCGGCTGGCTGGCCGGCTCCGGCATCGCCCTCGGACCCGAGGGCTCGGTGACCGCCGACGCGACGCTGCGCACTTCGCTGCCCGACGTCTACGCGGTCGGCGACTGCGCCTCCTTCCCCTCCGCCCGCTACGGCACCCGACTGGTCGTCCACCACTGGGACAACGCCCTCCAGGGCCCCAGGACCGCCGCCGCCCACATCGCGGTCGGCGACGCGGCGGACGTCCCGCCCTACGACCCCGTCCCCTACTTCTGGTCCGAGCAGTTCGACCGCTTCGTGCAGTACGCCGGGCACCACGCGGACGCCGACACGCTGCTGTGGCGCGGCGACCCGGCCGAGCCCGCCTGGTCGGTGTGCTGGCTGCGCGACGGCGTCCTGGTCGCGCTGCTCGCGGTCGGCCGCCCGCGCGACCTGGCGCAGGGGCGGCGGCTCATCGAGGCGGGGGCCCGGATCGACGCGGACCTGGCGGCGGACCCCTCCGTGGCGCTGAAGGTCGCGGCCCTGCGCCAGGGGCCGCGCCCCTGAAGGGCCGCGCCCGGGTTTCGGCTGTCGGTCCGGGATGGCAGGCTTGTCCCGTGACCGAGATTGACGCAAAGATCGATGCTCTCGTCCCTGCCTGGCTCCACCTCCCCGACATCGCCGAGATGCTCGACATCGAGGTGACGCGTGTGCGGCAGCTGGTCAAGGAGGGCCAGCTCATCGCCGTACGCCGCGGGGAGAACCGAGCACTCCAGGTGCCGGCCGCCTTCATCGACGGCAGCAAGGTCGTCAAGGGCCTCTCCGGGACCCTGACGCTCCTCAAGGACGACGGCTTCTCCGACGAGGAGATGCTGGAATGGCTCTTCACCCCCGACCCGACCCTGCCCGGCACGCCCGCGCAGGCACTGAGTGAGAATCGCGGCACGGAGGTGAAGCGCCGCGCCCAGGCGCTCGCCGTCTGACCGACCGCACCACCGCGGGGACGCGGACCGTGCCGCGCGAGCGGGCGGTCCGCGTCCCCGTGCCGCACCACCGAACCGCCGTCACCGCCTTCCCCGGGGGGAACCGCACCATGCCCACGCCTCGCGCGCAGCTGTCCGACGCCCGGCTCTACCTCTGCACGGACGCCCGCCGGCGCCAGGGCGACCTGCCCGAGTTCCTCGACGCGGTGCTCGCCGGCGGGGTGGACATCGTCCAGCTGCGCGACAAGGGCATGGAGGCCGCCGAGGAGCTGGAACACCTCGCGGTCCTCGCCGACGCCTGCGCGCGGCACGGCAAGCTCCTCGCCGTCAACGACCGGGCCGACGTCGCCCACGCCATCGGCTCCGACGTGCTGCACCTGGGCCAGGGCGACCTGCCGGTGCCGGCTGCCCGCGCGATCATCGGCGCCGGGCCGGTCATCGGCCGCTCCACGCACGCCGAGGCCGAGGTGGACGCCGCCGTCGCCGAACCCGGCGTCGACTACTTCTGCACCGGCCCCTGCTGGCCCACCCCCACCAAGCCCGGCCGCCACGCCCCCGGACTCGACCTCGTGCGCTACGCCGCCTCGCTCGCCCCGGAGTGCCCCTGGTTCGCCATCGGGGGCATCGACGCGGACAACCTCGACCAGGTCCTGGACGCCGGGGCCCGCCGGATCGTCGTCGTACGGGCCCTCACCGAGGCGTCCGATCCCGGCGCCGCCGCCGCTGAACTGGCCCGGAGGGTCCGCGAGCGCGCCGGAGCCTGACCGGGCGGGCCGGACGCGGAAGACGGCCGCCCGGAGCCGGCCCGGGAGACGGTTGGGACGAATCTGTCCGAAGCGTGGACAAGAATCAGTCAAATCCGGCAAAAGGTCCCGGTTTGGTTGGGGGTCCGCTCCACCCTGGTTAACCTGCCCGTATGGCCCTTGGCACACCTTCCACCAGGACAGATCGCGCGCGCACCGTGCGTGAGATGCTCGCGACCGGTACGACCTCGTACTCCTTCGAGTTCTGGGCGCCCAAGACCGAGAAGGGCGAGCGCAACCTGTGGAACGCGCTGCGCCGGGTCGAGGCCGTCCGCCCGAGCTTCGTCTCCGTCACGTACGGAGCCGGCGGCTCCACCCGCGCCGGCACGGTGAAGGCCACCCAGGACATCGCCGCCGAGTCCACGCTCACCCCCGTCGCCCACCTCACGGCGGTCAACCACTCCATCGCCGAACTGCGCAACATGGTCGGCCAGTACGCCGACGCCGGCATCCGCAACATCCTCGCCGTGCGCGGCGACCCGCCGGGCGACCCGATGGGCACCTGGGTCGAGCACCCGCAGGGCGTGAAGTACGCGGCGGACCTGGTCCGGCTGATCAAGGAAGCCGGCGACTTCTGCGTGGGCGTCGCCGCGTTCCCCGAACGGCACCCCCGCTCCACCGACTGGGACACCGACACCCGGCACTTCGTGGACAAGTGCCGCGCGGGCGCCGACTACGCGATCACCCAGATGTTCTTCGACCCGGAGGCGTATCTCCGGATGCGTGACCGGGTGGTCGCCGCCGGTTGCGACACGCCGATCATTCCCGAGGTCATGCCCGTCACCAGCGTCCGGCAACTGGAGCGGTTCCCCCAGCTCAGCAACGCGACCATGCCCGCGGAGCTGAAAGAGCGCATCCTCGCAGTCAAGGACGACGCCGCCGCTGTACGCTCCATTGGCATCGACTTCGCAACGCGGTTCTGCGCGAAGCTGCTCTCCGAGGGTGTGCCCGGACTGCACTTCATCACGCTGAACAACTCGACTGCGACGCTCGAGATCTACGAGAATCTCGGACTGCACAAGCAGTCGTGACCGGCCGTACCCGCCACCATCCGGGGCGGTGGCCGTAGAAGGGGGCGGGCATGGGCTGGACGGTCCTCTACATCGCGTTCGGTGTCGTCGCGCTGTGGCTGCTCGGCGAGGTACTGCTGCAGTACAAGGCGCGGCTGCGCTGGCGGCTCCTCGCCTTCACCGGCTTCCTCTGCGTCGTCATCGGCGTCCTGATGCCGTCCGTGCCCGTCATCGCCCTCGGCGCGATCGCCTTCGCCACCGGCCAGACCTATGTGACGCTCTCCTTCCGCAAGGGCTTCTCCACCGGCTGGGCCATCGGGGGCAAGCCCGGCGAGAGCCGCCGCCGGCGCGGCGGCGGCGCCGCCCGCAAGCCCACGCTGGAGGTCTCCGGCCTGGAGGTGGAGTACGAGGGCGCCGCCCCGGACGCCCCGCCCGTCCCCGCCGCCCCGCCGCACACCCCCGCCGCGGTCTACGAGACCGAGCCGATGCCCGAGGACACCGGCCAGTACGGCGTCTACGGCGACCCCGCCCCCCAGCGCTCCGGCCCGGAAACCCCGGACGCGCAGGGCTACGACGCCTACGCCCCCTACACCGACTTCCCGGCCCGGCCCGCCCAGGACCAGGACCCGTACGCCGGAGCCGGTCAGTACGACTACGGCACCGACCCGCAGAGCTACGCCGCCTACTCCGACCCGTACATCGGCACCACCGCGAGCACCCCGCAGTACGGCGCGTACGACGGCTACGGCGGCACCCCGCAGTACGACCCGTACGCACAGCCCGACGTCTACGGGTCCGACACCCCGCCCGGCGGCGTCTGGGTGCCGCAGCAGCGCGAGAGCGAGCAGTACCCGCAGCAGCCCGCCGGCGGGCCGGCCCCGTACCCCGACGGCTACGACACCGGCCACGACGGCCAGTACCGCTACTGACCGGGCGCCCCGCCCCGCGCCGGGCTCACCGCGAGCCCCGGAAGCCGTCCCCCTCCACCACGGTCCCGGCGACCAGCGCCCCCGACATGCCGGCGTGCGCGAGTCCGCCGCCCGGATGCGACCAGCCGCCCGCCAGCAACAGCCCCGGCAGCCCGGTCCGGTTGGCCGGATGCAGGAACGCGCCCCCGGCCCCCGCCAGCGCAGGCGGCGGCACCGCGCCGCCCTCGGCCCCCGTGTCCGCCGCGGTCTCGGCGGGCGTCCGCACCCGCGTCCGCAGCACCCGGTCCCCGAGCCCCGGCACGGCCGCCTCCGCCACCGAGACCAGCGTCCGCGCGAACCGCGTCCGCAGCTCCCCGTCCGTCCAGTCCACCGGGCCGTGCGGCGCCACCGTCGCCGTCAGCGTCACCGCCTCGTGGTCCGCGTCCGGCCGGGTCGCCGGGTCGTCCGGACGCAGCACGGTCACCGTGGGGTGCGCGGCGACCCGGCCCCCGAACACCGCCGCGCGCTCGGCCGCCCCGTCCGCCGGATGCACCACGGTCCGGTGCGCGGCGTCCGCCGGCCGGGCACCGCGCAGCGACAGCAGCACCATGAACCGGCCGCTCGCCCCGGACCCGGCCGCCGCCCCCGGACGCACTGTCACCTCACCGTCCGCCCACAGCTCCCGGCCGGGCAGCAGCCCCGGCCACGGCCGCGCCCCCAGCACCACGTGCGCCGCCTCCGCGACCGTGCCGTCCGCCAGCTCCACACCCGCCGCGCGGCCGTCCGCCACCACGACACGGACCACCCCGGCCCCGAAGACGAACTCCACCTTCCGGGCCAGGCAGCGCTCGTACACCGCCCGCGCCAGCTCCCGCATGCCGCCCATGACGTACCAGCTGCCGAACGTCTCCTCCATGTACGGCAGCAGCGCCGCGCCCGCCGGGGCGTGCAGCGGATCGAGCCCGTACGCCAGCGCACAGCCGTCGAGCAGCGCCGCCAGCCGGGGATCGGCCAGCTCCCAGGCACCCGTCTGCGCCACCGTCGTCGCCCGCCGCGCCGGACGCAGCAGCCGCCGGCGCTCCTCGGCCGGATACGGATCACGGCCCAGCACCTGCCAGTCGGGGCGCAGCGGCTCCTCCAGGAGCGGCCGCCGCGAGCGGTCCCAGGACTCCCGGGCCCGGTCCAGGAAGGCACCCCACCTCGCGCCCGCGCCCCCGCCCAGCGCCGCGTCCAGGGCGGCGACGGTCCCGGCGCGCGAGGCGTTCGGCAGGCGGACATCGGTGCCGTCCGCGAAGAGATGACGGCTCGCCGGGTCCACCTGGGTCAGCGTCACGCACCGCTCCAGCGGCTCCTTGCCGGTCTTCACGAACAGGTCCCGGTAGACCGCGGGCAGATGCAGCAGCCCGGGGCCCGTGTCGAACGCGAACCCCTCCTCGGCATGCCGCCCGAGCGCACCGCCGTAGCCGCCGGACCGCTCGTACACCGTCACCCGGTGGCCTGCCACGGCCAGCCGGGCCGCCGCCGCCATCGCGCCCATCCCGGCGCCGATCACCGCAATTCGTGCCATGCAGGCGACCCTAACGGCCGCCCCGGCAGGCCCGGCCGTCAGGTCGGCGGCATGCCCGGAGCGGGGAAGGCCGACCGGGCACGGCGCCTCTCCTCGCGCCGCTGCGCCCTGCGGCGCCAGAACCGGCGGATGCGGGAGGCCAGGAAGACCACGATCACCAGGCCCATGACCAGGAACGTCCCGGCGATCCCGGCCGCGATCCACGGATGGAAGATCGCGAAGGTGATGACGGCCGCGACGCCCAGGTCCTCGACGGCGCTCAGCACGATGTTGCTGAACGGCTCGGGGGAGCTGTTGACCGCCATGCGCGTACCGGCCTTGACCAGATGGCTCACCAGCGCGGTGGAACCCCCGATCGCGCCGGCCGCGATCTCGGGCAGCGAACCGCTCTCACCGGCCAGCAGCGCCGCCACCACGGCACCCGCCACCGGCCTGATCACCGTGTGCACCGCGTCCCAGACGGTGTCCACGTACGGGATCTTGTCCGCGACCACCTCGCAGAGGAAGAGCACCGCGACGACCACCAGCACGTCCGTGCGCTGGAGGGAGGCGGGCACCTCGTCGCTGACGCCGGTCGCGCCGAATATGCCGAGCAGGAGGACCACCGCGTACGCGTTGATCCCGCTCGCCCAGCCGCTTGTGAATACCAGAGGGAGTACCGACACGCAGGTGATCGTAGCCAGCGGGCGCGCCATCGCGGCAGGGCGCGGACGCCCGGACCTGAGTACCCGTACTCAGGGCGCGGGATGAGTAGCCGCACGGATGGGCCGCGACCCGGCCGGACGGCAGAGTGGGCGGCACGGAAGGGGCGCCGCCCCGCCACCGCCGGCACGGGGCGGCGGTAGCGGGGCGGCACCTCCTTCCGGCGGAGGCGCGGCGGAGGAGACGGGACCGTGGGGGACGCGGTCACGGGGGATGCTCCTCCGGCGCCTTCCGTGCGTACGGGGCGGGCGCGCGGACCTCAGCGTCCGCTGACCCGGCCGCGCAGCAGCAGGGACAGTGCCGAGTGCACGTCGTCGATCGAGCGCTCCGGCTGGAACGCCTGCCAGTCCAGCGCCGCCACCAGCACCATGCCGACCAGCGCCGCCGCCGTCAGCGGGACGTCGATCTCCTCGCTCAGCTCGCCGGCCGCCACACCCTCCTCGATGACGCCCTCCACCACGGCGACCGCCTCGCGGCGCACCACGAGCAGGGTGGACTGCCAGGCGCGGTTGGTGCGCCACAGCTCCGCCACGTACAGCTGGGTGAAGGCGGGGTAGCGGTCGATGAAGACGAGACCGGCCCGGATCATGGCGTCCAGCGCCTCGACCCGGCTGCCGCCGCGCGCCGCGGTCTCCTCGGCCGCGGTGCGCAGGGAGGCGGTGAGCAGCCCGACGCCGTGGCGCAGCAGTTCCTCGAAGAGTTCGGTCTTGCTCCTGAAGTTGTAGTAGACCGTGCCCTTGGCGACCCCGGCCCGGTCGGCGATCTCGTCCACCGTGGTCGCCGAGAAGCCCTTCTCGGCGATGAGGGTGACGGCCGCTTCGTAGAGCCTCTGCCGGGTGGCCCGGCGGCGCGCGCTGCTACTGCTTTCCATGCCTCCGATTCTCACAGGTCCGGGCGCGCTCACAGGCTCAGCTCCGGATGGAGCCGCTCCAGGGTCCACATCTGCTTGCGGCGGGCCGTCAGCGCGGTCAGCGCGAGCGCCCCCGCGGTGAAGGCGGCGAGGACCGCGCAGCCCAGCCAGACCGGGCCGAGCCCGCCGCCCGTGATCAGCCGGCGCAGCCCCTCGACGACGTAGCTCATCGGCAGATAGGGGTGGATGGCGTTGAAGAAGCCCGGGCTGGTCTGTACGGGGTAGGTGCCGCCGGCCGAGGTCAGCTGGAGCATCAGCAGCGCCAGGACGAGGATGCGCCCGGCCGCCCCGAAGCAGGCGTTCAGCCACTGCACGATCGCCGCGAAGCAGCAGGTCACCAGCGCCAGGAAGGCCAGCGTTCCGGCGGTGTGCGCCATGTCCAGGCCGGGGCCCCAGTGCAGGACGGACATCAGCGCGGCCACCTGGAGCAGCCCGATCCCCGCCACCGGCAGCCAGCCCGCGAGGGCGATCCGCCAGGCGGGCGCCCCGGCGGCCAGGGCGCGCCGGCCGAGCGGCTGGATCAGCATGTACGCCACCATCGCGCCGACCCAGAGGGAGAGCGGGATGAAGTAGGGCGCGAAGCCCGTGCCGTAGTTGGGCGCGGAGTGCAGCGACTGGGCGGCCAGCCGTACGGGGTCGGCCATGACCTCCGTCCGGGCGTCGCGGTCCTCCTTGCCGTAGTCGGGGATCTTGTCCACGCCGTCGCCGAGGCTTTTGGCGAGCGAGGCCGAGCCGTCCTTGATGCCGACGAGGCCCTGGTCGAGGCTGGTGGCCCCGGTTTCGAGTCGGCCGACGCCGGTGTCCAGGTCGCTCGCGCCCGTTTTGGCCGTGCCGAGGCCGGTGTGCAGGTTCTCGGCGCCCTTGGCGACCTTGTGGGCGCCGGTGTTCAGCGCGTTGATCCTCCGGACCGCGTCCTCGAGGTCCTCGTCCAGGTGCGGGGAGCGGGTGGCGAGGGCCTTGGCCTGCTTCTCCAGCGCGGTCAGCCGGCCGCGCAGCGCGGCGAGGTCCCCGTTCTGGTTCTCGACCAGGGCGTTCACGTCGTCGGCCACGGCGGCGACGTCGCCCGCCGCCGTCACGGCCCGCTCCAGCGGCGGGCAGACGGCGGGGTCGGGGTCGGTGGCCTCCGCGCAGCGGGTGCGGTGGACCTCGGTGAGGTCGTCGGCGGCGGTGTGCGCGGCGGTGGCGGCGGTCGGGGCCGTCTTCACCAGCAGGTCCAGGTTGTGGCGTACGGCCTCGGAGGTGTCGGCGACCAGCCGGGCGGTGTCGCCGATGGACTTCCCGTTGTCCTTGAGGAACGGGCGCACGTCGGCGGCCACCCCGTTGACCTTCTCTGCGAGGTGCTTCGTGCCGTCGGCGACCTCGGCGGAGCCGGTCTTCAGGTCACCGGCGCCCCGGTTCAGCTTCACGAGCCCACCGGCCAGGCTGCCGCTGCCGGCCTTGGCGTCCTTCAGCCCGTCCGCGAGGTCCTTCGAGCCCTTCCTGGCCTTGGCGCTGCCGCTGCGGAGGTCGGCCGCGCCCTTGGCCGCCTTCGCCGTCTCGTCGTGCAGATCGGAGAAGCTGATGAAGATCCGGTCGAGGAACCCGCGCGAGGCGTTGGCCGAAGCGGCCGTGCGGACCTCGGAGAACACCGTGCGGGAGATCTGCCCGACGATGTAGTTGTTCGCGTCGTTGGTGCGCACCTGGAGCGCGCCGGTCTCGGGGGAGTCCCCGGCGCTGGAGGCGATGCGCTCGCTGAAGTCCGCGGGCATGCGCAGCGAGAGGTAGTACGTGCCGTCCTCGACGCCCTTGTCCGCCTCGGCGGCGCTCACCTCGTGCCAGTCGAAGACCCGGGAGTCGAGCAGCTTGCCGGTGATCTCGTCGCCGGCCGCGATGCGCCTGCCGTCGGCGGTGGCGCCCCGGTCGTCGTTGACCAGGGCGACCGGGATGCGGTCGAGCCTGCCGTACGGGTCCCAGAAGGACCACAGGTACAGGGCTCCGTAGAGCAGCGGGAGCAGCAGGAGCGCGGCGAGGGCGGCGCGCGGCAGCCGTCCCCTGCCGAAGCGCCTCAGCTCAAGCGCGGCCAGTCTCGGCGAACGCATCGGCCGGTTCCTCCTCGTGCGTGGGGGTGTCGGTGGTGACGCCGGTGCGTACGGCGACGGCGCCCTCGGGTGCCTCGCTGCAGACGGCGAGCACCGTGGTGCCGGCGGCGGCCACGGAGCGCAGCAGCTCCCAGACCTCGGCCCGCTCGGCGTCGGACAGCTTCAGATCGGTGTCGTCCACCGCGAGCAGCCGGGGCCGGCCCATCAGCGCCAGGGCGACGGAGAGCCGCAGCGCCTGCGGCCGCTCCAGGTCGCGTACGGCGGTGCGCTCGGCCTTGGGCAGCGTGGCGGGGTCGAGCCCGGCGGCCTCCAGGGCGGCGTCGATCCGGGCGCGCGCGGCGGCGGCCCGGGCACCCGGCGGGCGGAGCAGGGCGCGCGGGGAGCCGTCGTAGCGGCGCCGGAGCAGGGCCCGCTCGCGCAGGTGCTCGGCGACCGTGAACGCCGGGTCAAGATCGCTCACGCCGGGGACCGGGCCCAGGGCGGCGAAGCGGCGGACGGCGGCGGCCCGGCGCGGCAGGGCGAGCCCGCCCGTGGTGGCCGTGCCTCCGGTGGGGCGCATCCGGCCGGTGAGGGTCAGCAGCAGACAGGTGCGGCCGGAGTCGGACGGGCCCTCGACGGCGATCAGGGCGCCGGGGTCCGCGCGGAACGTCACCTCCCGGAAGGCCCAGCCGCGCGGCCCCTCGAGTTCGAGCCCCTCGGCGGTGACGGCGGCCCCGTGCGGACGGTCCACGGACCCCTCCCTCTTTTGAACTGACTGGTCAGTGCAAAAGGTAGCCGGAAGCTACGAACGAAGCAAAAGCCCAGGTCAGGGGTGGATCGAGGTCGATTGTCAGTGGGGGCCGTCACGATGGATACCGACGGCCACGAAGCCGTTACCGAGACAGGAGGTTCTGTCATGGCCCACTCGTCCGCAGCCGCCGCTCCGCGACGCCGCGCAGACGGCCCTGCTCCCTCACCGACCGGCCAGGCCCGCGACGTCCACCCCGTCGTCCGGCGCACCACCGCACCGCCCGCCGCCCTCGATCTCCTCGCCCAGGCCCGGACCGGCCTGGCGGAGGCAGCTGTCCTCGCCGTCCCCAACGAGCGGTACGCCACCGCGCACCTCGCGGCCCTGCGCACCGCCGCCGCCGTCCTCGCCGTCCGGGGCCGCCCCGCGCCCGCGCGCCGGCGCCGCGAGCCGATCCGCAGCGCCTGGGACATCCTCCCGGAGCTGGCCCCCGAGCTGAGCGAGTGGAGCGCCCTGTTCGCCTCCGGCGCCGCCCGCCGGGCCCGCGCCGAAGCGGGCATACCCGGCGCCGCCACCCGCCGCCAGGCCGACGATCTGCTGCGCGACGCCGCCATGTTCCTGCGCCTGGTCGAGCGGCTGCTCGTCCTCCAGCCGGTGCTCCCGCAACCGAGGGAGGAGCGTCCCGACGCGGGTTGACCGCGTGATCGGCGCCAGGCCATAGGGTAGGGAGAGGACCTGTTACCTGCGCTGTTCACGCTCCGCCCGCCGCGGCGGCCCGTGCCGAGGAGTCAACTGCCGTGTCGGACCCGCTGCGCCCCCGTGCCTCCCTCCGTACCGCCGTGGTCTGGGAGGTCCTCAAGGACGCCCTCGACCACCGGGCCGCGGCGACCGGCCGGGACGTCCTGGACGTACTGGACACCGGCGGCGGCACCGGCAACTTCGCCGTGCCCGCCGCCCGGCTCGGCCACCGGGTCACCGTCGTCGACCCCAGCCCCAACGCGCTCTTCGCGCTGGAGCGCCGGGCCGCCGAGGCCGGGGTCGCCGACCGGGTCCGCGGGGTGCAGGGCGACATCCTCGGCCTCTTCGACGTGGTGGAGCGCGGCGGCTACGACGCGGTCCTGTGCCACGGCGTCCTGGAGTACGTCGACGACCCCGCCGAGGGCGTACGGCACGCGGTGGAGGCGCTGCGGCCCGCCGGGGCGCTGAGCCTGCTCGCGGCCGGCCTCGGCGGCGCCGTGCTCGCCCGCGCCCTCGCCGGCCACTTCAACGAGGCGCGGCACGCCCTCGGCGACCCCGAGGGCCGCTGGGGCGACGGCGACCCGATGCCCCGCCGCTACACCGCCGAGCAGCTCACCGAACTGGTCACCGCCGCCGACGTCGAGGTGGGCGCCGTCCACGGCGTACGGGTCTTCGCCGACCTCGTCCCCGGAGTCCTGGTCGACACCGAACCGGGCGCCATGGAAGCCCTGCTCAAGCTGGAGGCCGCGGCCGCCGAACTCCCGGCGTTCCACTCCGTGGCCACCCAGCTGCACGTCCTGGGCACCAAGCGCGGCTGATACCCCCGAGGGTTACCGGCCGCAGCGGGGCTGATCAGCGACGCAGCGGCAGACGGAGTACGCACCGGCAGCCCCGTTCGCGCCTCCGGCCCCGTATGATCGGGGGACACCATCCGGCATGACGGATCGGAGGTTGGGGAATCAACGCCTCAGCAGCCGAGCCGCCGTGGCGGCCCGGACTGGCTGATTGGCAATGAGGGCGGGTTTCACGGGGGCGATTCCCTGCCTATCCTGGAAGGGCCGCATACCGGCCGCCCCCCGCGGCCGACGACGAGGAGGACTCCGTGCCGCTCTCGGAGCACGAGCAGCGAATGCTCGAGCAAATGGAGCGAGCGCTGTACGCCGAAGATCCCAAGTTCGCGACAGCGCTCGAGGGAAGTGGGCTGCGTACGTACACCCGGCGACGGGTCTACCAGGCAGTTGCTGGCTTTCTGGTGGGTATCGCGCTCCTCATGGCCGGAATGGTCGCTCAGCTGATCTGGGTCAGCGTGGTGGGCTTCCTCGTCATGCTGGGCTGCGCGGTGCTCGCGGTCACGGGGTGGCGCAAGGCGCCCAAGCCGGGCGAGCAGCAGGCGGTGCGCACCGGTGGTGCGGGTGACCGCAGGCAGTCCCGGCAGCGCCGGTCCGTGATGAACCGGATCGAACAGCGGTGGCAGCGCCGCCGCGACGAGCAGGGACAGTAACCACAGAACACCTACGGGTGAGGGGCGGCCGCATGCGGCCGCCCCTCACCCGTATCCGTCCCTCAGCCCTCCTGGCGGCTCGGCCGCCGCGTCCAGGACGGGCGGGCCGGCAGCCGGAAGCGGGCCGCCGCGGCCGCCCGGCGCCGGGAGAGCGCCCACACCACCCGGACGGACGAGCGCGGAGCCACCCGTGCGCGGAGCCGGCCGGCCCGGCCGGCCGCGAGACCCAGCCCGGCCCGCACCGTCCCGGCGTCCCCGGCCAGGCCCGACGCCGGGCGCGGCTCCCGCGCGTAGAGCACCTGCTCCACCGCCCCCGCCACCCGGTGCACCGCGTCCGCCGCCTCCGTGTCCAGCCGGCCCAGCCGCACCAGCCGCTCGGCGGCCCGGCGCGGGGTCAGCGCCTCGTCCGGCGCGATGCCGTGGTCCCACGCCGTGTCCGTGACCTCCCGCCACACCGCCAGCGTCCGCGCCCTCGCGTCGGCGCCGGTGCGCCCGGCCGACGAGCCCAGCCTGCGGTTCCGGACCCGTAGCCGCCAGAACATCGGCAGCAGCGGCAGCAAGAGGACGAGCACGGCCGCGCCCACCAGGCCGAGCACCGCGCCCGTCGGCGTCCCCGAGTCGGACGACGTTACGGCACCGGGCGCCGCGCTCTGCCCGCACTCGCCCTGCTTGCGCATCTGCGCCGGGCAGCTCTCGGACGCGGACGGCACGGCAGGGGCCGGCAGCGAGGCGGCGGCCTCCGGCCGGTCCGGGTCCGCCGTGTCCCCGGACGGTGCCTCGGGCAGCGTGTACGAGGGGACCGTGCCACGCGTCGGCGTCGGCTCGAAACGGGTCCAGCCGATGCCCTCGAAGTACAGCTCGGGCCAGGCGTGCGCGTCGCGCAGCCCGACCGCGTACGAACCGTCCGCCTGCGCGGTGCCCGGGGTGAAGCCCACCGCCACCCGCGCCGGAATCCCCAGCGTCCGGGCCATCGCCGCCATCGTGAAGGAGAAGTGGACGCAGAAGCCCTGCCGGTCCTTGAGGAACCGGGCGATCGCCGTGCCGCCGGTGCCCGAGTCGACCGAGGTGTCGTAGACGAACCCGCCCTCGCGGGCGAACCAGTCCTGGAGCTTCACCGCCCGCTCGTAGGCGTTGACCGCGCCCCGCGTGACCTCGTCGGCCGTCCGCGCCACCACCTTCGGCAGCGAGTCCGGCACCCGGGTGTACTCGCGCAGCAGCGCCGTCGGCACCTCGCCCGCGCGGGCCAGCTGCTGGGCGGTCGGCCGCACGTCGAGGCTGGTCACCGTGTACTGCGCGCCCGCGGTGGTCTCCCCGTCGTCCCCGACGAGGGTGCGGCCCTCCGGCTCGTAGCGCCACTTGCCGCCGACCCGCACCTCGGCCGCCGGATACGGCAGCGGCAGATAGGTCTGCTTGTACGAGCCGGACGCCGAGACGGTGGTCCTGACCTCCGTGACGGCGATGTCGGGGGACAGGCCTGCGGGCGTCGGGAACCGCTGCGGCACGTCCTGGAGCCGGCGCGTCGAGGCCCGCCACTCGTTCCCGTTGAACTGGTCCAGGGCCAGGATGCGCAGATAGAAGTCGCCGGGCCTGCTCGCGTCGGTGCGGTACGACATCACCTGCCGGTCCTCCGGCTGGTTCAGGTTGTCCTTGAGCGAGACCAGCGGGTTCACCGCGGAGATCGTGCCGCCACCGGCCCCCCTGCCGCCCCCGCCGCCCGCACCGGCCAGCAGCCCGCCGTCGAACGCGGGCAGCGCGGCGGGCACGACCAGCGCGATGCCGAGCGCCAGCACGCCGATCCGCCGCCCCGTGCGCACCGGGGCGAGCGCCCGGCCGCCCGACGTGTCCAGACCGGCCGACGAACCGCCGCGGGACGCCGCCCCGGCGAACACCCGGCCCCACTGCGAGAGCCGGTCGCGCCCCTCGGCCAGCAGGAGCAGCAGATAGCCGCCCGCGGCCAGCACGAACCACAACCGGCCCGCACTGCCCTCCGACAGCCCGGCGGCCACCGAGTAGAGCGCCAGCAGCGGCAGCCCGGCGGGCGCCGCGCTGCGGAAGGTCACCGCCAGCGCGTCCACCATCAGCCCGACCAGCAGCACCCCGCCCACCAGCATCAGCCGGATGCCCGGCGTGGCCGGGGCCGGGATCGCGTACTGCCCGACGTCGTCGGCGCCCGCCGTCAGCAGGTCCGAGAGCCGGTTCACGGCCTGCGGTCCGGGCAGTACGCCCGCCACCGCCTGCTCGCGGACGAACACCACCGTCAGCAGCACCACCATGGCCAGCGCCTGCGCGGCGACCGTCAGCGGCCGGGGCAGCGGCACCCGCCGGCCCAGCACCCCGACCCCGCTCTGCAGGGCCAGCAGGAACGCCGCCTGCGCGAGCCAGCCGACCGGGTCCACCAACGGCAGCATCGAGCAGGCCGCCATCAGCGTCGCCGCGAAGGCGCCCAGCGCCAGCCGACCACGCCCGCTCATGACCGCCCCCTCATGACCAACCCCCGGAATATCCGTCCGACCCGGCCGGCGCACCCTGCGGGCCCGCCAGCCGCCACAGCGCGGACAGCTGAGCGCCGGGCTCCACCGGCACCACCGTCCACCCCGCCTCGCGCAGCCGCCGTACCCGGCGCGCGGCCTCCTCGCGGCTCTCCGGCGACTCGCCGTTCACCCAGGCGGCGCCGTCCAGCACGAAGGCCACCGCGCCGCCGCTGCGCTGCCGCATCCGGGCGACCACGCCCGTCTGCTCCTCGTCCAGATCGCCCAGGAAGGCGATCAGCAGCCCCTCGCCGCCCCCGCGCAGCACGTCGTAGGCGCGCGAGAGACCTCCGCCGTCCGAGTGGTCGACGACCGCGAGGGTGTCCATCAGCAGGCCCGCCGCGTCCGCCGTGGACTGGGTGGCCCCGGCGAAACCGCCCTCGCCCTCGCCCGGCACCGCGTCGCCCGTGTCCGTCAGCAGCCGGACCGCGAAGCCGCGCTCCAGCATGTGCACCAGCGCGGACGCCGCCCCCGAGACCGCCCACTCGAACGCGGAGTCCGGGCCCGTGCCCCGGTACGCGGTCAGGCGGGTGTCGAGCAGGACCGTGCACCTGGCGCGCTGCGGCTGCTCCTCGCGGCGCACCATCAGCTCGCCGTAGCGGGCGGTGGAGCGCCAGTGGACGCGGCGCAGATCGTCGCCGTGCCGGTAGCCGCGCGGGATCACGTCGTCCTCACCGGCCAGGGCCGGCGAGCGCCGGCGTCCCTCGCCGTAGCCGGACGCCTCGCCCGCCAGCCGGACCGGCGGCAGCGGCTCGGTGCGCGGGATGACCACCAGGGTGTCGTAGGCGCTGAACGAACGCGTCAGCTCGCACATGCCGAAGGGGTCGCTCAGCCGCAGCTGGAGCGGGCCGAGCGGGTAGTGGCCGCGCAGATCGGAGCGGACCCGGTAGGACACCTCGCGCCGGCCGCCCGCCTCCACCCGGTCCAGGACGAACCGGGGCCGGGGCCCGAGCACGTACGGCACCCGGTCCTGGAGCATCAGCAGACCGGTGGGCAGCCGCGAGATGTTGTCCATGCGCAGATGGACGCGGGCCTCGGAGCCGGCCGGGACGCGCGAGGGGGAGAGCTTGCGGGTGCCCGTGACCCGGTAGCGGGTCCGGTAGAGCACCGTCACACACACCAGCGGCAGCACCGCGAGCAGCAGCCCGACCCGCAGCAGATCGCCCTGGCCCAGTACGTAGGCGCAGGCCGCCGCCGCGAGCCCGGCCGCGAGGAAGGACCGCCCGCGCGTCGTCAGTCCGCCGAGCGCGGCCCGCATTCCGCCCTTGGCGTCGCCGCCGTCCATCGCGACGGGCGCCGCCGCCATCACGGCCGCCGCGCGCCGGGCTGCTGCGGAGCGCCGTAGGCCGGGCCCGCCGCCGGATACGGGTGGGCGGGCGCCGGGCCCGCGCCGCCCGCCGTGGGCACCGGGGTCCGGGCGAGGATCTCCCGCACGATCTGCTCCGCGCCGCGCCGGTTGAGCTGGGCCTGCGCGGTGGGCAGCAGCCGGTGGGCGAGCACCGCGACCGCCAGGGCCTGCACGTCGTCCGGCAGGCAGTAGTCGCGGCCGGACAGCGCGGCGGACGCCTTGGCCGCGCGCAGCAGATGCAGCGTGGCGCGCGGGGAGGCGCCGAGCCGGAGGTCCGGGTGGTTGCGGGTGGCGCCGACGATCTGCACCGCGTACCCGCGGACGGCCTCGGCGACGTGCACCGCGCGCACCGCGTCGATGAGCTTCACGATGTCGTGCGCGTGCGCCACGGGCTGGAGGTCGTCGAGCGGGGAGGGGCCGCCGTGCACGTCGAGCATCCTGAGCTCGGCCTCCGCGCTGGGATAGCCGATCGACACCCGCGCCATGAAGCGGTCGCGCTGGGCCTCGGGCAGCGGATACGTGCCCTCCATCTCCACCGGGTTCTGCGTCGCCACGACCATGAAGGGGTCGGGCAGCTCGTAGCTGTGCCCGTCGATGGTGACCTGGCGCTCCTCCATGGACTCCAGCAGCGCGGACTGGGTCTTGGGCGAGGCGCGGTTGATCTCGTCGCCGATCACGACCTGGGCGAAGATCGCGCCGGGCTTGAACTCGAACTCGCGGCGCTGCTGGTCGTATATGGACACGCCGGTGATGTCCGACGGCAGCAGGTCGGGCGTGAACTGGATGCGCCGCACCGAGCAGTCCACGGACCGGGCCAGCGCCTTGGCCAGCATGGTCTTGCCGACGCCGGGTACGTCCTCGATCAGTAGATGCCCCTCGGCGAGGAGCACGGTCAGTGTGAGCCGTACGACCTCGGGCTTGCCCTCGATCACGCCCTCCATCGACCTGCGCACCCGTTCCGCGGTGCTGGTCAGATCTGTGAGGCTCGCTCGATCGTCATAGGTCGTCACCGGCCCTCCTCGGCCCTGCCCCCGCGCTCACGGGGAGCACGGGATTCCCCAGTCACGGGCCGGCGCCCTCGTGCGGCCCGGCCCACCCCGAAATGCGGACACCGCGCCGGACGAGGTCCGGCGTGGTGTCACTCACGCATTCTTGTTGCCGTTACCGCTCCGTGTCACTCGCCTGTGGACAACCGCGGGTGATTTGTCGGATTGGGTGAGGATTTTGTCACCGGAAGGTGTTCATCCGCCGCCCTGTGACGTGCGGAAACCCCGATCCCCTCCGGTCTGCGGGAACCCCCGGTCAGGCCGGCAGGACCTCGCGCAGCTTGCCGGTGGTCACGTCGAAGACGAACCCGCGCACGTCGTCGGTGTGCTTCAGGAACGGCGAGGTGCGGACCCGCTGCATCGACTGACGGACGTCCTGGTCGGCGTCGGTGTACGCCTCCACGGCCCACGACGGCCGCTGTCCGACCTCGTGCTCCAGCTCCTGGCGGAAGTCCTCGGTGATCGACTCCATGCCGCAGGTCGTGTGGTGGATGAGCACGATGCTGCGGGTGCCGAGCGCGCGCTGACTGATCGCCAGCGAGCGGATGACGTCGTCGGTGACCACGCCGCCGGCGTTGCGGATGGTGTGGCAGTCGCCCAGCGCCAGGCCGAGGGCCTTGTGCAGGTCGAGCCGGGCGTCCATGCAGGCGACCACGGCGACCTGGAGCACCGGCTTGGCGTCCATACCGGGGTCCGTGAACTCTGAGGCGTACTTGCTGTTCGCCTCCACCAGACGGTCGGTGACCGTGGCTGCTGGGGCGGAGGGCTCGGCGGGGGAGTTCGTAGAAGTCGACATGCTCAAGACGTTAGACCCCCTCATGCCTCCAGGAGGGACGGCGAAGCGGACAAAAAACGTCAACAGCCATTGTTGTGAGGTAATCCACAAGCCCGCCTCCAGGCATCCGCGCGGGTGAACGGACGGGCGCCGACGCGCTGCCGGGTTGATTGATCGGGAATCGATCGAGTGGCAGGGTGGACTAAAGTGACGGGAAGTTACCGACAGCCTGCACATTTCGAACTATTCCCCGTGTGCGCGGCGTACGTACGGCCCGGCCCTCTCCCGCTCGCCGGTCGGCTGACGCCCCTTCCCCGGCGCCGGCGGACCTCCCCTTCGCGAGCGGGCGGGGACCAGGCCGTACGTCCCGCCCTCCGGGAGCTGAGCCTGAGAGGGCGCATGAGCCAGACCCGACACGTCCCGGTGATGCTCCAGCGATGCCTGGACCTGCTGGCACCGGCTCTGGAGGCGTCCGGCCCCCAGCCCCCCGTGGTCGTCGACTGCACCCTCGGCCTCGGCGGTCACAGCGAGGCGCTGCTCTCCGCCTTCCCCGCCGTCCGGCTGATCGCGCTGGACCGCGACAAGGAGGCCCTGCGCCTCTCCGGCGAGCGGCTCGCCCCCTACGGCGACCGCGCGACCCTGGTGCACGCCGTCTACGACGAGCTGCCCGAGGTCCTCGACCGGCTCGGCATCCCCAGGGTGCAGGGCATCCTGTTCGACCTCGGCGTCTCCTCGATGCAGCTGGACGAGTCCGACCGGGGCTTCGCCTACGCCCGCGACGCGCCCCTCGACATGCGCATGGACCAGACGACCGGCATCAGCGCCGCCGAGGTCCTCAACACCTACCCGCCGGGCGAGCTGGTGCGCATCCTGCGCGCGTACGGCGAGGAGAAGCAGGCCAAGCGGATCGTCTCCGCCGTCGTGCGCGAACGCGAGAGGGAACCCTTCACCAACAGCGCCCGGCTCGTCGAACTGATCCGCGAAGCCCTGCCGCAGGCCGCCATGCGCACCGGCGGCAACCCCGCCAAGCGCACCTTCCAGGCCCTGCGCATCGAGGTCAACGGCGAGCTGACGGTGCTGGAGCGGGCCATCCCGGCCGCCGTCGCCTCCCTCGCCGTGGGCGGCCGCATCGCGGTCCTCGCCTACCAGTCGCTGGAGGACCGGCTGGTGAAGCAGGTCCTCGCGGCCGGCGCCGCCAACACCGCCCCGCCCGGCCTGCCCGTCGTCCCCGAGCGCTACCAGCCCCGGCTCAAGCTGCTCACCCGCGGCGCCGAACTCCCCACCGAGGAAGAGGTCGCCGAGAACCGGCGCGCCGCCCCCGCCCGGCTGCGCGGCGCCCAGCGCATCCGCGAGGACGAGCGGTGAGCAAACCGGCCGGGCAGGTGAAAGGACGCGCCGCACGGCTCACCCGGCTGATGCCCGCCGGGCCGAGCACCGCCGCCCGGACCCCGTTCGTCCTGCTGGTCGTGCTGCTCCTGGGCGGCGGCCTGATCACCCTGCTGCTGCTCAACTCGGCGCTCAACGAAGGCTCCTTCGAGCTGAGCGAGCTGAAGAAGCGGACCACCGAGCTGACCGACGAGCAGCAGGCCCTCCAGCGCGACGTCGACGCCTCCTTCGAGCCCGACGCCCTGGAGCGGCGCGCCCGTGAGCTGGGCATGGTCCCCGGCGGCAGCCCCGCCTTCCTCGGCCCGGACGGCAAGGTCCGGGGCGTCCCGTCCGAGGCCGCCCCCGCCCCGGTCACCGCGCCCCCGCCGACGACCCCCGCGGCCACCGCGTCCCCCGCCGGCACGCCCACGCCCACCGCCTCCCCCGCGCAGGCCGCCACGCCTGCCGCCGCCACGCCCGCGCCCGGCCCCTCGGGCACGGCGGGCGCCACCCCGGCCGCCCAGCCCTCCACGAGCCCCGGCAGGTGACGCAGTGCCCCCCAAGGAACCGCCGCGCCGCCGGGTCCCCGGCCCCGCGCGACCCCGTAACGCCGCCGCCTCCGGCCGCCCCCGGCCCCAGCAGCGGCGGCGCGCCCCCGCCGCCCCGCCGCGCGGCCGGACACCGCGCGGGCGGGCCGCCCGGACGCTGCGGCTGGGCAGCCCGCGCCCCAGGCTCCGGCTGATCAGCCTCGCCCTGACGCTCGTCATGATCGCGTTCGTCGTCCGGCTCCTCCAGGTCCAGGCGGTCGACGCCCACGCGTACGCCGCCAAGGCCGAGAAGAACCGCTACCTGAGCTACACGGTCGCCGCCGAGCGCGGCGAGATCACCGACCGCAGCGGCATCGCGCTGGCCACCAGCGTGGACGCGTACGACATCACCGCCGACCCCAAGATGTTCACCCCGGCCGACAGCAAGGCCCCCGACGCCCCGCAGCAGGCCGCCGCGCTGCTCGCGCCGATCCTGGGCGTGGACGCGGACGACCTGGTCAAGAAGCTCTCCAAGCCGAAGAGCCGCTACGCGGTCCTGGCCCGCAGGCAGACGCCGCAGGTCTGGAAGCAGATCAAGGACCTCAAGTCCGTCTTCGCCGAGAAGGCCGCCAAGGACAAGGCCGCCGGCGGCCCCGGCGCGAACGTCCTCGCGGGCGTCTTCCAGGAGAGCACCACCAAGCGGGTCTACCCCAACGGGGCCCTGGCCGCCGGGATACTGGGTTACGTCAACGCCGGCGGCGAGGGCGCGGGCGGCCTGGAGTTCCAGCTGGACAAGGAGCTGGCGGGCGAGGACGGCACCATCAAGTACGCCCAGTCCGGCGGCCGGCGGGTGCCCACGGCGGGCACCAAGGAGATCCCGGCGGTGCCCGGCTCCGACATCGAGCTGACCATCGACCGCGACATCCAGTGGGCGGCCCAGAAGGCCATCTCCGACCAGGTGGCCGAGTCCAAGGCCGACCGCGGCTACGTCGTCGTGCAGAACACCCGCACCGGCGAGGTCCTCGCCATGGCCAACGCCCCCGGATTCGACCCCAACGACCTCGCGCACGCCGACGCCGCGGCGCTGGGCAACCCGGCCCTCCAGGACGTCTACGAGCCCGGCTCCACCAGCAAGGTGATGTCGATGGCCGCCGTCCTGGAGGAGGGCGCCGCCACCCCCCTCACCCATGTCACGGTCCCCAACCGGCTGCACCGGGGCGACCGCCTCTTCAAGGACGACATCGACCACCCCACCTGGCACCTGACGCTCAACGGCGTACTCGCCAAGTCCAGCAACATCGGCACCATCATGGCCACCGGCGAGCTGGGCAGGACGCAGGCCGAGGCCAACAAGGTCCTGTACTCCTATCTGAGGAAATTCGGCATCGGATCGCCCACCGGGCTCGGCTACCCCGGCGAGACGGCCGGCCTCCTCGCCAAGCCCGAGGACTGGTCCACCTCGCAGCAGTACACGATCCCGTTCGGCCAGGGCCTCTCCCTCAACGCCATGCAGGCCGCCTCGATCTACTCCACGATCGCCAACGGCGGCGTACGCATCCAGCCGACGCTGGTACGCGGCACCCGGGGCCCGGACGGCCGCTTCACCCCGGCCGAGGCCCCCGAACAGACCCGGGTCGTCAGCGAGAAGACCGCCAAGACCCTCGCCCGCATGCTCGAATCGGTCGTCAGCGACGAGGAGGGCACCGGCACCAAGGCCCAGATCCCCGGCTACCGGGTCGCGGGCAAGACCGGCACCGCCAACCGCGTCGACCCGGTGCGCGGCGGCTACCACGGCTACACCGCGTCCTTCGCCGGCTTCGCCCCCGCCGACAACCCCCAGGTCACCGTCTACTGCGCGATCCAGAACCCCACCAAGGGCAGCCACTTCGGCGGTCAGACCTGCGGACCCATCTACAAGCAGGTCATGGAATTCGCCCTCAAGACCCTCCAGACGCCCCCCACCGGCCGCGCGCCGGCCGATCTGCCGGTGTTCTTCGGAACCGGCGAGTGAACTCGCGGAGACACCTCAGTGACGACCATCACCCCCGATCCAGGGAACCGGAACGAGAACGTCCGTTCCGCCGCACCCTCACTTCGCGAGAGGCCGGGTGCGCCCGGTACGCTCACCGCCGTGCCCCACGCTGAACAGTCCCGAACGACCCAGAAGGACGCGCCTGTGAACTATCCGGGAGCGCCCCGCCCGGACCGGCTGCGGCCGACCTCCCTCGTCACACTGGCCGAGCGGCTGGGAATCGAACCACCCGGCACCGGTGACGTCACCGGCATCACCCACGACTCCCGCGCCGTGCGCCCCGGAGACCTCTACGCGGCCCTGCCCGGCGCCCGCCTGCACGGCGCCGACTTCGCCGCCCAGGCGGCCGGGCTCGGCGCCGCCGCCATCCTCACCGACCCCTCCGGCGCCGAACGCGCCCGCGCCACCGGGGTACCGGTCCTGGTCACCGAAGAACCGCGCGCCCGGATGGGTGACCTCGCGGCCGAGATCTACGGAAGGCCCGGCACCGGACTCCTGCGGATCGGCATCACCGGCACGTCCGGCAAGACCACCACCGCCTACCTCGTCGAGGGCGGCTTCCGGGGCGCCGGCCGCGCCACCGGACTCATCGGCACCGTGGAGATGCGGATCGGCGACGAGCGCATCAAGTCCGAGCGCACCACGCCCGAGGCCACCGACCTGCAGGCCCTGCTCGCCGTCATGCGCGAACGCGGCGTGGACGCCGTCACCATGGAGGTCTCCAGCCACGCGCTGGTCCTCGGCCGGGTCGACGGCTGCGTCTTCGACATCGCCGTCTTCAACAACCTCAGCCCGGAGCACATGGAGTTCCACTCCGGTATGGAGGACTACTTCCAGGCCAAGGCGCAGCTGTTCACGCCCCGGCTCAGCAGGCGGGGCGTCGTCAACTACGACGACGCGTACGGCCGCAGGCTCGTCACCGAGGCGGCCGTGCCGGTCACGACCTTCTCCGCCGAGGGCCACCCGGACGCCGACTGGCGCGCCGAGGACGTCGTCGTCGGGCCGCTCGGCTCCACGTTCACCGTCGTCGGCCCGCAGGGCGAACGGGCCGCCGCCAAGGCCCCGCTGCCCGGCCCGTTCAACGTCGCCAACACCCTGGCCGCGATCGTCACCCTCGCCGTCGCCGGCATCGACCCGCAGACCGCGGCCGACGGCGTCGGCGCCGTACCGGGCGTGCCCGGACGGCTGGAGCGGGTCGACGCCGGACAGCCCTACCTCGCGCTCGTCGACTACGCGCACAAGACCGACGCCGTCGAATCCGTGCTGCGCGCCCTGCGCAAGGTCACCAAGGGCCGGCTGCACATCGTCCTCGGCTGCGGCGGCGACCGCGACACCACCAAGCGCGGCCCGATGGGCGCGGCGGCGGCCCGGCTCGCCGACACCGCCGTACTGACCTCCGACAACCCCCGCTCCGAGGACCCCCTCGGCATCCTCGCCGCCATGCTGGCCGGCGCCGCCGAGGTGCCCGTCCACGAACGCGGGGACGTCCTCGTCGACGCGGACCGGGCCGCGGCCGTCGCGGCCGCGGTGAGCCGCGCCGAGCCCGGCGACACCGTGCTCGTCGCCGGCAAGGGCCACGAGCAGGGCCAGGACGTCCACGGCGTCGTCCGCCCCTTCGACGACCGGGTCGTCCTGCGCGAGGCCATCGAACGGACCCTGGGGCACGGCGCCGGCCCCGCCGCCTCCCACCACGAGAACAACAGTCAGGGATGACCAAGTGATCGCCCTTACCCTCGCCGAGATCGCCGAAATCGTCGGCGGGCAGACACACGACATACCGGATCGGTCGGTGACCGTCGGCGGACCCGTCGTCATCGACTCCCGCAAGGTGACGCCCGGCAGCCTCTTCGTCGCCTTCGCCGGCGAGCGGGCCGACGGCCACGACTACGCCGCGCGCGCCGTCGAGGCGGGCGCGGCCCTCGTCCTGGCCACCCGCCCCGTCGGCGTGCCCGCCATCGTCGTGGACGACGTCGTGGCCGCCCTCGGCGCGCTCGCCCGCGCCGTCGTCGGCCGCCTCGGCGCCACCGTCGTCGCCCTCACCGGCTCCGCGGGCAAGACCTCCACCAAGGACCTCATCGCGCAGCTCCTGGAGCGCAAGGGGCCCACCGTCTACCCGGAGGGCAACCTCAACAACGAGATCGGCCTGCCGCTCACCGCGCTGCGCGCCACCGACGAGACCCGGCACCTGGTCCTCGAAATGGGCGCCCGCTACATCGGGGACATCCGCTACCTCACCGGACTCGTCCCCCCGCGCATCGGCCTCGTGCTCAACGTCGGCAGCGCCCACATCGGCGAGTTCGGCGGCAAGGAGCAGATCGCGCTGGCCAAGGGCGAGATGGTCGAGTCGCTGCCCGCGGACGGCGTCGCCGTGCTCAACGCCGACGACCCTCTGGTTCGCGCCATGTCCTCCCGTACCCGGGCCCGTGTGGTGCTCTTCGGCGAAGCCGCGGATGCGGACGTACGGGGCGAAGCCGTACGCCTCACCGAGGACGGACGCCCCGCGTTCCGTCTCCACACACCCACCGGGTGCAGCGAGGTGACCATGCGCCTGTACGGTGAGCACCACGTGTCGAACGCGCTCGCCGCGGCCGCCGTCGCCCATGAGCTGGGCCTGTCCGCAGACGAGATCGCCGAAGGGCTCTCCGAGGCGGGCACCCTCTCCCGCTGGCGCATGGAGGTCACCGAGCGTCCGGACGGCGTGACGTTCGTCAATGACGCCTACAACGCCAACCCCGAATCCATGAAGGCCGCGCTGCGCGCTCTGGCCGCCATGGGGAAGGGGCGTCGTACGTGGGCGGTGCTCGGCCTGATGGCCGAGCTCGGCGACGCCTCGCTCGCCGAGCACGACGCGGTCGGACGGCTCGCCGTCCGGCTCAACGTCAGCAAGCTCGTCGCGGTCGGGGGCAGAGAGGCCTCCTGGCTGCAACTGGGCGCATACAACGAGGGTTCGTGGGGTGAGGAGTCGGTGCACGTGTCCGACGCACAGGCTGCCGTCGACCTGTTGCGCAGGGAACTGCGCCCGGGTGACGTGGTGCTGGTGAAGGCGTCCCGGTCGGTCGGCCTGGAACAGGTGGTCACCGCACTGCTGGAGAACGCGACCGAGGGCGAGGTCGCGGGCCGATGAGGCAGATCCTCTTCGCGGGAGCCATCGGGCTCTTCCTGACCCTGATCGGCACGCCGCTGCTGATCAAGCTCCTGGCCCGCAAGGGATACGGGCAGTTCATCCGGGACGACGGCCCGCGCACCCACGGGTCCAAGAAGGGCACGCCCACGATGGGCGGCATCGCCTTCATCCTGGCGACGATCATCGCGTACATCCTGGCGAAGGTGATCACCGGGGAGGAGATGCGCTTCTCCGGTGTGCTGGTCCTCTTCCTGATGGCCGGCATGGGACTCGTCGGCTTCCTCGACGACTACATCAAGATCGTCAAGCAGCGCTCGCTCGGTCTGCGGGCCAAGGCGAAGATGGCCGGCCAGCTGATAGTCGGGATCGCCTTCGCGGTGCTCTCGCTCCAGTTCGCCGACGCCCGCGGCAACACCCCGGCCTCCGACAAGCTCTCGTTCGTCGAGGACTTCGGCTGGTCGATCGGCCCGGTGCTCTTCGTCGTCTGGGCGCTGTTCATGATCCTCGCCATGTCCAACGGCGTGAACCTGACGGACGGTCTGGACGGCCTGGCCACCGGTGCCTCGGTGATGGTCTTCGGCGCGTACACCTTCATCGGGCTCTGGCAGTTCCAGGAGTCCTGCGCCAACGCCGCCACCCTCACCAACCCGAGCGCCTGCTTCGAGGTGCGCGACCCGCTCGACCTCGCCGTCGTGGCCTCCGCGCTGATGGGCTCCTGCTTCGGCTTCCTGTGGTGGAACACCTCGCCGGCCAAGATCTTCATGGGGGACACCGGCTCGCTCGCCCTCGGCGGCGCGCTCGCCGGCCTCGCGATCTGCTCGCGCACCGAGTTCCTGATGGCGATCCTCGGCGGCCTCTTCGTGATGATCACGATGTCCGTCGTCATCCAGGTCGGCTCGTTCAAGATGACCGGCAAGCGCGTCTTCCGGATGGCCCCCCTCCAGCACCACTTCGAACTCAAGGGGTGGTCCGAAGTCCTTGTCGTGGTCCGCTTCTGGATCATCCAGGGCATGTGCGTCATCGTCGGACTCGGCCTCTTCTACGCAGGATGGGCAGCCAAGAAGTGAGCAAAGCGGACTGGCAGGGCAAGCACGTCACGGTCGCCGGCCTCGGGGTCTCCGGAATCCCGGCCGCCCGTGTCCTGCACGGCCTCGGCGCCGTCGTCACCGTGGTCAACGACGGGGACGACGAGCGCTCCCGCGCCCAGGCCGCCGAGCTGGAGGCGCAGGGCATCGCCGTACGCCTCGGCGACGGCGACACCCTGCCCCCGTCCACCGAACTCGTCGTCACCGCCCCCGGCTGGAAGCCCGGCAAGCCGCTGTTCGCCGCGGCCGCCGACGCGGGCGTCCCGGTCTGGGGCGACGTCGAACTCGCCTGGCGGCTGCGCGGCCTGGACGGCCGGGAGCCCGCCCCCTGGCTCGCGGTCACCGGCACCAACGGCAAGACCACGACCGTCCGGATGCTGGCCGCCATCCTGGAGGCCGCCGGGCTGCGCACCGCCGCCGTCGGCAACATCGGCGTCTCCCTGCTGGACGCCGTCCTCGGCGAGGAGACGTACGACGTGCTCGCCGTCGAACTCTCCAGCTACCAGCTGCACTGGGCGCCCTCGCCGCGCGCCCACTCCGGGGCCGTCCTCAACCTGGCCCCGGACCACCTCGACTGGCACGGCTCCATGGCGGCGTACGCGGCCGACAAGGGCCGGATCTATGAGGGCAACACGGTCGCCTGCGTCTACAACGCGGCCGACCCGGCCACCGAGGACCTGGTGCGCGAGGCGGACGTCGAGGAGGGCTGCCGGGCCATCGGCTTCACCCTCGGCGCGCCGGGGCCCTCGCAACTCGGCGTCGTGGACGGCATCCTCGTGGACCGCGCGTTCGTGAAGAACCGCCAGAAGCAGGCCCAGGAACTGGCCGAGGTCGCCGACGTCAACCCGCCGGTCCCGCACAACGTCGCCAACGCCCTGGCCGCCGCCGCCCTGGCCCGCGCCTTCGGCGTCGCACCCGCCGCCGTGCGCGACGGACTGCGCGCCTTCCGCCCCGACCCGCACCGCATCGAGCACGTCGCGGACGTCGACGGGGTCGCGTACGTGGACGACTCCAAGGCCACCAACACGCACGCCGCCGAGGCCTCGCTCGCCGCCTACGACTCCATCGTCTGGATCGCCGGCGGGCTCGCCAAGGGCGCCACCTTCGACGAGCTGGTGACCGGCTGCGCCGGGCGGCTGCGGGGCGTCGTGCTGATGGGCGCGGACCGGGCCCTGATCCGCGAAGCCCTGACGCGACACGCCCCCGAGGTCCCGGTGGTCGACCTCGACCGGACCGACACTGGGGCGATGTCCGAGGCGGTCCGCGAGGCGGCACGGCTCGCCCGGCCGGGAGACACCGTACTGATGGCCCCGGCCTGTGCCTCCATGGACATGTTCGTCAACTACAACAAGCGGGGCGAGGCCTTCGCGGACGCCGTCCGCGCACGCGCCGCCGACAGCGCCTGACGGGCCCGGCCGCCGCGCCGCACCGCCCCGGCCCACACGCCGGGGCGGGTGAGCCCCTGGGCACGAGCAGTGGAGGGGACAGGGACATGCCGGCCGAAGAGAGCGTGCGGGTGCGGCCCGCTGCCAAGGCCCGGCGGCCCGCGGCGGTGCGGGCCCGGAGCACGGGCGGTCCCCGCAGCCCGCGCGGCGGGGGAGCGCGGCGGCTGTACGAGCGGGCCCGGCGGGCCTGGGACCGCCCGCTGACGGCGTACTACGTCATCCTCGGCGCCGGACTCCTGATCACCGTGCTCGGCCTGGTGATGGTCTACTCCGCCTCGATGATCAAGGCGCTGGAACTCGGCAAGCCCGGCACCTACTTCTTCCGCAAGCAGTTCCTGGCCGCCGTGATCGGGGCCGGGCTGATGGCGATGGCCGCCCGGATGCCGGTCAAGCTGCACCGCGCGCTGTCCTACCCGCTGCTCCTGGGCACCGTCTTCCTGATGGTGCTGGTCCAGGTGCCGGGGATAGGGATGTCGGTCAACGGCAACCGCAACTGGCTCTACCTCGGCGGGCCCTTCCAGCTCCAGCCCAGCGAGTTCGGCAAGCTGGCCCTGGTGCTGTGGGGGGCCGATCTGCTCGCCCGCAAGCAGGACAGGCGGCTGCTGACCCAGTGGAAGCACATGCTGGTGCCGCTGGTCCCGGTCGCCTTCATGCTGCTCGGACTCATCATGCTCGGCGGCGACATGGGCACCGCGATCATTCTCACGGCCATCCTGTTCGGGCTGCTCTGGCTGGCCGGGGCGCCCACCCGGCTGTTCGCCGGGGTGCTGGCCGTCGCGGGACTCATCGGCTTCCTGCTGATCCGGACCAGCCCCAACCGCATGTCCCGGCTGGAGTGCATGGGGGCCGGCGAGCCCGGACCCGGTGGCTCCTGCTGGCAGGCCGTGCACGGCATCTATGCTCTGGCCTCGGGCGGCTGGTTCGGATCGGGCCTCGGTGCGAGTGTGGAAAAATGGGGACAACTTCCCGAACCGCACACCGACTTCATCTTCGCCATCACCGGGGAGGAACTGGGGCTGGCGGGGACGCTGTCGGTGCTCGCCCTCTTCGCGGCTCTAGGCTATGCGGGTATCCGCGTGGCCGGACGCACGGAGGACCCCTTCGTGAGGTACGCAGCGGGAGGTGTGACCACCTGGATCACGGCGCAGGCCGTGATCAACATCGGTGCGGTGCTCGGCCTGCTGCCGATCGCCGGTGTCCCGCTCCCGCTGTTCTCCTACGGGGGGTCGGCCCTGCTGCCGACCATGTTCGCCGTCGGGCTCCTGATCGCGTTCGCGCGGGACGAGCCCGCCGCGAAGGCGGCCCTGGCCGTGCGGAGGCCAGGGGTGAGATGGAAGACGATGAGACGGCGCGTCAAGAAGCGTCCGTCCGGAGAGCGGTGAATTTCGGTGCATGTCGTACTCGCCGGCGGGGGGACCGCCGGCCACATCGAGCCCGCGCTTGCCCTCGCGGACGCCCTGCGCAGGCAGGACCCGAGCGTGGGGATCACCGCTCTCGGCACGGAGCGGGGACTGGAGACCAGGCTCGTGCCCGAGCGGGGTTACGAACTCGCCCTGATCCCGGCGGTACCGCTGCCGCGCAAGCCCACCCCCGAACTGATCACCGTTCCGGGCCGGCTGCGCGGCACCATCAAGGCCGCCGAGCAGATCCTGGAACGCACCAGGGCCGACTGCGTGGTCGGCTTCGGCGGTTACGTGGCCCTGCCGGGCTATCTGGCCGCCAAACGGGCCGGCGTCCCGATCGTGGTCCACGAGGCCAACGCCCGGCCCGGCCTGGCCAACAAGATCGGCTCCCGGTACGCGCACGGCGTCGCCGTCTCCACCCCGGACAGCAAGCTGCGCGGGGCCCGTTACATCGGCATCCCGCTCCGCCGCACCATCGCCACCCTCGACCGGGCCTACGTCCGCCCCGAGGCGCGTGCGGCGTTCGGCCTCGACCCCAACCTGCCGACGCTGCTGGTCTCCGGCGGCTCGCAGGGCGCCCGCCATCTGAACGAGGTGGTGCAGCGCGTCGCCCCGCTGCTCCAGCGCTCCGGCATCCAGATCCTGCACGTGGTCGGACCGAAGAACGAATTGCCGCGCGTGGACAACATGCCGGGGATGCCCCCCTACATCCCGGTACCGTACGTGGACCGGATGGATCTCGCGTACGCCGCGGCCGACATGATGCTCTGCCGCGCGGGCGCGATGACCGTCGCCGAACTCTCCGCCGTCGGACTGCCCGCCGCCTACGTCCCGTTGCCCATCGGCAACGGCGAACAGCGGCTGAACGCCCAGCCGGTGGTGAACGCCGGCGGCGGTCTGCTGGTGGACGACGCCGCGCTGACCCCGGAGTGGGTGCAGGGCAACGTCCTCCCGGTGCTGTCCGATCCGCACCGGTTGTATGAAATGTCCCGAGCCGCCGCCGAGTTCGGCCGCCGGGACGCCGACGATCTGCTGGTCGGCATGGTGTACGAGGCGATTGCCGCACGCCGCAACGCGTGAGGCGGGCGGGTCCGGGGGCGATGGCCCCCGGACCCGGCGTAAGGAGCGAGCGTGGCCGGACCGACGACCGCCCAGCGCGGCGCGGGCAAGCAGCAGGACAGCCAGGACCGGCCGCCGCGCCCCGGTGGCGAGGAGCCCCGGATCTCCCGGCGCCGGCTGCTGATCCTGATCGCGGCCGCCGTGCTGCTGCTCGGCTCCGGAGCCGTCTGGGCGCTGTACGGCTCCTCCTGGCTGCGCACCGAGGACGTCCGGATCACCGGGCTCGGGGTGCTGACCCCGGCCGAGGTGGAGCGCGCGGCGGCGGTGCCCATGGGGACGCCGCTGGTCTCCGTCGACACCGGCGCGATCGAGCGGCGGTTGCGCCAGAAGTTGCCTCGTATCGACGAGGTGGATGTCGTTCGCTCATGGCCGCACGGCATCGGTCTTAAAGTGACGGAACGAAAGCCGGTCCTTTTGGTGAAAAAGGGCGGAAAGTTCATTGAAGTGGACGACGAAGGCATCCGTTTCGCCACGGTGGACAAGGCGCCCGCACGGGTGCCGCTGCTGGAATTGGCCGCCGACCGTTCCCCGAGTCTGCGCCGTTTCGGTACCGACCGGCTGGTGCGGGAGGCGGTCCGGGTGGCGGGCGACCTTCCGGACGCGGTCGCCAGGGACACCCGGGTCGTGCGGGTGACCTCGTACGACGCCATCTCGCTGGAGCTCGGCGGGGATCGCACGGTGATGTGGGGAAGCGGTGAAGCGGGTGCGGCGAAAGCGAAAGTTCTCACCGCTCTCATGAAAGTCGCCCCCAAAGCGGGACACTTCGACGTGAGTGCGCCCACCGCCCCGGCGGTGTCGGGTGGTTGACGCACATTCGGGCCGGCCAGCACCCTGGTTGGTCAGCGCTACGGGTGATCACATAGGGTGAAAAGAAAAACGGGAGGTTCGGCGTGTTCGTTGAACGGGCGCCACTTGTCGACTTAGTGTCCTGTTCGGAAGAGTCCATGAAGCAGACACACTGGTAACCCTAAACTTGAACGTTAGGGTTTGGGTCGGCGTTCGGACCGCCCCAATCGGCATCCGTCGTCGCGGCGTGACCACCGCCAAGCGACGACACATAACTCGAGGCGAGAGGCCTTCGACGTGGCAGCACCGCAGAACTACCTCGCAGTCATCAAGGTCATCGGTGTCGGCGGCGGTGGTGTCAATGCCATCAACCGAATGATCGAGGTCGGCCTCAAGGGCGTCGAGTTCATCGCGATCAACACGGATGCGCAAGCCCTGTTGATGAGCGACGCCGACGTCAAGCTCGACGTCGGCCGCGAACTCACCCGCGGCCTCGGCGCCGGGGCGAACCCGGCAGTCGGTCGCAAGGCGGCAGAGGACCACCGTGAGGAGATCGAGGAGGTCCTCAAGGGGGCCGACATGGTCTTCGTCACCGCAGGCGAAGGCGGCGGCACCGGCACCGGTGGCGCACCCGTCGTCGCCAACATCGCGCGCTCGCTCGGCGCCCTGACGATCGGTGTGGTCACCCGCCCGTTCACCTTCGAGGGCCGGCGCCGCGCGAACCAGGCGGAGGACGGCATCGCCGAGCTCCGCGAAGAGGTCGACACCCTCATCGTCATCCCCAACGACCGGCTGCTGTCCATCTCGGACCGCCAGGTCAGCGTGCTCGACGCGTTCAAGTCGGCCGACCAGGTCCTGCTCTCGGGCGTCCAGGGCATCACCGACCTCATCACCACGCCGGGCCTGATCAACCTCGACTTCGCCGACGTCAAGTCGGTCATGTCGGAGGCCGGCTCGGCGCTCATGGGCATCGGCTCCGCCCGCGGTGACGACCGCGCGGTGGCCGCCGCGGAGATGGCGATCTCCTCGCCGCTCCTGGAGGCGTCCATCGACGGCGCCCGCGGCGTGCTGCTCTCCATCTCCGGCGGCAGCGACCTCGGTCTCTTCGAGATCAACGAGGCCGCCCAGCTGGTGAGCGAGGCGGCGCACCCCGAGGCCAACATCATCTTCGGCGCCGTCATCGACGACGCCCTGGGCGACGAGGTGCGGGTCACCGTCATCGCGGCGGGCTTCGACGGCGGACAGCCGCCGGCCCGCCGGGAGAACGTGCTGGGCGCGAACACCGCCAAGCGCGAGGAGCCGGCCCCGGCGCCGGTGCGGGCCGCCCCCGAGCCGGTCCGCCAGTCGGGCGGGCTGGGTTCGGTCCCGCCGCGCGAGGAGCCGCCGGTGCAGTCGGAGCCGGTTCCGGTCGCGGGTGAGAGCCACCTTCCGCCGGTCGTCGCCCCGCCGCACGTCCCGCCGGCCCGTCCCTACTCGGACTCCCAGGCCGAAGAGCTGGACGTACCGGACTTCTTGAAGTGATAGGTGCGAACACTGCGGTGAGCCCGAAGGTCTCAGTCTTTTCGCGGGGCGGCGCTCACTTCTCCTTCACCGACCGGTGGGGCGGAGTGAGCGCCGCCCCGTACGCGGAGCTCAATCTCGGCGGCGCGGTCGGCGACGATCCCGCCGCCGTTCTGGCGAACCGGGAGCGGGCCGCGCGGGCGCGCGGGCTCGACCCGGCCCGGGTGGTCTGGATGAACCAGGTCCACGGCCGGGACGTCGCCGTGGTCGACGGACCCTGGGGCGTGGACCGCGAGATCCCCGCGGTGGACGCGGTGGTGACCGCGCGGCGCGGCCTCGCCCTCGCCGTGCTCACCGCCGACTGCACGCCGGTCCTGCTCGCCGACCCGGAGGCCGGGGTCGTCGCCGCGGTGCACGCGGGCCGGCCGGGGCTGGTCGCCGGGGTCGTGCCGGCCGCGGTCGAGGCCATGACCGGGCTCGGCGCGGAGGTCTCCCGGATCACCGCACGGACCGGACCTGCCGTGTGCGGGCGGTGCTACGAGGTGCCGGCCGCGATGCGGGACGAGGTCGCCGCGCGGGTGCCCGGTTCGTGGTCCGAGACCGGCCGGGGCACCCCGGCGGTCGACGTGACCGGCGGCGTGCACGCCCAGTTGGCGGCCCTCGGCGTCACCGACCGGCAGGCATCGCCCTTCTGCACCCTGGAATCGGGCGACCACTTCTCGTACCGACGCGAGCGCACCACCGGGCGGCTCGCCGGATATGTCTGGCTGGACTGATAGGGCATGACGGAACGCAAGGAAGAACTCGCCGCGAACCTGGCGCGGGTGGAGGAACGGATCGCCTCGGCCTGCGCCGCGGCCGGTCGCGACCGCGGGGAGGTGACCCTTCTCGTCGTCACCAAGACCTACCCGGCGAGTGATGTGCGGATTCTGCATGGACTCGGTGTGCGTCAGGTCGCGGAGAACCGCGACCAGGACGCCGCTCCGAAGGCCGCCGAGTGCTCGGATCTGTCCCTCTCGTGGCACTTTGTCGGTCAGTTGCAGACCAATAAGGTCCGCTCTGTGGTCAGTTATGCCGATGTTGTGCAGTCGGTGGACCGTACGAAGCTGGTCACCGCCCTCTCGTCGGCGGCCGGACGGGCCGGCCGCGAGATCGGCTGCCTCATCCAGGTCGCGCTCGACGCGGAGAGCGGCGAGCGGGGCGCCCGCGGCGGTGTCGCCCCGGACGGCATCGGGGAGTTGGCGGACGCGGTGGCCGGCGCGCCCGGTCTGCGGCTGGACGGACTGATGACCGTCGCCCCGCTCTCCGGCCCGTTCGCCGGGCGCCAACGGGCCGCGTTCGACCGGCTGATGGAATTCTCATCCCGGCTGCGCGGGAACCATCCGGCTGCGAACATGGTCTCCGCAGGGATGAGTGCGGACCTCGAGGACGCCATCGCGGCCGGAGCGACACATGTGCGCGTCGGTACTGCGGTACTCGGAGTCCGCGCCGGGCTCGGGTAACGTCGCCAAGCAAGTCGGACCACAGCAGAAAATATGGTCATTACCGCCCGTGGCGGTCAGGCCGGAGTGGATCGCGGCAACCTGGTGACAGAAGCCGATCCACCACAGAGCGGAGGACTCAGAGCATGGCCGGCGCGATGCGCAAGATGGCGGTCTACCTCGGCCTCGTGGAGGACGATGGGTACGACGGTCCGGGGTTCGACCCCGACGACGAATTCGAACCCGAGCCGGAGCCCGAGCGCGACCGGCGCCGGCACCAGCCCGCCCACCAGGCAGAGCGCGACCGGGAGCGCGACGAACCGGTACGCGCGGCACAGCCTCCGGCGCAACGGGAGCCGGTCCGGATCCCGGCGGAGCGCGAGCGACCCGCCCGGATCGCACCCGTGGCATCCATCACACCTGAACGCCCGAACATGGAGAAGAACGCACCGGTGATCATGCCCAAGGTCGTGTCCGAGCGGGAGCCCTACCGGATCACCACGCTGCACCCCAGGACGTACAACGAAGCCCGTACCATCGGGGAACACTTCCGCGAGGGCACTCCGGTGATCATGAATCTCACGGAGATGGACGACACGGACGCGAAGCGACTTGTCGACTTTGCCGCAGGACTCGTCTTCGGTCTCCATGGCAGCATTGAGCGTGTGACACAGAAGGTGTTCCTGTTGTCGCCTGCTAACGTCGATGTCACGGCGGAGGACAAGGCCCGTATCGCAGAGGGCGGATTCTTCAACCAGAGCTGAGAACACGACACCGGGAACAACCCGGCCGGGAGGCCGGAGCTACGAGAGCCAGGGGAGAGGGAAGCGCGAGGATGGGCGTCGCACAAAGTGTTGTCTACATCGCGTTGATGTGTTTCCTCATCGTGCTGATCTTCAGGCTCGTCATGGACTACGTCTTCCAGTTCGCACGTTCATGGCAGCCGGGCAAGCCGATGGTGGTCGTACTCGAGACGACGTACACGGTCACCGATCCACCGCTCAAGCTCCTGCGGCGGTTCATCCCGCCGCTGCGTCTCGGGGGCGTGGCACTCGACCTGTCCTTCTTCGTTCTGATGATCATCGTTTCCATCCTGATCAGCATTGTGAGCGGGCTGTGAGCGATACCGTCTTGCCGACTGCCGACGACTACGTAGAGGTGAAGAAGAGATGCCGCTGACTCCCGAGGACGTGCGGAACAAGCAGTTCACGACGGTCCGCCTCCGAGAGGGCTACGACGAGGACGAGGTCGATGCCTTCCTCGACGAGGTCGAGTCGGAGCTGACCCGCCTGCTCCGTGAGAACGAGGACCTGCGCGCCAAGCTGGCCGCCGCCACGCGTGCCGCCGCGCAGAACCAGCAGCAGGGCATGCGCAAGCCGCCGGAGCAGCAGGAGCGGCCCGGTGCCCCGGTGCCCGCCGCCATATCGGGCCCGCCGGTTCAGCAGCAGCCCCCGCAGATGGGCCCCCCCCAACTGCCAGGTGGTGCTCCGCAGCTGCCGGCCGGTCCCAGCGGCCACGGCCCCCAGGGCCCGCACGGTCCCGGACCGCAGGGCCCCCACGGCCCCGGCCCGATGCAGGGTGGTCCCATGGGCGGGCCGATGGGCGGCCCCATGGGCGGTCACAACCCGCAGCAGCAGATGCAGCAGATGCAGCCCCCGCCGCAGATGCAGCAGCAGGGCCCCGGTGGCGACAGCGCCGCCCGTGTCCTCTCCCTGGCCCAGCAGACCGCCGACCAGGCGATCGCGGAGGCCCGGTCCGAGGCCAACAAGATCGTCGGCGAGGCGCGCAGCCGCGCCGAGGGCCTGGAGCGGGACGCCCGCGCCAAGGCGGACGCGCTGGAGCGGGACGCCCAGGAGAAGCACCGCGTGGCGATGGGCTCGCTGGAGTCGGCCCGCGCGACGCTGGAGCGCAAGGTCGAGGACCTGCGCGGCTTCGAGCGCGAGTACCGCACGCGTCTGAAGTCCTACCTGGAGAGCCAGCTGCGCCAGCTGGAGACCCAGTCGGACGACTCGCTGGCTCCGCCGCGGACGCCGGCCGCCGCCTCGCTGCCGCCGTCGCCCTCGCTGGCCCCGGCCGGCGCGGGTGCCATGGGTCACTCCATGAGCGGTGGCCACGGCGGTCACGGCAACCCGCCGATGGGTGGCGGCAACCCGTCCATGGGCGGTGGCCCGTCGTACGGCGGCCAGCAGCAGATGTCCCCGGCGATGACGCAGCCGATGGCACCGGTGCGGCCGCAGGCGCCGCAGCCGATGCAGGCTCCGTCGCCGATGCGGGGCTTCCTGATCGACGAGGACGACAACTGAGCGGCGCGCGCTCGTCGAGCGCGTAGCCGTCGGCAGGCAAAGGGCCGGGCCCCGGGGATTCTTCAGTTCTAGTGGTCGTTGCAACACCCCAGTTCAAGGGGTGTCATGGACTTCGAAATCCGCAAGGACAGGAACCGGCAGGGGCGCAAGCCGTTGACCCGGGAACGGGCCGCATACTTCCAGCTCATGGAGCAGGGTTACAGCACCCGGGAAGCGGCCCGGATCGTCGGCATCGACCGCCGCACGGGCAAGAAGTGGCGCAACGGTCACAAGAGGGGCCGCAAGGCAGTTCCTCCGATCTACCCGCAGCACGGGCACGGGTCCGTGGCTGCGGGAGATCTGGAGGCGCCGTCTCGCGGCCCCTCGCGGTTTCTCCAGGAGCGCGACCGCATCCACATTGCCGACCGGCTGCGCGAGAGGGCGTCCATCCGGCAGATCGCCGCCGAGCTGGGCCGCAGCCCGTCCACCATCAGCCGCGAGATACGCCGCAACCGGCGGACCATGCCCAAGGGAGGCTGGTACTACCGGCCTCACACCGCCCAGGCCCGCGCGGACGCCCGCCGGCCCCGCCCGAAGACCGGCAAGATCGGCCACAACCCCGAACTGCGGGACTTCATCCAGGACCACCTCACGATGCGGTGGAGCCCTGAGCAGATCTGCCAGGCTCTGCGGGCACGCTTCCCCGACCGGCCGGAGATGCACGTGACCCACGAGACGATCTACCAGGCCCTCTACGTCCAGGGCCGCGGAGAACTCCGCCGGGAGCTGACCAAGTCCCTGCGCACGGGCCGGGCCCGCCGGCGTCCGCGGCGCCAGGCCCACAAGCGCACCTCCCGCCCCATCAAGGACATGGTCCTGATCAGTGAACGCCCTGCCGAAGCCGCTGACAGGGCCGTCCCCGGTCACTGGGAAGGTGACCTCATCATCGGCAAGGACGGCCGCTCCGCCATCGGCACCCTCGTCGAGCGGGCCACCCGCTACGTGATGCTCGTGCACCTGCCGATCGGGCACAGTGCTGTCGCGACCCGCAACGCGCTCGCCGCCACTGTCCAGGCCCTGCCGCCGCATCTATGGCGTTCCCTGACCTGGGACCAGGGCTCGGAGATGGCCGCCCACAAAGCCTTCACCGTGGCCACGAACATCCCCGTCTACTTCTGCGACCCGGCCAGTCCCTGGCAGCGGGGATCGAACGAGAACACCAACGGCCTGCTGCGGCAGTACTTCCCCAAGGGCACCGACCTGAGCGCTCACACCCCCGACCACCTGGAGCTCGTGGCCGCCGAACTCAACAGCCGCCCACGCAAAACGCTCGGCTGGGAAACCCCAGCCGAGCGCCTCGCTAAGCTACTGGACCTAGCCAGCTGACCAGCAGTGTTGCAACGACCCCTCGAATTCGCCATTCCCCGGGGCCCGGCCCTTTCGCGTGCGGTGGTTACGCCTGTGTCTTGCGGAGGCGGAACGTCAGGGCGAGGGTCTCGTCCTCGAAGGGCGTGCCGTACGCGGCGTCCGCCTCGCCCTGGGCGTAGTCCAGCGCGAGCACCTCGTCCGCGATCAGCGTCGCGTGCTCGGTGAGGGCATCCGCCGTCGCCGGGGAGGTGGAGGTCCAGCGGACGGCGATGCGGTCCGCGACGTCCAGGCCGCTGTTCTTGCGGGCCTCCTGGATCAGGCGGATCGCGTCACGGGCCAGCCCCGCGCGCCGCAGCTCCGGGGTGATCTCCAGGTCCAGCGCGACGGTGGCGCCCGAGTCGGAGGTGACCGACCAGCCCTCGCGCGGGGTCTCCGTGATGATCACCTCGTCCGGGGCGAGGGCGATCGGCTCGCCCTCCACCTCGACGGAGGCGGTGCCCGACTCGCGCAGGGCCAGCGACAGGGCCGCCGCGTCCGCGTTGGCCACGGCCTTGGCCACTGCCTGGACGCCCTTGCCGAAGCGCTTGCCGAGCGCCCGGAAGTTCGCCTTGGCCGTGGTGTCGACCAGCGAGCCGCCCACCTCGGACAGCGAGGCCAGCGAGGAGACGTTCAGCTCCTCGGTGATCTGGGCGCGCAGCTCGGCGGAGAGGGCCTCGAAGCCGGAGGCCGCCACCAGGGCGCGGGAGAGCGGCTGACGGGTCTTGACGCCGGACTCGGCGCGGGTGGCCCGGCCCAGCTCGACCAGCCGGCGCACGAGCGCCATCTGCGCCGAGAGGGCGGGGTCGACGGCCGCCGGGTCCGCCTTCGGCCAGGACGAGAGGTGGACCGACTCCGGCGCGTCCGGGGTGACCGGCACCACCAGGTCCTGCCAGACCCGCTCGGTGATGAACGGGGTCAGCGGGGCCATCAGCCGGGTCACCGTCTCGACGACCTCGTGCAGCGTGCGCAGGGCCGCCTTGTCGCCCTGCCAGAAGCGGCGGCGGGAGCGGCGCACGTACCAGTTGGACAGGTCGTCGACGAACGCGGACAGCAGCTTGCCGGCCCGCTGGGTGTCATAGCCCTCCAGCGCCCGGGTGACCTGCTCGACCAGGGTGTTCAGCTCGCCCAGCAGCCAGCGGTCCAGGACCGTGCGGTCGGCGGGCGCCGGGTCGGCGGCCGAGGGCGCCCAGTTCGACGTACGGGCGTACAGGGCCTGGAAGGCGACCGTGTTCCAGTAGGTGAGGAGCGTCTTGCGGACGACCTCCTGGATCGTGCCGTGGCCGACGCGCCGGGCCGCCCAGGGGGAGCCGCCCGCCGCCATGAACCAGCGGACCGCGTCGGCGCCGTGCTGGTCCATGAGCGGGATCGGCTGGAGGATGTTGCCCAGGTGCTTGGACATCTTGCGGCCGTCCTCGGCGAGGATGTGGCCCAGGCAGACCACGTTCTCGTAGGACGACTTGTCGAAGACCAGCGTGCCGACCGCCATCAGCGTGTAGAACCAGCCGCGGGTCTGGTCGATGGCCTCCGAGATGAACTGCGCCGGGTAGCGGCTCTCGAAGATCTCCTTGTTCTTGTACGGGTAGCCCCACTGCGCGAACGGCATCGAGCCCGAGTCGTACCAGGCGTCGATGACCTCCGGGACCCGGCGCGCCTCCAGGCCGCAGCCCTCGTGCGTACAGGCGAAGGTCACGTCGTCGATGAACGGGCGGTGCGGGTCGAGGCGGGAGAGGTCGGAGCCGGCCAGCTCGCCCAGCTCGGCGCGCGAGCCCACGCAGGTGAGGTGGCCCTCCTCGCAGCGCCAGATCGGCAGCGGGGTGCCCCAGTAGCGGTTGCGGGAGAGCGCCCAGTCGACGTTGTTGGTCAGCCAGTCGCCGAAGCGGCCGTGCTTGACCGAGTCCGGGAACCAGTTGGTGTTCTCGTTCTCCTGGAGCAGCCGCTCCTTGACCGCCGTCGTGCGGATGTACCAGGACGGCTGCGCGTAGTACAGGAGCGCGGTGTGGCAGCGCCAGCAGTGCGGGTAGCTGTGCTCGTAGGGGACGTGGCGGAAGAGCAGGCCGCGGTCCTTCAGGTCCTCGGTCAGCGCCTCGTCGGCCTTCTTGAAGAAGACCCCGCCCACCAGCGGCAGGTCCTCCTCGAAGGTGCCGTCGGGGCGGACCGGGTTGACCACCGGCAGCCCGTACGCCTTGCAGACCAGGAGGTCGTCGGCGCCGAAGGCGGGGGACTGGTGGACCAGACCCGTACCGTCCTCGGTCGTCACGTACTCGGCGTTGACGACGTAGTGCGCCGCGGCCGGACTGTTCCCATTGCTTCCCTCGCTGCCGCTCGGGAAGTCCACGAGGGCGAAGGGGCGCTCGTACGTCCAGCGCTCCATCTCGCGGCCGGTGAACGTCTGCCCGGTGAGCTCCCAGCCCTCGCCGAGCGCCTTCTCGACCAGCGGCCGGGCGACGACGAGCTTCTCCTCGCCGTTCGTCGCGACCACGTAGGTGACGTCCGGGTGGGCGGCGACGGCGGTGTTGGACACCAGGGTCCACGGGGTCGTCGTCCAGACCAGCAGCGCCGCCTCGCCGGCCAGCGGGCCGGAGGTGAGCGGGAAGCGCACGAAGACCGAGGGGTCGACGACCGTCTCGTAGCCCTGCGCCAGCTCGTGGTCGGACAGGCCGGTGCCGCAGCGGGGGCACCAGGGGGCGACGCGGTGGTCCTGGACCAGCAGCCCCTTGTCGAAGATCTCCTTCAGCGACCACCACACGGACTCGACGTACTCGGGGTCCATCGTGCGGTACGCGTCGTCGAGGTCGACCCAGTAGCCCATGCGGGTCGTCAGCTCGGCGAAGGCGTCGGTGTGCCGGGTCACGGACTCGCGGCACTTGGCGTTGAACTCGGCGATGCCGTACGCCTCGATGTCCTTCTTGCCGTTGAAGCCCAGCTCCTTCTCGACCGCGAGCTCGACCGGCAGGCCGTGGCAGTCCCAGCCCGCCTTGCGGCCCACGTGGTAGCCCTGCATGGTCCGGAAGCGGGGGAAGACGTCCTTGAAGACGCGGGCCTCGATGTGGTGGGCGCCGGGCATGCCGTTGGCGGTTGGCGGGCCCTCGTAGAACACCCACTCGGGGCGGCCCTCGGACTGGTCGAGGCTCTTGCGGAAGACCTTGCTCTCGCGCCAGAAGTCGAGCACGGCGTGCTCGAGGGCGGGCAGGTCGACCTGGGCGGGTACCTGGCGGTACTGCGGCGATGTCATGTGCGGGCTTCCTCCGGCGGACGCGTCCTCTTCCGTCGGAGGGACGAGAACCGAGCCGGTCCCCGCGGTACCACCCTCCTTGGCCCCGGGCCTGCGCCCCGGACCCCCTCATTGGGGTGCGATGCCGGTTCTACTGGCCCGCTCGGGGCGTTCTTCCGGCGGCTCCGGGGTGATCTTCGCGTCGCGCTCGCCTCCGGGCTCCCACCGTCCCCGGATCGCTACTGGCCGCGTACGACGCTACTCGTCCCATCCACGCCTCTCGCTGAGGCCAGTGTACGGGCCGCGGCGGGCGCTGTCCGACCGGTTTGCGCGGGGGCCGGGCGTGACCCGAATGGCCATACGGCCCGCACCGGACCGGAGCGCGGCGGGGCGCACGGGGCGAAGGCCGGATTACCCGGCGGGGAGCTGGGCACAACGGATGCAGGCACGCGGTGATCCGGACACGGGAGGGCGCGGGGAGGGGCGGTGCGGCGGCGTGCCCCGTTGCCGCGCGGGCGGGGTCGACTTATCGTCCCAGCACGACTCGCGTGCAAGATCACAATCCGTGAAGGGGCCGCGGCCATGGTGGAGAAGAAGGCGCCCGCGAAGAAGGCGCCGGCCAAGAAGGCAGCGGCGAAGAAGACGGCGGCGAAGAAGACGGCGGCGAAGAAGACGGCGGCGAAGAAGACGGCGTCCGCAGGGAAGAAGACCTCCGCCTCCTCGGCGGAGGGCCGCAGGACCACGCCGAAGAAGACCGGGGCCGACGCGGCCCCGGCGACCACGGGGGCGGCCGAGGCCGCCGAGCAGACGGGAGCCCACACGGTGGCAGCCAAGAAGAGCCCGGCCAGTACGCGGACCGCCGACCAGGACACGGCGCCGGTGCCGCCCGCCCGCGCCGCCACGGCGCCCGGCGAGCTGGCCGTGCGGCCGGGCGAGGAGCCCTGGACGGCCGAGGAGGTCGCCTCCGCGCGCGAGGAGCTGACCGGTGAGGTGACCAGGCTCCGCAACGAGCTGGAGGCGTCCGGCATGGCGCTCGCCGGGCTGATGCGGGACTCCGGCGACGGGGCGGGCGACGACGAGGCCGATACCGGCACCAAGAACATCACCCGCGAGCACGAGATGCAGCTCGCCGCCAACGCGCAGGAGATGCTGGACCAGACCGAGCGGGCGCTGGCCCGTCTTGAGGCCGGTACGTACGGGCTGTGCGAGGTCTGCGGCAAGCCGATCGGCAAGGCGCGGATGCAGGCGTTCCCGCGGGCCACCCTCTGTGTCGAGGACAAGCAGAAGCAGGAGCGAAGGGGCTGATCCGCACACCTGTGCCGTACCCTCGACTATCAGTCGGGAACTAGGTTGAGGGACTCACGTGGCTGAGGCGGAGCGCATCATCGACACGCCGGACATCACCGGAACCGAGGGCGACGGCGAGGCGGCGCCGGAGGGGCAGGACACCGGCGCCACGGCCGAGGCCGGGGCCACCGCGGTCGACCGGTCGGCGGCCACCCGCCGGCGCCGGGTCATCCTGCTGTTCTGCGTCGCCCTCGTCGCCTACCTCATCGACCTCGGCAGCAAGATGCTCGTCGTGGCGAAGCTGGAGCACCAGGAGCCGATCGAGCTGATCGGCGACTGGCTCAAACTCGACGCCATCCGCAACTCGGGCGCCGCCTTCGGCTTCGGCGAGGCGTTCACCTTCATCTTCACGGCCATCGCGGCGACCGTCATCGTGGTGATCGCCCGGCTCGCCCGCAAGCTGTACAGCCTGCCGTGGGCCATCGCGCTCGGGCTGCTGCTCGGCGGGGCGCTCGGCAACCTCACCGACCGCGTCTTCCGCGCGCCGGGCGTGTTCGAGGGCGCGGTGGTGGACTTCATCGCCCCCGCGCACTTCGCCATCTTCAACCTGGCCGACTCCGCGATTGTCTGCGGCGGCATCCTGATCGTGCTCCTCTCCTTCAAGGGCCTGGACCCGGACGGCACCGTGCACAAGGACTAGGGGACGCAAGGCATACTCGACTGGTGAGTACGCAACCCGAGGTCCGCACCCTGCCCGTCCCCGATGGTCTGGAGGGCGAGCGCGTCGACGCCGCCATCTCCCGGATGTTCGGGTTCTCCCGCACCAAGGCCGCCGATCTGGCCGCCTCCGGCAAGGTGCAGGTGGACGGCGCGGTGGTCGGCAAGTCCGAGCGGGTGCACGGCGGTGCCTGGCTGGAAGTGGAGATGCCGCAGGCGCCCGCCCCGGTCCGGGTCGTCGCCGAACCCGTCGAGGGCATGGAGATCGTCCACGACGACGACGACATCGTGGTCATCGTGAAGCCGGTCGGCGTCGCCGCCCACCCCAGCCCCGGCTGGACCGGCACCACCGTCATCGGCGGCCTCGCCGCCGCCGGGTACCGCATCTCCACCTCCGGCGCCGCCGAGCGCCAGGGCATCGTCCACCGTCTCGACGTCGGCACCTCCGGACTGATGGTCGTCGCCAAGTCCGAGCGCGCCTACACCCTGCTCAAGGCCCAGTTCCGCGACCGGGTCGTCGAGAAGAAGTACAACGCGCTGGTCCAGGGCCACCCGGACCCGATGAGCGGCACCATCGACGCCCCCATCGGCCGCCACCCCAACCACGACTACAAGTGGGCGGTCGTCGCGGACGGCAAGGCATCCGTCACGCACTACGACCTCATCGAGGCGTACCGGGCCGCCAGCCTCCTGGACATCAAGCTGGAGACCGGCCGCACCCACCAGATCCGGGTGCACATGTCCGCCCACCGCCACCCCTGCGTCGGCGACCTCACCTACGGCGCCGACCCCACCATGGCCAAGCGCCTCGGCCTGACCCGGCAGTGGCTGCACGCGGTCAAGCTGGGCTTCGAGCACCCCTCGGACGGGCGCTGGGTCGAGTTCACCAGCTCCTACCCCGAGGACCTCCAGCGGGCGCTGGACCGGATCGCGGCGGAGAGCCGCTGAACCAGGCGCCCCCATGGACCAGATGTCACTGCTGCTCCTGCTGCTGCTCGGAGCCGTGGTCACGGTGCCGCTCGGGGACCGGCTGAAGCTGCCGGCGCCGGTCCTGATGACCCTGTTCGGGGCCGTGCTGGCCTTCGCCAGCTTCGTGCCCGACGTGGACATCCCGCCGGAGATCATCCTCCCCGCCCTGCTGCCCCCGCTGCTCTACGCGTCCGTGCAGCGCACCTCCTGGCGGCAGTTCGCGGCGAACAAGCGGCCCATCTTCCTGCTGGCCGTGGCGCTGGTCTTCCTGACGACCGCGGCGGTCGCCGTGGTGGCCGACGCGATCGTGCCGGGGCTGCCGCTGGCCGCCGCCGTCGCCCTCGGCGCGCTCGTCGCCCCGCCGGACCCGGTCGCGGCCACCGCCGTCGCCGGGTCGGTCGGACTGCCCCGCCGGCTGGTCTCCATCCTGGAGGGCGAGGGCCTGTTCAACGACGTCACCGCGATCGTGCTCTACCACGTGGCCATCGCGGCGGCGGTCAGCGGAACGTTCTCGCTGCCCGAGGCGTTCGGGCTGCTGGCGCTGTCCGCCGTGGTCGCCGTCGCGGTCGGGGTCGCGCTCGGCTGGCTCACCATCAAACTGATGGGGTTGCTCGGCGACGCCACCCTCCAGGTCGGGCTGACCCTGCTGGTGCCGTTCGTCAGCTACGCGCTCGCCGAGGAGCTGATGGGCTCCGGCGTCCTCGCGGTGCTGATGACCGCGATGTTCCTCGCGGAGCACACCGCGGACGCCGACGACGTCCTCGGCCGGCTCACCGGACGCACCTTCTGGGAGATCGTCGACACCCTCGTCACCGGGATCGCCTTCGGCCTGATCGGCCTCGAACTGCACAACGTGTTCGGTACGGCGGACGGGCGCGGGCCGGAGATGACGGGCTGGGGCCTCGCCGTCGTCGCGGTCGTCGTCGGCGTACGGCTGCTCTATCTGCTTCCCGCCACCTGGCTGGCCAAGCGGCTGCACACCCGGCGGGACGTCAGCGAGGAGATCCCCACCAGCTGGCGGGAGACCGTCGTCATGTGGTGGGCCGGGATGCGCGGGGTGGCCTCCGTCGCGCTGGCCCTGGCGATCCCGCTCAAGACGGACGACGGCAGTCCGTTCCCCGGCCGCGACGAGATCGTCTTCATCGCGTTCTCCGTGATCATGGTGACCCTGGTCTTCCAGGGGCTGACCCTGCCCTGGCTGGTGCGGCGGCTCGGGGTGCGCGCGGACACCGACGCCGAAGCGGCCCTGGAACGGGAACTGGCGGTCCGGGCGGCGACGGCGGCCCGGCAGCGGCTCAAGACCATCGAGGAGACCGAGGACCTCCCCGAGGAGGTCGTCGAGCGGCTGCACCGGCTGGCCTACGAGGTGGGGGCCCGGATCAGCCCCGAGATGGGCGACGACGAACGGCGCGAGGCCTACGCCAGGCGCGTCGAGCGGTTCCGCACGGTCGGCCGCGTCCAGCGCGAGATGATGTCGGCCGCCCGCCACGCGGTGCTCGCCGCGCGCAGCGAACCCGGCGCCGACCCCGAGGTCGTGGACCGGGTGCTGCGGCAGCTCGACGTGCGCAGCCTGCGCTGAGGGCGGTCAGCCGCGCCCCGTGCGCGGGGCCCTGTCCCAGCCGTTCGCGGGCTTGTCGTCCCGGCCGTTCAGCGGGACGGACGGCCGGGCGCCGTCGGGCGGCAGCGCCGCGGGGGCCGTCGCGACGCGCGGCAGCGCGTACGGGTGGTGGTCGCGCAGCCAGCCGACCAGCTGCTCGCGCACCGCGCAGCGGGCCGTCCAGATGTCGTCCGCGTCCTTCGCCGTGACGACCGCCCGCACCTGGATCGTCGTGGGCGTGGTGTCGGTGACCGCGAGCGACCAGTTCCGGCCGTCCCAGGCGGCGCAGTCGCCGAGGATGTCCCGCAGCTTGTCGCGCATCGCCGCGATGGGCGCCGAGTGGTCCAGATGGAAGTAGACCGAGCCCGTCATCTGCGCGCCCCCGCGCGACCAGTTCTCGAACGGCTGGGCCGTGAAGTAGGAGACGGGCATCGTGATCCGCCGCTCGTCCCACGTGCGCACCGCGAGGAAGGTCAGCCTGATCTCCTCGATCGTGCCCCACTCGCCGTCCACCACCACCGTGTCGCCGATGCGGACCATGTCCCCGAACGCGATCTGGAGTCCGGCGAAGAGGTTGCCGAGCGTGGACTGGGCCGCGACACCGGCGACGATGCCGAGCACCCCGGCCGAGGCCAGCATCGAGGTGCCGACCGTCTGCATCGCCGGGAACGTCAGCAGCATCGCCGCGACGGCCACGATCGTCACCACCGCGACGACCACCCGCTGGATCAGCGTCACCTGGGTGCGCACCCGCCGCACCCGCGCGGGGTCGCGGTTGTGGGCCGCCGCGTAGCGCGCGTACACCGAGTCGACCACCGCTATGGCGCTGCGCACCACCAGCCAGGCGGAGGCCCCGATCAGCACCAGCGTCAGCAGTCGCCCGATGCCCACGTGGTGGTCGCGGACCGCGCCGAGCCGGGTCTGCGCGTACGTGCCGCGCAGCAGCGCCGCGCACATGACCAGCTGGAACGGAACACGGCAGCGCCGCAGCAGACCCCACAGCGGGGTCTCGTGGTGCCGGGCGTCGGCGCGTCTGAGCAGCAGGTCCAGCAGCCAGCCGGCCGCCAGGGTGATCGCGACCGAGCCGCCCAGGACGATCAGCGGTCGCAGTACGTTCTCCATGCTGTCGCTCTCCATCGTCTCGAACGCAACTGGCACCATGGGCCTCATGAACATCATGCTTTTCCACTCGATGTACGGTCCGCGCCCCGCGGTCCATGCCGCGGCCGACCGGCTGCGCGCCGCAGGGCACGAGGTGCGCGTGCCCGATCTGTTCGAGGGGCACACCTTCGAATCGGTGGAGGAAGCGGAGGCGTTCCGGGAGCGGACCGGCAAGGAGGAGCTGCTGAAGCGGGCCGTCCTCGCCGCCGCGCCCTACTCCGACCGGGGCCTGGTGTACGCGGGATTCTCGCTGGGCGCCTCGATCGCCCAGACGCTGGCGCTCGGCGACGCGAAGGCGCGCGGGCTGCTGCTCCTGCACGGCACGTCGGACATCGCGGAGAACGCCTCGGTGGACGAGCTGCCGGTGCAGCTGCACGTGGCCGACCCGGACCCGTACGAGACGCCGGACTGGCTGAACTCGTGGTACCTGGACATGCGGCGCACCGGCGCCGACGTGGAGATCTACCGCTATCCGGGCGCCGGGCACCTGTTCACCGACCCGGAGCTGCCCGACTTCGACCGGGCGGCGGCTGAACTGGCCTGGCGGGTCGCGATCGGCTTCCTCGCCACGCTGTGACGCACGGGGCGGGGTGACGCACGAGGGCCCCGCGCGGCGGTCGCGCGGGGCCCCCGTGTGTGGGGTGCGGCCGGTGCCGGTCAGCCCTTGAGCGCGGTGGTCATCGCCGCGTTGAACTCCTCGACGGTCATCGGCGCGTTCTTGTTGTCGCTGCCGGTGACCTTCTTGTCGTCCATGACGAGGGTGGGCGTGCCCTGGAAGTCGTACTTCTCGCCGTCCTCGTTGAACTTCTTGCTCAGGGTCAGCGCCCACTTGTCGTAGGTGCCGTCGTGCACCGCCTTCTGGAACTCCTTGTTGCCCTTGAGTTCCTTCACGGTGTCGGCCACCTCGATGAGGTAGTCGCTGTCCTTGAACTTGTCGTCCGTCTCCTCCGGGTGGTACTTCGCCGAGTAGAGCGCCGACTTGTACTCCATGAAGGCCTCGGGGCTCACGTCCAGTGCCGCGCCCAGGGCGCTCAGGGCGTTGCGGGAGCCCTCGCCGGGGATGTTGGTGTCCAGGAAGGAGGCGCCGATGAACTGCACCTTGTACTTGCCGTCGTCGATGTCCTTCTTCATCGTCGGGCCGACGGTCTGTTCGAGCTGGGCGCAGATGGGGCAGCGCGGGTCCTCGTAGATCTTGAGGGTCTTCTTGGCGCTGTCCTTGCCGACGACCACGGTGGTGCCGTCCTTGCCGGAGGTGTTCGCGGGGGCGACCAGCTTCGCGTCGGCCGCCTCCTCCCAGCGGGACGGCTTGTTCATCTGCTGCCAGGCGAAGGCGATGCCGCCGACGACCGCGATGCCGGCCACGACCGACACGCCGACGATGACCTGCCGGCGGGCCCGGTCCTTCTTGGCCTGGCGCTCGCGCTCCGCGCGCAGCCGCTCGCGGGCGGCGGACTTGCTGGCCTGGCTGTTGCGCTTGCTCATGGTGATGTTCTCCGTGGGGTTCGCGGGGTTGTACGGGGGTCTGCTGCTCAGAGGGCACAGACCCCGAGCGGCGGACCCCTCCGTCCCACGGAGTGCACGAGGAGGCGGGCGTGGACGAGCAGGTGCGGGCCCGGTGCTCCGCCGGACGTCCGGCGGCGTACGGCGCGGCCGGCCGCGCCCACCACGGCCACCGCGATCAGCAGCGGCCGGAACGCCAGCAGCGCGCACGCCCCCAGCAGCCCGGCGAGCGCCAGCTCGCCGCGGTGCAGCCAGGCGGCGGCGAGCAGCCCGACCGAGACATGGGCGGCCAGCAGCAGCCAGGGGACCAGCGGGCCGGGGGAGGCCAGCAGCGCGGCGGCGCCCCGGCCGCCCGCGGTCACCGAGGCCAGCGGGGTGCCGACGTCGCCGAGCTGGGCGCTGCCGGGGGTGTCACCGCCGCCGCACAGGACGTCGACGCCGACCGAGCGCAGCGGGCCCGCTATCGGGCCGCCCGCCGCGCCGTAGCAGAGGTGCTGGCCGGTGGTGAAGAAGGTGTCGGCGGCCAGCTCCAGCGGAACCAGCAGGCCGGCGATCGCCCCGAAGCCGCGCTGGCGCCCGGCCAGGGCGTAGGTCGCCGCGAAGACGGCCGCGGCCAGCACGGCGACGGGCACCAGCGGCAGCGGGACCTGCGAGAGCAGGACGTGGGACGCGGAGGAGAGCGTCACGACGAGCGCCGTGAAAAGCGCCGCGCGTGCCGCTCTGAGCTGCGTCCCGGATATGTCCATCGCCCAGGAGTGTCGCATGCGAACCTGTAAGCGAGCTCTAAAGGTTCGATTTCTCCGCCGGGAGGCCCCGCCGGGCCGCCGCTACAGCCCCGGGATGCGGCCGTTGCGGAAGAGGTCCACGAAGATCTGGTGGTCCGCGCGGGCACGGGCGCCGTAGCTGTGGGCGAAGTCCACCAGCAGCTCCCCGAACCCCTCCTCGTCGGCCGCGATGGCGGCGTCGATCGCCCGCTCCGTGGAGAACGGCACCAGCGAGTGGCCGCTCTCGTCGTCCGCCGCGGAGTGCATCGTGGCCGTGGCCCGGCCCAGGTCGGCGACGACGGCCGCGATCTCGTCCGGTTCGTCGATGTCGGACCAGTCCAGGTCGACCGCGTACGGGGAGACCTCGGCGACCAGCTGGCCGGCGCCGTCCAGCTCGGTCCAGCCCAGCCAGGGGTCGGCGTGGGCCTGGAGGGCGCGCTGCGAGATCACCGTGCGGTGGCCCTCGTGCTGGAAGTAGTCGCGGACGGCCGCGTCCGTGATGTGCCGGGAGACGGCCGGGGTCTGCGCCTGCTTGAGGTAGATCACCACATCGTTCTCCAGGGCGTCGCTGTTGCCCTCCAGCAGGATGTTGTACGAGGGCAGGCCCGCCGACCCGATGCCGATGCCGCGCCGGCCCACCACGTCCTTGACCCGGTAGGAGTCCGGCCGGGTCAGGCTCGACTCCGGCAGCGTCTCCAGATAGCCGTCGAACGCGGCCAGCACCTTGTACCGCGTCGCCGCGTCCAGGTCGATGGCCCCGCCGCCCTCGCTGAACCGGCGCTCGAAGTCGCGGATCTCGGTCATCGAGTCCAGCAGCGAGAACCGGGTCAGCGAGCGGGCGGTGCGCAGCGCGCCGAGCAGCGGCCCGGACGCCGTGTCCAGGGTGAACGGCGGCACCTCGTCGTTCTTGGCGCCCGTCGCCAGGGCGTGGACGCGCTCGCGGTAGGCCGCCGCGTAGATCCGGACCAGCTCGCCGATCTGGTCGTCGCCCAGGGCCTTCGCGTACCCCAGCAGGGCGACCGAGGCGGCGAAGCGCTTGAGGTCCCAGGTGAAGGGGCCCACGTACGCCTCGTCGAAGTCGTTCACGTTGAACACGAGGCGGCCGTTGGCGTCCATGTAGGTGCCGAAGTTCTCCGCGTGCAGGTCGCCGTGGATCCAGACCCGGCCGGTGCGCTCGTCCAGGTACGGGCCGCCGTGCCGCTCGCGTTCCAGGTCGTCGTAGAACAGGCAGGCCGTACCCCGGTAGAACGCGAAGGCCGAGCCCGCCATCTTGCGGAACTTGACCCGGAAGGCGGCCGGGTCGGCGGCCAGCAGCGCACCGAAGGCGGTGTCGAAGACTTCGAGGATGCGCTCCCCGCGCCGCTCCGCACCGGTCTGCGTGTCCGACATCTCTGGGTGCCTCCTGGTAGCTGTCCTGGCGTGATGACGTGCATGACAAAAGGGACGGGTGATCCCGCCCTTCCAACGCGCGACCGTATCGCGGAGTGCCCGCCGCCGCGCCCGCCGGAGACGTAGACTTTCACGCTGACCCCCCAGCCGCCCGAGACGTCCCACGTCCCGTCGTCCCCACGTCCCCCGGAGGAACAGCGCCGTGACCAAGCCGCCCTTCACGCACCTTCACGTCCACACCCAGTACTCGCTGCTGGACGGTGCCGCGCGGCTCAAGGACATGTTCAACGCGTGCAACGACATGGGCATGACGCACATCGCCATGACGGACCACGGCAACCTGCACGGGGCGTACGACTTCTTCCACTCGGCGCAGAAGGCGAACGTGACGCCGATCATCGGCATCGAGGCGTACGTGGCGCCCGAGTCGCGCAAGCACAAGCGGAAGGTCCTGTGGGGGCAGCCGCACCAGAAGCGCGACGACATCTCCGGTTCCGGCGGTTACACGCACAAGACGATCTGGGCGGCCGACGCCAAGGGCCTGCACAACCTCTTCAAGCTGTCCTCCGACGCCTACGCCGAGGGCTGGCTCCAGAAGTGGCCCCGTATGGACAAGGAGACCATCGCCCAGTGGTCCGAGGGCCTGATCGCGTCCACCGGCTGCCCCTCCGGCGAGGTCCAGACCCGGCTGCGCCTCGGCCAGTTCGACGAGGCGGTCAAGGCGGCCTCCGACTACAAGGACATCTTCGGCGAGGGACGCTACTTCCTGGAGCTGATGGACCACGGCATCGAGATCGAGCGCCGGGTCCGCGACGGGCTCCTGGAGATCGGCCGGAAGCTCGGCATCCCGCCGCTCGTGACGAACGACTCGCACTACACGTACGCCTCCGAGGCGACCGCGCACGACGCCCTGCTGTGCATCCAGACCGGCAAGAACCTCTCCGACCCGGACCGCTTCCGCTTCGACGGCACCGGCTACTACCTCAAGACCACCGAGGAGATGTACGGCGTCGACTCCTCCGACGCCTGGCAGGAGGGGTGCGCCAACACCCTCCTGGTCGCCGAGCAGATCGACACCACCGGGATGTTCGAGAAGCGCGACCTCATGCCGAAGTTCGACATTCCCGAGGGCTACACGGAGATCACCTGGTTCCAGGAGGAGGTCCGGGTCGGGATGAACCGCCGTTTCCCGAACGGCATCCCCGAGGACCGGCAGAAGCAGGTCGAGTACGAGATGGACATCATCATCCAGATGGGGTTCCCGGGGTACTTCCTGGTCGTCGCCGACTTCATCATGTGGGCCAAGAACAACGGCATCGCGGTCGGCCCCGGCCGCGGCTCCGCGGCCGGTTCGATCGTCTCGTACGCGATGGGCATCACCGACCTCGACCCGATCGAGCACGGGCTGATCTTCGAGCGCTTCCTCAACCCCGAGCGCGTCTCCATGCCCGACGTCGACATCGACTTCGACGAGCGCAGGCGCGTCGAGGTCATCCGCTACGTCACGGAGAAGTACGGCGCCGACAAGGTCGCCATGATCGGCACCTACGGCAAGATCAAGGCCAAGAACGCGATCAAGGACTCCGCCCGCGTCCTCGGCTACCCGTACGCCATGGGCGACCGGCTCACCAAGGCCATGCCCGCCGACGTCCTCGGCAAGGGCATCGACCTCAACGGCATCACCGACCCCAGCCACCCGCGCTACAGCGAGGCCGGCGAGATCCGGGGGATGTACGAGAACGAGCCGGACGTCAAGAAGGTCATCGACACCGCGAAGGGCGTCGAGGGCCTGGTCCGGCAGATGGGCGTGCACGCCGCGGGCGTCATCATGTCCAGCGAGCCGATCGTGGACCACGCCCCGATCTGGGTCCGGCACACCGACGGCGTCACCATCACGCAGTGGGACTACCCGCAGTGCGAGTCGCTCGGCCTGCTGAAGATGGACTTCCTGGGCCTGCGCAACCTGACGATCATGGACGACGCCATCAAGATGGTGAAGTCCAACAAGGGCATCGACCTGGAGATGCTCTCGCTCCCGCTCGACGACCCGAAGACCTTCGAACTGCTCTGCCGCGGCGACACGCTCGGCGTCTTCCAGTTCGACGGCGGGCCGATGCGCTCCCTGCTGCGCCAGATGCAGCCCGACAACTTCGAGGACATTTCCGCCGTCTCGGCCCTCTACCGGCCGGGCCCGATGGGCATGAACTCGCACACGAACTACGCCGAGCGCAAGAACGGCCGCCAGGAGATCACCCCGATCCACCCGGAGTTGGAGGAGCCCCTCAAGGACGTCCTCGGCCTCACCTACGGCCTGATCGTGTACCAGGAGCAGGTGCAGAAGGCCGCCCAGATCGTCGCCGGGTACTCGCTCGGCGAGGCCGACATCCTGCGCCGCGTGATGGGCAAGAAGAAGCCCGAGGAGCTGGCGAAGAACTTCGTGCTCTTCGAGGCCGGTGCCAAGGAGAAGGGCTTCTCGGACGCGGCGATCAAGGCGCTGTGGGACGTGCTGGTCCCGTTCGCCGGGTACGCGTTCAACAAGGCGCACTCCTCCGCGTACGGGCTGGTCACCTACTGGACCGCGTACCTCAAGGCGAACTACCCCGCCGAGTACATGGCCGCCCTGCTGACCTCGGTCAAGGACGACAAGGACAAGTCGGCGATCTACCTCAACGAGTGCCGCCGCATGGGCATCAAGGTGCTCCCGCCGAACGTCAACGAGTCGGAGTCCAACTTCGCCGCCCAGGGCGACGACGTCATCCTGTTCGGGCTGACGGCCGTGCGCAACGTCGGCCAGAACGTCGTGGACTCGATCATCCGGTGCCGCAAGACGAAGGGGAAGTACAGCTCCTTCCCCGACTTCCTGGACAAGGTCGAGGCGGTCGTCTGCAACAAGCGGACCGTGGAATCCCTGATCAAGGCCGGCGCCTTCGACGAGATGGGCCACACCCGCAAGGGGCTCGTCGCCCACCACGAACCCATGATCGACAACGTGGTGCAGGTCAAGCGCAAGGAGGCCGAGGGCCAGTTCGACCTGTTCGGCGGCGGCGACGAGGAGAGCGACGAGCCGGGCTTCGGGCTCGACGTGGAGTTCTCCGACATCGAGTGGGAGAAGTCCTATCTGCTGGCCCAGGAGCGCGAGATGCTCGGGCTGTACGTCTCCGACCACCCGCTCTTCGGCATCGAGCACGTGCTGAGCGACAAGTCGGACGCCGCGATCTCGCAGCTGACCGGCGGCGAGCACAGCGACGGCGCGATCGTCACCATCGGCGGCATCATCTCCGGCCTCCAGCGCAAGATGACCAAGCAGGGCAACGCCTGGGCCATCGCCACCGTGGAGGACCTGGCCGGTTCCATCGAGTGCATGTTCTTCCCCGCCACCTACCAGCTGGTCTCCACCCAGCTCGTCGAGGACACCGTCGTCTTCGTCAAGGGGCGCCTGGACAAGCGCGAGGACGTGCCGCGCCTGGTCGCGATGGAGATGCAGGTCCCCGACCTGTCCTCGGCCGGGACCAACGCGCCCGTCGTGCTGACCATTCCCACCGTCCGGGTCACCCCGCCCATGGTCAGCCGGCTCGGCGAGGTGCTGAACAGCCACCGGGGCGACACCGAGGTACGCATCAGGCTCCAGGGCCCCCGCAAGACCACGGTGCTGCGGCTCGACCGGCACCGGGTCAAGCCCGACCCGGCGCTCTTCGGCGACCTGAAGGTGCTGCTCGGCCCCTCCTGCCTGGCCGGCTGAGCACCGGCGCGCGGCAGGGGCGGCTCCGCCGAAGCGGGGCCGCCCCTGCCGGTCTGCCGGCCGATGGCCGTACCGGAGAAGTCCCGGTCAGTTGTGGCCGAAGCGCCGCTGATGCTTGCGCGCAACATCGGCAGGGCTGCCCTGGGCCTGCGCCTGGGACTGGCTCTGCGACTCGAAAGCCGTCGAGCGCGCCTCCTGGGTGCCGCGCTCCGCCTGCGAAGCGCGCTCCTGATGGCTGCCCTGCTTGCGGTTCTTGTTCTTGGCCATGGTGTTCCTCCTGTAAGGACTCTCGGGGCCAGGACCACCGTCAGATTCACATAATCGGATAAACATCGCATGTCGGATCATTACCGTGCGTAGTGACGGGGTATGATGCGCGCTTTTCGCGATCCGCCACGCCGATGATCCAGTTCCGGCCGTCAACCCCGTCGCGGTCGGGCAGACTCGAAGGAACCCTGGGAAAACCCGAACCCGAGTGCCTGGAAGAGGGTGGAACGCGTGGACCGTTGCGTCGTCCTGGTGGACGCCGGCTACCTGCTGGGCGCAGCCGCGAGCCTGCTGGCGGGAGAACCCGCCCGGTCCCGCATCACCGTCGACCACGCGGCCCTGATCCAGCAGCTGCGCGAACGCGCCGAGGCCGACACCGAACAGCCCCTGCTGCGGATCTACTGGTTCGACGGCGCGCCCGACCGCGTCCCGCAGCCCGAGCACCGCAGACTGCGTGTCATGCCGCGGGTCACGGTCCGCCTCGGCGCCCTCACCCGCAGCGACGGACGCTGGGCGCAGAAGGGCGTCGACGCCGCGATGCACGCCGAGCTCACCGAACTCGCCCGCAACCGCGCCTGCTCCGACGTGGTCCTGGTGACCGGCGACGGCGATCTGCTCCCCGGACTGATGTCCGCCAAGGAACACGGCGTCGCTGTCCACCTCTGGGCCGTCCAGGCCGCCGACGGCGACTACAACCAGTCCGAGGACCTGGTCGCCGAGGCCGACGAGCGCCGCGTCCTGGACCGCGCCTGGATCACCCAGGCCGTCCGGGCCAAGGAGACCGGCGGCCCCTGCGCCCCGCCGCCCGTCCCGCGCCCCGAGATCGCCGCCATCCTCTCCGCCCCGCTGCCCGAGTCGGCCCTCGCCGCCTCCGCCGAGCGCGCCTCCCGCGCCGCCGAGCGGACCGGGACCGCGGGCACCGGCGAGGAGGCGGCCCCCCGGCCCGGCGAGAGCGCCGCCCCGGCCGCGCACGGCCCCGCCGCCAAGGGCGTGCCCACCCCCAAGGACCTGGCCGGCACCCTGCGCGGCCCGCTGGGACAGCCCGAGCGCCAGCCGGCACCGCAGCCCGCGGCGACCCTGCGCTGGTCCTCGGACCGGGGCTGGGTGGAGCGCGGCGGCCCCCTCGGCGAACCCGCCGAGACCGCGTCCCTGCCGACGCTCGCCCAGCTCACCAGCGCCGAACAGCGCTGGGCCGACCGCGAGGAGGACATCACCACGGTCGGCGGCGACCCCTACGAGGTGGGGCAGGTCTTCGCCCGGCGCTGGATGGAGCGGCTCCCGGAGACCGGCCACCTGCCCCGGCTGTCCGCCCTCTACCCGCGCATCCCGCACCGCATCGACGGCGAACTCCTGCGGTACGCGGCCCGCTTCGGCCTCCTCGCCCACAAGGACGACCAGATCGACGAGCACGACCGGTACGCGATCCGGGCGGGCTTCTGGCGCGAGATCGACGTGACGACGGCGGCCGACCACCCCCCGGCCGCCGAGCGGGCGGCCGAGAAGGCGGAGAAAGCCGGTAAATCCGGGCCCGCCGGAGACTGAGACCGATTCGGCCGGGGGCCGCTCAACCCGCCGGGCGTTCGCCGCGTCGGTGTCCGATCGGTGCGGCCCCGTGCGTAATGCCGGTTCCCGGACCCCGTACCCTCGTACCTCGTGAGTACGGGGACAGTGCAGGCGCCGACGGCGAGCGGGACCGTGTGCGCGGTGCGCGATCTGGTGAAGACCTACCCCCCGGCACGGGGCCGCCGCGGCGCCCCCGCGACCCCGGAGGTACGCGCCACCGACGGCATCAGCCTCGACGTCCGGCGCGGTGAGATCTTCGGACTGCTCGGGCCCAACGGAGCCGGTAAGTCCACCCTCGTACGCCAGCTCACCGGCCTGATGCGGCCCGACTCCGGCAGCGTGGACGTGCTGGGCCACGACCTCGTACGCCACCCCGAACGGGCCTCCCGGCTGATCGGCTACCTCGGGCAGGAGTCCACCGCTCTCGACGAGCTGACCGTCGCCCTGGCCGCCGAGACCACCGGGCGGCTGCGCGGCCTGCCCGCGCGCGAGGCCCGCGCCGAGCGCGACGCCGTCCTGGACGAACTCGGCCTCGCCGACCTCGCCGGGCGGCCCCTGAAGAAGCTCTCCGGCGGTCAGCGCCGCCTCGCCTGCTTCGCCGCCGCGCTCGTCGGGGAGCGCCCGGTCCTCGTCCTGGACGAGCCGACGACCGGCATGGACCCGGTCGCCCGGCGCGCCGTCTGGGCCGCCGTGGACCGCAGGCGCGCCGAGCGCGGCGCCACGGTCCTGCTCGTCACCCACAACGTCATCGAGGCCGAAACCGTCCTGGACCGGGTCGCCGTCATCGAACGCGGCAAGGTCATCGCCTGCGATACCCCGGCCGGGCTCAAGGAGCGCGTCGCCGGTGAGATCCGGGTCGAGCTGGTCTGGCGCGAACGCGCCCCGCTGGAGGTCCCCGAGGTCGCGGCCCTGCGTGCCGTCGCCCAGGAGTCCGGGCGGCGCTGGGCGCTGCGGCTGGCGCCCGACGAGGCGCGGGCGGCGGTCGCCGCGGTGACCGGGGGCGCGGCCTTCGCCGCCCTCGACGACTTCAGCCTGGCGACGCCGAGCCTGGAGGACGTCTATCTCGCGCTCGGCGGCGGCGCGACCAAGGGACTGGTGAAGGCATGAGCGGAATCGGCACGGTGTCCGGGGCGGCGGCGCTCGCCCCGAGGGCCCGGCTGTTCCCCTCCCTCGCGGCCGTCTACCGGGCCCAGCTCTCCCGCGCCCGGGTGGCCCGCATCCCGCTGCTGTTCGTGGCGACCTTCCAGTCCATCGGCATCATGGTCCTGATGCGCGGGGTGGTGGACGGCGGCTCCGAGGCGCGGGCCGTCGTCGCCGGCTCCAGCGTCCTGGTCGTCGCCTTCGTCGCGCTCAACCTCCTCGCCCAGTACTTCGGGCAGCTGCGGGCCGGCGGCGGGCTCGACCACTACGCCACGCTGCCCGTGCCGCCCGCCGCCGTGGTGCTCGGCGCGGCCGGGGCGTACGCCTCCTTCACCGTGCCCGGCACCGTGGTCACGGCGGTGACCGGCAGCGTGCTGTTCGGGCTGCCGATGGCCCATCTGTGGGTGCTCGTCGCCGTCATCCCGCTCTCCGGCGCCGCCCTGTCCGGGCTCGGCGCCGCGCTCGGGCTGCTCGCCCCGCGCCAGGAGCTGGCCACCCTGCTCGGCCAGCTCGGCATGTCCGCCGCGCTGCTGCTGGGCGTCCTGCCGGCCGACCGGCTGCCGCGGCCACTGGACTGGGCGCGTGACCTGCTGCCCTCGACCTACGGGGTCGAGGCGCTGGCCCGGTCCTTCGACGGCCACCCCGACTGGGCGGTCGTCGCCCTCGACCTGGCGGTCTGCGCCGTCGTCGGCGTCGTCTCGCTCGCCGTGGCGACCTGGGCGTACCGCAGGGCGGCGGTCCGGTGAGGCGCGGCTCACGGGCGCCTGGCACGATGGCACGGTGACCTCACCCCTGACGCCACCGCACCGGCCCTCGCCCGACCAATACCAGCACTGGCAGGAGCTGGCCGCCGCGAACGGTGGACAGCACTACGGTTCGACGTGGGCCCCTCCCGTGCGGGAGACCGACCCGGCGGAAGTGCGCCAGGAGCTGCGCAAGGCCGGTGTCGTCGCGGCCGCCGTGACGGTCTCGGGCGTGCTGCTGGGGCTGTTGTGGCTGTGGCTGGCGCCCCGGGTGCCGCTGATCTCCGACGGCACGGCCGTCTTCCTGAACAACAGCGAGGGCGAGGAGTCGATCGGCGCCGACGGAACGTTTGCCCTGCTCGGGCTGGCGTTCGGGGCGGTCGCGGCGGGGCTGGCCTTCTGGTACGAGCGGCGCGGCGGGATCTGGCTGACGGCGGGCCTCGCGCTCGGCAGCGTGCTCGGTTCGCTGCTGGCCTGGCAGGTCGGTACGCGGCTGGGCCCCGCCGACGACGTCGTCGCGCATGCGCGGGAGGTCGGCAAGGGGGTGGTGTTCGACGCGCCGCTGGAGCTGCACGCGAAGGGGATGCTGCTGGCCTGGGCGCTGGGGGCGATGGTGGTGTACCTGGTGCTGGCCGCGGCGTGGGGGCCGCGGGAGTTCGAGGGGGAGTGGGCGTCGTACGGTGGGTGGGGGCCGGATGTGGCCCCGGCGCCCGCGCCACCGGTGGCGCCCGCCACGCCCTCGACGCCGCCCGCCGCGCCGTCGCCGGGTGACAAGGCGTAGGGCGCTGCGCGCGGCTTCTTCCCCACCCCGCCCCTTCCCGAAACCGGGGCGCTGCCCCGGACCCCGCGCCTCAAACGCCGGCGGGGCTGAAGGCGCGGCCGGGGCGCCGGGGCTGAGGGGGGCGGGTGTCGGCGGGGCTGACAACGCGGCTGCGGGTCAGGTGCGGGCGATGTCTGCGAAGGTTGCGTTCGTCAGGGTTGCCAGGTCGTCCGGGGAGAGTTCCACCTCCAGGCCGCGGCGGCCCGCCGACACGCAGATCGTGGCGTGGGCTCGGGCCGAGGCGTCCAGGACGGTGGGGAGGCGCTTGCGCTGGCCCAGCGGGGAGATGCCGCCCCGGACGTAGCCCGTGGTGCGTTCCGCCGCGGCCGGGTCCGCCATCGTGGCGCGCTTGCCGCCGGCCGCCGAGGCCAGCGCCTTGAGGTCCAGGGAGCCGGCGACCGGGACGACCGCGACCGTCAGCCGGCCGTCCACGTCGGCCACCAGGGTCTTGAAGACACGCTCCGGCGGAACGCCCAGCGCCCGGGACGCCTCCTCGCCGTAGGACGGCGACGCCGGATCGTGCTCGTAGGCGTGCACGGTGAACGCCGTGCCCGCCGCGGTGAGCGCGACCGTGGCGGGGGTGCCGCCGGACTGGGCCTGCTTCTTCTGCTTCTTCGCCACGGGCGGGCTCTCTCCGGGTCGCGCGGTCAGTTGGGGTGCGTCGGGGCGACGGTCAGGTCCACCGCCGGGAGCGACGGCAGATGCCGGATGACCGCGGTCTCCGAGCGCAGCAGCCGCAGTTCCTCGCGGAGCCGGGTCGCGGTGTCCGGGGCCTGGAGGAGGCGCTGTTTCGCGGGGATGTCCAGGACCACCGTCGAGGCGACCAGGTAGGAGACGACCGACGGGTCGTCCGGCAGGTCCGCACCCGTGGTCAGCGTGCGCTCGCTCGCACCGGCCAGCCGCTTCTGGTAGCCGCGGAAGGCCCGCAGGACGCCCTCCGCGAGGGGGCCCGCCTCGTCGCCCGGGTCCTCCTGGAGCTCCTCCACCTCGGCCATCAGGAACGGGCCGCTCGCGTCCACGGACAACAGCCGGACCCGGGTCGTACCGGTGGCCAGGACCTCGAAGCTGCCGTCCGCGCGCTCCCGCACGGTCGCCGCGTCGGCGACGCAGCCCACCCGGTGCAGGGCCTGCAGGGGGTCCGGGCCGAAGCCGTCCGCCGGGCCGCGCTCGACGGGCGCGCGCACCGCCTCCGGCATGCCCAGCCCGGTCACGGCGGTCTCCCGGCCGTCCCGGATGGCGACCACGGCGAACCGGCGCGGTTCGTCCTCGTCGAGGGTGAGGAGCTCACGCATCATGGCGCGATATCGCTCCTCGAAGACGTTCAGGGGCAGCACGAGGCCCGGGAACAGCACCGCGTTCAGCGGGAACAGGGGCAGGCGAGCGGTGGTCACAGCGGTCAAGCGTAATGGCCGCGCGCCCGTCCCCGTCCGGCGCCGTGGCGCAGAGGCGTCGCCGAGGCCACCCGCAGCCGTGCGCTCTCCCGCGCGTCCAGGAACCGGCCCAGCGGATCGCCGGACACCGACGCCCACGGGAACGACGCCGCGTGCGGCCCGATCCGGCGGAACTGCTCCAGCGCCTCGCCCCACCGGCCCCGTACCACCAGGACGTACGCGAGCAGATTGCGGACCTCGGCAGGCCACGGGTCGCCGGGGGCGAACGAGGCCGACAGGGAGATCGCCAGGTCCGCCGCCGAGTCGATCCGCTCCACCTGCACCGAGGACGAACGGGTGCCCGCCCCCTCGGAGATCATCGCGAACGCGGCCCGCAGCGGCAGCGCCCGCACCAGCGAGCCGGCCGCCGAGTCGTGGGCGGCCCGCTCGGCGAAGTCGAAGCACTCGCGGTGCGAGCCGTACCAGGCGGCCGACAGGTACTGGAGGGCGGCGACATGGCAGCCGTAGTGGTGCGTCGAGCGCCGCAGCGCCTGCTCCCACAGCGCCTCGAAGGTGGTGTGCGTGGCCTGGGTGCCCCGCGCGTGGTCCAGCGCGAGGCGCCAGGGCACCGGGTCGCGGGGATCGCCGGCCGCGGCGGCCGTGATCAGCGGGCCCACCTCGCGCAGCTGCTCCGCGCGGGCGGGCGACTCCCAGGCGTGGTCGACGGCGAGCTGTGCCTTGACGAGCAGGGCGTCGGGGTCGCGCGGGGCGGCGGTCAGCCACTCCGCGAGCCAGCCGCCCCGGTTGCGGGCGAAGGCGACGAGCCGCCGCAGATAGCGGTCCCGGCGCTCCCACTCGGCCCCTTCCCTGGTGGCCGCGAGGAGTTTCGCGGCCGGTCCGTACTCCCCGGCGGCGGCGGCCACCAGCGCGGGGGAGAGCCATTCGTCGGGGGCGTCGAGCAGCACCGTGTGATCGGCGGACAGCCCGGTGGAGAGCACCGGGGAGTGCCGGATCACGCGCGCGGTTCGGAGCAGGGCGCTGAGGAAAGGCATGGTGCAGACCATTGAAAGCGCAGGTGGGAGCCGCGCCAAGGGGAGTGCTGTGAAGTTTTGGTGCTGAGTGGACGCACTGTCAGGACCATGGTCAAGGAGAAGTAAAGGAACACGCGGATTGTGGCTGATTCTCTACGGTCCTGGGCAGAAGGCCCGTGAACTGTCCCGGCGGTGCCGGGCCCCCGGACGGCCCGCCGTACCGGGGCGGTCCCGGTACGCGTCGGGCCGGCCGGTTCAGCCGCGGCGCAGCAGCCGGGAGGCGCCCGCCGCGACCGTGGTGGCCAGTATCCAACCCAGCAGGATCAGCGCGGCGGCCATCCACTGCCAGCCGCCCTCCATCCGCCAGTAGCCGTCCTGGCCGAGGTCGATCACCGGGATGAGCAGATCCAGCGCGTACAGCGCCGCGTTCCACCGGGGATGCTCGTCGCCCTTGATCGCGGCCGGGTCGTACCGCGAGAACGCCAGCGTGCCCGCCGCCCACAGCACCGCCATCCACACCGCGGCCCGCCCCGGCCGGTAGCCGTACGCCACCGTCCAGTCCTGGAGGTAGCCCCAGAGCTTCCCGGCCGGCGGCAGGGTCTCCCGGCGGCGGCGCTGCTTGGCGAGCAGCACCTCCCGCGCGTCCGCGTCCTCGCCGCTGTTGCGGAGCACCGCCGCCAGCCGCTCGTACGGCTCCGGCACGTACTCCGGGGTCGCCGCCGCCACCCACTCCAGGCGCCGGGACAGCGGGAAGTGCCCGTACGGGACGAGGTTCTCGTACACGAACCCGCCCATCGCCAGACCGCCGGGGCCCGGCCAGCTCGTCGAGACGTCGATCAGCGTGACCACCTTCGCCCCGTTGAGCACCACCCGGCCGTGCACTGGGCGCTCGGGGTTGAACCGCAGCTCCGGCGTCACCGTCCGGCGCAGCGACAGCTCCTCGTGCGCGTCGAGCACGAACACCGCCTTGTGCAGGTCCACCGCGTCCCCGAACCTGCCGTCGTCCAGCCGCACCCCGCCCCGGCAGCGGAACACCTGCGAACGGGTGCCGCGGGCCGGGGTCGGCGAGGTGGCGATGCCGTACGGGGGAGTGGTGCCCTGGAAGCCCGTGTCCAGGCTGACCCACGCCTCGCTCATGTACAGCGTCCGCTCGACGCTGAGCTGCGGGGCGTTCAGCGCGCGGCGGCCCCGCACCGCGCGCAGCCGGCTGCCGCGCAGGCTCAGCGAACCGCCCACCTTCGCGCCGCGCAGACTCAGCTCCCCGAGCATGTCCACCATCTCGGCCTGGAGGTCCTGGGCGACCGTGAGCCCGTCCCCGAGCAGCGCCCGCCCCTGCCGGTCCGGGCCCACCTCGATCTGGCTGACCAGCAGGTCCGTACCGATCTGGGCGTCCGTGAGCCGGATGCCGCGCTCCACCCGGCAGCGCGGCAGATGCAGATCGCCCTCCGTGCGCAGCCGGGCCGCCTCCAGGCGGGGCACCGCGCACCCCACCAGCCGCAGCGTCGTGAAGTGGCACTCGGGGAACGCCACCTCCTCGTCGAACCGGCAGCCCGTCAGCTCCACATAGGGATCGACGCGCCCGCCCGCCAGGTCCAGCTTTCCCGTGATCCGTACGCCCCAGAGCTTGAGCGCCGTCACCCGGCCGGGACGGGCCGCCGGGCCGCTCAGCAGGAGCCGGGCGACCATCCGGGCCGCCACACTGCGCTCGGGGCCCCACTCGTGCGGGGCGAAGGGATCGTCCAGGACCCGGTCGCGGGTCCGTAGGTCGTAGGTCGTGCCGTTCCGGAAGGACTGCCACATGCCCAGCTCCGCCGCGCTGAGGCCGTCCGGGAGATCCTCGTCGTGCAGCTCCGTCACCGGTGCCCCTTTCGTTCGGAGGCGTGATCCCGTTATTCCCTCTGAGTGACCGGATGAACGCATATAGTCAGCCGTCACAGCGGCGGCATGTATCAGCCAGTGATACGGCCGTCCGGCCGCGCGCGGCGGTCTGCGAGAATTGCGGTGTGATCTCTCGAATCGATCTGCGCGGCGATGCCCTCCCCGAGGGCGGCGCCCTGCGCGACCTGCTGCCCCGTGCCGAGTTCGACGTGGAAGCCGCCCTGGAGACGGTGCGGCCCATCTGCGAGGACGTACGCCATCGTGGCTCGGCGGCAGTGATCGACTGGGGAGAGAAGCTCGACGGCGTCCGGATCGAGTCGGTCCGGGTGCCCGCCGCGGCCCTCGCCCGCGCGCTGGAGGAGCTCGATCCGGCCGTTCGCGCCGCCCTGGAGGAGTCGGTCCGCCGCGCCCGCCTCGTCCACCGCGCCCAGCGCCGCGCCCCGCACACCACCCAGGTCGTCCCCGGCGGCACCGTCACCGAGAAGTGGGTGCCCGTCGACCGCGTCGGGCTCTACGTACCGGGCGGCCGCGCCGTCTACCCGTCCTCCGTCGTGATGAACGTCGTCCCGGCCCAGGAGGCGGGCGTGCCCGGCCTCGCCGTCGCCTCGCCGCCGCAGCGCGACTTCGGCGGACTGCCGCACCCCACGATCCTGGCCGCCTGCGCCCTGCTCGGCGTCGACGAGGTGTACGCCGCCGGCGGCGCCCAGGCCGTCGCCATGTTCGCCTACGGCACCGAGGACTGCCTGCCCGTCGACCTGGTCACCGGCCCCGGCAACATCTACGTCGCCGCCGCCAAGCGCCTCCTCAAGGGCCGCATCGGCATCGACGCCGAGGCCGGCCCCACCGAGATCGCCGTCCTCGCCGACGCCACCGCCGACCCGGTGCACGTCGCCGCCGACCTGATCAGCCAGGCCGAGCACGACCCGATGGCCGCCGCCGTGCTCGTCACCGACTCCGAGGAACTGGCCGCCGCCACCGAGGCCGAACTCGCCACCCAGGTCGCCGCGACCAAGCACGTCCAGGAGCGCATCGAACCCGCGCTGGCCGGCCGGCAGTCCGCGATCGTCCTGGTCAACGACCTGGAGGACGGCCTCACCGTCGTCAACGCGTACGCCGCCGAGCACCTGGAGATCCAGACCGCCGACGCCGCCGCCGTCGCCGACCGGGTCCGCAACGCCGGAGCGGTCTTCGTCGGCCCCTGGTCGCCCGTCTCCCTCGGCGACTACTGCGCCGGCTCCAACCACGTACTGCCCACCGGCGGCTGCGCCTGCCACTCCTCGGGCCTGTCCGTGCAGTCCTTCCTGCGCGGCATCCACATCGTCGACTACACGCGCGACGCGCTCGCCGAGGTCACCCACCACGTGGTCACCCTCGCCGAGGCGGAGGACCTCCCCGCCCACGGCGCCGCGCTCAAGGCCAGGTTCGGCTGGAAGGTTCCCCAGCAGTGACGCACAGCAACGCCGGCGGCCCCACCGCCAACCCGTGGGACGCCCTCCCCCTCCGCGACGAACTGCGCGGCCAGTCCCCGTACGGCGCGCCGCAGCTCGACGTCCCCGTACGCCTCAACACCAACGAGAACCCCTACCCGCTGCCCGACGCCCTCGTCGACCGCATCGCCGAACGGGTCCGCGAGGCCGCCCGCGACCTCAACCGCTACCCCGACCGCGACGCCGTCGAGCTGCGCACCGAGCTGGCCCGCTACCTCACCCGCACCGCCGGACACCGGGTGGAAGCCGCCAACGTCTGGGCCGCCAACGGCTCCAACGAGGTCCTCCAGCAGCTGCTGCAGACCTTCGGCGGGCCCGGCCGCACCGCGATCGGCTTCGAGCCCTCCTACTCCATGCACGCCCTCATCGCGCGCGGAACCGGCACCGGCTGGATCTCCGGGCCGCGCAACGAGGACTTCACCATCGACGTGGACGCCGCCCGCGCCGCCATCGCCGAGCGCCGCCCCGACGTCGTCTTCATCACCTCCCCCAACAACCCCACCGGCACCGCCGTGGACGCCGACACCGTCCTCGCGCTGTACGAGGCCGCCCAGGCCGCGAAGCCGTCGATGGTCGTCGTGGACGAGGCGTACGGCGAATTCAGCCACCACCCCTCGCTGCTCCCGCTGATCGGGGGCCGCCCCCACCTGGTGCTGTCGCGCACCATGTCCAAGGCGTTCGGCGCCGCCGGGCTGCGCCTGGGCTACCTGGCCGCCGACCCGGCCGTGGTCGACGCCGTCCAGCTGGTCCGGCTCCCGTACCACCTCTCCTCCGTCACCCAGGCCACCGCGCTCGCCGCCCTGGAGCACACCGACACGCTCCTCGGATACGTCGCGCAGCTCAAGAGCGAGCGCGACCGGATCGTCACCGAGCTGCGCGCCCTCGGCTTCGACGTCACCGATTCGGACGCCAACTTCGTCCAGTTCGGCCGCTTCGACGACAGCCACACCGCCTGGCGGCGGATTCTCGACCGGGGCGTCCTGGTCCGGGACAACGGCGTACCGGGATGGCTGCGGGTCTCCGCAGGAACCCCGGCAGAGAACGACGCGTTCCTCGATGCGGTGCGCGTACTGAAGAAGGAGCACGACGCATGACTCGCGAGGCCCGCACAGGACGAGTGGAGCGGACCACCAAGGAGACCTCCGTGCTCGTCGAGATCAACCTCGACGGCACCGGGAAGGTCGACGTCTCGACCGGGGTCGGCTTCTACGACCACATGCTCGACCAGCTCGGCCGGCACGGGCTGTTCGACCTCACCGTCAAGACCGACGGCGATCTGCACATCGACTCGCACCACACCATCGAGGACACCGCCCTCGCGCTGGGCGCCGCCTTCAAGCAGGCGCTCGGCGACAAGGTCGGCATCTACCGCTTCGGCAACTGCACCGTCCCGCTGGACGAGTCGCTCGCCCAGGTCACCGTGGACCTCTCCGGCCGCCCCTACCTGGTGCACACCGAGCCCGAGAACATGGCGCCGATGATCGGCGCCTACGACACCACGATGACCCGGCACATCCTGGAGTCCTTCGTCGCGCAGGCGCAGATCGCCCTGCACGTCCACGTCCCCTACGGACGCAACGCGCACCACATCGTGGAGTGCCAGTTCAAGGCGCTCGCCCGCGCCCTGCGCTACGCCAGCGAGCGCGACCCGCGCGCGGCCGGCATCCTCCCCTCCACGAAGGGCGCCCTGTGACCGGCCTGAGCACCATCCTGATCGTCGTCGGCCTGTTCCTGGCCGGCGGGGTCTACTCCTTCTCCAAGCAGGGCATGCCCAAGGGCGTCATCGTGCTGCTCTCCCTCGCCTCGCTGATGTGCCTGGTGGCGGGCGTCCTGCGCATCCAAGGCATCTGGGACTAGGAAGCGGCGAACGACACGTGGATACGAAGAAGAAGGTCGTCGTCTTCGACTACGGCTTCGGCAACGTCCGCTCCGCCGAACGCGCCCTCGCCCACGTCGGCGCGGACGTCGAGATCACCCGCGACTTCGACACGGCGATGAACGCCGACGGGCTGCTGGTGCCCGGCGTCGGCGCGTTCTCCGCCTGCATGCAGGGGCTCCGGAAGGCGCGCGGCGAGTGGATCATCGGCCGCAGGCTGGCCGGCGGACGCCCCGTCATGGGCATCTGCGTCGGCATGCAGATCCTGTTCGAGCGCGGCATCGAGCACGGCGTGGAGACCGAAGGACTCGACGAGTGGCCCGGCACCGTCGGCCCGCTGAAGGCCGACGTCGTCCCGCACATGGGCTGGAACACCGTCGAAGCCCCCGAGGATTCCCAGCTGTTCGCCGGACTCGGCCCCGAGGCCCGGTACTACTTCGTGCACTCCTACGCGGCGCACGACTGGAACCTCGAAGTCACCAACGCCAAGATCCGTGCCCCCGGGGTCACCTGGGCCACGCACGGCGAACGGTTCGTGGCCGCCGTGGAGAACGGCGCGCTGTGGGCCACCCAGTTCCACCCCGAGAAGTCCGGCGATGCCGGCGCCCAGCTGCTGACCAACTGGATCGAGACGCTGTAATGCCGAAGCTTGAACTGCTCCCCGCCGTAGACGTCCGCGACGGCCAGGCGGTCCGCCTGGTGCACGGCGAGTCCGGCTCCGAGACCTCCTACGGCTCCCCGCTGGAGGCCGCGCTCGCCTGGCAGCGGGCCGGCGCCGAGTGGCTGCACCTGGTCGATCTGGACGCCGCCTTCGGCACCGGGGACAACCGCACCCTCATCGCCGAGGTGGCCGGAGCCATGGACATCAAGGTCGAGCTGTCCGGCGGCATCCGCGACGACGCCTCGCTCGCCGCCGCCCTCGCCACCGGCTGCCGCCGGGTCAACCTCGGCACCGCGGCCCTGGAGACCCCGGAATGGGTCGCCAAGGTCATCGCCGAGCACGGCGACAAGATCGCCGTCGGCCTCGACGTACGCGGCACCACACTGCGCGGCCGCGGCTGGACCCGCGACGGCGGCGACCTCTACGAGACGCTGGCCCGCCTCGACGCCGAGGGCTGCGCCCGCTACGTCGTCACCGACATCGCCAAGGACGGCACCCTCCAGGGCCCCAACCTGGAACTCCTGAAGAACGTCTGCGCCGCCACCGACAAGCCCGTCGTCGCCTCCGGCGGCGTCTCCTCGCTGGACGACCTGCGGGCCATCGCCTCGCTCGTCCCGGCGGGCGTCGAGGGCGCGATCGTCGGCAAGGCCCTGTACGCGAAGGCGTTCACCCTCGAAGAGGCGCTGGAGGCGGTCTCCGCATGACCGGACCCGCATCCGTGCGCCGGGTCTCCTCCGGCGCCCCCTGGGAGGAGAGGTTCGGCTACTCCCGCGCCGTCCGGCTTCCGGGCGGCCTGGCCCTGGTCTCCGGCTGCACCTCCGTGGTGGACGGCGAGATCGCCGCGGGCGGCCCGTACGAGCAGACCGTCAACGCCTTCGAGGTCGCGTTCCGGGCCCTGGCGGAACTGGGCCTGGGCCGCGAGGACGTCGTCCGCACCCGGATGTACGTCATGCACGCCCGCGACACGGACGAGGTCGGCCGCGCCCACAAGGAGCTGTTCGACGCCGTCCGCCCCGCCGCGACCATGGTCGTGGTCTCCGGCTTCGTCGACCCGAGCCTGGTCGTCGAGGTCGAGGTCGAGGCCTACCGGGCGGAGGAGCGATGACCCTCGCGGTACGCGTCATCCCCTGCCTCGACGTGGACAACGGCCGGGTCGTCAAGGGCGTCAACTTCAAGAACCTGCGCGACGCGGGCGACCCCGTCGAGATGGCCGAGCTGTACGACGCCGAGGGCGCCGACGAGCTGACCTTCCTGGACATCACCGCCTCCAGCGGCGACCGCGAGACCACCTACGACGTGGTGCGCCGCACCGCCGAGCAGGTGTTCATCCCGCTCACCGTGGGCGGCGGCGTCCGCACCCCGCAGGACGTCGACAAGCTGCTGCGGGCCGGCGCGGACAAGGTCGGCGTCAACACCGCGGCCATCGCCCGCCCCGAGCTGATCCGGGAGATCGCCGAGCGGTTCGGCCGCCAGGTCCTGGTCCTCTCGGTGGACGCCCGGCGCACCCCCGAAGGCACCTTCGAGGTCACCACGCACGGCGGCCGCCGGGGCACCGGCATCGACGCCGTCGAGTGGGCGCACCGGGCCGCCGAACTGGGCGCGGGCGAGATCCTGCTCAACTCGATGGACGCCGACGGCACGAAGGACGGCTACGACACCGAGATGATCGCCGCCGTCCGCAAGCACGTCAGGGTGCCCGTCATCGCCTCCGGCGGCGCGGGCCGGCTCGCCGACTTCGCCCCCGCCGTGGACGCCGGGGCCGACGCCGTCCTGGCCGCGTCCGTCTTCCACTTCGGCGATCTGCGCATCTCCGAGGTCAAGGGCGCGCTCGCGGAAGCCGGACACCCGGTGCGCTGACCGGCCCTTCGTACGCGTGCACCACCAGGGGGCGCCCTCCACCGGGAGGGCGCCCCCTGGCATGCCCCGCCCGGCCGGGGCGGGCGCGTGCACCGGCTACATGCCCAGCTTCGCCGTCGTCATCCGGCCGATCGCGTCCGGCTCGCCCTCCAGCTCCACCCGCGCCGCCTCCTGCCGCCCGAACGCGAACAGCAGCAGCTCGCCCGGCTCACCGGTCACCGTCACCACCGGCGCCCCCCGGTGCGCCACCGCGGTCTGCCCGTCCGGGCGGCGCAGCACCAGCCCCACGGGCGCCTTCCGGCCCAGCATCCGCGCCGCCTTCTCCGTACGCGACCACAGCACGTCCGAGAAGACCGGGTCCAGCTCACGGGGCGACCAGTCCGGCTGCGCCCGGCGCACGTCCTCCGCGTGCACATAGAACTCCACCGTGTTCGCCGCCTCGTCCACCTGCTTCAGGCCGAACGGCGACATCCGGGGCGGGCCCGTACGGATGAGCTGGATCAGCTCCTCGTACGGCTTCGCCGTGAACTCGGCCATCACCCGGTCCCGGCGGCCCTTCAACGGCCCGATGACGAGCCCGGCCGCCGCGTCCGGCCGCCGCTCGCGCACCACCACATGGGCCGCGAGATCACGGGCCGTCCAGCCCTGGCACAGCGTCGGGGCATGCGGACCCGCCGCCTCCAACAGGTCGGCGAGCAGAAGACGTTCGCGCTTGGCATGGGTCGACATGCCCGCCAGCGTACGACCGCCGCCGCCCGTCCGCCCAGTGGACGCACCTCCGGACACCCCGCGCCACCACGGCACAATGGTCCCCATGACCAGCACGCCCCCGCCCGGCACCCCCCGCACCGCCAGCGACCTCGATCCGGCCGTCGCCGCCCGCCTCAAGCGCGGCGCCGACGGGCTGGTCCCGGCCATCGCCCAGCAGTACGACACCGGCGAGGTACTGATGCTCGGCTGGATGGACGACGAGGCGCTGCACCGCACCCTCACCACCGGCCGCTGCACCTACTGGTCGCGCAGCCGCCAGGAGTACTGGGTCAAGGGCGACACCTCCGGCCACATCCAGCTGGTCAAGTCCGTCGCCCTCGACTGCGACGCCGACACCGTCCTCGTCAGGGTCGACCAGACCGGCGCCGCCTGCCACACCGGCGCCCGCACCTGCTTCGACGACGACGTCCTCCTCCTCGGGGGTGTCCGACCGGTCAGGGACGGGTCCGCGACGCCTGGCACGGCACCTCGCCGCGTTGCCGAAACGCCCTGATCGCTCCGCGATGAGGACGTCCCGGCGCCTTGCGATGCACCGCACCAGACGCCGCGGCCTGTCCGCCCCTGACCGGCCGGACACCCCCAGGCAGTAGGGTCTGCGGCCATGGACCTCGACACCTTCCGCAAGCTGGCCGTCGACCGGCGCGTCATCCCCGTCACCCGCCGCCTCCTCGCGGACGGCGACACCCCGGTCGGCCTCTACCGCAAGCTCGCGGGCGAGCGCACCGGCACCTTCCTCCTCGAATCCGCGGAGAACGGCCGCACCTGGTCGCGCTACTCCTTCATCGGCGTACGCAGCGCCGCCACGCTCACCACCCGCGACGGCGAGGCCCACTGGCTCGGCACCCCGCCCGTCGGCGTCCCCGTCGACGGCGACCCGCTGCACGCCCTGCGCGCCACCATCGAGGCCCTGCACACCCCGCACGACCGCGAGACCGGCCTGCCGCCCTTCACCGGAGGCATGGTCGGCTACCTCGGCTACGACATCGTGCGCCGCCTGGAGAAGATCGGCGACAGCGCCCGCGACGACCTCGCGCTCCCCGAGCTGACCATGCTGCTCACCTCCGACCTGGCGGTCCTGGACCACTGGGACGGCAGCGTCCTGCTCATCGCCAACGCCATCAACCACAACGACCTGGCCACCGGCGTGGACGAGGCGTACGCCGACGCCGTCGCCCGCCTCGACGCCATGGAACGCGACCTGCGCCGCCCCGTCGAGAACGCCCCCGCCACCCTGCCGCCCTCCGAACTCCCCCCGTACACCGCGCTCTGGGGCGGCCCCGCCTACCAGGACGCCGTCGAGGACGTGAAGGAGCGCATCCGGGCCGGCGAGGCCTTCCAGGTCGTCCCCTCGCAGCGCTTCGAGACCCCGTGCACGGCGAGCGCCCTGGACGTCTACCGGGTGCTGCGCGCCACCAACCCCTCGCCGTACATGTACCTCTTCCGGTTCGACGGCTTCGACGTCGCCGGCTCCAGCCCCGAGGCCCTGGTCAAGGTCGAGGACGGCCGGGCCATGGTCCACCCCATCGCCGGCACCCGGCACCGCGGCGCCACCCCGCAGGAGGACCAGGCCCTCGCCGAGGAACTCCTCGCCGACCCCAAGGAACGCGCCGAGCACCTGATGCTCGTCGACCTCGGCCGCAACGACCTGGGCCGCGTCTGCGAACCGGGCAGCGTCGAGGTCGTCGACTTCATGTCCATCGAGCGCTACTCCCACGTCATGCACATCGTGTCCACGGTCACCGGCCGGGTCGCCGAGGGCCGCACCGCCTTCGACGTGCTGACCGCCTGCTTCCCCGCCGGCACCCTCTCCGGCGCCCCCAAGCCCCGCGCCCTCCAGATCATCGAGGAACTGGAACCCACCCGCCGCGGCCTGTACGGCGGCTGCGTCGGCTACCTCGACTTCGCCGGGGACTCCGACACCGCCATCGCCATCCGCACCGCCCTGCTGCGCGACGGCACCGCCTACGTCCAGGCCGGCGCGGGCGTCGTCGCCGACTCCGACCCGGCCGCCGAGGACACCGAGTGCCGCAACAAGGCCGCGGCCGTCCTGCGCGCCGTCCACACCGCCAACCGGCTGGGCGGCGCCTGACCTGCCCCGCCCCGCCGAGGGGCGCGGTGGGGCGTTCGGGGCCGGTGAGGGATAGTGGAGTACGTGAGTGCCGTCCCCGTACCCCAGCCCCGTGCCGAAGCCGCCGCCGCGCCCGACGCGCCGGGAAGCCGCCGCACCCTGGCCGCCGGCCTGCTCCTCGGGGCGGCCGGCGCGACCGTCGTCCTGCTCGCCTCCGGACGCACCTGGGCCGAGGGCACGGCCCCGGTCGGCGGCGGCGCCCTCCCGCTCAGCGCGGACGGCCAGGACGTCACCGGACTCCCCGCCGCCCTCGCGATCGTCGGCCTGGCCGCCCTGGTGGCCGTCTTCGCCGTGCGCGGCAGCGGCCGGCGCCTGGTCGCCGGACTCCTCGCGCTCAGCGGACTCGGCGCCGCGCTCAGCGCCTTCCTCGGCGCGTCCGACAGCGCCGCGCTCGACGAGAAGGCCGCGCAGACCAGCGGCGACACCGCCACCACCATCACCGCCCTCAGCCACACCGCCTGGCCCTACGTCACGGCGGCCGGCGGACTGCTGATCCTGCTCGCCGGGCTGCTCGCCCTGCGCTACGGCAACCGCTGGCCCACGATGTCCGGGCGCTACGAGCGCGACGGAACCCCCCGCCCCCGCAAGGCCCCCCGCCCCCTCGACCCGGACCGGCCCGAGGATCTGTGGAAGGCCCTGGACCGCGGCGAGGACCCGACGCGCGAGGCATGACCCCCAGCTCACGTCCTACCCACACGTACGGGACAATGACAGCGAGCTGGCACAGCGGCACGGGCCGTGGGCACAGCGACCCGAGCGATTCCAACAGCGCAACACCAACGAGGAGCAACTCATGGCGGGCAGCAGCCACGGACACACCCCGGCCGCCTGGACCGGTGTCATCATCGCCTTCATCGGCTTCTGCGTCGCGGGCGTCTTCATGGTCGCGGCCAACCCGCTCGGCTTCTGGGCCGGCATGGGCGTCGTCCTTCTCGGTGGTGTCGTCGGCGTCGGCATGAAGGCCGCCGGCCTCGGCGCGCCGAAGGAGTCGGCCGAGCTGGTCGCCGCCCGTGCCCGCGCCGGCCAGGCGCAGGCGTCCTGACCCCCGGACGTACGCACGCGAGGCGCAGCCCGGACCGGGCTGCGCCTTTCCGCGTCAGCGGCGACAATCACCGGGTGGACGCCTCACCGACCCCCGCCCCCGCGGCCCCCGGACCCGCCTCCGGCCCGCCGCCGCTCTTCCCCACCGCCCCCGCCGGGGCCTCCCGGCTGCGCCGGATCGCCGTCCCGGCCGGCGTGCTGGCCGCCGTCACCGGCGCCTTCGGCTACGTCGCCACGGTGGACCCGAACCAGCCCGGCCACTACCCCGTCTGCCCGCTGCTGCGGTTCACCGGCATCTACTGCCCCGGCTGCGGCGGCCTGCGCAGCGCCCACGCCTTCGCCCACGGCGACCTCGCCGCCGCCTTCGGCGCCAACGCCCTGGCCGTCGCCGGGTACGCGATCTTCGCCGTCCTGTGGGCCGTATGGCTGGTCCGCGAGGTGCGCGGCAAGCCCCTGCGGATCGGCCTGCGACCGGTGCACTGGTGGGCGATCGGGGCCCTGCTGCTGGTTTTCACCGTTGTCCGGAACCTGCCGTTCGGCTCGGCGCTGGCCCCCTGAAGTCCCAGGGAATGGGACAGCGGGTGGCCGGATGCGGGCACGGTGGCCACCTGCGGATACCATCGGAGTGGCTGATCCCCGGCCCGATACGTTTTCTGCCACCGCTCCGGAAGGGGGCCGCTCGCGTGAGTGTGCTCGACGAGATCATCGACGGCGTCCGCGCCGACCTCGCGGAGCGGCAGGCACAGGTCGGCCTCGACGAGCTCAAGGAGCGCGCCGCCCGCGCCCCGCGCGCCAAGGACGGCGTCGCCGCCCTGCGCGGCGAGGGCGTCAACGTCATCTGCGAGGTCAAGCGCTCCAGCCCCTCCAAGGGCGCGCTCGCAGCGATCGCCGACCCGGCCGCGCTCGCCGCCGACTACGAGGCCGGCGGGGCGTCCGTCATCTCCGTCCTCACCGAACAGCGCCGCTTCGGCGGCTCGCTGGCCGACCTGGAGGCCGTCCGCGCCAAGGTGGACATCCCGATCCTCCGCAAGGACTTCATCGTCACCTCGTACCAGCTGTGGGAGGCGCGCGCGTACGGCGCCGACCTCGCGCTGCTGATCGTCGCCGCCCTGGAGCAGGAGGCGCTGGTCTCCCTGATCGAGCGCGCCGAGTCCATCGGCCTGACGCCCCTGGTCGAGGCGCACGACGAGGAGGAGGCCGAGCGCGCCGTGGCGGCCGGCGCCAAGGTCATCGGCGTCAACGCGCGCAACCTCAAGGACCTCAAGGTCGACCGCTCCACCTTCGAGCGCGTCGCCCCCGAGATCCCGGACCACATCGTCAAGGTCGCCGAGTCCGGTGTCCGCGGCCCGCACGACCTGATCGCCTACGCCAACGCCGGCGCGGACGCGGTCCTGGTCGGCGAGTCCCTGGTCACCGGCCGCGACCCGCGCGCCTCCGTCGCCGACCTGGTCGCCGCCGGCGCCCACCCGGCCCTGCGCCACGGGCGGGGCTGACCCGGCCGTGTCCCTCCTCCCGCACCCCGAGCCCCTGAGCTGCGCGCTGCCCTCGTGGCACCGCGGCTGCCGGGCCCCGGCGCGCCGTGTGCGCGGCCGGCGGGTGCGGTACGTGATCGGGGCCGAGCCCGGTCAGGTGAACGGCATGCGATGGCGCACGGGGCCCGCGCTGTAGAGCGAGCCCCGGCCGCCGCACCGACCCCGCCCGCCAGGGCGCGCGGTCCCGTGCGGCCGGAACCGTCCCGGTCACCTGCCGCGGGCGGCGCTCCGCCCACGGCGCAGACGGTGTCATCCGCCCCGCCACGACGAGGAGCACGTTCCGCATGTCTTCCGACTTCTTCATCCCGGACCCGGAGGGTCTGATCCCCAGCGCCGAGGGCTACTTCGGCGCGTACGGCGGCAAGTTCATCCCGGAGGCGCTGGTCGCCGCCGTGGACGAGGTCGCCGTCGAGTACGAGAAGGCCAAGGCCGACCCCGCCTTCGCCGCCGAACTCGGCGAGCTGATGGTCCACTACACCGGACGGCCCAGCGCCCTCACCGAGGTCCCCCGCTTCGCCGAGCACGCCGGCGGCGCACGGATCTTCCTCAAGCGCGAGGACCTCAACCACACCGGCTCCCACAAGATCAACAACGTGCTGGGGCAGGCCCTGCTCACCCGGCGCATGGGCAAGACCCGGGTCATCGCCGAGACCGGCGCCGGCCAGCACGGCGTCGCCACCGCGACCGCCTGCGCCCTCTTCGGCCTCGACTGCACCATCTACATGGGCGAGATCGACACCCAGCGGCAGGCGCTGAACGTGGCGCGCATGCGGATTCTGGGCGCCGAGGTCATCGCCGTGAAGTCCGGCTCGCGCACCCTCAAGGACGCCATCAACGAGGCGTTCCGCGACTGGGTCGCCAACGTGGACCGCACCCACTACCTCTTCGGCACGGTGGCGGGCCCGCACCCCTTCCCGGCGATGGTCCGGGACTTCCACCGCGTCATCGGCGTGGAGGCCAGGCGGCAGATCCTGGAGCGGGCCGGCCGGCTGCCGGACGCCGCCGTGGCCTGCGTCGGCGGCGGCTCCAACGCCATCGGCCTCTTCCACGCCTTCGTGCCCGACGCCGGGGTCCGCCTCATCGGCTGCGAGCCCGCCGGACACGGCGTGGAGACCGGCGAGCACGCGGCGACCCTGACCGCGGGCGAGCCCGGCATCCTGCACGGCTCGCGCAGCTACGTCCTCCAGGACGACGAGGGCCAGATCACCGAGCCGTACTCCATCTCGGCCGGCCTGGACTACCCCGGCATCGGCCCGGAGCACGCGTACCTCAAGGACATCGGCCGCGGCGAGTACCGCGCGGTCACCGACGACGCGGCCATGCGGGCGCTGCGACTGCTCTCCCGCACCGAGGGCATCATCCCCGCCATCGAGAGCGCGCACGCGCTTGCCGGGGCCCTGGAGGTCGGCAGGGAGCTGGGCCCGGACGGGCTGATCCTGGTCAACCTCTCCGGACGCGGCGACAAGGACATGGACACGGCGGCCCGCTACTTCGGGCTGTACGACACGGACGCCGCCGTCGAGGCGGACGCCGACGGCGCGAACGCGGAGATCGAGGGGGACGTCCGGTGACCGGCAACATCGAACTGCTGAACAGCACGCTCGCCGCCGCGCGGGCCGCGGACCGGGCCGCGCTGATCGCGTACCTCCCGGCCGGCTTCCCGACCGTCGACGGCGGCATCGAGGCCGTCAAGGCCGTCGTCGAGGGCGGCGCGGACGTCGTCGAGGTGGGGCTGCCGCACAGCGACCCGGTGCTCGACGGGCCGGTCATCCAGACCGCCGACGACATCGCGCTGCGCGGCGGCGTGCGGATCGCCGACGTGATGCGCACGGTGCGCGAGGCGTACGAGGCGACCGGGGCGCCGATCCTGGTCATGACGTACTGGAACCCCATCGACCGGTACGGCGTCGAGCGCTTCACGGCCGAACTGGCCGCGGCGGGCGGCGTCGGGTGCATCCTGCCCGACCTGCCGGTCCAGGAGTCCGCGCTGTGGCGCGAGCACGCGGAGCGGCACGGCCTGGCCACCGTCTTCGTCGTCGCGCCCAGCAGCAGGGACGAGCGGATCGCCACCATCACCGACGCGGGCTCCGGCTTCGTCTACGCCGCCTCCCTGATGGGCGTCACCGGCACCCGCGCCTCGGTCGGCGCACAGGCGCAGGACCTGGTCCGGCGCACCCGCGCCACCACCGAGCTGCCGGTCTGCGTCGGCCTCGGCGTGTCCGACGCCGCGCAGGCGGCCGAGGTCGCCGGCTTCGCGGACGGCGTCATCGTCGGCTCGGCCTTCGTCAAGCGGATGCTGGACGCCCCCGACGAGGCGGCCGGCCTCGCGGCCGTCCGGTCACTGGCGGCCGACCTTGCCGAAGGTGTTCGAAAGCGCTGACACCCGAGGTAACCCGAACGGGTGGACCTGGGCCCGGAGAGGCACGCGAGTGCCTCTCCGGGTCGTTCCTGCGGTGTGAGCGAGAAGAACCAACAGGGTAAGAGGGCCGCGCGAGACCGGCTGATGCAGCAGCGCGAACAGGCGAAGGCGCGCGATCGCCGGCGCCGGACGCTGATCGTGTCGACGGCCGTGGTGGGGGTGCTGGGACTGGCCGCCGTGGTCGGCGTGATCGCGGCCAACACCGACGGCAAGAGCGACAAGTCCAAGGCGTCGGGGCCCGCCGTCGCCCCGTCCGGCGCGACCGGCAAGGACGCCCTGGCGATCCGCGTCGGCGCGGACGACGCCCCGTCCACCCTCACGATCTGGGAGGACTTCCGCTGCCCGGTCTGTGCCCAGTTCGAGAACGCGTTCCGCGACACGATCCACCGGATGGAGCGCGACGGCCGGATCAAGGTGGACTACCACCTGGCCACGATCATCGACGGCAACATGGGCGGCAGCGGCTCCCTCAAGGCCGCCAACGCCGCCGCCTGCGCGCAGGACGCCGGCAAGTTCTCCGCGTACCACGACGTGCTGTACCGGAACCAGCCGCCGGAGACCGACGACGCCTTCGGCGACAACGACAAGCTGATCGACCTCGCCAAGAAGGTGGACGGGCTGGACACGCCCGGATTCCGCTCCTGCGTCGAGGACGGCAAGCACGACACCTGGGTGCAGAAGTCCAATCAGGCCTTCCGCGACGGCGGCTTCCAGGGCACCCCCACGGCGCTCCTCAACGGCGAGTCGATCTTCCCGAAGAAGGGCGACGAGGCCATCACCGTGGAGAACTTCGAGAAGTGGGTCGCCGAGGCCAACAAGGGCAAGAAGCCCGGCACCGCCACGGCCACGCCGTAACGCACCCGCGGGAACCGGACCGGGGCCGGCCGGGGGATCGATGACCCGCTCGTTACCCAGAAGTTGCCGGACGGGTTGCCGTACCTCCCGTCCGGCAGGGTAGCGTCGAAGCTGCCATGAACCTTGCCTACATTCCCAGCCCGTCGACCGGCGTGATCGATCTCGGACCGATCCCGCTCCGCGGCTACGCGTTCTGCATCATCATCGGTGTCTTCGTCGCCGTCTGGTTCGGCAACAAGCGCTGGGTCGCCCGAGGAGGCACCGCCGGCACCGTCGCCGACATCGCCGTCTGGGCGGTGCCCTTCGGCCTGGTCGGCGGACGGCTCTACCACGTCATCACCGACTACCAGCTGTACTTCAGCGACGGTGAGAACTGGGTCGACGCCTTCAAGATCTGGCAGGGCGGCCTCGGCATCTGGGGCGCGATCGCGCTGGGCGCGGTCGGAGCCTGGATCGGCTGCCGCCGCCGGGGCATCCCGCTGCCCGCCTGGGCCGACGCCCTCGCCCCCGGCATCGCCCTGGCCCAGGCGTGCGGCCGCTGGGGCAACTGGTTCAACCAGGAGCTGTACGGCAGGGCGACCGACGTCCCGTGGGCGCTCAAGATCAGCGAGGGCCCCAACCGGGTCGCCGGCACCTACCACCCGACCTTCCTGTACGAGTCGCTGTGGTGCGTCGGCGTGGCGCTGCTGGTGATCTGGGCGGACCGCCGCTTCAAGCTCGGACACGGCCGGGCGTTCGCGCTCTACGTCGCCGCGTACTGCGCCGGGCGCGCCTGGATCGAGTACATGCGGGTCGACGAGGCGCACCACATCCTGGGCCTGCGGCTCAACGTGTGGACCGCGATCATCGTGTTCGCGCTGGCGGTGACGTACATCGTGGTCTCCGCGAAGCTGCGGCCGGGCCGCGAGGAGATCGTCGAGCCCAAGGCGGCCGAGGCGGCGGAATCCCCGGAGGAGGCGAAGGACGGTGCCGCCGAGGCGTCCGAGGCCCCGGTGGAGTCCGCCGACGCGAACGCGAACGCCGACGCGGACACGAATGCGGGTGCGGACGCGGACGCGGATGCGCCGAAGGCGGACGGTACGGCGGAAGCCGCCAAGGGCTGACGCCGCGCAGAGCCGAGCGAGGGGCCGCCGGGATTCCCGGCGGCCCCTCGCCGTCGTGGTGGGCGATGCTGCGGGTCACCGCTTCCGCCGGGCCAGCGCCAGCGTCCGCCGCGCCTGCGCGACCACCGCCGCGTCGACGAAACGGCCGTCCGGCAGGGCCTGGGCGCCCGCCCGGTCACGGGCCGCCTCCACGACCTCCCAGGCCGCCTCCACCTCCTGCGGCGTCGGGCGGAACGCCCGCTCGATCACCGGGAGCTGCCGGGGATGGATCGCCGCCCGGCCCAGGAAGCCCAGCGCCCGGCCCCGGGCACAGGAGGACCACAGCCCGTCCAGGTCCCGGACGTCCGCGAAGACCGACTGCGCCGGGGGCGGCAGACCGGCCGCGCGGGCGGCGACCACCACCCGGCTGCGCGACCAGTCCAGGCCCGCGTCCTCCCGTACGCCCAGATCGGCGCGCAGGTCCGCCTCGCCCAGCGCGACGGCCCGGACCTGGGGATGGGCGGAGGCCACCGAGTACGCGTGCTCGATACCGAGGGCCGACTCCAGCAGCGGGCACAGGGCGACCCCGGGGGCCAGCGCCGCGATGTGGTGGACGGACGCGGCGTGGGTGATCTTCGGCAGCCGCAGTCCCGCGAGCCCCGGCAGCCCGGCCAGCGCCCGCACGTCCGCCTCGTCGCCGACCCGGACGTGGAAGGGCGGCGCCGCGGCGGACGGCGGGTCGGACAGCAGCTCGGCGGCCGCGGCGCGGGCGTACTCCCTGCGGTCGGGGGCGACCGCGTCCTCCAGGTCCACGATCACCACGTCCGCCCCCGACCCGGCCGCCTTGCGCACCACGTCCGGCCGGTCCCCCGGCACGTACAGCAGGGTGAGCGGGGCCGCCGCCGCGCTCACAGCACCCGCTCCGCACGCAGCGCCTCGATCTGCGGCCCGCTCAGCCCCAGCTCGGTGAGGATCTCCTCGGTGTCGGCGCCGTGCGGGCGGCCCGCCCAGCGGATCGCCCCCGGCGTCCGGGAGAGCCGGAAGAGGACGTTCTGCATCCGCAGCGGGCCCAGCTCCGGGTCGTCGATCTCGGTGACGGAGTCCAGCGCCCGGTACTGCGGGTCCTCCAGCACGTCCCGTACGTCCTGGACCGGCGCGATGGCGGCCTCCGCCTTCTCGAACGCGGACAGCGCCTCCTCGCGGGAGTGCCGGCCGATCCAGTGGCCGACGGCCTCGTCCAGCTCGTCGCTGTGCTCGGCACGCCCGGAGCCCGAGGCGAACCACGGCTCCCCGATCAGGTCGGGCCGGCCGACCAGCCGCATCACCCGCTCCGCGACGGACTGCGCGGAGGTGGAGACGGCCACCCACCGCCCGTCCGAGGTGCGGTAGGTGTTGCGCGGGGCGTTGTTGCGCGAGCGGTTCCCGGTGCGCGGCTGTACGTAACCCAGCTGGTCGTACCAGAGGGGCTGCGGGCCGAGCACGGTCAGGATCGGCTCGATGATCGCCATGTCCACCACCTGGCCCTCGCCGGTGCGGTCCCGGCCGGCCAGCGCCGCCATCACCGCGTACGCCGTGGCGAGCGCGGCGATCGAGTCCGCCAGGCCGAACGGCGGCAGGGTCGGCGGCCCGTCCGGCTCCCCGGTGATCGCCGCGAAGCCGCTCATCGCCTCGGCGAGCGTCCCGAAGCCGGGCCGGTGGGCGTAGGGGCCGAACTGGCCGAAGCCCGTGACGCGCACCAGCACCAGCCGGGGGTTGACGGCGTGCAGCTCGTCGGGGCCCAGGCCCCACCGCTCCAGCGTGCCCGGCCGGAAGTTCTCGATGACCACATCGGTGCGGGCGGCCAGCCGCAGGAGCAGATCGCGGCCCTCGGGGGCGGAGAGGTCGAGGGTCAGATTGCGTTTGTTGCGGCCGAGGATCTTCCACCACAGGCCGATGCCGTCCTTCGCGGGCCCGTGGCCGCGCGAGGGGTCGGGGCGCACCGGATGCTCGACCTTGATCACCTCGGCGCCGAAGTCGCCCAGCATCGTCGCGCAGAGCGGGCCCGCGAAGAGCGTGGCGAGATCGACGACCCGCAGTCCGGTCAGCGGCGGCGCCGCGGGGGCGCTCACGCGGTGTCGATTTCGCTGCGGTACGGCATGGAGACCGAGGCGCCCGGCTTCTGCACGCAGAGCGCGGCGGCGGCCGAGGCCCAGGCGATGGCCTGCGGCACCGGGCGGCCCTCGCCGAGCGCCACGGCCAGGGTGCCGACGAAGGTGTCGCCGGCGCCCGTGGTGTCCACGGCGGTGACCTCCGGGGCGGGGAAGAGGGTGGCGCGGCCGGCCCGGTCGGCGTACAGGCAGCCCTTGGAGCCCAGCGTGATGAGCACCGCCGGGACCTGGGCGAGCAGGATCTCCGCCGCCGCGTGCGGGTCGTCGTAGCCGGACAGCTCCGCCGCCTCGTGCTCGTTGGGGACCAGCAGGTCGATGTGGTCGAGGAGTTCGGCGGGCAGCTCCCGCACCGGGGAGGGGGTGAGCACCGTCCGTACGCCCTGGGCGTGGCCGGCCCGGGCGCCCTCGATCACGGCGGACAGCGGCAGCTCCAGCTGGAGCAGCAGCAGGTCGGACTCGGCGATGGCGGCCATCTCGCCCGGTCCGAGCGCGGTCATGGTGCCGTTGGCGCCGGGGACGACCACGATCGAGTTGGCGCCCGTCGCGTCCACCACGATGTGCGCGGTGCCGCTGGGGCCCTCGACGGTGTGCAGCAGGTCGGTGTCCACCCCGGAGTGCTCCAGGTTCTCCCGCATCCGCACGCCGTACTCGTCGTCGCCGACCACGCCGATCATCAGCACGTCACCGCCCGCGCGGGCGGCGGCGACGGCCTGGTTGGCGCCCTTGCCGCCGGGAATCGTGCGGAACTCGCGGCCGGTGACGGTCCGGCCGCGCTCGGGGGCCCGGTCGACGTAGGCCACAAGATCCATACTGGTGCTGCCGAGCACCGCGACTCTGGTCATGGGCGGAGTGCCTCCTCGTGGGTGAGCCGGTGGGTGAGTGCGGCGAGGGTGTCGAAACCCGCCCCGTCGAAACCGGTGACGGACGTGGCGAGCCGGTTCTTCAGCGGCGCGGTCCACCGCTCGGGCAGCGCGTCCGGCCGTCCGGCGAGCAGCCCGGCCAGCGAACCGGCGGTCGCCCCGTTGGAGTCGGTGTCCCAGCCGCCGGACACCGCCTTGCAGATGGAGCCGGTGAAGTCGCCGTCGGCGTGGGTGAGGGCGGCGGCCAGCAGGGCCGCGTTGGGCAGCACATGCACCCAGTGATACCTGCCGTACGCCGTGTGCAGCCGGTCCACGACCGTATCGAAGTCCCGTTCCGCGCGGGCGGCGGCGATGCCGTCCCGTACCGCGCGGGCGAACCGCGAGCGCGGCGGCACCACGCGCAGCCCGGTCGCCAGGCAGCCGTGCACGTCGGTCTCGCCGGCCGCCGCCTCGGCCAGTGCCGCCGCCGTGAACATCGCGCCGTAGACGCCGTTCCCGGTGTGGCTGAGGACCGCGTCGCGGTACGCCTGCTCCGCCGCGCCGGCCGGGTCGCCGGGCCGGGTCCAGCCGTGCACGTCGGCCCTGATCCGCGCGCCGATCCACTCCCGGAACGGGTTGCGGTGGCGGGCGGTGTCCGGGGGTTCGATGCCGTCCAGCAGATTGCGGTACGCGATCCGCTCCGCGGTGAACGTACGCCCCGCCGGAAGCTCCTCCAGCCACAGCCGGGCCAGGTCCGCCGTGGTGAACGCGGTGCCGTGCCGCTGGAGCAGCAGCAGGGCAAGGAGCGGGTGGTCGAGGTCGTCGTCCGCGGGCATCCCGTCGATGTTCTCGGCGAGCGAGGTGGCCGCGGAGCGCCGGTTCCACGGATAGGTGGCGGCCAGCGGCGCGGGCAGGCCCCGGCCGGTGAACCAGGTGTCCAGCGGCCAGTTGCCGGTGGCGCGGGCCAGGGCGCGGATGCCCGCCAGCGGCAGCTTCTCGACCGGCTTGCCGAGCAGACAGCCGGCGGCCCGGCCCAGCCACGCCGCGTGCAGCCGCTCCCGGCTCGCCGGCTGCCCGCCGCGGGGGCGCGGCCACTGGGGGCAGGCGGCCCGGATCGCGTCCAGGGCGTCCGGTTCGTCGGCGGCCAGCGGGGACTCCAGCAGGGCGAGTCCGTCGAGCAGCCGTTCGGCGACCGCGCGCAGTCCGGGCGGGGCGCCGGGGGAGGAGGCCCCGGCGCGCTCCGGGGCGGGGGAGCCGCCGGCCTCGTACCAGCGGCGGGCGAGGGCGCGCGCGTCGCGGCCGTCCTCGGCGGCCTGCCGCAGCTCGTGGCCCACCAGGTCCTCCGGCTGCACCCAGGTCACCCGCACCGCCGTGGTCACGGGGTGCCCGCCAGCGTCGTGAAGGCGGCCTCATGGGCCCGGCGGCGGGCGGTGTCCCGGGCGAACATCTCACGGGCCACCCGGGCCAGGGTCCGGGCCGGGGCGCGCAGGTCGAGGCGGCTGGCGGTGGCGACGGCGTCCGCCCAGTCGGCGGGGACGGCGCGCTCGCCGTGCAGGGCGCCGGCCAGCGCGCCGCTCATGGTGGCGATCGAGTCGCAGTCGCGCCCGTAGTTGACGGAGCCGAGCACCGCCCGCCGGTAGTCCCCGCCGGCCACCAGCAGCATGCCGAGCGCGACGGGCAGCTCCTCGATGGAATGCAGCCGGGAGGGGCGGCGGGCGCCGAGCGAGGGGGCGCGGTAGTCCGGGCCCACCGTGTCGAACGGGGCGACGGCCTCGCGCAGCGGAGCGAGCGCCGCCGCGAAGTCCCGGTGGCGGGCGGCGGTTTCGCACACGGCCTCGATGGCGGAGCGGGTGCCGTCCTTGGCGAGCGACAGACACGTCTCCACGACCGACTCCGGGGTGGCGCCGGGCGCGCAGGCGGCGGCCACGCCCGCCGCGAAGACGCCCGCCGCCTCCCGGCCGTAACTCGACTGATGGGCGCCCGCGATGTCGATCGCCTCGGCGTACGCCGCCTGCGGATGGGCGGCGTTCACCAGGCCGACCGGGGCCATGTACATCGCCGCCCCGCAGTTGACGATGTTCCCGCAGCCCGCCTCGCGCGGATCGACATGGCCGTAGTGCAGCCGGGCGACGATCCACTTCTCCGCCAGGAAGACCCGCTGCAACGGCAGCGCCTCCGCCTCCAGCTCCGGAATCCAGCGCGGCTCGCCGATCAGCTCCGGTACGAGGTGCTCGGCGACCGCGTACGCGTCGAGACGGCCGCGCACCTTCGCGTACACCCGGACCAGCGCATGGGTCATCAGGGTGTCGTCGGTGACGTGCCCGTCGCCCTTGTGGTACGGGGCGATGGGGCGGGCGGTCCGCCAGTCCTCGCCGTCCCAGGGGCCGACGATCCCGGTGACCCCGCCCCCGTGCCGGGCGGCGATCTGCTCCGCGGAGCGGCCCTCCACGGGGCCGCCCAGCGCGTCGCCGACCGCCGCGCCGACGAGGGCGCCCCCGATCCGGTCATCGAGCGTGGGCGCCTCGGGCGCTGTGCGTGTCGGGGGTTTCGTGGGGGAGGGGGACGTCGTGGGCGCCGGGGGCACGGTGGATGTCATGTCCGAATTGTCCACCCTGGAGGGCCGGTTCCGTGTTTGCCAGCAGTCCGGCGAGTTCGACGTCTGCCAGCAGCCCGGCGAGTTCGACCAGATCCGTGCCCGCGAACCGGGGCAGCGCACAGCCGGCCAGCGTCCGGCAGGTCTCGCGCCAGCCGTCGGGCACGGCGGCGGCCGCGCCCAGCGCCCCGGTCAGCGCCCCGGCCAGCGCGGGCGCCGAGTCCGCCACCCGCGACAGACAGGCCGCCGCCGGCACCGCCTGCGCGAGGTCGCCCCGGCCCGCGGTGGCCAGCGCCAGGGCCACCGGGACGGTCTCGGCGGCGGCGATCCCGTAGCTGTAGACGTGGTCCACGATCTGGTGCTCCAACACGGGGACCAGGGCGAACGCCCCGGCCCGCTCACCGGCGAACTCCCGCGCGATGCGCACCGCGTGGGCCGCGTTGCGGGCGATCTCGGTGCCGTCCGGGAGCTGGGCGAGCGCGGCGTTCACCGCCGTGTCCACGTCCGCCCCGGCCAGCGCCTCGGCGCAGGCGGCGGCCATCGCCCGCGCCCCGTGCACCCCGTCGCCGTCCTGGGTGTAGCGGGCGTCGAACTCCGCCAGCTCCGCCGCCGCCGCGGGGTCGCCGGGGTGGACGACGGCCAGCACGGCCGCCCGTACGCAGGCCGCGTCGTCGAAGTAGTGCGGGTTGTCGTGGCCGGTGGCGGGCGGCCGGAGCCCGGCGGCGAGATTGCCGAGCCCGGCCCGTACCGAGATCCGGGCGCGCAGCGGCAGCACCGCGGACTCGACCTCGGGCGCGCGGGCCGCCGCCGCGGCGACCTCGGCCGCCAGGGAGTTCCAGGCCCCGGCCACGGCGGCCCGCACCCGCCCGGTGGGGGCCGCCGCCAGCACGGTCCAGGCCGTGAACGCCGCCCACTCGGCGTCGTCGGACGGGCCCAGCCGCAGCGGCTCGGGCGGCTGGTTGAGCGCGATGGGCACCGGGAGCGTGGTCGTCGCGTTCTGCTCGGCGAAGGTGTCCAGCTCGCGGGTGAGGCGCCGGGTCCACTCCGGCATCCGGGCCGCCCGGTGCCGCGCGGCCGGCCACCCCGCCGCGTCCCCGGCGGCCAGCCCGAGCAGCAGCCCCTCGATCCGCCCCCGCCGTTCGCGGCTCACCCCGCCACCGCCCCGGCACCCCGCGACGCCCCGCTGCCGCCGGCCACCGGTCCGTCCGGCGGGGTCAGCAGGTCCGCGACGTCCAGGACGTGGTAGCCGCGCATCGACGGCAGGCAGCTGCCGCGTACCGGGCCGATCGCCTCCGCCCAGGGCGGCGGGATCGACGAGGCGCCGTGCAGCGCCCCGGCCAGGGCGCCCGCCACCGCCGCCGTCGTGTCGGCGTCCCGGCCCATGTTGACCGCCGTCAGCACCGCCGTACGGAAGTCGCCGCGCGCCGCCGCGAACGCGCCGAACGCCAGGCCCACCGCCTCCGGGGCCAGGTCCGTCCACGGATAGCCGCCGACCACCACGGCCGAGCGGACCGCGCGCTCCCCGGTGAGCCGGTCCGGGTACCGCCGCCCCGCCGCCGTGACCGCGCGCCGCAGCGAACGGGCCGTCCAGGAGTCCATCGGTACGACGGAGAGCGCGGCGGCGATCACGGAGGTGACCGAGGCCCCGGACATCGCGGCGGCCACCCCGGCGGCCACCGCCTGTCCGCCGTAGATGCCCTCGCCCTCGTGGCTGACCCGGCCGTCCACCGCGACCAGCCGGGCCGCCTCGGCGGGACGCCCGGCCGCGAAGACGCCGAAGGGCGCGGCCCGCATCGCGAGCCCGTCGCTCCAGGCGTGCCGGTGCTGGGCGGAGATCGGGGCGGCCAGACCCCGGCGCAGGTTCTCCAGGGTGCCGCGCTCGCTGAACCCGGCGCCCCGGAACGGGCCCTCGTCCAGATCGGCGATCCACAGCCGCCAGGCCCGCTCGACGTCGGTGACGGTCAGCCCGGAGCCGTGCCGGGCCAGCAGCAGCCCGGAGAAGATCGCGTACTCGGTGTCGTCGGTGCCCGCCGGGTCGTCGCTGACGAAGCCCTCGACGCGGCCCCAGCGGCGGCGGATCTCGGAGGGCCGCATGTTCTCCGCCGGGGCGCCGAGCGCGTCCCCGACCGCGAGTCCGAGCAGCGCGCCCCTGGCCCGGTCACCCGGCCCGCCCCGCTCCGGCGCGGGGCGCGGCGCGCCCGTTCGCGTGCCGCCCGCCCGCGGCGCCGTCGGATTTCCTGCGACCGTCTCCATCGCGTCGACCCTTCGCTCGTACCGAGCCAGTACTCGTGCCTGTGGAATCCGTTCCACGCGGAGCGGGGACGAAGGCAGATCATCCGCACAAAAGGGCCACTCGGATGAAGCCGTCCGGACAGCAAGGCAAGCCGTACCTATCCGGTTACGCAGGGTGGTAAGTACGGCCTGCCTTGCTGGCGGGAGCGTTTTTTCGTGCGTACTTTCGAGGTGTCGAGCGGGGGCGGGCGGGCAGAAGGCCCGTCTCCGGAGAAGGGGAGAGAGACCGCCGTGGCCATCATCGAGACCGACGCCGTACTGCACGAGGCGCACCGGGACAACCACACCCACCGTGACGTCAACGGCGGCTGGCTGCGTCCCGCGGTCTTCGGCGCGATGGACGGGCTGGTCTCCAACCTCGCCCTGATGACCGGCGTCGCGGGCGGCGACGTGTCGCACCGCACCATCGTCATCACCGGCCTGGCCGGGCTGGCCGCCGGCGCCTTCTCGATGGCCGCCGGCGAGTACACCTCCGTCGCCTCCCAGCGCGAGCTGGTCGAGGCCGAGCTGGACGTCGAGCGGCGCGAGCTGCGCAAGCACCCGGTGGACGAGGAACGGGAGCTGGCCGCGCTCTACGAGTCGCGCGGCGTCGAGCCCGCGCTCGCCCGCGAGGTGGCCCGCCAGCTCTCGCGCGACCCGGAACAGGCCCTGGAGATACACGCCCGCGAGGAGCTGGGCATCGATCCGGGCGACCTTCCCTCGCCGCTGGTGGCCGCGGGCTCCTCGTTCGGGGCCTTCGCGCTGGGCGCCCTGCTGCCCGTACTGCCTTATCTGCTGGGCGCGGACGCGCTGTGGCCGGCCGTGCTGCTGGCCCTGGCGGGGCTGTTCGGCTGCGGCGCGGTGGTGGCCCGGGTGACCGCCCGCAGCTGGTGGTTCAGCGGACTGCGACAGCTCGCCCTCGGTGGCGCGGCGGCCGCGATCACCTACGGACTCGGGTCGCTGTTCGGCGTGGCGGTCGGCGGCTGACCGGCCTCCCCGCGGGCCGGGCGGCCCGGCTTTCACCCGATCGGCCCGATATGCGCGGGCCGGTCGTGTGACGTACGTCCCGATCGGCGCCCCTGGGCGGGGGTGCCCCGCGCATCGTAAAATGAGTCTCTATGCAGGACTACACATAAGTAGTCATCGCGTGGTGGTTTGGGTTTCCCCGCCACCGGGCAATAGCCGTAGGCACCGCAGGCGAAGAAGCCTGCCCCCGCGGTCTCCCAGGGTGCCGATCATCCGACAGCGACCCATTTCACCGTCTCCGGCGGTGTCCGCATGTTGGATCGGTTCATCCGCTTTGTGAGAAGCGCCCCATCATGTAACCTGCATCATCTTTTCGCAGAGGGCCAACGTCGTCCCTCGGCACCGCATATGCCACGACGACGACGGGAGAGCCGATGCGTACCGACGCCTGGTCGCCCATGGACGGTCGCCCCGCCCCCCAGGGGATGTACGACCCCCGCAACGAGCACGACGCCTGTGGCGTGGGGTTCGTAGCCACCCTCACCGGTGTGCCGGCCCACGAAATGGTCGAGCAGGCGCTGACCGTGCTGCGCAACCTCGAACACCGCGGTGCCACCGGCTCGGAGCCCGACTCCGGTGACGGCGCCGGAATCCTCCTCCAGGTCCCGGACACCTTCCTGCGGGCCGAGGTCCCCTTCACCCTCCCCGACGCCGGCGCCTACGCGGTCGGCATCGCCTTCCTGCCCGCCGACGACTCCACCGCGGCCGTCGCCGCCCTGGAGACCATCGCCGCCGAGGAGGGCCTCACCGTCCTCGGCTGGCGCGAGGTCCCGGTCACCCCCGGCATCCTCGGCAACGGAGCCCGCGCCACCATGCCCGAGTTCCGCCAGCTCTTCGTCGCGGACGGCGAGAGCACCGGCATCGCCCTGGACCGCAAGGCATTCGTCCTGCGCAAGCGCGCCGAGCGCGAGGCCGGGGTCTACTTCCCCTCGCTCTCCGCCCGCACCCTCGTCTACAAGGGCATGCTGACCACCGGCCAGCTCGAACCCTTCTTCCCCGACCTGTCCGACCCCCGGTTCGCCACCGCGGTCGCCCTGGTCCACTCGCGCTTCTCCACCAACACCTTCCCGAGCTGGCCGCTCGCACACCCGTACCGCTTCGTCGCGCACAACGGCGAGATCAACACGGTCAAGGGCAACCGCAACTGGATGCGGGCCCGCGAGTCCCAGCTCGCCTCCGGCCTCTTCGGCGACGCGCCCCTGGACCGGATCTTCCCCGTCTGCACCCCGGACGCCTCCGACTCCGCCTCCTTCGACGAGGTCCTGGAGCTGCTCCACCTCGGCGGCCGCTCGCTGCCGCACTCGGTGCTGATGATGGTCCCCGAGGCGTGGGAGAACCACGACTCGATGGACCCGGCCCGCCGCGCCTTCTACCGGTACCACTCCGCGCTGATGGAGCCCTGGGACGGCCCGGCCTGCGTCACCTTCACCGACGGCGTCCAGGTCGGCGCGGTCCTCGACCGCAACGGACTGCGCCCCGGCCGCTACTGGGTCACCGACGACGGCCTGGTCGTCCTCTCCTCCGAGGTCGGCGTCCTGGACATCGACCCCGCCAAGGTCGTCCGCAAGGGCCGCCTCCAGCCCGGCCGGATGTTCCTCGTGGACACCGCCGAGCACCGCATCATCGAGGACGACGAGATCAAGGCGTCCCTCGCCGCCGAGCACCCCTACCAGGAGTGGCTGGCCACCGGCGAGATCGAGCTGGGCGACCTCCCCGAGCGGGAGCACATCGTCCACACCCACGCCTCGGTCACCCGCCGCCAGCAGACCTTCGGCTACACCGAGGAAGAGCTGCGCGTCATCCTCGCCCCCATGGCCCGCACCGGCGGCGAACCGCTCGGCTCCATGGGCACCGACTCGCCGATCGCCGCGCTCTCCGCCCGGCCCCGGCTGCTCTTCGACTACTTCACCCAGCTGTTCGCCCAGGTCACCAACCCGCCGCTGGACGCCATCCGCGAGGAGCTCGTCACCTCGCTGCGCTCCGTCCTCGGCCCCTCGGGCAACCTCCTGGAGCCGAACGCCGCCTCCTGCCGCAGCGTCGCCCTGCCTTTCCCGGTGATCGACAACGACGAGCTGGCCAAGCTCATACACATCAACGCCGACGGCGACATGCCCGGCATGAAGGCCGCCACCCTCTCCGGCCTCTACCGGGTCGGCGGCGGCGGCGACGCGCTGGCCGCCCGGATCGACGAGATCTGCGCCGAGGCCGACGCCGCCATCGAGGACGGCGCCCGCCTCATCGTCCTGTCCGACCGGCACTCCGACGCCGAGCACGCCCCGATCCCCTCGCTGCTGCTCACCTCCGCCGTCCACCACCACCTCATCCGCACCAAGCAGCGCACCCAGGTGGGCCTGCTGGTCGAGGCCGGCGACGTCCGCGAGGTCCACCACATCGCGCTGCTGATCGGCTTCGGCGCCGCCGCGGTCAACCCGTACCTGGCCATGGAGTCCGTCGAGGACCTGGTCCGGGCCGGCACCTTCATCGAGGGCATCGAGGCCGAGCAGGCCATCCGCAACCTCATCCACGCGCTGGGCAAGGGCGTCCTGAAGGTCATGTCCAAGATGGGCATCTCCACGGTCGCCTCCTACCGCGGCGCCCAGGTCTTCGAGGCGGTCGGCCTCGACCAGGCGTTCGTCGACCGCTACTTCAACGGCACCGCCACCAAGATCGGCGGCGCCGGCCTCGACGTCGTCGCCAAGGAGGTCGCCGCCCGGCACGCCAAGGGCTACCCCGCCACCGGCATCTCCGCCTCGCACCGCGCGCTGGAGATCGGCGGCGAGTACCAGTGGCGCCGCGAGGGCGAACCGCACCTGTTCGACCCGGAGACCGTCTTCCGCCTCCAGCACGCCACCCGCAACCGCCGGTACGACATCTTCAAGAAGTACACGGACCGGGTGAACGAGCAGTCCGAGCGGCTGATGACGCTGCGCGGCCTGTTCGGCTTCACCTCCGACCGCCCCTCGATCGACATCGAGGAGGTCGAGCCCGTCTCGGAGATCGTCAAGCGCTTCTCCACCGGCGCCATGTCCTACGGCTCCATCTCGCGCGAGGCGCACGAGACCCTCGCCATCGCCATGAACCAGCTGGGCGGCAAGTCCAACACCGGCGAGGGCGGCGAGGACGCCGAACGGCTCTACGACCCGGCCCGCCGCTCCTCCATCAAGCAGGTCGCCTCCGGCCGCTTCGGCGTCACCAGCGAGTACCTGGTCAACGCGGACGACATCCAGATCAAGATGGCCCAGGGCGCCAAGCCCGGCGAGGGCGGCCAGCTGCCGGGCCACAAGGTCTACCCGTGGGTCGCGAAGACCCGGCACTCCACGCCGGGCGTCGGCCTCATCTCGCCGCCGCCGCACCACGACATCTACTCCATCGAGGACCTGGCCCAGCTGATTCACGACCTCAAGAACGCCAACCCGGCGGCCCGCATCCACGTGAAGCTGGTCTCCGAGGTCGGCGTCGGCACGGTCGCCGCCGGTGTCTCCAAGGCCCACGCGGACGTCGTCCTGATCTCCGGCCACGACGGCGGCACGGGCGCGTCCCCGCTCACCTCGCTCAAGCACGCGGGCGGCCCCTGGGAACTGGGCCTGGCCGAGACCCAGCAGACGCTGCTGCTCAACGGCCTGCGCGACCGCATCGTCGTGCAGACCGACGGCCAGCTCAAGACCGGCCGCGACGTCGTCATCGCCGCCCTCCTCGGCGCCGAGGAGTTCGGCTTCGCGACCGCGCCGCTCGTCGTCTCCGGCTGCGTCATGATGCGCGTCTGCCACCTCGACACCTGCCCGGTCGGCATCGCCACCCAGAACCCGGTCCTGCGCGACCGCTTCTCCGGCAAGGCCGAGTACATCGTCAACTTCTTCGAGTTCATCGCCCAGGAGGTCCGCGAACTCCTCGCCGAACTCGGCTTCCGCACCATCGAGGAGGCGGTCGGCCACGCCGAACTCCTCGACACCGACCGGGCCGTCACCCACTGGAAGGCCCAGGGCCTGGACCTCGCCCCGCTGTTCCACGTCCCCGAACTGCCCGAAGGCGCCGTCCGGTACCGGAACACCGAGCAGGACCACGGCCTGGACAAGGCGCTCGACAACGAACTGATCAGGCTCGCCGCCGACGCCATCGAGGCCGACACCCCCGAGGCCGCCCAGCCGGTCCGCGCCCAGATCGCGATCCGCAACATCAACCGCACGGTCGGCACCATGCTCGGCCACGAGGTCACCAAGAAGTTCGGCGGCGCGGGCCTGCCCCGGGACACCATCGACATCACCTTCACCGGCTCCGCGGGCCAGTCCTTCGGCGCCTTCCTGCCCAGCGGGGTCACCCTCCGCCTGGAGGGCGACGCCAACGACTACGTCGGCAAGGGCCTGTCCGGCGGCCGCGTCGTCGTCCGCCCCGACCGGGGCGCCGACCACCTCGCCGAGTACTCCACCATCGCCGGCAACACCATCGCCTACGGCGCCACCGGCGGCGAACTCTTCCTGCGCGGCCGCACCGGCGAACGCTTCTGCGTCCGCAACTCCGGCGCCACCGTCGTCTCCGAAGGCGTGGGCGACCACGGCTGCGAGTACATGACCGGCGGCCACGCCGTCGTCCTCGGCGAGACCGGACGCAACTTCGCGGCCGGCATGTCCGGCGGCGTCGCCTACGTCATCGACCTCGACCGCGACAACGTCAACGCCGGCAACCTCGGCGCCGTCGAGGAACTCACCGACACCGACACCCAGTGGCTGCACGACGTCGTGCGCCGCCACCAGGAGGAGACCGGCTCCACCGTCGCCGGAAAGCTCCTCGCCGAGTGGGACACCGCCGTGACCCGCTTCAGCAAGATCATCCCGTCCACCTACAAGGCAGTGCTCGCCGCCAAGGACGCCGCTGAGCTCGCCGGTCTCTCCGAGCAGGAGACCACCGAGAAGATGATGGAGGCGGCGACCAATGGCTGACCCCAAGGGCTTCCTGACCACCGGCCGCGAGGTCGCGCGCACCCGCCCGGCGGACGAGCGCGTCAAGGACTGGAACGAGGTCTACGTTCCGGGCTCGCTGCTCCCGATCATCAGCAAGCAGGCCGGCCGCTGCATGGACTGCGGCATCCCGTTCTGCCACAACGGCTGCCCGCTCGGAAACCTCATCCCCGAGTGGAACGACTACGCCTACCGCGAGGACTGGTCCGCCGCCGCCGAACGGCTGCACGCCACCAACAACTTCCCGGAGTTCACCGGGCGGCTCTGCCCGGCCCCCTGCGAGTCGGCGTGCGTGCTCGGCATCAACCAGCCGGCCGTCACCATCAAGAACGTCGAGGTCTCCATCATCGACAAGGCGTGGGGCAACGGAGACGTCACCCCGCGCCCGCCGGAGCGCCTGTCCGGCAAGACCGTCGCCGTCATCGGCTCGGGACCGGCCGGCCTCGCCGCCGCCCAGCAGCTCACCCGCGCCGGCCACACCGTCGCCGTCTACGAGCGCGCGGACCGCATCGGGGGCCTCCTGCGCTACGGCATCCCCGAGTTCAAGATGGAGAAGTCGCACATCAACCGCCGCATCGAGCAGATGCGCGCCGAGGGCACCAAGTTCCGCACCGAGATCGAGATCGGCCGGGACATCGACGCCGCGAAGCTGCGCCGCCGCTACGACGCCGTGGTCATCGCCGCCGGCGCCACCGTCTCGCGCGACCTGCCCGTGCCGGGCCGCGAGCTGAACGGCGTGCACTTCGCGATGGAGTACCTGCCGCTCGCCAACAAGGTGCAGGAGGGCGACCTGACGGTCTCCCCGATCACCGCCGAGGGCAAGCACGTCGTCGTCATCGGCGGCGGCGACACCGGTGCCGACTGCGTCGGCACCGCGCACCGCCAGGGCGCCCTGTCCGTCACCCAGCTGGAGATCATGCCCCGGCCCGGCGAGGAGCGGAACGCCAACCAGCCCTGGCCGACCTTCCCCATGCTCTACAAGGTCACCTCCGCGCACGAGGAGGGCGGCGAGCGAGTCTACTCCGTCTCCACCACCCGCTTCGAGGGCGACGAGGACGGCAACGTCCAGGCCCTCCACCTCGTCGAGGTGGAGTTCAAGGACGGTAAGCTGGAGCAGAAGCCCGGCACCGAGCGGGTCATCCCCGCGCAGCTGGTCACGCTCGCGATGGGCTTCACCGGCACCGACCAGTCCAACGGATTGGTCCAGCAGTTCGGTTTGGAGCTCGACGCACGGGGCAACATCGACCGTGACGCGGACTACGCGACCAACGTCGACGGCGTGTTCGTCGCCGGGGACGCGGGCCGCGGCCAGTCCCTCATCGTCTGGGCCATCGCCGAGGGCCGCTCCGCGGCACGCGGCGTGGACCGCTTTCTGACCGGAGCCAGCGCCCTGCCGGCCCCGATCCGCCCGACGGACCGTGCCCTCACGGTCTGATACGGCACCACAGACGTCCCGCACAACGGCGTGCGGAACTGAACGCGGCGCCTGCCCGTCCCCGACCGGACCCGGCAGGCGCCGTGGCGCGTCCGGGGACAGGTACGGCTCAGGCGGTCAGGGCCAGCGCACAGGTCGCCGCCCCCGTCGCCGCCACCGCGAGCACCAGACCGGTCAGCGCGAAGCGCCCCACCCCGATCCGCGTCCCCTGCCACCGGCACCGCTCGAACCACAGCAGCGTCGCCAGCGACCCCCACGGCGTCACCAGCGGCCCCGCGTTGACCCCGATCAGCAGCGTGAGCAGCTGCCGGTGGTGATCCGCCGGCACGACCGCCTCGCCCGCCACGTACGCCGGAAGGTTGTTCAGTACGTTGGCGAGCCCGGCACCCACCCCCGCCGTACGCAGCAGCCCCGCCAGGCCCTCGTCCGAGCCCAGCGCCCGCACCAGCACCTCGTGCAGCCCGTGCGCCTCGACCGTCTCCACCACCAGGAACATCCCCGGCACCAGGACCAGCAGCCGCCACGGCACCAGCGAGAGCCGCAGCTCCCCGCGCCGCCGCACCGCGTACGCCGCCACCACGACCGCCATCGCCACCAGCGACGCCGACCACAGGGGCACATCGACCAGCAGGATCGCCAGCAGGAACCCGGCACACGCCACCGAGCACACCCCCAGCAGCACCCGGTCCCCGGGCACGGGCAGCGCCGGCGGCGTGTACGTGTCGGCGCCCCGCCGCCCCCGGCGCCAGTAGAACACCCACAGGCACAGCGCCGTCACCCCGATCGCGGCCAGCTGCGGCAGCCACATCACGGCGGCCAGCCCGGCCGGTGACAGCGCCACCCGGTCCGCCGCCAGCAGATTGGTCAGGTTCGACACCGGCAGCAGCAGGCTCGCCGTATTGGCCAGCCACACCGTCGTCATCGCCAGCGGCACCGCCGCGATGCCCACCCGCCCGGCGAGCGCCAGCATCACCGGAGTGAGCAGCACCGCCGTGGTGTCCAGGTTCAGCGTGATCGTGGTCAGCGAGGCGAACGCCACGCACAGCCCGAACAGCAGCGGATAACGCCCCCGGCCCGCCCGCGCCACCCACGCCGCGACCACGTCGAAGACCTGCGCCCGGCCCGCCAGCTCCGCCAGCACGATCACCGTCGCCAGGAACGCCAGCAGCGGACCGATGCGCCGCAGCTGCTCCTGCGCGGGACCGGACGGCAGCAGCCCGGTCGCCACGGCGGCCGCCCCCGCCAGCAGCAGCCCGCCGGCCAGCCAGTCCAAAGGATGCAGCCGCCGCACCGGGGCAGGGAAGAGCCGCGGGAAATGATCGTTCCGCATGCCGGTCATCGTGTCAGACCGGGACCCGGCCACCGGCCCCGCTCAGCCGGTCAGCGCCGCCGTCTTCAGGACCACCAGCAGCACCAGCACCGCCCCCAGCACCACACAGCCGGCCGCCTGCACCGCCGTCCGCCGCCCGGCGGGGGCGTACGCGTACACCACCGTCACCGCCGCACCGGTCAGCAGACCGCCCAAGTGCGCCTCCCACGAGGTGAAGGCCGCCGAGAGCAGCATCCACACCAGGAACCCGGCCAGGAAGCCGTTGACCTCCCGCCGGTCCCGGCCCAGCCGCCGGCCGATGACGTAGAACGCGGCGACGAGACCGAAGATCGCACCCGAGGCACCCACCACCGCGTCCGTCGGCGACACCAGGTACACCAGCACCGAACCGCCCAGCGCGGACAGCAGATACAGGGCCAGGAAACGGACCCGGCCCAACTGCTCCTCCACGCCCCGGCCGAGCGTCCACAGCGCGTACATGTTGAACACGATGTGCAGCACCCCGAACGGCAGCGACCCGAACGACGTGCCGTCCGGCGGCAGATGGAGGAAGGACCCGGTCAGCAGCCGGTACCACTCGCCGCCCACCACCCCCACCACGTCGAACCCCGGATAGCCGCCGTCGACGTAGACGTAGCGCCCGCCGTCCGCGTCGGTCAGCCAGGCCCCCGCCATCTCGAACCGGTCGACGAGCCCCGGACGTATCAGCTCCGCCAGATACGCCAGCACGTTCAAACCGATCAGCACATACGTGACGACCGGCACCGCGGACCGCGACACCGTGCCGCCGAACGCCGTCCGGGTCCGGCGTATCGAGCGCTGCCCCTCCTTCACGCACTCCACGCACTGATGGCCCACCGCCGCCTCCCGCATACAGGCGGGGCAGATGAACCGCTCGCAGCGCACGCAGCTCACATACGTCTCGTACGAGGGATGGCGGTAACACGTGGTGACGTCGGCCTCCATGGCCGGCTCCTTCGTCCGTACGGGTATGCGGTGGCCGGTGGGGGGTCGGCGGCGAACAAGATAGCGAACGCGGCACCGGGCGCCCGACCCAGGGCGGGGCGCTCCCGGAGCCCGAACGGGTGGGCACGAGGACTCCTGCGGAAAAACGGACAGAGGATGTCGGGTATCCCGGATTCCATGGCGTCATGACCACCACGACCTGGACCGACTTCCGCACCGCCGAACCCGGCTTCGCCGACACCGTCCGCCACCGCTTCGGCCTCTACCGGCACCACGTCCTCGCCACCCTCCGCGCCGACGGATCACCCCGGCTCACCGGCCTGGAGGTCGACTTCTGGCGCGACGAGCCCCACCTCGGCATGATGCCGAACTCCCGCAAGGCCCTCGACCTGCGCCGCGACCCCCGCTTCTGCGTGCACGCCAACCCCGGACCCGGTACGGAGATGACCGACGGCGACGTCCGCTTCTCCGGGCGCGCCGTCGAGATCACCGACCCCGCCGTGCTCGCCCGCTTCATCGAGGAGCGCACCCCGCCCGAGCCCTTCCACCTCTTCCGCGTCGAACCCACCGAGGTGGTGCGCGTCGGCCTGGAGGGCGGCGACACCATCGTCATCAGCACCTGGCGCCCCGGCCGCCCCCTGCGCACCGTCCGCCGCGGGAACGACGAGGGGACGCTCTCCCGGGACGGCTGAGCGACCTGCCTCACATCGCCCGGCGGCAGACCGTGCTAGGCTGGTCCCGTTGCAGTTTTGGTACCCATGACTTTATGTGCGCCTGACGGGAATGCTTCGTCAGGCGCATTATTGTTTTCCGGCTTTCTCCGGATGGGGCTCAATGCGGCGACTTGGAATTCGTGACCTGCGAATTTCCGGCACTGCACCTCCTGAAGGAGAACAACATGGCTACGGGAACCGTCAAGTGGTTCAACTCTGAAAAGGGCTTCGGCTTCATCGAGCAGGACGGCGGCGGCGCCGACGTCTTCGCCCACTACTCGAACATCAACGCCCAGGGCTTCCGCGAGCTCGTCGAGGGCCAGAAGGTCAGCTTCGACGTCACGCAGGGCCAGAAGGGCCCGCAGGCGGAGAACATCGTCCCGGCCTGATCGCCGGACGCGTCCCTCGCAGCCGGGGCCCGCACCTTCACGGGTGCGGGCCCCGGCTCGTGCTGTCCCAGGAGGACAAACCCGTATGACCCGCTCCGAACGCCAGGACCGTCCCGCCCGCAACCGCCCGTCCCGAGGGCGCGGCGCGGCCCGGCCGAAGGCAACCGCACAGGGTTCCGGCAAGGCGTCGCCCCGTCGCAGGGCCACCCCGCCGCAGGGCGAATTCGCGCTGCCCGAAACCATCACCCCCGCACTGCCCGCCGCCGAGGCGTTCGCCGAGCTGGACATGCCCGCCGCCCTGCTGAAGACCCTCACCGCGCAGGGCGTCACCGCGCCGTTCCCCATCCAGGGCGCCACCCTGCCCAACTCGCTGGCAGGCCGCGACATCCTCGGCCGGGGCCGCACCGGCTCCGGCAAGACCCTCGCCTTCGGCCTCGCGCTCCTGGCCCGCACCGTCGGCCGCCGCGCCGAACCGAAGGCACCCCTGGTCCTCGTCCTCGTCCCCACCCGCGAACTGGCCCAGCAGGTCACCGACGCGCTGACCCCTTACGCCACCGCCGTCAACCTGCGCCTGGCCACCGTCGTCGGCGGCATGTCGATCACCCGCCAGTCCGCCACCCTGCGGCGCGGCGCCGAGGTGCTCGTCGCCACCCCCGGCCGGCTCAAGGACCTCATCGAACGCGGCGACTGCCGCCTGGACCAGGTCGCGATCACCGTCCTGGACGAGGCCGACCAGATGGCCGACATGGGCTTCATGCCCCAGGTCACCGCCCTGCTCAAGCAGGTCGAGCCGGACGGCCAGCGCATGCTGTTCTCGGCGACCCTGGACAAGAACATCGACCGCCTGGTCAAGATGTTCCTCACCGACCCCGTCGTGCACTCCGTCGACCCCTCGGCCGGCGCGGTCACCACCATGGAGCACCACGTCCTCCACGTCCTGGACGAGACCGACAAGAAGGCCGTCGCCACCAGGATCGCCGCCCGCGACGGACGCGTGATCATGTTCGTCGACACCAAGCGCGGCGCCGACCGCTTCGCCAAGCGGCTGCTGGCCAGCGGGGTACGCGCCGCCGCCCTGCACGGCGGACGCACCCAGCCGCAGCGCAACCGGACCCTGGACCAGTTCAAGAACGGCCAGGTCACCGCCCTCGTCGCGACCAACGTGGCGGCCCGCGGCATCCACGTCGACGACCTCGACCTCGTCGTCAACGTGGACCCGCCCACCGACCACAAGGACTACCTCCACCGCGGCGGACGCACCGCCCGCGCGGGGGAGTCCGGCAGCGTCGTCACCCTGGTGCTCCCCGAGGAGAAGCGGGACATGACCCGCCTGATGCAGGACGCGGGCATCGCCCCCCGCACCACCCGCATCAAGTCCACCGACGAGGAACTCTCCCGCCTCACCGGCGCCCGCGAACCCTCCGGCGTCGCGGTCGTCATAGAGGTGCCGCAGCCGACCCAGCCCCAGCGCAGACCGGCCACCGCCACCGGCACCCGCTCGACGGGCCGCAGCCGCAGCCGCGGCCGCCGCACCGGCGCCGGAGCCGGAGCCGGTACGGGTGCCGGAGGCTCCCGCAGCGCCGCGCCGCGCGGTGCGGCACCGCGCAGCCGCCGGGGCGCCTAGGTTCCATGCCGGAGGGGCGGGCCCGCCCGGACCCCTCCGGCACAGCGGCCCGCCCGGACCGGCGGTCTCAGGTCGTGCAGTCCAGCACCGCGCCGCACAGCGCGCACCGCACCCGCACCCGGCCCCGCACCGCCACCCGGTTCCACTGATGGCAGACCGGGCACGGAAACTCCACCCGCAACCCTGCCCCGCCCCCGGTGAACGCGTACCCGGCCGCATTCCGGCCGCGCGCCGCACGCCCCTCCCGCCGGTCCTTCGCGTAACGGTGGCGCTCCCACCGGCCGGCCGCCGCCAGCGGCGGCCGCGCGGCGTCCCGCAGGGCCCGCGCCCGGCCCTCCACATACGCGGTGTACGCCTGCGCACTGGTGAACCACGGCGACGGGTCCTCCCCGAACACCAGCGCCCGCTCCGCCAGCACATAGCCGAACTCCTCCGGGGTCAGATAGCCCAGTTTCTGGCTGGAGACCCCGTCCTCCCTAAACGCGTCCAGCAGCAGCCAGCCCGCCCCCAGATAGGCCGCCGCCGTATCCGTCAGGATCTCGTTGTCCCGCGTACCGGGGAACTCCAGACCCAGCCGGTGCAGCAGCACATGCGCCACCTCGTGCGCCAGCGCGGCCCCGATGTCCCGGCGATGCGTACGGAAGCGGTCGTTCAGCTCCACGAAGTACTCCGGGCCCGCCGCCAGCTCCACACTCCCCGCGTGCTCCATCGCCCGGAACGCCACGATCATCCGGGCGTCCGGCAGCCGGTAGTGGCGCACCATCGCCCGCGCCACCCGCTGCGCCCCCGGATGCAGATCCTCCGCGTCCGTGAACGCCGCGTCGGCCGGGACGAGACTCGCGTCGAAGCGCCGCACCCCGTCGGGCCCCAGCCGCCGGTACAGCGCGGTGATCGCCGAACGGACCGTCGCCAGATGCGGAAAGCCGTGCTCGACGGGGCTGCGGCGGAGACTGTCCGACACGTCCGTACCCCCGCTCCCGCGACGCTCGACCCCTCCTCACTGTAGAACGCGACCGGCCGCCCCGCGGTTGCCCGCCCCGCAGCCGCCCGTCCTCAGCCCGCCGCCCGCACCGGCAGCCCCGGACCCAGCTCCACATGGGCCGCGCCCGCGCCCTCCGTCTCCAGCACCCACACCTCGTTGACCCCGTCCCGCAGCACCGGACCGGGAACGTACAGCGTGTGCTGCGGGCCCGCCGACCAGTACCGGCCCAGGCAGAAGCCGTTCACCCAGACGAACCCCCGCGTCCAGCCGGGCAGCTCAAGACCCGCGTGATCCGCCCCCGCCACCTCCACCGACTCGAACACACCCCGGTACAGACCCGGCCCGCCCGCCCCGTCCACCGGCGCGAACGGCACCCGCGCCATCGCCCCCGGCTCGTCGAACGCGTCCAGCCGCAGCGCCCGCGCCCGCACCCCGTGCAGATACTGGCGCTCGTGCAGCACACCCCCGGTGATCCCCTTCGGCTCGCCCAGCCGCGGCCCGTAATTGACCCGGCCCAGCGACTCCACCCACAGCTCCACCCCGGCCGGCCCGGCCACCGGCTCCGCCAGCGTCGCCTCCTCCTCGCTCAGCACACCCCGCCGCACCCCGTCCACGTACACCACCGCCCGGTCCCGCAGCCCCGAGACACCCAGCGGATACGGGCCGCGCGGACCCGGCACCGCCACCCGGTAGCGCACCAGCCCCCGGTCCAGCCCCAGTTCCTCGAACGTGGGCGGCACCCCCGACTCCGCCCGCTCCTCCTCGCCCAGCGCCTCCAGCACCACCGGCAGCGGCGCCCACGAGGTCAGCTCCGCCCGCACCGGGGCGGCGAGGCCGACCGGCTCGGCCGGCAACGCCGGCAGCGGCCCTTCCGCGTACCGGGCGAGCACCTCCCGGAACAGGCGGAACTTCTCCGTGGCCCGCCCGTACTCGTCCACCGGCGCGTCGTAGTCGTACGACGTCACCGTCGGCAGCAGCTCCCCGTCCTGGAGCGGCCCCGAACGGTTGGCGCCCGCCCAGCCCGCGAAGTTCGTACCGCCGTGCGCCATGTAGACGTTCACCGACGCCCCGCACTCCAGGATCTCCGCCAGCGCCTCCGCCGCCCGCACGGGCTCCCGCACCACCGGCGGCGCACCCCAGTGCTCGAACCAGCCGCACCAGAACTCCATGCACATCAGCGGACCGGACGCCCGGTGCCGACGCAGCACCCCGAACGCCTCACGGGCCCCCGAACCGAAATTGGCCGTCGCGAGCAGACCGGGCACCGAACCACCCGTCAGCATGTGGTCCTCCGGCCCGTCCGAGGTGAACAGCGGCACCGTCACCCCGAACTCGCCCAGCAGCGCGGCCACCCGGCGCAGATACACCGCGTCGCTGCCGTAACTCCCGTACTCGTTCTCCGCCTGCACCATGATCACCGGCCCGCCCCGGTCCACCTGCCGCTCCACCACCTGCGGCAGCAGCCGCGCGAACCAGGCCCGCACCGCGTCAAGGAACCCCTCGTCCCGCGTACGCACCCGCCGCCCGAACCGCCCGGTCACCCACACCGGCAGCCCGCCGTTCTCCCACTCGGCACAGATGTACGGGCCCGGCCGCACGATCACCCACAGCCCGGCCCGCGCCGCCGCGTCCAGGAACCGGCCCAGCGCACCCACGTCCCGGAACCGGCCCGGCCGGGGCTCGTGCAGATTCCACGGCACGTACGTCTCCACACAGTTCAGGCCCATCGCCCGCAGCATCGCCAGCCGGTGGTCCCACTGCCCCTCGTGCACCCGGAAGTAGTGCAGCGCCCCCGACAGCAGCCGCACCGGCCGCCCGCCGATCCGGAAATCCTCGTCCCCGACGCCGAACTCAGCCATGGTGCCCACTCTCCCGATGCGTGAAATGTCTCGTTCCAGCCTCACCCCTGGCGCCCGGCCGGTCCATGGACAAAAATCGCGGCTGATTGGACAAACCACCTGCTCACCACGCACACAGGCAGGAGAACCGGGGAGCACGGAGGAGCCGATGTACCAGACCTGGATGCGCTTCTTCACCCCCGGACCACTCCACCACCGCCTCGGCCTCGTCTGCCTCGGCGTCGGCCTCCAGCACGGCACCCTGCCCCCCGTCGGCCCCCGCACCCTCGACCACCACGTCGCCGTCGTCGTCCACTCCGGCAGCGGATGGTTCACCGCCCCCGACGGACGGCGCCGGCCCGTCACCGCCCCCGCCCTCCTCTGGCTCACCCCCGGCACCCCGCACCACTACGGCGCCGACCCCGACACCGGCTGGGACGAGAGCTTCGTCGACTTCACCGGACCCGCCACCACCGCCTACACCGAACTCGGCTACATCGAACCCGACCGCCCCCTCGTCCCGCTCACCGACACCACCGCACCCCGCGCCGCCGTCCACCGCATGGTCAGGGCCGCCCGCCCCGGCAACCCCCTCCTGGAGACCGAGACCGGCGCCGCCGTCCACGAACTCCTCGTCGCCCTGCGCCGCGCCCGCACCGGCACCGGACCGGACGACGACCCCGTCCTGCGCGCCCTCGCCCGCGACGCCCTCCAGCCGCTCACCGTCGCCGAACACGCCGCCCGCCACGGCATGACCCCCGCCGAACTGCGCACCGCCGTCCGCCGCAGCGCCGGATGCAGCCCCAAGGACTACCTCCTCGGCATCCGGCTCGGCCGCGCCAAGGAACTCCTCGCCACCGGCGACCTCCCCGTCGCCGCCGTCGCCCGCCGCGTCGGCTACGACGACCCCGCCTACTTCTCCCGCCTCTTCACCCGCCGCGTCGGCACGGCCCCCGTACGCTTCCGCGACCAGCAGCGCCGCACCGTACCCGGCGGCTGGAGCGACCACGTACCGGACCCGGACCACCCGCCGACGATCACGCCGTAAGCTCGCTGCCCATGACCACGAACGACATCGACGACTCCGTACGCGGCGAGCTCGACCGGCTGCGCCAGAGCATCGACAACATCGACGCGGCCGTCGTCCACATGCTCGCCGAACGCTTCAAATGCACCCAGGAAGTCGGCCACCTCAAGGCCGCCCACCAGCTCCCCCCGGCCGACCCGGCCCGCGAGGCCCGCCAGATCGCCCGCCTGCGCCAGCTCGCCGAGAACGCCCACCTCGACCCCGCCTTCGCCGAGAAGCTGCTCAACTTCATCGTCGCCGAGGTCATCCGCCACCACGAGCGGATCGCCGAGGAGTCCGCCCAGGACGGCCACTGAGCCGGGCCGGGCCCGCGCACCACAACCCGCCTGCGCGCCGCACCGCCCATACGGCAGCATGTCCCCATGTCCGTACTGACGCGCGATGAAGCGCAGGCCCGAGCCCAGATCCTCGACGTTCAGCGATACACCATCGAACTCGACCTCACCACGGGAGAGGAGACCTTCGACTCCCGCACCGTGATCGAGTTCACCGCCCGCACCGACGGTGACACCTTCGTCGAGCTCAAGCCGGCCACCCTCCGCGCCATCAGCCTCGACGGGCAGCCGCTGGACCCCGGACACCTCACCGAGAACCGGTACCCGCTCACCGGCCTCACCACGGGCCGCCACGAACTGCGCGTCGACGCCGCGATGCACTACTCCCGCACCGGCGAGGGCATGCACCGCTTCACGGACCCCAGCGACAACGAGACCTACGTCTACACCCAGCTCTTCATGGAGGACGTCCAGCGCGTCTTCGCCGCCTTCGACCAGCCGGACCTCAAATCCGTCTTCGCCCTCACCGTCACCGCCCCCGAAGGCTGGACCGTCCTCGGCAACGGCATCACCCGCCACACCGGCGAAGGCCGCTGGACCATCGCCCCCACCCCCCTCCTCTCCACCTACCTCGTCGCCGTCGCCGCCGGGCCCTGGCACTCCGTGACCACCGAGCACGCCGGACTGCCCTTCGGCATCCACTGCCGCCGCTCCCTCGCCCCCCACCTCGACGCCGACGCCGACGAGATCCTCGACATCACCCGCGCCTGCTTCGACCGCTTCCAGGAAAAATTCGACGAGCCCTACCCCTTCGACTCCTACGACCAGGCGTTCGTCCCCGAATTCAACGCCGGCGCCATGGAGAACCCCGGCCTCGTCACCTTCCGCGACGAGTTCATCTACCGCTCCGCCGTCACCGACACCGAACGCCAGACCCGCGGCATGGTCATCGCCCACGAAATGGCCCACATGTGGTTCGGCGACCTCGTCACCCTCGCCTGGTGGGACGACATCTGGCTCAACGAGTCCTTCGCCGAGTACATGGGCTACCAGACCCTCGCCGAAGCCACCCTTCCCCGAGCTCTCAACTCCGTTCGAGCAGGGGAGGCCCCATTCCCCGACACCTGGGTCGACTTCGGCGTCGCCCGCAAGGGCTGGGGCTACAGCGCCGACCAGCGCCCCTCCACCCACCCCGTCGCCCCCGACCCCGCCGACGTCCCCGACACCGCCTCCGCCCTCCTCAACTTCGACGGCATCTCCTACGCCAAGGGCGCCTCCGCACTCCGCCAGCTCGTCGCCTGGCTCGGCGAGAAGGACTTCCTCGCCGGCATCAACACCCACTTCGCCCGCCACAAGTTCGGCAACGCCACCCTCGCCGACTTCATCGACAACCTCGCCTCCGCCACCGACCGCGACGTCCACGCCTGGGCCGAGCAGTGGCTGCGCACCACCGGCGTCGACACCCTCACCGCCCGCACCACCGAGACCGAGACCACCTGGTCCCTCACCGTCGACCACCGGGGCACCCGCCCCCACCGCATCAGCGTCGGCGCCTACGACCACTCCCTCGACACCCAGCACGGCCCCACCCCCCTCGTCCTGCGCGAACGCTTCGAGGCCGGCATCCCCGAGGACGCCCCCACCACCCGCCCCGGCCGCCGCCCCGCCCTCGTCGTCATCAACGACGAAGACCTCACCTACGCCAAGATCCGCCTCGACCCCGCCTCCTGGACCACCGTCCAGGACAGCCTCTCCGGCATCCCCGCCCCCCTCACCCGCGCCGTCATCTGGAACGCCGCCCGCGACATGGTCCGCGACGGCGAACTCGCCCCCCGCACCTACCTCGACCTCGCCCGCGCCCACCTGCCCCACGAAACCGACCTCGCCCTCCTCCAGGGCGTCCTCGAATTCGCCGACGGCCAGGTCGCCGCCTGCTACACCGCCCCCGAGGACCGGCCCGCCGCCCTCGCCACCCTCACCGCCCTCTGCCGCGACCTCATCCGCCGCACCGAGGACGGCACCCACTCCGGCCTCCGCCTCACCGCCGTACGCCACCTCATCGACGCCGCCACCCAGCCCGACACCATCCAGGGCTGGCTCGCCGACGACACCGTCCCCGGCGGACCCGAACTCGACCCCGAACTGCGCTGGCGCATCCTCACCCGCCTCGCCGTCCTCGGCGCCACCGACGAACAGGCCATCGCCGCCGCCCTGGAGAACGACCCCAGCGCCACCGGCCAGGAAAACGCCGCCCGCTGCCGCGCCGCCCTCCCCACCCCCGAGGCCAAGGCCGCCGCCTGGGACGCCATGTTCCACGACGACAGCCTCTCCAACTACCTCTTCACCGCCACCGCCCAGGGCTTCTGGCAGCCCGAACAGACCGACCTCGTACGCGCGTACGTGCCCCGCTTCTACCCCGAGGTCGCCGAACTCGCCGCCCGCCGCGGCCCCGCCATCGCCGAAGCCGCCGGACGCCACGCCTTCCCGGTGTCCGTCATCGACGCGGACAGCCTCCGCCTCGGCGAGGAAGCCCTCGACGACCCCGCGCTCATCCCCGCCCTCCGCCGCAAACTCATCGACCAGGTGGACGACCTGCGCCGCGCCCTGCACGTACGCGACGCCCACTGACCCCACCAGCCCGTGCCCGGCCCGCCCCCACCGAGGAGCGCGCCGGGCACGCGCACATCGCCGACCGCCCCGTGCCCGCTCCCACCCGGCACACGCGCACCGGTGACCAACCCCACCCGCCACAGCGCCGAACCCGCCCCGCTCCGGCAGCCCCTGCCCGCCGGCGCGCCCGGTACGACGACGCGTCACACCGCTGCCGGGCACCCGCGCATCAGGAGTCGACCGCACCCGCCGCCACACCGGACCCGCCCCGGCCCCCGCCGCACCCCCGCCACCCGTGCCCGCTCCCGCCCCCATACCACCCCGGACCCTCGCCACCCGGCCCCCTTCGCGCCCCGCCACCCTTTCGTGTTCAGATCACCCCGCTCCCCGGCCGCGCCGCTCGAAACCCGGACAAGCTGGCACGCACACCCATGCCCGCACCCCGCCACCGCGCGCCCGAAGGACCGGCCACCCCATGCCCCTCCCGCCCCTCGCCGGCACCACCACCGGCCCCGCCGCACTGCGCCCCCTCCTCGACACCGTCCTCACCGCCCTCACCGAAGGCGCCCTCCGCCGCGGCGGCCCCCTCCCCGCCGGCGGGCCCGACGCCGTCACCCCCCGCACCCGCACCACCCTCACCCCCCTCATCCCCGACCGGGGCACCGGCGCCCACCACGCCCTCGCCACCCTCGTCGAAACCCTCACCGCCGGCGCAGCCGACCCCGCCGACCCCCTCTGCGCCGCCCACCTCCACACCCCGCCCCTCGCCCTCGCCGCAGCCGCCGACCTCGCCGCCTCCGCCCTCAACCCCTCCATGGACTCCTGGGACCAGGCCCCCGCCGCCTCCACCCTCGAAGCCGAAACCACCGCCGCGCTGGCCGCCGAGATCTACCCCCACCACCCCGCCCCCGACGCCCTCATCACCACCGGCGGCACCGAAGCCAACCAACTCGGCCTCCTCCTCGCCCGCGAACGCAACGGCCCCGTCCAGACCGTCACCGGCGCCAACGCCCACCACAGCATCACCCGCGCCGCCTGGCTCCTCGGCCTCCCCGAACCCCTCACCGTCCCCGCCCCCCACGGCACCATCGACCTCCACGCCCTCCACGACACCCTCAGCCGCAACCACGGACACGGCCCCCTCCTCGTCACCGCCACCGCGGGCACCACCGACACCGGCCACATCGACCCCCTCACCGACATCGCCGACCTCTGCGCCCACCACGGCGCCGAACTCCACATCGACGCCGCCTACGGCGGCCCCCTCCTCTTCAGCCCCACCCACCGCCACCTCCTCGACGGACTCGACCGCGCCCACAGCGTCACCTTCGACCTGCACAAACTCGGCTGGCTGCCCGCATCCGCCGGCATCCTCGCCGTCCCCGACCACCACCACCTCCACCCCCTCCACCACCAGGCCCCCTACCTCAACGCCGACGACGACACCGAAGCCGGCCTCCCCGACCTCCTCGGCCGCTCCCTGCGCACCACCCGCCGCCCCGACGCACTCAAGATCGCCGTCACCCTCCGCGCCCTCGGCCGCACCGGCCTCGCCGACCTCGTCGACCGCACCTGCGCCACCGCCCACACCCTCGCCGACCTCATCACCCGCACCCCCGGCCTCGACCTCTACGACCGCCCCACCATCAGCACCGTCCTCTTCCGCCCCACCGACGCCGACGACCACACCGTCGCCACCGTCCGCCGCACCCTCCTCACCCGGGGCCACGCCGTACTCGGCCGCACCCGCACCCGAGGCCGCCTCTGGCTCAAGGCCACCCTCCTCAACCCCCACACCACCCCCGACGACCTCCACCGACTCCTCGGCCTCGTCACCCACCTCACCGCCGAACTCAAGGAAGGCAGCACCCTCCGATGACCGCCGCCGCCCCACCCACCGACCCCCACCGCGTCCACGACCTCGTCGGCATCGGCATCGGCCCCTTCAACCTCTCCCTCGCCGCCCTCGCCCACGGCCTGCCCACCCCCCTCACCACCGCCTTCTACGAACAGCGCCCCGCCTTCCACTGGCACCCCGGACTCCTCATCGAAGGCGCCACCCTCCAAGTCCCCTTCCTCGCCGACCTCGTCACCCTCGCCGACCCCACCAGCCCCTGGAGCTTCCTCAACTACCAACGCACCCAGGACCGCCTCTACCCCTTCTACTTCGCCGAGCGCTTCCACATCCACCGCTCCGAATACGACGCCTACTGCCGCTGGGTCAGCACCCAGCTCCCCGCACTCCACTTCGGCCACCAGGTCGACACCATCCGCTGGGACCCCCACGCCGCCCACTTCGAAATCGACCACACCCAACTCGACGCCCACGGCGAAGCCGCCTCACTCGGCCGCACCCACACCCGCCACATCGCCCTCGGCATCGGCACCGAACCCCACATCCCCGAACCCCTCAAACCCCTCACCGACACCCACCCCACCACCGCCCCCGTCATCCACTCCGCCGACTACCTCCACCACCGCGACCGCCTCCTCGACGCCCGCCACATCACCGTCATCGGCTCAGGACAATCCGGCGCCGAAATCTTCCTCGACCTCCTGCGCGCCCGCCCCACCGGCAGCGAAGGACTCCACTGGCTCGCCCGCACCCCCGCCTTCGCCCCCATGGAGTACTCCAAACTCGGCCTCGAACACTTCACCCCCGACTACACCCGCTACTTCCACGCACTCCCCGAACCCGTACGCGACACCCTCGTCCCCCAGCAATGGCAGCTCCACAAGGGCATCGACCACGACACCATCGCCGCCATCCACGACGAGCTCTACCGCCGCACCCTCCACGGCGCCTGGCCCGACGCCACCCTCACCCCCGGCGTAGCCGTACGCACCGCCGGACGCGTCGCCAACACCCGCGTCGAACTCCACCTCGAACACACCCAGCAACGCACCCGCACCCGCATCACCACCGACGCCGTCGTCCTCGCCACCGGCTACCGCGAACGCCCCCTCGACACCCTCCTCGAACACCTCCGCCCCCACCTGCGCCGCGACACCGCGGGACGCCCCCGCGTCGACGCACACCAACGCCTCGACCTCGGCCCCGCCATCACCGGCCACATCTACGTACAGAACGCCGAACGCCACACCCACGGCGTCGGCACCCCCGACCTCGGCCTCGCCGCCTGGCGCAGCGCCACCATCCTCAACGACCTCACCGGCACCAACCCCTACCCCCTGCCACACCGCACCGCCTTCACCACCTTCGGCCTCACCCAGCCCGCCATCCCCGCCCAGCCCCCCACCCTCGTCCCCCTCACCCACCCCAACTAACCCCGTACACACAGCAAAAAGCGGCCGCCCCGCCTCCCGAACAGGAGGCGGAACGACCGCCCGAACCACCAGCCGACTAGAACACCGGCACACCGTCCCGCGTGAGCCGCCAGTCCACCGAGGCGAACTCCGCAGCGTCCACCGAACCCTTCGCCCGCACCCAGGCGATGATCGTGTTCCGGATCTCCTCCGAATTCGCCCACAACTGCTTCGCACCCGGCACATGCGGGAAGTTGCCGCCCCCGCTCGCCCGGTAGTTGTTCACCGCCAGCACGAACCGCGCCGCCGGATCGACCGGCTTCCCCCCGAACGCGAGATTCACGATCCGCGAACCCACCGGCTTCGCGATGTCGATGTCATACGTCAGCCCCGACACCGCGTCATAGTTGTAGTCCGGAGTGTTCTCCGCATTCGTCAGCTCCGCCGGATCGACCGGAGCACCCGCGGGAGTCCGCACGTAGTACTTCGCCGAGTACTCCAGATACTCCAGAACCTGCGCACCCGTCAGCAGCCGCGCCTCCAGCGTGTTCTCGAACGGATACAGCCCCGCAGCGTCCTTGATCGTCACATCCCCGGCCGGAATCCGCGCCGTCCGCGAGAAGCACGACGCCTGCGACAGCACCGGCAGCTCCGCGTACTCACCACCCGCCAGCGCCGCCCGCACCGTCTCCGTCTGGACGACATTGATCAGATCGATGATCGGCTCGTCCTTCCACGCCGCCTCCGCCGTCGTCATCGCCGCCGCCGACGTCCCGATCACCTGATTGACGTACGCCACGACCTTCCGGTGCTCGTCCGCCAGCAGCTTCGTGATCCTCGGGTCCTCCACCGCCGTGTTCGAGTTCAGCACCCGCGAACCCGCCCGCTCGACCACCCAGCGGCCCTTCTCCCACACCACGTCGAAGTCGAACAGCGTCAGCCGCTGCCCCCACTTCAACGGCTCCGAGAGCACGACCCGCTTCCCCGTCTCCTCGTTCTCCACGAAGTACTCGGGGATCTCCAGATGCGCGTGACCCACCAGAATCGCGTCGATCCCCGGCACCCGCTCCGCCACCAGGGCCGCCGCGTTCTCCACATGCGGGATCTGATCCCCGTACGACGACGTCCCGCTCGTCCCCGAGTGCGCCGACACGATCACCACGTCCGCACCCATCGAACGCAGCCGCGGCACGAACTTCGCCGCCTGCTCCACCAGACCCGGGAACACCATCTTCCCGCCCACATTGGCCTTGTCCCAGATCGCGATCCCCGGATTCGTCAGCCCCAGCACCGCCACCCGCACATCCCGGCCGTGCGGCGTCCGCAGCTTCCGGATCACATACGGCGCGAACGCCGGCCGCAGCGTCCTCGCATCCAGCGCGTTCGCCCCCAGCAACGGGAAGTCGCACTGCTCCTCGAACTTCCGCAGCACCGGAATCCCGTAGTTGAACTCGTGGTTCCCCAGCGCCGCCGCGTCATAGCCGATCGCGTTCATCGCCTGCGCCATCGGATGCACCGGACCACGCTTCGCCGTGATCGGGTCGATCTTCGCGTAGTAGTACGAGAGCTGCGTGCCCTGAATCGTGTCACCCGCGTCGATCATCAGCGTGTTGTGACGACCCTTCTCCCGCCGCACCTCCTCCACCAGCGTCGAGATCTTCGCCAGACCCACATCGTTGTGGTCCTTGTCGTCGAACTCGGCATCCGTGAAGTAGTCCCAGTTGAAAACGTTCCCGTGCAGATCCGTCGTCCCCATCACGGTGAACGAGTACCGCTTCGGCGGACGCCCGTGCCCCCGACCGTGCCCCCGCCCGTGCGCCTGAGCCGGCGACGCGGCACCACCCGCCACCACCGCACCCGCGCCGGCCGCGGCCGATGTCCCCAGGAACGTCCTTCGGTTCAGCGGCATCTCGTCTCCCACATCTCTGTTCTCCTGCTGCGCATCTCTTGCTGCGAAGCTCCCCGCACGCCGCCCACCCCGCCGGTCGACGCGTGGAGAACAGCCGACGAACCACACGAACGAGCGGGCGACGCGCGTAGACAATCACCCGCACACCACCCCCGGCAACACCCCCGGCAGGTTTCCATGCCATGACCACACACCGACCACCGGACGTCCCGCTGTCGTACCCGGGTGCCAGAGTGGACCCATGAACGACACCGCCCAGCCCTACGGCACCCCGGACCAGCCCCGCCTCGCCGTCCGCGGCGAAGCCCGCCTGGAAGTCGACCCCGAGATCGCCCGCCTCTCCATCACCGTCACCGCCCGCGGCAAGGACCGGCGCGCCGCCCTCGAAGACCTCACCCGCCGCAACGCCGCCGTCCTCGAACTCGCCCGCACCTACGGCGACGCCGTCGAAAAACTCGAAACCGGCGCCCTCTCCATCAGCCCCGAACTCGTCCACCGGGGCCGCGACGAGAAGATCCGCGCCTACCACGGCCGCGTCTACATCACCGCCGTCCTCAACGACTTCACCGCCCTCGGCGAATTCGTCACCCGCGTCGGCGACCTCGACATGACCCACGTCAACGGCCCCTGGTGGGCCCTGCGCCCCACCTCGCCCGCCCACGGCGAAGCCCGCCGCCAGGCCGTCCGCGAAGCCGTCCAGCGCGCCCGCGAATACGCCGGAGCACTCGGCGCCGAACTGGCCGCCCTCGTCGAACTCGCCGACATAGGCGCCGAGAACGCCGCCCCCGTCGCCTACGCCCGCCGCGCCGGCTACGGCGGCGCGCTCCCCGCCCCCGCCGGAGCGGGCGCCCCGCCGGCCCCCGCCATCGACCTCGAACCCCAGCAGCAGACCGTCTACGCACAGGTGAACGCCCGCTTCACCATGACCCCGCCGAAACTCTGAATTCCCACCCGCACGCACGGTGCGGCGTGCTCATCCGAGCACGCCGCCGCACAATTCAACAGTTGTCAATAACCCTTCATCCAAAGGTGGTTGGACAGTCATACAGAGCCAATTACCTACCCATAGGTAAGGTCTAGGCTCGACCCATGCGCCGAGCCAAAATCGTTTGCACCCTGGGACCAGCCACCGACACATACGACCAGATCAAGTCCCTGGTCGAGGCCGGAATGGACATCGCCCGCCTCAACCTCAGCCACGGCAGCTACGCCGAACACGAAGAGCGCTACCACCGCGTCCGCAAGGCGTCCGACGAGGGCCGCCGCAGCGTCGGCGTCCTGGTCGACCTTCAAGGCCCGAAGATCCGCCTCGGACGCTTCAGCGAAGGCCCCGTACTCCTTGAACGCGGCGACGACTTCACCATCACCGTCGAACCGCTGGAGGGCGACCGCCACGGCTGCGGCACCACGTACGACGGCCTCGCCACCGACGTCACCCCCGGCGAGCGCATCCTGATCGACGACGGGCGCGTCACGCTCGAAGTCACCGAGGTGGACGGCCCGCGCGTCCGCACCACCGTCATCGAGGGCGGCATGGTCTCCGACCACAAGGGCCTCAACCTCCCCGGCGTCGCCGTCTCCGTCCCCGCGCTCTCCGAGAAGGACATCGACGACCTGCGCTGGGCCATCCGCACCGGCGCCGACATCATCGCCCTCTCCTTCGTGCGCAGCGGCCGGGACATCGAGGACGTCCACCGCGTCATGGACGAGGAGGGCCGCCGCCTCCCCGTCATCGCCAAGGTCGAGAAGCCGCAGGCCGTCGACAACATCGAGGACATCGTCGCCGCCTTCGACGGCATCATGGTCGCCCGCGGCGACCTTGGCGTCGAGATGCCGCTGGAGCAGGTGCCGATCGTCCAGAAGCGGGCGATCAAGCTCGCCAAGCGGAACGCGAAGCCGGTGATCGTGGCGACGCAGATGCTCGACTCGATGATCGACAACTCCCGGCCGACCCGCGCCGAGGCGTCCGACGTCGCGAACGCCGTCATCGACGGCACGGACGCGGTGATGCTGTCCGGCGAGACGAGCGTCGGCAAGTACGCCATCGAGACGGTGCGCACGATGGCGCGCATCGTGGAGGCGGCCGAGGAGGGCATCCTCGCGAAGGGGCTGCCGCCGCTGACCGAGCGCAACAAGCCCCGCACCCAGGGGGGCGCGGTGGCCCGTGCGGCGGCGGAGATGGGCGACTTCCTCGGCGCGAAGTTCCTGGTGGCGTTCACGCAGAGCGGCGACACGGTGAAGCGGCTGTCGCGCTACCGCTCGCCGATTCCGCTCCTGGCCTTCACCCCGGACCCGGCCACCCGCTCGCAGCTGAACCTGACCTGGGGCGTCGAAACGTTCCTGGGCCCGCAGGTGGACTCCACGGACGCGATGGTCGCCCAGGTCGACGAGGAGCTCCTCAAGATCGGCCGCTGCCGCAAGGGCGACGTGGTCGTCATCACGGCCGGCTCCCCGCCCGGAGTGGCGGGCTCGACGAACCTGGTCCGCGTCCACCACATCGGCGAGGACGACAGCCCGAAGTAGGGCGGTTCAGAATTTCGGCCCGACGTGAGCGTCCATGAGGGCTACGGACGCCCGTCGGGCGACGGAGATGTTGTACTTCTTGCCCGCACGCGTGCAGTGCGTCCACTCGACGCCGAGCGTGTCGAGGGTGTCGGTGTAGAGCTGCCGGATGTCGTCCGAGACGTTGGTGAACCAGTACCGCGGGTACTCGTACCGCTTCTTGACGCCGCCGACCACCCTGGTCGTCCAGTTCATGGTCCGACAGCCGTCGGAGTGGATGAGACCGCGGACGAAGTCCCAGGGGTGGGCGTCGACGATCTCCTGCTGCCAGGGTTCGAGGGCGATGCGGCGGGTGTGCTTCATGCCGGGGCCGTGTTGAGGAAAGAGGCACCACAGGTGTTTCGAGTAGACCTTCACTTCACGGCACCCCTTTCTGCGTACCCGGCACACCGAGTTCTCGGAGAGAACGGCGCGCATCGCCTTCTCACACTCGGCCATGAGACCTGGCCAGGATTCGTCGCAGAAGACAGACAGGCTGGGCGTCTTCATGGCCTTGTTCTGAATGATGTGTCCGTCGCCCAAGTACAGGCCGAGAAGGTAGGAGTAGGCGGCCTGATCGAGCCGACCATCGCATCGAGGGCAGAGGTGGTAGCGGGTTCTCGTAGGCTCGCCGCGCTTGGCCCGGTCCATGTGTTTCCAGTAGCTGATCGTGCCGGCGGGCACGTTCAGCTTCCGCGCGACATCCGCGTTGCGTGCGCCGCCGCGCAGAAGGGTGAGGGCCTTCTGTCGTAATTCCGTGCCGTGGAAGTTCATGGGAATACGATGAGCAATCCGGGCCTGCCGCGCGCAGCAAAAAGCGGATGTTCACGAGAACGTGAACATCCGCTTCGCTGTGCCGGGTGCGGGAGTCGAACCCGCACGCCCTTTCGGGCAGATTGGTTTGAGCAATCAGCGTCTGCCGTTCCGCCAACCCGGCTGGGTGTGATTCGGAGTGTACCGGGTCACCACATGCAGTTGCAGCTAGGTAGGCTTGTGGTCAGCAGTCCTGCCCTGATTCAAGGAGCCCCGTGACCACCCCCGAGTCGCCCCAGCCCGTCGCCGATGACGACAAGTCGCACGTTCCGCCGCTGACGACCCGTGTCGTCATCGCCGAGGACGAAGCGCTCATCCGCCTCGATCTCAAAGAGATGCTCGAGGAGGAGGGGTACTCCGTGGTCGGGGAGGCCGGGGACGGGCAGCAGGCCGTCGAGCTGGCTCGGGAGCACCGCCCGGACCTGGTCATCCTGGACGTGAAGATGCCCGTCCTGGACGGGATCTCCGCCGCCGAGAAGATCGCCGAGGAGTCCATCGCCCCGGTCCTCATGCTCACCGCCTTCTCGCAGCGCGACCTCGTGGAGCGGGCCCGGGACGCCGGGGCGATGGCGTACCTGGTGAAGCCGTTCAGCAAGAGCGACGTCGTCCCGGCCATCGAGATGGCCGTTTCGCGGTTCTCCGAGCTGAAGGCCCTGGAGAACGAGGTCGCGGACCTCGCGCAGCGCCTGGAGACGCGGAAGCTGGTGGACCGGGCGAAGAGCATTCTGCAGACGGACTACGGGCTGTCGGAGCCGGAGGCGTTCCGGTGGATCCAGAAGACGTCGATGGACCGCCGGCTGTCGATGCAGCAGCTCGCCGAGGCGCTGATCGCGGACGCCGAGGAGAAGAAGAAGGCCGCGGAGTAGGGCGGCCGTACAAGGACAAGGAAGGGCCCGCGCCACCAGGCGCGGGCCCTTCCCGTTTCCGCGAGGGTTCAGTCCTCGCCGAGGTACGCCTTGCGGACGGACTCGTCGTGGAGGAGGTCCGCCCCGGTGCCGGAGAGGACGATCTTGCCGATCTCCATGACATGGCCCTGGTCCGCGAGGGACAGCGCGGCCTGGGCGTTCTGCTCGACCAGGAGGATCGTCGTACCGGAGGCCCGGAGTTCGACGATGGTCTCCATGATCTTCTGCATCATGATCGGGGAGAGCCCCATGGAGGGCTCGTCGAGCATGAGCAGCTTGGGCTGGGACATCAGCGCACGGCCCATGGCGAGCATCTGCTGCTCGCCGCCGGAGAGGGTTCCGGCGGCCTGCTTCCGGCGTTCCCCGAGGATGGGGAAGAGGTCGTAGGCGCGCTGGACGTCCTTCTCGATGCCCGCCTTGTCGGTGCGGAGGTACGCGCCGAGCAGGAGGTTCTCGGTGATCGTCAGCCGGGGGAAGATGTGGCGGCCCTCGGGGGAGTGGGCGAGGCCCATGGCGACGATCTTGTGCGCGGGGACGTTGGTGAGTGGTTGTCCCTCGAAGAGGATGCGGCCGCTGAGCGGCTTGAGCAGCCCGGAGAGGGTGCGCAGGGTGGTGGTCTTGCCGGCGCCGTTGGTGCCGATGAGGGTGACCACCTGGCCGCTCTCGACGGTGAACGAGATGCCCTTGACGGCTTCGATCTTGCCGTAGGCGACGCGGAGGTCCTCGACCTCGAGCAGTGCGGTCATCGGTTGTCCTCCTCTTCCGTGCTCGCGTCCGTGCCGGTGTGGGCTTCCGCTTCGGCCTTCTCGACCTCGGCGGCCTCCTCGGCGCCGGGGGCGCCTTCGAAGGGGGTGCCGAGGTAGGCGGCGACGACGCGTTCGTCGCTCTGGACCTCGGACGGGGTTCCCTCGACGAGTTTCTCGCCCTGGACGAGACAGGCGACGCGGTCGCAGAGGTTGAAGATGAAGCGCATGTCGTGCTCGATGACGAGGACGGCGATGCCCTGGTCCCGGATGGCGAAGATGAGGTCTTCGGTGACGCGGGTTTCCTGCGGGTTCATGCCGGCGGTGGGCTCGTCCAGGAGGAGGAGTCCGGGGTCGCTGGCGAGGGCGCGGGCGATTTCCAGCTTGCGCTGGTCTCCGTAGGGGAGGTTGCGGGCGAGGTGGTCGGCCTTGTCCTGGAGGCCGATGAACTCCAGGAGTTCCATGGCGCGTTCGCGGCCGGCCTGCTCGGCCCGGTTGAAGCCGGGCAGGCGCAGGAGGGCGGACCAGAGTCCTTCCTTGGTCCTGGTGTGGCGTCCGACGAGGACGTTCTCCAGGACGGTCATGTTGGCGAAGAGCCGGATGTTCTGGAAGGTGCGGGCGATGCCTGCCTGGGTGACGAGGTGGGGCTTGGGCGGCAGGACGGTGCCCTTGTAGCGGACGGTGCCCTCGGTGGGGACGTAGAGGCCGGTGAGGCAGTTGAAGAAGGTGGTCTTGCCGGCGCCGTTGGGGCCGATGAGACCGACGATCTCGCCGGAGTTGACGGTGAGGTCGACGCTCCGTACGGCGGTGAGGCCGCCGAAGCGCATGGTGACCCCGCCGGCGTCGAGCACGGTCGTGGCGGTGCTGGTGCTGGTCATGGTGTTACGCCCCCGCCTTGGCGATGCCGGCGTCCGTCGCGTCGGACTTCCGGGGTGTGGGCACGTCGGGCTGGTCGGGCTCGTCGTTCTCGTGGAATTCGAGCTGCTTCCTGCGGTCGGCGACCAGGCCCTCGGGGCGGAAGCGCATCAGGACGACGAGTGCGATGCCGAAGAGGAAGAGCTGGTAGTCCTGCATGAACTGCAGCTTGGCCGGGATGAGGTAGAGCAGCGCGGCGCCGACGAAGGGTCCGCTGAGGGTTCCCATGCCGCCGAGGATGACGGCGGCGAGGAGGAACGCGGAGTTCGGGGGCACGGAGCCGGCGAATTGGTACTGCTCGGGCGTCACGGTGTAGTTGACGTGGGCCTGTACGGTGCCGGCGAGGCCGGCGAGGGTGGCGCCGAGGGCGAAGGCGAGCAGCTTGAGCCGGAAGGCGTTGATGCCCATGGCGGTGGCGGCGGTCTCGTCCTCGCGGATGGCGACCCAGGCGCGGCCGATGCGGCTGTCTCCGGAGCGGCGGAAGACGAGGACGACGACGGCGGTGACGACGAGCATCAGCAGGTAGTAGTTGGCGGGCCTGCTGAGGGTGAAGGGGCCGATGTCGTGGCTGAGCCCGAAGTCGATGCCGAGGAGGTTGAGGTCGGGGATGCTGGGGATGCCCTGGGAGCCGTTGGTGAGGTCGGGTCCGCTGTTGCCGTTGAGGTTGTTCACGGTGACGCGGAAGATCTCACCGAAGCCGAGCGTGACGATGGCGAGGTAGTCGCCGCGCAGTCGGAGGGTCGGGGCGCCGATGAGGACGCCGAAGATCAGGGAGACGACGGCTCCGGTGAGGACGGCGGCCCAGAAGGGGAAGGTCACGCCGATCGCGGAGAGCGGTGCGCCGGAGACGAGTGCGGCGGCGTAGGCGCCGACGCCGAGGAAGGCGACGTAGCCGAGGTCGAGGAGGCCGGCGAGGCCGACGACGACGTTGAGGCCCAGGGCGACGGTCGCGAAGATGAGGATGTTCGCGCCGATGAGGGCGTATTCCGCGGTGTCCTGGGTGAAGGGGAAGCAGAGCGCCGCGACGAGGGCCGCGGTGAGGGTGACGTTGCGGTGCTTGGAGGTGAGTGCGGTGAGCCGGGCGACGAGTCCGGCACGGGTGAGCGCGGTGAAGCCGAAGGCCGCGGTGATGAGGAAGCCGATGAACTGTTCGGAGTCCTCGGTGGGGATGCCGATGCCGTAGGTGAAGACGTACAGCGCGAAGCCGAAGGCGACGGCGATGATGATGATCTCGGCCCAGGCCGGGAGGGCCTTGGCGCGGGGTGCCGAGGGCGCGGTGAAGCTGTGGCGGAAGCGCTGCCAGGTGCTGGGCGTGGGGCCTTCGGTGGCGGGCGGGACGTCGTCGGGGAGGCCGAGGGAGGCGATGACGGCGACGAGTGCGCCGATGCCGCTGACCCAGGCTCCGGGTTCCAGGTTGACGACGCCGCCGAGCTGGTAGGAGATGGCGCCCATGGTGTAGCCGGTGGTGCCGAGGGTGCCGAGGGCCAGGAGGCGGACGGGGCTGTTGGTGCCGCCGGGGGTGAGGGTGCGCAGTCCGGGGATGCCGTAGCCGGTGAGGGTGAAGAGCAGGGTGAGGACGGCGGCGGTGAGGGTGAGGACCTGGAGGCCGCCGGGGTAGCCGGTGACGGTGAGGTCGCCGGGGAATTCGGAGGTCCAGGTCCAGGGGAGGAACGTTCCGGCGAGTGCGGCGGCCGCGCCGGCCAGGGTGGCGGCGCGTGCGGCGGGTGCCGGGAGCGGGAGGAAGGCGTGGGTGGTCATCCGTATCACGCCCTGTCCGCGACGCGTTCGCCGAGCAGGCCCTGTGGCCGCAGCAGCAGGACGACGATGAGGAGGACGAAGGCCCACACGTCCTTCCAGGCGCCGCCGCCGAAGAGGTCCATGCCGGGGACTTCGTTCATGTAGCCGGTGGCGAGGGATTCGGCGACACCGAGGACGACGCCGCCGAGCATGGCGCCGTAGATGTTGCCGATGCCGCCGAGGACGGCGGCGGTGAAGGCCTTGAGGCCCATGATGAAGCCCATTTTGAAGCCGATCTGGCCGTTCTTGAGCCCGTAGGCGACGGCGGCGACGGCGGCGAACGCGGCACCGATGGCGAAGGCCATGACGATGATGCGGTCGGTGTTGATGCCCATGAGCTTGGCGGTGTCGGGGTCCTGCGAGGTGGCCTGCATGCCGCGGCCGGTGCGGGTCTTCGCGACGAAGAGGCCGAGGGCGAGCATGCAGAGGGGGGCGGCGATGAGGACGAAGAGGTCGCCGCGCTGGATGTGGGCGCCGAAGATGCCGATGGACGCGCCCTTGAACTGCGGGAAGGGGTGGTCCTTGGTGGCGTCGGGGTACCACTTCCAGATGGCCTGCTGGAGGGCGAGGGAGAGTCCGATCGCGGTGATCAGCGGGGCCAGGCGGGGAGCGGTGCGCAGCGGCCGGTAGGCGAAGCGTTCGGCGGCGGCGCTGATGGCGACGGAGCAGAGGACGCCGCCGATGATCATGAGGGGGAGGATGGCGAGGAGGTTGGAGCCGGCCGGCATCCAGAGGTACACGGTGAGAGCTCCGAAGCCTCCGATCATGAAGATCTCGCCGTGGGCGAAGTTGATGAGCTGGATGATTCCGTAGACCATCGTGTAGCCGATCGCGATGAGTCCGTACATCGCGCCGAGGATGAGTCCATTGGCCAGCTGTTGCGGCAGTTCGTTCACCGCAGGGCCTCCGTGGAGTGGTTCGGATATGGCGCCGCGCGGGAGTGCTCGTAGCGCTCCCGCGCGGTCTGGGTGGGGTGTGTCGGCGGGTGGCCGGGGTGGTTACGGCTTGTAGACCTCGCTGAGCTTGGAGACCCACTTGCCGCCGTCGACCTGGTAGGCGGTCATCATGGTGTTGGTGGTGTCGCCGTACTGGTCGAAGGAGACCGGGCCGGTGACGCCGTCGAACTTGACCTTGCTCATGGCCTCGAGGACCTTGGCGCGGGCGTTGTCGGGGAGCTTGCCGCCGTTCTCGGCGACCGCGATCTTGACGGCCTCGATGATTGCCCAGGTGGCGTCGTAGGTGCCGCCCCCGTACGCCTCGTAGGCGTCCTCGTAGCCGGCGGCCTCGTAGTCGGCGATGAACTTCTTGGCGGAGTCGAGCTCCTCGACGGGCTTGCCGACGGAGGTGGCGATGTCGCCCTGGGCCTTCTTGTTGAGCTTGATGAAGTCGGCGCTGTACATGCCGTCACCGCCCATGAGGGGGATCTGCACGCGGGCCTTGAGCTGCTGGCTCAGGGGGGCGCCGGCGGGGTACTCGCCGCCGTAGTAGACGGCCTTGGCGCCGGAGCTCTTGACCTTGGTGACGACGGCGTTGAAGTCGCGGTCCTCGGGGTTCACGTGGTCGGCGCCGACGATCTTGCCGCCGAGGCTGGTGAAGGTGGTCTTGAAGGAGGCCGCGAGACCGGCGCCGTAGGGCTTCTGGTCGTCGATGAGGTAGACCTGCTTGATCTTCGCGTTGTTGTACAGGTACTTCGCGGCGAAGGCGCCCTGGATCTGGTCCGTGGTGGCGGTGCGGAAGTAGGTCTTGAAGGGGCGCTTCTTGTCGCCGGTCTTCCAGTCGTTGCCCTGGGTCAGCTCGGTGCCCGTGTTGGCGGGGGAGACCTGGGTGAGGCCGGCGTCGTTGAGCGGCTTCTGCATCGACTGGGAGACGCCGGAGTTCAGCGGGCCGACGACGCCGAGGACCTTCTTGTTGTCGATGAACTTCGTGGCGTTCTGCTGGCCGACGGAGGGCTGCGCCTGGTCGTCGAGCGGCTGGACCTCGAAGGTGATGCCGGGGACCGTCTTCTCCTTGTTCGCCGTCTTGGCGGCGAGGTCGGCGGAGTTCTTGATGCCGAGGCCGAGGGCGGAGAGGTCGCCGGTCAGCGGTGCGTCGACGCCGATGACGACGGTGGTGTTGCCGCCGGAGCTGTTGCCGTCGCTCTTGTTGTCGTCGTCGCGCGACCCGCAGGCGGTGAGTGTGAGCGCCCCTGTGGTGAGCACTGCTGTGAGGATGAGCAAAGAACGGTGTCGCACGAAAGGTCCTTTCCCTGGCGCGGTCTCCTCTGCTGGAGGAGCCGTGTCGTTCGCCGGGCCGTACTGGGTTGGTACAGGGCCGTGCTGCAGACGCGCCCGGCGGCGCGGTGACTGGCCGTGACTCTAAGGGCAGTGGTGGGGGTCGGGAGTGCTGCCTGCCAAGGATGTGACTCTCTTGTTATGCCCTTGAGCAAGGCTTGAGGTGGGTGGGCGGACATGTACGGCTATTTACCGGACCGTGAAGTGACCGCAATGTGAGAACGCGCAGCTCTGCTAAGGGGCTTGGGCTGATCTTGCTGCTGTCGCCCGTGGGGCCGCGGTGCGGGCGTACGGAGGCAGGCCGCAGGGCCCGGCGGCGGAGGGGGCCGGGCTGGGAGCGCCGGGGCGGGGCCCCGCACCTCGCGCGTTGGTTACGCAGCGTTACGGTGACGGGGGTGCGGCGACACGGTGTGGTGGCGGGGGTGTGGGGGATGCGGTAGCTGAGTGGGCCACGGAACGGCCCACCGGGTCAAGGGGGTTGAGGTGGCGGCGGGCCAAATTCCTTGCGTGGGGCGGTGGTTGTGCCCGGGTATGCCGCTGCCCGGCCGTTCTGGCGGACGGCCGGGCAGCGGGGTGGGGGTGTGGCGCGGGGTCAGCCGGCCTGCGGGGCGGGGGCGTCGCGCAGGAGGCAGGTGAGGCGGGCGGTGCAGACGCGCTTGTCGTGCTCGTCGGTGATGGAGATCTCGTACGTGGCGGTGGACCGGCCGCGGTGTACGGGGGTCGCGACGCCGGTGACGAGGCCGCTCCGTACCCCTCGGTGATGGGTGCAGTTCAGGTCGACGCCCACGGCGACCTTGGCCGGGCCGCCGTGGAGCATGGAGCCGACGGAGCCCAGGGTCTCGGCGAGGACGGCGGAGGCGCCGCCGTGCAGGAGTCCGTAGGGCTGGGTGTTGCCCTCGACGGGCATGGTGCCGACGACGCGCTCGGCGGAGGCTTCGAGGACGCGTACGCCCATGCGTTCCCCGAGGTGGCCGGCGGAGAACAGGGCGGGCAGGTCCACGCCGAGCGCGGCGTACTCGTCGATGATCTCCTGGGGGAACGTGGGTGCGGTGTGCTCGCCCATGGGGCCGCCTTCCGTCGCTGTGCGGTGGTGCGTGTCTGTGTTGTTCCTATCAGACGACTGAGCGAGCGCTTAGTCCACGGGTCCGCAGGGTCGCGGGGCCACGCCTTCACGGGGCCGCGCGTTCTCAGCGCGCGGGTTCGAAGCGCACCACGACGGACTTGGAGGCGGGAGTGTTGCTGGTGTCGGCGGTGGAGTCGAGGGGGACCAGGACATTGGTCTCCGGGTAGTACGCGGCGGCGCAGCCCCGGGCGGTGGGGTAGTGGACGACGCGGAAGCCGGGTGCGCGGCGCTCCACGCCGTCCTTCCACTCGCTGACGAGGTCGGTGTAGGAGCCGTCGGCGAGCCCGAGCGCGGTGGCGTCGTCGGGGTGGACGAGGACGACGCGGCGGCCCCCCTTGATGCCCCGGTAGCGGTCGTCGAGGCCGTAGATCGTGGTGTTGTACTGGTCGTGGGAGCGCAGCGTCTGGAGCAGCAGCCGGCCCTCGGGCGGCTTCGGGTACTCGACGGGCGCGGCGGTGAAGTTGGCCCGGCCGGTGTCCGTGGGGAAGCGGCGGGAGTCGCGGGGGGCGTGCGGCAGGGTGAAGCCGCCGGGGTGCGCGATGCGCGCGTTGAAGTTCTCGAAGCCGGGGACGACGCGGGATATGCGGTCGCGGATGGTGGCGTAGTCGTGCTCGAAGTCCTCCCAGGGGGTGGCGGAACCGGGGCCGAGGACAGCGCGGGCGAGGCGGGCGACGATGGCGGGCTCGGAGAGCAGGTGGGGGCTCGCGGGGGTGAGGTTGCCGCGCGAGGCGTGGACCTTGCTCATGGAGTCCTCGACGGTGACGAACTGCTTGCCGCTCGCCTGGACGTCCTTGTCGGTGCGGCCGAGGGTGGGCAGGATCAGCGCGCGGGTGCCGGTGACGGCGTGCGAGCGGTTGAGCTTGGTGGAGACGTGGACGGTGAGGCGGGCGTTGCGCATGGCCGCCTCGGTGACGTCGGTGTCGGGGGTGGCGGCGACGAAGTTGCCGCCCATGGCGAAGAACACCTTGGCGTCGCCGTCGCGCAGGGCGCGGATGGCGCGGACCACGTCGTAGCCGTGGTGGCGCGGCGAGGTGATGCCGAACTCCGTGTCGAGGGCGTCGAGGAAGGCCGTGGAGGGGCGCTCGAAGATGCCCATGGTGCGGTCGCCCTGGACGTTGGAGTGGCCGCGCACGGGGCAGACCCCGGCGCCGGGCCGGCCGATGTTGCCGCGCAGCAGGAGGAAGTTGACGATCTCGCGGATGGTCGGCACGGAGTGCTTGTGCTGGGTGAGGCCCATGGCCCAGCAGACGACGGTGCGTTCGGAGGCGAGGACGAGTGCGAGGGCCTGCTCGATGGCGGCGCGGTCGAGGCCGGTCGCGGCGAGGGTCTCGTCCCAGTCGGCCGCGGCCGCCGCGGCGGCGAACTCCTCGTAGCCGTGGGTGTGTTCGGCGACGAACCGCTCGTCGACGGCGCCCTCGGTGTCCAGGATCAGCTTGTTGAGGAGGCGGAAGAGGGCCTGGTCGCCGCCGATGCGGATCTGCAGGAACAGGTCGTTGAGGGGGGTGCCCCTGACCATGCCGTGCGGGGTCTGCGGGTTCTTGAAGCGTTCGAGGCCGGCCTCGGGCAGCGGGTTCACCGAGATGATCTTCGCGCCGGCGGCCTTGGCCTGTTCCAGGGCGGAGAGCATCCGGGGGTGGTTGGTGCCGGGGTTCTGTCCGGCGATGATGATCAGGTCGGCGTGGTGCAGGTCCTCCAGGGAGACCGAGCCCTTGCCGACACCGATGGTCTCGGTGAGCGCGGAGCCCGAGGACTCGTGGCACATGTTGGAGCAGTCCGGCAGGTTGTTGGTGCCGAATTCGCGGGCGAAGAGCTGGAGGAGGAAGGCGGCCTCGTTGCTGGTGCGCCCGGAGGTGTAGAAGACGGCCTCGTCGGGGGAGGAGAGGGCGCCCAGCTCCTCGGCGATGATCTCGAAGGCGCGCTCCCAGGTCACCGCCTGGTACCGGTCGGCGCCTTCCGGCAGGTACACCGGCTGGGTGATGCGGCCCTGCTGGCCGAGCCAGTAGCCGCTGCGCCCGGCGAGGTCGCCCACGGGGTGGGCGGCGAAGAAGTCCGGGGTCACCCGGCGCAGCGTGGCCTCCTCGGCGACGGCCTTGACGCCGTTCTCGCAGAACTCGGCGACGTGCCGCTTGTCGCCCTCGGGCCAGGCGCAGCCGGGGCAGTCGAAGCCGTCCTTCTGGTTGACCTTGAGGAGGGTCTGCGCGGAGCGGCGCAGTCCCATCTGGCGCTGGGCGACGCGCAGGCTCTCGGCGACGGCGGGCAGCCCGGCCGCGGCATGCTTGGCCGGGCCGACCTGCGGGGCGTCCTGGACGGGGTCTCCTGCGGGCGGCTTGCCGGCCATGCTGCTCCCCTTCGGGTCTGCTGCGGGCCCCCGGGAGGTGTCTGGTGGGTCCGCCGGGTGTGTTTCCTTGTCTCTGATCCTGGCACGCGGGGCGGGTGGTGCGCCCGGCGAGGCGGCCGGTCCGGATTGTCAGTGGGTCGTGGCAGGATCGGGGTGTGGCTGAGACGGCATCGAAGAAGACGGCAGACAACCGACCGCGCCTGCTCCTGATGGACGGGCACTCCCTGGCGTACCGGGCGTTCTTTGCGCTGCCCGCGGAGAATTTCACGACGGCGGCGGGCCAGCCGACGAACGCGGTGTACGGCTTCATGTCGATGCTCGCGAACACCTTGCGTGACGAGGCGCCGACGCATTTCGCGGTGGCGTTCGACGTCTCCCGCAAGACGTGGCGGGCGCAGGAGTTCCCGGAGTACAAGGCGAACCGGTCGAAGACCCCCGACGAGTTCAAGGGGCAGGTCGAGCTGATCGGCGAGCTGCTCGACGCGATGCACGCGGACCGGTTCGCGGTCGAGGGCTTCGAGGCGGACGACGTCATCGCGACGCTGGCGACGCAGGCCGAGGCGGCCGGTTTCGAGGTGCTGATCGTCACGGGCGACCGCGATTCGTTCCAGCTGATCACGGACGACGTGACCGTGCTGTACCCGACCAAGGGCGTCTCCGAGCTGACCCGGTTCACGCCGGAGAAGGTCGTCGAGAAGTACGGGCTCACGCCCCGGCAGTATCCGGACTTCGCGGCGCTGCGCGGTGACCCGTCGGACAACCTTCCGAGCATTCCCAAGGTCGGGGAGAAGACCGCCGCGAAGTGGATCAACCAGTTCGGTTCGTTCGACGAGCTGATCGCGCGGGCCGACGAGGTCAAGGGCGTCGCCGGGCAGAACCTGCGGGACCATCTGGACGCGGTGAAGCTGAACCGCGTGCTGACGGAGATGGTCCGGGACGTGGAGCTGCCGAAGACCCCGGCCGAGCTGGAGCGCGCCCCCTACGACCGTACGGCGGTCACCGGCATCCTGGACATCCTGGAGATCCGCAATCCGAGCCTGCGCGAGCGCCTGCTCGCCGTCGATCCGGGCGCCGCGGAGGCCCAGCCGCCCGCGCCGGCCGCCGGGATCGAGCTGGACGGCGCGGTGCTGGGCGCCGGTGAGCTGGCCCCCTGGCTCGCGGAGCACGGCGGTGAGCCGCTCGGCGTCGCCACGGTGGACACCTGGTCGCTCGGCAGCGGCACGGTGACGGAGATCGCGCTCGCCGCGGCGGGCGGGGCGGCGGCCTGGTTCGACCCGGCGCTGCTGGACGAGGGCGACGAGCGGGCGTTCGCGGCGTGGATCGCGGACCCGGCCCGGCCCAAGGTCATGCACAACGCCAAGGGCGCGATGCGGGTCTTCCCGGAGCACGGCTGGCGGATCGGCGGCGTCTCGATGGACACCGCGCTCGCCGCCTACCTGGTCAAGCCCGGCCGGCGCTCCTTCGCGCTGGACGCCCTGGCCGTGGAGTACCTGGGCCGGGAGCTGGCCCCGGCGGCCGCGGCGGACGGGCAGCTGGCCTTCGGCGCGGAGGACCAGGCCGAGGCCGACGCGCTGATGACGCAGGCCCGCGCCGTCCTGGACCTGGGCGAGGCGTTCACGGAGCGGCTGAAGGAGGTCGGCGCGGCCGAGCTGCTGCACGACATGGAGCTGCCGACGTCGATCCTGCTGGCCCGTCTGGAGCGGCACGGCATCGCGGCGGACCGGGCCCACCTGGAGGGCATGGAGCAGCAGTTCGCCGGGGCCGTCCAGCAGGCGGTGAAGGAGGCGCACGCGTCGGTGGGCCGGGAGTTCAACCTCGGTTCGCCCAAGCAGCTGCAGGAGGTGCTGTTCGGCGAGCTGGGCCTGCCGAAGACCAAGAAGACGAAGACCGGGTACACGACGGACGCGGACGCGCTGGCCTGGCTGGCCGCCCAGACGGAGCACGAGCTGCCGGTGCTCATGCTCCGCCACCGCGAGCAGGCGAAGCTGCGGGTCACGGTCGAGGGCCTGGTGAAGTCGATCGCGGCGGACGGCCGTATCCACACCACGTTCAACCAGACGGTGGCGGCGACCGGCCGGCTCTCCTCCACCGACCCGAACCTGCAGAACATCCCGGTCCGGACGGACGAGGGCCGGGCGATCCGCCGGGGCTTCGTCGTCGGCGAGGGCTTCGAGACGCTGATGACGGCGGACTACAGCCAGATCGAGCTGCGGGTCATGGCCCACCTCTCGCAGGACGCCGGACTGATCGAGGCGTTCACCTCCGGCGAGGACCTGCACACGACGGTCGCCTCGCAGGTCTTCGGCGTCGAGAAGTCGGCCGTCGACCCGGAGATGCGGCGCAAGATCAAGGCCATGAGCTACGGCCTGGCGTACGGGCTGTCCGCCTTCGGCCTCTCCCAGCAGCTGAACATCGAGGCGGGCGAGGCGCGCGTCCTGATGGACACCTACTTCGAGCGGTTCGGCGGGGTGCGGGACTATCTGCACCGGGTGGTGGAGGAGGCCCGCGCCACCGGCTACACCGAGACGATCTTCGGCCGCCGCCGCTACCTCCCCGACCTGAACAGCGACAACCGCCAGCGCCGCGAGACCGCCGAGCGGATGGCGCTCAACGCCCCGATCCAGGGCACCGCCGCCGACATCGTCAAGGTGGCCATGCTCCAGGTCGACCGGGCGCTGACCGAGGCGGAGCTGAAGTCGCGGATGCTGCTCCAGGTCCACGACGAGATCGTGCTGGAGATCGCCGCGGGCGAGCGGGAGCGGGTGGAGGGCATCCTGCGCCACGAGATGTCCACGGCGGTGCGGCTGCGCGCCCCGCTGGACGTGTCGGTCGGCGTCGGCGGCGACTGGGAGTCAGCGGCCCACTGACCCGCTCCGGCCGGGGCCCCCGAAGGCCCCGGCCGCGCCCGTCTCCGTCTCCGTACCGTCCTCGGCGCCGTCCCCGGCGCGCGGGCCCGTGTTCCGGCGTACGGGAGCCAGCCGTACCGCCGCCGCGTACAGCAGGAGCCCCGCGGCCAGGCCGGAGCCCGCGCCGAAGCAGAGCGTCGGGATGATGTCCAGCGGGGTGTCGATGTGCCCGAAGTACGCGTACCAGCGGGCGCACCGGTGCGCCGTGCCCAGGACCACGCACAGCCCGATCCAGGCGAACGCCCACCGCCGCGCCCGCCGGTCAGGCACCGACGCGGGCAGCGGCCGCTCCCCGGTCCGCCGCAGCCCCGACACGGCGAACCAGCCGAGCAGCAGCAGCGCCGGGGCCGACGTGCCGTACTGGACCAGGGTGGCCACGGGCAGCCCCGCCGCGCTGCCGTCGAGCCCCGGCACCAGACGGACGCCCCACCGGCCCTGATGCGTGAAGGCGTCCCAGACGACATGCGTGGCGGAGCCGAGCGCCGCCGACACCGCGAACCGGGCGGCGCCGCGCAGCCCCACCGCCCGAAGCCCGGCCCCGGTCGCGGCCCCGGCCCCGGACCCGCCGCCCCGCAGCCACGCGTGGACCCGCCCCTGCCGGCGCGGAGGCAGCAGCGCCACCAGCGGATCGCGCAGCAGCAGCCACAGGGCGAGCGCGAGGGCCGTGATCAGGACATCCACGGTGAGCGCGCCCCACACCGCGTGGGTGACCTCCCCGAACTCCATCGCGCCCGGAATCACCGAATCCGCGAAGTAGGTGAGATCGGGGGCGAACGACCCGGCGACCAGGGCCGAGGCGATGAGCGGACCGCGGCCCGTGCCGTCCCGCCGTATCCCCGGCAGCACGGCGGCGGCATGACTGAGCGTGAAGGGCATGCGGGCAGTATGCGTGACCCGGAAGGACCGGCGGACGGCGCCCGATCGTGCGACGGCCCACGTCACGAACACGTCCGCACATGGACAACTTGTGTTCAGGAAGGTGAGAAAGCGGTAAGAACAGGCCCGGCCGCCGTGTGCGCACCGCAAGACGTGCCGTAGGGTCGCCTGAGTCCAGGCGCGGGGGAGCGCCGAGAGCGACGAGGGGGAGGGCCCACACGTCATGGCAGCGCAATTCGGTCGCCGGCTGTACAGAGGGGCGGCCACCACCGCCGTCGCAGCGCTCGCGGTGGCGGCTCTCTCCGCCTCGCAGGCTCCCGGCTCCCCGCTGGTCGCGGCCGAGGGCGGCGACCACCCGCCCGTCGGTGCCTCGACCCCCACCGAGCAGGGCGGCGGCGCCTCCGGCGACTCGCCGTACTACACCGACCTGCCGCCGCTGAACACGCCGCAGAAGCCCGGCGGTTCGGTGGACGTACCGGTGACCGGAAGCCGTGAGTCCGGCATACCCGCCTCCGTCCTGGCGGCGTACCGGAAGGCCGAGCGGACCATCGCGGCCACCGACCCGGCCTGCCGGCTGCCGTGGCAACTGCTCGCCGCGATCGGCAAGGTGGAGTCCGGACAGGCCCGGGGCGGCCGGGTCGACGCGCAGGGCACCACGCTCTCCCCGATCCTCGGCCCCGCCCTCGACGGCAACGGCTTCGCCCTCATCAAGGACACCGACAACGGCGCCTACGACGGCGACCGGACGCACGACCGGGCGGTCGGCCCGATGCAGTTCATCCCGTCCACCTGGGCCAGTTGGGGCCAGGACGGCAACGACGACGGCCGCAAGGACCCCAACAACATCTACGACGCCGCGCTCGCCGCCGGACGCTACCTCTGCGCCGGCCCCCGCGACCTGTCGATTGCCACCGACCTGGACCGGGCCGTCCTCAGCTACAACCACTCGGACGTGTACCTGCGTACGGTCCGCTCCTGGTTCTCGTACTACAACCGGGGCACGCACGAGGTCCCGGACGGCACCGGCGTGCTGCCCACCGGCCCGACCAGCCGCAACCCCGGCCCCACCCGGCCCGGCGGCGGCCCCTCCACCTCGCCGTCGACGCCCTCGCCGTCCACGACCCCCGAGCCGGGCGGTTCGAAGAAGCCCACGCCCCCCTCCGAGCCGAGCCCCGAGCCGTCCAAGCCGGGCGAGGCCGGCAAGCCGCCGACGCACACCCCGAAGCCGGAGCCCAGCCCGACCCAGACGGTCACGGTGCTGCAGAACACCGGCTCCGCGACGCTGACCGCCACCGCCGGCGACACCTTCGACCAGGACATCGCCGTCCGGGCGCGCAACGGCTCCGGCGGCGCGGTCGCCAAGGCGTCGGTGACCTTCACCATCGCCGGCGACACCGGCGCCACGTTCGAGGGCGGCGCCAGGACGGCCACCGTCAGGACCGGCGCGGACGGCATCGCCACCGCCCCGGCGCTCCACGCGGGCGAGAAGACCGGCGAGTTCACCGTCCGGGCCGCGGTGGCGGGCACCTCGGCGCGGGCCGTCGCGTTCACGGCGACGGTCACCGCCCGGCAGGCCGACGCCCTCACCCGGACCGGCACCGCGGAGCTGACCGCCGTCGCCGGCGGGGCGTACGACGCCATCACGGTCGCCGCCACCCACAAGGGCGCGGCCGCGGGCGGGGTCGCCGTCACCGCGACGATGATCACCGACGCCGAGGTGCCCGCCCAGAACGACAAGGGCCCGTACTGCACCGACGACGAGGGCAACCCCGTCCGCAGCGTCGTGCTCACCACGGCGGCGGACGGCAGCCTGAAGCTCCCGACGTTCTACGCGGACGGCCCGGCCGGTACGTACAAGCTGCGGCTCACCGCCGAGGGCGGCGGCTCGCTCGTCATCGAGCTCACCGTCGAGGAGCGCGCGGACGCCACGGCCACCCCGACCCCCACGGCCACCCCGGCCGCCACCACCGCCCCCTGACCCCGTCAGCGCCCGCCCGGCAGCCCCCGCGCCGCACCCCGGCCCGGGGGCTGCCCCGCGCTCACTCCCGCGCGAGCCGCGCCTTCGTGAACCGGGTGGCCTCCGCCGTCGCCGGGTCCTCGGGCCACGGATGCTTCGGATACCGGCCGCGCAGCTCGGCGCGCACCGCCTTGTAGCCCCCGCCCCAGAACGACGCCAGATCCGCCGTCACCGCGGCGGGCCGCCCGGCCGGGGACAGCAGATGGACCAGGACCGGCACCCCCGCCACCCGCGGCGTCTCCCGCAGTCCGAACAGCTCCTGGAGCTTCACCGCGAGCACCGGCTGCTCCCCGCCGTACTCCACCCTGATCCGCGAACCGCTCGGCACCTCGATCCGCTCCGGCGCCAGCTCGTCCAGCCGCACCGCCTCACCCGTCGCCCACGGCAGCAGCCTGCGCAGCGCCTGGCCCGCGTCGATCGCGGCCAGGTCGGCCCGCCGCCGCGCCCGCGACAGCTCCGGCTCCAGCCACTCCTGGGGCCGCGCCAGCAGTGCCCCGTCCGACACATCCGGCCAGGCCCCGCCCAGCACCCGGTGCAGAAAGGCCAGCCGCTCCCGCAGCTGCGCCGCGTCCCGGCCCCAGCGCAGCAGCCCCGGCCCCTCCCGCCGCAGCCCCTCCAGCAGGGCCGCGCGCACCAGCGCCGGATCGGGCTGCTTCAGCGGGCGCGCCGACAGCTCGACCGCCCCCAGCCGCTCCACCCGGCGCGCCACCACGTCCCGGCCGTCCCAGCGCACCTCCTCGCCCGCGAACCGCAGCGGCCCGGCCGCCAGGCGCGCGGTGTCCTCGTCCACGACGGCCGCGAGCCGCACCCGCGCGGACGCCGCGTGCGCCGGCCGGTCCGCCACCGCGACGGCCAGCCAGGAAGCGCCGCGCAGCCCGGAGCCCTCGCCCGGCTCCGCGCCCGTGCCCGACACCATCAGGAACGCCCCGCCGCCCCGCGCCCGCGCCACCCGCTCCGGGAAGGCCAGCGCCGCCACCAGACCGGCCGCCGCGTCGTCCGACACCGGCCGGCCACCGCCGCCGTCGCCCTCGACCCCGGACGACAGCCGCCGCACCTCCCGGCGCCAGCGGTCCGCGTAGGCGTCCCGGCCCCGGCGCGCGGTGCGCAGCGCCGCCGCCAGGTCGTCCCCGTACGCGCGGGGCGGCTCCTCGCTCAGCAGCGCCACCACCTCGGCGGCCCGGCGGCCCCCGACCTCGGCCGCCCCGTCCAGCAGCGCCCTGGCCAGCCGGGGATGCAGCCCGAGCCGGGACATCCGCACGCCCCGCTCGGTGACCCGGCCGTCCGGCCCGACCGCGCCGACCGCGGCCAGGACCTCGCGCGCGGCGGCCATCGCCCCTTCCGGAGGCGCGTCGAGCAGCGCCAGCCCGGAGGCGTCCGGATCGCCCCAGCAGGCCGCCTGGAGGGCGAACGCCGACAGATCGGCCACCCTGATCTCCGGGGACGGGAACCGGGCGAGGCGCCCGTCCTCCGCGTGGTCCCAGCAGCGGTAGACGGTGCCCGGTGCCTCGCGCCCCGCCCGGCCCGCGCGCTGGCGGCCCGCCGCCTGCGAGGCCCGTACGGTCGTCAGCGCGCTCAGGCCCCGCGCGTGATCGGTGCGCGGCTCCCTGGCCAGCCCGGAGTCCACGACCGTCCGCACCCCGGGGACCGTCAGCGACGACTCCGCCACCGAGGTCGCGAGCACCACCCGCCGGCCCCCGGACGAACCCGCCAGCACCGCGTCCTGCACCGCCGCCGGGGCCCGTCCGTGCACCTGGAGCACCTCGGCCCCGACGCCCGCCAGCTCACCGGCCACCCGGCCGATCTCGCCGACGCCGGGCAGGAAGCACAGCACGTCGCCGTCCCGCTCGGCCAGCGCCCGCCGCACCACGGAGGCGACGTGGCGCAGCAGCGCCGGGTCCACCCTCATCCCGTGCGGCGGCCGCACCGGCGCGGCCGGCGGGGCCCAGACGACCTCCACCGGATGCGACACGCCCCGCGCCTCGACCACCGGGGCGTCGCCCAGCAACCGGGCCCAGCCCTCGGCGTCCGTGGTCGCGGAGGCGGCCACCAGCCGCAGGTCGGGGCGGAGCGCCGCGCGTACGTCCAGGAGAAAGGCGGCCACCGTGTCCGCGTCGAGGTGCCGTTCGTGGCACTCGTCGATGATCACCGCGTCCACCCCGGCCAGCTCCTGGTCGCGCTGGAGCCGCTGGAGCAGCACCCCGGTGGTGACGACCTCCACCACGGTGTCCGGGCCCACCACCCGCTCGCCGCGCACGGTGAACCCGACGCGCTGCCCGGTCCGCTCGCCCAGCAGCCACGCCATGCGCCGGGCGGCGGCGCGGGCGGCGATCCGGCGGGGCTCGGCGACGACGACCCGGCGCACCGGGCCGTCCCCGGTCAGCCCGGCGAGGGCGAGCGGCACGAGGGTGGTCTTGCCGGTGCCGGGGGGTGCGCACAGCACCGCGACCCCCCGGTCGTCGAGCGCGCGCCGCAGGGCGGGCACGGCGGTGCGGACGGGCAGCGGGTCGAGGGCGTCGGTGCGGATCACGCCCCCAGTCTCGTACGGGCGGTGGCTCAGTCGCGTACGCAGACGAAGATCGCGGTGCCCGGGATCAGGTTGCCGCGCAGCGGGGACCAGCCGCCCCACTCCTGGTCGTTCCAGGCGGGCCACTCCGGTTCCACCAGGTCCACCAGCCGGAAGCCGCCCGCGACGACGTCCCGCACCCGGTCGCCGAGCGTGCGGTGGTGCTCCACGTACACGGCCTCGCCGCGTTCGTCCTGTTCGACGTAGGGGGTGCGGTCGAAGTAGGAGGCGGCCACCGACAGGCCCTCGGGGCCCGGCTCGTCGGGGAAGGCCCAGCGCACGGGGTGCGTGACGGAGAAGACCCAGCGGCCGCCGGGGCGCAGCACGCGGTGGACCTCGCGGAAGACCTGGACCGGGTCGGCGACGAAGGGCACGGCGCCGTAGGCGGAGCAGGCCAGGTCGAAGGAGCCGGCGCGGAACGGCAGCCGTCCGGCGTCCGCCTCGACCAGCGGCAGGCCCTCGCCGATGCGCAGGGCGTGCTGGAGCTGGCGGTGGGAGAGGTCCAGGGCGACGGGGCGGGCGCCCCGGGCGGCCAGCCAGCGCGAGCACTGGGCCGCGCCGGCGCCGATCTCCAGGACGTCGAGGCCCTTGAGCGAGGCGGCGGGGCCCAGCAGCGCGGCGTCCGCCTCGTCCAGCCCCTCCGGGCCCCAGACGAAGCGGTCGTCGCCGAGGAAGGCGCCGTGGTCGTTCTGGTACTCGTCGGCGTTGCGGTCCCACCAGCCGCGGCTGGCCCGGCTGCTCTCGGCGGTACCGGCGCTGCGGCGGGTCGCCTCGGGTTCGGCGGCGTCCATCTCTTGGCTCATCGTGTCCGTCGTTGTAGTTTGCCTTCACCCCGTCGTACGCGGTACGTACCAAGGGGCGGGTGCGGTGCGGAATCCGTGTGTCCGGGCGTGTTCGGACACGATCCGGCCTCGGTGAAGCCGAGTTGTGCCGGGCATGGGGCGTTTCGCCCGTGGTGTCCGCCTTCGCGCATTGACCCTGCCCTGCTGCCCCCGTATGCTACAAGTTGCGCTGCGAGCCTGCGCTCCTCAGACCTAGCAGGCCGCGCTCGCACCTGTTGCATGTCCCTCGGTTGTCGAGGCGCCGCCCGGTTCATCGGGTGGGGCGCTTCCCAGGCTGTCCGGCTTCTGCAGAGGCGATACGGGCTTTCGGCGTGGCAGTACCTACGACTCAATGTCCGTACCGGAGCCCTTTCCCACATGACGAGCAGCACCGAGACCACCGCCACCACTCCGCAGGTTGCGGTCAACGACATCGGCGACGCGGACGCGTTCCTCGCGGCGATCGACGAGACGATCAAGTACTTCAACGACGGCGACATCGTTGACGGTGTCATCGTCAAGGTTGACCGGGACGAGGTTCTCCTCGACATCGGTTACAAGACCGAAGGCGTCATCCCGAGCCGCGAGCTCTCGATCAAGCACGACGTCGACCCGAACGAGGTCGTCAAGGTCGGTGACGAGATCGAGGCCCTGGTTCTCCAGAAGGAGGACAAGGAAGGCCGCCTGATCCTCTCGAAGAAGCGCGCTCAGTACGAGCGTGCCTGGGGCACCATCGAGAAGATCAAGGAAGAGGACGGCATCGTCACCGGTACCGTCATCGAGGTCGTCAAGGGTGGTCTCATCCTCGACATCGGCCTCCGCGGCTTCCTGCCGGCGTCGCTCGTCGAGATGCGCCGCGTCCGTGACCTCCAGCCGTACGTGGGCAAGGAGCTCGAGGCCAAGATCATCGAGCTGGACAAGAACCGCAACAACGTGGTCCTGTCCCGCCGTGCCTGGCTGGAGCAGACCCAGTCCGAGGTCCGCCAGACGTTCCTCACGACCCTCCAGAAGGGTCAGGTCCGCTCCGGCGTCGTCTCCTCGATCGTCAACTTCGGTGCCTTCGTGGACCTGGGCGGCGTCGACGGTCTGGTGCACGTCTCCGAGCTGTCCTGGAAGCACATCGACCACCCCTCCGAGGTCGTCGAGGTCGGCCAGGAGGTCACCGTCGAGGTCCTCGACGTCGACATGGACCGCGAGCGCGTCTCCCTGTCGCTCAAGGCGACGCAGGAAGACCCGTGGCAGCAGTTCGCCCGTACGCACCAGATCGGGCAGGTCGTCCCCGGTAAGGTCACCAAGCTCGTTCCGTTCGGTGCGTTCGTCCGCGTGGACGAGGGCATCGAGGGCCTGGTCCACATCTCCGAGCTGGCCGAGCGCCACGTGGAGATCCCGGAGCAGGTCGTCCAGGTCAACGACGAGATCTTCGTCAAGGTCATCGACATCGACCTCGAGCGCCGTCGCATCAGCCTCTCGCTGAAGCAGGCCAACGAGGCGTTCGGCGGCGACCCGGCCTCGGTCGAGTTCGACCCGACCCTGTACGGCATGGCCGCGTCCTACGACGACCAGGGCAACTACATCTACCCCGAGGGCTTCGACCCCGAGACCAACGACTGGCTCGAGGGCTTCGAGGCTCAGCGCGAGGTCTGGGAGACCCAGTACGCAGAGGCGCAGCAGCGCTTCGAGCAGCACCAGGCCCAGGTCATCAAGTCCCGCGAGGCCGACGAGGCCGCTGCCGCCGAGGGCGCTGCCGCCTCCGCCGGCAACACGCAGGCCGCCTCGGGCGGCAGCGGCGGCTCCTACTCCTCGGAGTCCTCGGACAACTCCGGCGCCCTGGCGTCGGACGAGGCCCTGGCCGCGCTCCGCGAGAAGCTGGCGGGCGGCCAGAGCTGACGCTCCGGCCCTCCCGGCATCGACCGCGGTAGGTGAGTGACCGTGAGGCCCGTCCCCTTCGGGGGGCGGGCCTCACGCGTTTTCCGCCGCCGAAACGCCGGGTACGGGGAAACACCGGGTACGGGGAATGCCGTTGATCCGCGGGACGTTGTTTCCCAGGAACACAAGGAGGAGCGGTAACCGTGCCTGATCCGCAGAGTTTGTACGAATGGGAGCCGAAGGGCCTGGCTGTCGTCGACATGGCGCTCGCCCAGGAGTCGGCCGGCCTGGTCATGCTCTACCACTTCGAGGGGTACATCGACGCGGGTGAGACCGGTGAGCAGATCGTCGACGGCCTGCTCGAATCGCTGCCGCACCAGGTGGTGGCCCGCTTCGACCACGACCGCCTGATCGACTACCGTGCCCGCCGCCCGCTGCTGACGTTCAAGCGCGACCGCTGGTCCGCGTACGACACCCCGGCGCTGGAGGTCCGTGTCGTCCAGGACGCCACGGGCGCGCCGTTCCTGCTGCTCTCCGGCCCGGAGCCCGACGTGGAGTGGGAGCGGTTCGCCGCCGCCGTCGAGGAGGTCGTCGAACGGCTCGGCGTCCGGCTCGCGGTCAACTTCCACGGCATCCCGATGGGCGTTCCGCACACCCGCCCCGTCGGCATCACCCCGCACGGCAACCGCACCGACCTGATGCCCGGCCACCGCAGCCCCTTCGAGGAGGCGCAGGTGCCCGGCTCCGCCGAGGCGCTCGTCGAGTACCGGCTGATGGAGGCGGGCCACGACGTGCTCGGCGTCGCCGCCCACGTCCCGCACTACGTCGCCCGCTCCGCCTACCCCGACGCGGCGCTCACCGCCCTGGAGGCGATCACCGCCGCCACGGGCCTGGTGCTCCCGTCCGTCGCGCACGCCCTGCGCACCGAGGCGCACCGCACCCAGACGGAGATCGACCGCCAGATCGGCCAGGGCGACGAGGAGCTGGTCTCGCTGGTCGAGGGCCTTGAGCACCAGTACGACGCGGTCGCGGGCGCCGAGACCCGCGGCAACCTGGTCGCCGAGCCCGCGGACCTGCCGTCCGCCGACGAGATCGGCCTGGAGTTCGAGAAGTTCCTCGCCGAGCGCGAGGGCGATGCCTGACCCCACCACCCGAGCCGCCTCCCAGTGCCCGCCTCCCCCGACCGCACCGATCAGGGAAGGCGGGCACCCAGGGCCTTTCGTTCGGATCATGCCGGGCTCGCGGGGGCTGGTGCCGCACCTCGCGGCGTTGTCGTCAATCACCAACGCTCCTTCCCCAAGTTCTCGGCCGTGCTCGAACAGGGGAGACCCCATCCGCCTCAATCCTCCGCCTTGCGATGCACGGCACCAGCCCCCGCTCCCTGATCCGGCCTGATCCGAACGAAAGGCCCTATGCTTCCGGGCATGCTGAAAGTGGGCCTGACCGGTGGCATCGGTGCCGGCAAGAGCGAAGTGTCCCGGCTGCTCGTCGGCCACGGGGCCGTCCTCATCGACGCGGACCGCATCGCGCGCGAGGTGGTCGAACCCGGCACCCCCGGTCTCGCCGCCGTCGTCGAGGAGTTCGGTGCGGGTGTCCTGACGCCGGACGGCGCCCTGGACCGGCCCGCGCTCGGCGCCGTCGTCTTCGCCGACCCGGACCGCCTCGCCGCGCTCAACGCGATCGTCCACCCCCTCGTCCGGGAGCGCTCCGCCGAACTGGAGAAGGCCGCCGGGCCGGACTCCGTGGTCGTCCACGACGTCCCCCTGCTCACCGAGAACGGCCTTGCCCCCCTCTACGACCTGGTCGTCGTGGTCGACGCCGCCCCGGAGACCCAGCTCGACCGGCTCGTACGGCTGCGCGGCATGACCGAGGCGGACGCCCGCGCCCGCATGGCCGCCCAGGCCACCCGCGAACAGCGGCGCGCCATCGCTGACCTGGTCATCGACAACGACGGACCCGTCGAGGAACTGGCGGACCGGGTCCGCGAGGTGTGGGCCGAGCTGGTCCGGCGCGCCGAGACGGACTGAGGGCTCCCGCGCGAGGAATACCCGCGACCGGGCGGGCGTTCATGCCGGGACGGACCAGCGGAAGGAAGCGACCGTGCCCGAGAGGAACCCGGAGACCGACGTCATCGACTTCCGCGCGGCCGAGCAACTGCTCGCCGCGCGCGACCCCCGGGGGGCCGTGCGGCTGCTCGACTCGGTGATCGCCGCCCACCCCGAGAACACCGCCGCCCGGCTGCTGCGCGCCCGCGCCTTCTTCGCGGCGGCGCAACTGCGCCCGGCCGAGCTGGAATTCGAGCTGGTGCTGGAGCGGGAGCCGGACAACGCCTTCGCGCACTTCGCGCTGGCCCGCACCTTCGAGCGCTCCAACCACCCGGAGCGGGCCGTACGCCACTTCCGGCTCGCGGCCGCGCTGGACCCCAACCCGGAATACCTGCGCGCCGCCCGCTTCGACGACCGGGGCGGAGCCGCCTCCTAGGGCGTGCCCGGTGGAGGGCCCGTGCCGCCGTCCGGTCCGTGGTCGGGCTCGTACGGCGGCACGGAGCGGCCCGGCTGGTAGTGGGCGCCCTGTCGCAGCCGGTGCACGACCACGCACAGATCCACCAGGACCAGCGCGAGCAGCACCCCGCACACGACGGCCCAGCCGGTGCGGCCGTTCACCGCGAAGGCCGTCACTCCGAAGACGGTCCAGGCCAGGCCCCACAGGCTCAGCCAGAGCCGCATCCGCAGCGGACTGCGGGCGTTCGTCGGTTCATTGCCGGTACGCATGGCATCGCCTCACCTACCAGCATGGACCCGCGACCGGACACCTGCGGCCCGACGCCGGACGAGCCGGTCGCGCGGTCAGTGGGCCGGTCGTGTCCGCGCGTCAGTGGACCGTGCTGAAGCTGCGCCAGGCCGGCGCGGTGTGCGCGTTCTCGTCGGAGAAGCTGGTCGCCACGTACGCCGTCCCCGGCCCGGAGCAGTCCGGCGTCGGGTACAGGATGATGTCGACCAGCGTCTCGTTGGCCACCGCCTTCGCGCCGGCCGGGGCGAGCCGGTGGCAGCCCTTGACGGAGGGGCTGTTCACCTGGATCACGGCGTCCCGCTCGGTGGTGTAGATGACCGGGCCGACCGCGGTCCGGCCCAGGCCCGAGCAGCCTGCGACGGTCAGGGTCAGCAACACGGCCTGGGCGGCGATGGCGAGCCGGCGGCGTCGGCGGTCGATCACGGGCATGGGCGGGTCCTCGTCTGTCTCGTCCCCGCGCACACCGCGGTGCGCGGGCCGGGTGTACGTGCCGGTGCTGGCCACCCTGCCCGCTTCCCGGGTCCCCGGCATCCGGGGAGCGGCCGGGCGGGGGAGAGCCGTTCGACCCGCGGCGCGACCAGGCATACCGTGGTAATAGCGCACGAAGAGGTGCGAGGCCGAGAGCCGGGGTCCTCCGGCTGGCAGGGGGCCGTCATGGTCCAGGACCTCTTGATCGCGGTGGTCGCGGCGGCGCTGGCAGGCGCCCTGTATCTGGCGGCGGCCGCGCGGATCGTCAAACAGTACGAGCGGGGCGTGGTGCTCCGGCTCGGACGGCTCCGCGACGACATACGCGGGCCGGGATTCACGATGGTGCTGCCCGGCGTCGAGCGGCTGCGCAAGGTCAACATGCAGATCGTCACCATGCCCGTGCCCGCCCAGGACGGGATCACCCGCGACAACGTCACGGTCCGGGTGGACGCCGTCATCTACTTCAAGGTGGTCGACGCGGCGAGCGCCGTCGTCGAGGTCGAGGACTACCGCTTCGCGGTCTCCCAGATGGCGCAGACCTCGCTCCGTTCGATCATCGGAAAGAGCGATCTGGACGACCTCCTGTCCAACCGGGAGAAGCTCAACCAGGGCCTGGAGCTGATGATCGACAGCCCGGCGGTGGGCTGGGGCGTCCAGATCGACCGGGTCGAGATCAAGGACGTCTCGCTGCCGGAGACGATGAAACGCTCCATGGCCCGCCAGGCCGAGGCCGACCGTGAGCGGCGCGCCCGCGTCATCAACGCCGACGCCGAACTCCAGGCGTCCAAGAAGCTGGCCGAGGCGGCGTCGCAGATGTCCACCCAGCCCGCCGCGCTCCAGCTGCGACTGCTCCAGACCGTGGTGGCGGTCGCGGCCGAGAAGAACTCCACGCTGGTGCTCCCGTTCCCGGTCGAGCTGCTCCGCTTCCTGGAACGGGCCCAGCAGAACCCGCCCCCGCCCGACACCGCGCGGCCCCCGGACCCGGGCGCGCGGCCGTCCGCCGCCGAGGACGTGCGGCCGTCCGCCGCCGAGGACGTGCGGCCGTCCGCCGCCGAGGACGTGCGGCCGTCCGTCGCCGAGGACGTTGTCAGACCCTCCGCCTAGACTCGCGCAGCAGAGGAAACGACAGCCGGGAGCCGTGCCGACCAGGCACGGAGCCCGCCGGTACGCGGCCCGCGAGGGCCGCGCACGACGCGAGGGGAGGGACCGGGTGGGCACCGCACCGCCGCCGCAGGACGCGGACGACAGCCGACTGCCGCGCTGCGCCGCCGTCTTCCTGCCCGGTACGCCGCCGCGCCGCGGCCGCGTCGCCTTCTGGGACCCGCTGGACGGCCCGCTCCCCGAGGCGCCCCCCGGCGCCCGCGCCGAGGAGATCACGGTGGTCCGGCCCTCCGGCGCACCGGACGGGGTGGAGCTGCGGACCGTGCCCGCGCTGCTGCTGCCCGTCGCCGCCGCCCTGCCGCTGCTCGCCCGCGCCCGCCATCAGCGCTCCGCCCACCCGGCCACCCGCTGCTGGGGCGCCGCCGCCCTGCACGCCCTGCGGCTGGTGGCCGGCGGCCGCATGCTCCCCGGCCTCACCGCCGACGACCACGACGCCTGGCGGGCCGGCCCGCGTGACGCCGGGGACGTGGCCCATCTGCGCGCGGTGGCCGCCGCCCTGCCCTGGGAGGGACACGCCGTCCCGCTGCCCGGCCCGACCCCGCCGCGGCTGCCCGCCCCCGAGCCGCTGATCGGCGCCTTCCTCGACGCCGTCGCCGACACCCTGCCCCGGACGCCCGCCGCCGCCCCGGCCATGGGCGCCCCCTTCGCGGCGGAGGAGCCCCAGCGGCTGCCCGGCGCACGGGAATGGGCCGTGGAGGTCGCCTCCGGGCTGGACGCCGGGGTGCGGATCTCGCTGCGCCTGGACCTCTCCGCGTACACCCTCTTCGACACCACCGGCCCCGACGGCACGGCCGGCGGCCCCGCACCGGCGCGCCCCGCCGCCCGGCACGCCGCGGCGGCGGTCACCCAGGTGCACAGCCTCGCCGACCCCACCCACGTCGTCGACGCGGCGGCGCTGTGGGCCGGGGAGGCGGGCGACCCCTTCGGCCCGCGCGCCAGGGTCGACACCGCGCTCGCGCTGCGCCGGGCCGCCCGCGTCTGGGCCCCGCTCGACCGGCTCCTCGGCCAGCCCGTCCCCGACGTGCTGGCCCTCGGCGAGGACGAGCTGTACGAACTGCTGGGCGACGCCGGGGCCCGGCTGGCCGCCGCCGGGGTGAGCGTGCACTGGCCCAGGGAGCTGGCCCGCTCCCTCACCGCGACGGCCGTCGTCCGCCCCGCCCCCGGCACGGCCACGGACGGCACCGCCTTCTTCGACGCCGAACGGCTCTTCGCCTTCGACTGGCAGCTGTCGCTGGGCGAGGAACGGCTCACCGAGGCCGAGATGGACCTGCTCGCCGAGGCCCACCGGCCCGTGGTGCGGCTGCGGGACCAGTGGGTCGTCGTCGATCCCGCGCTCGTCCGCAAGGCCCGCAAGCGGGAGCTGGGCCTGCTCGACCCGGTGGACGCCCTGGCCGTCGCCCTGACCGGCAGCGCCGAGGTGGACGGCGAACAGGTCGAGGCGGTCCCGGCCGGTGCCCTGGCCCGGCTGCGCGACCGCCTCCTCGCCGACGACCCCCTGCCCGCCCCGCCGCCCGGACTCCACGCCACCCTCCGCGACTACCAGCTGCGCGGCCTGGCCTGGCTGGACCGGATGACCTCGCTCGGCCTCGGCGGCTGCCTCGCCGACGACATGGGCCTCGGCAAGACGATCACCCTGATCGCCCTCCACCTCCACCGCGCCCACCCCGCGCCCACGCTGGTCGTCTGCCCGGCCTCCCTGCTGGGCAACTGGCACCGCGAGATCAACCGCTTCGCCCCCGGCGTCCCCGTCCGCCGCTTCCACGGCACCGGCCGCACCCTCACCGGCGCCGACCGGGGCTTCGTCCTCACCACGTACGGCACGATGCGCTCCAGCGCCGCCGAACTGGCCGCCCACCGCTGGGGCCTGGTCGTCGCCGACGAGGCCCAGCACGTCAAGAACCCGCACTCCTCCACCGCGAAGGCGCTGCGCACCATCCCCGCCCCGGCGCGGGTCGCCCTGACCGGCACCCCCGTGGAGAACAACCTCTCCGAGCTGTGGGCGCTGCTCGACTGGACCACGCCCGGCCTGCTCGGCCCGCTCAAGGCGTTCCGCGCCCGGCACGCCCGGATCGTGGAGAACACCGGTACGGCGGCGGGCCTCGGCAACGACGAGGCGGTGGAGCGGCTGTCCCGGCTCGTCCGGCCCTTCCTGCTCCGCCGCAAGAAGTCCGACCCCGGCATCGCGCCCGAGCTGCCGCCCAAGACGGAGACCGACCACCCCGTCTTCCTCACCCGCGAACAGGCCACGCTCTACGAGGCCACCGTGCGCGAGACCATGGCGTACATCGAGGCGTCCGAGGGCATCGCGCGGCGCGGCCTGATCATGAAGCTGCTCGCCTCCCTCAAGCAGATCTGCAACCACCCCGCGCAGTATCTGAAGGAGGACGCGTCCCGGCTCACCGGCCGCTCCGGCAAGCTCGCCCTCCTCGACGAACTCCTCGACACGATCCTCACCGAGGACGGCTCCGTCCTGGTCTTCACCCAGTACGTGACGATGGCCCGGCTGCTCTCCGCCCATCTGGCCGCGCGCGCCGTCCCCTCCCAGCTGCTGCACGGCGGCACCCCGATCGCCGAGCGGGAACGGATGGTCGACCGCTTCCAGTCCGGCGAGGTCCCGGTCTTCCTGCTCTCCCTCAAGGCGGCGGGCACCGGCCTCAACCTCACCCGCGCCGCCCACGTCGTCCACTACGACCGCTGGTGGAACCCGGCCGTCGAGGAGCAGGCCACCGACCGGGCCTACCGCATCGGCCAGACCCAGCCCGTCCAGGTCCACCGGCTGATCGCGGAGGGCACGGTGGAGGACCGCATCGGCGAGATGCTGCTCGCCAAACGGGCCCTGGCCGACGCCGTCCTCGGCAGCGGCGAGAGCGCGCTGACCGAGCTGAGCGACCAGGACCTGGCCGACCTCGTCTCCCTGCGGAGGCCGTCATGACCCCCGGCCGCCCGAGCCCGGCCCGCCCCGGCGCCCGCTCCCGCCCCGGACCCGACGATCTGCGGCGCACCTTCGAGGCCGTCCCCGAGCGCACCTCGGGCGAGGGCGAGCCGTTCACGGAGAGCTGGTGGGGCCGCGCCTGGGTGGCGGCCCTGGAGTCCCTGTCGATGGACGGCCCCCGGCTCGCCCGCGGCCGGGACTACGCGGACGGCGGCCACGTCGCCGCGATCACCGTCACCCCGGGGCACGTCGTCGCCTATGTGCACGGCAGCCGCCCCCGCCCCTACCGCGCCGAACTGCGGCTGCGCACATTCGGCGACCCCGACTGGGACACCCTGCTGGACGCGGTCGCCGCCCGCCCCGGCCATCTCGCCGCGCTGCTCGCCAAGGAGATGCCGCACTCCCTGGCCGACACCGCGACGGACGCGGGCATGACCCTGCTGCCCGCGCCGGGCGACCTCGACCCCGCCTGCAACTGCCCCGACCGCGGCCGCCCCTGCAAGCACGTCGCGGCCCTCAGCTACCAGATGGCGCTGCTGCTGGACACCGATCCGTTCGTGCTGCTCCTGCTGCGCGGCCGGGGCGAGCGCGAACTCCTGGAGGAGCTGGGCCGGCGCAACGCCGCGCACTCCGCCCGCGAACGGCCCGCCGCCCCCGAGACCCCGTCCGTACCGGCCGGGGAGGCGCTGGCCGCCCGCTTCCTGCCGCCGCTGCCCGCTCCGCTCCCCGTGGAGCCGTATCCCGGCCGGCCGCCCGCCTACCCCGCGCTGCCCGGCGCCCGCGACCCGCTCGCCCTCGACCAGCTGGCCACGGACGCGGCGGCCCGCGCCCACGCCCTGCTGACCACCGGCCACGACCCGGTCGCCGGGCTCACCCTCTGGCAGGACGCCGTCCGGCTCGCGGCGGCCGGACCCACCGCGGGGCTCACCGCGACCACCCGCGCCCTCTACCGGGAGCTGGCCTCCGCCACCGGCCGCAACACCACGGACCTGGCCAGGGCCGTGGCCGCCTGGCGGCAGGGCGGGGCCGAGGGGCTGGCGGTCCTGGAGACGCCGTGGGACCCGCCGGCGGGCCCCTTCGACCGGGCCCGCCCGGCCCTCGCGGCGGCCGGCTTCCCCCGCTTCCAGCCCCGGCGCAACCATCTGACCCACCCCGGCGGCGCCCTCCAGCTCCGCTTCGGCCGGGACGGCCGCTGGTACGGCTACGAGTCCGATCCGGGCGCGGACGAGTGGTGGCCCCGCGCCGCACCGGACACCGACCCGGTGACCGCGCTGCTGGACCTGACCGCAGGCGACCCGGACGACGACTGAGAAACCCGAGAGCCCCGTACGGGCAGCACCGCGTCCACGGCGGCCGCGGTGAATCCGGGCGGCACGGGCTCGTTCCTGAGCAGCGCCCGCACCCACACCGCCCCGGCCGTCAGATCGAGCAGCAGCATCGGGTCGGCCCCCGGCGGCAGCTCGCCGCGCGCGGCGGCCCGCCGAAATACCGGCTGCTCACGCGCGAACCGGTCCGCGAAGAAGTCCCGCGCCAGCGCCGCCAGTTCGTCGTCCGCCAGCCCCGACCCGGAGGCCAGGGCCCGCACGATCGCCTGGGTGCGTACGCCGGTCACCAGCGCGGTCACCTGCTCCGTGAGGGCGATCAGATCCCCGCGCAGCGAACCCGTGTCGGGCACGGCGATGTCCAGGACGGGGGCCCGGAGCAGCGCGGCGCGCAGCAGCGCCGCCTTCGAGGGCCACCAGCGGTAGATGGTCGTCTTGTTGACCCCGGCCTCCTGGGCGACGGCCTCGATGGTGAGCCCCGGATAGCCGCGCTCGGCGAGCAGCCGCAGGGTGGCGTCGAAGATCGCCTCGGCGGCGCGGGGGCCCTTGCCCGGGCGGGGCTGCGGGGGAGGGGCGGACATGGCGGCTCCAGTCGGTCCGGGACAAAAATACAACGCAACGTTGCGTTGCATTATATGCTGCGGCCGACTGCCGGCACATGAGGCGCGGAGGGGTGTTCATGAAGGACGACGGGGCCACCGGGGTGTCCGGGGCGGTGAGCTGGGGGCTGCTGGCCGCCTGGGCGGCCAACGACCTGGAGGAGATCGCGACCATGGCGGGCTGGCTGCGGACCGCGCGGCCGGAGCTGCGGAAGCGGCTGCCGTGGCTGCCCGACCGGGTGTGGGAGCGCCTGGACCTCTCGCAGCGCGAGGTGAACACGGCCATCGGCCTCATGGGCGTGGTCGTCGCGGCGGCCGCGGCGGACGGCGCGCGCACGGGCGGCCGCAGCGCCTTCTTCCGCTCCACGCTGGCCGGATTCGGGCTGCACGGCGTGGTGCACCTGGCGCAGTCGGCCGCGTACGGCGGCTACACACCGGGGGCGGCCACCTCGCCGACCGTCGTCATCCCGTACTCGCTCTGGGCGGTGCGCCGGCTGCGGGCGGCGGGCATCCCGCTGGGCGGGACCCGCTCGGCCGTCTCCGGCCTCGCGTATCTGCCGGTCGCCGTGGTCGGGGTGCACACGGCGGCCCGGCTGCTGTCGCGCCGGCGCCCGGCGGGACGCCGGGGCGGCCCCGGCCCTACTGCCGGTAGCCCGCCAGGAACCGGCCGATGCGGCTGATCGCGGCGTCGAGGTCGTCGGCGTACGGCAGGGTCAGGATGCGGAAGTGGTCCGGGCGGGGCCAGTTGAAGCCGGTGCCCTGGACGACCTGGATCTTCTCGCGCAGCAGCAGGTCCAGGACGAACTTCTCGTCGTCGGCGATCGGGTGGACCTTCGGGTCGATGCGCGGGAAGGCGTACAGGGCGCCCTTCGGCTTCACGCAGGAGACGCCGGGGATCTCGTTCAGCTTCTGCCAGGCACGGTCGCGCTGCTCGTGCAGCCTGCCGCCCGGCGCCACCAGGTCCCGGATCGACTGCCGCCCGCCGAGCGCGGCCTGAATGGCGTACTGGGCGGGGGCGTTGGGGCACAGCCGCATGGAGGCGAGCATCGTCAGCCCCTCCAGATAGCTGCGGGCGTGCTGCTTCGGGCCCGAGACGACCATCCAGCCCGAACGGAACCCGGCCACGCGGTACGTCTTCGACAGGCCGCTGAAGGTGAGGCAGACCAGGTCCGGGGCGAGCACCGCCACGCTGTGGTGCTCGGCGCCGTCGTAGAGGATCTGGTCGTAGATCTCGTCGGCGAACACCATCAGGCCGTGCCGGCGGGCCAGGTCGAGGATGTCCTCCAGGACCTCGCGCGGATAGACGGCGCCGGTCGGGTTGTTGGGGTTGATGATCACCACGGCGCGGGTGCGGTCGGTGATCTTCGAGGCCATGTCGGCGATGTCCGGGTTCCAGTCGGACGCCTCGTCGCACGTGTAGTGCACGGCCTTTCCGCCGGCCAGCGTCGTCACGGCGGTCCACAGCGGGTAGTCCGGGGAGGGGATGAGCACTTCGTCGCCGTCCTCCAGCAGCCCCTGGACGGCCATGGAGATCAGCTCGGAGACGCCGTTGCCGAGGAAGATGTCGTCCACCCCGACCTCCGTCAGGCCCATCGCCTGGTAGCGCTGGGCCACCGCGCGGCGGGCGGACAGGATGCCGCGCGAGTCCGTGTAGCCGTGGGCCTGCGGCAGCATCCGGATCATGTCCTGGACGATCTCCTCCGGCGCCTCGAAGCCGAAGAGGGCCGGGTTGCCCGTGTTGAGCCGCAGCACGCTGTGGCCCGCCTCCTCCAGGGCGTTGGCGTGCTCGATGACGGGGCCCCGGATCTCGTAACAGACCTCGTTGAGCTTGCTGGACTGGCGGAATTCCATGCGGTGCCTCCCCGACCCGATTGCGATACTTGGTTTTACCAAGCTCGGGCTTGGAAAGTCCAACAACATGTCTAGACTGCGTCGCATGCCACGTCAGCAACAGCCCGCAACCCGCCCGGCCCGCCGCCGGAGTTACGACCAGTTCTGCGCCAGTGCCCGCGCGCTGGACGCGGTCGGTGACCGCTGGACCCTGCTGATCGTCCGTGAACTGCTGGCCGGTCCCCGCCGCTACACCGATCTCCACGCCGACCTGCCGGGCGTCAGCACGGACGTCCTGGCCTCCCGGCTCAAGGACATGGAGCAGAACGGCCTCGTCACCCGCCGCCGGCTCCCGCCCCCGGCCGCCGCCTCGGTGTACGCGCTCACCGCGCGCGGGCACGGACTGCTGCCGGTCCTCGCCGCGCTCGCCGAGTGGGGCGCCCCCGCGCTGGCCGAACGGCGGCCCACCGACGCGGTCCGCGCCCACTGGTTCGCGCTCCCGCTGCTGCGCGCCCTCCGGGCCCCGGGCGGCCCGGCCACCGAAGGCGTGCTCGACGTCCATCTCGACGAGGGCGAATTCCACGTCCGCACGGGGGAGGTGGCGGCCGGTGAGCCGGTGTACGGGGACGGGCCCGCCGACCGCGCCGACGCGCGCATCGCCCTCGACGCGGAGCTGTGCCTCGCGCTGGGGCGCGGCGAGCCGACGCTCGCCGAGGCGGTCGGGGACGGCCGGATCGAGGTGTCGGGCGACGGCGCCCTCGCCAAGGAGCTGCGCGGCCGCTGACGGCCGCCATGGATTGGGCCGGATGCCGGGGGCCTGATTCCCGCGGTCCCGTTCCGGGTAGCTTCGCGGCATTTGGGATGCCCGTGACACCCGACGACGGGAGAGACACGTGAGAACCGACAGACAGCGGGGGCGCACAGGACGGCGGGGACCGCAGGGCCGGCCGGTCAGGGCCCTGGTCACCGCGGCGGGCGTGGCCGCCCTCGCCTTCGTACCGACGGCGGCCGGTGCCACGCCCGGCAGCGGGGTGGTCGCCACCGAGGTCGCCAAGGGCACATCGACCGGCCCGCTGCACGTGCGGGCGCCCCGGGGCCGGGCGGACGTCACCTTCACCACCGCCACCATCGCGCCGGGCGGCTCCACCGGCTGGCACACCCACAAGGGCCAGCTGATCGTCGTCGTCAAGTCCGGGACGCTCACCCGCACCCTGGACGACTGCACCGTCGAGGTGACGCCCGCGGGCACATCCTTCGTGGAGCCCGCAGGGTCGGACCACCGCCACATCGGGCGCAACCTGGGCAGCGAGCCCGTCGTCCTCTGGGTGACCTATCTGCTGCCGCAGGGCAGCGAACTCTCCTACGACGCCGACCCGGTGATGTGCGGTCCTGCGAAGTGACACGCTCCGGGACGCCGGCCCGCCGCGGTCAGCGGGCGCCGGTCTCGCCGTACGCGCCGAGACCGGCGCTCACCAGTCCGTCGCGGAAGGTCAGCACCTCGTAGACCCGGCCGCCGATCTGGTTGCGGTAGTCGATGACCAGCGTGTCGACGCCCGCCCGGACGTCCATCACCTCGAACTCCAGGTCCGGGATGAGTTCGAGCCCGCGCGCCCAGTACGCGCGCAGGGCGTCCTTGCCGCGTACGGTCCCCGAGGGGGCACCGGTGAGCCGCGCGATCATCGGCGAACTGAACGTCACGTCCTCGTGATAGTGCGCCAGGATGCGTTCCAGATCATGGGAGTTCCAGTCGTCCTGCCACTGCGCGGCGAACGTACGGGCGAATGCGAGGTCCATGGCGCCGACCGTAACCGGCCCGGCGGCGGCCACCGGGCGATTTCCGGCATCCGGACGGTCCGGGCCGGGACGCGCGATGATGGACGCGTGCGATTCGAAGCGATCTCCCGGGAACGGCTGACGGACGCGCTCGCCGCGCACACCGACGCGCTGGAGCCCGGCGACGGCGGCCCCTGGCTGAAGATCGCCGTCGACGGCGCCCCCGCCGCCCGCCCCGGCGACCTCGCCGCGCCGCTCGCCGAAGCCCTGCGGCTGCGCGGCCGGGCCGTGCTCCCCGTCGCCACCGGCGGCTTCCTGCGACCGGCGAGCCTGCGGTACGAGTACGGCAAGCAGGACCCCGACTCGTACTTCGGCAGCTGGTTCGACACCGCCGCGCTGTGGCGCGAGGTGTTCGCACCCCTGGAGCCGGGCGGCAGCGGACGCGTCCTGCCCGACCTCTGGGACCCGGCGACCGACCGCGCGACGCGCAGCCCGTACCGGCCCCTGGCCGAGGGCGGAGTGCTGATCCTGCACGGCCCGCTGCTCCTCGGGCACTGGTTCCCCTTCGACCTCGCCGTCCACCTCCGCCTCTCCCCGGGCGCGCTGCGCCGCCGCACCCCGCAGGACGAACGGTGGACCCTGCCGGCGTTCGCCCGGTACGAGGACGAGGTGGCGCCCGCCGACCACGCGGACGCGGTGGTACGCGCCGACGACCCGCACCACCCGGCCTGGACCGGCGTGCGCTGAGGGCCGGGGCCTGTCCGGCGCGGCCGTTCCCGGTCCGCCACCCGCTACGCGCCGCCCGTTACGCGCCGTCCGGCAGCGGCGGCCGCCCGCCCACCGTGCCCACCGCCTCCGCACCCGCCCGGCAGCCCGCCTCCGCGCACGCCACCTCGTCCGCGCCCGCCAGCCGCGCCGCCAGGAACCCGCCGGTGAACGCGTCGCCCGCCCCCGTCGAGTCCACGGCCGCCCGCACCGGCGCCGCCGGCACCCGGCCCGTCACCACGCCCCCGGCGGCCAGCAGCGCCCCGCCCCCGCCCAGCGTGACGACCACCCGGCGGTCCGGCAGGCTCAACTCGGCCGCCGCGTCCGCCGGTTCCGCCAGACCCGTGAGCAGCAGCGCCTCGTCCGCGTTGGGCAGCAGCAGATCCGCCCGCGCGGTCAGGGCCAGGAACCGGTCGACGCCCAGACCGGCCAGGAAGCCCGCCGACGCCGGATCGACGCTCACCGGGACGCCGCGCCGTACCGCCTCCCGCAGCGCGAGCAGGGCCGTCGCCCGGCTCGGCCCGGCGAACAGCAGATAGCCCGAGAGATGGAGGTGGGCGATCCCGTCGAGCAGCGAGGGCGACCAGTCGGCGGGGGACAGCCGCAGCACCGCGCCGCTGTCCGTGAGGAACGTGCGCTCGGCGGCGGAGTCCACCAGGGCGACGACGGTCGCGGTCGGCGCCTCCTCGTCCACCGCCAGCAGCCCCCGTACGCCCGCCCGCCGCAGCAGGCCCCGGTGCCAGTCCGCCGCGTCGGCGCCGACCCGGGCCAGCAGCCGCACGTCACGGCAGCCCGCCCGCGCCGCCCAGCAGGCCACATTGGCGCCCGCGCCGCCGGCCAGGGTGCGGATCACGGCGGCCGTGTCCGTGCCGTGGGCCAGCGCCGCCGTGTGCCGGGCCACCACATCGGTGACCACGTCCCCGACGACGAGGAGGCCGCCGCTCACCGCGCCGCCCAGGCGCCGGCGATCCGCGCGGCGAGCACCGCATTGCCCCGGACCGCCGCGAGATTGGCCTCCAGCGAAGCGCCCCCGGTGTGCCGCACCAGATGGCCGAGAAGGAACGGCGTGACCGCCTGGCCCGTGATCCCCCGCTCCCGGCACGCCGCCAGCGCCTCGGCCAGCACCCGGTCGTGCAGCGCGGGGTCCAGCTGCTCCTCCTCCGGTACGGGGTTGGCCACGATCAGCGCGGCTTCGGGCCCGCCGAGCGCGTCCGCGGCCCGCATCACCTCGGCCACCTCCCCGGGCGAGGTCACCGTCCAGTCGACCGGCTCGCCGGAACTGCTCAGATAGAAGCCGGGAAACATGCCGGTGCCGTAGCCGAGCACCCCGACGCCCAGCGTCTCCAGCCGTTGCAGTGTGGCCGGGACGTCCAGGATCGACTTCACGCCCGCGCAGATCACGGTGATCCCGGTCCGGGCCAGCAGCCGCAGGTCCGCCGACTCGTCCTGGGTCTGCGTCCAGCCCCGGTGCACCCCGCCGAGGCCGCCCGTCGCGAAGACCCGCAGCCCGGTCCTGGCCGCCAGGAACGCGGTCGCGGACACGGTCGTCGCCCCGCTCGCCCCGGTGGCCAGCGCCGGGGCGAGGTCGCGGTGGCCCAGCTTCCGCATCCCCTCGTCCCCGGCCACCCGCTCCAGCCCGGCCCCGTCCAGCCCGATTCTGGCCCGGCCGTCCAGCACGGCGACGGTCGCGGGCACGGCGCCGGCGGACCGCACAAGACCCTCCAGCTCTGCGGCGACCCGCAGATTGCGGGGGCGGGGCAGGCCGTGGGCGATGATCGTCGACTCCAGGGCGACGACCGGCCGGCCGTCGGCGAGCGCGGCCCGCACCTCGGCGGAGACGACCGGCGCGTACGGGGTGGTACCGACAGGCGCATTGAGTGACATGTGCACATCCCTGTCGCGGCCGGCCGGGACGCAAACGCGCGGGCCTGCCCGGATGGCGCGAAACCCCCACAGCCCTCCGCCCGTCCGGGCGCCAGGGGAACACGCGGACGGCACCCCCGTCAGAACAGTGGTTCGGGCAGTACCCCCTCCAGGGCCAGCAGCCGCCGCTTCGTCTCCAGGCCGCCGCCGAAGCCGCCCATGCCGCCGTCGTTCTCCACCACCCGGTGGCACGGCACCACCACCGGCAGGGGGTTGGCACCCATGGCCGCCCCCACCGCCTGGGCCGCCCCCGGCCGGCCGACCCGGTCGGCCAGTTCGCCGTACCCCGCGACCGCCCCGTACGGCACACCCCGCGCCAGCTCGCGCAGCACCTGGCGGTTGAAGCCCGCGGTCAGCGACCAGTCCAGGTCGAGCGAGAACTCCCGCAGCGTGCCCGCGAAGTACGCGGCGAACTGGCGGACCGGCTCCGCCAGCCGGGCGGAGCCGGGCGCCTCGACGGGCTCCGCGCCGAGCCGGTCGCGCAGCCGGTCCAGCGCGGCGTCCCGTATCTCCGGGCGGGCGTGGAAGACGACGCTCACCAGCCCCGCTCCGGTGGCGGCCAGCATCAGCGGACCGATGTCGCTCTCGACGACGGCCCACTCGACGACCCCGTTGCTGTCCATGCCCCCACCGTACGGCCGGCCACTGACAACGGGGCCGCCTTCCGGCCGGATCAGCCGCCCGTGGCCTCGCGGACCACGTCCGGGGCGTTGGAGATGATGCCGTCCACGCCCGTCCCGGCCGCCTCGACCGCGGCCGCCGCGTCGTTCACCGTCCAGGTGTTCACCCGGAGCGGCTTGCCGTGCGGACCCTTCAGCGCGTGCACCGCCGACACGTAGTCGCCGGACAGCTTCGTCCGGGACGGGTTGATCTGGTCGGCGAACTTCGCGTACGCGGGCAGCTCGGCGACGGCCGGATTGCCCAGGAAGCCGGTGACGACGTCCGGACGCAGCGCGTGCACCGTACGCACGCTGTCCGCGCCGAAGCTCTGGACCACCAGCCGGTCGCGGACATGGGCCCGGTCCAGCCAGCCCTCCTCGTTCAGCACCCGGAGCGTGGCCCGCTCGATGCCCGGGTAGAGCTCCGGGCTCTTGATCTCCAGCAGCAGGTTCTGCCGGTTGTGGGTCAGCCGCCGCAGGTACTGACGCAGCGTCGGCACCCGCGTGCCCGTGTACCGCCGGTCGAACCAGCCGCCCGCGTCCAGCCGGGAGATCTCGTCGAGCGTGAAGTCGCGGACCGCCCACGGCGCCCGGTCCGGGAACACCTCCTCCGCGTTCGTCGTCCGCTTCAGATCCGTGTCGTGCATGACGACCAGCACCCCGTCCCGGGTGAGCTGGACGTCGTTCTCCACCCAGTCGAAGCCCATCCGGTCCGCCCGGTCCACGGCCACGAGGGTGTTCTCGGGGGCGTACGCCGAGGCGCCCCGGTGGGCGTAGACGCGCGGGCCGCGCGCCGCGGCGTCGGTGGCCTGGCGCATCGGGGCGACCTGTGCCGGCGGCCGGGTCACGGGGGTGTCCCCGGCCGGAGTGCCGGGGTTCGGCATCAGCAACGTGCCGGCGCCCATGACGGCGGCGGCGGCGACGGAGGCGGTAGCGGTGCCTGCGTACACGTGGACTCCTTGCGTCAGAGTTGCGGACGGCCCGAGCGTCCCAGCCGCCCCCGAACGGAGGACAGGCGAAGGATGGCCACCGTGTGAACGCACCCCGGGGACCGCGCCACGCGCCCTCGGCCCGGTCGATAAGATGCGGCACTTCTGTTGTGTCCGCCGGGCCTTGCGTCCGGACGACAGGCCCTGGGATCGTCCTGACCCGGAGCTTGCTGCTGCGAAGGGCGTACAAGGATGCAGGGCACAATCGACGGCTTCGGCTACGGGGCGGTGACCCCTGCGGCGGCGTTCCTCATGGCCTGCCTCGGTGCGGCGCTCGGCCTGCGCTGCACCACGCGGTCACTGCGTACCGAGCGATCCTTCAGGGCCGGCCGGCTGGCTCTCGGGGCGACCTCCATCGGTTCGGGGATCTGGACCATGCACTTCGTCGCGATGGTGGGGTTCTCCGTCGAAGAGGTGACCATCGGCTACGACAAACCGATCACCTTCGCCAGCCTCGCCGTCGCGATCGTCGTGGTCGGCCTCGGAATCTTTCTCGTCGGGTACCGGGGCGCCACCCGGATGGCCCTGGTGACGGGAGGCACGATCACCGGGCTCGGTGTGGCCTCCATGCATTACCTCGGCATGGCGGGCATACGGCTTGATGGGCGGTTCGAGTACGACACGCTGACCGTGGCCCTCTCCGTGGTCATCGCCGTGGTGGCCTCCACCGCCGCGCTGTGGGCCGCCGCCTCCGTCCGCGGCTTCCTGTCGAGCCTCGGCGCGAGCGTCGTGATGGGCGTCGCGGTCAGCGGCATGCACTACACCGGCATGGCCGCGCTCCGGGTCCACCTCCACCCCGCCGCGCTGACCGAGGTGGCCCCCGCCGGGGACGGCGCCGGCGACCTGCTGGTGCCGATGCTGCTCGGACCCGTCTGCTTCCTGGTGCTGGCCGCCGTCGTGGTGATGTTCGATCCGCTGGTGATCATGGGCACGCCCGACTGGGACGACCCGCTGACCGCGCCCGGCCGGGCCCCCGGCGTCCCGGCGCGGGTGCCCCGCTTCGGCACGTACGCCGATCCGGCGTCCTTCTCCGCCCGGCCGCGCGACGCCGTACGCCCCGTGGACTGGTGAAACGCCCCCCGCGCGGCCGCCGACGGAGCCCGTTGTCAGTGGCGGGCCGTACGGTGGTTGCATGCGGCCAGTCTCGAAGATCGAACGTACGGTGGCGCCTTTCGAGGTCGTCAGCCCCTACCAGCCCAGCGGCGACCAGCCGGCGGCCATCGCCGAGCTGGAGAAGCGCGTCCGCGCGGGCGAGAAGGACGTCGTGCTCCTCGGCGCGACCGGCACCGGCAAGTCCGCGACCACCGCCTGGATGATCGAGAAGCTGCAGCGCCCCACCCTGGTGATGGCGCCCAACAAGACGCTCGCCGCCCAGCTGGCCAACGAGTTCCGCGAGCTCCTGCCCAACAACGCCGTCGAGTACTTCGTCTCGTACTACGACTACTACCAGCCCGAGGCGTACGTCCCCCAGTCGGACACGTACATCGAGAAGGACTCCTCGATCAACGAGGAGGTCGAGCGGCTGCGCCACTCCGCGACGAACTCCCTGCTCACCCGGCGCGACGTCGTCGTGGTCGCCTCCGTCTCCTGCATCTACGGCCTCGGTACGCCCCAGGAGTACGTGGACCGCATGGTCCAGCTCAAGGTCGGCCAGGAGATCGACCGCGACCAGCTGCTGCGCCGCTTCGTGGAGATCCAGTACACCCGCAACGACCTGGCCTTCACCCGGGGCACCTTCCGGGTGCGCGGCGACACCATCGAGATCTTCCCGGTCTACGAGGAGCTGGCCGTCCGCATCGAGATGTTCGGCGACGAGATCGAGGCCCTGTCCACGCTGCACCCGATCACCGGCGAGGTCATCAGCGAGGACCGGTCCCTGCACGTCTTCCCCGCCAGCCACTACGTGGCCGGACCCGAACGCATGGAGAAGGCCGTCAGCGGCATCGAACAGGAGCTGGAGCAGCGCCTCGCCGAGTTGGAGAGGCAGGGCAAGATGCTGGAGGCCCAGCGGCTGCGCATGCGCACCACGTACGACATCGAGATGCTGCGCCAGATCGGCACCTGCTCCGGCGTCGAGAACTACTCGATGCACTTCGACGACCGTTCCCCCGGCACCGCCCCCAACACCCTCCTCGACTACTTCCCCGAGGACTTCCTGCTGGTCCTCGACGAGTCGCACGTCACCGTGCCGCAGATCGGCGCCATGTACGAGGGCGACGCCTCCCGCAAGCGGACCCTGGTCGACCACGGCTTCCGGCTGCCGTCCGCCCTGGACAACCGCCCGCTCAAGTGGGAGGAGTTCCTCCAGCGGATCAACCAGACGGTCTACCTCTCCGCCACCCCGGGCGCCTACGAGCTGTCCCGCGGGGACGGGTTCGTCGAGCAGATCATCCGCCCCACCGGCCTCATCGACCCGGAGGTCGTCGTCAAGCCCACCGAGGGCCAGATCGACGACCTGGTGCACGAGATCCGCGAACGCGCCGAGCGCGACGAACGCGTCCTGGTCACCACGCTCACCAAGAAGATGGCGGAGGACCTCACCGACTACTTCCTGGAGCTGGGCATCCGGGTGCGCTACCTCCACAGCGACGTGGACACGCTGCGCCGCATCGAGCTGCTGCGCGAGCTGCGCTCCGGCGAGTACGACGTGCTGGTCGGCATCAACCTCCTGCGCGAGGGCCTCGACCTGCCCGAGGTGTCCCTGGTGGCCATCCTGGACGCCGACAAGCAGGGCTTCCTGCGCTCGGGCATCTCGCTGATCCAGACCATCGGCCGCGCGGCGCGCAACGTCTCGGGGCAGGTCCATATGTACGCCGACAAGGTCACCCCGGCCATGGCCCAGGCGATCGACGAGACCAACCGGCGCCGCGAGAAGCAGATCGCGTACAACACCGAGCGCGGCATCGACCCGCAGCCGCTGCGCAAGAAGATCAACGACATCGTCGCCACCATCGCCCGCGAGGAGGTGGACACCGAGCAGCTCCTCGGCACCGGCTACCGGCAGGGCAAGGAGGGCAAGGCCCCGGTGCCCGCCCTCGGCAAGCACGCCGTGCCGGGCGACGGGAAGGCGGCGCGGTCCGGCAAGGGGGCCGGGCGCGGCCGGGACGCCGCCGCGGTCACCGACCGGCCGGCCACCGAACTCGCCGGGATCATCGAGGAGATGACGGACCGGATGCGGGCGGCCGCCGCCGACCTCCAGTTCGAGGTCGCCGCCCGGCTGCGCGACGAGGTGGGCGAGCTGAAGAAGGAGCTGCGCCAGATGCGCGAGGCGGGCCTCGCCTGACGGCCGGGCGCGCGACGGACGCGCGGCGGGTCCGGAGGGGCCCGCCGTGTGTTGCAGGAACGACACAAAACGGCCCGCGCCCTCCGCGCGGGTGACACCACTGCGTAGGGTGCTGGGCAACCGCACAAGGACGGTTGCGGGGAAAGCGGAGAGGGGACAGCGCGTGACGGTCAATATGACCAAGGGCCAGGCCATCAGCCTGCAGAAGAGCGATGGGGGGACCCTGACCGCGGTACGGATGGGGCTCGGCTGGCAGGCGGCGCCGCGCCGCGGTCTGTTCGGCTCGCGCACCCGTGAGATCGACCTGGACGCCTCGGCGGTCCTGTTCGCCGACAAGCAGCCGGTCGACGTGGTGTTCTTCCGCCACCTGACCAGCGACGACGGCTCGGTTCGGCACACGGGCGACAACCTCGTGGGCGGCGCCGGCTCCGGCGGCGACGACGAGGCGATCCTCGTGGACCTCCAGCGGGTGCCGGTCCACATCGACCAGATCGTCTTCACGGTGAACTCCTTCACCGGCCAGACGTTCCAGGAGGTGCAGAACGCCTTCTGCCGCATCGTGGACGAGACCAACGGCCAGGAGATGGCGCGCTACACGCTGGACGGCGGCGGGCAGTACACCGCGCAGATCATGGCGAAGGTGCACCGCGCGGGCAACGCCTGGAAGATGACCGCCATCGGCACTCCGGCCAACGGCCGTACCTTCCAGGACCTCATGCCGGCGATCCTGCCGCACCTGTAGCAGGCACCGGACCCGCGCGGACGGGTCCGCACCGGGGCCGGGGCAGCTCCCGGCGGCAACGGCCGCCGGGAGCTGCCCGCATCGCGGCACCACCACCCGGCACCTCCGCCGGGAGCACCACGCGCCACACCACAGCACACCAGCGGTACATCGTCGAGGGGACAGGGCAATGACGGCCGAGCTGGTCCGGGGGCAGAACCACACCTTGCCCCAGACCCGTCTGGAGATCCGGATATCGGCCGGGACGCCCGTCGTGGCCGGTGCCACGCTCGGCGACGAGCACGGCAGGGTGCCCGGCATCGAATGGATCGCCCACCCCGGCTCCCCGCAGCTGCACGGCCTCGAGGTCTCCCGGCAGGCCGCCGCCGGCCACCGGCTCGCCGTCGACCTCGACGCCCTGCCCGAGGGGGTCCACCGGGTCACGGTGCTGCTGGCCCTCCCGGTGGACGCCGGCGGCCCCGCCACCTTCGGCGCCGTCGCCTCGCCCTTCGTCGCGGTCACCGGCCTCGACGGCGACGAGATCGCCACGTTCACCCTGACCGGGCTCGACAGCGAGTCCGCGGTCGCCGCCCTGGAGCTGTACCGCCGCCAGGGCGCCTGGAAGGTCCGGGCGGTCGGCCAGGGCTACGCCGGGGGCCTCGCCGACATGCTCGCCGACCAGGGCGTGGACCGGGCCGCCGAACTGGCCGGGACCATCCAGGAGGCGGTCGCCCGCGGGCTGGCCCGCTCGGTGGCCCCGCCGCCGCCCCGCACCCCGGAGGGCGACCGCGTCCGGCACGCCCCGGCCCCCGCGCCGGGCGGCGACGCACAGCCCCCCGCCCCGCCCGTGCCGCCGGCCGCCCCGCCGCAGCCCGAGCCGCTGGCCGAGCCCGCCGCGCCGGGCGGCCCGATCAACTACGCGCACCCGCGCCGGCAGTCCACCGCGCCCCCGCCGCCGCCCCCGGCCGCGCCGCCCGCCGAGCCCGGCCGGCCCGCCCAGCCCGTCGCCGGGGACGCCACCGGCTGGTCCATGGACGAGCGCCTGTACAACCAGGTGTGGGGCATGTTCGAGGACCTGTCCCGTACCGTCGCCGCCTACCGCAGCGCCGTCGACTTCGCCGAGTCCCGGATGGACCAGGAGCTGGAACGCACCCTGTCCGACCCGCGCAGCCGCATCGGGAACACCGGCGACCTGGCCCGCCAGGAGGCCCGCGCCAAGCGCGACGAGCTGACCGCCCGCGCCCGCGAGTCCCTCGACCGCGACCTCGCCCAGCTCGCCGCCGAGTCCGCCGTGGTGGAACCCGCGCTCCCGGCCCCCTACGCCGGCTGGGACAACCCCGTCTGGCACGGCTACCGGGCCCCGATGGAGATCCCCATGGCGCTGCGGATCGGCGACCTGCACCTGCCGGAGAGCGCCGACGTGCGCATCCCGCTGCTGGTCCGGCTGCCGCTGGAGCGGGGCATGTGGATCGACAGCGGGCGCACGGCGTCCCAGGCCGCCGCGCTGACCGGCACCGACGAGCTGCGCAGGCTGGCGATGGAGGCCGCCGTGCTGCACGCGGCCCGGCTGCTGGCCGTCTACCCGCCCAACGAGTTCACGGTCCACGTCATCGACCCGGCCGGTTCGGCGGCGGGACCGCTCGCCCCGCTGGTCCGCTCCGGGGTACTGCCCTCGCCGCCCGCGTCCGGCGCGCAGGGGGTCGCCGCGGTCCTGGCCCACCTCACCCGGCGGGTGGACCTGGTGCAGATGGCGATCCGGGCCGGTGCCGCGGACTCGCTGCCGCCCGACCTGGACCCGGCCGAGCAGCTGCTGATCGTCAACGACTTCCCGCACGGCTTCGACGACCGCGCGGTCACCCAGCTGCGTTACCTCGCCGACGAGGGGCCCTCCGTGGGCGTCCATCTGATGATGGTCGCGGACCGCGAGGAGGCGTCCGAGTACGGCCCGGTCCTGGACCCGCTGTGGCGCTCGCTGCTGCGGGTCACCCCGGTCGCCGACGACCATCTGGCCGACCCCTGGGTCGGTCACGCCTGGACGTACGAGCCGCCGAGGACGCCGCCGGGCAGCGCGGTCCTGGACGACGTGCTGGCCCGGGTGGCCGAGGCGCGCCGTACCGGACACCGCTGACCCGCAGCCTTTCCCCGCACCGAGTGAAACGCCTCTGACCTGGGCTTTTGGAGATTATTTAGGCTTCTCTTTACCTTTCCTTGGGACTTCCTGTACCGTTCATGGGACGGAGGGGAGTACTCCCGTACGCGACGTTCCCGTCAATACGGACCGTGACCGGTTCCGGGGCGTCGGCCTCGGCGCGCAGCCCGTGCGCCAGGTGGAAGAGACCTCCGGCAGCGACGACGCTGATCAGAAGCCCGTAGCGAACTGCCGGAGGCGCAGTGGACGTTTCATGGACCCTCTGGGCGCTGACCATCATCGGTCTCAGCGCCCTCATCGCCGTCGACTTCTTCATCGGGCGCAAGCCGCATGACGTGTCGACCAAGGAAGCCGGGATCTGGACGATCGTCTGGATCGTGCTCGCCGCCCTCTTCGGGCTCGGGCTGCTCGTGGCCGGTGAGACCCAGGCGTCGGGCGAGTTCTTCGCCGGTTACATCACCGAGAAGTCGCTCAGTGTCGACAACCTCTTCGTCTTCGTGCTGATCATGGCGAAGTTCTCGGTGCCCTCCCACCTCCAGCAGCGGGTGCTGCTCATCGGCGTGCTGATCGCGCTGGTGCTGCGGGCGATCTTCATCGCCGCCGGCGCCGCGGTCATCGCCAACTTCTCGTGGGTGTTCTACATCTTCGGCGCGTTCCTCATCTACACCGCCTGGAAGCTCATCCAGGAGGCGCGGGCCGGCGAGGAGGAAGAGGAGTTCGAGGAGAACCGCCTCCTGAAGAACATCGAGCGCCGCTTCGGCGTCGCCGACCGGTACCACGGCACCAAGCTCTTCATCCGCAACAACGGCAAGCGCGTCCTGACCCCGCTGATGGTCGTCATGCTCGCCATCGGCACCACGGACGTGCTGTTCGCGCTGGACTCGATCCCGGCGATCTTCGGCCTCACCCAGGACCCGTACATCGTCTTCACCGCCAACGCCTTCGCCCTGATGGGACTGCGCCAGCTGTACTTCCTGATCGGCGGTCTGCTGAAGAAGCTGGTCCACCTCAGCTACGGCCTGTCGGTGATCCTCGGCTTCATCGGCGTCAAGCTGGTGCTCCACGCCCTGCACGAGTCCGGGGTGAACGTCCCGGAGATCTCCATCCCGGTCTCCCTCGGCGTCATCTGCGGCGTCCTGGTGATCACCACGATCACCAGCCTGATGGCCAACAAGAAGCAGGCCGCGGCCGACCAGGAGAAGACGGCCGACCGCGTCTAGCGCGACGGACGGCCCCGCCGTTCACCAGCCGCGGGCGCGCCACTCGGGCAGGTGGGGCCGTTCGTCCCCCAGCGTGGTGTCGCGCCCGTGGCCCGGATAGACCCAGGTCTCGTCCGGCAGCGGGTCGAAGACCTTGGTCTCCACGTCGTGCAGCAGACTCGCGAACGCCTCGGGGTCCCGGCGTGTGTTGCCGAGGCCGCCGGGGAAGCCCTAGGGTTCTGCCCCGTGAACACTAAGACGCTCCCGCGCCGCACCATCGTCTTCTTGTACGCGCGGATCTCCGAGGACCCGCGCGACCGCCGGCGGGGCGTCAACCGGCAGATGAGCGACCTGCGCACGTTCTCCGAGGAGAACGGCTGGGAGGTCGGCGGCGAGTACATCGAGAACGATGTCTCCGCTCACTCAGGGGAGGAGCGCCCCGAGTACGACCGGCTGATGGCCGACGCCATCGACGCCGCGAAGGAGCCGGGTGCTCGTGTCATCGTCGCGGGCTACCACCCGTCGCGTGTCTGGCGGCGCCGTGTCGAGCGTGCGCAGGCGATCGAGGATCTGCGGCACGCGGGGTGCTGGGTGGCGTTCGAGTCGGGCGGCCTGTTCAACATGGCGAAGGCGTCGGACCGGTCGCAGCTCGCCAACCTCGGTGAGTCCGACACCGCCGAGTCCGAGGTGAAGAGTGAGCGGGTGGCTCGGGCCGCCCTCGAACGCGCCCAAGAGGGCCGGGCGAACGGCGCTGTGGCGTATGGATGGCGGCGTCAGTACGAGTATGACGCCCGGGGGCAGGTCAGCGGATTCCATGACGTCGAGGACCCGGTGCAGGCCGCCGTCGTCCGCGACATCGTCACCCGGCTGCTTGCCGGAGCCAGCCTTATCGGCATCACGGCCGACCTGAACGAACGAGGTGTGCCATCGCCCGGAGCTGGCATGCGGCTCAAGCGGCGGGCGGTCGGGCAGAACGAGGACGGTTCGCTATGGAACAAGACCAGCGTGAAGAAGCTCGCGCTGCGGCCGGCGAACGTGGGACTGCGTGTGCACCAGGGCGTGGAGTACAAGGCGGCGTGGCCCGCGCTCATCACGGACGAGCAGTACGCGCAGCTGCGGAACCTGTTCGCGGAGCGGACCGTGGTCCGGGAGCTGCCGGGCGCGCGGAAGCACCTGCTGACATGGGGTGAGGTCGCCACATGCGGGCCGTGCGGGGCCGTGTTCCGGGTCGCGCTGAGGGGAAACGCGAAGTACGGGAAGAAGAAGCCGACGTACGTCTGCGACGCGAACGGCTGTGTCGGCCGGAATGAGGAAGCGCTCGACCGTCATGTGGGGCGCGTGGTCGTGGGGCTGCTGTCGCGGCCCGAGGCGGCCGAGGTCTTCCGCGGGGACGACTCGGCAGCCCTGGCGGCTCTGGAACGGGCGGAGGGGCTGAAGGCGCGCCAGGAGGCGGCGGCGGACGACTACGCGGACGGGATCATCACCCGAGAGCAGTTGCGGCGCATCACGGCGAAGCTGGCGAAGCAGATCACGGACGCGCAGAACGAGGCGCGCCGGTTGCGCCCGGCCTTCGACCTCGACGCGTTCGACGGCCTCGTAGGACCACGGTCGGCGGAGACGTGGGAAGCACTTGAGGTGCCGCAGCGGCGGCGGGTCCTGGACGGCCTGGGCCTGCGGCTGAGGGTGCACCCGGTGGCGCGGCGCGGCCCCGGGTTCGACCAGAGCACCATCGAGCTCCAGTGGGCGCGGACGGACGACTGAGCGCACGGATGCCGTAGCGGGAGTGGCCCCGGGACATCCCGGGGCCACGTTGTCGTTCCGGCCGAGGTCGGGGGGCGGCTCAGTCGTCGTGGTTGCCGTGCTGGTCGAACTCGACCTGCTCGCCGGTGCTGACCTCGCGCAGCTTCCCGTCCCGGCCACGCTGGTAGTACCCGCGACCGCCGGAGTCCTCGAAATGTGCCGCCCTGCTGGCCGGTGAGCGGTCGTAGCTGCGGATGCCCAGAGGCCGGGCGTAACGCTGGAAGTCGGCGTTCACGGTCCCGTCGTCGCCCTCGGGAACGGTGAGCGGGCGGCGGCCCTCCGCCCATGCCCACACGATCGTCGCGTCGACGTGGCCCATGCCGGTCAGAGTGATGCTGCCCGATCCCTGGTGGGGGAGCAGCAGAGCGTTCGGGTTCACGCCGAGGGCCGCGGCGAGGGCGGTCAGGTCATCGACGTCGATGCGGCGGACGTTCTTCGCCGGCTCGGCGCCGGCCTCGGGGGTCCGCCCGTTCTCGATCTTGTTGAGGGCGTCGGCGCTGAGATTGTGGCCGCGCCGCTTGAGGTCGGCTGAGAGCGCGCGGAGGCTCAGTCCTCGCGCCTCGCGAAGCCTGCGGAGATTGTCCGCGACGGCCCGGGAAGTGGGGCCGAGGTCCATGGGTCCAGTCGCCATAACCGCGACAATATCTGTCGAGATTTCCGAGGTGTGCGTGTGCGTTGTGGCGACGGAAGAAGGTCGCTGCTAGTGTCGCGATAGTTCCGACACTTACCGGTTGTACCGAGTGGGTTGTCTTGATTACACAGGCAGGAGTCCTGGTTATGTCGCACATGCCCACGCCCCAGACGCTTCAGTCGGGCGAGTGGATGACGCCCCGCCAGGTGTCGGCGGCGACGCACTACGCCCTCCAGACGCTCGCGAACAATCGCTCTCTCGGGATCGGCCTGCCGTACATCAAGCTCCCGACCGGCCGCATCTGGTACCGGCGCGCGGACGTCGAGGCCCTGCTGGGCGGGGCGGTCGCCGCGTGAACGTCAGCCCGGACGGCTGGTGTTCACCGGCCGCAGGACAGGACGTCGAGGCGTTCATCGCTGAGTTCGTCGCATCCCGGCCCCCGCTCACCGGGGCGGAGGTCACCGAGCTACGCGCGATCTTCCGGCCCGCCCTGGCCAAGGTCGCGCAACGCGCGGCCTCCGAGGCGGACACCGATGCCGCCTAACCGCACGCAGACATGCGAAAGGCCCGGCTCCCTCTCACAGTCGCCGGGCCTCTCCAAGCACTCCGTAGGAGCACCTTCTGTGCGCCACACCCTAGCGGGCCCCGTAGTCCGCACCAACAATCCGGGCTGGTTTTGGGCCGCCGGTACGAACACCGCTCGGCCCGTCGTCTCCGGGGGTCTGGGGACCAGGCCGAGCGGCTTCCTACTGGAGGCCCCCAGCATGACGCACCTGTCCGCCTGCCGCACCGCCGCCACGGCCGGCGCCTCGATCAATGGGGGTGCCCGGTGATCCAGCACATGAACCTGGTCTTCGGCGCCGAAGGTCTCACCGTCGGCGAGGGTGCGTTCCTGATGGCCTGCTGCAACCACACGGACGATCGCGGTTACGTGATCGCGTCCATGCAGCAGCTCGCCGACGAGTCGCACATGAAGGAGCGGACGGCCCGCGACAACAAGCAGCGGCTTATCAAGCGCGGGCTGCTCGCCGCCGCCGAGCGGTACCACCCGAAGAACGGTGCGCGCATCGCGGACCTGTACCGCGTGAACGTCGATCTGCTCAAGCAGATGCAGCGCAAGCCGAAGGACTACGGGCCGACCGTCGTCGAGGAACTCACCTTCACCACCCCCGAGGAAAGCAGCAGGTCAAACCCCCCGGCAGATTCCGCCAGGGGGGCGGCGGATTCCGCAGGAGGGGCGGCGGATCCCGCCTCTACGCCCCCGGCGGATTCCGCCCCCCTTCTCCCTTCCTCTCCTGAGCCCTCTTCTCTCTCAGACGGCCCGGACGCCTCACCGGAACCCACAGCGACGGCGGAGAGAGAGACCAGCGCTGCGCGGCAAGACATCCCGGGTCAGCCTGCCGCTTCCCCGGAGGTCACCGGCACTGCCGCCCCGGTGCCCGGCGACTTCATCGCTCAGGCCCTCGCCGCCTCCTGGCACCAGGCGCACGGAGTCCGGCCCGGACGCAGCCAGCTCCGCGACATCGCCGCCGACGCCGCCGCAGCACAGCAAGACGGTGCCGCGCCGGACTGGCTCCTGTCCGCCGTGGTGCCGTTCATGGTCAGCCGCCGCTACCTGGACCTCGGCCGGGCCCTGACCCACCGCGACTGCCCGTCCGCCCGACCCGCCGCCAACGGCCAGGCCCCCGGCGGCCGGACGTGCCCTGACGGCCGCTGCGACGGCTCGGGTGTGGCCTACCGGCCGGACGACGCCCGCCAGGAGTCCCCGCTGCGCTGCACCTGCCGCACCCGCCGCGCCACCGCCTGACCACCAGCAACACGAAGCGGGCCGCCCCCTTGCCCGGGACGGCCCGCCGACACCCAACCCGAACGCGATCCCGGGAGTGCCGATGACCACCACCGTACCGACCCAGCATGACCACGCCGGCCTGGCCGACTTCACCCGTGTCCCCCCGCAGGACCTCGATGCCGAACGCGCCGTCCTGGGCGCGCTGCTGCTCCCCGGCGCGTACGCCGCCGACGCCTACCAGGCCGCCACCGAAGCGCTCCACCCGCTCGGAGCCCAGGCGTTCTACCGGCCCGCACACGCCACCATCTACGCCGCGATCATGGCCGTCCACGGCCGCGGCCAGCAGGCCGACCCGATCCTGGTCGCGGCCGAACTCGCCAAGGCCGGCGACCTCGCCAGGGTCGGAGGCGCCTCGTACCTCCACGCCTGCGTGCAGGAAGTCCCCACGGCCGGGAACGCGGCCTATTACGCCGAGATCGTCCTGGAGAAGGCCCTCGTCCGCCGCACCATCGAATCCGGCACCCGCCTGGTGCAGATGGGCTATGACGCGGCAGCCGCCAGCGGCGACGACGTTCGCGCCCTGATCGACGCCAGCGCCGCCGAGCTGCTGAACCTCGCCCCCGCGCTCGACACCGGCCAGGACCCCGCCGGATGGGACGCCCCGATGGGTGACCTCCTGGACGAGTGGGAGGGCGAGCAAGCCAGCGGCCCCGCCCCCGGCCTTCCCATGCCTTATGACGACCTCGGCACCATGCTCACGTCCGGGCCCGGGAATCTCGTCGTCGTCGCCGGCCGCCCCGGCATGGGCAAGTCCGTCGTCCTCCTCGACCTCGTCCGCCACCTGGCCATCGCCAGCGACATGACCGCCGCGTTCATCTCCCTGGAGATGGGCCGTCCCGAACTGGTCTCCCGCCTGATCGCGGCCGAGGCGTCCATCCCGCAGCACCACATTCGCCGCCGCGAGCTGGACGCGGCTGACTGGGACCGATACCAGGCCGCCCGAACGCGGATCGCTCAGTCCCCGCTCCGCCTGGTCGTGCCTCCTGGCGGCATCACCGTCGCCCAGATCCGGGCGCAACTCCGCAAGTGGGCCATCGAGGACCGGCTGCCCGTCGCCGTCGCCGTGGACTACCTCCAGATCGTCAAGCCCGAGCAGACCACCGGCCGGGGAGGCAACCGCACCAACGAGGTGGACGCCATCGCCCGCGGCCTCAAAGAACTCGCCATCGAGTTCAACGTCACCGTCTTCGCCGCCGCCCAGCTCTCCCGCGCGACCACCAGCCGCGAGGAGAAGCGCCCGCAGCTCTCCGACCTGCGTGAGTCCGGCGAGATCGAGCAGGCCGCCGACGCCGTGGTCCTCCTCCACCGGGAGGACTACTACCAGAAGGAGCACCCGGCCGCCGGAGAGATCGAGTTCAGCGTCGGCAAGAACAGGCACGGAGCCACCGGCACCGTGACCGCCGCATTCCAGGGCCACTACAGCCGCGCCAAGGCATTCGAAGCCATGTGATCACCGCGCGCACGGACCTGGCCGGAAGCCCCCCAAGGCGGAGCCCTGCGGCCCGCACAAGGGCAGACCCGGCCCCCAGGGCCCCCCGCCAACCCATCACAGGCCCGCACAGGGCCGCACAAGCGATCACCAGGAGGAGACCGAGATGACGACCGAGGAACGCGCTCGCTGGAACGCGCTGGAGGTCCGAGAGCCGGGCCAGGTGCCAGCCGTCACGCCCCTGGCGTGGCAGGTGGCCAAGCACACCGTCCACGCGGACCGGCTGATGAACAACCTGCTGCCCGCCGACTTCCCGCACGAGGTGGAGCGCGGGACGGCTGGTGACGCCCTGGCCGTTCTCGCCCTGCGGGAGTCCATCCGCCGGGACGTCGAGCACGGGCGCGGCACTCGGGTCCATGAGGCGCTGCTGCTGGGGGCGTCCTGGTCCGAGGTGGCTCGCGCGCTGGACGTTGAGCCGGACGAGGCCAGGGAACTGCTGCGTACGTGGGCGCAGAGGCAGCGGAACATGTGGCTGCGGAACGAGGCCGAAGGCATCCGCCCGTTCGGGCTGGACACCGCCGCGCACGAGGTCGTGCTCGCCTTGTGCGAGCGCAGCGACGACGAGGCGCCGGCCTCGACCGTGGCCCCCGCCGAGGAGCAGCACGACGACACGGAGCCCGTGAAGGAATCCACCCGCCGCTACGCCGAGGAGCTGCGCGGCAACCCGGGCACCGCGTCGGCGGACGGACACACCGGGTGGGAGTGCAGCGGGGGCGCCTCGCTGATCGTGGAAGCCAGTGCCCCGGGGCCCGGGAAGCTGGGCACCCACCACGGCGTGATCTACGCGTGCGCCGCTCACCGGGCCGCGGCCGTGGAGCGCATCACGGGCGCCGGGTACGAGGTGGACCCCCGCCCCGCCCCGCCGGGGCACCGCTGGAACCCGTGGCCGTGCGGCCATGTGACGGCGCACGACGCGGCGTCCCTGGCCGCCCTCTCCCAGCAGGGAACGGGGGAGCAGCGGTGACGACGGCCGACCTCCGCGACCGGTACAGGAAGATGCGCAGCGCCGAGCTGCTGGAGGAGGTGCGCGTCCTGGCCGCCGAGTTCGCAGGCGGAACCGGGCGCGCGGCCGAGCTGGCCGCTGCCGCCTCGATCCTCCAGTACCGGTACAGCTTCCCGCTCCACCAGGGCCCGCGTGGCCCGCGCCCCGACTCGGGACTGCCAGACGTTGACCTGATGCGGCGAGTCGTTTTCCAGGCGAACGGATTCCTGGCCGTCCCGGCCGGGGAAGTGCGAGCAGCCATGGGGAACCGGGTGACGCTGAACCTGTGCTCGGCGCCGGACCCGCTGCCGGTCGAGGACGACGCCCTGGTGCTGCTCTACAACCCGCTCGCCGGGGTCGCATCGCTGGTGGGCCGCCTCACTCGCGGGGAGGACGCCACGGACGCCTTGGAGGACGTGGAGGGGCGTGCGGTGCACAACCGGCCCCCGTACGAGGAGTGGTGACCCGGGCTCACTGACCGGCGGACGCGACTGCGGCCGTCCCCCTATGACGACCTCGGCCGAGGGCTGATGGAAGGGGGACGGCCGCAGTGCTGTGCACGGCCCCAGGTGCTCGCCTGCGGAGCGGAGCGGCCGGGGCCGGCGAGGTGGAGGCTACCGGTTGCGTGGACCACCTCGAGGACGGTGGGCACAGAGCCGGACGCCGTGGCGGGGGATACTTTCGCGGCACTGCGGGTTCGTCTCCATCCCCGCGATCGCGATGCCCTCCCAGCGGAGGCGACAGCGGAGGCCCGGCACCTGATGGTGCCGGGCCTCCGTCGCGTTTCGGCGGCGCCAAGGGGATGCACCCCGATCGTGGTTACGGCGTGGGCCGCAAGGATGTGGTCCAGCGGAGGATGGTCGATCCGCCAGCGACCTTCACGGCCACCTCCACCACGCGCCCGTCCGTGAGGGTCACGGTCCTCACCACCTGCGTCACGACCACGTCCCCCGCCGTGAGGCCGAGAGCCGTCTTCTCGGCCTCCGTGGCGAGTCGGGACGTCACCTCTTCCAGCACCTGGTCCTGAGCCGCCCCCAGGCGCTCCGCCGCCAACTCCCGCGACCCGCCAGTGGACACAGGCTCGGCCAGCTCGGGCGTCACCGCCATCACGTACGCGGGGTAGTAGGAGCTGCTGAGGTGTACCGGTGCACCGCCCCGGCTCACGACCCGTCGGCGGACATGGACCGGCGTCCCCGGTGTCACGTCCAGCCGAGGAGCCACCAGCTCGTCCGCGCCGACCGTGCCGATCTCCAGAATGCGGGAGGACTCGCCGCCGCCGAGAGCGCTGCCGGTGGCCTCGTACATCTGGACGCGGGCCGCGATGTTGCTGCTTGACGGCCCTGCAACGACCGTTCCGACGCCTGTCTTCGCGAGGGTCAGACCCTCCATCTTGAGCATCCGATAGGCGCGGTTGGCCGTCGTCTGCGCTACGCCGAACTGCTCGCAGACCTGCCGAAGCGACGGCATGGTGTCGCCCGGTCGCAAGTCTCCGTCCTGGATGCGGCGCCTGTAGTGCGCCGCGATGTCCGTGTACCCGGTGCTCTCGGACATAGCTACCTCCTTCCTGGTGTGGTGGTTGCACTACGAGCGTAACTGACGTGAAGTTGTATCGCTACCAGTAGCGCTTGACAGGGAAAGTGGTCTACATTGGGGGTGCGCCGCCTCACAGACGGTGAAGGGTCCCGGGACAGAGCGGGGCGAGGTTCGTCGGCACGCGCCCACGGGTGCGCCTGGGCAACGCCGGACGGTGGGTCACCAGACCTACAACCACCAGCTCGTGTTGGTGGAACTGGTGATGGAGCCCCGACAGGGAGACCACGTTCATGCAGGTCAGGCCGGTTCGATTCCGGACCGGGGCACTCGGCGTACCAGGGAGCTACAGACCCCCGGAAGCGCCGCGCACCACCGCACCGCCGCTCACCAGGAGGCCCCCCATGCTCAACCTGATCACCCGTCGTACCGCGCGTGCCGCCCGCGTCCTCGCGGACGCCGTCCGCTCCGTCGTCGCCCCGGCCGCCCTGGTCCGCGACCACGCCCCGGCCACCGCCGTCCCGGACCCGGCCGACGTCCTCACCCCCGAGGAGGCCGCCGCGATGGCCGAGGAGATCGAGACGGCCGGCACCGCCTACGCCGACGCCGCCGACCTGGCCCGCGCCGGGGACCGGGGCAAGCGCAAGGCGCGCCGCCTACTCGATCGCGTCCCCGCCGGACGGTACGGCGCGGTCCTGATCGAGCGCGTCCAGTCCTCCCGCCAGACCCCGGACCTGGAGGCCATCCGCGCCACCTACGCCCGCCTCGACCTCGGGGACGTCCCCATGCGCTCCTGCGCCGCCTCCCTGCGCGTCACGGTCGCCGAGGAACTGGCCGCGCCCGCCCCGGCCGCCGCCCCCGTGCTGGTCGCCGCGTGAGCGCCCCCGACGCCCCGGCCCCGAAGCCGGAGCCGACGCCGCTCCTCGTCCTCCGCGTCAGCCGCGACAGCGGCCGTACGTACGGCCCGCCGCGCGTGATCACGACGGACGACAAGCTCGCCCCGCTGACCACCTCCGAGTGGCCCCCCTGCGAGTGCCCCCGGCACCGCACCCCCTGAACCACCCGGGCGCAGCACGACGGCCCCCCCGGCGGCGCTACAGACGCCGTGAGCCCGGAGGGCCGTCGCTGCGCCCCAACCGCCTACATCACCAGGAGAGAGGGAACGCACGTGGACCGTACCAACATCACCCCGGCCGCCGACCACGAGGGCGACAGCGACCCGATCATGGACGAGGCCCTGCGCCGCGTCCGGCAGGGCCGGTGACCGCCGTGACGACTCCCCCCGCCACCGACCGCGAGGAGCTGCGCCAGCTCCGGGAGCGGGCCGAGACCCGCGCCGTGTCCGGCTCCGCCGATGCCGGCACCTGGCGGCTGCTCGCCACCGTCCTCGCCCTGACGACCGGCCACGTCGAGCTGCCCCCGAAGGTCCGCGTGGAGCTCCACCTGGAGGCCCTGCGATGACCGACGCCGAGCGCGAAGCGATGCACCGGAAGCTCGCCGAGACGAACCGCCGGTCGTCCGGCGGGAGCGGGAAGTGACCGCCCGCCGGGCCCTCGCCCGGAACATGGACCGGCTGCTCCTGCTCCTGGTTGTCGCCGTCGTTTCCGTGCCGCTCTACATGGCCACGGAGACGACGGCCGCGATCCTCGCCCGCCGCCGGTACGAGCCGCTCCCGAGCTGGCTCGCCGCCCTCCTGGACGGCCTGCACGGCCGCCTCTCCGGGGACCCCTTCGCGTTCTGGCTCTCTGCCGGCACGCTCCGGGCCCTCACCGGGTTCGACGCCCTCCTGGACCGCGTCGACCGCACCGGCCGCCGCTACCGCTGACCACCCGCACACACCGCGCCGGGCCCACCACCGGGCCCGGCGCCCCCCGTCGAGGAGACGCCCCGTGTACCGCATGATCCGTACCGCCGCCCTGAACGCCCTCCACGGCGACCGCGCCGAGCTGGACCGGGTCCGCGCCGAGCTGGAGCAGACGCGCACGGACCTGACCGCCGCCCAGACCGTCGTCGAGATGGCCAACGACTCCGCGATCCGCGCCGAGGACACCGCCGAGCGCCTGGCCGCGCAGCTCGACCAGGCGCAGCGCACCGCCGACGAGCAGTTCGAGGGGATGCGCACCGTCCTCGGTCAGGCGACCGCCGAACGGGACGCCGCCCGCGCTCAGGTCCTCCTCGACGCCGAGGACCGCGTGGCCCTGCGGGCGCTCCTGCGCACCGCGCGGCGGCAGACCGCCCGCACGGCCCGCGTGCACGTCCTGTTCCGGTACGGGGCGCTGCACAGCGTCCACGCCAGCCCGGAGGCGGCGGAAGCCGCGGCCGAGGCCGAGGGCGCCCCCCGCGAGGGGTGGACCTCCCTCAAGCCCGGAGCCGCGCTCCCCCCGGCTGCAGAGACCCCGTGGCGGGTCCAGGCGCTCCCCCTCGGGGGCGTCGACTGACCCCGCCGCCCATCACGCCCGCGCGGACGACGGCGCGGCCCCTGGCAGCTTCGGCCACTCGAGGCCGCGCCCCCGGACACCTTCGGATGGAGAGACATGACGACCACCCTTGAGCCGACGACTTCGGCCCCGGCCCTGGCCGGACCGGCGCCCGCTTCGGGCGCTCGCCCCGCGGCTTCGACCACTCGGCACGAGCCTTCGGGCACTCGCCCCGGGAACACCTTCCCGGCGCCCTCCGCCCCCGCTGCCGGCACCGCCCGCGACGACACCGCTTCGGGCACTCGCCCCGCCGCTTCGGCCACTCCGGCGGACGCTTCGGGCACACCGGCTACCGGACCCGGACGCGGGACGAAGGTCGCCCTGGGCGTCGCCTCCGTCGTCGGCGGTCTCGTGATGGGCGCCGCCGGGTTCTACCTGTCCTTCGGGAACCTCAGCACGGCCGGGCACACCGTCTTCGGGTTCTCCGCCGACGACGCCCGGATCTTCGCCGTCGGCGTGGACGTCGCGATCGTGACGTGCCTGGTCCTGGACCTGTTCATGGCCGCGATCCGGACCGGATGGCCGCTCCTGCGGCTCCTGGCCCACCTGATGACCGGGGCGTCGATCTACTTCAACGCCAAGGCTCACGGCGCGATCCTCGACCACGTCGACAAGGCCGCCAGCCACGGCCTGATGCCGATCCTGTTCGTGATCGGCGTGGAGGCCGGACGCCGCATCCTCGTCCACCAGGCGGCACTGCCGGCCGACCACGACGTCATCCCCGGACACCGCTGGCTGCTCGCCCCCCTGCCGACCTGGCGCATCTTCAAGCAGATGAAGGTCTGGGGCGAGCCGTACAGCGCGGTCGTCGCCCGCCAGCGCCGCAGGGCGGTCTTCGACGCCTGGACCGAGTACAAGGCGGAGGTCGCCAAGGCCGGGCTGGAGCAGGGCAGCGAGGAGGCCCTCGCCCGCCTCCCGAAGAAGCTGGCACCGTTCGGCCTGACGGTCGATGAGGCCCTGGCCCTGCCGGACGAGATGGCCCGCGAGGAGCTGCGCCGTCAGCAGGAGCAGGAGCGGCGAGACCGCGAACTGGAGCTGGAGAAGGAACGGGCCGAGCACCAGGCCGCCAAGGAGCGCGTCGCGCACCGCAAGGAGATGGCGGCGCTGAACGCCGATCTCAGCGCCACGGAAGGCGTCGCCGGGGCTCAGGCCCGGGGAGCGATCGCAGAGGCGGAGGCGCGGGCTGACAGGCAGGCACGGGCCGCCAGCGCGCTGACCGAAGCGATGGAGTCGAAGGAGGCCGCCGAAGCCCGGGAGCGAGCAGCCGAAGCGACGGCCCGAGCGGTCGAAGCCGACGCCCGAGCGGCCGAAGCCGAAGCGGACAAGACGGCCGCGCTGGCGCGCACGAAGGCGGAGCGGGCGCGGGTCCTCGAAGCCGAGCAGCGAGCGGCCGAAGCCGAAGCCGGAGTGGCCGAAGCACAGCGGCGAGCAGCCGAAGCCCGGGACGCCGCCGCCCAGATCCTCCGCCGCGCGATCGAAGCGGAGGACGCCGCGAACCTCACCCCGCGTCAGCGCCGGGTCCGGATCGTCGCCCGGCTGATCCTCGCGAAGTCCCCGGAGGACGTCTCCCTGGACGAGGTCGCCGCAGCGATCGGCGTCACCTCCGGCAGCACCGCGTCCACGACGAAGGCCGACGCGGTCGCCCTGATCGAAGCCGGGTACGACCCGGCGCGCGGCATTGACCCCGAGGTCACCGCGCGGCACTGAACGACCATCACGACCCGCCAGGAGGGCGGCCCGGCCACTGCCGGCGCCGCCCTCCCGCACGTCCTGGCGCTGCCGCTGCCGTTCCCGGCCCTCCCCCTGCGGGCCGGGCGCGGCTGCGGGACCACCAGCCACACCCCGACCGCCCGACTGACGGAGGACATCGCCGTGACCAGCATCAACGCCGGACAGCCGGACTACTCCCGGCTCCTCGACCTTGACGCCCTCGCCGCCTGGACCCTGGACCGGCAGCGGGAGCACACCGCCGACCTGGCCGCGTACGAGGCCACCCTCGCCGCGTTCCAGACCGCGCTTCGCTCCGAGACCGTCCCCGGGGACGGCGCCCTGTCCGCCCGGCTCCGCGCCCGCCGCGTCGAGAAGCACATCAAGGCCCTCGCCAAGGCGTCCCGGAAGGCCGCCGCCGAAGCGGAGGCCCTGCGCACCTCGTACGCCGGGCACATCGCCCACGTCACGGCCCTGCCGGCACGGCGCGAGGCCAAGGCGCTCAAGCGGGCCGGGCGCCGCCAGGCGCTCGGGGAGCTGACGGCGAAGTCCCTGCACAAGACGGCATCGACGCTCGCCCCGGCCCCGGCCGACGCCGGGCCCGACACCACCCCGGCCCCGGCCGCCGACCAGGTGCGCGGCATCAACGACCTGTGGAAGAAGGGCGCCTGATGGACCGGCCGGTCAACCGCAGGCGGCGGAGCGAGAACAACCGCCGCCTGCACCACAAGCAGCGCGCGGAGCAGGCCGAGGCCCTGGGCGCGAAGGGCATCGCCGCGGCCTGGGCCGAGCAGGTCCGCGCCGTCGCCCGGGACCGGGCCCGCCGGGGCGACTCCTCCGGCTGGGAGGACCTGGCGCGCCACCTTGAGTGGTTCTGCTCCCGGCACCCGCCCGCCGACCCCGCCGACCGGCGCACGGTCCGCCAGGCCGAGCACTGGGAACAGCGGCTCGCCGACCTCGCCGACGCCGACCCGAAGACGGTCGCGTCGGCCTGGTGGGACCGGGCCCGTTCGGTCGCCGCAGCCGAGGGCGACACCGGTTGGGCCGACCTCGGACTGACGTTGAAGAACCTCGCCGACCGCTACAGCCCGTAGCTGCTCCCGTCTTCATCTTCATCTTCATCACGCGTGAACTCAGCGCCTCGCCTGCGCGCGTAATGCCTCTGCGGGCCTGCGCGCGTACGCGAGGCGTCACCCTCTGTCAACCCAGGAGACGCCCGATATGACCGACGACAACGTGATCAGCTTCAAGCCGAGGGGGCCGAGCACCCCGCCCCCGCCGGTCCTCCCGCCGCCCCGGCCCCCGGCCGTTACCGCCCCGCCTCCGCCTCCGGCAGCGCCGCCCGCCGCCCCGCCTCCGCCGACCCCGGCGGGCGGGGCGGACGTCGTCCCGGACCACCGCCGCCGGTCGGCCGCCGACTCCCTCGCCGCCCTCACCGCGCCGCCCCCGCCGGTATCCGCCCCGGAGCCGGGGCACGTGCCGGCCACGTTCCGCAGTGACGGCCTGGACGACCAGCAGGAGACCCCGGCGCCCCGGCTGGGCGCGCTCACCCTCTCCGCGATCCTCGCCGTCGCCCTGGCCGCCCTGCGCGGCACCGCGACGGCCGTGTCCGACTGGCGGCAGCGGAGGACGGAGCAGGCCGCCGAAGCCGCGCCGCTCCGCGAGGCCCGGATGAAGCGCCGGATCGCCGAGGAGGAGCAGGCGGCAGCCGCCAGCGCCGCGAGGAAGGTCCCCAGCAGCCAGGAGTACGGGCGTAAGACCCTGGGCTCCGGCGGAGGGGGCGGCCGTACGAACTCCTCCTCGCCGCCCAAGCCGTCGTCCTCGCCCAAGCCGACCGGCAGCAGCTCCCCGAGCGGGAGCAAGCCGGGCGGAGTCACGAAGTCGAACGGCGCCGCGTCGGGTGCCGGCGCATCCGGCGGCAAGGGCCCGGCCGCCAGCCCGAAGCCCGCCCCGGCCGCGGGGAAGGGCGGCGGGGGGAGCGGCAAGCCGGGCGGCTCCTCGCCGTCCGGCAAGGGCGGGAGCGCGGGCGGCACGGCGAAGGGCGGCGGGTCGTCCGCGCCCCCGCCAGTCAAGCCGTCCGGCAAGGGCGGCGGGAGCGGCAAGCCGGGCGGCTCCTCGCCGTCGGGCAAGGGCGGCGGCGGGGTGGACCTGACGAAGAAGCCGAAGCCGTCCGGCAAGGGCGCCCCCGGAGCGCCCAAGCCGCCCACCAGCGGGCCGTCGATACCGCCGCCGACCTCCGGCAAGGGCGGCGGCTCGAAGCCTCCCAGCGGCCCGCCAGCGGCCCCCGGGAAGGGCAAGGGCGGTACGGGGCCGACCGCGCCCCCGAAGCCGACCACGGCCCCGCCGGGGACGTCGAAGGTGGACCTGACCAAGAAGCCCAAGCCCCCCGGCAAGGGCGCCGCGCCCGGCGCTGCCGGACCGGCCACCACCCCGCCCGCTGCCCCCAAGCCCCCCACCGGGCCGACGGCGGCCCCGGGCGGCAAGGGCGGCCCCGCCGCTCCGGGCAAGGGGCCGACGGTCCCGCCCAGGCCCACCAGCCCGCCCCCAGGAGCAGCCGGAGCGGCGGCCGGAGGGAAGCCGACCCCGGGCGCCACGCCCGGCCCGGCAACGCCCCCTCCGCCCTCTGGAGCCGCTCCCGGCACTCCGTCGGGCTCCGGGGCCGGGCCGATCCCGCCGAAGCCCTCCACGCCCCCGCCAGGGGCCCCGGGAGCAGCGCCCGGCCCTGCACCCGGGCCGCCCCCGGGGACGGCAGGCGCCACCCACGGCGCGGCCTCGCCCCCTCCGCCTCCCGGGGCCGGGGCGCCGCCGCCCCGAGGAGCGCGCCGCAGCGCGGCCGACTCCGTCCACACCGCCACGGCCGCGACGGAGACGGTCATCACCCTGGAGCGCCTGGACCAGCCCGGGGACGCCGCACGCCGCCCAGACCCAGAACCGCCGACAGCCGCCCTTGGCCCCGGCACCACCAGCACGAAGGAGGACACACGCGTGTCTGCTCTCTCCCTGCCCGGCATGTCCGGACCGGCCGCCGAGCACACCACGGACGTCACGCTCGATGACGTCCTGGACGACCTGACCGACGCCAAGGACGAGTGCTTCACCACGTACGACGAGTGCGCCGTCCTCGCCGACAAGGCCCGCAAGCTCCGCGACTCCCTGACCGACCTGGCGGAGGAGCTGGCCGAGCGGAACAACGTCATCGGCCGACTCACCAGCGGCGCGATGGTCCGCCTGTCGGAGTCCATGGACCTCCTCGCCCGCAAGGCCGAGGAGATGCGCCCGAAGTCCCTCGCCGCCGCTGAGGCCGTCGAGACCGCGCACGACGAGATGCACGACGCCTACCGCCCCGTACAGCAGGCGGCGGCCGACGCCGGTCTGCGTATGCCCTCCGCCCGCATCCACAACGAGGACTGATCACCATGACCGAGCTGGAGCCCTACGTCCCTGCCGGCCTTCCCGAGCGCAGCGGCGGACGCCTGTCGTTCCTGAGCCTCGCCGGGCGCATCACGACGCTGACCGGTGCGGCCCTCGCCCTGAAAGAGGGCCTGTGGATGCTGCGGCGGCGGATGGAGAAGGACGCCGACGGCCTGGACCGCCTGGCCGAGCAGTGCGGCACGGCGGAGGTCGAGCCGCGGTTCACCGCGCTCATGACGGATGCCGCCTCCGCCCTCCGGGCCGTCGCGGAGGCGTCCGGTGAGCTCGCCGGGGCCGCCGACTCCATGGAGGCCGACGCCCGCGCGTTCGGTGACGCCCACGAAGCCGAGTACCGGGGCGTCTACGAGGCCGTGAAGGCGTCCGGCGTCCAGCAGGCGAAGCCCGGGTTCTACGAGACCCGCTGACACCCCGCCACCGCACCACCGAGGGGCCCGCGCCGACCCGGCCGGGCCCCTCACCCATCCCCCCGCCCTCGCCGTCCTGGAGGACACCGTGACCACCGACCTCGCCAAGACCGCCCCCGACACCGCCGCCCCGGCCGCTCCCACCGCCACGGCGACCGGCTTCACCCCGGGCACCGCCCGCCGCCTCGCCATCGCCGAGCGGGTCCTCTACGGCGCCGGGGGCATCCTCACCGCCGCCGGTCCCCAGCTCGGGAACGGGTGGATTCACGCGGGCGTCATCGGGGCCGGTGTCCTCGCGGTGAGCGGCCTGTGGGCCCGGACCCGCTCCGGGGACGGCGCCCGCCTGCTGACGGCCTGCACCCGGGCGCTCCCGGTCCTCGGGCTGTCCGGCTGCTACACCGCCGCCCTGGTCGCCCCCGGGGCGTCGTGGTGGGAGTTCGCCGCCCCGGCCGCTACCGCCGCCCTCGCCGGGGTCGCCGTCCCGCTCACCCGGTCCCGGGGCCTGGTCCACGCGGCCGAGACGCTGCCCGCGACCCTCGGTGCGCAGCCCGCCGGGCCCGTGCCGGCAGCGCGCGGCGGCCGGGCCGCCCGGTACGTCGCCGGTCTCCCCGCCCTGTGGTCCGCCGCGACGTCGACCGGCGAGACGACCCTCGCACGGGTCCGCCTGTACGACGAGAACGCCCCCGACTTCGAGGCCGTCATCGTCGCCCCGGCCGGGCAGGCCGTCCCCCGGACGCTCGACGAACGCGCGATCGCCGCCGTCTTCGACGTCCCCGAGACGGCCGTCAGCCTCGCCCCGGTGCCCGGGTACGGGCCCGGCCGCCTGGCCGTCCAGGTCGCCCCGACCCGCGCCGCCCAGCAGGCGACCGGCCAGGGAGACGCGGTGAGCCTGGACGCCCTGTGGGCCGCCAAGGTCTCCTCACCGCGCGGCATCGCCCCGGGGATGCTCCTCGCCGACTACCGGATCGAGGAGGACCGGGCGCTCCTGCGGATCGTCGCGGAGGACTCCAAGATGATCAGCCTGCCCCGGGTCCGCCTCGCCCGCGCCCTGGGCGTCACGGACCCCGAGCTGGTCATGGTCGAGACGGACGGCATGGCCTCCGGCGTCGTCTCCGTCTACCGGGAACACCCCCTGATCAACATCAGGGAGGCCACCGTCGAGGACCTGACGATGCGCCCGGACGGCACGATCGCGCTCGGTCTATGCCATGACGGCCGCGTCGCCCGCATCCCGCTGTACGACCCGGAGCTGGGCGCGATCACGGACCTGGTGGTCGGCGCCCCCGGGTCGGGCAAGTCGGTCACGCTGAACACGATCCTCGCCGCCGAGCGGATCAGCAGCGTCGTCTCGATCGTCGCCGACGCGCAGAACGGCATGAGCCTGCCGGAGGCCAACGGCCGCGTCTTCCACTTCGGTGCCGGCATCGCCGCGCTCGGTGCGACACTCGCCGCCGCGTGCGCCGTCGCCGACTACCGGGAGACCGTCAGCTCCGCGAACGGCTGGGGCGCCTTCGCCCTCGGGGAGCCCTGGGCGCTGGTGAACGTCAGCCTGGACGAGATCAACCGCGTCCTCGGGGCGGAGGTCGACGTCCCCCAGGAGTACCGGAAGTGGATCACCGGCATGATCGGCCGCTTCCAGCTCACCGGCCGGAAGCTCGGCATGGGCCTGCGGTTCGCCGGTCAGTCCATCCACGTCGCCGACCTCGGGGACGCCGAGAAGATCCGGGCGAACGCGAAGAACGGCACGGTCTGGCTGGGGCGGGTCAACTCCTCGACCACGAAGAGCATGGCGTCCGACATGGTCACCGACGGCACCGAAGTCACCCCGATCCCGAAGCACTTCGGGTCGGTGGCCGCCGACGTCGAAGCCGCGTGGACCGGCGAGGAGGTCCCGCGCGGCCCGGTGACCGCCGGGCGCGCCTGGCTCATCCAGGGCGGGAAGTGCCTCAACACCCGCGTCTTCAAGGCCGTGAAGGAGAACCGCACCTTCCCCGGCCTAATCGCCCTGTACGAGTCGGCCCCCATCCCGCAGCTCACCCCGGAGGAGGCCGCCGTCTTCCAGCGGGCCTACACGGTCGCCCTGGACGCTGCGGAACGGTTCCTCGCCGGAGAGGACGCCGACACCGCCGAGGGGGGCGAGACGGGCGCACAGCGGCCCGCAGCGCCCGCCGCCGGGCCGGTCCCGCCCTCGGCCCCGCGCACCCTGCGGGACCGCATCCTGGACGCCCTCGCCGACGGGCCGCGCCGCACCCGGGAGATCCGGACGGCGGTCGGCGTCGGCACCCCCGACGGGCCCGCCTCCGGCACGGTCGACAACACGCTGGGCAAGCTCCGCGACGAGGGCCTGGTGACCCAGCCGACTCGCGGCACCTGGTCCCTCACGACCGGTTGAACCGGCCGATAACCGCCCTCCCGGTGCACTCCGCCCGCCAGACTGGACGGATCACCAGGAGGGAGCCCGATGCACTTCGAGTTCATCTGCTGGCGGTGCGGGGCGGAATGCCTCGTCTGGGGCAAGCCGGTCGGCTTCTGGACCGAGCGGTACCGGCTCGACTCCGAATGGTCGTGCTGGTGCTGCGGAGCCATCAACAGCACCCCCGAGGACTGACCCCACCCGCCAGCAACACCGACGGCCCGGACCCATCACGGTCCGGGCCGTTGCCGTGCCCGCCCCCTTCCTGGAGGACCCCGACATGTACGAGCCGACCCCCGCCGAGCAGCTGCACGACACCACCCCGGCCCCGGCCGTCTACCGCCCCCAGCACCTCGCCCCCGCCCCGTACGGGCACCAGCTGCAGCACGCGTTCCCCGTGCCGGCCACCGACCCGCGCCGCGCCCTCGTCCAGGTCGAGGAGACCGGCCAGTGGGTGCTCGCCCACGTGCCGGCAGCGCCGCCGGTCATCGTCCAGGCCGCGCCCACCGCCACGTCCCGCCGCCCGCTGTCGGCCCTGGAGCGCGGCGCGATCGTCGTCGTCTCCTCGGTCTGCGCCCTCACCCTCACCGGAGCCGGAGCCCTCGCCATGGTCGGAGCCGCCACCCTCGCCGCCGCCGCTGACCTCGCCATCGGCGGAGCCGTCCTCCTCGGGACCACGCTCGCCGGTCTCCTCGGCCTCCGCGCGTTCGGCTTCGCCGGGCGTCCGTCGTCCTCCACGGCCCCGGCCGCCGCCCCTCCGGCGCCCGTCACGGTCACCGTGAACGGCACCGGCGGACAGGGCGGCCGGTGGGGCTCCCGGGGCGGGACCGGCGTCCGTATCGACCGCCTGACCATCAACGGCAACTGAGCAACGAAGACCGACCGATGACGACGACGACCAGGAGCAGCAGCATGACGACCAGCCTCACGATCACCTCCTTCGGGTACGGGCACCAGCCGCACGAGCAGCCGCCCGCCGCCCACCTGATCCTCGACCTCCGGCACCACTTCCGAGACCCGCACATCAACCCCGCGCTCCGCCAGATGACCGGCCGGGACCAGGAGGTGGCCGCGGTCGTCCTCGCCACCCCGGGCATCCCCGAGCTGATCGCCGCGGCCACCCAGGCCGCGCGCGCGTTCCTCACCGGACCGAGCGCCGGGCCGCTGAACATCGCGGTCGGCTGCGTCGGCGGACGTCACCGCTCGTACGTCGTGGCCGCCACCATCGGGGCCCGGCTCGCCGACCTCGCCCCCGACGTCGTCCACCTCCATGTGGACCGCCCCGTTCTGCGCCGCCCCCGCTGACCCTCGCCCCGCCCCGCCCGAACACCACCACGGAGGTACCCGCCATGTTCCACATCATCAGCCGCCGTACGAACCGTCAGCTGAACGCCACCATCACCGAGCTGCACCACCGGTCGACCGACGCGGAGGCGCGCATCCTCCAGGCGCTCGCCGTCCTGGAGGGCCGGACCGACGAGGACGCCGAGCGTGTACGCGCCGCCCTCCTGGGCAAGCGGCCGTAACCGACCAACCCCGCCCCCTGACCCCCGGTATGCCGGCACTCCCGTGGCCCCCCGGCCGCGTCCTCCCCGTGAGGATGCGGCCGGGGGGCCTTTTTGCGTTGCGCTGGGGGGTTCCTGACGGTGTGGCACACTCGCCGCCCGCCCCGGGAGGAGAGCACCCAGTGAGCCGACAGGACGTCATCGACGCCGCCCGCGACTACGCACGCCGCAATCCGGGGGACCTCCGGCAACGGGAGCTCCTGGCCCGCATGGAGGGGCGGACCCTGCCCCCGCTGGACGTCGGCGCGGCCCGCGCCCGCTGTACGGCCGCAGTGGCCCCGCCACGGCCCGTACAGCGACCGGCGGCCCCTCCGGTCCGCCCGCCCGCTCCACGGCCCGCACCGGCCGCCCAGTACGCGATGCGAGGGCCCGACCGTCCGCCCGGCGCGGTCCAGTTCATCGGCCGCGACAACACCTGGCGGTGGGTCCACATCGACCCGGCCGCGACGGACGGACGGCAGTGGCAGCGCCTCGCGGCCGGACTCGTCGCGGCCGGTCCGTTCCAGTGCCTCCGTGTCCGCCGGGACGCCCTGCCGGCCGACCGCAGGGGGCACGCCCTGTTCCCCGTCGACCCGCTCACCGGCGCCCCGTGGGTCGACGTCGTCGTGTCCGCCGCCGTCCCGGCCGGGCGCACCGGCCCCACCCTCGCCCACGAGCTGGCACACGTCGCCGACGAGGTCGTCTCGTTGGAGAGGGCGGAGACGGTCGCCGCCTGGCACGCGGCTTTCTCCGGACCGCGCCGGAGCGCCCACGCCGAAGCGTTCGCCGTCGCCTGCGAGGACTGGGTGACCACGGACACGACGCCCGCCGAGCTGCTCGCCGCCGCCCGCGTCCACCAGGAGCAGCGGCGCCACTGACCCGCCGGACGGATACCGCCGCCCGGCACCCCCTACCGACACACCAGGAGATCCCCGTGAGCCCAGCCGCCCCCGCCGCCGCCCCGACCCTCCGGCAGACCTTCCGCGACGAGCCGACCGGCCGCCTGCTCGACCTCCTCCTCACCGCTGTCCGTGACACCGGCAACTGGCCCGGCCGCGCCGCTCAGGTCGAGGCAGCCGCGGCCGTTCTGCAGCGCCGATGCGGGGGCCGTCCGTCCGTCGCCGGAACCCGCGACACAGAGGACCCCGGGCAGCACCTCGCCGAGCGCGTCGACACCTCCGGCGGGTTCCTGGCCATCAGCTCCGACGAGCTGCGCCGCGATCACCTCGGAGCCGCGGCGCTCGCCGACCACCGCGCCCGCGAGCGCGACCCGGAGCACGCCGTCCGCATCCGTACGCACGCCGAGATCCTGGAGGAGCACGGCCTCGCCGTCTTCCCGGGCGTCCTCGCCGGCATGGCCCGGGTCCTGGTCTACGAGACCGAGACGCTCCTCGGACAGCTCATCACCGCCGTCGCCGCCGGTCTGCCGACCGAGGAACTGGCCGTCGAGGTCCTGGAGCGCGCGACCGCCCGATAGCCACGGGACCGCGCAGGAGTAGCACGAGGGGCCCGCACACCGGCAGACCGGAGCGGGCCCCTCTCCCCGTCGTACAGGACCGCGCAGGGGCACAGAACCCGCACTAGCCACCCATCACCGGCACACTCCGCCCCCCGTACGGCACCGAAACCGACCCGGAAACGGCAACCGCCCACACCCCTCCGCGACGTCGCCCCGGGGCGTGTCCGTTCGACCGGCCCTGACATAGACGAGGACACACATGGCCTCCGCCGCGCAGATCGCCGCCCGCCCGAAGCTCCCGACGCTCCCCGATGGCACGTACGCGGTGCCCGACCCGGACGACCCGGACACCCTCACCCTGTGGAAGGTCACTGCGGGGAGCCTGGACGCCTGGCCCCCTCGCCGACGGTGGGCACCGAGGATGCCGCCCCCGCCTGCCGGCCTTTCCCCCGGGGAACGCCGGGAGCACCGGGAACGCTGGTACGCGGCCGTCTACTGGCCGTGGAAGGTAGCCGTCGCCGCCTCGATCGCCGACGACCCGGGCCGGGCCGCCGACCGGTTCCGGGACGCGGTCCCGGCGGAGGAGAAGCCTGACGCGGTCCTCCGCCGCGCCCTGGCCGAACTCGGCTTCCCGTACGGCGCCGACGCCCGCAGCTACGCCGAGCAGTGCGCCCAGGAGCAGCGGGAGCGGGTCGACGCTGCCCGGACGATGGTCGCGGCCGGGTTCAGCCTCTCCACCGTGGGCCGTCTCCTGCGGGTGTCGAAGTCGACCGTGTGGCACTGGGCGCGGGATGGCCGGCATGACGCCGGGCAGCCGGTGACGGCGGAGTCGGTCGCCGCTGCTCTCGTCGTCCTGGAGCGCGAGGCGGCCGACGCCGAGGAGCAGGCGGAGACGGACGCCGCGGTTGCGGCCGACGCCGAACCCGACGTCGACGTGGCCGCGCTCCTCGCCGCCGTGATGGAGCTGGTCGACGTCGACGTCGACGTCTGACCGCCCCTCACAGGAGACCGGCGAGCACCCGGTTCATCGCCTGGTCCGCCGGGGACGGGGCGGCGGACGTCAGCGCCCGGTGAAGCGGGGCGATCGCCGACAGGTACCCGGGCTCTCTCCGCTCCACCGTCCTCGCCAGCAGGAGACACAACTCCCGGTGGACCCCGGTGCGCGCGTCGACGTCGCCCTCCTCGCCCTCCTCCAGGACGCGGCGCACAGCGGCGACCAGGGGGCCGTCGACCCTCGGGGCGGGCCCGTCGCCGTCGTCGTCCACGGCGGCCGTCAGGAGCGACGCCACCAGGGCGGAGAGGGTCGTCCCGTGCTCAGCGGCCCGCTCCGTGAGCCTGGCGTGGACGTACGGCGGGACACGGGTGGAGACAGGGGACGACGGCATGACCGGCCCTTCCGGAAGCGGGGACACAGCGGGGCGGGGTGCATACGGCGACGTCGGCCCCGACCAGCCGCGACGCGTATGCGATACAGGCCCGACGCCCGGCCCGGACGGACAGGGACCGGCGAGCGGTTCCGTACCCCTGGGCCGGGTCGACGTCGGGCAGCTCAGGACGCGGCGGCCGTACGAGCGCGCTCCAGCTCGGACCGGTGGATGCGGACCCGGTGCCCCGTCGGACCGAGCCGCTGCACCCGCATGGACGGGTCTGCCGCGATCCAGCGGGACACCGTCTTGGGGTGGACCTGGAGGAGCGCGGCGAATTGAGCGCGGGTCAGCCACTCCGACGTCTCGGGGTCGAGCAGGTTCACGGGAATCTCCCTTCGGGCCCGTATGGGGACAGGCCGGGACAGTCATGGGCGGGCGGGGACAATAGCCCATCTGCCGGACCCCGGTTCCGCGTTGCCGTCCGCCCCTCGCTCCGGTGCTCCCGGATGTCCCCGTGTGAGTTCTCGTGTTCTCGCCCGCCCCGTACAACTCGCGATAAGCTCACATATCGTGAGTATCAATCAGGCGCCCGAGACCGCCCCGGAGTCGACCTCCGGGCCGCCCTCCGGTGACGCGCTGTTCCCCGTGCCGGCCGATCGCGGCAGGCACCCGGAACCGTTCTTCGACGCGGCGCTCCTCCCGCCCCGCGACGGCCGCCGCGTCTCCGGACCCGACACCCACCCGACGGGCCTCGTCCTCCCCTCGGAGTACGGCCCCGAGCTGACCGCGCGCCTGGACGCCCTCGATGCCGCGTCCGACGTCCACGCCGCCGCCCAGCGCCCCGCCAACACCACCCGCTCCTACGCGGCCGACTGGCGCACCTGGTGCGAGTTCGCCGCCCAGTTCGGCGTCCCGGCCACGGCCGCCGTCCGCGTCGGCGTCCTCCGCGCGTACGTGACGTGGCTGTGGGAGCACCAGGGCCGCGCCGGGACGACGATCGACCGCAAGCTCGCCGGTCTCGCCGTCACCCTGCGCCGGGACCACCAGGTCGTCATCCCGCCGGAGGTGACCACGGCCGCCCGGGAGCTGCTGAAGGACCTGAAGCGGCAGGCGGCCGAGCGCAAGGAACCGCCGCGCGGTCGGGGCAAGGCGCCCGCAATGCGCCTGGACGCCCTGCGCGCCATCGTCGCCGCCTGCCCGGACACCCTGACCGGGCTGCGCGACCGGGCGGCCGTGCTCCTGGCGTTCTCCATCGCCGCGCGCCGGCATGAGGCAGCCGCCCTCATGGGCCGGGACCTCGTCCTGGTCGACGGCGAGGGCCTGGACGTCGACGTGCGCGTCTCGAAGACCCACCCGCGCAAGGTCGCCGTCCCGTACGGCTCCGACCCGGCCGTCTGTCCCGTACGGGCGTGGCTGGCGTGGCAGGAGGCCGCTGGGATCGCCCCGGACTCCCCCGTGCTGCGCCGGATGCACCGGACCGGGAGCGTCACCCGCGCCAGTCTCGCCCCGGCCTCCGTGGGCAGGCTCATCACGGATGCCGGCACCCGGGCCGGGGTGAAGGTCCGGTTCACCGGCCACTCCGTCCGCTCCGGGCTCATCACTGAGGCCACCCTCGCCGGGAAGGACCGCAAGGCCATCGCCGCCATCTCCGGCCACGTGGACGGCAGCCCGGTCCTGGACGGCTACATCCAGACCACCAACCGCTGGAGCGACCAGGCCAACGCCTTGAAGGGCGTCCTGTGACTGCCCGCCCACACCCTCCTTTCCGCCGTCAGGTCACCGCCGCCCGCGCGGCCGCCGCCGAGAAGAGCCGATGTGTGCCGACCAGACAACCCGGCAGCCGCTCATGCCCTCAGCCGGGGGCTGCGCGAACGGCAGTAGCGATCAAGGGGCCTGGGTTGGAGCGTTCTTCAAGCAGTCCGGCCATGAGAAGTCGTCCGCCGAATCGTCCTCACGCCACACCCAGAAGCATCGGTTGTTGTTCCAGCCCTCAGCGTTCACGCTGACCAGGAAGTGCTTTACCCCTGACCCGGTGACTTGGTCGGGCGTGGGATGGAGCTTCACCAGGTCGTGAAGGAACGCAATATCGTCTGGATCGTCAACTAGCTGAGGGTGTCCCTGGGGCGACACAGGGCCGACGCCTTCGCCGTTGCCGGGATACTTGGCCACAAGGTCCCGGCACGCCTCTTGGGCCTTCGTCTTCGACGGGTAATGCCTGTTGCCGATCCAGACTGGGGTGCTGCGGGCCATGCCGCCTCCAATCGTGTGCCAGGTCACCAGCATGCGGTCGGGCTGCGCCGGATGCATCACGGGGGTGCATCAGAGTGAGACGGGAGGTGCGTTCTCTGTGCGCCGGGACGGCCGGGGCGACGCCCGGTTGGGACGCGACGATGGACCTGACGGAGCACTCTGCCCGTCGCGGGCCCTCGCGCTGCTCCTGGGGGAGTCTCGGGACCACGGCCCGACCAGCAGCCAGAGGCCGGGAACGATCCCCTCACATGCCCTAAGATCCCTCGTCGTCGCTGGTTATGGGCCGGACACACGCGAACGCACCCGTGGAGCCCCCATGCCCGCCACCCTCGCCGTGGACGACGTCGCCCAACTCCTCGGCCTCCACCCCCGCACCGTCCGCCGCCGCGCAGCAGACGGCAAGATCCCCGCCGTCCGCGATGACCTCGGCTCCTGGTGGTTCGACCCCGAGACCATCCACGCCTTCCGCCGGCAGCAGCAAGCGGACAAGGCCGCCCGACAGGAAGCCGCCGCGCAAGTCGAGCGCCTGGAACAAGCCGCGGCCGTCCCCGAGTGGCTGACCACCGAAGAAGCCGCCCGCATCCTGCGCATCGGGGTCCGCACCGTGCGCAAGCACCTCGCGGCCGGCACCCTGCCCGGCCGGGACTTCGGCGGCGTCTGGAGGGTCCACCGCTCCGGAGTCGAGCCGCCGACCACCCGCTGAACACGACGGCCCGCCCGGTGAGTCGGACGGGCCGTCATCGCCGCTGGTTGTGGGCCGGGCGACTTCTGCGACACCTCTACGGAGGCAACACGATGATGATGCACCTCCCCAAACCGGCAGATGACACACCGGGCCCGGCCGGGAGTCCGTTCGACCGTCACCGACACCTCCGCCCCGACGGCTCCGAGTTCTGGACTGCCAGGGACCTCCAGCCCCTCATGGGCTACAGCAGGTGGGACCACTTCCGCCGCCCATTGGAGCGAGCCATGGCCGCGGTCCGGAACATCGGCCTCGACGTCGAGGAGGTTTTCCGGGGATCCCGGAGAAACTCCGCCCGCAACGGCGGCCGGCCGAGCGAGGACTACGAACTGTCGCGCATGGCCGCGTACCTCGTCGCGATGAACGGCGACCCGAACAAGCGTGAGGTGGCCGCAGCACAGGCGTACTTCGCCGTACGCACCCGCCAGGCCGAGACGCCCACGGCCGTCCCCGCCGTGCCCCAGAGCTACGAGGACGCCCTTGCCGCGCTCCTCGGCAGCGTCCGCGCGCAGCGCCAGGCCGAGGAGCGTGCGGCCGAGCTGGAGCCGAAAGCGGCCGTCCATGACCGCTTCCTGGCAGCGGAACGCGGGGACCGCCTCGTCCGCCAGGCCGCGAAGGAACTCGGCTGGAGGGAGGCCGACCTCCGCGGCTTCCTCCTCGCTGAACGGCTCATCTACCAGCGGCAACGCCCCTGTGGCGGCGTCGAATACGACTTCTACGCCGGGCACGCCGACCACTTCGCCGCCTCCGAGACCCTGGTACGGCACAACCACCGCCCCGGAGAGTGCGCGCACTACACCCTGTACGTTCGGCCCGCCGGGCTCGCCCTGATCCACGCACGCATCGGCCGGCGCCTCGCAGGCCCCACCCTCGGCAGCGGCTGGAACCCCTCCCGGTAGAAGGACCACGGGCGGCCTGGCCCCCCAGCACCGGGCCGCCCCGTCCTCGACCCCGACGACGACCAGGAGCAGCACGTGCCCGACTCACGCCCCCGGCCGTGACCACCCCACGCCGCCCCTACCTTCGCGCACGCAACGGCCGCGCACGGGTCGCCGCGCTCCTGCGCACCGAGTACGAGGCCGGCGCCTCCGTGGCCGTCCTCGTCGCCCGGCACGACATCAGCCGATCCACCGTCCAGCGCCTCCTCCGCGAGGCCGGCGCCCGGATGCGCGTCACCACACCCCGGCCGCCTACGCTGCGCCCGGCCACCCCGGACGACCTTGACACCCTGGTCGCCTCCTGGCTCACCAGCACCCGGCCCCGGCCCCCGGACCCTGACGGACCGGCTGAGCCCACCCCAAGCCCCTTCCCAGAGCGTCGGCACGCCTGAACGCAGCGACCGCCCCCGCTTCGACTTCGAGCGGGGGCGGTCGTCGTTGGTATGGTCACCAGCCGCGGGCGCGCCACTCAGCGAGGTGGGGGCGCTCGGCGCCGAGGGTGGTGTCGTTGCCGTGGCCGGGGTAGACCCAGGTCTCGTCCGGGAGGACGCCGAACACCTTGGCCTCCAGGCCATCCATGAGGGAGTTGAACTCCTCCGGCCGTGTTGTCCGGCCAGGACCCCCAGGGAAGAGGCAGTCCCCGGTGAACAGATGCGGGGCCCCGTGCGGGTCGTCGTACAGCAGGGCGATCGAGCCCGGCGTGTGCCCGGTCAGATGGCGGGCGGTGAGCGGTACCCGGCCCACCCGGACGATGTCCCCGTCCTCGACCAGCACCTCCGTGGGCACCTCGATGCCCTCGGCGTCGTACCGGCCGGCGTAGGTGCGCGCCCCGGTCGCCGCGACCACCTCGCCCAGGGCCTGCCAGTGGTCGCGGTGCCGGTGGGTGGTGACGACGGAGAGGATGGAGTCGTCCCCGATCAGCCGCAGCAGCGTCCCGGCGTCGTTCGCCGCGTCGATCAGCAGCTGCTCGCCCGTCTCCCGGCAGCGCAGCAGATAGGCGTTGTTGTCCGCGGGGCCGACGGCGACCTTCGAGATCATCAGATCCGTCAGTTCGTGCACGTCGGCGGGCCCGCCGACCCTGACCGCTCCGCTGTACGTCATGGTTCCCAGCCTATAGCGGGGGCAGCGCCGGAAGCGTTCCTCCCTCGACCGTCAGGGCCGCGCCGTCGCGCCGGCCGCTGAGCCATCCCAGCAGGTCGGCCGCCGTGCCCCGGACCCCCACGGGGCCGCCCTCCGCGCCGCCGCCGGTCGTCCACGTACGCCCGGTGGCGTCCACCAGCGCGGTCGACACGACCTCCGGGTGCCCGGCGAACCGCTCGGCCAGGAAGTCGATCTCCCGTGCGGTGAACTCCTCCGGCAGGTCCTCCAGCTCGTAGCCGATGTCCAGGTCGACGTGGTGCAGCTCCACCTCCACGCGGCGCCGGAAGGGCAGCCGGGAGGCCGTGTCCGTGACGCCGCCACGCAGGGTCACCGTGCGCGACCAGTCCGCCGGGACGGCCGCGGCCTCGGTGACCCGGGCCGCGCTCGCGACCAGGTCGGCCTGCTGCTCCGCCGGCGGCCGGACGGCGTCCCGCTCGATGTCGCGGTCGCGGGTTTCGCTGTCTGCGTACATCGGCCGGCCCTGGAGAACGTTTACGAGGGCGTCGGCGTTACGTGAGAGGTGCGCGACGACATGACCGCGGCTCCAGCCCGGCAGCCGCGACGGTCCGGCCAGCGCCGCGTCGTCCAGTTTCTCCGTGGCGCTCAGCAGCCGATCGGTCGCTTCCCGCAGTGCTTCCAGGTCGTGCGCATGATCCGTCATGGGGCCGAGCCTAGCCGCGTCCACTCGATCGGGTGAAGGAGTTCTCAGCCGTCCGCAATTCGAATGTGCGTGCTATACGCTCGGAGTCGAAAGCTCCGTACACCGCTGTGGCGCCCCCCATAACCTGGGCCAGGGGCTCAGTTCCCCCGCTTCTCTCCAGAAAGGTTCGGACCGGCGTGGCCGACCGTCTCATCGTCCGTGGCGCTCGCGAGCACAACCTCAAGAACGTCTCGCTCGACCTTCCCCGCGACTCCCTCATCGTCTTCACCGGGCTCTCCGGGTCGGGCAAGTCGTCGCTCGCGTTCGACACGATCTTCGCCGAGGGCCAGCGCCGCTACGTGGAGTCCCTCTCCTCGTACGCGCGGCAGTTCCTCGGCCAGATGGACAAGCCGGACGTCGACTTCATCGAGGGCCTGTCGCCCGCCGTCTCCATCGACCAGAAATCGACCTCGCGCAACCCGCGCTCGACGGTCGGCACCATCACGGAGGTCTACGACTACCTCCGGCTGCTCTTCGCCCGGATCGGCAAGCCGCACTGCCCCGAGTGCCGCCGCCCGATCTCGCGCCAGTCGCCGCAGGCCATCGTGGACAAGGTCCTGGGCCTGCCCGAGGGCAGCCGCTTCCAGGTGCTCTCGCCGCTGGTGCGCGAGCGCAAGGGCGAGTTCGTCGACCTCTTCTCGGACCTCCAGACCAAGGGCTACAGCCGCGCCCGGGTGGACGGCGCGACCATCCAGCTCTCCGAGCCGCCCGCGCTCAAGAAGCAGGAGAAGCACACCATCGAGGTGGTCGTCGACCGCCTCACCGTGAAGGACAGCGCCAAGCGCCGGCTCACCGACTCCGTCGAGACCGCGCTGGGCCTCTCCGGCGGCATGGTCGTGCTCGACTTCGTCGACCTCCCCGAGGACGACCCCGAGCGCGAGCGGATGTACTCCGAGCACCTCTACTGCCCGTACGACGACCTCTCCTTCGAGGAGCTGGAGCCACGCTCCTTCTCCTTCAACTCCCCGTTCGGCGCCTGCCCCGACTGCACCGGCATCGGTACGCGCATGGAGGTCGACCCGGAACTGATCGTCCCGGACGAGGAGAAGTCGCTCGACGAGGGCGCGATCCACCCCTGGTCCCACGGCCACACCAAGGAGTACTTCGGCCGCCAGATCAATGCCCTGGCCGAAGCCCTCGGCTTCCGTACCGACATCCCCTGGGCGGGGCTGCCGCAGCGCGCCAGGAAGGCCCTGCTGCACGGCCACAAGATCCAGACCGAGGTCCGCTACCGCAACCGGTACGGGCGCGAGCGCGCCTACACCACCCCGTCCTTCGAAGGCGCCGTCCAGTTCGTCAAGCGGCGCCACTCCGAGGCCGAGAGCGACTCCAGCCGGGAGCGCTTCGAGGGGTACATGCGCGAGGTCCCCTGCCCCACCTGCGAGGGCACCCGGCTCAAGCCGATCGTCCTCGCGGTCACGGTGATGGACAGGTCCATCGCCGAGGTCTCCGCGATGTCCATCAGCGACTGCGCCGAGTTCCTGGGCCGGCTGACGCTGAACGCCCGCGACAAGAAGATCGCCGAGCGGGTGCTCAAGGAGGTCAACGAGCGGCTGAGGTTCCTGGTCGACGTCGGCCTGGACTACCTCTCGCTGAACCGCGCCGCCGGCACCCTGTCCGGCGGCGAGGCCCAGCGCATCCGGCTCGCCACCCAGATCGGCTCCGGACTCGTCGGCGTGCTCTACGTGCTGGACGAGCCCTCCATCGGGCTGCACCAGCGCGACAACCACCGGCTGATCGAGACCCTGGTCCGCCTCCGCGACATGGGCAACACGCTCATCGTCGTCGAGCACGACGAGGACACCATCAAGGTCGCCGACTGGGTCGTGGACATCGGCCCCGGCGCCGGTGAGCACGGCGGCAAGGTGGTCCACTCCGGCTCGCTGAAGGAACTGCTGGCCAACGAGAAGTCGGTCACCGGCCAGTACCTCACCGGCAAGAGGTCGATCCCCGTCCCCGACATCCGGCGCCCCGTGGACCCCGAGCGGCTGCTCACGGTGCACGGCGCCCGCGAGAACAACCTCCGGGACATCGACGTGTCCTTCCCGCTCGGCGTGCTCACCGCGGTCACCGGTGTCTCCGGCTCCGGTAAGTCCACGCTGGTCAACGACATCCTCTACACCCACCTCGCCCGCGAGCTGAACGGCGCCAAGTCGGTGCCCGGCCGGCACACCCGGGTCGACGGGGACGACCTCGTCGACAAGGTGGTGCACGTCGACCAGTCGCCCATCGGCCGTACGCCCCGGTCCAACCCGGCCACGTACACCGGCGTCTTCGACCACGTCCGCAAGCTGTTCGCCGAGACGATGGAGGCCAAGGTCCGCGGCTATCTGCCGGGCCGGTTCTCCTTCAACGTCAAGGGCGGCCGCTGCGAGAACTGCTCCGGCGACGGCACCATCAAGATCGAGATGAACTTCCTGCCCGACGTGTACGTCCCGTGCGAGGTCTGCCACGGCGCGCGCTACAACCGGGAGACGCTGGAGGTCCATTACAAGGGCAAGTCCATCGCCGAGGTGCTGGACATGCCGATCGAGGAGGGCCTGGAGTTCTTCGAGGCCGTGCCCACCATCGCGCGCCATCTGCGCACGCTCAACGAGGTCGGTCTCGGCTATGTGCGGCTCGGCCAGTCCGCGCCGACGCTCTCCGGCGGCGAGGCCCAGCGGGTCAAGCTCGCCAGCGAGCTGCAGAAGCGCTCCACCGGCCGCACGGTCTACGTCCTGGACGAGCCGACCACCGGTCTGCACTTCGAGGACATCTCCAAGCTGATCAAGGTGCTGTCCGGCCTGGTCGACAAGGGGAACTCGGTGATCGTCATCGAGCACAACCTGGACGTCATCAAGACCGCCGACTGGGTCGTGGACATGGGCCCCGAGGGCGGCAGCGGCGGCGGCACGGTCGTCGCCGAGGGCACCCCCGAGTACGTGGCCGGCGTCCCCGCCAGCCACACCGGGAAGTTCCTCCAGGACATCCTGGACGCCGACCGGATCGGCGAGGCCGCCGTGCCGGCCGCCCGCAGGTCCGCCGGCCGGAAGACCGCCAAGAAGACGGCCGCCGCCAAGGCCCCGGCCGCCAGGACGGCGACGGCCAAGGCACCGGCGGCGAAGAAGACCGCCGCCAAGAAGACGGCCCGCGCCCGCAAGGGCTGACACCCGGACGCGAGCGGCGGGGCGGCACCCACGAGGGCCGCCGCCCCGCCGCGTTCCCGCCACTGACCAGCCACGACCCGGCCGGACCGGCCCGCGCGCGGAGCCGTCCGTCTCCGCCGGTATCGTCGGTTACGTCACCGATGCCGCCGCCGCCCCCGGGCAGCCCCGGCACGGCATTGAGCTCTGCCCCCTGACGCCTCGACCCGTGGAGACCGCATGTCCGGCCAGCCCGCCGCCCGCCGTACCGTGCTGAAGGGCGCCGCTCTCGCGGGCGTCGCCGGGCTGGGAGCCGCCGCCTGCTCGACCGACTCCAAGCTCGGCCACGCCCAGACGCCGACCCCCACCGCCCCCGTCGAACTCGGCGCGCCCGACGAGATCCCGGTCGGCCAGTCCAAGCTCTACCGCGAGCAGCGCGTGATCGTCAGCTGCCCGGCCAAGGGCGAGTTCAAGGCGTTCAGCGCCCAGTGCACCCACGCCGGCTGCCTGCTCGACCGGGTCGAGAAGAACGAGGGCCACTGCCCCTGCCACGGCAGCCTCTTCGACACCACGACCGGCAAGGCCACGCAGGGCCCGGCGACCGTGCCGCTGCCGTCCGTCCCGGTCCGCGTCGAGGGCGGAAAGCTGATCGCCGGCCCCAAGGCGTGACCCGGCCGTAGGGGATTTGTCAGACACCCCCTAGTCCCAGTCCCAGTCGATCCCCACCACCCCCGGCCGCACCCCCGGCTCCACCAGATGCACGGTCCGGTGCCGGCCGGTCAGCGTGAGGTCGGCCCGCGCGGCGCGGGGCGCGCCCGCCGACGCCTGGGCGAAGCTGCGGCACCGCACCGGCAGCGCCTCCTCGTCGAACCCGACCTGGAGCACGTACTGCCCGCCCCCGAAGGTGAAGCCGCGCATGTACTCGCCGCAGGGGCCGCCCGTGCCGTCCTCGAAGCCGTAGCCGAGCAGATACGTCTCGCCCGCCCGCAGCCGGGTGTCGAACAGCAGCTCCGCGACCAGCACCCCCGTCTCCCGGTCCCAGCGGACCCGGCCCGTGCGGCAGTTCTCCCGCGCGTGCACCACGACCCGCGCCGGATCGCAGCCGGGATCGCCCACGTACACCGCGAGATAGCGGTCCACGCCGTCCCGGTGCGCGCGCACCACGTGCTGGGAGTCGCGGAGCAGCATCCGGCGCCCCGGCCCGATCCGCACCCGCTCCTGGTGGCCCACCGTGTGCAGCCCGCCGTCGGCCGGCGACTCCATCGCCGTCAGCAGCCGCTCCACCGCCCCGGACGCCTCCACCAGGGAGCGGTACGAACGGGCCGGCGGCCGGTCGGAGTCCGGGCGGGCCTCCCCGGTGTCCAGCAGCCCGAGCAGTGAGTTCACCGGCAGCCCCAGGACCTCCTCCAGGGCCTTCACGGCCCGCAGCGACTCCGGGCGCTGCGGACGCCGGGCACCCTGCTGCCAGTAGCTCAGGCTGGTCACGCCGACGGTGATCCCCCGATGCGCCAGATGATGCCGGACCCGCTGGAGCGGCAGTCCGCGCACCGACAGCGCGGTGCGCAGCGCCAGATGGAACGGTCCGGTGTGCAGCACCTGCGCCAGTTCGGCCTCGGTGTGCCGCATGGGTCCTCCAGGTGAACGTTCACGCCGTCCGGGCACGGGGCCCGGCGGCGGGTGCCGGTCCGCAGGTGGTCGGGGGCGCGCGTTCACACCGGGGCCCCTGGCGTTCACACCGCGGTGTTCACCCGCATTCAAGCGTGTTGACCCGTCCCCGACAACGGTTGATGCTCCTTCACAGCGTCCGGACGCGCTCCTTCGAACCCCCACCCCCCGCTCTGGGAGGAACGCCATGCGTCACCCGAGAAACCGGTCGGTCCGGTGGTCGGTGACGGCCGCGCTCGCCGCCGCGCTGCTCACCGCACCCACGGCGACCGCCACCGCCGCCGACCAGCCCCGCACCGCCACCGCAGTGGTCCAGGGCCACACCGCCGCCGCCCCCGCGGCCCCGGAACTCACCACCACCGCCGCCCTCGCCTCCACCCGGCGGCTCAACATCACGATGCAGGCGCAGCAGAAGTCCAACTGGTGCTGGGCCGCCTCCGGCAACACCATCGCCACCTGGTACGGCCGCAACTACAGCCAGAACCAGTTCTGCAACGCCGCCTTCGGCCGAGCCCAGGGCTACGAGTGCCCCAACTCGCAGGCCACCCTCGGCGACGTCCAGAACGGCCTGTACTGGGCCGGCATCTACCCCGGCTCGTACGTCAACGGCTGGCTGCGCTACTCGACCGTGCAGTCCGAGATAGCCAACGGCCGCCCGGTGGAGACCCGCATCCAGTGGTCCTCCGGCGGCGGCCACATGCACGTCCTGTACGGCTACGACGACGCCAACAGCCTCGTCTACTGGGGCGACCCCTGGCCCTCCAGCAACCGCTACAACTGGGCCTCGCACGCCTGGTACGTGAACAACGCCCAGTTCTCCTGGACCCACTCGCTCTACCGGATCGGGGCGTGACGGCATGACCTCCTCCACCCGTACCCCCGCCCGCACCCCCGTCCGCAGCGCCGCCGCGGCCCTCGCCGCCGCCGGAGTGCTGGCCGGCGCGGCCCTCCTCACCTCCGCCCCGCAGGCCGCTGCCGCCGACGGACCCTCGGCCGGCCCCGCCGCCCTGGCCGCCGCCCACGAGGCGGCCACCGACGCGACGACCCTGGACACCCTGTCCCGGTTCTTCGCCCGCGAGGGCGCCGTCAGGGCGGAGGCCGCCGCACCCCGTATCACGGGCGCAGCCGTCCCCGTACGCACCCTGTCCGCGCGGTTCGTCGCGGGAGAGCCGGGCGCCCCCGTCGCCTCCCTGGAATACCTGGCCAGCACGGCCGTGTCCTCGGACGGGCAGAAGGCGTCCCTGTGGACGCTGCCCGAGCCGGGCGCGGACGGCGACTGGCAGGTGGTGAACATCGCCACCGGCGACGACGAGGCACGCTACGCCGCCGCCGGCGCCCGCAAACTGCCCGGCGGCATCGTCTTCCACGAACCGCAGATCAACGCCTGGTACGTGCAGAAGGGCAACCGGGTCCTCCCGCTCGACCAGGACGCCGTCCGGGCCGTCGGCAAGAAGGGCACCACCCTGTCCGCCTACCGCAGCCGGGTCCACGCCGCCTACGCCGACAAGCTGCCCGGCTCCGCCTACGCCCGCAAGGGCGAGGCCGGCGGATACGGACCCGCCGCCCCGAAGCCCGCCGAGCGGGAGCGGTCCGGCCGGGCCATCGCGGACACCGCGAGCACCGCGGACACCGCGCTGACCGCCGGGTCCACCGCGGCCGCCGGGGGAGCCCTCGCCGTACTCGCCCTGTGCGGCGCCACGGCCCTGCGGCTGCGCGGCCGCCGCCGGACGGGGTGACCCCGCCCCGCCCCTGACCCCGCGCTCCGGGACGGGCGATCCCCGCCCCGGAGCGCGGCCGACCGCGCCCACCCCGTACTGTCACCGCCCGCAAGTAGGGTGGTGGGCATGGCAGACCCCTCCAGCTACCGCCCCAAGCCGGGACAGATCCCCGACTCCCCGGGGGTCTACAAATTCCGCGACGAACACCGCCGGGTGATCTACGTCGGGAAGGCCAAGAGCCTGCGCCAGCGCCTGGCCAACTACTTCCAGGACCTCTCCGGCCTCCACCCGCGCACCCGCACGATGGTGACCACGGCCGCCTCCGTGGAATGGACCGTCGTCGCCACCGAGGTCGAGGCGCTCCAGCTGGAGTACTCCTGGATCAAGGAGTACGACCCCCGGTTCAACGTCAAGTACCGGGACGACAAGAGCTACCCCTACCTGGCGGTCACGCTGAACGAGGAGTTCCCCCGCGTCCAGGTGATGCGCGGCGCCAAGAAGAAGGGCGTGCGCTACTTCGGCCCCTACGGGCACGCCTGGGCGATCCGCGAGACGGTCGACCTGATGCTCCGCGTCTTCCCCGTCCGCACCTGCTCCGCCGGCGTCTTCAAGAACGCCGCCCGCACCGGCCGGCCCTGCCTCCTCGGCTACATCGGCAAGTGCGCGGCCCCCTGCGTCGGCCGCGTCACCCCCGAGGAGCACCGCGAACTGGCCGACGACTTCTGCGACTTCATGGCCGGCCGCACCGGCACCTACATCCGCCGCCTGGAGAAGGACATGATGGCGGCGGCCGAGGAGATGGAGTACGAACGGGCCGCCCGGCTCCGCGACGACGTCGAGGCGCTCAAGCGCGCCATGGAGAAGAGCGCCGTCGTCCTCGCCGACGCCACCGACGCCGACCTGATCGCGGTCGCCGAGGACGAGCTGGAGGCCGCCGTCCAGATCTTCCACGTCCGGGGCGGCCGGGTGCGCGGCCAGCGCGGCTGGGTCACCGACAAGGTGGAGAACGTGGACACCTCCGGCCTCGTGGAACACGCCCTCCAGCAGCTGTACGGCGAGGAGAGCGGCGACGCCGTCCCCAAGGAGGTCCTGGTCCCGGCCCTTCCCGAGGACCCGGCGGCGGTCTCCCAGTGGCTCGCCGGCCGGCGCGGCTCCCAGGTCAGCCTGCGCGTCCCGCAGCGCGGCGACAAGAAGGACCTGATGGTCACCGTCCAGCGCAACGCCCAGCAGGCCCTCGGACTCCACAAGACCAAGCGCGCCTCCGACCTCACCACCCGCTCGCGGGCCCTGGAGGAGATCGCCGGGGCCCTGGACCTGGACACCGCCCCGCTGCGCATCGAGTGCTACGACATCTCCCACCTCCAGGGCGACGACGTCGTGGCCTCCATGGTCGTCTTCGAGGACGGCCTCGCCCGCAAGGGGGAGTACCGCCGCTTCCAGATCAAGGGCTTCGAGGGCCAGGACGACGTCCGCTCGATGCACGAGGTGATCAGCCGCCGCTTCCGCCGCTACCTCCAGGAGAAGGAGCGCACGGGGGAGTGGGAGGAGGCCGCCGCCGAGGGCCCGGCCCCCACCGGCCCCGTACCGGCCCCGGACGGCGCGGACGGGAGCGCCCCGGCCGCCGACGGGTCCCGCGAGGACGACGGACGCCCCAAGCGCTTCGCGTACCCGCCGCAGCTCCTCGTCGTGGACGGCGGGCAGCCGCAGGTCGCCGCGGCCAAGCGGGCCCTGGACGAGCTGGGCATCGACGACATCGCCGTCTGCGGCCTCGCCAAGCGCCTGGAGGAGGTCTGGCTGCCCGATGACGACGACCCGGTGGTCCTGCCCCGCTCCAGCGAGGGCCTCTACCTCCTCCAGCGCATCCGCGACGAGGCCCACCGCTTCGCCATCACCTACCAGCGCGCCAAGCGGGCCAAGCGCATCCGCTCCAGCCCGCTGGACGCCGTCCCCGGCCTGGGAGAGACCCGGAAACAGGCCCTCATCAAGCATTTCGGCTCCGTCAAGAAGCTGCGGCAGGCGACAATCGACGACATCTGCGAGGTCCCCGGCATAGGCCGCAGGACCGCGGAATCCGTGGCCGTCGCCCTGGCTGCGGCCGCCCCGGCCGCACCCGCCGTGAACACGGCCACAGGAGAGATCATGGAAGAGGACGACGGGGGCACGACGACATGACCGACCACGCACATGAACACGGGCACGACCGCACGAACCGAGCAGACGGAGCAGCACACGTGAGTACGGGCACCCAGACCGAGACGGGCGACACGGCCGCGGCCATCCCCGAGCTGGTGATCATCTCCGGCATGTCCGGAGCCGGGCGGAGCACCGCCGCCAAGTGTCTGGAGGACCTCGGCTGGTTCGTCGTCGACAACCTGCCGCCCGCGCTGATCCCCACCATGGTGGAGCTCGGCGCCCGCTCCCAGGGCAACGTGGCCCGGATCGCCGTCGTCGTCGACGTACGCGGCCGCCGCTTCTTCGACAACCTGCGCGAGTCCCTCGCCGACCTGGAGGCCAAGGGCGTCACCCGCCGGGTGGTCTTCCTGGAGTCCTCCGACGACGCCCTGGTCCGCCGCTTCGAGTCGGTCCGCCGCCCGCACCCCCTCCAGGGCGACGGCCGCATCGTGGACGGCATCGCCGCCGAGCGCGACCTGCTGCGCGAGCTGCGCGGCGACGCCGACCTGGTCATCGACACCTCCAGCCTCAACGTCCACGAACTGCGCGCCAAGATGGACGCCCAGTTCGCCGGCGACGAGGAGCCCGAGCTGCGCGCCACGGTGATGTCGTTCGGCTTCAAGTACGGTCTGCCCGTCGACGCCGACCTGGTGGTCGACTGCCGCTTCCTGCCCAACCCGCACTGGGTGCCGGAGCTGCGCCCCTTCACCGGGCTCAACGAGGAGGTCTCCTCGTACGTCTTCGACCAGCCGGGCGCCAAGGAGTTCCTCAACCAGTACACGGAGCTGCTCCAGCTCGTCGCCGCCGGCTACCGCCGCGAGGGCAAGCGCTATGTGACCATCGCCGTGGGCTGCACGGGCGGCAAGCACCGCTCGGTGGCCATGTCCGAGAAGCTGGCCGCCCGGCTCGCCACGGAGGGGATCGAGACCGTGCTCGTACACAGGGACATGGGGCGCGAGTGACCAGTCGCAACATGCGTCTGCGCCGGCTGCGCAGGGGAGTCCCCTCGCCGCTCGGCCGCAAGCGGGGCGCCCAGCCCAAGGTCGTCGCCCTCGGCGGCGGCATGGGCCTGTCCGCCTCGCTCACCGCGCTGCGGCGGATCACCGGCGACCTGACCGCCGTGGTCACCGTCGCCGACGACGGCGGCTCCAGCGGCCGGCTCCGCGAGGAGCTGGGCGTGCTGCCGCCCGGCGACCTGCGCAAGGCGCTCGCCGCCCTGTGCGGCGACGACGAATGGGGCCAGACCTGGGCCCGGGTCATCCAGCACCGCTTCCAGTCCAAGGGCGACCTCCACGAGCACGCGGTCGGCAATCTGCTGATCGTCGCCCTGTGGGAGCAGCTCGGCGACCACGTCCAGGCCCTGGACCTCGTCGGCAAGCTCCTCGGCGCGCACGGCCGGGTGCTGCCCATGTCCGCCGTGCCGCTGGAGCTCCAGGCCCTTGTCAAGGGCCACGACCCGGACCGCCCGGACGACGTGGACACGGTGCGCGGCCAGGCCACCGTCGCCCTCACCCCGGGCGAGGTGCAGTCGGTGCACGTGGTCCCGGCCGACCCGCCGGCCGTCCCCGAGGCGGTCGCCGCCGTACGGGACGCGGACTGGGTGGTCCTCGGCCCCGGCTCCTGGTTCTCCTCGGTCATCCCGCACCTGCTCGTCCCCGAACTGCTGGACGCGTTGGTCGAGACCCAGGCCCGCAAGGTCCTCTCGCTGAATCTCGCACCGCAGCCCGGCGAAACAGATGGCTTCTCACCGCAGCGTCATTTGGAGGTTTTGGGACGACACGCCCCTAAACTCGCCCTGGACGTGGTGCTGGCCGACCAGGCCGCCGTGCCCGACCGCGAGTCCCTCGCCGACGCAGCCAAGCGGCTCGGCGCGGCGGTCGAGCTGGCGCCCGTGGCCTCACCCGACGGCGTTCCGATCCATGATCCGGAGCTGTTGGCCGCCGCGTACGACCGTATTTTTCGGATGCATGGAAGGATCGGCCCATGGCGATGACGCCCGCGGTGAAGGACGAAATCTCTCGGCTTCCCGTGACCCGGACCTGCTGCAGGAAGGCTGAGGTCTCGGCGATTCTTCGGTTCGCCGGTGGCCTTCACCTGGTGAGCGGCCGGATCGTGATCGAGGCGGAGCTGGACACCGCGATGGCGGCCCGCCGGCTCAAGCGGGACATCCTGGAGATCTTCGGGCACAGCTCGGAGCTGATCGTGATGGCCCCCGGCGGGCTGCGGCGCGGCTCGCGCTACGTCGTACGGGTGGTGGCGGGCGGCGACCAGCTGGCGCGCCAGACGGGCCTGGTCGACGGCCGGGGCCGGCCCATCCGCGGCCTCCCCCCGCAGGTGGTCTCGGGGGCCACCTGCGACGCCGAGGCCGCCTGGCGCGGCGCCTTCCTGGCGCACGGCTCGCTCACCGAGCCCGGCCGCTCCTCCTCCCTGGAGGTGACCTGCCCCGGACCGGAGGCCGCGCTCGCCCTGGTTGGCGCCGCCCGCCGGCTCTCCATCGCCGCCAAGGCGCGCGAGGTGCGCGGGGTGGACCGGGTCGTCGTCCGCGACGGGGACGCGATCGGCGCCCTGCTCACCCGGCTCGGCGCCCATGAGTCGGTGCTGGCCTGGGAGGAGCGCCGGATGCGCCGCGAGGTCCGGGCCACGGCCAACCGCCTCGCCAACTTCGACGACGCCAACCTGCGCCGCTCCGCCCGCGCCGCCGTCGCCGCGGGCGCCCGGGTGGGCCGGGCGCTGGAGATCCTGGGCGAGGAGGTCCCGGAGCACCTGGCGGCGGCCGGCCGGCTGCGCATGGAGCACAAGCAGGCGTCGCTGGAGGAGCTGGGCGCCCTCGCCGACCCGCCGCTGACCAAGGACGCCGTCGCGGGCCGCATCCGCCGGCTCCTGGCGATGGCCGACAAGCGGGCCCAGGACCTCGGCATCCCCGGCACGGAATCCACTCTCAGCGAAGAGCTGGCGGACGGCCTGGTCGGCTGAGCCGAGCCGCGGATTCGCCCCCCGCGAGGGGAACGGCCCGCCGGCCCGCGGGCGTTGACGCTGCGTAATCGCCGCAGGAAGCGGCGGAGGGCGGCCGGAGGCCCGTACTCCTACCGGGGAGTACGGGCTTTCCGCGTTCTTACGGCCCCGCTCGATGTCACCCCGGCGGCTCCGGAGAGGTAGGGTCGTAGGCGGTCGGGGACATCCCATACAACTCGCCGGCGTCGAAAACCGGCGTACCTAACGAGGAGATCGGTTCGTGACGATCCGCGTAGGCATCAACGGCTTTGGCCGCATCGGTCGCAACTACTTCCGCGCGCTGCTCGAGCAGGGTGCGGACATCGAGATCGTGGCTGTCAACGACCTGGGTGACACCGCGACCACGGCCCACCTGCTGAAGTACGACACCATCCTGGGTCGTCTGAAGGCAGAGGTCAGCCACACCGCCGACACCATCACCGTCGACGGCCACACCATCAAGGTGCTCTCCGAGCGCAACCCGGCCGACATCCCCTGGGGTGACCTGGGCGTCGACATCGTCATCGAGTCGACCGGCATCTTCACGAAGAAGGCCGACGCCGAGAAGCACATCGCCGGTGGCGCGAAGAAGGTCCTCATCTCGGCCCCGGCCAAGGACGAGGACATCACCATCGTGATGGGCGTCAACCAGGACAAGTACGACGCGGCCAACCACCACGTCATCTCCAACGCGTCCTGCACGACCAACTGCGTCGCCCCGATGGCCAAGGTCCTCGACGAGAACTTCGGCATCGTCAAGGGCCTCATGACGACGGTCCACGCGTACACCAACGACCAGCGCATCCTGGACTTCCCGCACTCGGACCTGCGCCGCGCCCGCGCCGCCGCCGAGAACATCATCCCGACCACGACCGGTGCCGCCAAGGCCACCGCCCTGGTCCTGCCCCAGCTCAAGGGCAAGCTCGACGGCATCGCGATGCGCGTCCCGGTCCCGACCGGCTCGGCCACCGACCTGGTCGTGACCCTGGAGCGCGAGGTCACCAAGGACGAGGTCAACGCCGCGTTCAAGAAGGCCGCCGACGACGGCGCCCTCAAGGGCATCCTGTACTACACCGAGGACCCGATCGTGTCCTCGGACATCGTCAGCGACCCGGCGTCCTGCACCTTCGACTCCTCCCTGACCATGGTCCAGGAGGGGAACACGGTGAAGATCCTCGGCTGGTACGACAACGAGTGGGGCTACTCCAACCGTCTCGTCGACCTCACCGTCTTCGTCGGCGGCCAGCTCTGAGCACCGCCGCACCGGCAGGCATCTCGATGTGAGCACGGGGCTCGAACAGCGCGACGCTGCGCTGTTCGAGCCCCCTCGCATGCTCCCTCGCCCTCCAAGGAGTCCAGACAGATGAAGACGATCGACGAACTTCTCGCCGAAGGGGTCGCCGGCAAGCGGGTATTCGTCCGCGCCGACCTCAACGTGCCGCTCAGCGGCACCACCATCACCGACGACGGCCGCATCCGCGCCGTCGCCCCGACCGTCCGCAAGCTGGCCGCGGCCGGCGCGCGGGTCGTCGTCGCCTCGCACCTGGGCCGCCCCAAGGGCGCCCCGGACCCGGCGTTCTCGCTGGCCCCCGCCGCCACCCGGCTCGGTGAACTCCTCGGCACCGACGTCGCGTTCGCGACCGACACGGTCGGCGATTCCGCCCGCGCCACCGTCGCCGCGCTCACCGACGGCCGGGTCGCCGTCATCGAGAACCTCCGCTTCAACCCCGGCGAGACCTCCAAGGACGACGCCGAGCGCGGCGCGTTCGCCGACCAGCTGGCCGAGCTGGCCGACCTCTACGTGGGCGACGGCTTCGGCGCCGTCCACCGCAAGCACGCCTCGGTGTTCGACCTCCCGGCCCGCCTCCCGCACGCCGCGGGCGACCTGATCGCCACCGAGGTCGGCGTCCTCAAGAAGCTCACCGACGACGTCCAGCGCCCCTACGCGGTGGTCCTCGGCGGCGCCAAGGTCTCCGACAAGCTCGGCGTCATCGACCACCTGCTGGAGCGCGCCGACCGCATCCTGATCGGCGGCGGCATGGCGTACACCTTCCTCAAGGCCCAGGGCCACGAGGTCGGCAGCTCGCTGCTCCAGGAGGACCAGATCCCGGCGGTCCAGGAGTACCTGCGGCGCGCGAAGGAGAAGGGCGTGGAGTTCGTGCTCCCCGTCGACGTCGTCGTCGCGCCCGCCTTCCCGGACCTCAAGACCAAGGCCCCGGCGCACCCGGACACCGTCCCCGCCGACGCCATGCCGGCCGGGCAGATGGGCCTGGACAACGGCCCGGAGACCAACAAGCTCTACGCATCGAAGCTCGCCGACGCGGCCACCGTCTTCTGGAACGGCCCGATGGGCGTCTTCGAGCACCCCGACTTCGCCGAGGGAACCCGGGCCGTCGCCCAGGCCCTCGTCGACTCCTCGGGCTTCAGCGTGGTCGGCGGTGGCGACTCCGCCGCCGCGGTCCGCATCCTGGGCTTCGACGAGAACGCGTTCGGACACATCTCGACCGGTGGCGGTGCCAGCCTCGAATACCTCGAGGGCAAGACGCTTCCCGGCCTCGCCGCTCTGGAGGACTGACCTTTCATGACCACTCGCACCCCGCTGATGGCGGGCAACTGGAAGATGAACCTCAACCACCTCGAGGCCATCGCCCACGTCCAGAAGCTCGCCTTCGCCCTGGCCGACAAGGACTACGACGCCGTCGAGGTCGCCGTCCTGCCGCCCTTCACCGACCTGCGCTCCGTGCAGACGCTGGTCGACGGCGACAAGCTGAAGATCAAGTACGGCGCCCAGGACATCTCGGCGCACGACTCCGGCGCGTACACCGGTGAGATCTCCGGCCCGATGCTCGCCAAGCTGAAGTGCACCTTCGTCGCCATCGGCCACAGCGAGCGCCGCCAGTACCACGGCGAGACCGACGAGATCTGCAACGCCAAGGTGAAGGCCGCCTACAAGCACGGCCTGACCCCGATCCTGTGCGTCGGCGAGGGCCTGGACGTCCGCAAGGCCGGCGACCAGGTCGCGCACACCCTCGCGCAGCTCGACGGCGCCCTCAAGGACGTCCCGGCCGAGCAGGCCGCGTCCATCGTGGTCGCCTACGAGCCCGTCTGGGCCATCGGCACCGGCGAGGTCGCCACCCCCGAGGACGCCCAGGAGGTCTGCGGTGCCATCCGCGCCCGCCTGGCCGAGCTGTACTCGCAGGAGCTGGCCGACGCGGTCCGCATCCAGTACGGCGGCTCGGTGAAGTCCGGCAACGTGGCCGCGATCATGGCCCAGCCCGACGTCGACGGCGCCCTGATCGGCGGCGCGGCGCTGGACGCCGACGAGTTCGTCAAGATCGTCCGCTTCCGCGACCAGTGAGTATGCGGTAGCGCCGATCCGTCGTACCCTTGCGGGGGCCGAGGAGGGCGACCTTCCGGCCCCCGTGGTTCGCCTAAGCAGTCAGATTTCCGGAAAGTAGGGACCAGCCGTGGTTTTGGGGTTCGAGATCGCCCTGATCGTCTTCAGCCTCCTGCTGATGCTGCTGGTGCTGATGCACAAGGGCAAGGGAGGCGGCCTCTCCGACATGTTCGGTGGCGGCATGCAGTCCTCCGTCGGCGGTTCCTCGGTCGCCGAGCGCAACCTCGACCGCATCACGGTCGTGGTCGGCCTTGGCTGGTTCGTGTGCATCGTGGTGCTCGGTCTGCTCATCAAGCTGGACTGACCCGGCGTACGCGATTCCCGGTGAGGGTGTAACTCCTTTCACTGGACGCGCGTTGGGCCTTACGTAGACTGGGGCATCCTCGAGCACCATCACGCAGGGAGTTACGACCGTGGCAAGTGGCAACGCGATCCGGGGAAGCCGGGTCGGAGCGGGGCCGATGGGGGAGGCCGAGCGCGGCGAGTCCGCGCCACGGCTCCGCATCTCCTTCTGGTGCTCGAACGGGCACGAGACGCAGCCCAGCTTCGCCCACGACGCGCAGGTGCCGGACACCTGGGACTGCCCGCGCTGCGGATTCCCGGCCGGCCAGGACCCGGAGAGCCCGCCGGACCCGCCGCGCACCGAACCGTACAAGACGCACCTCGCGTACGTACGTGAGCGGCGCAGCGACGCGGACGGCGAAGCCATCCTCGCCGAGGCCCTCGCGAAGCTCCGCGGCGAGATCTAGTGCCCCTCCCGGCAAGCTTTGCCCCGTCGCGCCGCCCAGCACGCACGCTCGCCGCGTTGGCCAAAAGCCCTGGTAGCTCCGCTACAAGGACTTCCGGCCGCCTTGCGATCGCACGCACTGGACAACGCTCCTCACGGGGCAAACATTGCCGGTCACGGCACTAGCCACCTCCACCGGCCGGACACCTTCCTGGTGCCCGGCCGGAGCGCTTGTGCCGTGGCGCAGCGCTCCGTTGCCACGTCCGGCCGCCTGATCAATTAGGTTGGAGGGGCAGCGGGGAACTGCGGTTACGAGAGAAGTGGGCTGATGTCCGGGATGAACGCAACTAGCCGTACCAGGCTCAACCAGACGCCGGAATGGGCGGCGCTGGGCAAGCACCGTGAGCAGCTCGGATCGATCCATCTGCGCGAACTGTTCGCGGACGACCCGGAGCGCGGCACCGGGTACACCCTGCGGGTCGGCGATCTGCGCCTCGACTACTCCAAGCACCTGGTCACCGACGAGACGCTGGCGCTGCTGCGCGAGCTGGCCGCCGCCACCGACGTCGCCGGGCTGCGCGACGCCATGTTCCGCGGCGAGAAGATCAACACCACCGAGGACCGTGCCGTCCTGCACACCGCGCTCCGCGCCCCGCGCGACGCCGTGATCGAGGTCGACGGCGAGAACGTGGTGCCCGCGGTGCACGCGGTGCTCGACAGGATGGCGGCCTTCTCGGACCGGATCAGGTCGGGGGAGTGGACCGGCCACACCGGCAGGCCGATCAAGAACGTCGTCAACATCGGCATCGGCGGCTCCGACCTGGGCCCCGCCATGGCGTACGAGGTGCTGCGCTCCTTCACGGACCGCTCGCTGACCTTCCGCTTCGTCTCCAACGTGGACGGCGCGGACCTGCACGAGGCCGTGCGCGACCTGGACCCGGCCGAGACGCTGTTCGTCATCGCCTCGAAGACCTTCACCACGATCGAGACGATCACCAACGCCACCTCCGCCCGCGACTGGCTGCTGACGGAGCTGAGGGCCGGTCAGGAGGCCGTCGCCAAGCACTTCGTGGCGCTCTCCACCAACGCCGGGAAGGTCGCGGACTTCGGCATCGACACGGCCAACATGTTCGAGTTCTGGGACTGGGTCGGCGGCCGCTACTCGTACGACTCCGCCATCGGCCTCTCGCTGATGATCGCCATCGGCCCGGACCGGTTCCGCGAGATGCTCGACGGCTTCCACCTCGTCGACGAGCACTTCCGCACCGCCCCCGCCGAGGAGAACGCCCCGCTGCTGCTGGGCCTGCTGGGCGTCTGGTACGGCGCGTTCTTCGACGCCCAGTCGCACGCCGTGCTGCCCTACAGCCACTACCTGTCCAAGTTCACCGCGTACCTCCAGCAGCTGGACATGGAGTCCAACGGCAAGTCCGTGGACCGCGACGGCCACCCCGTCGACTGGCAGACCGGCCCGGTCGTCTGGGGCACCCCCGGCACCAACGGGCAGCACGCCTACTACCAGTTGATCCACCAGGGCACCAAGGTCATCCCGGCCGACTTCATCGGCTTCGCGCGGCCCGTCGAGGACCTGCTGCCCGGCCTGGTCGCCCAGCACGACCTGCTGATGGCCAACTTCTTCGCGCAGACGCAGGCCCTGGCCTTCGGCAAGACGCCCGAAGAGGTCCGCGCGGAGGGCGTCCCGGACGAGTTGGTGGCGCACAAGACGTTCCGGGGCAACCACCCGACGACGACGATCCTCGCCGACCGGCTCACGCCGTCCGTGCTGGGCCAGCTCATCGCGCTGTACGAGCACAAGGTCTTCGTCCAGGGCGCGATCTGGAACATCGACTCCTTCGACCAGTGGGGCGTCGAGCTGGGCAAGGTCCTGGCCAAGAAGATCGAGCCCGTGCTGACCGGCGGCGAGGGCGGCGAGAGGCTGGACAGCTCGACCGCCGCGCTGGTCTCCGCCTACCGCGAGCTGCGCGGGCGCTGAGCCCCGCCCGTAGGCACAGAGGCCCCGTACGCACAGAGGCCCGGTCCGCTCCGAGGAGGAGCGGGCCGGGCCTCTGCCGGAAGGCCGCCGGCGCCCTGTCAGGCGGACGCCGGCGGGTACAGGGAGCGCGGTAGCCGGGAGGCCGCCGCCGCGTCCAGCAGCCACAGCGTGCGCGCGCGGCCGTACGCACCGGCCGCCGGGGCCTGGATCTCCCCGGCCCCGGACAGCGCGATGGCCACCGCCTCCGCCTTGTCCTCGCCGGCCGCCAGCAGCCACACCTCACGCGCCGACCGGATGGCGGGCAGCGTCAGCGAGACGCGCACCGGCGGCGGCTTGGGCGCGCCGTGCACCCCGACGACGGTGCGCTCGGTCTCCCGCACCGCGGGCAGCTCCGGGAAGAGCGAGGCGACGTGCGTGTCCGGGCCGACGCCCAGCATCAGCACGTCGAACTCCGGCACCGGGCCGTGGTCCTGCGGCGCGGCGGCCGCGGCCAGCTCCGCCGCGTACCCGGCGGCCGCGGCGTCGGCGTCCTGGCCGTACGGGCCGTCCGACGCCGGCATCACATGCACCCGCGAGGGGTCCAGCGGGACGGAGTCCAGCAGGGCCTCGCGCGCCTGGCTGACATTGCGCTCCGGATCGCCCTCCGGCAGGAACCGCTCGTCGCCCCACCACAGGTCAAGACGCGACCAGTCGACCGCGTCCCGGGCGGGCGCGGCGGCGAGCGCGGCCAGCAGGCCGTTGCCGTTGCGCCCGCCCGTGAGGACGATCGAGGCGGTGCCGCGCGCGGCCTGGGCGTCCACGATCTTCGTGATCAGCCGGGCCGCCGCGGCCTGCGCCATCAGCTCCTTGTCGCGGTGCACGACGAGCTGCGGGACTCCGCTCACTTCGCCGCCGCCTTCTTCGCCGGAGCCGTCTTCTTCGCGGCGGCCGGGGCCTCGGACGCGGCCTTGGCGGGGGCCTTCGCCGGGGCGCCCGACCCCGCCTGCTCCAGCCGGTCCACGCCGAACTTCACCGTCGACTCGTAGATGTTGTCCGGGTCCAGGCGGCGCAGCTCCTCCGCGAGCAGCTCCGCCGTCTCACGGCGCTTGAGCGCCACCGCGCGGTCCGGCTGGCCCACCATGCAGAGCGTGGCCAGCGAGCCGTCGGCCCGGTCCAGGACGATGTCGCCGTTCTTCGTCGCCATCCGGACGGCCGTCAGACCGGGGCCGCCCGACGTGGTGCGCTGCACCGGGACGCCCAGCCGGTCCGCGAGCCACATGGCCAGCAGCTCGCAGCTCGGGTTGTCCGACTCGCCCTCGACCGTGGCGGAGACGACCTGGGCCGGCTGCTGGTCGAGCGCGGCCGCCAGCATCGAGCGCCACGGCGTGATGCGCGTCCAGGCCAGGTCCGTGTCACCGGGCCGGTAGGACCGCGCGCGGACCTCCAGCTCCTCCAGCGGGTGTTCCGCCGAGTAGGTGTCGGTGATCCGGCGCTGGGCCAGCGCGCCGAGCGCGTCCTTCGCCGGGTCGGCCGGGGAGTCCTGCGGCCACCACACGACCACCGGGGCGTCCGGCAGCAGCAGCGGCAGGACGACGGACTGGGCGTGGTTGGCCAGCTCGCCGTGGAGCCGCAGCACCACCGTCTCGCCGGAGCCCGAGTCGGAACCGACCCGGATCTCGGCGTCCAGCCGGGCGTCGCGGCGGGTGCGCGGCGAACGGCTGAGCCGCTTGATGACGGCGATGATCCGCGAGGGGTGCTCCCGCGAGGAGTCGCTGGCCGCCTTCAGCGCGTCGTAGGCGTTCTCCTCGTCGGTGACGACGACGAGGGTGAGCACCATCCCGATCGCCGGGGCGCCGACCGCGCGCCGGGCCGAGATGAGCGCCTGGTTGATCTTGCTGGACGTGGTTTCCGTGAGATCGATCTTCATGGCCGGCGCCAGCTCCGTCCGTCGCGTGCGAGCATCTCGTCCGCCTCGGCCGGACCCCAGGTGCCGGCCGGGTACTGGGCGGGCTTGCCGTGCTTGTCCCAGTACTCCTCGATCGGGTCGAGGATGTTCCAGGAGAGCTCGACCTCCTGGTGGCGCGGGAACAGATTGGCGTCGCCGAGCAGCACGTCCAGGATGAGCCGCTCGTACGCCTCCGGGCTGGACTCCGTGAAGGACTCGCCGTAGGCGAAGTCCATCGTGACGTCCCGGACCTCCATCGAGGTGCCGGGCACCTTGGAGCCGAACCGCACGGTGACGCCCTCGTCCGGCTGCACCCGGATGACCAGGGCGTTGCCGCCCAGCTCCTCGGTGGCGCCGGACTCGAACGGCAGGTACGGGGCGCGCTTGAAGACGACCGCGATCTCGGTGACCCGGCGGCCCAGCCGCTTGCCGGTGCGCAGATAGAACGGGACGCCCGCCCAGCGGCGGTTGTTGATCGTCAGCTTGATCGCGGCGAAGGTGTCGGTCTTCGACTTGGGGTCGATCCCGTCCTCCTCCAGATAGCCGACGGCCTCCTCGCCGCCCTGCCAGGCGTGCGTGTACTGGCCGCGCACGGTGTGCTTGCCCAGGTCGTCGGGCAGCTCCACGGCCGTGAGCACCTTGAGCTTCTCGGCGACCAGGGCCTTGGGGTGGAAGGAGCCGGGCTCCTCCATCGCGGTGAGCGCCAGGAGCTGGAGGAGGTGGTTCTGGATGACGTCGCGGGCGGCGCCGATGCCGTCGTAGTAGCCGGCCCGGCCGCCGATGCCGATGTCCTCGGCCATCGTGATCTGCACGTGGTCGACGTAGCTGCGGTTCCAGATCGGCTCGAACATCGTGTTGGCGAAGCGCAGCGCCAGGATGTTCTGGACGGTCTCCTTGCCGAGGTAGTGGTCGATCCGGAAGACCTCGTTCGGCGGGAAGACGTCGTGCACGATCTGGTTGAGCTCCTGCGCGCTCTTCAGGTCGTGGCCGAACGGCTTCTCGATGACCGCGCGGCGCCAGCTGCCCTCCTTCTGGTCGGCCAGCCCGTGCTTCTTGAGCTGCTGGACGACCTTGGGGAAGAACTTGGGCGGCACGGACAGGTAGAAGGCGAAGTTGCCGCCCGTACCCTGCGCCTTGTCCAGCTCCTCGATCGTGGCGCGCAGGGTCTCGAAGGCGACGTCGTCGTCGAAGTTGCCCTGGACGAACCGCATGCCCTGGCTGAGCTGCTGCCAGACCTCCTCGCGGAAGGGGGTCCGGGCATGCTCCTTGACGGCGTCGTGCACGACCTGGGCGAAGTCCTCGTCCTCCCAGTCGCGGCGCGCGAAGCCGATGAGCGAGAAGCCCGGTGGCAGCAGGCCGCGGTTGGCCAGGTCGTAGACGGCGGGCATCAGCTTTTTACGGGACAAATCGCCCGTGACGCCAAAGATGACCAGGCCCGACGGCCCCGCGATGCGCGGGAGCCGTCGGTCCTGGGCGTCACGGAGCGGGTTGGCTCCGGGAACACCAGACAAAGTGGTCAGCCCTCCGAAGGGGCGAGGCGCTTGAGCTCCGCCTCGGTCGAGTTCAGCAGGTCGTTCCAGGCCGCCTCGAACTTCTCGACGCCCTCGTCCTCCAGGAGCTGGACGACGTCGTCGTAGTCGACGCCGAGCTTCTTGACGGCGTCGAGGTCGGCACGGGCCCGGTCGTACGAACCGGTGACGGTGTTGCCGGTGATCTCGCCGTGGTCGGCCACCGCGTCCAGAGTCGCCTCCGGCATGGTGTTGACCGTGTTCGGCGCGACGAGGTCCACGACGTACAGGGTGTCCTTGAGGGCCGGGTCCTTCACACCGGTCGAGGCCCACAGCGGGCGCTGCTTGTTGGCGTGCGCCTTGTCCAGCGCGGCCCAGCGCTCACCGGCGAACACCTCCTCGTACGCCTCGTAGGCCAGGCGCGCGTTGGCCAGGGCGGACTTGCCCTTCGCGGCCTTCGCCTCGTCGGAGCCGACGGCGTCCAGGCGCTTGTCGATCTCGGTGTCCACGCGGGACACGAAGAACGACGCCACCGAGTGGATCTTCGAGAGGTCCAGGCCCGCGGCCTTCGCCTTCTCCAGGCCCGCCAGGTAGGCGTCCATCACCGCGCGGTAGCGCTCCAGCGAGAAGATCAGCGTCACGTTGACGCTGATGCCCCGGCCGATCGTCTCGGTGATGGCCGGCAGACCCGCCTTGGTGGCCGGGATCTTGATGAGCGTGTTCGGCCGGTCCACCAGCCAGGCCAGCTGCTTGGCCTCGGCGACCGTGGCCGCCGTGTTGTGCGCCAGCCGCGGGTCGACCTCGATGGAGACCCGGCCGTCCTGGCCCTCCGTCGCGTCGAAGACCGGGCGCAGGATGTCGGCCGCGTCGCGGACGTCCGCGGTGGTGATCATGCGGATCGCCTCCTCCACGGTCACCCGGCGGGCGGCGAGGTCGGCGAGCTGCTGGTCGTAGCCGTCGCCCTGCGAGATGGCCTTCTGGAAGATCGACGGGTTCGTCGTGACACCCACGACGTGGCTCTGGTCGATCAGCTCCGCGAGGTTGCCCGACGTGATCCGCTTGCGCGAGAGGTCGTCGAGCCAGATCGCCACGCCCTCGTCGGAGAGGCGCTTGAGTGCGTCTGTCATGAGAGTTGCATCTCCTACTAGTCGTCTAAAGGCGTCAGCGCGTGGCGGCGGCGAGGGATTCCCGGGCGACCGCGGCGACGTTCTCACCGGTGAAGCCGAACTCGCGGAACAGGACCTTGGCGTCCGCCGAGGCGCCGAAGTGCTCCAGCGAGACGATCCGGCCGGCGTCCCCGACGTACCGGTACCAGGTCAGCCCGATGCCCGCCTCGACGGCCACGCGCGCGCGGACCGACGGCGGCAGCACGCTGTCCTTGTAACCCTGGTCCTGCTCTTCGAACCACTCGACACACGGCATCGACACCACACGGGTGGGAATACCGGCCGCCTGGAGCTCCTGGCGGGCCTCCACGGCGAGCTGGACCTCGGAGCCGGTACCGATCAGCACGATCTGCGGCTCGGCGCCCTGCCCGTCCGCCGTCTCGGCGTCGAACAGCACGTAGCCGCCCTTGGCCGCGTCCTCGTTCGCCTCGTACGTCGGCACGCCCTGGCGGGTGAGCGCCAGACCGTGCGGGGTGCCCTCGCCGAACACCTTGGTGTAGCGGCGCAGGATCTCGCGCCAGGCGATCGCGGTCTCGTTGGCGTCCGCCGGGCGCACGATGTTCAGGCCCGGGATGGCGCGCAGCGAGGCCAGGTGCTCCACCGGCTGGTGGGTCGGGCCGTCCTCGCCGAGGCCGATCGAGTCGTGCGTCCACACGTAGGTCACCGGCAGGTGCATCAGCGCGGACAGCCGCACGGCGTTGCGCATGTAGTCGGAGAACACCAGGAAGGTGCCGCCGTAGATCCGGGTGTTGCCGTGCAGCGCGATGCCGTTCATGGCGGCGGCCATGGCGTGCTCGCGGATGCCGAAGTGGATCGTGCGCCCGTACGGGTCGGCCTCCGGCAGCGGGTTGCCCGCCGGGAGGAACGACGACGTCTTGTCGATCGTGGTGTTGTTCGAGCCGGCCAGGTCGGCGGAGCCGCCCCACAGCTCGGGGACGATCCCGCCGAGCGCCTGGAGCACCTTGCCGGACGCGGCGCGGGTGGCGACCGCCTTGCCCGTCTCGAAGACCGGCAGGCTGTCCTCCCAGCCCTTGGGCAGCTCGCCCGCGCTGATCCGGTCGAACTCGGCGGCGCGCTCCGGGTCGGCGGCGCGCCAGGCGTCGAAGCCCTTCTGCCACTCCGCCTTGGCCTCGCGGCCCCGGTCCAGGGCACGCCGGGTGTGGGCGATGACCTCGTCGGAGACCTCGAAGGTCTTCTCCGGGTCGAAGCCGAGCACCTTCTTGGTCGCGGCGACCTCGTCGTCGCCGAGGGCCGAGCCGTGCGACGCCTCGGTGTTCTGGGCGTGCGGGGCGGGCCAGGCGATGATCGAGCGGGCCGCGATGAACGACGGGCGCTCCGTCTCCGCCTTGGCGGCCAGCAGCGCGTCGTACAGGCCCTGCGGGTCCAGGTCGCCGTTGGGCAGCTGGTCGACGCGCTGGACGTGCCAGCCGTACGACTCGTAGCGCTTGACGGTGTCCTCGGAGACCGCGGTCTCCGTGTCGCCCTCGATGGAGATGTGGTTGTCGTCCCACAGGAGGACCAGGTTGCCCAGCTTCTGGTGCCCGGCCAGCGAGGACGCCTCGGCCGAGATGCCCTCCTGGAGGCAGCCGTCACCGGCGACGACCCACACCATGTGGTCGAACGGGGAGGTGCCGGGGGCCGCCTCCGGGTCGAACAGGCCGCGCTCGTAGCGGGCGGCCATGGCCATGCCGACCGCGTTGGCGACGCCCTGGCCCAGCGGGCCGGTCGTGGTCTCCACACCGGTGGTGTGGCCGTACTCCGGGTGCCCCGGGGTCTTGGAGCCCCAGGTGCGGAACGACTTGAGGTCGTCCAGCTCCAGGCCGTAGCCGGCCAGGTAGAGCTGGATGTACAAGGTCAGGCTGCTGTGCCCGGCCGAGAGCACGAACCGGTCGCGGCCGGTCCACTGCGCGTCCGCGGGGTCGTGGCGCATCACCTTCTGGAAGATGGTGTACGCGGCGGGAGCCAGGCTCATGGCCGTACCCGGGTGCCCGTTTCCGACTTTCTGTACGGCGTCCGCCGCCAGGACGCGGACGGTGTCCACGGCACGCTGGTCCCATTCGGTCCACTGGAGGTCTGTGGTCGGCTTGGTGCTCACCCTGAGTCAGGGCTCCTCTCCAACTGTTGTGGGCCGGTGACTGTGACCGCACCGGATGTGGTCGAGCCTACCCCCGCCGGTACCCGCGTTTTCCGGCTCCTACCAGGGTGCGGGCACCCCGCGGAATCCGCCTCCCGTATGAGCGGAAGGGCTCACCGATGGGCTTCTCCGATGAGCGCGCCGAGCCACTTCCGGGCGCTCCGACGAGCGCTTTCGAGCTCGCTTGCGGGCACCCGGGGAACACTCCGTGCCACCCCTGCCACAGCTGTGCGTCACTCGTATGTACGAGCCGTTCCGGGGCCGGGTCGCGGCGGGGGTCCGCGCCACATCAACACGACCCCACCCCCGCGAAGGGCGGCCTGTCCCCAACGTCTACAGTGGTCGGGTTCGCGCAAGTCTTTACCGGGCCCTCACGGCCCGGAGCTTGCTGGGATTTCTCTGTCAGGGGTGTGCGTGACGGCCGTCGAGTCCCGACCCGCAGGGGTCGCCTTGACTCCGAGTCCGGGGGGCCAACGCCCGCTCGGAGCCCGTGTCAAGGCATTCGTGGCGCTGACCAAGCCTCGGATCATCGAGCTGTTGCTGATCACCACTGTGCCGGTGATGTTCCTCGCCGCCAAGGGTGTGCCCGATCTGTGGCTCGTGCTCGCCACCACCATCGGCGGCTACCTGTCCGCCGGCGGTGCCAACGCGCTGAACATGTACATCGACCGGGACATCGACGCGCTGATGGACCGTACGTCGCAGCGCCCGCTGGTCACCGGCATGGTGAGCCCGCGCGAGTGCCTGGCCTTCGGCATCACCCTCGCGGTGGTCTCGACGGTCTGGTTCGGGCTGCTGGTCAACTGGCTGTCGGCGGCCCTGTCGCTGGGCGCGCTGCTCTTCTACGTCGTGATCTACACGATGCTGCTGAAGCGCCGCACCGCGCAGAACATCGTCTGGGGCGGCATCGCGGGCTGCATGCCGGTCCTCATCGGCTGGTCGGCCGTGACCAACGAGATGTCCTGGGCCGCGGTCATCCTCTTCGCCGTCATCTTCTTCTGGACGCCGCCGCACTACTGGCCGCTCTCCATGAAGGTCAAGGAGGACTACGCGCGCGTCGGCGTCCCGATGCTGCCGGTCATCGCGTCCAACCGGGTGGTCGCGCGCCAGATCGTCGCGTACAGCTGGGTGATGGTCGCCGTCTCGCTGCTGCTCACCCCGCTGGGCTACACCGGCTGGTTCTACACCGCGGTGGCGCTGCTCAGCGGCGGCTTCTGGCTCTGGGAGGCGCACGCGCTGCACGGCAGGGCCAAGGCCGGGGTGACGGGCGCCAAGCTCAAGGAGATGCGGCTGTTCCACTGGTCGATCACCTATGTGTCGCTGCTGTTCGTCGCGGTCGCGGTGGACCCCTTCCTGCGGTAGAACCCCTCAGCTCCGTCCGACGGGCGGGGAGCGTGGCAGAGGCCACGCTCCCCGCCCGTCGCCAGTTGATCTACCCATCGGTAGCATCCTGTTCATGGCAGAAACGGCTGAGACGGCAGAGACCCAGCAGGTGGACGGCAGGCAGGCGGCGCGCGCGGAGCGCAGGGCGGCCCGGCTCGCCAAGCAGATCGGTGCCTTCGCGAAGGCCCACGGCGGCGCCGAGGGACAGATCGCCTACCTCGGCCAGAAGGGCGCCCGCATCGTCCTGGTGGGCGAGGACGGCGGCTGGGGCGATCTGGTCGCCCCCTCCTACGCGGTCGCCGAGAGCGCGGCGCGCAGGTCCGGGATCACGCTGCACGAGTCCTTCGACGGCGAGTTCGCGGCGAAGGTCCGCACCGGCCCGTACGAGTGGACCCGGATGGCCGGCATCCAGGTCGGCGGCCCGTCCGACAAGGGCTGAGCCCCGTACACGTACGAGGAGGGGGGACCGGGGCGCGCGCCCCGGTCCCCCCTCCTCGTACGTACGCTCCGCGCGGCGTCAGCCGGCCGTGGCGGGCTCCGGACGCCCGTCCGCCGGCTCCGGCACCCGTACGGCGGTCAGCGGCCGCTCCCGCAGCGACAGCAGGACGCGGACGACCCCGATCCACACCAGGCACGAGCCGAACATGTGCACGCCGACCAGGATCTCCGGCACGTCGGTGAAGTACTGCACATAGCCGACGACCCCCTGGCTCATCACGACGAGGAACAGGTCGCGGGCCCGGCGGCGCGGGCCGATCGGCGCGTCCACGGCCTTCAGGACGAACCAGAGCGCCACCGTCAGGGCCACCACCACCCACGCCAGGTCGGCGTGCAGCTGGGCGACCATCTTCCAGTCGACCGGGATGCGGGGCACGTCGCTGGAGTCGCCCGCGTGCTTCCCGGCGCCCGTGACCACCGTGCCCACGGCGATCAGCAGCCCCGCCGCCACGGCCAGTAGCCAGGCCAGCTGGGAGACCGCCTTGCCGACCAGCGGGCGCGGCGCCTCGTCGCCCTCGCGGACCCGCTGCCAGGTCACCAGGGCCACCGTGAGCAGCGCGGTGGTCAGCAGGAAGTGCGCGGCGACGGTGTACGGGTTGAGGCCGACGAGCACGACGACGCCACCCAGGACGGCGTTGCCCATCACCACCCAGAACTGGAGCCAGCCGAGCCGGGTGAGGCTGCGGCGCCAGGGCTTCGCGGAGCGGGCCGCGATGATCGCCCAGGCCACCGCCGCGCACAGCACGTAGGTCAGCATGCGGTTGCCGAACTCGATGACGCCGTGCAGGCCCATCTCGTGCGTCGAGGTCAGGCTCTCGTCGGTGCACTTGGGCCAGGTCGGGCAGCCGAGGCCGGAGCCGGTCAGCCGGACGGCGCCGCCGGTCACGACGAGCACGACGGACATCACGACCGCCGACATGGCCGCACGGCTCACCGTCCGGGGCCGGGGCGTCCAGCGCTCGGCGATGTACAGCAGCGGGTTGCGCAGGGCTTGAGCGACTTCGGCTCGGGTCAGCTTGGGCACGCGCACCATCGTAGGACGCCGCTTGTGCAAGCTTTCACGAGGGGGACGAGTTACGCGTAACGGCGACGGAACGCGCTCGCGGCCTCACTCCCAGCGGAAGAAGCGGGCCGCCGCGCCGAGGCCGAGCACCGCCCAGACCGCGAGGATGCCCAGATCGCCCCAGGGCATCGCGGCGCCGTGCTGGAGGACGTCCCGCAGCCCGTCCGAGAGGGCCGCGATCGGCAGCAGCCCGAGCACCGACTGCACCGCGTCCGGGAACTTCTCCAGCGGCACGATCACCCCGCCGCCCACCAGGAGCAGCAGGAAGACCAGGTTGGCGGCGGCGAGCGTCGCCTCCGCCTTCAGCGTCCCGGCCATCAGCAGCCCGAGCCCCGAGAAGGCGGCCGTGCCCAGCACCAGGAGCAGCAGCACCGGGAGCGGGCCGCCCTGCGGCGACCAGCCCAGCGCGAAGGCGATCACCGTGAGCAACACCACCTGGAACACCTCGGTGACCAGCACCGCCAGGGTCTTCGCGGTCATCAGCGCCCAGCGGGGCAGCGGGGAGGCGCCCAGCCGCTTGAGCACCCCGTAGCGGCGCTCGAAGCCGGTGGCGATGGCCTGCCCGGTGAAGGCCGTCGACATCACGGCCAGCGCCAGCACGCCGGGCGTCAGGAAGTCGACCGGCTCGCCCGCCCCGGTGTCCACGATGTCCACCGCGCTGAACAGCACCAGCAGCAGCGTCGGGATGACCACCGTCAGCAGCAGCTGTTCGCCGTTGCGCAGCAGCATCCGCGTCTCCAGCGCGGTCTGCGCGGCGATCATGCGCGGCAGCGGGGCGGCGCCCGGCCGGGGGGTGTACGTACCGGCGCTCATGCGCGCAGCTCCTTGCCGGTCAGTTCGAGGAAGACGTCCTCCAGGGTGTGGCGCTCCACGGCGATGCCGGAGGGCATCACGCCGTGCTGCGCGCACCAGGAGGTGACGGTGGCCAGCAGCTGCGGGTCGATGTCACCGGTGATGCGGTAGGTGCCGGCGGCCGGCTCGGCGGCCTCGGTGCCGTCCGGCAGGGCCTTGAGCAGCGAGCCGAGGTCGAGCCCGGGGCGGCCGGTGAAGCGCAGGGTGTTCTCGGCGCCGCCCCGGCACAGGGCCTCGGGGGTGCCGTGGGCGACGATCCGGCCGGCGTCGATGACGGCGACCTCGTCGGCCAGCTCCTCGGCCTCGTCCATGAAGTGGGTGGTGAGCACGGTGGTCACCCCGTCGGCGCGCAGCTCCCGGACGAGGTCCCAGGTGGAGCGGCGGGCCTGCGGGTCGAGTCCGGCGGTCGGCTCGTCCAGGAAGACCAGTTCGGGCCGGCCGACGACCGCCATGGCCAGGGCGAGCCGCTGCTGCTGGCCGCCGGAGAGCCTGCGGTAGGCGGTGCGGCCGCAGGAGCCGAGGCCGAGGCGCTCGATGAGGGCGTCCACGTCGAGCGGGTGGGCGTGCAGCTTCGCCATGTGCCGGAGCATCTCGTCGGCGCGGGCGCCGGAGTAGATCCCGCCGGACTGGAGCATCACGCCGATCCTGGGGCGCAGCCGCGCGGCGTCGGCGACGGGGTCGAGGCCCAGCACCCGGACCGTCCCGCCGTCGGGGCGGCGGTAGCCCTCGCAGGTCTCGACGGTGGTGGTCTTGCCGGCGCCGTTGGGGCCGAGTACGGCGGTGACCGCGCCGGCCGGGATCTCCAGGTCGAGGCCGTCCACCGCGGTCTTGTCGCCGTACCGCTTCACCAGACCGCTGATCCGGACGGCCGGGCCGGAGAAGGGTCCCGAGGGGGGTGGGGCGGGCTCGCTGTTCATGGCGAATGAGTCTAGGCAGCCGCCGCGCCCGCTCCGGCCGCGGGGCTTGATTAGGTAACCCTAAGTGATGGAAAGCACCGTTGATCGTTTCGGACCGTGGTTGTCACGGCCGGAGGAATTACGCAACAATGGCGTTGTGAAATACGTGGGCGAGGCTCCGCAGGAGGAACTCGCGACCGGTGAGCGCTCGACGCGCAACCGTGTCGCGCGCTCCATCCTGGACCACGGCCCGTCCACGGTCGCGGAGCTGGCGAAGCGCTTGGGCCTCACCCAGGCGGCGGTCCGCCGCCATCTCGACGCCCTCGCCTGCGACGGCGTCGTCGAGGCCCGCGAGAAGCGGGTGTACGGGGCGCGGACGCGCGGCCGCCCGGCCAAGGTGTTCGCCCTCACCGACTGCGGCCGGGACGCCTTCGACCAGTCCTACGACGCGCTCGCCGCGGACGCCCTGCGCTGGATCGCCGAGACCGCCGGCGACGAGGCCGTCATGGCCTTCGCCCGTGCCCGGACCGCCGAGCAGTCGGCGTCCTACCGCGCGGCGATCGAGGCCGCGGACCCCGAGGCGCGCACGGAAGCCTTGGCCAGGGCGCTGTCCGCCGACGGGTACGCTGCTACGGCGCGCAGCGCGCCGGGCCCGCAGCAGGGTGAGCAGCTGTGCCAGCACCACTGCCCGGTCGCCCATGTCGCCGAGCAGTACCCGCAGCTGTGCGAGGCGGAGACGGAGATCTTCTCCAGCCTCCTGGGGACCCATGTGCAGCGTCTGGCCACCATCGCCCACGGCGACGGGGTGTGCACGACGTACATTCCGCGCAGCGGACACCCCACCCCACAGACCACCGATTCAGCATCTGCAAGCACGGCCGGGAGGAACCCCGCATGACGCTCCCTACGGAGATTGCCCACCCTGAGCTCGAGGGCCTGGGCACGTACGAATTCGGCTGGGCCGACTCCGACGAGGCAGGCGCGGCGGCCAAGCGCGGCCTCTCCGAGGCAGTCGTCCGCGACATCTCGGAGAAGAAGAACGAGCCGGAGTGGATGCTGAAGCTGCGGCTCAAGGGCCTCCGCCTCTTCGACAAGAAGCCGATGCCCAACTGGGGCTCGGACCTGTCGGGCATCGACTTCGACAACATCAAGTACTTCGTGCGGTCCACGGAGAAGCAGGCCGCCTCCTGGGACGACCTGCCCGAGGACATCAAGAACACCTACGACAAGCTCGGCATCCCGGAGGCGGAGAAGCAGCGCCTGGTCGCCGGTGTCGCCGCGCAGTACGAGTCCGAGGTCGTCTACCACCAGATCCGCGAGGACCTGGAGGAGCAGGGCGTCATCTTCGTCGACACCGACACCGCGCTGAAGGAGCACGAGGAACTCTTCAAGGAGTACTTCGGCACCGTCATCCCGGTCGGCGACAACAAGTTCGCCTCGCTGAACACGGCCGTGTGGTCGGGCGGTTCCTTCATCTACGTGCCCAAGGGTGTCCACGTGGACATCCCGCTCCAGGCCTACTTCCGTATCAACACGGAGAACATGGGCCAGTTCGAGCGGACGCTGATCATCGTCGACGAGGACGCCTACGTCCACTACGTCGAGGGCTGCACGGCGCCGATCTACTCCTCCGACTCGCTGCACTCCGCGGTCGTCGAGATCATCGTCAAGAAGGGCGGCCGCTGCCGCTACACGACGATCCAGAACTGGTCGAACAACGTCTACAACCTGGTGACCAAGCGCGCCGTGGCCTACGAGGGCGCGACGATGGAGTGGGTCGACGGCAACATCGGCTCCAAGGTCACCATGAAGTACCCGGCCGTCTACCTGATGGGCGAGCACGCCAAGGGCGAGACCCTGTCCATCGCCTTCGCGGGCGAGGGCCAGCACCAGGACGCCGGCGCCAAGATGGTCCACATGGCCCCGAACACCTCGTCCAACATCGTCTCCAAGTCGGTGGCGCGAGGCGGCGGCCGCACCTCGTACCGCGGTCTGATCGAGATCGGCGAGGGCGCGCCGGGCGCGAAGTCCAACGTCCTGTGCGACGCGCTGCTGGTCGACACGATCTCCCGCTCCGACACCTACCCGTACGTGGACGTCCGCGAGGACGACGTGTCGATGGGCCACGAGGCGACCGTCTCCAAGGTCTCCGAGGACCAGCTGTTCTACCTGATGAGCCGCGGCATGACGGAGTTCGAGGCCATGGCGATGATCGTGCGCGGCTTCGTCGAGCCGATCGCCAAGGAGCTCCCGATGGAGTACGCCCTGGAGCTCAACCGGCTGATCGAGCTCCAGATGGAGGGTTCGGTCGGCTAGTACGCCGCCGAACGCGTCCTGAAGAGTTCTTGACTGAGAAAGCGAGCACTACGACAGCCATGGCTGAGGCTCAGAACATCCCCGCGGGGTCCACCACCGCCGGTTCCATCGCGGTGGCCGCGGAGTCGACCGTCGCGACGCGCATGAGCGCGCCCCCGTCCTACGACGTAGCGGACTTCCCCGTCCCGCACGGCCGCGAGGAGGAGTGGCGGTTCACCCCGCTGGAGCGGCTGCGCGGGCTGCACGACGGCACCGCCACCGCCGGCGGCGGCGGTGTCAAGGTCGCCGTCGAGGCCCCCGGCGGCGTCACGGTCGAGACCGTCGGCCGCGACGACGCGCGGCTGGGCAGGGCCGGAAAGCCGGTGGACCGGGTGGCCGCCCAGGCGTACTCCTCCTTCGAGCAGGCCCACGTCGTCACGGTCGCCAAGGAGGCCGTGCTCACCGAGCCGATCCGGGTCGCCGTGCACGGCGAGGGCGGCGTCGCCTACGGCCAGCTGGTCGTGGAGCTGGGCGCCTTCGCCGAGGCCGTCGTCGTCATCGACCACACCGGTGACGCGGTGCTCGCCGCCAACGTCGACTACGTCCTGGGCGACGGCGCCAAGCTGACCGTCGTCTCCGTGCAGGACTGGGACGAGCGCGCCGTCCACGTCGCCCAGCACAACGCGCTGGTCGGCCGGGACGCCACGTTCAAGTCGGTCGTCGTCACCTTCGGCGGCGACGTCGTCCGGCTGCACCCCCGGGTCGCGTACGCGGGCCCGGGCGGCGAGGCCGAGCTGTTCGGCCTGTACTTCACCGACCGGGGCCAGCACCAGGAGCACCGCCTCCTGGTCGACCACAACACCCCGCACTGCAAGTCCAACGTGGCCTACAAGGGCGCGCTCCAGGGCGACGACGCGCACGCGGTGTGGATCGGCGACGTGCTCATCCGGGCCGCAGCCGAGGGCACCGACAGCTACGAGATGAACCGCAACCTGGTCCTCACGGACGGCGCCCGGGTCGACTCCGTGCCGAACCTGGAGATCGAGACCGGCGAGATCGTCGGCGCCGGCCACGCCTCCGCGACCGGCCGCTTCGACGACGAGCAGCTGTTCTACCTCCAGTCGCGCGGCATCCCCGCCGAGGAGGCCCGCCGCCTGGTCGTGCGCGGCTTCTTCGCCGAACTGGTCCAGCAGATCGGGCTGCCGGACGTCGAGGCCCGGCTCCTCGACAAGATCGAGGCCGAGCTGGAGGCGGCGGTCTGATGGCCTTTGTCAGAGCGTGCGCGCTGAGCGAGCTGGCCGACGACACCCCCAAGCGGGTGGAACTCGACGGCACGCCGGTCTCCGTCGTCCGCACCGAGGGCGAGGTGTTCGCGATCAACGACATCTGCTCGCACGCGAACGTCTCGCTGTCCGAGGGCGAGGTCGAGGACTGCATGATCGAGTGCTGGCTGCACGGATCGAGCTTCGACCTGCGCACCGGCAAGCCGTCCGGCCTTCCCGCGACGCGCCCCGTCCCCGTATACCCCGTCAAGATCGAAGGGGACGATGTGCTCGTCTCCGTCACCCAGGAGTCCTGAGTCACCCATGGCAACGCTTGAAATCCGCGACCTGCACGTCACCGTCGAGGCCGACAACGCCACGAAGGAGATCCTCAAGGGCGTCGACCTGACCGTGAAGCAGGGCGAGACCCACGCCATCATGGGCCCCAACGGGTCCGGCAAGTCCACCCTCGCCTACTCGCTGGCCGGTCACCCCAAGTACACCGTCACCAGCGGCACGGTGACCCTGGACGGCGAGGACGTCCTGGAGATGTCCGTGGACGAGCGGGCCCGCGCCGGCCTGTTCCTCGCCATGCAGTACCCGGTCGAGATCCCCGGCGTCTCGGTCTCCAACTTCCTGCGCACCTCCGCCACCGCCGTCCGCGGCGAGGCGCCCAAGCTGCGCACCTGGGTGAAGGAGGTCAAGGAGGCGATGGCCGAGCTCCAGATGGACCCCGCCTTCGCCGAGCGCAACGTCAACGAGGGCTTCTCCGGCGGCGAGAAGAAGCGCCACGAGATCCTTCAGCTGGAGCTCCTCAAGCCGAAGGTCGCCATCCTCGACGAGACCGACTCCGGCCTGGACGTCGACGCGCTGCGGATCGTCTCCGAAGGCGTCAACCGGGTCCGCGGGACCGGCGAGGTCGGCACCCTGCTGATCACGCACTACACCCGGATTCTCCGGTACATCAAGCCCGACTTCGTGCACGTGTTCGCCAACGGCCGCATCGCCGAGTCCGGCGGCGCCGAGCTGGCCGACAAGCTGGAGAACGAGGGCTACGAGGCGTACGTGAAGGGTGGCGCAGCCGCGTGACATATCTGCCGGGCCTCCTCGACACCGAGGCGATCCGCAAGGACTTCCCCCTGCTGGACCGCACCATCCACGACGGGAAGAAGATCGTCTACCTGGACAGCGCAGCGACCTCCCAGAAGCCGCGCCAGGTTCTCGACGCCCTCAACCAGTACTACGAGCAGCACAACGCCAATGTGCACCGGGGCGTGTACACGATCGCGGAGGAGGCCACGGCGCTCTACGAGGGCGCGCGTGACAAGGTCGCCGCCTTCATCAACGCGCCCAGCCGCGACGAGGTCATCTTCACCAAGAACGCCTCCGAGTCGCTGAACCTCGTGGCCAACATGCTCGGCTGGGCCGACGAGCCCTACCGGGTGGACCACGAGACCGAGATCGTCACCACGGAGATGGAGCACCACTCCAACATCGTGCCCTGGCAGCTGCTCGCGCAGCGCACGGGCGCGAAGCTGAAGTGGTTCGGCATCACCGACGACGGCCGGCTCGACCTGTCGAACATCAATGACGTCATCACCGAGAAGACGAAGATCGTCACCTTCACGCTGGTGTCGAACATCATGGGCACCCACAACCCGGTCGAGAAGATCGTCCGGCGTGCCCAGGAGGTCGGTGCGCTCGTCTGCGTGGACGCCTCCCAGGCGGCCCCGCACATGGTGGTGGACGTCCAGGCGCTCCAGGCCGACTTCGTGGCCTTCACCGGCCACAAGATGGTCGGCCCGACCGGTATCGGCGTGCTCTGGGGACGGCAGGAACTCCTGGAGGACCTGCCGCCGTTCCTGGGCGGCGGCGAGATGATCGAGACCGTCTCGATGCACTCGTCCACCTACGCCCCCGCGCCGCACAAGTTCGAGGCCGGTACGCCCCCGATCGCCCAGGCCGTCGGCCTCGGCGCGGCCGTGGACTACCTCTCGGCGATCGGCATGGAGAACATCCACCGCCATGAGCAGGCCATCACCGAGTACGCGGTGAAGCGGCTCCTGGAGGTGCCGGACCTGCGGATCATCGGCCCCGCCACCGCGGAGGACCGGGGCGCGACGATCTCCTTCACCCTCGGCGACATCCACCCCCACGACGTGGGCCAGGTGCTCGACGAACAGGGCATCGCGGTCCGGGTCGGCCACCACTGCGCCCGCCCGGTCTGCCTGCGGTACGGAATTCCTGCGACGACGCGAGCGTCGTTCTATCTGTACTCCACGCCCGCCGAGGTGGACGCCCTGGTGGACGGCCTGGAACACGTCCGGAACTTTTTCGCCTAGACGCGGCTGGGGATTGAACTCGTGAAGCTGGATTCCATGTACCAGGAAGTGATCCTGGACCACTACAAGCACCCCCACGGGCGCGGCCTGCGGGACGGCGACGCCGAGGTGCACCACGTCAATCCGACGTGCGGTGACGAGATCACTCTGCGGGTACGGTACGACGGCGAGACCATCGCCGACGTGAGCTACGAGGGCCAGGGCTGTTCCATCAGCCAGGCCAGCGCCTCCGTGCTGAACGAGCTGCTGGTCGGCAAGGAGCTGTCCGAGGCGCGGAAGGTCCAGGAGGCGTTCCTGGAGCTGATGCAGTCGAAGGGGCAGCTGGAGCCCGACGACGCGATGGAGGAGTTGCTGGAGGACGCGGTCGCGTTCGCCGGTGTCTCCAAGTACCCGGCGCGGGTGAAGTGCGCGCTGCTGAGCTGGATGGCGTGGAAGGACGCGACGGCGCAGGCGCTGTCCGAAGGGAAGACCACATGAGCGACAACGAGACCGTGACGACCAAGCCGGCCTCCGAGGAGGAGGTCCGCGAAGCGCTGTACGACGTGGTCGACCCGGAGCTGGGCATCGACGTCGTCAACCTGGGGCTGATCTACGGCATCCACATCGACGACGCCAACATCGCCACCCTCGACATGACCCTGACGTCCGCGGCCTGTCCGCTGACCGATGTCATCGAGGACCAGGCGAAGTCCGCGACGGACGGCATCGTCAACGAACTCCGGATCAACTGGGTCTGGATGCCCCCGTGGGGCCCGGACAAGATCACGGACGACGGCCGCGAACAGCTGCGCGCGCTGGGCTTCAACGTCTGAGCGTCCGCACGACCGCACGAAACGGCCCCCGGCACAGTCTGCTGCCGGGGGCCGTTCGGCGTTTACGGGTGCCACATGCCGGGTGACTGTTCCTCCGGGGTGGCCGGCAGGTGGTAGCAGCGCGATTGGACGGTGACCCTCAGCATGGCGGGCGCCTTCTCGGCCTTGACCTCCTTGTCCAGCCTGATGTCGGCCTTGACTCCGCGTGCCTCGGATTCGGCGATGAGCTGCGGGCTGTTGCCGACGGTGCCGTCCCTGCCGTCCTTCGTGATCTTCCAGCCGTCCTTCGGAAGCTCGTCGCGCAGGCGGTCCATGCCTTTTTCGAGTTCGGCGTAGGGTGCTTTGTAGAGACTCCAGAGGTGGAGTGCGTGGTAGGGGTCTTCCTGGCGGTAGTCGTCCGAGCAGGGCGAGGTCATCGCCCCCGGCTCTGTGGCTTTCCCTTTGACGTCGATGATTTCGAGGATGCGGCTGGACGCCTGCTCGACGTCTGTCATCGCGGCTTCCTTGCCTCGTGTCTCCATCGCCGTTTCCTTTCCGGAACACGCCACCGCGAGCACGCACAGCGTGATACTGATTCCCAGCGCAGAAAATCTACTGTTCAAGGCTCACCTTGGAGTATCGGCCGGCGATGACGGCTGCCTGGTTGAAAAGGCTGAGGGAGTCCTCGTCGTAGAACCCCGTGTGGCCCTCGGCATCGCTTTTCATGATGTTTCCGCCGAAGGATTCGTCGGTGGGAATGGCCGCGTTGTCACCGAGCCCCACGAGTCGGCCGCCCCATCGAACCAGCCCGTCGTCCAGGGAATCGGCACCCATGGCCCAGACATGATTGCCCGGGACGCCCAGGTCTCCCGCATGGTCGGCCTGGACACCGGGGCTGCCCGCGAAGACGTAGTCGTCGACGGCCTTGGCGTCGTGCCAGGTTCCCGACTGGGCCGAGACGCCGGCGACCGTGCTCCCGTAGCTGTGCCCGACAACGGTCGTGTGGGAGCGGGTGCCGTCGGCGGTCTGCTGCGCGACTCTGTTGCCCTCCAGGAAATCGTGGAGTCGTGGGCCGCCTTCTTCTGCGTACTTTCCGCTCGGCGCCTGAAAAATGGCATGGTCCGGCGCGTTGTAGTCGAGCCACAGGACGGTGGAGATCTTCTGGTCGGGATTCAATTGGTGACTCGCGTTCCAGAGCTTCTCGGCGCGGCCGATGTCCCCACCGCTGGATTCCAGGCTCGCCTTCGTGCCGGGGACCCAGACGCCCACGTGGTCCGCCGTGTCGGGATTCCCGTTGGCGAGAATGATTCTTCCGTCTCCGAGGCCGGTGGGGTCGAAGCCGAGCGGATACGCCTCGGGAAGTCCTTTCTCGCCCGTGCGGTCGAAGCGGTCCTGGATGGCGGCCATTCCCTTGAGCGCGCCTTCCAGCCTGTCCTTCTTCGCTCCGTACTTGTCGTTCCACTGCCGCCACTCCGCGGTGATGACCGCGGCGGGATAGCCGCCGTTGGTGTTGGGGGCGTACTTGACCGGCTCCTGCGGGATGGTGTTGAGGTCCAACTGGTACTTGGCCCTCGTCTCGTCCAGCACCATTCTGTTCGCGTCGTCGCGGATGTCGGACGGGAGGCCGTTCATCGCTCCGACGGCGTTCGGATGGACGGCCAGATAGTCGGCCCGCTGCTCCGGGGTGAGGCCCTTCCACCACGCCGCGCTCTCCTCGGGGGTGGCTTCCTTCGGCGGGGGCTCGATGCTGTCCAGGTACGTGTCGGCGGCGTCGGCCACCCCGCCCCGGTCGGAGGTCACGTCGGTCCAGTCCCGGTCCGAGACCACGAGGTCGTCGTCGGCGCGTAAGGCGCGGAGCTTCGGCTCCCACTTCGCGTCGGCCTCGGTGGCTTCCCGCAGGGCGTCCGCTATCCGGCCGGCGTACTCGACGGCCACGCCGTAGTACGGGTTCGGGTGGATGTTCGCGGCCTGGCGTTCCAGGGCGTCGGCGGTCGGGTCGCCTCCGGCGCTGCCGGTGACGGTGCCGCCCGGGGTGTCCTTCTCCGCGCCCGGCTTCCGGCCCGCCGGGTAGCCGACCGAACCGTCCGCGTGCACCGTGCAGTGGTCCGCCCGCGCGTCCTCGATCGCCGCCTCCAGCTTCCGTTTGGCCGAAGCCATGTCGAAGGCGAAGCCGTTCAGCGCGGTGCTCACGAGCCCGCACTCGGTCTGCACGTACTGGAAGTTCCTCGACACCGCGGTCAGTTCGCGCAGGGCGGCCCGGACCGTCGCGCCCGCCAACTGGTTGCGTATCCCCGCGGCGATCCGGTTGTCGACGGTGTCCTTCGCCGCGTCGGCCATCGCGGCCGTCGCCCGGTACCCGTCCGCGGCGTTCTCGAACTCCGCGGGCTTGAGCGCCTTCAGCGTCGCAAGATCCATACGCCCGGATCACGCCCCTTTCGACCGACCGCCGACGGCCGGGGTGTCCTCGTACGTGCCCTTCATCGCGTCCAGTTCGGCCTTCAGCGACGCGTCGGGCTTGGCCAGATCATGCCCTGAAGAGGCGAGAAGCCCGCCCAGGGACGTGCAGCGTTTGCGCACCTTCTCCACATACGCGTGCCAGGAGGTGTACAGCTCCCGCTGGGCCGCCGCGCTCCGGCAGCCGGGCGCGTCGCCCAGTTCCGCCTGCCCGTCCCCGAGCTTCGTCAGCGCCGAACCGATCGGCGTGGCGAGATCCTTCGTGCCGTCGCCCGCCTGGACCCATGCCCGCTTGCTGGACCTCAGATCCGCCGATGTGCCCGGCCCCGCCGGACCACCCGCGGGCCCACCCCCCGGGCCATCGGCCGGAACGTGGTTCAACTGCATATGCGTAGACGTCACTGCGCCCTCCCCGTGTGTCCCCTGCCCCCAAGGGCCCGGCCCCGCCTCCGGGTTGTCCGAGCCCGTACACGCGTGCCATCATTCCCGATTCCCACATGCAATCAAGCGGCTTTGCGCCACATGCGGTTGGCGGCTCGCGCCGGATGTCGCGGCCGCGCGGCGGGGACGCCGAGGGGCAGACTGGGGGCATGGCTCTTCGATTCCATCAAATCGCCGTGGACGCCCACGATCTGTCCGCCCAGGCACGGTTCTGGTGTGCCGCGCTGGACTGGCGGGTGCTCTACGAGGACGAGGACGAGATCGTCATCGGTGCCGACGAGAACACGAGGCCGGGCATCTGCTTCCTGCCCGTGCCCGAGGACAAGGCGGTCAAGAACCGGCTGCACATCGACCTGGCGCCCGACGACCAGGCCGCCGAGGTCGAGCGGCTGACCGCGCTCGGCGCCCGGCGCGCCGAGGTCGGGCAGGCGGCGGATGTGACCTGGGTGGTGATGACCGACCCCGAGGGCAACGAGTTCTGCGTCCTGCGCCCGAGGAAGACACTCACCGACTGAGCCGCCGCGGCCGCCGCTACTCCGTGAACTGCGGTGGTACGGCGGCCGCCTCGGCGAGCACCGGGGCCAGGTTCTCGGTGCGGATGCGCCGGTCCACGTACAGCAGGCCGGTCACCAGCGGAGGGAACACCGAGACGATCAGCTGGCTCACCAGCTGGCCGATCGCCCCGAGCACCACATAGCCGGCCAGCACGGAGATGATCGCGGCCGGGTTCGAGTTCTCGTCCAGGCCGGCCGTGCCCATCGAGCTGGTGAACATGCCCACGAAGTTGAACGGCAGCTGGATGAGGTAGCTCGCCGCAGCGGCCAGCGCGCCCCCCAGCAGCGTGATCCCGAAGATCCGCCACCAGTCGCCGCGCACCAGCCTGGCCGAACGGCGGAGCGAGGCCACCGGGCCCTGGTTCTCGAAGACGGCCGCCGAGGGGGCCAGCGAGAACTTGATCCAGAGCCAGGCCGTCAGCGGGATGAGGGCCAGGAAGCAGACCGCGCCCGCGACGATCAGCGTCACCCACGCCCCGCCGCCGTCCGTGGCGACCGCGCCGAAGACGCCCACGACGAGCGCGGCCACGGCCAGCAGCGACGGCACCATCGCGATCAGCGCCGTCAGCAGGAGCGTGCCCAGCACCGCGGGCATCCGGGCCCACGCCCGCCGCCAGACCGCCGAGAACGTCGTCGGCCGGCCCAGCACCGCCTCCTGGAGGACCGCCGGCACCGCCGCGTAGACCACGGCCGACGCGATCACCGTCGCCAGGAGGCCGACCAGTCCGACCACGATGAACGCGGTGAACACCGGGCCCAGGTCCCGCCCGGCGGGGTCCTCGTGCTCGGCCAGGTCGAACAGCCGGTCCAGATGGCTCGAAACCACCGCGTACGCCACGGCCGCCGCCGCGACCACCACGACCAGCGCCCCGCCGTAGAGCGCCGCGCCCACCGCGAAGAGCTGCTTGCCGTAGCGGCCCAGCGTGCCGAACGCGCCGTTGAATATGTCCCCGAGCCGCAACGGACCCAGGGGTATCACCCCCGGCTTGGGCGCCATCCAGCCACCGCCCCAGCCGCCCCACCCGGACGGTCCCTGAGCTCCCCCGTACGGCGTGCCCCCGTAGGCACCGCCGCCCCACCCTGCGTCCTGCGCCACTGCTGCTCCGTCGGTCCGTGCGTCATGTACTGGACGAACCACGGTAGCGCCCCCGGATTCCGGCCATCGAGGCCGTCTGCGGGCAGCCGTTGCGTACACTTGTACACATGGGATACGGACTGCTCGCCGCGGCCATCGCCGCGGAGGTGGCGGGAACGACCGCCATGAAGTACAGCGAGGGATTCACCCGGCTGTGGCCCTCGCTGATCACCGTCGCCGGCTATCTGCTCGCCTTCTCCCTGCTGGCCCAGACCCTCAAGACCCTGTCCGTGGGCACGGCCTACGCGATCTGGGCGGGCGTCGGCACCGCCGCCGTGGCCGTCATCGGCATGGTCTTCCTGGGCGAGTCCGCCAGTGCGGCCAAGCTGGCCGGTGTCCTGCTGGTCATCGCGGGGGTCGTCGTGCTCAACCTGGGGGGAGCGCACTGATGGCACGGCGGTACGACCCCGAGCGGCGCTCCCGGATCATCGACGCGGCGATCCGGGTGGTCGGCGAGCGGGGCATCGCCGGGCTGAGCCACCGCTCCGTCGCCGCCGAGGCCGGCGTGCCGCTGGGCTCGACGACGTACCACTTCGCCTCGCTGGACGAGCTGCTGACCGCCGCCCTGCGCCGGACCAACGAGAACTTCGCCGCCGTCATGCGCGGGAGCACCGCCCTCGCGGACCCGGACGCCGACCTCGCGGCCGAACTCGCCCGGCTGCTCGGGCGGTACTTCGCCGCCGGGCGCGGCCGGGCGGAGCTGGAGTACGAGCTGTACCTCGCCGCCCTGCGCCGCCCCGCGCTGCGCCCGGTCGCCGCCGAGTGGACCGACGCCACCGCCGCCCTGCTCCAGCCGTGCACCGACCCGGCGACCGCCCGGGCCCTGGTCGCCCTGGTGGACGGCATCTGCCTCCAGGTCCTGCTGACCGGCGGCGAGTACGACGAGGCGTACGCCCGCGAAATGCTGGGCCGGGTGCTGGGACGGGGCGCGGAGCCTCGCCCGGACGGTGAGACCGGTTCGCCCGGGCGGGGGCGGTCCGGTTAGGTTTCTGGTCATGACCGACACGACTTCCACCCGGCCCACCGGCGCCGTCGCCGCCGGCCTCGCCACCATCGCCGGCGACGGCTCCGTCCTCGACACCTGGTTCCCCGCGCCCGAGCTCACCGCCGAGCCGGGCCCCGCCGGAACCGAGCGGCTCGACCCCGACCGGGCCGTCAACCTGCTCGGCGAGGGCGCCGCCAAGGCTATCGGCGTGGACGCCCGCCGCGGGGTCGAGGTCGTCGCCGTGCGCACGGTCATCGCCTCGCTCGACGACAAACCGCTCGACGCCCACGACGTCTACCTGCGCCTGCACCTGCTCTCGCACCGCCTGGTCCGCCCGCACGGCCAGAACCTGGACGGCATCTTCGGCTTCCTCGCCAACGTCGCCTGGACCTCGCTCGGCCCGGTCGCCGTGGACGACCTGGAGAAGGTCCGGCTCAACGCCCGCGCCGACGGGCTGCACCTCCAGGTGACCTCCGTCGACAAGTTCCCCCGGATGACGGACTACGTGGCGCCCAAGGGCGTACGCATCGCGGACGCCGACCGGGTCCGCCTCGGCGCGCACCTCGCCTCCGGCACCACCGTCATGCACGAGGGCTTCGTCAACTTCAACGCCGGCACGCTCGGCACCTCCATGGTCGAGGGCCGCATCTCCGCCGGTGTCGTCATCGGCGACGGCTCGGACATCGGCGGCGGCGCCTCCACCATGGGCATGCTCTCCGGCGGCGGCAAGGAGCGCATCGTCATCGGCGAGCGCTGCCTGGTCGGCGCGGAGGCCGGGGTCGGCATCGCGCTCGGCGACGAGTGCGTCGTGGAGGCCGGCCTCTACGTCACCGCCGGCACCCGCGTCACCATGCCGGACGGCCAGGTGGTCAAGGCCCGCGAGCTCTCCGGCGCCTCGAACATCCTCTTCCGCCGCAACTCGGTCACCGGAACCGTCGAGGCCCGCCCGAACAACGCGGTCTGGGACGGCCTCAACGACGTCCTGCACAGCAACAACTGAGACCAGAGGTCACGGGACCAGCCAAAAGGCCGAAAGGCCGAACGGTCCTAGACGGCCGCGAGGAGTTCCTCGTACGCCGCACGCAGCCCGTCGGACGCCTCGCGCCCGGCGGGCTGCAGCGGTTCGCGCACCGGACCCGCCGCCAGCAGCGCCTTCGCGGTCACCGTGCCCGGCAGCCCGGACTCCATCATCAGCGCGGTCAGCGCCGCCAGCCGCCCGTTCAGCCGGGCCGCCCCCGCGGTGTCCCCGGCGTCGAAGGCGTCCAGCACCGCCCGCAGCCGCCCCGGCACCACATTGGCGACCGTGCTGACATAGCCCGCCCCGCCCAGCGCGTACAGCGGCAGGTTCAGCTCCTCGCAGCCGGAGTAGTAGGCGAGCCCGCCCGCCGCGATCACCCGGGTCGCCGCCAGCAGATCGCGCGAACAGTCCTTCACCGCCACGATGCGCGGGTGCTCCGCCAGCCGAAGCAGTGTCTCCGGCTCGATCCGGGTGCCGGTGCGGCCGGGGATGTCGTACAGCATCAGCGGCAGCCCCGCCGCGTCGGCGACCCGGCGGAAGTGCGCCTCCACCGCCGCCTGCGGGGGCCGGCTGTAGTACGGCGTCACCACCAGCAGCCCGTCCGCGCCCGCCTGTTCGGCCCGGCGGGCCAGCTCCAGGGTGTGCAGGGTGTCCGAGGTGCCGACGCCCGCCACCAGCGGCACGTCCGGGCCGACCGCCTCCCGGACCGCGCGCAGCAGGTCCGTCTTCTCCGCGTCGGAGGTGGTCGGGGACTCGCCGGTCGTGCCGCTGAGCACCAGCCCGTCGCAGCCGCCCGCGACCAGGGCGGCGGCATGCGCGGCCGCCGCCTCCCGGTCCAGGGCGCCACCGGTGGTGAACGGGGTGATCATGGCGCAGAGGGCGCGGCCGAAGGGGCGCGGGCGCAAGGGTGCGGAAGGCGTCATACCGGCAGTCTCGGACGCCGAACGGTGAAGGTCCACTTAGATTTGCTGCCATCGACCGTGTAGCGATGCTCAAGGGTTTCCGGGGTCCGGGACCCTCGGGCCGGGGTACCGGGGGCCTTGCCCGCATTCCGGTCGGCACGCGGCGAAATGCGTCTAGGCTTAGGGCGTGTTCCGGATGCCCCGTCCGCCGCGCCGCAGGCGCCGGGCGGACGGCAAGGCCCCGCGTCACACGTCCTGAGCCGCCCGGCGGCCCCCCACCCCGTACGTTCCGAGGAGACCCCTTGATGTCCGCAGAGCGCCCGACCCTGCCGCCGGCCCGGCTGCACACCGAGGCCGAGCTGGCACGGGACGCGCTTGCCGCGCCGCTGCTCGCCCGCGCCGCACGGCTCGCCCGCTGGGCCGGCCCGGACACCAGGGTCGGGGCCGGCGGCGAACTGGCCGAGGCCCAGCTTCCCGCCGCCGCCGCACACCTGGGCCTCACCCCCGACGAGGACGGCGCGGCGGAGGCCAGCGAGGCGTGGCGGCTCGCCGTCGACACCGGACTCGTCGACATCGAGGACCCCGCCACCGACCCCGGCGACCCGGACGACGGCCTCGACGAGGACGACGAGGAGACCGGCGACGACGCGTCCGGCACCGTCACGGCCGGCGAGAACCTCGTGCTGCTGACCGGCGGTTCACCCGCGGACGTGCTGGCGATCTGGCTGGACGGCCTGGAGGCCGCGTACGCCGACGCCACCGCGCCCGTCTTCGACGACTTCGCGGACCTCGTCGGCGAGGACGGCTCCATCGACTTCGACGCGCTCGACTGGGACCCGGAGGCCGAGGCGGAGTTCCTGGACGGGGTCCTGGGCAACCTCTACCTGCTCACCGTGGGCGAGGGGGCGGACGGGGCGCCCGTGCCGCTGCCCGCGCTCGCCGCGTCGATGATCGTCCCCGACGACATGGGCGAGCCCACCGACGACGTCCTGGAGCAGGTCTCGGACGCGATGATGCGCCTGGACGACCAGTTCCGGGTGCTCGAACCCATCGGCATCGTGGAGTACCACCCGGTGGACGAGGCGCTGCTCGTGGAGGAGGGCGAGGAGACCGTGTCCGCCGCCGACGAGGAGGACGTCACCCGCTACGGCATGGTCCGGCTGACCCCGCTCGGCCTGTACGGCATCCGCGCCCGGATGCTGGAGGCCGGCGTGGACGCCCCGGCCGTCGGCGACCTGGTGGACAAGGGCGCCGACGCGCTCCTCGGCGGCATCGCCCACTACCCCGAGGCCGCCGCCCGCGCCGAGATCGAGGGCTGGCTCGAACGCCGGGGCACGGACGGCGCCGCCGCCGAACTCCTGGACGCCGCACGGGGCACCGACCCGCCGGCCCCGCTGCGCCGGCTCCACTGCCAGCAGGCGCTCGCCCTGGTCGGCGCCGAGGCCGAACCCGCCGTGCGCGACGTCCTGGGCGACCCGGAGCTGGGCGGCCTGGCCCGTGTCTGGCTGGCCGAACGGGGCGCGCAGGACGTCCCCGCCCCCTCCGAGACGATGATCTTCTGGCTCGCCGTCGACACGATCGCCGCCCAGCTGGAGGCCGACGGCGACCTCGACGAACTCCAGGCCCTGGTCGAGGGCCTGTCCGGGCAGCACAGCGGCTTCTTCGAGGAGGCCTGGCGGGTGGACCACCCGGCGACCGCGGAGGTCCTGGAGGCGATGGGGCGGCTGCACAGCGACAAGAAGCAGGCCAAGGACGCCCGCAAGGCCGCCTTCAAGGCCCGCTCGCGCGCCGGTGCCACCGACTGAGCAGGCGTAACGCGGCAGGGTGACGGGCGGGCGGCCGGGTGCGGGCCGCCCGCCCGACGTCGATGTTCACCGAAAGGTGCGCCCCGAAGACGTCACCGGTTCAACTGATGTTGGGGAACGGGCGGAACGGTGAGCCCGTCAACAACACACCCCCGCTGCACCAGGAGTACGTGATGGCCTTCACGCGCAGGGAATTCACCACACAGTCCGCCCTCACCGGCGCCGGCATCGCCCTCACCGGAACCGTCGCCGCGCTGGCCACCGCGCCCGGCGCCCTCGCCGCCGGGGGACCCAAGCACGGAAACGGCCACGGCCACGGTCACGACGGACACGGACACGGCCACGGGGGCCACGGCCACGGACACGGCCACGGACACGGCCACCACCGCGAACCCGGCTACGGACCGCTGCGCCCCGACCCCAAGGGCATACTCGCGCTGCCCGCCGGGTTCTCGTACCGGATCATCACGCACTGCGGCGTCACCAAGCTGGAGACCGGCGAGTACACGCCCTCCAACCACGACGGCACGGCCGCCTTCGAGGGCCCGCGCGGAGTGACGCTGCTGGTCAACAATCACGAGCTGAGCGGCACGCGGGCCGGCTGGGAGCACCCGGTGCCCCTCACCGAGGGCCTCGTCTACGACCCGGTCGCGGCCGGCGGCTGCACCGTCGTCGAGACCCGCCGCGACGGCCGCACCGCCGAGTGGGTCGGCATCGCCGGCACCTCCACCAACTGCGCGGGCGGCTCCACCCCGTGGGGCACCTGGCTCACCTGCGAGGAGACCGAGGACAAGGCCGGCAAGAAGGGCCTGCTCAAGGACCACGGCTACGTCTTCGAGGTGGACCCGTACGACAAGCGCGCCAACCGCTCGCCGCGCCCGATCAAGGCGTTCGGCCGGTACGCGCACGAGGCGGTCGTCATCGACCCCAAGCAGGGCCACGCCTACCTGACCGAGGACGCCTCCGGCCCCAACGGCCTGCTCTACCGCTGGGTTCCGCCGCACGGCTTCCGGCACGGCCGCGGCAAGCTGCGCACCCTCGCCGACGACGCCGGGGTCCTCCAGGCATTCAAGTGCTTCGACCGGCACGGCAAGTTCGTCGACGACCTCTCGCGCGCCACCAAGACCGGCACGGTCTACGGCGTGGACTGGGTGGACGTCCCGGACCGCGACGCCCGGTCGGTCTCGGTGCGCAAGCAGTTCGCGGACGGTGCCGTCACCCGCGCCCGCAAGCTGGAGGGCATGTGGTGGGCGGACGGCGGCGCGTACGTCGTCTCCTCCTTCGCCCGCGGTGAGAGCCCCGAGCAGCACGACGGCCAGGTCTGGTTCTACGACCCGAAGCGCCGCACGCTGACCCTGAAGGTGCTTCTCGGCGTCAACCCCGACCCGTCGAAGGACGGCGCGTTCGACGGCCCGGACAACATCACCGTCTCGCCGTACGGCGGCCTGGTCATCGCCGAGGACGGCGACGGCGTCCAGCACCTCTTCGGGGCGACCGAGAGCGGCCGCACCTACCCGATCGCGCGCAACGACCTGAACATCGGCAGCGAGGAGGAGCCGGAGTTCAGCGAGTTCACCGGGGTCACCTTCTCGCCGGACGGCCGGACGCTGTTCGCCAACATCCAGACGCCGGGAATCATGGTGGCGATCACCGGTCCGTGGAAGCGCCAGCCCAAGCGTTGACGGCAGGGCATGGCGCCGGGAGCCCGCGAGGCGCATACTCGAAGCAATGAAACAGTCAGCCGGCTCCCGGCGCCACCTGCCGTCCAGTCCCTTCAACCGCCCGGCCCAGGCGGCCCCACCGGTCGAGTCATTCGCCCTGGGCGACCGGGTATCGCACGACCAGTTCGGCCTCGGCCGCGTCCTCGCCGTCGAAGGCGACAACGACGCGGTGATCATCGACTTCGCGGGCCGTCAGGGGAGAATCCTGAGCCCGTACTCGAAGCTGACGAAGCTCTGAGGCGCTCGTCCGGGCCGCCCGCCTCCACACGGGCGGCCCTTCGGTATGCCCGCTAGAGGGCCTGGGCGGCGGGCTTGACCATGCCGCGCACGGTCCGCGACTTCACGAAGTCACCCATGGCGGTCATCTCCCACTCGCCCGAGAACTGCTTGATCAGCTTGGCCATCATCACGCCGGTCTGCGGCTCGGCCCCGGTCAGGTCGAAGCGGACCAGCTCCTCGTCGGTGGCCGCGTCCACCAGCCGGCAGTACGCCTTGGCCACCTCGGTGAACTTCTGCCCGGTGAACGAGTTGACCGTGAAGACCAGGCCCGTCGCCTCCGCGGGGATCTGGCCCAGATCGACGACGATCACCTCGTCGTCGCCCTCGCCCTCGCCGGTGAGGTTGTCCCCGGAGTGCTTGATCGCGCCGTTGAGGATCGACAGCTTGCCGAAGTAGCAGCTGTCCAGATGGTTGCGCTGCGGGCCGTACGCGATGACCGACGCGTCCAGGTCGATGTCCTTGCCCCGGTAGGCGGGCTCCCAGCCCAGCCCCATCTTGACCCGCGAGAGCAGCGGCCGGCCGGCCTTGACCAGCGACACGGTCTCGTTCTTCCGCAGGCTGACCCGGCCCTTGTCCAGATTGATCCGGCCCGGAGCGGGCGGCGCCGCAGGCGCGGGGGGAGCGGCCGGGGGCGCGGCCGGCGGGGGCGGGGCGAGGCGCGGGTCCATTGGCGCGGCGACGGGAGCCGGGGGCGTGGGGGCGGTGACCGGAGCCGGGGCGGCCGGGGCCTCGTCGACCGTCACACCGAAGTCCGTGGCGATGCCCGCCAGCCCGTTCGCATAGCCCTGGCCGACCGCGCGGACCTTCCACGCCCCGGCGCGCCGGTAGACCTCCATGACCACGAGGGCGGTCTCGGCGCCCAGCCGGGGCGGGGTGAAGGAGGCCAGCACGCTGCCGTCGTCCGCGTTGCGCACGGTGGCGGTCGGCTCGACGCCCTGGAACGTCTGACCGGCGCCGTCCGGGCTCGCCGTGACGACGATCTTCTCGATGCCGGCCGGAACGGCGGCGGTGTCCACCACGACGGCGTCCGGCGCGCTGCCGTTGCCGGAGCGGTAGGTGACGCCGGGGCCCGAGGGCTGGTTGTAGAAGATGAAGTCGTCGTCGGAGCGCACCTTGCCCCCGGCGGTGAGCAGCAGGCCCGACACGTCGAGCCGCACGGGCGCGGCGACGTCCACCGACACGCGGACGGCGGTGAGCGGAAGATTCGAGCCAGGTGTCATAGCGGTCATGTCCGGGAGAACGAACGACCCGGCTTTGCCGTTCCCTTACCTTTCGGCGGGTTCGCCCGGACGGCGCAAGCCATGGTGCGGCGCGCTCCGGCTCAGTGCGGCCAGAGCGGCGGGTGGGTGCAGAAGTGGCCGCCGAGGTGGGCGTGGTCCGGGTTGCCGGGGTCCAGCTCGCCCTGTTCCGCGAGGAGCTTCGCGGCGTACGGCTCCGAGTCGTCCCGCGGTTCGTAGCCCAGGGCGCGGGCGGAGGACAGGTCCCACCAGAGGCGGGTGTTGTCCGACGAGCCGTTGACGACGGTGTGGCCCACGTTCTCGGCGGTGAGCGCGGCGTCGAACAGCCGGGCGCCGTCCGCCGGGCTCATCCACACCGACAGCATCCGCACGGAGGTGGGCTCGGGGAAGCAGGAGCCGATGCGCACGGACACCGTCTCCATGCCGTGCCGGTCCCAGTACAGCTGGGCGAGGTCCTCGCCGAACGACTTGGAGAGGCCGTAGAAGGTGTCCGGGCGGTGCGGGGTGTCCACCGGGATCAGCGGGTCGCCCGCCAGCGGGCGCGGGGTGAATCCCACCGCGTGGTTGGAGGAGGCGAACACGATCCGCCGGACGCCGGCCTCGCGCGCGGCCTCGTAGAGGTTGTACGTGCCCTGGATGTTCGCCCGGAGGATCTTGTCGAAGGAGGCTTCCAGCGAGATGCCCGCGAGGTGGATGATCGCATCGACCCCCGCCACGGCCCGGCGCAGTGCCTCCGGGTCGCCGAGGTCGGCGGTGATCGCGTCCGGTTCGCCCTCGATCGGCACCAGGTCGAACAGGCGCAGCGTGTAGCCGTGGGCGGGCAGCAGCTCGCGCATCAGGGTGCCGAGTCCGCCGGCGGCGCCGGTGAGCAGGACGGTGCGGGGCGTTGCGGCGGGCATGCGGGGTCTCCTCTTGGATCAGGTTCACATGCGTGGACAAGGTATGTGGGGGGTCCGGAGGCGTCAAGGGGGGTCGGGTTTCGGCTGTCCGGGAGCGGACGAAGTCGCCTTGACCGGGCGGCACGGCGGGCCTAGCTTGGGCATCGTTCATAGATATGGACGCTAATCATAAATGCGCACGCATCAGGAGGGGCCCGTGAGCCCAGACCCGCTTGCCGCCCGACTCACCGCCGTCGCCGGGCCGCTCGACACCTTCTGCCGGCCGCTCGTCGAACCGCGGGCCGAGGGGCACGGATGAGGACCTCCGCCTTCCTCTACCCCTGGGACGTGATCGGCGACCCCGGCGCGCCCGCCCGCATCGCGGACCTCGGCGTCCGGCAGGTCACGCTCGCCTCCGCCTACCACTCGACCCGCGCGCTCACCCCGCGCCACCCCGCCCGCCGCGTCGTCACCGCCGAGCACGCCGCCGTGCTGTACCCGCCGGACGAGCGGCGCTGGGCGGGGCGGACCCTGCGCCCCTACCGGCAGACCTGGATCGCCTCGGACGACCCCTTCGCCGAGGCGGCCGACGCGCTGGCCGGGGCCGGGCTCGACGTGCACAGCTGGGTGGTCCTGGCGCACAACTCCCGGCTGGGCGCCGAACACCCCGGCACCTCGGTGGTCAACGCCTACGGCGACCGCTACCCGTGGGCGCCCTGCGTCGCCCGGCCCGAGGTGCGCTCCTATCTGGTGGACCTGGCGGCCGAGGCCGCAGTGCGCGACGGGGCCGCCGGCACCGAACTGGAGTCCTGCGGCTGGTACGGCTTCGCCCACCCGCACGCCCACGACAAGGTGGCCGGCGTCGGGCTCGGGGACGCGGCGCAGTATCTGATGTCGCTCTGCTTCTGCACCGTCTGCCGGGCCGGTTACGCCGCCCGGGGGCTGGACCCCGGGGAGCTGGGCGCGGCCGTGCGCCGCGCCCTGGAACCGGTCTGGGCCGGGTCCGGGGCGGCGGCGGCCGGCTGGGACGCGGTCGGCGCGCTCCTCGGCGCCGACCGCGCGGAGGCCACGCTGCGATGGCGCACCGGGGTCGCGGGGGAGCTCCAGGAGGCGGTGACCGGCGCGGTGCGGGCCGCCGCCGCGCCGGGGTTCCGGGTGCTGCTGCACGCCGACCCCGCCCCGTACCGCTGCGGGGCGAACCCGGGCGTCGACCCCGGCCGCGTCCTGGCGGCGGCGGACGGCGTGGTGCTGCCCTGCACCGGTACGGACGCGGCGCGGGAGGCCGTGCTCGGGCCGTTCGCGGGCGCCCCCGCGGACGCCGTGCTGGCCGCCAACCTCACCGTGGTCCGGGGGATGGGCGGCAGCCCGGACACGCTGGAGCGGGACGCCGCGCACGCCGCGTCGCTCGGCGCGAACCAACTGCGCCTGTACCACGCGGGCCTGGCCTCCGACCCGGACCTGGCGGCGGTCACCGCGGCGCTGTCCCGCCTCGGCTGAACCGGGCCGGTCCGGCGGGCGCCGCGGGTTCCCGCCGGACCGGCCCCGGACACATGCCCCGTACCGGACAACTCCCGTGCGGCGGAGCGGAATCCGTGTACGACACATGTCCGGGTTCCGCGAAGTTCTTTTGTCAGAGGCGTTGACGAAACATTCGCCGCGCCTCTAGCTTCATCGCGTCGTACTCCGTACGTCATATATGAGACGCGATACGCGAGATGTGAGAGCCCGGCACCCATGACCTTTGCGCCCACCCCGATTCCGTCCCGCACCCAGTACGTGCTGGAGGCGGTCAAGCACGCGATCCTCACGGCACAACTGAGGCCGGGGCAGGCGCTCGTGGAGACCGAGCTCGCCGCACAGTTCGGGGTCTCCAAGACCCCGGTCCGCGAGGCGCTCAAAACCCTGGCCGGCACCGGCCTCGTCGTCATGAGCCAGTACAAGGGCGCCACCGTGCGGCTCGTGGACGCGGCCATGGCCCGCGAGGTGTACGACGTACGACTCCTGCTCGAACCGGAGGCGCTGCGCCGTTCCATCACCCGCAAGGCGTCGCTCGACGCGGCGCAGGAGGCCCTGGAGCGGGCGGACTCGGCGGGCGACAAGGCCGACCGCTCGCTCGCCAACCGGGACTTCCACCGCGCGCTCTACCTGCCCTGCGGCAACCCGCTGCTGGCGCGGATGCTCGACGAGGTCCGCGACCAGGCGGCCCTGGTCTCCACCGTCGCCTGGTCGACCGTCCCGTCCTGGGAGCGGGAGGCGGCCGAGCACCGGGAGATCCTGCGGCTCGCGCTCGCCGACGACGCGGACGCGGCGGCCGGGGCACTGCACGACCACATCGCGTCGTTCGTCCGCCGCGCCTTCCCCGACGACGAAGACGGGGGCGACGCGGCGTGAACCCGCACACAGACGAAAGGCCTGTCCGCATGGACCTCACACCGCTGAAGGCGGCCCTCGCAGACGTCGTGGCGATCCCGGTGACCCCGTTCGCCGGGGACGGGACGATCGACACCACGGCGCACCGCGCCCTGCTGCGGAGACTGCTCGACGGCGGCGTACGCATCGTCACCCCCAACGGCAACACCGGGGAGTTCTACGCGCTCACCCCCGAGGAGCGGCGCACGGTCACCGAGCTGACCATCGAGGAGGCCGGCGGCCGCGCCACCGTCCTGGTCGGGGTCGGGCACGACGTGCCGACCGCCGTCGCCGCCGCCGAGCACGCCCGTGACGCCGGCGCCGAGATGGTGATGGTCCACCAGCCCGTCCACCCCTACGTCTCGCAGGACGGCTGGATCGACTACCACCGGGCCATCGCCGAGGCCGTCCCCGGACTCGGGGTCGTCCCCTACATCCGCAACCCGAACCTCCAGGGCGCCGGTCTCGCCGCCCTCGCGGACAGCTGCCCCAACGTCATCGGCGTCAAGTACTCCGTCCCGGACGCCGCCCGCTTCGCCGCCTTCGCCCGCGACGCCGGGCTGGAGCGCTTCGTCTGGGTCGCCGGACTCGCCGAGTTGTACGCCCCCTCCTACTTCTCCGCCGGCGCCACCGGCTTCACCTCCGGGCTGGTCAACGTAGCGCCCGGCGTCTCGCTCGCCATGCTGGAGGCGCTGCGGGCCGGTGATCACCCGGCCGCCATGAAGGTCTGGGAGCAGATCCGCCGCTTCGAGGAACTGCGCGCCGACCGCCAGTCCGCCAACAACGTCACCGTCGTCAAGGAGGCGCTGGCCGCCCTCGGGCTGTGCGACCGGGCGGTGCGCCCGCCCAGCCGGGTGCTCCCCGAGGAGCGGCGCGCCGAGGTCGCCGACCAGATCGCCGGGTGGTCCATATGACCGGCCGCATCGCCCCCGAGGAGCTGCGCAGCCACCAGTGGTACGGCACCGACGGACTGCGCTCCTTCAGCCACCGCGCCCGCACCCGCCAGCTCGGCTACCTCCCCGAGGAGCACCTGGGCAAGCCGGTCGTCGCGATCCTCAACACCTGGTCGGACATCAACCCCTGCCACGTACACCTGCGCGACCGGGCGCAGGCCGTCAAGCGCGGGGTCTGGCAGGCGGGCGGCTTCCCGCTGGAGTTCCCTGTCTCCACCCTCTCGGAGACCTTCCAGAAGCCGACCCCGATGCTCTACCGCAACATGCTGGCCATGGAGACCGAGGAGCTGCTGCGCTCCTACCCGGTGGACGGCGCGGTGCTGCTGGGCGGCTGCGACAAGTCGACGCCCGCGCTGCTGATGGGCGCCGCCTCCGTGGACCTGCCCACCGTCTTCGTACCGGCCGGGCCGATGCTGCCGGGGCACTGGCGCAACGAGGTCCTGGGCTCCGGCACCGACATGTGGAAGTACTGGGACGACAAGCGCGCCGGACTCATCGGCGACTGCGAGATGGGCGAACTGGAGAACGGCCTCGCCCGCTCGCCCGGCCACTGCATGACCATGGGCACCGCCTCCACCCTCACCGCCGCCGCCGAGGCGCTCGGCGTCACCGTCCCCGGCGCCTCCTCCATCCCCGCCGTCGACTCCGGCCACGACCGGATGGCCGCCGCCTCCGGACTGCGCATCGTCGAACTGGTGTGGCAGCAGCGGAAGCTGTCCCAGATCCTCACCGCCGAGGCGTACGAGGACGCCGTCGCCACCGTCCTCGCGCTCGGCGGCTCCACCAACGCCGTCATCCACCTCATCGCCATGGCCGGCCGCTCCGGGATCAGGCTCACCCTGGACGACTTCGACCGCATCGCCCGCACCGTGCCGGTCCTGGCCGACCTGCGCCCCGGCGGCAGGTACCTGATGGAGGACTTCCACTTCGCCGGCGGGCTCCCCGGCTTCCTCGCCCGGATCACCGACGTCCTCCACCTGGACCGGCCCACCGTCGCCCACGACACCCTGCGCGAACAGCTCGACGGCGCGCTCGTGCACAACGACGACGTCATACGGGAGCGCTCCAACGCGCTCGCCGACGAGGGCGGCGTGGCCGTACTGCGCGGCAACCTCTGCCCGGACGGCGCCGTCATCAAGCACATCGCCGCCGAACCCCACCTGCTGCGCCACACCGGACCCGCGGTCGTCTTCGACGACTACCGGGAGATGCAGCGCACCATCAACGACCCGGCGCTCGCGCTGACCCCCGACCACGTACTGGTCCTGCGCAACGCCGGACCCAAGGGCGGCCCCGGCATGCCCGAGTACGGCATGCTGCCCCTCCCCGACTACCTGCTGAAGCAGGGCGTACGGGACATGGTCCGGCTCTCCGACGCCCGGATGAGCGGCACCAGCTACGGGGCGTGCGTCCTGCACATCGCGCCCGAGTCCTATGTCGGCGGGCCCCTCGCCCTCGTCCGCACCGGCGACCTCATCACCCTGGACGTCAAGGCGCGGCTGCTCCGCCTGGAGGTGTCCGACGGGGAACTGGCCCGCCGCCGGGCCGAATGGACCCCGCCGCCCGTCCGGTACGAGCGCGGCTACCAGGCGCTCTACCAGGACCAGATCACCCAGGCCGACACCGGCTGCGACTTCGCCTTCCTGGCCCGGCCGGGAGAAGTGCCCGACCCCTACGCCGGCTGACCGGCCCGCCTCCCCCCGAGAATTCCCGCGCCCCACATGTTCGGTATATCGAACGCCATTTGGGAAGCGCTTGCGCACACCCCCGTACAGAGAGATCGGAGACGTGTCATGGCCCAAGCCTCCGCCGCGGCCACACCGCCCAAGGTGCCCCGGCGCCGCTCCGCGAGCCCCCGCCGGCTGCCGTATCTGCTCATCGCCCCCGCGGGGCTGCTGATGCTCGGCTTCATCGCCTACCCGGTGGTCAGCGTCTTCTACTACAGCCTGCAGAACTACAACGTCACCAAACCGTGGCGGAACGGCTTCGCCGGCTTCGACAACTTCGTCCGCATCTTCACCGAGGACGACCAGTTCTGGACGACGCTCGGCTTCAGCGCCAAGTGGGTCTTCGTCCAGGTGGCGCTCCAGCTCACCCTGGGGCTCGCCCTCGCCCTGATCGTCAACCAGACCTTCGTCGGACGCGGCATCTCCCGCGCCATGGTCTTCTCGCCGTGGGCCGTCTCCGGCGTGCTGACCAGCACCATCTGGATTCTGCTCTACAACTCCTCGACCGGCTTCAGCCGCTACCTCGCGGACGCCGGGATCGGCGACTACGGCACCTCGGTCCTCTCCGACACCGGAACCGTCTTCTGGGCCGCCACCGTCTCCGAACTCTGGCGCGGCGTCCCCTTCTTCGCCATCCTCATCCTCGCCGACCTCCAGTCCGTCTCCAAGGAGCTGTACGAGGCGGCCGCCGTGGACGGCGCCGGACGGATGCGGCAGTTCTTCCACATCACCCTGCCCCACCTGCGCGACGCGATCATCCTGTCCACGCTGCTGCGCGGCGTCTGGGAGTTCAACAACGTCGACCTCCTCTACACCCTCACCGGCGGCGGACCGGCCGGCGAGACCACCACCCTGCCGCTCTACGTCGCCAACACAGGCATCGAGGGCCACGACTTCGGCTACGCCTCCGCGCTCACCACCGTCGCCTTCGTGATCCTCCTCTTCTGCTCGATCGTCTATCTGCGCCTGAGCAAGTTCGGAGGCGACCACAAGTGACTGCCGCCCTCGCCGAGAAGAACGGCACCCGCTCCGCACCACCGGCCGCCCCCCCAGGGCCCGCCGCCCGCCGCACCCCGCCGCAAGGCCGGCCGGGAACGCGCCTTCGACGACGTACCGCGCTGGCAGATCTACGTACCGCTCGGCATCTACCTCGTCTTCACGCTCGTCCCCTTCTACTGGATGTTCCTCTTCGCCGTCCGGCCCGCCGGCTCCACCTCGCTGGTGCCCTGGCCGATGACCGGGGAGCACTTCTCCAAGGTCTGGAACGAGCGCAGCTTCGCCGTCTTCTTCCAGAACAGCATGATCGTCGGGGTCTGCACCCTGATCGCCACCACCCTCGTGGCCCTGGCCGGCGGCTACGCGCTCGCCCGGTTCGACTTCAGGATCAAGAACGGCTTCATGCTGGCGCTGCTCTGCTCGCAGTTCATCCCCGGCGCGCTGATGCTCGTCCCGCTCTTCGAGATCTTCAAGAACCTCCAAATGATCAACTCCCTGGGGAGCGTGGTCATCGCCGAGACCGTCTTCCAGCTGCCGCTCTCCATCATCCTGATCAGCGGCTTCATCAAGAACGTGCCCCCCTCGCTGGAGGAGGCCGCCTGGGTGGACGGCTGCTCGCGCTTCCGGGCCTTCTGCGCCGTCGTGCTGCCGCTGCTGCGCCCCGGCCTCATCGCCGTCGGCTCCTTCGCCTTCGTGCACAGCTGGAACCACTTCCTGTTCGCGCTGATGTTCCTCAGCGAGCAGGACAAGCAGACGATCCCGGTCGGCCTGAACACCCTGATCGGCGCGGACAGCGTCGACCTGGGCGCGCTCGCCGCGGGCGGGGTGATCGCCGCGGTGCCCGTGGTGATCGTCTTCGCCTTCATCCAGAAGTGGCTGATCACCGGCTTCAGCGCCGGCGCCGTGAAGGGGTGACCCGCATGACCTCGCCGACCCCCACCGCCCCGCCCGTCCCGATCGTCCTCGCCGGAGCCCGCGGCCACGGCCGCTGGCACCTCGCCAACATCCGCCGCCTCCAGCACCGGGGCCTCGTCCGGCTCGCCGGCATCTGCGAACTCACCCCGCTCGACGCCGCCGAACTCGACGCCTTCGCGGACGAACCCCCCGAGCAGTCCGCCGACCTCGGCGCCCTCCTGGACTCCACCGGGGCCCGCGCCGCCGTCATCTGCACCCCCATCCAGACCCACACCGCCCTCGCCCTGACCGCAGCCCGGCGCGGCGTCCATCTCCTGCTGGAGAAGCCGCCCGCCGCCACCCGCGCCGACTTCGACCGCATCCTCGCCGGGGTGCGCGAGAGCGGGGTCGCCTGTCAGATCGGCTTCCAGTCCTTCGGTTCCCACGCCGTCCCCGCCATCCGGGAACTCGTCGCATCCGGCGCCATCGGCACCGTCCGGGGGTACGCGGCGGCGGGCGCCTGGGTCCGCGACGACGCCTACTACCGGCGGGCCCCCTGGGCCGGGCGGCGCCGCATCGGGGACACCGACGTCGTCGACGGCGTCCTGACCAACCCGCTCGCCCACGCCGTCGCCACCGCCCTCGAACTCGCCGGCACCACCGCCGCACGGGACATCGCGGACATCACCGCGGAACTCTTCCGCGCCCACGACATCGAGGCCGACGACACCTCCTGTGTCCGCGTCACCCCGGTCTCCGGCCCGCCCGTCACCGCGGCCGTCACCCTCTGCGCGGAACAGGCCGGCGAGCCCTACGTCATCGTCCACGGCGACCGCGGCCGCGTCACCTTCTGGTACAAACAGGACCGCGTCCTGGTCCAGCGCGCCGGCCACGGCCCCCTGGAGACCGTCCACGGGCGCACCGACCTCCTGGAGAACCTGGTCGCCCACCTGGCCGAGGGCACCCCGCTCCTCGTACCGCCGGAGCGCACCGCCGCGTTCATGGAGGTCGTCGAGGCCGTACGCACCGCCCCCGAACCGCGCCCGCTGCCGTCCGGCGCCTGGCACACCGTCACCGTGCCCGGCACCGGCGCCACCCGCCGGGTGGTGCGCGGCATCGACGCCCTGGTCGCCTCCGGCGCCGAAACCCTCTCCCTCTTCTCCGAACTCGGTGCCCCCTGGGCCGCGACCACCGAGGTGAGCTCCTCATGACGACCACCGCCCGGCTCAGCTGCGCCGGCCGTACCGTCGGCCGCTACAGCCACCTCCCCGGCACCGCCGGCCGCCCCTACCTGCACCCCGTCACCACCCTCGCCGGACTCACCGTCACCGAGGAACGCCCGGCCGACCACCTCCATCACCTGGGCGCGTCGGTCGCCGTCCCGGACGTGGCCGGGCACAACTTCTGGGGCGGACGCACCTTCGTCCGGGGCCGGGGGCCCACCGTCCTCGACAACCACGGCGTCCAGCGCCACCTCGGCTGGAAGCTGTGCGACCCGGACGGCTTCGTGCAGGAGCTGGGCTGGGAGGCCGGCGGCGCCGAACTGCTGCGCGAGCACCGCACGGTGGCCGCCGTCCCGCTCTCCGCCACCGCCTGGGCGCTGGACCTCTCCTTCTCCCTCACCAACACCGGCGAGCACGACCTGTCGATCGGCAGCCCGGCCACCAACGGCCGCCCCGGCGCCGGTTACGGCGGCTTCTTCTGGCGCGCCCCCAAGGAACCGTCCCCGCCCGCCGTGTTCAGCGACACGGCGGACGGCGAGGAGGCCGTGCACGGCCGGGCCGCCGACTGGCTCGCCCTGTGCGGCGACGGCTGGTCGCTGGTCTTCGCCGGGGCGACCGGGGAGACCCGCCGCGACCCGTGGTTCGTGCGCACCCGCGAGTACCCCGGCGTCGGCTCCTCGCTCGCCGCGACCGCACGGTTGCCCGTGCCCGCCGGCGCCACCGTCGTCCGCCGCGTCGTCACCGTCGTCGCGGACGGCCGGCTCGACCGGGCCGGCGCCGCCGCCCTCGCCCGCCGGGCGGTGACCACATGAGCACGGGACACCCCTGGACCGCCGACGCCGGGGACGGCACCTACCGCAACCCGGTCCTGAACGCCGACTGGTCCGACCCCGACGTGATCCGCGTCGGCGACGACTTCTACCTCACCGCCTCCAGCTTCGGCCGCGCCCCCGGGCTGCCGATCCTGCACTCGCGCGACCTGGTCAACTGGACGCTCACCGGGCACGCCCTGGACCGGCTGGAGCCCGCCGCCGACTTCGCGGCGCCCCGCCACGACTGCGGGGTGTGGGCGCCGTCGCTGCGGCACCACGACGGACGGTTCTGGATCTTCTGGGGCGACCCGGACCACGGCATCCAGCAGATCAGCGCCGAGGACGTCCGGGGCCCGTGGACCGCGCCCCACCTGCTCAAGGCGGGCCGCGGACTGATCGACCCCTGCCCGCTGTGGGACGAGGAGACCGGCGAGGCGTACCTCGTGCACGCCTGGGCCAAGTCCCGCTCCGGGATCAAGAACCGGATCACCGGCCACCGGATGAGCCCCGACGGGCGCGAACTGCTCGACGGGGGCACGGTCCTGATCGACGCCGACCGGCTGCCCGGCTGGTTCACCCTGGAGGGCCCCAAGCTCTACCGGCGCGGCGGGGAGTTCTGGATACTCGCCCCGGCGGGCGGGGTCGCGACGGGCTGGCAGGGCGCCTTCCGCTCCCGTGACTTCTGCGGCCCCTACGAGGAACGCGTCGTCCTCGCCCAGGGGTCCACCGACGTCAACGGCCCGCACCAGGGCGGCTGGGTGACCACCCCGGCCGGCGAGGACTGGTTCCTGCACTTCCAGGAACGCGGGGCGTACGGCAGGGTCGTGCACCTCCAGCCGATGCGCTGGGACGACGACGGCTGGCCGGTCATCGGGGACGACGGCGAACCCGTCGCCGTGCACCGCAAGCCCGCCCTGCCCGCCCAGCCCGCCGAGGCGCCGGCCTGCGACGACAGCTTCCCCGGCGGCCGGTACGGCCGGCAGTGGCAGTGGACGGCGAACCCGCGCCCCGGCCGGACGGTGGAGCACGCCGGGGACGGGCTGCTGCTGAGCTGCGGGGCCGCGGAGCCCGCGCACGACCTGCGCACCCTGCCCCACGTACTGGTCCAGCGGCTGCCCGCCGAGACCTTCACCGCCGAGGTGGAGCTGACCCTCGACAACGGGCCGGCCGGGGCGCGGGCCGGACTCGCCGTGCTCGGCGACGCCTACGCCTGGATCGGCCTGGAGCGCACGGCGCGGGGCGGGGCGCGGCTCGTGCACCGCTTCGCCGAGGCCACCGCCACCGAGGAGCGCGACGCCGGGCACGGCAGACCGGCGCCCGCCGGAGCGGCCCGGCTGCGGATCGAGGTCGCGCCCGGCGCCCGCTGCCGCTTCCTCGCCGACACCGGGGACGGGGCCGGGTTCCGGCCCTCCGGACAGGTCTTCGCCGCGACCCCGTGGCGCTGGGTCGGCGCCCTGCTCGGACTGTTCGCCACCGCGCCGTCCGGGACGGGCCCGGCCGGGACCGCCCGCTTCACCCGCTTCACCGTCACACCCGTACGAACCGAAAGAACGAGAGAGAAGAGCCGATCATGAACATCTCGAAGACGCAGCGGGGGCGCGCCGCGGCCGCCGTTTCCCTCGCGGCGGTGCTCGCCCTGACCGCGACCGCGTGCGGCGACGACGGCAGCGGCAGCGGCAACGAGGGCAGCGGCAAGGGCGAGATCACCTTCTGGGACAACAACGGCGGGCCGCGCACCGCCGTCTGGAAGGAGATCATCTCGGACTTCGAGAAGAAGAACCCGGACATCAAGGTCAAGTACGTGCCGATCCCGATCGCGGACGTGCAGTCCAAGTACGACACCGCCATCGCGGGCGGCGGGCTGCCGGACGTCGGCGGCGTCGGCACCGCCTACCTGGCCAACATGGTCTCCCAGGAGGCCCTGGAGCCGCTGAACGACCGCATCGAGGGCTCCGCGCTCAACGGCAAGCTCGTCGAGGGCATGGTCGAGAGCGTCAAGGACGCCGCCGGCCGGGGCGACGAGATGTACACCGTGCCGACCTCCGCGAACAACGGCGCGCTCTGGTACCGCACCGACCTGTTCGAGGCGGCCGGCCTGGACGCGCCCAGCACCTGGGCCAAGTTCTACCAGGCGGCCGAGAAGCTCACCGACGCCGAGCACAACAAGTTCGGCTACACCATCCGCGGCGGCGCCGGCTCCATCGCCCAGGCCATCGACGCCGCGTACGGCCAGTCCGGCATCACGGAGTTCTGGAACGGCGACAAGACCACCCTCAACGACCCGAAGAACGTGGCCGCGCTGGAGAAGTACGCCGCGCTGTTCAAGAAGGTCACGCCCTCCGCCGACGTCAACAACGACTTCACCAAGATGGTCGCCCAGTTCGACACCGGCACCATCGGCATGCTGAGCCACAACCTCGGCTCCTACCAGGACCACCTCAAGGCCCTCGGCAAGGACAAGTTCGCCGGCATCCCCAACCCGATCGGTGACAGCGGCACCCGCGTCCAGGTCTCCAACCCGGTCGACGGACTCGGCCTGTTCCGGTCGAGCAAGAACAAGACGGCCGCCTGGAAGTTCATCGAGTTCGCCGCCTCGCACGAGTCGAACAGCAAGTGGAACGAGTCGGCCGGCGCCATCCCCGCCAACACCGAGGCCGCCAAGGACCCGTGGATCAGCGCGGCCGCGCCGACCGAACTGGCCGCCAAGGCCCTCACCGACGGCTCCACCAAGATCGTGCAGCTGCCGTACTACCTGCCCGACTGGAACAACATCAGCAAGGCCGACAACGAGCCCGAGTTCCAGAAGCTGCTGCTCGGCAAGATCACGGCCAAGGACTTCCTGGACAAGATGGCCGACGAGCTGAACGAGGCCCAGAAGGAGTGGCAGGCGCTGGGCAACGGCTGATCCGGCGCCCGCCGGCGCGGGGCCGGCGGCGGGACCGTCGTGCGGACGGCCCGCCCCGCCCCGCCGCTCCTGCCCTCCCGCGCAACGCACCCGAGAGAGAGGCAGTACCCCCGTGTCACTCACCCGCAGGCAGACCGCGGCCGCCCTCGCCGCCCTGCCCCTGGCGCTCGCCGCCACCCCCGCGGCGGCGCACGGCCCCGCCCGCCGCACCCGCACCGTGCACATCGCGGGCGACTCCACGGCCGCCCGGAAGTACGCCGACGCCGCACCCGAGACCGGCTGGGGCATGGCCCTGCCGTTCTTCCTCGGACACGGCCTCACCGCCGCCAACCACGCCATGAACGGCCGCAGTTCCAAGAGCTTCATCGACGAGGGACTGCTCGCCGCCCTGCTGGAGCGGGTCCGCGCGGGCGACCTCCTGCTGATCCAGTTCGGCCACAACGACGAGAAGACGACGGACCCGGCGCGCGGCACCGACCCGTACACCACCTACCAGGACTGTCTGCGGCAGTACATCGCCGGGGCCCGCGCCCGGCACGCCCGGCCCGTCCTGCTCACCCCCGTCGAGCGCCGCAGGTTCGCCGCGGACGGCACGGCGAAGCCCACCCACGGTGAGTACCCGGCCGCCATGCGCGCCCTGGCCGCCGAGGAACGGGTGCCGCTCCTCGACCTGCAGGCCCGCACCCTCGCCCGCTGGCAGGAACTCGGCCCCGAGGGCACCGAGGCGTACTTCAACCACCTGGAACCCGGCGAGTCCCCGAACTACCCGGACGGCCGCCAGGACAACACCCACTTCCGGCCCGCCGGCGCCATCGAGGTGGCCCGGATGACGGCCCGCGCCCTGCTCGGCGCACGGGTCCTCGCCCCGCACGAACTGCGCCGCCTCGGCGCCCGCATCCCGGAGTCGCGGATCGGCCGGCCGCCGGCCTGACCCCGCGCCCCACCCCGCCCGTCACCCCCCTTCCCTCCTTTCCCACCGGTCCCGCACCAGAACCGAGGATTTGTCATGTCCGCACGCAGAACGCACGCCCGTGCCATCGCCGTCGCGATGGGCTGCGCCTCGCTGGCGCTCGCCCTGAGCGTCCCCGCGCAGGCGTCCTCCGCCAACTCCCACTCCCACTCCCACGGCAAGAAGGGCGCCGAACGCGCCGTGCTCGCCGACGGCGACGGCTGGGCCTCCGCCGAGGGCTCCACCACCGGCGGCGCCGCCGCCACCCCCGACCACGTCTACACCGTCCGCAACCGCGCCGAACTCATCGCCGCGTTCGAGGACGCCGGTGACGCGCCGAAGATCGTCCGGGTCGCCGGCACGATCCACGGCAACGCCGACGCCGAGGGCAACCCCATCGACTGCGAGGCGTACCAGACGGACGGATACACGCTGGACAAGTACCTCGCCGCCTACGACCCCGCCACCTGGGGCCGCGACGAGGTGCCCGCCGGGCCGATGGAGGACGCCCGGCTGGCCTCCGCCAAGCTCCAGAAGGCCGCCGTCAACGTCTACGTGCCGTCCAACACCACGCTGATCGGCGTCGGCCGGGACGCCGAGATCATCGGCGCCTCGATCCAGATCCAGAACGTCTCCAACGTCATCGTCCGCAACATCGACTTCCAGGACACCTACGACTGCTTCCCGCAGTGGGACCCGACCGACGGCGACACCGGACACTGGAACTCCGAGTACGACAACCTCGTCGTGTACGGCTCCGACCACGTCTGGGTCGACCACAACACCTTCAGCGACGGCGACCGCCCCGACGCCGAGCAGCCCCGCTACTTCGGCGAGCTGTACCAGCAGCACGACGGCCTCTTCGACATCGTCAAGGGCGCCGACCTGGTCACCGTCTCCTGGAACGTCCTCAAGGACCACGACAAGACGATGCTCCTCGGCAACAGCGACAAGGCCGGGGCCACCGACCGGGGCAAGCTCCGCGTCACCCTGCACCACAACCTGTTCAAGGACGTCAACGAGCGCGCGCCCCGCGTCCGCTTCGGTCGGGTCGACTCGTACAACAACCACTTCGTCGCCACGAAGGGCAGCGTCTACGGCTACTCCTACGGCATCGGCGCCGAGTCCCAACTCGTCGCGGAGCACAACGCCTTCACCCTCAGCCGCGAGTTCGACAAGGCCAAGATCCTCAAGAAGTGGTCCGAATCCTCGCTGACCGCCGCCGACAACTGGGTCAACGGCCGCCGCACCGACCTGATCGCCGTCCACAACGCGGGCGTACCCGAGGAGCAGCTCACCCCGGGGGCCGGCTGGACGCCGACCCTGCGCAACCGGATCGACCACCCGCTCCTCGTGCCCCTGGTCGTGGGCCTCGGCGCGGGCTCCGGCCGACTGCCCGGCGCCTGATCCCGGCCCCGCCCCCGCAAACCCCGCCGGCGCCGCAGCGGCGCCGGCGGGGCCCCTTCTCCGCCCCCGCGCACGGAAGTTGGAGCACCCCATGCCCACCCGCCGCACCGCCCTGGCCCTCCTCGCCGGCTCCGCCACCGCCCTCGCCCTCGGCACCGCCCCCGCACAGGCCCACGGCCGCCCGTTCGGCCGGCACGGCTCGCCCGACCGCCGACCCGACCCCTCCTTCCTCTACGTGGACGCGCGCGGCCGGGGCGACCACCGCACCGTCCAGGCCGCCGTGGACGCCGCCACCGGCAGCGGCCGCACCCTGGTCATCGCCCCCGGCACCTACCGGGAGACCGTGGACATCCCGGCCGACCGGACCGGGCTCACCCTCATCGGCGCCGGCGACGACCCGCGCGACACCGTCATCGTGTACGACAACGCCAACGGCACCCCGCGCCCCGACGGCTCGGGCACCCACGGCACCAGCGGCTCCGCCACCGTCACCGCCCGGCCCGCCGGACTCACCGCCCGCCGGCTGACCTTCGCCAACGACTGGCTGCGCGCCGACCACCCCGACTGGACCGGCACCCAGGCCGTGGCCGTCAAGGCGACCGGTGACCGCTCGGCGTTCCTCGACTGCCGCTTCCTGGGTCACCAGGACACCCTCTACGCCGACTCCCCGTCCCTCGCCGTCTTCGCCCGGCAGTACTACCGCGACTGCTACGTGGAGGGGGACGTCGACTTCGTCTTCGGCCGCGCCTCCGCCGTCCTGGACCGCTGCCACTTCCGCACCCTGGCCCGCCCCGACCTGGCCGCCCCGCCGCACGGCTTCGTCTTCGCGCCCAGCACCGCGGGCACGAACCCGCACGGCTTCCTGGTCCTGCGCTCCCGCGTCACCAGCACCGCCCCCACCGGATACTTCAAGCTGGCCCGGCCCTGGGTGCCGTCCTCCGACCCCACCGCCCACCCCATGCTGACCGTCCGCGACAGCCACCTCGGCGCCGGCATCGACACCGACGAGCCCTACGGCACCATGTCGGCCGGGTACCCCTGGCAGGAACAGCGCTTCGCCGAGTACCGCAACAAGGGCCCCGGCGCCCGCGTCACCGTCCCCGTCAACCGCCCCCGGCTCACCCCGGCCGAGGCACGCCTGCACACCCCGGCCGCCTGGCTCGGCGACTGGCGCCCGCAGGGGTGACCGCCGGGGGTGACCGACGGGTCAGCCGTCGCGGCGGAAGCGGTCGCCCACCGCGGCCTTCTGCCCCGAGACCCGGACGGCGTGCGCGGTCACATAGTCGCCGCGCGCGTCCCGGTCGCCCTCGGCGTGGTTGTACTGCCCGGCGAACGTGTGCGTACCGGCCGGGACCTTCCGCCCGGTCCGCAGCGTCCACCGGTAGACCAGATAGCCGCCGCTCTCGTTCACCGACACGGCGAAGTCCGTCTCGGGCAGCGAGCGCCAGGAGCCCGTGGTGTTCACCCCGCCGGTCTGCGCGACCCGCAGCTCCACCGTGAGCGCCGACAGCGGCTCGGTGGTCCGCAGCGTCACATTGCTCTGCGCCCAGTACGGGTTGGAGTGCGGGTCGATCACCCCGCCCGTCCACAGCGGCCCGTTCTCCGGCCGCAGCCCGTCGAGCCCGGCCGGGCCCCGCCGCGCCGCCGAAGCAGCGGGGGAGGGGGAGACCGGCGGGCCGGAGGGCGCCGCCGCGACCCGGTCGCCGCGCGCCCCGCCGTCGTCGCCCGCCGAGGTGACCGCGAACGCGCCCGCCGCCAGCACCCCGCACACCGCCGCCGTCGCCCCGGCGACCCGCAGCCACGGACGCACGGCGCGCGGCGGGCGCACCGCTCTCGTCGCCGGGCGCTCCCCGGCGATCCCGCGCTCGACGCGGGCCAGCATCCGGGCCCGGTCGGGGCGGTGGGCCTCGGCGGCCTCCCGCAGCAGCCCGGACAGTTCCTCGTCCCTCACCGCTCTCCTCCGCTGCGCTGCGCCGCGACGGCCACCCGCACCTGAGCGGCGGGCGTCTCGGGCCTTGGGGCCTGTCGTCATATTCCCGTCTGCCGGGCGACGCCATGCACGCACTCTCGCCGCACCGGCCCCAGACCCCAGTACATCCAGTACAGGGGCCTGGGGCCGGCACGCCGGGAGCACGCACCTGACGCCGCCCGGCCCGCCCTCCGGGCGGACGACGGGAATATGACGACAGGCCCCAGCAGCCGCTGCAGTTCCGCGACGGCGCGCGAGGTCTGGCTCTTGACCGTACCCACCGAGATCCCCAGCGCCAGCGAGGTGTCCCGCTCCGACAGGTCGAAGGCGTGCCGCAGCACCACACAGGCGCGCTTGCGGAACGGCAGCCGCCGCAGCGCCTCCCGCACATCCATCACCGCCGGCACGTCCGGTCCCTCGGTCGCCGCGTCGTCCGCGCCGCCGCGCGGCCCCCAGAACAGCGCGATCCGGCGCCGCTCGCGGACCGCGCTGCGGATACGGGTCCTGGCCAGGTTCGCCACCACACCCCGCGCGTACGCCACCGGATGCCCGGCCTCGCGGACCCGGTCCCAGCGGTGCCAGAGCGCGAGCAGCGCGTCCGCCGCCAGATCGTCGGCCGCGTCGGCCTCGCCGGTCAGCAGATGGGCGAGGCGGGCCAGCTCGGCGTAATGGGCCTCGAAGAACGCGTGGAACTCGGCGGCGGCGGCATCGTCGACGGCTGTGCCCACAGCTACCTCGTCCCTCGCGCTCGCCCGCCCGGACCGTCCGGGTACGTCCCCGCCCCCACGTCCCTCGCGGGCGGGGCGGGGCGTGAGCGTACCGCGTTCCGCAAGCGCTTCGACACGGGGGGTGCGCGACGGGGACGGCCGCACGCTCAGCCGGGGGTGATGAACCCCGACTCGTACGCCGCGATGACCGCCTGGGTGCGGTCGCGGGCGCCGGTCTTCGCGAGGACCGCCGCCACATGCGACTTGGCCGTCGCCGAACCCACCGCGAGCCGGCCGGCGATCTCCGCGTTGGTCAGCCCGGCCGCCATCAACCGCAGCACCTGCGCCTCCCGCTCGGTGAGCCGGGCGGCCCACGGCGGGGCGGGGGCCTGCCGGGCCGGGCCGTAGGAGGCGGCGAGCTGCCGTACGGCGGACGGGAAGAGCAGCGAGTCGCCGCAGGCCACCAGCCGTACCGCCTGCACCAGCTCCTCCGCCGCCACCCGCTTCAGCAGGAAGCCCGCGGCCCCGGCCCGCAGCGCCTCGTACACATAGGCGTCGTGCTCGAAGGTGGTGACGACGACGACGCGCGGCGCCGGGTCGAGGCCGGCCAGGATCTGCTCGGTGGCCCGGATGCCGTCCGTCTCGGGCATCCGCACATCCATCAGCACCACGTCGGGCCGCAGCGCCCGCACCACGGACACCGCCTCGGCGCCGGTCGCCGCCTCGCCGACGACCTCCAGGCCGTCCTCCGCGTCCAGGATGGCCCGCAGCGCGGTGCGCACCATCCGTTCGTCGTCGGCCAGGACTATGCGGACCGGGGTGCTCATCGTCGCTCCTTCGCGGGGTGGGACAGGGGCAGCCGGGCGGACAGCCGCCATACGCCGTCGTCGCGCGGACCGGCCCCGGTGGTGCCGCCGAGCAGCAGGGCGCGCTCGGTGACACCGGTCAGGCCGTGTCCGCCGCCGGGGCGCGTGGCCGGGGCGTACGGGGGCAGCGCGCTGTCCAGGACGATCGTCAGCTCGCGGGGGCCGATGGCGATCCGCAGCCGGGCCGGCGCGCCGGCGGCGCCGTGCCGCAGGGCGTTGCTGAGCCCCTCCTGCACGATCCGGTACGCCTCGGCGGACACCGGCCCCGGCACCGCGCCGGGGTCGCCGTCCGCCGCGTACCGTACGGGCACTCCGCACCGGGCCAGCAGGTCGCCGAGCGCGTCCAGGCCGGGGCCCGCGAGGGCGTCCGGGCCGTCCGCGCCCTGCCGCAACAGGCCGAGGACGGCGTCGAGTTCGCCCACGGTGCGGCGGGTGGTCTCCTCGATCGCGGTGAGCGCCTGCCGGGCGAACTCGGGGTCGCTGTCCAGCACCCGGCGGGCGGCGCCCGCCTGCAGCGTGACGGCGCTCAGCGCGTGGCCGACCGAGTCGTGCAGCTCGCGGGCGAGGCGGTTGCGCACGGCCAGCTCGGCGGCCCGGCGTTCGGCGGCGGCCAGCCGGTCGTCCGGGGTGGGCCCGAGCAGCACCGGGGCCCGGCCGGCCAGCAGCGCCCCGGCCGCCGCCGCGCAGCACGCCAGCGCGACGAGCATGGCCGCCCCGGCCGGGGGAGCGAGGGCCAGCAGCCAGGGCTGGTCCCGGACGGCGTCGAAGTTCCAGTCGTCGGACGCGCGCAGGGCCGGGAACAGCGGCAGCGCCATGACGCACAGGGCGAAGGGGACGAGCGCCGGCGTCATGCCGCTGATGACGCCGCCGAGCCCGACGTGCAGGGTGAACCAGGCCGCCGTACGCACCCGGGCCTGCCGGGAGCGGCCGGGCCCGTCCGCCAGCGGCCGGTCCGGGGCCGGATCGCACAGGGCGCGCGCGGCGGCCACCGACAGCGGCCGGGCGGTGGGCAGCAGCGCGGTGACGGCGGCCATCGGCAGGGCGTAGCCGAAGGCGGAGAAGGTCGCGGGGAGCGAGGCGAAGGTGTTGGTCCCGGGTGCGTACAGGCCGACGACGACCGTGCCGACCAGGAAGTACGGCATCAGCAGCGCGCCGCCGATGATCAGGTGCAGCCAGCGCAGACGGGCGCGCCGGCCGATGAGCGCCCTCATGCGGGGGCGCCCCGTGTCCCGGCCGCGCGCTCCGTCAGGAAGTACGCGCCCGCGGTCACCATCAGTGTGCCGACGAGCATCTGGACAGCGTAGATCAACACCATGGCGGTGGTGGGCTGTTGGCCGAGGTCGTCGTTGCCGGCCAGCGCGCCGACGCTCATCCAGCCGCCCCAGCAGGCCGTCGCCCCCGAGCCGCCCCAGCCCAGCGCGAGCGGTATCCACAGCGGCAGCGCGGACCGGCGGAAGGCGAGGAGCAGCACCCCGGCGACCCCGACCGCCACGAACAGCGCGTAGACCCCTTCGAGGACGTGGAAACCGCTGGTGCGCTCCGCGATCCGGTCCTGGCTCAGCCCCGCCGTCACCCCGCACGCCCACAGCACATGGAGAAGGCCGGGCACCAGCGCGAGCAGTGAGGCGGCGACCGCCCCGGCCCGCAGCGCGGGTGCGGTGGGGCTGTCCGGCAGGTCGCGCAGGGTGCCCTGCCAGAGGTGGCCCCAGCGGTCGCGGGTGTACAGCGCGAAGAGGGTGCCCAGAGCCAGGCCCTGGACGATGAAGCCGGTGTAGACGACGCCGAAGACCCACTCGTCCAGGAACGGCCGGCTCGCCCCGCCCCCGCCGGCGGTCTCGCCGCCCAGGGCCCCGACCAGCAGTTGCAGCGGGTAGCCGGCCATGATCGGCAGCAGCAGCCCGGTCGCCGTCCACATCGGCCGCGCGAGCAGCCAGGCGGGCACCCGCGTCCCCCGGGGCCGGGTCAGCAGCAGGGCGAGGACCACGACCGCGCCGTCCATCAGCAGCGTTCCGGCGTTGGCCACGGCCATGGTGGTGGGGTGGTCGAGCAGCACGCTGCCGTCCGGGACGCCGATCCGGCTGCCCGCCACCCAGGCCGCCTTGAGCGCCATGTACGGCAGGCAGGAGGCGATGGCGACGGCGCGCAGCAGGGCGCGCGGGGAGCGGGCGGAGGGTGCGGGCGCGGGCGGTGCGGCGGAGGTCTGCGTCATGGCCCCCACGCTGCCGGGCGGCGCGCTCCGGCACGTCCTGCCGGGCGATGATCCGTCTCCGCCGCGCGGCGGAGACGGACCGGCGGGACGTACCCGGTCAGAGCCTGCGGGTGGCCAGCGTCAGCCGGTCGCGCGCGTCGAACAGGGCGTCCTTGACGAGCTGTTCGTGCGCGGGCGTGAGCCGGGCGACCGGGACGGAGCAGCTGATGGCGTCGCGGGCCGGGGTGCGGTACGGGACGGCGACGCCGAAGCAGCGCAGCCCCAGCGTGTTCTCCTCGCGGTCCACCGCGTACCCCTGCTCGCGGACGCGGTGCAGCTCCTCGATGAGCTTCTCGCGGTCGGTCAGGGTGTGCTCGGTCAGCGCGGGCAGCGTCTCGGGGAGCATCTTGCGGACCTGCTCGTCGCTGTGGGTGGCCAGCAGCGCCTTGCCGAGCGAGGTGGAGTGCGCGGGGAGCCGGCGGCCGACGCGGGTGAAGGGGCGCAGATGGTGCTGGGACTGGCGGGTGGCCAGGTAGACCACGTTCGTCCCGTCGAGCCGGGCGAGGTGGATGGTCTCCGTGGTGTCGTCGGAGAGCCGGTCGAGCGTGGGGCGGGCCGCGGCGACCACCTCATCGCCGTCGATGTAGGAGGTGCCGACCAGCAGCGCCCGTACGCCGATCCCGTACCGCGTGCCCGTGGCGTCCGTCTCCACCCAGCCCAGCTCGACCAGGGTGCGCAGCAGCATGTAGAGGCTGGACTTGGGGTAGCCGACGGCCTCCTGGACCGCGGCGAGCGAGTGCATGCCGGGCCGCCCGGCGAAGTACTCCAGCAGCTCCACCGTCCGTACCGCGGACTTGACCTGTGCCCCACCCGACTCGGGAACCGACATCGCCCTGTGCCCCTTTCAGCCCGCCGACGAAACCCTGCGACTTCTTGCCAACACCGAACGCCCGGAAATAGAGTCGCTTCACATTCACGTTCAGGAACGCTGTTCAGAATACCGAACAGCTTATACCGGACGACTTCTGATGTGCGGCAGTGGAGCGGAAGGAAACACGGTGGCAGCAGCACCAGTCTGGAGCGTCGACCCCCGCAGCGGGAACCCGCGCGAGCAGGTTGCGGCGGAGGCCACAGCCGCGGACGTCGACCGCGCGGTCCGCGCCGCCCACGCGGTACGCGACTCCCTCGCCGACCGTGCCACGCGCGCCGCGTTCCTGCGCACCGCCGCCGAGCACCTGGCCGCGGCGGCCGACCGTGTCGTGGCGGCCGCCGACGCCGAGACGGCCCTCGGCCCGGCCCGGCTGAACGGCGAACTCGCCCGCACCGCCGCTCAGTTGCGCGCCTTCGCGGAGGTCGTCGAGGAGGGCGCCTACCTCGACATCCACATCGACCACGCGGACGCGACCCGCACCCCGCCCTGGCCCGACCTGCGCCGCTACAAGATCCCGCTCGGCGTCGTCGCCGTCTACGCCGCCAGCAACTTCCCGCTCGCCTTCTCCGTGCCCGGCGGCGACACCGCCAGCGCCCTCGCGGCCGGCTGCCCCGTCGTCGTCAAGGCGCACCCCGACCACCCGGCCACCTCCGAACTGTGCGCCGCCCTGCTGCGCGAGGCCGCCGTGAAGAGCGGACTGCCCGAGGACGTCGTCACCCTTGTGCACGGCTTCGACGCCGGGGTCGCCCTCGTCCGGCACCCGCTGGTCGCCGCCGCCGGGTTCACCGGCTCGGTACGCGGCGGACGCGCCCTGTTCGACGCGGCGGCCGCCCGGCCCGTCCCCATCCCCTTCCACGGCGAACTCGGCTCCCTCAACCCCGTCGTCGTCACCGCCGCGGCGGCCGGCGAGCGCGGCGAGGAGATCGGCGCGGGCCTGGCCGGCTCGATGACCATGGGCGCCGGCCAGTTCTGCACCAAGCCCGGGTTCGTCCTGGTCCCCGAGGGCGAGGGCGGCGACCGCCTGCTCAAGTCCCTCACCGACGCGGTCGCCGGCACCGGCGCCGGGGTCCTGCTCGACCACCGGATGCGCGACGCCTTCCTCGCCGGGGTCACCGCGCGGACCGCCCTGCCGGACGTGGCCGCCCCCGTCGCCCCCGGCGCGGGCGACGCGCACACCGTGGCCGCCGGATTCCTGACCGTCCCGGCCCGCCTCCTCACCACCGAGGGCCCGCACGACGCGCTCCTGGAGGAGTGCTTCGGCCCGGTCACCGTCATCGCCCGCTACGCCTCCGACGACGAGATCACCGCCGTCCTGTCCCGGCTCCCCGGCAACCTCACCGCCACCCTCCACATCGCCGACGACGAGGCCCGGGGCGCCGCCGCCGGCCTCCTGGCCGCCCTCACCCCGCTCGCCGGACGCGTCCTCGTCAACGGCTGGCCCACCGGCGTCGCCGTCGCCCCCGCCCAGCACCACGGCGGCCCCTACCCGGCCACCACCTCCACCTCCACCTCGGTCGGCGCCACCGCCATCGAGCGCTGGCTGCGCCCGGTCAGCTACCAGACCACCCCCGACGCCCTCCTCCCGCCGGAGCTGCGCGAGGACAACCCGCTGGGCCTGCCCCGCCGCGTGGACGGACGACCGGTGTGAACCTCCCCGAACTCCCCTTCCCGCTCCGGCCGTACGGCCCCGAGGGCGGCTGGACGTACGAGAACGGCGCGCTCACCGGCCGGGCCGGCGCCCGCCAGGACCGGTTCGTCCCGCCGGGCGGCGACAGCCTGGACCCGGCGAGCGACGCGCCCCGGCTCCTCGGCACCGCCCCGGCCGGCGACTTCCAGCTGATCGCACGGGTGCGCGTCGGCTTCGCCGCCGCCTTCGACGCCGGGGTGCTCTACCTCCACACCGGCGAGCGGGAATGGGCCAAGCTCTGCCTGGAACTCTCCCCGGACCGCCCGACCATCTGCACGGTGGTCACCCGCGGCCACTCGGACGACGTCAACTCCTCCGTCGTGGACGGCGACACCCACTGGCTGCGCCTCAGCCGTACGGGCAGCGCCTTCGCCTTCCACGCCTCGGCCGACGGCGAGCGGTGGACCTTCGTCCGCGTCTTCACCCTCGGCACCGCGGAGCAGGCGGCCACCGCCGCCATCGGCTTCCTCGCCCAGTCACCCACGGGCGAGGGCTGCGAGGTGACCTTCGACCGGATCGCCTTCCGGCCCCAGGGCCCGGCCGAGGTGAGCCGGAGCCGGGACGGCTGGGCCCGCGCGGTGGACCGGGAGGACCCCACGGTGCTCGTCGCCGAGCAGGACGGCGCCCTCGTCGGCATCGCCGCCCACTCGGTGCACGACGGGTGGACGTACCTCACCCAGCTCCACGTCTCCCCGGCCCACTGGCGCGAGGGCATCGGCAGCGCCCTGCACCTCGCGTGCGTCGCCGACTGGCAGCGGCGCGGCGTGACGCGGGCCCGACTGGAGGTCTTCGAGCCCAACCGGCGGGCACAGGCGTTCTACTCGGCATGCGGCTGGGTCGCCGACCCGGAGACACCCCGGAACGACGACCATCTGGTGCTGCGCCTCGCGGTGCCGGAGGCGTCCGCGAGAGGCTGAGCACCAGGGGAGGCGGCTCGGGAATGGCGCGGGCCCGTCATGCGTTGGGCGGGGGAGCGGAGGGTGCCTCCGCGCCCTGCCGCAGTCACCGAAGAGTATGGAGAGAAGAAGAGTCATGCGCGTCGAGATCTGGAGCGACATCGCCTGCCCCTGGTGCTACATCGGCAAGGCACGCTTCGAGAAGGGGCTGGCGGACTTCGCCCACCGCGACGACGTCGAGGTGGTGCACCGGTCCTTCGAACTCGACCCCACCCGCGCCAAGGGCGACACCGAGCAGGTCATCGGCATGCTCGCGCGCAAGTACGGGCGCACCCCCGAGGAGGCCCGCGCGATGGAGGCCAACGTCGCGGCCAACGCGCAGGCCGAGGGGCTCGGCTACCGCACCGAGGGCCGCGACCACGGCAACACCTTCGACATCCACCGGCTGCTCCACCTGGCCAAGGCGCGGGGCCGCCAGGACGAGCTGCTGACCCTCGCCTACCGCGCCAACTTCGCCGAGGAGCGGTCCGTCTTCGACGACACCGTGCTGCTGGAGCTGGCCGTGGAGGCGGGGCTCGACGCCGGCGAGGCGCGTGCCGTGCTCGCGGACCCCGACGCGTACGCCGCCGAGGTGCGCGCCGACGAGGAGGAGGCGTCCGCGCTCGGCGCCAACGCCGTGCCGTTCTTCGTGTTCGACCGGCGCTACGGCATCTCCGGCGGCCAGCCCGCCGAGGTCTTCACCCAGGCCCTGGAGCAGGCGTGGAAGGACCGCCCGGTGACCGCCGCCGGGGACGCGGCGGCCTGCGACGCCGACGGTGCCTGCGAGGTCCCGAGCGCGGCCGGAAACGCCTGACCCGGCTCGGCCGGGGGTGCGGCCTGGTTCGAGACGCATTTCGGCCTCGGACGGCAAAAGAACAAACCTATGATCGAGACGTGGATGGTGAACTGAGGTTCCGCAAAGCACTGATGCAGGCCGACCGCGGTGATGGCGAGGCCGCGAAGGCTACCTTGCGTGACCTGGCAGACCACCTTGAGGCTTCATCACTGAAGGTGCGAACTCTGGTCGTCCTTGGCGACTTACTGGCCTCTGACCGTGACCCCACCTCGGCTCGACACGTACTGCGCGAGGCCGTGGGTTTGGCCGAATCACTGGACGAAGCCGATGACCTGGTGGACTACGAGGTGGATCGGGCCCGCAACGTCCTGGAACGTCTCGCCTGACGCACGACACCTCATATGGAGAAGCCTCGACCACTTCGACACCGGAGGTTGAAGAACGAGCTTGGATATGAAGACCAGATGCGCATGGAGAGTGCAGACGACACTACGACCCTTGCGGATGTCCGGGTTTGATTCCCATCTCGGTGACATAGACACGCTGCTACGGTGATCCGTGTGAAGGTCGTGGTGCAGGTCAGGCTCATGCCGTCGCCGGAGGTGGCGTCGGCGCTTGAGGTGACCCTGCGCACGGCGAACGATGCGGCGAACTGGCTTTCCGGTGAGGCGCACCGGCGGGGCGAGACCTCGCGTAAGGCGTTGCAGGGCTTCGCCTACCACGACCTCAAGACGCGGGGCCTGTCGGCTCAGCCCGCGCTGCACGTGCTGCGGAAGGTCGCCGATGCCTACAGTGCCCTGCGGGCGAACATCCGGGCGGGGAATCTCGGCAAGCCGGGGTCGAAGCGCCGGGCCGGGGCCGAATCGAAGCAGGTCGTCTTCCGGCCCGGTGCCGCGCAGCCGTACGACGACCGGTGTCTGTCCTGGCAGGTGGACGAGCAGACCGTGTCCATCTGGACCACGTCCGGGCGCGTGCGCGGGGTGCGGTTCGCCTGTTCCGGGCAGGCCCGCAAGCTCCTGGCCGAGCACCGCAAGGGCGAATCCGATCTCGTGCACCGCGACGGCGTGTGGTTCCTCATCGCCACGTGCGAGATCCCCGAGGCCGAGCGGTACGAGCCGACCGACTTCCTCGGTGTGGACCTCGGCATCGTCAACATCGCCACCACATCCGACGGGAAGATCCACGCCGGACGTGAGCTGAACCGCTACCGCAAGCGTCAGCTCGCGCTGCGGGCCAAGCTCCAGAAGAAGGGCACCGAGTCGGCCAAGCGGGTCCTCAAGCGGCAGTGCCGCAAGGAGCGGCGCAAGGCGACCGAGGCCAACCACATCATCGCCAAGCGCATCGTGACCGAGGCCGAACGCACCGGGCGCGGGATCGGCATGGAAGACCTTGCCGGTATCCGCCAACGGGTACGGCTGAGAAAGCCCCAACGGGTCGCGCTGCACTCCTGGGCCTTCGCCCAGCTCGGACAGTTCGTGGAATACAAGGCGCGTCGCGCCGGGGTACCCGTGCTGTTCGTCGACCCCGTCCACACCTCCCGCATGTGCGCGGAGTGCGGGTACACGGACAAGCTGAACCGTGTCTCTCAGGGACGGTTCGCGTGCCGGTCGTGCGGATTCGTTGATCACGCCGACCACAATGCCTCCCGCAACATCCGCGCACGAGCGTGGAAGCTGTGGCGAAGCGGGGCGGAGTCACACGCCCCCGCACCCTCATAGGGTGCTGGACGGAGGAGACCACCCAGCAGCCAGTCGGGCTCTACCTCCAAGCCCGGCCCCTCAGAGCCGGGTAGTTGACGTACCTGCTGTGCCCGCGCGGCGCCTTGTTTCTCGACGTCGCCCCGCAGGCGCAGGACCGCTTGATCCCGGTCCACGCGAGCGGGGCCGCCGCCGCAAAGCCGGGCAACACCCACGGACCGGTGGCCCGGCCGCCGACGATGCCCGCCGCTTCGGCGAGTCGCCCGCCTACCTCTCGTACCATGGCGCGGCCCAGTCCCTCGGCCTGCTCACCGGGGTCGGCGTCGAGGCGCTGCACGACCATGCGATCAAGCTCGCCGACCGCTTCCGCACCGGGGTCGCGGAGCTGGGCAACCCCGCGCGGGACCGGAGGCCGTAGCGCAGCGCCGTATGCCACTATGCGACATAACGGCGGGCCGAGCCCCGGGGTCAGCGGCTTCCGCCGGTGCTGCCCTCTCCGAGCTCCAGGGATGTCCATTCTGCATCAAGGGGGGACTGCTGGAAGTCCGCTGCGTCGCAACAGATCTGGGCAAGGTCCACCAGCTGGCGCACCGCACCGTCGAGGAGATAGGCGTGCCATGCCTCGGCGGCCAGGAGGGCATGGAGCAATTCCGCCCCCATGTCGCCATCTGCCAGAGTTCCGGCGTCGATGACGGACAGCAGACGACCCACAGAGCCGGGATCGGGAACGGCGGATGCCGCCTCAACGCGGAGATCGCGTAGCGCGGATCGTGCGGAGATGTCGAGGTCGGCAGCCGCCGCACGGTCCACTTCGGGGTTGTTCAACAAGTGACCGAGAGCTCTGCGGACGAAGGCCGACCGCGCCGAAGCGTCCGCGCATTCGAGAGCCCGGCGGGCAGCGGAGATGTTCATGACAGCCATGTTAGGTCCCGTCCGAAGCGCCGAAGCGGGCAGGACGGAGGGTGGGATTTGGACGACAGCGCGAAAGACCGTCCTCGGAGGGGGAGCCGTTCGCCTGCGCCGCGCTCAAAGCGCACCTGCGGGCTGGGAACTACGGGCAGGAGGGATCGAAGGGGCCTCCGGCAGGGGAGAGTCGGACGCGGTGGTGCGTGACGGTATTTCTTTCCTGATCGCCACCGGTGACATTCCCGAGTAGTCCGTAAACGGGTCGAACGGCTCATGCGGGAAGTCGGCCCATGTCGGCGGCGGCCGACCCGTCCTCCGGCAGCGCCTGGGAGAACCAGGCGCTGTTCGGCCACGACCAGAAGCTGCGGCCGGCGGAGAACCGGTTCTCCCACCGGTAGCCGAACCGGTTCTCCCACCGGCAGACCGGTAGCGGACGGGGTCAGGCCAAGGGCGCGCTGTGCCACTTCCACGAGGTGACGCGCTCGCGGCCCGGCAGTTCGGCGCGGCCGGTGGACCAGAGCAGCACGGTCCACCGGTCAGCGTCGTCCGGGGCGCCGGGGAAGAGCCGGGCCAGGAGCGCCGCCCGCTCCGCCGCGCCGAGCTCCACGCAGAACTCGTTGCCCTCCGGTCCACCGAGATACGCCGCAGGGGGCGGAACGGCCCGGCCGTTCCGCCCCCTGACAAGGCCCGTGCGGCGCGGCCTACTTCACCGGGGTGAAGTCGCGCGCCCCGATGAACTCCGGGCGCCGCACCGGCGCCGCGAACGGCTCCTGCGCGGCGTTCTCCACGCTGTTGAACACGATGAACACGTTGCTGCGCGGGTACGGGGTGATGTTGTCGCCCGAGCCGTGCATCGCGTTGCAGTCGAACCAGGTCGCCGAACCGGGCCGGCCGGTGAACAGCTTGATGCCGTGCCGGTCGGCCATCTTCGTCAGCGCCTCGTCGGACGGGGTGCCGGCGTCCTGCATCTGGAGCGACTTCTTGTAGTTGTCCTTCGGCGTCTCGCCCGCGCAGCCGAGGAACGACTTGTGCGAACCGGGCATGATCATCAGCCCGCCGTTGGTGTCGTGGTTCTCGGTCAGCGCGATCGACACGGACACGGTCCGCATGTTCGGCAGGCCGTCCTCGGCGTGCCAGGTCTCGAAGTCCGAGTGCCAGTAGAACCCGGAGGCGCCGAAGCCGGGCTTGACGTTGATCCGCGACTGGTGGACGTAGACGTCCGAGCCGAGGATCTGGCGGGCCCGGCCCACCACCCGCTCGTCGGCGACCAGCCGGGCGAAGACCTCGCTGATGCGGTGGACCTCGAAGACCGACCGTACGGACTGCGACTTCGGCTCGATGATCGAGCGCTCGTCGGCGCGGACGGCCGGGTCGGCGATCAGCCGCTCCAGCTCCGCGTAGTAGCCGGCCACCTCGTCCGGGGCGATGAGCTGGTCGACGGTCAGGAAGCCGTCGTGCTCGTAGTCCTGGAGTTCCCTGGCGGTGATCGGGCCCGGCGTGCCCGGCGCGGACCAGATGACCGGGTCCTGGCGCGGGGTGATCATCTCGGCGGCGCCGCGCGAGGGATACAGATCGGTGCGTACGTCGGTGGTCATGGGTTCAGCCCTCCTCGGTCAGCAGGGGATAGACACCGTTCTCGTCGTGCTCCTCCCGTCCGGTGACCGGCGGGTTGAAGACGCAGACGCAGCGGAAGTCCGTCTTGGGTCGCATCGTGTGGCGCTCGTGGCCGTCGAGCAGGTACATCGTGCCCGGCGTGATCCAGTGCTTCTCACCGGTCTCGTCGTTGGTCAGCTCGGCCTCGCCCTCGACGCACAGGACCGCCTCGATGTGGTTCGCGTACCACATCGACGTCTCGGTACCCGCGTACATCGTGGTCTCGTGGAGCGAGAAGCCGACCTTCTCCCGGGCGAGCACGATGCGCTTGCTCTCCCAGGTGCCCGAGGCGGCCTTCACATGCCGGTCGGTGTTCTCGATGTCGGCGAACGATCGGACGATCACAGTGGTGGGGTGCCTTTCTCTCTACGACGGTGGGGTCGTCGGGTGTCGTGCGGTTCAGGCGGTCTCGCGGACGGCGCGGGCCAGCGTGCGCAGCCCCTCGTCCAGCTCCTCGGGGGTGATGGTGAGCGGCGGGAGGAGCTTGACGACCTCGCTCTGCGGGCCGGAGGTCTCAAGGAGCATCCCCAGCTCGAAGGCGCGGGCGCAGACGGCGGTGGCGCGCGCCGGGTCGTCGAACTCCAGGCCCCAGACCAGGCCGCGGCCCCGGAAGCGGGCGCTGTCGTGCTCGCCGCAGATGGCCAGCATCGTCTGCTCCACCTGGTGGCCGCGGGCCAGCGTCTGCTTCTCCATCTGGCCGTCCGCCCAGTAGGCGTCGAGCGCGGCGGCGGCGGTGACGAACGCCGGGTTGTTGCCCCGGAAGGTGCCGTTGTGCTCGCCCGGCTCCCAGACGTCCAGCTCCGGCTTGAACAGGCAGAGCGACATGGGCAGTCCGTAGCCGCTGATGGACTTGGACAGCGTCACGATGTCCGGCGTGATGCCGGCCTCCTCGAAGGAGAAGAAGCCGCCGGTGCGGCCGCAGCCCATCTGGATGTCGTCGACGATCAGCAGCATGTCCTGGCGGTGGCACAGGTCCTGGAGGGCGCGCAGCCACTCGGCGCGGGCCACGTTGATGCCGCCCTCGCCCTGCACGGTCTCCACGATCACGGCGGCCGGGTGGTTCAGCCCGGAGCCCTGGTCCTCCAGGAGCCGCTCGAACCAGAGGAAGTCCGGGACCTGGCCGTCGAAGTAGTTGTCGAACGGCATCGGCGTGCCGTGCACCAGCGGGATGCCGGCGCCGGCCCGCTTGAACGCGTTGCCGGTGACGGCCAGCGAGCCGAGCGACATCCCGTGGAAGGCGTTGGTGAACGAGACGACGGACTCGCGGCCCTTGACCTTGCGAGCCAGCTTCAGCGCCGACTCGACGGCGTTGGTGCCGGTCGGGCCGGGGAACATCACCTTGTACGGCAGGTCGCGCGGGCGCAGCACGACGTTCTGGAAGGTGTCCAGGAAGGCCCGTTTGGCGGTGGTCGCCATGTCGAGGCCGTGTGTGATGCCGTCGCGTTCGATGTAGTCGATCAGCGCGCGCTTGAGCACCGGGTTGTTGTGGCCGTAGTTGAGCGAGCCCGCGCCGGCGAAGAAGTCGAGGTAGGAGTGGCCGTCCTCGTCGGTAAGACGGGCGCCCTGGGCGCGGTCGAAGACGGCGGGCCAGCCGCGGCAGTAGCTCCGGACCTCGGATTCCAGGGTTTCGAAGACACTGAGGTCGGCAGGTGTCAGGCCGTAGGCCTGGCCGTTGAGGGTGGTGGTGGGAGACGGGCGGGCGGGCGGGGTGATGGTCACAGCGGGTCTCCTGCGTGAGGTGGTGTGACGGGCGGCGTTGAAGGAAGCTGCGGCGGGCCGGCGGCCCGGCGGGGGAAGCGCGCGCTCAGGCGTGGAACGGGCCGATGCGGTAGAGCACTTCCGGCAGGTGGGTGCCTTCGGGGAACAGGCCGCCGTCGAAGAGCACCTCGCGCTCCAGGGCCACGTCGTGGCGCCGCGCGTAGGAGGTGAACAGGCGGTCCGATGCGGTGTTGTCCGGGGTGACGGTCGTCTCCACCCGGTTCAGGCCCTGCTCGGCGGCGACGCGCGCGGTCAGGGAGTCCAGCAGCTTCGCCGCCAGACCGGTCCCGCGATGGCCGTGGTCGACGGCCACCTGCCAGACGACGAGCGTCTCGGGGCGGTCGGGCCGGATGTACCCCGTCACGAAGGCGACCGGGGCGCCGGTCTCGTCACGGGCGACCACGGAGGTCGCCGCGAAGTCACGACACCACAGCAGGTAGCTGTACGAGGAGTTGAGGTCCAGGACCTCGGAGTCGCGGGCGATGCGCCAGATCGCGGCCCCGTCCTCCACTCGTGGCGTGTCGATCGTAAGGAATTCGCTTCGGGCACGGGCAATATCTGCTGGTGCGGCGGTCATGGCAATTGAATTTACCCAGCAAATTTCGAAATTGCATCGACGCAAGGGGTTGGGTGGGGCGGCCCGCTGTGTTATCAGGCGGGTGCGCGCACCGGCGCGAGTTCTCGGCGTTTTCTTCCGATTCCACCCGGATTATTCGGGCAAATCTCTGCCTGTGTGGAGTCGGTCACAAGACCGTAACTCTCTCTCCACAAGGGCGCGGAATGCGCTGCGGACACGACCTGAAAACCAGGGTGTTTAGGCTGGGAAGATGCGGGAACAAGAATGCGGGGAGCTGCTCTGAATTAAGCAGCTCCCCGCATTCTTCGACAAGCCCGTGATTTACGCGCTCGGCCAGGTTTCCGAAACGGCCTTCCGGGCAGCCTCCAGATCGACCGGCCGGCCCGCGTCGGCCAGTGCCGACCCCAGGGCCGCGAGCGAGGAGAGCACCGCGCCGCGCGTCGCGTCCACCCCGTAGTGGTTGACCCGGATCATCTCCCCGGACAGCGCGCCCCCGCCCGCGATCAGCGGCAGCGACGGCTCGCCCGCCAGCGCCCGCGCCACCAGTCCGGACGCGTCCACACCCGCCGGCGTACGCAGCGTGGTGGCCACCGGAGCCGCGTCCCGCGCCTCGTGCACATACGGGGTCAGCCCGCCGCCCAGCGCCACCGCACCTGCCCGCGTGGCAGCGGCGGCCGCCGCGTGACGGGCCATCACCGCGTCGAGCCCCTCCGCCTCGATCCGCTCCACACACGCCTCCAGGGCCAGCATCTCCAGCTGGGCCGGGGCGTGCGGCAGCGCCTTGCGGCCACCGTCGATCCAGCGCTCCCGCCAGTCCAGCAGCGACAGGTACGAGCGGCGCGGCGCCTGCGGGTTGGCGGCGATCCGCTCCCAGGCCCGCCCGCTCACCGACACCGCCGACACCCCGGCCGGCCCGCCCATCGCCTTCTGCGCCCCGATCACGCACAGGTCCACGCCCCAGGCGTCCGGCAGCAGCGGCTCCGCGCCCACCGACGCGACCGCGTCCAGCATGAACAGCGCCCCGTGCGCCCGGACCACCTCACCGATCTCCGCGACCGGGTTGGTGTTCCCGGTCGCCGCCTCGGCGTGCACCAGCGAGACGAAGTCGATCTCCGGGCGCGCGGCCAGCGCCTCGGCGACCTGCCCGGCGGTGACCGCCGTGTGGAACGGCACCGCCAGGTCGACGACCTCGGCCCCGCAGTCGCGCAGCCAGTTGCCGAAGGTCTGCCCGTAGGGGCCGGTCACCACGTTCAGCGCGGTCGAACCGGGCCGGGCGCCGCCCCGGATGCAGCCCTCCAGCGGCAGCAGCGCCTCGCCCTGCATGATGACGACGTCCTGCTCGGTGGCCAGCAGCCCGGCCACCCGCCGCTCGATGGCCGCGAAATGCGCGGCGGTCAGCGGGGTCAGGTCGAGGAAGGGGTGCGTCACGGCGGTGCTCTCTTCGGGTTCGGATCGGCCGGCGCCGGCCTGCCGGCCGGTCGGGCCATCGAGCCTACCCAGGGGGAGCCGGGCGGCCCGGCACAGGGCGTTGCGCCCGCGACGGCCCCTCGTACAGTGCTGTGCATGAGTGATCAGGACGCATCACGGGTGCTGCATGTGAAGGGGCGGGTGCTCGTCGGGCCCGACGACGTCAGGGACGAGCTCTGGGCCGTCGGCGGCCGGGTCACCTTCGAACGGCCGCCCGGCGCGGACGCTGCCGTCACCGTCACCGGCTGGGCCCTGCCCGGACTGGTCGACGCCCACTGCCACGTCGGGCTCGACCACCACGGCGCCGTGGACGCGGCGACCAGCGAGAAGCAGGCGCTCGACGACCGGGAGGCCGGGGCGCTCCTGCTGCGCGACGCCGGATCGCCCGCCGACACCCGGTGGATCGACGACCGCGAGGACCTGCCGAAGATCATCAGGGCCGGCCGCCACATCGCCAGGCCGCGCCGCTACACCCGCAACTACGCCCATGAGGTCGAGCCGGACGAACTCGTCGCCTACGTCGCCCGGGAGGCCCGCCGGGGCGACGGCTGGGTGAAGCTCGTCGGTGACTGGATCGACCGCGAGGTGGGCGACCTGACCGCGCTGTGGCCGCGCGAGGCGGTGGAGGCGGCCATCGCCGAGGCGCACCGGCTGGGCGCCCGCGTCACCGCGCACTGCTTCGCGGAGGACTCGCTGCGCGATCTGGTGGAGGCCGGGATCGACTGCGTCGAGCACGCCACCGGGCTGACCGAGGACACCATCCCGCTCTTCGCGGAGCGCGGCGTCGCGATCGTGCCGACCCTGGTCAACATCGCCACCTTCCCCTCGCTCGCGCAGAGCGGCGAGGCGAAGTTCCCGCGCTGGTCCGCCCATATGCGCCGGCTGCACGAGCGCCGCTACGACACCGTGCGCGCCGCCCACGACGCCGGGGTGCCGGTCTTCGTCGGCACCGACGCGGGCGGGGTGCTCGCGCACGGCCTGGTGGCCGACGAGGTGGCGGAGCTGGTCAGGGCGGGCATCCCGCCGCTGGAGGCGCTCTCCGCGACGACCTGGGGGGCGAGGGCCTGGCTGGGCAGGCCGGGCCTGGAGGAGGGGGCCCCGGCCGACCTCGTGGTGTACGACGAGGACCCCCGTCGCGACGTCCGGGTGCTGGCCGGGCCGCGCCGGGTCGTCCTCAACGGCCGCGTGATCGCCTGACCCACCGGGGAGGGGGACGGCGGAGCGGCGGCTCCGGAAGGGAGCGCCGCCCCGCCGGGAAGCCCTACCGGCCGGCCACCGTCAGCGCCTGGAGGGCCAGATCCAGGGCCTGGAGGAAACGATTGGTCGTCGTCCGGTCCCGGACCGCCAGCCGGAGCCAGCCGTCGCCGAGGCCGGGAAACGTATCTCCTCGCCGGGCGGCGAAGCCCAGCATCCGCAGCCGGTCCCGGATCTCGGCCGCCCCGTCGAGGCGCACAAGCACGAACGGACCCGCGGCCGGCTCCACCACCCGGATCTCGGAGAACTCCCGCAGCCCGGCGACCAGATGGGCCCGGTCCACGACGATCCGGTCCGCCGCGTCGGCGGCCTCCGCCAGCGCGCGCGGCTCCACGCACGCCTCCGCCGCCGCCAGCGCGGGCGAGGACACCGGCCACAGCGGCTGCGCCTCGGCCAGGGTGCGGATCGTCTCCGGGGCGGCGGCCACGTAACCGATACGCAGTCCGGCGAGCCCCCAGGTCTTGGTGAGGCTGCGCAGGACGACGAGCCCGGGGACGTCCGTCCGCCCGCACAGGGCCTCACGCTCGCCCGGTACGGCGTCCATGAACGCCTCGTCGACCACCAGCGTCCGTCCGGGCCGCGCCAGCCGCTCCAGCACGGACGCGGGATGGAGCACGGACGTCGGATTGGTCGGGTTGCCGACGACGACCAGGTCCGCCTCGTCCGGCACGTCCGCCGGATCGAGCCGGAAGTCGTCCTCGGGGCGCAGCAGCACCCGGCCCACCTCGTGCCCGGCCGCGCGCAGCGCGGCCTCCGGCTCGGTGAACTGCGGGTGCACCACGTACGGCCGCCGGGCGGGCAGCGCACGCGCGATCAGCACGAACGCCTCCGCCGCACCCGCCGTCAGCAGGACCCGCTCGGGCGGGAGTTCATGGCGTGCGGCGACCGCCGCCCGCGCCTCGCGCCCGTCCGGATACGCGGCGAGCGTGCCGAGCGAGCCGGCTATCCGCTCCTTCAGCCAGGCCGGCGGGGTGCCGGCCCGTACGTTGACGGCGAGATCGGTCAGATCCCGGTCCCGTCCGCGTACTTCCGCGTCTCCGTGGTGACGCAGATCGTGCGTGCCCGCGCCTGTCGCGTCGGGACTCTCAGTGGGAGTGTGCATGACCGCCGTGGTGGGGGTGTGGTGTGGGGGTGTGCGCCGTCGCCTGGGTGGACTCCGGCAGGATGACTATGCGCCCCGCACCCGGTTTCACGCAACGGTCCCGACGGGCCTGCGCGCGACCGCGCAGGTTGCCATCGAACGACGGCCGCCCGAAGGGTGCGAAACGCTTTTGGGTACGAGGAGTTGACCGCCGCCGGCCAGGGCCGCCGCCTCGGCCACCGAGGGGGTGCCGAGGGCGGCGAGGGCGGCCGGGGAGGGATGCGGAACGGCGACCCGCGCGAGCACCCGGGCGGGGTGCGTACGCAGCGGAATCCCGAGCCGGGCGGCGGCGGCCACGATGCCCGGCTCACCGCCCTTCGCCTCGACGGTCACCAACTCGGCGACCTCGCACACCGGGAGCCCGGCCTCCCGCAGGACCGCCAGGACGAGTCCGGTCACCTCGTCCCCGGACACGCCCCGGGACGCGCCGACCCCGACGACGAGCACGCCGGGCCCGGCCGGCCGGCCGAGATGCGCGGACCGGGGTGCATCGGCTAGCAAGAGGCCATGGCGGTGTTCGTCGCGCTCGGCGCGTTCCTGATGACCCTGGCCGGCGGCTGGGTCGCCCAGCGCGTCAGCGACCGCCGCCATCTCGTCCTCGGACTGGCCGGCGGGCTGATGCTCGGCGTGGTCGGCCTGGACCTGCTGCCCGAGGCGATGGAGGCGGCCGGCGGCCTCGTCTTCGGCGTCCCGGCGGCCCTGCTGCTGTTCGTCGGCGGCTTCCTCGTCGCCCACCTGGTGGAGCGGCTGCTCGCGGTGCGCCAGGCGGCGCACGGCGCGGCCGACGAGCGCGTACCGCAGGTCGGGCTGACGGCGGCGGCCGCGATGGTCGGCCACAGCCTGATGGACGGCATCGCGCTCGGCGCCGCGTTCCAGGTCGGCGGCGGCATGGGGGCCGCCGTCGCGCTCGCCGTGATCACCCACGACTTCGCGGACGGCTTCAACACGTACACGCTCACCAGCCTGTACGGCAACGCCCGCCGCAAGGCCCTGACGATGCTGTTCGCGGACGCGGCGGCGCCCGTCGTCGGGGCGGCGACGACCCTGCTGTTCACCCTGCCGGAGGAACTCCTCGGCTGCTATCTCGGCTTCTTCGGCGGCGCGCTCCTCTACCTCGCCGCAGCCGAGATCCTGCCCGAGGCGCACCACGACCACCCGGCCCGCTCCACCCTGCTGTGCACGGTGGCCGGAGTGGGCTTCATCTGGCTGGTGGTGGGCCTCGCGCAGTGACCCCGGCGCCGTCGTCAAGCCCGGCACCGCTCGACGAACCGCAGCGCCGTACCGGGCGACGCGGCCCAGTGGGTGTGCAGATAGCTGGCGTGCACGCCGCCCCGCACGAACCCCTCCACGCGGCGCTCCGGCAGGCGCATGCCCCAGGCGGGTTCCTCGCCCGCGCCCGGCTCGATCACGGAGCGGTGGAACTCGTGCCCCCGCATCCGCGCCCCGGCCGGTGCCAGGACGTTGTCGGTGAGCGCCACGGCGTCCCGGTAGCCGAGCGTCAGCCGCTTCGACATCCGCGCGTCGGCGTCGAGCACCCCGCACATCGGCAGCCCGTCCAGCGACCGCGCCAGATACAGCAGCCCGGCGCACTCGGCGGCCACCGGCGCCCCGCTCCGCGCCAGCTCCGCCACGGCCTTGCGCAACGGCTCGTTGGCCGACAGCTCCGGCGCGTACACCTCGGGAAACCCGCCCCCGATCACCACGCCCGCCGTCCCCTCCGGCAGCGCCTCGTCCCGCAACGGATCGAACACCACGACCTCGGCCCCGGCAGCGGCGAGCAACTCGGAGTTCTCCGCGTACGAGAACGAGAACGCGGCCCCGCCGGCGACCGCGACCACCGGCTTCGCGCCGTTCCCGGCCGCCGGGCGCACGGCGTCCTCCGCGTCCCACACCGCACCCCCCGGCACCGCGGGTGCCGACCGCGCCAGCGCCAGCAACCCGTCCAGATCGCACCCGGCCGCCACCTGCCCCGCCATCGCCGCGACGGCGGCCACCGCCTCGGCCCGCCGCTCCACCACCGGCACGAGCCCCAGATGCCGCGACGGCACCGACACCCCCTCCGCCCGCCGCAGAGCGCCCAGCACCGGCACCCCCGACTCCTCCAGCGCCTCCCGCAACAGCGCCTCGTGCCGGTCGGAGCCCACCTTGTTCAGGATCACCCCGCCGATCCGCACCCCGGTGTCCCAGGACGCGAACCCGTGCACCAGCGCCGCCACCGACCGCGACTGCGACGACGCGTCCACCACCAGCACCACCGGCGCCCGCAGCAGCTTCGCCACATGCGCGGTCGACGCCAGCTCGCCGAGCCCGGACGCCCCGTCGTACAGCCCCATCACGCCCTCGACGACCGCAAGGCCGCACCCCCGCGCCCCGTGCGCGAACAGCGGGGCGATCAGCTCCGGCCCGCACATGTACGCGTCGAGGTTGCGGCCGGGCCGCCCGGTGGCCAGCGTGTGGAAACCGGGGTCGATGTAGTCGGGGCCCACCTTGTGCCCGGAGACGGCGAGCCCGCGCGCGGCGAACGCGGCCATCAGGCCCGTCGCGACGGTGGTCTTGCCGCTCCCGGACGCCGGCGCGGCCACGACCAGACGGGGGACGTTCACCATTCGATGCCCCTCTGGCCCTTCTGCCCGGCGTCCATCGGGTGCTTGACCTTCGACATGTCCGTCACCAGGTCCGCCGCGTCCAGCAGCGCGGCGGGCGCGTTGCGGCCGGTGATCACGACGTGCTGGGTGCCGGGCCGGGCGCGCAGCACCTCGACCACCTCGTCGGTGTCGATCCAGCCCCAGTGCAGCGGATAGGCGAACTCGTCCAGCACGTACAGCCGGTACGTCTCGGCGGCCAGATCGCGCTTGACCTGCTCCCAGCCCTCACGGGCCTTCGCCTCGTTGTCCACGTTGTCGCCGTGCAGGCCGCGCTGGACCCAGGACCAGCCCTCGCCCATCTTGTGCCAGGCGACGGACCCGCCCTCGCCGCTCGCGCCGAGCACCTTGAGCGCGTTCTCCTCGCCGACCTTCCACTTCGCGGACTTCACGAACTGGAACACCCCGATCGGCCAGCCCTGGTTCCAGGCGCGCAGCGCGAGCCCGAAGGCCGCCGTCGACTTCCCCTTGCCGACGCCGGTGTGCACCATCAGCAGCGGGCGGTTGCGCCGCTGCCGGGTGGTCAGTCCGTCGTCCGGCACGCTCACCGGCTGTCCCTGCGGCATTACGCGGCCCTCCTGTCGCCGTTCCCGGAGCGGCCCCCGCCCCGGACGTCCCTGACCAGCCCGGCGATCGACTCGGCGCGCAGCTCGTCGAGCGTGACGGCGGTGCCGCCCAGATCGCCCGCGAGCGCCGCCGCGAGCCCCAGCCGCACCGGCCCCGCCTCGCAGTCCACGACGACCGACGCGACGCCGTCGGCGGCGTGCAGCCGGGCCGCCCGCGCGGCCAGCTCCACCGGCTGCGGCCCGCCGGTCGCCCGCCCGTCCGTCACCACGACCAGCAGCGCCCGCCGGGACGGATCGCGCAGCCGCTCCACCCGCAGCACGTCGTGCGCCTTCAGCAGCCCGGCGGCCACCGGGGTGCGCCCCCCGGTCGGCAGCGACTCCAGGCGGGCCGCCGCCGCGTCCACCGACGACGTCGGCGGCAGCGCCAGCTCGGCGTCTCGGCCCCGGAAGGTGACCAGCCCGACCTTGTCGCGCCGCTGATAGGCGTCCAGCAGCAGGGACAGCACCGCGCCCTTGACGGCGCCCATGCGCTGCCGGGCCGCCATCGACCCGGACGCGTCCACGACGAACAGCACGAGATTGCCCTCGCGGCCCTCCCGCGTCGCCTGCCGCAGATCGTCCCGCCGCACCACCAGGCCGCGCCCGGACCGGCCGCGCGCCCGCTGGTGCGGGGCGGCCGCCTGAACCGTCGCGGCCAGATGCAGCCGGGTCAGCGCCCCCTCGGGCCGCCGCGCGCCGGTCGTCCGGCCGTGCTCGGTGCGCGCACGGGAGCGCCGCCCCGCCGCCCCCTCGCCGAGACCGGGCACGCTCAGCATCTTCGTACGGAACGGCTCACCGGCCCGTACGGGACGCTGCTCACCGCCCTGGCCCGGCACCGGCGCGCCGGACTCCGGCCGCTCGGGCGTGTCGTCCGCCCCGCCCTCGGGCCGGGGCGGCGTGTCGGGCCCGTCGCCCTGCGGCGGCAGACCTCCGCCGCCGCCGTCCCCGCCGCCGTCACCGGGCCCGTCCGGCTCCGGCTCGTCGTCCCCGCCGCCGTTGCGCTCCAGCGTGTCGTCGAGCTTGTCCTCGTCGAGCCCCGGCGCGTCGAACGGGTTGCGCCGGCGCCGGTGGGGGAGCGCGAGCAGCGCCGCCTGCCGGACGTCCTCGGCGCGTACGTCGGTACGCCCCGCCCACGCGGCCAGCGCGGTGGCGGTCCGGGCCATCACGATGTCCGCGCGCATCCCGTCCACCTCGAACGCCGCGCAGGTCGCCGCGATCTGACGGAGCGCCCCGTCACCGAGCACCACCTCGGGCAGCAGCGCCCGCGCGGCCGTGATCCGGTCCCGCAGCTCCGCCTCCTCGCCGGCCCAGCGCGCGGCGAAGGCGGCCGGGTCGTCCTCGTAGGCGAGCCGCCGCCGCACCACCTCCACCCGCTCGTCGGTCTCCCGCGACGCGGCCACCTCGACGGTCAGCCCGAACCGGTCGAGCAGTTGGGGCCGCAATTCGCCTTCCTCGGGATTCATCGTCCCCACGAGCAGGAACCGCGCCGCATGCCGCACGGAGACGCCCTCGCGCTCCACGTACGAGGCACCCATGGCCGCCGCGTCCAGCAACAGGTCGACCAGATGGTCGTGGAGCAGGTTGACCTCGTCCACGTACAGGATTCCGCGGTGCGCGTCCGCGAGCAGCCCCGGCTCGAACGCCTTCACGCCCTCGGACAGGGCCCGTTCGATGTCGAGCGCCCCGACGAGCCGGTCCTCGGACGCGCCGACCGGCAGCTCCACGGTCCGCGCCGGCCGCGACACGCCGGAGGCGCCCTCGTGCGGCCCGTCCGGACACGCCGGGTCGGGTGCCGCCGGGTCGCACGAGAACCGGCAGCCCGGCACGACCGGGACCTCCGGCATCAGCGCGGCCAGCGCGCGTACGGCGGTGCTCTTGGCGGTGCCCTTCTCGCCCCGGACGAGGACTCCGCCCACGGCCGGGCTCACCGCGTTCAGCAGCAGTCCGAGCCGCAGGTCGTCCTGGCCGACGAGAGCGGTGAAGGGGTAAGGCGTACTCACATGACCTCCTTGACGGGGGTTGCGGGCGCTCCCGGCGGGATGAACGGCAGGCCGGGCGGGGCGCCCGATTCGATGAGCCGCCACAGCGCGTCCGTGTCCGCGTGTTCCTCGATCAGGTCGCCGAGGCGGTCGAGCTGCTCCTCGCGCAGCGCGGCGAAGCAGGTGTCGGGGGCGGGCACGAAGCGGCGGCCCGCGATCCGGGCCACCTCGGTCAGGAACCGGCGGCGGAACGCGTCGCTCTCCAGCGAACCGTGCCAGTGCGTCCCCCACACCGCGCCCGAACGGCAGCCGTCCAGCGGAGCGCCCCGGCCGTCCGTCAGGAACGGCTCCCCGCCGGTCACCTCGGCCACGCCGTGGTGGATCTCGTAGCCCTCGACGGGCGCGCCGAGCGCCTCGCCGGACGGCCGGGCGAGGGTCTTCTCGCGGTCGAAGCGCACCCGCACCGGCAGCAGCCCGAGCGCGTCGACCCGGCCGGCCCGCGACTCGACCTCGTCCTCGATCCGCTCGCCGAGGATCTGGTAGCCGCCGCAGACCCCGAGCACCGGACGGCCCTCGGCCGCGCGCCGCGCCAGCGCGCCGGCGAGCCCGCGTTCGCGCAGCCAGGCGAGCGCCTTCACGGTGCCCCGGGTGCCGGGCACGACGACGAGATCGGCGTCGGCCAGCTCCTCCGCCCGGTCCACGAACCGCACGACGACGCCGGGTTCGGCGGCCAGCGCGTCCACATCGGTGAAGTTGGACATCAGCGGCAGCGCGCACACGGCGACGCGCAGGACGTCCTCGCCGTGCGGCGGGGCGACCACCGACTCCCGCACCGCACCGCGCAGCGAAACGCGCAGGCCGTCCTCCTCGTCGATGCCCAGCCCGTGCGCGAAGGGCAGCACCCCGTAGGAGGGGCGGCCCGTCAGCCCGTACAGCATGTCGAGCCCCGGTTCGAGCAGCGAGACGTCGCCGCGGAACTTGTTGACCAGATAGCCGGCGATCAGCTCCTGGTCCTCGGGCGCGAGCAGCGCCGTCGTGCCGAAGAACGAGGCGAAGACGCCGCCCCGGTCGATGTCCCCGACGACCACGACGGGGAACCGCGCGGCGCGGGCGATGCCCATGTTCACGATGTCCGTGCGCCGCAGATTGATCTCGGCCGGCGACCCGGCGCCCTCGCAGATCACCGCGTCGTACGTGCTCCGCAGCTCCGCCAGGCAGTCCGTGACGGTGGACAGCAGCTGCTCCTGCCGTCCGCCGTGGTAGCCGCGGGCGCTCATCTCGCCGACCGGCCGCCCCATCAGGACGACCTGGCTGGAGCGGTCGCCGCCGGGCTTGAGCAGCACCGGGTTCATCAGGGCGGTCGGCTCGACGCGGGCGGCCTGCGCCTGCATCGCCTGGGCGCGGCCGATCTCGGCGCCCTCGCGGGTGACGAAGGAGTTCAGCGACATGTTCTGCGCCTTGAACGGGGCGACCTTCACCCCCCGGCGCACCAGCCAGCGGCAGATGCCCGCGGTGACGACGCTCTTGCCCGCGTCCGATGTGGTCCCGGCGACCAGCAGTCCGCCGCTCATACGGTCCTCCGTCCGGAAAGGTGTGCCCGGCCGCGTCCCCTGCCCGCGATCCGGCGCGCGGCCGCCGCCGCGCCCAGCCGGGCCGCGACGCCGACGCCGAGGGCGAGCACGCCCACCCGGCGCGACAGCCGCACGGCCCGCTCGATGTCGGCGGTCTCCACCGCCCGGCCCGCGGCCCCGTTGAGCACCGGCCGGTGTTCGACACGGCCGCCGTACGCGAGGGTGCCGCCCAGCCGTACGCCGAGCGCCCCGGCGAACGCGGCCTCCACCGGCCCCGCGTTGGGGCTGGGGTGCTTCGCGGCATCCGCCCGCCAGGCCCGTACCGCCTGCCGGGGCCGGTCGCCCGCGGCCGCGGCGAGCAGGGCGGTGAGCCGTGCGCCCGGCCAGCCGGCGACGTCGTCGAGCCGGGCCGAGGCCCAGCCGTAGCGCAGGTGGCGGGGCGACTTGTGGCCGACCATCGCGTCCAGCGTGTTGGCGGCGCGGAAGCCGACGAGCCCGGGGACCCCGGCCAGGGCGCCCCAGACGAGGGCGCCGACCACGGCGTCCGAGGTGTTCTCGGCGACGGACTCGACGACGGCGCGGGCGATGCCCGCGGCGTCCAGGGACTGCGGGTCGCGGCCGCACAGATGCGGCAGCCGCTCCCGCGCCCCCTCGACGTCCCCGGCGGCGAGGGCGTCGCCGATGGCCCGCGCCTCGCGCCCCAGCGACGTGCCGCCGACGACGGACCAGGTGGCGGCGGCGGTCAGGGCGACGGAGGCGGCGGGCCGGGGGCGCAGGGCGCGGGCGGCCAGCGCGGCACCCCCGGCCGCGCCGCCGGCGCAGATCAGGGTGTGCAGGGCGCCCCAGCCCCGGTGGTCGCGCCAGAGCCGGTGCTCGACGGCTGCGGCGGCCCGCCCGAAGGCGGCCACCGGGTGCCCCCTGCGGGGGTCACCGAGCAGCAGGTCGCCGATCAGCCCGGCCGTGGCGCCGTACGCGAAGACGCGATCGGCACGCACCGCTCAGCCGGCCGTCGCGCCTCGGCGGGACCTTGTACGGAAAGCCGCCGCCGGGGGCAGCGGGGAAACGGTCGCACGGCAGCCGGGCATGGCGATATGTCCTCACTCAGGGTCCGCGCCCTGGTTCGACGTGACGGCGACGAGAGTCTCCTGGCTCCCGGATCGGCGGTTCCCCCGGTCTTCCAGCCCGCTCGCGAGGGCCGTGACGCGCGGTGGGGGACCGCTCCCCGGTGACAGTGGCGGGACCGCGCCGGATTCGCACCGGCTTCCTCTGCTGTCGCCGTAATGGCTCCGGCAGTCCACCACGCGCCGCGAATGCCCGTCAACTCGCCGTTGACCTGCGGCGGCAGGGTGTGGCAGGACGCACATCGGGCCGGATGCACATCGGGCCGGACACACATAGGGCCGGACACACATAGGGCCGGACGCGCACGAGGCGCGTCCGGCCCGAGGGTGGTGCGGTGCGTCAGGCGACGATCAGATAGATGCCGTACGCGACCGCCGCCACGCACAGCCCGAAGCAGACGTACGCCCCGGCGCGGGCCAGCAGGACCGGCGTGCCCGCCGTACCGCCCTGCGCGGCCGGGTCCGGCTGCTTGGAGAGGCCGACGATGCCGAGGGTGAAGAGGCCCACCAGGGCGACGGTGGTGACGAGGGAGACGCCGAAGACGGTGCCCAGGGCTGCCCAGTCGATGTTCATACGGGGTGTCCTTTACCGGAGTGCCGGGTCGCTCAGACCGTGGCGGGTCGGGCCGGATCGGCGGTGACGGGCGCCGGGATGGTGGCGGAGAGGTCGTGGGCCTGGGCCGCCGCGGTGGGCGGCGGGCTGACGGCCGCGATGGCCTGGGTGACCACACCGGCGGGCTCGGCCGGGAGCGTGTCCTCCGCGACGGGCGCGACGTCGCCGTGGCCGACCGGCTTGCGGCGCGAGATCAGCCAGATCGCGCCCGAGCCGCCGACCAGCAGCGCCGCGACGACCACGACGCCCCAGGTGCCCTGCTTGGTGAGGAACTCGGCGCCCGCGCCGACCAGACCCGCCGCCGGCAGGGTCAGACCCCAGGCGACGAACATCCGGGTGGCGGTGGACCAGCGGACCACGCCCCCGGCCCGGCCCAGGCCCGCGCCCATCACGGCACCGGAGCAGGACTGGGTGGTGGAGAGGGAGAAGCCGAGGTGCGAGGAGGCCAGGATGACGGTCGCCGCGCTGGTCTGGGCGGCGAAGCCCTGCGGGGGCTTCAGGTCGGTCAGGCCGCTGCCCATGGTGCGGATGATGCGCCAGCCGCCCAGGTAGGTGCCGAGCGCGATGGCCAGGCCGGCGCTGACGATGACCCAGACCGGCGGGTTGGAGCCGGGGGAGAGGACGCCGCCGGTGACCAGGGCGAGCGTGATGATGCCCATGGTCTTCTGCGCGTCGTTGGTGCCGTGCGCGAGCGAGACCAGCCCGGCCGAGGCGATCTGCCCGGCCCGGTAGCCCTTGGCGGTGGCCTTCTCCTGGGCGTCGTTCCGGATCTTCCCGCCGATGCGGTACGTGAGCCGGGTGGCCAGGAGCGCGGCCACACCGGCCACGAGCGGGGCGGCGACGGCGGGCAGCAGCACCTTGGTGACGACGGTGCCGCCGTTGACCGACGACCAGCCGGCGGACATCACCGCGGCGCCGATGAGGCCGCCGAACAGTGCGTGGGAGGAGCTGGACGGGAGGCCGACCAGCCAGGTCAGAAGATTCCACAGGATGGCGCCGACGAGCGCCGCGAAGATGACCTCGGTTCTGAGGCCGTCCTCATTGACGATCCCGCCGGAGATCGTCTTGGCGACCTCCACCGACAGGAACGCGCCGACCAGATTGAGAACGGCGGACATCGCGACCGCCGTCTTGGGTTTGAGGGCGCCGGTCGAGATGGTCGTGGCCATCGCGTTGGCGGTGTCGTGGAAACCGTTCGTGAAATCGAACACTAGAGCTGTCACGATCACTATCGCGAGCAGCAGCGTGATGTGTTCCATTTACCCAGGCAATCGTTCGACGTCATTGGCAGGTGGAACGTAGGCAACTTGAGTGAACGGAAGATGAACTGAGCAGGGCGCTGTGGTGATCCCGGCCGGGATCACCGGACCGGAACAGGAAAGGATCTTCGGATGAGCGGCGGGCAGGACGGGGCGATCGCCCGGGGCTGGGCGGCGGTCGTCGCCGCGGCCCGCCGGACGGCGGCCGAGGGGCTGGTCGTCGGAACCTCCGGAAACGTCTCCCTGCGGATCGGCGACACCGTGCTCGTCACCCCCAGCGGAGTGCCCTACGACCGGCTCCGCCCCGAGGACCTGACCGGCGTCGATCCGGAAGGCAACCAGATCCTCGGAAAACTGGCCCCCACCAGCGAACTCCCCCTCCACCTCGCCATCTACCGGAACACCGGAGCGAGCGCCGTCGTGCACACCCACGCGGTGCACGCCACCGCCGTCTCCACCCTGGTCACGGAGGTCCCCCCGATCCACTACGCCGCCGCCCTGCTCGGCGGCACCGTCCGGGTCGCCCCCTACGCCCGCTACGGCACCCCCGAACTCGCCCGGAACATGCTCACCGCCCTGCGCGACCGCACCGGCTGCCTGCTCGCCAACCACGGCACCGTCACCCACGGCGCCACCCTCGACCAGGCGTACGAGCGCACCGCCCAGCTCGAATGGCTCTGCCGGGTCTGGCTCACCGCGAACTCCCTGCCCGGCCGCACCCCCACCCTGCTCACCCCGGACCAGCTGAACGCCGCGGCACAGGCCCTCAAGGGCTACGGACAGCGCTGAGGCTGCCCGCGTACCCGGCCCCGGCGGCGATCCGGCCCCGGCGGCACGGGAAGCGGCACGGAAAGCGGCACAGAAACGGGTACGACCCGCCGCCGTACGGCCCTGCCCGCTGGCATCGGGCCGCCCCGACCCCGACACTGAGGGTGTGCGCCCGGTTACAGCGACGGCAGCGGCCGTCACCACACTCATCGGCGCCGGCGCGGCAGCCGTCGCGGCCGGCCGGATCGCCGGCGACGTCGCGCTGAAGACGCCGCCCGGACGCCCCCTCCCCGCCGACCCCGAACTCACCGTCCACGCCACGGCCGCCGGACAGATCACCCTGACCCGGTCCCTCACCTCGCTGCGCCCCGGCACCTACGGGCTGGCGGGCAAGGACGTCCACGCCGTCATCGGCCCCGTGCTCGACCGGGCCCACCAAGCGGCCGACACCGTCGTACGACGGCTGGAACGCGTCGGTCACGGCGTCCTGGCCCCCGGCGACAAGGTCCGCATGACACCCCAGGTGCACAGCGGCGACCCCGGCAGCGCCCTCGGCCTCGACTTCCGCGAGGCGGAGATCCCCGGCGAACTCGGCGCGCTGCCCGCCTGGCTCGTCCCCGCACCCCGCGCCACCTGGGTCATCACCGTCCACGGCATCGGCACCACCCGCGAGCACCCCCTGAACCTCCTGGGCTTCCTGCACGGCCAGCAGTTCCCCGTGCTCGACATCGCCCACCGGGGCGATCCCGGCGCCCCCCGCTCCCCGGACGGGCTCGGCCACCTCGGCGAGTCCGAGTGGCGCGATCTGGACGCCGCCATCCGCTTCGCCGTCCGCAACGGCGCCCGGCGGGTCATCCTGTACGGCTGGTCCACCGGCGCGACCATGGCCCTGCACGCCTGCGCCGGCTCCGCCCACCGGGACCGGATCGCCGGCCTCGTCCTCGACTCCCCGGTGCTCGACTGGACCGACACCCTGCGCGGCCTCGCCGCAGCCCGGGGTGTCCCCGCCGCGCTGCTGCCGCTCGCCGTGCGCGCCGCCCAGGGCCAGACCGGGCTCGGCGGCACCGGACTCCTCGACACCTCGCTGCCGCTCAGCCTGCACGTCCCGACCCTGATTTTCCACGGCCCCGACGACACCCTGGCCCCCTGGAAGCACTCCCGCCGGCTCGCCGCGGGCCGCCCCGACATCGTCACCCTGCACACCGTGGACCACGCGCCGCACGCCGCGATGTGGAACGCCGACCCGGCCCGCTACGAGGAGACCCTGCGCCGCTTCCTCACGCCCCTGATGTGAGCCGATGTGCCGGTTCGGCCGTTTGGTGCCCGCCGGGCGCACGGGCCTGCGAAGATCCGGTGAACCGCGTTCCGTTTGGGCTTTCGGGCCGTCAGGGGCAAGACTGCTCCCCGTGACGTCCCGTACCCCGCGCGACTCCAGGCTGCGACTTGTCCGCCCGCGACCCCTCACCACCGCTCGCAAGGCAGTGACCACCCGGCGCACCAGGCCCGCGCCGCGCCCGCCCGAGGGCACCCCGCCCAGGGCGGAACTGGCGCGCCAGGCCAGGACGGCCCTCGCCGACGCCGTACGGATCGCCCGCTGGGCGGCCGACGGGGGCGACCCCGGCAGCCCGCCGCTCGCCGCGGGCGCCCTCGAACACGTCGCCGCCGCGCTGGAACTCTCCCCGGCGCAGGTCCGCTCCGGCTGGGACCGGGCCCGCCTGGCCGGGCTCGTCGAACTCCACGGCGACACCGCGCGGCCCGGCTGGCGGCTGCGCGCCTGGGACCGGGACGACTCCGCCGTGCTCCGGGGCTGGGTTGCCCTCTTCGACGCCTGGTCGCTCGTCCACCCCGCGCCGCTGGACGTCGAGTCCACCGTCGTCGCCGAGGCCGTCGAAGCCGTGCCCCAGGTCCTCTCGCTGCTCCAGCTCTCGGCCGGACCCGTGCCCGTACCGGCCCTGCTCGACCTGCTGGGCCAGCGCGTCGCCGAACTCCACGAGGAGCGCTGCGAGGTCCCCTACGGCCCCGAGCCGCTGCCCGGCCCCGCCGAACCGGCCCCCACCGCCCACGCCCCGGAACTCGTCGCCCTCCTGCTCGACTGGGCCCTCGAAGGGCTCGCCGCCGTGGGCGCGCTCACCCTCGGCAACGGCCACGCCACCCTCACCCCGCTCGGCAACTGGGCGGTCTGGGTCAAGCTGGAACAGATCTGCGTCGCCGCCCAGAGCCCGGCCGGCAACATCGAGCAGGCCGCCGCCGACATGCTCCTGGGCTGCGCCCGGCTCACCCCCGGCCCCGCCCGCGCCGAATACCGCGCCTGGCTGGCCGCCCGCCCGGTCGGCAGCGCCGTCGCCGAACTCCTCGACGTCGCCCGCGGCGAGGACGCCCTGCTGCGGGGGCTCGCCTTCGAGGCGCTGCGCGTCGTCGGCGCCCCCGCCGAACCCGAGGTCCGCGCCGTCCTCGCCGACCCGCCGCTGCGCCCGTACGCGCTGCTCTGGCTCGCCGAGTACGACGGGACCGACCCGGAGGACGCCCAGGAGGTGCTCAGCCGCGAGGAGGCCACCTGGCTCTGGGTGGACACCGCGGCGGCCGTCGCCGACCACGGCGAGACCGGCCTCCTGGTGCGCCACCTCGACTCGGCGGTCCAGGGCACGGTCCCGGCCCTGCTGGACGAGATCCGCGCCGTCGGCCATCCGCGCACCGTCCAGGTCCTGGTCGCCCTGGCCGCCGCCCACCCGGACCCGGCCCTGGCCAAGGCCGTCCGCAAGGCGGCGTTCCAGGTCCACACCGGGGGCTCCTGACCGGGGCGGGGTGGGGGAGCGGCGCACCGGGCGCGGAAAAGTCGTTGGACACCGCCAGTAGACTGACTTTTATGGCAGTCCTCCTGAGACCGACCGGCGAATGAAGGGCGGCGTCGCGGGTCTGGGCACGCACGTCTGCGGCGTTGTCGTCAATCAACAACGCTCCGCGTTGCCTCAATCCTCCGCCTTGCAGCCGCACGCACCCAGGCCCGCTCCTTCATCCGCCCTTCCTTCACCGGTCGGTCTTGTGCGTGTGCGTGAGTAACGGCGTTCAGTCGTCACCGCCTGTCGTTCCTCCGCCCTTCCTTCCGCTCTGGAGTACCTCCCCGTGATCACCGCCTCCGGCATCGAGCTGCGCGCCGGCGCCCGTCTCCTCATCGAATCCGCCAGCTTCCGCATCGCCAAGGGCGACCGCATCGGCCTCGTCGGCCGCAACGGCGCCGGCAAGACGACGCTCACCAAGTGCCTGGCCGGCGAGGGCACCCCCGCCGCCGGCACCATCACCCGCTCCGGCGAGGTCGGCTACCTCCCCCAGGACCCCCGCACCGGCGACCTCGACGTACTGGCCAGGGACCGGGTGCTGTCCGCCCGCGGCCTGGACGAGATCCTGCGCAAGATGCGGGAGAACGAGGACCGGATGGCGAACGGCAAGGGCGCCACCCGCGAGAAGGCGATGAAGAAGTACGAGCGCCTGGAGACGGAGTTCCTCACCAAGGGCGGGTACGCCGCCGAGGCGGAGGCCGCCACCATCGCCGCCGCGCTCAGCCTGCCCGACCGGGTGCTCGGCCAGCCGCTGCACACCCTCTCCGGCGGTCAGCGCCGCCGCGTCGAACTGGCCCGCATCCTCTTCTCGGACGCCGACACCCTGCTCCTGGACGAGCCCACCAACCACCTCGACGCGGACTCCATCGTCTGGCTGCGCGACTACCTCAAGACCTACCGCGGCGGCTTCGTGGTGATCTCCCACGACGTCGAACTGGTCGAGACCGTCGTGAACAAGGTCTTCTACCTCGACGCCAACCGGTCGCAGATCGACGTCTACAACATGGGCTGGAAGCTCTACCAGCAGCAGCGCGAGGCCGACGAGAAGCGCCGCAAGCGCGAGCGCCAGAACGCCGAGAAGAAGGCCGCCGCCCTCAACGCGCAGGCCGACAAGATGCGCGCCAAGGCCACCAAGACCGTCGCCGCCCAGAACATGGCCAAGCGCGCCGACCGGCTGCTGTCCGGGCTGGAGGAGGTCCGGGTCGCCGACAAGGTCGCCAAGCTGCGCTTCCCCGACCCCTCGCCCTGCGGCAGGACGCCCCTGATGGCGGAGGGCCTGTCCAAGTCCTACGGCTCGCTGGAGATCTTCACCGACGTCGACCTGGCGATCGACAAGGGCTCCCGCGTCGTCATCCTCGGCCTCAACGGCGCCGGCAAGACGACGCTGCTGCGGCTGCTCGGCGGCGCCGAGCAGCCCGACACCGGCCGCGTCGTCGAGGGCCACGGCCTCAAGCTCGGCTACTACGCCCAGGAGCACGAGACCCTGGACCCGGACCGCACGGTCCTGGAGAACATGCGCTCCGCCGCACCCGACCTGGACCTCGTCGCCGTCCGCAAGACGCTCGGCTCGTTCCTGTTCTCCGGGGACGACGTGGACAAGCCCGCCGGGGTGCTCTCCGGCGGTGAGAAGACCCGCCTCGCCCTGGCCACGCTGGTCGTCTCCTCCGCCAACGTCCTCCTGCTGGACGAGCCCACCAACAACCTGGACCCGGCCAGCCGTGAGGAGATCCTCGGCGCGCTGCGCACGTACAAGGGCGCCGTCGTGCTCGTCACCCACGACGAGGGCGCGGTCGAGGCCCTCCAGCCGGAGCGCATCATCCTGCTCCCGGACGGCATCGAGGACCTGTGGGGCGCCGACTACCGGGACCTGGTCGCGCTGGCCTGATCCACCGCACCGGATCATTCGGCCCAGCGGGAATCCATCATCTGCGTGAGTACGTCTCGTACCTCGGCGCGGCGCCCGGCAGACGGCTGCCGGGCGCCGTCGTTTCCGGCGCCCAGCCCTTGGGGGCCCTGACCTGGACGTTCCTCCGCGGGCCCCGGCCGGGCGGTTCGCAGGTGCCGTCGGCATGGGGCATTCCGGGCCCGCGGGCGCACCACCGGGGCGTGAATCCGGTCGCACCGACCTTGCCGAATGGGTGGCCAGGAAGCGCCCGAGGGGTGATCATGAGAGTCCAGAGCGCACTTCCCATGAGGAGGCACGGGTGGCCGAGACTCTGAAGAAGGGCAGCCGGGTGACCGGCGCCGCGCGCGACAAGCTCGCGGCAGACCTGAAGAAGAAGTACGACTCCGGTGCGAGCATCAGGGCGCTGGCCGAGGAAACCGGCCGCTCCTACGGGTTCGTCCACCGGATGCTCAGCGAATCCGGAGTGACGCTCCGCGGACGCGGTGGCGCCACACGAGGCAAGAAGGCCGCGACGGCCTGACGGCCGGCAGCGGACGGGGCACGTCACGGGACGGCCCCGGCGGGCTCCCGGTCCGGGTGCGGCCACCCGGTCGATCGTATGCTCGATCCGGTGGTTACTGTTCAGTCACTTAGCTCCATGTGCTGACTGCACCCGATCCGGAGGCTCCGTATGACCTCGCTCGACTCCGTGCTCGACAAGGACGGCGTACGACTCACCGTCGACGACGCGGTCGCCACGGTGACCCTCACCAACCCGGCCAAGCGCAACGCCCAGTCTCCCGCTCTGTGGCGGGCGTTGACCGAGGCCGGACGGGCCCTGCCCGGCAGTGTGCGGGTCGTCGTGCTGCGTGCCGAAGGCGTGTCGTTCTCCGCCGGACTCGACCGCCAGGCGTTCACCCCCGAGGGGTTCGACGGCGAGCCGTCGTTCCTGGACATGGGGCGCGGCCCGGAGGCCGAGCTGGACGCGCTGATCGCCGGGTACCAGGAGGCGTTCACCTGGTGGCGCCGCAACGACCTCGTGTCGATCGCGGCCGTCCAGGGGCACGCCATCGGCGCGGGCTTCCAGCTCGCCCTCGCCTGCGACCTGCGCATCGTCGCCGACGACGTCAAGTTCGCCATGCGCGAGACCAGCCTCGGACTGGTCCCCGACCTCACCGGCACCCACCCCCTGGTCCACCTCGTGGGCTACGCCCGCGCGCTGGAGATCTGCGCCACCGGCCGCTTCGTCCACGCCGACGAGGCCGAGCGCACCGGCCTGGCCAACCTCGTCGTGCCCGCCGGGGAGCTGGAGGCCGCCGCCCGCGATCTGGCCGGCGCCCTGCTCGCCGCCCCGCGCGACGCCGTCATCGAGACCAAGGCCCTGCTGGGCGGTGCCCTCTCGCGTACGTACGAGGAGCAGCGCGCCGCCGAACGGGCCGCGCAGGGCCGCCGCCTGCGCGACCTGGCCGGCGCCCTCGACTGACGTACGCCGGTCCACGACCGATGTACGGGCCGGGCCGACCCGGGCGCGCACCGGCCGGCCCGCCGCTGCGCCCCCGGGTCAGCCGGCGGGGGACTCCCCGGACACCGCCGTGACCAGCACCGCGACCGGCTCCCGGCCCTCCGGGACGCCCGCCACCGCCTCCCGGACCGCCCGCGCCACGTCGAGCGCGCGGTGACCGCCCCGCGTCGCCAGCTCGATGCGCACATGGTCCTCGCCCGTCCGCACCGCCGGGCCCAGCACCCCGGTCAGCGCGGCCACCCCGGTCACCGAGGCGGCGGCGCGCCCCACGGCGTCCGCCGCGGCCGCCGGGCGCACCTCCACCGGCTCCGGCTCCACCCGTTCGGGCGCGCCGTCGAGCAGCCCCGTCACCCGGACGTCCACTTCGGCGACCACCAGTCCGAGCCGTCGCGCGGCGGCCGACAGAAGGGCCGCGCGCAGTGCTTCGGCGGCTGCGGGCAGGGGCCGGTCGGCCGTCGCGGTCATCGTCGCCTCGATTCGTAGGGGGCCCGGCGGCAGCGCGCTCGGGGGCGGGGGCACCTGGGCGGCGGGGGCGGAATCCGGGTCGGCCACGGCGATCCGCAGCTCCCCGAGGACCGGACCCGCCGCCGGGTCGTACACCGCCCGGCGCAGCACCGCGACCGCCGCCCGTTCCGCGATCCAGGCGCCGTCCGCCGGACCGCCCAGGGGGAGCAGCCGCCCCAGCGAGAGCCGTTGCCGTACCGCGGCCGTCCACGCGTGGGCCCTGTGCGGGCCGTCAGCCGTCGTCATGGCCACCAGACTGCCGTATCCACGGCGCGAGTCGGGGCAAGCGCCCTTAATGTGGGCAAAGAAGTCAAACCTGCCCCGAAGGGAAGAACGGCGATGACCGAGACCCCACAGCGGAACCGGCCCGAGAACCCCGACAGCGGAACCTCGGGCGGCAGCAGTCTGACCAAGCGCGGCGGCGGCGACCCCGGCACCCGAGGCCGCACGACGATCGCCGACGGGGTCGTCGAGAAGATCGCCGGAATGGCGGCACGGGACGTCGTCGGGGTGCACGCGATGGGCAGCGGCCTGTCCCGCACCTTCGGCGCGGTCCGCGACCGGGTCCCCGGCGGCTCCAAGTCCGTCACACGCGGCGTCAAGGCCGAGGTCGGCGAGTCCCAGACCGCGCTGGACCTGGAGATCGTCGTCGACTACGGCGTGTCCATCGCCGACGTCGCCCGCGACGTACGGGAGAACGTCGTCGCGGCCGTCGAGCGCATGACGGGCCTGGAGGTCGTCGAGGTCAACATCGCCGTCAGCGACGTGAAACTGCCCGACGACGACGATGACGACGACGGGTCGGAGTCGCGCGTCCAGTAGGTCCAGGCGTCCGCAGCAGCTGAGGAGCACACACGATGAGCATGGCTGTGGTCGGCCTGTTGGCCGGCATGGCGCTCGGTTTCGCCGGGTATTTCGGCGGGTTCGGCGCCTTCCTGCTGGTGGCCGCCCTCGGAGCGGTCGGCTTCGTCGCCGGCCGCTTCTTCGACGGCGACCTCGAACCCGGTGACTTCTTCCGGAGTCGCGAGCGCGGCGACCGGCGGAGGTGACGGCGTTGTCGGGGGCGAGCGGAGCGGTCGAGGCCGGGCAGCGGGGAGAGACGAGGATCGCCGACCGGGTGGTCGCGAAGATCGCCGCACAGGCGGCGAAGGAGGCGGTCGACGCGGCACCGAAGGAGGCCGCGTCCCCGCGCGCCACGGTCACCGTGCACCGGGAGACCGCCCGCGTACGGGTGAGCCTGGAGCTGGGATATCCCGGTGACATCGGCCACCAGTGCGGTGCCGTGCGTCGGAGGGTCGCCGAGCGGGTAAAGGCGTTGGCGGGGATGGAGGTGCCCGAAGTGGCCGTACAGGTCGAGCGCCTGCACCCCGCGGGAGCGAGCCTCGCGGCACAGGGGAGGATGCGATGAACCGGCCCCACGACCCGGACGACGGCACCCGGAGGCAGGCCGGCCCCGGACCGGTGGAACAGGGCGACGTCCTCCAGCTCGACCAGTCCGCCTCCTCGGCGGACTACGAACCCGCGCCGGACGAGGAGCGGCCCGCCGGCGGCGCGGGCCGCTTCTGGTCCGCCCGCCGCATCCCCGCCGGCCTCGTCGCCGCGGTGGTCCTCGGCGCGAGCGGCCTGCTCCTCTACGACGTGGCGGCGGTCCGCGCCGGACACCCCGCGATGCAGTGGCGCCGCTCCCTGGCGGACGGACTGGCGACCCGCCGCCTCGACGACGTCTGGGTGCTGACCGGCGCGTCCGTCGCCGCGGCCCTGGGACTCTGGCTGCTGCTCCTGGCGCTCACCCCCGGGCTGCGCGACCTGCTGCCGATGCGCCGTACCCACCCCGATGTGCGCGCCGCGCTCGACCGTACGGCCGCCGCCATGGTCCTGCGGGACCGGGCCGTCGAGGTGGCGGGCGTCCAGTCGGTCCGGGTCCGGATGGGCCGCTCCAACGTGGGGGTGCGCGCCGTGTCGCACTTCCGGGAACTCGACGACGTACGGGCCGACCTGGACACCGTGCTGTCCACGGGCATCCGGGAACTGGGACTCGCCAGGCGGCCGCGCCTGTCGGTCCATGTCCGCCGGCCGGCGAAGAAGGGGTGAACGGCGTGCTCAGGACCGTCAACCGGGTACTTCTGGCGCTCGCCGGACTGGTACTGATCTGCGTGGGCGGCGGCGTGCTCGCCGCCGCCGCAGGACTTTCCGTACCGTCCTGGTGGCCCTGGTACGGCAAACACGACGTACTGCTCAGCGACGCCGACCGGGACCGCTGGCGCGGCGAGGGCTGGTGGTGGCCGACCGTGATCGCGGTCCTCGCCGTCCTGGTGATCCTCGCCCTGTGGTGGCTGCTCGCCCAGCTGCGCCGCTCCCGCCTCTCCGAGGTGCTGGTGGACAGCGGCGACGGCGAGGGCGCCCTGCTGCGCGGCCGGGCCCTGGAGAGCGTGCTCGCCGGGGAGGCGGGCGCCCTGGACGGGGTCTCCCGCGCCCAGGTCACGCTGACCGGCAAACGCTCGGCCCCGGCCGCCCGCGTACGGCTGCTGATGGAGGCGCACGCCGCGCCCGAGGAGGCGCTCGGCCGGCTGGGCGACGAGGCGCTGGCACACGCGCGGGACTCCGCGGGGCTGGCCCGGCTGCCTGCCGAGGTCCGGCTCAAGGCGGTCAAGCACCGGGCCGCGCGCGTCAGCTGACGACGGTACGGGCCGGGGCGCGGGGCGTGCGGCCCCGCGCCCCGGCCCCGCGCGGGCTCAGAAGCCGTGCCGGTGGCCGCCGTCGACCGGCACCATGATGCCCGTCAGATACGAGGCGGCGGGGGAGAGCAGGAACGCCGCCGTGCGGCCGAACTCCTCCGGGGTGCCGTAGCGGCGCAGCGGGATGTTCGCCTCGTTCGCGGTGCGCGCCGCCTCCGCGTCGCCGGAGAGCGCGTCCAGCTCCCGCACCCGGTCCGTGTCGATCCGGGCCGGCAGCAGCCCGACCACCCGGATGCCGCGCGGCCCCAGCTCGTCGGCCATCGACTTGGCGACTCCGGCCAGGCCGGGGCGCAGCCCGTTGGAGATGGTCAGACCGGGGATCGGCTCATGGACGGAGCCGGAGAGCACGAAGCCGATGACCCCGCCCTCGCCGAGGGCCGCGGCGGCCGCCCTGGCCAGCCGTACCGCCCCCAGGAAGACGGACTCGAAGCCCGTCCGCCACTGCGCGTCGGTGTTGTCCGCGATGCCGCCGGGCGGCGGTCCGCCGACGCTGATGAGGATGCCGTCGAGCCGGCCGAGCCCCTCGCGGGCCGCCTCCACCAGCCGTTCGGCGGCGGTCGGGTCGGCGTTGTCCGCGGCGAGCCCCACGGCGTCCGGCCCCAGCTCCCCGGCGGCCTCGCGGGCGCGCTGTTCGTCGCGACCGGTGATGATCACCTTGGCGCCGTCCGCGACCAGGGCCCGCGCGGTGGCGAAGCCGAGCCCGCGCGTCGCGCCGGTGACGATGTACACACGGTCCTTCAGTCCGAGATCCATGGCCCTATCCTGCCGTGCCGGACTCCGCACCGCCCTCGGCGGCCCGCTCCTCGGCCGGCCGGGCCTCCGCCAGCGCGACCGCCGTACCGACCAGGCCGATGTGGCTGAACGCCTGCGGGAAGTTGCCGAGCTGGCGCCCGGCCGCCGTGTCGTACTCCTCCGCCAGCAGCCCCACGTCGTTGCGCAGCGCCAGCAGCCGTTCGAACAGCTCGGTGGCCTCCTCGGTGCGCCCGGTCAGCCGCAGCGCGTCCGCCAGCCAGAACGAGCAGGCCAGGAAGGCGCCCTCGCCGCCCGGCAGCCCGTCGATGGAGCGGCCGTCGGTGCTGTAGCGGCGCACCAGGCCGCCGCTGCCCAGCTCCTCGCGGACCGCGTCCACCGTGCCGATCACCCGGGGGTCGTCCGGCGGCAGGAAGCCGGTGCGGGCGATCAGCAGCGTCGCCGCGTCCAGCTCCCGCGAGCCGTAGGACTGGGTGAAGGTGTTGCGGACCGGGTCGTAGCCCTTCTCGCAGACCTCCCGGTGTACGGCGTCCCGCATCGCCCGCCAGCGGTCGGCGTCCCCGGCCAGCGTGGGGTCCTCCTCCAGACTGCGCACCGCCCGGTCCGCCGCGACCCAGGCCATCACCTTGGAGTGCACGAAGTGGCGCCGCTGCCCCCGGATCTCCCACAGCCCCTCGTCCGGCTCGCGCCAGGTGGACTCCAGGAACCCGAGGAGGCTGAGCTGCAGGCTCCAGGCGTGCGGCTTGTCGTCGAGACCGGCGTCGCGGGCCAGCCGGAGCGAGTCGATGACCTCCCCGTACACATCCAGCTGGCGCTGGCGCACCGCCGCGTTGCCGATCCGGACCGGGGCGGAGTTCTCGTAGCCGCGCAGCCAGTGCAGTTCGGACTCGGGGAGTCTGCGCTCGCCGGCCAGCCCGTACATGATCTGGAGGTCCGCCGGGTCGCCGGCGACCGCGCGCAGCAGCCAGTCCCGCCAGGCGGCCGCCTCCTCCAGATAGCCGGCCGAGATCAGCGCGCCCAGGGTGAGCGTGGAGTCGCGCAGCCAGCAGAACCGGTAGTCCCAGTTCCGTACGCCGCCGATCTCCTCGGGCAGCGAGGTGGTGGGGGCCGCCACGATGCCGCCGGTCGGGCCGAAGGTGAGCGCCTTGAGCGTGATCAGCGAGCGGACCACGGCTTCCCGGTAGGGCCCCTCGTACTTGCAGCGGGAGGACCACCGAGCCCAGTCGGACAGGGTGTTCTCCAGCGCCTCGAAGGGATCGACGCGCTTGGGGCGCGGCGAGTGCGAGGGGTGCCAGGTCAGGACGAAGGCCACCTTCTCGCCCGCCGAGACGCTGAAGGACGAGCAGGTCGAGAACTGCTGGCCCCAGGTCTTGACCGGCGGCTCGCTGCGCAGCCAGGCCGAGTCCGGCCCGGCGACGGCGACCCGGTGGCCGTCCGAGCGGCGCATCCACGGCACGATGGACCCGAAGTCGAAGCGCAGCCGGATCACGGACGACATGTCGACGGTGCCGCTGACACCCTCGACGATCCGCATCACGTCCGGTTCCTTGTCGCGCTGCGGCATGAAGTCGATGACCTTGACGGTGCCGGTGCGCGTCTCCCAGTACGTCTCCAGGACCAGGGACTCGCCCGCGTAGGCGCGCCGGGTGCACACGTCCGCGCCCTTGGGCGCGATCCGCCAGTGGCCGTTGTCCTCGTCGCCGAGCAGGGCGGCGAAGCAGGCGCCCGAGTCGAAGCGGGGCAGGCACAACCAGTCGACAGAACCGTTTTTGCCGACGAGGGCCGCGGTCTGGAGATCGCCGATGAGGGCGTAGTCCTCGATGCGTGGGGTCACGTTCAGGCGTCTTCCCGAACCGGGCCCCCGTTAAGCAGGGAGTGTGCCAGGAGAGGCGGGTGTCACCCCTGCGGAGCCGCCGTCACGCCTGCGCGGGCTCGGGTTCCGGTGCCGCGCCGGCCTCGGCGGCCGCCTTCGCCGCCGCGACCCGGTCGCGCTTCTCGCGCCGGGCCAGGACCACGAAGCCCACCGGGACCCCGGCGGCGAACAGCCACCACTGCACCGCGTAGGCCATGTGCGGGCCGATGGAGCCGTCGTCGGGCGCCCCGATCGTCTCGGGCGAGCCGTTCGACGGGGCGGGGCCGGTCAGCTCGATGTAGCCGCCGAGGACCGGGCGGCCGAGCAGCCGGGCCTGCTGCGCGCTGCTGATCAGCATCACCTGACGGTCCGGAAGGCCCGAGAGGTCCTTGATGCCGCTCGCGCCGGTCGTCTCGTCGGCCTTCAGCCGCCCGGTGACGGTGACCTCGCCCCTCGGCGCGGCCGGTACGTCGGGGAAGGCGTGCTGGTCGGAGGCGGACGGCACCCAGCCGCGGTTGATCATGACGGTGCCGCCGCCCTTGAGGTCGAACGGCACCAGGACGTGCACGCCGATGGAGCCGTCGTTGGCGGTCCTGCGGCGCACGACGACCGTGTGCTTCTCGTCGAACGTCCCGGTGGCCGTCACGGTGCGCCAGTAGTCGGCGCGCGGGACGGTGTGGCCGGGGGAGGTGAGCCGGGACACCGGGACCGGGTCCGCCTTGAGATTCCGCGAGATCAGGGCGTTCTGCGCGACCTTGTGCTCGTGCCGGTGCAGCTGCCAGAAACCCAGCTCGACCATCGTGGGGATGAGGACGAGCGAGAGGAGGGCGAGGAACAGCCACTGCCGGGTCATCAGGAAGCGGTACACCCCACGACCGTACAACCGCATACGGGACGCATCGCGCACGGGGTGGCCGAAGGGGAGGCCGCCCCGTGTCCTCAGACTCTGTCGACGATGCCCACCTTCCCCTCCGCGCGGGCGCAGTGCCCGCCGCAGAACCAGTGCCCGTCCACCTCGACCCCCTGGCCGATGACCTGGACCCGGCAGTGCTCGCAGATGGGCGCCATGCGGTGGATCGCACAGGCGAAGCAATCGAACACATGGACCGCGCCCTGGGCGTGGACCTCGAAGGACATCCCGTAATCGTTTCCGCAGACCTCACAACGTGCCATGCGCCACAGGGTGGGACGCGCGGGCGGCGGCGCACCGGCGGCGGGCGGCGCGTCGCCCCCGGTTCACTCCGATGACCGCGTCGGCCCCGGCACCCTCGCGACGGCCGGGGCGACGTCCCGCAGAAGATGGGTGAACGCGCTCTCGTCCACGATCGGGGTGCCGTACGCCTTCGCCTTCACCGTCTTCGACGTCGCCGAGTCCGGGTCGTTGGTGACGAGCAGGCTGGTCAGCCGCGACACGCTCGTCGCCACATGCAGCCCCGCCTCCACCGCCCGGTCCTCCAGCAGCTCCCGGTCGACGGAGGTGTCCCCGGAGAACGCCACCCGCATGCCCTGCATGAGCGGCTTCTCCTTCTCGTACCGCCCCGGGTTCGGATACGGGCAGGCCGGACGCTTGCGCGAGGCGCGCCAGGTCGTGTGTCCCCCGTACGAGGACGGCGCCCCGGTCCGCGGCGTCACCGGCGACTGCGACCACTCGGTCAGCGGCCGGCACTCCAGGAGCGGCAGCCGCACCCCGCCGCGCGCCGCCGCGTGCAGGCTCGGGCGGAACGCCTCGGCCAGCACCCGCGCGTCGTCCAGCGCGTGGTGCGCGTTCTGCTGGACCACGCCGAAGTGCGCGGCCAGCGACGCCAGCTTGTGGTTGGGCAGCGGCAGCCGCAGCTCCTTGGCGAGCGCGATGGTGCACAGCCGCTGCCGGACCGGCGCGGCCACCGAGGCCCGCGCGTACTCCCGCGCCAGCATCGACCAGTCGAACGCGGCGTTGTGCGCCACGAGCACCCGGTCCGCGAGCCGTTCGGACAGCTCGGCGGCGATCTCGGGGAACAGCGGGGCCCCCGCCAGGACGTCGCTCGTCAACCCGTGGATCCACACCGGGCCCGGATCGCGCTCCGGGTTGACCAGCGTGTACCAGTGGTCCTCGACCTCGCCCCGCGCGTCCAGGCGGTACACGGCCGCGGACACTATCCGGTCGTCACGGGCGAGCCCGGTGGTCTCCACGTCGACGACCGCGTACCCCTGGGGGTAGGCGGTCGGCCACGGCACTGCGGTCTGCGGGTCGTCGAGCATGGTCACAGAGAATACGGGCCGTGTCCGACAGGGTCCCATTCGGTATTCGGTGTCGGCCCCCGGCCGGGCCGCCGCAGGTGCGACGATTCCGGGATGACACGACCTCCCGCGCACGACGAACCGCACGGCAACGGCCTGGGCGCCCGGCTGAACTGGCTGCGCGCGGCCGTCCTCGGCGCCAACGACGGCGTGGTTTCCACCGCCGGGCTCGTGGTCGGCGTGGCCGGCGCCACCGACGACCGGGGCGCCCTCCTGACGGCCGGACTGGCCGGACTGCTCGCCGGATCGCTGTCCATGGCGGCGGGCGAGTACGTGTCGGTCTCCACCCAGCGCGACTCCGAGAAGGCCGCCCTCGCCACCGAGAAGCGCGAGCTCCAGGAGACCCCGGAGGCCGAACTCGCCGAGCTGACCGGCCTGCTGGAGGCCAAGGGCCTCAGCCACGAGGTCGCCCGCGAGGCCGCCGTCCAGCTCACCGAACGCGACGCGCTGCGCGCCCACGCGGAGGTCGAGCTGGGCATCGACCCCGACGACCTCACCAACCCCTGGCACGCGGCGGGCGCCAGCTTCCTCGCGTTCACCGTCGGCGCCCTGCTGCCCCTGCTGGCCATCGTGCTGCCCCCGTCCGGCCTCCGGGTGCCGGTGACCGTCCTCTCCGTCCTCGCGGTCCTGGCCGTGACGGGCTGGTGGAGCGCCCGCCTGGGCGAGGCCGCGGCCCGCCCGGCCGTACTGCGCAACATGAGCGGCGGAGCAGTGGCCATGGCGGTCACCTACGCGGCGGGCCATCTGCTGGGAGCGGCGGGGGTGTAACGGCGAAGCGCGGGGGCGTGCCGTCTGTCGGAAGGTGCCAAAGAGTGTTGACAGGCGGTCTCACATACTTGTTGGTAACAACATCTGGTCCCCGCTCCGCCCCGGCCCTACGGTGCAGGCATGCCGACGAACCTGCCCGATGTAGTGCTCTGGTCCATACCGGCCTTCGTCCTGCTCACCGTGGTGGAGATGGCGCTCCACCACTTCCACCCGGACGAGGACGCCGCCGGTTACGAGGCGAAGGACGCCGCCACCAGCATCACCATGGGGCTGGGCAGCCTCTTCTTCGACCTGCTGTGGAAAGTGCCCATCGTGGCCGTCTACACGGCCGTGTACGAGCTGACGCCGCTGCGGGTGCCGGTCCTGTGGTGGACCGTGCTCCTGATGCTGCTCGCGCAGGACTTCTTCTCCTACTGGTCCCACCGGGGCCACCACGTCATCCGCATCCTGTGGGCCTGCCACGTCGTGCACCACTCCAGCGAGAAGTTCAACCTCTCCACCGCGCTGCGCCAGCCGTGGACCTCGCTGACCTCCTGGCCGTTCTATCTGCCGCTCATCGCGTGCGGAGTGCACCCGGCCGCGCTCGCCTTCTGCTCCTCGGCCAACCTCGTCTACCAGTTCTGGGTGCACACCGAGCGCGTCGACCGGCTGCCCCGGCCCTTCGAGTACGTGCTCAACACGCCCTCGCACCACCGGGTGCACCACGCCTCGCAGGGCGGCTACCTGGACCGCAACTTCGGCGGCATCCTCATCGTGTGGGACCGGTGGTTCGGCTCGTTCGCCCCCGAGACGGTGCGCCCGGTCTACGGGCTCACCAAGAACATCCGCACCTACAACCCGCTGCGGATCGCCACCCACGAGTACGTGTCCATCGCCCGTGACGTCCGCGCGGCGAGCGGCTGGGGCGAGCGGGCCGGCCGGATCTTCCGGGGCCCCGGCTGGCAACCGGCCGCTACTCCCGCCGCCCCCTCGGCCGCCGCGCCCGCCCCGGAGCGTGCCGCGTGAGTGCCGCACCGGTGCCGGCGGGCCGCGAGCGGTTCGCCCGGCCCCTGCTGATCGCCTTCCTCGCGGCGTGCGCGGTCGACCTCGCCGGCGTCCTCACCGGCCCCGAGGCCCTGCACCTGGCCGCCAAGCCGCTGCTGATGCCGCTGCTCGCCGGGTACGCCACCGCCCGGCGCGGGCCCCGGCTGCTGATCGCGGCACTGCTGTGCGGCTGGGCGGGTGATGTGTTCCTGCTCGCCGACTCCGACGCCGCCTTCCTCGTCGGGATGGCCGGCTTCGCCGTGGGCCACGTCTGCTACCTGGTCCTGTTCGGCCGGGCCCCCGGCGGAGCGCTGCCCGCGCTCGGCTACGCCCTGGTGCTCGCCGTCCTCGTGGCGCTGCTCTGGAGCGGGCTGCCGGGCGGGCTGCGGGTGCCGGTGGCCGGGTACAGCCTGCTGCTGACCGCCATGGCGTACCGCTCCCGCGTCCTGGGCCGGTACGCCGCCGCGGGCGGGGCCCTGTTCCTGCTGTCCGACGCGCTGATCGCCGCCGGAATCGCCGGCCGGCCCGAGCCGCCGGCCCCCGGGTTCTGGGTGATGCTCACCTACGTGGCCGCTCAACTCCTGCTCACCCTGGGCGCGCTGGCCCCGGTTCACCGGCGGACGGCGTCCAGCGCGTCCACCGTCCCGGCCCCGTAGAAGCCGTTGCGCCGCTCGTCGCCCTCGCAGACCGCGTCGACCGCATCGTCGCCGTCGATGTCGTACGGCGCCCCGCACGCCTTCGCGTCGGCCCCCAGCGTCAGCAGCGCCTTGACCCCGGCGGGCGACGCGTACGGATGCTTCGACCTGATCAGCGCCACCACGCCCGCGACATGCGGTGCGGCCATCGACGTACCGGCCTTGTAGCCGTACCGGCCGCCCGGCAGCGTCGAGAGGATCAGCCCGCTCGTCGCCGGCGCGTCCGGCTGCTGGTACGCCGTCGCGTCACCGCCCGGCGCGGCCACGTCGACGACCCCGTTCCCGTAGTTGGAGTACGAGGCCTTCAGGCCCTTCGCGCCCGTCGCCGAGACGGTCACCACGCCCGGCAGCATCGCCGGGATGTCCGGGCACCGTCCCGGGTCCACGGTCCGGTCGGCCGGCGTGCCGTCGTCCGGGCTCGTCGCGTCCGTGAGCGTGTCCGCGGACAGGTCGTCGGAGGCGTTGCCGGCCGAGGCGACGTTGACCACGCCCCTGCGCTCGGCGTACCGGGCGGCCCGGTGCACGGCCTCGACCAGGGCGCCCTGGTCGGGGTCGTCCGCGCAGGTGTACAGCCAGGGATCGGTGAAATAGCTGTTGTTGGTGACGTCCGCCCCGTGGTCGGCGGCCCAGACGAAGCCGCAGACCACGGCCTCGGTGTAGAAGAAGCCGTCCGGGTCGCCGACCTTGATGCCCGAGACCTTCACCCCCGGCGCCACCCCCGTGATGCCGACGCCGTTCTTCGCCGCCGCGACCGTTCCGGCCACATGGGTGCCGTGGTCGCTCTCGCCGGGCTTCGGGCGCCAGGCGCCCGGAGTGGTGTCCGGGGCGCCGGAGACGCAGTTCGCGGAGGACGCGCGGTCGAAGTTCGGCGCCAGGTCCGGATGGGTGTCGTCCACGCCCGTGTCGATGACCGCGACCGTGACCGACGCGCTGCCCGGCGTCCTGCGGTGGGCCTCGTCCGCCCTGATGGCGAGTAGGTCCCACTGGAGCGGCTCCATCGGGTCCTGGTCCGCCGCGGCCCGCGCCGCCGCCGCCCGCTCCTGGGCGGCCGTCAGGGGCACGTCGACCCCGATGTCCGTGGTCGCCCGGGGCACGATCGGGCGGGTACGCGTGGCGCCCGCCGACCGGACGCCCCGGACGCGGCGGATCGTCCCGGCGAAGTCCGGGTTCTTCGAGCGGACGACGACGACCCCGATCCGGTCGTAGGCGATCACCACCGTGCCGCCGGCCCGCTCCACCGCCCCGCGGACCCGCTCGACGCTTCGGCGACCGACCCGCGTGTTCACGACGTACGACAGATCGGGACCGTCCGCCGCCACCGCCGCGGCGACCTCCGCCGGCAGGACGCCGAGCGAGGCGGTGAGGGCCAGTCCGACCGGCAGCGCCAGCGCGCGCGCCCGTCCCGGAACCGGATGAGCCATGGGGCCTCCACATCGTCCGCGCGACCGACCGGACCCGGATCGCGCCCGGTCGCGTACACGGCGAGTGAAGCGGTCGCCGCTCGTCCCGGCACCTCCATCGACGGACGTGAACGTGTGCGCGTCGATCCGCCCGAACGAGTGACGAGGAGGAGTGGGGAACCGACGTGAACCGCTTCGCCGCGCGCCGCGTGCCGTTGTCAGGGGAAGCGCACCACCATCCCCGAACACGAGGTCCGACAGTGAAACCGATCGTCCCCACCACCGCACCCGCGTCAGGAGAATCCGTGGCTACCGATGCACCGCCGCCCGAGGGCAGTACGGAGAAGACCCCTGCCCTGCCCACCACCGAGGCGTTCCTCGCGGAGCAGGGCAGCGCGGAATTCGGCGAACTGCGCCGCTCCCACCGCACCTTCGCCTTCCCGCTGACCGTCGCCTTCGTCCTCTGGTACCTGCTGTACGTGCTGCTCTCCAACTACGCGGGCGGCTTCATGGGCACCAAGCTCTTCGGCAACATCAACGTGGCCTTCGTCTTCGGCCTCGCCCAGTTCCTCACCACCTTCCTCATCGCCTGGTTCTACGCGCGGTACGCCAACGCGAAGCTCGACCCGAAGGCCGAGGCCATCAAGTCCCGTATGGAGGCCGACGCATGAGCGCCGCGAACCACGCCCACACCGCCGTCACCCTGGCCGCCTCGTCGACCAGTGAGCACCGGCCCCTGATCATCACGCTGTTCGCCGTCTTCGTGGCCGCCACCCTCGGCATCACCGTCTGGGCCGGCCGCCAGACCCGCAGCGCCGCCGACTTCTACGCGGGCGGACGTCAGTTCACCGCCTTCCAGAACGGTCTCGCGGTCTCCGGCGACTACATGTCCGCCGCGTCCTTCCTCGGCATCGCCGGCGCCATCGCCCTCTTCGGCTACGACGGCTTCCTCTACTCCATCGGCTTCCTCGTCGCCTGGCTGGTGGCGCTGCTGCTCGTCGCCGAGCCCCTGCGCAACTCGGGCCGCTACACCATGGGCGACGTCCTCGCCTACCGGATGCGCCAGCGCCCGGTGCGCACCGCGGCCGGCGTCTCCACCATCGTCGTCTCGATCTTCTACCTGCTGGCCCAGATGGCGGGCGCCGGCGCCCTGGTGACCCTGCTCCTCGGCATCAGCAGCGACAGCGGAAAGATCCTCATCGTCGCGCTGGTCGGCGTACTGATGATCGTCTACGTCACCATCGGCGGCATGAAGGGCACCACCTGGGTCCAGATGGTCAAGGCCGTCCTGCTCATCGCCGGCGCGCTCCTGATGACCTTCATGGTGCTGTGGAAGTTCGACTTCAACGTCTCCGACCTGCTGGGCACCGCCGCCGAGAAGAGCGGCCACGGCGCCGCGTTCCTGGAGCCCGGCCTCAAGTACGGCGGCTCCGGCACCTCGAAGCTGGACTTCCTCTCCCTCGGTCTCGCCCTGGTCCTCGGCACCGCCGGCCTGCCGCACATCCTGATCCGCTTCTACACGGTCCCGACCGCCAAGGCCGCCCGCAAGTCCGTCAACTGGGCCATCGCCATCATCGGCGCGTTCTACCTGATGACCATCGCCCTCGGCTTCGGCGCCGCCGCCCTCATCGGCCCCGACAACATCGAGAAGCCCGGCAACACGGCCGCCCCGCAGCTCGCCGAATACCTCGGCGGGACCGGCACCACCGGCGGCGCGGTCATGCTCGCCGTCATCTCCGCCGTCGCCTTCGCCACCATCCTCGCCGTCGTCGCCGGCCTCACCCTCGCCTCCTCCTCGTCCTTCGCCCACGACATCTACGCCAACGTCATCCGCAAGGGACAGGCCACCGAGAAGGAGGAGATGCGCGCCGCCCGCTGGGCCACCGTCTTCATCGGCGCCGCCGCGATCGTCCTCGGCGCCTTCGCCCGCGACATGAACGTCGCCGGCCTCGTCGCCCTGGCCTTCGCCGTCGCCGCCTCCGCCAACCTGCCGACGATCCTCTACAGCCTCTTCTGGAAGCGCTTCACGACCCAGGGCGCCATGTGGTCGATCTACGGCGGCCTGGCCTCCTCGGTCTTCCTGGTGCTGTTCTCGCCCGTCGTCTCCGGCAGCGAGAAGTCGATGTTCAAGGGCGTCGACTTCGCCTGGTTCCCGCTGGAGAACCCCGGCCTGATCTCCATCCCGCTCGGCTTCCTGCTCGGCTGGATCGGCTCCCTGCTCTCCAAGGAGGAGCCCGACAAGGGCAAGTACGCCGAGCTGGAGGTCAAGTCCCTCACCGGCATCGGCGCCCACTGACCCGTACCGCCGGGGCCGCGTCGTAGGACCCTACGACGCGGCCCCGCCGCACCTCGTGCCAAACGGTCCCCTCCGCCGCAACCGGTCTCGCGTAGGCTCGAAAGAGACAGACACCGCGACCGGGAAGTCACCGGGGGAGGGGGCCCACCATGCTCATCGACACCTACGGCCGGGTCGCCACCGACCTGCGCGTCTCGCTCACCGACCGCTGCAACCTGCGCTGCACGTACTGCATGCCCGAAGAGGGCCTGCGGTGGCTGGCCAAACCCGACCTCCTCGACGACGACGAGATCGTCCGGCTCGTCCGCATCGCCGTCACCCTCCTCGGCGTCACCGAAGTCCGCTTCACCGGCGGAGAACCGCTGCTGCGCCCCGGCCTCGTCTCCATCGTCCAGCGCTGCGCGGCCCTCGAACCCCGCCCCCGGATGTCCCTCACCACCAACGGCATCGGCCTCCAGCGGACCGCCGCCGCCCTCGGGGACGCCGGCCTCGACCGGGTCAACGTCTCGCTCGACACCCTGCGGCCCGAGGTGTTCAAGACGCTCACCCGCCGCGACCGCCACCACGACGTGCTGGCCGGCCTCGAAGCCGCCCGCGCCGCCGGACTCACCCCCGTCAAGGTCAACACGGTCCTCATGCCCGGCCTCAACGACGACGAGGCGCCCGACCTCCTCGCCTGGGCCGTCGAGTACGACTACGAGCTGCGCTTCATCGAGCAGATGCCGCTCGACGCCCAGCACGGCTGGAAGCGCGACGGCATGATCACCGCGGGCGACATCCTCGCCTCCCTGCGCACCCGCTTCGCGCTCACCCCCGAGGGCGGCGACGAGCGCGGCTCCGCCCCCGCCGAACGCTGGATCGTGGACGGCGGCCCGCACCGCGTCGGCGTCATCGCCTCCGTCACCCGCCCGTTCTGCCGGGCCTGCGACCGGACCCGGCTCACCGCCGACGGCCAGGTGCGCACCTGCCTGTTCGCCCGCGAGGAGACCGACCTGCGCGGCGCCCTCCGCTCGGACGCGCCGGACGAGGAGATCGCCCGCGTCTGGAAGCTCGCCATGTGGGGCAAGAAGGCCGGTTCGGGCCTTGACGACCCCAGCTTCCTCCAGCCGGACCGCCCCATGTCCGCGATCGGCGGCTGACCCGCCCGTCACGCCGAGGCGGACCGGGCCTCCCACTCCGCCAGTGTCACCACGTCCTTGAGGAAGCCCCGCACCCCGAGGAACTGCGACAGATGCTCCCGGTGCTCCTCGCAGGCCAGCCACGTCTTGCGCCGCTCCGGCGTGTGCAGCTTCGGGTTGTTCCAGGCCAGCACCCATACGGCGTCGGCACGGCAGCCCTTGGCCGAGCAGACGGGGGCGGCGGAGTCGGACGGCACGGCGGATTCGGGGAAGTTCACGCCTCAACCCTAGGGCCTGTCATCACCCTGCCGTCGCGGCGCACCCGTCCGGACACATGGCGACGCCGGGCAGCCACGGGGGGAGCTGCCCGGCGTCGGTCCGTCGCTCCGACGGGGGATGCGGAGCGCCTACGAAGTATGTCACGCACACCCTGCCGCAGTGCACTGGAACGTCATGATTGATCTGAGCTTTTCTTGAGCTTGGGCCCATCCGGGGCTCAAGCGTGCTCCGCCCCATCCGAAGACCGGAAACCGCGTCCGGACTGCGGTGAACCCGAGGCCGGACCAGCCGCCGGAGCCGTCTCCAGCACCGGGGTCGCGGGGGCCGGCACCACGAACGTCGAAGGCAGCCCCGGAGTGTTCTCCCGGCCCGCGTTGGCGATCACCACAGCGACGTACGGCAGCAGCACACCGAGCCCGAGCGCCACGAACGCGATGTGCCGCTCCACGTTCCACAGCAGCGCCGCCGCCACCACGGACACCGTGCGCACGGTCATCGAGATCACATAGCGCCGCTGTCTGCCCCGCACGTCCTCGGCGAGCCCCTGACGGGCCCCCGTGATCCGGAAGATCTCCGCCTCACCCTGCTTGCGCACCACGCCCCACCAACCTTCCCCGGACCCGGACCGGCCGCCCCTACGCTACGCCCGGCATCCCCCGCGTACGAGACCGGGGCGGCCGTATGCGTACATTCCGTCACCCTCCCGTACGGACCCGCCCGGCGTGCGGCGGGCCGCCCCGGCACGGAGACTGGGCGGGAGACGCGCGCCACCGCGTCGCTCCAGGAGGCAGCATGGGCTGGTTGTGGGCAATCATCGTGGGCCTGGTGCTGGGCCTGATCGCCAAGGCGATCCTGCCGGGCAAGCAGCAGATCCCGCTCTGGCTGACGGTCATCTTCGGCATGATCGGCAGCGTCCTGGGAAACGCCGTCGCCACCTGGATCGGCGTGAACGACACCCGAGGCATCGACTGGACACGCCACGTGCTCCAGCTCATCGGCGCCGTGGTGGTCGTCGGGGTCGGCGACATGCTCTGGGCCTCGCTGCGGGGCACCAGACAGCGCACCTGAACCGCCCCGGAGCAGGGCTCGACACAGGCCCTACGACGGCGGCCGGGCACGCATCCCGCGTGCCCGGCCGCCGTCCCGCGTCCCGCCCTCGCGGGCGTACCGCTCAGCCGGCCGTGACCTCGACCGCCGCCAGGTTCTTCTTGCCCCGGCGCAGCACCAGCCAGCGCCCGTGCAGCAGCTCCTCGCGGGCCGGGGCCGCCTCGCCGTCGACGGCCTTCACGTTGTTCACGTACGCGCCGCCCTCCTTCACCGTGCGCCGCGCCCCCGACTTGCTCGGCGCCAGACCGACCTCCACCAGCAGGTCGACCAGCGGGCCCAGCTCGGTCACCCGGGCGTGCGGCACCTCGGACAGGGCGGCGCTCAGCGTCGCCTCGTCCAGCTCGTCCAGCTCGCCCTGGCCGAACAGGGCCTTCGACGCGGCGACGACCGCGGCGCACTGGTCCGCGCCGTGCACCAGCGTCGTCAGCTCCTCGGCCAGCGCGCGCTGCGCCGTCCGCGCCTGCGGGCGCTCCTCGGTGACCTTCTCCAGCTCCTCCAGCTCGGCCGGGGTCCGGAAGCTGAGGATGCGCATGTAGCGCGAGACGTCCCGGTCGTCCACGTTCAGCCAGAACTGGTAGAACGCGTACGGCGTGGTCATCGAGGCGTCGAGCCAGACGGCCCCGCCCTCCGACTTGCCGAACTTGGTGCCGTCCGCCTTCGTCATCAGCGGGGTCGCCAGCGCGTGCACCTCGGCGCCCGGCTCCAGGCGGTGGATCAGGTCCAGACCGGCCGTGAGGTTGCCCCACTGGTCGCTGCCGCCCTGCTGGAAGGTGCAGCCGTAGCGCCGGTACAGCTCCAGGAAGTCCATGCTCTGCAGCAGCTGGTAGCTGAACTCGGTGTAGCTGATGCCCTCGTCGGACTCCAGCCGGCGGGCGATCGACTCCTTGGTCAGCATCTTGTTGACCCGGAAGTGCTTGCCGATGTCCCGCAGGAACTCGATCGCGGACATGCCCGCGGTCCAGTCCAGGTTGTTGACCATGACCGCGGCGTTCTCGCCCTCGAAGGACAGGAACGGCTCGATCTGCGCGCGCAGCCGGTTCACCCACTGGGCGACCGTCTCCGGGTCGTTCAGCGTGCGCTCGGCGGTCGGGCGGGGGTCACCGATCTGACCGGTGGCCCCGCCGACCAGGGCGAGCGGCCGCAGCCCGGCCCGCTGGAGCCGGCGCATCGTGAGCACCTGCACCAGATGGCCGACGTGCAGACTGGCCGCGGTGGGGTCGTAGCCGCAATAGAACGTGACGGGACCGTCCGCGAGAGCCTTGCGCAATGCGTCCTCGTCGGTGGACTGGGCGAACAGCCCGCGCCACTTCAGCTCGTCGACGATGTCCGTCACGGTTCCGGTGCTCCTTACGCAGTGAGTTGTACGGGCCAGTCTAGGCCGGTCACACGCCCTGGCTGACCGAGCTCATGTTGAAGTCCGGGATACGCAGCGGCGGCATCGCGGCCCGGGTGAACCAGTCGCCCCACTCGCGCGGCAGCGTCTTCTCCGTGCGGCCCGCCTCCGTGGCGCGGGACAGCAGGTCGACCGGGGACTCGTTGAACCGGAAGTTGTTCACCTCGCCCACCACCTCACCGTCCTCGACCAGGTAGACGCCGTCGCGGGTCAGCCCGGTCAGCAGCAGCGTCGCCGGGTCCACCTCCCGGATGTACCAGAGGCAGGTCAGCAGCAGCGCCCGGCCGGTCGTCGCGGCCACCATCTCGTCCAGCGACCGTTCGCCCCCGCCCTCCAGGATCAGGTTGTCGATCGCCGGGGCGAGCGGCAGCCCGGTCAGGGCGGCGGTGTGCCGGGTCGTCGTCAGCCGGTCCAGGCGGCCGTCGGCCACCCAGTCGGTCCGGGACAGCGGCAGCCCGTTGTCGAACACCGACTCGCCGTCCCCGGAGGAGTGCGCGAGGACGAACGGGGCCGACTCCAGACCCGGGGCGTGCGGATCGCTGTGCAGGGTCAGCGGCAGCGGGGACAGCGACTCGCCGAGCCGGGTGCCGCCACCCGGCTTGGAGAACACCGTCCGGCCCTCGGCCGCGTCCCGCGCCGTGGACGACCACAGCTGGTAGATCAGCAGGTCCGCGACCGCGGTCGGCGGCAGCAGCGTCTCGTACCGCCCGGCGGGCAGCTCGATCCGGCGCTCCGCCCAGCCGAGCCGCCGCGCCAGCTCCGCGTCCATCGCCGCCGGGTCCACGTCCTTGAAGTCACGCGTGGAGCGGCCGGCCCAGGCAGAACGGGTGCGGTCGGGCGACTTGGCGTTCAGCTCCAGCGTGCCGTTCGGCTGGTCGTGGCGCAGCCGCAGCCCCGTGGACGTACCGAGGTAGCTGGACGTCATCTGGTGGTGGGCGAAGCCGTACAGCTCGCGCCCCCCGGCACGGGCCCGCGCGAAGGCGTCCCCGAGGGCCGGGGCGAACGCGGCGAACACCTCCGAGTCCGTCTCGGCCGGCGCGTCCGTGAAGTCCGGCGACGCGGGCACCCCGGTGACCAGCGGCTGCGCGTCCTCCGCGGGGCCGGCGGCGCGCGCGGCGGCCTCGGCGGCCCGGACCAGCGGCTCCAGGTCGTCCGCGGTGACGGCGGCCCGGGAGACGACCCCGGACGCGGCACCCTCGGCGCCGTCCACCGTGGCGACGACGGTCACGGTCCGGCCCCGGGTCACCCCGTTGGTGGTGAGCGCGTTGCCGGCCCAGCGCAGATTGGCCGAGGACTCCTCGTCGGCGATGACCACACAGCCGTCGGCGGTGGACAGTTCGAGCGCGCGCTCGACGATCTCGTACGGCTTGCTGACGCGGCTCATCGCCCGGCCTCCTGCGTCGTATTGAGACTGTGCCTGCCCGGGGGACGACCCCCGGACCCCCAGCCGGTTCCGTGGTCGCCGCTCATCGCCCGGCCTCCTGCGTCGTATTCAGAATGTTCACGCCCCGGAACAGGGCGGAGGGGCAGCCGTGGGAGACGGCCGCGACCTGGCCCGGCTGGGCCTTGCCGCAGTTGAAGGCGCCGCCCAGCACGTACGTCTGCGGGCCGCCGACCTTCTCCATCGAGCCCCAGAAGTCCGTCGTCGTCGCCTGGTAGGCGACATCGCGCAGCTGCCCGGCCAGCCGGCCGTTCTCGATGCGGAAGAACCGCTGCCCGGTGAACTGGAAGTTGTACCGCTGCATGTCGATGGACCACGACCGGTCCCCGACCACGTAGATCCCGCGCTCCACCCCGCCGATCAGGTCCTCCGTGGAGAGCCCGCCCGGGTCCGGCTGCAACGACACGTTCGCCATGCGCTGCACCGGCACATGGCCGGGGGAGTCCGCGTAGGCGCACCCGTTGGACCGGCCCAGGCCCGTGAGCTTCGCGATCCGGCGGTCCGTCTGGTAGCCCACCAGCGTCCCGTCCTTCACCAGGTCCCAGGACTGCGCCTCGACGCCCTCGTCGTCGTAGCCGATGGTCGCCAGCCCGTGCTCGGCGGTGCGGTCGCCCGTCACGTTCATCACCGGCGAGCCGTACGCCAGCTTGCCCAGCTGGTCGAACGTGGCGAACGAGGTCCCGGCGTACGCCGCCTCGTAACCGAGGGCCCGGTCCAGCTCCGTGGCGTGCCCGATGGACTCGTGGATGGTCAGCCACAGGTTGGACGGGTCGACGACCAGGTCGTACGTCCCCGCCTCCACGCTCGGCGCCCGCATCTTCTCGGCCAGCAGCCCGGGGATGCGCTCCAGCTCCGCGTCCCAGTCCCAGCCGGTCCCGGTCAGGTACTCCCAGCCGCGGCCCACCGGCGGCGCGATGGTGCGCATCGAGTCGAACTCGCCGGTCGCCGAGTCCACCGCGACGGCGGTGAACTGCGGGTGCAGCCGGACCCGCTGCTGCGTGGTCACCGTGCCCGCCGTGTCCGCGTAGAACTTGTTCTCGTGGACGGCCATCAGCGAGGCGTCCACATGCGCCACGCCCTCGGCCGCCAGCAGCCGGGCGCTCCAGTCGGCGAGCAGCCCCGCCTTCTCCTCCGCCGGTACGTCGAAGGGGTCGACCTCGTACGACGAGACCCAGGTGCGCTCGCCGTGCGACGGCTCCTCCGCCAGCTCCACCCGCTCGTCGGAGCCCGCGGCCGCGATCACCTTCGCCGACAGCTTGGCCATCGCGACGGCCTGCGAGGCCACCCGCGCCGCCGCGTCCATCGTCAGATCGACCCCGGAGGCGAACCCCCAGGCCCCGCCGTGCACGACCCGGACCGCGTAACCGAGGTCCGTGGTGTCGGAGCCCCCGGCCGGCCGGGCGTCCCGCAGCCGCCAGGTCGCGCTGCGCACCCGCTCGAAGCGGAAATCGGCGTGCACCGCCCCGAGGGCCCGCGCCCGCGCCAGCGCCGCGTCGGCGAGGGCCCGTAGCGGAAGCGCCAGGAACGACGGATCGATCTCATTGGCCATGTGCAGCCTCCCCATACAGTCACGGCGCGGTCCGGGTGAGTGAATCATGCACCAACGGATGGGGCGCGGCTTTTCCCGGGTGAAAGTCCCAGCGGCAGGGCCGGGCCGCCGGTTAGGCTCGACGGGTGATCACATGGTACGAGCGGAGGCGACCCTCGTACGTTCGGAAAGGCGGCACACCTATCCATGAGCAGCGCCGACGACATGCCCCAGGCGTCTGACCCCCAACTTGTACGCCTGGCCGAGCAGTCCCGCAACTTCGGCTTCCTGCTCCCGCACCTTCCGCTGCTCGTCGCTTATGGAACCGCTGCCGAGAGCCATGCCTTCAGCGACCCGAACACGTCCTTGATCAAGTCCCGTCAGTTCGCGGAGGCCCTGGCGGCGGACCTGATCAGCCGGGCCAGGGTTCGTGTGGAGGGCACCACCCAGTTCGACCGCCTACGAGCCCTGGACCGTGAGGGCTACCTCCACGGTGATGTGGGAACCGCCTTCCACGAGGTCCGCACCCTCGGCAACGAAGCGAACCACTCGGGGCTCGACAGCGCCGACGACGCTTTCCGTGCCCTGCGCACCTGCTTCCGTCTCGGCACCTGGTACCACCGGCTGCTCACCGGTTCACGCGAGCAACTGCCGTTCGTACCGCCCAGCCCCGACCGGACCCCGGCCGCCGAGAACGAGCGCCTGCTCCAGGACGTCGCACAGGCACGAAAAGAGCTGGAGGAAGCCCGTCTCAGCTACCACGACCAGGCGTCCCACGCGCAGGCGGAACAGATCGCCCGGAGCACCGTCGAGCGTGAGTTGGCCCAGGTCCAGGCCGAGCGCGCGGACATGGCCCGAGCGGTTGCCGCCATGCAGCACCAGCTCAAGGAGTTGCAGGCCGCGGCCGAGGCGGCCCAGCTCGACCGCCGTCACACCGCCGCCACCGACCGCGCCGCCGCATCGGCCGCAGTCGCCGAGCGCGCTCGCCTCCTCGACAACGCGGAGCAGGCGTCCCGCGAACCCCTCACAGAAGTACAGGTTCGCAAGCGACTCGACGCCATGCTCGTGGCGGCGGGCTGGGATGTCCAGGACGGGGGCGCCGACCTCAACCTTCATGTTCTGGGAGACTGGCGGGGCAACGGCATCGCCGTTCGCGAGGTCACCACTGCTCAGGGCCGGGCGGACTACGCCCTGTACGTCGACCGCAAGCTCGTCGGCGTCATCGAGGCCAAACGAGAGGGCGCCGACCTGTCCGCCGCGGAGGCCCAGGCGGATCGATACGCCGACCATCCCACCGACGCCCAGCAGCGCTTCAGCGCCTGGCGCACCCCGCTTCCCTTCCGTTATGTCAGCGACGGCGGCGAGACCCGATTCCGGTCCGTGCTCGACCCGGACTCCCGGACCCGCCGCATCTTCTCCTTCCACCAGCCGCGCACACTGGCCCGCTGGGTCCGTCAGGCCGAGGAGGACGAGCAGGCCCCCAGCTACCGTGCCCGGTTGCGAAGCCGCATGTCGGACCTCGACGAGCGCCCTCTGCGGCCCGCGCAGATCGCGGCCGTGCGAGGAGTGGAGAAGTCGCTCGCCCATGGCAGAGGGCAACAGGGCATGGGCCAGTCCCGGGCCCTCGTTCAGATGGCCACCGGCGCCGGCAAGACCTTCACCGCTGTCACGTTCTCGTACCGGTTTCTCAAGGACGCCCGCGCGGAACGCGTCCTGTTCCTCGTCGACCGCAACAACCTCGGCGCACAGGCATTCGCCGAATTCGAGAACTTCAAGACTCCGGACACCGACCGGAAGTTCGCCGACCTCTACAACGTTCAGCGGCTCGGCGCGGAAGGCATGTTCGCTTCCTCCAAGGTCGTCATCTCCACTGTGCAGCGCCTCTACATGGAGCTCACGGGAGCGAGTCTGCCGGGGACCGAACAAGGCGACGGGGAGATCGCGTACGACGTCGACGTGCCCGGCGGCGTAGAGGTCGGCTACAACGCGGACATCCCGCCGGAGGCATTCGACCTGATCGTCGTCGACGAGTGCCACCGTTCCATCTACGGCAAGTGGCGTTCCGTCCTCGAATACTTCGACGCTCCCATCGTCGGTCTCACCGCCACCCCCGTCGCCCAGACCTTCGGCTACTTCAACGGCAACCTCGTCAGCGAGTACTCGTACCAGGAAGCCGTGGCCGACCGGGTCAACGTCGACTTCTCCGTCTACGAGATCGAGACGCGGATAACCGCCGAGGGCGGGGTCATCGCACAGGGCACCATCCCGGTCCGCGACCGCCGCACGCGCCGCCAGCGCTACGAGGACATCGACGAGGACATCGAGTACGGCGCGAAGCAGGTCGGGGTCGGAGTCATCAGCAAGGACCAGTTGCGTACGGTCGTCCAGACCTTCCACGACCGACTGTTCACGGAGATCTTTCCCGAGCGGGCCAAACGCGACCCGGCCACGGACGCCCTGGCCTGGGACGAGATGTACGTGCCCAAGACGCTGATCTTCGCAAAGAACGACAACCACGCGGAGGAGATCGTCGAGGTCGTCCGCGACGTCTTCGGCAAGGGCAACGACTTCTGCGCGAAGATCACCAGCGCGGCCCGCAACGCCGCTGAGCGCCTCGCCGCCTTCCGCAATCTGCCCGATCTGCGTATCGCGGTCACCGTCGACATGATCGCCACCGGTACGGACGTCAAGCCGCTGGAATGCCTGCTTTTCCTGCGGGACGTCAAGAGCTGGGCTTATTTCGAGCAGATGAAGGGGCGCGGTGCCCGGACTCTGTCCCTCACGGAATTCGAGAAGGTCACTCCCGGTGTGGGCCCGAAGACCCGCTTCGTCATCGTTGACGCGGTCGGTGTGACGAAGAAGCCGAAGGTCGACGCGGCACCGCTGGAACGCCACAGCGACAAACAGATCAGCTTGGAGAAGCTGCTGCGCAAAACCGCCGCGAACACCATCGAGGAGGAAGAGGTCTCCACCCTCGCGGCCCGCCTCGCGAAACTCGATATCCAGATGACGGACGAGGAGCGGGCCGAGATCCAGCGCCTGAGCGGCGGGCAGGAGCTGACGAAGATCGTCCGTGGAATGGTCGAAGCCGTCTCAGCGGATCGGCAGCTGGAAGTCCGGGAGGCCGCCGAGCGAGCCGGCCGTGACCCCGAGCACGCGGTGCGCGACCTCATCGAGCGGGCCGTGCAGCCCCTCGCGGCCCAGCCACCCTTGCGGACCCGGCTGCTGGAGATGCGGCGGGCGAAGGACATCCTCTACGACGAGAACGGCAAGGACGAGCTCCTGGGAGCGGGCGCGGTCGTCGAGGACGATGACTCGGCGTTGCGGACCGTCCGCGACTGGCGCCAGTACATCGCCGACAACCGCGACGAGATCGCCGCCATGTCCGTCGCGTTCGGCGCCGGCTCGGACGTGTCGCCGAGGACAGCCATGGCCAGGCTGGACGACGTGGCCCGCAGCATCGCCCGCCCACCGCGGGCCTGGACCCCGGACCGGCTCTGGCAGGCGTACGAGCGGCTGGGCGAGGCCGTGACCGGGGCGGCGGCCGATGGCGCCCGTAGCGCGCGCACCCCCTCCGACCTGCTCGCCCTGCTCCGCTACGAACTCGCGGGCGGCGCGGAGCGGGGGGCACCGGCCCCGCGCCCGTACGAGGAGGTGGTGCGGGAGCGCTATCAGGCCTGGATCGCCCGCCAGGAACAGATGGGCACCCTGTTCACGGCGCGCCAGCGGTGGTGGCTCGACCGGATCGCCGAAGCGACGGCCCGGCGTGTACGCTTCGACACCGCCGACCTGGATTACCCCCCTTTCACCAAGCACAACGGCACGGACGGCTTCATCGCGGAATTCGGTGGAACGCGGGCGGAATACATCATCACTGAACTGGACAAGGAGCTGAGCGCGTGACAACCGACTCGGACACGGGACCGGAGCCGACGGGCTCGGCGGCCGAGGGGGATGTCACGGAAGGACTTCCTGCGGGGTGGGTTCGGGCGACGCTTGAGGAATTGAGTGTCGAGGTCCAGCCAGGGTTTGCCAGCGGCAAGCACAACCGTGACGGTGTTGGAGTTATTCATCTGCGCCCGATGAATATCACCCGTAATGGCATGTTGGACACGTTGGACGCGCGTTACGTCGTTGACGACTCCGGCCGACGTGTTGAACGGGGTGACGTTCTCTTCAACAACACGAACAGTCCGGTACTGGTGGGGAAGACGGCATGGGTGGACTCCGCTGAGCCTCTTGCGTTCTCCAACCATATGACCCGGCTGCGATGTCCGGGAGGGCTGGATGGAAGGTTTCTGGCTGCACAGTTGCACCACATGTGGGCCACCGGTTACTTCAAGTCGATCCTGAACAACCACGTGAACCAGGCGAGCGTGTCCCGCAAGGCCCTCCTGGACACAGTGATAGTGGTGCCACCCCTGGCCGAACAACACCGCATCGTCGCCAAGCTGGACGACCAACTGGCGCATGTTGAGGCGGGGGAATCGGCGGTACAGACTGCTCTCGCAGCTTCCGCGGCCCTCAGGAATCAAATCACCGGAGCCGGTGCGTGTGGCGGTCTGGACGAAGTCGAACGGTTCTCTGCCAACCTTGAGCCTGCCGATGTCGACGATGGAATACTTCCCGGCCTCCCGAAAGGATGGAAGTGGGCTCGGCTCGGCGAACTCGCAGAGGTCGTCGGAGGGGTCACGAAAGACAGCAAGAAGCAGAATAATCCTGAGTACGTCGAGGTTCCATACCTCCGGGTTGCGAATGTGCAGCGTGGGCGCATCGTGCTCGATCGTGTCGAGAAGATTAAGGTCTCCCCGAAGAAGGCGCAGTCGCTGAGGCTTGAAGTCGGTGACGTTCTTCTCAACGAAGGCGGGGACCGAGACAAGCTGGGGCGTGGCTGGGTCTGGGAAGGGCAGATTGAAAACTGTATTCATCAGAACCACGTTTTCCGTGCACGCGTGAAGAGCGGGGCGTTGAATCCCCGATTGCTTGCCTGGCATGCCAATGCCTTCGGCAAGAGTTGGTGTGACCGCAATGGGAAGCAGACAGTAAATCTCGCCTCTATCAGTCTCCGAAGAATCAAGCTGATGCCGGTACCCGTTCCGCCGGAATCTGTGCAGACAGATCTAGTCAGGTCAATCGAGAACCACCTGGCAGAGATGGAAGCCGCCCAGCAGGTGATCCAGGGGGTGTACCGGCAAGGCGTGAACTTGCGCAACGCCCTCCTCCACGCCGCCTTCACCGGAACCCTCGTCCCCCAGGACCCCGACGACGAGCCCGCGTCCGTACTCCTCGATCGCATTCGGGCTGAGCGAGCCGCAGGCGCCAAGGCGGCCAAGCGTAGGCGCGCGCCCCGTACGACACCCCCCACCGCTCCCGCGACCTCCGGGCGACCGGTTCCCTCCGGCACCCAGGAAGCACTTCCCCTGTGAGTACGACTGTGAACAGCAGCACCGAGAAGGTAACCGAAGCGAGTCCCGCCGGCGTGGCGACCTCGGCGGCACCCCGCACGACCGAGGCCAAGGCGAAGGCTGCCTCCGCGGCCCCGGTCTCGACCTCCACTCTCGTCAACCGGCTCTGGTCGTACTGCGAGCTGCTCCGCCACTCCGGCGTCTCGACCCTCGACTACGTCGAGCAGCTCACTTACCTTCTCTTCCTGAAGATGGCCCACGAGCGCGCCAACCGTCCGGCCGTTTTCCGGCGCAACGCCCCCGAGAAGCCACTCGTTCCCGAGGGCCGGGACTGGCAGAGCCTGATGACCCGGTCCGCAGAAGCGCTGCTCGACCACTACGAGTTCATTCTCAAGGACCTGGGTCAGCGCGGCGGCACCATGCTTGGAGAGGTCTTCACCAAGGCGCAGAACAAGATTCAGGAACCCGCCGTCCTGGAACGCCTGATCAAGGACCTGATCAACCCCCACACCTGGACCACGGAGAACCAGGACCTCAAGGGCGACGCCTACGAAGGCCTGCTCCAGCGAGGTGCGGAGGACCGTAAGACGGGGGCGGGCCAGTACTTCACGCCACGCCCGCTCATCGACGCGATGGTCGACTGTGTCCGGCCGAAGCCCGGTGAAACCCTCACCGATCCGGCCTGCGGCACCGGCGGCTTCCTCATCGCGGCGCACGCCCACCTCGTCCAGAACTACGAGGACGAGCTGTACGGCGACCAGGGGCGGGCGCTCCAGACGGGTGCGATCACCGGGTACGAGCTGGTCCGCGAGACCGGTCGCCTCGCCCTGATGAACATGCTGCTGCACGGCATCGGGAGCTCCGAGGCCAAGCCGCTCATCACCATTCAGGATTCCCTGGCGCGCCCCCCGAAGCGGCACTACGACATCGTGCTGGCCAACCCGCCCTTCGGCGTCGGCTCGGTCACCGGCGAGTCCTACGCCGCCCGAACCGACTTCTGGGCGCCGACGACCAACAAGCAGCTCAACTTCGTTCAGCACATCTACAACCTGCTGAAGACCAACGGCCGGGCCGCCCTCGTCCTCCCCGACAACGTCCTCTTCGAGAGCGGTGCCGGCGAGACCATCCGCAGGAACCTCCTCAACCTCTGCGACGTCCACACCCTTCTGCGCCTGCCCACCGGCATCTTCTACGCCAACGGCGTCAAGGCCAACGTCCTGTTCTTCGACAAGACGGGCCAGCGCACCGGGGGTCGCCCCGGCACCCGCAAACTCTGGGTCTACGACTTCCGTACGGACCAGCGCTTCACACTCAAGCAACGCCAGCTTGGCCGTCAGCACCTCGACGACTTCGTCGCCGCCTACCACTCCGGTGGTATGGACTTCACCAAGCGCACCCCGAGCGACCGCTTCCGCTCGTACGACTACGACGAGCTGATCGCGCGGGACAAGGTCAACCTCGACCTCACGGTGCTCAAGTCCGACGCCGCCACTGCCACGAAGTACGCGTCGCCGGACGTGATCGCGCAGGAAATCGTCGACGAACTCGAAGTGGCACTGGCCGAGTTCACGGCCGTGGCTCAAGCCCTGAAGAAGGAAGCGCCGCCGTCGGCGGACGGCAAGTAGACGCAGACAAGGGCGGCGGGTCGGTGGTTCTGAGGGAACCACCGACCCGCCGCCGGAGACCAGGGGGAGGGGCAGGAGGAGGTTCTTCTTCTCGCGCGCCGCGAGACCTGTCCACAGGGCGACGGTTACTCTCGGCTCATTGAGATCCGGGATGCAGCCGCGCACGTGGTACGGCTTGGCCACCGGAGTAGCCGTGTTACGCGTGTCTCCCGGCGTGGTTCACGGGAAACCTACAGCTCGGCGTCCGTCAGAAGTCGTCCGCGACCACACCCGCCCGGAACGCGGCCCACTCGGAGGCGGTGAAACGCAACGCCGTGCGGTCAGGGTCCTTAGAGTCACGGACGGCCCGTCCACCATTGGGAAGACTGGCGACCTCGACGCAGTTGTTCTCGCCGGCGCTGGCTGTCGCCTTGCGCCAGGCGGCTGCGGAGAGGTCGAAGGCGTACAGGCTCGCCCTACGGTCATTCACTTGCGGTGTCTCTCTTCCATCCGAGCGATCAGGGCCAGCGAATCATCCACCGGCAGGGCTGCCGCGACGATCCGCTCGAAGGCGTCAGCGAACGTACGTACGTCGTCGACCCCCTCAACGTAAGTGGCTCCGATCAGATTCTCCAGCAGTACGACGTCAGGCATGGGGCCGGGGAAGCCGACCAGGCTGAACGCTCCTGCGCCACCGGGGTTGGGAGTCGCCTGCAGAGGCAGGATCTGGAGCGTCACGTTGGGGAGATCCGTAACATCGAGTAGTCGGCGCAGCTGCTCACGGATGGTGTCGGGCCGGATCGCGAAGCGCTGGTGCAGTACCGCCTCGTGGATGACGGCCCAGAACTTCAGCGTGCCCTGGGGACGAGTGAGCACCGCCTGTCGGGCCTGTCGTACCTCGGCGAGCGCCGCAACCTCCTCCGTCGTGCGCGTGGTCGCGTTGGCGGCGATGGTCTCGCGTGCGTACGAGGCCGTCTGTAGCAGCCCGGGGATCAACAGTGGCGCGAACTCGTGGATAGTGGCGGCATCGGACTCAAGGGAGATGTAGTCCGCATAGGCCGGGGCGACGATCCCGCTGTAGGTCTGCCACCAACCCTGTTTGCGGGCGTCCTTGGCCAGCCCTTCAAGGGCCGAGACGACCTCGGGGTCCTTCACACCGTACGACTCGAGCAGCGCGGCCACCTCCGCAGGGCGGATGTGGCCGTTGGCCGTTTCGATACGGGACAGTTTGGGGCCGATCCACCCAAGGGCCGCAGAGGCCGTGTCGAGGCTCATTCCAGCGCTGTTGCGGTACCGCCGCAGAGCCTCGCCGAGTCGACGCCGACGGACCGTTGGGATCGGGCGAACGTTTGGCATAGCGAGAGCATGGCACCAGCCGCACGGCCAAGTCGACGGGAACAAAGAGTCGGTTCTGCAATTTGGGTGACAAGCTTGCGAGTTGAGGCGTTGAGTCGGCACCCTGACGTGAAGCGGTCGTCCCGTAGCGAGTCAGTCCATTGAGGACGGCCAAGTCGCAAGGAGGTCACATGCCTTACCCCGTTACTCAGGTCGTCCCGGCAGCCGCCCTCGGCCACTACCTCACCCCCACCCCCACCGGCTTCTCCCTCCATATGTCCGCCTCGCCTCGCAACCTCCGTGCCGTGCGCGGGCTCACCCGGGCGACGCTTCTGAACGCGGGCGTCGCCCCGGACCTCGTCGATTCCGCCCAACTGGTCCTGTCCGAGCTGTACGGCAACGCGGTGCACGCCTGCGGCGACTACGTACCCCTGGTCGCCGAGGTGGAGCCGGCGGCGGCAGGGGTCTGGGTCAGGCTTCATGACCCGGACCGGCGTGGCCTCCCGCGTCGGCGCGGGGTGCGACCGGACGACTCCACCGCCGAGTCCGGTCGCGGGCTGCCGCTCATGGATCCGCTCGCACCGGGGTGGGACGTCACGCCGACGCCGGTCGGAAAGCAGATCCGCTGCCTGGTGCGCCATTAGATAGCTGGTCGCACATAGCACCCATTGCTGCGCTGACGTGCGATTTGAGCGGTTGTCGGTCCTGCGGGGTAGTCTCCCGAACATGCTGGGTTGACGGTCAACTCCGCAGCGGGCGTCGTGTGTTGGGGAGATGGTGGATGGTCGGGCGCGAGATGTCACCGGCGGATCACCAGGACAAGGAAATCCGCGTGGTGCTGAAGCAGCTCGTGGCCGCGGGGTGGTCCCTGTGCAAGGAAGGGCACTGGGGGCGGCTCTACTGCCCCTGCCCGGACCGGAGCTGCACCACCATCCCGGTCCCGGGCACGGCGGGGAACCCATCGCGCACAGCCCGGTCCATCGCGCGGCGGGCGCGTCTCTGCCCGCTGCCCGAGGGGGATCCGCGTCGTGCCCTCAGCGGGGGTGTTGTCGTTTGACAACATATGCGGACTGGGTAAGTCTGCCCTTGCGAGGGGTGGCGCACCCTGGCTCGAAGGTTCGCGGGAGCACGCTCGGACGGGGATGAGGGTGAAGTGGAGTACGAGTTTCTCTTTGTCGTGGAGGGTGTCACGGTGGACGACGACCTGGCGGTCGGCGTCATCTTCGACGAGTTCGACGGGCTGCTCACCCGCCATCGGGGCAGGCACCTGCTCGATCTGGCCGAGTCCGGGGACGGCGCCATCGATGCGGCGCACCGCCTGGTCGTACGGCTCCGGAAGGCGCTTCCCCAGCTGAGACTGCTGCGATTGGACCCCGACCTGGTCGGCGTGTCCGACATCGCGGAGCGAACGGGTCACAGCAGGCAGAACGTTCTGCAGTGGGTCAACGGGGACCGGCGCGCGGACGCCGGCGCGTTTCCGGAACCCGAAGGCGCGGTGGGGCGCTCACTCGCCTGGCGCTGGGCGGAGGTCAACGCGTGGCTGGCCGGCATCGGGGAACAGGCCGGCGGCGCCGGGGCGACCCGCGATGACGCCCTGCACATCGACTTCATGCTGCCCCGCTGGCAGCAGGCCCTGGCCGACGGACTGCCCATCACGCGGTTCGTGCACTGCGTGGAGGACGACCGCTCCGACGACCGGGCAGGCGTCGCGCGACTCCTGGAGGGCACGCTCTCCGCTCCCGGACTGCTCGACATGATCTCCGCCTTCCCCCGGGCCGAGCGGCAACGGCTCACCATCGTCTGCGCCGTACTGCCCGACCGGCTGAGCGCCGTGGTCGAACGGATCAGCCAGGACGAGACCTGGGTGATGCTGGCCTTCCAGGGCGAGAAGAACGAACTGCATCTGATGCCCGTAGCGGCGCGAGAGCTGCCAGGGGCACGGCCTGTGTCCGAACTGGGCCTGGGGGACGACGCCACCGTCGGCGACCTTCTCCTGGTCGTCGCCAACGGTGCCGTGCAGCCGGCCACCCCCCTCACTCTCGTCCGCTGAGATCCGCCACGCCGGGTCCTTCCCGGGCCGAGGAAAGGAAACTGAGGTTCCCCCTGTCGGCCGGACAGCTTGAGCCTGGGGCACGCTGAGGCAATGCGTCGACGGACTTGTGCAGACGCTTGCGCGCGCACTGCCGTGGTGCCGGGCCGCATTGTGGTTACAGTGGAGCCTATGTAGGTACAACGTAGGGGATCGCCATGAGCACCATCTCCGTCCGCGAGTTCTCGTACAACCCCAGCGCCGTCTTCGCCCGTGTCGAGAAGGGCGAGGCGATCGAGGTCACCCGGCACGGGAACGTGATCGCGATACTGTCACCGGCCGGCAGTCCCATGGAGCGGTACGCGCACCTGGTGGCGCAGGGGAAGATCAAGCTGAAGCCGGTCACCGCTGCCGAGCGGCACAGCATGCCGTGCTACGAGGTGCCGGAGGACGTCGACCCCGTGGCGCTGCTGCTGGCCGAGCGCGAAGAGGACGACCGTTGATCTACATGGACACGTCCGCCCTCGTCACCTGGATGACCCGGCGCAGTCACTGGGGCACGCTCGACGTCTTTCTCCAGGAACGGGCCACAGAGCCGCTCGCCACCAGCACGCTCGGCTTCGTGGAGACGGTGCGGACGCTGGACCTCATGGGGCACTTCCCGAAGGCCATGGAAGACCTGGACGCCCGGATCACCGAGGTTCTCCTCACCCGCGAGGTGCGTGATGCGGCGGCGCTGCTGGTCGGGCGTCTGCGGACGCTGGACGCGATCCATGTGGCCAGCGCGCTCTCACTGCGGGACGACCTGACCGCCCTGGTGACGTACGACCGCAGGATGCTCGAGACCGCTCGGGCCGAGGGGCTGTCGGCCCACGCACCTGGTCTGGCGGACTGACGGGACGGGCGGACTGTAGGAACCCGACAGTGCCCGGCGGGAGGCGCTGTCAGGGGCCGATTCTCCGCCGCACGGACGGTACCGATAGGTTTCCGTGGTACCAGACCGCTATCGAAAGGGTGATCCGTTGAGCCGCTCGGTTCTCGTCACCGGAGGAAACCGGGGCATCGGCCTCGCCATCGCCCGCGCTTTCGCCGCCAACGGCGACAAGGTCGCGATCACCTACCGATCCGGAGAGCCGCCGGCCGAGCTCACCGAGGCCGGCGTCCTCGCGGTCCGCTGCGACATCACGGACCCCGAGCAGGTGGAGCAGGGCTACAAGGAGATCGAGGAGAAGCACGGCAACGTGGAGGTGCTGGTGGCCAACGCCGGCATCACCAAGGACCAGTTGCTGATGCGGATGTCCGAGGAGGACTTCACCTCCGTCCTCGACACCAACCTCACCGGCACCTTCCGGGTCGTCAAGCGCGCCAACCGCGGCATGCTGCGCGCCAAGAAGGGCCGCGTGGTCCTCATCTCGTCCGTCGTGGGCCTCCTCGGCTCCGCCGGCCAGGCCAACTACGCGGCCTCCAAGGCCGGTCTGGTCGGCTTCGCCAGGTCGCTGGCGCGCGAGCTGGGTTCGCGCAACATCACCTTCAACGTCGTCGCGCCCGGCTTCGTCGACACCGACATGACGCAGGTGCTCACCGAGGAACAGCGCAAGGGCATCGTGGCCCAGGTGCCGCTCGCGCGTTACGCGCAGCCCGAGGAGATCGCCGCCGCGGTGCGCTTCCTCGCATCCGACGACGCGTCGTACATCACTGGAGCCGTCATCCCCGTTGACGGCGGATTGGGCATGGGTCACTGATCAGCATGAGCGGAATTCTCGACGGCAAGCGCATCCTCATCACCGGTGTGCTGATGGAGTCGTCCATCGCGTTCCACGCGGCCAAGGTGGCCCAGGAGCAGGGCGCCGAGGTCATCCTGACCGCGTTCCCCCGGCCCACGCTGACCGAGCGCATCGCCAAGAAGCTCCCCAAGCCCGCCAAGGTCATCGAGCTGGACGTCACCGACCAGGAGCACCTGGACCGCCTCGCCGGCCTGGTGCGCGACGAGCTGGGCTCGCTGGACGGCGTCGTGCACTCCATCGGCTTCGCGCCGCAGGACGCGCTCGGCGGCAACTTCCTCAACACCCCGTTCGAGTCGGTCTCCACGGCCATGCACGTCTCGGCGTTCTCGCTGAAGTCGCTCGCCATGGCGTGCAAGCCGCTGATGAGCGAGGGCGGCTCCATCGTCGGCCTCACCTTCGACGCCCAGTTCGCCTGGCCGCAGTACGACTGGATGGGCCCGGCCAAGGCCGCCCTGGAGGCCACCTCCCGCTACCTCGCCCGCGACCTGGGTCCGGACGGCATCCGCTGCAACCTGATCTCGGCCGGGCCGCTCGGCTCCATGGCCGCGAAGTCCATCCCCGGCTTCGACGGGCTCGCCGACGTGTGGAACACCCGCGCGCCGCTCGCCTGGGACATGAAGGACCCGGAGCCGGCCGGCCGCGGCATCGTCGCCCTGCTCTCGGACTTCTTCCCGCGGACCACCGGCGAGATCATCCACGTCGACAGCGGCGTGCACATGATGGGCGCCTGACCCCAGGCCTGTACGGTTCGGCCGCGCACCGTCCCCGGAACCCCGGGCGGCGGTGCGCGGCCGTTTCCGTACGCCCACCGCGTGGCCCCGCCTCGCACGCCCCCCGCGCACGCCCCCCAAGGCGCTCAGGTCGAAAAGCCGGACGATCCACCGCAGAATGTGGAGGAACCGGACTTCTGGTCGGGACGGTGCTCCGGCCGGGCATGGGGAGGAGATCGCTGTGCGTCGCACACATCACCGAACCCGGTCCCTGCTGGCCTCCGGCGCGGTGATCGCCGGACTGCTCGTCCCGGCCGGCCTGTACGCCGCCGGGCACGTCGGAGCCGCCGGTGCCGCCGCGCCGCCCGCACCCAGCCCCGAACCCTCCGGCGCGGAGTGCCGTACGTCCGTCGAGGGCTCCCGGGTCATCGCGTACTGCCACAACCCGTACCCCAGGGCCGACCGCGTCCAGCTGCACACCGAGTGCGCCCGCTGGTGGGACGTGGACGCCGACACCCGGCCGGTCACCGTCGGCCCGGCCCGGACCGTCCGCCTGACCGACCGCTGCTGGAAGGAAGTCGCCTCCGCGTGGATCACCCACGCCGTGCGGCGCTAGGGGGTGTTCCCGACCCGGTCCGCCTGGCAGGTCAGGGCGTGGCTCGCGGCCTCCGCCGCCGCCGTCTCCGCGTCGCCCGCCCGGATCGCCTCGACCAGCCGGCTGTGGTCCATATGGTTCTCCGGCCGCAGCTCCTGGCCCACGTCACCGCGCAGATAGTCCCGCAGCAGGTCGCCCAGGTCCGCGTAGAGCCCCGTCAGCACCTCGTTGTGGGAGGCGGCCACCACCGCCAGGTGCAGCGTCGCGTCGGCGGCCACGAACGCCTCCGCGTCCCCCGCCGCCCAGGTCTCCTCCCGGCGCCGCATGAGCGCGTCCAGCTGTTTCAGATCCCGCTCCGTGCGCCGGACGGCCGCCAGCCGCGCCGCCGACGACTCCAGGGTCGAGCGCAGCTCCGCGATGTGCCGCGGGTCCGCCGAGGCGAACCGGCGGTGCATCACCCCGGCCAGCTCACTGGTGGCCACCACATAGGTGCCCGAACCCTGCCGGATGTCGAGCAGCCCGTTGTGCGCGAGCGCCCGCACCGCCTCGCGGACGGTGTTACGGGCCACCCCCAGCTGCTCGACCAGCTCGGGTTCGGTGGGGATACGGGAACCCACCGGCCACTCGCCCGTCGTGATCTGGTTCCTCAGCTGGGCAATCACCTGGTCGGCGAGTGCCGAACGCCGCGGGGACGTCAGCGCCATGGTGCTCCTCGGTCGCAACTTCCGGACTGATTGGACAACCAATCATCCCATGATTCTATGATGGCCTCATGCCCGACGACGAGACCACTCCCCAGACCGCGAACCAGACCGTGACCCGGACCCTGAACCCGGCGGGCCGGGCGGCCACCCGCGACGGCGCGACCACCCCGCACACCGGCCCCTCGCCGTGGACGCTGCGCCTGGTCGCCATCGGGCTCGTCCTCACCGCCGTCAACCTGCGCCCCGCCATCACCAGCCTCGGCGCCCTCCTCGAAGAGGTGCGCGACGGTCTGCACATGAGCGGCAGCGTCGCCGGTGTCCTCACCTCCGTGCCCCCGCTCTGCTTCGCGCTCTTCGGTGTGATGGCCCCCCGCCTCGCCCGCCGCTTCGGACCGGGCGCCGTGGTCTGCGCGGGCATGGTCGCCATCACCGCGGGCCTGGTGATCCGGCCCCTCATCGGCGGCACCGCGGGCTTCCTCGCCGCCAGCGCCCTGGCCCTCATGGGCATCGCCGTCAGCAACGTCCTGATGCCGGTGATCGTCAAGCGCTGGTTCCCCGACCGCGTCGGCTCCATGACCGGGCTCTACTCCATGGCCCTGGCCCTCGGCACCTCGCTCGCCGCCGCCGTCACCGTCCCCCTGACCGACGCGATGGGCGGCGGCTGGAAGGCCGGCCTCGGCATCTGGGCCGTGCTCGCCGCCGCCGCGATCCTGCCCTGGCTCCCGCTCGTACGGGACCGGGCCACCGCCCACGACACCCCCGCCGGGGGCCGGGCCGCCGCGCAGCCGCAGCCCGCCGACCTCCGGATCACCCGCAGCCGCACCGCCTGGGCCCTCGCCTGCTTCTTCGGCCTCCAGGCCACCGCCGCCTACATCACCATGGGCTGGATGCCCCAGATCTTCCGCGACGCCGGGGTCTCGGCCGGCACGGCGGGCGTCCTGCTCGCGCTCACCATGGCCATGGGCGTCCCGCTCGCCTTCGTGATCCCGCGCGTCGCCGGACGGATGCGGCACCAGGGCCCGATCGTCCTCCTCCTCGGCGCCTGCGGCCTCACCGGCTACGCGGGCCTCTACCTGGCCCCGGCCGGCGGCGCCTGGGCCTGGGCACTGCTGCTCGGCATCTCCAACTGCGCCTTCCCGCTCGCCCTCACCATGATCGGCATGCGGGCCCGCAGCGGCGCCGGAGTCGTCCGGCTGTCCGCGTTCGCCCAGTCCACCGGCTACCTGATCTCCATCCCCGGACCGCTCCTGGTCGGCGTGCTCTACCAGCACAGCGGCGGCTGGGGCCTGCCCATCGGGCTGATGGCCGCCCTGATGGTGCCGCAGATGGTCATGGGCGTCATGGCCGGCCGGGACCGGACGATCGAGGACGAATGCTGAGATGCGAGACTGGGGCCATGTCACCTGTGCTCGATCCGAATCCCCAGAACGGTCAGAAGAAGCTGCTCCTCGTCTTCGGGGCCATGCTGCTGATCACGGTCGTCGTCGGAGTCATCGCCTCCATCGCCTCCCCATGACCCCCCGCCCCTCCTGACCACGCCGATGGTGGTGCTGGCCCCACCATCCCCTAGGGGGCCAGGGTCAGGGTGAAGTGGGTGGCTCACCGGATGGGAGCGGCGCCCCCGCCTCCGTAGGTTCTGAGTAACAGAACCGAGCACCCACGGAGGCGGACATGCCGGCCCGTACGCAGCACCCCCGGCCCACCCGACCGGCGTCGGGCGATGTCGACGTCCGGCTGCCGTGGTGGGCCGTCGTGCTGCCCGCCCTCGCCTTCGCCGCGCTGCTGCTGCTGATCGCCGGACCGGGCCAGGCCCAGGCCGCCACGGGCGAATCGGCGACCGGCCAGCTGCTGCGGCAACTCCTCGCGCTGCTGACCCGCTGATGCCCGCCGCCCGGCCCGGACGAAGGCTCCAACACCCTGCGCCAGGTGGCACGTTTCATGCGAAGCTGAGGTGTATGAGCGCCGATACATCTCGCAGGATCGTCCTTCTCCGGCATGCCAAGGCGGAATGGTCGCAGGATTCCGACCATGAGCGCCCGCTGGCCGAGCGCGGCCGCATGGAGGCCCCCATGGCGGGCCGCAAGCTGGCCGATTCCGGGATCACCTTCGACCTGGCCCTCTGCTCCACCGCCGCCAGAACGCGGGAGACGTGGAAGCTGGCCGTGCACGAGATGCCCCAGCGCCCGAAGACGGTGTACGAGGAGCGGCTCTACGAGGCCTCGCTCGGCGAACTGATCGCCCTGGTGAACGAGACCCCGGACGACGTCGCCGACCTGCTGGTCATCGCCCACAACCCCGGCATGCACGCGCTCGCCGACGCCCTCTCCGGCAGCGGCGAGGGCGACGCGCTCTCCCGGATGGCGCGCGGCGGCTTCCCGACCGCCGCCTTCGCCGTCGTCGAGTTCACCGGCCCCTGGAAGTCCGCCGAACACGGCGTCGGCCGCCTCGCCGAGTACTGGACGCCCAACGACTGACCCGCGGCCCGCGCGGAAGGGCCCCGGCCCGCATCACCCGATGCGCGCCGGGGCCCTTCCCGTCCCTCACGTACGTACGGCTCGCTCCCGTGCGGCGGCCTCACATACGTACGGCGGCCGCTACTCGACCAGGCCGTCCGCCGCCTCGACCTCCTCGCGGGTGACCCCGAGCAGATACAGCACGGTGTCCAGGAACGGCACGTTCACCGCGGTGTGCGCGGCCTCGCGGACCACCGGCTTGGCGTTGAACGCCACCCCGAGCCCCGCCGTGTTCAGCATGTCCAGGTCGTTGGCCCCGTCACCGATCGCCACCGTCTGCGCCAGCGGCACCCCCGCCTGGGCGGCGAAGCTCCGCAGCAGCCGGGCCTTGCCCGCCCGGTCCACGATGTCCCCGGTCACCCGGCCCGTGAGCTTCCCGTCCACGACCTCCAGCGTGTTGGCGGAGGCGAAGTCCAGCCCCAGCCGCTCCTGGAGGTCGTCGGTCACCTGTGTGAACCCGCCCGACACCACGCCCACCTGGTAGCCGAGTCGTTTCAGCGTACGGATCAGCGTCCGGGCGCCGGGCGTCAGCCGCACCTCGGAGCGGACCTTGTCCACCACCGAGACGTCGAGCCCCGCCAGCAGCGCCACCCGCGCGTGCAGCGACTGCTCGAAGTCCAGCTCGCCCCGCATCGCCCGCTCGGTCACCGACGCGACCTCGGCCTCGCAGCCCGCGTGCGCCGCGAACAGCTCGATGACCTCGTCCTGGATCAGCGTCGAGTCGACGTCCATCACCACGAGCCGCTGCGCCCGGCGGCTGAGCCCCGCCGACACGACGGCCACGTCCACGCCGATGCCCGCGGCCTCCGGCGCCAGCGCGCTGCGCAGCTCCTCCGTACCCGTACCGGACACCGCGAACTCGACCGCCGTGACCGGGTACTTCGCCAGCCGGAAGATACGGTCGATGTTTCCGCCGGTCGAGGTGATCCTGGCCGCTATGGCCGCCGTCGACTCCGCGGTCAGCGGGTGCCCCAGCACCGTGACATGGGAGCGGCCCGAGCCGCGCGGCCGGTTGTCGCCCCTGCCGGAGATGATCTCGGCCTGGAGCTTCAGCGACTCGGCCCAGCTGTGCACGGTGGCACGCAGGTCGCCCTCCGTGGTCCCGCCCGAGGTGGGGGCGGTGACCAGCGCGCACAGGACGATACGGCCCCGCGTCACGACCTGCTCGATGTCGATCACGTCCACCGCGTACGCGGCCAGGGTGTCGAAGAGGCCCGCGGTGATGCCGGGGCGGTCCTTCCCGAATATCTTCACGAGAAGGGTCGGGACGTCCGGACCGTGCACGGACGCGACGGGCTCGGGAGACGGGGCGGGCTCAGGGGGCCGGGATACGCTCATGGTGTTTCCACCGTATCGGTCCGCGCGCCGGCCGCGGCGGCCCGTCCCGAGTGCCGGACAGCCCACCGGGCGCACCGGTCCGTCCCTTTTCGCCTGGCCGGCCAGGTCTCGGTGAGGTCACCTCGGACCGCCCGGCTTTCGTATCGGGGACCGGTCCTGGAATAGTTCGCCACGATGTTCAGCATCCCTAGGCCCCCTGCGACGGGGGCAACACGGGGGACAACTAGGTGGGGCGCGGAGTGCCGGAACTCGTACTGGAATTGAATGGCAGGACCTGGACGCTCGATCCGTCCAGGTCGTACACCCTCGGACGTGATCCGCAGGGCGACATGACGATCGACGACGCCAGGGTGTCGTGGCGGCACGCCACGATCAGCTGGAACGGGCGCAGCTGGTTCATCGAGGACCACGGCAGCACCAACGGCACCTATGTGCACGGCCAGCGGATTCAGCAGCTGGAGATCGCCGCCGGCTCCGCCGTGAACCTCGGCAACGCCACGGACGGCCCCCGGCTGACCCTGAGCGCCGCGGACGTCTACAGCCCCGCGCAGCCGCAGCAGGCCCCGCCGCCCCAACAGCCCCAGCAGGGGGGCCACCCCGGCTGGCAGCAGCCGGCGCCCCAGCAGCCCGTACCGCCGCAGCAGCAGGGCTGGCAGCAGCCCGCCCCCCAGCAGCCGCACGTGCCGCAGCCGAACACGCCGCAGCAGCCGCACGTCCCGCAGCAGGGCGCGGCCCCGGCGCCGCCCGGCCCCGGCACCGGCCGCCCGGCGGGCTCCCCGCCGGTCTACGGGGACCGCAGCCCGACCACGTTCCACCAACTGGCCCTCGGCCGGGTGATGCGGATCGGTCGTGCGCTGGAGAACGACCTGGTCGTCTCCGACCTCCAGGTCTCCCGGAACCACGCCGAATTCCACGCGACGCCCGACGGCCGCTTCGAGATCCGGGACCTCGGATCGCACAACGGCACGTTCGTCAACGGTCAGCCGCTGTCCAAGTCCGGCTCGGCGCTCATCGGCCCGAACGACATCGTAGGCGTCGGCCACTCGACCTTCCGGCTCGTCGGCGACCGGCTGGAAGAGTTCGTCGACACCGGTGAGGTCTCCTTCGCGGCCCGCCACCTCACGGTGACGGTCGACGGCGGCAAGCAGATTCTCAGGGACGTCTCGTTCGGCGTCCCCGAGAAGTCGCTGATCGGCGTCATCGGCCCGTCCGGCTCCGGAAAGTCCACCCTGCTCAAGGCGCTCACCGGCTACCGGCCCGCCAACCAGGGCGACGTCCTCTACGACAACCGGAACCTCTACAAGCAGTTCGCCGAGCTGCGCCGGCGCATCGGCCTGGTCCCGCAGGACGACATCCTGCACAAGGAACTGACCGTCACGCGCGCCCTGAAGTACGCGGCCAAGCTCCGCTTCCCCGCGGACACCACCGAGGCCGAGCGCCAGGCCCGTATCCACGAGGTCCTCACCGAGCTGAAGCTCGACGTCCACAAGGACAAGAAGGTCACCTCGCTCTCCGGCGGCCAGCGCAAGCGCGTCTCCGTGGCGCTGGAGCTGCTCACCAAGCCGTCGCTGATCTTCCTGGACGAGCCGACCTCCGGTCTCGACCCGGGCATGGACCGCGACGTCATGCAGCTGCTGCGCGGCCTGGCCGACGACGGCCGTACCGTCCTGGTCGTCACGCACTCGGTGGCCGAGCTGGCCATCTGCGACAAGCTGCTGGTGATGGCGCCGGGCGGCGCCGTGGCCTACTTCGGCCCGCCGGACGAGGCGCTGAACTTCTTCGGCTACTCCACCTGGGCCGACGTCTTCTCCGCGTTCGAGAACTACCGCGACCACGACTGGGGCGGCCGCTGGCGCGGCTCGCAGCACTACCAGATGTACGCCGCGGACATCGACGCCGCCGCCCCGCAGTCGGTGCACATGCCGCCGCCGCAGCAGATGCGCCCGCCCAAGCCGCAGGGCTGGGGCACCCAGCTGTGGACGCTGATGCGCCGCTACGTCTCGGTGATCGGCTCCGACAAGGGCTTCATGGGCCTGATGGTGATCCTGCCCGCGGTGCTCGGCATCGTCAGCGTGGTCATCCCGTCGGACTACGGGCTCGCCCCGCCGAAGCCGCCGCACAAGTTCAACGGCGATGCCGGAACGATCATGCTGATCCTCATCATCGGCATGTGCTTCTCCGGCGCGGCCAACTCCGTACGCGAACTGATCAAGGAACGCGTCATCTACGAACGGGAACGGGCCACCGGCCTGTCCCGCTCCGCCTACCTGATGTCCAAGGTCATCGTCCTCGGCCTGATCACGGCCGTGCAGGGCGTCATCATCTGCGGCATCGGCTTCGCCACCCGCGATCTGCCCGAAGAGGGCCTGATCATGCCGCCGGCCGTCGAGCTGTGCCTGACGGTCATCGCGCTCGGCTTCACCTCGATGATGTTCGGCCTGGTCATCTCCTCGCTGGTGAAGACCGCCGAGAAGACCATGCCGCTGCTGGTCATGTTCGCGATCGTCCAGGTCGTCTTCACCGGCATCCTCTTCCAGGTCTACGGCTCGCCGGGCCTGGAGCAGTTCGCCTGGCTGATGCCGTCCCGCTGGGCCATCGCGGGCGCCGGCTCGACGCTGGACCTCGCCCACCTCATGCCGCCGTGGGACCAGAACAACCCCACCGACCTGGACCCGCTCTGGGAGCACACGGCGGGCCAGTGGGGGATGAACGTCGCGGTCCTGCTGTTCATCGGCGTCGTCTGCGGCTTCGTCGTCGCCCGGCTGCTGCGCCGCCACGAGCCCGAGGTCATGCGCAAGTAGACGGGTGTGTCCGGCCCGGACATGTACACGCCGGAGGGCGGCACCCCGCGCGGGGTGCCGCCCTCCGGCGTTTCGTCACGCTCCGCGGCCGGAGCGGATCAGTACGCGCTGTTGACGTTGTCGATCGAGCCGTACTTGTCGGCGGCGTAGTTGGCCGACGCGGTGATGTTGGCGACCGGGTCGTACTGCGTGTGCGGGGTGCCGGACACGTGGTAGTAGTCGAACGTCGGCTTGATGATCTGGAGCAGACCGATCGACGGCACGCCGTTGCGGGCGTTGATGTCCCAGTCGTTGATGGCGTTCGGGTTGCCGCTGGACTCCCGCATGATGTTGCGGTGCAGGCCCTCGTACGTACCCGGGATGCCCCGCTCCTTCATGATGGCCAGGGACTCGCGAATCCAGCCGTCCAGGTTGTTGGCGTACATGTGCGTACGGGCGGAGGAGCGGCTCGCGGCCTCGTCGCCGCGCGAGGACTTCTTCTCGGACTTGCGCTCGGACTTGCCGTGCCCCTTCGACTTCTTCGCCCAGGACTTCTCGTTCTTGCCGGACTTCCCGGAGCGATCGGAGCGCTCGGAGTCGTTGGAGTGCTTGGACTTCGAACCCGTCTCCTCCTTCACCGCGGCGGCCTTCTCGGCCTTGGCGGCGTCGGCGGCCTTGACCAGCTTCTCGGCGGTCGAGTGCTGCTCGATGACGCTGTCCTGGATCGCCCGCACCTGCTTGGAGTTCGCGGAGTCGAAGACGACCGGGGCTGCGGAGAGGGCCTGCGGTTCGGTCACGGCCTCGGCATCACCGGGCACCAGGGACAAGGAGAGGGCAGCGGCGGCGACGGCGGAGATGCCGGCGGCGGAGAGCTTCTGGGTCTTGTTCAGGCGTCGGAGACGGCCGGTGATGCTGTGCGCGGACATACAGGCGTACCTCTTCGAATTCGGGGGGTCCTCACGGAGGACGAAGACGGGAGCGACTGCGCATCTCCGTCGGGGACGAGCTCAATTCTTAGCGGCGGCAAAATGGCCTGGCAAAGGTGTGACGTACGAAGCCGAGTAGTGGAATGGCGAGCGGTTTGCCGGGTTCGCCCCCAGGTCAAGACCGCCCAAATCGCCCTTTTCGGTCCACTAAGCGACTTCGTAAGTGACGTGGACCCTATGCGTGGCCTCACATCGGGCGAGCCTCGCCGTGACCGTACGTTGCTGAAGCAATGCGGAATGCGATGTTCCGGACGGGTCGCGGGTCGGACCCTCCCCCGCCGCAGGTCCTAGGCCCTGCGCCCCGGTCCCCGGCCGCCCCCGGCCCGATACGGGCGAGCGGGCCCCGCCGGTACCGTGAGCCGCATGAGCCACCGACCCCCCTCGGGCCTCGCGGCCGTCAGCGCGGCACTGCTCGCCATGAGCCGCCACCTGGAGGTACGGGACGTCCTGAAGACGATCGTCGCCTCCGCCCGCGAACTCCTGGACGCCGAGTACGCCGCCCTCGGGGTCCCCGACGACCACGGCGGCTTCGCCCAGTTCGTCGTCGACGGCGTCAGCGAGGAGCAGTGGAAGGCCATCGGCCCGCTGCCCCGCCAGCACGGCATCCTCGCCGCCATGCTCCACACCGCCCGCACCGAGCGGCTCGCCGACGTCCGCAAGGACCCCCGCTTCGGCGGCTGGCCCAGCGCCCACCCCGACATGTCCGACTTCCTCGGACTGCCCATCCGGGACGGCGACGAGACCATCGGCGCGCTCTTCCTCGCCAACAAGAGGTGCCCCAAGCCGGAGGGCGTCTGCGGATTCACCGCCGAGGACGAGGACCTCCTCTCGATCCTCGCCCAGCACGCCGCCATCGCCCTGACCAACGCCCGCCTCTACGAGCGCAGCCGCGAACTCACCATCGCCGAGGAACGCTCCCGCCTCGCCCACGAGCTGCACGACGCGGTCAGCCAGAAACTGTTCTCGCTCCGGCTCACCGCCCAGGCCGCCGCCACCCTCGTCGACCGCGACCCGGCCCGCGCCAAGGGCGAACTCCAGCAGGTCGCCGCCCTCGCCGCCGAAGCCGTGGACGAACTGCGCGCCGCCGTCGTCGAGCTCCGCCCGGCCGCCCTGGACGAGGACGGCCTCGTCGCCACCCTCCGCACCCAGGTCCAGGTCCTGGACCGGGCCCACACCGCGCACGTCACCTTCACCTCCACCGGCGTCCGCGCCCTGCCCGCCGCCCAGGAGGAGGCCCTGCTCCGGGTCGCCCAGGAAGCCCTGCACAACGCCCTGCGCCACGCCGACGCCGACCACGTCGAGGTCACCCTCGTCCGCCGCGACGGCGCCACCGTGCTCCGCGTCACCGACGACGGCCGGGGCTTCGAACCCGCCGCCACCCGCCGCGCCGGCCGGCACCTCGGCCTGGTCTCCATGCGCGACCGCGCCGGCGGCGTCGGCGGCAGGCTCACCGTTGAGTCCCAGCCCGGCAAGGGCACCACGATCGAGATGGAGATCCCCGGTGGCTGACAGGATCATCAGGGTGCTGCTCGTCGACGACCACCAGGTCGTCCGCCGCGGCCTGCGTACGTTCCTGGAGATCCAGGACGACATCGAAGTGGTCGGCGAGGCGTCCGACGGCGCCGAGGGCGTGGCCGCCATCGAGAAGCTGCGGCCCGACGTCGTACTGATGGACATCAAGATGCCCGGCACCGACGGCATCGAGGCGCTGCGCAGACTCCGCGAACTGGCGAACCCGGCCAAGGTGCTGATCGTCACCAGCTTCACCGAGCAGCGCACCGTCGTCCCCGCCCTGCGCGCGGGCGCCTCCGGCTATGTGTACAAGGACGTCGACCCGGACGCCCTGGCCGGCGCCATCCGCTCCGTCCACGCCGGACACGTCCTGCTCCAGCCCGAGGTCGCCGGGGCACTCCTCGCCCAGGACGAGCCCGGCACCGGCACCGGCCGGGGGAGCACCCTCACCGAACGCGAACGGGAAGTGCTCGGCCTGATCGCCGACGGCCGCTCCAACCGGGAGATCGCACGCGCCCTGGTCCTGTCCGAGAAGACGGTCAAGACCCACGTCTCCAACATCCTGATGAAGCTCGACCTCTCCGACCGCACCCAGGCCGCCCTGTGGGCGGTCCGCCACGGAGCGGCAGGCTGACCACCGGCCGCGCGGGGGCCCGGCGCACGCCGGGTTCCTCCCGACCGCACCGGCGCACCCCGAGCCCCCGCTACCGCGCCGGCTCCTCCACGTACGCGTTGTACGCCGCCACCTGCGCCCGCCGCGCCACCCGCTCCACCGGCCGCAGCGCCTCCGCCCTGGCCGCCATCTCCGACGCGCTCACCGCACCGCCGTGCCCGTTCTCGTACGCCACCGAGACCAGCAGCCCGACCCGCTGCGCCAGCTCCAGGACCCGCACCGCCCGCGGCGGATAGCCCGGCGCCAGCACCTCGCGCCCCCGCTCCGCCCGCGCCCGGTACGCGTCCACCGCCGCCTCGGCCACCGGCCCCGACCCCGCCACGTCCAGCCGGGTCAGCACCGCCGTCGCGTCCCGCAGCGCCTCCGCCAGCTCCCGCTCCGCCTCGCCCAGCGACGGCACATCGGCCGGCGGCGCCTCCCGCACCGCCAGGCAGTGCCACACCACATCCACGTGCACATCCCCGGCCGGGCCCGCCTCGCGCACCTCCGGCACCAGCCCGTACGGCGCGCCGTGGCCGACCACCGCCTCCTCCGCCTCCAGCGCACGGGCGTTGAACTCCGGCGGACCGCTCAGCCCCAGCGGATGCCCCGGCACCGGCAGCGCGACCCGGAAACCGCTCACCCCGAGCGACCGCAGCCGCCCCAGCGCGAACGTGAGCCCCACCGGACCGGCCTCACCGGGCAGCCCCTCGACGCGGTGCACCGCGTCCTCCCCGACCACGGCGAGCACCGCGTCGTCCGGCGACACCAGCCCCGCCAGCAACGCGTTCCCCCAGGCGGCCAGCACCCCTGAACGTGGTTCCACAAGCATGCGGACAGCCTAGGACCTGTCGTGGGCGGTGTGCGTCCCGTCACGACCCCGTTCGTGACGGCGGGCCCAGCGCCGCCCGTACTCGTGCCGTGGCGTAGGTTTTCCCTGGGAGCCTGCCCGACCGGCATGCGACGATCTCGACACTGCATGGGGAGACAACGCGCTCATGAGCGATGTACTGGAGCTGGTGGACGTATCAGTGGTCCGCGACGGACGCGCTCTGGTGGACGGCGTCTCCTGGTCGGTCAAGGAAGGCGAGCGCTGGGTCATCCTCGGCCCCAACGGCGCCGGCAAGACCACCTTGCTCAACATCGCCTCCAGCTACCTCTTCCCCACCAGGGGCACCGTCGACGTGCTCGGTGAGCGCCTCGGCGGCGTCGGCACCGACGTCTTCGAGCTGCGCCCCCGCATCGGCATCGCGGGCATCGCCCTCGCCGACAAGCTCCCCCGCCGCCAGACGGTCCTCCAGACGGTGCTCACCGCCGCCTACGGCATGACCGCCACCTGGAACGAGAGCTACGACCAGGTCGACGAGGACCGCGCCCGCGCCTTCCTCGACCGGCTCGGCATGACCGACTACCTCGACCGCAAGTTCGGCACCCTCTCCGAGGGCGAGCGCAAGCGCACCCTGATCGCCCGCGCCATGATGACCGACCCCGAACTGCTCCTCCTGGACGAGCCCGCCGCCGGCCTCGACCTCGGCGGCCGCGAGGACCTCGTCCGCCGCCTCGGCCGGCTGGCCCGCGACCCGTACGCGCCCTCCATGATCATGGTGACCCACCACGTCGAGGAGATCGCCCCCGGCTTCACCCACGTCCTGATGATCCGCCAGGGCAAGGTGCTCGCCGCCGGCCCCATGGAGACCGAGCTGACCTCGCGCAACCTCTCCCGCTGCTTCGGCCTGCCCCTCGTCGTCGAGCACCAGGGCGACCGCTACACCGCCCGCGGCCTGCCGCTCGCCTGACACCCGCCCCCGAAACCCCACCGCCCCGATCGCGCCCTGTCCGTAAGGGCGTTGACGGCCCTACCATGACCATGTGGACATCGACGCGTGGGTGTGGTGGCTGATCGGCGCGGTGGGACTGGGCATTCCGCTCGTCCTGACCGCGATGCCCGAGTTCGGCATGTTCGCCGTGGGGGCGGTCGCCGCCGCGGTCGTGGCGGCCCTCGGCGGCGGAATCGTCGCCCAGGTCCTGGTCTTCGTCATCGTCTCGGTGGCGCTGACCGCCGTCGTCCGGGTGATCGCCGGCCGCCAACGGGCCGACCGCGCACCCCAGCTCGCCACGGGCATCGACGCCCTGAAGGGCCGTCAGGCCGTCGTACTGGAACGCGTGGACGCGTCCGGCGGCCGGATCAAGCTGGCCGGGGAGATCTGGTCGGCGCGCGCCCTCGACGCCGGACTCAGCTTCGAACCCGGCCAACAGGTCGATGTCGTCGACATCGACGGGGCGACGGCCGTCGTCATGTGACCGAACGGCCCCCACGGCAAGGCGTGTTCTGTCAGACTCGATGACGATCATCAACCGAAGGGCACGAGGAAACGATGCAACCGATCATCATCGTCCTGATCATTCTGGTGGTGCTCGTCTTCATCGCCCTGATCAAGACGATCCAGGTCATCCCCCAGGCCAGCGCCGCCATCGTCGAACGGTTCGGCCGCTACACCCGCACGCTCAACGCGGGCCTGAACATCGTCGTCCCGTTCATCGACTCGATCCGCAACCGGATCGACCTCCGTGAGCAGGTCGTGCCCTTCCCGCCGCAGCCCGTCATCACCCAGGACAACCTGGTCGTCAACATCGACACCGTCATCTACTACCAGGTGACCGACGCCAGGGCCGCGACGTACGAGGTCGCCAGCTACATCCAGGCCATCGAGCAGCTCACCGTCACCACGCTCCGCAACATCATCGGCGGCATGGACCTGGAGCGCACCCTCACCTCCCGCGAGGAGATCAACGCCGCCCTGCGCGGAGTCCTCGACGAGGCCACCGGCAAGTGGGGCATCCGCGTCAACCGCGTCGAGCTCAAGGCGATCGAGCCGCCCACCTCCATCCAGGACTCGATGGAGAAGCAGATGCGCGCCGACCGCGACAAGCGCGCCGCCATCCTCCAGGCCGAAGGAACCCGCCAGTCCGCGATCCTCACCGCCGAGGGCGAGAAGCAGTCGGCGATCCTGCGCGCCGAGGGCGAGGCCAAGGCCGCCGCCCTGCGCGCCGAGGGCGAGGCCCAGGCCATCCGTACGGTCTTCGAATCCATCCACGCCGGAGACCCGGACCAGAAGCTCCTCTCGTACCAGTACCTCCAGATGCTGCCGAAGATCGCCGAGGGCGACGCCAACAAGCTCTGGATCGTACCCAGCGAGATCGGCGACGCCCTCAAGGGCCTCAGCGGCGCCTTCGGCAACCTCTCCACCGGCGCACCCGGCTTCAACACCGGCCAGGAACGGCGCGAGCAACCCCCGCTCGACTGACACGCTCCACCCCCGTGCATGATTCGTGCACAAAGCACCGATCATGCACGGGGGAAACACCATGTCAATCTGGGAGATGCTCGCCGTCTTCGCCGCGGGGATCAGCGCCGGAGCCATCAACACCATCGTCGGCTCCGGGACGTTGATCACCTTTCCCGTCCTACTGGCCACCGGTCTGCCCCCGGTCACGGCCACCGTCTCCAACGCACTCGGCCTCATCCCCGGCTCCATCAGCGGCGCCATCGGCTACCGCAAGGAACTCCGGGGCCAGCGCTCCCGCGTCCTCAAGCTCACCACCGGAGCCCTCATCGGCGGCCTCACCGGCGCCACCCTGCTCCTGGCCCTGCCCTCCACGGCCTTCGAGACCATCGTCCCGGTCCTGGTCGCCATGGCCCTCGTCCTGGTCATCCTCCAGCCGCGCATCAGCAAGGCCGTCCAGCGACGGCGCGCCGACAAGGGCGAATCGGCCCACCCGGACGGCGGCCCGCTGCTCTACATCGGCCTGACCCTGGCCAGCGTCTACGGCGGCTACTTCACCGCCGCGCAGGGCATCATCTTCCTCTCCCTCATGGGCATGCTGGTCGACGACACCATGCAGCGCCTGAACGCCGTGAAGAACGTCCTCGCGGCCATCGTCAACGGCATCGCCGCGCTCTTCTTCCTCTTCGTCGCCGACTTCGACTGGACCGCCGTCGCCCTGATCGCGATCGGCTCCGCCCTCGGCGGCCAGATCGGCGCCAAGGTCGGCCGCCGCCTCAGCCCCACCCTGCTGCGCGCCCTCATCGTCACGGTCGGCACGGCCGCCATCGTCCAACTGCTGCTCCGCTGAACGCCCGAAGCCCGTCTCCACGGGGGAGACGGGCTTCGGCCACCTCATCGGGCGTACGCCGGCTACGCGGCGCTGTGCGCCAGCCACTCCGGGAGCGCCGAACGCTCACCGGCCCCCAGGGCCAGCAGCATCGCCTCCGCCGGAGACGGTACGAACGGCTGCCGCAGCAGCGGCATCCCCGCCTGCTCCGGCGTACGGTCCGCTTTGCGGTGGTTGTCCTCGGCGCACGAGGCGACCGTGTTGAGCCAGGTGTCCTGCCCGCCCTGCGCCCTCGGCACGACATGGTCGACGGTGCTCGCCCGCTTCCCGCAGTACGCGCACCGGTGCTGGTCCCGGACCAGGACCCCCCTCCTGGACCACGGGGCCTGTCTTCGGAACGGCACCCGTACGTACCGGCAGAGCCGGATCACCCGGGGCACCGGGATGTCGACATCGGCGCCACGCATGCGGAGGTCGGGGTGCGACTGCTCGACGACGGCCTTGTCCTGAAGGATCAGCACCACCGCACGGTTCAGCGTCACCGTCGACAGTGGTTCGAAGCTCGCGTTCAGCACCAGCGTGTCCCGCATCTCGCCCACCTCCCGTGTGCCGGCCGCCCCCTGGCGGGCCCGGACCCACTCTGGCCGCGCACGCCGTGAGGGACAACGCATTAAAAAAAATGCCCTGCCCTGATCTCTCCAGGACCAGGGCAGGGCAAACGGCGGCGGAAGTTCTGGTACTCAGTCGGTGGCGGCGGGCTCCGCGTACTCACCGATCAACTGGGCCCGGCCCAGGGTGTGGAACCGCAGGTTGAAGCCGACCGCGGCGGGCGAGGTGTCGCCGTCGACGCCGAGCTTCTCGGTGTCCACCGCGTACACCGTGAACACATAGCGGTGGTTCTCCCCGGCCGGCGGGGCGGCCCCGCCGAAATCCTTCGTCCCGGGAAGCTCCGAGGAGGCCCGGGCCTTCAGGCCGGGGATGAACCGGACTCCTGCGAAGCAGGGCGAAAGGCCGCCCACATGATCGGGTACGCTGGTCGGCGTGTGGTGCGAGAACCAAGCTCCGTACGCGTGCTGGTCGAGAACCAAGACGGCACATGCATCGCCAAGCTTTTTCGTGTCGGACCGGGCAGGTTTCGTCCCGGCTGGCGCTGATCGTGGAAGACCTGTCGGGTCGCCGACCCGACAGGCTGCGTGAGCCAGGAATCCCCCGCTTCGGCCGGGGGCGGATTCAAGTCAGCACCTCTCTGTAGGAGAGGCTCCGTCGGACGGCGCGGCGGGAGGATCGATCCCCCCGCGCCCGACCTCCGACCCTAGAGCCAGTTGCGCTGCCCGCCGACCTGCGCCAGCCACTGGTTCAGATATGCCGCCCAGTCGGTCTCGCGGTAGTTGTGCAGACCGACCTTGAAGGCGCGGTACGAGTCGCTGCCCTCGCTGAACAGGCCCGGCTTCTTGTCCATCTCCAGGACGACGTCCATCTCGCGGTCGTCCGCGACGAAGGACAGCTCCACCTGGTTCAGCCCGCGGTACTGCGACGGCGGGATGAACTCGATCTCCTGGTAGAAGGGCAGCTGCTGACGCGTGCCGCGGATGTGGCCGCGCTCCATGTCGGCGCTGCGGAAGCGGAAGCCCAGCTGGCCGAAGGCGTCGAGGATGGCCTCCTGGGCCGGCAGCGGGTGCACGTTGATCGGGTCGAGGTCGCCGGAGTCCACCGCGCGCGCGATCTCCAGTTCGGTGGTCACACCGATGTTCATGCCGTGCAGGTGCTGGCCGGCGAACATGGTGATCGGAGTCTCCCAGGGGATCTCCAGCCCGAACGGCACCACATGCACCGCCCCGGCCCGCACCTCGAAGGCGCCGCCGAGCCGCAGCTTCGTGAACTCGATGTCCTGCTTGTACTCCTGGTCCTGACCCTCGACCTCGACGCGGGCCTGCAGCCCCACGGAGAGCCCCTCGATCTGCTGGTCGACCGATCCGCCCTGGACGCGGATCTCGCCCTGGACGACCCCGCCCGGAACGACGTTGACCTCGCTCAGCTCCGTCTCCACCGAGGCGCCGCCGGCACCCATGCTCGCGAGCAGCCGCTTGAAGCCCATCTTGTTTCCCTCCTAGTTCCTGACCCCTACATACGCGCCACGACCGTACTCGGTTCCCGCTAACCTCGAACCTCATGATCGATGGCCCGGACCGTACGCCGCTCCCGCGGTACTTCTTCGACCGCCCCGTACTGGAGGTGGCACCCGATCTCCTCGGCCGCCACCTAGTACGCAACACCCCGGACGGGCCGCCCGGCCACGCGTGCGTCCACTTCACGTACGGGATGTCGAGGCGGTCAGCGTGAACATCGACTTCCTCGCCCATCCTGCTGAAGAGGTCGCCCCCAGGCTGCTCGGGACCGTCCTCACCTGCAAGACCCCCGAGGGGGTCGTGAGCATCGCCATCACGGAGACCGAGGCGTACTCCGGTACGGCTGATCCGGCCTCCCATGCCTACCGGGGCCGTACCGCCCGCAACGCCACCATGTTCGGGCCCGCGGGGCACCTCTACGTCTACCGCTCCCACGGTCTTCACTGGTGCGCCAACATCGTCACCGGGACGGACGGCATCGCCTCGGGTGTCCTCATCCGGGCAGGCAGAGTCATCAAGGGTGAAGACCTGGCACGCGAGCGGCGAGGGGAGAAGGTCGAGGGCCCACGGCTCGCCCGAGGCCCGGGGAACGTCGGCCAAGCACTCGGCATCACGGCGGAACACAACGGCGCAGACCTCCTGGCAGGTACCTCTGTCGCGTTGTCCGAAGGCGAGCCGGTACCTACCGCACTCATCCGGGTCGGTCCTCGGGTGGGAGTGAGCAAGGCCCACGACTGGCAGCACCGGTTCTACCTCGCCGGTGATCCAACGGTCTCGGCGTACCGATTGAGCCCGAGAGCCAAGCTCTCCGACCGAGCATGAACAGAACGCAGGCAAGGGACCCGGCTCGACCCGATCGGATCTCAGGATGTCCGGAACGTGATCCGGCAGTGCTCGCTCTGGAAGCCCCGGGTTCCTCGCCCGCGCGGCAACAGTTCGACTCGCTCGCAGACCCGCATGACGACGGTCCGCACGTGGTCGATGCGGTCGGGGTCCTCGTAGTCCAGTTCCTCCCACAAGTACTCGACGTCGCCCAGGTCGACACGCACCCGCTGTGATGCCAGGACTGCCAGCTCGGACCGGATCTTGGTCAGGTCGGCGTCGCACCTGCCGATGCCCGTCCGCAAGGTCGACGCGTCGATGTCTCCTACGGCGAACATCTCCGCCAATGCGGTGCGCCTCTCGGATGTAGCCGTCTCCTCGGCCAGCAGCTCGGCCTCGCGCTTCTCGTCGGCGGCATGCGTGGCCGGTGCAGCGTTCCACTCCTCGGCCCTGTCGATGACCTTCCTGACGACGAAGGAGTCGAGGGGGTCCGCAGGGCAGGTGATGCACCGGCCACCTGAGCAGGTGTAGATGCGGTACCGCTCTCCGGCCGCGTTCTTCTTGCTCCACCCTTGAGTGACGGCGGCTTGACACTTCGAGCAGCGGGCCACGCCGGACAGCAGCGCCTTACGTCTGCCGCCACCGCCCGTGTTGCGCTCGGGGTCGCTCAGGTGGCGAACCAGCGCCCGGAACATGGCCTTGGAGACGATTGCCTCCCAGTTGCCCGCGCCGGTCTCCTCGGTCCGCCGCACGCGCGTACCGTCCGGCTTCTCGACCCACTGTGAGTATGTCTGGATTCCCGCGTTCCTCGGCTTCAAGAGGACCATCCGAAGGTTCGAGCTGCGCCACTCCTTGCCGTGCGGCGAGAGCAGCCCACGCGTGTTCCAGTCCTTCGCGATGGACCAGAGGGTGACGCCGGCCAGGACATCCCGGTACGCCTGCCGCAGGGCCTCCGCCTCTGCTCCCCGGTGCCTGCCGTCCCGCTCGAAGCCGAAGGGGCGAGTACTCCAGAAGGGCCTCCCCGACTCCCTGCGCCGTTGATGTCCGAGTACCTGACGCTCGACTCGCATCTCTGTCTCGTTGCGAGCCACCACAGCGGCGATGCGAGCGGCCAGACGGCCGGACGGGGCGGACAGGTCGAGCACTCCGTGTGCCTGTGCGGCCGCCAGAGTGACGCCGGTCACCTCCGCCAGGTCCACCAGATCCTCCAGGTCCCAGGGCGTGCGGTACATACGGTCGTAGTGACGGGACACGATGGCGTCGGCCTTGCCGTCCTCCACCAGAGCCTTCACGCGTTCCCACTCCGCGCTCCGCTTGGCTCCCCGCTTCGTCGAAGCCGACGTGTCCTTCTCGACGATCGTGGCTACGACCGACCAGCCCTTCCGGTCGCACAGCGCCTGACTCAGCTCGACCTGTTGTGTCAGATTCCCACCCTTGGATTCCTCGCCCCTCGGGGTGGGGCTGAGCCTGGCGTAGATGATCGCTCGCACTGCTCGTCTCCTGCTTGCCGTCGCTTGCGGATGATGCAGAACCAACGACATGCATGCCTGGTGAGTCACCTATGAAATGTGGCACTGCATGAACCTGGTGTGCGGGCCCGAGGGCCGGGCGAGCGGGGTCCTGCTGCGGGCCGGCGAGATCGTGGTGGGCGCCGAGCTGACCCGCAAACGTCGAGTTTCGGCCCGTAATGACAGAGAACTGGCCAAAGGCCCGGCGCGCCTGGCGACCGCCCTGGACATCGGCCGGCCGCTGAACGGCACCGACGCCATCGCCCACGAGGGCGCCGAGCTCTACGTACTGCACGGTGCCCCGCCGCCCCGTGACCAGGTGCGGAACGGGCCGCGCACGGGAGTGGGCGGCGACGGGGCGGTGCACCCCTGGCGGTACTGGATCGACGGCGACCCCACGGTGAGCCCGTACCGCGCCCATGTGCCCCGCCGCAGGTGAACTTGACTCGCCCCCTGGGGGACACCTAATGTTGTCCGAGTCGCTTGACACGGGTACAGCTGTTGGTTCGGTCCATCGGATCGCACACCGCGCAGACCCGGAAGCGGCCAACCACTACCTACGACTCACCCCAGAGGGTGCGAGTTTCGGCATGCCGGAATTCGGCCCCACTGACTCGATTATGAGTAACTGGGAGAATCCGCTAAAGTAGTGGACACGCCGAAAGGGGAAAGCGCGAAAGCGAAGACCTGGAAAGCGGAAAAATGATTGACCCGCTTCGGCCGGGAATCGGACACGAAAGAGTCTGATAGAGTCGGAAACGCAAGACCGAAGGGAAGCGCCCGGAGGAAAGCCCCAGAAAGTGTTCTGCGGGTGAGTACAAAGGAAGCGTCCGTTCCTTGAGAACTCAACAGCGTGCCAAAAGTCAACGCCAGATATGTTGATACCCCGGCCTGCTACGGCAGGTTGGAGGTTCCTTTGAAAGTCCTGTGCGATCCCTTGTGGATCGGGCAGGCAAAAAACACAGCGAGGACGCAGTGGACGACGGGTCATATTCCGACCCGGTTCGTTCCGCTCTCGTGATGTGTGGTCCCGATTACGGGAAAACATTCACGGAGAGTTTGATCCTGGCTCAGGACGAACGCTGGCGGCGTGCTTAACACATGCAAGTCGAACGATGAAGCCCTTCGGGGTGGATTAGTGGCGAACGGGTGAGTAACACGTGGGCAATCTGCCCTTCACTCTGGGACAAGCCCTGGAAACGGGGTCTAATACCGGATACCACTTTCTCCCTCCTGGGAGAAGGTTGAAAGCTCCGGCGGTGAAGGATGAGCCCGCGGCCTATCAGCTAGTTGGTGGGGTAATGGCCTACCAAGGCGACGACGGGTAGCCGGCCTGAGAGGGCGACCGGCCACACTGGGACTGAGACACGGCCCAGACTCCTACGGGAGGCAGCAGTGGGGAATATTGCACAATGGGCGAAAGCCTGATGCAGCGACGCCGCGTGAGGGATGACGGCCTTCGGGTTGTAAACCTCTTTCAGCAGGGAAGAAGCGAAAGTGACGGTACCTGCAGAAGAAGCGCCGGCTAACTACGTGCCAGCAGCCGCGGTAATACGTAGGGCGCAAGCGTTGTCCGGAATTATTGGGCGTAAAGAGCTCGTAGGCGGCTTGTCGCGTCGGTTGTGAAAGCCCGGAGCTTAACTCCGGGTCTGCAGTCGATACGGGCAGGCTAGAGTGTGGTAGGGGAGATCGGAATTCCTGGTGTAGCGGTGAAATGCGCAGATATCAGGAGGAACACCGGTGGCGAAGGCGGATCTCTGGGCCATTACTGACGCTGAGGAGCGAAAGCGTGGGGAGCGAACAGGATTAGATACCCTGGTAGTCCACGCCGTAAACGTTGGGAACTAGGTGTTGGCGACATTCCACGTCGTCGGTGCCGCAGCTAACGCATTAAGTTCCCCGCCTGGGGAGTACGGCCGCAAGGCTAAAACTCAAAGGAATTGACGGGGGCCCGCACAAGCAGCGGAGCATGTGGCTTAATTCGACGCAACGCGAAGAACCTTACCAAGGCTTGACATACACCGGAAAGCATCAGAGATGGTGCCCCCCTTGTGGTCGGTGTACAGGTGGTGCATGGCTGTCGTCAGCTCGTGTCGTGAGATGTTGGGTTAAGTCCCGCAACGAGCGCAACCCTTGTTCTGTGTTGCCAGCATGCCCTTCGGGGTGATGGGGACTCACAGGAGACTGCCGGGGTCAACTCGGAGGAAGGTGGGGACGACGTCAAGTCATCATGCCCCTTATGTCTTGGGCTGCACACGTGCTACAATGGCCGGTACAATGAGCTGCGATGCCGTGAGGCGGAGCGAATCTCAAAAAGCCGGTCTCAGTTCGGATTGGGGTCTGCAACTCGACCCCATGAAGTCGGAGTTGCTAGTAATCGCAGATCAGCATTGCTGCGGTGAATACGTTCCCGGGCCTTGTACACACCGCCCGTCACGTCACGAAAGTCGGTAACACCCGAAGCCGGTGGCCCAACCCCTTGTGGGAGGGAGCTGTCGAAGGTGGGACTGGCGATTGGGACGAAGTCGTAACAAGGTAGCCGTACCGGAAGGTGCGGCTGGATCACCTCCTTTCTAAGGAGCATCTAGATTCCGCAAGGAATCCAGAGCCACTACGTCGGCAAACGTCCGACGGTGGTCAGCTCATGGGTGGAACGTTGACTACTCGGCACGGCACATGAGTCTTCACCAGTACTGCTCCTCGGAGCGTGGAACGTGGGGGTGAGTGGGTCGGGTCGGGCACGCTGTTGGGTATCTGAAGGTACGGGCTCGTTTGAGTCTGTCCTTCGGTTGCCGGCCCCAGTGAACTTGTTCTTCGGAGCAGGGTGGTGGGTGGCTGGTCGTTGTTTGAGAACTGCACAGTGGACGCGAGCATCTGTGGCCAAGTTTTTAAGGGCGCACGGTGGATGCCTTGGCACCAGGAACCGATGAAGGACGTGGGAGGCCGCGATAGGCCCCGGGGAGCTGTCAACCGAGCTTTGATCCGGGGGTGTCCGAATGGGGAAACCCGGCAGTCGTCATGGGCTGTCACCCGCTGCTGAACACATAGGCAGTGTGGAGGGAACGCGGGGAAGTGAAACATCTCAGTACCCGCAGGAAGAGAAAACAACCGTGATTCCGGGAGTAGTGGCGAGCGAAACTGGATCAGGCCAAACCGTATGTGTGTGATACCCGGCAGGGGTTGCGCATGCGGGGTTGTGGGATCTCTCTTTCACGGTCTGCCGGCTGTGAGACGAGTCAGAAACCGTTGGTGTAGGCGAAGGACATGCGAAAGGTCCGGCGTAGAGGGTAAGACCCCCGTAGCTGAAACATCAGCGGCTTGTTTGAGAGACACCCAAGTAGCACGGGGCCCGAGAAATCCCGTGTGAATCTGGCGGGACCACCCGTTAAGCCTAAATATTCCCTGGTGACCGATAGCGGATAGTACCGTGAGGGAATGGTGAAAAGTACCGCGGGAGCGGAGTGAAATAGTACCTGAAACCGTGTGCCTACAAGCCGTGGGAGCGTCGCGCATCGAGCTTGCTCGGTGCGTCGTGACTGCGTGCCTTTTGAAGAATGAGCCTGCGAGTTAGCGGTGTGTAGCGAGGTTAACCCGTGTGGGGAAGCCGTAGCGAAAGCGAGTCCGAACAGGGCGATTTGAGTTGCACGCTCTAGACCCGAAGCGGAGTGATCTAGCCATGGGCAGGTTGAAGCGGAGGTAAGACTTCGTGGAGGACCGAACCCACCAGGGTTGAAAACCTGGGGGATGACCTGTGGTTAGGGGTGAAAGGCCAATCAAACTCCGTGATAGCTGGTTCTCCCCGAAATGCATTTAGGTGCAGCGTCGTGTGTTTCTTGCCGGAGGTAGAGCACTGGATAGGCGATGGGCCCTACCGGGTTACTGACCTTAGCCAAACTCCGAATGCCGGTAAGTGAGAGCGCGGCAGTGAGACTGTGGGGGATAAGCTCCATGGTCGAGAGGGAAACAGCCCAGAGCATCGACTAAGGCCCCTAAGCGTACGCTAAGTGGGAAAGGATGTGGAGTCGCAGAGACAACCAGGAGGTTGGCTTAGAAGCAGCCACCCTTGAAAGAGTGCGTAATAGCTCACTGGTCAAGTGATTCCGCGCCGACAATGTAGCGGGGCTCAAGCGTACCGCCGAAGTCGTGTCATTCCAGCATCAGGGCCAACGCCTGCTGGGATGGGTAGGGGAGCGTCGTGTGCCGGGTGAAGCAGCCGTGGAAGCGAGTTGTGGACGGTTCACGAGTGAGAATGCAGGCATGAGTAGCGATACACACGTGAGAAACGTGTGCGCCGATTGACTAAGGGTTCCTGGGTCAAGCTGATCTGCCCAGGGTAAGTCGGGACCTAAGGCGAGGCCGACAGGCGTAGTCGATGGACAACCGGTTGATATTCCGGTACCCGCTTTGAAACGCCCAGTACTGAATCAGGCGATGCTAAGTCCGTGAAGCCGGCCCGATCTCTTCGGAGTTGAGGGTAGTGGTGGAGCCGATGAACCAGACTTGTAGTAGGTAAGCGATGGGGTGACGCAGGAAGGTAGTCCAGCCCAGGCGGTGGTTGTCCTGGGGTAAGGGTGTAGGACGCACGGTAGGCAAATCCGTCGTGCATATAAGTCTGAGACCTGATGCCGAGCCGATTGTGGTGAAGTGGATGATCCTATGCTGTCGAGAAAAGCCTCTAGCGAGTTTCATGGCGGCCCGTACCCTAAACCGACTCAGGTGGTCAGGTAGAGAATACCGAGGCGTTCGGGTGAACTATGGTTAAGGAACTCGGCAAAATGCCCCCGTAACTTCGGGAGAAGGGGGGCCATTCCTGGTGATCCGATTTACTTGGTGAGCTGGGGGTGGCCGCAGAGACCAGCGAGAAGCGACTGTTTACTAAAAACACAGGTCCGTGCGAAGCCGTAAGGCGATGTATACGGACTGACGCCTGCCCGGTGCTGGAACGTTAAGGGGACCGGTTAGCTGCTCTTCGGGGTGGCGAAGCTGAGAACTTAAGCGCCAGTAAACGGCGGTGGTAACTATAACCATCCTAAGGTAGCGAAATTCCTTGTCGGGTAAGTTCCGACCTGCACGAATGGCGTAACGACTTCTCGACTGTCTCAACCATAGGCCCGGTGAAATTGCACTACGAGTAAAGATGCTCGTTTCGCGCAGCAGGACGGAAAGACCCCGGGACCTTTACTATAGTTTGATATTGGTGTTCGGTTCGGCTTGTGTAGGATAGGTGGGAGACTTTGAAGCGGCCACGCCAGTGGTTGTGGAGTCGTCGTTGAAATACCACTCTGGTCGTGCTGGATGTCTAACCTGGGTCCGTGATCCGGATCAGGGACAGTGTCTGATGGGTAGTTTAACTGGGGCGGTTGCCTCCTAAAGGGTAACGGAGGCGCCCAAAGGTTCCCTCAGCCTGGTTGGCAATCAGGTGTTGAGTGTAAGTGCACAAGGGAGCTTGACTGTGAGACCGACGGGTCGAGCAGGGACGAAAGTCGGGACTAGTGATCCGGCAGTGGCTTGTGGAAGCGCTGTCGCTCAACGGATAAAAGGTACCCCGGGGATAACAGGCTGATCTTCCCCAAGAGTCCATATCGACGGGATGGTTTGGCACCTCGATGTCGGCTCGTCGCATCCTGGGGCTGGAGTCGGTCCCAAGGGTTGGGCTGTTCGCCCATTAAAGCGGTACGCGAGCTGGGTTTAGAACGTCGTGAGACAGTTCGGTCCCTATCCGCTGTGCGCGTAGGAATATTGAGAAGGGCTGTCCCTAGTACGAGAGGACCGGGACGGACGAACCTCTGGTGTGCCAGTTGTTCTGCCAAGGGCATGGCTGGTTGGCTACGTTCGGAAAGGATAACCGCTGAAAGCATCTAAGCGGGAAGCCTGCTTCAAGATGAGTATTCCCACCAACTTGATTGGTTAAGGCTCCCAGTAGACGACTGGGTTGATAGGCCAGATGTGGAAGCCCGGTAACGGGTGGAGCTGACTGGTACTAATAGGCCGAGGGCTTGTCCTCAGTTGCTCGCGTCCACTGTGTTGTTCCCAGGCCACGAACAGTCGTGCTGGTTGAACAACGTCATTCACTTAACTAAAAAGTGTGCTTGTTCGCTAAGTGCCGATACTCCGCCTTGTCGCGGAGTGGCCGATAGTGTTTCGGTGGTCATTGCGTTAGGGAAACGCCCGGTTACATTCCGAACCCGGAAGCTAAGCCTTTCAGCGCCGATGGTACTGCAGGGGGGACCTTGTGGGAGAGTAGGACGCCGCCGAACAATTTTTGAAGGACCCTTGGTCCCAGCGTTCAGCGCTGGGACCAAGGGTCCTTTTGTTTTGCCCGAAGCGCGTCGGTTGACCGGCTGCGCGAGAATGTCTGTAGTACCCCGATGACAGGAGCCACACCCATGTCCACCAACTCTCCCGACGATCGTTCGGAGCGCGAGCCGCGTCGACGGGACGGCGGTGACCGGGGCGGCTTCGGCGGCGGCCGTGACGACCGTTCGCGCGGTCCGCGCCGGGACAACGACCGCGGTGGATACCGCCGTGACGACAGCCGGCCGACGGGTGGCGGCTTCCGCCGCGACGACCGGGACCGCGACGACCGCGGTCCGCGTCGGGACGACAACCGGGGTGGCAACTCCGGCGGCGGCTTCCGCCGTGATGACCGGGGCGGTAGCTCCGGTGGTGGGTTCCGTCGTGACGATCGTGGTGGCGGCTATGACAACCGTGGTGGCGGTTTCCGCCGCGACGACCGCGCCCCGCGCCGCGATGACGACCGGGGCGGTCGGCCGGGCGGCTATGACCGTCGTGACGATCGTCGTGATGACCGGCCGCGTGGTCCGCGTCGGGACGACGACAACCGTGGCGGCGGCTTCCGTCGCGACGACCGCCCCTCCGGCGGCGGGTTCCGTCGCGACGATCGAGGCGGCAACTCCGGCGGTGGCTTCCGCCGTGATGACCGGGGTGGCGGCTACGACAACCGTGGTGGCGGGTTCCGCCGCGACGACCGCGCGCCCCGTCGCGATGACGACCGGGGCGGCCGCCCCGGTGGCTACGACCGTCGTGATGACCGGCCGCGTGGTCCGCGTCGGGACGACGACAACCGTGGCGGCGGCTTCCGTCGCGACGACCGCCCCTCCAGCGGTGGTTTCCGCCGCGACGACCGGGGCGGCAACTTCGGCGGAGGCTTCCGCCGTGACGACCGTGCCCCGCGTCGCGACGACGATCGGGGCGGGCGCCCCGGCGGGTTCGACCGCCGCGACGACCGGCGTGACGACAGCCGTGGTGGTTCGTACGGCGGTGGCTTCCGCCGTGACGACCGCGACCGGGACCGCGACCGTGGCCCGCGTCGCGACGACGACCGCGGTGGCCGCTCCGGCGGCTACGGCTACGACCGGCGCGACGACCGTCGTGATGACCGGCCGCGTGGTCCGCGTCGGGACGACGACAACCGTGGCGGCGGCTTCCGTCGCGACGACCGCCCCTCCGGCGGCGGGTTCCGCCGCGACGATCGAGGCGGCAACTCCGGCGGCGGCTTCCGCCGTGACGACAACCGGGGCGGCGGCTACCGCGGCCAGCGGGACGATCGCGACCGGGGCGGCTACCGGGGCCGGGACGACCGGGGTGGCCGGCCGGGCGGCTACGACCGTCGCGACGACCGCGACCGCGAGCCCATCAAGCGGCTGCCCATCCCCGACGACGTCACCGGCCACGAGATCGACCAGGACGTCCGCCAGGAACTGCAGAGCCTGCCCAAGACGCTGGCCGAGGACGTGGCGCGCAACCTCGTCATGGTGGCCCGGCTCATCGACGAGGAGCCCGAGGAGGCGTACGGGTACTCGCGCGTGGCCCTGCGGCTCGCCTCGCGTGTCGCCGCCGTCCGCGAGGCCGCCGGTTTCGCCGCCTACGCGACCCAGCGGTACGCGGAGGCGCTGGCCGAGTTCCGGGCGTCCCGGCGGATGACCGGCTCCGTGGAGCTGTGGCCCGTCATGGCGGACTGCGAGCGCGGTCTGGGCCGGCCCGAGAAGGCCCTGGCCATGGCCGGTGAGCCCGAGGTGCAGAAGCTGGACAAGGCCGGACAGGTCGAGATGCGTCTCGTGGCCGCCGGCGCCCGGCGCGACATGGGGCAGCTCGACGCCGCCATCGTCACGCTCCAGAGCCCCGAGCTGGCATCGAGCGCCGTGCACGCCTGGACGCCGCGCCTGCGGTACGCGTACGCCGACGCTCTGCTCGAAGCGGGCCGCGAGGACGAGGCCCGCGAGTGGTTCGGCAAGGCGCTGGAGTCCGACAAGGACGGCTCCACCGACGCCTCGGACCGCCTCGCCGAGCTGGACGGGGTCGAATTCGTCGACGCCCTGGACGAGCATGGCGACGAGCAGCACGACCGCGGCGACCGCGTGCCCGCCGCCGACGAGCACGGCGACGAGCCCGCCGACGAGCGGGACGAGGACCGTGACGTCGCCGCGCCCGCCGACGAGGACGGCCCGGCCAAGGCGTAACGTGCGTAGCGCATGAGAAGAGGGCGGCACCCGCGACGGGTGCCGCCCTCTTCCGCGTTACGGGCGAGCGCTCAGCCGAGGTCCAGGCTGCGCAGCACCAGGCCGGTGGCGGGCTTCGGGCCGAAGGACGTCGACTTGCGGGGCATCGTGACCCCCTGCCGGGCCAGGTCCCGGACCAGCTCCTCGCGCACCGGATGCATCAGCACCGCCGTGGAGCCGCGCCGCTCGGCCTGCTCCACGGCCGCCGCCGTGTCGTGGATGTACGCGATGTGCGCCGGGTCGTCCGGGATGCGCCAGACCCGGTCGAGCAGCGCCGCGTGCAGCACCGTCGCGTCCAGGGTCCGCCAGGCCGCCGGCCGGTCCGCCGGAACCGCGCGGGCGAGCAGCGCCGGGTCGGGCCGGTCCACCAGATGGAAGCCGCCGTCGCCCGCGAGGAGATACGCGTTGCCCTCGTCGGCCGCGCCGGCCAGCGCCTCCAGGGCGCGGGGGAGCGGCCCCGGCACCTCGCGCACCCGGAACAGGCCGGACAGCGCGGCCACCGCGTCGGCGACCGGCAGGCCGTGCAGCAGCCGGTGGATGGCGCGTACCCGGAGCGGGTAGCGGGCGGTGTCCACCAGCAGGACCAGGCCGTAGTCCCAGGGGCCGGGGTCCGTGTGCTCCTCCTGGAGCCGCAGATAGGTGGCCCAGCGGTGGTGGCCGTCCGCGATCAGGGCCTGATGCCGGATCAGGTCCGCCTGGATCTCCGCGCGTTGACCGGCGTCGGTGACCGCCCACAGCCGGTGGCGGAAGCCGTCCTCGGTGGTCGTGGCGAGCAGCGGCGGACGGTCGACGGTCCGCTCGATGACGGCGGTCGCGCCCGTGGCGGCGTCCTCGTCGCCCCGGTAGGTCAGCAGCAGCGGTTCCAGATGGGCGGCCGTGGCGCGCATCAGGTCGGCCCGGTCCTCGACGACGTGCGCCATGACGTCCTCGTGCGGGAGCACGACGCCCGCGTCCGGCCCGGAGAGCGCGAGGGCGCCGACGACGCCCCGCTGGAGGATGCCGTCGCCGCGCTGCTCGTACACGTACAGGGAGGGTTCCGCGTCCGGTGCGAGCACGCCCTCCGCGAGCCAGTCGCGCAGGGTCGCGGCTGCCTGGGCGTTGCGGGCGGCGACCGTGTCGGCCTGGGGCAGGATCAGACGGACGATGTTGTACGGGTCCGCCGACTCCAGATGCAGCAGCCCGTCCGGGCGGACGACCACGTCGTACGGCGGCGAGGTCACCGCGGCGAGGCTGCCGACCCGTTCGGGGACGTAACGCAGTCCGCGGAACGGAATCAGACGCAGTCCCCGGTCCGTGGTGCCTCGTGTATTCATCCACGCATCGTATGTGGGGTACGGGGATGCGCGATGATCGGGGGAGAGGCAGCCGATGAGGAGCGCGGAACATGAGCGGGACGAGCAGGACCAGGCCGAGCGGCAGCGGCACGCCGTTGAACGAGGCGTACGACACGGCGCTGCTCGACCTCGACGGTGTCGTGTACGCGGGCGGGCTGGCGATCGACCACGCCGTGGCGGCGCTCGGCACGGCGCGGGACGGCGGGATGCATCTGGCGTACGTCACCAACAACGCGCTGCGCACCCCGGACGCCGTGGCCCGGCATCTGACCGAGCTGGGCGTACCGGCCGCGCCGACCGACGTGATCACCTCGGCGCAGGCCGTGGCCCGGCTGGTCGCCGACCAACTGCCCGCCGGGGCGCGGGTGCTGGTGGTCGGCGGGGAGGGGCTGCACGTCGCGCTGCGCGAACGCGGCCTGGTTCCGGTCGAGTCGGCGGAGGACGATCCGGTCGCCGTGGTGCAGGGGTACGGCGGTCCTGATCTCGCGTGGGGCCGGTTCGCGGAGGCCTCGTACGCGATCAATCGCGGCCTGCCGTGGTTCGCGTCCAACACCGACCGGACGATTCCGGGCGCGCGGGGCATCGCGCCGGGCAACGGGGCGGCCGTGGAGGTCGTCCGGATCGCGACCGGCGCCGAACCCCGGGTCGCCGGGAAGCCGTTGCCGCCGATGCACCGCGAGACCGTGCTGCGCACCGGGGCCCGGCGGCCGCTGGTGGTCGGCGACCGGCTCGACACGGACATCGAGGGGGCGTTCAACGGCGGCGTCGACTCGCTGCTGGTGCTGACCGGGGTGACGGACGCGGCGCAGCTGGTGGCGGCCGTGCCCGAGCACCGGCCCACGTACATCGACGCGGATCTGCGCGGGCTGCTCACCGGACAGCCCGAGGTGACGGCGGACGGCGAGGGCTTCGGCTGCGGCGGCTGGACGGCCCGCGCGCGCGACGGGCGGCTGGTGCTGGAAGGCGAGGGCGGGGCGCTCGACGGGCTGCGCGCGCTGTGCGCGGCGGCCTGGTCACATGCCGGGGACGGGCCATGCGGGCTGGACGCGGAGAAGGCCGTGGCCCGGCTGGGGCTGTAGACGGCGACTCGCATGCGGACCCGGGCCGGAGGAAATGGGGGTTGGGTAGGCTAACCTAACCTTGTGTTGGTTGAAAGTCCCCCGGATACCCGTTCCGGCCCGATAGCCGCGCCGGAGACGGCCGCCGCTCCCCGCAGACGTCACGCGGCGAGAGCGGCGGGGCTCCTGGTGGCCGTGGCCGTTCTCGTGCTGGTCTGCTTCGCGTCCATCGCGATCGGCGCCAAGGCGATGCCCCTCTCCCATGTGTGGCACGGCCTGTTCCACTACGCGGGGAGCGGCGACGACGTCCTCGTACGCGATGTGCGCGTGCCCCGCACCGTGCTGGGGCTCGTCGTCGGCGCCGCGCTCGGGCTCGCCGGGGCGGTGATGCAGGCGCTCACCCGCAACCCGCTCGCCGAGCCGGGCATCCTCGGGGTCAACGCCGGCGCCTCGGCCGCCGTCGTCTCCGCCATCGGCTTCTTCGGCGTCACCTCGCTGACCGGCTATGTGTGGTTCGCCTTCGCGGGCGCCGCGATCGTGTCGGTGGCCGTGTACTTCCTCGGCGGCAGCCGCGCGGCCACGCCGGTGCGGCTGGCGCTCGCCGGGACGGCCGTCACCGCCGCGCTCTACGGCTACGTCAACGCCGTACAGCTGCTCGACTCGGCGGCGCTGGACCGGCTGCGGTTCTGGACGGTCGGCTCGCTGGCCTCCGCGAACACCGGGACGTTCGACAAGGTGTGGCCGTTCATCGCGCTGGGCGTCCTGCTCACCGCGTTCATCGCGCGCCCGCTGAACGCCCTGGAGATGGGCGACGACACGGCCAGGGCGCTCGGCGCCCATCTGACCCGGACCCGCGTCCTCGCGATGCTCGCCGTCACCCTGCTCTGCGGGGCCGCGACCGCCGCGTGCGGGCCGATCGTCTTCATCGGGCTGATGATCCCGCACCTGGTGCGTGCTCTCACCGGCCCGGACATGCGGTGGATTCTGCCGTACGCGGCCGTCCTCTCGCCGGTGCTGCTGCTCGGCGCGGACGTGGTCGGCCGGGTCGTCGCCCGGCCGTCCGAACTCCAGGTCGGCATCGTCACCGCGCTGATCGGCGGGCCCGTCTTCATCCACCTCGTACGACGCAAGAGGATGTCCCAGCTGTGAGCGCCACGACCACGAAGGAGACGGCGCGCGCCGTCCGTCCGGCGCGGGCCGTGCGGACGCCCGGCGGGTATTCGTTCCGGATGAACGTGCGGGCCGCCGCGGTGGCGTTGGCCCTGGCCGCCGTCGCGGCGGGCGCGGCGGTCGTCCTCATCGGCAGCGGCGACTTCTCGATGACGCCCGGCGAGGTCGTGACCACGCTCTTCGGCCACGGCACGTTCCAGCAGGAGTTCATCGTCACGGAACTCCGGCTGCCCCGCGTGCTCGTCGGCCTGCTCGTCGGCGCGGCGCTCGGGGCCGGCGGTGCCGTGTTCCAGACCATCTCCCGTAACCCGCTCGGCAGCCCCGATGTGCTCGGCTTCGGCCAGGGCGCCACCGTCGGCGCGCTCACCGTGATCGTCCTCTTCCAGGGCGGCGCGGCGGCCGTCGCGGGCGGCGCGATCACCGGCGGCCTGGTCACCGGGGTCGCCGTCTACCTGCTGGCCTGGAAGCGCGGGGTGCACGGCTTCCGGCTCGTCCTGGTCGGGATCGGCGCGGCGGCCATGCTGACCGCCGTCACCCAGTACCTGATCACCAAGGCCGACCTGGTCGACGCCACCCGGGCCGTCGTCTGGATGACCGGCTCGCTCGACGGCCGCGACTGGGCGCAGGTCTGGCCGCTGCTGGCCGTCTGCGCCGTACTGCTGCCGCTGGTGTACGGGCACGGGCCCGCCCTGCGCGTCATGGAGATGGGCGACGACGCCGCGTACGCGCTCGGGGTGCGCGTCGAACGCGTACGCCTGCTGCTCATGGGCTCCGCCGTGCTGCTCGTCGCCGTCGCCACGGCCGCCGCCGGGCCCATCGCCTTCGTCTCGCTGAGCGCCCCCCAGCTGGCGCGCCGGCTGACCCGGTCCACCGGCCCCAACCTGGTCGCCGCCACCGTGATGGGCGCCGCGCTGCTGCTCGTCGCCGACTGGATCGCGCTCGACGCGTTCGGCGACCGGCAACTGCCCGTGGGCGTCGTCACCGGGGTCCTGGGCGGCTGCTATCTGGTGTGGCTGCTGGTGACCGAACGCAAGGCGGGACGCATATGAGCCCCCGCACCGCCGACCCCCACCGTCCGTCCCACCCCCGGAGTACGACCATGCAGCGCCTCACCGCGGACTCGGTGACCATCGGCTACGACCAGCGGGTCATCGCGGAGAACCTCTCGGTCGAGATCCCGGACCGCTCCTTCACCGTGATCGTCGGCCCCAACGCCTGCGGCAAGTCCACCCTGCTGCGGGCCCTGTCCCGGATGCTGAAGCCGAGCAGCGGCCAGGTGCTGCTGGACGGGCGGTCCATCCACGGACTGCCCGCCAAGAAGGTCGCGAAGACACTGGGCCTGCTGCCGCAGTCCTCCATCGCGCCCGACGGCATCACCGTCGCCGACCTGGTGGCGCGCGGCCGCTACCCGCACCAGGGCCTGCTGCGGCAGTGGTCGCCCGAGGACGAGCACGTCGTCCAGGAGGCGATGGCCTCCACGGGCGTCGGCGAGCTGGCCGATCGCTATGTCGACGAATTGTCCGGCGGCCAGCGCCAGCGGGTCTGGATCGCGATGGCCCTCGCCCAGGAGACGCCGCTGCTGCTCCTGGACGAGCCGACCACGTACCTCGACATCCAGCACCAGATCGACGTGCTCGACCTGTGCGCGGAACTGCACGAGACGCGCGGGCGGACGCTGGTCGCCGTCCTGCACGACCTGAACCACGCCGCGCGCTACGCCACCCACCTCATCGCGATGCGCGGCGGCGAGATCGTCGCCGAGGGGCCGCCCGGCGAGATCGTCACCGCGGAACTGGTGGAGCGGGTGTTCGGGCTGCGCTGCCAGGTGATTCCCGACCCCGAGACGGGAACGCCGCTGGTCGTACCGGCGGCGCGGGTGCGCGGGGCGCGCGCCCGGAAGGTGCCGGCGAGCGCGGGCCGGGGCTGAACCCCTACAGCAGCGACTTCAGCTTCAGCAGGTCCCGGAAGCCCGCCTCCAGGCGTACGCGCCCCGAGGCCCACGCCTTGGCGAAGTTCAGGTCGCCGTCCACCATGGCGACCAGATCGTCCCCGGTCATCGCCAGACGAATCTCGGCCTTCTCGCGGGGCGGCCCCTCCAGGGTGTCCAGAACCCGGATGCGGCCGCCGGACAGCCGGCCGGTGAACGTGACGTCCAGGTCTCTGATGTGGCAGCTCAGCGAGCGGTCCAGATCGGCGGCGCGGCGCACGTCGCCGTCCGCCCCCGCGAGATTGTCGGAAAGTCTGTCGAGTGCGCTGCGGCACTCCGCCATGGTCGCCATCGTGCTCGACGGTACCGCAGCCCCACGCGGTAGCGTTTCCGCATGAGCGACCCGATGCCCGAGCCCGAGACGGACACCCCGCCGGAGCCGGCCGCGCCCGCGGAGCCCGCGCCCCTCGGTGTCGTACGGACGCCCACCGGCAGCACCGCGGTGGACGCCCTGCTGGAGCGCCTGGCCGACGCCGACCACCTCGCGGCGGACGGGCACACCGAGGTGTACGAGGATGTACACCGGGGTCTGCGCGAGGCGCTGGACGCGCTGGACGCCGGCCCCGCCCCCGCACCGGGCCCCGCAAGGACGCCCTCGTACGACCACAGGAGCTGAACCGAACGTGGCAGGAGTCGCCCGTCGCCGTCTCGACGCCGAACTGGTACGCCGCAAGCTCGCCCGCTCGCGCGAGCACGCGAGCCAGCTGATCGCGGCGGGCCGGGTGACCGTCGGCGGCAACACCGCGACCAAGCCGGCCACCCAGGTCGAGACCAGCGCCGCCGTCGTCGTCACCAAGGACGACGACGACCCCGAGTACGTCTCGCGCGGCGGCCACAAACTGGCGGGCGCCTTCGCCGCCTTCGTCCCGCAGGGGCTCCGCGTCGAGGGCCGGCGGGCCCTGGACGCCGGGGCGTCGACCGGCGGCTTCACCGACGTACTGCTGCGCGCCGGGGCGGCGAAGGTCCTGGCCGTCGACGTCGGCTACGGCCAGCTCGCCTGGTCGCTCCAATCCGACGACCGCGTCGTGGTCAAGGACCGCACCAATGTGCGGGAACTGACCCTGGAGGCGATCGACGGCGAACCGGTGGACCTCGTGGTGGGCGACCTCTCGTTCATCCCGCTCGGCCTTGTGCTGCCGGCCCTCGTCCGCTGCGCCGCCCCCGACGCCGACCTCGTCCTCATGGTCAAACCGCAGTTCGAGGTCGGCAAGGAACGCCTCGGCGGCGGCGGGGTGGTGCGCAGCCCCGAACTGCGCGCCGAGACGGTACGCGAAGTGGCCCGGCGGGCCCGCGTGCTGGGGCTGGGGGTCCTGGGCGTGACGGCCAGCCCGCTGCCGGGGCCCTCGGGGAACGTCGAGTACTTTCTGTGGCTGCGGGCCGGGGCACCTGAACTCGATCCCGCGGATGTCGACCGTGCAGTGGCGGAGGGGCCTCGTTGACGACGAATGCGGCACGTACAGTCTTCCTTTTGGCGCACACCGGCCGGCCGGCCGCGATCCGCAGTGCCGAACTCGTCGTCCAGGGGCTGCTCCGCAGCGGCCTGGGCGTACGGGTCCTGGCCACGGAGGCGGCCGACCTGCCCCTGCCCTCGTCCGTCGAGACCGTCACCGACGCCACGCCCGAGGTGCTCAACGGCTGTGAGCTGCTGATCGTCCTCGGCGGCGACGGAACCCTGCTGCGCGGCGCCGAACTGTCCCGCGCCTCCGGGGTGCCGATGCTCGGCGTCAACCTGGGCCGCGTCGGCTTCCTCGCCGAGGCCGAGCGCGACGACCTCGACAGGGTCGTCGACCGGGTCGTCACCCGCGCCTACACGGTCGAGGAACGCATGACCGTCGACGTGCTGGTGCACAGCAACGGCGACGTCGTGCACACCGACTGGGCGCTCAACGAGGCGGCCGTGCAGAAGGTGTCGCCCGAGCGGATGCTCGAAGTCGTCCTGGAGATCGACGGCCGGCCGGTGACCGGCTTCGGCTGCGACGGCATCGTCTGCGCCACGCCCACCGGGTCCACCGCGTACGCCTTCTCGGCCGGCGGGCCCGTCGTCTGGCCGGAGGTCGAGGCCCTGCTGATGGTCCCGATCAGCGCCCACGCCCTGTTCGCCAAGCCGCTCGTCACCTCGCCGTCCTCGGTGCTCGCCGTCGAGGTCCAGCCGCACACCCCGCACGGAGTGCTCTGGTGCGACGGCCGCCGCACCGTCGAGCTGCCGCCCGGCGCGCGCGTCGAGGTGCGGCGCGGCGCCGTCCCCGTACGGCTGGCCCGGCTGCACCAGGCATCGTTCACGGACCGCCTGGTGGCCAAGTTCGCGCTGCCCGTCTCGGGCTGGCGGGGCGCCCCCAACTGAGCCCCAGCTGATCCCCGGCCGATCTCCCGCCGGCCGCCGGACCGGCCGCGGATCGGGGGCGGCCGGGCCGTGGCCCGTGTGCACGCGGGCGGGGAAACCTCGTATGGTCATGTCCGTGTTGGAGGAGATGCGGATACGGTCGCTCGGGGTCATCGACGACGCGGTGGTGGAGCTGTCACCCGGTTTCACCGCGGTGACGGGCGAGACCGGCGCGGGCAAGACCATGGTCGTCACCAGCCTGGGGCTGCTGCTCGGCGGGCGCGCCGACCCCGCCCTCGTACGGATCGGTGCCAAGGCCGCGGTCGTCGAGGGCCGGATCACGGTGGCCGCGGGAGACGCGGTGGCCGCGCGGGCCGAGGAGGCCGGGGCCGAGATCGAGGACGGCGCGCTGCTCATCAGCCGCACCGTCTCCGCCGAAGGGCGCTCCAGGGCGCACCTGGGCGGCAGATCCGTGCCGGTGGGCGTGCTGTCCGAGCTGGCCGACGAACTCGTCGCCGTGCACGGCCAGACCGACCAGCAGGGCCTCCTCAAACCGGCCAGGCAGCGCCAGGCCCTCGACCGGTACGCGGGCGACGGCGTCGCCGGGCCGCTGGCGGCCTACGCGGCGGCCTACAAGCGGCTGCGTGCGGTCGCGACGGAGCTGGACGAGCTGACGACGCGCGCCCGCGAGCGCGCCCAGGAGGCCGACCTGCTGCGCTTCGGTCTCGACGAGATCGCCGCCGTCGAACCGCTGCCCGGCGAGGACGTCGAACTGGCCGCCGAGGCCCAGCGGCTCGGGCACGCCGACGCGCTCGCCTCCGCCGCCGCCCTGGCGCACACCGCGCTGGCCGGCAACCCGGAGGACCCGGAGGCCCTGGACGCCACGACCGTGGTGGCCGCGGCCCGTCAGGCTCTCGACGGGGTGCGCTCGCACGACCCGGCGCTCGCCTCGCTCGCGGACCGGGTCGGCGAGATCTCCATCCTGCTCGCCGACGTCTCCGGCGAACTGTCCGGCTACGCGGACCAGCTGGACGCCGATCCGCTGCGGCTCGCCGCCGTCGAGGAACGGCGCGCCGCGCTGACCGGCCTCACCCGCAAGTACGGGGAGGACATCGCGGCCGTGCTCGCCTGGGCGCAGGAGGGCGCGGCCCGGCTCACCGAGCTGGAGGGCGACGACGACCGGATCGGCGAGCTGGCCGCGGAGCGGGACGCGCTGCGCGCCGAACTCTCCGGCCTCGGGCAGGCGTTGACCGACGCCCGGACGGCGGCCGCCGCGTCCTTCGCCGAGGCGGTGACCGCGGAGCTGGCCTCCCTGGCCATGCCGCACGCGCGGGTGTCCTTCGACATCCGGCAGACCGAGGCGGCGGACGAGGCGTCCGGCATCGAGATCGGCGGCCGCGCCGTGGCCTACGGTCCGGCCGGCGCCGACGAGGTCGAACTGCTGCTGGCCCCGCACCCGGGCGCCCAGCCGCGGCCGATCGCCAAGGGCGCGTCGGGCGGTGAGCTGTCCCGGGTGATGCTCGCGGTCGAGGTGGTCTTCGCCGGGTCCGACCCGGTGCCCACGTACCTCTTCGACGAGGTGGACGCGGGCGTCGGCGGCAAGGCGGCCGTGGAGGTCGGGCGGCGGCTCGCCAAGCTCGCCAGGTCGGCCCAGGTCGTCGTCGTCACGCATCTGCCCCAGGTGGCCGCGTTCGCCGACCGGCAGCTGCTGGTCGAGAAGACCGTGGACGGCTCGGTGACCAGCAGCGGGGTCACCGTCCTGGAGGGCGAGGACCGGGTGCGCGAGCTGTCCCGGATGCTCGCCGGACAGGAGGATTCGCAGACCGCCCGCGCCCACGCCGAGGAACTCCTCGCGGCGGCCCGCGCCGACGCGTAGCCGCCCGTCCCGGCCGGGGCCGCATTATGCGGTCCCGGCCCGGACGGCGTGGCGGGAGTGAACCGGGGCGCGTCGAGGGCGCGCGTTCTTTCACCCGTGCGAGTGGTGTACAGCGCCCGGTTTGTCGCGATCGGCACTGGAGGAACGGTTCCCTCGCGCCGGAACGTGCGTACGGACTGGCATCCTTGCCCCTGTTCAATTCCCCGACTCGGGAGCCACCGGGAGCCGATCGACGTGTCACAGCTGCGCACGGTGCAGGTACTCGGCGGCGGCAGCGCCGGCAGCAGCGCGCACGCCGGCTCGCTGGCCGCCGGGCTGGTCGCCCGCGGCGTGCGGGTCACGGTCTGCGCGCCCGCCGCGCTGGACCGCACCCACGACTTCTCCGCCACCGGTGCCGACTTCGCGCCCGTGCCCCGGCGCAGCGACCCGGCGGCCGTCGCCGCGCTGCGCGCCGCCTGCGCCCAGGCGGACGTCGTCCACGCCCACGGGCTGCACGCCGCCGTGCGGGCGGCCCTCGCGATCGGCGGCCGGCCCGTCCCCCTGGTCGTCACCTGGCACACCCGGGCGCACGCCGAAGGGGCCCGCCGCCGGCTGCTGCACCTGCTGGAGCGGCGCGCGGTACGGGCGGCGGCCGTGGTGCTCGCCACCTCGTCCGACCTGGTCGACCGGGCGCGCGTCCGGGGCGCCCGCGACGCGCGGCTCGCACCCGTCGCCGCCCCCCGGCCACCGCTGCCGGCCGCGCCGCCCGCCGACAAGCTGCGCGCCGAACTGGGCGCGGTCGAGCGTCCCTTGATCGTCGCTCTCGGCAGCCTCGTGCCGCACCGCGGCTACGGCACCCTGCTCGACGCGGCGGCGCTGTGGCGCCTGCTCGACCCCGTGCCGCTGGTGGCCGTCGTCGGCGAGGGGCGGGAGCGGGCGGCCCTGCGGAAGCGGATCACGGCCGAGGGTTTGCCCGTCGAACTGCTCGGCGACCGGCCCGACGCCGCCGCGCTGCTGGCCGCCGCCGACGTCGCCGTCCTGCCCAGCCGCTGGGAGTCCCGCTCGACGACGGCCCAGCAGGCCCTGCGGTCCGGGGTGCCGCTGGTCGCCACGGCGGTCGGCGGTACGCCCGAACTCGTGGGGGACGCGGCGGTGCTCGTCCCGTACGGGGACGGCGAGGCGCTCGCCATGGAGGTGGCCCGGCTGCTCGTCGACCCGGCCGCGCGGGACCGGCTGGCCGCCGACGGACCGCGGCAGGCGGCGAGTTGGCCCACGGAGGACGACACGGTGGCCCAGGTGCTGTGCGTGTACGACGAACTGGCGGTGGGCTGACCGGGACCGGGGCGCCGCGACGCGGGGGAGCCCGACCGGACCGGGGCGCGGCAGGCGGCCGTTGACACGGCCGGGAGCGGCTGCGATCTTGCACATCCGGGCCGGGGCGGTCCGGTGTTCGGGCAGCCGGGAGGGCGCATGGGCGAGGACGTACGGGCGGACGGGGCGCGGGGCGGCGCGATCGGCGCGCTGCCGGGGCCGCTGGTCCCCGTCGACTGGCTCGCCGCGCGCCTGGGCGCCCCCGGACTGCTGGTGCTCGACGCCTCGGTCGGCGCGCACCGGGGGAGCGGCCGGCGGATCGCGGGCGCCCGCGTCTTCGACCTCGACGGCCCGCTCTCCGACCCTGTGAGCCCGCTGCCGCACACCATGCCGGACGCCGGCCGGTTCACCGAGGAGATGCGGGCGCTCGGCCTGAACGACGCGGACACCGTCGTCGTGTACGACGCCGCCGGGATCTACTCCGCCGCACGGGCCTGGTGGATGCTCCGGGCGATGGGCTTCGACCGGTGCGCCGTGCTCGACGGGGGCCTGCCCGTCTGGGCCGCCGCCGGACTGCCCGTCGACCGGGGCGCGCCGCCGGCCGCCCCCGGGCGCGGGGAATTCACGGCCGTGCCCCGGCCGGGGCCGCTGGCGGGGGCCGGCGAGGTGGCCGCCGCGCTGGCCGATCCGGCGGCCGCGGTGCTCGACGCCCGGACGCGCGGACGGTACGAGGGCACGGAGCCGGAGCCGCGGGCCGGGCTGCGCGGCGGCCATATGCCGGGGTCCGTCAGTCTGCCGTTCGGCCGGCTCCAGGACGGCGAGGGGCGGATGCTGCCGCCCGCCGAGCTGCGGGCCGCGTTCGCCGGGGCGGCCGGTGACCGGGAGCGGCTGTACTTCAGCTGCGGGTCGGGCGTGACCGCGTGCGTACTGGCGCTCGGCGCCGACCTGGCGGGCTACCGGGACCTGACGGTGTACGACGGGTCGTGGAGCGAGTGGGGACTGCCGTCCCCGGACCGGCCGGTCGCGACAGGGCCGCGGAACGGCTGAAGAACGACCCCGCCCGGCTGCCGGGGAACGGCTGCCGGGCGGGGGCGTACGCGGGGCGGCGGGTCAGCCGACGTACGCTCCGCTCGCCGTGAGGCGCAGGGCGGTGTCGATCAGCGGCACATGGCTGAACGCCTGCGGGAAGTTGCCCACCTGGCGCTGGAGCCGCGCGTCCCACTCCTCGGCCAGCAGGCCCAGGTCGTTGCGCAGGGACAGCAGCTTCTCGAACAGCCGGCGGGCCTCGTCCACCCGGCCGATCATCGCCAGGTCGTCCGCCAGCCAGAACGAGCAGGCCAGGAACGCGCCCTCGTCGCCCTCCAGACCGTCCACGCCCGCGTTCGCACCGGCGGTCGGGTAGCGCAGGACGAAGCCGTCCTCCGTGGACAGCTCCCGCTGGATGGCCTCGATGGTGCCGATGACCCGCTTGTCGTCGGGGGGCAGGAAGCCCATCTGGGGGATCAGCAGCAGGGAGGCGTCCAGCTCCTTCGACCCGTACGACTGGGTGAAGGTGTTGCGCTCCTTGTCGTAGCCCCGCTCGCACACGTCGCGGTGGATGTCGTCGCGCAGCTCGCGCCAGCGCTCCAGTGGCCCCTCCGCGTCGCCGGACTCGATGAGCTTGATCGTCCGGTCCACGGCGACCCAGGCCATCACCTTGGAGTGCACGAAGTGGCGGCGCGGGCCGCGCACCTCCCAGATGCCCTCGTCGGGCTCCGTCCAGTGCTTCTCCAGGTACTCGATGAGCTTGAGCTGGAGCCCGGTGGCGTAGTCGTTGCGGGCCAGGCCCGTCATGTGCGCGAGGTGCAGCGCCTCGGTGACCTCGCCGTACACGTCGAGCTGGAGCTGCCCGGCCGCGCCGTTGCCGACCCGGACCGGGGCGGAGCCCTCGTAGCCCGGCAGCCATTCCAGCTCGGCCTCGCCCAGTTCGCGTTCGCCCGCGATCCCGTACATGATCTGCAGGTTCTCCGGGTCGCCGGCGACCGCGCGCAGCAGCCACTCGCGCCAGGCGCGGGCCTCCTCGCGGTAGCCGGTGCGCAGCAGCGAGGACAGGGTGATCGCGGCGTCGCGCAGCCAGGTGTAGCGGTAGTCCCAGTTGCGGGAGCCGCCGATGTCCTCCGGCAGCGAGGTGGTCGGCGCGGCGACGATGCCGCCGGTCGGCGCGTACGTCAGGGCCTTCAGCGTGATCAGCGAGCGGACCACGGCCTCGCGGTAGGGCCCGTGGTACGTGCACTGCTCGACCCACTCGCGCCAGAAGTCGGCGGTCGCCTCCAGCGAGCCCTCCGGGTCCGGGAGGGCGGGCGCCTCCAGGTGCGAGGGCTGCCAGCTGATGGTGAACGCGATCCGGTCGCCGGGGGCCACGGTGAAGTCGGAGTACGTGGTCAGGTTCTCGCCGTAGGTGTCCACGGCGGTGTCCAGCCAGACCGAGCCCGGTCCGGCGACCGCGACCGTGCGCGAGCCCACCTTGTGCACCCAGGGGGTGACGCGGCCGTAGCTGAACCTCATGCGCAGCTCCGAGCGCATCGGCACCCGGCCGCTGACGCCCTCCACGATCCGGATGAGCTGCGGCGCCCCGTCGCGCGGCGGCATGAAGTCGGTCACTCTGACCGTGCCGCGCGGGGTGTCCCATTCCGATTCGAGGACGAGGGAGTCCCCGCGATAGCGGCGGCGGTCGGCCGGAGGCGGCTCGGTGCCCTCGGGGCGGGCCGGCCCCAGACGCCAGAAGCCGTGTTCCTCGGTGCCCAGCAGCCCCGCGAAAATGGCGTGTGAATCGAAGCGGGGCAGGCACAGCCAGTCGGCTGTGCCGTCCCGGCAGACCAGGGCGGCGGTCTGCATGTCTCCGATGAGTGCGTAATCCTCGATGCGCCCGGCCACGTGCATCTCCAGTCGAACGGCCATGTCGCCCCGTGGGGCGCTTACTGCGGGTCAAGAGGTCGTTGCCAGGGGTCGTCGTGGGGGACCCGCGAGCACATACCTCGCCCGAGCCTCGCCCGAGCGAGTGGGTTCGAGAAGGATACGACGCAGCGGGGTGGTCCGCGCGACCCTCTTGACGAACCGGGTTCCGCCGGTCGAGTGGGGTGCGAGGGGCACAAGGGGCTCGCGGGGGGCTCGCGCGCGGCACGGCCGGAAGCGGGCTCCCCCCGTCGCTGATACCCTGGTAGCCCGTGGACCGGTGGTCGTCCGCGAGAGCGGACGAGGCCCCCGAACCGCAGCGACGGCATCCCCGGAATTCCTCCGGACGACAACGCCGGCACGCACCTCATGATCGCGCGACCACGGGAGCCCCCTTTGGCTATGCAGCCCACATCCACGACGACCAAGCACATCTTCGTCACCGGGGGTGTCGCCTCTTCCCTCGGCAAGGGTCTGACTGCCTCCAGCCTCGGCGCCCTGCTCAAGGCGCGCGGACTCCGGGTCACCATGCAGAAGCTCGACCCGTACCTGAACGTCGATCCCGGCACGATGAACCCGTTCCAGCACGGCGAGGTCTTCGTCACCAACGACGGCGCCGAGACCGACCTGGACATCGGCCACTACGAGCGCTTCCTCGACGTGGACCTGGACGGTTCGGCCAACGTCACCACCGGCCAGGTGTACTCGCAGGTCATCGCCAAGGAGCGGCGCGGCGAGTACCTCGGCGACACGGTGCAGGTCATCCCGCACATCACCAACGAGATCAAGCACCGCATCCGCCGGATGGCCACCGACGACGTCGACGTCGTCATCACCGAGGTCGGCGGCACGGTCGGCGACATCGAGTCGCTGCCGTTCCTGGAGACCGTCCGCCAGGTCCGCCACGAGGTCGGCCGGGACAACGTCTTCGTCGTGCACATCTCGCTGCTGCCGTACATCGGCCCGTCCGGCGAGCTGAAGACCAAACCCACCCAGCACTCCGTGGCCGCGCTGCGCAACATCGGTATCCAGCCGGACGCCATCGTGCTGCGCGCCGACCGCGACGTGCCGACCGCCATCAAGCGCAAGATCTCGCTGATGTGCGACGTGGACGAGGCGGCCGTGGTGGCCTGCGTGGACGCCAAGTCGATCTACGACATCCCCAAGGTGCTGCACACCGAGGGCCTGGACGCCTACGTCGTGCGCAAGCTCGACCTGCCGTTCCGCGACGTCGACTGGACCACCTGGGACGACCTGCTGGACCGCGTCCACAACCCCGACCACGAGGTCACCGTCGCCCTGGTCGGCAAGTACATCGACCTGCCCGACGCCTACCTCTCGGTCACCGAGGCCATCCGGGCCGGCGGCTTCGCCAACAAGGCCCGCGTCAAGGTCGAGTGGGTCGCCTCCGACGACTGCAAGACCCCGGCCGGCGCGCAGAAGGCCCTCGCCGGTGTGGACGCGATCTGCATCCCCGGCGGCTTCGGCGAGCGCGGTGTGATCGGCAAGGTCGGCGCGATCCAGTACGCCCGCGAGAACAAGGTGCCGCTGCTCGGCCTCTGCCTGGGCCTGCAGTGCATCGTGATCGAGGCGGCGCGCAACCTCGCCGAGATCCCCGACGCCAACTCCACCGAGTTCGACGCCGCCACCGCGCACCCCGTCATCTCGACGATGGAGGAGCAGCTCGCCTACGTCGAGGGCGCGGGCGACCTGGGCGGCACCATGCGCCTCGGCCTGTACCCGGCCAAGCTCGCCGAGGGCTCGCTGGTCCGCGAGGCGTACGACGACCAGCCGTACGTGGAGGAGCGCCACCGCCACCGCTACGAGGTCAACAACGCGTACCGCGCGGAGCTGGAGAAGAAGGCCGGACTGGTCTTCTCGGGCACCTCGCCGGACAACAAGCTGGTCGAGTACGTCGAGTACCCGCGCGAGGTCCACCCCTACCTGGTCGCCACCCAGGCGCACCCGGAGCTGCGCTCCCGCCCGACCCGCCCGCACCCGCTCTTCGCCGGTCTGGTGAAGGCGGCCGTCGCCCGCAAGACCGCGGCCGGGGGCGAGCAGGGCAAGTAGGCGGCATCCCCGCAGGCGTTACGGTTGACCGGGGCCCGCGTCCGTACAGGGCGCGGGCCCCGGTCACCGTTTTTCGTGGGAGGACGCAGATGGGTATCCAGGACACGCCCGAGGAATGGCGGGTCACCGCGAGCGCTACCCCGTTCCGGGGGAAGAAGACCAGCGTCCGCTCCGACGACGTGGAGATGCCCGACGGAACGGTCGCGCACCGCGACTACCAGGTGCACCCCGGATCGGTCGCGGTGCTCGCGCTCGACGGCGAGGGCCGGGTGCTCGTCCTGCGCCAGTACCGCCACCCGGTCCGCCACAAGCTGTGGGAGATCCCGGCCGGCCTGCTCGACGTGCCCGGCGAGAACCCGCTGCACGCCGCGCAGCGCGAACTGTACGAGGAGGCGTACGTCGAGGCGGAGGACTGGCGGGTGCTGACCGACCTGTACACCTCGCCCGGCGGCTCCGACGAGGCCGTCCGCATCTTCCTCGCCCGCGATGTCTCCGACGCGGAGGGCGAGCGCTTCGAGGTCTCCGAGGAGGAGGCCGACATGGAGCTGGACCGGGTACCGCTCCAGGACCTCGTGCGCAAGGTGCTCGCCGGGGAACTGCACAACAGCTGCCTGGTGGTGGGCGTGCTCGCGCTCGCCGCCGTCCTCGCGGGCGACGGCGTCGAATCGCTGCGGCCCGCCGAGGCGCCCTGGCCGGCCCGCCCCTTCGAGGCCTGACACCCCGTCCCCCGATCCCCGGCCCACGACCCCCGTCCCCCGATCGTAAAAAATGCTGATCCGATCGGGGGACGTCCGGGACGCGCTCCACCTCGTCCGTCCATCCGCCTGAACTACGCTTCGAAATGCCCTGACCGGAGTCCCGGCGGGCGAGGCGTGCGGCGAAGTGGAGCGTGGCCCGTGACGGATCAGGCGGTGGACACCAGCGGCCCGGCCGAGGCAGCGGGGACCGAGGAGCCTGCCGTCCGTGAAACGGCCCGATTCTTCGGCCGCGAACGGGAGTTGAAACAACTGCGCGCCGACATCGAGCGCGCCGGACTCGACACCATGGCCGGCCGCCGCAGCGCCCGCGCACGGGTCCTCCTGATCGCCGGACGCCCCGGCTCCGGCCGCACCGCGCTGGCCGCCGAACTCGCCCGCAGGCTCCTGGAGGCCGGCGACTACCCGGACGGGCTGCTGCGCGTCCGGCTCACCGGCAACGACGGCACCCCCGTCCCCACCGAACGCGCCGCCCGCGCCCTCCTGGACCGGCTCGGCATCGCAGGCCCGCCCGGCGCCGACGAGGACGAACTCACCGAGACGCTCCGCGAGGCCCTGGCCACCCGCCGCGCCCTGCTCCTGCTCGACGACGCGCCGGACGCCGAACAGGTCGACCCGCTGCTCCCGGACAACCCGGACTGCCTGGTCGTCGCCACGTCCGGCGGCCCGCTCACCGGCATCCCCGGCGTCCGCCCCTGCACCATCGGCGGCCTGGACACCGGCTCCGCCGTCCAGCTCCTGGGCCGCGCCACCGGCCAGGTCAGGATCACCGTGGACCCGCTGGCCGCGCAGACCATGGCCGAGGAGTGCGGCGGACAGCCCGCCGCGCTCGCCCTGGTCGGCGGCTGGCTCGCCGCCCGACCGACCGCCTCCGTGGCCGACGCCACGCGCCGGCTGCGCGCGCTGCCGGACGACGCCGAGGCACCGGCCGGGGCCCGCCCGCTGATCCGCGCCTTCCGCCTCGTCCACGACTCGCTGCCCGCCACCCCGGCCCGGATACTGCGCCTGCTCGCCCTCGCCCCCGGCGGCCTCGCCGACGCCCACACCGCCTCCGCGCTGGCCGGCTGCTCCGTGTCGGCCGCCCGGAGCACCCTCGACGACTTCGTGACGCTCGGGCTGCTGCGCCGCGAGGAGGACGTCGAGGAACCGCAGTACGAGGTGCCGGGCTGCCTCGCCGGGCTGCTGCGGGCCCTGCTGGACGACCGGGACCGCCCGGCCGAGATCCAGCTCGCCCGCGCCCGCATGCTGGAGCGCACCGTGCGCCTGCTCCAGTCCTGCCGGGCCGTCACCGACCCGGAGGGCTCCCCGGCCCGCCGCCGGCTCGCCGGGCTCCCGCGCACGCTGCGCTTCCCCGGCCCGGACGCGGCCGCCGCCTGGCTGCGCGCCCGCAGGCCCGCGCTGCTGGCCGCCGCACGGGCCGCCGTGCGGGACGGCGAGCTGGACACCCTGGCCCGCAGGCTGGTCGCTGCGCTGGTGCGGGCCCTGGCCGCCCACGAGGGCACCGACGCCGCGGCGCCCGACCTGTACGCCCTGCACGGCCTGGTGCTGGCCGTCGCGGTCCGCCGCGACCTGCCCCGCGAACGGGCGGCGGCCCTGCTCAACCTGGCCGACCTGGACGCCGGGACCGGCCGGACGAAGGAGGCGCTCGCCCGCTACCGGGAGGCGCTGGACGCCGGGCGGGCCGCGAAGGACCCGTACGCCACCGGGCGGGCCATGGAGTCCATCGGCGGCGCCTACGCGGAGCTGGGCGACTACCACCGGGCCTCCGACTGGTACGGGCGGGCGCTCGCCCAGCGCCTCACCCAGGGCGAGGCGGCGGAGGCGGCGCGCCTCTACGGACGGCTCGGCGCGGTCCACACCTACGCCGGGCGGTACGGGGAGGCGCTGCGCAACTGGCGGGCCGCCGCGGCCGGCCACCGCAGGCTCGGCGATCTGCCGGCCCAGGCGCGGGCGCTCAGCGAGACGGCCCGGGTCCAGGAGTACGCGGGCCGGCCGCAGGAGTCGCTGCGCACCTGCCGGGAGGCGGTGGAGTGGGCGCGGCGGGTCGGGGACGTGCGGTTGCAGGCGGCGCTGGAGCTCCGGCTCGCCGACACCTTGGACCGCCTCGGCGACCCGGCGGCGGCCGGGCTGCACCGGGGTACGGCCGACCGATTGCTGGGCGGAACGAGTCCGGCCTAAGAAACCCGCAGTGCTTCGCGGGAAAAATAATGCTTTGCAAGGCTAGACAGCTGGAAGTCCTTCATTAGACTGGCTGTACCGCGCCCGTTCGCGGTGCCTTCACATGCGGTGCAACTACCCCTTTTGCAGCGCTGTGCCCGGATTATCCTCTGAGCCAAGGACCGTGATCGACATGAAGGTCGGCATCCCCCGCGAAGTCAAGAACAACGAGTTCCGCGTGGCGATCACGCCTGCCGGTGTGCATGAGCTCGTCCGCCACGGCCACCAGGTCGTCGTCGAGCGGAGTGCCGGCGCGGGCTCCTCCATCACCGACGAGGAGTACGTGGCGGCCGGGGCGGCCATCCTGGAGACCGCCGACGAGGTCTGGGCCGCCGCCGACCTGCTGCTCAAGGTCAAGGAGCCGGTCGCCGAGGAGTACCACCGCCTCCGCAAGGGCCAGACCCTCTTCACCTACCTGCACCTCGCCGCCTCCCGCGAGTGCACCGACGCCCTGCTGGAGTCGGGCACCACCGCCATCGCCTACGAGACCGTCGAGACCGCGAACCGCGCGCTGCCGCTGCTCGCCCCGATGTCCGAGGTCGCGGGCCGGCTGGCCCCGCAGGTCGGCGCGTACCACCTGATGCGCTCGGCCGGCGGCCGTGGTGTGCTGCCGGGCGGCGTGCCCGGTACGGCGGCCGGCCGGGCCGTCGTCATCGGCGGCGGCGTCTCCGGCTGGAACGCCACCCAGATCGCCGTGGGCCTCGGCTTCCACGTCACCCTGCTCGACAAGGACATCAACAAGCTCCGCGAGGCGGACAAGATCTTCGGCACCAAGGTGCAGACGGTCGTCTCCAACGCCTTCGAGCTGGAGAAGGCGGTCGTCGAGGCCGACCTCGTCATCGGTGCCGTGCTCATCCCCGGTGCCAAGGCGCCGAAGCTGGTCACCAACGAGCTGGTCGCCAGGATGAAGCCCGGAAGTGTACTTGTCGACATTGCGATCGACCAGGGCGGCTGCTTCGAGGACTCGCACGCCACGACCCACGCCGAGCCCACCTTCACGGTGCACAACTCGGTCTTCTACTGCGTCGCCAACATGCCCGGCGCGGTGCCCAACACCTCGACGTACGCCCTCACCAACGCCACGCTGCCGTACATCGTGGAGCTGGCCAACCGGGGCTGGCAGGAGGCGCTGCGCCGCGACGCCGCCCTCGCCAAGGGCCTCAACACCCATGACGGACAGGTGGTTTACCGCGAGGTGGCGGAGGCGCACGGCCTCGACCACGTCGAACTGAGTTCGCTCATCGGCTGACGGTCAACCGACTTCGTCAACTCCGCGTGACCGGCCGGACCTTGTTGTCAAGGTCCGGCCGGAGGCGTGCCCGGAGCCCGCGCGCCCCCGAGCAACTCGTCGTGAACGTAACCATTCAACCGTTTCGTACACTCGGGAAAAGTGTGCTCCGGGCACGGCGCGCCCTTGACAGCGGGGCGTTCGATTGCCGACACAACGTGCCGGGTCCGGCGGATTGTGTTGCTGCGGACAGGGGACACGCCATAGAGTCGCCAATCGTCGGCATGGTGCCACGCTGACCTATCGATAAGTTTCCTGGTCACGTCCAAGGAGGTAAGACGACTTGTGAATGAGTCGACAATTACTCCCGGAGGTGTTCGACCAGGGATGCCCGCACGGGGCCGGAGCCCGCACGGGCTGGAGGCTGTCGGCTCCGTCGCTGTCCGCACCTTCGCCACCCACCAGCACATGACGACAGTCCCCCAGATGATGGACGGCCTACACGTGAACGCCATGGCCGGCAACGAGAGTGGCCGGGACACCGCCCCCCTCGCCGACTTCGACGAGACGCCCCAGGGGCACTTCTACGACCCCGACGCCGAGTACGAGCCCGATCCGGAGTACGCGGCCACGCTCGCGCCGGACGCGGCCCGCCAGCGCCGCGAGCGGATCGGCCCGACCGGCCGCCCCCTGCCCTACTTCCCGATTCCGGGCCCGCTGACCGATCACGGCCCCGCGAAGATCATCGCGATGTGCAACCAGAAGGGCGGCGTCGGCAAGACGACGTCGACCATCAACCTGGGCGCGGCACTCGCGGAGTACGGACGCCGTGTCCTGCTCGTCGACTTCGACCCGCAGGGCGCCCTCTCGGTCGGCCTCGGGGTCAACCCGATGGAGCTGGACCTGACCGTCTACAACCTGCTCATGGAGCGGGGCATGGCGGCAGACGAGGTCCTGCTGAAGACCGCGGTCCCCAACATGGACCTGCTCCCCAGCAACATCGACCTCTCCGCGGCCGAGGTGCAGCTCGTCAGCGAGGTGGCCCGCGAGTCCACGCTGCAGCGCGCCCTCAAGCCGCTGATGGCCGACTACGACTACATCGTGATCGACTGCCAGCCCTCGCTCGGCCTGCTCACGGTGAACGCGCTGACCGCCGCGCACAAGGTCATAGTGCCGCTCGAGTGCGAGTTCTTCGCGCTGCGCGGGGTGGCCCTGCTCACCGAGACCATCGAGAAGGTCCAGGAGCGGCTCAACCCGGAGCTGGAGCTCGACGGCATCCTCGCCACCATGTACGACTCCCGTACGGTGCACAGCCGCGAGGTCCTGGCGCGCGTCGTCGAGGCATTCGACGACCACGTCTACCACACGGTCATCGGGCGCACGGTCCGCTTCCCGGAGACCACGGTCGCCGGTGAGCCCATCACCACGTACGCCTCCAACTCGGTCGGTGCCGCCGCCTATCGCCAGCTCGCCAGGGAGGTGCTCGCCCGGTGTCACGCCGAGTGAGTCTGCCCGGAGCCGACGAACTGTTCCGTACGACCGGGGGGATGGGGCTGCAGTCCTCGTCGCCCGCCGAACGGAGGCGCAAGGCGAACGCCGCCGAGGTCCGGGTGCCGGCTCCGGCCGGTGAGAACGAACCCGGCACCGACGCCGCCGGGGAGGCCGCCCCGGACCCCGGCACCGCACCCGCCCGCCCCGAGCACTCGACGGCCGGCGCCGACACGGGCGACTCGCGCAGCCGGGGCGAGGCCGGCGACCGGGTCGCGGTCGCCGCGCAGGCCGCCCGCCGCCCGCAGCAGCCCGCCGAGCGTGAGCCGGCCCAGGCCCCCGTGGTGCAGCAGCAGCGCCGGCGCGGCGGACGCGGGGCGAACCGGCGGCCCAGCGGCCGCGAGCGCCACGACGAGAAGATCACGGTCTACGTCTCCGCCGAGGAGCTGATGGACCTGGAGCACGCGCGCCTCGTCCTGCGCGGCGAGCACGGCCTCGCCGTGGACCGGGGCCGGATCGTCCGCGAGGCGGTCGCCGTGGTCCTGGCCGACCTGGAGTCCCGGGGCGACGCGAGCATCCTCGTACGGCGACTGCGCGGCCGCTGACCGGCACGCGGGTAGCCTGCCCCGAGGGGCCGCCGCCCGCCGCCGTATCCCCTTCCGCGCACCTGGACCTCCATGCCGACACCCGACGAGCCCGCCCGCACCGCCCGCCGCCCGCTGGGGCGCGGACCCGGGGCGGGCGCCGCGCCCGTGGAGACGCCGCCCGAGGCCGCCGGGGTCCCCGAGCCGCCCGCGCCCGCAGGCGCCCCCGAATCCGAGGCATCCGCGCCCGCTTCCGGCGACGGCCGGTTCACCGTGCGGCTGGCCAACTTCGAGGGGCCCTTCGATCTGCTGCTCCAGCTGATCTCCAAGCACAAGATGGATGTGACCGAGGTCGCGCTGTCGAAGGTCACCGACGAGTTCATGGCCCACATCCGGGCCATGGGCCCCGACTGGGACCTGGACCAGACGACCGAGTTCCTGGTGGTCGCCGCGACCCTCCTCGACCTCAAGGCCGCCCGGCTGCTCCCGGCGGCCGAGGTGGAGGACGAGGCGGACCTGGCGCTCCTGGAGGCCAGGGACCTGCTCTTCGCCCGGCTCCTGCAGTACCGCGCGTACAAGCGGGTCGCGGAGATCTTCAGCGACCGCCTCGCGTCCGAGGCCCGCCGCTTCCCCCGTACCGTCGGCCTCGAACCGCACCACGCCGAACTGCTGCCGGACGTCGTCATCGGCATCGGCGCCGAGGGCTTCGCCCGGCTGGCCGTGAAGGCGATGCGGCCCCGGCCCCGGCCGCAGGTGTACGTCGACCACATCCACGCCCCGCTGGTCAGCGTGCGCGAGCAGGCGGGCATCGTGGTGGCGCGGGTCCGCGAGGCGGGGGAGATCAGCTTCCGGGAGCTGACCGCGGACGCCCCGGACACCCTCACCGTCGTCGCCCGCTTCCTCGCCCTGCTGGAGCTGTACCGGGAGAAGGCCGTCGCCCTGGACCAGGACGTGGCGCTCGGCGAGCTGATGGTGCGCTGGGCGGGGCGGGAGGGCGCCGAGCCGGCTGTGACGGACGAGTTCGACCAGGAGGCCCCGGACGCCTCACCGCACCCCCGAAGGACGTGACGCCATGAGCGAGCAGGGCCCCACCGGCTCCCCGGTCGCGGATCTCGACCTCAAGCCCGCCCTGGAGGCCGTCCTGATGGTCGTGGACGAGCCGGCCACCGAGGAGCACCTCGCGAAGATCCTGGAGCGGCCCCGCCGGGCCGTGGCGGCCGCGCTGCGCGAACTGGCCGGCGAGTACACCGCGCAGCGGCGCGGCTTCGACCTCCGGCTCGTCGCGGGCGGCTGGCGGTTCTACACCCGGCCCGAGTACGCGGCGGCGGTCGAGGGGTTCGTGCTGGACGGCCAGCACGCCCGGCTGACCCAGGCGGCGCTGGAGACCCTGGCGGTGGTCGCGTACCGGCAGCCGGTGAGCCGCTCGCGGGTCTCGGCGGTGCGCGGCGTGAACTGTGACGGGGTCATGCGGACCCTGCTCCAGCGGGGCCTCGTCGAGGAGGCGGGCACGGAACCCGAAACAGGTGCGATCCTGTACAGGACGACGAACTACTTTCTGGAGCGGATGGGCCTGCGTGGCCTGGATGAGCTCCCGGAGCTCGCGCCCTTCCTCCCCGAGGCGGACGCGATCGAGGCCGAGACGCCAGAGGGTGTGCCGTCGTTCGATCCGGACGCACCGGACACCCCGGATACTCACGCAGACGACAAGACGGACTTTTGATGCGAAGCAGTGGCAGGAACAGCGGTAGCGGCGGCAGGAGCGGCGGCAGCGGCGGGGGCCGGAGCGGCAGGAACCACAGCGGCACCGGCCGGAACAGCAACCCGAACGCGCGGACGCCCCGCTCCGAGCGCGAGGACCGCCGGAACGAGGAGCGCCCCCGCAAGCCCAGGCCCGAGGAGCGCCGCTACGAGGTGGGCTCCGACCGGCCCGGCGCCGACGGGGCTCGCAAGGGGCGCGGCGCGGCGGCCCGGGGCGGCGCCAAGGGCGGTCCGAAGAGCCCGCAGGGCGGCGGCGCGAAGGGCGGCCCCCGGCGCGGCCCGTACGGCGCCCCGGCGCGCCCGCGCGAGCTGGACGCGAAGATCGAGCAGCGCAACCGCGACCGGTACGCGAACAAGCCCGAGATCAGGACCCCGAAGACGCACCCGGGCGCCGAGCAGGAGGGCGAGCGGCTGCAGAAGGTGCTCGCCCGGGCCGGCATGGGCTCGCGCCGCGCCTGCGAGGAGCTGATCGACCAGGGCAGGGTCGAGGTGAACGGTGAGATCGTCATCGAGCAGGGCATGCGCGTCGACGTTCACAAGGACGAGATCAAGGTGGACGGGCTGACCGTGGCCACCCAGTCCTACCTGTTCTTCGCGCTGAACAAGCCGGCCGGGGTCGTCGCCTCGATGGAGGACCCGGACGGGCGCCAGTGCCTCGGCGACTACGTCACCAACCGCGAGACGCGCCTCTTCCACGTCGGCCGGCTGGACACCGAGACCGAGGGCATCATCATGCTCACCAACCACGGCGAGCTGGCCCACCGTCTCACCCACCCCAAGTACGGCGTGAAGAAGACGTACCTGGCGGCCATCCAGGGCCCGCTCCCGCGCGACCTGGGCAAGCGGCTCAAGGACGGCATCCAGCTGGAGGACGGCTACGCCCGCGCCGACCACTTCCGGGTCGTGGAGAACACCGGCAAGAACTACCTGGTCGAGGTCACGCTGCACGAGGGCCGCAAGCACATCGTGCGCCGGATGCTGGCCGAGGCGGGCTTCCCGGTGGACCGGCTGGTGCGTACGGGCTTCGGCCCGATCGCCCTGGGCGACCAGAAGTCGGGCTGGCTGCGCCGGCTCACCAACACCGAGGTGGGCATGCTGATGCGCGAGGTCGGCCTGTAGCCCTCCCTGTAGCCCGTACCCGAGGCCCGCGGCCGGTTCCGTTCCCGGATTCTTCCGGAAGGGAAACCGGCCGCGGGCCTTTCGCATGCCGCTCCGACCCTTTATAGTCACAGTGACTATTAAGGAGGCGGGCGTGAGTCTCGCGGACATACTCGATCCCCTGCAGCAGCCGTTGGTGACGGTCCTGGACACCCCGGTCAGCTGGACCGAGGTGCTGGGCTTCGGCAGCGGCGCGCTGTGCGTCTGGCTCGTGGCCCGCCAGCACCTCGCCAACTGGCCGATCGGCATCGCCAACAACCTCTTCTTCATCCTGCTGTTCACCCAGTCCGGCCTCTACGCCGACGCCGGACTCCAGATCGTCTTCATCGCCCTCGCCGCGTACGGCTGGTGGACCTGGACCCACGGGGGTGGACCGGGCACGGACGGGCTGCCGGTGCGGCGCACCACGCGCACCGAGTGGACCGGGCTGCTCGTGGCGGGGGCGGTGGGGACCGTCGCGCTGACGGTCCTGCTCGACCGGGCCACCGACTCGACCGTGCCGTTCTGGGACGCCCTGACCACCGCGCTCTCGCTCGCGGCGACGTACGGGCAGTGCCGCAAGCTCGTCGAGTCCTGGTGGCTGTGGATCGCCGCCGACGTCGTCTACATCCCGCTGTACGCGCACAAGGAGCTGTACCTGACCTCGCTGCTGTACATCGGCTTCCTGACCCTGTGCCTGGCCGGCCTGCGCAACTGGCGCCGCGACCTGGCCACATCCGGCCCGCGACCCGCGAAGGTTCCGGCATGAAGCGCTATCCGCACGGACTCGTGCTCGGCAAGTTCTACCCGCCGCACGCCGGCCACCACCACCTCGTCCGCACCGCGGCCGCCCGCTGCGAACGGCTCACCGTCCTCGTCTGCGCCGCCTCCGTGGAGTCCGTCCCGCTCGCCGACCGCGTCGAGTGGATGCGCCGGGCGCACCCCGGTGTGACGGTGGTGGGCACCATGGACGACATCCACATGGACCTCCACGACCCGGCGGTCTGGGACGCCCACATGGCGGTCTTCACCGCCGCGGTCCCGGAACGGGTGGACGCCGTCTTCACCTCGGAGTCGTACGGGGAGGAACTGGCCCGCCGCTTCGGCGCCGAGAACGTCTGCGTCGACCCCGGGCGCACCGTCCACCCGGTCTCCGGCACCGCAGTCCGCGCGGACCCGGCCGGCCAGTGGGGCTTCCTCGAAGCGCCGGTCCGGGCGGCGCTCGCCCGCCGCGTCGTCGTCCTCGGCGCGGAGTCCACCGGCACCACCACGCTGGCCCGCGCCCTGGCCGCCCACTACCGTCGGCGCGGCGGCGTCTGGGCGCACACGGGGTACGTCGCCGAGTACGGGCGCGAGTTCAGCGAGCACAAGCTCGCCGAGCTGCGCGAGCGGTGGCCCCGCGCCCAGTGGGAGGACGTCACCCTGTCCACCCACGACTTCCCGCACATCGCCGAGACCCAGAACGCCCGTGAGGAGGAGGCCGCCTCCACCGGCTCCCCGGTGCTCTTCTGCGACACGGACTCCTTCGCCACCACCGTGTGGCACGAGCGGTACGTCGGCGGCCGCAACCCCCTCGTCGAGCGGATCGCCGACCGGGTCCGCCACCACCTGTGGCTGCTCACCGACCACGAGGGCGTCGCCTTCGAGGACGACGGGCTGCGCGACGGCGAGGAGCTGCGGCCCTGGATGACCGACCGGTTCCGGGCCGAACTCACCCGGACCGGCCGCCCGTTCATCGAGCTGACCGGCAGCCACGAGACCCGGCTCGCCCGCGCGGTCGAAGCCGTGGACGCGCTGCTCGCCGAGGGCTGGAACTTCACCGCACCCCTCCCGGAGCACCGATGAGCGCCGCCCCCGAGGGCTACGACCCGCACGCCTTCGAACCGTTCGCGGTCACCGTCGATCTCGCGGTGTTCACGGTCCGCGCGTCCCGGCTGCACGTCCTGCTCGTCGAACGCGGCGCAGCGCCGTACCGGGGCCACTGGGCGCTGCCCGGCGGCTTCCTGCTGCCCCGCGAGTCCGCCGGGGAGGCCGCCCGCCGCGAACTGGCCGAGGAGACCGGGCTGAGTACCGGCACCGTCTCCGGCCTCCACCTGGAACAGCTGCGCACCTACAGCGACCCGGACCGCGACCCGAGGATGCGCGTGGTCTCCGTCGCCCACGCCGCGCTCGTCCCCGACCTGCCCGAACCGCGCGGCGGCGGCGACGCGGCGGGCGCCCGGTGGTGGGACGCCGACCGCACCGGCCCGCTCGCCTTCGACCACGACCGCATCCTGGCCGACGCCCGCGAACGCGTCGGCGCCAAGCTCGAATACACCTGCCTGGCCACCGCGTTCTGCCCGCCGCACTTCACCCTCGGCGAGCTCCAGCAGGTCTACGAGACCGTCTGGGGCGTGGAGCTGGACCGCCCCAACTTCCGCCGCAAGGTCCTCGCCACACCGGGCTTCGTCCGGCCCGCGGAAGGGGCCCCGCGCCGCACCGGCGGCCGCGGCAAACCCGCCGCCCTCTACCGGGCGGGCGACGCCACCACCCTGCACCCCCCGCTGCTGCGACCGGAAGGACGCGAGAGATGACCACGACCCGTACGAAGAGGGCCGCCACCGGCGCCCTGACCGGCCTCGCCCTCGGTGACGCGCTGGGCTTTCCCACCGAGTTCAACGACGTGCCGTCGATCCTCGCCAAGTGCGGGCCCTGGCGGGAGATGGAGCTGCCGAAGCCGGCCCTCGTCACCGACGACACCCAGATGACCCTGGCCCTGGGCCGGGGCCTGCGCACCGCCATGGACCGCGGCACGCTCACCGGGCTGCGGCTGGCCCGCCCGGTGCGCGAGGAGTTCGTCGACTGGTACCACTCGCCCGACAACAACCGCGCCCCCGGCCGCACCTGCCTGGAGGCATGTCACCTCCTCGACGGCGACCGGCCCTGGCAGGAGGCCAGCCGGACCGGCTCCAAGGGCTGCGGCGCCAACATGCGCGTCGCCCCCATCGGACTCGCCCCCGGCCTCAGCGGCGAACAGCGCTCCGGGGCCGCCCAGCTCCAGTCCGCCCTCACCCACGGCCACCCCACGGCGCTCGCCGCCTCCGACCTGACCGCCCACGCCGTGCACCTGCTCGCCCGGGGCGCCGAACCCCTCGGCCTGATCGGCCTGCTGCGCTCCTACGCGTACGAGAACCGCGACCGCTACCTCGACGGCTGGCTCGGCGACCTGTGGCGCCACACCCACGACGCCTCGCCCGAGGCGTTCATCAGGCGGGGCTGGGACGAGTGCCTGGCCGCGCTGGAAACCGTCCAGGACGCGCTGCGCAGCCCCTCCCCGGAGACCGACCCGTGCGAGCGGACGGGGGACGGCTGGATAGCGGAGGAGGCCCTCGCCAGTGCCCTGCACTGCTTCCTGCTCTTCCCCGACGAGCCCGTCACCGCCCTGCGCCGGGCCGCCTGCACCCGAGGCGACTCGGACTCCATCGCCTGCCTGACCGGCGCCCTGGCCGGAGCCCACCTCGGCGCCGGCGCCTGGCCCACCGCGTGGGTGGACCGCATCGAGTACCGGTCCGACCTGCTGGCCCTGGGAGCGCTCTGGGACGCGTGAACGGGCCGTACGGCGGCGGGCGCTCAGCCCGCCGCCAGCGCCGACGCGCGGCGGACGCGGATCAGGAAGTCCTCCACGCGCGCCCGGTCCGGCTCGGCCGGCAGCGGGGAGGCGGCGATCGCCTCCTCGGTCCCGGCGGCCAGGCGGGTCATGCGGCGTTCCACCTCCGGCCAGGGGACCTCGCCCCGCTTGACCGCCAGCAGGTCCTCGCGGGCCTCGCCCACCGAGATGTCCAGGACGCCGGTGCGCAGCAGATCCCGGCAGCTCGCCAGCAGGCGCAGCAGATGCATGGCGTGCTTCCAGCGCGGGGCGCCGTACCGCCGGACGTCCGCCTCCAGCCTCCGGCGCTGCGCCACCGCGTAACGCACGAAGGAGTCGTGGGCCCGCAGCGAGAGGAAGGCGCCGCGCAGCGCCAGCAGTTCGCGGCCGGTGGCGTCCACATGGTCCACCAGCGGCGAGTGCAGGCACTCCAGCACATTGGGATTGGCGCGCAGGGCCAGCTCGCAGAAGCGTTCCAGCTCCCAGGAGAACTGCTCCTCGGCCGGGCCCTCGATATGCGTGGGCGGCTTCTCGAAGCGCCAGAACAGCGGCGTCGGCGCCAGGAACACGCCCCGCCGGTCGGTGTCGCTGTCCTCCGTGGCGAGACCGAAGGCGCGTGACCCCATCACACAGGAGTAGACCGTGTGCCGGCGCGCCAGTTCCTCGTCGGTCGGAGCGATCATGCCGGGAGCGTACGCCAGCGCCCCGCACCGGCGCGTCTCATAAAAAGGGCGCCCCGGCGCGCGCCCCCGCCGCCCCTCTACGCTGATCACAAGCGCCCGAAGCGATACGGACAAGCAAGGAGCACGACGTGGCGGTACGAGCGGTCCGCGGAGCCGTCCAGCTGGAGCGGGACGAGGCGGGGCACATGGACGAGCAGGTCAGCGCCCTGCTCACCGCCGTCCTGGAACGCAACGAACTCGTCGCGGACGACCTGATCAGCATCTGGTTCACGGCCACGCCCGACTTGCACAGCGACTTCCCGGCCGCCGCGGCGCGCGGCCTCGGCATCGTCGACGTCCCGCTGATCTGCGCCCAGGAACTGGACATCGAGGGCGCCATGCCCCGCGTCGTACGCATCCTCGCCCACGTCGAGACCTATCTGTCCAAGGCCGAGATCAACCACGTCTACCTCGGCGCCACCGCCGCCCTGCGCAAGGACATCGCCCAGTGAGAAGCGCCGTCGTCATCGGTACCGGCCTCGTCGGCACCTCCGCCGCCCTCGCCCTCGCGAGCCGCGGCATCGCCGTCCACCTCGTGGACCACGACCCCGAGTCGGCCAGGACCGCCGCCGCCCTCGGCGCCGGAACCGACACACCGCCCGAGGACCGGGTGGACCTCGCCGTCGTCGCCGTACCGCCCGCCCACACCGCCGCCGTGCTCGCCGCCGCCATGCGCGACGGCGTCGCCCGCGGCTACCTCGACGTCGCCAGCGTGAAGGGCGGCCCGCGCCGCGAGCTGGAGGCGCTGGGGGCCGACCTCACCGCCTACATCGGCACCCACCCCATGGCAGGCAAGGAGCGCTCCGGACCGCTCGCCGCCACCGCCGACCTGTTCGAGGGCCGCCCCTGGGTCCTCACCCCGACCCCGGACACCGACACCGAGGTGCTCAACCTCGCCCTGGAACTGGTCGCGCTGTGCCGCGCCGTGCCGGTCGTCATGGACGCCGACGCCCACGACCGGGCCGTCGCCCTCGTCTCGCACACCCCGCAGCTGATCTCCTCCATGGTCGCGGCCCGCCTGGAGCACGCCGACGAGACCGCGGTGCGCCTGTGCGGGCAGGGGATCAGGGACGTGACCCGGATCGCGGCCTCCGACCCGAGGATGTGGGTGGAGATCCTGGCCGCCAATCCGGGCCCGGTCGCCGACGTCCTCGCCGGGGTGGCCGCCGACCTGACGGAGACCGTCACCGCGCTGCGCGGGCTCCAGTCCGCCGACGAGGACGAGCGGCGCGCCGGCACCGAGGGCATCCGCTCCGTCCTGAGCCGGGGCAACGCCGGACGCGTCCGGGTGCCCGGCAAGCACGGCGCCGCCCCCGCCTCCTACGAGGTCGTGGCCGTCCTCATCAGCGACCGGCCCGGCGAGCTGGCCGGGATCTTCGCCGACGCGGGCAGGTCCGGCATCAACATCGAGGACGTGCGCATCGAGCACGCCACCGGCCAGCAGGCCGGGCTCGTCCAGCTCATGGTCGAACCCAGCGCCGCCCCGGCCCTGGCCGCCGCACTGCGCGAGCGGGGCTGGTCGCTCCGGCAGTAGCCCCGCGTCGCCGCCCCCGCCGCGCCGCACCCCGGTCGCACGGTTGTCCACAGGGGTGGTCGGACCCGTCCCGGCACTCGGTAACCTTGTGCGGGGCGGGTTCACGCGTCCCGCCCAGCCCGCCCGAGCACCAGGAAGGTGTCCACCACCGTGGAAACCGTAAGCGCCGCCGTCCGGACCGCCCCGGCCGCCGTGGTCGTCGCCATCGACGGCCCCTCCGGCACCGGCAAGTCCAGCACCTCCAAGGCCGTCGCCGCCCAGCTCGGCCTCAGCTACCTGGACACCGGCGCCCAGTACCGCGCCATCACCTGGTGGATGCTGAACAACGGCGTCGACGTGCAGGACGCGGCCCAGATCGCGACCGCCGCCGGAAAGCCGGTCATCGTCTCCGGCACCGACCCCGCCGCCCCCACCATCACCGTCGACGGCGAGGACGCCTCCGGCCCGATCCGCACCCAGGAGGTCACCTCCAAGGTCAGCGCCGTCAGCGCCGTCCCCGAGGTGCGCACCCGGATCACCGAGCTCCAGCGCGCCATCGCCGCCGGCGCGGAGAAGGGCATCGTGGTCGAGGGCCGCGACATCGGCACCACCGTGCTGCCCGACGCCGACCTCAAGATCTTCCTCACCGCGTCGCCGGAGGCCCGCGCAGCCCGCCGCAGCGGCGAGGTCAAGGGCTCCGATCTCGCCGCCACCAAGGAGGCGCTGATCAAGCGGGACGCCGCGGACTCCGGCCGCAAGACCTCGCCGCTCGCCAAGGCGGACGACGCCGTCGAGGTGGACACCACCGAGCTGACGCTCCAGCAGGTCATCGAGTGTGTCGTCACCCTCGTCGGGGAGACGCGGGCCGCGAAGTGACCGACGCCACGGGCGCGCCCTCGCCGCGCGGTGCGGCGGTCGGGCGCGGCATCGGGATCGGGCTGATGTACGGGCTCTTCAAGCCCCGTGTCCTCGGCGCCTGGCGGGTACCCGCCGCCGGACCCGTCATACTCGCGGTGAACCACTCGCACAACATCGACGGGCCGATGCTGATGGGCACCGCGCCCCGGCCCGTCCACTTCCTGATCAAGAAAGAGGCGTTCGTCGGCCCCCTGGACCCGTTCCTGCACGGAATCGGCCAGATCGAGGTGGACCGCACGACCGCCGACCGCACCGCCATCACCCGCGCGCTCGGCGTGCTGGAGAGCGGCGGGGTGCTCGGGATATTCCCCGAGGGCACCAGGGGCGACGGAGACTTCGCCTCGCTGCGCGCCGGACTCGCGTACTTCGCGCTGCGCGGCGGGGCGCCGATCGTGCCCGTGGCCGTCCTGGGAAGCACCGAGCGCCGCGGCAGGTTGATATCGGCACTGCCGCCGCTGCGCAGCCGCGTCGACATCGTCTTCGGAGCACCCTTCGAAGCCCAGGAAGGGGCGCGAAGCTCCCGCGAGGGTGGTGGCGGGCGACGGGTGGGCGGCAGTGGCAGACGTACGCGCAAGGCGCTGGACGAGGCCACGCTGCGCATCCAGGACCGGCTGACCGGCCACCTGGAGCACGCCGGGCGCCTCACCGGGCGCACCGAGTAAGACTTGAGTAGTGGACCGCGCGCTGCGCGGTCCATCGATGATGATGCAAAGAGGAACGGACTTCATGAACGACCAGATTCACTCCGGCGGCTCGGACCACGAGCACGGAGAGCTTGGCGATGCCGAGTACGCGGAGTTCATGGAGCTCGCCGCGCAGGAGGGGTTCGACCCGGAAGAGGTCGAGGGCGCGCTGGACGAGGCCGGTCACGGACCGCTGCCCGTCCTCGCCGTCGTCGGTCGCCCCAACGTCGGCAAGTCGACCCTGGTGAACCGGATCATCGGCCGCCGCGAGGCCGTCGTGCAGGACAAGCCGGGCGTCACCCGCGACCGCGTCACCTACGAGGCGGAGTGGGCGGGCCGCCGCTTCAAGGTCGTCGACACCGGCGGCTGGGAGCAGGACGTCCTCGGCCTGGACGCCTCCGTCGCCGCCCAGGCGGAGTACGCCATCGAGACGGCCGACGCGGTCGTCTTCGTGGTGGACTCCACCGTCGGCGCCACCGACACCGACGAGGCCGTCGTCAAGCTGCTGCGCCGGGCCGGCAAGCCCGTCGTGCTCTGTGCCAACAAGGTGGACGGCCAGAGCGGCGAGGCGGACGCCACCGCTCTGTGGTCGCTCGGCCTCGGCGAGCCCCACCCGGTCTCCTCGCTGCACGGCCGCGGCACCGGCGACATGCTGGACGCCGTCCTGGAGGCGCTGCCCGAGGCCCCGCCGCAGTCCTTCGGCACCGCCACCGGCGGCCCGCGCCGCATCGCGCTCATCGGCCGCCCCAACGTCGGCAAGTCCTCGCTGCTGAACAAGGTGGCCAACGAGGAGCGCGTCGTCGTCAACGAGCTGGCCGGCACCACCCGCGACCCGGTGGACGAGCTGATCGAGCTCGGCGGCGTCACCTGGAAGTTCATCGACACGGCCGGCATCCGCCGCCGGGTCCACCTCCAGGAGGGCGCGGACTACTATGCCTCGCTGCGCACCGCCGCCGCCCTGGAGAAGGCCGAGGTCGCGGTCATCCTGATCGACTCCAGCGAGACGATCAGCGTCCAGGACCAGCGCATCGTCACCATGGCCGTGGAAGCGGGCCGCGCCGTCGTGCTCGCCTTCAACAAGTGGGACACGCTGGACGAGGAGCGCCGCTACTACCTGGAGCGGGAGATCGAGACGGAGCTGGCGCAGGTCGCCTGGGCCCCCCGGGTCAACGTCTCCGCCCGCACCGGCCGCCACATGGAGAAGCTGGTCCCCGCGATCGAGACCGCGCTGGAGGGCTGGGAGACCCGCGTCCCGACCGGCCGCCTCAACGCCTTCCTCGGTGAGATCGTCGCCGCCCACCCGCACCCGGTCCGGGGCGGCAAGCAGCCCCGCATCCTGTTCGGCACCCAGGCGGGCACCAAGCCGCCGCGCTTCGTCCTCTTCGCCTCCGGCTTCCTGGAGCACGGCTACCGGCGGTTCGTCGAGCGCCGGCTGCGCGAGGAGTTCGGTTTCGAGGGCACCCCGATCCACATCTCGGTGCGGGTCCGCGAGAAGCGCGGCCGCAAGAAGTAGCCCCCAGGGGTACGCGCACGGCGCAGCCCCGGACCGCACGGCGCGCGTGCGGTCCGGGGCTGCGCCGTGTCCCGGGGCCTGCGCCGGTCCCCGCGGTCAGGCGTCCCGCGAGCCGGGCGGCAGCGCCGCGGGCCGGGCGTGCCCGGCGTGCCGTCCCACCCGCTGCCAGCCGCCGAGGCCGCGCATCGGGGCGCGCGAGCCGGGCAGACCGGTGCCGAGGGCCTGGAGGCCCAGATTCTCCTCCCCGGTCCGGTCTCCCGGCAGCGCCCGGAACGAGCGGCGGTACTCGGAGTACAGCGCGTCGTAGATCGGGGTGTGGGACGGGCCGCCCGAGGGTTCCTGCGAGGGACGCATGGCGGGGATGGGGCCCTGGCGCTGGTGGGAGGGGTCGTATGAGTGCACGTAAGGGCCAACGACCTCGTCGGTCGTCGGATGCGGGCCCGCCGGAGAAACACCCGTCGGGAAGACACCTGTTCGCCGGCGGCGCGGGAGCGCCGGCACGGTCAGGTCCCGGCCAGCGGCATGGCGGCGGCGACCAGGAGCCCGGCTGCCGACGCCTTCTCCAGCGCGTCGCGCAGCAGGTCCTCGCGGGGTTGCTGGCCGATGGAGCCCGCCGGGGCGGCGTAGACGAGGACGGTCTGCGACTTGTTGACGGCCGTCCGCCAGCCCTCGGTGACCTGGAGCGGCGCGTGCGCCTGCCACCAGGCGACCGGGGAGCCGCCCCCCGTGCCCGGCTGGAGCACGGCGTGCAGCTGGCCCATGGCGAGCAGGATCGACCAGCCGTGCAGCACCTCGGGCACCTGCTCCATGCGGTGGACCGGCTGGAAGCCCTGCTCCAGGAGCAGCTGGAGGAACTGGTCACCGTCCCGGCCGTCCGTGCCGGGGCGGGCGATGGCGCCGGTCGGCTCCACGACCAGGGCCGGGTGCAGCTCGTCGTCGATCAGGACGAGGCCGCTGGTGATGCCGAGGACGGCCTGTTCGGGCACGACCCGCTCCGGTTCGCCCCCGTCGCCGCCGGTGATGCTGCGGACGGCGCCCTGGAGCTGCTCCTCGGCGACCTGGACGACCTGGGAGGGGATGCAGCTGGCGTGCGCGAAGGCGAGCACGGCGGTCTCGTCGCCGACGAACAGCACCGTGCTGGTGCGCTCCTGCTCGGAGTCGCCGGGGGTGCGGCAGGAGGTGCAGTCGTAGCTGCCGGGGGCGTTGTCGCCGACGAGCAGCCGGTCGGCTTCGGCGTCGCCGATCTCGGCGCGTACGTCCTCGCTGACATCGAGCATGCGCGGCACGGGTGGCTCCTCGAACTCGGTACGTGCGCCGGGCGGTTCCCGGCTCAGTGATGACAACGGGCGATCCGCTGCCGGGGTCACGCCGGAAGGCGTACGGAATCGGGCCGGGGGGCGTGCGGAGCGCGCGGGCGGCGCGGGGCGGCGGGGGGCGGCGGGGGCGCGACGGGGGCGCGACGGGGGCGCGACGGGCCGCCCGCGCAGGGTCGGAATGCGGGGGAGCGGGATGTCCGCTATACGGTCGCCGGCGCGTGTCCGGGCCCTCCCGGAGGCGGCTCCGGCGGCCCTTTCGGACAAGGGCACAATAAGGAAAGGTTAAATACCGGCGAAGCCCGCCTTTGCGGCGTGCTTTCCGTGCGGAATTCAACTGCGCCGGGAGGCGGAAATCGACCCGGTTTCCGCCCGGTTTCCGCGCCCCGGGCCTACCGGTCCGATGATCGTTCACCGGCCTGTGCGATTACTGTGCGTCCGGTTGTGAATCGCTCGTTCGAGTGAAGGAGCCCGAGGGGAACACATGTCGTGATCCTGTGACACAAGCGTGACCGGTGAGGGACGTGAAGGTGCCGTGCGGCCCCGTGAGGCCCCGGCTACCGCCTCCGCCCCCGGCCGCCTACGGTGAAGGTATGGCACCCATACCGACCCCTCCCGCCCAGCCCGACGACGCCACCGGCGCGTATGTGGGCCTCGCCGCGGAGACCGCCGAGCGGCGGGCCCGGGAGCACGGCTGGACCACCGTCCGGTCCCTCGCGCCGGGCACGTTCGTCACGATGGAGTTCCAGGCGGGCCGGATCAACTTCGAGGTCGACGGCGGCGTCGTCCGGCGCTGCTGGACCGGCTGACCGCCCGCGGGCCCGCCGGACGCGCGAAGGGCCCCGGCCGTCGCGGCCGGGGCCCTGGGGGCGGTACGGAAGGGGCGTCAGCCGCCGGCGACCGGGCGGGCCGGAGCCGTACCCCCGCGCGAGGCGCGGTCCGCGTGCGGCGGGCGGCGGCTGCCGGCCGGGGTGACCGGGGACCGCTCCGAGCGCACCGCGTGGACGGCGGGCGCGGGGCGCGGGCGGGTGCTCGCGGTCGGCGGGCGCCCCGTCTGACCGTGTGCCGGGCTCTGCGCGGCCGGCTCGTCCCCGGTCTGCGGCGTGCCCGGCCGGCCGGCCGGGGCGGCCACGGGGGCGGCGGCGGGGGCGGCGGCGGGCGCCGGGCGCAGCGGCCTGCTGCCGGGTGCGCCCAGCCGGGCGCGGGCGACGAAGATCCAGTTCTCGGCGCGGGTGATCAGCGGTTCCACCCAGGGCAGGCCCAGCAGGATGAGCAGGCCGGCCGCCCAGCCGAGGAGCACGTCGCTCAGCCAGTGCGTACCGAGGTAGACCGTCGTGAGGCCGACGCCGAGCGAGACGATCGCGGACAGGGCCGACAGATAGCGCCTGGCCCTCGGGGTGGCGGCCAGGTAGGCGAGGATGCCCCAGGTCACCACGGCGTTGGCGGTGTGACCCGAGGGAAATATATCGCCGCCGGCGAAGAGCTCGGCCGATCCGATCCTGGTCGCGTAGTGCGGGCCGAGCCGGCCGAGGCCGATCTTGACCGCACCCACCGACAGGTTGAGCAGGAGCAGCGAGGCGCCCAGCGTCAGCAGCGGACGCAGGGTGTGCTGCCGCCAGGAGCGCCAGCCGAGCCAGCAGGCGACCATGACCGCCGTGGGTCCGCGCTGCCCGAGGACCACGTAGTAGTCGAGGGCGGCGTGGATCGAGGGCCACTGCTCGTAGGGCCGGAAGAGCATGACCTTCCAGTCCAGGGCCACCAGCCAGGTCGACATGAGCACGGCGACGACGATGGCCACATAGAACGCCAACGTCCCGCCGAAGAGAGCGATGCGGTGACGGCTCATCCGCGGTGTCTCTATCTTCGGCGGTTCCGGCTCCCGGTCCAGCCGGGCGAAGATGTCGGTACGCACCCAATCGACGTTACAGCGAGTGAGTGAGTGTCCCGGTCGATCCGGGCGGTTCGTGATGACGATGTGATGTGGACTGCGTCTCACCGGGCGGGTTTTTCCAGGGAGCATGAATAACTCTCGTATTTCTTTACGAGGGTTATGCGATGCCTGTTCGAAAAGATAATTCACCGAAATAGCCGCACTGTCTCCGGGTCTTCGAAGTGTGTTTATCGACAGCGCGCCGGAACGGAACGGAGGGTGGCAGTCCGGTTACCGTACGGCTTCGGGTGGGCGGCCGTGCGGCGCCGCCGGGCGGCCGCCGATGGATCGCCGCAGGTCCCGACGGTGACCCGAACGGGTGTGCGGCAGTGGCGTACGCCACACTTCACCGGGTCGGACGGTATGAGATGGGCCACGTGTGGCCCTGCCGAACTCGCGTACGCTGACGGATCACTCGCCCGTTCGATGCCGGGCCCCCGAGGGACGGTGGACACCGCGTCCCATGGGCCCGCCGAGTGCGAGGGACCTTTTGGGAGGTAGATGCATGTCCGGGACGACCACCGCCCGAATCCGCCTGCGCTCGGCCGCCGACGGTGCCAATCGCTGGGTCGTCCTCGTCGTCCTCTGCCTCAGCCTGCTGCTCGTCGCGCTCGACGCCACCGTGCTGCACGTCGCCGTCCCCGCCGTCACCGAGGACCTGCGGCCCAGCGCCGCCGGGCTGCTCTGGATCGTGGACGCCTACCCGCTGGTCTGCGCCTCCCTGCTGATCCTCTTCGGCACCCTGGGCGACCGGGTCGGCCGCCGCCGCGTCCTGCTGATCGGCTACGCCCTCTTCGGCGTCGCGTCCGCCGTCGCCGCCCTGGCCGGCAGCGCGGGCGTGCTCATCGCGGCCCGGGCCCTGCTCGGCGTCGGCGGGGCGATGATCATGCCCGCGACGCTCTCGATCCTGCGCCAGGTCTTCCCCGACCGGCGCGAGCGGGCCGTCGCGATCGGCGTCTGGTCCGCCGTCGCCGCGGTCGGCGCCGCCACCGGCCCCGTCATCGGCGGATTCCTCGTCGAGCACTTCTGGTGGGGCTCGGTCTTCCTGATCAACATCCCGCTGATGGCCCTGATCCTCCCCGTCGGCCGGCTGCTGCTCCCCGAGTCGCGGGGCAGCGACGACGGCCCGTGGGACGTGCTCGGCGCGCTGATGGCCGCGGCCGGAGTGCTCGGCGTGGTCCTGGGCGTGAAGCGGGCCGGTACGGGGGAGGGGCTGACCGGTGCCGCCACCCTGGTGCCGCTGCTGCTCGGCGCCGCGCTGCTGGTCGCCTTCGTCCGCCGCCAGAAACGGCGCACCCATCCGCTGATCGACATCGGCATGTTCGGCAGGCCCGCCTTCTCGACCGCGGTCGGCTGCATCGTCCTCGCCATGCTCGCCCTGGTCGGCCTGGAGCTCGTCGCCGTCCAGTACCTCCAGCTCGTCCTCGGCCTCAGCCCCCTGGAGACCGGCCTCAGACTGCTCCCGCTCACCTTCGCCGCGATGGCCGCCGGCGCCACCGGCTCCCACACCCTGCGCCGGCTCGGGCCGCGCCGGATGGTCGGCTGGGGGTTCGTCCTGACCGCCGCCTCGGTGCTCACGCTGACCGCGATGGGCCGGCACGACCGGGCCTGGCTGCTGGCCGTCGCGTTCGTCGCCCTGGGCTTCGGCCTCCAGTCCACGCTCTTCGGCGCGTACGAGTCGATGCTCAGCGAGGCTCCCGCCGACCGGGCCGGCGGGGCGGCGGCGATCGGGGAGACCTCCTACCAGCTGGGCGCCGGGATGGGCATAGCGCTGCTGGGCAGCGTGATGAACGCCGCGTACACCCCCGGCCTGGCCGGCCTGCCCGCCGCCGGGGTCCCCGCCTCCGCGAGTGCGGCGGCCTCGCATTCCCTGGGCGAGGCGTACCAGGAGGCCGCGCAACTGGGCGGCCCCCTCGGCGCTGTGCTGCGCGCCACCGCGCGGGACGCCTTCATCGACGGGCTGCACGTCACGCTGATGGTCAGCGCGGGGCTGCTGCTGCTCGGCGCGCTGGCCGCGCTGCGGCTGCCCCGGCTGATGGAGTGCGCGCCGAAGCTGTGCGAGCCGCGCGAGTCCGCGGAGCGCCTGGACGCGGTGGCCCCGGCACCCGCGGCAGCCGTCGAGTGCCCGGACGCGGCGGTACGGCTGCCCGCCCGGCGCCGGCCGGCCGGGGCGGGGGGCTCTGGACGAGCGGCACACCGGGTCGTAACGTCGGCACGGCAACGTAACTAACGCTGCTAGTTTTCGAGCCGTCCATGCCTGGCCATGACTGCTCGTAACCGACCCGTAGTCCCGTCGCCGTTCCCAGCCGTCCCGTAGCCGTTCCCCGTCGTTCTGCCGGAGGCACACCCTCATGTCCACCGCCCCCACCCCGAAGCTCCCGCCCTTCGACCCCCACGACCCGATCGGCCTCGACGACCTGCTGGACCCCGAGGACCTCGCGATCCGCGACACGGTCCGCACCTGGGCCGCCGACCGCGTCCTGCCGCACATCGCCGAGTGGTACGAGAACGGCGAGCTGCCCGGCATCCGCGAGCTGACCCGCGAACTGGGCGCGCTCGGCGCGCTCGGCATGTCGCTCCAGGGGTACGGCTGCGCGGGCGCCACCGCCGTCCAGTACGGGCTGGCCTGCCTGGAGCTGGAGGCGGCCGACTCCGGCATCCGCTCGCTCGTCTCCGTACAGGGCTCCCTCGCCATGTACGCGATCCACCGCTACGGCTCCGAGGAGCAGAGGCGGCGGTGGCTGCCCGGCATGGCGGCCGGCGAGACCATCGGCTGCTTCGGCCTCACCGAACCGGACCACGGCTCGGACCCGGCCGGCCTGCGCACGTACGCCAGGCGCGACGGCGGGGACTGGGTGCTCAGCGGCCGCAAGATGTGGATCACCAACGGTTCGGTCGCCGGGGTCGCGGTCGTCTGGGCGCAGACCGGCGACAGCCAGGACGGCAGCGGCATCCGGGGCTTCTTGGTGCCGACGGACGCGCCGGGCTTCTCCGCGCCCGAGATCCGGCACAAGTGGTCGCTGCGCGCCTCGGTCACCAGCGAACTGATCCTGGACGAGGTACGGCTGCCCGCCGACGCCGTCCTGCCGGGCGTCACCGGGCTGCGCGGCCCGCTCAGCTGTCTGAGCCATGCCCGCTACGGCATCGTCTGGGGCGCCATGGGCGCGGCCCGGTCGAGCTTCGAGGCGGCCGTGGCGTACGCGCGGAGCCGGGAGCAGTTCGGCAGGCCCATCGGCGGCTTCCAGCTCACCCAGGCCAAGCTCGCCGACATGGCGGTCGAGCTGCACAAGGGAATCCTGCTCGCCCACCACCTGGGCCGGCGGATGGACGCGGGGCGGCTGCGTCCGGAGCAGGTCAGTTTCGGGAAGCTGAACAACGTACGGGAGGCCATCGAGATCTGCCGCACCTCGCGCACGATCCTCGGCGCCAACGGGATCTCGCTGGAGTACCCGGTGATGCGGCACGCGACCAACCTGGAGTCGGTGCTCACCTACGAGGGCACCGTGGAGATGCACCAGCTGGTCCTGGGGAAGGCGCTCACCGGTCTGGACGCGTTCCGATGAGCGCCCGGAGGGCGGTCAGCTCTGGTTGAAGAAGCCGTCGGCCGGGCGGCCGGCGGCTTCGCCGTTCAGCACCTGGGTGTCGGCGGGAGTCAGCAGGAAGACCCGGGTGGCCACGCGGTCGATCGACCCGCGCAGTCCGAAGATCAGCCCGGCGGCGAAGTCCACCACGCGCTTGGCGTCGGCGGAGTCCATGGACGTGAGGTTCATGATCACCGGGACGCCGTCCCGGAACAGCTCGCCGATGCTGCGGGCGTCCCGGAAGCTGTCCGGGGTCACCGTGGCGATCCGGCGGCCGGTCTCCTGGGCCGCCTCGGAGGCCACCCGCACGCGCGGATCGGTCACCCAGGCCTGGCCGGTGCCGGTCCGCGCACCCTCGGCGTATTCGTCGTCGTCGTAGTACCGCTCGTCGTTGTCCTCGACGAGGCCCAGCCAGGCGCTCGCCTTGCGCACCGATCCCATGGACGCCTCCTCTCACCGCGGTTCCTTGGTGTTCCGCATCTCTTTCGTATCCCTATGGTCGTCCATGATGCGGATCGCGCGCCAAGGGGATAGGCGGCGCGCAGGACATTCGTGACGGTACTGGTGCAGAGGATGTGGCGATTCGTCAGGATTCGTACAGGTAAAGGGGGGTGAAGAAAGAAAATATGATGCTCCGGGCCGTACGGGTGACATGGGGGACGTACGGGTGAACGGTCCGCTCGGTACGATGCCGTCGCGCTCGCGCCCGAGTGCGGCGCACACATGAACGAAACTCCGGGGGGAAGACCGTGTTCGGAATAGTCAGGCCCTGTACGCATCGCCTCTCCGAGGGGCTCAGGACCGAGTGGATGGCGCATCTGTGCGGGCTCTGCCTGGCGCTCCGCTCCGACCACGGGCAGTTCGCCCGGATCGTCACCAATTACGACGGCCTGATCGTCTCGGTGCTGACGGAGGCTCAGGTCGAACGCACGCCCGGACAGCGCCGCACCGCCGGGCCCTGCCCGCTGCGTTCGATGCGCACCGCGCCCGTCGCGCGCGGCGAGGGCGCCCGGCTGGCGGCGGCCGTCTCGCTGGTGCTGGCCTCGGCGAAGGTCCGGGACCACGTCGCCGACCGGGACGGCCTGTTGGCCCGCCGCCCGGTCGCCGCGGCGGCCCGCCGGGTGGCGGCGAGCTGGGACCGGGCCGGGGCCCGCACCGGTGCGCGGCTCGGCTTCGACACCGCGGTCCTCGTGGACGCCGTGGACCGCCAGACCGGCATCGAGCTGCTGGCCGGCCCCGGCACCCCGCTGCTGACGGTCACCGAGCCCACCGAGACCGCCACCGCCGCGGCCTTCGCGCACACCGCCGTCCTCGCGGGCAAGCCGCACAACGCCGAACCGCTCGCCGAGGCCGGACGCCTCTTCGGACGCCTCGCGCATCTGCTGGACGCGGTGGAGGACCAGGAGGCCGACGCCGCGTCGGGCGCCTGGAACCCGCTCACCGCGACCGGCACCTCGCGCGCCGAGGCCCGGCGGCTGTGCGACGACGCGCTGCGGGGCGTACGGCTGGCGCTGCGCGACGCGGAGTTCACCGACGACCGCCTCGCACACGTCCTGCTGGCCCATGAACTGCGGCGCTCGGTGGACCGGGCCTTCGCCACGGACGTCTGCTCGCACCGGGCCGACGAAGCGGCCGCCGGGCCCGGCGCACCGTCAGGAACCGGGCCCGCGGGCTCCTTCGGGCCGCCGCCGGGCAACCCGTACACCCCCACCGGACCGGGCGGGCCCGCCGGGCCCCGGCCGCCCGAGCCGCCGCGCGACCGGCGCGGGCTCGTCATGGGCTGCCTGGTGTGGGCCGGGCTCGCCTGCACCTGCCAGATGTGCTGCGGCACCTTCGAGGACCCCTGGACCCGCCAGCGGCGCGAGGGGCTGTGCAGTCAGTGCGACTGCGGGGACTGCTGCGACGGCTGCGACGCGTGCAGCAGCTGTGGGGATTGCTGCAATTGCTGCGACTGCGGCTGCGACTGCTGAGGCGGAGCCGGTCCCATGTGGAACGGTGGGGCCATGAGTACGCACGCACAACAGCAGGCGGCGCGGGACTGGGAGCGCTGGCGGGAGCGGGACGGCGCGCCGGTCCTCGAAGCCGGCCCGGCACCCCGCAACGCACTGAGTCTTCACGGTTAAGTCCAAGGGCGCCTGTTGGTGCGTCCGAGACAGACGATCTTCGGGGTGCTCTAGAGTCGGGGTGACCTTCCCGGCGGCACCTGACCGCCGGGATTTCGTGTTCTCTGGGTGGAGTTGGATCTTGCGTAAGGCGCGGCTGCACGACCGGAATCCAGCAGGGCCCGTCCCCCGTATCAGCTGGGCGGCCCGGGTCCGGGAGGCAGGCGCCCCCTTGACGATCAGACCGTACCGGCTGCACTTCGCCGCCCGCCTGCTCTCCTGGACCGGATCGGCTGTGGCGCCCATTGGGCTCGCCTTCGCGGTGCTCAAGATTGGTGGCGGGCCGGGGGCGCTGGGCGCGGTCCTCGCGGCGAGCGTCGTACCACAGATCCTGCTGCTGCTCGTTGGCGGCGTCGTCGCGGACCGGCTGCCCCGACACCGAGTCATGGTGTGGTCCAACATCGTCTGCGCGGCCGCGGAGGCGGCTGCGGTGCTCCTGCTCCTCTCGGGTACGGCCCGGGTCTGGCACCTGGTGGCGATGTCGGCCGTCTGCGGGGCGGCGGGGGCCTTCTTCACCCCGGCGGCCGGCGGCATCGTCGTGGAGGTCGTTCCGGCCGAACTCCGGCACGCGGCCAATGCCCTGCTGAAGATCGGGCAGAACACCGTGATGAGCTGCCCCGACTTTCGTGGAGTCCGCGATCGTGTGATCAAGCGGTCTGCGGGACTTGCTCCAGTCTCGCCCAGTAATCCTGCTCGAACTCATCTGGTGGCACGTAGCCGAGGGCGGAGTGGAGTCGTTCACCGTTGTACCACGCGACCCACTGGAAGACGGCCCGCTCGACCTCGTCATAGTCCCGCCACGGCCCCTGATGCTCGATCAGTTCGGCCTTGAAGGTGCCGTTCAGGGCCTCGGCCATCGCATTGTCGTAGCTGTCCGCGACGGACCCGACCGACGCCGAGGCACCGACCTCGGCGAGACGCTCCGTATAGCGAATGGACACGTATTGCGACCCCCTGTCGCTGTGATGGATGAGGTCGGCGTCCTTCTTGATCTTCTGCCGCCACAGGGCCATCTCCAGCGCGTCCAGCGGGAGGTCGGTGCGCATATGGGTGGCGGCCTGCCAGCCCACGATCCGCCGGGAGTACGCGTCCAGGACGAAGGCGACGTAGACCCAGCCCGACCAGGTGCGGATGTAGGTCAGGTCGGCCAGCCACAGCTGGTTCGGGCGGCTCGCCTCGAAGCGGCGGTTGACCAGGTCCGGCGGGCGCGGGGCGGCCGGCTCCGGGATCGTGGTGCGGCGGCGCTGCCCGCGGGTGACGCCCTCGATGCCGAGCTCGCGCATGAGCCGCTCGACCGTGCACCGCGCGACCGGGTGGCCGGCGCGGGCCAGAGCGCGGGTGACGCGGCGTGCGCCGTAGGTGCGTCCGGAGTCCTCCCATACGGCTGTGACCAGCGGGATCAGTTCCTCGTCGCGCAGGCGGCGGGCCGACTTCGGCCGCTTCTTGCGCGCGAAGTACGTCGACGGCGACAGCTGAAGCACCCGGCATACGGGATCGACCCCGAGGTCCTTCTCGCGCAAGTGGTCGATCACCTGCTCGGCCTCGTCCGGGGACGGTCGATCTCCTGGGCAAAAAACACAGAGGCGGCCTTGAGGATCTCGTTGGCCCGCCTCAACTCGGCGTTCTCCTTGCGCAGTTCCTTCAGCTCGTCGCGTTCGGCGGTGGTGAGGCGGTCGTCGCGCTCTCCGGCGTCTGCCTCGGCCTGGCGGACCCAGGACCGCAGGGCTTCCTTGTGGATGCCGAGGTCGCGGGCCACGTGAGCGACCGGGCGGCCGGTGGAGCGGACCTCGCGGACGGCGCGCTCACGGAGTTCATCGGGGTATTTGCGTGGTGCTGGCACAGCTCGTGGTTCTCCTTACGCCTGGAAGCGTAACCCAGGCTTCAGGGACTCCACGAAGATCAGTGCAGCTCATGAAGGTGGCGGGGCCCGCCCTGGGCGGCGTCCTGGTCGCCGTGGTCGGCCCTGGCTGGGCCCTCGGCTGGGACGCTCTCACGTTCGCTGCCTCGGCCCTGCTCTTTTCCCGGATCAGCCTCAAGGCCAAGAACGTGAAGGTCCGGACCGGCTTCACCGCCGACCTGCGCGAGGGCTGGGATGACTTCCGCTCCCGCCGCTGGTTGTGGGTGATGGTCTGCCAAGCCGCCGTGATCGTTCCTGTGTGGCTGGTCGGCTACCAGCTCCTGGGCCCGGTGTACGGACAGCGGGTGCTCGGCGGCGCCGCCCCGTGGGGCGTGGTGGTCTCCGGCTTCACCGCGGGGCTGGTGGCCGGGGCGGCGCTCGCCCTGATGTGGAAGCCGCGTCGGGTCGGGGTCGTGGTCTGTGCGGGAACCGGTTCCATGGCGGTGCCGCTGGGCGCGATGGCGGCGGCCGTACCGCTGCCCGTCCTCGCGGCCGCCACGGCGTTGGCGGGCTCGGGGCTGGCGGTGAGCATGACCGTGTGGGCCTCGTTGGTGCAGGAGAGGATTCCGGCGGACCGGCTGGGCCGGACCCTGTCCTACTCAACGCTCGGGCAGATCCTTCCCGTGCCCATCGGATACCTCCTGGCGGGCCCCGCCTCTCAGGTGTTCGGGCTTCGCACGACGCTGGCGGTGGGCGCCCTGATCATCGCGGCCGCCGCCGTCGTGCCGCTGGCCATTGCTCAGGTCCGGGGGCTTTGCCTCGCGCCGCTGGTGGTCAAGGAGAAAGCCTGTCCGGTCACCGGGGCCATCACCCGAATGGCTTCTCCCGGCTCGCGGTGCTCCTCCCGACTTCCCTAGCGTGGCGACACCCGTATGCGGAGGAGGCGGACCATGCCATCCAATGAACAGCCTGAAAACGGTCCTCGGTGGGGAGAGCCGGACGGCGGTCCGCCTCCGTACGAACCGCCGCGGAAGAGCCGACGGAGTCGCGGCTGTCTGTGGGGATGCGGTGGCGCGCTGGTCGCAGCTGTCGTCATCGGCGTGATTGTCATGGTAATTGCGCTGAGCGGCGGCTCCGACGACAGCGTCACGGACGCACCGAGCGAGGCGGCCAGTGCCTCAACCGAAACGACGAAGAAGTCTCAGGACGAGCGGGCGGACCTCGTCGATTTCCAACTCGACGACCGCTCATCGGCCGGGATCACCAACATCTGGCTCGTGTGGACGATCAAGAACAACAGCAGCGAGAAGTCCAATTACTCATGGGACTGGGAGGTTGTCAGCGCGGACGGTACCCGGCTGGAGAACGGGACCCAGATGGAAACCGACGTGCAGCCCGGCCAAACGGCCAAAGGCGAGTTCCCCACAACGCTCAAAACTGTGAACGGCGTCAAGCTGAAGGTCACAGGCTTCGACCGCACCGCGAGTTTCTGAGTACGCCGAAACCCCGCCGCCCGCCGGAACCCGAGTTCCGGGGCAGCGGGGCTTCGTCACGGTCAAAACGTGAGCCGACATTCCTTCGATGAGCGCGGTGTGGTGAGCGGCCCGGCCCTGGCGCTTAACATGTCGCCGACACCAAAGGCTCTGTCAAGGTGCGTTGCAAACCTGTGAGTTGGTTGAAGGATAACGACCGGCTTCCGCAACGGAAGCCTCTGACCCCCGGCCCCGGACGCGACGGCGCCCAGGGCCGGGGGTTGTCTGGGTACGGTGGACGTACGGGTGCGGAGACGGGGGCAAGCATGGACAGGAAGTGGACGCGCTGGGTGGCGATCGGAGTGGGCGTCCTCGGGGACACCCGCGCCGTCCGCAGGGATCTGAAGTGCCATCCGGGCCGGCTGCTGACCGGCCGGGACCGGCTGCTGGGCGAGGAGAGGGGCGAGGCCCGCGAACTGCGGTACACCGCCGCCCGGCGCAGGGAGAGCGGGGACCCGGTCGCCGTCGCGTCCTACGAACGGCTGGTCGAGCTGCGGACCGCGGCCTGGGGCGCGGACCATCCGCTGGTCCTGGACACCCGGCTGCTCCTGGCCCAGGTGCGGACGGAGGCCGGTGACGCGACAGGCGCGGCGGACGCGTACGGGCTGCTGCTGCCGGGCGAGGACCCCGCCCGCGCCGCGTGGGCGCGCCGCAACCGGGCGTACTGGCGGGAGCGGGAGGGGTGGGTGCCGCCCGTGCTGCGGTGGGACGAGCTGGAGGGGCGGCTCCCGGAGGCGGTGGTCGTGCGGAAGGAACCGCCCGATGTGGCCGCCCTGTGGCATCTGGCCCAGGTGCGTCGGCACCAGGGGGACGAGGCCGGTGCCGTGGAGGCGTACGAGCGGCTGCTGCGGGAGCGGACGCGGCTGCGCGGCGCGGACCACCACGTCGTCCTGCTGACCCGGCTGACCCTGGCCGGCCTGCGGGCGCGGGCCGGTGACGCGGCGGGCGCCCTCGACGCGTACGAACGGCTGTCGGCCGACATGGAACGCGTACTGGGCCCCCGCCACCGGGGCACCCGGTGGACCCGCCGGCAGCGCGACCGGTGGCGCGGGTCGGTGGGCTGATCAGCCGGTGCGGTGTCGGCCGGGGAGGCGGCCTGCTCCTTCTTCAGCGGGATCTAGCGAGGAACCCCGGGCCTTCGGGCCTGGGAGGGATCGCTTCTCTGGACTGCTCCGACTCGGAGTCCAGATCTGGAGCGGATGTTTCTGCTGCTGGATGTAGTCCTTGATGATGCTGAGTGGTGCTCCGCCGCAGGATGCCGCGAAGTAGGACGGGGACCGGAAGTGTGCGCCCCACAGGTATTTCCGGATGTGGTCGGGGAACTCTTGCCGGAGCCGGCGGGCGGAGACGCTCTTGAGGGAGCCGACCAGTCGTGACAGGGCGACCTTCGGCGGATGGTGCACCAGGAGGTGTACGTGGTCGCGTTCGCCGTTGAACTCGGCCAGGTCGGTCTCGAAGTCCGCGCATACCGCGCGCATGATCTCCTCGCAGCGCGTGAGGATTGCGTCAGTGAGGGGGCCACGCCGGTACTTGGGCGTGAAGACCAAGTGGGCGTGGAGGGTGTGGGCGACGGTTCTGCCCCTGTGAATGTTGGGGTTTGGCTCCCAGCGAGGTGACATAGGTCGACGCTACGATCATGGCTGTGAAGCTCGTGACTCAGGTGAAGCTGATGCCGGAGGCCGGTCAGGCCGCCGCGCTGCGCTCCACCCTGCGCACGGTCAACGAGGCCGCCTGCTGGGTGTCGGCGGTGGCGTTCGATCATGGTGTGCCGCGTGAGTACGAGCTGCGCAAGCACACCTACACCGAGTTGAAGGCCCGGGGGCTGGGGGCACAGGCCGCCCAGCACGTCATCAAGAAGACGTGTGATGCCTACACCACGTTGAAGGCGAACATCAAGGCGGGGAACCTGGGAAAGCCGGGTTCGAAGCGGCGGATCAAGGCGGAGTCGAAGCCGGTCACGTTCCGGCCCGGGGCCGCGCAGCCGTATGACGATCGTTGCCTGTCCTGGCAGCACGACGCCGCAACGGTGTCGGTCTGGACGGTGGCCGGACGTCTCAAGGGCGTGCGGTTCGCCTGCTCGCCGGACGCGTTGAAGATGCTGCGCGAGCACCGCAAGGGCGAGTCGGACCTGATCGAACGCGACGGCGTGTTCTACCTCGTCGCCGTCTGCGACATCCCCGAGCCCGAGGTGTACGAGCCGGACGGGTTCGTCGGCGTCGACCTCGGCATCGTCAACATCGCCACCACATCGACCGGGTACCGGGCCGCCGGCCGGGGCCTGAAGCGGCACCGCAAGCGACAGCTCGACCTGCGGCGCACGTTGCAGGCCAAGGGCACCAAGTCCGCGAAGCGTCTCCTGAAGAAGCGTTCGCGGAAGGAAGCCCGGCATACCGCCAACGTCAACCACATCGTCTCGAAGAAGATCGTCACCACCGCTGAACGCACCGGCGCCGGTATCGCCCTCGAAGAATTGACGGGCATCCGCAGCCGGGTACGGCTCCGCAAGGACCAGCGGTCATCTCTGCACTCGTGGAGCTTCCACCAGCTTGCCTCCTTCGTGGAGTACAAGGCACGCCGGGCCGGGGTGCCGCTGGTGTACGTCGATCCGGCCCACACCAGCCGGCAGTGCTCCGAGTGCGGTCACATCGACCGGAAGAACCGTGTCGGTCAAGCGACGTTCGCGTGCCGGGCCTGCGGGTTCCTGGCCAACGCGGACGACAACGCGTCCCACAACCTCGCCCGCAAGGGCGAGGCCGTGTGGACCGCGGGGCGTGAGTCACGCGTCCCTGCCACCCCATAAGGGATGACTGGACGGAGGAGCCAACCCGGCAGCCAGTCGGGCGCTACCTCCAAACCCGGCCCTTCAGGACCGGGTCAAGTTGACTTCGGAGAAGCCCCTGCGCGCGTACACGGCCACCTCCTGGGCGGGGAACGGCACCACCGAGAGATGGTGCTCGTAACCGCCCTGCGCCCAGCGGGCGGCCGTGATCTCGTACCCCGAGACATGGGCGCACAGCTGGAGCAGGAGCGGCGGCATCACCGGCTCGCGCAGGAGGTCGGCGTGGCCGAGGACGAGATCGCGCATGGCCCGGATGTTCGGCAGGAAGACGGTCGTCACCCACAGCCGCCACTCGGCCAGCTCCTCGTCCGTGGGCGGCGTCTCATGGGCGAAGGGCGACCTGCCGTCGGCGCGGGCGTTGCGCTCCAGGAACGCGGCGAAGATGCGGCTGTTGGCCTCGGTGGGGGCGAACAGGGGGCCGTAGAGGTCGCTGAGCTGGCGGTTCACCCGGGCGAGGCGTTCCTGGCGCTGTGCGAGGCGCAGCCCGTTGAGATAGGTGATGACGAAGCCGGCGAACGCGAGCCCGACGGTGACGGCCAGTGTGATCATAGGGGCCGATGGTAGGCCCGGGGCGGACTAGCGGGGGTCCGGCTTCTTGCGCAGGGCTGTCAGGAGGGTGATGAGCGTGCCCGCCACCGCCCAGGCGGACAGCACCAGGAGCGGGCCGGTCACCGCGTTGCCGCGGAAGTACGCGATCGAGCGCGCCGTCCAGGTCGAGGCGCCCGGGGGCAGGGCCGGGCCGATCGCGCGCCAGAAGTCCGGGAGCATCGGGAGCGGGAAGGCGCCGCCCGCGCTCGGGTTGCCCGCGATGACCACGATCAGGACGGCCAGGCCGATGCCGACGATGCCGGTGAGGGCCTCCAGAGCGAGGGTGATCATGCCGACCGCGAAGACGGTGAGCGCGCCCAGGCCGGACATCCCCCAGAAGCTGCCGGGCAGGGCGTCGAGGATCGGGCCGATGATGACCGCGCCGCCGATGCCGCCCGCGATCGCGTACAGGGCCATGACCCCGGTCCGGATCAGCGCGCGCTGCCGGTTGGCCGGGCGGCTGCCCGCGCTGATGGCCAGGATCGAGGCGCACAGGTAGCCGCCGACGCACCAGCCCACGGCCAGGTAGAACGAGGACAGCCCGTCGAAGTCCCGGGGCGAGGCCGGGGCCACGTCCACGGCGCGCACGGTGCGCTCCCGGGATGCCTCGGCCTCCTTGATGATCTTCGTCAGGGAGTTGGCCAGGACGGTGCCCCCGCCGGAGGCGACCAGCAGGGTGTCCCGGTTGCCCCGGGGCGAGACGATCAGGGCGCCGTCGAGCTTCCGGTCGAGGATCTGCCGGCGTGCGGTGGCCTCGTCGGCGACCGCGCGGGGGTCGAGCGGGCCGCCGGGCAGTTCGTCCAGCTCGGTGACGAGGGAGGCGGACACCTGCCGGGGCGCGACGACGCCGAAGGGGACGTCCGTCGGCTTCGGGTTGTGCAGGGCTCCGATGTAGGACGCGATGAACAGCAGCTGGAGCGCCAGCACCCCGATGACGAGCAGAGCGGCCCGTGGAGTGACGGCCTTCCTCACCTCGGCGGCGAAAGTCATGCCCCCACGCTCCGGGGTGCCCGCCGCCCGCGCAGTCGGGGCGCGGCCGAACGGCGGAGGGGGAGGCGCGGACCGGGGGAGGAACGGACGGCTCCGGGTATCGTACGTGTGTTCGAAATTTGGTTTATGGTGGAGAGCGAGGGGGTGGGTAGCGCGTACGAATCGGTCCAGGAGGTGCAGGTGCCAGGGTTCACGCATCTGCATACCGCCTCCGGGTTCTCCCTGCGGTACGGGGCGTCGCACCCGGAGCGGCTGGCCGCACGCGCCGCCGAGCGGGGCATGGACGCCCTCGCCCTGACCGACCGGGACACCCTGGCCGGCGCGGTCCGGTTCGCCCGTGCCTGCGCCCGGGAAGGGGTGCGCCCGCTGTTCGGGGTGGACCTCGCGGTGGGTTCGGTGGCCGGGGAGGCCAGGGCCGCGCCCCGGCCCCGGAACCCGGTGCGCGGCGGTGCCTTTGTCGATGAATCCGCACCCCGTGCGACCTTCCTCGCCCGCGACGGCGCCCGTGGCTGGGCCGCCCTGTGCCGGCTGGTCACCGCCGCCCACGCCGCCGTTCCCGAGGGTGGCCGGCCCCTGGCCGACCGGTCCGCGCTGCCCGCCGAAGGGCTCGTCGTGCTGCTCGGCCCCGCCTCCGACGTGGGCCGGGCCCTGTCCGCCGGCCGCCCCGGCCTGGCTGCCGCCCTCCTCGCCCCCTGGCGCGAGCTGTACGGCGACGCCCTGCGGCTCGAAGCCGTCCACCACGGGCGCACCGGCACCGGGCCCGGCTCGCTGCGGCTCGCCGCCCGTACCGTCGGCCTCGCCGCCGAACAGGGCGTACGGGCCGTGCTGACCAACGCCGTCCGGTACGCCGACGCCGGACAGGGCCCGGTCGCCGACGTGCTCGACGCCGCCCGCCGGCTCGTCCCCGTCGACCCGCGCCGCGCCCCGCTCGACAGCGGTGAGCGCTGGCTCAAGGACGCCCGCGCGATGGCGGAGACCGCCGAGCGGATCACCGCCGCCGCCGGACTCGGCGCCGGGGCCGGGGCGCGGCTGCTCGCCGGGACCCGGCACACCGCCGAAGCCTGCGCAGTCGATCCCGAGGGGGACGTCGGCCTCGGCTCCGTCCGCTTCCCCGAGCCCCGCCTCGTCGGCGCGGACCGGCGCACCGCCCAGCGGGTGCTGGCCTCCCGCGCCGCCGCCGGCATGGTGCTGCGCGGCTACGACCGCAGGCGGGAGTACTGGGACCGGATGCACCACGAGCTGGACATCATCGCCCACCACGGCTTCGCCTCGTACTTCCTGACGGTCGCCCGGGTGGTCGACGACGTACGCGCGATGAGGGTGCGGGTGGCCGCCCGCGGCTCCGGGGCCGGTTCGCTGGTCAACCACCTCCTGGGCATCGCCCACGCCGACCCGGTCGAGCACGGGCTGCTGATGGAGCGCTTCCTGTCCAAGCGGCGCTTCGTGCTGCCCGACATCGACATCGACGTCGAATCGGCCCGCCGGCTCGACGTCTACCGCACGATCATCGACCGCTTCGGCGCCGAGCGGGTCGCCACCGTCGCCATGCCCGAGACCTACCGGGTGCGGCACGCCATCCGCGACGTCGGCGCCGCGCTCTCCCTGAACCCGGCCGAGACCGACCGGCTCGCCAAGGCGTTCCCGCACATCCGGGCCCGCGACGCCCGCGCGGCCATGGAGGAGCTGCCCGAACTGCGCGAGGTGGCCCGGACCCGGGAGACGTACGGGAGGCTGTGGGAGCTGGTGGAGGCGCTGGACGCGCTGCCGCGCGGGGTCGCCATGCACCCGTGCGGGGTCCTCCTCTCGGACTCCTCGCTGATGTCCCGTACCCCCGTCGTGCCCACCAGCGGCGAAGGCTTCCCGATGTCCCAGTTCGACAAAGACGACGTGGAGCACCTCGGGCTGCTCAAGCTCGACGTGCTGGGCGTGCGGATGCAGTCGGCGATGGCGCACGCGGTCGCCGAGGTGAAGCGCGCCTCGGGGCGCGAGGTGGACCTGGACGCCGTGGCGCCCGGCGACCCGCGCACGTACGAGCTGATCAGGACGGCCGAGACGCTGGGCTGCTTCCAGATCGAGTCGCCCGGCCAGCGGGACCTGGTCGGCAGGCTCCAGCCGGAGAACTTCCACGACCTGGTGGTCGACATCTCGCTGTTCCGGCCCGGCCCGGTCTCCGCCGACATGGTCCGCCCGTTCATCGAGGCCCGGCACGGCCGCGCCCCGGTCCGCTACCCGCACCCCGACCTGGCGGAACCGCTGCGCGAGACGTACGGCGTGGTGGTCTTCCACGAACAGGTCATCCAGATCGTCGACATCATGACCGGCTGCGGCCGCGACGAGGCCGACCGGGTCAGGCGCGGGCTCTCCGACCCCGAGTCGCAGAGCCGGATCAGGGTCTGGTTCGCCCAGCACGCGGCGGCCCGCGGATACGGGGCCGAGGTCATCGCCCGTGCCTGGGAGATCGTCGAGGCGTTCGGCAGCTACGGCTTCTGCAAGGCGCACGCGGTGGCCTTCGCGGTGCCCACGTACCAGTCGGCCTGGCTGAAGGCCCACCACCCGGCGGCCTTCTACGCCGGGCTGCTCACCCACGACCCCGGCATGTACCCGAAGCGGCTGCTGCTCGCCGACGCACGGCGGCGCGGGGTCCCGGTGCTGCCGCTGGACGTGAACCGGTCCGCGGCCACCCATCGAATCGAACTGATGTCTGATGAGGGAGCGGATGAGGGGGTGGCGGAGAAGCGCTGGGGGCTGCGGCTGGCGCTCTCGGACGTCCACGGGATCAGCGAGGCCGAGGTCGCCCGGATCGAGGACGGGCAGCCCTACGGCTCCCTGCTGGACTTCTGGCAGCGGGCCCGTCCCGGCCGGCCTGTCGCCGAACGGCTGGCGCGCGTCGGCGCGCTGGACGCGTTCGGGGCCAACCGCCGCGATCTGCTGCTGCACCTGTCCGAACTGCACCGCGCCCGGCGGGGCGCGGGTTCCGGCGGCGCCGGTGCGCAGCTCCCGCTCGACGGCGGGCACCGCACCGCGCCCGTCGGCCTGCCCGACCTCAACGAGGCGGAACGGCTCAGCGCCGAACTGGGCGTGCTGAGCATGGACGTCTCGCGCCATCTGATGAGCGATCACCACGCCTTCCTCAAGGAGCTCGGCGCGGTCTCGGCCAAGCGGCTGCGCGAGGCGCGGCACGGGGAGACGGTGCTGGTCGCGGGCGCCAAGGCGGCGACCCAGACCCCGCCCGTCCGCTCCGGCCGCCGGGTCGTCTTCACCACCCTGGACGACGGTACGGGCCTGGTCGACCTGGCCTTCTTCGACGACAGCCACGCCGCCTGCGCGCACACCGTCTTCCACTCCTGGCTGCTGCTGGTGCGCGGGGTGGTGCAGCGGCGCGGGTCCCGCAGCCTGAGCGTCGTCGGCGCGGCCGCCTGGGACCTCGCGGAGCTGGCCGAACTGCGGCGCACCGGTGGGCTCGACGCGGTCGCGGCCCGACTGGCGCAGGTGCCCGAGCCCGGGTCCGGGTCCGGGTCCGGGTCCGGGTCCCGCGATGACCCGGCACCGGGCGGCGACGGAGGCCGCCGCATCCGGATGTCCACCGGTTACGAGATGAACCCGTGGGCCGACCTCAAGCCGCCGGGCGAGGGGCTGCCCACCGGCCGGAAGCTGTGGCACCGGAGCCCGGGGAGCGCGGGATGAACGGGCGGCCCGGCATTCTCTGCCTGCGGTTCCGCCGGATCGGCGGCGGGCCCCCGGACGCCGCCGGGTACGCGGGGCTGCTCGCCCTGCTCGGCTCGCTCACCCCGGTCGTGGAGGCGGCCCCGCCGGACGGGGCGCTGGCCGATGTGCGCGGCGCGCTGCGCTACTTCGGGCGGGACGTCCGGGACCTGGCCTCGGTGATCCGGGTCCGCGCGCTGGCCCTGTACGGCGTGGACTGCGCGATCGGGGCCGCCCAGAACCCGATGCTGGCCCGGATGGCGCTGCGGCAGGCCGCGCCCGGGACGACCTTCGTGGTGCCCGAGGGCGGGGTGGCCGGCTTCCTCGCGGACCGGCCGGCCGCCGCGCTGGACGGTGTCGGGCCGGCGACGGCCCGCACCCTGTGCGGGTACGGGCTCGACTCCGTCGGCCGGATCGCCGCCGCCCCGCTCGCCACCCTCCAGCGGATCACCGGGGCGCGGACCGGGCGCGAGCTGTGGGAGCGGGCGCACGGCATCGACCGCTCCGCCGTCGTGCCGAACGCCGCCGCCCGCGCGGTCGCCGCCGAACGCACCTTCCCGCGCGACGAGCTGGACCGGGAGCGGCAGCGCGGCGCGCTCATGTCGCTCACCGAGGAGCTGGGCGCGCGGATGCGCGGCGAGGGGCAGGTGTGCCGTTCGCTCGCGGTCTCGGTGCGCTACGCCGACCGGACCGGCTACGCGACGCTGACCCGGAGCCGTACGCTCCGCGAACCCACCGCGCACTCCGCGGAGCTGACCGCGCTCGCGTACCGCATCCACGACTCGTTCGCCCTCCAGCGGGCCAGGGTGCGCGGGATCGGGCTGCGCGCCGAGGGGCTGGGCGAGGCCGAACGGGCCGCCCGCCAGCTGAGTTTCGACCCGGTGGACGAGCGGGCGCGGCGGATCGAGGCGGTCGCGGACCGGCTGCGGGAACGGTTCGGCCCGCGCGCGGTGATGCCGGGACGGCTGGCGGCCTGAGCGGGGCGGGGTGTCATGCCGGCGGGGCGGCTCCGGGCCGGGCGGCTCGCGGTGCGGTCGGGCGGCGCACTTTTTACCGACGCGTAACTTCCCACTGGACCCTACTCGTGCGTAATTTGGCATGAGCACACAGAAAGACAGCGGAAACTTGTGGTCCGGGCCGCAGGGTGCACAGCCATCGCAACTCCCTTGAGCCGCAAGGAGACCCCCACGATGCTGCCCTGGACCCGCGCGCCGCGCTCCCCACGCGCCCGCCGGACACTCGCCGCCCTGCTCCTCGCCGTCGCCGTGGCCGCCACCCCCGCGGCGGCCGCAGCCGCCGCCCCCACCACCGCGACGGCCACCACCTCGCGCGGCTGGAACGACTACTCCTGCAAGCCCTCCGCCGCCCACCCGCGTCCCGTCGTCCTGGTGCACGGAACCTTCGGGAACTCGATCGACAACTGGCTCGTCCTCGCCCCCTACCTGGTGAACCGGGGCTACTGCGTCTACTCGCTCGACTACGGCCAACTGCCCGGCGTCCCGGTCTTCAACGGCCTCGGCCCGATCGACGCGTCGGCCGGACAGCTCGCCGCCTTCGTCGACAAGGTGCTCGCCTCCACCGGCGCGTCCGAGACCGATATCGTCGGCCACTCCCAGGGCGGCATGATGCCGAACTACTACCTGAAGTTCCTCGGCGGAGCCGCCAAGGTCAACGCCCTGATCGGGATCGCCCCCGACAACCACGGCACCACCCTGCTCGGCCTGACCAGGCTCCTGCCGTACTTCCCCGGCGCCGGCGACCTGCTCGAAGCCGGTACGCCCGGACTCGCCGACCAGGTGGCCGGATCGCCCTTCATCACCAAGCTCAACTCCCTGCCGGACACCGTGCCCGGTGTGCGCTACACCGTCATCGCCACCCGCTACGACGAGGTCGTCACCCCGTACCGCAGCCAGTTCCTGGACGGGCCGAACGTACGCAACGTCCTCCTCCAGGACCTCTGCCCGCTCGACCTGTCCGAGCACGTGGCGATCGGGACCATCGACCGGATCGCCTACCACGAGGTGGCCAACGCCCTGGACCCGGCGCACGCCACCCCCACCACCTGTGCCTCCGTCATCGGCGCGCGCTGACCCCCGCCGGGCCCCTCACGCCAGCAGCGGGGCGAGGCCGTCCGCCGAGCGGGCCAGCCGCTCCAGCTCGTCCAGGGCGCGCACGGCGGCGCGGGCCGCCTCCGGGTCGCGGCCGGCCAGTCCGCTCGCGGCGAACTCGTCCTCGTCCAGGCACAGGACGGCGGAGCGGTCGGCCGACACCCACAGGTCGAGGTCCAGGTCCTCGACGACCAGTTCGGCGTCCCGGACCTCGGCCGGCCGGGTGATGTCGCAGTACCAGCCCTTGAGCTCGCCCGTGCCCGTGCGGACCTCCTTCACCGAGAACCAGGCGTCGCGCCAGTAGTGCTCGGTGAACACGTCGCCCGGCTCGAACCGTACGAACCCGAAGTCGCGGACGCCCGGGACCGCCCAGGGGGCCCGCACCGTGACCCGGGTGCCGTCGTCGGCGATCCGCACCGCCGGATAGCGCAGCTTGGTCCGGCCGGCCTTCAGCAGGACGACGGTCAGGGCTCCGTCAGGCGAAGCGGTGGACATGGCGTACCTCCGTGGCACAGATCTCGTAGCCGAACCAGCGGTTGACGGCCAGCATCGGTTCGTTGCCGGCGTCGTTGCCGGTGTACGCGTCGGTGTACCCGGCGGCGCGCGCCCGGTGCAGCGAGTCGTTCTTCGCGAGCTTGGCGTACCCCCGGCCCCGGTGGGCCCGCCGGGTGCCCGTCATGCCCGACCAGTAGCGGTCCACCCCGTCGGTGCGCGCGACGCTGAACGCCACCACCTCGCCGTCCGCCACCACGACCGAGGTCAGGGCGTGGTCGAGGCCGGGGTCGTGCCAGGTCCCGGCGAGCCACTCCTCGTAGTCGTCGAGCACGGACGGCGTGTCGCCGGGCTCGTCCGCGGTGGTCTCGGCGTCCGCCTCGAACAGCGGGCGCGGGTCGCCGGCGAAGTCCGCGGCCGTCCGCAGCTCCACTCCGGCCGGGAGCTCCTGACGGGGCGGCAGCGTGCCGCGGGCCAGGTCCAGATGGAGGAAGTGGGCCGGCCGGCCCGGTGTGTAGCCGTGCCGCGCGGCGAACTCCCGGTTGCCGGGCGTGTCCATGACCCAGCTGTGCACCGCGGTCCCGCCGGCCAGGGCCAGATACTCCTCGGCGGTGCGCAGCAGCAGCGAGCCCGCGCCCCGGCCGGTCCGCTCCGGATGGACGTACGGATTGCAGAACGCCTGTCCGGGCTCGGGGCTGTCGTGGGCCAGACCGACCTGCGCCGTCCCGATGATCTCGCCGTCCTCCTCGGCGACCAGCGGCCGGGACCGCCGCCCGGCGGGAGCGGCGGCCAGCTCGAAGACGACCTGCTCCGGCGTGGTGATCATGTACGGGAGCGCGGCGCGCCGCACCCGCACCCACCCCTCGGCGTCGGCGGGCCGGAAGTCGCGCACGATGACAGTCATGGCCGGGACCGTACCGGCGCCGCCGCCCCGCACGCCTCCCGATTTCCGTCCGTGGGGGACAATCGGCCCGTGACTGCGAACATCACCGTGGACCCGGAATCCGGCACCGCCCCTTACGAGCAGCTGCGCGCCCAGATCTCCGAGCAGGCCCGCTCCGGCGTGCTGCCGGTCGGCCACCGGCTCCCGACCGTACGCGGCTTCGCCGAGGAACTGGGCCTCGCCGCCAACACCGTCGCCAAGGCGTACCGGGCGCTGGAGGCGGACGGCGTCATCGAGACCCGCGGCCGCAACGGCACGTTCATCGCCGCCGCCGGGGACACCGCCGACCGCAACGCGGCCGCCGCGGCCCGCGCGTACGCCGAACAGGCCCGCCGCCTCGGCCTCTCGCACGCCCGCGCCCTGGAACTCGCCCAGGACGCGGTACGCGCGGTCTTCGCCGACTGAGCGGCGCCCTCCTCCGTCCGCCCCGCGTGCCCCGTCACCCCAGGGTGCGGACCACCGAGCCGAGCACCTGGTCCATCGGGCAGGGTCCGAACCGCCGTGAGTCGTCGCTGTGCCGGTTGTCCCCGACCACCGCGAGGAAGCCCTCCGGGACCGGCTCACCGGCGAACGGGTCGCCCGCCAGGGCCACCGCCCGCTTGATGTACCACTCGGTGGCCGCCAGGTCCCCGGTGATCGGCGCCTTGCCCCGCCACGCGGTGTCCGGCTCCGGGCAGGCGACCACCACGATGCCGCCCTTGCGCACCCCGCGCGTGCCGCGCCGCATCAGCACGCGGGTGCCGGGGGCCAGGGTCGGCATCATGCTGTACCCGCGCACCGTCACGGTGACGAAGGTGCGCCGCACCCACCACGCGCCGAGTCCGGCCACCAGTACGGCACCGGCGCACATTACGGCGACGGACATCACGAGACCCGCCCGTCCCGCACCCGGATCACCCGGTCGCAGCGCTCCACCACCTGGGCGTCGTGCGTGGCCAGCACCACCGTGGTGCCGTGTCGTTCGCGCAGCCCGGCCAGCAGATCGAGGACGTCCCCGCCCGATCGCGAGTCCAGGTTGCCCGTGGGCTCGTCCGCGAGGACCAGCCGCGGACCGCCGATCAGAGCGCGGGCGATGGCCACCCGCTGCTGCTGTCCGCCCGACAGCCTCGACGGCAGCGAATGCTCCCGGCCCTCAAGACCGGCAAAGGCCAGTAGTTCCCGGGCTCTGGCCCGCCGGTCGAAGTCGACCCGGTGTGGCAGCACCGGCGCGATGACGTTGTCCAGCGCGGTCAGCGAAGGGAGCAGATGGAAGCGCTGGAAGACGAATCCCACCCGGCGCCGGTAGGCGGCCAGCCGCGCGCGGTTCATCGAGGTGATGCGCTCCCCGTCGACGTCGATGCTCCCCGCATCGGGCCGGTCGAGCGCGCCCAGCAAGTACAGCAGGGTGGACTTGCCCGACCCCGAGGGGCCGGTGAGCGCGACGAACTCGCCCCGGGCGACTGTCAGATCGATCCCGTCGCAGGCGCGGACCGGTGAGCCGGAGCCGGCCCCGTACGTCTTGGAGAGGGAGCTGACCTCGATCATCGCGGCGCTCACACCTCCACCTCCCTGTTCTCGGTGTATCCGGACGCCTGAAGGGAGAAGAGTCTCGCGTACTCGCCCTTCAGGTCCATCAGTTCGTCATGGCTGCCGCACTCCCGGGTCCGGCCGTCCTCCAGGACCACGATGCGGTCCGCCCGGCGCACGGTGCCCAGCCGGTGGGAGATCAGCAGGCTGGTCGTCCCCTCGCGGTGGGCGCGCAGCCGCTCGTGCAGGCTCTGTTCGGCCGCCGCGTCCAGACCGGCGCTCGGCTCGTCCAGGATCAGCAGGTCGCGGCCCTCGCGGAGCATCGCACGGGCCAGGGCGAGGCGCTGCCACTGCCCGCCGGACAGCGTGACGCCCACCGAGTCCGGGTCCTCCTCGTCGGCCTCCGGGAAGATCCGGGACAGCATCGTGTCGTAGCCGCGCGGCAGCCGCGAGACGAAGTCGTGCGCGTCCGCCCGGCGCGCGGCCGCGGCGATCCGCTCCGGGTCGCCGTGGTGGCGCAGGTCGCCCATCGCGATGTTGTCCGTCACCGACAGGTCGTAGGCCACCCGGTCCTGGAACACCGCGCTGATCCGCTCCCGCAGCAGCGCCGGGTCCAGGTCCCGGATGTCGGTGCCGTCCCAGCGCACCGTGCCCCGCGTCGGGTCGTAGAGCCGGCACAGCAGCTTGACCAGGGTGCTCTTGCCCGCCCCGTTCAGCCCCACCAGCGCCACCGACTCGCCGCGCTCCAGGGTCAGGCTCACCCCGCGCAGAATCCACGGCCCGTCCTCCCCGTACCGGAACCAGACGTCGTCCAGCTCGATGCGGTCGCGCAGCGGCGCGACGGGCAGCGGCGCGGCCGGGACCGGAAGGTCGGTGGGCAGCCGCCGGATGTCGACGAAGTGACGGAAGGTCAGCAGCGCCTGGTAGCCGCTGGTGACATGCAGGATGGCGGAGGAGAGGACGCCCTGGACACCGGCCGAGGCACCGATGAACGCCGACACGTCGCCCGCACCGAACCGGCCGGACTGCGCGCCGTGGATCATCCACGCCAGCCCGCACGCGGCGATGATCCCGCCCAGCGCGGAGGTCGGGGCCTGGAAGGCCAGCACCCGGCGGTCCAGCCGCTCCTCGGCGGCGTTGATCGCCCGCGTCTCGGCGTTCATCCGCCGCAGCAGGAAGCCGCCGGCGCCGAACAGCCGGACCTCCTTCACGGCGGCGAGGTCCAGCATCAGGGTCTGGTAGAACAACTGGCGGCGGTTGCGCGGACTGATCGCCCACACCATCTGCGCCTCGCGGCGGCTGAGCGAGACCTGGATGAACAGCGCGGGCACCGCCGCCGCGACGGTGACCGCCGTCAGCCAGGGGGAGACCCCGGAGAGGACCACGGCCAGCCCGGTCACGGCCGTGGCCTGCTGCACCAGGCCGAACATCGCCGTGGTGATCTGGTCGGGCGCCCCGGTCGCCGAGTCCTGGGCCAGCCGCAGCCGGTCCAGGAAGTCCGGGTTCTCGAAGCGGGACATCCCGACGAACCCCTCCACCTTGCCGTACAGCTCCCGCTGCGCCCGGTAGGAGATCCCGCGCCGCAGCCGGGACTTGGCGTAGTCGGAGGCGTACGGCAGCGCCGCCAGCAGGGTGCCGCACAGGCCGAGCGCCGCCACCAGGGCCATCGGCGGCAGCCCGCCCGGCGTGGTGCCGTACTGCACGGAGTCGAAGAGCCACTTGGTGAGCAGGGTGACCGCGGCGGGCAGCAGCCCCTGTACGAGGGTGAGCAGGACCTGGCAGGTGAAGGCGCCCCGCCCCGCCCGCCAGGTCAGGGCCAGGGCCGCGCCCGCTCCGGTGACCAGTCCGCGGGGACCGCCCAGCCGGTGCACGGCCGGCTCCTGGCCGCCGGTCACGCCGGGAGACCTTCGAGCACGGGGTTGGTGCCGGCCTCGGCGTAGGTGACCGTGCCGTCCGGGTCCGCCAGCACGGTCGTCGGGGTCGCCCGGATCGAATACAGCGCCGAGAGCGGGCCGCCGGTCTCCTCCACCACCACGGTCGCGATGCCCGCGAGCGGCTCCGCCATCCTGTGCGCGTCGGCCTCGTCCCCGGCGATGACCACCAGCATCTGCGAGGCGTCCATGCCGGTCCGCCGGGCGAACTCGGGCATGTCGTTCACGGCCATGACGCAGGCGGAGCAGTCCGTGGACAGGAAGGTGAGCGCCGCCTGACGGCCCTTCAGCGAGTCCGCGGTGACCGGCTCGCCAGCCAGGGTCACGGCGGTGAAGGCGGGGAGCGCCGCGCCGGTCTCCGGGCCGGACTCGGGCGGGACGAAGTTCTGCTGCCGCCGCTCGTCCTCGTGCTTGCGCAGCCGCCTGATCACCGCGAGGGTCAGCATCAGATTGAGTACCGTGACGGCTCCCACGAGTACGAGTCCGGTGGCCAGATAGATCATGCCCATTCCTCTTTCAGGGGATCTTCACTAGTGCCGTGACCGGCAATGTTTGCCCCGTGAGGAGCGTTGTCCAGTGCGTGCGATCGCAAGGCGGCCGGAAGTCCTTGGATGGGGCCTCCCCTGCTCGTCAAGAGCTTGGGGAAGGAGTTACCAGGGCGTTTGGCCAACGCGGCGAGCGTGCGTGCTGGGCGGCGCGACGGGGCAAAGCTTGCCGGGAGGGGCACTGGACGAGTTGTTCCGGTGTGATCAGTGGTCGTAGGCGTTCAGGGATCGCATGACCGGCTGTCCGGTCTTGTGGTTGTGCCGGATCGCCGAGCCAGCGCGAGGACGCGCTGGGCGACGCGGACGGCGACGCCCTCGAAGGTCCGGCCGCCACGCTGTTCTCAGGCCGAGCCGGCCCTTGAGGGTGTCGTTCACCGACTCGATCAGCTGCCGCACCGACTTCAGCAGAGACTCGCCCGTGCGGCGTTTCTCCCGCTTGAACGACGGCCGCAGCAGTTCGGCCCCGCGCAAGGCCGGTACGGCATACGCCACGGCGTTCACTCCTCCGCCAGCAGCCGGGTGGTGGGGTGCCTGCGCTGGATCAGTACGGGGACGAAGCCCGCGGCGGCGGCCAGTACCGGGCCCGCGGCCACCACCCCGCAGGCCGCGGGCAGGAGAGCCGTCCAGCCGCCTGGGGACAGCCGGAGCACGGCCGCCCCCCCGAGCAGTACCCCGGCCAGCGACCCCGCCAGTCCGATGAGCGCGCCCTCCAGCAGGACCAGCCGGGTGACCACGCCGTCGCCCCAGCCGACCGCCCGCAACAGGGCGAACTCGGCGGCCCGTTCCCGGACGCCGAGGTACAGCACGTCGCCCACGGCTACGACGGACAGCACCGACATGGTCACCACGGCCGCCACGTCGGCCGAGCGCACCTGGACGGAGATCGTCTCGCCCAGGAGCGACCCGGCGAGTGTCCCGCGGAAGGCGTAGGTCGCCGCCAGGAGCAGCAGGGTCGCGGCGGTCGCCGTCGCGACGGCCATGGCGCCCAGCAGACTGCGCCCCCGGGCCCGTACGGCGTTGGCCACGGCCAGGCCGGTCACCCCTGCGAACATCCTCGCCCGGCTACCGGTGGCGGCCGCCGGGCGCAGCGCGGTCACCGGCTGCACGCGGGACGCGAGCCAGGCCGGCACCGCACCGCTGGCCGCCGCGACGGCCAGTGCCACGGGGACGGCCGAGAGCACATGGGTGGCCGACGCGTCGACCCCGAGCGCCCGCGCGGCCCCCCAGGCCGCGGCGGCGCCGAGCAGCCCGGCCACCGTGCCGAGCAGCAGCAGTTCGCCGAGCACCACACCGAACAGATGCCGGCGCCGCCAGCCGACCGCGGTGAGCAGTCCCCACTCGGACCGGCGCGAGCGTACGGAGGACGCCGCGGCGTTCGCGACGAACAGCACGCACACCACCAGGACCAGACCGAGCAGGACCAGCGACTTGGTGTCGGACGCCCGGACGATCCGCGAGGCGACGTTCTTCTTGCTCCACCACTCGGTGAGCGCGAGCACGGGCCGGCCGTGCTCGCCCGCGGGCAGTTCGACGGTGAGCGGGGCGGGCGACGAGCCGAGCACGATGTCCACCCGGAGACCGGGAACGCGGCCGATGGCCTCGGCGGCCAGCCGGACGCGCTCACGGGAAGCGGCGTCCGCGCCGGTGACCCCGGCCACCCGTACCCGGATTGCCGAGATGGGGGCCGCGGCCTGGCCGGACGTCAGGTAGCCGTGGGCGCCGAGCCAGTCGGCGGCCGCCGTCGAGGTCAGCAGCAGCGGCGGCTGCTGGATGTAGGAGGTCGGGGAGGAGGCGGGGCGCAGGGGTTTCCCGCCGAGCAGCTTCCTGGACCGCGCGTCGGCGCCGGTGAGCTCCGGCTGCGTGTAGGTGCCGAGCGGGACGCGGCTCGCCGTGTCGAACCCGGGGAGTAGGCCGGGGTCGAAGGAGCCCACGATCTCGGGTACGGCGGGGGGCCGCTCGCCCTGTTCCCCCTGCGGTACGAGCGAGCGGAACCACAGGTCCCGGCCGTCGAGCGGTAGTGCGGCGACCTCCTTGTCGGGGCGGGACACGGTGCGGGGCCGTACGGTACCGTCTCCGTCCGTGTCGTACGTGACGGGTCCGGTGGCCTGGAGCGAGCCCAGTACGGCCTGGCTCCGTTTGCCGACCGCATGTTCCAGCTGCCGGGACCCGGCGTCGAACCTCTTGCTCAGGATCTGGTGGCCGTCGTCCTCCCGGGAGAGGGTGACGGCGACCGCCAGATCGCTGGAGGCGTCGGCGGAGCGCAGCATCGGCAGCACCGCGCCGGGGGCTTCGCCGCCCCGGCCGGGCACCTGCCGGGGCGGGGCGGAGGTGAGGTAGCGGCCCCGTGTCACGGCGTTCGCGAGGTCCGAGAGCCCGGCCTCGGCCTCGGGGTCGACGCCGGCGATGACATAGGACACCGGAAAGGAGAAGACGACGCGAGTCCACGGTCCGGAATGTTGGGTCCCGGGCTGTTCGCCCCGCGCCGTGATCCCCGACCAGGACAGGCAGGTGACGGCGGGGCTGAGTCCGCGGGACTGCTCCTCCGCCCGGAGGCCGCCCTTGCACACCTCGCGGCGTTCACCGGAGGGCAGTACCTCGAAGTAGCGGTTGGTCAGGTATTCGGCCCTGCCGTCGGCCTCCTGGCGGACCACCCTCTTTCCGGGACGGGTCTCCAGCGGATAGGGGGTGATGAAGACGGTGTGCGGCCGCTGCCTGATGGTGGACAGGCCGCGGTCGTAGGACCAGGTCCGGCCGAGTTCGTAGGTGCCCCGGGTGCCGTCCGGCACGAGCCCGGCGAGGTCGATGCTCACCGATCCCGGTTCCGTGGCGTAGCCGAGCACCTCCAGCGGGGCCGCCACCTCTACGCCCGGCACCCGGCGTACGGCGGCGAGCTGGGCGCGGGTGAGGCCGCCGTAGACGTCGGAGAGCGAGTTGGGCCGGATCAGTCCGCGTTCGGTCTCCAGCCCCTGCGCGGCTTCCGGGGGCCGTATCAGCAGGTCGTACGCGCCCCGGCTGTCGCCCACGGTGCCGGTGACGGTGAGCCGGGCGGACTCGGTGGTGGCGGAGAGGACGGCGAACGAGGAGACGGCCACGAGTATCCCGACGAGCAGCGCCAGCGAGCGCGCCCAGTGGTTCAGCAGCTGCTGTCGCATCAGACGCAGCACAAGGTTCTCCTCGTCGGGGTCCGTTCGGTGGGGCGGGCGGTCAACCGTGGGCCGCGCCACTCAGGGGTGCGGCCGGGATCAGCAGTAGTTGCCGCAGTAGGTCCAGCTGCCGCAATACGGTGCGGAGCAGTTGCTGCGGCCCGCCATGTAGCAGCACCGGGCGAACTGCCGGATGCCCTGCTCGCACTTGTACTGCTTGTACGACGTGCAGCCCGTGCCGCAGGTGACACAGGCGGCCTGCGCCTCGGTTTCGGGCACCAGTTTCCGGAGCAGGGTGTCGCCGAGTCCGGTAATGAACTTCACGGAAATCTCCTCTTCTCGTCGGTGCCGCCGCGAATGCGCGGGAGTCACAGGAGATGACTCCTGCCCGCGGGGTATTGGCCTGGACCAATGGAGTAGAACATCCGTGCGGGGTAGCTGCAACCCCCTGGTGGGAACGGGTAGTTGGCCCTTCCGGCCGTTACGGCGCCGTCGTCGAAAGCTCACCCATTTGACTTGGCATGAACACTTCCGAAAAGCCGGTCCGCGCTGCTACCACTGAGTAGGCAGAGATCCTGCCGGCCGGTCCAAGGGAGATCCCGTGAAATTGTCCAGACTCGTGGCCCTCTCGTCCTCAGTCCTGCTCGGTGCCGTTCTCGCCCTGACCGGGGCGGGCAGCGCGAGCGCCGCGGCCTCCGTCGACTACGTCGCCCTCGGGGACTCGTACTCCTCGGGTGTCGGCTCCGGGAGTTACATCGGCTCCAGCGGCGACTGCAAGCGCAGCACCCGCGCCTACCCCTCCCTCTGGGCCGCGGCCCACTCGCCCTCCTCCTTCGCCTTCACCGCCTGCTCCGGCGCGCGCACCGGCGATGTGACCGCCGGTCAGCTGGGCCCGCTCAACTCCTCGACCGACCTGGTCTCCATCTCCATCGGCGGCAACGACGCGGGCTTCGCCGACGTCATGACGACCTGTGTCCTCCGGTCGCAGTCCACCTGCCTCAGCCGCATCGCGACCGCCCGCGGCTACGTGGACAACACGCTGCCCGGCAAGCTCGACGCGGTGTACTCCGCGATCAGGGCCAAGGCGCCCAACGCCCGGGTGGTCGTCCTCGGCTACCCGCGCTTCTACAAGATCGGCGGCTCCTGCATCGTCGGCCTCAACGACACGATCCGCAGCGCCATCAACGGCGCCGCCGACTACCTCAACACGGCCACCGCCAAGCGCGCCGCCGACCACGGCTTCAGCTTCGGCAGCGTCACCTCCGCCTTCGCGGGGCACGAGATCTGCTCCGGCGACTCCTGGCTGCACAGCCTCAACTGGCTGAACATCGGCGAGTCGTACCACCCCTTCGCCGCCGGCCAGTCCGGTGGCTACCTGCCCGTCCTCAACGCGCTCGACTGACCGGCGGCGCGCCCCGGGAAGGGGCGCGCCCGCCGACACGGCGTCAACCTCCGTACACGTGTGCGCAATCCCGGTGGTGGGATACACGAGTGTCAGTGGCAGGGGATAGGGTTAACCTGCGGCCGAGTGCCCTCGTACGGGTGGGGAGTGACATGGAACAGATAACGGTACGCAGCAGGGCGCGCGTACCTGCCATTACCTGCGGGAGCGGTGCGACGAGTTCGCGCCTCGACCGCCATCTCGCGGTGCTGGGCGGCCCCGTCGTCCCGCAGCGCGAATCCGCGGAAGCGACCCTGCTGATGCGCGAGCTGACCTCGCGCGACGCCGGGCATGCCCGGCGCAGCCGAAGTGCACGGGTCTCGCTCTTCGCGCCACTGCGCCGGCTGCGGCGCTCCCTCTTCGGCAGCCGCCACTGACCCCACGGCCGCCCAGGATTCACGCAGCGCGCCGCTGCCCGCTCTTCCGTCATCCCCGGAGCGGCAGTGGCGCGTCGCTATGTCCGCACCCGGTTACGCACCGTGCCCGGCGGACTCGGACGGGTAGGGAGGTAATTCGAAGTCGAACTACTTCTACACTGTGCCCATGTCCGAGAAGCGAGCAGCGCGCCTGCGCCCCGATGAGCGAAGAGCCCAGCTGGTGGCGATCGGCATGGATATGCTCGCCGATCGCACCCTGGACGAGCTGTCCACCGATGCCGTGGCCCGCCGCGCCGGAATATCGCGGGGCCTGCTCTTCCACTATTTCGAGTCCAAACGCGACTTCTACCGCTCCGTGGTGCGCCAGGTGTGCGACGACTTCGCCGCCGCCACCGAACCGGACGCCTCGCTGGACCCGGTCTGCTGGACGCGCGCGTTCATCGCCGGATTCGTCGCGTACGTCGCCGGGCGCCGCAGGATCTATCTCGCCCTCGTCCGGGGCGCCGCCGGGAGCCACCCCGCCGTCGAGGACATCGTCGAGACCACCCGCGCCACCCTGGCCCGCCGGGTCGAGGAGGGACAGCGCGCACTCGGCATGCCGCCGTCGCCCCGGCTGACCCTGGCCGCCCGCGCCTGGCTCGCCTTCGCCGAGGAGGCCGTCACCAGCTGGCCGCTGGAGGAGCCGGACGCCCCGGACGAACTCGCCGCCTTCCTGGAGTCCGGCTTCGTCCGGCTGCTCGGCGCCCTGGACCGCCCCGCCGCCCTCCCGGACCGGGACGCGTCCCGGAAGTAGCCCCGCTCACAGCAGCGCGAACTGCCCGTCCGGGCCCTCCTCGCGGTGATCCAGCACCGAGGCGGGCCGCCGCGCGGCCTCCGGCACCGGCAGCACCCCGGCCGCCCGCAGCTCGTCGGCGCCGATCCCCGGCTCCGCCGCCAGCGCCCCGGCCAGCGCCTCCTGCCGGGGCCGCAGCTCGGCCAGCAGGGCGAGCAGCGAGATCAGCTCCAGCAGCTCCGAGGTCCACTCCTGGAGCCAGCCGCGCGCCCGCACCGCGTCGAGCCCCGCATCCCCGGCCCCCGCATCCCCGGCGCCCGCACCCCTGGCCCCCGCCGCCCCGCACGCCGCCGCCCGCCGCTCGCACCACAGCTCCAGCACCCGCACCCCGCTCACCCGGAACTCCCACGCCCCCGCGGGCACCGGCGCGATGCGGCCCGCACCGAGGTGGAGCACCCGCTCCCCGGCGTCGTACACCAGGGGCGCCGGGTCCGGCCCCACGGCGGCCCGCACATACGGCCGCTGCCCGCCCGGCAGCCGGGGCCGCTTCGCCCCGCGCGCCCCGCGCAACTGGAGCCGCAGCAGCTCCCGGCCCAGCCCGACCCCCTCCGCCCAGCGCGCGGCGTCCGCCGGGAGCGGGACCACGCAGCCGGCCGGCGAGGGGCGGGCCGCCGCCAGAATCCAGGCCGCCACCGCGTCGGCGCTCACCCCGTCCCCGTACCGGGCGCGCAGCACGGGCAGCAGGCCCGGCGCGAGGTTGGGTTCGAGGCCGCCGGGGCGGCGGTGCAGCGGGCGGACGCGGCCGGGGCGCCCGGCGGGGGAGTGGCCGTCCGGCAGCAGCGTCGTCACCGACACGGGCGGGCCCGGATCGTGTGGCACCCGGCCGTGCTCCACGAGGAAGAGCTGCCCGGCGTCGGCCACCCGCCACAGCTCGGGCCGGGCCACGTCGATCAGCCGGTGGTCGGGGAGCAGCCACTGCTCGTCGAACGGGCCGTGCAGCACCCGCACCGGCTCCGGACAGGGCCCCGACTCACGGGCGAAGCGGCCGGTGGCGCCGGGCCGGCCGGGCAGGGCGGCCACCGCGCTGTGCTGCGTACGGGCCCGGGTCGGCGCGAACAGCCGCTCGCGCTCCTCGGCCTCGGCACGTACCAGGCGCTCCCAGCGGGCCCGCAGCGATGCCGCGTCGGGGGCGGTGACCCAGGCGCGCCCGGTCCGCAGCGGCCGCACCGACCAGGGCATGAGGTCGTCGAGGAGCGGGCCGCTCGGGTCCGTGCCGGACCCGGCCGCTGCCGGTGCTGCCACCGTGTCGCCCTCCCCGCCTGCCGCGCCCGCCGCCTTCCCCGGCATCGTAACGACCCCGTGCACGGCCCGGTGCGCCTCGATCGTCGGTGCGCCCTCGACCGTCAGTGCGCCTCGACCGTCACCGAGAACGAGAACCGGTCGCCCCGGTAGCGGATCTGCGCCACATCGACCACCCGGCCGCCCTCGTCGTAGGTGACGCCCGTGTAGTACAGGATCGGGCTCAGCAGCGGCACGCCCAGCAGTTCGGCGGTGGCCGGGTCGGCGAGCCGGGCCTCGACCGTGTCGGTGATCCGGGAGATGGGCACCCCGACCCGGTCGCGCAGCACCTTCGTCATCGGCCACCGGTCGAGGTCCGCCGCGTCCAGGTCCGCCGCGACCTCGGGGTGCACCCAGTTCTGCGCCCAGTTGGTCGGCTCGCCGCTCTCCTCCTCGCACCGCAGCCGGCGGTAGCCGACGACCTCCGCGCAGCCGGGGAAGTACTCCGCCACCTCGCCCGGCACCGGGACCGGGCCGTGGTCCAGCAGCGTGGAGCGCTCGCCCGACTGCTGGGCCACGATCGCGTCGATGGAGCCCAGCAGCCGGACCGGCGAGCTGCGGCGGGCGTGCGGCTCGATGAACGTGCCGCGCCGCCGGTGCCGGCTGATCAGGCCCTCCGTCTCCAGCTCCTTGAGTGCCTGGCGCATGGTCAGGACGCTCACCCCGTAGTGCGCCGCGAGCCGCTCCTCGGTGGGCAGCCGCAGCGTGGCGTCCGGGGCGCGGCCCAGTATCGACGCCCGCAGCGACTGCGAGACCTGGTACCACAGCGGCAGCTTGCGGTTCAGGACCAGCGAGTCGGGCGCGAACGAGGCATCGCGGGGCGCGGGGGTACGGGGAGCGGGGTGCGGCACCTGGTTCTCCTGCCTGCGGGGACGCCGGCTCGGGCGGCGGGGTCCGTCACGGCCGGAAGTTGCGGCTCAGACCCTGCCATACGTCGTCGTAACCGTGCTGAAGACGGTCCGCCGACGCCGCCTGAGCGGTGGCGGTGACCGGCCAGCGGGTCTCGAACATGAAGGCCAGTCCGTCGTCGATCTTCTGCGGCTTCAGCTCGGCCGCGCTCGCCCTGTCGAAGGTCTCCCGGTCCGGGCCGTGCGCCGACATCATGTTGTGCAGCGAGCCGCCGCCGGGCACGAAGCCGCCCTTGCCGGCCGTCTTCGCGTCGTAGGCGCCCTCGATCAGGCCCATGTACTCGCTCATCACATTGCGGTGGAAGTACGGCGGGCGGAACGTGTCCTCGCCGACCAGCCAGCGCGGCGCGAACACCACGAAGTCGACCCCGGCCAGGCCCGGCGTGTCCGAGGGCGAGGTCAGCACCGTGAAGATCGACGGGTCCGGGTGGTCGTAGCTGATCGAGCCGATGACGTTGAAGCGGCGCAGGTCGTAGACGTACGGGGTGTGGTTGCCGTGCCAGGCCACCACATCGAGCGGGGAGTGGTCGTACGTCGCCGTCCAGAGGTTGCCGCAGTACTTGTTGACCACCTCGACCGGGCGCTCCACGTCCTCGTAGGCGGCGACCGGCGCCAGGAAGTCGCGGGCGTTGGCCAGCCCGTTGGCGCCGATCGGCCCCAGGTCCGGCAGGACGAAGGGGCGGCCGTAGTTCTCGCAGACGTACCCGCGCGCCGTGGCGTCGAGCAGCTCCACCCGGAAGCGGACGCCGCGCGGGATCAGGGCCACATGACCGGGCTCGGCGCGCAGCATGCCCAGCTCGGTGCGCAGGAGGAGCCCGCCGTGCTCGGGGACGATCAGCAGTTCGCCGTCGCTGTCGCTGAACACCCGGTCCATGGACGTGTCGGCGTGGTAGAGGTGCACGGCCATGCCGGTGCGCTGCGCCGCGTCGCCGTTGCCGCCCAGCGTCCACAGACCGGCGAGGAAGTCCGTGCCGGGCGCCGGGTCCGGGAGCGGGTCCCAGCGCAGCCGGTTCGGGTCGGGGACGGTCTCGGTGAACGGGGCGGTGCGCAGCGCGCCGTTGTCCGTGCGGACGAACGGCGGATGGGCGGCCGAGGGGCGGATGCGGTACAGCCAGCTGCGCTGGTTGTGGGCGCGCGGCTCGGTGAACGCCGAACCGCTCAGCTGCTCCGCGTACAGCCCCAGCGGGGCCCGCTGGGGCGAGTTGCGCCCGTGCGGGAGCGCTCCCGGTACTGCCTCGGAGCTGTGCTGATTGCCGAAACCGGTGGAGTACACAAGCGCCTCCGCCGTCTTCCTCGCCTGCTCGATGCCGCTCATGTGCGCTCCCGGTGAGAAGAAATCCTATGCACAACCGTAGGAATGGAAGGCGGGCGCGTCAACGGCATTCGCCGTGCGGAAGGGGTTCAAAAAGCTGAACAATGCTCTACTCTCCGCCACATGTCGTGGACACGTAGACTTTCGGTGGTCCTGGCGGCGCTCGTCGCCGCAACTCTGGCGGCTCCGGCCGCCCAGGCGCACGAGGAACGGCCGGTCACCCTGCCCGACGGCACCGGCAGCGTCCCCGAGTACCGGTCCGGCGCACCCGACCTGCTGGTCTGCAAGACCGACCGCGCCGACTTCGAACGCCGGGTGTCCGGCTTCCCCGAGGCGCTGAGGACCCGCAACCTCAAGCTCTTCGAACGCTGCCGCGCCTCCGGCTACCGCCACCTCCAGCAGGCCGTGGACGCCGTCGACCGCCCCGGCATGAACATCGCGATCCTCCCCGGCCTGTACGAGGAGGAGCCCTCGCTGCCGAAGCCGGCGGGGGAGTGCGCCCGGCTGAAGGCACCCGACTCCAAGCTCGGCTACCAGATCCTCAGCTACGCCCAGCAGCTGAAGTGCCCGCACAACCAGAACCTGGTGGCGATCCTCGGCAAGAAGGACCTCCAGATCGAGGGCACCGGCGCCGCCCGCACGGACGTCGTCATCGACGCCAAGTACCGCAAGCTCAACGCCATCCGCTCGGACGGCTCCGACGGCGTCTACTTCAAGAACTTCACCGCCCAGCGCACCACCTTCAACTCGCTCTACGTCCTGGCCCAGGACGGCTTCGTCATCGACGACGTACTGACCCGCTGGAACGACGAGTACGGCTTCCTGACCTTCGCCAGTGACCATGGCCTGTACAAGAACTGCGAGTCCTACGGCAACGGCGACTCCGGCATCTACCCCGGCAGCGCCTCGAACATCAACGACGGCTACGGCTACGACGTGCCGCGCTACTCCATCGAGATCACCGGCTGCCGCAGCCACCACAGCATGGTCGGCTACTCCGGCACCGCGGGCGACTCCGTCTACGTCCACGACAACGAGTTCGACCACAACATGGGCGGCGCATCCATGGACAGCGCCTTCCCCGGCCACCCCGGGCTCCCGCAGAACCACGCTCGCTTCGAACGCAACCTCATCCACGACAACAACGCCGACTACTACCGCTACGTCGCCGACGGCACCTGCGCCCGGCCGCCCGCCGAACGCGGCTACGAGGACGGGGTGGTCTGCCCCCAGATCTCCATGCCGCCCGGCACCGGAATCATCACCGCGGGCGGCAACTGGAACCTCTACCTCTGATCTTGGCCAGTGCTCCGCCCTTCAGGGCGGGGGTGAAGGCCATCCTTGGCGCGGAGGCGCGCAGCGCCGGAGTTCGCTGCGAGCCTCCGGGGCAACGGTCAGACGGGCCGCTTCTGGTTCTCGATGTACTGCTTGACCGCGGTCAGCGGTGCGCCGCCGCAGGAGCCTGCGAAGTAGGAGCCGGACCAGAAGTGTCCGCCCCACAGATATCGGCGCACGTGGCTGTCGTACTCCTTGCGCAGCAGCCGGGCCGAGACTCCCTTGAGGCTGTTGACCAGCTTGGAGAGCTGGACCTTTGGCGGGTGGTGCACCAGGAGATGCACGTGGTCGTCCTCGCCGTTGAACTGTTTCAGCTCGGCCTCGAAGTCGCTGCACACCTCCCGCATGATCTCTTCGCACCGCGTCAGCATGGCGTCGGTCATGGCCTTGCGTCGGTACTTCGTTACGAAAACCAAGTGGACGTGCAAGTTGTAGACGACGTGACGTCCTGTGCGTACATCGGGATTGGGGTTCCATCGTGGTGACATAAACCTATGCTAGGGTGAAGATCATGGGTCAGGAAATCGCGTACGAGAAGCGGCAGTTCGGGCACCGCGCCCGACTGGCGCTCACTCCTGCGCAAGTCCGGCTCATGGACGACCAGGGCCACGCGGCGCGTACGACGTGGAACCTGCTGCACGACTTCTGGACGATGACGCCGAAGTACCGCCGCGACTTGAAGGCTGCGGACGAGGCGATCCGGCAGGCCCGCAAAGAGATCGACTGGCTCGGTGTGCTGCCCGCACAGGCGGCACAGGCCGTCCTCAAGACGTATTTCCAGGCATGGAAGAACTGCTGGGAAGGACGGGCGGACGAGCCGAACTTCAAGGCCCGCATCCGCACTCCGCTGACGGTGGACGTGCCGCAGGGCCGGGATCTGAACATCGTTCGGATCAACCGCCGCTGGGGCGAGGCCCAGATCCCGAAGATCGGACGGGTCCGGTTCCGCTGGACCCGCGACCTTCCCATCGGCAAGCGGGCCGACACCGACAACCGGATCACCGGGGCACGGCTGGTCAAGGACTCGCTCGGCTGGCACATCGCCTTCCGCGTCCAGACCCGAGAGGCCGTCCCGGCCCCGCACACCGGTCCCGAGATCGGCATCGACTTCGGCGTGAACCTCCCCCTCGCCCTATCGGACGGCAACCACCAGGACCACAGCCACGCGCCGCGCCTTCCCGACGGCACCGCCGACCGGGACAAGTGGCTCACCGAGAAGGAAAAAACCGTGCTGCTCCGCCTTGAGCAGCACGCCGCACGTCTCAAGCAGCACCGCAAGCGCGGAGAGAAGTTCTCAGGCCGCCTGCGCGCTGTGTACCGCCGGATCGGCAGACTCCGAGCAACAGCCACGCGACGAGCAACCGACTGGCAGCACCAGACCACCACCATGCTCGCCCGCACGTATGGCGTGATCGTGGTGGAAGACCTGCACATCACGAACATGACCAAGAGCGCCAAGGGCACCATCGAGGAGCCGGGCAGGAACGTCGCGGCCAAGGCCGGACTGAACCGCTCCATAGCCCAAGAGGCATGGGGCCGGACCATGACCATGCTCGGGTACAAGACCGCCCGAAACGGGGGCACCCTGGTCAAGGTCCCGGCCCCGTACACCTCCCAGCGCTGCCACGCCTGCGGGCTCGTCACACCCGGCAGCCGCGAGGACCAGGCCACGTTCGTGTGCAAGAACAGCATGTGCGGATGGACCGGCAACGCCGACGAGAACGCGGCCCGGAACATCCTGCACCTGTACCGGATCGGCCACACCGTGGTCATCCCGGCTGCCGGGAGGGCAGTCGTCAGGCGGCGTAAGCCGTCCAACCCACCGGCGCAAGCCAGGCGGGAATCTCCCTCGTTCACGACTCCGTTGGGGAATGCAGAAACTGGCGTCGTCGACTCGTTGTGGTTGGCATGATCGTTCTGTTCGTTGGAGCGAGGGGTGGGCTGGGTGTCGTTGGAGTCCCGGGATGACCGTGGGGTGCCGGAGCTGACCGCTCGGGTGGTGCGGGCGGCGTTCCCGAAGGGCACGCTTGCGGTGCGGGTGCGCGAGGCTCTCGGCTCGCTGTTCGAGGACGGGTCCTTCGCGGAGGCGTTCGCGAAGCGGGGGCGTCCGGCGGTCTCGCCCGGCGCGCTGGCGCTGGTCTCGGTCCTGCAGTACGCAGAAGGGCTCACCGACCGGCAGGCCGCTGACCAGGTGCGGGCCCGTATGGACTGGAAGTTCCTCCTCGGCCTGGAACTGGACGACCCCGGGTTCGACTTCTCTGTCCTGAGCGACTTCCGCGTCCGACTGATCGAGCACGGCCTGGAGGAGAAAGCCCTGGACCTGGTCCTGGAGCGGATCTCCGCGCTTGGGCTGCTGCGGTCGGGGGGCCGTCAGCGCACCGACTCCACCCATGTGCTGGCGGCGGTGCGGACACTGAACCGGATGGAGTTCGTCGGCGAGACCCTGCGCGCCGCGCTGGAGGCGCTGGCCGTGGCTGCCCCGGACTGGCTGAGCGGGTTGGTCACCGCCGACTGGGTCAAGCGCTACGGCGCCCGGGTCGACTCCTACCGGTTCCCCAAGGGCGAGAACGTCCGCGCGCAGTGGGCCGAGCAGGTCGGCCGGGACGGCTTCACCGTCCTTGAGGCCGTCCATGCCCCCGGGGCCCCCTCCTGGCTGCGGCAGATCCCGGCCGTCCAGGTCCTGCGCCGGGCCTGGGTCGAGCAGTACCACCGCGACAGCGAGGGGGTGCACTGGCGGGAGGGCAAGGACCTCCCGCCGGCCAGACGTCGGCTCTCCTCGCCCTACGACCCCGACGCCCGCTACGGCGTGAAGCGGGGATCGGGCTGGTGCGGCTACAAGACCCACCTGAGCGAGACCTGCGAACCCGACGCCCCGCACCTGATCACCCATGTCTGCACCACGGACGCCACCGTCGCCGACACCGAGATCACCGAGGCCGTCCACCAGGGCCTGGGACAACGGGAGTTGCTTCCCGACGAACACGACGTGGACGCCGGCTATGTCACCGCCGCGCACATCGTCACCGCCCGGGACCAGTACGGGATCGAGCTGGTGGGGCCGGTCGGCCTGGACACCTGCCACGAGAACCATGACGGCGAGCACTTCACACAGAGCGCGTTCACCATCGACTGGAACGCCAAGACGGCCGTCTGCCCCCAGGGCAAGGTCAGTGCCAGCTGGTCCGATCAGCGCAAGAGCAGCGGCACACCCGTCTCGCGGGTGCACTTCACCGCTCAGGACTGCGCGGCCTGTCCGGTGCGGGACAAGTGCACCAGGGCGTCGAACGGCAAGTGGGGCCGAAGCCTCACCCTGCTGCCCCGCGAGCAGCAGCAGGTTCTCGACCAGCGCCGCCGGGAACAGCGAACCGAGGAGTGGAAGAAGCGGTACGACATCCGGGCCGGTGTCGAGGGCACGATCTCGCAAGCCGTCCGCCGCACCGGCATCCGCCACACCCGCTACACCGGGCAACGCAAGACCCACCTCGGCAACGTCCTCGCAGCCACCGCCATCAACATCATCCGACTCGACGCCTGGCTGAACGGCACCCCCCTCGGCCCAACACGCACCTCCCACCTCGCCGCACTCACCCTGACAGCCTGACCACCAGCCCCGTTTCTGCATTCCCCAACGGAGTCGTTCACGAGGGAGTGAGCTTCAAGGCCCCTGGTTCCACCTCCCCGAGGCGCTGCTGCGCTCCGCCGGAGGCGGCACCCGGCTCACCGCCGGCCTGTACGCCGACGACCACACCGCCTGGGCCGTGGACGCGAAGCCCGTCCGGGCCGCCACGACCCTCGGCGGCGCCCCCGCGAGCCCCACCGCCCCGCCCGACGACGGCACCACCACCGTCACGGTCACCGTCGAGCACGGCACGGTCCGCCCGGCACCCGGCCGCACCGGCATCGACAAGGGCTCCACCGTGCGCCTGCGGGTGCGCAGCGACCGGGACGACACCCTGCACGTCCACGGCTACGACAAGGAGGCGGAACTGCCCGCCGGACGCACGGTCACGCTCACCTTCACCGCAGACCGGGCCGGTCTCTTCGAGGTCGAGACCCATGAGTCGGACCTGCTGCTGACCCAGCTCGTCGTCCGGTGACCGGCGCACCCGCCCCCGGCGCCGCCACCGTCCTCGCCCACGGCATCGGCGCCCAGCACGACCTGCCGCTCTCGCCGTTCTACGCCTTCGCCGGGGCCTTCGCCGCGCTGTTCGTCTCCTTCCTGGCACTCGGCCTGCTCTGGTCCGACTCGCGGTTCACCGGCCGGCGGGCGGGCCGCCCGCTCCCGGCCGCCGTCCAGCGCCTCACCGACGCCCGTACCACCCGGCTCACCGCCCGCGCACTCGGCCTGGCCGCCGCGCTGTACGTGGTGCTCGCCCTGCTCACCGGCCCCGCAGACCCGGACCGCAACCCGGCACCCGGCGCGGTCTACGTCCTGCTGTGGGTCGGGCTCGTCCCGGCCTCGCTGCTCCTGGGGCCCGTCTGGCGCCCCCTCAACCCGCTGCGCACCCTGCACCTGCTCGCCTGCCGGGCCCTCGGCCACGACCCGGAGACCGGCCGCCCCCTCCCCGTACGCCTCGGCATGTGGCCCGCGGCGGCCGGGCTCCTCGCCTTCACCTGGCTCGAACTCGTCGCGCCCGACCCCGCCTCGCCCACCGCCCTGCTGGCGTTCCTCGGCTGCTACGCGGCCGTCCAGCTGGCGGGCGCCGCGGTGTACGGGGCCCGCTGGTTCGAGCACGCCGACGCCTTCGAGGTCTACTCCGGCCTGCTCGCCCGGCTCGCCCCGCTCGGCCGCCGCCCCGCCGACCGCCGGCTCGTGGTGCGCTCCCCGTTCAACGGGCTCGACGCCACACCCCGGCTGCCCGGACTCACCGCCACCGTCTGCGTGATGCTCGGCTCCACCGCGTACGACGGCTTCTCCGACGCGCCGCGCTGGATCGGCACCGTGCAGACCTCCGCCCTGGGCCGTACCACCACCGCCACCCTGGGGCTGCTCGGCGCGGTCGCCCTCGTCGCCGCCCTGTACGCGCTGTGCGCCGGGGCGGTCCGGCTGGTGTGCGGTCAACTCGCCCACCCACTCGCCGCGTTCGCGCACTCCCTGGTACCGATCGCCGTCGGCTACCTCGTCGCCCACTACTTCACGCTCTTCGCCACCGAGGGCCCGCGCACCGTGCGCCTGCTGCTCGGCGCCGACCGGCCGGACCCGCCCGCACCACCGCTGGGGCCCGGCGGCGTCGCCACCCTCCAGGTCCTCGCGATCGTCACCGGACACGTCCTCGGGGTCGTCGCCGCGCACGACAGATCCGTACGGCTCATGCCGCCCCGGCGCGCCGTCATCGGCCAGCTCCCGCTGCTCGTCCTGATGATCGCGTACACGGTCGGAGGTCTCGCCCTGCTCATCGCCTGACCGCGCACCCGCCCCGCGCCGGGCGCGCAGGAGGTCCACGGCATCATGGAAGACGTGCCCCACGCCCACACCAACCTCCGCCGCGCGCCCGTGCAGCAGCGCAGCGCCGAACGGCTCGCCCGGATACTCGACGCCTGCGCCCAGCTCCTGGACGAGACCGGCTACGAGCAGCTGTCCACCCGCGCGGTCGCCGCCCGCGCCGGGGTGCCCATCGGCTCCGTCTACCGCTTCTTCTCCAACAAGCGCTCCCTGGCGGACGCGCTGGCCCGCCGCAACCTGGACAGCTATGCCGAGCGGATCACCGCCCGGCTGACCGCCGTCGAGTCCGCCGACTGGCGCGGCGCCATCGACGCCGTGCTCGACGAGTACCTGGCGATGAAGCGCACCGTGCCCGGCTTCGCCCTGGTCGACTTCGGCGCCCCCGCCCCCGACGAGGACCCGGCCGACGACGCCAACCAGCGGGTCGCCGGCCGGCTCGCCGAACTCCTGGCCGCCCAGCTGGGCCGGGAGGCCGACGAGGACCTCTCGCGCGCCATCCTGGTCTGCGTGGAGGCGGCCGACGCCCTGCTGAAACTCGCCTTCCGCGCCGACCCGTCCGGCGACGCCGCGATCGTCGCCGAGACCCGCGAACTCCTCCACGCCTACCTCGCGCGACGGCTCGACTGAGCGGGGGCCGGCACAGGCGTGCCGGTGAACCGCGCCCGGTGCGGGACAACTTTGCGCGAGTCATTCCCTCACCGGGCGCGGTGGGCTAATTTCAGGCCACTGCTGCCGCTCCCCACCGCTCCACCACCATCCTTTCCGGGCGGAACCACATGACTCGCGCCATCACGCTCAACAACGTCAGCAAGGCATACGGACGGTCCCCACGCGCCGTCGACCGCCTCTCGCTCCACATCGATCCGGGCGAGTTCGTCGTCCTGCTCGGGCCCTCGGGGTGCGGGAAGTCGACGGTGCTCCGCATGATCGCCGGCCTGGAGGACATCACCGACGGCGAGCTCCTGCTCGACGGCGAACAGGCCAACCACCTCACCCCGCGCGAGCGCGGGATGGCCATGGTCTTCCAGAACTTCGCGCTCTACCCCACCATGACCAACCGGGACAACATCGGCTTCCCGCTGAAGCTGGAGAACCCCCGCCAGGACCACACCGAACGCATCGAGAACACGGCCAGGATGCTCGGCATCGAGCGCGTCCTGGACCGCCGCCCCGGCCAGCTCTCCGGCGGCGAGCGCCAGCGGGTCGCCATGGGGCGGGCCATCTCGCGCCAGCCGTCCGCCTTCCTGATGGACGAGCCGCTGTCCAACCTCGACGCCAAGCTCCGCAACCATCTGCGCGCCGAGATATCCCAGCTCACCAAGGAACTCGGCGTCACCACCGTCTATGTGACGCACGACCAGGCGGAGGCCATGTCTCTGGGCCACCGGGTCGCCGTCATGCGCGGCGGAATCCTCCAGCAGGTCAGCACCCCGCGCGAGGTGTACGCCCTGCCGGAGAACGTGTTCGTCGCCGCCTTCATCGGCACCCCCCGGATCAACCTCCTCCAGGCCGTGGTGCACGCGCCGCTGGAGGGCCGGATGTCCATCGACCTGGGCCGCCAGCGCCTGCCGCTGTCCGAACCGCTCAGCCACGACCACCAGTTGCTGCGCATCCAGCAGGGCCGCCCGATCATCGTCGGACTGCGCTCCGAGGCGGTCCGGATCGCCCCGCCCAGCCAGGCCCGGCCGGGCGAGGTCGCGCTCAGCGGGATCGTCGAGCACGTCGAGTACCAGGGCCACGAGGCGCTGGTGCACCTCAACACCGGCTCGCGGCCCGCCGTAGTCCCGGAGCTGGAGTTCGCCCGCACCGACCGGGGGCCGGTACGCCGGCGGCGCGGCGCGGCGGGCGGCGCCGGAGTGCTGGAGCGGATCAAGGAGCGCGCCACCTCCTACGTCGGCGGCGGTTCCGTCGCCGTCCTGGAGGCGCCGGAGACCGGCGACCTGCCGCCCGGCGCGCACAGCCCGGACCGGCCCGCCGTCACCTCCAGCGACCTCGTCGTGCGGACCGGGCCCGACATGATGCTGCGCACCGGCGGCCAGGTGCCGCTCCTGGTCGACCTCGCCCACCTGTACGTCTTCGACCACCAGGGCCGCCGCATCTGCCCGCTGCCGAAGGACGTACCCGGCCTGGACATGTAGGAGGCTCTGAGCCTCCCACTGGCCGGGCGCCCCCGGCACGCCGACGTGACAAGGGTCTCTGGCGCCCAAAAACCCAGACCGACCGGCGGATGGGGGGCGGCGTCGCGGGTCCGGGCACGCACGTCTGCGGCGTTGTCGTCAATCAACAACGCTCCGCGTTGCCTCAATCCTCCGCCTTGCAGCCGCACGCACCCAGCCCCGCTCCTTCACCCGCCCCCCATCCGCCGGTCGGTCTGGCAGCGCTAGTTTGGGGCCCGGACGATCCCGTCCGTCACCGCGAGCCGGGAGGAACAGCGATGAGGGCCCACGAGGGTATGTACATCGGCGGCGCCTGGCGGCCCGCCGCGGGAACGGACACGATCGCCGTCGTGAACCCGGCGGACGAGCGGGTCATCGGCCATGTCCCGGCCGGCACCGCCGAGGACGTGGACGCCGCGGTACGGGCCGCGCGCGCCGCCTTCCCCGGCTGGGCCGCCACCCCGCCCGCCGAGCGCGCCGCCCGCCTCGCGGCCCTGCGCGACGTGCTGGCCGCGCGCGCGGAGGAGATCGCCGGGACGGTCACCGCCGAACTGGGCGCCCCGCCCGCCCTGGCCGCCTCCGTGCACGCAGGGCTCCCGGTCCTGGTCGCCTCCTCCTACGCCGACCTCGCCGCCACGTACTCCTTCGAGCAGCGGCACGGCAGCTCCGCGGTGTACCTGGAGCCGGTCGGCGTCGTCGGCGCGATCACCCCGTGGAACTATCCGCTGCACCAGATCGTCGCCAAGGTGGCCCCCGCGCTCGCCGCCGGCTGCACGGTCGTTCTCAAGCCCGCCGAGGACACCCCGCTCACCGCACAGCTGTTCGCCGAGGCGGTCGACGAGTCCGGGCTGCCCGCCGGCGTGTTCAACCTGGTCACCGGCCTCGGCCCGGTCGCCGGACAGGCGCTCGCCGAGCACGAGGACGTCGACCTGGTCTCCTTCACCGGGTCCACCGCCGTGGGCCGCCGTATCGGCGCCCTCGCCGGCGGCGCCGTCAAGCGCGTCGCCCTGGAACTCGGCGGCAAGTCCGCCAACGTGGTCCTCCCCGGCGCCGACCTCGCCCGCGCGGTCAACGTGGGCGTCGCCAACGTGATGTCCAACTCCGGCCAGACGTGCAGCGCCTGGACCCGGATGCTGGTGGACGCCGGCCGGTACGAGGAGGCCGTGGCCCTCGCGGCGGCGGCCGTCGCCAAGTACGTGCCGGGCGACCGGATCGGCCCGCTCGTCAACGCCGAGCAGCGGGCCCGGGTGCGCGGTTACATCGAGAAGGGCGTCGAGGAGGGCGCCCGGCTCGTCGCCGGCGGCCCCGAGGCCCCGCTGCCCACCGGCTACTACGTCAGCCCCACGGTCTTCGCCGACGTCACCCCGGAGATGACCATCGCCCAGGAGGAGATCTTCGGCCCGGTCCTGTCCATCCTGAAGTACGAGGACGAGGAGGACGCGCTGCGCATCGCCAACGGCACCGTCTACGGGCTCGCGGGCGCCGTCTGGGCCGCCGACGACGAGACGGCCGTGGCCTTCGCCCGCCGCATGGACACCGGCCAGGTCGACATCAACGGGGGCCGCTTCAACCCGCTCGCGCCCTTCGGCGGCTACAAGCAGTCCGGCGTCGGCCGGGAACTGGGCGAGCACGGCCTGAGCGAATACCTTCAGACCAAGTCCCTCCAGTTCTGAACCGGTTCCGCCCGCACGCCCCCGTTCCGCCCACCGAACAGCAAGGAGCCAGTCCGTGGTCCGCGCCGCCGTACTGTCCGCCGTCGGAGCTCCGCTGGAGATCACCGACATCGTCCTGCCGGAGCCCGGCCCCGGCCGGGTGCGCGTCCGTCTCGCCGCCGCCGGGGTCTGCCACTCCGACCTCTCGCTGTCCAACGGCACGATGCGGGTGCCCGTCCCCGCCGTCCTCGGCCACGAGGGCGCCGGCACCGTCGTCGCGACCGGCGAGGGCGTCACCCATGTCGCCCCCGGCGACGGCGTCGTCCTCAACTGGGCGCCCTCCTGCGGCAGCTGCCACCACTGCGGCATCGGCGAGGTGTGGCTCTGCGCCTCCGCCCTGGCCGGCACCTCCGCCGTCCACGCCCGCACGGCCGACGGCACCGAACTGCACCCCGGCCTGAACGTGGCGGCCTTCGCCGAGGAGACCGTCGTCGCCGCGAACTGCGTGCTGCCCGCCCCGGACGGCATCCCGCTCACCGACGCCGCGCTGCTCGGCTGCGCGGTGCTCACCGGCTACGGCGCCGTCCACCACAGCGCCCGGGTCCGCGCCGGCGAGTCCGTCGTGGTGTTCGGCATCGGCGGCGTCGGGCTCGCCGTGCTCCAGGCCGCCCGGATCGCCGGCGCCTCGACGATCGTCGCGGTGGACGTCTCCCCGGAGAAGGAGGAGCTGGCCCGCCGGGCCGGCGCCACCGACTACGTCGTCGCCTCGGACACCACCCCGCGCGCCGTCCGCGCGCTCACCGGCGGCCAGGGGGCCGACGTGGCCGTGGAGTGCGTGGGCCGGGCGGCCACCATCCGCGCCGCCTGGGAGTCCACCCGCCGGGGCGGCCGCACCACGGTCGTCGGCATCGGCGGCAAGGACCAGCAGGTGACCTTCAACGCCCTGGAGATCTTCCACTGGGGCCGGACCCTGTCCGGCTGCGTCTACGGCAACAGCGACCCGGCCCGCGACCTGCCCGTACTGGCCGAACACATCCGCGCGGGACGCTTCGACCTGTCCATGATGGTCACCGACCGGATCGGCCTGGACGGCATCCCGGCCGCGTTCGACCACATGATCGCCGGCAAGGGCGGCCGCGCCCTGGTGGTTTTCTAGGGCTCGTGCCGGGGAGCGGGCTCCAGCTGTGCGTACTGCAGTTCGAGCCCGTCCACCAGGGCGCGCAGCCCCGTCTCGAACGCCCCCTCGTCCACCTGCTGCCGCCGCTCGGCCAGCAGGTGGGCCTGCCCCAGATGCGGATAGTCGGCCGGGTCGTACGCCGTCTCGTCGTCCACGAACCCGCGGGCGAACGAGCCCAGGGCCGAACCGGTGATGAAGTAGCGCATCAGCGCGCCGATGGAGGTCGCGCGGGCCGGCGGCCAGCCCGCGCGCACCATGGCCCCGAACACCGCGTCCGCCACCCGCAGCCCGGCCGGGCGCCGCCCCGGCCCCCGCGCCAGTACCGGGACGATGTGCGGATGCGCGGCGAGCGCCGCGCGGTAGGAGACCGCCCAGTCGTGCAGGGCGGCCCGCCAGTCACGCGGATCGGACTCCTCGAACATCGACAGATCGACCTGCGCGGAGACGGCGTCGGCGACCGCGTCCAGGATCTCGTCCTTGTTGCGGAAGTGGTTGTACAGCGAGGGCCCGCTGACCCCCAGTTCGGCCGCCAGCCGGCGGGTCGAGACGGCGTCGAGCCCCTCGGCGTCCACGAGGGCGCTCGCCGTCTCGACGATGCGTTCTCTGCTCAGCAGGGGCTTGCGCGGGCGGGCCATGCGGCACATAGTAGGCCCTGCGACCTAAAAACTAGCAGTGCTAATTAAGGGGGAGGTGCGGGCTGTGAACCTGGAGCTCAGCGAGGAGCAGGAGGCCGTGCGGCAGCTCGCCCGGGACTTCGTCGCCCGCGACGTCGCCCCGTACGCCGCCGAGTGGGACCGCTCCGAGAACGTCGATATGTCGATCGTGAAGAAGCTGGGTTCCCTCGGCTTCCTCGGCCTGACCGTCCCCGAGGAGTACGGCGGCTCCGGCGGCGACCACCTCGCCTACTGCCTGGTCACCGAGGAGCTGGGCCGGGGCGACTCCTCGGTGCGCGGCATCGTCTCGGTCTCCCTCGGCCTGGTCGCCAAGACCGTCGCCGCCTGGGGCGACGAGGAGCAGAAGCGGCGGTGGCTGCCCCGGCTCACCTCCGGCGACGCGGTCGGCTGCTTCGGCCTGACCGAACCGGGCACCGGCTCGGACGCCGCCGCGCTGGCCACCCGCGCCGTCCGCGACGGCGGGGACTATGTGATCAACGGCAGCAAGATGTTCATCACCAACGGCACCTGGGCCGATGTGGTGCTCCTCTTCGCCCGCACCGACGACGACCCCGGCCACCGGGGCGTCTCCGCCTTCCTGATCCCGGCCGACACCCCCGGCCTCACCCGCCGCGCCATCCACGGCAAGCTCGGCCTGCGCGGCCAGGCCACGGCGGAACTGGTCCTGCGGGACGTCCGGGTGCCCGCGAGCGCCCTGCTGGGCCCCGAGGGCAAGGGGTTCTCGATCGCCATGTCCGCCCTGGCCAAGGGCCGGATGTCGGTGGCGGCCGGTTGCGTAGGCATCGCCCGAGCCGCCCTGGACGCGGCCGTGGGGTACGCCGGTCAGCGCGAGCAGTTCGGCCGGCCCATCGCGGGCTACCAGCTCGTCCAGGAACTCATCAGCGACATCTCCGTGGACGTCGAGGCCGCGCGCCTGCTGACCTGGCGCGTCGCCGACCTCGTGGACCGGGGCCGGGACTTCGCCACCGCCGCGTCCCAGGCGAAGCTGTTCGCCTCCGAGGCCGCCGTGCGCGCCGCCGACAACGCCCTCCAGGTCTTCGGCGGCTACGGCTACATCGACGAGTACCCGGTCGGCAAGCTGCTGCGGGACGCCCGGGTGATGACGCTCTACGAGGGCACCAGCCAGATCCAGAAGCTGATCATCGGCCGGGCCCTGACGGGCGTCTCCGCGTTCTGAGTACCGTCTGAGTATCCGCGCGGATGTGGCGCGGGTTGCTCCGGCGGAAGCTGGGCGCCATGAGTGACACGACACCGGTCAAACAGCAGAGCACCGCCGCCTTCTACGGGCAGGCCGTCGCCTCCTTCGGCGTGGCGATGGGCGCGGTGGCCCTCGGTATCTACTTCCTCGACGCGAACGCCTGGGTGCGCGGCTTCCTCGCCATCGGCGTCATGTATCTGGTGACCTCCTGCTTCACCCTGGCCAAGGTCATCCGGGACCGCCAGGAGGCGGGGCAGCTGGTCAGCCGGGTGGACCAGGCCCGGCTGGAGAAGATCCTCGCCGAGCACGACCCCTTCCAGAAGCTCTGAGCGCCTGCGGCGGTCCGCGGCGAAAGGTTTCCCTAAGCGCTTGCTCAGGATCGCGGTATGGTGTTCGTCCTGCTGACTGAGAGGGGCGAGCGACGATGAGCACGGCGCAGGAGACCGACGCCGAGGACCCGCCGTGGGCCGAGGTGACGCCCGAGGCCGCCCGGCGGCTCCTCGTCGCGGCCGTCGACGCCTTCGCCGAGCGCGGGTACCACGCGACCACCACCCGTGACATCGCGGGCCGCGCCGGCATGAGCCCCGCCGCGCTCTACATCCACTACAAGACGAAGGAAGAGCTGCTCCACCGGATCAGCCGCATCGGTCACGACCGGGCGCTGGCCCTGCTGGAGTCGGCCGCCGACAGCGGCGGCACCGCCGCCGAGCGCCTCGCCTCCGCCGTACGCTCCTTCGTCCGCTGGCACGCCGAACGCCACACCACCGCCCGCGTCGTCCAGTACGAGCTCGACGCGCTCGGCGAGGAGCACCGCACCGAGATCATCGCGCTGCGCCGCCGGACCGACGCGGTGGTGCGCCGGATCATCGGTGAGGGCGTCGCCTCCGGCGAGTTCGACGTGCCGGACGTGCCGGGGACCACGCTCGCGGTGCTCTCGCTCTGCATCGACGTGGCGCGGTGGTTCAACGCGCAGGGCAGCAGGACGCCCGACGAGGTCGGCGAGCTGTACGCCGGTCTGGTGCTGCGGATGGTCGCCGCCGGCCGCTGAACGCCGCGCGCTCAGAAGTAGTAGCGCGACACCGACTCGGCCACGCAGGCCGGCTTGTCGCCGCCCTCGCGCTCGACCGTCACCAGGGCGGTGATCTGCACTCCGCCGCCCGCCTCCTCCACGCTCTTGAGCACGGCGGTCGCCCGCAGCCGCGAGCCCACCGGCACGGGGGAGGGGAAGCGGACCTTGTTGGTGCCGTAGTTGATGCCCATCCGCGCGCCCTCGACGGCCATCACCTGCGGGACGAGCGCCGGCAGCAGCGACAGCGTCAGATAGCCGTGCGCGATGGTCCTCCCGAACGGGCCGGCCGCCGCCTTCTCCGGGTCCACATGAATCCACTGGTGGTCGCCCGTGGCGTCGGCGAACAGGTCGATCCGCTTCTGGTCGACCTCCAGCCAGTCGCTGTGGCCCAGCTGTTCGCCCACGCCGTCCCGCAGCTCCTGCGCGGAGTTGAAGATCCTCGGCTCTGCCATGTCCCCGGTCCCTGCCTTCCCGCTCTGCGTCCATCGCGCACTGTCTAAGCGCTTGCTCAGCATGGTTGGCGGGTGCGTTCCTGTCAACGACGGACCGCTGGCGCCGGGCCACGTAGGCTTCGACGGGTGCCCAAGATCCCGCAGACACTTCAAGAACTCACCGTCGGCCAGCTCTCCGCGCGCAGCGGCGCCGCCGTGTCGGCCCTGCACTTCTACGAGGCCAAGGGGCTGATCAGCAGCCGCCGCACCAGCGGCAACCAGCGCCGCTACAGCAGGGACGCCCTGCGCCGGGTCGCCTTCGTCCGGGCGGCCCAGCGGGTGGGCATCCCGCTGGCCACGATCCGCGAGGCGCTGGCCCAACTGCCCGAGGAGCGCACGCCCAACCGCGAGGACTGGGCGCGGCTCTCCCGCGCCTGGCGCGCAGAACTGGACGACCGGATCACGCGGCTGGCCCGGCTGCGGGACCATCTCACCGACTGCATCGGCTGCGGCTGCCTCTCGCTGGAGACCTGTGTGCTGTCCAACCCGGACGACATCAGCGGTGAGCGGATCAGCGGCTCCCGCCTGATGCCGGAACGCCCGGTGCGCCGTACGCCCGCCCCCGCGCCGGCCGCCCCCGCGCCGGCCGCTCCCGAACCGGTCGCCGCGACGGCGGAGTGCGCCGACGAGTGCGGCTGACGGACGCCGACCGGGGCTGACCCGCCGACCGGGGCTGACCCGCCGACCGGGGCTGACGCGCCGGCCAGGCCGGACGGGACGGTCACCCCGGTCGGCGGCCCGTCCCGCCCGCGGGCTCAGGCCGCCGAGGCCAGTTCGTCGGTGCGGGCGCGCCGGGCCCTCGCCAGGGCCGCCGGGGTGAGCACGGGCTGCGGCACCACGATCCCGCACCCCGTGCACACCGGCCCGGACCACGGCTCGCTGCCCAGGTCGTGCCGCCAGGTGATCCGGGGCCGGCCGCACACCGGGCAGCCGGTGCCCGGCTCGCCCTCCAGAGCCGTGATCAGCCGGCCCAGCACCTCGGCCAGCGGCACCGAGGGGTGCACCGCCGGGTCGTCGCAGCGCGCGACCCCGTTGTCGCCCCAGGTGCGCCGGTGCCAGTCGTCGAAGGCGGCGGGGCGGCGCAGCCCCCGGTGCTTCTCCCGCCTGCGGCGCTCCGCGAACCCCGCCTCGTAGCCGAGCCAGACCGCCCGGGCCCGCTCCAGTTCCTCCAGGGCCCGCACCAGCCGCACCGGGTCGGGGGCCCGGTCCTCGGGGTCGATGCCGTGCCGCGCGCACAGATGGTCCCAGGTCGCCCGGTGCCCGTAAGGGGCGAACCGCTCCAGGCACTTGCGCAGCGAGTACCGCCGCAGTGCCAGATCGCTCCCGGGATCGCGGACCTGTCTCGCCAGACTCCGGAAACCGGCCATTGAACCGCCACCTCCGTCGCTCGTACTCCGTCGCCCGTACTTCGGCGTCAGGGGATGGACGTACGACTGCCCGGATCGGCTCCCTCCAAGGGTGCGGATGTCCGACAGGTGAGACGCCCGCACAGCATCCGCCCGGATATGGCGATTCGGAGAAGGTGACCGATGTTCACCTTACCGGTCGGTCATACCGTCGGTAACCTGCCGCGCACTGGCCTCTCGGAGGAGTACGCATGCCCCCACGCACCCGTATGACCGCCCGCACCGGAACCACCAGAGCCGGGGCCGTCGCCGCCGCTCTCGCCCTCGGCACCTCGCTGCTCGCCGCCGCGCCCCACGCCGGCGCCGCCGAGGCGGACCCCGTCCCCGACCACTGCCAGGGGCAGTGCGCCGACATCCTGCCGCCAGGCGAGAACGGCAACGCCACCCTCGTCGAGATCCTCGGGAACAAGGCGTTCGGCACCCACCCCGCGCACAGCGACGACCAGCTCGACCGGTACGACGGCCTGGTCGCCGGGCACACCGGACTCACCGACCAAAAACTCACCGACTTCTTCAACGACGCCTCCTTCGGCGTCCCGGCGGACCGCGTCGAGTCCGTCACCTCGCCGCGCGACGACGTCACCATCACCCGCGACAAGGCGACCGGCGTCCCGCACATCAAGGGCACCACCCGCTACGGCACCGAGTTCGGCGCCGGGTACGCGGCCGGGCAGGACCGGCTCTGGCTGATGGACCTCTTCCGGCACATCGGGCGCGGCGAGCTGACCTCGTTCGCCGGCGGGGCCCTCGCCAACCAGGGCCTGGAGCAGCAGTTCTGGCCGCAGGCCCCGTACACCGAGGCCGACCTGGAGGCCCAGGTCGAGTACATCAGGACCCATGAGGGCGCCCGCGGCGAACAGGCCATGGCGGACGCGCAGGCGTATGTGGACGGCATCAACGCCTACCGCAAGAAGGCGAAGGACGGCCGCTACTTCCCCGGCGAGTACGTCCTCACCGGCAAGATCGACGCCCTCACCAACATCGGCGAGATCCAGCCGTTCGAACTGACCGACCTCATCTCCATCGCCTCCGTGGTCGGCGGCCAGTTCGGCGGCGGGGGCGGCGGCGAGGTACAGGCCGCGCTCTCGCTGCTCGCCGCCCAGCAGAAGTACGGCGTCGCCGAGGGCACGAAGGTGTGGGAGTCCTTCCGCCGGCGCAACGACCCGGAGGCCGTGCTCACCGTCCACGACGGCACCGCCTTCCCGTACGCCGGCAAGCCCGACAAGGCCGTCGGCACCGCGCTCCCCGACCCCGGCTCCGTCACCGCCGAACCCCTGATATACGACCGCACCGGCTCGGCGGGCACCGGGGTGAAGGCCCCGGTCGAGGCCCCGGCCACGCTCCGCGCGGCGCAGGGACTGTTCGACGACGGCGTCCTGCCGGAGGGCTCGCTGCCCGGCTCCGGGCCCGGCGCCCAGAAGCGCGGCATGTCCAACGCCCTGCTGGTCTCCGGCGCGCACACCGCGAGCGGCAACCCCGTCGCCGTGTTCGGACCGCAGACCGGCTACTTCGCCCCGCAGCTGATGATGCTCCAGGAGATCCAGGGCCCCGGCATCAGCGCCCGCGGCGTCTCCTTCGCCGGCGTCGGCATGTACATCCAGATGGGCCGGGGCCAGGACTACGCCTGGAGCGCCACCTCGGCCGGCCAGGACATCACCGACACCTACGCCGTCGAGCTGTGCGAGCCGGACGGCTCGGCGCCCGGCAAGGACGCCACGCACTACCTCCGCCGGGGCGTCTGCACGGCGATGGAGAAGATGGAGAAGGCCAACTCCTGGAAGCCCACCGTCGCGGACTCCACCGCCAAGGGCTCCTACCGGATGCGGGTGTGGCGCACGGACTACGGCATCGTCACCTACCGCGCCACGGTGGACGGCAAGCCGGTCGCGTACACCTCACTGCGCTCCACCTACCGCCACGAGGCCGACTCCATCATCGGTTTCCAGATGCTCAACGACCCGTCGTACGTCACCGACGCCGCCTCCTTCCAGCGCGCCGCGAGCAACATCGACTACGCGTTCAACTGGTTCTACGCGGACTCCCGCACCGCCGCCTACTACAACAGCGGCATGAACCCGGTACGCGCGGCCGGCGTGGACCCGGCGCTGCCGGTCCGGGCCGAGCAGGCGTACGAGTGGCAGGGCTACGACCCGGCCGCCAACACCGCCGCGTACACCCCGTTCGCCGAGCACCCTCACTCCAGCGGGCAGGACTACTACATCTCCTGGAACAACAAGCAGGCCGCGGGGTACGCCGCCGCCGGCTTCGGACTCAGCGCGGTGCACCGGGGCGACCTGCTCGACGACCGGGTCGCGAAGCTGGTCGGCGATGGCGGTGTCACCCGCGCCTCGCTGACCCGCGCCATGGCCGAGGCGGCCCTCACCGACCTGCGCGGCGAACAACTGCTCCCCGAGCTGCTGAAGGTCATCCGCTCCGAGCCGGTCACCGACCCGGAGCTGAACGCGGTCGTCCAGCAGCTGGACTCCTGGCGCGCGGCCGGCGCCCAGCGCAAGGAGACGAGCCCCGGCTCGCACACCTACGGCCACGCCGACGCGGTCCGGATCATGGACGCCTGGTGGCCGCGGCTGATCGAGGCGGAGTTCCGCCCCGGCCTCGGTGACGGCCTGTACGGGGCGCTGACCGCCAACCTGGCCACCGACGAGTCCCCGGCCGCCAGCCACGGACCGAGCGGGGCGCACAGCGGTTCGGCGTTCCAGTACGGCTGGTGGGGCTTCGCCGACAAGGACCTGCGCCAGGTGCTCGGGCAGCCGGTCGAGGGCCCGCTGGCCAGGGAGTACTGCGGCGGCGGCGACCTGGGCGCCTGCCGTACGGCGCTGCTGTCCTCGCTGAAGGAGGCGGCGGCGGTGCCGGCGGCGCAGGTCTACCCGGGCGACGCCGGCTGCGGGGCCGGCGACCAGTGGTGCACGGACTCCATCGTGCACCGGCCGCTGGGCGGCATCTCCCAGAAGTCCCTGCACTGGCAGAACCGCCCGACGTACCAGCAGGTGGTGGAGTTCCCGAGCCACCGCTGAGCCACCGCCCCACCGCCCCACCGCCCCACCGACCGGGGCCGGGCGGGCCCGCCGACGACGGACCCGCCCGGCCCCGGCTCAGCGGTAGCGCAGGTACCGCTTGCGTACGGCGCGGAAAGCCGCGAGGTCGTCCGCCCAGGCGCCCACCACCTCGTCCACGTCCGCCCCCGCGTCGATCATGGTGCGCACCCGCGTGTTGCCGGTGAGCTTGTCGATCCAGTTGTCGGGCCGCCAGGCGAACCCGCTCCACGTCCGCTTGGCCGTGACCAGCAGCGCGATCCCCGTACGCACCGGGTCGAAGACCTCGCGGTCCCGGACGTGCAGCTGCACCCCGCCCACCGTCTTCCCCTGGAACTTGGAGAACGTCGGCGCGAAGTACGCCTCGCGGAACGCGACCCCGGGCAGCTCCAGCGCGTTGGCGGCGTCCGCCCAGGCGTGGTCCAGGCCCTCCGCGCCCAGCAGCTCGAACGGACGGGTCGTGCCGCGCCCCTCGGAGAGGTTCGTCCCCTCGAAGAGGCAGGTGCCGGAGTAGACGAGGGCCGTGTCGGGCGTCGGCATGTTGGGGCTCGGCGGCACCCACGGCAGGCCCGTGTCGTCGAAGAACTCGGAGCGCGACCAGCCGGACATCGTCACGGTCTCCAGGTCGGCCGGGCGGTCCTTCAGGAACTCCCCGTTGAACAGCAGCGCCAGCTCCGCGACCGTCATCCCGTGCGCCTGCGCGATCTCCCGCCGCCCCACGAACGTGCCGAACGCCGGGTCCAGCACCGGCCCGAGCGCCGCCCGCCCGGACACCGGATTCGGCCGGTCCAGGACGACGAACCGCTTGCCCGCGAGCGCCGCCGCCTCCATGCAGTCGTACAGCGTCCAGATGTACGTGTAGAAGCGGGCGCCGACGTCCTGGATGTCGAAGACGACCGTGTCCACCCCGGACGCCGTGAACACGTCGGCCAGGGCCTGACCGCTCTTCAGATACGTGTCGTGGACCGGCAGCCCGGTCGCCGGGTCGTCGTACCGCCCTTCCGAGCCGCCCGCCTGCGCGGTGCCCCGGAAGCCGTGCTCCGGCCCGAAGACGGCTCGCAGGTCCACCCGGTCGTCCGGGTGCATCACATCCACGATGTGCCGGGCGTCCGGGGTGATCCCGGTCGGGTTGGTGACGATGCCGACCTTCTCGCCCGCCAGCAGCGCGTAGCCGTCGGCGGCCAGCCGGTCGAACCCGGTACGGACCCGCTGCCCGTTGCCCCTGCCGTTCCCCTTGCCGTGCCCCCGGCCGCCGGCCTGCGGCGACCCGGCCGCGGCGGACCCGGCCGTGGCCGCGAGGGCCCCCATCGCACCGCCGGCGGTCAGCAAACCACGCCTGGACAGGCTCATGCGGCTACCTCCAAGATCGCGACGAGTGTCATGGCCACGCACGCTAGCGCGCGGGCGGGCCGGGCGGAACGCATCCGGCACGGAAGCCCCCGGTGGGCGTGGCGCCCCCCTTCCCCGACGACATACCGACTGGTTAGTCTGCCAGGGGAGTCGATCGGGGGAACCGATCGGGAGAGGCGTGAGCGATGAGCATGGTGCGGGGCGCGGGCGTGGTGGTCACCGGGGCCGGAGGCGGCATCGGCGCCGCCCTCGCCCGCAGATTCGCCGCCGAGGGCGCACGGGTCGTCGTCAACGACCTCGACGAGGCCCGGATCACGGCGCTCGCCGGGGAGATCGGCGCCGTCGCGGTCGCAGGCGACGCCTCACGGATCGTGGACGCGGCCCGGAACGCGCTGGACGGCACCGTCGACGTCTACTGCGCCAACGCGGGCCTGGCCTCGCCCGGCGACCCGCTGGCCGACGAGGAGGTGTGGGCCGCCGCCTGGGACGTCAACGTCATGGCCCACGTCCGGGCGGCCCGCGCGCTCCTCCCGGACTGGCTGGAACGCGGGAGCGGCCGGTTCGTCGCCACCGCGTCCGCCGCCGGACTGCTGACCATGATCGGCGCGGCCCCGTACAGCGTCACCAAGCACGGCGCGGTCGCCTTCGCCGAGTGGCTCTCGCTGACCTACCGGCACCGCGGCCTCAAGGTCCACGCCATCTGCCCGCAGGGCGTACGCACCGACATGCTGACGGCGTCCGGTTCGGCCGGCGACCTCGTCCTCGCCCCCGGCGCCATCGAACCCGAGGCCGTCGCCGACGCCCTGTTCGACGCCATGGCCGAGGACCGCTTCCTCGTCCTGCCCCACCCCGAGGTCGCCGGCTACTACCGGGCCCGCGCCGACGACACCGAACGCTGGCTCCGCGGCATGAACCGCCTCCAGCGCACCTGGGAACAACCGGCCGGGTAGAAGTACCCCCGCGAAGTCGAGATCCTGGCCGCGCCGCCGCCGACGGCAAGTGGGAAGATCCTTCGGCGGGAACTGCGTTCACCCCGCTGAAACGACGTACCGGGCACTGCCCACCAAGGAACGGAAGGAAGGTGGCGGCCATGGCCAAGGAAATGGACGGGAGCGGCACCCCCGTCCCGCAGCGGCTGCTCGCCGCCGCCACCCGGCTCTTCGCCGAGCAGGGCTACGACCGCACCTCGGTGCAGGAGATCGTGGAGGCGGCCGGCGTCACCAAGGGGGCGCTCTACCACTACTTCGGCTCCAAGGAGGACCTGCTCCAGGAGGTGTACGCCCGGGTGCTGCGCCTCCAGCAGGAGCGGCTCGACGCCTTCGCGAACGCCGACGCGCCCATCGAGAAGCGGCTGCGCGACGCGGCGGCCGACGTGGTCGTCACCACCATCGAGAACCTCGACGACGCCTCGATCTTCTTCCGCTCCATGCACCACCTGAGCCCCGAGAAGAACAAGCAGGTGCGCGGCGAGCGGCGGCGCTACCACGAGCGCTTCCGCGCCCTGGTCGAGGAGGGCCGGCACAGCGGCGTGTTCTCCACGGCCACCCCGGCGGACCTCATCGTGGACTACCACTTCGGCTCGGTCCACCACCTGTCCACCTGGTACCGCCCGGACGGCCCCCTCACCCCGCAGGAGGTCGCCGACCACCTCGCCGACCTGCTGCTCCGCGCGCTCAGGCCGTGACCCCGCTCACGCCGTAGCGCCGGCCCCGCCCTCCCCGCCGCCGCCCAGCCGCCCGAGCAGCGCCGCGGCCGCCGGGTTGCGCGGCCGGGGCGCCCGGCCCACCAGCAGCACCGTCCGCGCGGCGGGCAGCGCCGCCCGGCCCGCCTCCGTCAGCACCACCCGGCGCCCGGTGCGTTCGAACAGCTCGGCACGGGCGGCGGTGGTGAAACCGCCGTGCGTGATCACCGCCATGAAGTGGCGCAGCTGGCGTATCTCCATCCCCGCACGCCAGCCACATCCATCTACCGAATCGATGGCTGCCGGCGATTCCATCTGTTGGACCGGCCGTGCGGCCGGGGCGAAGCTGGAGACATGGCGCACCTCCAGAGCTCCACCCGCATCCCCGTCCTGTGGGCCGCGGCCTACGGCCCCGACCGCCCCCGCCCGGTCCGGCTGCTGGCCCGCACCCTGCTGCGGATACGGGCCTTCGCCCGCGAACTGGCCCTGGCCGACCATGTGCCCGGCGGCGGCTACTGACGCCCCGAGGGCCGCTCCGGAGGCACTTCCCTAGAGATACTTCTTGATCTCCCGCCGGGCCAGCGAGCGCTGGTGCACCTCGTCCGGCCCGTCCGCGAGCCGCAGCGTCCGCGCCGACGCCCACAGCTCGGCCAGCGGGAAGTCCTGGCTCACCCCGCCCGCGCCGTGCAGCTGCACCGCCCGGTCCAGGATGTCGACCACCGCGCGCGGGGTGGCGATCTTGATGGACTGGATCTCGGTGTGCGCCCCCCGGTTGCCGACCGTGTCCATCAGCCAGGCCGTCTTGAGCACCAGCAGCCGCAGCTGCTCCACCGTGACCCGCGCGTCCGCGATCCAGTTCTGCACCACGCCCTGCTCGGCGAGCGGCTTGCCGAAGGCGGTACGGGAGACGGCGCGCCGGCACATCAGCTCGATGGCCCGCTCCGCCATCCCGATCAGCCGCATGCAGTGGTGGATGCGGCCCGGCCCCAGCCGGGCCTGGGCGATGGCGAAGCCGCCGCCCTCCTCGCCGATCAGGTTGGCCGCCGGCACCCGCACGTCCTCGAAGACCACCTCGGCGTGGCCGCCGTGCCAGTGGTCCTCGTAGCCGTACACCCGCATGGCGCGCTTCACGGTCAGGCCCGGGGTGTCGCGGGGGACGAGGATCTGCGACTGCCGGCGGCGGACGTCGGCGCCGTCCGGGTCGGTCTTGCCCATCACGATGAAGATCTCGCAGTCCGGGTGCATCGCCCCGGAGATGTACCACTTGCGGCCGTTGATGACGTAGTCACCGCCGTCGCGGATGATCCGGGTCTCGATGTTGGTCGCGTCCGACGAGGCGACCTCCGGCTCCGTCATCGCGAACGCGGAACGGATCTTCCCGGCCAGCAGCGGTTCCAGCCACCGCTTCTTCTGCTCGTCGGTGCCGAACTCGGCCAGCACCTCCATGTTCCCGGTGTCCGGCGCGCCGCAGTTGGTCGCGGTGGGCGCCAGGCGCGGCGAGCGGCCCAGGATCTCCGCCAGCGGCGCGTACTGCAGGTTGGTCAGCCCGGCGCCGTGCTCGGTGTCCGGCAGGAAGAGGTTCCACAGGCCCTGCCGGCGCGCCTCCGCCTTGAGGTCCTCCACGATCGGCGGCGTCCGCCAGGGCGAGTCCAGCGCGGCGCGCTGCTCGTCGGCGATCCGCTCGGCCGGGTGGACGTGCTCGTCCATGAAGGCGAGCAGCCGGGCGCGCAGCTCCTCGGTGCGGGCGTCGAATGCGAAGTCCATGGCGTGGGTCAGCCTTCCTGGAGGGTGGTGAGGCCGTGCTCGATGAAGACGGGGACGAGGTCGCCGATGCGGTCGAAGCCGGCGCCGACCGTCTGGCCCAGGGTGTAGCGGTAGTGGATGCCCTCCAGGATCACGGCGAGCTTGAACCAGGCGAACGCGGTGTACCAGGAGAGGGCGGAGGTGTCCCGGCCGGAGCGGGCCGCGTAGCGCTCGATCAGCTCGGCGGGGGAGGGGTGGCCGGGCGCGCCGCTGGTGGTGGAGACGGGCGACTCGGGCAGGCCCAGGTCGGAGCTGTACATCACCAGCAGCCCGAGGTCGGTGAGCGGGTCGCCGAGCGTGGACATCTCCCAGTCCAGGACGGCCTTGATGGCGTCGTCGGCGCCGATCAGCGCGTTGTCCAGGCGGTAGTCGCCGTGCACCACGGTGGGCGCGGGGGAGACGGGCAGGTCGCGGCCGAGCGCCGTGTGCAGGGCGTCGATGCCGGGCAGTTCGCGGTCGCGGGAGGCGTCCAGTTGCTTGCCCCAGCGCCGCAGCTGGCGCTCCAGGAAGCCTTCGGGCCGCCCGAAGTCGCCGAGACCGACCGCCTCGGGGTCCACCGCGTGCAGCTCGACCAGGGTGTCGACCAGGGCGAGCACCGCCGCGCGGGTGCGGTCCGGGCCGAGCGGGACCAGCTGCTCCGCCGTGCGGTACGGGGTGCCCTCGACGTACTCCATGACGTAGAACGGCGCGCCGATGACGGTGTCGTCCTCGCAGAGCAGCAGCGGCTCGGGCACCGGTACGGCGGTCGGGTGCAGGGCGCTGATCACGCGGTGCTCGCGCCTCATGTCGTGCGCGGTGGCCAGCACGTGCCCGAGCGGTGGGCGGCGGACCACCCAGCGCGCGGTGCCGTCGGTGACGACATAGGTCAGGTTCGACCGGCCGCCCTCCACGACGCGGGCGTCGAGCGGTCCGTTCACCAGGCCCGGCCGCTCGCGGTCCAGCTGTCCGCGCAGCCGGCCGAGATCGAGACCTGGCGGATGGGCGTGACTCATCGTGCGTACCTCCGGGATGGGCGAACGGTCGGTCTCATGATGCCGACCAGTCGGTATGTCGTCCAGTCCGTGTGACGCCCCGGCTGAGTTGCGGGCGCCCCCGACCGCCGGGAGGGTCGGAACATGAAGGCGATCAGTTACAGCGGATTCGGCGACACGGACGTCCTGGAGTACGGGGAGCGGCCCGACCCGAAGGTGGCCCCCGACGCCGTCCTGGTCAAGGTGCGGGCCGCCGCCGTGAACCCCGTCGACCGGCAGGCCCGAGAGGGGAAGCTCGACGGCGTCCTGGACACGGTCTTCCCGGTGATCCCCGGTTGGGACGTCTCCGGGGTCGTCGTCCAGCCCGGCGTCGCCGTGGACGAGTTCGCGGTGGGCGACGAGGTCATCGGCTATGTGCGCGAGGACTTCCTGAGCCGGGGGACCTTCGCCGAGTACGTGGCCGCGCCCGTGCGCACCCTCGCGCGCAAACCGCTGCGCCTCAGCTTCGAGGAGGCGGCCGGACTGCCGCTGGCCGGGCTCACCGCGTACCAGGTCCTCCACCGCACCCTGCGCGTCCGGGAGGGCGAGACCGTCCTCGTCCACGCCGCGGCCGGCGGCGTGGGCTCGCTCGCCGTCCAGCTCGCCCGGCACACCGGCTGCCGCGTCATCGGCACCGCGAGCGAACGCAACCACGACCATCTGCGGCGGCTCGGCGCGGAGCCCGTGGAGTACGGCGACGGGCTCGTGGACCGGCTGCGGGCCCTGGCCCCCGACGGCATCGACGCCGCCTTCGACACCGTGGGCGGGGACGCGCTGCGCGCCTCCGCCGAGACCCTGGCCCCCGGCGGGCGGCTGGCCTCCATCGTGGACACCGAGGTGTTCTCGTACGGCGGCCGGTACGCGTTCGTCCGCCCCGACGCCGCCGATCTGGCGCACCTGGCGGAACTGGCCGAGCAGGGCATCGTCACCGTCCACGTCGACCGGGTCTTCCCGCTGGCCGAGACGGCGGCGGCCCAGCGGCTCAACGCCGAGGGACGCACCCGCGGCAAGATCGTCGTCACGGTCGACTGGGACGCCCCGGAGGACTGAGGCGTACGGGCGGCGGGCAGGGAGGCACGCCCCGGCGGGCCGGGAGGCCCCTTCCGGTGGGCGCCGGTCAGAACAGCATGGCCGCCGCGAACACCGCCAGCGCCAGCGTGCACGCGGCGGCCGTGAGCGCGCCGCCCGCCGCCAGCGGACGCGGCCGGGCGCCGCCCAGGCTCTGCACCCGGCGGTGGGCGACCCCCAGGAAGCCCAGCCAGGCCAGTGCGGTCAGCGACAGCGCGATGACCCCGGCGCCCGTCGCCCCGTCGTGCAGCGCCTGCTTCACACCCAGCACCGCGGCCACCGTGCAGGACAGCGTCGTACGCCGCCACGCCAGCCGGGTCCGCTCGGGCTGGAGGCCCGGATCGCGCGCGCCCGTCGTCAACGGCCCTCCCAGCCGAAGACGACCACCACCACCATCGCCACCGCCACCACGGCCACCGCGAGGCTCAGCAGCGTCGGGAACCGCGAGACCGGCAGGTCCTCACCGCGCCGCATCGCCCGTTCGCACCGCATCCAGTGGTTGACCGCCCGCAGCGCGCACAGCACCCCGGCCGCCAGCAGCGCCAGGGCCAGCCCCGCCCGCACCCCCCAGGACAGCTCCGGCAGGAACTGGTCCACCGCGAAGCCCCCGCCGATGAGCGCAAGCGCCGTCCGAATCCACGCGAGGAACGTCCGCTCGTTGGCGAGCGAGAAACGGTAGTCCGGCGTCTCGCCCTCACCGCGGATGCGCTGCGGCGCGAACCACAACCGCAGACTTTGTACGAATTCGTTCACGCCTGGACCTTAGACCGCCCGGAACGCTCGCAGCCGCCGGTGGCAGTCGAGGCCGTCCGGCACCCACGGCCGGTCCCCGAGCCGCCGCTCCAGCTCCGCGTCGTCCCAGAAGGCGTGCCAGTCGATCTCCTCCGCCTGCGGCCGCACCGGAAGCTCGCACCTCACCTGGTACACGGCGCACCACCAGGTGTGCCGGCCGCCCTCGTAGAGGAACCGGAACAGCGGCTCCGGGCGGGGGAGGCCCGAGACGCCCAACTCCTCCTCAGCCTCCCGCAGGGCCGCCTCGTCGTAGCTCTCGCCCGCGCCGACCACCCCGCCGACGAACATGTCGTAGTGCGAGGGGAACACCAGCTTCGTGGCGGTCCTGCGGTGCACGAAGATCCGGCCGTCCGCGTCCCGCACCTCGATGAAGACGCAGCGGTGGCGCAGCCCCCGCGCCGTCGCCTCGCCGCGCGGCGCCTGCCCCACGACCACGTCGTTCTCGTCGACGATGTCCAGGATCTCGTCGGAAGGCGGCGTGCCCGCGGAATCGGAAGGCCGCATGCCCGCGGAATCGTAAGGCGGCGTGCCCGCGGAATCGGAGGGCGGCATGCCCGCAGAAGGTGTCATGCCCGCCATCCAACCGCAGCCGCCCCGGCCCCTGCCGCACCGCCCGCTCTCAGCGCCGCTGGAGGCTGTGCGTCCCCCGGCGCGCCGGCCCCGCCGGCATCGCCGGGTGCAGGCCCAGCAGTACGATCCCGGACACGATCGCCGCCAGCCCGGCGGCCTGCCAGGCCAGCGCGCCCGCGTCCGTACGGACCTGGTCGCCCATGAACCCGATCCCGCAGGCGATCCCGGCCAGCGGCTGGGCCGCCGTCAGGGCGGGCAGCGACATCCGCAGCGGCCCCGTCTCGAACGCGCTCTGCACCAGCAGCAGCCCGGTCACCCCCAGGACCACCACCGCGTACGGCTGCCAGGACGTCAGCAGCCCGGCGAGCCCCGACTCCGAGAAGCGCTGCCCGCTGACCCGGGTGAGCGCGTCCTGCAATCCGTACAGCAGCCCGGCCGCCACCGCCAGCAGCGCGGGGGAGGCCGTCGAACGGCGGCGCTTGGCGATCGCGGTGAGCAGCAGGGCGAGCCCGGCCACCGCGCCCACCACCAGCCAGTGCCGCAGCGGGGCCGCCACCGCCCGGCCGCCCTGCGGCTCGCCGGCCACCAGGAACGCGGCGACCCCGCCGGCCAGCAGCCACAGCCCCGCCCAGCCCTGCCGGCCCAGCCGCTGCCCGGTGCGGTGCCGGGACAGGGCCATCGCGAAGAGCAGATTGGTCGCCAGCAGCGGTTCGACCAGGGACACCTCGCCCTTGCCGAGCGCCAGCGCCCCCAGGACCATCCCGCAGACCATCAGCGCGATTCCGGCCAGCCAGCTGCGCACCTTCATCAGGTCGAGCAGCAGCCGGAACGTCAGATAGTCGCGCTTGGGCGCGTGGGCGGCGGCGGCCTGCTGGAACACGAAGCCGAACCCCAGGCAGCACGCGGCGGACACGGCGAGCACGAGGACCAGCACCGACACGCTTCTGCACCCCACGTCAGGCCGGAAGAGAGGTGATGTGCTCCGACGATAGCGGCCGCACCGGCCCGAACGGCGACAGCGCGGCCGACCGGGCGGTTGACGCGGGGACGGCCCGTGCCCAAGATCTGACGCACCGGTAACTTCGCGAGCCCCGACAAGGATGGAAGCCATGGCGTACGACGCTGATGTGATCGTGATCGGGGCGGGGCTCGCGGGACTCGTGGCCACCGCGGAGCTGGTCGACGCCGGGCGTTCGGTGATCCTGCTCGACCAGGAGCCCGAGCAGTCGCTCGGCGGCCAGGCCCACTGGTCCTTCGGCGGCCTTTTTCTCGTGGACTCGCCCGAACAGCGCCGGATGCGCATCCGGGACAGCCGCGAGCTGGCCCTCCAGGACTGGATGGGCACGGCCGGCTTCGACCGCGACGAGGACCACTGGCCCCGCACATGGGCCGAGGCGTACGTCGACTTCGCGGCCGGCGAGAAGCGCGCCTGGCTGCGCGCGCAGGGCCTGCGCCTCTTCCCCGTCGTCGGCTGGGCCGAACGCGGCGGCTACGACGCCAACGGCCACGGCAACTCCGTGCCCCGCTTCCACATCACCTGGGGCACCGGACCCGGCGTCGTCGCCCCCTTCGAACGCCGCGTCCGCGAGGGCGTCGCCAAGGGCCTGGTCGCCTTCCGCTTCCGTCACCGGGTCACCGGCCTCGCCCGCACCGGGGGCGCCGTGGACACGGCGACCGGCGAGATCCTGGAGCCGAGCGCCGTCCCGCGCGGAACCGCCAGCGGCCGGGAGGTCGCCGGCACCTTCGAACTGCGCGCCCAGGCGGTGATCGTCACCTCCGGCGGCATCGGCGGCAACCACGACCTCGTACGCGCACAGTGGCCCGACCGGCTCGGCACCCCGCCGGCCAAGCTGCTCTCCGGCGTCCCCGCGCATGTGGACGGGCTGATGCTCGGCATCGCCGAGGAGGCCGGCGCCCACCACATCAACCGCGACCGGATGTGGCACTACACCGAGGGCATCGAGAACTGGAACCCCGTCTGGGACAAGCACGCCATCCGCATCCTGCCCGGCCCGTCCTCGCTCTGGCTGGACGCGACCGGCAAGCGGCTGCCCGTCCCGCTCTTCCCCGGCTTCGACACCCTCGGCACCCTCGAACACATCATGCGCACCGGCCACGACTACACCTGGTTCGTGCTGGACCGGAAGATCATCGGCAAGGAGTTCGCGCTCTCCGGTTCCGAGCAGAACCCCGACCTGACCGGCAAGTCGGTCCGGGACGTCATCGGCCGCGCCCGCGCCGACGTGCCGGGACCCGTCAAGGCGTTCATGGACCACGGCGCGGACTTCGTCGTGGAGAAGGACCTCGGCGCCCTCGTCCGCGGCATGAACGCGCTCACCGGCGACGGGCTCATCGACGAGGACGCGCTGCGCCACGAGATCACCGCCCGCGACCGCGAGATCGCCAACCCCTTCACCAAGGACCTCCAGATCACCGCGATCCGGGGCGCCCGCTCCTACATCGGCGACAAGCTGATCCGCACCGCGCCGCCCCACCGCATCCTCGACCCCAAGGCCGGCCCGCTCATCGCCGTACGGCTGAACATCCTGACCCGCAAGTCGCTCGGCGGCCTGGAGACCGACCTGTCGTCCCGCGTCCTGACCCCGGACGGCACCCCGCTGGCCGGGGTGTACGCGGCCGGGGAGGCGGCCGGGTTCGGCGGCGGCGGGGTGCACGGCTACCGCTCCCTGGAGGGCACCTTCCTCGGCGGCTGCATCTTCTCCGGCCGCTCCGCCGGCCGCGCGGCGGCCCACGCCGTGGGGTAGCGGAGCCGGGCGCCGGGCGCGTCCGTACGGAGGGGTTCCGGCGCCGGAACCGTGGACCGGCGCCGTATCCGGGCATGGGAAGAAGATGCCAGGAGTAGCCGAACCCGTCATCAACCTCGTCCGGCGCACCACCGAACCCGTGGCCGCGCAGACCCTGCGCTCCACGGGCGCCGCGGTGATCGCCTACGCCGTGGCGACCGCGACGCTGCCCGAGCCCGCGCCGCTGACCGCACCGCTCACCGCGCTGCTCGTCGTCCAGGTCACCCTCTACGCGACCCTCAACATGTCGGTCAAACGTGTCACGGCCGTCGTCGTCGGCGTCCTCATCGCGAGCGGCTTCAGCTCCCTGGTCGGCCTGTCCTGGTGGAGCCTGGGGCTGACCATCTTCACGGCCCTGATCATCGGCAGACTGGTCCGGGTGGACGAGTTCGTCCCCGAGGTGGCGATCAGCGCCATGCTCGTCCTCGGCGTCACCTCGGTGTCGGCGCGGACCGACATGGCCTGGGAGCGCGTCTTCGAGACGCTGATCGGCGCCGGGGTGGGCCTGGCGTTCAACCTGCTGTTCGCGCCGCCCGTCTGGGTGCAGACCGCGGGCGCCTCCATCGACGGGCTGGCCCGCGAGATGGGGCAGATGTTCCGTGACCTGGGGAGCGACCTCGCCCACCCGGTCACCGTCCCGGAGGCGGCCGAGCGGCTGCACCGGGCCCGCCGCCTCGACCACGACATCGTGGAGGTGGACGCCTCGCTGCGGCAGGCCGAGGAAAGCCTCATGCTCAACCCGAGGGTGAGACAGGGACTGCTGCACCGGGTGGTGCTGCGCACCGGACTCGACACGCTGGAGATCTGCGCGGTCGTCGTCCGGGTGCTGTCCAGGACGCTGACCGACCTCGCCAAGGACCGGGGTGACGCGCCCCAGTTCCCGGCCGAGGTCGCGGCCCACATGACGGAACTGTTCGAGCAGATGGCGGGGGCCATCGAGAGCTTCGCGCTGCTCATCACGACGCCGGTCGCCGCCAATGCCGAGGAGGCCGAGGACCGGCTCACCGACGCGCTCGACACCAGCCGCAGGACCCGCGACCTGGTGGCCGACATGCTGCTGGCCGCCGTCCAGGAGCACCCCAGGAAGTGGCAGCTGCACGGCGCCCTGCTCGCCGAGGTGGACCGCATCCTGGACGAGCTCGACATCGAGAAGCGCGCCGAGCGGCTGGGCCAGGAGCTGGACCGCCGCTCCGCCTACCTGCACGAGCGCCACCCCCGGCTGCACGCCCTGCGGCGCAGGCTGGGCCCGGTGAAGGGCGGGGGCCGCGAGAAGAAGGCGGGCGCCGGGGCGCGGTGAGACCGGCCCGGCCCCGCTCAGTCGCGCGCCGGGTGCCCGTCGAGGCGCTCGACGACCCGGAACCGTTCGGCCACGATCATCGTGTCGTCGCCGACGGTGAATTCCGGGTCGCCGAGCGCCTCGCGCATCTCCGCGCTGTGCCAGAACCGTTCGTGGGCCGTCCGCCACTCGGCGACCGAGGCGTACCCCTCGCCCTCGTCCAGGGCGTGCCGCAGATCCACGTCGGCGAGGCGGAGCACCCGCACCCCGGTGACCTCGACGACGGCGATCTCGCGGCCGTCCGAGTCGATGAGGGCGGACCGCTCACCGACCGGGGGCAGTTCCTCGTCCTCGATCTCGTACTCCACGAGCAGTCCCGAGGTCGAGACCTTGCGCCCCTCCAGGACCGCGGCGACCAGCTGGTCGCGCAGCGGACCGGGGAAGGCGAGCAGAAAGGGCTTCAGCGCTTCGCGGTTCGGCATGGCGCCAGTCTGGCACCCGCCCGGCCCGCATCGGGGGGCCGGGCGGGCCGGGCGCCGAGGGCCGGGCGGGCCGGGTGCCGGGGCGCTACAGCACCAGGGACAGCAGCAGGATGAACAGCAGCGAGGCCACCGAGATGATGGTCTCCATCACCGACCACGTCTTCACGGTCTGGCCGACGTCCATGCCGAAGTACTCCTTCACCAGCCAGAACCCGGCGTCGTTGACATGGCTGAAGAAGAGCGAGCCCGCGCCCACCGCGAGCACCAGCAGGGCCGCGTGCGCGGTGGACATGTCGGCCGCCAGCGGGGCGACAAGCCCGGCCGCCGAGATCGTCGCCACGGTCGCCGAACCGGTCGCGAGCCGGATCGCCACGGCGATCAGCCAGCCGAGCAGCAGCGCCGGGATCGACCAGTCCTCGGAGAAGTCCAGGATCATCTGCCCCACGCCGGCGTCGATCAGTGTCTGCTTGAAGCCGCCGCCCGCGCCCACGATGAGCAGCACCCCGGCGATCGGGGCGAGGGACTTCTCCACGGTGGTGGAGAGCCGCGCCCGGGTGAAGCCGGCCGCCCGGCCCAGCGTGACCATGCCCACGAGCACGGCCGCGAGCAGCGCGATCAGCGGCGAGCCGATCACATCGGTGACCTTCTGGAGCCCCTGCTCCGGATCGTCCACCACGATGTCCACGAACGCCTTGACCAGCATCAGCACGACCGGCAGCAGGATCGTGGCCAGGGTGGCGCCGAAGCCGGGACGGCGCTCCAGCTCCTCGGAGGGCCGCTGCGGGATCATCTTCTCGGGCGCCTGGATGTCCACCCAGCGGGCGGCGTAGCGGGAGAAGACCGGACCGGCGATGATCACCGTCGGGATCGCGACGACCACGCCGAGCGCCAGCGTGACGCCGAGGTTCGCGTCGAGCGCGTCGATCGCGACGAGCGGTCCGGGGTGCGGCGGGATCAGGCCGTGCATCACGGACAGGCCGGCCAGGGCCGGGATGCCGATGCGCATCAGGGAGTAGTTGCCGCGCTTGGCGACGAGCAGCACCACCGGGATCAGCAGGACGATCCCGACCTCGAAGAACAGCGGCAGGCCGATGACCGAGGCGATGAGAACCATCGCCCACGGCATGGCCCGCTTGCCCGTGCGCGCCAGGATGGTGTCCACGATCTGGTCGGCGCCACCGGAGTCGGCGAGCAGCTTGCCCAGGATCGCGCCGAGCGCGATCAGGACGCCGACGCCCGCGACGGTCGAGCCGAGGCCCGCGGTGAAGCTCGCTATCGTCTTCGCCGGCGCGGCACCGGCGAAGGAGCCGAGCGCCAGCGAGCCGATGGTCAGCGCGAGGAACGCGTGCATTTTGAGCTTGGTGATGAGCAGGACGATGACGGCGATGCCCGCCAGGACGGCGATGCCCAACTGCGCGTTGCCGGCCGACGTGATCGGTTCGACGGCGTCCGCTGCCAGCGTCTCGACGCTGAGACTGGTCACGGTGGTGATCCTTAGCTGTCGAGCCGGCGCAGCGCGGCGACGGCTCGCTGGGTGATTTCCTCGGGGGTGCCGGTGACGTCCACGGCGACGCCGGCCTCGTCGTCCTCCAGGGGCTGGAGGGTGGCGAACTGCGAGTCGAGCAGGGCGGCCGGCATGAAGTGGCCCTTGCGGCCCGCCATGCGCTCCTCGATCAGGGACCGGTCACCGGTCAGATGCAGAAAGACGGCGCCGGGCGCCTCGCGGCGCAGCCGGTCGCGGTAGGCCCGCTTGAGGGCCGAACTGCTGACCACCCCGCCGAGCCCCGCCCTCCCGTGCGCCCACTGCCCGATCGCGTCGAGCCAGGGCCACCGGTCCGCGTCGTCCAGCGGGGTGCCGGTCGACATCTTGGCGATGTTCGCGGGGGGATGGAAGTCGTCGCCCTCGGCGTACGGAACGCCCAGGGCGGCGGCGAGCAGGGGGCCGATCGTGGTCTTGCCGGTCCCTGCCACGCCCATCACCACGACGACGTGGGGGGTGCTCATAGCGGTGCCTCGCTGTCTCTTCGACGTCGTCCTCGACGTCGGTCCGTCGCGCTACTGAAACCTATACGTACGACTTATTCAAGAGGCTGTGATGTAAACGTCGTACTTAATGACTCCGGGGGTCGCCCCGTACCCTGGGGCCATGACCACACCTGCCCAGGGACTCCACACGCATGTCCTGGACGCCCTGGGCCTGGAGATCGCCGCCGGGGAGCATCCGCCCGGCCAGGTGCTGCGCACCGACGAGCTGGCCCGCCGCTTCGACGTCTCGCGCACGGTGGTCCGCGAGGTGATCCGGGTGCTGGAGTCCATGCACCTGGTCGAGTCGCGCCGCCGCGTCGGCGTGACCGTGCGCCCGGCCGAGGCGTGGAACGTGTACGACCCCCAGGTCATCCGGTGGCGGCTGGCCGGCGCCGACCGCCCGCGCCAGCTGCGCTCGCTGACCGTGCTGCGCTCCGCGGTCGAGCCCGTCGCCGCCTCGCTCGCCGCCCGCCACGCCACCCCCGAGCAGTGCGCCGAGCTGACCGCCCGCGCCCTCGGCATGGTCGCCACCTCGCGCGGCGGGCAGCTGGAGGGCTACCTCGAACACGACGTCGCCTTCCACCGCATCGTCCTGAACGCCTCCGGCAACGAGATGTTCGCGCGCCTGGGCGACGTGGTCGCCGAGGTTCTGGCGGGCCGTACGCACCACCAGGTGATGTTCGAGGACCCCGACCCGGCGGCCGTCACCCTGCACGTCCGGCTCGCCGAGGCCGTACGCGCCGGGGACCCGGCCGCCGCCGAGCGGCTGACGAAGGAGATCACCGCCGGCGCCCTCCACGAGCTGGACGTCCTCGCGCCCTGAGCCCGCCCGCCGCCGCGCACCGCGTACCGTGGCCCGTGATCGATCCCGGAAAGCCGGGAGCACCGGTCTCAGCGAAGAGTCGGGAAAGGGAGTCCACAGGACATGCCGCAGCACGTACAAGGGGTCATCGCACCGGGGAAGAACGAGCCGGTGCGCGTCGAGACGATCGTCATTCCGGACCCCGGCCCCGGTGAGGCCGTGGTCGAGGTCCAGGCGTGCGGTGTCTGCCACACCGACCTGCACTACAAGCAGGGCGGCATCAACGACGAGTTCCCCTTCCTCCTCGGCCACGAGGCCGCGGGCGTCGTGGAATCGGTCGGCGAGGGCGTCACGGAGGTCGCCCCGGGCGACTTCGTGATCCTCAACTGGCGCGCGGTGTGCGGCCAGTGCCGCGCCTGTCTGCGCGGACGCCCGTGGTACTGCTTCGACACGCACAACGCCCGGCAGAAGATGACCCTCCTCGACGGCACCGAGCTGTCCCCGGCCCTGGGCATCGGCGCCTTCGCCGAGAAGACCCTCGTCGCCGCCGGCCAGTGCACCAAGGTGGACCCCGCCGTCTCCCCGGCCGTCGCCGGACTCCTCGGCTGCGGCGTCATGGCCGGCATCGGCGCCGCCATCAACACCGGCCAGGTCGGCCGGGGCGACTCCGTCGCCGTCATCGGCTGCGGCGGCGTCGGCGACGCGGCGATCGCGGGCGCCCGGCTGGCCGGCGCGGCCCGGATCATCGCCGTCGACATCGACGACCGCAAGCTCGCGACCGCGAAGACGATGGGCGCCACCCACACCGTCAACTCCCGCTCCACCGACCCCGTCGAGGCCATCCGCGCACTGACCGGCGGCAACGGCGCCGACGTCGTCATCGAGGCGGTCGGCCACCCGGAGACGTACAAGCAGGCGTTCTACGCCCGCGACCTCGCCGGCACCGTCGTCCTCGTCGGCGTACCCACCCCCGACATGCGGCTCGAACTCCCGCTGCTCGACGTCTTCGGCCGCGGCGGCTCCCTCAAGTCCTCCTGGTACGGGGACTGCCTGCCCTCCCGCGACTTCCCGATGCTGGTCGACCTCCACCAGCAGGGCCGGCTCGACCTCGAAGCGTTCGTCACCGAGACCATCGGCCTCGGCGACATCGAGCAGGCGTTCGGCCGGATGCACGACGGCGACGTGCTGCGCTCGGTGGTGGTCTTCTGATGGCCGCCCGCATCGACCACCTCGTCACCTCCGGCACCTTCGCCCTCGACGGCGGCGAGTGGGACGTCGACAACAACGTCTGGATCGTCGGCGACGACGCCGAGGCCGTCGTCATCGACGCCGCCCACGACGCCACCGCCATCCGGGACGCCCTCGGCGGCCGTACGCTGCGCGCGATCATCTGCACCCACGCGCACAACGACCACATCGACGCCGCCCCGGCCCTCGCCGACGTCACCGGCGCGCCGATCCTGCTCCACCCGGACGACCTGCCGCTGTGGCAGCGGACCCACCCGGACCGGGCACCCGACGGCGAACTGACCGACGGCCAGGAGATCACCGTCGCGGGCACCACGCTCACCGTGCTGCACACCCCGGGACACGCCCCCGGCGCGGTCTGCCTCCACGCCCCCGCACTGGCCACCGTCTTCACCGGGGACACCCTCTTCCAGGGCGGCCCCGGCGCCACCGGCCGGTCCTTCTCGTCCTTCCCGGTGATCGTCGAGTCCATCAGGGAGCGGTTGCTCACCCTGGACCCGGCGACCGAGGTACGCACCGGGCACGGCGACTCCACCACCATCGGCGCGGAGGCCCCGCACCTGGACGAGTGGATCGCCCGCGGCCACTGACGGTTCTACCGATCCGGCCACGCGGAGAGCCGCAGCCCGCTCTCGAAGCGGCGCGGCTCTCCCGTGACCGGATCGGTGAACTCCAGTACGCGGGCCAGCAGTTGCAGCGGACGCGAGAAGTCGCCGGGCGCGGGGTCCGGCGCGGTCACCGGGTAGACCGGGTCGTCGACCAGCGGCAGGCCCAGGCTGTTCATGTGCACCCGCAGCTGGTGCGTGCGTCCCGTGGCGGGCAGCAGCCGGTAGCGGCCGAACCCGTCCCGGTGCTCCAGCAGCTCGATCCGGCTCTCGCTGTTCGGCTCGCCCGGCTCCTCGCGCGCCGCGAGCACCCCGCGCTCCTTCACGATGCGGCTGCGCACCGTACGCGGCAGCACCAGACCCGGATCGTACGGGGCCACCGCCTCGTACTCCTTGCGCACCAGCCGGTCCCGGAACAGCGTCTGGTACGCCCCGCGCTCCGCCGGCCGCACCACGAACAGCACCAGCCCGGCCGTCAGCCGGTCCAGCCGGTGCGCGGGCTGGAGCAGCGGCAGCCCCAGATCGCGCCGGAGCCGGGCCACCGCCGTCTCGGTGATGTGCCGGCCCCGCGGCATCGTCGCCAGGAAGTGCGGCTTGTCCGCGACGACCAGATGCTCGTCCCGGTACACCACCCCGACCGGGAACGGCACCGGCCGCTCCGGCGCGAAGTCCCGGTGGAACCAGAGGTGGCGGCCCGCCGTGTACGGCTCGTCGCCGGAGACCGGGCCCGCCGTCGAGACGAACCGGCCCCCGGCGAGCAGCGCCTCCACCCGGTCGGCCCCGATCGCCCCGGCGAACCGGTCCAGCAGATGGTCCCGGACCGTCGCCCACCGGCCCTCCGGATCGGCCGGCAGCCGCACCCGGACCGGGTCCACGCCGTCGCGCTGGGGGAGCGGCGAGGGCGGCGGCTTCGCCCGGCCCCTCACCGCCGACCCCCGGCGGTCACCGGCACACAGTTCGTCATCATCGTGCCGGGCATCCTTTCACGGCGCGCGGGGCGGGCCCGGCTCAGCTCTCCGCCGGGAGCGTCACCTTCAGCGGGCCGCAGCCGATCCGCTCCGCCTCCGCCGCCGCGTAGGCCGGCAGCAGGTCGCGGGCGAACGTGAAGCGGCCGCGCTCGTGCGTGGCCCGCAGCTGCTCCAGGACGAACATCACCTGCCCGGTCTGGCAGATCGCCCGGTACACCGCCCGGTTGCCGCCGATCCGGCCGTAGCCGGTGCTGCCCTTGACGGGCGTGCCGGAGCGCAGCACGTCCCAGGAGTAGATCTCGGCCAGCACCGGGTCCACCACCGTCGTCAGCCGCACCGACGCCTCCCGGAAGCTGAGCCCCGCCTCGCAGACCCGCGCCGGTCCGCCCGAGCCGCCGGAGCGGGACTGCTTCAGCTCCTTGCGGTACGCCGCCGGCAGGGCGAGGCCCTTGATGCCGCAGAACGCGTCGGCGTCGGCGTCCTGCCACTTCACCGGCGCCGGCAGCTCGCGCGGCAGCCGGTAGGTGCCGGAGCAGCCGAAGTCGTCGATGACCCCGTTGGCCACGTCGATCAGCGCGTCGGTCAGCGCGTTTCGGTCCCGCAGGGTGTGCTCGGTGGAGACCTCGAAGTCGGCCCGGCCCATCCCGATGTCCACCACGGTGGGCCCGGTGAAGTCGTGGCGCCCCGTGCACTCCTGCGGCAGGGCGATCCAGGCGCGCGAGGACGACGTCATGCCGGGCAGCCCCTCGCCCAGCCACACCATGCCCGGGGACAGGAAGTCGCGCGGCCAGGTCTGCGCGTCGGTGCCCCGCAGCCCGTCCAGCCGGCGCACGTTCACCGTGACCTGGCGGCGGGCCCGTTCGCCCTCGTAGGAGGTGATGCGGCACTGCCCGTACATCCCGCCGTCGCCCATCGGGTCGGTGCGCAGCTCCTGCTCGTCCGTCACCGTTCCGCGGTCCCCGAACAGCGACTCCATGGCGCCGGAGCCCAGCGAGTCCCAGCACGGCGAGGACCCCGTCAGCGGCAGCGTGTCCGTGCGCCAGGCGACCGTGCCGGCGCCGAGCAGCGCCCCGGCCAGCGCGGCGGCGGTCACGGCCCGCGCGGTACGGCTGCGCAGCAGCCGGCGTACGAAGGGGGGCCGGGGCTCCTCGGGCAGCGGCGCCGGGGCCGTCACGGCCGTCTCCCCGGGCTGCGCCCCACTGGTCTCCTCGCTCACGCGTCCTCACCGCTTCCACAACCGATGCGCTTGCCCGCGGACTCGACGAAACGGTCGAAGACCCGCCGGTCGGAGGGGCGTCCCCGGTCCTGGAGACCGGCCTCCACATGCCCGTAGAACACCGTGGGCCGGCCGCCGCAGTCACGGCGCACCAGCCCCTCGGCAGCGCCCTCCGGGAGCACCCGGAAGAGGTCCGCCAGCCGGGTGCCGCTCGCCATCACGTACTGCGCGGACGGCTCGTCGGGCAGCCGCAGCGTCTTCCACACCACCGAGCAGGTCTGGAGCCGGTCGGTGACCGCGCCCACCTGCTGCTTGTAGCGCATCCCCTCGCCGTAGTCGAAGGTCATCCCCGGAATCCGGCACAGCGGCGTCCGGGCCGTCTCCTCGTCCTCGGCCACCGTCACCATCGGGGAATGGCTGCCCAGCGGCCGCGCGGGCGCGCAGCCGGCCTTCTTCATACCGGTGTTGGCGGCGTCGAGCAGCAGGCCGAGCACCTCGGTGCGGGTGCCGATCGTGAACGGCATGGCCACCTTGCCGAGATGGCCGTCGCCGGTGCCCTCGCTGCGGATCGTCACCACGGTCGGCTCGCCGTCGTCGTCGCAGGCCTGCGGCAGGACCAGCAGGCCCCGGTCGCCGGCGACCAGGCCGTCGAGCCCGTCCGGCAGCGGGGACGCCGAACCGTGGAAGTACCGGGCCAGCCAGTCCCGGCGCTCCTTCACCCCGCGGGGCGCCGTCCCGTACTCCAGGGTCACCGCCTCCCGGAAGGACAGCGAGTCGTCGGAGTCGTCGTCGGCCACCTCGGAGGCGACCGTGACCGTACAAGTGCCCTGCGGGCGGGCGGCCGTGGGCGCTGCGGACTCGGTGGCGCGCCGCTTCGAGCCGGACTTGTCCAGCGCCCCGTCCCCCAGGAACGACGCGCCGCTGTCCTGCTGCCACGCGCCCCAGCAGTAACTCTCCCTGAACGGGCCGCTGTCCGTCGCCCACAGCACGGTGCCGGTCGCCAGCACCACCCCGGCCACCACCCCGGCGACAACCGCCGTTCGTCGCCTGCCGATGCCCATCACATTCCCCCTGGCCACAGCAAAGATCGAACAAAGAGACGATGCTACGGCGTGTGGCGTGACCCGCGCGAACGGGGTCACCGCTGGGAACCGGTCACCAGGGGCGCGCCGCGCATCGGAAACGACACGGGCCCGCAGTTCCTGAGAACCGCGGGCCCGTGTATTGGTGTCCGAGGGGGGACTTGAACTCTCCTCTTGGGCACCAGTCCCCAACTGCTCTGACCTGGGGAAACGCACGTCGACAGGCTGGATTTCGGCGGGCGTTTCTCCTGTTCCTTCCTGCAGTTTCAGGCCCTCTCGGGCGCCTGTTGGTCATGCGTTGGTCACGTGACCAACCCTCCTCCGAGGCGTCCGTCCCTGGTCGGGCATCCTGGACCGCGCCACGGGGCTACGCCCAGTCTGCACGGGCGCGTACGTGACCACGTACCGGGGGTGGCTGGGGCGGTCGGGGACCTGTTTATGCAAGGACACGCATAGTCGCGTTCACGCATAGACGCGTAGCGCCACCCCCTCTACTGTCGGTGGGCAGGCGGCCCAAACGGGGCCAGGGCAAGGGGGTTTGGCATGTCCGAACGTTCGGCACTCACCCGCCTCACGGGCAACGGCAACGGCGAGTGCGGGGAGAAGGACTGCCCGAACGTGTACCGCACGGCCACGGGATCGTTCGTCGTGCAGGGCGACGTGTCCGACGCCTTCACCCCGCCCGCCGGGGAAGGGCTCGTGGAAATCCCGGAAGCGGTTCTCAGGGAGGCAGTCCGTGCACTTGGATGGTGATGCGTGGAATGACTGCTTCGATTCCATGGAGGGTGAGGCGTGGCGGCTGGAGACACTGCCCGTTTACACCATGCCCCAGGAAGCGGAGAAGCTGAAGCGCTTCCTCGCAGGGGAGAAGTCGCCGGACGATTACACCTCGGCATGGATGGACGAGGTCCGGCAATGGGCCTCGGAAGGGAAGCGTGTCGGCAGGGTGCACGTCGTGACTCGCCCGCTCTCGGACTACATCCGGTTCGAGTTCGAGTATTACTACCGGCATCACGTGAAGGTGGGCGAGGATGTCCGCATTCTCGACCTCACCGACCGAGAGAACCCGGGGCTTCCCGGCCAGGACTTCTGGATGTTCGATGAGTCCAAGGTGGTTCTGATGAACTACCGGGCGGACGGGACGCAGATAAACCGGGAGCTGTACGAGGGTGATCCTGAGCCATATCGACAGTGGAAGCGGATTGCCATGGCCGAGTCGGTTCCATTCCTGGAGTACGTGAGCGGGTGACGTTCGACCCTGAACAGTTGGGGCAGCCGAAGCAAGAATTGGCCGCCCTGCTGAAAGAACTACGCAAGCGAGCCGGCCTCACTGGGGACCGGCTCGCTCGGCGTTGCAACATGTCCCAATCGAAGATCAGTCGGATCGAGAACGGGAAAGCGCAACCGAGCCTGCTCGACCTGGAGAGAATCCTCCGGGCTGTCCTTGCTCCGCCCGAGGTCATCGAGGAGGTCATTGCCCTCGCGAGGCTGGCCAATACCGAGTGGCAAGACCTGCGCTCGCTACGGCGAAGGGGGCTGGAGAAGAAGCAGACCGAACTTGCCGCGCTCGAATCCTCCTCTACCGAGTTCCGTTTCTTCCTGCTCTCGATGATTACGGGACTGCTGTCCACCCCTGAGTACATCCGGGCCAGCCTTGCCCATTCACCGGCTGATGTCACTAAGGCGATCGCGAGGAAGCTGGAGCGGCAGGAGGTTCTTTACGACACGAAGAAGCGGTTCGCTTTCATCCTCACCGAACAGGCCGTGAGGTGGCCACTCCTGCCCCCGGCCGCGATGGCGATGCAGATTGACCGGCTGGCTTCACTGACCCACCTGCCGAATGTGAAGCTCGGTGTCATCCCAATCGCGGGCCGTAAGCCCATGGCTCCGATGGACACCTTCACTGTCTACGACAACACCCTGGCCACTGTGGAGAACACCACCGGAGTCGTGATCCTGAGAGATCCGCGCGACATCGAAATGCATTTGGAACTGTTCTCGACACTGGAGGGATACGCGCTGATCGGGGCCGAAGCGCGAGCCTTGTTGACGGAGTGGGCTACCGCCTGCCGTTCATGATCTTTAGTCCATGACGGGAAAGAACTACACAGCCGCTGCTTTCTGGGCCAATGCTTTCCCCCATGACAGCGACCGAGCGAAACGAAGAGCGGGTGCGTTACGACGTAGGTCGGGGGTTGGAGCACCGGCGGGCATTCGGCCCTGATGGTGGTGTGCGCTCGTGACGGGGCGCATGACTCTGCGGGTGTCGTACGACCGCGGCCGGACGTACGGCCCGGTTCGTGAGGTGCAGGTGGAGCCGCGAAATGCGGTGATCCTGGGTTCGCCGGCCAAGTACCCGCCGTGCGGGTGCCCTCGGTGCACGGGTCGCAGTTCGTTGCCTGCCAGTGCTCTCCGCCCAGTGGCGGTGGAGCCGAAGGTGACGTGATGCGTCGCCTGGGCCACTGGGTGCTGCGCCACTTTGGCCGGATGGTGAGGTCGCTCTATCTGGTCGCGATCCTCGGCGGCTGTGCCCTGATTCTCGCTGGAACCCTGGCGTTCCGGTAACTGCCGCACTCGTCGCTGTCCCCCTTTGCTTCCTGCCGGATTCCCGGCGGGAGTTCCCGAGAAGAGAGGTAGTCCGATGGTGGAAGAGAACACCGGTTCGGTGGCCCCCGAGGGGGGTGGCCTGCTCGTCGCGAAGCGGAAGATTGTGGCCGCGCGCACCCGTGCCGAGCAGGAGTCTGACGTCAGCAGTGGCCGTTCCGACGGCAACGACTGACGGGAGCGCCCACGTTGCTTGATGCAGCCTCGTGGGCGGGGCGTCTGGGCGGGGACACGTTCCTCGCCCAGACGTGCCACCGCTCCTACGCGCACTTCCCCGGGGTCGCCGACACGGCAGGGATGTTCTCCTGGGATGACCTGAACCGGATCATCGCCACGCAGCGGCTGGAGCCGCCCCGGCTGCGCCTGTCGGTCGACGGCGAGATGGTCCCGCTGCACCGCTACGCGATCCCGACCACGAACCGCCGGGCGGTCACCTGGTCTCGCATCCAGCCGTCCGACTTCCACGCCCAGCTCAGGGACGGGGCGTCGCTGGTCCTGGACGCGGTGGAGAAGATCCACCCCTCCGTGGGGGCGGCTGCGGAGGGACTGGAACGCTTCCTTGGGACTTCCGTGCAGGCCAATGTGTACGCCTCGTGGACCGAGCGGGAGGGATTCGGCCGGCACTGGGACGACCACGATGTGGTGGTGGTCCAACTGCACGGCTCGAAGCGGTGGCGCCTGTGGGGGATGACCCGTGAAGCGCCCACCTTCCGGGACGTGGAGTCGCCGGAGGAGCCGGAGGGCGACCCGGTGGCGGACCTCGTTCTGTCCCCGGGTGACGTGCTCTACCTGCCGCGCGGGTGGTGGCACTCGGTCACCGCTGACCAGGGGACAGAATCCCTTCACCTCACGTTCGGGATGGTCCCGCACACGGGCGCTGACCTGATGCTCTGGGTCGTCGACCAGCTTCGGGCGTCCCTCGCGCTCCGCAGGAACATTCCGCGCTTCGGCTCGCTGGCGGAACAGTCGGACTTCACCGACGCCGTACGCCGTGAAGTGGCCGACATGATGGCGGACCCCCGCCTCGTGGAGCGGTGGGCGGAGTCGATCGACACGACGGACCTGGGCCACGCGATTCCGTCCCTGCCCTACGTGGACGGTCTCCCTGCACGGGGGGAGATCACAGTCAAGCTCACCACTCCGAGGGGCCGCCTGACGGCGAACCGCGAACAGGGCACGGTCACCTTCTCGGCGGCCGGTACCGCGTGGGACTTCGCCGAGTCCGCCGCGCCCGCGCTGGGCACGCTGCTGACCAACCAGCCGACCACGCTCGGCGAACTCGCCGACTCCGCCGGGCTTGAGGTCAAGGAGGTGGCCGAACTGGTCTCCGTCCTCATCGACGGCCACGCCGTCGCAGTCGTGGGGACGGCGCTGTGACCGCCGCGCTCTGCCTGGGGACATACCGGGTGCGTGCCGTCAGTCGGGCGGCACGCACCGCCCTGGCGGCCGGTAGTCCCTGGGTGGACACGGCACCCAACTACGCCCGTGGTCGGGCGCATGAGGAACTGCGCCCGGTTCTCGGGGAGTACCCGACCGTGCGGGTAGCCACGAAGACGGGGTTCTTCACGGAGGAGCAGGGCCGTGCCGTCCTGGCTGAGGGCGTGCTCGCCCGGGAAGAGGCGGCCGGTAGGCACAGCTTTGAGCGGGGCTTCGTCCGCTGGCAGACGGAGCGGTCGTTGGCCGCGCTCGGGCGCGTGGACCTGGTGTTCGTGCACAACCCCGAGCACCACGGGCACGGCCCTGACCGTACCGCTCTGCACGGGCGTGTACGGGAAGCCTTCACGGCGCTGGAAGAGTTCGCCCACGCGGGCAGGATCGGCGGGTACGGCGTCTCCACCTGGTCGGGCCTGACCTCCGGAGCGTTCAGCGTCCCCGAGTTGCTCACGCTCGCCCGTCAGGCGGCCGGTTCCGTCGAGCACCACTTCACGGCCTTGCAGATGCCCGTCAGCCTGATCATGGATGCCCCGATCACACAGGCCCTGAACGGCGGCGGACCATTGGTGCAGGCGAAGGACGCGGGGCTGATCACCTTCGGTTCCGCTCCCCTGCACGGGGGCGAACTCCTCGACGCCATGACACCCGAACTGGTGAACCTCATCCGCCCCGGCCTGTCGGCCGCAGCCGCTGCCCTGCTGGCCGCTGGCTCGTGCCCCGGCCTCGATGTCGTCCTCACCTCCGCGAGCACCCGCGAGCACTGGGACGATGTGGCCAAGGCTCTGGCTGCGCCGCTGACGGCCCAGGAACTCAGGAGGATGACGGATGAACTCGCCGGTGAATGAGGAGGTGCAGGCCCTGATGGAAGCCGCCCACGACCGGGCGGCCAAGGCACTGGGCCTCACCTGCACGGGGCCGCTGGCGTGGGGCTTCCTCGGTGTCACTCTCGGACGCCGAGCGGGGGACCGGTGGCTACGGGTCAGCCGGACGGCGAAGAGGAACGCGGGCTGGAAGGCGGGGGAAGGCATCGTCGGGGCCTCGGAGCTGGTGCCTGACGGCGTGCCCCGCCCCCGCCTGTACGCGGTGCATGACTGGGCTGACGGCGAGTGGGCCTTCGAGTCGGAAGTCCTGGACTACCTCACGCAACCCATCGTGTCCCCCGACCGGGCCGACATCGACCACGACCCGGGGTTGCCTGACGAGTGGTGGGCGGACCTTCGCCAAGCCCTTGCCCTGCTCGCTGAAGCGGAGGGTGTGAAGACGACCGTTCGGGACGGGTGGATCGAACGAGCCTTCCCGCAGTTCCTCGGCGTCCCGGCCCCCGCCAGGGTGGAGCGGGCGACCGGTCACGGTGACCTGCACTGGGGCAACCTCACCGCCGCACCCCTGTGCCTGCTGGACTGGGAACGGTGGGGCTTGGTGCCCTTCGGTTATGACGCGGGTCTCCTCCACGCGAACAGCTTGCTCGTACCCGACGTTGCCGCCCGAATCCGACAGGAGTTCGCGCCGATCCTCGACACCCCGGCCGGCCGAATCGGGGAGCTCGCGGCCCTGGCGGAGATGCTGCAAGCGGTAGCCCGTGGCTGGTACCCCGACCTTGCTCCTCGCCTGGTTGCCCGCGCGGAGGCGCTCACCGGAGTGCGCCCGCCCGTCCCTGTGCACTCTGAGGTGAGCGCCTGACTGCGCCCCTGTGTGCCTGTCTCAGGCGCTCTCACCGATGTGCCGGTAGAGCGTGGCTCGGGAGATCCCCAGCGCCTTGGCGGAGGAAGGCAACACCTACCGCCTGCGCAAGCTCACCAAGGACGGCGACGACAACGCCGTCATCTACGTGGGCCAGTCCGTGATGAACGTCCTGAAGTGGCAGAGGGAACGCCAGAACGCGGAGCGGGAACGGCTCGGCTCCGCGTGGGCGGACAGCGATCTCGTCTTCGCCCGCGACGGCTTCAAGCTGTACCGGGGCGAGTCGGGCGGACCACAGGACCCCGAGAAGGTGTCGGCACGGTGGCGCACCCTACGCACCCGGCTCCACCTGCCCGAGGACTTCCGCATCCACGACTGGCGGCACAGCAAGGTCACGAACGACCTGGAGGCCGGGGAGAACCCCCGGCGAGGTCTCCGCCAACGTCCGGCACCACTCGCCGGGCTACACCATGGCCCGGTACGGCCACACACGTAAGGACGGAGCGCGCCGACTGGCAGCCTCCGGAGCGGGCCGACTCGGCCTGTCATCCCTGGTCTGACCTGGGGAATCTCTCGGCTGTTGGTCACGTGGTTGGTCACGCCACAGCCGTAGAAACAGAAAAACCCCAGATCAACTGGGGTCTCTGTTGGTGTCCGAGGGGGGACTTGAACCCCCACGCCCGATAAAGGGCACTAGCACCTCAAGCTAGCGCGTCTGCCATTCCGCCACCCGGACAAAGTGTCTGTCTCGCGGGCCGTGCCCGTTCCGACGTGGAAAACCATAGCAAACATTGGAGGGTGCTCGATCACGCCCGGTCCTGTGTGAAGGCCCCATGACGAGGCGCGTCCGGCCTTGGGTGCGGGGGCCGGGCGCGGGAGGATGAAGGGGAGACCGTGGCGACAGTGGAAGGAACCAGCGTGAGCGAGACCGATGCGGCCCTGAGCGGCCTGGGCGAGATTGCCGAGACCGAGGTGGTGGACCTCTGTCGTGACCTGATCCGGATCGACACCAGCAACTACGGCGACCACTCCGGGCCCGGCGAGCGGGCGGCCGCCGAGTACGTGGCCGAGAAGCTCGCGGAGGTCGGGCTGGAGCCGAAGATCTTCGAGTCCCACAAGGGCCGGGCCTCCACCGTGGCGCGGATCGAGGGCGAGGACCCGTCCCGGCCGGCCCTGCTGATCCACGGCCACACCGACGTCGTACCGGCCAACGCCCACGACTGGACCCACCACCCGTTCTCCGGCGAGATCGCGGACGGCTGCGTGTGGGGCCGGGGCGCGGTGGACATGAAGGACATGGACGCGATGACGCTCGCGGTGGTGCGCGACCGGATGCGCAGCGGGCGCAAGCCCCCGCGCGACATCGTGCTGGCGTTCCTCGCGGACGAGGAGGCCGGCGGCACCTACGGGGCCCGCTACCTGGTGGACGAGCACCCGGACCTGTTCGAGGGCGTCAACGAGGCCATCGGCGAGGTCGGCGGCTTCTCGTTCACCGTCAACGAGAACCTGCGGCTCTACCTCGTCGAGACCGCGCAGAAGGGCATGCACTGGATGCGCCTGACCGTGGACGGCACGGCGGGCCACGGCTCCATGACCAACGACGACAACGCGATCACCGAGCTGTGCGAGGCGGTCGGGCGGCTGGGCCGGCACACCTGGCCGGTGCGGGTCACCAAGACCGTGCGCTCCTTCCTGGACGAGCTGTCGGACGCGCTCGGCACCCCGCTGGACCCGGAGGACATGGACGCCACCCTGGCCAAGCTGGGCGGCATCGCCAAGATGGTCGGCGCCACCCTGCGCAACTCCGCCGCCCCCACCATGCTGGGCGCCGGATACAAGGTCAACGTGATCCCCGGACAGGCCACCGCCCACGTCGACGGGCGGTTCCTGCCGGGGTACGAGCAGGAGTTCCTGGCCGACCTCGACCGCATCCTCGGCCCGCGCGTGCGGCGCGAGGACGTGCACGGGGACAAGGCGCTGGAGACCGACTTCGACGGGGCGCTCGTGGACGCGATGCAGACGGCCCTCACGGCCGAGGACCCGATCGCCCGCGCCGTCCCGTACATGCTCTCCGGCGGTACGGACGCCAAGTCCTTCGACGACCTGGGTATCCGCTGCTTCGGCTTCGCCCCGTTGAAGCTGCCGCCCGAGCTGGACTTCGCGGGCATGTTCCACGGAGTGGACGAGCGGGTGCCGGTCGAGGGCCTGAAGTTCGGCGCCCGCGTCCTGGACCGCTTCATCGACCACAGCTGATCCGTGCCGGCGCCCTGGCCCGCCGGTCCACGCCGATACGCGACGGCGTAATTCGCCAGGGTGTACGCCTCTAACCGGAACGGGTGAATGGGGCGTTTTACTCGTAGCCCCGTTCACCCCCTCCTCGTTACAGGTGATGCGGTCCGCGGCTGGGACCGTGTTTGCCAACTAGGAGGAATCATGATCAAGAAGATCGTCGCCGCGGCGGCTGCCACCGGTGGTCTGGTGCTCGCCGGCGCCGGCATGGCCGTGGCCGACTCGGGTGCGCAGGGTGCCGCCATCGGCAGCCCCGGCGTCGTCTCGGGCAACGTCATCCAGGTTCCCGTCCACGTTCCGGTGAACGTGTGCGGCAACACGATCAACGTGATCGGGCTGCTGAACCCGGCCTTCGGCAACGTCTGCATCAACGACTGACGTTGCGCGTCAACCCGTAAGGGTTTGAGCCCGCTCGGCCCCGGAGCGCACTCCATGCGTTCCGGGGCTGCGGGGTCCTTTGCCTCCGCACGGTAGTCCGGGGGTACTCCGGAAGGTAGAAGGCAGGAAACACCTATGCGACAGGTCACGCGTAAAGGCCTGATCACTATGGCGGCCGCGGGCGGCGTTCTCGCCCTCAGCGGCGGCTACGCGCACGCCGACGCGGGAGCGTCCGGCGCCGCGACGAATTCCCCGGGGGTGCTTTCAGGGAATTCGGTGCAGATTCCGGTCAACGTGCCGGTCAACGTCTGCGGAAACTCCGTGGACGTCGTGGGGCTGCTGAACCCAACCTTCGGCAACGCCTGCGCGAACACGTCGAACGGCGCCACCGCCGGTGGCCACGGCGCCGCGTCGAACACGTCCGGCAGCCACGCCGGCACCCCGGCCTCCGGGGGACACCACCAGGGGGCGGGCACCGGCAAGCACCGGGCCGACGGCAACGGCGGCGGCGCGACCGCCGAGGGGTACACCCAGGGGTCGCCCGGTGTGCTTTCGGGCAACCTGATCCAGGCGCCCCTCGACATCCCCGTGAACGCCTGCGGCAACAGCGTCGACGTCATCGCGCTGCTCAACCCCGCGTTCGGCAACTCGTGCGAGAACGACAGCACGCCGCCGGTGGACGTTCCGGAGCCCCCGGTCGAGCACGTCACCCCGCCGACCCCGGAGCCGCACCATCCGGAGGTCCCGAACGTGCCGGAGCCGCAGACCGTGCCGGAGGCGCCGCAGCTCGCCCACACCGGAGCGGGCGGGCTCGACCTGCTCATTCCGGCCAGCGCGGGCCTGCTGCTCGCCGGAGCGGGCACGGTGCTCTACCGCCGGGCCAAGGCCGCCGCCTGACGGCAGCCCTCCAGGGGGTGGGTACGACGAAGGGAACGGGCCCCGCACACGGCGGGGCCCGTTTCGTATGCGCGGTCGGGTTACGGCCGGCTGGTCCGGCTCACCACGTGGCCCGCAGCTGACGGATGATCCGGCGGCGCAGCCGCACGCGGCGGCTCCCGTCCCGGCGCAGCGTCAGGCGGTCCAGCTCCCAGTGCCCGTACTCGGCATGGTCGGTCAACAGGCGGGCCGTGTCCTTCCGGGACACCCCGCGTGGTACGTACACATCGACAAATTCGTATTCCGGCATCGAATCCATTGTGCGGGCAGGGGCCCGGTACGGATAGCGTCTGCCCCATGTCTGATGCTGCGCAGCCCACCGCTGCCGAGGTACGCGCCGCCGCCAACGCGGTCAAAGCCGCGATCGACCACCACCTCGCGGCGGTCGAACGCCGGTCGGGGGACGATGATCCCGCCGTCTACGACGCGTTCAACGCATTGGCCGCCGCGGCCGAGGCCTACGACGAACTCCTCTACGACCGCTACGACGAGGTCACACCCTTCGAGATTCCGGGGGAGCAGGACGCGCTCCCGCCCTACAACGGACCCGACGAGCCGCACGCGATCAGCGTGCTGATCCGCCGCGACTACGCCGTGGTGGAGCCCCAGCGGCTGCTGGCCCAGGCCCAGCGCCTGGCCGACGCGGACCCGGACATCCGGGACGGCGAGGGCGCCGAGGCGGTCGGCGGCAGCGTCCACGCGGCGCTCGGCGTGCTCTTCGGCGAGTACGAGGCGGACGAGATCGCCTCCCGGCACACCGAGTTCGGCCTGGAGGAGGGCGACGCCACGCTCTGGGTCGCGGCGGCGGACGAGCTGTCCGAGCCGGGGGAGTGGCTGGCCGCCCCGTTCGACGACGCGGACCCGGAGCTGGTGGTCTGCCGCTTCGACGTCAGCGCCGTCTTCGACGACGACGAGTTCGACGACGAACCGGAGGGGCCGGAGGGCCCCGCGCTCGGCATCGGCTGACCCGCCCCACCCGCATCCGGCCGGAGGGCCCTGCGGACGCCCCGTGCGCCCGCAGGGCCCTCCCGTGCGTGCGCTACGGCGCCTGCGGGGCTTCCAGGAGCGTCCGCAGACGTGTGGTGCGCTCCTGGGCGGGCACCTCGGCGACCGCGCGCGGCAGGGCCTGGTCCACGCCGTGCACCACGGACAGATGCCGCTCGCCCCGGCCGAACGCCGTGTACACCCACGGCCGGCTCAGCCCGCGCGCCGCGTCGCCCGGCAGCACCACGACCGCGGCGGGCCACCGCATCCCGGCCGCCTGATGGGCGCTGAGCGCCCACGCGTGGCGCACGGACCCGGCGACCCGCTCCTGCGGTACGACGACCGGGCTGCCCGCGCAGTCCAGGTGCAGGCCCTCCGCGTCGGCCGAGACGACCACGCCGGGCACCGTCCGCCCCGGCGCCGGGACATGGGCGACCCGGTCGCCCGGATCGAACCCGCCGAAGCGGCCAGGACCGGGGTTGAGCCGCTGCTTCAGCGCCTCGTTCAGCGCGCGGGTGCCGGCCGCCCCGCCGTGGCCGACCGTGATCACCTGGGTGTCGCCGGACGGCACCCCGAGGGCGCGCGGCACCGAGTCCGCGACGAGCTGGACCGTACGGTGCACCGCCTCGCCCGCGTCCCGCACGGGCACGATGACGACCTCCTTGCCCGGCGCCGCCACCTGGTTCAGCTCCCCGACGCCGATACCCGACACCAGCTTGCCGATCGGGCCCGCGTCCGGGGTGCGCGAGACGACGCGGGGGAAGGCGCGGGCGGCCAGCACATCGGCGAACACCTGCCCGGCGCCCGCCGAGCCCAGCACGCCGGGGTCGCCGCTGAGCACCAGGCGGGTGCCGTCCGCCAGCGACTCCACCAGCATCGCGCCGGTCTCCACGTCCAGTTGGGGCGCGTCCAGCACGACGAGGAGGTCGAGGGCGAGCGCCCCCTCCTCGTCCCGGCCCGGCCCCTCGGCGCCGGACAGCAGCCCGGCGAGTGTGACGGCCGACTCCGGGGCGCCGGTGTCCCGGGCCAGCCGCCGCCGGCCGTCCTCGCTGTGCGTGGCGCCCAGGGCGCGCAGGCCGAGGCCGCGCGCGGCGGCGATCAGCGCGGCGGGCTCGGCGCGGGCCGTCTCGCCGCCGGTGTGCGCGACGAGGCGGTGCGCGGCGGCCGTACGGATCAGCTCGGCGGCCGAGGGGGAGGGGGCGGCGTCGGCAGCCCGCGCCCACTCCGCCTCCGGTGCGGTCGCGGGGTCCGTCGCCGCGCCGCCGCCGTTGGCCAGCCGGGCCAGTCCGTCGGCCAGGCTCTCCTCCGCCAGGGCGTACCGGTCGAGCCCGAGGAGCACCTGCACGGGACCGGCCGCCTCCTCGGCGGGTTCCCCGGCGCCCCCGTCCTCCCGGCCGTCCTCCGACGCGTCCGCGGGCTCGTCCTCCTGTCCGTCCTGGAAGACCAGCACGACGCCCTCCGCGACGGCGTGCCGTACGGCCTCGGCGGGGTCGCTCACGCCGCGTGCGCCCAGGGCGTCGCGCACCTGGTCGGCGTCCTGCGCGGTGTGGCCCCGCAGCGCGGCCCGCTCCAGCAGCCAGCCGGTCAGCGCGGCGGTGCGCCGCTCGTCGTCCGGGCCGCAGGCCGCGCCGAGCAGCGCGCGGGCGAAGGCGTCGGTCTGCTCGGGCGCGACGCCGGGCAGGGCCAGCAGCTGCCAGGGGTCCTCGCGCAGCAGCTCGGCGGCCCGCTCGCCGAGCCGCTCGGCGGCGGGCCGGGCCAGGGCTTCCGGGGCCCCGCCCGCGGCGAGCACGGCCGCCACGGCGGTGACGGTCTCCGCCGGTGCCGCGCGGGGCGCGGGGGCGGGCTCGGGCGCCCGTTCCCGCACCGGCGCGGGCCGGCGGGCGGGGGCGGGGGCGGCGGAGTCGAAGAAGTCCGTCGCGGGCTTGCCGCCGCTCTCCACGGCCCGGACGGCCGCCAGCAGATCGGCCGCAGCGCCGCTGAGCTTGCCCCCGGCCTCGATGGGCCCGTCCTTGGCGGCCTTGCGCTCTTCGATCCGCTCCCGCAGGGCCCGCTGCGCGGCGAGTTCGGCCTCGGCCTCGGACAGCGCGGGGGCGTCGGCGGCGCCGGCCTCCCCACCAGCGTCCGCGTCACCGCCGGTCTCCCCGTCGCCTTCGTCCGCCCCGCCCCCGTCGGCCCCGTCCCCGGGCGCCTCCGGCCCGGCTTCCCCACCCGCGGCGCCGGCCGTCTCCGAAACGTCCGCCGTCTCCTCCCCGGCGCCCTCGGGGGGTGCGTCCGGGGTCGGGGTGGCCGGGGCGTCGGCGGGGGTGTCGTCGCCTGCGGGTCGCGCGGTCACAGCGTGCTCCAGTCCTGGTCGGGATAGCGGTGCACGGGCGCCGACACGTCGTCGAGCGCCTGGCAGATCTCGTCAGGAAGACTAAGCGTCTCCACTGACAACGCCTCCGTCAGCTGCTTCGCGTTGCGCGCGCCGACGATCGGCGCCGTCACGCCCGGCCGGTCCCTGACCCAGGCCAGGGCGACCTGGACGGGCGTCGTGGCCAGCCCCTCGGCCGCCGTGGCGACGGCGTCCACGATGCGGCTCGCCGCGTCGTCCAGATAGGGCTCGACGAAGGGGGCCAGCAGCTCCGACGCGCCGCGCGAGCCGGACGGCGTACCGGTGCGGTATTTGCCGGTGAGCACGCCCCGGCCCAGCGGCGACGCGGGCAGCAGCCCGATGCCGAGGTCGAGCGCGGCGGGCAGCACCTCGCGCTCCACGCCGCGCTGGAGCAGCGAGTACTCCATCTGCGTCGCGGCCAGCCGGGTCCGGGTGCCGGGCGCCGCCAGCTGCCAGGTCGCCGCCTTGGCCAGCTGCCAGCCGCAGAAGCCGGACACCCCGGCGTAGCGGGCGCGCCCGGAGGACACGGCGAGGTCCAGCGCCTGGAGGGTCTCCTCCAGCGGGGTCGCCGGGTCGAAGGCGTGCAGCTGCCACAGGTCCACGTAGTCCGTGCCGAGCCGGTCCAGCGAGGCGTCCAGGGCCGCCAGCAGATGCCCGCGCGAGCCGTCCACCCTGCGGTACGGGTCGGCGACGCTGCCCGCCTTGGTCGCGACGACCAGATCGCGCCTGGGCACCAGCCCGTCCATGAGCCGCCCGAGCAGGTACTCCGCCTCGCCGCCGCCGTACACGTCGGCCGTGTCGACCAGGGTGCCGCCCGCCTCCCAGAACGCCTTCAGCTGCTCGGCAGCGTCGTGCTCGTCGGTGTCCCGGCCCCAGGTGAGGGTGCCGAGCCCGATCCGGGACACTCGTAGGCCGGTGCGGCCGAGATGCCTCTGCTCCATGGGCGCTGAGATTACTGGCCGCGGCCGCGGGCGTCGCAGGGCTGTGGACGACCGGCGCGGTGGCGGACCGCTGACGGATCGTCCCGCCGCGCGCTAGAGTCCGGAACTCAGGGACGTTACTGATCGGTAAGGGGTTCGGCTATGCGGCTCGGCATCAATCTCGGCTACTGGGGCGCGGGGATGGACGGCGACAACCTCGCCGTCGCGCAGGAGGCCGACCGGCTCGGCTACGACGTCTGCTGGGCGGCCGAGGCGTACGGCTCCGACGCGCCGACCGTACTGGCCTGGGTGGCCGCGCAGACGGAGTCGATCGACGTCGGCTCCGCGATCCTCCAGATCCCGGCGCGCCAGCCCGCGATGGCGGCCATGACCGCGGCCACGCTCGACTCCCTGTCCGGCGGCCGGTTCCGCCTCGGCCTCGGCGTGTCGGGACCGCAGGTCTCGGAGGGCTGGTACGGCGTCCGGTTCGACAAGCCGCTGGCCCGCACCCGCGAGTACGTCGAGATCGTGCGCCGGGCGATGACCCGCGAGCGGCTGTCGTACGAGGGGGAGCACTGGACGCTCCCGCTGCCGGACGGTCCGGGCAAGCCGCTCAAGCTGACCGTGCACCCGCAGCGCGAGCACATCCCGCTCTACATCGCCGCGATCGGCCCGAAGAACCTGGAGCAGACCGGCGAGATCGCCGACGGCGCGCTGCTGATCTTCCCGTCCGCCGAGCACCTGGAGGAGACCGCAGTCCGCCATCTGCGGGCCGGCCGGGAGAAGGCCGGGAAGACGATGGAGGACTTCGACGTCTGCCCGACCGTGCCGCTCGCCGTCGGCGACGACATCCACGGCCTGGCGGACATGTTCCGCCCCTACACCGCGCTGTACGTCGGCGGGATGGGCAGCGCCAAGCAGAACTTCTACAACCGGCTCGCCCAGCGCATGGGGTACGAGAAGGAGGCCGCCGAGATCCAGGAGAAGTACCTCTCCGGCGACAAGAGCGGCGCGGCGGCGGCCGTCCCGCACCAGCTGATCGACCAGACGACGCTGCTCGGCTCGGTGGACCGGATCGCCGAGCGCATGCGGGCGTACGCGGAGGTGGGGGTCACGACGCTGACCCTGGCCCCGGCCGGCTTCACCCTGGACGAGCGGATCGCCGCGCTGCGGGCGGGCACGGACGCCCTGGAGCGCGCCGGGCTCGCGTAACCCCGCCGGGGCCGCGTACACCGCGCGGAGCGACGTACCACGCACCACGGCCGTGGTGGGGGCTCGGGGGCTCCCCGCCACGGCCGTCACCGGGAACAACGCGGCCGGAGCGGCCGGGTTACGGGTCCGGGCAAAAACGGTTCGCCGCCTTTCGCGCGGGCCCCGGCGACGGCCTCCGCGCCCCCCGTTCGGCCCAGTCGCCGCACCCTCCTGTTGCCCGCTCCCGCCGTCCGCATTTGACTGGCGCTCGGCGAAGCCGGCACGGAGGTGGCAGTGATGCTCTCGGCAAAGAACCTGTTCCAGGAGATCCTCGACAACGACGAATCGTTCCGTCTGTTCTGCTCCATCGCCGCCAGCGGCGAGTCCCAGGGCGGCTGGGAGAACGGCAGGATCGCCGCCCTCGTCCCGGCGAGCCAGCGCGAACTGGCCCCCCGGATCGTCCGGCACGGCGCCGACGAGGACAAGCACGGCAGGATCTTCAACGCGCTGCTCAAGAAGCGCGGCCTGACCCCCGGCCCCGTCCCGCCGGACACCGACTACACGATGCTCCTCGAACGGCACGGCATCGGACTCGCGCACGAGAAGCTGGGCCGCGACGAGCCGCTGACCGAGGGCGACATCATCACCTACCTGGCCCACAGCCGGGTGACCGAGCAGCGCGCCTCCGAACAGATGCGGCTGCTGAACAAGCACTTCGCCGACCACCCCGAACTGGGCCGCGCGGTGCGGATGATCTCGAACGACGAGGACAACCACCTCGCCTACTGCCACGAGGAACTGCTGCGCTTCGCCCGCGCCGGGCACGGCCGGACGATCCAGCGCGTCCTGCGCGAGTGCGCCCTCGCCGAGATCCGCGTCTACCGCGACGTCAGCCTCGCCGTCATGGACCACATGGGCCGGGTGCTCGGCTGGTCCCGGGCGAAGGCCGGGCTGCTCGCCGCGGGCATCCACGCCATGTACGCGTACGAGCGCCTCGGCGGCTGGCGGCGCATGGTCGACCTCGCCCCGCCCGCCCGGCGCGACGCCCTGGGCGGCCCCGCGACCCCGGCCCCCGAGTACGCCTGACCCGGCCCCGGCGGGGGCTCAGAGCCAGCCGCGCCGCTTGAACTGGCGGTACAGGCCCAGGACCGCCCCCGCCATCAGCAGCAGCACCAGCGGGTAGGACCCCACCCAGCGCAGCTCCGGCATGTGCTCGAAGTTCATGCCGTAGATCCCGGCGACCATCGTCGGCACCGCGGCCATCGCCGCCCAGGCGGAGATCTTGCGCATGTCGTCGTTCTGCCGCACCCCCATCTGCGCGAGATGCGCGGACAGGATGTCCGACAGCAGCCGGTCGAGCCCCTCCACCTGCTCGTTGGCGCGGGTCAGATGGTCCTGGACGTCCCGGAAGAACGGCTGCGCGTGCTCCTGCACGAACGGCACCCCGGCGCCCGCCAGCCGGGCCAGCGGCGCGGCCAGCGGGACCGTCGCCCGGCGGAACTCCAGCACCTGGCGCTTGAAGGTGTAGATGCGGGCGGCGGTGTTCTTCGAGTCGTCCGTACCGCTCGGCGCGAAGACCTGGGTCTCCAGCTCCTCAAGGTCGACCTGGAGCTCGCCCGCCACGTCTATGTAGTGGTCCACGATGGCGTCGCTGACCGCGTACAGCACCGCGGTCGGCCCGTGCCGCAGCACCTCGGGCTCCGCCTCCAGCCGGCGGCGCACGGCGGCCAGCGGCGCCCCCTCGCCGTGCCGCACCGTCACCACGAACGAGTCGCCCAGGAACACCATCAGCTCGTGCGCGGTGACGGAGTCGCTGTCGTGGTCGTACAGCACCGGCTTGATCACCGCGAACAACGAGTCGTCGTACACCTCCAGCTTGGGCCGCTGGTGCGCGGACAGGGCATCCTCCACGGCCAGCGGATGCAGCCCGAACTCGTGGCTGACGAGATCGAACTCCTTCTCCGTCGGCTCGTACAGGCCGATCCACAGGAACGCGTCCCCCGAGGCCCGCGCCTCGGCCAGGGCATCGGAGAAGTCGGCGGGGCCGTCGGTGCGGCGTCCGTCGCGATAGATGGCACAGTCGACAATCACGGCGCGCATTGTTCCCTGCCCACGCCCCGCCACGCACGTCCGTCGGGGGTGTCGCGCGCCCGCCGCCCGGCCGGGAGGGGACCGTACGCTGAACGCATGCCCACCCTGATCCTCGTACGCCACGGACGCTCGACCGCCAACACGGACGGAGTGCTCGCCGGCCGCACCCCCGGCATCGCCCTCGACGAGCGCGGCCGCGCACAGGCCGCCGCCCTCCCCGGACGGCTGGCCGCGCTCCCGCTGGCCGCCGTCGTCAGCAGCCCCCTGCAACGCTGCCGGGAGACCCTGGAACCCCTGCTGGCCGCCCGCCCGGACCTGCCGCGCCACGTCGAGGAGCGGATCAGCGAGTGCGACTACGGCGACTGGTCCGGCCGCAAACTCGCCGAACTCACCGACGACCCGCTGATGACCGTCGTCCAGCAGCACCCCTCCGCCGCCACGTTCCCCGGCGGCGAATCGATGCGCGCCATGCAGGCCCGCGCCGTCGAAGCGGTACGGGAGTGGAACGCGCGCGTCGAGGCGGAGCACGGCGAGAACGCCCTGTACGTCATGTGCTCGCACGGCGACATCATCAAGTCCCTCGTCGCCGACGCGCTCGGCCTGCACCTGGACCTCTTCCAGCGCGTCCACGCCGACCCCTGCTCGGTCACCGCGATCCGCTACACCCGGCTGCGCCCCTATCTGCTGCGCCTCGGCGACACGGGCGACCTCGCCGGACTCGCACCCCGCGAACCGGACGCCGGCGCCGGGCAGGACGCGGCGGTCGGGGGCGGCGCGGGGGCGCCGTGATCGCCGCGCACAGTAGGGTGGACGCGCCGTAGAACGCTTTCGAAGACTCCGGCCCACCCCCCATCCGCCATCGACTCTCAAGGGAGACAGGACGTGTCCCGTCAGGTGTTCCTCTACGACCCCCCGGACCGTTTCGTGGCCGGCACGGTCGGGCTGCCTGGACGCCGTACGTTCTTCCTGCAGGCTTCCTCGGGCGGACGTGTCACCAGCGTGGCCCTGGAGAAGTCCCAGGTCGCCGCGCTCGCCGAACGCGTGGACGAACTGCTGGACGAGGTGGTGCGGCGCACCGGGGGCAACTCCCCGGTGCCCGCCGTCGCCCCGATGGACGTCACCGACACCGCGCCGCTCGACATCCCCGTCGAGGAGGAGTTCCGCGTCGGCACCATGGCGCTCGCCTGGGACGGCGAGGAGCAGCGCATGATCGTCGAGGCCCAGGCCCTGGTCGAACTCGACGCCGACTCCGTCGAGGACCTCGCCGAGGCCGAGGAGCGGCTCCTGCAGGACGAGGAGAACGGCCCGCCGATGCTCCGCGTCCGGCTCACCGGCGCCCAGGCCCGCGCCTTCGCCAAGCGCGCCCTGGACGTGGTCAACGCGGGCCGCCCGCCGTGCCCGCTGTGCAGCCTGCCGCTCGACCCGGAAGGACACGTATGCCCGCGCCAGAACGGATACCGCCGGGGCGCCTCCTGACCGACGCCGAGCAGGTCACCCTGCTGGCCGAGGGCACGCTCACCGTGCTCGGGCAGGTGCGCGGGGCGTCCAACGCGGTGCTGTACTGCTCCGTGGCCCACGAGGGCGAGGAGGCGTACTGCGTCTACAAGCCGGTGGCCGGCGAGCAGCCCCTGTGGGACTTCCCGGACGGCACCCTCGCCCAGCGCGAGGTGGCCGCCTACGCCGTCTCCGAGGCCACGGGCTGGGGCCTGGTGCCGCCGACCGTGCTGCGGGACGGGCCGTACGGGCAGGGCATGTGCCAGCTGTGGATCGAGGCCGGGGCACCGGAGGGGGACGAGCCGGGCCTGCTCGCGCTCATCGAGGACGAGGAGCCCGGCGAGGGCTGGAAGGCCGTGGCGTTCGCCGAGGTGGGCGAGGGGCGCACCGCCCTCCTGGTGCACGCGGACGACCCCCGGCTGCGGCGGCTCGCCGTGCTGGACGCGGTCATCAACAACGGCGACCGCAAGGGCGGACATCTGCTGCCCGCGCCCGGCGGCCGGCTCTACGGCATCGACCACGGCGTGACCTTCCACACCGACGACAAGCTGCGCACCCTGCTCTGGGGCTGGGCGGGCGAACCCCTCACCGCCGAGGCCGTCGACGTCCTCGCCCGGCTCGCCGCCGAACTGGAGCCCGGCGCCCCGCTGGTCACCCGGCTGGCCGAACTCATCACCCCGGCCGAGATCGGGGCCCTGCGGGCCCGCGTGGCCGGGCTGCGCGCCACCGGACTGCACCGGGAGCCGAGCGGCGAGTGGCCCGCCATCCCCTGGCCGCCCGTCTGAATGCACGTTCGGCCCCCGGTCCGCAAGAGGGCCTCTTCGGACGAGATCGCCCCTCCGGTTCGTATCCGGAAGCCGCATCCGGTTACGCTCGTCGCATGCATGCCTGGCCCGCTTCTGAGGTCCCCGCCCTGCCCGGCAAGGGCCGCGACCTCCGGATTCACGACACCGCGACCGGCGGTCGGATCACCCTCGACCCCGGTCCCGTCGCCCGCATCTACGTCTGCGGCATCACCCCGTACGACGCGACCCACATGGGTCACGCGGCGACCTACAACGCGTTCGACCTCGTACAGCGCGTGTGGCTCGACACCAAGCGGCAGGTCCACTACGTCCAGAACGTGACGGACGTGGACGATCCGCTGCTGGAGCGGGCCGTGCGCGACGGCCAGGACTGGACCGCGCTCGCCGAACGCGAGACGGCCCTGTTCCGGGAGGACATGACCGCGCTGCGCATGCTCCCGCCGCGCCACTACATCGGGGCCGTCGAGGCGATACCCGGCATCGTGCCGCTCGTCGAACGGCTCCGCGACGCGGGCGCCGCCTACGAACTCGACGGGGACGTCTACTTCTCCGTCGACACCGACCCGCACTTCGGCGAGGTGTCCCACCTCGACGCCGAGGCCATGCGGCTGCTCTCCGCCGAACGCGGCGGCGACCCGGAGCGCCCCGGCAAGAAGAACCCGCTCGACCCGATGCTCTGGATGGCCGCCCGCGAGGGCGAGCCGAGCTGGGACGGCGGCTCGCTCGGCCCCGGCCGGCCCGGCTGGCACATCGAGTGCGTGGCCATCGCCCTGGACCACCTCGGCATGGGCTTCGACGTCCAGGGAGGCGGCTCCGACCTCGCCTTCCCGCACCACGAGATGGGCGCCTCGCACGCCCAGGTGCTCACCGGCGAGCACCCCTTCGCCAAGGCGTACGTACACGCCGGCATGGTCGGCCTCGACGGCGAGAAGATGTCCAAGTCCCGCGGCAACCTCGTCTTCGTCTCCGCGCTGCGCCGCGACGGCGTGGACCCGGCGGCGATCCGCCTCGCCCTGCTCGCCCACCACTACCGCGCCGACTGGGAGTGGACCGACCAGGTGCTCGCCGACGCGGTCGCGCGGCTCGCCCGCTGGCGCGCCGCCGTCTCCCGCCCGGACGGGCTGTCCGCCGACGCCCTGGTCGAGGAGGTCCGCGCGGCCCTCGCCGACGACCTCGACGCCCCGGCCGCGCTGGCCGCCGTGGACCGCTGGGCCGAACGGCAGAGCGCCGGGGGCGGTACGGACGAGGGGGCGCCCGGCCTCGTCTCGCGCACCGTCGACGCGCTGCTCGGCGTCGCCCTGTAGCAGCCGGCCGCACCGCCCACCGACGTCACCGGCCCCGGACTTCCGTACGAAGTCCGGGGCCGGTCGCCGTTGCGCGGCTGTCTCAGTCCTGCGGCTGTTTCAGTCCTGCGTCGGGGGGCCGTCGCGGCCGTCGTCGTCGCTGTCGTCGCCGCCGTCCCCGTCCGGGCCGCCGGCCGGACCGGTGGTGCCGTCCGTACGGTCGCCGGGGTCGTCGGACGACGGCCGTGCGGGTCCCGCGGTGCCGGGCCGGGCCGGACCCGTCTCCGGGCGCAGCGGCTTCGGCGGCCTGACGCGTTCGCCGGACGTCTCCCGGAGGTACGAGGTGTCACCCGACTCCGTGGCATGCCCGCCGGGCGGCTGCGCGGGGCCCGGATCGCGGCGCCGCAGATACCGCTCGAACTCGCGGGCGATGGCCTCACCGCTCGCCTCGGGCAGCTCCGCCGTGTCGCGGGCCTCCTCCAGCGTCTGCACGTACTCGGCCACCTCGCTGTCCTCGGCGGCCAGTTGGTCGACCCCGACCTGCCAGGCGCGCGCGTCCTCCGGCAGCTCGCCGAGCGGGATGCGCAGCCCGAGCAGGTCCTCCAGACGGTTCAGCAGGGCCAGCGTCGCCTTGGGGTTGGGCGGCTGCGACACATAGTGCGGCACCGCCGCCCACAGGCTCACCGCGGGCACACCCGCGTGGGTGCACGCCTCCTGGAGGATGCCGACGATGCCGGTCGGGCCCTCGTACCTGGTCTCCTCCAGGTCCATGGTGCGGGCCAGATCCGGGTCGGACGTGACTCCGCTGACCGGGACCGGGCGGGTGTGCGGGGTGTCGCCCAGCAGCGCGCCGAGCACCACCACCATCTCGACGCCCAGTTCATGCGCGAAGCCCAGGAGTTCGTTGCAGAACGACCGCCAGCGCATGGACGGTTCGATGCCCCGGACCAGGACGAGATCGCGGGGCTTGTCCCCGCCGATGCGAACCACGGAGAGCCGGGTGGTCGGCCAGGTGATCTTGCGCACCCCGCCGTCCAGCCACACCGTGGGGCGATTGACCTGGAAGTCGTAGTAGTCCTCGGCGTCGAGCGCCGCGAACACCTCCCCCTTCCACTCCCGGTCCAGATGCGCGACCGCTGTGGAGGCGGCGTCACCCGCGTCGTTCCAGCCCTCGAACGCGGCCACCATGACCGGGTCGATCAGCTCGGGAACGCCCTCGAGCTCGATCACCCCAGCCTCCTTCCGAAGTTCCCTTGCGTACGGGACAACCTTACGGCCTGCGGCGTCCCGAACCGCAGCCCCGTGCATGGCCGGGTGAACCTGCCCAGTTGAACAACACCTACTCATACACCCGAGCTGTCAGCCGAAATTCGGGCCATCTCTCTGGGCCGGGGTGTGTTCAACGGGCTATACATCGGATGACCCGTGCAGAGGTCCGATGTTATTTCCCTGGGGGACGTATGAGACAGACCGTCACGGACGTCGAGGTCCACGACATCCGATTTCCGACCTCGCGACAGCTGGACGGCTCGGACGCCATGAACCCCGACCCCGACTACTCGGCCGCCTACGTCGTGCTGCGCACCGATGCCGCCGGACCGGACGGCGAGCCCGCCGAAGGGCACGGCTTCTGCTTCACCATCGGCCGGGGCAACGACGTCATGGCCGCCGCCATCGGGGCCCTGCGCCCCCACCTCGTCGGGCGCCCCGTGCCCCGGGGAGCCGCCGGTCTCGGCGCCCTGTACCGGGAGCTGACCCATGACTCCCAACTGCGCTGGCTGGGGCCCGAGAAGGGCGTGATGCACATGGCCGCCGGGGCGGTGGTCAACGCCGCCTGGGACCTGGCCGCCAAGCTCGCCGGCCGGCCCGTCTGGGAGTTCCTGGCCCGGATGACGCCCGAGGAACTGGTCTCCCTCATCGACTTCCGCTACCTCACCGACGCCCTCACCCCCGACGAGGCGCTGGCCATCCTGCGCGCCGCCGAACCGGGCCGCGCCGCCCGCACCGCACGACTGTGCGCCGAGGGCTACCCCGCGTACACCACCTCACCCGGCTGGCTCGGCTACTCCGACGACAAACTGGTCCGGCTCGCCCGGCGGGCCGTCGCCGACGGCTTCACCCAGATCAAGCTCAAGGTCGGCGGCCGGCCCGACGACGACGTCCGCCGCACGGCCCTCGCCCGCGCGGCGGTCGGCCCGGACGTCCGCATCGCCCTGGACGCCAACCAGCGCTGGGACGTGGCCGAAGCCGTCGCCCGGATGACCGCGCTCGCCCCGTACGACCCGCACTGGATCGAGGAACCGACCAGCCCCGACGACATCCTCGGCCACGCCGCCGTGCGCGCCGGACAGCCCGTCCCCGTCGCCACCGGCGAACACGCCGCCAACCGGGTCGTGTTCAAACAGCTCCTGCAGGCCGGGGCCGTCGACTTCGTCCAGATCGACGCCGCACGCGTCGCCGGCGTCAACGAGAACCTGGCGATCCTGCTGCTGGCCGCCAAGTACGGCGTCCCCGTCTGCCCGCACGCCGGGGGAGTCGGGCTCTGCGAACTCGTCCAGCACCTCGCCATGTTCGACTTCGTCGCCGTCTCCGGCAGCCGGGAGAACCGCGTGATCGAGTACGTCGACCACCTCCACGAGCACTTCACCGACCCCGTCGTCCTCGTCGACGGCCGCTACACCGCCCCCGAGGCCCCCGGCTTCTCCGCCAGGATGCGCCCCGGCTCCCTCGCCGCACACCCACCTCGCACACCTCGCACACCTCGCACACCTCGCACACCGAGCCGAAGGAGGAGAGCCGATGACCGGCACGCACGACTTCGAGGGGATGAACGCCCTGGTGACCGGAGGCGCCTCCGGCATCGGGGCCGCCGTCACCACCCTGCTCCTGGCGCGCGGCGCACGCGTCGCCGTCCTCGACCGCGACACCACCGGCACACCCCCGGCGCCCTCGCCGTCCCGGCCGACGTCACCGACGACGACGCCGTGCGCGCCGGCGTCGACCGGGCCGCCGCCGCCCTCGGCCCCCTGCACACCCTGGTCTCCAACGCGGGCATCGGAGCCATCGGCACCGTCGAGGACAACGACGACGCCGAGTGGGCGCGGGTCCTCGACGTCAACGTGCTCGGCATGGTCCGCGTCGCCCGGCACGCCCTGCCGCATCTGCGCCGGGCCGCCGCCGAGCGCCCCGGCGCCGTATCGGTCACCCACACCTGCTCGATCGCCGCCCCGCCGGACTGCCCCGGCGCGCCCTGTACAGCGCGAGCAAGGGCGCGGTCCTCGCGCTCACCCTCGCCATGGCCGCCGACCACGTCCGCGAGGGCATCCGCGTCAACTGCGTCAACCCCGGCACCGTCGAAACGCCGTGGATCGGGCGGCTGCTCGACCGGGCGGACGACCCGGTCGCCGAACGCGCCGCCCTCGAAGCCCGGCAGCCCCTGGGCCGGCTGGTCTCCGCCGACGAGGTGGCCGCCGCGGTCTGCTACCTCGCCGGCCCCGCCGCGGCCTCCGTCACCGGCACCGCCCTGGCCGTGGACGGCGGGATGCAGGGGCTGCGCCCGCGCCCCGCCGCCGGCTGACCCCCGCCGCGCTCGATCCCGACCGCCCCTTCGCTACAGGGTCGAGCGCAGCCACTGCTCCACGCTCGCCACATGGACCGTCGCCCAGGCGCGCGCCGCCTCCGCGTCGCGGGCCCGCAGCGCGGAGAGGATCGCCCGGTGCTCGTGCAGCGTCCGGCTCACCGCGTCCTCCTGCGTCAGCCCGCGCCACACCCGCGCACGGGTCGTCGGCCCCGACAGCCCGTCGAGCAGCGAGCACAGCACCGAGTTCCCGGACGACTGGACGATGCCCCGGTGGAACTCCAGATCGCAGGCGACCAGCTCCTCCACCGAGGGCCGCTCGCCCAGCGCGTCCAACTGCGCGCCGAGCAGGTCCAATTGCTCCTCGCCGATCCGGGACGCCGCCATCGCCGTCGCGGCCGGCTCCAGAATCCGGCGCACCGACAGGAACTCCAGCACCGTGTCGTCCCGGTGGAAGTCCACGACGAAACTCAGCGCCTCCAGCAGCAACTGCGGGTCCAGGCTCGTCACATACGTGCCGTCGCCCTGGCGGACGTCGAGAATCCGGATCAGCGACAGCGCGCGCACCGCCTCCCGCAGCGAGTTGCGGGAAAGCCCCAGCTCCGCGGCGAGCTCGCTCTCCTTGGGCAGACGATCGCCGGGCCTCAGCGCACCCGAGACGATCATTTCCTTGATCTTCTCGATGGCCTCGTCGGTGACAGCCATGGGCGACCTCCAGACATCCGATCTATCGCCCCATTATGCGTCCCGACGAGGCCCCTCCGACCGCCGGACCGGCTCAGCCGCGCCGCTCGCCCAGCACCTTCGCCACCCGGTCCCGGACCTCGTCCGTCGCCAGCCCCCGGATGGTCAGCGTCGTCCGCCGGCGCAGCACGTCGTCCACCGACTCGGCCCACTCGTGGTCCCGCGCGTAGACGACCTGCGCCCAGATCTCCGGGGCGTCCGGGTGGACGCGCTCGGCCAGCGCCGGGTCCTCGTTGGCCAGCCGGGCGATGTCGAAGGACAGCGAGCCGTAGTGCGTGGCCAGATGGCGGGCGGTGTCGGCGGCCATCCGGGGGCCGGGCGTCCCGCCGTCCACGAGCAGCCGGTGCGCCACCGCGTCCGGGTTGGCGATACCGGGCAGCGGCAGCTTCCTGGGCAGCCGGGCCATCGGCTCCATGTCCTCGGCGAGCGGCCGGCCGGGGAGCGCGGCCAGCTTGTTCATCACCGTACGGCCGATGTGCCGGAACGTCGTCCACTTGCCGCCGGCCACCGAGAGCATCCCGCCACGGCCCTCCGTCACGACCGTCTCGCGCTTGGCCTTCGAGGTGTCGCCCGGCCCGCCCGGCAGCACCCGCAGCCCGGCGAACGCGTACGTGATCAGGTCCCGCGACAGCTGCTGGTCCCGCACCGAGAACGCCGCCTCGTCCAGGATCTGCGCGGTGTCCCTCTCGGTCACCGCGACCTCCGCCGGGTCGCCCTCGTACTCCTCGTCGGTCGTGCCCAGGAGCAGCATGTCCTCCCACGGCAGGGCGAACGTGATGCGGTACTTGTCGATCGGGGTCGCCAGCGCGGCCTTCCAGGGCCGGGTCCGCCTCAGCACCAGATGGGCGCCCTTGGACAGGCGTATGGAGGGCGCCGCGTTCGGGTCCTCCATCCGGCGCAGGTGGTCCACCCACGGCCCGGTCGCGTTCAGCACGAGCCGGGCGCTCACCCCGAACTCGGTGCCGTCCAGGGCGTCCCGCAGCTCGGCGCCCGTCACCCGGCCACGGGTGAACCGCAGCCCGGTCACCGCCGCGTGGTTGAGCACCACCGCGCCCGCGTCGACCGCCGCGCGGACCGTCATCAGCGCCATCCGGGCGTCGTTCATCTGGTCGTCGCCGTACACCGCGACCGCGCGCAGGTTCTCCGTACGCAGCTCCGGCACGTCGCGCGCCGCCTTCGCCGGGCTGATCACATGGCCGACGCCGTCCCCGAAGGCGGACAGCGCCGAGTACGCGAAGACGCCCGCGCCGAGCTTCGCCGCGCCGTGCGGCCCGCCCTTGTACACCGGCAGGTAGAAGGTGAGCGGGTTGGCCAGGTGCGGGGCGACCTGGCGGGAGACCGCACGGCGCTCGAAGTGGTTCTCCGCCACCAGCTTCACCGCGCCGGTCTGCAGATAGCGCAGCCCGCCGTGGAGCAGCTTGGAGGAGGCGGAGGAGGTGGCGCCGGCGAAGTCGCCGGCGTCCACCAGGGCCACCCGCAGCCCGGACTGCGCGGCGTGCCAGGCGGTGGAGATGCCCAGGATGCCGCCGCCGATGACCAGGAGGTCGTACGCCGCTCCGGACAGCTGCTCCCGTGTCGCGGCGCGGCTCGGCAGGGAGCCGGATGCCGGATGCGTCCCGAGGGTGGGGACGCTCTGCGGGGTGGTCATGGTGTCTACTCCTCGTCGTCCAGCCAGCCCATGGTGCGTTCCACGGCCTTGAGCCAGCTCTTGTACTCGCGGGCGCGGGTGTCCGCGTCCATGCGGGGGGTCCACTCGGCGGCGCGGCGCCAGTTGGCGCGCAGCGCGTCGGTGTCCGGCCAGAAGCCGACGGCCAGGCCGGCGGCGTAGGCGGCGCCGAGGCAGGTGGTCTCGGCGACCATCGGCCGCACCACGGGCGCGTCCAGGAAGTCGGCGAGCGTCTGCATCAGCAGGTTGTTGGAGGTCATGCCGCCGTCCACCTTGAGGGCGGTCAGCTCGACGCCGGAGTCCTTGGTCATGGCGTCGCTGATCTCGCGCGTCTGCCAGGCGGTGGCCTCAAGGACGGCGCGGGCGATGTGCGCCTTGGTGACGTACCGGGTGAGGCCGGCGATGACACCGCGCGCGTCCGGGCGCCAGTACGGGGCGAACAGGCCGGAGAAGGCGGGCACGAAGTAGGCGCCGCCGTTGTCCTCCACCGAGGACGCCAGGGTCTCGATCTCGGCCGCGGACTGGATCAGCCCCATCTGGTCGCGCATCCACTGCACCAGCGAGCCGGTGACGGCGATCGACCCCTCCAGGGCGTACACCGCCTTCTGGTCGCCGATCCGGTAGCCGACCGTCGTCAGCAGGCCGTTGTAGGAGTTGACGGGCGTCTCGCCGGTGTTCATCAGCATGAAGGTGCCGGTGCCGTACGTGGACTTGGCCTCGCCCTCGGCGAAGCACGTCTGGCCGAACAGCGCGGCCTGCTGGTCGCCCAGCGCGGAGGCCACCGGCACGCCGTCGAGCACGCCGCCCCTGGCGGTCCCGTAGACCTCGGCGGAGGAGCGGATCTCGGGCAGCACGGCCGTGGGCACCCCGATGGAGGAGCAGATGCGCTCGTCCCACTGCATGGTGTGCAGGTTCATCAGAAGGGTGCGCGAGGCGTTGGTGACGTCGGTGACGTGGACGCCGCCCTCGGTGCCGCCGGTGAGGTTCCAGATGACCCAGGAGTCCATGGTGCCGAAGAGGATGTCGCCGCGTTCGGCCCGCTCGCGCAGCCCCTCGACGTTGTCGAGGAGCCAGCGCACCTTGGGCCCGGCGAAGTACGAGGCGAGCGGCAGCCCGGTCTCGCGGCGGAAGCGGTCCTGGCCGACGTTGCGGCCGAGTTCCTTGCAGAGCGCGTCGGTACGGGTGTCCTGCCAGACGAGGGCGTTGTGGACGGGCTCACCGGTGTGGCGGTCCCACAGCAGGGTGGTCTCGCGCTGGTTGGTGATGCCGATCGCCTGGACGTCGGCGGCGGTGATGCCGGCCTTCACGATCGCTCCGGCGACGACTTCCTGGACGTTCTCCCAGATTTCGGCCGCGTCGTGTTCGACCCAGCCCGGCTTGGGGAAGATCTGCTCGTGCTCCTTCTGGTCGACGGAGACGATCCGCCCGTCCTTGTCGAAGACGATGCAGCGGCTGGAGGTCGTGCCCTGGTCGATGGCCGCGATGAACGGGCCGGTGCCGTGGCTGCCGGTGGTGTGTGCGTCGGTCACGGTGTGCTCCCGGAGGTCTGTGTGGAGTGGTGTGGGTACGGGCTAGGGGAAGGCGAGGTGGTAGAGGCCGCCCGCGAGCGCGCCGCCGATCAGCGGGCCGACGACCGGGACCCAGGCGTAGCCCCAGTCGGAGCCGCCCTTGTTCGGCAGCGGCAGCAGCGCGTGCACGATACGCGGACCGAGGTCGCGGACCGGGTTGATCGCGTACCCGGTCGGGCCGCCGAGCGACAGGCCGATGCCGACGACGACCAGGGAGGTGATCAGCGCGCCCAGCGTGCCGAGCCCGTCGCCGTCGGCGTTGAGGCCCTGGGTGAGGATGGCGAGCACCAGCACGACGGTGGCGATGACCTCGGTGAGGACGTTCTGCGCGGCGTTGCGGATCTCGGGGCCCGTCGAGAAGACACCGAGCACCGGTCCGGCCGCGGGGGCCGCGGACTGGTCGACCATGCCCTCCTCACCCGAATGGGTCCGCAGGACCTCCGGATCGGTGAGATGGGCCCGGAACTGCCCGTAGTACGTCAGCCAGACCAGCACCGCGCCGATCATCGCGCCGAGCAGCTCCGAGCCGAGGTAGAGCGGTACGTCGCTCCACTCGGTGCCGCCCTCGATGGCCAGGCCGATGGTGACGGCCGGGTTGAGATGCGCCCCCGACACGCCGCCGGCCAGATAGGCGCCGGTGAGCACCGCGAAGCCCCACCCGAAGGTGATGGCGAGCCAGCCGGCGTTCCGCGCCTTGGAGTGCTTGAGCGTGACGGCGGCACAGACACCGCCGCCGAGCAGGATGAGTACGGCGGTACCGATGGTCTCGCCGATGAAGATGTCGGAGCTGGACACCCGCGACTCCTTTGTCCTTCGTCCAGGGAAGCCGAACCCCGAATCCCTCCGGTGGTCCGCGCCCTCGTGGGAGGGCTTGGCCGGCCCTTGGCACGGCCACACCCTAACGCGAATTTCCGTTAAGTGTTCGACAATGCCGACCGATGAACGGCAGTGTTTCGTCCAGGTGAAGGCAGCGTCAAGAGGGGTGTGACGTACGAATCGATCGTTACGGAGCCGGCCGGCCGGGTACGCGGGCGGCCCCCGGCCGGTGGGGCGGGGGGCCGGGAAGCGGCGGGCCGGGAAGCGGCGGGCCGGGCGGCTCAGAAGCGGCGGGCGCCCAGATCCCGCGAGACGGCGCGGGCGCAGTCGCGTACCGCCGCGACCAGCTCGGGGCGCAGCTCGCCGTCCTTGCAGACCCGCTCCACCGCACCGGTCACGGCTATGGCGCCCACCGGCATCCGGCGCCGGTCGTGGATCGGGGCGGCCACCGCGGCCACCCCTTCCCAGGTCTCCTCCACGTCGGACCCCCAGCCCCGCGCCCGCACCCGGTCCAGGACCGCCTCGAACTCCTCGGCGCCGGTCACCGTCCGGGGCGTGAACGGGCGCCGCTCGACCTCCATGGCCTCGGTGTGCGCCACCGGGTCGTAGGCGGCCAGCACCTTGCCCAGGGCCGTGGAGTGCAGCGGCTGCATGGCCCCCACCTCCAGGACCTGGCGGCTGTCGTCGGGCCGGAAGACGTGGTGGACGATCAGGACGCCCTGCTGGTGCAGCACGCCCAGGTGGACGCTCTCGCCGCTGGACCGGGCCAGGTCGTCCGTCCAGACCAGGGCGCGGGCCCGCAGCTCGTGGACGTCGAGATAGCTGTTGCCCAGGCGCAGCAGCTCCGCGCCCAGCTGATAGCGGCCGGAGGCGTTGTCCTGCTCGACGAAGCCCTCGTGCTGGAGCGTGCGCAGGATGCCGTGTGCGGTGCCCTTGGCCAGGCCCAGTGAGGAGGCGATCTCGGAGAGACCCAGCCGCCGCTCGCCGCCCGCCAGCAGGCGCAGCATCGCCGCGGCCCGCTCCAGCGACTGGATGTTCTTGGCCATGGCGCCGTACTCCTCCACCTTGTTCGACAATGCTGAACACTATCGGCCGATGCCGACCCACGCTCGACCGCGACGGAAGTCCGCGACACCCGACGACCCCGGACACCCCCGTGACCAGCATGCAGTCCGGCTCGTGGGACAGAGTGACGGGCCGGGCCGCGACCCGGCTACCCTGGCCGGGTGCGCCTTCCGCCGAAGACGCAAAGCCGACAGCCGTCGCATCCCAGGGAGTACATCCATGGCCTCGTCGCCGACCCCTTCCGCCGACAGCCGGACCCGTTCCGCCGCCCTCCGTGAGGCGCTCACCGCCCGAGTGGTGGTGGCCGACGGAGCCATGGGCACCATGCTCCAGGCGCAGGACCCCACGCTCGCGGACTTCGAGAACCTCGAAGGCTGCAACGAGATTCTCAACCTCACCCGGCCGGACATCGTGCGCTCCGTGCACGAGGCGTACTTCGCCGTCGGCGTCGACTGCGTCGAGACGAACACCTTCGGCGCCAACACCGCCGCCCTCGGCGAGTACGACATCGCCGACCGCGTCCACGAACTCTCCGAGGCAGGGGCGCGCATCGCCCGCGAGGTCGCCGACGCGTACACCGCCTCCACCGGCGAGCAGCGCTGGGTCCTCGGCTCCATGGGCCCCGGCACCAAGCTGCCCACCCTCGGCCACATCCCCTACGCCACCGTCCGCGACGGCTTCCAGGCCAACGCCGAGGGCCTGATCGCCGGCGGCGCCGACGCGCTGATCATCGAGACCACCCAGGACCTCCTGCAGACCAAGGCCGCCGTCCTCGGCGCCCGCCGCGCCCTGGACGCCCTGGGCAGCGACCTGCCGGTGCTGTGCTCGCTGGCCTTCGAGACGACCGGCACCATGCTCCTCGGCTCCGAGATCGGCGCGGCCCTGACCGCCCTGGAGCCCCTCGGCATCGACATGATCGGGCTGAACTGCTCGACCGGCCCCGCCGAGATGAGCGAGCACCTGCGCTACCTCACCCGGCACTCCCGCATCCCGCTGCTCTGCATGCCCAACGCCGGCCTGCCCGTCCTGACCAAGGACGGCGCGCACTTCCCGCTCGACGCGGAGGGGCTGGCCGACGCCCAGGAGACCTTCGTCCGCGAGTACGGCCTCTCCCTGGTCGGCGGCTGCTGCGGTACGACCCCGGAGCACATGCGCCAGGTGGTCGAGCGCGTACGCGGCACCGTCCCGGCCGCCCGCGAGCCGCGCCCCGAGCCCGGCGCCGCCTCGCTCTACCAGACCGTCCCCTTCCGCCAGGACACCTCGTACCTGGCGATCGGCGAGCGCACGAACGCCAACGGGTCGCGCAAGTTCCGCGAGGCCATGCTGGAGGGCCGCTGGGACGACTGCGTGGAGATGGCCCGCGACCAGATCCGCGAGGGCGCGCACATGCTCGACCTGTGCGTCGACTACGTGGGCCGCGACGGCGTCGCCGACATGGAGGAGCTGGCCGGCCGGTTCGCCACCGCCTCCACGCTGCCGATCGTCCTGGACTCCACGGAGCTGCCCGTGCTGCGGGCCGGCCTGGAGAAGCTGGGCGGCCGCGCGGTACTCAACTCCGTCAACTACGAGGACGGCGACGGCCCGGACTCCCGCTTCGTCAAGGTCACCCGGCTGGCCGCCGAGCACGGCGCCGCGCTGATCGCGCTGACCATCGACGAGGAGGGCCAGGCCCGCACCGCCGAGCACAAGGTCGCCGTCGCCGAACGGCTCATCGCCGACCTCACCGGCAACTGGGGCATCCAGGAGTCGGACATCCTCATCGACACCCTGACCTTCACCATCTGCACCGGCCAGGAGGAGTCCCGCAAGGACGGCGCGGCCACCATCGAGGCCATCCGCGAGCTGAAGAAGCGCCACCCCGCCGTGCAGACCACGCTGGGCCTCTCCAACATCTCCTTCGGCCTCAACCCGGCGGCCCGCGTCGTCCTGAACTCCGTCTTCCTGGACGAGTGCGTCAAGGCCGGCCTGGACTCCGCCATCGTGCACGCCTCCAAGATCCTGCCCATCGCCCGGCTGGAGGAGGAGCAGGTCAAGGTCGCCCTCGATCTGATCCACGACCGCCGCGCCGAGGGCTACGACCCCCTCCAGCGGCTGATGGAGCTGTTCGAGGGCGTCAACATGAAGTCCCTCAAGGAGGGCAAGGCCGAGGAACTCCTGGCCCTCCCGCTGGACGAGCGCCTCCAGCGCCGCATCATCGACGGCGAGAAGAACGGCCTGGAGGAGGACCTCGACGAGGCCCTCAAGGACACGCCTGCCCTCGACATCGTCAACAACACGCTCCTGGCGGGCATGAAGGTCGTCGGCGAGCTCTTCGGCTCCGGCCAGATGCAGCTGCCGTTCGTCCTCCAGTCCGCCGAGGTCATGAAGAGCGCGGTCGCCCACCTGGAACCGCACATGGAGAAGTCGGACGCGCAGGGCAAGGGCACCATCGTGCTGGCCACCGTCCGGGGCGACGTCCACGACATCGGCAAGAACCTCGTCGACATCATCCTGTCCAACAACGGGTTCAACGTCGTCAACATCGGCATCAAGCAGCCCGTCTCCGCGATCCTGGAGGCCGCCGACGAGCACAAGGCGGACGTCATCGGGATGTCCGGCCTCCTCGTCAAGTCCACCGTGATCATGAAGGAGAACCTGGAGGAGCTGAACCAGCGCAAGCTGGCCGCCGAATACCCGGTGATCCTCGGCGGCGCCGCCCTCACCCGCGCCTACGTCGAGCAGGACCTCCACGAGATCTACGAGGGCGAGGTCCGCTACGCCCGCGACGCCTTCGAGGGCCTGCGCCTGATGGACGCGCTCATCGCCGTCAAGCGCGGCGTCCCCGGCGCGACCCTGCCCGAGCTCAAGCAGCGCCGCGTCCCCAAGCGGGACACCGCCGTGCTGGAGGTCGAGGAGCCGGAGGAGGGCGTCCGTTCCGACGTCTCCGTCACCAACCCGGTCCCCACCCCGCCGTTCTGGGGCAGCCGCGTCATCAAGGGCATCCCGCTCAAGGAGTACTCCTCCTGGCTCGACGAGGGCGCCCTCTTCAAGGGCCAGTGGGGCCTCAAGCAGTCCAGGGCCGGCGACGGACCCACCTTCGAGCAGCTCGCCGAGAGCGAGGGCCGCCCGCGCCTGCGCGGCCTGCTCGACCGGCTCCAGACGGACAACCTGCTGGAGGCGGCCGTCGTCTACGGCTACTACCCCTGCGTCTCCAAGGGCGACGACCTGATCCTGCTGCACGAGGACGGCTCGGAGCGCACCCGCTTCACCTTCCCGCGCCAGCGCCGCGGCCGCCGCCTGTGCTTGTCGGACTTCTTCCGCCCCGAGGAGTCCGGCGAGACGGACGTCGTCGGCCTCCAGGTCGTCACCGTCGGCTCGAAGATCGGCGCCGAGACCGCCAAGCTCTTCGAGGCCAACGCCTACCGCGACTACCTGGAGCTGCACGGGCTCTCCGTCCAGCTGGCCGAGGCCCTCGCCGAGTACTGGCACGCCCGCGTCCGCTCGGAACTGGGCTTCGCCGGGGAGGACCCGGCCCAGGTCGAGGACATGTTCGCGCTGAAGTACCGGGGCGCGCGCTTCTCGCTCGGCTACGGCGCCTGCCCCGACCTGGAGGACCGCGCCAAGATCGCGGACCTGCTCCAGCCGGAGCGGATCGGCGTCCACCTCTCCGAGGAATTCCAGCTCCACCCCGAGCAGTCCACCGACGCGATCGTCATCCACCACCCGGAGGCGAAGTATTTCAACGCGCGGTAAGACTCCGTTCGACGCGTCGTAGCCGATCACGTCGTACACTTGTCGGTCCAGCGCAGGCCGGTCGCCCATCCTCCGGGACGGGCGGCCGGCCTTCTCGTCCCTCATGGAAGGTGTGCCGGATGACCAGTACGGTTCCCGCGTCCCCGACCCGCACGGCCAAGGGCGCCGCCCTCCAGGCCGTCCTCCTCGACATGGACGGCACCCTGGTCGACACCGAGGGCTTCTGGTGGGACGTCGAGGTGGAGGTCTTCGCGGACCTCGGGCACCGGCTGGACGAGGCATGGCGCGAGGTGGTCGTCGGGGGACCGATGACCCGCAGTGCCGGCTATCTCATGGAGGCGACCGGCGCCGACGTCACCCTCGACGAGCTGACCGTGCTCCTCAACGACCGGTTCGAGAAGCGCATCGGCCGGGGCGTCCCGCTGATGCCGGGCGCCGCCCGCCTGCTGGCCGAACTGGGCCGCCACGACATCCCCACCGCCCTCGTCTCCGCCTCGCACCGCCGCATCATCGACCGGGTCCTGGACTCGGTCGGCCGCCACCACTTCGCGCTCACCGTCGCCGGCGACGAGGTCACCCGCACCAAGCCGCACCCCGAGCCCTACCTCACCGCCGCCCGGGGCTTCGGCGCCGAACCCGGGCGCTGCGCCGTCATCGAGGACACCGCCACCGGGGTGGCCGCGGCCGAGGCCGCCGGATGCCGGGTGGTCGCCGTGCCCTCCGTCGCACCCATCGCCCCCGCCGAGGGCCGGGTCGTCGTGAGCTCCCTGGAAGAGGTGGACCTCGCCTTCCTCCGGGAGCTCATCGCCCGAGGGGCCGCGGAACACGCCCGATAGGGTCGTTCTCCCCGAACCACAGGGAGAACGGCCCCCATGAAACGCAAGACCCTGGTGCTGCCGGCCGTCGCGGGCCTGCTGGCGCCCGTGCTCGCCGGCTGCGGCGCGCCGGACGGCGGCGGCACCGACACCGGCCCCGTCGTCGTCGGCACCACGGACCGGATCGCCGCCTCCACCACCGACCCCGCCCCGCTCGACCCGGCCACCGCGCACGGGCCGGGCGCCCGGAACGTGCTGCGGCAGACCGTGCAGACCCTGATGGCCACCCCGCGCGGCGGCGGCGCCCCCGTCCCCGACGCGGCCGAGAACTGCCGCTTCACGGACAGCCGGAGCGAGAGCTACCGCTGCCGGCTGCGCACCGGGCTCACCTTCGCCGACGGCACCCCCGTCACCCCCGACGACGTCGCCCACTCCATCGACCGCGTCCGCCGCATCGGCGCCGACGGCCAACCCGCCGCCCTCCTCGCCGGCATCGACACCGTCGAGACCTCGGGCACCCGCGACATCGTCTTCCACCTCCGCACCCCGGACGCCGCCTTCCCGTACAAGCTGGCCACCCCGGCCGCCGGAATCGTCCCGCGCGCCCACTACCCCGCCGACGCCGCCCGTGACGGATTCCGGGTGGACGGCTCGGGGCCGTACACCATGAAGGCGGAAGTCAGATCCGGCCGGCTCGTGAAGGCGACCTTCACCCGCAATCCCCGGTACCGGGGGAGCCACGAGACACACGACGACACGGTCGAACTCGACGTCTTCCCCGACGCCGCCGCCATGGAGAGGGCCTTCGACGCACGGCGCGTCGACGTGATGGCCCACGCCATGTCCACGGACCGGGCCAGGCGGCTGCTCGCCGAACCCGAGGACGGCGTACGGCTCACCGAGATGCCCGGTCTCGCCATCGGCTACCTCGGCTTCGACACCGGCGCCCCCGCCGTCCGCGACCGGGCCGTCCGCCGCGCCGTCGCCCGGTCCGTCGACCGGGGCCGCATCGCGAGCCGGGTCCGCGGCGGCACCGTCGAGCCGCTGTACTCGCCGATACCCGCCGGCGTCACCGCCCACGCCAACGCCTTCTACAGCGCCTACGGCGAACCCGACACCGCCGGGGCCGCCGCCCTCCTGAAGAAGGCCGAGGTGCCCACCCCGGTCCGCTTCACCCTGCACTACCCGGACGACCGCCACGGCCCGGAGACCGCCGCCGTGTTCGACGCGGTCGCGAAGCAGCTCAACGACACCGGCCTCTTCGACGTCACGGCACAGGGCGTCCCCCCGGCCCGCTTCGGCCCGGCGCTGCTGCGCGGCGACTACGCCGTCCACGGCACGGTCCTGGTCCCCGAATTCCCGGACCCCGACGCCTACACGGCGCCCCTCCTCGGCCCCGCCGCCCCGCCCGAGGCCCGCACCCTCGTCGACCGGTCACGCCGCACGGCCGACCGCGCCGCCGCCGTACCCGCCCTCGAACGGCTCCAGGACGTCGTCGCCCGCGACGTGCCCGTACTCCCGCTCTGGCAGGAGACGCGGTACACCGCGTCCCTGGACGGCGTCGGCGGCGTCGAATGGGCGGTCGGGCCCGGCACCGATCTGCGGCTCTGGGAGCTGCGCCGGGGCAGCGCCTGAACCCCGCCCCGCCCGCGCCCCGGCGTCACTGCGCGCCGGGGCGCACCAGACCGCTCTCGTACGCGTACACCGCGGCCTGCACCCGGTCGCGCAGACCCAGCTTCGTCAGCACATGGCCCACATGCGTCTTCACCGTCGTCTCGCTGACGAACAGGTCCGCCGCGATCTCCGCGTTCGACAGGCCGCGCGCCACCAGCTTCAACACCTCGACCTCGCGGTCGGTCAGCGTGTGCAGCGTGTCCGGCACGGGCTCCTCACCGGACGGCAGATGGTCCGCGTACTTGTCGAGCAGCCGGCGCGTGATGCTCGGGGCGAGCATCGCCTCGCCGCCCGCCACCACCCGGATCGCCTGCACCAGCTCGTCGGCCGGGGCGTCCTTGAGCAGAAAGCCGCTCGCCCCGGCCCGCAGCGCCTCCACCACGTACTCGTCGAGGTCGAACGTGGTCAGCACCAGGACCTTCGCCGGGCCGTCCCGGCCCGGACCGGTGATCTGCCGGGTCGCCTCGACCCCGTCCATCCGGGGCATGCGGATGTCCATCAGGACCACGTCGGGCTGCAGCGCGCGCACCTGGTCCAGGGCCTGGAGGCCGTCACCGGCCTCGCCCACCACCACCAGATCGCCCTCGGCCTCCAGAATCATCCGGAAGCCCGTGCGCAGCAGCGGTTGGTCGTCGACCAGAAGGACGCGGATAGCCACCAGATCTCCTCAATGCCCGTCGAGGGCCACAGGCCGGCCGGCCTCAGCCCGGACCGGGTCCATTCTGCCCTGGTCATCCTGCCCGTCACCGGCCGGGCGGACGCTCAGCGGATAGACCGGGGGAGTCCCACCGAATTCCGGACAGAGCGCCTGGTGGTCGCACCAGCCGCACAGCTTCGTCGGGCGCGGCCGCCACTCGCCCGTGCGCGTCGCCAGCGAGATCGCCTCCCACAGCGCCAGCAGCTTGCGCTCCACCCGCTCCAGGTCCGCCACGACCGGGTCGTACGTCATCACATCGCCGCTGCCGAGGTAGACCAGCTGGAGCCGGCGCGGCACCACACCCTTGAGCCGCCAGATCACCAGGGCGTAGAACTTCATCTGGAACAGCGCCCCCTCCGCGTACTCCGGACGCGGCGCCTTCCCCGTCTTGTAGTCGACGATCCGGACCTCGCCGGTCGGCGCCACGTCGATGCGGTCGATCACCCCGCGCAGCCGCAGCCCCGACTCCAGCTCCGTCTCGACGAACAACTCGCGCTCCGCCGGCTCCAGACGCGTCGGGTCCTCCAGCGAGAACCAGCGCTCCACCAGCTGCTCCGCCTGCCCCAGCCACCGCGCCAGGCGCTCGCCCCCCTCGTCCCCGGCGAACAGCTCGGCCAGCTCCGGCCGCGACTCCAGCAGCCGGTCCCACTGGCCCGGAATCAGCGCCGTCGCCCGCCCCGGCGTCCGCTCCGCCGCCGGGTTGTCGAACAGCCGCTCAAGCACCGCATGGACCAGCGTGCCGCGGGTAGCCGCCTCGCTGGGCTTCTCCGGCAGCTTGTCGATGACCCGGAAGCGGTACAGCAGAGGGCACTGCATGAAGTCGCCCGCCCGCGACGGCGAGAGCGACGACGGCGCGGACGGCGACGGAGACGGCGACGGCGAAGAGGCCGGTGAAGGGGCCGGTCGGGGCGGCTGGGAGGGCGGCGGAACGGAGGTCATGCGAAGACCCTACGGCCCGCCACCGACACCGATCGGCATACCATCGACCACAGACCCTCCAACACTGCATCATCGTGGCGAAAGACACCGCGAAGGACATCGAACCGAAGGGACCTCGTGGACGAGAGCGGCGACAGCCGGCGGCCGCAGGCCGGACCGGCGGGCACCGGCCCCGGCGACGGCCCCGGAAAGGGCCGGCCCCCGCGCCGGGACGAGCCCGGAGGCGGCATCCTCATGGGCCGCCCCTTCGGCGTGCCCGTCTACGTCGCACCCAGCTGGTTCCTGGTCGCGGCCCTGATCACCTGGGTGTTCGGCGGCCAGCTCGACCGGGTGCTGCCCGACCTCGGCGCCGCCCGCTACCTCGTGGCGCTCTTCTTCGCGATCGCCTTCTACGCCTCCGTGCTCGTCCACGAACTGGCGCACACCATCGCCGCACTGCGCTACAAGCTCCCCGTACGGCGCATCCAGCTCCAGTTCTTCGGCGGCGTCTCCGAGATCGAGAAGGAGTCCGAGACCCCCGGCCGCGAATTCGTCCTCGCCTTCGTCGGCCCGCTGCTCTCCCTCGTGCTCGGCGGCCTCTTCTACGTACCGCTGCGCTTCGTCGAACGCGGCACCGTGCCCGCCGTACTGCTCGGCGGACTGATGATCTCCAACCTCATCGTCGCCGCCTTCAACCTGCTGCCCGGCCTCCCGCTGGACGGCGGCCGCATGCTCAGGGCCGTCGTCTGGAAGATCACCGGCAAGCCCATGAGCGGCACCGTCGCCGCCGCCTGGGTCGGCCGCGCCCTCGCCGTCGTCACGCTCGTCGGCCTCCCGCTCCTCACCCGCAGCGGCTCCCTGGGCAACGACGCCGGCGAGATCAGCGGCATGGACACCGTCACCGACGCCCTGCTCGCCGCGATCCTCGCCGCCATCATCTGGACCGGCGCCGGGAACAGCCTGCGCATGGCCCGGCTCCGCGAACACCTCCCCGACCTGCGCGCCCGCAGCCTCACCCGGCGCGCCGTCCCCGTCGAGGCCGCCACCCCCCTCTCCGAGGCGCTGCGCCGGGCCAACGAGGCGGGCGCCCGCGCCCTCGTCGTCGTGGACGGCACCGGCGCGCCCAAGGCCCTCGTCCGGGAGACCGCGATCGTCGCCGTTCCGGAGCACCGCCGGCCCTGGGTCGCCGTCAGCGGCCTCGCCCAGGACCTCACGGACGGCATGAAGGTCTCCGCCGAACTCGCCGGGGAAGCGCTCCTGGACCACCTCAAGGCCACCCCCGCGACGGAGTACCTGGTGGTCGAGGAGACCGGCGAGATCTACGGCGTGCTCTCCACCGCCGACGTCGAGCGCGCCTTCGTCGCCGCCATGGCCCGCCCGGCCGCCTGAACCGCGCCCGTACGGTCGCACAGGCGTACGGGCGGGGCGGTCGGAGGCCCCCGAAACACGGGTACGCTGGTCACATGTCTGAACCGACCGGTGCCGCCCGCCGACGCGGGCCCTTCAAGGTCGGGGACCAGGTCCAGCTCACCGATCCCAAGGGACGCCACCACACCTTCACGCTCGAAGCCGGGAAGAGCTTTCACACCCACAAGGGTTCCTTCCCGCACGACGAGCTGATCGGCGCCCCCGAGGGCAGTGTGGTCCGTACCACGGGAAACGTCGCCTACCTCGCGCTGCGCCCCCTGCTCCCCGACTACGTCCTGTCCATGCCCCGCGGCGCCGCCGTGGTCTACCCGAAGGACGCGGGCCAGATCCTCGCCTTCGGCGACATCTTCCCCGGCGCACGCGTCGTGGAGGCGGGCGTCGGCTCGGGCGCGCTCTCGACCTTCCTGCTCCGCGCCATCGGCGAGCAGGGCATGCTGCACTCCTACGAGCGCCGCGAGGACTTCGCCGAGATCGCCCAGCAGAACGTCGAGCGCTACTTCGGCAGCCCGCACCCCGCCTGGCAGCTCACGGTCGGCGACCTCCAGGACAACCTCACGGACACCGACGTGGACCGCGTCGTGCTGGACATGCTGGCCCCCTGGGAGTGCCTGGACGTCGTCTCCAAGGCGCTGGTCCCCGGCGGCATCCTCTGCGCGTACGTCGCCACCACCACCCAGCTCTCCCGGACGGTCGAGTCCATCCGCGAGATCGGCTGCTTCGCCGAACCGCAGCCCTGGGAGTCGATGATCCGCAACTGGCACGTCGAGGGCCTGGCCGTCCGCCCCGACCACCGCATGATCGGACACACCGGCTTCCTCGTCACCGCCCGCCGGCTCGCCGACGGCGTCCAGGCCCCGGCCCGGCGCCGCCGCCCCTCCAAGGGCGCCTACGGCGAGGACTACGACGGGCCCGGCGGTCGCAACGGCTCCGCCGACGACTGACCCCGAGCCACGCACCGGCGCCGCCGCCGGGTCCCGGACCGACCCGGAGACCCGGCGGCGGCGCCCTTCTCACAGCCGCCCGTACGCGGTCCGCACCTCCGGGCACACCCCACCGTTCCGCCCCGGTGTGAGGTGTGGCACGATGCTGGCCACCCCCGTACCGCCGCCGCAGACGGCCGCCCCACAGGAACAACAGGAGACAGCCCGCGTGCAGACCTCCGCACTCCCGGACCTCGCGCACAACGACAGCAAGCCCATGCACTGGCTCGCCACCGCGACCGCCATGGCGGCCGTCGTCGCGCTGGCCGGCCTGTTCCAGCCCGACGCCAGCGCCTCCACGTCCACCCGGAGCACTCCCGCCCAGCAGCGGCAGACGGAGCGGGCCGCGGCCCCCGACCCGGCCGAGGCGGACTTCCCGCTTGACTGCGGCACCGTCGGCCACACCGTCGCCAAGCAGGCACCCGGCGACCTCGACGGCGACGACCGGCCCGAAACCGTCGCCGTGGTCCACTGCGCGGCCGGATCGGGCACCCCGCCCAGCGGCGTCTACGTCCTGACACAGCGGAGCGGGTCCGCTCCCAGGGTCGTGGCGACCCTGGTGGAACCCGCCCAGCAGTTCAGCGTCGGCGACTTCGCCGTGCGCGACGGCGTCATCTCCGCCACGCTCCTCGGCTACTCCTCGTCATCGGTGCCCTCGTGCTGCCCCGACCAGCAGGAGAAGGTCACCTGGCAGTGGCAGAACGGCGCCTTCGTCCGCAACAGCCAGACCGCCGAGCCCATCGACACCGGCATCTGACCCCCGGGGCGCCGGGCGCAGGGCACCCCGCGTCCGTCCGCCGCAGGTGGATCAGGCCGCCTCCGGCCCGTACACCTCGACCCTGTCCGCAACGCGTCGCACATGGATGCAGTCGCCCGGGCACTCCTTCGCCGAGTCCACCACGTCCCGGAGCAGCGGCAGCGGCACCGGTGTGGTCGCCCCCTTGTCCTGGAGCAGCTCGTCCTCGGCGCTCTTCACATACGCCAGACCGTCGATGTCCAGCTCGAACACCTCGGGCGCGTACTGCACACAGATCCCGTCGCCTGTGCAGAGATCCTGGTCGATCCAGACCTCCAGGTCCTGCGCCTCGCCATCGGTGGGAGCGTCCTGCCGCACGGTCATGTCGCCTGCCGTTTCCTGCGTATCCGGACCGGGAAGGAGCCAGCCCTGACGGGTGTTGAACGCTTCGACGATACAACCGGCCGCATTCCCGCGTTGAACCGTGGGTATCCCCCCTGGAACGGGGGAGAGCGCAAGGGTGAAGATCGGACACACCCCGCAGTCTTTGTGATCTAGGGGTTTCAATCACCACCCACGCAGGTAGGGTCAGGAAGCGTCCAGCTCCCCTTGGAGGAGGTGAGGACCGTGGCAGCCCACGACGACGACATCAACCGCGGCATCCGGCCCGTGCGGGGGTCCGAAGACCCAGCCGGCCAGGTTGCCTTTCTCGAGCAGGAAATCGCCGTCCTGCGACGCAAGCTCGCCGACTCTCCGCGGCATACGAGGATTCTCGAAGAGCGGATCGTCGAGTTGCAGACCAACCTCGCAGGCGTGTCCGCCCAGAACGAACGGCTCGCCGGCACGCTCCGCGAGGCCCGCGACCAGATCGTGGCCCTCAAGGAAGAGGTCGACCGGCTCGCACAGCCGCCGGCCGGTTTCGGGGTGTTCCTGCAGGCCAACGAGGACGGCACCTGCGACATCTTCACCGGGGGCCGCAAGCTCCGGGTGAACGTCAGCCCCAGCGTCGAACTCGATGACCTCCGGCGCGGCCAGGAGGTCATGCTCAACGAAGCGCTCAACGTGGTCGAGGCCATGCAGTTCGAGCGCGCCGGGGACATCGTCACCCTCAAGGAGATCCTCGAGGACGGCGAGCGCGCCCTGGTCATCGGGCACACCGACGAGGAACGGGTGGTCAGGCTCGCCGAGCCGCTGCTGGACACCACCATCCGCCCCGGCGACGCCCTGCTGCTCGAACCCCGCTCCGGCTACGTCTACGAGGTCGTGCCCAAGAGCGAGGTCGAGGAACTCGTCCTCGAAGAGGTCCCGGACATCGACTACGACAAGATCGGCGGCCTGGGCGACCAGATCGAGCTGATCCGCGACGCGGTCGAGCTGCCCTATCTCCACCCCGACCTCTTCCGGGAGCACGAGCTGCGCCCGCCCAAGGGCATCCTGCTCTACGGCCCGCCCGGCTGCGGCAAGACGCTCATCGCCAAGGCCGTCGCCAACTCCCTGGCGAAGAAGGTCGCCGAAGTCACCGGCCAGCCCGCCGGAAAGAGCTACTTCCTCAACATCAAGGGCCCCGAGCTCCTCAACAAGTACGTCGGCGAGACCGAGCGCCACATCCGCCTGGTCTTCCAGCGGGCCCGTGAGAAGGCCAGTGAGGGCACCCCCGTCATCGTCTTCTTCGACGAGATGGAGTCCCTCTTCCGCACCCGCGGGTCGGGCGTCAGCTCGGACGTGGAGAACACCATCGTCCCGCAGCTGCTCGCCGAGATCGACGGCGTGGAGGGCCTGGAGAACGTCATCGTCATCGGCGCCTCCAACCGCGAGGACATGATCGACCCCGCGATCCTGCGCCCCGGCCGGCTCGATGTGAAGATCAAGATCGAGCGCCCGGACGCGGAGGCCGCGAAGGACATCTTCGCCAAGTACCTCACCGCCTCGCTGCCGCTGCACGCGGACGATCTGGCCGAGCACACCGGCTCGAAGGAAGCCGCGGCGCACGCCATGATCCAGTCCGTCGTGGAGCGGATGTACACCGAGTCCGAGGAGAACCGCTTCCTCGAGGTCACGTACGCCAACGGCGACAAGGAAGTCCTGTACTTCAAGGACTTCAACTCCGGCGCGATGATCCAGAACATCGTCGACCGGGCCAAGAAGATGGCCATCAAGGCATTCCTCGACCACGGCCAGAAGGGCCTGCGCGTCTCCCACCTCCTCCAGGCGTGCGTGGACGAGTTCAAGGAGAACGAGGACCTGCCGAACACCACCAACCCGGACGACTGGGCCCGTATCTCCGGCAAGAAGGGCGAGCGGATCGTCTACATCCGCACGCTCGTCACCGGAAAGCAGGGCGCGGACACCGGCCGTTCCATCGACACGGTGGCCAACACCGGGCAGTACCTGTAGAAGGCGCACCGGCTGCGGATGCCCGGCCGGGCATCCGCAGCCGGTTGCTTTCCGGACAGCCGCGGCGACACCGCGGCAATGACGACGCAATTGATCTCCCCACCGGCACGGACGCGTTCTAGGCTCTGGCGTACCGCCCGTCCACGCAGCGCGGGAGGGGCGGGCCGCGCACCCACCGAACAAGCAGCGGTACTTGAGCGCCGCCCCCGGAAGGGAGCGCCGCCGGGCAAGGAGGGCCGGATGACCGTACGGCGAGTAATGGGCATCGAGACGGAGTACGGGATCTCCGTTCCGGGGCACCCCAGCGCCAATGCCATGCTCACCTCGTCCCAGATCGTCAACGCCTACGCGGCGGCGATGCACCGGGCGCGCCGCGCCCGCTGGGACTTCGAGGAGGAGAACCCGCTGCGGGACGCGCGGGGCTTCGACCTCGCCCGCGAGACCGCCGACTCCAGCCAGCTCACGGACGAGGACATCGGCCTGGCCAATGTGATCCTCACCAACGGGGCCCGGCTCTACGTCGACCACGCGCACCCCGAGTACAGCTCCCCGGAGATCACCAACCCCAGGGACGCCGTCCTGTGGGACAAGGCCGGCGAGCGCATCATGGCCGAGGCGGCCGAGCGCGCGGCGCAGCTTCCGGGCGCCCAGCCGATCCACCTCTACAAGAACAACACCGACAACAAGGGCGCCTCCTACGGGACGCACGAGAACTATCTGATGAAGCGGGAGACCCCCTTCTCGGACATCGTGCGCCATCTGACGCCGTTCTTCGTCTCGCGCCAGGTGGTCACCGGCGCCGGACGGGTCGGCATCGGCCAGGACGGCCAGGAACACGGCTTCCAGATCAGCCAGCGCGCCGACTACTTCGAGGTCGAGGTCGGCCTGGAGACCACGCTCAAGCGCCCCATCATCAACACCCGCGACGAGCCGCACTCCGACGCGGAGAAGTACCGCCGGCTCCATGTGATCATCGGCGACGCCAACCTCTCGGAGATCTCCACCTACCTCAAGCTGGGCACCACCTCGCTGGTCCTGTCCATGATCGAGGACGGCTTCATCAACGTCGATCTCGCCGTGGACCAGCCGGTGCGCACGCTGCACCAGGTCTCCCACGACCCCGGACTGCGACAGCTGATCACGCTGCGCAGCGGCCGGACACTGACCGCGGTGCAGCTCCAGATGGAGTACTTCGAGCTGGGCCGCAAATACGTCGAGGAACGGTACGGCGCGGACGCCGACGAACAGACCAAGGACGTCCTCAGCCGGTGGGAGGACACCCTCAACCGACTGGAGAACGACCCGATGAGCCTGGCCGGCGAGCTGGACTGGGTGGCGAAGCGGCAGCTCATGGACGGCTACCGGCGCCGGGACGGCCTGGACTGGGACGCGGCCCGGCTGCACCTGGTGGACCTGCAGTACGCGGACGTACGGCAGGAGAAGGGGCTGTACAACCGTCTGGTGGCCCGGGGCCGGATGAAACGTCTCCTCGACGAGCGCGAGGTCGAGCGGGCCCGTACGGCGCCGCCGGACGACACCAGGGCGTACTTCCGTGGCCGCTGCCTCGAAAAGTACGCCGACGACGTCGCGGCCGCCTCCTGGGACTCGGTGATCTTCGATCTGCCGGGCCAGGACTCGTTGCAGCGGGTGCCCACGATGGAGCCGCTGCGGGGCACCCGGGAGCATGTGAAGTCCCTGCTGGACCGCTGCCGCACCGCGCAGGAACTGGTCCAGGTGCTCTCGGGCGGCTGACGGCGCCTGAAAGGGCTCCCGGCTGGGAATCATTCCGATGACCTCCGGACGTTGAGACAAGTACCGGGCCAATGTCGGACCCCGTGGGTAGGGTCTGATCAAGTGCTTCGAACCGAGCGGGGTGAGCTAGATGGCGACCAAGGACACCGGCGGCGGACAGCAGAAGGCGACGCGTTCCACCGAGGAGGTCGAGGAGCAGGCGCAGGACGCGCAGGTCTCCGAGGACCTCAAGGAACGCCAGGAGAAGCTGAGCGAGGACGTGGACGACGTCCTGGACGAGATCGACGATGTCCTGGAGGCCAACGCAGAGGACTTCGTACGCTCGTTCGTACAGAAGGGCGGCCAGTAACCGGCCCCGCGCCGGAGGCCCGCGACGGGTGTGCGGTACGGGCGGACCGCCCGTACCGCACACCGCGGGCGACCGGAGCGCTCCGGCCCTCCGATTGCCCCCGCCACGGATGTGGATCACCGCCACCGGGCGGGTAGGGTCCGGGGCGTACTGCTTCAACTGCAATCCGGCCATCGGCAAGTTGGGGATGATCCTGACACCTTGCGCAGGGCCATCGCATACCTGGAGGGAAACGCGTGGAAGCCAACACTCGTAGCACCGGGCGTCTACCAGCTGCCTTCCTGACGCCGGGATCGTCCTCCTTCATGGACTTCCTGTCCGACCAGGCGCCCGAGATGCTTCCGGGCAACCGGCAGGCGCCGCCGTTGAAGGGGGCCATCGAGGCGCCGCACGGCACGACGATCGTGGCGGCGGCCTTCCCCGGCGGTGTGGTCCTCGCCGGTGACCGGCGGGCGACCATGGGGAACATGATCGCGCAGCGCGACATCGAGAAGGTCTTCCCGGCCGACGAGTACTCGGCGGTGGGCATCGCCGGTACGGCGGGTCTCGCCGTGGAGATGGTCAAGCTCTTCCAGCTGGAGCTGGAGCACTTCGAGAAGGTGGAGGGCGCCCAGCTCTCCTTCGAGGGCAAGGCGAACCGGCTCTCCACGATGATCCGGAGCAATCTGGCGATGGCCATGCAGGGTCTCGCCGTCGTCCCGCTCTTCGCCGGCTACGACATGGACCGCGAGCGCGGACGCATCTTCAGCTACGACGTCACCGGCGGCCGCTCCGAGGAGCACGGCTACGCCTCCACCGGCTCCGGCTCCCTCTTCGCCCGCGGCTCCATGAAGAAGCTCTACCGCGAGGACCTGACGGAGCGGGAGACGCTCACGCTGGTCGTGCAGGCCCTGTACGACGCGGCCGACGAAGACTCCGCGACGGGCGGCCCGGACGTGGGCCGCCGTATCTACCCCATCGTCACCGTCATCACGGACGAGGGCTTCCGGAGGCTGACCGACGCGGAATCCGCCGAGGTCGCCCGCGCGATTCTGGAACGCCGCCTGGAACAGCCCGACGGCCCGCGCGCCGCGCTGCTCTGAGCACGCGTTCCCTTCCCGCTTCTCCGATGCTCCCGCCACTGACAGAAAGGGACGGATAGCCGGTGTCGACGCCGTTCTATGTCTCACCTCAGCAGGCCATGGCCGACCGGGCGGAATACGCCCGGAAGGGCATCGCCCGTGGTCGCAGCCTGGTAGTGCTGCAGTACGCCGACGGAATTGTGTTCGTCGGCGAGAACCCGTCCCGTGCGCTGCACAAGTTCAGCGAGATCTACGACCGGATCGGTTTCGCCGCCGCCGGTAAGTACAACGAGTACGAAAACCTCCGCATCGGCGGAGTGCGCTACGCGGATCTGCGCGGATACACCTATGACCGCGACGATGTGACGGCTCGCGGACTGGCGAACGTCTACGCGCAGACCCTCGGCACGATTTTCTCCAGCGCGGCCGAGAAGCCGTACGAGGTGGAACTCGTGGTCGCCGAGGTCGGCAGCGAGCCCGAGGGCGACCAGATCTACCGGTTGCCGCACGACGGCTCGATCGTGGACGAACACGGTTCGGTCGCGGTCGGCGGCAACGCGGAGCAGATCTCCACCTTCCTCGACCAGCGCCACCGCGACGGGATGTCCCTCGCCGAGGCACTGAGACTGGCGGTGCAGGCCCTCTCCCGCGACCCCAACGGCAGCGAGCGGGAGATTCCCGCGGACCGGCTCGAAGTGGCCGTCCTGGACCGCACCCGGCCGCAGCAGCGCAAGTTCAAGCGAATCGTCGGCCGGCAGCTGGCCCGGCTCCTGGAGGCGGAGGCCGCCGCCTCCACGCCCACCGACGCCCCGTCCGACACCGAGGACGGCGACGCCGCCCCGGACGCCCCCGCGGCCACCAAGGACACCACCGAATCCGGCGGGGACGTGGAGTAGCGCATCGCGCGGCCCTTTCCGGCCCACCCGAGCCCCGGCCCGCCCCAGGCGGACCGGGGCTCCGTCACACCGGCGGCGCGGGCGCCGTCGAGCCGCGCGCGACCAGCCGCACCGGCAGGCTGCCCGGTTCGGCCGCCCGCCCGTCCAGCACCGCGAGCAGCGCGGCCATCCCGCGCTCACCGACCTGCTCGGCGGGCAGCCGTACGGTGGTCAGCTCCGGCTCCACCGCGGTCGCCAGGGCCAGATCGTCGAAGCCGGTCACCGACAGATCGCCGGGCACCCGCAACCCGAACCGGCGGGCCGCCTTGCACGCCCCCGCCGCCAGGATGTCGTCGTCGCAGACGATCGCGGTCGGCCGGGGCCCCGGCAGCCCCAGCGCGCGCTCCGTCGCCTCCCGCCCTGCCCGCACGTCCAGTGCCGAGGTCACCGTGCGCACCTCGACGCCGGGGACCGTGCGCAGCTCCGCGTGCAGGGCCTCCGCGCGGCAGCCGAAGGTCCAGGTGTCCACGGCCGAGGCCAGGTGCAGGAAGCGCCGGTGGCCCAGGGCGAGCAGATGGCGGGCCACCTGGCGCATCCCGTCGCCGATGTCGAGGTTGACGCGGGCGGCGGGGCCCGGCGCCGAGGGGTCGCTGTCCAGCATCACCAGCGGCACGTCCGCGCCGTGCAGGGCGTCGAGCGCGTCGGCCGCCATGGACGAGGCGATGACCCCGTCCAGCGCGGCACGGGCGGAGGGGAACGGGTCGCGGGCCGGGCCGGTGCCGTCGGGGGAGGGGTAGAGGACGACGCCGAAGCCGTGCTCGGCGGCGACCGCGGCGGCCCCGGTGTACACCCGGGCGAAGAACTCGTTGGTGAGGGCCGGGACGACCAGCAGGGCGGTCCTGGTGCGGCCCAGGCGGAGATTGCGGGCGGCGAGGTTGGGCCGGTAGCCGAGGTCGCGGGCGGCGTCGCGCACCCGGCCCGCGGTGGTCTCGGAGACCCGGCCCCGCCATTTCTCGCCGAGCACCAGCGAGACCGTGGCCTGGGAGACACCGGCGGCCCGCGCCACGTCACGGCTGGTGGGGCGGGCCGGGCCGGGCGGTGCTGGGCTGGTCACGCGGGCCTCCGGGCCGGTCGGTACAGGCCCGTGCGGTGGACCTGGGGACGCGCTCATGGTACGTATGAACCCGGTAGTTATACGTAAAACCTCGCAGCCCGCACAGGTGCCCGGGGGAGAGGGGCGGGACATGGCCGCGGGATATCTGGACATCCTCCGGGCGCGGCACGCCGCCCGGCTGCTCACCGGCACCCTGGTGGGCCGGCTGCCGAACGGCACCGCGAACATCGCGATCGTGCTGTTCGTGCGGGCCGAGGGCGGCAGCTACACGCTGGCCGGCGCGCTCGCCGCGGTGTACGGCCTGGCCACGGCGGTGGGGCAGCCGCTCCTGGGGCGCGCGGTGGACCTGTACGGGCAGCCGCGCGTCCAGCTGCCCGCCGCCGTCGTCTCCGGGCTCGGCATGGCCGTGCTCGCCGTGGCCGGCTGCGGCTCTCTCCCGCTCGCCTACGCGGCGGTGGCCGTGGCCGGACTGTTCACGCCGCCGCTGGAGGGCGGGCTGCGGGCGCTGTGGCCGAGCGTGCTGGGCGGCGAGGACCGGGTGCACCGGGCGTACGCCATGGACGCGGTGGCGCAGGAGGTCATGTTCACGGCCGGGCCGCTCCTGGTGACCCTGCTCGTCTCGCTGTGGTCGCCCGCCGCCGCCCTGCTCGTCATCAACGCGATCGGTGTGCTCGGCGCCCTGTCGGTCGTGCTCTCGGAGCCCTCGCGCACCTGGCGCTCCGCCCCGCGCGAGGCGCATTGGCTGGGCGCGCTGCGCTCGCCCGCGCTGCTCGCGCTGCTGGGCTCGTTCTTCTTCGTGGGCCTCGCGCTGGGCTCCATCACCGTGGCCGCCATGGCGTACGCCGACGACCACGGCCGGGAGTCCGTCTACGGCTGGCTGATGGCCGCGCTGGGGCTCGGCGCCCTGGTCGGCGGGGCGGTGTACGGGGCGCGGCGGTGGGCGGGGGAGCCGGAGCGCCGGCTGCGGGTGATCGTGGGGCTGCTCGCGCTGGGCTATCTGCCGCTGACGCTGACGCCGGGCCCGGTGGCGATGACCGTGCTGGCGGCCGTCTCCGGGGTGTTCCTCGCCCCGGCCGTCGCCTGCTCGTTCATCGTGGTGGACCGGCACGCGCCGCGCGGGACGGTGACCGAGGCGTTCTCCTGGCTGGTGACCACCTTCGGGGTCGGCGCGGCGGCCGGGACGGCGGTGGCCGGTCCGGCCGTGGAGCTGGGCGGGACGGCGTGGAGCTTCGCGGTGGCGGGGGCCGGTGGAGTGGCCGCACTGCTCGTTCTGCTGGCCACCGGAAGGGTGCTCACGGCTCCCGCCCGTACGGCTGTCGCGGTGCGAGGATCGGAAAATGATCGAAACGGTGCCGTCGAACCCGGTTTCAGCTCGGGCCATCAGGCGTAATGTTCAGTCATGGACCGCCGCATTTTCGGGCTGGAGAACGAGTACGGCGTCACGTGCACGTTCAGGGGACAGCGCCGACTGTCCCCTGATGAAGTGGCGCGCTACCTCTTCCGCCGTGTTGTGTCATGGGGCCGCAGCAGCAATGTCTTTCTGCGGAACGGCGCCCGCCTCTACCTCGACGTGGGATCGCATCCGGAATATGCAACCCCCGAATGCGACAACCTGACCGAACTGGTCACCCACGACAAGGCCGGCGAGCGTATTCTCGAGGGCCTGCTCGTCGACGCCGAACGCCGCCTGCACGAGGAGGGAATCGCCGGCGACGTCTACCTCTTCAAGAACAACACCGACTCGGCGGGAAACTCCTACGGATGCCATGAGAACTACCTCGTGGCCCGGCACGGAGAATTCTCCCGCCTCGCGGACATCCTCATTCCCTTCCTCGTCACCAGGCAGCTGATCTGCGGGGCCGGCAAGGTGCTGCAGACCCCCCGGGGCGCGGTGTACTGCGTCAGCCAGCGTGCCGAGCACATCTGGGAGGGCGTCAGCTCCGCGACGACGCGTTCCCGGCCGATCATCAACACCCGCGACGAGCCGCACGCGGACGCGGAGCGCTACCGCCGCCTCCACGTCATCGTCGGGGACTCCAACATGTCCGAGACGACCATGCTGCTCAAGGTCGGCGCGACGGACCTGGTGCTCCGCATGATCGAGGCGGGCACGGTGATGCGCGACCTGACCCTGGAGAACCCGATCCGGGCCATCCGCGAGGTCAGCCACGACACCACCGGGCAGCGCAAGGTCCGTCTCGCCAGCGGCCGCGAGGCGTCGGCCATAGAGGTGCAGCGCGAGTACTACGAGAAGGCCGTGGACTTCGTCGAGCGCCGGGGCATCCGCACCGGCAACGTCGAGCGCGTCCTCGAACTCTGGGGCCGTACGCTCGACGCGATCGAGGCGGAGGAGCTCGACCGGATCGAGACCGAGATCGACTGGGTCATGAAGTACAAGCTCATCGAGCGGTACCGGGCCAAGCACAACATGACCATGTCGAATCCGCGGGTCGCCCAGATAGACCTCGCCTACCACGACATCCACCGCCGGCGGGGGCTGTACTACCTGCTGGAGCGCAAGGGGAAGGCCGCCCGCGTCTGCGACGACCTGAAGATCTTCGAGGGCAAGTCGGTGCCCCCGCAGACCACCAGGGCACGGCTGCGCGGCGACTTCATCCGGCGGGCCCAGGAGCAGCGGCGGGACTTCACCGTCGACTGGGTCCACCTCAAGCTCAACGACCAGGCGCAGCGGACGGTGCTCTGCAAGGACCCGTTCCGTTCGGTCGACGACCGCGTGGAGAAGCTGATCGCGGGTATGTGAGCCGGCCCGGGACACCCCCGGCCCCCGGCGCGACCGGGCCCCGTACGTTCGTAGTACGGGGCCCTTCGCACGCCTGGAACGGCCCAGGGGGTCGCTTGCCGGTCAGGGGCGGGTCCGCGGCGTCTGGCACGGCACCTCGCGGCGTTGCCGAACCGCCCTGATCGCTCCGCGATGAGGACGCTCCGGCGCCTTGCGATGCACCACACCAGACGCCGCGGCCTTTCCGCCCCTGACCGGCAAGCGACCCCCTAGAGTATCGGGGGTCCGGGAGCTGCCCGGCCGTGTCCCCCACATATGCCGTCTGAGATCTGAGGAACCAGTGCGCCGACTTGCCGGCCTTCTCGTCGTCCCCCTGCTGCTGCTGTCAGCGGCGTGCGGCAGTGACGACAAGGGCTCCGACTCCGCTTCCACCGCCGCGTCCGTCCCCAGCAAGGGGGGTTTCCCCGCCATCACCGCGGGTGCGAAGTTCGGCGAGAAGCCCACCCTGGCCAAGGGCACGGGTACGCCGCCCAAGGAGCTGAAGGTCAAGGTCATCAGCGAGGGTGACGGCGCGAAGCTCAAGAACGGCGATGTCACCCAGGTGAACTACCTCGGGCAGGCGTTCGACTCCACCGAGCCGTTCGACAACAGCTTCGACCGCAAGCAGCCGTTCGACCTGACCCTCGGCGCCGGCATGGTCATCCAGGGCTGGGACAAGGGCCTGGTCGGCCAGAAGGTCGGCAGCAGGGTCCAGCTCGTCATCCCGCCGGACCTCGGTTACGGCGCCCAGGGCCAGGGCGACATCAAGCCGAACGCCACCCTCGTCTTCGTCGTGGACGTCCTCAAGGCGAAGCAGATCCCGGCGTCCGCGAAGGGCACCGCCGTCGCCCAGGACAACACCGATCTGCCGAAGGTGGGCACCAACACCGACGGCAAGGCGCCGACCGTGACCAACCCCAGCAAGGTGGACCCGCCGAAGAAGCTGGTCTCCGACTACGTCCTGGAGTCCAAGGGCGACGTGGTCAAGGAGAGCGACTCGGTCGTCGTGAACTACGTGGCCAAGGTCTGGAAGAGCGGCGAGGAGTTCGACAACACCTACGCCACGGGCAAGACGGCCACCTTCCCGCTGGCCCAGGTCACCCTCAAGGGGCTCAAGGACGGCCTGATCGGCAAGAAGATCGGCAGCCGCGTCCTGCTGGTCGTGCCGCCGGACCAGGGCCTGGGCGACAAGGAGCAGCAGTCCATCCCCGCCAACTCCACGCTGGTCTTCGCCGTGGACATCCTGGCGAAGATGTAAGACTGTCCCGGTTGCCCAGTTCATCAGTAAGAGGAGCAAGTCAGTGAGCATCGACAAGCCCGAGATCGACTTTCCGGGTGGCGAGCCGCCGGCCGACCTGGAGATCAAGGACCTCTGGGTGGGCGACGGCGCCGAGGCCAAGGCCGGCCAGGTCGTCTCCGTCCACTACGTGGGGGTCGCCTTCTCCACGGGTGAGGAGTTCGACGCCTCCTGGAACCGCGGCACCCCGCTGCAGTTCGAACTCGGTGCCGGCCAGGTCATCCAGGGCTGGGACAAGGGCGTGCAGGGCATGAAGGTCGGCGGCCGGCGCCAGCTGATCATCCCCTCGCACCTCGCCTACGGCGAGCGCGGCGCCGGCGGCGGCCGCATCGCCCCGGGCGAGACGCTGATCTTCGTCTGCGACCTGGTCGCCGTCTGATCCGCACCCGAGTGTGCGAGGGCCCGTGCCGTGAGGTGCGGGCCCTCGCTTTTGTCCGGACACGCCGGGGCGGTACGGTCGAGCGTCGTAGAGCACAAGGGAAAGGGCGTCGATGGCGATTGCCAAGGCCGAGCGGCTGATGAACCTGGCGTTGTGTCTGCTGGGGACCCGGCGCCCGCTCAGCAAGCGCGAACTGCGCGGCTCCATCGAGGCCTATCTCGAAGCGGCCTCCGACGACGCCTTCAACCGCATGTTCGAGCGGGACAAGGACGACCTGCGCGAGCTGGGCCTGGTCATCGAGACCGTGGAGAACCTGGACGGCGAGACCGGCTACCTCGCCCGCCGCGACAGCAACCGGCTGCCCCCCATCACGCTGGACGCAGAGGAGGCCGCCGCCCTCGGCCTGGCCGCCAAGGTCTGGCAGCAGGCCCGCCTCGCCGGCGCCGCCAGCGGCGCCCTGCAGAAGCTGCGGGCGGCCGGGATGCCCGAGACGGAGGACGCCTACGAGGTGCACAGCGCCCTCGAACCGCGCATCCCCGTCCACGAGGCCGCCTTCGAACCCCTGATGCTGGCCTGCCGCGACCGCCGCCCGGTGACCTTCGACTACCGCAAGGCGAACGCCGCCCAGCCCGAGACCCGCCAGGTCGAGCCGTGGACCCTGGAATGCTGGCGCGGCCACTGGTACCTCGCCGGCTGGGACCGCGAGCGCGGCGCCGAACGCGTCTTCCGGCTCTCCCGGATCACCGGCAGGGTCCGCTCCCGCACGGGCGCCTTCACCGCCGAGGTGCCCGACGTGGTCACCGTCCGCGAGACCGTCGAGAGCTGGGCCGGCGAGACGGCCACCCGGACCGCCCTGATCAAGCTGCGCGCCGACTCCGGCTACCCGCTGCGCGCCCGCGCCCTGTCGGTCCGGGAACTCGGGGACGGGTGGGAGGAGTTGGAGATCCCGTACGGACACGGCCTGGACGCCTGGCTCGTGGAGTTCGGCCCCGACGTCGTCGTGACCGGACCCGAGGACCTGCGGGCCGACGTGGTGGACCGGCTGCGCGCCGTGGCCAAGGACTGAGGGGACCCCGTAAGCAATGGCCACGAACGCCATCGACCAGACCCGCCGGATGCTCTCCCTGGTGACGTATCTGCGCGAGCGCCCCGGCGCCCACGTCCAGGACGTCGCCCGCGCCTTCGGGATCACCGAGGACGAGCTGATCTCCGACCTGGACGTGCTGCCCATGTGCGGCACCAGCTTCCGGGGCGGCGACCTGCTGGACATCGACACCGACGGCGACCGCATCTGGTGGCACAACGCGGACGACGTCGCCGAACCGCTGCGGCTCGCCGCCGACGAGGCGACGGCCCTGCTGGTCGCCGCCCGCGCGGTGGCCACCCTGCCCGGACTCCGCGAGAGCGACCGGCAGGCCCTGCTGCGGGCCACCGCCAAGCTGGAGACCGCCGCCGGCGAGGTGGGCGCCGCCAGCTCCCGGCTCTCGGTCACCTTCGAGTCCGAGGGCGGCGTCTTCGCCGAGGTGGACCGGGCGATCTCCGAACGGCGCCGGCTCTGGCTGCGCTACTACTCGCCCGCCCGCGACCAGCTCACCGAGCGCGAGGTGGACCCGATCCGGCTGTTCGCCGTCGGCCACACCTATATGGAGGCGTGGTGCCGCTCCTCCGAGGACCGGCGTACCTTCCGCCTCGACCGGGTCGCCCAGATCCGGCTCCTCGACGAGCCCGCCGCCCCGCCCGAGCTGGAGCTGCGCGACCTGTCCGAGGGCCTGGTGCAGCCGGCCGCCGAGGACCCGGAAGTGGTGGTCGAGGTCGGGCCCGGCGGGCGCTGGGTCGCCGAGTACTACCCGCACGACCGGGCCGAGGAACTCGCCGACGGCGGCCTGCGGATCACCCTGCGCACCCCCGACCCGGCCTCGCTGCGCCGGCTCGCGCTGCGGCTGGGCGGCGAGGGGCGCATCGTCTCGCCCCCCGAGCTGGCCGCGAGCGCGCGGCAGGCGGCCCGCGAGGCGCTCGCCGCCTACGACGGCGCGGCCTGAGAGGACGGCTGAGGAGACATGGGACACCTGACCGCGCTGCCCGGCCGCGCCGCCGTACCCACCGTGGCGGTGCCGCAGTCGGCGCGCTTCCGGGCCGGCTGCCCCGACTGCCGGGCCCGCTTCGAACTGGCGGCGGCGGAGTTCCGCCTCGTCGTCGGCGCCACCAGCCGCACCACGTTCTACTCCTTCACCTGCCCCGAGTGCGCCGCCTGCGTCCGTAAGCCGGCGGGGGAGCGGATAGTGGAACTCCTCACCGACGGCGGCGTACGCACGCTGCGGCTGCACACCGGTTCCTGAGAGGCTCTGCGCATGTTCTGGCCCATGCTCGCGATCACACTCGGATTCGCCGGGGGCGTGGTGATCGCACTTCTCGCGGTACGGGTCTTCGTGGAAGTCCGGAACTTGGGCGTCCAGGTCGCCGAGACGTCGAGGAGGATCGCCGCCGCGTCGGACGAACTCGAGCGGGCGGCGGCGAACATGGCCAGAACCGGTCGTGAGATGCTCTGACGGAGCAGCTGGCGAGGCTGTGGCGAGCGATGCCTGCCCCGCCTTCGGAGCAGGCCCGTTTATCGCCGGTCGCGCCCTCCAACTTGCCCGGCCGGACCGGTACGCTGCTTGGGCGGTGACCCGGCAAGGAGGCGTCGGGTCAGCTACCGGGAGTATGTGCGGGCATTGCCTGAGGTTTACTCTCGGGGGATACGATCGCTGTCGGCACGCGACGGGACTCCTGTCCGTGCTGGGTGGGCAGCCTCCTCACCCCCCCACCCTGCCGTCTCAGTCCGAGAAGGAAGTCCACCCATGATCGGCAACCTGAAGCCTCTTGAGATCGTTCTGATCATCGCTGTCATTCTGCTGCTCTTCGGTGCCAAGAAGCTTCCCGATATGGCACGTTCGCTCGGTAAGTCGGCCCGCATCCTGAAGAGCGAGGCCAAGGCGATGAAGAAGGACAGCGAGGCCACGGACGCTCCGACCTCCGAGTACACGTCCTCGGACACTGCCGAGCAGAAGACCATCAAGGCCGCCCCCGGCGACACTTCCGGAGCGCGGCCGGTGGCCGATCAGCAGAAGAACGCGACTCAGAACTGAGTCTCCCTTGCGCTGATGTGGCATAGGTTACCTCGCTTCGGATAAGGACAGAGGGTTGCTCAAGTCTGCTCGGAAGCAGGAGAAGGATCCGGAAGGCCGTATGGCCCTCACGGAGCACCTGCGTGAGTTGCGTAACAGGCTTTTCAGGGCCGTTCTGGCGGTCGTCGCCGTCGGAGTCGTCGCTGCCGTCTTCAACAAGCAGGTCTACGGCTTTCTGACGGATCCGTTCATGAGCTATATGGCCTCCATCGGCTGCGGTGGCGATGAGGTGAAGGCCTTCGACGGCTCGAAGTGCCCGAGCCTCGTGCAGAGCGGCATCCTGGGCCCCTTCACCAACCTGATGAAGGTGGTGCTCATGGCCGCCGTGGTGGGCTCGGCGCCTGTGTGGCTGTACCAGCTCTGGGCCTTCGTTGCGCCAGGCCTCCACAAGCACGAGAAGCGGTATGCCTACTGGTTCGTGGCGCTCGGCACACCGCTCTTTCTGGCTGGAGGGTGGGTCGCGTACGAGATCCTGCCGCAGACCTTCAGCGTTCTGCTCGGCTTCACCAACGAATCGACGCAGAATCTGCCCACACTTGAGGACTACCTCGACCTCATCACGCGCATGATCGTGGTCTTTGGCCTGGCCTTCGAACTGCCGCTGTTCCTAGCCGGACTGAACATGATCGGCGTCATGTCCGGTCGGCGGATGATCAACTGGTGGCGGGGTATGGCCCTCGGTCTGACGGTCTTCTCGGCCTTCGCCACGCCCGGGGGAGAGCCGCTGTCGATGCTCATCCTCTCGGGTGCGCTGTTCGTGCTCTACCTGGTGGCCGCAGGGTTCTCGTTGCTCAACGACAAGCGGAGGCGGCTCCGGAACCCTGATCGAGGCCTCGCGGACGACGAGGCCTCGGATGTGGACCTGACGCCCGAGGACGTCGGTGACGCCGATCCGGTGGCCGCGTTGCCCGAACAGTCGAGTGGGGGACGGGACAGCATGAAGGGTTACGACGACATCACCTGAACAAGGGCTGCGGCAGGGCTGTGCGCTGCGATGCAAGCGCGCCGGATGGCTCGCACCCGTCCCGGAACGGATGCGAGTCATTCCATTGCTTCAGATGGCGGGCGAACCGGTCAGAGACCAGGTGCCGCCCCCGGCGCCGTCGTTGTTGATGTCCCAGTGGACGTTGCCGTCGGCGGTCCATCCACCAGTGGAGGAGCTGGAGTAGGAGCCGGTGGAAAACGCGTAGCCGCTGCCGTCCTGGTACAAGTTCATTATGCCGTTGTACCTGCCGGATGCGGTCTTGTAGTCGGCGTCATGGCGCTCAAGCCGCAGATTGACGGTGACGTCGTCCATGCCTGTACTGAGGCCGCCGCCGCCATCCTTCCAGGCGATGTGAGCCTTGGCGTAGTAATTGTTGCCGGAAGTGCGGTGCACGCAAAGATTGATGTAGACGTCAAGGTTGAAGCCGATCGTATCGAACTCCTTGTGCTGGGTGCCGCTGCACTTGGAGGTGGCTGCCGCGGATGCCGATGTGGGAGTGGTCAGCACGGCTGCGACGGCCAGGGTTGAGCCTGCGACGGCGGTTGTGACGATCTTGCTTATCGAGCGACGCATTGGTTCCTAAAAGGTCTGAGGGATGCCGCAAGTTGCGGTGTGCTCCTGAAAGGGCACCGGCTGTGATCATCTGTTGCCGAGGGGGGGGCAGGGTCAAGATGTTCTTGGGGTCGATGGCGCGGTCGTGTCGGTTTCGTGATCTTGATGGCGGGGGATTTGTCTGATTTAGTGGTATGGGTGAACTGTTGGGCATCCACCTCCAGGCAATCCTGTGTGGTGACGATCCGGCGGAGTCCAGTCGGGTTTTGCCGTTAAATGCCCATGCGATTAAAGATCGCGTCACTGTCACAGGCGGCGGGTAGGCTCGACAGCAAGATGACAGAGGACCTCTCACCAGCCGAGCGATACCAGGCCTCCCGGCTCCGGGCGGCCGAGCAGGCGACCGCTCTCGCACCCTTCCGCGAGCTGTACGACTTCGATCTCGACCCGTACCAGATCGACGCGTGCAAGGCGCTGGAGGCCGGAAAGGGCGTGCTCGTCGCCGCCCCGACCGGTTCCGGCAAGACGATCGTCGGCGAGTTCGCCGTGCACCTCGCCCTCACTCAGGGCCGCAAGTGCTTCTACACCACGCCGATCAAGGCCCTGTCGAACCAGAAGTTCGCCGACCTCGTCAAGCGCTACGGCGCCGACCGCGTCGGCCTGCTCACCGGCGACAACAGTGTCAACGGGGACGCCCCGGTCGTCGTGATGACCACCGAGGTCCTGCGCAACATGCTGTACGCGGGCTCCCAGGCGCTGAACGGCCTCGGGTACGTGGTGATGGACGAGGTGCACTACCTCTCCGACCGCTTCCGGGGCGCCGTCTGGGAAGAGGTGATCATCCACCTCCCCGAATCCGTCACCCTGGTCTCCCTGTCGGCGACCGTGTCCAACGCCGAGGAGTTCGGCGACTGGCTGGACACCGTGCGCGGCGACACCGAGGTGATCGTCTCCGAGCAGCGCCCCGTACCGCTCTGGCAGCACGTACTGGCCGGCCGCCGGATGTACGACCTCTTCGAGGAGGAGAGCGACCACGGCGGCCGGGGCGTCGGCCGCCGCGAGGTCAACCCCGACCTGCTCCGCCTGGCCCGGATGGAGAACCAGCGCGGGTACAACCCGCGCGACCGCCGGCGCGGAAAGATGATCAGGGAGGCCGACCGGGAGCGCGAGCGCCGCCGGCGCAGCCGGATCTGGACGCCGTCGCGCCCCGAGGTCATCGACCGGCTGGACGCCGAGGGACTGCTCCCCGCGATCACGTTCATCTTCAGCCGCGCCGCCTGCGAGGCCGCCGTACAGCAGTGTCTGCACGCCGGGCTCCGGCTCAACGACGACGACAAGCGGCGGCTGGTCCGCGAGATCGTCGAGGAGCGGACGGCCTCCATCCCCGCCGAGGACCTGCACGTCCTGGGCTACTACGAGTGGCTGGAGGGCCTGGAGCGCGGCATCGCCGCCCACCACGCCGGCATGCTTCCGCGGTTCAAGGAGATCGTCGAGGAGCTGTTCGTCCGGGGCCTGGTCAAGGCCGTCTTCGCCACCGAGACACTGGCCCTCGGCATCAACATGCCCGCCCGCTCGGTGGTCCTGGAGAAGCTCGTCAAGTGGAACGGCGAGCAGCACGCCGACATCACCCCCGGCGAGTACACGCAGCTCACCGGCCGGGCCGGCCGGCGCGGCATCGACGTCGAGGGCCACGCCGTGGTGCTCTGGCAGCGCGGCATGGACCCCGGCGCCCTGGCAGGGCTCGCCGGTACGCGTACGTATCCGCTGCGCTCCAGCTTCCGGCCCTCGTACAACATGGCCGTCAACCTGGTCGAGCAGTTCGGGCGGCACCGCTCGCGGGAGCTGCTCGAAACCTCCTTCGCGCAGTTCCAGGCGGACCGCTCGGTGGTCGGCATCTCCCGCCAGGTCCAGCGCAACGAGGAGGGCCTTGAGGGCTACCGCGAGGGCATGACCTGCCACCTCGGCGACTTCGAGGAGTACGCGCGGCTGCGCCGCGAACTCAAGGACCGCGAGACGGAACTGGCCAAACAGGGAGCGTCCCAGCGGCGGGCCGCCGCCGCGGCGTCCCTGGAGAAGCTCAAGCCCGGCGACGTCATCCATGTGCCGACCGGCAAGTTCGCCGGCCTCGCGCTCGTCCTCGACCCCGGGCTTCCCGCCGGGCGCACCAACGGGCACGGGCACCGCGGCATGGAGTACCACGACGGGCCCCGCCCGCTGGTGCTGACGGCCGAGCGGCAGGTCAAGCGGCTCGCCGCGATCGACTTCCCGGTGCCGGTGGAGGCCGTGGAGCGGATGCGGGTGCCGAGGTCGTTCAACCCGCGCTCGCCGCAGTCCCGCCGGGACCTGGCCTCCGCGTTGCGCACCAAGGCCGGACACATCGTGCCCGAGCGCCACCGCAAGGGCCGCGCCCCCGCCGCCGACGACCGCGAGATCGCGCGGCTGCGCGCCGAGCTGCGCGCCCATCCGTGCCACGGCTGCGACGAGCGCGAGGACCACGCCCGTTGGGCCGAGCGCTACTACCGGCTCCAGCGCGACACCCGGCAGCTGGAGCGCCGCATCGAGGGGCGCACCAACACGATCGCCCGCACCTTCGACCGGATCGTCGCCCTGCTCACCGAGCTGGACTATCTGCGCGGCAGCGAGGTCACCGAGCACGGGCGGCGTCTCGCCCGGCTCTACGGCGAGCTGGATCTGCTGGCCAGCGAGTGCCTGCGGGCCGGTGTCTGGGAGGGGCTGAACCCGGCGGAGCTGGCGGCCTGTGTCTCCGCGCTGGTGTACGAGGCGCGGCAGGCCGACGACGCGGTGGCACCGAAGCTGCCCTCGGGGCCCGCCCGGACGGCGCTGGGCGAGATGGTCCGCATCTGGGGGCGGCTCGACGCCCTGGAGGAGGACTTCAAGATCAACCAGGCGGAGGGGGTCGGCCAGCGCGAGCCCGATCTCGGCTTCGCCTGGGCGGTGTACATGTGGGCGTCCGGCCGTCCGCTGGACGAGGTGCTGCGCGAGGCGGACATGCCGGCGGGCGACTTCGTGCGGTGGTGCAAGCAGGTCATCGACGTGCTGGGTCAGGTGGCCGCCGCCGCGCCGCGCGAGAACAGCTCGGTCGCGCGCAACGCCCGCAAGGCCGTGGACGAGGTGCTGCGGGGCGTGGTCGCGTACAGCTCCCTCGGCTGAGGCTGAGGCCGCGGGAGCGGGGAGCGGCCGCGCGGACGGAAGCCGGCCGGATCGCCGTCCGGCCGGCTCGGTGCGTGTCGCGTGGTGTGCGGCTCCCTTCGCCGGGAGGGCCGGGTCAGCTCCGGCCGCCCCGGCTCATCTTCATCGAGGCGCCCGCGCAGACCAGTCCGAGCAGGACCGCCAGGCCACCGATGATCACGTTGTTCAGTACGACACCGACGTCCGGACTGCTGCCCACCACCCAGGGCGAGATGATCATCCAGGCACCCATGGCGCAGATGGCCCAGCTGAGCCCGTACATGCGCTGCGGCATCGCCGTGAACCCGAGTCCGAGCACGGCGATCGCGATACCCATGACCAGGTTGTGCGTCACCAGCGCGGACTGCGAGGCCGTGAAGTGCAGCACCCACGGCGACACGGCGCAGTACAGACCGACCAGGAAGACCGGCGCGTCCACCAGCGCCACATCGCGGCCGCCCATCACGCGTGCGTAGCGGTCGCTCATTTCCGAGACATCGGGGTGTCCGGCCATGTCATGGCCGACATGTGAGACGTTCGACATGAGGTTCGTCCCCTTCGGATCGTGCGGACCCGGTCACCGTCGTCTGCGGGAAGTGGCCCGCACTGACCATTCTGCTCTTATCTGTCGCTTATGTGTAGATTCGAGCGGATCGGATTTCCGCAGGAAGCGCACCGGTTCGGCCGGCTCACGGGTGGGCGCGGCGCCCACCCGTGAGGAACGGGGTCACGCGGCGGGCGGCATCAGGACCGTGTCGACGACGTAGACCGTCGCGTTGGCGGTCGGCACATTGCCGCAGACGACCCCGGAGGTGCCGTTCACGGTGTACGCGGCGCCCGAACCGGCCGTCGTCAGCTCGTCCTTCTCCAGGGTCTCGAAGGAGCCCTTCGCCAGCTGCTCCGGCGTCAGCTTCCGGCCCACCACGTGGTACGTGAGGACCTTGGTGAGCGCGTCCTTGTCGGCGAGCAGCTTCTCCAGGTCGGCCTTCGGGACCTTGGCGAAGGCGTCGTTGGTCGGGGCGAACACGGTGATGTTCTGCGCGCTGTTCAGCGTGTCCACCAGGCCGGCCTTCTTGACCGCGGTGACCAGGGTGGACAGGGCCGGATTGTTCGAGGCCGCCGTGGCGACCGGGTCCTGCGCCATGCCAGTGAAGGACCCCGCCCCGCTCTTCGGGACCGAGGCGCAGGCCGGGCCGAACGGCTTGTCGGTGTTCACGGGGGCGGCGGAGGAGGGTGCGGCGGAGGTCTTCGCGGGGTTGCCGCTCGTCCCGGAGGCGCTGGTGTCGGACTCGCCGGAGCAGGCCGTCAGGACCAGCGGCAGGATGAGCGCGGCGGACAGGGCGACGGCGGCGCGGCGGGCGTGGGTGGCCTTCATGGTGTTCTCCTGTATCGGTAATTGATTGATTACGTACGGTAGTTGGTCTGAGGTGTGCGCGAGCCGGGGGAGGCGGGGCTCGGGGGAGACGGCGGCGGGGGCGCGCCGGTCAGGACACGTTCACCACCACGGTGTGCCGGCCGGTCGCGCCGTCGGGCAGGGTGCCGACGCGCCGCCCGGTCTGGACGGCGCCGGTGCCGTCGGTGGCGCGGACCTCCAGGGTGTGGCCGCCGGGGGTGGCGGGCCATTCCCACACCCACTGGCGCCAGGTGTCCCGGCTGTCCTGCGCCGCGAGCCGGGCCGGCTGCCAGGGCCCGCCGTCCACCCGTACCTCGACGCGGACGATGCCCCGGTGCTGGGCCCAGGCGACCCCGGCGACCGGCACGGTGCCGGCCTTCGGGGAGGCGAAGGGGCGCGGGGTGTCGATGCGGGCCTGGGTCTTGACCGGCGCCCGCCGGGACCACGACCGCCGCACCCAGTACGGGTCGTACGCGTCGAAGGTGGTCAGCTCGATGTCCTGGAGCCACTTGCAGGCCGACACGTATCCGTACAGGCCGGGGACGACCATCCGGACCGGGAAGCCGTGGGTGAAGGGCAGCGGTTCGCCGTTCATGCCGAAGGCGAGCAGGGCGTCGCGGCCGTCCATCACGTCCTCGACCGGCGTGCCGATCGTCATGCCGTCCACCGAACGCGCCACGAGCTGATCGGCCGGTCCGCCCTCGGACGGGGGCCGCACGCCCGCCTCCCGCAGCAGATCGGCCAGGCGCACGCCCAGCCAGCGGGCGTTGCCCACGTACGGGCCGCCGACCTCGTTGGAGACGCAGGTCAGGGTGATGTCGCGCTCGACGGTCTCCCGGCGCGGCAGGTCCCGGAGCCCGAGCTCCAGCGGGGTGCGCACGCCCTCGCCGTGGATGCGCAGCCGCCACGCCCCGGCGTCCACCTTCGGCACCACCAGGGCCGTGTCGATGCGATAGAAGTCCTGGTTGGGCGTCACGAAGGGGCTCAGGCCGCGCAGTTCCAGGTCGGTGCCGGGCGGCACGGCGGGTGCGGGGGAGTCGGGCGCCGGGAGCCTCAGATCGCGCCGGGAGCGAGCCGCCCCCGCCTGCACGACGGAGGTGAGCCGCCGCCCCAGCAGCCCCGCCCCGGCCGAGACGGCCGCGACGGCGCCCGCCGCGAGGACGAAGCCGCGCCGGTCGAAGGCGCCGGCGGTGCGCCGCCCGGCGAGGGGTGCGGCGGCCGGGACCAGCCGCCCCGCCAGGACGTACAGCGCACCCGCCGCCACCACCGCGCCCACCAGCGACGGCAGGGCGTCGAGGGCCCCGCCCCCGGGCCGTCCGACCGCACAGACCGCCCCGATCACGCCGAAGACCAGGACGCCCGCCGACCCGGCGCGCCGGTGACGCGGCGCAAGCAGTCCGAGCGTCATGGCGAACAGCGCCAGCAGGGCGAGGATGCCCAGCTCCAGCACGAGCTTGTCGTCGGTGCCGAAGTTCCGTACGGCGAAGTCCTTCACGGCCGGGGGAGTGCGGTCGATCACCGCACCGCCCACCGCCGCGACCGGACCCGCCTCGGGGCGCACCAGCGCTGCCACCAGTTCGGCGACGGCCAGCGCGCAGAACCCGGCGATCAGCCCGGCGAGCGCGCCGCAGACCGCGCGTGCCGCACGGGCCCGCCGGGGCTCTCCCGCCCCCGTCTCCGGATCGTTCCGCTCTTCACTCACGTCGGGGATTCGGAGCCGGCCGCCCGGCGGATGGGTCCATCACCCGAACGAGTGGCGAAAGCCCGCTCACGCCGACGGCAGCTTCATCAGTCCCATCGGGGCCGAGGTCGGTCGGGCGGAGCCGCCCGCCGGCTCGACCGTGATGCCCATGCCGACCGCCCCGCCGACCGGCCCGTCCAGCAGCGCGGTGTACGCCGTCGACGACGGGTCGGCGGCGCGCATCAGGCCCGCCGGGCGCATCGTGCCCCCGTCGTCGAACCACAGCTGGTACACCTTGCCGCTGGGCGGAGCCGCCAGCCCGGAGGCCATGAACACCGCCCGGTCCTCGCTGCGGGAGACCACCACCGTGCCCCGCGCGCCGTTCTCCAGCGTGCCGGAGGCGGTCCGGGCGTCGGGGGCGGCGAGGACGCGGGCCAGCCGCTCGGCGTGCTGCCGGGCGGCGTCCGCCTGCTGCCGGGCGTCCCGCGCCTCCCGCTGCTGCCACCCGGCGACCCCGCCGAGGCCGACCGCCGCGGCCAGGCAGGCGGCCAGGGCGAACCGGGGCCAGACGCCCGCCCCACCCCGCCGCTCGGGCGCGCGGTCGCGCCGGGGCGTGTCCGGCGGCTCCTGGCGTACGGTCGTGATCTCCCGGAGCACCCGCTCCCGCAGGGCGCGGGGGGCAGGTGCGGCGGCGGCGAGGCCGAGTCGGGTCGCGGTCTCGGAGAGTTCGCGCACCTCGACGGAGCATGCCTCGCAGTCGGCCAGATGCCGTTCGAAGGCGTGGCGTTCGGCGTCGGGCAGGGCGTGCAGCGCGTAGGCGCCCGTCAGGGTGTGCAGAGCGGCGTCGGTCATGCGCCCACCCCCAGGCAGTCGCGCATCCGGATCAGTCCGTCGCGCAGCCGGGTCTTGACCGTGCCGAGCGGCACCGCCAGCAGTTCGGCCACCTCGCGATAGGTCAGCCCCCGGTAGTACGCCAGGGTGACGGACTCGCGCTGGAGCTCGGAGAGGGTGCGCAGGCAGCGGCGCACCTGCTCGCGCTCCAGCCGGGTCTCCACCTGCTCGGTGACCTCGTCGAAGGCGGGCGTACGGTCGAGCAGGGCCGCCTTGTGCTCGCGGACGGCGGCGGCCTGCGCGGAGCGCACCCGGTCCACGGCGCGGCGATGGGCCAGGGTCAGCACCCAGTTCATGGCGCTGCCGCGGGCGGGCCGGAAGCGGGACGCGGTGCGCCACAGCTCCACCAGGACCTCCTGGGCGACCTCCTCGGACTGGGCCGGGTCGCGCAGCACTCCGCGCACGAGCCCCAGCACCGGCCCGCTCACCCTGTCGTAGACCTGGGCGAACGCCTCCTGGTCGCCCAGGGCGACCCGTCCCATCAGCTCCTGGAGATCGGGCCCCGCCGAGGCCGTTCCGCTGATGTACACGGCTTCTTTCACGCGGGGTCCCCTTCGGTGGTCGGCGCTCTCCGGGTTATTCGGAGCCGGTGCCGGTGCGGATGGGCCGCAGGCCGGAGATCCTGCCACGACGTCCGTGTCCGGGGCGGCCGGGCGCCGGGCGCAGTGCCGCGTACCCGCCCACCGCCGTCCCGGCCACCAGGAGCGCGGCGCAGCCGAGGGTCACCCCGTCCGGGTGGACCAGCGGCTGACCGCGCAACGCCTGCCACAGCGCCAGGGCGACCAGCCCCGCGTACGCGCCCGCGGCCACCCATGTCAGCCGCAGCCGCACCCGCGCGTCCCGCAGCCGGGGCAGCCGGGGCGCCAGTGCCACGAGGGCCAGCAGGAACAGCGGCAGGATCTGGAGCGCGTGCATCCCCACGAAGTGCGGCACGCGCAGGTCGCCGCCGGTCGTGGACCAGCCCGTGAACGGCATCGACGGGCCGCCGTCCGGAACGCCCACCGCGTGCGCGCCGACCACATCGGCCGTGCCGTCCAGGCCCGCCGCCCGCTGCTCCGCAGTCGGCACGGTCATCAGGAAGCCGATGCCCGCGCCCGCGAGGGCCAGCAGGACGCCGGCCCGGATCGCCAGGGCCGAGGCGCGGTCCGCGATCCGGGCCCTCAGCAGCAGGACGGCGATGACCAGCGTGCCCGCCCACAGCACCACGACCGTCACGCCCATCACCTGGAACAGCGCGGCGTCGAACGGTGTGGCCACGTTGAAGTGGCTCCGCTTCCCCCGGATCACCTGTCCGGTGATGATCACCATCTCGCCCAGGCTCGCCGCGGCGACCACCGTCCCGGCCCACCGGCCGACCCGCCGGCCCCGGTCGGCGAGCGTCAGCATCCAGGCCAGCGAGAGCGCGTACACCACGAACGACACCGCGAACTTGAAGGGCTTGGCCCAGATCGGCGCGCCCGCCAGAACCCGGTCGTCGACCAGCAGGCCGACCCCCGAGACCACGGTCATCACCGCCATCGAGGCGGCGAACAGGACTAACGGGCGGTGCCAGGTGTGCCATCGCGACATGGGTATCCCCCTGAAAGCTCGATCGAAGTATGGATAGTGGCACTTGCCGCTATCGGTAGGGGAACTATCTATGATGGGTGCCGGATTGGCAAGGAGAGAGGGCGAACGCGCGGTGCGCATCAGTGAGTTGAGCCGCAGGTCCGGGGTCCCGGTGCCGACGATCAAGTTCTACGTACGGGAGGGGCTGCTGCCCGCCGGCCGGCTGACCAGCCCCAACCAGGCGAGCTATGACGAGGGGCATGAGCGCAGGCTGCGGCTGATCCGGGCCCTGCTGGACGTGGGCAAGCTCCCGCTGTCGGCGATCGGGGAGGTGCTGCGGGTCATGGAGGACCCGGCCCAGCCGGTCCACAAGGTCCTGGGCGTGGCGGCCGCGCGGCTCGACGCGCCGCCGGCCGACGAGGCCGGACCCGAACTGCGGGCGGCCCGCGAGGAGGTGGCGGAGCTGGTGGAGCGCAGGGGCTGGTGCTCGGAGCCGGGCAGCGCCGGGGCGGAGTCCCTCGCGGAGGTGCTGGTGGCTCTGCGCCGGGCGGGGCACGGCGCGTTCATCGACCTGCTCGACGCGTACGCGGACGCCGCCGAGCAGGTCGCCCGCGTGGACCTCGGCTATGTGCGGGCCAGGGTGGCGCGGGAGGACCTGGTGGAGAGCGTGGTCGTCGGCACGGTCCTGGGCGAGGCGATGTTCGGCGCGCTGCGGAGGCTGGCGCACGCGGAGGCGTCGGAACGCGCCTACGGGGAGGAAGTACGGGGCGGGGGAGCGCCGGCCGGGGGAGCGGCCGGGGCATGAGCCACGGGCCGGGCCGGGCGCGCGTCACGTGCCGGGGCCCGGTATGGCGCCTGGGTCCGGCGCGGCGATGCGGCGGTCCGGCGCGGCGATGCGGCCGTCCGGCGGCGCCCCGGCATGACGGTGCCCCCGGTCCGCCGGACCGGGGGCACCAGGGCGGTGCGTACCGCGTGGGTTACGCGGCGGGCTCCTGCTCGCGCTGGACCTGCTCGTTCCACTCGCGCTTCACCGAGCGCCACGCCTCGTCGTCGTGGCCCAGGCGCCAGTAGCCCGAGATCGACAGCCGGCCGGCCGGAATCCCGCGCTCCAGGCGCAGATGGCGGCGGATCTCCTTCACGAAGCCCGCCTCGCCGTGGACGAACGCCTGGACGTCACCGGACGGGAACTCCAGCCCCCTCACCGCCTCGACCAGCGCCTCGCCGACCGGGCGGCCGGCCCGGTGCAGCCAGGTGATGACGACGCCGTCCGGCGAGGCGATCTTCTGCTCCTCCGCCGCGTCCGCCACCTCGACGAACGCGTGCACCACCGCACCCGCCGGCATCCGCTCCAGCGCGGCGGCGACGGCCGGCAGCGCGCTCTCGTCGCCCGCCAGCAGATGCCAGTCCGCCGACGCCTCGGGGGCGTAACCCCCGCCGGGCCCCAGGAACGTCACCTGGTCGCCCGGCTTCGCCCCCGCCGCCCAGGGCCCCGCGAGGCCCTCGTCGCCGTGCACCACGAAGTCGATCGCCAGCTCGCGGGCCGCGGCGTCCCAGGAGCGCACCGTGTACGTACGGGTGGTGGGCCACAGCTCGCGCGGGTACTCCTCGCGGATGCGGGCCATGTCGAAGGGATGGGTGTACTCCGCGCCCTCGGGGGCGAAGCACAGTTTCACGTAGTGGTCGGTGAATCCGTCGAGGGTGAAGTCGGCGAGGCCGTCGCCGCCGAGCACCACCCGGACCATGTGCGGGGTGATCCGCTCGGTGCGCAGCACCTGCGCCCCCCGAGCCCTCGGGGCCCGCCGCTCAGGTCGTTCTGCCACGAGATCCGCTCCCTGCTGCCGGAAATGAGGGACCGCCGGCCGGAGCCGGCATCAGGTCTTAGGGTTACCTAACCTAACACCTCAGTCGCCCAGCACGTCGAGGAGCCGTCCCACCGCTCCGCCGATGCCCCAGCGGGCCACCAGCGCATCCAGGGCCGCCGGGTCGCGCGGCCCGGCGGGCAGGGCCGGGTCGAAGTCCGGAAGCGGCACGTCACCGGCGACCCGGACCACCTTCGGCGCCACGGCCACATAGGCGCGGGCCTCGTCGAGCCGCTTGCGCTGGGAGGGCGTCAGCCCGGCCGCCGGGTCGTCCACGGCGGCCATGATCCCGGCCAGGTCACCGAAGGCGTCCAGCAGCTTGGCAGCCGTCTTCTCGCCGATGCCGGGCACGCCGGGCAGCCCGTCGCTCGGATCGCCGCGCAGCAGCGCCAGGTCCACGTAACCGCGGCCGTCCACGCCGTACTTCTCGCGCAGCCACGCCTCGTCGGTCAGTTGCAGGGTGCCGACCCCCTTGAGCGGGTAGAGCACCCGCACCCCGCGGGCGTCGTCCACCAGCTGGTAGAGGTCCCGGTCGCCGGTGACGATGTCCACCGGGCCGGACGCCCGCCCGGTCAGCGTGCCGATCACGTCGTCCGCCTCGTAGCCCTCGGCGCCGATCCGGGCGATGCCCAGCGCGTCCAGCACGTCCGCGATGACCGGCACCTGCGGGGCCAGCGTGTCCGGCGTCTCCTCCTCGTCCGGCACCCCGGCCCCGGTCTCGACGGCCACCCGGTGCGCCTTGTAGGTGGGGATCAGGTCCACCCGCCACTGCGGCCGCCAGTCCGCGTCCCAGCAGGCCACGAGGTCGTCCGGGCGGTGGTCCCGCACCAGCCGGCCGATGAAGTCCAGCAGGCCGCGGACGGCGTTGACCGGGGTGCCGTCCGGCGCGCGCACCGAATCGGGCACACCGAAGTAGGCGCGGAAGTAGAGGGAAGCGGTGTCGAGGAGCATCAGGCGTCGCGTCACACGCCGATGATGCCGCACCCCACCGACAGTGGCCGCCGGGGACGCGGTTCCCGGAAACCCCGGCCGGATATGTGATCCGGGTCACTCTTGTGTTTGCTCCGTGTAAGCGGGGGCAGGCGCGCCATCGGAGCGGACCACGTCGCAATTTCAACTATTGCATGTGACAAGCGGACAGAATCCGTGCCGCTCCACGGTCTGCCGGTGGGGGTGGCGGACCGTTTTCGGTTCAACGCGTGAGGTGTATGTGTCCAGGCTGCAAGCCGAGCACTTGTACAAAGTGTTCGGCAGACGACCCGATCAAGCCGTGCGGAAACTGCGGAGCGGCACCGACCGCGAAGCGCTGCGCGCCGACGGAACGACCGCAGCGGTGATCGACGCATCGTTCACCGTCGAACCCGGCCAGATCTTCGTCGTGATGGGGCTGTCCGGCTCGGGCAAGTCCACGCTGCTGCGGATGCTCAACGGCCTGCTGGAGCCCACCTCGGGCCAGGTGCTCTTCGACGGCCAGGACCTGACCGCCCTGAGCCCCGCCCAGCTGCGCCACGTCCGCTCCACCCGGATCAGCATGGTGTTCCAGCACTTCGCGCTCTTCCCCCACCGGAGCGTCCTGGAGAACGCCGCCTACGGCCTGGAGGTGCAGGGCGTCCCGCGCGCCGAGCGCAACCGCCGCGCCACCGAGGCCCTGGAGCTGACCGGCCTGGCCGGCTGGGAGAAGTCCTGGCCCGACGAGCTGTCCGGCGGCATGCAGCAGCGCGTGGGCCTCGCCCGCGCGCTCGCCACCGACGCCGACCTGCTCCTGATGGACGAGTCCTTCAGCGCGCTCGACCCGCTGATCCGCCGCGACATGCAGGACCAGCTCCTGGAGCTCCAGAAGCGGCTGAAGAAGACCATCGTCTTCATCACCCACGACCTCAACGAGGCCATGCGCCTGGGCGACCGCATCGCCGTGATGCGCGACGGCGAGATAGTCCAGCTCGGCACCGCCGAGGACATCCTCGTCACCCCGGCCAACGACTACGTCGCCTCCTTCACCCAGGACGTCGACCGCGCCCGCGTGCTGACCGCGGGAGCCGTCATGGCCGAACCGCACACGGTCATGGGCACCCGCGACGACGACGGCAACGAGCTGCGCAACCCCGCCGACGTACTGCGGGCCGCACCGGCCACCGTCACCGAGTCCACGCCGATCATCGAGCTGTTCACCCCCTGCTCGCAGAGCGGGGTCGCGGTCGCCGTGACCGACGAGAAGGGCAAGCTCACCGGAGTCATCCCCCGCGCCCGGCTGCTGGCCGTGCTCGGCGAGCCGATGACCCCGGCCGGCGCCCCGCAGGACGCCGCCGCGACCTCGCCGAAGAAGGTGGCCGGTGTTTAGGCTCCATCTCGGCGACTGGGTCGACTCCGCGGTCGACTGGCTCCAGACCCACCTGTCCTGGCTCTTCGACTTCATCAGCTCCGTCGTGAGCGGCATGTTCGACGGCATCGCCGCCGTGCTCTCCGCTCCGGCCCCCCTGCTCTTCGCGGGCATCGTCGCCGTCATCGCCTGGTGGCTGCGCGGTCTGCTCGCCGGTCTCCTGGCCTTCGCCGGATTCGCCCTCATCGACTCGGTCGAACTGTGGGACGAGGCGATGGACACGCTGACGCTGGTGCTCGTCGCGACGATCGTGACGCTGGTCCTGGCCATTCCGCTCGGCATCTGGGCGTCCCGCTCCAAGACGGTGAGCGCGGTGACCCGGCCGGTCCTGGACTTCATGCAGACCATGCCCGCCATGGTCTATCTGATCCCCGGCGTGATCTTCTTCGGTGTCGGTGTCGTTCCCGGCATCATCGCCACCATCATCTTCGCGCTGCCTCCGGGCGTCCGGATGACCGAACTCGGCATCCGCCAGGTGGACGGCGAACTGGTCGAGGCGGCCGAGGCGTTCGGCACCACCTCGCGCAACACCCTGCTGCGGGTCCAGCTGCCGCTCGCCCTGCCCACGATCATGGCCGGTATCAACCAGGTCATCATGCTGGGCCTGTCCATGGTGGTCATCGCCGGCATGGTCGGCGGCGGCGGCCTCGGCGGCTCCGTCTACCGCGCCATCGGCAACGTGGACGTCGGCCTCGGCTTCGAGGCCGGTGTCTCCATCGTCATCCTGGCCATGTACCTGGACCGGATGACCAGCGCCCTGGGCCGCGAGGTCTCCCCGCTCGCCCGCCGCGCACTCGCCAAGGCGCAGTCGGTGGCCGGCGGCCTGAAGATCTGGCACCACCGCCCGCAGCCCGTCGTCGCCGTCGCGGGCGTCGTCGCCCTGGCGCTCGTCGCCGGCGGCATGGGCCTCTTCGGCTCCTCCGACGACGCGAAGGACGCCACCGCCTCCGGTACGCGCAAGATCGGCGCCGGCAAGAAGATCAGCATGGGCTACATCCCGTGGGACGAGGGCATCGCCTCCACGTTCCTGTGGAAGGAGCTGCTGGAGCGCCACGGCTTCGAGGTGGACGTCAAGCAGTACGAGGCCGGCGCGCTGTACACCGGCATGGCGGGCGGCCAGATCGACTTCGAGACCGACTCCTGGCTGCCGGTCACCCACGCCTCGTACTGGAAGAAGTACAAGGACCGCCTGGAGGACATGGGCTCCTGGTACGGCCCCACCTCGCTGGAGCTGGCCGTGCCCGCGTACGTCGAGGACGTGAAGTCCCTGGCCGACCTCAAGGGCAAGGCGTCCGACTTCAAGGGCCGGATCGTCGGCATCGAGCCCAGCGCCGGCGAGATGGGCCTGCTCAAGGACAAGATCCTGCCCGGCTACGGCCTGGACAAGGAGTACAAGGTCATCGACGGCTCCACGCCGTCCATGCTGGCCGAGCTGAAGCGCGCCTACGCCAAGAAGGAACCGATCGTCGTTCCGCTGTGGTCGCCGCACTGGGCGTACAACCAGTTCGAGCTGACCAAGCTCAAGGACCCCAAGAACCTCTGGGGCAAGGGCGACGGCATCCACACGCTGGCCCGCAAGGGCTTCACCGCGGACAACCCCGTGGTCGGCAAGTGGCTCAAGGACTTCGAGATGACCGAGGACCAGCTCACCAGCCTCGAAGCCGAGATCCAGAAGAGCGGCTCCGGCAAGGAGCAGCAGGCCGTCCGCACCTGGCTGAAGGCCAACCCGGACGCCGCCGCCGAGTGGACGCCCGTCCCCGAGGGCGCGAAGAAGGCCGCCCAGGGCAAGGACGAGCGGGACCGCCCGGTCGAGGTGGCCTGGTTCCCGTGGGAGGAGGACATCGCCGCCACGTACCTGTGGAAGGCCGTCCTGGAGGAACGCGGCTACACCATCAACCTCAAGCAGTTCGAGGTCGGCCCGATGTACACCGCGATGGCGCGCGGCCAGCTCGACGTGCAGTTCGACGGCTGGCTCCCGTACACCCAGAAGAACTACTGGGACAAGTACGGCTCCCAGCTCACCGACATCGGCTCCTGGTACGGCCCGACCTCGATCGAGGTCGCGGTGCCGAGCTACGTCAAGGACGTGAAGTCCCTGGCCGACCTCAAGGGCAAGGCGTCCGACTTCAAGGGCCGGATCGTCGGCATCGAGCCGGGCACCGCCACCATGGAGAACCTCAAGAAGAACGTGCTGCCGTCCTACGGCCTCGACAAGGAGTACAAGGTCGTCGACGCCTCCACGCCCGGCATGCTCGCCGAGCTGAAGCGCGCGTACGCCAAGAAGGAACCCATCGCCGTCCTGCTGTGGACCCCGCACTGGGCGTACAGCGAGTACGAGCTGACCAGGCTCCAGGACCCGAAGAAGGCGTTCGGCGAGGGCGACCGGCTGCACACCATCGCCTCCAAGAGCTTCCCGGAGAACTACCCGCGGCTGACGAAGTGGTTCAAGGACTTCCGGATGAGCGAGGAACAGCTCGCCGGTCTGGAGAACGAGATCCAGAAGCGCGGTACAGGACACGAAGAGGAAGCCGTGAGGGCCTGGATGGAGAAGAATCCGGGCATCGCGGACAAGATGGCGCCGCAGTAGGCACCGGAACCGGCCCCCACCAGGGCCGCAGTCCATGAAGGGGTGGGTCCCGCCGGCGGCGGGACCCACCCCTTCCGGTGTTCCGGTGAGGTCACTTTCCGGGCCGTCCTGCCCCAACGGAGTGCGCGAGACGCCCACAACCGGAAGGATGGCGACTTGGGAGGGAGCCGGACATGGACGAGAAGGAAACACTTCGGGTGGGCGCCGCCGTCCGCCGACAGCGCAGATCCCTGGGACTGACCCTGGCCGCCGTCGCGTCGCGCAGCGGCCTGTCCGTACCATTCCTCAGCCAGATCGAGAACGAACGCGCCAGACCCAGCGCCCGGTCCCTCGACCGGGTCGCCGAAGCGCTGGAGACCACCACCGCCCGGCTGCGGGCCGCCGCGGACTCCGCCCGCGCGGTGGACGTCGTACGGGCCGCGCGGCAGGACGGCACGCACCGGGTGGTCCGCGGCCGCCATCAGCTCAGCGCCCTGGAGTTCAGCGGGGAGCTGGACCTCGGACGCGAGTTCCAGCACCGCAACGACGAGATCCTGTATGTGGCCGAGGGCGCCGTCGAAGTGGAGGCGGAGGGCCGCGCCTACCGGCTGGTCCAGGGCGACACCCTGTTCCTGTCCGGCGGGGTCCGCCACCGCTGGCGGGCCACCCTGCCCGGCACCCGGCTGCTGTGCGTCGCGGTCGCCGAACACATCGACGCCACATCGGACCCCCGGCGCTGACCGTGCCGGGGGCCCGGTGCGGCGCGGCTCAGGCGGCCCCGGCCGCCACCGGCACCGGCCGCTGCGGCGCCGCGAGCAGCGCCCCGCTGAGCAGCCCGCGCACCGTACGCACCCCGGCCACCGCCCAGGCCGTCACCAGCAGCACGTACAGCGCCACGGCCAGCCAGGTGAACGCCGTCAGACCGGTGTGCCGGGCCAGCCCCGCCGCCCCCGTCACACAGGTGCCGACCGGGAACGTGAAGCCCCACCAGGTCATCGAGAACGTCATCCCGGCACGCATCGCACGCACCACCATGGCCAGCGACAGCGCCAGCCACAGCAGCGCGAACCCCATCACCGGCACCCCGTACAGCACCGCGAAGGCGCGCAGCGCCGAGGCGTACGTACCGCCGACCGCGCCCGGCGCCACATCGGCCAGCGCGTTCACCGCGGTCGTCGACTGGCCCAGCGGCCCGAGCACCAGGAACAGCGTGGGCGTCAGGGCCAGTGGCAGCGGACCCCGGTGCACCAGCCGGCCGAAGATCAGCGGCAGCATCGTCAGCGTCACCAGCAGGCTCAGCCCGAACATCGCGTAGCAGCCCAGCAGCAGCGCCTCGCGTCCCTGCCCCGGCGGCAGCTCCGGCACCAGCATCGGGCCCAGCGCGGCCGCCACCATCGGCGCCACCACCGGCAGCAGCCACACCGGGGACGCCGTACCCGGCTCCGGCCGGTGGCGCACGATCATGAGATACGGCACCGCCACCGCCGCCACCAGACCGGTCACCGTGCCCGCCGTGTACAGCACCACGTCCAGCGCCAGCGCCGCCCGGTGCCCGATGACGTCCCGGCCCACGACCAGCCCGGAACCGCCGACCGCCAGCAGCGCCATCGACAGGCAGCCGTAGAACGGCGCGACGGCCGGGTCGGCCAGATGCGTCCGCGCCTGGTCGCGGTGGGCCACCCAGTGCCCCGCCCGCGCCACCAGCACCGCGGCCAGCAGCAGCGCCGAAACCACCCACACCACCGCACAGGCGTCCCGCAGCCCCGGTATGTGCGGCGGCAGCGCCACACCCGCGCTCGCCACGATCGCGGTGCCCATCACCGTCGCGTACCAGTTGGGGCCGAAGTGCCGCAGCGCGGGCCGCCGGACGGCGGCGGAGTACGGGGAACGAGTGCGGGTCCGTAGATAGGTGGCCATGCCACGATTGTCCCGGACCGTGCCGGAGCCCCACCAGGGAGCACCCGCCTATGAGGTCATAAGGTGGGCTTATGACCAGCGAACCGCCCAGCCCGCTGTCCCACCGGGTCCCCGACCTCGGCGCGCTGGAGCTGCTCCTCGCCGTCGCCCGGCACGGCAGCCTCGGCCGCGCCGCCCGCGACCTGGGCATCACCCAGCCCGCCGCCAGCAGCCGCGTCCGCTCGATGGAACGACAGCTCGGCCTCGCCCTCCTCGACCGCTCGCCCCGCGGCTCCCGGCTCACCGACGCGGGCGCCCTCGTCACCGACTGGGCCCGCCGGATCGTGGAGGCCGCCGAGGCATTCGACGCGGGCGCCCAGGCCCTGCGCGACCGCCGCGACTCCCGGCTGCGGGTCGTCGCCTCCATGACCATCGCCGAATACCTGCTCCCCGGCTGGCTCATCGCCCTGCGCGCCGCCCGCCCCGGCACCGCCGTCTCGCTGCTCGCGGGCAACTCCGCCGAGGTCGCCCAGCGCCTGCTGGGCGCGGACGCGGACCTCGGCTTCGTCGAGGGCCTGACCGTCCCGGAAGGGCTCGACGGCACGGTCATCGCCCACGACCGCCTCGTCGTCGTGGTCGCCCCCACCCACCCCTGGGCCCGCCGCCGCGCCCCGCTCACCCCCGACGAACTCGCCGCCACCCCCCTCATCCTGCGCGAGCACGGCTCCGGCACCCGCCAGGTCCTGGACGCCGCGCTCGCCCTCCACGGCCCCCTGGCCCCCGCCCTCCTGGAACTCTCCTCGACCACCGCCGTCAAGGGCGCGGCCGAGAGCGGCGCGGGACCCTGCGTCCTGAGCGAACTCGCGCTCGGCGAGGAACTGTCCGCCCGCCGCCTGGTCAAGGTCCCCGTCGCCGGAGTACGGCTGCGCCGCCAGCTGCGCGCGGTCTGGCCCGCCGGCCACCGCCCCACCGGCCCCGCCCGCGACCTGCTCGCCCTCACCCGCACCGGCACGCCCGACGCCTGAAAACCGGGCGACGCACCCGGCGGGCCCACGGCACCCTTGCAGGGCACCCGACCCGAGAGGACCACCCGTGAGCCCCACGCCCCAGCTGCGCCGCGCCGGCGCGGACGACGCCGCCGAACTCACCCGGCTGCGCCTGGTCATGCTCGCCTCCGCCGACGTCCACCCGGACCCCGGCTGGACCCCGCAGTGCGAGGCGTACTTCCGCGAACGGCTCGGCACCGACCCGCACTTCGTCGCCTATGTGATCGACGCCGGGGACCTGCTGCTGTCCAGCGCCGTGGGCCAGTGCATGCGCTCCCTGCCCCGGCCGGGCCGCGCCCCCTACGTCGGCCACATCGCCTCCGTCGCCACCGACCCCGCCCACCGGCGGCGCGGCTACGCCCGCCTGACCTTCCGGGCCGTCCACGACCACCTCGTCGCGGCCGGCTGCTCCCGCATCGACCTCACCGCGTCCCCCGAGGGCGAGGCCCTCTACCGCTCGATCGGCTACGCCGACCCCACCGGCCCCACCCCGCTGACCTGGCAGGCCGACCGATGACGAGCACCGCCCCGCCCGCACGCGGCGTCCGCCACGACTGGGCCGGCCTGCCCGCCCCCGTCCGCGCGGCCGTCGAGGACATCCTCGGCGCACCGGTCACCGAGGCCCGCACCCAGAACGGCGGCTTCTCGCCCGGCGTCGCCGCCCGCGTCCGGCTCGCCGACGGCGGCCGCGCCTTCGTCAAGGCGGTGAGCGCCCGGGTCAACGCGGGCAGCCCCGACCTGCACCGCGCCGAGATCCGGCACACCGCACTGCTGCCCGCACACGCGCCCGTGCCCCGGCTGCTCGGCTCCCACGACGACGGAACCTGCGTCGCCCTCGTCCTGGAGGACATCGACGGCCGCCAGCCCGCCGTGCCCTGGGACCGGGAAGAACTGGACCGGGTCCTGACGGCCGTGGGCGACCTCGCCCGCCACCTCACCCCGGCCCCGGCCGGCGTACCGGCCGTCGCCGAACGCAAGGCCCGCATGTTCACCGGCTGGCGCACCCTGCACGCCGCCGGGGACACCGGCCGCCTCGACCCCTGGGCCGCCCGCCGCCTCGCGGACCTCGCGCGCCTGGAGACCCGCTGGCCCGGCGCAGCCGCCGGGAACACCCTCGCCCACAGCGACCTGCGTGCCGACAACATCCTGCTCACCGGCGACCGCACCGTCTTCGTCGACTGGCCGCACGCGGTACGCGCCGCGCCCTGGTTCGACCTGCTGGTGATGCTCCCCTGCGTGGCCGCCCAGGGCTACGCCTCCGGCGAGGGCAGCCCGGACCCCGAGGCCCTGTTCAGCGCCCACCCGCTCGGCCGGGACGCGGACCCGGAGGCCGTCACCGCTGTGCTCGCCGCCATCGCCGGATACTTCGCGGAAAACGCGCTGCGCCCCGACCCGCCGGGCCTGCCGACGCTCCGGGCCTTTCAGGCCGCCCAAGGAGCCGCCGCCCTGGACTGGCTGCGCCGGCGGCTCGGCGAGCGGCCCCGGTAGCGGCTCCGGACAGGACCTAAAGTGGAGCGATGAGCTACCCGACCCCGCCCGGCTGGTACCCGGACAGCGCCGTGCCCGGCACCGAGCGCTGGTGGGACGGGACGGCCTGGACCGCGCACACCCGCGCACCCGCCGCGCCCGTCCCCGCGCCGCCGTACCCGGTGCCCCCGCAGCGCGGCGGAGGCGTCGGCAGCGCTCGGGCCGTCGCCCTCGTCGCCGCCGGGGCGGTCGTCGTCGGCGCCGCCGTCACCGGGGCCGTGCTGCTCACCGGAAACGACGACCCGGCGCTCCCGCAGGCCCACGGCACCCCGACCCCCACGACCGGCGCCACCGCCACCGGCACCGGCGGCCCCTCACCGGACGGCACACCGGCCCACCGGGACCCGGCCCTCCTGATCGACCAGCTCAACGGCATCAGCCTGCCCATCCCGGACGGCTGGGAGCGCCCCGAGCGCACCTCGGGGCAACTCCTCACGATGCGCACCGAGGACGCCTACGACTGCCCCGGCGCGTCCACCGCGCGCTGCTACCACGGCACGGTCACCACCCGCACCCCCGGCGGCACCGACGCCACCACCCCCGAGGCCCTCGCCGAGGAGGACATCACCGACGCGGCCGACCGCGCCTACGAGGAGGACTTCGTCGGCCGGCGCATCCACGGCGGCATCACCGCGCACCGGCAGATCGCCGCCGGCGAGGTCACGGTGGCCGGCCGCAGCGGCTACTTCGTGCGCTGGAAGGTCACCACCGCCAAGGGCCCCGGCGGCTATGTGCAGTCGCTCGCCTTCCCCTCACCGGTCGGCAGCCAGTCGCCCGTCATCGTGCGCTACGCCTTCGACGCGGGCCCGGACGGACCCCCGCTGTCCCTCATGGACACGCTCACCCGCGGCATCCGCTCCACCGACGGCGCCGCGAAGCACGACGACGACGCGCAGGACGGCGCCGGCAGCGCCATCGAGCACACCCCCTAGACGAGTAGTTCCGATGTGTTCAGTGATCGAATGCGGTCAGCGACCGCAGGACCGGGGCTCCGGTCTTGTGGTTGTGCCAGATCGCGGCGGCCATCGCGAGGATGCGCTGGGCGACACGGACGGCGACGCCCTCGAAGGTGCGTCCGCCGTGCTGCTCCAGGTCGAGCTGGCCTTTCAAGGTGTCGTTGACCGACTCGATCAGCTGCCGCACCGACTTGAGCAGCGACTCGCCCTTGCGGCGCTTCTCCCGCTTGAACGACGGGCGGAGCAACTGGGCGCCGCGGAAGGCGAGATCGGTCTCGAACTCCTTGGAGGCGAAGCCCTTGTCCGCGATGACGAGCAGACCGGGCCGGTCGGCGGTCAGGTCTGGTTCGCGGTCCAGCATCGCGGCCAGGACCTCGCGTTCGTCGATCTTCGGGCTGGCCAGGGCCCAGGTGATGGGCATGCCGGTCGGCGTGCAGACCAGGAAGAGCCGCAGGCCCCAGTAGAAGCGGGAGTGCGAAGCGCAGTACCCGTATCCGGCCCAGCCGGCCATGTCCGACCGCTTCACCGTCGGGCGGGACATGCCGCACGGCACGGGCGTGGAGTCCACGATCCACTGGTTGTCGAACCAGAAGTCCGTGTCCACCGCGAGCATCCGTATTGCCTTCTTCACCAGCGGCAGCGCCGCACGCAGCCGCTTGTTGTATCCCGGCCGCTTGGGCAGGTACGGGAACATCGCACTCAGGTTGCCGTGAGCGAAACGCAGCCAGCGGGCTTCCGAGGCGAAGCCCAGCAGGGACTGCGCGACGGCCAGACAGACCAGCTCGGAATCACTCAACTGCGGTGGCCTGCCCAGGCATCGGGCCCCTCCGATCTCGTCGTCGATCTTCACGTACAGTCCGGTGATGAGGGCGTCCAAGTCTTCGTTCGTCACAAAACGATCTTGGGCGCCCTCGCCATGTCTCCGGGCGGACCATCAACATTCGGAACTACTCGTCTAGAGGAACGTGCGGCCCTCGCCCCGGTACGTCGGCACGGTCGCGGTGACACGGTCGCCCTCGATCAGCTGCAGCGCGTCGAACCGCTCGCACAGCTCACCGGCCTTCGCATGCCGGAACCACACCTTGTCGCCGATCAGCAGATCGTCGGCCGGGGCGCCCAGCAACGGGGTCTGCACCTCGCCCGGCCCCTCCTGCGGGTCGTAGCGCAGCCCCTCCGGGAGATACGGGACCGGCAGCCGGTCCGCCCCGGCCGGGCCCGACGCCGGGTAACCGCCCCCGAGCACCGTCACCACGCCCACGCCCGGCCGGCGCACCACGGGCTGCGCGAACAGGGCGGCCGGGCGCGCGGTGAACGAGGTGTAGTTGTCGAACAGACGCGGCACGTACAGCCCCGAACCGGCGGCGACCTCCGTCACCGCGTCCTCGGCCGCCGTGTGCTGCACGCTGCCGGTGCCGCCGCCGTTCACGAACTCCAGGTCCGGCGCCACCGCCCGTACCGCCCGCACCACCTCGGCCCGCCGCACCGCCAGCTCCCTGCGGGCCGCCGCCTGCATCAGCCGGATCGCCCGCGACCGCAGCGGACGGCCCGCCACCGCGTCCCCGACACCCGCGATGTGCCCCTCGTACGCCATCAGGCCGACCAGCCGGAAACCGGGCCGCCGGACCACGGACCTGGCCAGCTCGGCCAGCTCGGCGGGGGAGCGCAGCGGCGAGCGCAGGGCGCCGATCCGGACCCGGCCGCCGAGCAGCCGCAACGAGGTGTCCAGCTCCAGGCAGACCCGGATCTCCTGGGAGCCGCCCGCCCGCGCCGCGTCGATCAGCTCCAGCTGGGAGGCGTCGTCCACCATCACGGTCACGGCGGCGGCGAGCTTCGGATCGGCGGCCAGCTCCGCGTAGGCTGACCGGTCGGCGGACGGATAGGCCAGCAGCACGTCCTCGAAACCGGCGCGGGCCAGCCACAGCGACTCGGCCGGCGTGAACGACATGATCCCGGCGAAGCCCGGCCGCCCCAGCACCCGCTCCAGCAGCGCCCGGCACCGCACCGACTTGCTCGCCACCCGGATCGGCTTGCCCGCGGCCCGGCGTACGAGATCGTCGGCGTTGGCGTCGAACGCCTCCAGATCGACGACGGCGACGGGGGCGTCGAGATGCGCGGTGGCCCGGTCGTAACGGGCCCGGTCGGCGGCACGGGCAGTCATGGCCGCAGCTTGCCAGACGGCCGTACTGATGGGTAGGGGGAAGATCCGTGCAGATCCGCCGCTGCCCCGGCGGCCCGCTCCCACCCGGAGCACCGCAGCCCGTAGAGTGGCGCGCACGCGGCGAGCGGGGACCGCGCGCGGTACGGAACGGATCAGGGGGACGCATGAGTACCGAAGCGCAGCGCGCCCCTCTGCCGCCCCGCCCGACCACCCCGCCGCGTCCCTCCCAGCCGCCACCTCCGCCACACCCGCACGACGCCGGCCCCCCGCCCCCGCAGGCGGACTGGCCGCCGCCCGTCGCCCCGCCCCGCCCCGGCGCGGGCCCCGCCCCGTTCCGGGACCGGCGGGCGTACCGGGCCGTCGCCGCCGGAATCTGCGCGGTCCTCGGCCTCGGGCTGATCGGCGGGGCCGCCACCGGCAGCTGGCTCACCGGCGGCGCGGACGAACCCGCCGCCCGCAGCGCGTACACCGTGGGCCGGGCGGCCTGGCACAGCATCCCCGTGGACAGCCTCTTCCCCCGCACCCTCGACGGCGACGGCGCCGGACCCGGCGGCGCCGACCGGGTCTGGACGCGGCTCGCCGTCGCCCCGGACAGCGGCTGCGCCACCGCGCTCGACCCGCTGCTCGCCAAGACCCTGCGCACGGTCGGCTGCGCCCGCGTCCTGCGCGCCACCTACACCGACGCCACGGCCAGCAGCGTCACCACCGTGGGCCTCGTGTTCACCGAGGCCGACACCGAGGCGATGCGCGCCCTGAGCACCCGGTTCGCCGGCGAGCGCCTCGACCGCCGCACCGATCTGCTGCCCCGCGCCTACCCGGTCCCCGACAGCCCGGCGGCCGCGTTCGGCGCCCGGCAGCGCGCCAGCTGGACCGTGCGGGTGCTGACCGGGCTGCCCGTCGTCGCCTTCGCCGTCTCCGGCTTCGCGGACGGCCGCGCGAGCACCCCGCCCCAGCCCGCCGAACAGGCCGTGGCCGAAGGCGCCACGACCGCCGCCGCGCAGGCCGGGCTCGGCCACGAGGCCAAGGGCCTGGCCGACCGCGTCGAGCGCGGGCTGCGCACCCGGATCGCCGACCTCACGGAGCAGCCGCAATGACCCGTCGCGCCCGCCACCGCCTCCTCGGCGCCCTCTGTGCGGCCACGGCCCTCGCCCTGCTGCCCGCCACCCCCGCCGGCGCGGACACCATCCGGGCCCAGCAGTGGGGCCTGACCGCCCTGCACACCGACCGGGCCTGGGAGACCACGCGCGGCAAGGGCGTCACCGTCGCCGTCGTGGACACCGGCGTGGACGGCAGCCTGCCCGACCTGGCCGGCCAGGTCCTGCCCGGCAAGGACCTCATCGGCTTCGGCGCGGGGCGCGGCGACAAGGCGTGGGCCCGGCACGGCACCGCCATGGCGGGGATCATCGCGGGCCGGGGCCACGGCAGCGGCCGTGCCGACGGCGTGCTCGGCATCGCGCCCGAGGCCAAGATCCTGCCCGTCCGGGTCATCCTCGAAGCGAGCGACCCGGCCCGCGCCAAGGCCCGCAGGACCCGGGGCACCGCGCTCGCGGACGGCATCCGCTGGGCCGCCGACCACGGCGCCGACGTCATCAACCTCTCCCTCGGCGACGACAGCGAGTCCGCGCACCCCGAACCCGGCGAGGACGCCGCCGTCCAGTACGCGCTGGCCAAGGGCGCCGTGGTCGTCGCCTCGGCCGGCAACGGGGGCGAGAAGGGCGACCACATCTCGTACCCCGCCGCCTATCCGGGGGTGATCGCCGCCACGGCCGTCGACCGGTACGGCACCCACGCCTCGTTCTCCACCCGCCGCTGGTACGCCACCGTCAGCGCCCCCGGCGACGACATCGTCGTCCCGGCGCCCGACCGCAAGTACTACGTGGAGTGGGGCACCTCGGCCGCCGCCGCGTTCGTCTCCGGCGCGGTCGCCCTCGTCAGGTCCGCGCACCCCGGCCTCTCGCCCGCGCAGATCAAGAAGCTCCTCACCGACACCGCCCGCGACGCCCCGGCCGGCGGCCGCGACGACGCGCGCGGCTACGGGATCGTGGACCCGGCCGCGGCCATCGAGGCGGGCGGCCGGCCGCCCGCCGCCGACGCGCCCGGCGACTCCGCCCCGGCCGGCTACCGCAAGCGGTACTTCGGCGCCGGTCCCACGCCCGAACCCGGCGACGACGGCCCGGTCGGCCGGCTCGCCCCGGCGGCCGGCGGCCTCGGGGTGCTGCTGCTCGCGGCGGGCGCGCTGCTCTGGCGCACCCGCGACGGCCGCCCGCTGCGGGGCCGGACCCGCTGAGCCGGGCGCGAACGCGGGGGCACTAGGCTCGACCCGTGGCGCAGAAGAACATCCCGGACCCCGGTTACTCCGACGACGACGGCACCGCCGACCCCGCCCTGGCCTCGGCGCTCGCCGCCTGGTCCGCGGACCGCAGCGCGGTCGCGCCGGTCCTCGAAGCCCTCAGCGGCGCCCGGCTCCTGGTGCCCGTGGTCGCCGTGCTCGGCGAGGTGGAGGAGGACGAGAACGGGCTGCGCCGCGAGAAGACCAGCGACATGGCGGTGCCCACCCTCCGGGCCGGCGACCGGTGCGCGCTGCCCGCCTTCACCTCCACCGCATCACTGGCCCGCTGGGACCCGCAGGCCCGCCCCGTCGCCGTACCGCTGCACCAGGCGCTCCAGGCCGCCGCGCACGAGAAGGCCGACACCGTCGTACTGGACCTCGCGGGACCGGTGGCCTTCGAGCTGACCGGGGCCGCGCTGCGCGCCCTCGCCGAGGGCCGTACCAGCGCCGACCCGCTCGACGACCCGGCCGTCACCGCGGCGGTGCGCGAGGCGGTCACCGCCGAGCCCGCCGTGCTCCGCGCCCATCTCGGCCCCGGCAGCGCCGACGGCACCCTGGCCCTGGTCCTGGCGGCGGACGCCGACCCGGCGGCGGCGGTCGGCCGCGTCGCCCGGTCGCTGGCCGCCCACGAGGTGCTGCGCGCCCGGCTGGTCCGGGGCCTGGACCTCGCGCTGCTGCCCGCGGACGCGGCCGCCCCCGGCGAGCCGCTGTTCACGCGCTGAGCGCGGACGGGGGCCCGCCGGGGGCGGCGAGGGCGGTGGGTCTCAGCCGAGGGCCGGGTTTCAGCCGAGGGCCGGGTCTCAGCCGAAGACCGGGCCGGTGTACTTCTCGCCCGGACCGTGGCCCGGCTCGTCCGGGACGAGCGAGGCCTCGCGGAAGGCCAGCTGGAGGGACTTGAGGCCGTCGCGCAGCGGGGCGGCGTGGAACGAGCTGATCTCCGTGGTGCTCGCGTCCAGCAGGCCGGCCAGCGCGTGGACCAGCTTGCGGGCCTCGTCCAGGTCCTTGTGGTCGTCGCCGTCCTCGGTCAGGCCGAGCTTGACGGCGGCGGCGCTCATCAGGTTGACGGCGACCGTCACGATCACCTCGACGGCGGGCACCTCCGCGATGTCGCGGGCCATCTCGTCGAAGCCGGGGGAAGTACTGCTGGGGGTCGCGTCACTCATGCGTCTTACGATAGGCCCACGGAAGCGGCCCTCCGCGCGCGGGAGCGGCCGCGCCACCGGGTTGGTGCCCGCTCGGCCGAGCTGCTAACCTTGTGTAACGACCGGCTGGGCAGCTATGTGCCCGGCCCACAAGTGGAGGCTCCGTTCTCCCACCTGGCCGTCCTGGGGACGGCGGGTCACCGGTCAGGTGGTGCCCATCGTTCCGTACGGACGATGGAGCCGCCCGATGCGCCCCGCGGTACGCCGTGGCGGTGTTCCGGTTTTTCAGGAGCCCCGCCTGTGTCCCGTCCGGGGCATTTTTGTTGTCCCGGCACGGTTGGTCTGTCTGAAACAGACGTTACGCGGCTGTCCGCCAGGCGGTCGCGTGGTGCTACCGAGGAGGATCCATCAGCGCCGAGCCCCGCATCAACGACCGGATTCGCGTGCCCGAGGTACGACTTGTCGGTCCCAGTGGCGAGCAGGTCGGGATCGTGCCGCTTGCCAAGGCCCTGGAACTCGCACAGGAGTACGACCTCGACCTGGTCGAGGTGGCGGCTACCGCCCGTCCGCCCGTGTGCAAGCTCATGGACTACGGGAAGTTCAAGTACGAGTCGGCCATGAAGGCCCGTGAGGCGCGCAAGAACCAGGCGCACACGGTCATCAAGGAGATGAAGCTCCGGCCGAAGATCGACCCGCACGACTATGACACCAAGAAGGGTCACGTCGTCCGGTTCCTCAAGCAGGGCGACAAGGTCAAGATCACGATCATGTTCCGCGGTCGTGAGCAGTCCCGCCCCGAACTGGGCTTCCGGCTGCTCCAGCGGCTCGCTTCGGACGTGGAGGAACTCGGCTTCATCGAGTCCAACCCGAAGCAGGACGGCCGGAACATGATCATGGTTCTGGGCCCGCACAAGAAGAAGACCGAAGCCATGGCCGAGGCCCGCGAGGCCCAGGCCGCCCGCAAGGCGGAGCGCCAGGGGAACAACACCCCCGACGCCGAGCCCGCGGCGAAGGCGCCCGAGGCGGCGCCCGAGGCCGAGGCCGAGACCCCTTCCGAGGCGTGACCTCCGGGGGATGCCATCCAGGCACCCCCGGAACCCCCCGGAAGCCCATGAAGATCTGACGCCCCTGCGTTCCGGTGCCCGCACCGAGAGGGGCGCCACTGACGAGGAGAGAACGGCGCGATGCCGAAGAACAAGACGCACAGCGGTGCCAGCAAGCGCTTCAAGATCACCGGCTCCGGCAAGGTGCTGCGCGAGAGGGCCGGCAAGCGCCACCTGCTCGAGCACAAGTCGTCCAAGAAGACGCGTTCGCTGACCGGTACGGTCGTCGCGGCTCCGGCCGACGCCAAGAAGGTCAAGAAGCTTCTCGGCAAGTGAGGCCGCGGTCCCCGGTGAGTCCGGGGACACGCCCTCCATCCGACCGGGACCCAATCGTTTCCGGGCCGTGTGAGTACGACCACGGCCCCGCTACAAGGAGTTAACAAGTGGCACGCGTCAAGCGGGCAGTCAACGCCCACAAGAAGCGCCGGGCGATCCTCGAGCAGGCCAGCGGCTACCGCGGTCAGCGTTCGCGCCTGTACCGCAAGGCCAAGGAGCAGGTCACCCACTCCCTGGTCTACAACTACAACGACCGCAAGAAGCGCAAGGGCGACTTCCGTCAGCTCTGGATCCAGCGCATCAACGCGGCCGCCCGCCAGAACGGCATGACGTACAACCGCCTCATCCAGGGTCTCAAGGCCGCCAACATCGAGGTGGACCGCAAGATCCTGGCCGAGCTCGCGGTCAACGACGCCAACGCGTTCGCCGCCCTCGTCGAGGCCGCTCAGAAGGCCCTCCCGAGCGACGTCAACGCCCCGAAGGCCGCCTGACCCAGGCCGCTCTTCCAGGCATTCCCGCCGGACCCGCAGGCGCCCGCCGTCTGCGGGTCCGGTGCGTTGCGCCCCCTCGCCGGGCCGGTCCGGCGTGCCACGGCCGGGGCGCGGCACGACACCGGACCTTCGTCACGCAGAGAGGCTCCTCGCCGACATGGGCACCCCCGAACTGATCTCCCCGCGTTCGCCGCGGGTCGCCGCCGCCCGGCGGCTGGCCAGGCGCAACTTCCGCGGCAAGGAGCGCAGGTTCATCGCCGAGGGGCCGCAGGCCGTGCGCGAGGCCGCCGGACACCGGGGCGCGGACGGCGAACCGACCCTCCTCGAACTCTTCGCCACCGTCGAGGCCGCCGAGCGCTACGCGCCGATCGTCGACGCCGCCCTCGCGGCCGGCGCCCGGGTCCACCTCGCCGGCGCCGACGTCCTGGCCGACGTCTCCCAGACCGTCACCCCGCAGGGCCTCATCGGGGTCTGCCGCTTCCTCGACTCGCCCTTCGAGTCGATCCTCGCCGCCCGGCCCCGGCTGGTCGCCGTCCTCGCCCACGTCCGCGACCCCGGCAACGCCGGCACCGTCCTGCGCTGCGCCGACGCGGCGGGCGCCGACGCGGTCGTCCTCACCGACGCCTCCGTGGACCTGTACAACCCCAAGTCGGTACGCGCCTCGGTCGGCTCGCTCTTCCACCTGCCGGTCGCCGTGGGCGTCCCCGTCGAGCAGGCCGTGCGCGGGCTGCGCGAGGCGGGCGTGCGCATCCTGGCCGCCGACGGCGCGGGCAGCGACGACCTCGACGACGAACTCGACGCCGGCACCATGGGCGGGCCCACCGCCTGGGTCTTCGGCAACGAGGCGTGGGGCCTGCCCGAGGAGACCCGGGCGCTGGCCGACGCCGTGGTCCGGGTGCCGATCCACGGCAAGGCGGAGAGCCTCAACCTGGCGACCGCCGCCGCGGTCTGCCTGTACGCCTCCGCGCGCGCCCAGCGCCCCCGCCGCGCCACCGGCTGACCCCGTCCGCGCGCTCCCGCTTCGACGGAGAGCCCCCGTAGGGTGTCGCTGTGTCACCGGCGACTAGTAGGGTGGCCAACTCGGGGGCAGGCCCACTGCATTGGTTCGAGAGGTGGGGTCCGGAATGGTTGTCGGCATGAGCGGGCCGCGCGCGGCGCACGCCGCCGTCGTGCGCGCCACCGGCGAACCGGACGGCCGCGCCGTCGCGGACGGCCTCGGGCTGCACCCGGACGACCTGCCCGACGGGCTCGTCGTCGCGGACGAGTCGGGCCGGGTCATCTGCTTCAACGCCGCCGCCGTCCGGATCACCGGCGTCGCCGCCACCGACGCCCTCGGCCGCCCCGTGGAACAGGTACTGCCGCTGGAGGACCTCAAGGGCCGCCGCTGGTGGGAGCTGACCGACCCCTACGGCGGCCTCGCGACCCGCGTCGCCCAGCCCGAGCGCAACCTGCTGCTGCCCGGCGTCCGCGAGGTCCTGGTCTCCGCCCGCTACGTCCGCGAGACGCCCACCGGACCGCTCCGCCGGCTGGTGATCAGCCTGCGCGGCACGGAGGCCCGCCGCCGCTCCGAGCGCAGCCACGCCGAGCTGATCGCGACCGTCGCCCACGAACTGCGCTCCCCGCTGACCTCGGTCAAGGGCTTCACGGCGACGCTGCTCGCCAAGTGGGAGCGGTTCACCGACGACCAGAAGCGCCTCATGCTGGAGACGGTGTACGCGGACTCCAACCGGGTCACCCGCCTCATCACCGAGCTCCTGGACATCTCCAGGATCGACTCCGGGCGCCTGGAGCTGCGCCGCCAGCCCGTGGACCTGTCCGCCGCCGTCGAACGCCACGTCCAGGCGCACACCGCCGCGGGCCAGGACCCCGGCCGCTTCCTCCTCCGCACCTGCCAGCCGCTGCCCGCCGTCTGGGCCGACCCGGACAAGGTCGACCAGGTCCTGGGCAACCTGCTGGAAAACGCGGTGCGGCACGGTGAGGGAACTGTCACCATCGATGTGGCACCCGCACCGGCGAAGAGCGACGAGAGGGGAGCGGCCGTCACCGTGAGCGACGAAGGACCAGGCATCCCCGAGGAGTCGATGGGCCGCGTCTTCACCCGTTTCTGGCGGGGCAGCAAGCGCGGCGGCACGGGCCTGGGTCTCTACATCGTCAAGGGCATCGTCGAGGCCCACGGCGGCACCATCACGGTCGGGCGCGGCCCCGGAGGCGGCGCGGAGTTCCGATTTATGCTGCCCGTGAGCACGCCGGCCTATCTCAGCTGAGGCCCGAGCGGCCCACGGGCGCCCCACCCGCCCCGCGACCCTTAGACTCGATCCTTGGCACCTTTGCGTCCTCCGGTCTTCGAGCGAGGTCACGGGGGTCCGGGAATGTCCCCCGGCAAACGCAGCACTCAGCCAATCGGAAGTACGGGAAGAGATGTCGGCACCGAACAAGTCGTACGACCCAGTCGAGGTCGAGGCACTGAAACCGGAAGAGATCGAGCGCATCCGGGACGAGGCGCTCGCCGCCTTCGCCGCCGCGGGCGACCTCGAAGCGCTCGCCCAGGCGAAGACCGCGCACACCGGTGGCACCTCGCCCCTGTCGCTGGCCAACCGCGAGATCGGCGCACTGCCCCCGCAGGCCAAGGCCGAGGCCGGCAAGCGCGTCGGCCAGGCCCGCGCCGCCGTGGGCCGCGCCCTCGCCGCCCGCCAGGCGGAACTGGAGGCCGAGCGGGACGCCCGCGTGCTGGTCGAGGAGGCGGTGGACGTCACGCTGCCCTACGACCGCACCCCGGCCGGCGCCCGCCACCCGCTGACGACCTTCATGGAGCGCGTCGCCGACGTCTTCGTGGCCATGGGCTACGAGATCGCCGAGGGCCCCGAGGCCGAGGCGGAGTGGTTCAACTTCGACGCCCTGAACTTCGTGCCCGACCACCCGGCCCGGCAGATGCAGGACACCTTCTTCGTCGAGGGCGCCGACGGCGCGAAGAACGACGAGTCCGGTGTCGTCCTGCGCACGCACACCTCGCCGGTCCAGGCCCGCACCCTGCTCGACCGCGAGCCCCCCGTCTACGTCGTCTGCCCCGGCCGCGTCTACCGCACCGACGAGCTGGACGCCACGCACACCCCGGTCTTCCACCAGATCGAGCTGCTCGCCGTCGACGAGGGCCTGACCATGGCCGACCTCAAGGGCACCCTCGACCACATGGTCCAGGCGCTCTTCGGCGCGGACATGAAGACCCGGCTGCGGCCCCACTTCTTCCCGTTCACCGAGCCGTCCGCCGAGATGGACATGGTCTGCTACGTGTGCCGCGGCGCCTCCGTCGGCAACCCGGACCACCCCTGCCGCACCTGCGGCAGCGAGGGCTGGATCGAGCTCGGCGGCTGCGGCATGGTCAACCCCAAGGTGCTCACCGCCTGCGGCGTCGACCCCCGGAAGTACAGCGGATTCGCCTTCGGGTTCGGCATCGAACGAATGCTGATGTTCCGCCACAACGTCGAAGACATGCGAGACATGGTCGAAGGTGACGTCCGGTTCACCCGGCCCTTCGGGATGGAGATCTGATGCGCGTCCCGCTTTCCTGGCTGCGGGAATACGTCGACCTGCCGGCCACCGAGACCGGCCGCGACGTGCAGACCAAGCTCATCGCCCTGGGCCTGGAGGTCGAGACGGTCGAGCGGACCGGCGCCGGCCTCACCGGCCCCCTGGTCGTCGGACAGGTGCTGACCATCGAGGAGCTGGAGGGCTTCAAGAAGCCGATCCGCTTCTGCACCGTCGACGTCGGCACCGCCAACGGCACCGGCGAGCCGCAGGAGATCGTCTGCGGCGCCCGCAACTTCTCCGTGGGCGACAAGGTCGTCGTGGTCCTGCCCGGCGCCGTGCTCCCCGGCGACTTCGCGATCGCCGCCCGCAAGACGTACGGCAAGACCTCGCACGGCATGATCTGCTCGTCCGACGAGCTGGGCATGGGCGACGACGGCACGCACGGCATCATCGTGCTCCCCCCGGAGCACGAGGTCGGCACCGACGCCATCGAGCTGCTGGAACTCGTCGACGAGGTCCTGGACATCGCCGTCACGCCCGACCGCGGCTACTGCCTGTCGATGCGCGGCGTCGCCCGCGAGGCCGCCACCGCCTACGGCCTGCCGCTGCGCGACCCGGCCCTGCTGGACGTGCCCGCGCCCAACGCGTACGGCTACCCGGTCGAGGTCGCCGACCCGATCGGCTGCTCCCGCTTCACCGCGCGCACGGTCGTCGGGCTCCAGCCCGAGGCCCGTACCCCGATCTGGATGCAGCGCCGGCTCCAGAAGGCGGGCATGCGGCCCATCTCGCTCGCCGTGGACGTCACCAACTACGTGATGCTCGAACTCGGCCAGCCGCTGCACGCCTACGACCGGACCCGCATCGACGGTCCGATCGGGGTGCGCCGCGCCGAGCGGGGCGAGAAGCTCACCACGCTCGACGGCGCCGTGCGCGTCCTGGACGCCGGCGACCTCGTCATCACCGACAACCGCGGCCCCATCGGCCTCGCGGGCGTCATGGGCGGCGCCGACACGGAGATCGCCGACGCGGCCGAGGGCGCGCACACCTCCGAGGTCGTCATCGAGGCCGCGCACTTCGACGCGATCTCGATCGCCCGCACCGCCCGCCGCCACAAGCTGCCCTCCGAGGCGTCCAAGCGCTTCGAGCGCGGCGTGGACCCGCAGGCCGCCGCCGCGGCCGCCCAGCGCACCGTGGACCTGCTGGTCCTGCTCGCCGGCGGCACCGCCGAGGCGGGCGTCACCGAGGTCACCGCCCCCTCCGCGCCCCGCACCATCACGATGGCGGCCGACCACCCCGACAAGGTCGCCGGTGTCTCCTACGGCCGCGAGGCCGTCGTCCGCCGCCTCCAGGAGGTCGGCTGCGACGTCTACGGGCAGGACGAGCTCCTGGTCACCACGCCGTCCTGGCGCCCCGACCTCACCGAGCCCAACGACCTGGCCGAAGAGGTCATCCGCCTGGAGGGCTACGAGAACCTGCCCTCCACGCTGCCGACCCCGCCCTCCGGCCGCGGCCTCACCGACCGCCAGCGGCTGCACCGCCGCGTCGGCCGGGCCCTCGCGGGCGCGGGCTACGTCGAGGCGCTGAGCTACCCGTTCATCGGCGAAACCGTCCTCGACCAGCTCGGCCTGGACGCGGACGACGCCCGCCGCCGCACGGTGAAGCTCGTCAACCCGCTCTCCGACGAGGAGCCCTCGCTGCGCACCACGCTGCTGCCGGGCCTCCTCGGCGCACTGCGGCGCAACGACGGCCGCGGCAGCCACGACCTCGCCCTCTTCGAGACCGGCCTCGTCTTCAGGCCCACCGGCCAGGAGACCGAGCCCGTCCGGCTGCCCGTCGACCGGCGCCCCTCGGACGAGGAGGTCGCCTCGCTCGACGCCGGGCTGCCGCACCAGCCGCGCCGCGCCGCCGTCGTTCTCGCCGGCGCCCGCGAGCAGGCCGGCTGGTGGGGCAAGGGCCGCCCCGCCGACTGGGCGGACTCCGTCGAGGCGGCGCGCACCGTCGCCCGCGAGGCCGGGGTCGAGGTCATCGTGCGCGCCGACCGGCACGCCCCGTGGCACCCGGGCCGCTGCGCCGCGCTGTACGTGACGGTCGCCGGCCGGGAGACCCTGTTCGGACACGCGGGCGAGCTGCACCCGCGCGTCGTCAAGGAGCTGCACCTGCCCGAGCGCACCTGCGCCATGGAGATCGACCTCGACATCCTGGAGCAGGCCGCGGACGGCGTCCTGCGGGCCCCGCGGATCTCCGCCTTCCCGGTCGCCACCCAGGACGTCGCCCTGGTCGTCGGCCGGGACGTGCCCGCCGCCGACGTGGAGCGGGCGCTCCGCGAGGGCGCGGGCGAACTCCTGGAGTCGCTGCGGCTGTTCGACGTCTTCACCGGCGAGCAGATCGGCGAGGGCAGCAAGTCCCTGGCGTACGCGCTGCGCTTCCGCGCCGCCGACCGCACACTGACGGTGGACGAGGCGAGCGCCGCCCGTGACGCGGCGGTGGCCCTGGCCGCCGAGCGTACGGGCGCGGTCCTGCGCGGGGCGTAGTCCCGCATCGCGTGAAGGAGGGGCGTATCCGGCCACCGGATACGCCCCTCCTGTGTGCTCGCCCCGTCCGCCCCCGCCGTGGAGTGTCGGGCAGGCCGGCGGGGAGGATCGCGCGGATACGGGCCACCCCGCTGTACGAGGGGGAGCGGACGACCCGTCCGCGTCCGGCGAGGCATCCATTCAAGCGAGCCCCCGGCCCGTCCGGCAGCGTGCGCGACGGGACGGTTCGGGCATTGCGTTCACACCCCGTGTGAATCGTGCTCCACTGGGGCGACACGTCCAGGCGTGCCGAACCACCGGAGGGGACATGGCGGCAAGGGAGCCCAACACCGCGCTGGAGGCCCTGATCGAGGAGGCGGGCGTCTCCCGGGCCGGACTGGCCGGCCGGGTGAACCGGGCCGGCCGTGCGCGCGGGCTGTCCCTGCGCTACGAACACACCGCCGTCGCCCGCTGGTTGAAGGGCCAGCGGCCGCGCGGCCAGGTGCCGGACCTGATCTGCGAGGTGCTCGGCGCCAGACTGCGCCGGACCATCTCCCTGGACGACATCGGGATGGCGCTGCCCGACGCCCACGCGCCCGCCGGGGACTCCTCGCTCACCCACTTCGTCGAGCGGGCCACCGCCGTATGGCGCTCGGACGCCCGGCAGCGCCCGTATGTCGTCGCCGCCCCGGCCGTCACCGGGACCACGGCCGTGATGCCCGTCTGGGAATGGGAGAACCCGCCGGAGGACGGCGATGTGTCGCGCGGCGGCCCGGCCCGCGTCGGCGCCGCCGACATGTCAACTCTGCGGGCCGCCCGGGACCATTACGAACTGATGTACCGCAGGACGGGCGGGATCGCGACGCGCCCCCGCGTCGTCGGCTTCCTCAACGCCGGCGCGGCCCCGCTGCTGCGCGGCGGCTACAGCGATGCGACGGGCCGTCAACTGCACCGCACGACGGGCGCGCTGGTGGCCGTGGCGGGCATCTGCGCCTACGACTCCGACGCGCACGGCCTGGCCCAGCGCTACTTCCACCAGGCGCTGCGCCTGGCCAAGGCCAGCGGGGACCGGGGCTTCGGCGGCTATGTGATCGCGCTCCTGGTCAACCAGTCGCTGTTCCTCGCCGAGTACCGCCAGTCCGTCGCCTTCGCGCAGGCGGCCCTGCGGACGGCCGGGCACGAGATCACCCCCGCGCTCGCCGCCGATCTGCACGCGATGCAGGCCAAGGCGTATGCCCGGCTCGGGGACCGGGCGAGCGCGCTGGAGTGCATCGGCCGCGCCGAGTCGGAGGCCGCGCGCATCCGGCCGGGCCGCGAGCCGGACGAGACGGGATACGTCCAGCCGGGCCTGGTGGACGTCCAGGTGGCGGAGGCGCTGCTGAACCTCGGGGACCTGCCGGCCGCCCGCAGGCACGCGGTGGCGGCGGTGCGCACGCCCGCGCACGACCGGGGCCGGGTCCACCGGCTGGCCGTCCTCACCGCGGTCGAGCTGCGCCGGGGCGAGGCGGACCGGGCGGCGGCCACCGCGACGGAGATGGCGGACCGGGCCCTGGGCATGGAGTCGCGGCGGCTGCGCGACCGGCTGCGGGCGGTCCGTGCCGAGCTGCTGGCCAGCGGGAGCGCCGAGGCGGAACGGGCCGCCGAACGCGTGGCGGAGGCCCTGCGCGTACCGCTGTGAGCGCCATCTGCTGCGATACCGCCACCTACGAACAGAAGGTGGCAGAACCGTGCAGTGGACGAACCTGAATGAGCAACCCGTGTATGAGAACCGCTGGTTCCGGGTCAATCTGGCCGATGTCGAGCTGCCGGACGGTGCCCGGCTCGACCACTACGTCATCCGGCAGCGCCCGGTGGCGGCGGCCACCGTCGTCAACGAGGCCAATGAGGCGCTGCTGCTGTGGCGGCACCGCTTCATCACCGGAAGCTGGGGCTGGGAACTGGCGGCCGGCGTCGTGGAGGACGACGAACCGCCGGTGCGGGCGGCGGCGCGCGAGATGGAGGAGGAGACCGGCTGGCGGCCCGGCCCGCTGCGCCCGCTGCTGACCGTGGAGCCGTCCAACGGCCTCAGCGACGCCCGGCACCACTTCTACTGGGGCGAGGAGGCGGAGTGGACGGGCGAGCCGTGCGACGCCTTCGAGTCCTCGCGCCGCGCGTGGATACCGCTGAAACTGGTCCCGGACCTGATCGGCCGCGGCGAGGTCCCGGCCGCGGGCATGGCGGCCGGACTGATGATGCTGCACCACTTACGGCTCGGCTGAGCCGCGCCGGTACGTGCGGGGACCGCGCGGCCCCCGCAGGTACCGGCCGCGAGCCGTCAGGCGTACGGGTAGAAGCCGGAGCCCGTCTTGCGGCCGAGCCGGCCCGCGTCCACCATGCGCTGGAGCAGCGCCTGATCGTGCTCGGTTCGACGGCGTCCGTCCGGAGCAGGCGACCGAGGGAGGGTTCAGCCGCGTTCGGTGTTCTCGGGCGGTCTGCCCCGGAAGTCGCACCCGGGCGTTCGTCGCCGCTCTGTCATCCACCCCAACCCGCAGCAGCCTCACGCCAGTTGGGTGATCCCGGGAACTTGCGCACCCCCTGGGCAGGCGGAGGTTCATTGCCGGCAGGTAGGTGTTCACCCGTTCTCTGAGTGGCTGCGGCAGTTTGCCGTCCGCCGGGTAGCCCAGAGCGCCCCGCTGCCGCGGTTCTGTGAATAGCCAGCCGAAGAGGCCGCCCAGTTCGCGCGGAATGATGTGGGGCAGGTCCCCGTCCGTGGTTTCGACGGCCCGGTAGGAGGATCCCATGAGCAGGTCGAGGCGGCGCGGTTGGCCAGTGCCCGGTCGAGCACGGCTCGGCTTGTCGCATGCGGCCGGGAGTCGAGGTCGTGGGGGGTCCTGCCGCTGGACGGCGTCTTCGACGGTGGCGATCAGTTCTGCGGTCGTGTTGTCGTAGAGGGCCTGGAAGTCAAGTCTTGCTCACGGAACTCTGTTGATTGTGCATGTCGCCCTCGAACCACTTGCTTCGGCATGGTGTAGCTCTGCTAGTAGTACGGTATGGGAAGTGCGGGAGGCGTGCTCCGGCAGTTGGGCCGGGAGCTGTTCGGCCGGGTGGGGTTCGGCACGCTGCTGATCACCATCGGTGGTGCTGTGTCACTGGGCATGGTGCCGAACATCGTCGAGGCAGTCGCCGGGCCGTGGGTCGTGGCCTTCGTCGGAATCTTCGTGTTGTCCGTGCTCGTCGTGTTCGCCGGATGGTGGATGCGCCGCGATCGTGGCGTGGGCGTCGTGGTCTGGCTGATGCCGGGTACCGGATCGCCGCACAGGCTGACGGACTCGATCGCGGATGCCGCAGCCCGGCACGGGACCCTCTTCGCCATCCAGCGTGACCGCCTGTGGCCCGATCACCGGCGTCTGCCCGCCCTCCGTGACCGGGTGGACGTCGCCCACTGGCAGATCCAGGACCGCCTCCACGACTGTGCGTCCGGCCCGGTGTCGTCCACGCATGTGTCGCTCTACGTTCACGCGCACCTGCCCGAGACGTTCGCACTGGGGCGGCGGATGATCAGCGACTCCTACGGTCGGCTCGACGTCATGCACTTCGCGCACCGGGCCGGCGATTCGTTCGTGAGGGTCTTGGAGCTGGACAACCGTCTGACCCGGGCCACGGACGCCGCCGACCGCAGTGCCATCGAGCCATGGCTCACCCCCGCGTCGATGCGGGCGGAGATCCAGCAGCACGGTGACGTGGCCGAGGACTACCGACACCGGCTCATGCTGATCGTCAATCTGACACGCAATACGAACGCCGTGGCGACAGCGCGCGAAGTGGCCCGTACCGGGGAGGTGGTGGCGCCGGACGGGAGCCATACCGGCTACTACTTCGATGCGGCCGATCCCCGCGCACCTGGTCCGCCCTGCAAGGCGTACGTGGAGATCGAGACGAAGGGTGAAGGCATCCCGGACACGCCGCAGGTGTACGAGCCGATGGTGCGGCACATCCTGGAGCGGTGGCGCGAAGCCTGCCGTGTCCGCCGGCAGGAGCTCGGCGGCCGGCCGGTGCAGGTCGTGCTGGCGCTCAGTGCGCCGGCGCCGTTCGCTCTGGCGCTCGGACGATTCATCGAACAGAGCGTCATCATGCTGCCGCACTCCATGGAGCTCGTACGAGGAGAGGAGCCCGTACTGTGAAGCGTCCCGTCCCCCCTCCGGCGCGACCCGGGGGAGAATTCACCAACCCCTACACCTTCGTGCCGCTGCCGACGATCGCCGACCCGGCACAGTTCTCGCGCCCCGCGGCCGGTCACGGCAAGCTGGGCGAAGGCCGCTATCAGGGCGAGATCGAGGTGGAGCTGACCGCCTGCGCCCCGCTGCTGATACGCGGGGTACGCGAGGGCGACGTCGCGGACGGGGTGCAGCACTTCCCGCGCCGGGCCTTTCCCGCGGACGGCCTGACGGAGCCGGTGCCGTACCTGCCGGGGTCGTCCCTCGCAGGCGTGGTCCGCTCGCTCCACGAACTCGTCGGCGGCGGCTGTCTGCGGGTGTTCGAGGACGACTTCCTGCCCGTGTACCGGGACCAGCTCATCGAGCTGCCCGCTCAATGGCGCATGGCCACGGTCGACGCGGTCGACGAGGAGGGACGGCCCACCAGGTTCACCGTCTGCGCGAGCGAACGCCGCCGCGTACCGCTCGACATCCTGTGCCGGGCCAAGGGGCGGCTGCCCGTGACGGGGGACCGGATCAGCTTCGGACCCGATGTCGTCGTGGGCGATCACCGGAAGACCGAGGTACGCGGCGGGACGATCGACTGGAGCGAGTCCGGTGACTGGGTCCTGCTGATCACGCACGCGGGCGCGCACGAACCGGACGACGTGCACTACGCCTACGCCGGCCATCTCGGGCCCGGCTCCTACGACGCCCACGGCATCACCGACGCGGCCTGGCAGGAGTACCAGGACGCGGTGGAGGGCGCCAACGATGCGCGCGAGTCCCGTAGGCCCGAGGAAAGCCGGAGAGGGCAGGACCCGTTCACCGCGGAAGTCAGGCCCGGAGAAGACCCCGACAGGGACCCGATCGGCGTGCGCCACAAGGCTCTGCCGCGCCTGCGGCCCGGGCAGGTCGTCTGGGTGACGACCGAACCGCACACCATGCCGGGGCGGCCCCGGGTCACCCGGCTGGCCCTCAGCCAGGTCTGGCGGCACACCGCCACGGGCGAACCGTCAGGACGACGCGTCCCCACGCTGCTGCTGCCCTGCGGCGATCCCCGAGAGCTGTGCCCGACCTGCCGGATCTTCGGATCCGCGGACACGCGCGGCAAGGACGACCTCGCCGCGCGTCAGCATTCCTATCGCGGTCACATCAGGTTCTCCGACGCACGCCCCCTCGGCACCGCTCCTCCCGTCACACACGAGTACAACCTGGCACCCTTGGGCACCCCACACCCCGGCGCGGGACAGTTCTACCTCCAGCCGACGGAAATCCGGCCGAAGAAGGACGAGATTCCGCTGCGTGAGTGGGGGTCACGGGCCGACGACGGCGAAGCGCGCCGGCTGCGGGGACGCAAGCAGTACTGGCTGACCGGGAAGAGCCACAGCCGGCCGTACTTCAGGGCAGACCCGAATGCCGTCTGGTCGGAGAACAAGGACATGCGGCAGCGCGCGGAGGCGGTAGCGCGGGGCAGCAGGTTCACCTACACCGTCCGCTTCGCGAACCTCGACCTCGGCGAGCTGGGCGGCCTCCTCACCGCCCTGCATCCCGCCGGCCTGTTCCCCGGAAACACCGGATTCGCTGTCGGCGGCGGACGCCCGCTCGGTTTCGGCACCTGCACCTCCCACGTGAAGGCGCTCCGCGTCTACACCGCCAAGCAGTGGTACACGGGCGCCGGCCGGGAACAGACTGCCATCGACCCGCAAGAGGCGATCGCGGCCTTCCGCGACACGGTGGACCAGGGCGTGCAGGAGACCTGGCCGGACGTGGGCGCGGCGCTGACGCTCGACCATGTCCCCCCGGACAACGTCTGGTACCCGGTCGACGCCCGTATCCCCGAGGGGAAGCTGACCCCCAAGGACCTGGAAGCGGGGTTCACCTTCTGGGCCGAGACCACAGGCGAACGGCTCTCGGGCAGACACAAGAAACTACGCACACTGGCCAGACCGAGCGCCCCTGCGCCGGACCAGGCCCTTCCCATCATCAGTGAACAGTCCGTGCCCAAGAAGAAGGGCCGAAGATGAAGGCGCCCGCGAGGCGGATGTACCTGGACGTCGGCGCGGTCCGCATCCAGCACTACCTCTCACGCACACCCCACCTGAAAGCCAGACGCGCCGCGAGCGCGGCCCTGGCAGCCACCACCCGCATCGATCCGCAGCACCCGCTGATCGCGGGGCGGGCCGAGATCAACGAGGCGGCCGGGGAAGCGGGCGGTGTGCTCAACCTGGTGCTGACCGAGGACCCGGCCCTCCCGTACGACACCGCCCAGGCGGCATGCCGGGCCGAGACGCTCGCACGCGAGCTGCTGGCAAGGCTGCGCGCAGACCTGCCCGGTGCGGAGTTCCGTGCCGGCTGGGCCGAGGCGTCGGACTACCCGTCCGCATACCGGCTGATCGACGCGCAGTACCGTGCCGGCCAAGGGCTGGAGTCCCTCCCGGCCGCCCCGGAGTTCCCGCTGGCGGTGCCCTGCCGGGTGTGCCACACGGCAAGTTCCACAGGAAGGACGTCCACCGGTGGTCCTGAACCGCTGGATGCCTGTGCGGACTGCGTGCGCCGCTACTCGGTACGTGCGCGCAAGGGTGGAAAGGCACAGGAGGAGCGGCTTCTCGACGCCGTACAGCACAGGCTCGACCACGCACTGGAGCTGGCGCCGGACCTGTCCGCTCTGACGCTTCCACGCGGCACCGACGCCGGTAACAAGGGCATCACCCAGATCGCCACCGTCTACATCGACGGCAACGCCTTCGGCGTGTTCTTCGACCAGCTCGCCACGCACGGTACGGATTCCCGAACAGGGGCCCGGACACTCGTCGACAAGGCAGCCATCTCCCGGGCGCTGAACGAACACACCCGCACCGCTCTGACCGATGCCACCTGCGCGGTCGTATGCGCGGACGACACCCGGATGGTCGTGGTCCCCCACCTGGTGGGCGGCGACGACGTACTGGTCAGCCTTCCCGCCGACCGGGCATGGCCATTCGTCCTGCACTACCTGGAACGCTTCGGTGTGCTGGTTCAGCACACCCGCGCAGAGGCCACCGGATTCATCAAGCAGCTCCCCGACCTGTCGGCTTCGGCGGGAATCGCCTTCTCCCACCCCGCCCACCCCTTCCATCTGCTGGTGGAAGCAGCCGACCAGCGACTGCGCAAGGCCAAGCAGGCGGTGGCCGGAACCGAGGCTTCGGTGGACTTCGTCGACCTGACCGCCGACGGCCCGGCCGGCGGCGACCTACCCGCACTGCGCGCGAGGCACCTGCTCGACCTTCGACCGCAGCTCACCGCCCTGGCAGCCCAACCCGGTTCACGACGCACCGGATGGGAGACCGCCCTGCGCGCAGCCCGGACGGCGGAGACCCCCGAGGCCGCGCTGGACGTGCTCCTGGCCGACGCCGAACGCCTGGGCTGCCGCGCCGTCATCCAGCCCTTCCTGCCCGACGACAGTGGTGCGCGCCCCGCGATCGGACTGCGCCAGGCCCTCCGGATCACGAGGTGGTGGTCATGAACACCGAGTCGGCCCGCACGGCACCGGGCGCCGCCCAGCCGCCCTCCGGTCCACCCGCCGGTGACAGGATCAGGGTCCACATCGCCTTCCACGGTCCCTTCCGGGTGGGCACCGGTCGTGCTCACGAAGGCGCCGACCAGACCGTGAACCGGGCCGATCTGATTCCCGCCTCCTCTGTCAAGGGGCTGCTGCGGGCCTCCGCTGCCCAGCTGCTGCCCGGCCGACAGGACCTCTTGGGCGCGGTGTTCGGCACCGCGACGACCCCCACCCCCTGGCACTGGGGGCCAGTCCGCTTCACCGACACACCCCAAGTCGTTCCCCGGGCCCGTGTGACCCTGGACCCGGACACCGGAGCAGCACGCGACGACCACCTTCTCCTGGGTGAGGAGGTCTGGGCCACCACCGCTGAGTTCACCATCAGCCGCCAGGGGCACGTGCCCGCCGACCAGCTGGCCGACCACCGCACCGTACTGGCCTGCGCCGCCGCCGGCGTGCACACGCTCGGCGGTGACCGGCGGCGCGGGCTGGGATGGGTGACATGCACACCCCACCCGGCCATTGACGAGGCGCTGCTGGCACGGTTCGAGGAACTGCGCGCCGCCGACACGCGAGACTGAGGAGCCCGACACCCATGCTCGATGTGCACGCCACCCCGGTGCAGCCACTCGCCATGGGCCGCCGCCCACGCGGACTCGCCCCGGTCGCCGGCCACCACCACGTGCCCGGATCCGTACTCCGCGGAGCCCTGGCCGCGGCTTGGATCGCCGAATTCGGGCCCCCGCAGCACGCCGCGACCGCCCACCGGACGAGCTTCCACGAACTCTTCGAAGGGCACGCCCGCTTCGGACCACTGCTCGCCCCTGGATCCCGGGTGGTGCCGCTCTCCGTCCACACCTGCAAGTACCTGCCCACGCCGGGCTGCGCCCAGGGCGGTTACGACGAAGCAACCGACTCCGGCCCCCGGCCGCACCGCTGTCCTGCCTGCGGAGAGTCGCCGCTCGTCGTCGGCCGCGGCCAGGTGGAGCTCGGGCCCGACTCCCCGATGAGCATCATCGAGACCACCCGCATCCAGCTCACCGCACAGGAAACCGCAGCCACCGGGCAGATCTTCACCCGGCAGGAGTTCGCCCCACGATCCGGCCGACCCGACGCCGAACGTCAGGCCCTGAGCGGCCGGATCGCCACCGCCACCCTCCACGACGACCAAGTGGCCTGGCTGACCACCGACCGTGTGCTGCGTCTCGGCGGCCGACGCGGAACCAGCGGCGAAGTCCACTACCGGGCCGTACCCGCCGCCGGCCCTCCGACGCCCACCGGCAACCTGTTCAACAAGGACGGGGCATTGATCCTGCGACTGCTCAGCCCCGCGATCCTCGTGGACGCGGCGGGCCGCCCCAGCAACCGCCCCGACCCGGAACTGCTCGCCGAGACCCTTGGGGTCGTCTCCGTCGACATCGAACGCTCATGGACCCGTTGGGAACGAGTCGGCGGCTGGAACGCCGTGGCAAGGATCCCCAAACCGGAGGACCTCGCCACCGCCGCCGGCAGCGTCTATCTCCTCAAGCTGACCGGAACTCCGGAATCCGCTGGACTTGCCCGGATCGTTCAGGACGGCATCGGCCTGCGGCGCGCAGAGGGGTACGGGTGGCTGACGCTCGGCCCCTGGAGGCAGCCGGCGGGGACCGGCGCCGCATCACCGAACGCAGGAGCAGGCAGCGGGCTGAACGACGACGAGGCGCTTGAGCAACTGGCCGCCACCGGCCACGGATTCTGGATCGCCCGCCAGATCAAGGCATTCGCCCAGAAGAAAGACCGCAGCCCTGCCGCCGCGACCGCATGCGTACGCGGTCCGCTGTTCGCCCGTGTCGGTGCGGCACGCAAGACCCTCGGCCTCCTGCTCGCCGCCCACGGACAGGACAAGAACCAACTCCTGTCTCTCGCAAACAGGTTGGATGACGCCGCTGCCCGGCAACAACCCGGCACGGCCAGTGGCTCAGTCGACGGGAGCGACCGATGACCTCCGTCCTGCTCATCGCCCTCGAACTCGAACTCGAAAGCCATGCCGCCGTCAAAGCCCCCGAAAGAGCCGCGAAGGGCGACCAGATCGCACACCCGCTCGCCCGTGACACCCAAGGGCGCCCCTACCTCCCCGCCAGCTCCCTGGCGGGATCCCTGCGCGCCCATATACGCCGTCATCACACCGGCCAGCTGGAAACGCTGATGGGCGAGGAGCCAGGGACCCGCATCTCCGGCTCCCGCTGGGAAACCAGCCACCCCGGCGAGGAACAGCGGCCGGCTCGCCCGTCCGCCATCCGGTTCCTGGGCACCCGAATCGAACCTGCCGACGGCACCGGCTTGGAGCTCGCCCAACGCGGCCGCACCGCCGTGGACCGCCATCCCGCCGCCCCCGCCAACCACAAGCTGCGCACCGACGAACTCCTGCCACCCGGCACCCGGATCAGTTGCCGACTCCGCGTCGACGACCTGGCTCTGCACACGCGGGTCCTGGGGGCGCTCGCCGACTGGCGGCCCACCATCGGCGGCGGCCGCAGCACCGGCCTCGGCCGAGCCCGCGTGGCCACAGCCCGCTATCGGACGCTCGACCTGGACACGCCTGAGGGCAGAGCCCGCTGGCTCACCCGCGGCGGCGAGGACCTCTTCGCGGGCGGCACCGCACTCGACCTCGAAGCCGCACAACCAGAAGTGGTGCTGCAGGCCTCCTGGGACATCGTCGACGGGCTCTCCGTCACCACCGGGAAACCCGAGCTCGACGAAGCCACCGCCCGCACCGTGGCCCGCGTTCTCACCGGCCGGTTCGCCACGGCAGACGACACCCGCACCCGCCTTCCCTACGTTCCCGGCTCCACCTGGAAAGGCGTACTGCGCAGCCAGGCCGAATACATCCTGCGCTCACTCGGCCTCCCCGTGTGCGACTCCACGGGACCGGACGGCACCTGCGGCGAGTGCGACGTCTGCATCGCCCTCGGCTACTCGGCCGAAGACGCGGACGGCAACTCCGTCGGCCGGCGTGCGCTGCTGCACTTCGCCGACTCACCCATCACCGATGCCGCCCTCTCCGTACGCCGGCACGTCGCCCTCGACCGCTTCACCGGCGGTGCGGCGGCCGGCCTCCTCTACAGCCGTCAGGTCGTCGACGCGGGACACCTCACGCTCACCATCACCCGCGACCCCGACCTCACCACCCTCCCCGTCCCCCCGCTCGCCCTCGCCGCCCTACGGCTGGCCTGCTACGACCTCCACGCCGGACAGCTCGGCGTCGGCGGAGCGACCACACGAGGTCTGGGAACCCTACGCCGAACGGACCTCGACGAGGCAGTCGCCGAGGACGAACGACGCCAGGCCGCCGAGCTGCTCGCAGCAGCCCTCACGGACACCGCCGCACCCCAGGAAGGCAGCCCCGCGTGAGCCCACAACACGAACCGCTGACCCTCACCCTCCACGGCTACGGCCGCCTGACCTGGACCGAAGCCCTTCCCTTCCTCCGGACCCACCACTGCACCTGGACCGACCTCGACGGCATCCACATCGCCGAACCGGCCCCACCCCGCCTCCCCATAGGCGCCACCCACCTGTGGGCATGGCAGGACACCACCCGCGCGGCGCGACTCCGCTTCGACGCCGACCACGTCTACCTCGCCACCCTCCGCAACACCCCTCCTCTGACCGACCGCACCCCCCACCTCACCGAGCCGGGTACCGCCGTCACCATGCGCACCGGAACTTTATGGAGCCCCACAGACCGGCAGGCCGGCCCACTGCCCGAGGCCGCGCACACCTGGACCTGGCACCTCCTCGAAGTCACCGGACCCCATCCCGCGACCTTCGTCACCGCCACCCCCACCAACCGGCCCGCACAGACGCCAAGGGTGAGCTGATGCCCCACACCTGGACACTCCGCCTGCGCGCTGCACTCCCACGGGAGCAGCCCGTCACCCCTGTCCAACTCCACGGACTGGCATGCGCCTTGCTGGAAGGGGCGGAGATCGACCACCACGGCCAGGTCAAGCCCTTCGCCGTCACCCCGCTCATGGGCGTCCCGAACGCCCCCGGACACGCACTGCTCACCCTGGGCTGGCTCGACGACAGCACGCCGCCGCCGCTCGACAAACGCCTCGGCGAACAGGTCCGCCTCGGCAACCAGTTCTTCACCGTCGAAGACGCCCACGTCACAGGAGCCCCGTACGCGGCTCTCCGCGCCCTCCCACCCGCCCAGCGCGTGACCATGGACTTCCTCTCGGTCACCCACTTCACCCGAAAGGGCCGCTGGATCCCCCTCCCCGACCCCGAACTCCTCTACACCGGCCTCGCGTGCCGCTGGAACACGTACGCCGACGTAGCCCTCCCGGACGACCTGATCACCGAACTCCGCGAAGCCGTCCTCTTGTCCGCCCATGAGGTGAAGAGCGTCCCCGTCGAAATCGGCCATGGCCACCGCATCGGCTTCCTGGGCCACGCCACGTTCACTCTGCCCCGGGCGGCCGCCCCCGCCGTACGGACGACGTTCACAGCCCTCTCCCACTTCGCCGAACTCGCAGGCAGCGGCGCCCAGACCACCCATGGCCTGGGCTGGACGAACGTCACGACGACGGACCACCGCGAGCCGCCGGCGATCGGACGACCGCCCCGGCGGTAACGTGACCGCACCTCACACCAACAGCGCCCCGAGCCCGATTCCCGCGCGAGCCGAACGTGCGGGTCGCAGCCCTGCGGCGAGATCTTGTGACCCATATCACAGATCGGGCCACCCGCTGGCGGCAAGTCCTGCGCAACGGGCAGAATCCCAGCAGGTCACAGGCCCCGGCTGAGGCAAAGGGTTCCGCAGGACCGAAAGGCCCGTAGGGCATAGAAACCCGCATTGCGAGCGGCGATCTGCTTGCGCTTGGCGGTGGTGCGTTCCGCAGGACCGAAAGGCCCGTAGGGCATAGAAACCCGACCGGGGGAACTGAGCCACGTACCGCGTGCTGGGTTCCGCAGGACCGAAAGGCCCGTAGGGCATAGAAACGTGGCTCGACCCTAAGGTCGTGCCAGGGTTGTACTGTTCCGCAGGACCGAAAGGCCCGTAGGGCATAGAAACGGCCGAGGCCCCTAGGTTCTTCGCTTGCTGTACATGGTTCCGCAGGACCGAAAGGCCCGTAGGGCATAGAAACGTTCTCAGCGAGAAGCGCCCTCACCTCCGACTCCTTGTGTTCCGCAGGACCGAAAGGCCCGTAGGGCATAGAAACGCGGCCCTCTCGAAGTCGCCGAGCAGGGATTCCATCGCGTTCCGCAGGACCAAAAGGCCCGTAGGGCATGGATTCCTCGTTCACTCGAAGGGAATTTCATGGCTGAGCTTCTTCACCGCGCCGCTTCGGAGTCCGCGTTGCTTGCAGCCTGGGGCGAGGTCCAGGAGAACGATCTGGCGGACGGAAAGGTGAGCAAACAGGTCGCCGACTACGCGAAGGGCGTGCTCGGTCGACTGGCGGCGCTCAGCCGCGCGCTTCGGGCCGGTACGTGGAATCCGTCGCCCGTCTACGCCATGGAGATCGACAAGAGATCTGGCGGAAAGCGCCTCCTGGCTGTTCCTGCCGTCGAGGACCGCGTCGTCGAGCGCGCACTCATGGAGGTCGTCGACGACCACATCGACGCCGTGCTGCTCCCCTGGAGCTACGCCTACCGCAAGGGCCTCTCGGTGTCCGACGCCTTGGACGACCTCGCAGCCGCGCGCGACGACGGTGCGCGCTGGGTCGTCCGGGCCGACATCAAGGATTGCTTCGAGCGGGTGCCTCGCTGGCCGGCGCTGACGCGGCTGCGTGAGCTCATCCCCGACCCTGAGCTGTGCCACTTGGTCGGCCGACTCGTCAACCGTCATGGCGTGGGCCCCGCCGCCCGTCGCATCAAGAGCGGGCGCGGCCTGCACCAGGGAGGTTCCCTTTCCCCCGCACTCACCAATCTCTACCTGGACTCGTTCGACCGCGACTTGCTCCGTACGGGACACCGGGTCCTGCGTTACAGCGACGACTTCGCCGTCCCTGTGGCGACCCATGCCGAGGGCGAGAGAGTCCTGGGGCTGGCGGAGGCGGCCCTCAAGCGGCTCGACCTCGAACTCAACGACAGCAAGTCCCGTATAGAAAGCTTCGACGAGGGCGTCGAGTTCCTGGGGAAGCTCACCACCGCCGGATCACGGACGCGCACGTCGACGCGCGTCTCCCCGCTGAAGTCCGCGGTCTACGTCACCGAGCCCGGATCGTCACTGCGCACCAAGGGGTCCCGCCTGCGTGTCATGCGCCGCGAGAAGCAGCTGCTCGGCGTACCCCTCGATCGCGTGCGCCAGGTCGTGTGCACCACGCCCGCCACTCTGACCACCCCGTTCCTGCGCCGCGCGCTGGAACACGGCATCGATGTCGTCCTCACCGAGGAGGACGGCGAGTTCCTCGGCCGACTCACCGGCCCGGACGGCCCCGACGTCGAACTCCGCCATGCCCAGCACCGCCTGGCCGACAGGAGCGCGGCGAAGCTGGGCCTGGCGGCGGCCTTCGTAACCGGAAAGATCGCCAACATGCGAACCTGCCTTCTGCGCGCCGCCCGTGCCGGACACGTTCAGCCGACCGAGCCGACGGCCGCCCGCCTCCTGGAGGCCCGGAAAAGCGCGTTGGCCGCCGCGTCGCCGGCGGCGCTGATGGGAGTGGAAGGTGCGGCATCCCGCGATCACTTCGGTGCCGTGGGCCGCATGCTCGGCCCCACGTGGGCCTTCACCCAGCGCCGCCGGCGGCCGCCCCCGGATCCGGTCAACGCGTTGCTGTCCTTCGGGTACACGCTGCTGACCCGGGAAGCGGTCACCGCTGTCGAGCTCGCGGGCCTCGATCCCGGAGTGGGCTTCCTCCACGAGATGCGCCGCGGGCGCCCGTCGCTCGCTCTTGACCTCATGGAGGAGTTCCGCCCACTGATCGTGGACCACCTGGTCATCGGGCTGTGCACGTCCGGAAAACTCCGCCCGGGCGACTTCACCACCCTTGACGAGGGCCAAGGCTGCCGCATGGACCGCGACGCGCTCCGGACCTTCCTCGCGGCGTATGAACGCCGCATGCTGACTGTTGCCCACCACCCCACCGCCGGCCGGCGCGTCTCCTACCGCGCGGCGCTGACCGTGCAGGCCCGCCACCTCGCGGACGTCATCGCAGACCGTACCCCTGCCTACTCGCCCGTCAGCTGGCGGTGACCCACGTGCCCTACACCCTGTTGGTCAGCTACGACATCGCCGACGACGACCGGCGAGGCGACATCTCCGACACACTCGCCGCACACGGCGCCCGCGTCCAGTACAGCGTCTTCGAAGTCACGCTGCCGACCAAGAAGGCGGTGCAGGAACTGCGCGGCACACTACGCAAGTTGATCGACCGTGATGAAGATCAGGTCCGCCTGTACCCGCTGTCCGCCCCGGTCCTCAGCGAGCTCGTGATCCTCGGCAACCGCCGCCTTGAGGAACGCGCCGACTTCTGGATCGTATGAGGTGACACCCCGATGCCCCGGCTGTTGCCCAGCCTTCGGGAGTCCGTTACCGCCCCCCAGCGGCAACCCCAGCTGGGAGAGGATTCCCGCGCGCGCCAGAACCGCAGGTCCCAGCCCCACCGTCTGGTCTTGTGGCGCTCGTCACAGATCAACCGAGTGGTGAGCGAGTGCCCCTTGAGCTCGAAGCGGTGCAGAATCTCCACTGGTTCCGCAGGACCAAAAGGCCCGCAGGGCATAGAAACGCCGCCGTGCAACTTGGAGTAGCAAACGATGGTTCCGCAGGACCAAAGGCCCGCAGGTTGCGGAGGCGTCTCGTGGTGCTGGCGAACCAGGGGTGGCGACCTCGGTTGTCAATCCCCTGGAAGCGTAGAGACGTTGGACTTTGCTGCCTCGCCGACACCGACCGATCTACCGGTCTCGGCCGCGGTCCGCACGCCTCCCGCAAGGAACTCCGCGTTGAGCTTTTGCCCTTTCTCCGCCATGGCTCCCCACTTCCCCTGCGGCCACGGTCTCCACGCTACGAGGGATGACTGGGCAGAACGTCACTCGGCAGCGCGGCCGGGCACCACGCAGCATGAGTGCTCTCGGTCTCGTGGTGCGTGGGTTCGGGGGCCGAGTCGCCAGGGAGCTTTCGTAGTACAAGCGAGCAAGGCCGCGACAGTGCTGAAAGGTTCAGGGCCTCGGGTCCGGGCACTCGGGCGCAGTCACTCCATAACGCGCCGGTACGGCATCGGGCAGGCGGCAGCGGACAGGCCATTCGAGGCCGCACGCGGGCCTGACCCCGGACAACCGGAGAACCTGCCACGACGGGCCCGGCCGCATGAGCGCCGGACCCGCCGACGGGCCGTCAGGCGTACGGGTAGAAGCCCGAGCCCGTCCTCCGGCCGAGCCGGCCCGCGTCCACCATGCGCTGGAGCAGCGGGGGAGCGGCGTACAGCGGCTCCTTGTATTCGCGTACAACTGGTCGGCGCTGGGCGCCCTGGTCGGTGATCGGTGGTCGGGGAAAGATTACCTACCCAAGCGTCGAGGACCGCCTGATCGCGCTCGGTTCGACGGCGTCTGTCTGGAGTGGGCGACCAAGGGAGGGTTCGGCCGCGTTCGGTGTTCTTGGGCGGCCTGCCCCAGAAGTCGCGCCCGGGCGTTCGTCGACGGGACTTTCTGTCGCCGGAGGCCGGTGACGCTCCCACCCGACGGTCTCGGCGGGACTGCAGGAGGTGCCCATGCCCATGAGGCGGAGGGACGGGGGCACTTGGACCTGCGAGAACCGGCCCATCCGCATACTTGTTCTGCCTTACGGTGCCATCAGCCGACCAGGACGAGGGGGACCCGTGGGACAGCAGAGGACGATGCTCGCCCAACGAATATCCGAGCAACGGGCGGGCGTTGGTGACCCAATGGCGTTGGTGGGTGAGATGCGGCGCACGGTTCTTCTGGTTCCGTCGGCGGAGCCCGGCCTGTGGAGTGCCCGATCGGGCGGTGTTCGGTGGATCTGTGCGTTCACGGACGAGACGGCGCTGGCCCGCTTCGCTGTTCACCACGGCCCGGGTGATCGTCTGATGGACTACGTCGCGCTGCTCGGGGCGCGGATCGTGGACGAGATCGTGCCGACTCTGGACGAACCCGCCGGACTCGCGGTGGACATCGCCGACGAGGACGGTGCGATGTTCTTCCCGCCGGTCATCGGCGTCGTCCCGGACGGCGTCGCTGTCGATTCCGGCGCGGGGCAGGAGGGGGGCGGCCGTGAGCACTGACGGATCGGACCTCGCCTTCGATCAGACGTCGGTGGCGAGGTTCACGCAGGGCGTGGGCCCGACCATTGATCAACTCGGCGAACTCGGTGGCGCCACCGGGTCGGTGATGGGCAAGGGGTTCTCGGGTCTGGCCATGACGGGCATGGAGGCAGGGCATCGAGCGCTGTCGGTGGATTTCGAGGATTTCTGCGAACGGTGGGAGTGGGGAGTACGCGCCCTGGTGAGCGACGCGAGCGCGCTCGCGGACCGTCTCGGGCCGGCGGCGGGCACGCAGTGGGAGCACGACCAGTACGTTGAGGGTTCCTTCAAGGTCGGCGTCAGCGCAGCGATGGGCGGTAGCCCACACGCCAGCGAGGAGGACATCTCCCAGCAGGGCTGGGGCGACATCTTGACTCCCGACTACCTGGACCCGGACTGGAGTGCCGAGTCGTTCGAGAAGGCCGGCCAGAACGTGGAGCAGACCTGGAAGGACACCGGCCGCACCGTTCTCACCGAGGGACAGGGCGGTCGGGAGACGGAGAGGCTCAAGACCGAGCTCGGCCTCAGCGACGGTCGGTGGGACCAGGCACTGGACGACACGTTCGGGCCGTCGCCCGAGGAACGCGCCCAGCAGGCACCGCAACAGGGCGACGCGAACGCAGGCGGGGACGACTGAGGATGGGCGTCGAGGATTTCATCAGGGACATCACGCCCGACTCGGTCGAGGACGTGGTTGAGGACGGTGTGGAGTGGGCCGGCAACCGGGTCGAGGGCGCCGGGAACTGGACGGCGGACCGGCTCGACGACGTGGGCTGGGAATCCGGTTCGGACTGGGTGCGGGAGAAGTCGCGCTCGGTCGCGAACCGGATGGGCGCCGATGTCGACGAAATGGACCTCGGGCAGACCGAGGACAAGGCCAAGCTGGTGTACGGAAGCCCCAGCAAGCTCCACGCCACGGCAAAACAGCTTCGGTCCTTTCAGAAGGCGTTCGACGACGCCGGGGGCGGGTTGAAGGGCCTCGACTCCTCGCGGCTGAAGGGTGAGACGGCCAATGCGCTGCGCACGGCGGTGAGTACCCAGCCGCCGAAGTGGTTCACCGGTGCCGATGCCTTCGAGAAGGCGGCTGCCGCGTTGGAGGCGTTCGCCTACACCGTCACCTGGGCACAGAACCAGGCACAGACGGCTATCGACATGTGGAAGGAAGGCGTCAAAGCCTCCCAGGGCGCGGCCGACGGACACCGCAAGCGGATCGACGACTACAACAAGGCCGTGAACCGCTACAACGCACAGGCCCCCGAGGAGCGCAACCCCGGCACTCTGCCGCCCTGCCCGGCGCCGACGTTCGACGACCCCGGAAAATCGATCATGCAGGACGCGCAGGAACTCCTCGCCCAGGCCCGCGAACAGCGGAACACTGCTGCGAAGACCGCCCGCAGCGCCGTCCGCGCCGCCCGGGACAAGGCCCCTGAGAAGCCCGCGTACGCACAACAGGTGGCCAGCGGTCTGCAGGAACTGCAGATCATCAACGACCACGTCGGCGGCGGCGTCATCAAGGGCACCGCAGGGCTGCTGAACTTCGTCCGGGGGATCAACCCGCTGGACCCGTACAACATCACTCACCCCGCTGAGTACGCCACCAGCCTCAACAGTCTGGCCGCCGGTCTGGTCGTCACCGCCAACGACCCGGTCGGCACCGGCAAGCAGATGATCAGCGACTTCATGAAGGACCCCGCGGAAGGGTTCGGCCGTCTACTGCCCGACGCGGCACTGACCGCGGCCACCGGCGGAGGCGGCGCCGTCGCCAAGGGTGTCCGCCTCGCCGCGGATATGACGAAGGCCGCCCGGGCCCGTCGGCTGCTCGACAACGCCCCCAACGGCACCCACAACCGTCCCGACGGGCGCCGCGTCGTCGCCAACACCGATCCGGTCGACCTCGCATCGGGACGGATGTTCCTGCCCCAGACCGACCTGGTGCTGCCGGGAACCCTGCCGCTGGTCTTCACCCGCCGCACCGAGTCCGGTCTGCCGGCAGGCCGGTTCCTCGGCCCCTCTTGGACCTCCACCGTCGACGAGCGCCTGGAGATCGACGCTGTCGGCGTCGTCCACGTCACCGCCGACGGCCTCCTGACTGCCTATCCGCACCCCGCCCCAGGCGCTCCGACCGAACCGGAGTCCGGGGCCGCCCGCACACTGCTGGCCCGTGACGTGACCGGTGATTACACCGTCACCGATCCCGGCACGGGCTTGGTCTGTCACTTCACCGCCCCGGCCGACAGCGAACCGGGCGGCGACGGTGATGCCTGGCTGGACCGGGTCGAGGACCGCCACGGCAACTGGTGGGCCGTGGAACGTACCGAAACCGGCACCCCGCTCGCCCTGACCTGCTCCGCCGGCCGCCGGGTGTCTGTCACGGTGAGCGACGGTCGGGTCACGGCCCTGGCCCTGGCGGGAGCGGGAGAGGACGGGGCAGACCTGCCTCTGATGCGCTACGGCTACGAGGACGGAAACCTCACCACCGTAGTCAAACCGTCCGGTGCCACCACCACCTTCGTCCACGACGACCGCCGCCGCGTCACCGCCTGGATCGACTCCAACAACAGCCGCTACGACTACACATACGACGACCGAGACCGCGTCATCGAGGAGGGCGGTCAGGCCGGCCACATCCAGATCACCCTCACCTACACCGAACCCGACCCGGACACCGGACTTCGCACCACCACCCTCACCACGGCCGACGGACACACGACCCGGCACCGGATCGATCGCCACTGCCGAGTGGTGGCTACCACCGATCCGCTCGGCCACACCACCCGCTTCACCTACGACAACCGCGGCAACACCCTGACCCGTACCGATCCGCTGGGCCGCACCACCGCCTTCACCCACGACGAGGACGGCCGCCTGCTCGCCGTCACCCGCCCCGACGGGAGCGAACTACGCACCGTGCGCGACCCGGTGGGTGCGTCCACGGAATTCCGCGGGCCGGACGGCGCCCGCTGGCTCCAGGAATTCGACGAGCACGGCAACCGCACCGCAGTCACCGACCCGGCCGGCGCCACCACCCGGTACGCCTATGACGGCCGGGGCAGGCTGGCCACCGTCACCGACGCCCTCGGCGCCACCACCACCGTGCGCTGCGACGCCGCTGGGCTGCCGGTGGCAGTGACCGACCCGGCCGGTGGCACCACCCATCTGGAGCGCGATGCTCTGGGCCGGATCGTACGCACCGTCGACCCGATGGGCGGTGTGACCCGGGTCGTTCTGGACGAGGACGGCAATCTCGCCCGCCGTGTCGCCCCGGACGGTGCCGCTGAGTCGTGGACGCACGACGGCGAGGGCAACCCCCTCAGCCACACCGGCCTGGCCGGAGGTATATCCCGCTTCGAGTACACGCACTTCGACCTGCTCACCACCCGCACCGGACACGACGGCAGCCGCCACACGTTCGAGCACGACGCGCATCTGCGGTTGATCCGGGTCACCGGCCCACACGGCACCTGGTCCTATACGTACGACGCCGCCGGCCGGCTCGCTTCCGAGACCGACTTCGACGGCCGCACTCTCACCTACCGGTACGACGCCGCCGGGCAGCTCACCGCCCGGTCCGACAGCCTCGGCCGGACCGTGTCCTACATCTACGACCAGCTCGGCCAAGCGGTTCGCAAGGACGTGGCGGGCAAGGTGACCACCTACGCGTACGACCGGGCCGGACGCCTGCTGCACGCGGCCGGACCGGACAGCGAGATCGTCTACGCGTACGACCGACGTGGCAGGACCAAGACAGAACTCGTCGACGGCCGCGCCATGAACTACTCCTACGACACCCTGGGCCGTCGGGCACGCCGCATCACCCCCACCGGCGCGGTCACCGAGTACGGCTACGACGCCGCCGGCCGTGCCACCCGGTTAACCAGCGGCGGACGCGAGATAGCCTTCACCCACGACGCGGCCGGCCGGGAACTCGAGCGCGTCTTCGGTGGATCCCTCACTCTGGCCTCCGCCTGGGACGAAGCCGGAAGGATCTGCGCGCAGCACCTGACTGTCGGGGGCCGCGCCCTCAACCGCCGGCAATACGCCCACCGCGCCGACGGCTACCTCACCTCCGTGACCGACGATCTTTCAGGCTCCCGAACCTTCGACCTGGACGCGTCCGGACGGGTCACCGGGGTCCACGCCGAGGGGTGGACCGAGCGTTACACCTACGACGCCGCCGGCAACCAGACGGCGGCCTCCTGGCCCGATTCACACCCCGGCCACGACGCCACCGGCCCCCGCTCCTACACCGGAACCTCCGTCACCAGGGCCGGCAGAGTCCGCTTCGAACACGACGCCCTCGGCCGCGTGACCTTGCGCCAAAGAACCCGTCTGTCACGCAAGCCCGACACCTGGCGCTATGAATGGGACGCGGAGGATCGTCTCGCCGCTGTGGTCACACCCGACGGCACCCGCTGGCGCTACCTCTACGACCCCTTGGGCCGCCGCACGGCAAAACAGCGCCTCGCCGACGACGGCGAGAGCGTCGCAGAGGAGGTCCGCTTCTCCTGGGACGGCACGACCCTGTGCGAACAGACCGTCCACACACAGGGCCAGCCACACATAGTCGCCCTCACCTGGGACCACCGCGGCCTGGTCCCTCTGTCCCAGACGGAACGCCTTCTCACCCCGGACACTCGGCAGGAGGAGATCGACCGCCGGTTCTTCGTCATAGCCACCGACCTTGTGGGAACGCCCACCGAACTGGTCGACGAGTCCGGCGAGATCGCCTGGCGTGCCAGAAGCACCCTCTGGGGCACCACTGCTTGGGCCCGCTCCAGTACGGCCTACACCCCGCTGCGTTTCCCCGGCCAGTACTACGACCCGGAGACCGGTCTCCACTACAACCTCTTCCGCCACTACGCCCCGGAGACCGGTCGCTACACCTCCCCGGACCCGCTAGGCCTCGGCCCCGCGCCGAATCCGGTCGCCTATGTGCACAATCCGTTCACGGTCTGCGACCCCCTCGGGCTGTCGCCGTACTCGCGGTTCAAAGGCCTGGGCTGGCTGACGGACAATCAGCTCATACGTCCGTCGTTCCGGTACCAGCGCCTTGTCACCGACCAGAGCTACGAGCAGCAGTGGATATTGCCGGACGGCCGGGAGGTCCACGTCGACGGTGGTCCGCAGGACGGCTGGATCACGGAGGCGAAGTGGACCGGCGGTGACAACGTCGGTGAGTGGAAGAAGTCCCCGTACAACCCCGATTTCAAGCATTACGACGAGAGCCGGATTGTCGCGCAGGCAGACAAGCTGCTCGCCCTCAACGAGGACCTGGGAGGCAAGGGAGTGCGCTATATGGTGTCCAATGAATGGGGTGCCGCGCATGTGGACGAAGTGCTGTCCAAGGCCTTCCCCGAGGCCTACGCCAGCGGGCAGCTGAAGGCGTATCACGTGCCTGGCAACGGTATGAGTGGAATGAGTTCATGGCTGAAGTAATCGCAATGCTGGAAGAGCTCAGGAACATCACCCCGCTGACCGCCGAGGCTGCGGCGGCGCGGTTCACGGCTCAGGAGTGGACGCCCGGGGGCAAGATCCGTGACGGCGTGGAGACGTCGTGGGACAAGGGCAGCGTCGGGGGATGGATCCAGTCGTTCGGAGGTGGGGCGGTCAGCGTCTCGTTCTTCGTCTGGATCCGCGACGTGGACGAGTCGGGCTACTTCGACGACCTGGATGCCGTCTACGAGCAGGGGGAGCAGGTGCTGGCCGACTTCCTCCCCGAGATCGAGGAGTCCCCGCTTGCCGGCCACCTGATCCAGGTCGAGCAGACGGAGGCGGACCGGGACGAGTTCATCAAACTGAAGAAGTGGGCCCTCGCCGGCAGGATTCTGACCGCCGGTGTGATCCAGCATGACACCGATCTTCCGGTGATGGTCATGGTGGTGCTGCAGGAGCCCGGCGCTGCCTGACTCAGCCCGTACGCCAGGGCGCTCGCGTACTCGTAATGCGTAGGTCTCGGGTTCGAATCCCGAAGGCGGCTCCAGTGAAACCCCAGGTCAGATACTTCTGACCTGGGGTTTTTCCTTGTCGGGCACGGCTCTGTTGGTAGGTGGCGTCGCCCCGGATCGTGCTGCCGAATCCAAGGGGAGCGCGAGGGGTGCGCATGAGCGCAGAGCTTGTGCGGAGGGGTGCGCGCCGGGCAGCGCGGCGGCGTCGCTGATCGGATCGGCGCGGCTCCTCGAAGAGCACGCCGGTTTTGTGGAAACGCTCCAACCTCTGCTTCTACGCTGGGCACTGTGGCAGACCCAAAGGACACCCTCGCGTTCAAGACGCTCGTGACGCAGTCGAGCGCCGTGCTGCTGACCCACGGGGTCGAGGTAGAGGCGACGTCGGTGCGGGGCGTCGCGGACCACCTCGTTGAGGTCATGGCTCAGCGGGCGGGCATGGACTACGAGGAAGCCGTCCACCTGGTGACCCCCGAAGCCGTCGCCGAGATCATCATGAAGGCGGCTGCCGAAGACGACCGGGGAGCGTCTGTCGGCCCGCATGCGATGCGGCCGGTGCGGATCGACGACCGTACGGTCAGCGTCTCCGTCGAGTCGCTGGGACACCTGGTCATGGCCGCATCGCAGGCCGGCAAGTACGCCAGCATCAACGATGACGGGTCAGCGGCGGCCCACCTTCTGGACCTCGCTACCGAGATCGGCGCCGCTTTGGTGAGGCAGCACGTCGATGGAGCCGTCGGCGTCGCGGTGGGGGTGCTCGACGAGCTGGCCGAACTGGTGGACGCCGTGGCCGACCGCATCGAGGACGACGGCTGGAGCATCTGCCCCTGCGGAGAGAACCACGACCAGGGGACGGTCGACGTCGGCACCCTCCCGGTCATGCGTCGGCATGCCGCGCTGGCCCGCGGTCTTGGCCACCAGGTAGATGGATAGCGCCGGCTCGCACCACCCCTATCCTCGTCCTCACTTATGAGATGAGGGGGGCGTCAGGTCGATGGCCATCAGTCCGTTCGGCCCCGCAGCAGACAGGGCCCGGGATGAAGAAACCCGCGCCGAGGTGAGCCGTCTGTTGGAGGAGGCTGCCGAAGTGGGCAAGGAAGCTGCCGAGGCGGGTAAGCAGCTCGTCGAGCTCTACAAGAAGAAAGCAGCGAAGTACCAGCGGCTTGCTGAGATGGAGCGAGACCGGCGCCGCGAGGTGGAGGCCCAGTTGCGGGCCTGCACCAAGCTACTCGACGAAGCGCCGGACCTTGAGGCGAAGCTCAACTCCATGATCCCCGATCTGGTACGAGCGGCAGCGAACCTTCCGTCGCCGCCTGAGGTGTCCGAACTTCAGGCGCGGCTTGAGGCAACGGAGAAGGACCGGGACACGTTCGCCGAGTTGCTGGACACCGCGACGAAGGAACGGGACGCGGCGCTGCGCGCTCGTGACGCCGCCATTGCCCGGCTGCAGACCCGCCAGAACGAGGACCAACCCCAAGGAGACGCGGAGGCGTTGAAAGCACGGCTGGACGCCCCCACTCTCCGTGGCGTGCTTGAGCAAGCGCAGCGGCACTGCTCGTCTCTCGTCATCACCGCAGACCTGGACGAGACGAAGAAGCTGGAGCACCACCAGAAGGCTTCGCACTGGCGGAACCGTCTGGCCGCCACGCTGGCCACCATGCAGGCGTACGCCGAGACCAAAGACCTCGCGCGGGCGCTCGGCGGCAAGGCCGGCCCTGATTTGGCCAATCTCAAGGCGTACTGCGCGAGCCAGCCGTTCCCGCTGCTGTCTGAAGGCAAGGTGGTCCTCAGCGAGGGGCAGACCGCCAGCAGCAGCCCACGCGGCAAGGCCCAACGAACCCTCCGCGTCCCTGAGCACATCGACCCCACGGGGAAGGCCGTGATGCTCGAACACATCCGCATCGGCGACGGCGCTCCTCCGGCGCCGCGACTGCACTATCTCGATGACACCGACAGAAGCGGGACCGTCGTCATCGGGTTCTTCGGCGACCACCTGTACAACGCCGGAACCAACTGAGCGCCGAATGCACAGCTCGGACGCAGACGGGGGCCGGGCTCAACCGCGCTGTGGCTGAGCCCGGCCGGAGCGGTCGGAGGGGTGGCGTAGGCGCTACGCCGTGAGCGTCTGACGGTCGGCGGCGCCGCACGTGCACGAGCAGGTGCACCCGCTCGTGGCCTTGATGGGAGCCGTGGGCCGAGCTGCGTGCTCGATTGCCGAGCGAACCGCACGCGGGGCGCGGGGAACGAGCTTGACGACCGCCGCCGCTGCCGCGTGGGCGAGGTCGTCGAGGACGGACTGGTAGATGTCCCGGGTGATGCGGGAATCGCTGTGCCCGAGGGTCTCCGAGACGACTTTGATGTCCACGCCTGCGGCGAGCATGAGCGTCGCGGCACCGTGGCGCAGGTCGTGGAGTCGGATGGGCGGAAGGTCGGCCTCGGCGATCAGGCGATCGAACAGGTCGGAGATCCTGCCCGGGTGGAGCAGGGAGCCGTCCTCTTCGGTGAAGATGCGGCCGGTGTCCTTCCAGGCGTCACCCCACTTGCGCCTCTCCTCCTCCTGAGCGATCCGGCGTCGCTCGATGAGTTCGACCGTCTCGTCGTCCAACGCGACGGAGCGGATCCCGCTGTTGGTCTTGGGCAGCCCTTCGAGGACCTGCCAGCCGTCTTGGACGAGCTGGGTGGCGATCTCCAGCGAGCGGTTCTTCATCGAGTAGTCGACCCAGCGGGGTCCGCACCCCTCCCCTCGGCGTAGGCCACGGAAGGCGATCATTCGCCACATACCCTCCAGCCGGTCCCCGAAGACGTGGTCGAGGAACGTGCCGGTCTGCTCCGGCGTCCAGACCATCACGGGGCTGGGCTTCTCGCCGGTGGCCCGCCAGCGGGCGACGCGCTCGTCGGTCCACACGAGAGCCTTCGGCTTGGTGCCGGGTTCCAGCTCGACGTGCTCGGCCGGGTTGTAGTTGGGGATGATCCGCTGTGCGATTGCCGTGTTGAGGGCCGCGCGCAGAGTGGCCTTGATGTGGTGCTGGGTGTTGACGCTGGTCACCCGGCGGAAGGGCGGCATCTGGTCGATGGCCGCCTTCAGCCACTTGCGGCGAGCCCGGTTCTCCACGCCCTTCCACGGGATGGCGTTCAACTCATCAAGCGCTGCACGCCGTTGGGCGTTCTGCTCTTGGATCTCGATGTTTGCCTCGTTGATGGCGTCGAACATCCGATCCAGGTGAGGCACGTTGAGCTTGTCGAGGCGTATCTCACCCAGGTGCGGCTTGAGGTGAACGCGCACGTCCACGTCGTACCGCTTGTAGCCGCTGACCCGCAGGCGCTTCTTGCCTCCGAGCCAGAGGTCGAGCCACTCGGCGAGGGGCATCTTGGGGTTGAGTGCCTGCCCGGCCGCCAAGCGCCGCCGGGTCTCGTCGTAGTCCGGCAGCGGCTCCTTGTTCTTGGCGCAGGTCTCCAGCATGTCGCTGACCGCGAGATGGCCGGCGGGGTCGTCCGCGTCGGGGACGGCGAGCAGTGCGCGAACCTTGCTCAGTTCCTTGGTGGCCTCGGTGGAGGACTCGAAGCCGCTGCGGCGGAACTCTCGGCGCGTGCCGTCGGGACGGTTGGTCAGTTCGTGACGTATGGACCAGGTGCCATGGCGCCGGTTCGTGAGCTTGGGGCATGACTTGCCGTAGTTCTTGCCGGTCTCGGGGTTGCGGCAGGAGCAGCGGCGCGTGACGGTGCCGCCGGACGTGGTGGGGCTCGGCAACGCTAGTCCTCGGGATTGTCGACGAACGTGAGGTCGGTGGGGAGAGCGGGGGGAATCAGTCCGCGCTGCCGCATCGTGTTGCGGAACTCACGCAGTTCTCTGCAGTCGTCGAAGGCGAGATGTTCATACGAGGCCGCGGTTTCCAGGAGGGCGTCGCGGCGGGCGGCGTCGAGGGTGATGCTGGCCTTCCGGCGCCGTTCCTTCGCGAGCCGGGTGGACGCCAGGGCGGTGGTCACGGCTTCGCTGTGGGCGCGGTAGGTGTCGAGCACGTCCCGGGCGGACCCTTCGGGGGCGGGCTTCTCGAGAGGGGACTCGCCGGTGAACCAGGAGACCGCTTCCCACGTCGGGACCTTTCTGCCGGGAAGCACGGCCACCGAGGCGTCGGTGCCCAGAGGAAACAGCAGACTGACCGGGGGCACCTGGTAGACCGCTGCCAGGACGAGGAACTCCGCCAGGTCGATCGAGCTGCGGCGTCCGGTCTCCAGGTTCGTGATCGTCGTCTTCGGGACCGCGAGGCCCAGGGAGGCGCACGCCTCAGCGGCCTCCGACACGGTGAGGCCGGCGGCCTTACGGGCCCGGCGCATCTGCTCGGCGACGCGGGCTGTGAAGCTCGGGGACCAATCGGTGTTCGTCATAGATGCAACTTACGTCGTCAAAATATGTGGCCGCAGCATCCGTGATACTCGTTCTGCTGTCAGAACAACTTTTACAGATGGGATGCGTCATGGCTGCGTGCAAGGCTGTCAGGGGAATGGCTCGCGAGGAACTGCTCGCTCTGCCTGTCGCCGTCGACCTCGACACGGCGAACAAGGCGCTGACGATCGGCCGCAGTACGGGATACGCGCTGGCGAAGCGGGGCGAGTACCCGGTCACGGTCCTCAAGCTCGGCAACGCGTACCGCGTGGTCACGGCGGACCTGCATCGCGTGCTGGGCATCACCGTGGGGGGTGGGGCAGGACTCGCGGCATGAGCCGGGCGCATCGGGCTTCTGACAGTGCGCCTCGCCGAGGACCACCTGACCGCGCGACCTCCGCCGGGCCCTCACCGCCCTCAACTCAGGGCCCGCCCCGTCAGACGATCAGGACCGCAGAATCCGCCCGCAACCTGCCTGAGCACGCCCATGGAGCGTCACGCTGGGTGCACCACCAGGAGCTCCTTTCCTGCGAGGAGCTCACCCGCCGCTGAACCGCTACGCTCCCAGAATGACCACCGAATCAGCCTGGGAGCCTGCGCCCGTGCCCGAGGTGGCCGACATGTTCCGCCGGGTCGAAATCCCCTGGTGGATCGCGGGCGGACACGCCATCGAACTCGCCGTCGGGCGCGTCATCCGCGAGCACGACGACATCGACGTCCTAGTCCTGCGCGATGACCAGCTCGCCGTACAGCACGTACTTGCCGGATGGGAGTTGTGGGCTGCCGACCCGGCCGGGACCCTGCGCCCCTGGCAGCCCGACGAGTACCTGCATATGGGCATCCACGACATCTGGTGCCGCCCCGGGCCTGGAACGCCGTGGCGCATCCAGATCATGCTGGACGAAGCGCAAGACGGCCTGTGGGTGTCCCGCCGCGACACCGCCGTGCACCGCCCCGTGGCAGAACTCGGAGCCATCGGCGCGGGCGGCATCCCCTACGTGACCCCCGAAGTCCTGCTCTACTACAAGGCCAAGAAGCCCCGCCCCAAGGACGAGACAGATCTCTCCGCGGTCCTTCCGTTCCTCGCGCCGGCGCAGAGGATCTGGCTCGCCACAGCCATCCTCGAAGCGTACGGGGCGCACCCATGGGTCGACCGGCTCGACGTGCCGGAGCAGTACCGGCGGCCACCGCAGAGAGACCTCCTGGATGAACTTCCCTACGACTGGGAGCAGCGGTGATGAGGCCCGGCCCGCTTGCTCGTGTAGACGCGTAAGAAGGTAGAGCCCGCCGCTGTTGGGCGGCGGGCCCCACCGAGCGGGCGTACCCCGATGAGGCGAAGGGGGCGGGCGGCTACTTGTCCGTCGGCTCGACGTAGGTGCTGTCGAACCAGTCGATGAACTCGCGCACGGTGCCGATCTTCGAGATCCGGGCGTGCAGGGCCCGCTGGTCGTGGCCGATGACGAACCAGCCGCTGGCCACCAGCTCTCCGCAACCGCAGTGGCAGGTGCGGGCGCCGTGGGGGGAGTCGAAGTAGGTGATTGGGTTGCGGGTCGTCTCGACGGGTGTGGGCTTGCCGACGTAGGCGTCGTAGACCCCGTCGCCCGGCGTGAGGTACCTGCCCTCGATCGCCTTGCGCCCTCCGGCCACGGGAACGAGGCTGTCGATCTCGATGGCCATGCGGACCTCGCCCTCGTGGGAGAGCAGGGCGTAGCGCTCCTTCTCGGCGCGTTCGCCGAGGACCCAGCAGCCACGGTTGGCGTGGAAGAGGGCGTCGTCGTTCATGACCGGGTCGAAGCCGACGACGTTGCGGCCGAGCTGGTCCTCCTGCGGGTTGACGTACCGCCTCGAGCCAAGGGTGATGTGAATCATGAACGGCCCCCAATAGGTGAATACCCAGGGCTCCCCGCCCTGTGGACTATCGAGATCCTGACACGAGGACCCGATACCTTCAACCCCTGGGATGCCAGCTCTTCAAGTAGATCGAGTGGTTCGGACTTCGGGCGCCACGAGTCGCGTGGTACGGGTTTTGGCATTGCCTCGACCGCCTTTCGCCGTGGTGTCGGCATGCCCTCCAGCTGGCTCCGCGAGGACCGCCGGCCGAGGCCACCGGCAGCGCCCTACCTTCAGGTCAGCAGCCCCTTGCGGTTCAGTGCGTTCATGAGCTCGGTGCGTGCCTCAAGGAAGTCATCGCGTGCCCCAGACAGGGCGGCCATAGTCTGCTTGTACCGCTCGGGATCGGTCCGCTTCCACTCCGGCGGAACCTCGACGTACACCGGCGGGTTGGGACCGTCTTCTGGGGTGAACATCCCCTCAAGCTCGGTGTGTAGCCGACCAAGGCTCTCTTTGAACGCGGAGTGCGCGGACCCCAGTTCATGGTCGAGGAAGTCGACATCGTCGAACAGGAGATCGTCCAAAGCCTTATCGACGGCCTGCGTGACCTCCACCCTCACCCGGCGCATCGGGGACTGGCTTTGCATGAACCGAAGCCAGGGCGCATCGAAGGGCATCGCGACGAGGATCCGCTGCGCCTTGGCGCGGTCTGGGACGGCCGCTGGGGACTTCTCCAGGGCACCCAGCGCGCTGCTGTCGTCGGCTGAGGGAGATCCGATGGCCATCCATCCGGCGGAAAGTCGGCGGTGGGCTTCCGGGCCGCTCCAGAACACCGTCCGGTCTCCGCGCCGCACGGGGACGGCGAGGCCACTGGCTGACTTCTCGTCCTTGCCGGTGGGCGCGGGGATCACGAACGGCCGCGCGGCGGCGGGCTGGGCCGGGATGTCGATGCTCAGCACCCCCTTACCTTCGCTGCGGTCGATCCAGGTCAGTTCAAGGTCCTGGACCTGGGGGAAGACCCGTTCATCGATCAGCTTGCGATAGGTGTCGGTGTTGACCAGCGCCCGCGGTACCGGGGTGACCTCGGAGATGGTCTCTACCGCGTTGGCGGTCCTCGTTTTGAAACCGATGATGAGCAGCCCACCGGTGGAGGTGTTGGCGAAAGCGGCTACGTCCTTGACGAGCTCTTCCTTGTGATGAGCTCCCTTGTCGAGCATGTACGGCCCGGACTTGACGTCCATCCAGCCGCACTCTTCGAGGCCTATCAGTGCTTCAAGGTCACCGGCGCTGAGCGCCTTGCGTACGTCGTCGATGTTCACCAGGCCCAGCATGTATGGCGCGGCCGGCGACGTAAACGCTTCAGTCCGCGCAGAGTCCCCGCGGTACCGTGCGCGGGGCACCCCCCGTCGTCGGCGTTCCCCATGGCACCCCAGGACCTGTGTGAAGCCCGACGCCGACGCAGTCTCCCACCGCGCCGACGTTCCGCGCGATTCGGATTTCCGAAAGGAACGGCGCCGACCCGGACGGGTGGGTCGGCGCCGGGTTTGAGTCTCAGGCGTCGATGCGGGCGACCTTGCGACCCACCTTGAGGTAGAGCTCGACACCGTCGAGTGTCCCGACCTCACTCACGACCTCGCTGAGCGCCTGCTGGACGGAAGCCTCCGTGAGCTGCGTGGTCTGCTGCCCTCCGTCCGACTCGCGGATGAGGCGGAGGCCGTTCTGCTGGGCCACGCGACGCACGGCGGAGATGCTGGGAGCGAAGTCCAGCGTGCGGCTGATCAGCGCTCCGAGCGTGTCCTCGGCGTGGTCCTTCAGGGAGACGGCGGGGAGGTTCTGGGTGTCCCCGAAGGAGCGTTTGGAGAAGCGCGCCGTGAACTCCGCGCGGGCGCCGGCAGCGGCGTCAAGGCCGTGGAGAGCGGCCACCACTTCGCCGGCGAGGATCCGCTTGATCGCCATCGGGTGCGCGGTTCCCTCCTCCAGGCGCTTGGTGACCACGCGGATCTCGTCGTCCGTCCACTCGGTGAGCAGCTGGAGGTACGGCTCGGTGAGGTGGTCGGGGATGGACATCAGCCGGCCGTAGACGTCATCGGGCGACGCCGTCAGGCCAACGTAGTTGCCCTTGCTCTTGCTCATCTTGGCGCCCGTGCCGTCGGTGCCCTCGATGAGCGGGGTGGTGATGACGACCTCGGGAGCCTGGTCCGAGATCTCCATGACCTTGCGGCACATCTGGAGGTTCAGCAGCTGGTCCACGCCGCCGAGTTCGACGTCGGCGTCGATGGCCACCGAGTCCCACGCCATGACGACGGAGTACACGAACTCAGCGACGGACAGTCCTTGGCCCTCGGCGAGTCGGGTGCGGAAGTCCTCGCGCTGGAGCGACATGGAGACGGGCACCCGGGCGAGGACCCCGACGAGCTCCGGCAGGGTGACCTTGTTCAGCCACTCGCCGTTGAAGCGCAGGTCGGCACGCTCGAAGTCGATGAACGGTGTGACCTGCTGCTGGTAGCCGCTCAGGTTGCGGGCGATGTCCTCGTCGGTGAGGGTCGGTCGCTCCGAGGAGCGTCCCGACGGGTCACCGATCTTGGCCGTGACGTCGCCGATGATGAAGACGACGTGGTGGCCCATCCGCTGGAACCGGCTGGCGATGATGATCGGCACCGCGTGGCCGAGGTGGACATCAGGCGAGGTCGGGTCGATGCCGTACTTGACGACGAACGGGCGCCCCGCGTCCCGTGCGGCTTCGATCTTCTCGGCGAGCACCGAGGCGGAAGGGATCAGGTGATTCGAGCGTCCCTCGACTAGGGCCGCCTGCTCCTGGGGGGAGAGGTCGGAGAGGTCCAGAGAGCGCCGGGCTGTTGTCTCGTCGAGCAGCTGGGCGACCGTATAGTCCGCGCCCAGGTCCGCTCCATCGAGGATGTGCATGACACGGGTGACGGACTCATTCAAACGGCTCATGGCGCCTATACGCTCCTGCGTCGGACAACTGGCCTGACCAGTATGGGATTGGAAGCGGCGATTTTATCATCGCAGCCCTCGGCGCATCGTCGGATTGATCATGAATGACCGCGTTGTTCCTGGCTCGCGGCCAACTGCACCAGCGGCCGTCCCGCGACCGCGCTGGAGAGGGACCGCAACCATGGTGTTATCGGGTCATGCGCACAGAGTGTGCCTACGAGCATTCCCGGAATCAGGAGCATCGCGGACAGGCGCCTCTCCCGCTGCATGGCGGATTCCACCCTGTGGCCGAAAGCGAGCGCGCGGAAATGCCAGGAGATCCTTCGTAGCCGGCGACTGCTCGCCCACGAGGGAGGTTTCCCGTACATCGCACGGAGACGGTCCGAGAGCGCGATGCAGACGTCGGCCCGGTAGTCCTGTGAGACGCCGGGCGTTCCGCGGTCGGTCATGCTGCGGGGGTGGACCCGGTAGAAGGTCAGCGGGTCCCGAAGGGCGATCCCTCGGCCGGCCTCACGCAAGGCGTGGAAGAAGATCTCGTTGCTCACCGGAAGGAGACTGAGGGCGGCGTCGCGGTGGACAACCAAGGTGCTCGTGTTTCCGCCCGGATGCGGCTCCTCCAGCATCGGTTCCCCATCGGAGTCGACCACGTGCTCCCAGTGCTCGACGAACAGCGTCCGACCCGTCATCACCTCGGCGCATGTGCGCAGCTTCGACGGGTGGAACCAGTCGTCGGCGTCGAGCGGGGCCACCCAGTCGCCCGTGCTGACGAGAAAGGCGTCGGTGAGGGTCTGTCCGAAACCCCGCTGATTCCTCCGAATGACCTTGACCTTGCTGTTCCCCTCGTGGCGCCGGCACACGTTTTCGGTCTCGTCGCTGGAACCGTCATCGATGACGATCACCTCGTGAAGCGTGAAGTCTCCGGGCTCCTGTTCCAGGCAGCTCGTTATGGCCCGGTCGAGATACCGGCCGTAGTTGTGGCAAAGGATCACGCACGAAATGCGAGGTGGGCCGTTCATCGGTCCCCTCCGTACACGCGGGCGTACTGCCGCAGAATCCTCTGGTGTTCCTCAGACCTGTAGTCGAGGAACTCACGATCCAGCCGGCGCGGCCTGGAGCCGAGTCGAGCCGCCGCGTGCTCCAGCGCGGTCAGGAACTTCTCTCCGAAGAGATTGGGGTGCCCCTGCGACCAGTCGAACCATTCGGGTTCCTCGACCAGCCCCTTGTGCTGCTCGTACTGCTCGGCCAGGTGCCCCGTGAGGGAGCAGACCGGGAGCAGGTTCAGGTCGAAGGCCAGTTCCAGCTGGCCGGAGTGGCTGCCCCACAGGTAGGGGAGCAGCAGCGCGTCCGAAGCCAGTCCGGCTTCGACCACTTCCGCGTCTGTGGGGTACGGGCGCATCGTCAGGCGGATTCGGGGATCGCGCCGGGCCGTCTCCAGCAGCAGCGGAGCACGACCCCCGTCGGCGAAGTCGGCAGGGCTGAACGCGCGCAGAAGGACGTGGAGGGTGCTGTCGGGGTCAGTGATCCCAAGGCTCCAGTTGGTCATGGTGGACAGCTGGTCCCGGCTGGCGCGTGAGGCCCCGAACATGAGGTACCGGGACGAGCCGCCGGGCTCGCGCTCCAGGCCGGCCAGTTCCTCCGGGACGGCGACGTACCCGTGGGGAATGACGGTCGCGTCGGGACGCTCGCCAAGGACCTCGGTCAGCTTGGTGACCGAGCCTTCCGTGAGGCAGACCCAGCCGACCTCGGCCGAGTGGAGCATCCGCAGCCGCGTGGTGAAGTCCTCGGCGCCGCCGACCATGGGCCGCGTGTCGTGGGCGGTGAACACCACCTGGACTCCGTCGCCCAGGCACGCGTCGAGCAGGCGCTCCAGAGTGGCAGAGTCCTCGAAGTCGATGTGGTGCAGGTGCAGGACGTCGAGCCATGTGAGTGGGCCGTGTTCGAGGAGCCAGCTGGCATCGACCGCCGCCGGCACCGTGTGGCCGCCGGGGATCTCGGTTCCGTTCAGGATGTGGAAGTCACGGCTCCGCAGCTTCCACGCGTACGGCGTACGAGCCGGCAGGTGGACGACACGCTTGCCCTCAGACCGGGGGACCGCTGTCACCGCTGCTTCCCCTCCGCCTCTTCCACGCCGACGAGGACCAGCTGGGTGGACATGCCGTTGGAAGCGTCGTCGCTTCGCGTGAGCCCGGCGTGGTGGATCTTGAATCCTGACGCCTCCAACAGCGCCTGGAACTCGTCGCTCGCCCACTCACGGACATGGCTGGGGTTGCGGGGCGGTCCGGGAGTGTCGTAACCGCTGCGGCACTCGCGCGCCGGCGTGGACAGTACAGCGGCGGCGCTGCCCTCCATGAGGAGTCCACGGATCAGGGAAAGGGCCGGAGCCGGATTCACGAGGTGCTCGATCACGTCGGAGCAGACGACTATGGACCGGCGTACGAGGGCGGGGGCGATGGGCAGCCGCTCGGCCGACTCGAGGTCGACCTCGATCCACTCGCCGAAGGGGTGGTGGTCGCGGCACCACACGAGGTTCTCCCCGAAGTCCACACCGATGTAGGACCAGGCCGGGTACTCGTAGGCCAGCGAGGCCAGCTTGCCCGCCCGTCCGCAGCCGATGTCGATCACGACGTCGCGGCCGAGTTCCAGGGCGCGGGCGGCGGTGTAGGGGTAGACGTCGGGCTGCCAGGTCACGGTGTCGTCCGTCTCGTCGAGGAAGTACTCCACCTGGTCCCGGCTGCGGTAGCCGCTCCTGATGAAGTAGGTCTCGGCGCCGCCGATGGGCTGGCGGGAGGTCGTGGTGTCTGCGTGCACGAGAGACTCCTTGCTTACTTCGGCCAGTGGGAGAACAGCGAGAGCATCCGCTCGACCAGCTGCTCGCGTACGGTCTGCCACTCGGGGCCGCCGGCGCGGCGCGCGGCCGAGGCCCGGTCGTACTCCCGACCATCGACCTCGGGCAGGCACGCGTACATCTGGAGGAGTGCCGAGCCGTCGTCGGTGGGCGCGGTGTCGGTGTCCGCCTTGAGCAGGGCGCGGATGTCCTCGGTGCACATGGAGGCGTCGATCCCGGAGCCGGGGATGCTCTTGCTCATCTTCGGGAGGCCGCCGAGGCCCGGGATCATCTTGGTGTAGATGCCGGACAGCCGTTCCGCGGGCAGGCCCCAGCGTTCGGCTCCGCGCCGGGCGAGCGCGACGTACTTGTGCTCGTCGACCCCGAGGGAGACCAGGACGTGGCGCCCTTCGCGGAGGAGATGGACGAAGTCCGCAGCCATGAGCAGGGTGGCCTGCTTCATCCCGTAGTTGAGGTGGTCGAAGACACCGTGGTTGCGGTAGAGCCCGGCGAGGTCCTCCTCCGCCCACTGGAAGTCGTCGTCGTCCAGGTGGCGTGACAGCAGGAACGCGGTGGCCAGGACGTCGGTCTCGCCCTCCTGCCTGCGCAGCACACCGCGCTCGGCGTCGAACCCGAGACGCAGGACGAACTCCTCGTACCGGTCGGCGAGTTTCCGCACCGAGTCGAGGGGCGTACGGCGCGCGTTGTAGGAGTCGAGATCGCCCAGCACGATCTGCACGTCGAGCCCGCACTGCTGCAGCTTGACCGCGCGCAGCAGCTGGAAGAGGGTGCCGGCATGGGGCGGCCCGCCGAGTCCGACCCCGGTGGTGACGATCGCGGGCTGACCGTCCGCGACCGCCTCCGCGAACTGGCGCGCTCCGGTGTGGCACACCCATTTCGTGTGCAGGTCGTCGGGGCTCATCCCCGCGAGGCCGAAGTCGATGGCGCCGAGACCCAGGCGCTCGTAGCGGTGCTGGTCGATCACGCTCTCGTAGTACGCGGTGTCGAACTTCATGCGATTCCTTCCAGCTGAGTCTGCTCACGGAGGGCGAAGGCTCGGCGGACCAGCGGCTCGAGGCCGTCGGTCAGGAGGTCGCCGAGTTCCGCGTTGCGTGGTGCCGCGACGCTGCCGAGGTCCGCCGTGACCGTTCCGTCGGCGAGGACCCAGACGCGGAACGGGTACGGGTCCTCAGGGGCACGCGTCGGCTGGGCGTAGATCGGCACTCCGTTGACGTCGTCGCGTACGTCGTCCACGGCCTCTACGAAATCGTCCCGCTCGAAGCCGTAGATCTCCGCCTTGCGGGTGTTGGCGCGTCCGATGGGCCGGTACTGGGAGATCAGCCAGTACTCGACGTCCGTCCGCTCGGTCAGTCCGGCGATGAGCCGTGCGAGGCGCGGCAGGTCCTTCACGGAGCCGGCCGTGGTGAACGTGTTGAAAGCGAGCCGCCGTTGGTCGGTGGCGAGGAACTCGACGTTGGCCAGGAAGCGTTCGAAGTACCCCTGCCCGCGGAACCAGTCGGCCGTCTCGGGGTCCGGGCCGTCGACCGCCAGGGAGTACACGGTCACGTGGTCGCGGACGCCGGCATAGCGCTCGCTCAGCAGCAGCCCGTTGGTGTGGAGGTTCGTCTCGAAGCCGACCTCGGTGGCGTGCCGGAGGGCGATCTCCAGGTGGTTGTCGTATGGCATCACGGGGTCGCCGCCGGTGAAGACGCACCGATGGGCCTCGGACTCCGAGCGGAGTCGGTCGATGACGCGGCGGACCGTGTCAGCGTCGGTCTTGACCCGGTTGCGCGCGCGGTAGCAGAAGCGGCACACGCCCGGTGACGTGCTGGTGGGTGCCAGGTCCCAGGCGTTGCAGTCGGTGTTGAGGACCAGGTGGACGATCGCGAGTTCGTCGTGCGTCAGCATGGTGCCGTCTCCTTGACACCCTGGCTCACCAGGAGCGCCGTCGGGGCGATGGGCCGCAGGAGCGAGCGCAGCTGGTGTGGGGCGCCGCCCGTGAGCCGTACGAACTGCTGGAGCGTGTCCAGAGCCGCGCCGGAGTTGATGATGGTGAGTGCTTTGTCGATGCCGGACTGGATGGTGGGGGTCGCCTTGGACATCACCATAAGCAGGGCCGCGTTGAGGGCGACCGCGTTCCGCGCCTGACTGGTGTCCTGGCCGGCCAGCACGCGGATCGCGGCGGCGACGTTGTCCCGGGGGTCCTCGTGCTGGGTGACGGACGTCAGGTCCTGCGGCATCGAGGCCGCACCTCTGCGCACAGCGTTGTTGAAGGCGAGGTCCTCGCTGCCGGCGCTGATGCGGCAGGCCCGCACCGTGCTTCCGGGGATCAGTTCGTCGACCTGGACCGCCTGGCCGACGCTGGAGTTGATGACCGTCACGTCCGGCAGGCCGAGACGGGACAGAAGGCGGGCGGACGCGCCGACCGCGGGATGCGAGAGACCGTACACGTAGGCGGGGCAGGTGACCGGGCTCAGGAGGGCGGGGAACGCCAGGCTGAGGGCGTGCACGGCCTGGAACCTGCCGCCGTAGCGGCGGTCGAACTCGGGTACGCGGTTCTCGATGGAGAAGAACCCGAAGCCGACCTCCGCGGTGATGTCCACCATCTCCGGGTGCGGCACCGTGTCACTCGTCGCCCCCACGAGGTCGACGAAGTCGCGGGATCCGGTCTTCGACGAAGCACTGCGCGATCCGAGCTTCGCGACGTGCGCTCCCCCGGTGGCCGCCACCAGGGCGGCGGCGGTGCTGAGGTTGATCGTCTTGAAGGTCTTCTTCCCGCTACCGGTGTAGCCGACGAACCGCGTGCCCGCGGGCGGCCGGTGGAAGTCCCAGCCACCTCGGTCGAGGTCCGTCGCGGCCCGGATCGCGGCCTCGACCTCCTCCAGCCTCGGTCCCCGTAGGAGCAGCCCGGTGAGGACGCTCCCGAGCATCACGTCGCGCGTGTGGCTCTCCGGTAACGCGAGGATGCTCGCGATGCCGTCGTGGACGTCCTGGGGCGCGATGGCGGCGGGCGAGTTGATCTTCTGGGCCAGTAATGGCGTTGTTACCGCCACGGTGTTGGCTCCTTCCTTCAGATGTCGGACGTGAGCAGGACCTTGAACGGACGATGGCGGGCTCCGCTCTGCAGGGCCGCCAGCCCCTGTGGCAGGTCGCTCAGAGGGAATTGGTCCCGAGTCATCAGGGCGGCCCGGTCGCCGCCCTTCGCGAGGATGTCGATGGCGTCACGGAAGTCGTCATGGCCTTCCGCGCGGCAGTACGAGAAGGAGCCGCGCAGAGTGATGGAGCGCCGGAAGACGTCCCGTAGGGGGATCGAGAGGTGCACCCGGGGCGCGTAGGCGTTCTGGACGAGAACCGTTCCACCGTCACGAACGGCGCCCAGTGCCTGACGTATGGGGGAGTCGCAGTCGCCGGACGCGGCGTCCACGACGACGTCGCACGGCGGCAGGCCGGCGGAGTGGAGGTTGACGCGCGAGTCGAGGACGTAGCTCAGCTGATGCGAGCGCGAAGGCTCCCTGACCAGCATGTGGACGTCCCACCCCGCCTCAGCCGCGCAGATCGCCGTGCACACCCCGATGACGCCGCCCCCGATGACGCCGAGCCGCCCCAGAGGCATCCGGAGGCCGCAGCGGATGCCGTGCAGGGCCACCGCCATCGGATCCGCGAGGACTCCGTGCACGGGGTCGTTCAGGTGGGGCAGTGGGACGACGTTGTCCCGGGGCACCCTCACGGCGTCGGCGAGACCCCCGGGCAAGTCCCATCCGATGCGTCGCAGCTCCGGGCAGAGGTGGACGTGGCCGCGGTCGCAGTAGTGGCACGAGCGGCAGGGGACCAACGGGTCAACCGCTACCCAGTCACCCGTCTCCGTGTCGACCCCGACGATCTCGTGCCCGGGGTACCAGGGCTCCGGAAGCCGTCCCTGCCACGGCTGGTTGAGCTTCGCGACGTCGCTCCCACAGACGCCCGTACAGCGGATCTCGACGATCGTCGTGTCGCACATCGGAGGCATGTCGGTCGGCACGGGGAGCCGGCGCAGGGCACCACGTTCAACCGCCCAGGCGTACGGGACGTTCATCGGTCCCTCCACCTGCTCAGTAAGGACGGGAGAGCCTCCACCTCGGGTATCGGCCGACCGGGCCAAGCGGTCTCGCCGAACGCGAGCCCGTGCTGCCCGCCCCGGCGTTCCACGCGAACCGCACGCATCCCCGCGCGCTCGGCGCCGGCCAACTCATCTCCGCCGCCGTCGCCGCAGTAGAGGGCCTGCTTTGGGCCGATACCGAGGGCTTCGAGTGCCGCGCCGAAGAGCTGAGGAGCGGGCTTCACCGCGCCCACCCGGCAGCTGAACACGGCGGCGTCGAAGTGTGGCGCGAGATCGCTGTGGCTCCACGCCTCGGCGATGTCAGGGGACGCGTCGCTGAGAACCGCCAGCCTGACCCCGCCGTGCCGAAGCTCCTCCAGGACCCGCAGGAGAGAGGCGTCGGCCTGGAGCCGGTCGCGGGCGAGCTCCGCCAGGAGCTGCTCCACCTTGTCCATGTGGGACGCGGGAGCGTCGCAGCGCGCGACGAGGTGTGCCGCGACCTCGGTTGTCGACCTCAGCTGCCCGTCGTGCCTCGCCCGCCAGCTATCGGCCAGCGCGGACTCGACGACCGCCGGCGAGACGCGCATGGTCCCGGCGAACCGGGCGGCGGCGACACTCCGTTCAACCGCGCTCGGAGCCGCGACGAGTGTGCCGAAGAGGTCGAGTATCACCGCGGTCGGCCTCTGAGCCCGAGACGCGGACTCCCGCCGGGGGGAGCCACCAAGCAGGACGTCACTCACGGGGTGTGTGTTGATCGCGGACAGGCTCGTCGACAAGGTGGTGCTCGTCGGCGGATATCGCATGGCGAGGCTCCATCAGTAGAACGGCGATCTTGTGCGGAACCCGGTTCCTCCGGCCGACCGGGTATCCACGAACCCGTCGACGAGCTGGTCGACGAGCAAGGGGAGTGTGGGTGCCCTCCGGGGAACTGGCCCACGGGCGACGTGCGTTGTGTACAGAACAATCCCACCGGGAAGGACACGCGAGCGGACAGACTGTCCGCGCTTTCTTGGTGCACAGCTCTTGACTCGCGTACTGGATCTCGGTATAGCGCGCGGCGCTGGTGAGGGGGTGACAGGGGAGGGAATTTGCGTGATTCATATCGAATTCGACGCTCTTGCGTGCAGGGTCCGCCGGATGTCCGAGCGTGCACCGGCCGACGACGTTGCTGTTAACACTTGGCGAGCAGCTCTGTCGGACTGGACATTGTCCGTACGCTGAGCGCAGTGCTCCGTCGCGAAGGGATCGATCCACCGATGAGTGAAAACCTGACGCTGGGAGACCGTCTCCGTATAGCCCGCCGGACACGGAAGCTGTCTGCCGCTCAACTGGCACAGAAGGTCGCGATATCGCCCAGTTACGTCCAGAAGCTGGAGTCCGGCGCGCGCAAGGCTTCGCCTTCACTGGTCCTGGCGCTAGCCAAGGCACTCCACTTCGGCCCCGAGGTCCTCACCGGCCAGCCGTACTACGGCGAGCCGGAGGCCGAGGACGGAGTGCACGCGGTGATCCCGGATCTCCGAAGGATCATGCTGTGCTTCGACACCCCGGACGAACTTGAGATCGCCCCGAGGCCGCTGTCGGTCCTGGCGTCCGAGGTCGACCAGGTGGCCGCTCTCCGACGGGACGCACGCTACGCACCCATGGGGCCGCTCCTGCCGGCCGTCATCACGGAGCTGACGCATCTCGCCCTCACCAGCCGCAACGGCGACCAGGCCAAGGCGTTCTGGCACCTTGCCCGCGCCTACCGAGCGGTGAACTCCCTGGCCCACAAGATGGGGCATCACGACCTGTCCAACACGGCGCTGGAGAGGGTGCGGTGGGCGGCGGACCAGTCCGGTGATCCGCTGATGAAGTTCACCGCCGGGTATCTGGTCGCCGGTGCGATGCTCCGCCAGGGGGCCTACTCATCCGCTCGCCGCAAGCTCCAGGCGCTGCGCCAGGAGCTCGAACGGCTCCAGCCGGAACGCTCCTTCACCAACGACGCGCTCGCCGTCGACGGCGCGCTGCTGCTGAAGCTGGCCGTACTGGAGGCCAGGGAGAACAACCCGGACCGAGCGGACGACTACCTGCGCGAGGCTGAGGCCGTGGCCAGGATGGCCGGCAACCGCGACTCCCTCGCCTACGAGATGTCCTTCGGGCCGACGAACATCCGCATCCACGAAGTGCACGCCATGATCGACATGGGGGACACGGAGCAGGCTCTCGCCCGTCTCACGGAGTGGTCCGCCGTGGCGGGCGAGGAGTGGGTGCCTCCGGCTTCGACGGTGGGCGAGCGATCGAGCCACCACTTCATCGACGTGGCCTCGGCGAAGCTGGCCGTGGGGGACAGGGCGGGTGCGTTCGGGGACCTGCGTCGTGCGCGTAAGGTCGCCCCCAATCACACGCGATTCCACCCCTCGGCCCGCGAGACGGTCGCGGCGCTCCTTCGGATGGACGCCCACCCGTCCAACGAGCTGTCAGCATTCGGCAGTTGGGCGGGAGTTATCACAACCTGACTGCGGCTCAAGGCACTTCGCGAAGAAATCCCACGGACAGTCTGTCCGTGCACGGAGCTGGCAGGGTGGAAAGGTCTCCTCACAGATGGTTCTGAGGAGGCCGTTTCCATGTCTGACGTCACCCCGCGCGTTCCCGCGCTGCCGCCCCGGTGGATGCCGATAGGCGACGATCCCGAGCTGTGCTCGGCAGGCCAATGGTGGGACGCCATACGCGCCGTAGAGGCGGCTGGCCGACGCGCGATTGACCTTCTCCGCGAGGACGGCGCGGCGATCGGTCCGGTCATCCTTGACCCCGGAGGGCCAGAGCCTCGCCTGTACTTCCTCGTGCCCCCTGGCACGGCCGCCGGCTGGGAAGAGCCGGGGACGGTTCCTCTCGGTCAGAAGTGCCACGTCGTCGTGCCGCCCGCCGGGGCCACTGAGCCGCCCGGCCTGCACTGGCACGTCCTCCCCCGAGGCCCGAGGTCGCTGACACAGCCCGGCCCGCTGCGCAAAGCCCTCGGCCAGGCACGCAGGGAGCGGAATGGCCAGGCGGAGGCTGCGGACTCCTGATGTCCCTGAACATCTCCCTCGTCCTGCTGCTGGGGATCGTCCTGGTCGTACTGATCCGAGGCGGCTCCCTGAAGGCCGGGCCCGCGGTCGTGAGCGTGCTCTTCGGGTTCTTCCTAGCGAGCACGTCGATGGCGCCGGAGATCAGTCGGCTGGTTGCCGGCGCTGTGGACATGATCGGCCAGATCCGGTTCTAACGCCTCAGTGGGAAAGCCACGGGCGTACTCCGACAGCACGAGGGATCATGAGGCATGCGCCCGGATGAATGGCACGTCACCGAAGACCTCGACGGCTTTCTCGCTCAAGCCGGGGACTTCCTGCACTCGCGCCCTGCCCTGCACACCGTCCCGCTGACGGTCACCGAGGCGCTGCGTACGCGCGGGGCGAACGCGTACGGCGCCGAAGCCCCCGTCTTCGGCTGGCTGGAGCGGGCGGGCGAGGTCCGCGCGGCCTTCTTCCGCACCCCGCCCCGCCGCCCGTACCTCACCCCCCTTATCCCCGAGGAGGCGGACACCCTCGCCGCCCATCTGGCCGGCATCGGCCGTCCCCTCCCCGGCGTCAGTGCGGACCACGACACCGCCACCGCCTTCGCCGAGGCTTGGCAGCGGCACACGGGCGCGACGCCGACGCTCCACGAGCGGGAGCGCCTGTACCGCCTCAGCGCGCTCACACCACCGGAGTCGCTCCCGGAGGGCCGAGGCCGAACCGCGCGCGAGCAGGACCGCGAGCAACTCATGCTCTGGCACCGCGAGTTCGTCGCCGACATCGGAGGAATCCCCGCTGCGGACAACAGCTCATGGGCGGACACGCGCATCGCCCACGGACGCGTCAGGTTCTGGGAGACCCCGGACGGCACCCCCGTCTCCATGGCCGGCATGACCCCGATGGTCGCCGGCCAGATCCGGGTGGCCCCCGTCTACACCCCGGCCCACCTGCGCGGCCGTGGTTACGCGGGCGCCGCGACGGTCGAGGTGAGCCAGGCCGCGCTGGCCGCAGGCGCGGCGGAGGTACTCCTGTTCGCGGACCTGGCCAACCCCACCAGCAACGGCCTCTATCAGCGGATCGGATACCGCCCGGTCGCCGACTTCGCGGTGTACGACTTTTCGTCTGCCGCGCCGGAGATCCATTGAGCAATCCCGCAGCGGCAGCACGGCGAACACCTCTGCCATCAGGGGACTTCGCCGCCAGCACCTCTTCTCGGTATGACCTGGCTCTCGTGCCGCCCGCAGCTACAACGACTCGATCAGCTGCTTGATCCCTAGGCTGCGGCGTTCGAGACCTTGGACTTGGGCGCATCGACATGCCCCATGGCTCGGTCGATCGTGATCTCGATGACCACGCGCTCCGGGTCCGGAGCCGGCGTGCGCCGGTACCGCTTTCCGTAGCGCGTCACAGCGTCGTCCACTGCGGCTGCGTCCGTGCGCACTTCAGCCGTGCCTTCCAGCGTCGCCCAGCGACCTCCGTCCACCTGGCAGACGGCGACGCGCGCTTGGCCGGGAAGCGCCGCCTGTACGTTGGCGACTTTCCTACTCGATTTGCGGGTGATAACCCGCGCGATGCCGGCGGCGGCGTCCACGGTGACCCCAACAGGCACGACATGTGGACGGCCATCTGGGCGGAGTGTGGTCAGAGTGCACAGGTGGTACTCATTCCAGAACTCCAGGTAGTCAGTTCCTCTGCGGTGTATTTCGGCATGCACGCCTGGAAGCCTAATCGCGAGTGATGTCCCGACTGTCCGAAAGTGGCCCTGGCCACACCCCTCCTCCCGTCACGAGAGGCAGGGCTTTTCGGTGCTGGATGTGTCTATTCGGTGCATTTGCTCGCAATGAAAGCGTCTCGGATCGGTAACGAAGGCAACCCCTCTTGAGGTGCTTGGCATGGCCACATCGTTCGTGAGAACTGCCAGCTCAAAAGCATGATCTACAAGTAGGTGTGCTGATTTAGTGCGATTTTGTGCGTCGATGCTGCTGCGACCCGGTAGGCGCTTTCCAGCCGGATCTTGGTGCGGCTTCGCGTAGTGTCCGATGAAGTCCCCACAGCCTGCCCGGGATGCTTTGCGTCGTGTCATTGCTCGTTCGCGTCGGTGACTTCGGTGTCTGAGGAGTTTTGGGTGCGCGCCCGTTGTGGTTCACGGATCAGGTCCTTCGCGGCCTGGATCGACTACTGCCCTCGATGCCCGTGATCACTGTCGGCTGCGCTGTGCGGCGGGACTGGACATGGTCGAAATGGGCGCGGCCGTCGCCCGGCTTCGTGTCGGAGCAATCCACGGCTGGTGCGAAGGGGATTACTGATGTGGCCGGGAAGAACTGACCGCGACACGACTGAACACAAGGTGCCAGCGCAGGGCGGACTGAGCCGTCGGCGCTTGGGGCGGTGGCGTACCGCGCAGAAGCGGACGGTGGAACGAGACCTGCACCGTCGGCTGCGTCGCGAGCTTCGGGACCTCGGTGTCCAGCCGCCGCTGGACGTGAAGGAGCTGTGCCGGGCACTCGGCGAGAGGCGAGGGCGGCCGATTGTCCTGCGGCCCTTCCCCCTGGAGAGGCCCGGACCGTCGGGTCTGTGGGTCGACACGCCCCAGATGGACGTGGTGCTCTACCAGCAGGAAACGACCCCTCTGCATCAGGATCACATCATCCTGCACGAGGTGTTCCACATCATCGTGGCGGAGGACGAGCGGGCCGAGGAGGAGCAGGAAGCTCCGGACGACTTCGTCGAGGGCTGGGCCACGATGATCCCGGTGCTCGATCCCGCGCTGATCCGGCGTGTGGCCCGCCGATGCTCGTACGACGACGGGGAGGAGTGCGCCGTCGAGCTGGCGGCCACGATCATCCTGGAGTGGTCGTCGGTGCTTGACCATGTCGCCCCGATGACGGAGGACCCCACGGTGCAGCGAGTACAGGCGGCCCTCGGCGACCGACGAGGATGGCTGTAACCCGTGACCGAACTGATCCTCCTGGGCCTCGCCGCTGCCGTGGCGTGGAAGCTCTACCAGTGGTCACGCGCCCCGCAGGACGCGCCGCTGCGTTCCGTCACCCTTTGCCTGCTCACCGCCTTGCTGTCCTACCCCCTGGCCATGCCGGGCGGTGCTTCGGGCGTCGACACCGTGGCCGGGCATGGCACGGCGAAGCTCATGCAGAACGTGCTGCTCCTGCTGACGGTCTACTTCCTGATGTGCTTTTACCTGTACTCCGCCGACGGGCCGACCGCCCGTCGACGGGCCCGACGAGAGGCCGTCATCGTCGCGCTGGTGGCCGTGGCCATCGTCGCGGCCGCGGAGACGGTTCCCCATGACGTCTTCGCCGGCTCCTTCAGCACCGCGGACATGACGATCCCGCAGATCGCCTTCTTCTACGGCGTCACCGGCCTGTACCTCATGTACGCCCTCGGCGTCACCGGTCGGTGGACCCGCCAGTACGCCCGCATGTCGCGGCGCCCGCACGCGACGGGATTGTGGATGGCCGCTGTGGGCCTGAGCGCGATGGCGGTGGCCTGCGCGGTCCGCGCGGTCTTCGTGGCCGTCCGTTGGAGCGGCGGGACCGTACCGCATCCGCTCATGGCCGGCGTCGCGGTGTTCCTCGTCGTGTCCATCCTGCTCTTCGTCGCCGGTGTCACCTACGCGGGAGCCCGCGCGAGGGTCACCTCGGCGCGGCTCTGGCTGTGGCGACGCCGTGATCACCGACGCCTGGCCCCGCTGTGGCAGCTGCTCACCGAGGCGTACCCCGAGAACGTGCTGCGGCCGGCTTCCGCGGCGCTCTGGGATCGTTGGAAGGCGCGTGGCGTGCACCGGCGCTACCACCGGCGGATAGTGGAGTGCCTGGACGGATTGATTGATATCAGCCCGTATCTGGCTCGCGAGGGTGAGGGCACCGAAGTCCTCGCCCTCCCGCCCGCCGTGCTGGCGGACCGCCTTCGCCAGGCCGTGGTCGCGATCGGAAAGGACGCACTTCCAGCACGTCAGGCCGTACCCCTGGCCGTGCCCCAGGCCGATGACCGGGACGCGGACGTACGTCAGCTGATCGCGGTATCGGACGCGCTGCGTCTGTCCGCCTGACCATCGACGATCAAGGAGGCCGAGATGCTGATCACCGCCCGCCGAGTCCTCGTGGGCCCCGGAACGTATCTGGACGATGCCGCAGTCGTCGTCGAAGGCGACTCGATCACGGCGGTGGGGCCGCGCGCGCAGATCGTGGCGCGGGCCGGCGCGGACGACACACACCTCGCGTTCCCTGAGGGCACGGTGGTGCCCGGTCTCATCGACGCCCACGTGCACCTGGTGTTCGACGGCGGCGCGGACCCGGTGGCCACGCTCCAGGAGTCGAGCGACGAGACCCTCCTGAAGGACATGCGCCGCCGCGCGGAACAGCTCCTCTCCAGCGGCGTGACGACGGCGCGTGACCTGGGAGACTGCAACGGCCTCGCCCTCCAGCTGGACGCGGAGGTCGCCAGCGGCAGCACTCCCGGTCCCCGGATCGTCTCCGCGGGCACACCCGCGACCCCACCTGGAGGCCACTGCCACTTCTTCGGCGGTGAGGTTTCCGGGGAAGCCGAGGCCCGCGCTCTCGTGCGGCGCAATATCGAGGCGGGCGCCACCGTGATCAAGGCGATGGTGACCGGGGGCGGTCTGACCAAGGGTGGGCCGCAGAGCTGGCAGAGCCAGTTCTCCCCGGAAGAACTCCAGGCCCTGGTGGACGAGGCCCACCGGGCCGGCCTGCCGGTGGCCGCCCACGCGCACGGTACGGATGGCATCACCGCGGCCGTCGAGGCCGGGGTGGACACGATCGAGCACTGCACGTGGATGACGAGCGATGGCTTCGACCTGCGGCAGGACGTCCTGAAGCAGATCATCGACCGGGGCATCGTGATCTGTCCGGCCGTGAGCCCCCACTGGCAGATGCTCCCCCGCTTCTTCGGCGAGGAGCGGGCGGCGGCCATGTTCGACCTTGTACGGCAGATGGCGGAGGCCGGAGCCAAACTCATCGCTGGAACCGACGCTGGAGTCCAGCGCGCAGGGTTCGACGGACTGGTGCCGGCCTTGTCGTTCTACGCGCACCTGGGCCTGCCGAACGGCAGGATCCTCGACATGGCGACTGGCGACGCGGCCGACGCGCTCGGACTGGGCGGGACGACAGGCCGGATCGCTCCGGGGTTCCGCGCGGACCTGCTGGTGGTCGACGGAGACCCCCTCGAAGACCTCGGCGCCCTGAAGGCGATCCGGGCCGTGGTCGCCGAGGGCCGCCTGCACGAGCCGGGCAAGACGTCAGGGCCTCAGTAGCCGCGCCGCCCGTCCGCGGCCCAGGAGCTGCGGACGGGCGCTACTCGCCAGCGTCCGCTTCCTTCTCCTCCAGCTCCGCCACCAACTCGTTTACGAGCGCCATCGCCTTCGGTGACAGCCCCTGCGAGCCCAGCCCACGAGCCCTCACCCGGCCCACGGCCCCCTTCTTCGCGGCTGCGAGGAGTTGAAGACCCTCATAGACCTGAGCAGCCACGGCGGCGTCTGGCTCGAAGTACATCCGCGAGACGCCGACGACGGCTGAGAGCGCGTCCAGAACTGCCGGCGACGCCGTCCCGGTGATGCCTGTACGGAGATCCCGGAAGCCCTCCTCGGTGATGATCTGCGCTCCGGCGTGAGCGTTTACCGCGTTCGCCATCTCCGCATCCGAGGGGGGCCCCTGGGGGCCGGGATACGAGCTGTTCAGGAGCAGGGTGATCTTCTCGGCCAGTGATTCGGGAGGGGTGCCGAGGGCCGAGGCGCTCCCGGTTCCCGACGGTGCGGGTTCGTCAACCTGCACACCCTGCGCCTTGGCTATCGACCGGGCCTCCGCTCGCCGCAGCTCCTCCGGGCTGACCCCGTACGCCGCAGCCAAGGCCGGGACGTACTTGTCCTTGAGGCGTCGCTCTCCGCGTTCGGCCGCCGCTACTGGTCCGGCGCTCTTGGTTCCGATCAGCTCAGCCGTCTCGTACTGGTAGTAGCCGGCATCGCAGCGCAGGTCAGTCAGATCGGGCGGCCCAGACCGTGGGAAGAGGTCGTCTACGTCCTGTCCGAGCGCGCGCGCCAGCGCGGGCAGTTTCTCCGGATCGGGAGTCTGCGCGCCGGTCTCCCAGCCGGCGACCGCCGAGTCGGACACTCCCAGCGCCTCGCCAACGGCAACCTGGTAGATCTCGGCGGCTCGCCGTACCGCGCGCAGTCGACCTCGGTCGAAGTGACGAGCAGGCATCGAACCTCGATTTTTTGTGCAAACTGGAGTCGATCCAGTGCGTTGACTTTTTCTTCGGTCGGGAATAGTTTCAGCTTAGCGAAGAGCGGGCGGCGTTGCACGCTTGCTCGATCTTCGTCTTCGAACCCTTCCAAGACTCTGGGTCGCGGGAGGGGGGATCGGAGTCCCCTGCGACATCCAGTGCGCGGAGAACTCTCAGAACGGATCGGTGCCGGGGCTCGCCTTTCGGGCTGTGGGAGGTGCTCGGCTTTGGCCCGGAGGGGCACGGAGCCCTCTTCCACAGCTTGGGCGCCGAGCGGGGGTGCAGTGTCCGGGCGGGCCGTGTGTCACGACCGCCCACCGACCCAGCGACATATGTCGAGTTGGCGTCGAATCGGCTCAGCACCCGCTGCCAGCTGGAGTGTTGACCGCCGTCTGCATATGTTGCTGGTCCCTCGGCGGGAAACGCCGACGTCAGGTCAACACGTGGGAGGGAAGTAGGAACCACCCCAAGCGCCACGGACGCGCTTCCTCTAGGGGAAATGAAACCGGCGCCCAGAAGTTAGCCGCTTCCGGACGCCGAGCCCGCCACCCAAAGGGGGCGGATCCATAACTGGAGCGGGTCGGCTGACCTTTTCGACGAGAACGGCCGTCCCACTCCACCTACGAGTGAGGAATTCTCGCATGCCCGAGTCCAGGAACGGAAGGGCGCACACCGCCCAGCCCGTCCAGGTCACCGACCCAGCCACCGGATCCCGCCGGCTTCGCCTGGCCACCCTCCTCGCGGACATGGTGCCCGGTGCTCGCACCATCCGCGTCTCGCAGCGTGAGCCCGAGCGGACCTGGCCCAGCCCCCACGCCCGCGCCTACGACGAGCAGGGGAGCCCTGTCGCCCTCAACCGGGCCCAGGGCCTGACGGCCGCACGCTGGGTGATGCGCACCCACCCCGAGGTGAACTGGAACGAGGCATACGACCTCGATCTCACCACCGGTGTCCTGCGCCCCGCCGCCGAGGCGTACGCGGTCGCAGCCGGGAGGAGCTGACTGTGGCGAGGATCCGAACCTTCAAGCCCGAGACCTTCACCTCCGAGTCCCTGGCGCAGGTCAGCGTCTACGCCGAGCGCACCTTCTTCGGCCTGATCAGCCGCGCCGACGACCACGGACGCCTCCGTGACCAGCCCGCCGCGCTCTGCGGAGAGCTCTGGGCCGTCCGGGGCGGTCGCACGCCGGTCGACGTCGAGGACGACCTGATCCAACTCGCCGCCGCCAGCCTGATCTGCCGCTACGAGGACGACGAAGGCAAGCGGTACCTGCACATCGTCACCTGGCACCGCCACCAGAAGATCAACCGCCCGAGCCGCAGCCGACTCCCGGAGTGCCCGAAGCACGCCGCCGGGAAGCCGAAGCCGGATGCGCAGCAGGATCACGGAGACGTCCCGGAGTCCTCAGTGAAGGCTCACGGAGGACTCACTGAGGACGCACGAATCCCCGCCGAATTCTCCGGAGCGCACGAAACCGCAGGTCGCGAGGCATTCAGTGAGTCCTCACTGAACACTCACGGAGGGAGCGCTGAACCCGCAGTGAGCCCTCACCCCCTGGATCTTGGACCTAGGAACTAGGAACCTGGATCTAGGAACTTCTTCCCCTTCGGGGGGCGCGAGCGCCCACGCACCGGAGACCACCTCGGCTCAGCAGCTCATCGCCGAGTACGCCGCCGCCTGCGCACACCGCCCGCCCAACGGCGTCCTCGGCCACCTCGGCCGCGAGACGGCCAAGCTCCTCGCGGAGGGCATCGACCCCGGCCACATCCGTGCTGGCCTGGCCCTCCACCGCGCCAAGGGGCTGCACCCCAGCACCCTGCCGAGCCTGGTCCACGAGGCCATGAACGCCACCCGCGCCGGTTTGGTCCGGCCGGAATCCCGGCCTAGCGTGCCGGGTCACCGGGCCTGGGCCAATCCCGCCGACCCTGCCGCCGCCTACGCCGAGGAGCTGTGATGCGTGACTACGACGCCCAGCCCGTCGGCGGCATCGCCCGCCGCCTGGCCCACATCCTGACCTCGCGTGGCCTCGACCCGAACGCCAAGCTCACCGACCCGGCGGAACCCCTCCCCGCGCTCCAGGCGGCCCAGGCCCGTATCCCGGCCCGCTACCGAGCCGCCGTCGCCGACCACCCGGCCGTCGCCGCCTGGGTCCGCGAGGTCGCCGAGCGGGGACGCCCCGGGCCCGAAGGCGCCCCGGGACTCGCTGAGGGCCGCTCGCTGTTGATCGTCGGCACGACGGGGACCGGCAAGACGTACCAGGCGTACGGAGCGGTCCGCTCGCTCCTGATCGCCGGGGTCCGGCTGCGCTGGAAGGCGATCACGGCCGCCGACCTGTACGCCGAGCTGCGGCCCCGCCCGGGACACGACGGCGAGCGCGAGCTGATGGACCTGGCCCGCTGTCCGCTGCTGATCATCGACGACCTCGGGGCGGCGAAGAACAGCGAGTGGACCGAGGAGATCACAATGCGGCTCATCAACCGCCGCTACAACGCGATGCTCCCGACGCTGATCACCACCAACCTCGGCATGGCCGACCTGCGGGCCCACATCGGCGACCGCGTCGCCTCCCGTCTCACCGAGATGACCGACCGGGTCATCCTCGACGGCCCCGACCGCAGACGAGCCCTCGCGGCCGAGCGACGCCGTATCGCCGCCGCCAGCGCCTGACCCTTCCCCGCGACGGCCGGCACCGGCCCGCCTTCATCATCTGCACCAACCCCCAGGCCGCCCCTGCCCAAACGCGACCCGGGGGGATACGGAGACATCCCCATGCACCGCACCGACACCCCGCAGCCCCGAGCTCTCGGCGACCACACCTGGCGCGACCGGGCCGCCTGCCGCTCGACCCCGCACCACCAGGTCGACCCCGAGCTCTTCTTCCCCGAGCCCGACGAGGTCGACCGCATAGCCGCCGCCAAGGCCCTGTGTGCGCAGTGCCCGGTCCGCAGCACCTGCCTCGACGCCGCCCTCGAGAACGGCGACCGCGACGGCATCCGGGGCGGCATGACCGAAGAGGAGCGAGAGGCCCTGCACAGCAAGTTGGGGGGCCGCCTCAGCTACTCCCGCGTCAACGAAGCCCTGGCCGGCCGCGACATCCACCTCACCAAGGCCGAGCGCAAGGCAGTCGTCCGCGCCGCCTACCAGGCCGACATCCCTGCCGAGCAGCTCGCCCGGATGCTCAAGGTCACCGAGGCGCACGCCGGGAAGCTCTACCGCCGCGCCCGCCGCGAGATCCGCAACCGCGCCGTCGACCAGCAGAAGAAGGCGAACGAGGCAGCGAAGACGCCCGACAACGCCCCCCAGATTCTGAAGAATCCCGCCGCCAAACTCCCGGCCCGCGACGACCTCGGGACGGCGGCGTGAGCCACATCGCGCCGGTACCGGCGCGGATCAACGGCTGGGACCGGGCCGCCGTCGTCGCCCTCGGCGGCGCGGGATGCGCACTCTCGTACGACGCGCTGCAGCAGATGGCCACCGCGATCCATGTCCGAGGATTCTTGACCTTCGTCTTCCCTCTGGTCATCGACGGATTCATCGCCTACGGAGTGCGAGCCCTCCTGGTCCTGCGTACCGCCCCGCTCGCCGCCCGCTGCTACGTGTGGACGCTGTTCGGTACCGCGACCGCCGCCAGCATCTGGGCCAACGCCCTGCACGCCGTACGTCTCAACCAGCTGCGGCCCGGCAGCGCAGGGCTCCGGCTCGGCGACGTCACCGTCGGCGTCCTGTCCACCCTGGCGCCACTCGCCCTGGCCGGAGCCGTCCACCTGTACATCCTCATCGCCCGGCGGGCAGCTGAGGGCGAGCTGTCCGGACACCCGAAGACGCCCGGTGTCCGGACGGATCGGGTCACCGATGACCGCCCGGACACCTATCCGGTCCGGCGCGGACGAGAGCCAGTCCCGGTCGCCTCCGGACACCTCGCCGAGTTGCCCGGCCCGGACACCGGCCGCGCGGCGGTCACCACGGGGCCGGACACCCTGGAGGCCCATGCACCGGACACCCTGTCCGGACAGCGGGGGAAGCCGGTCGAGCCGGAGCCCGAGCACGACGGCCGCGACGCTGACCAGGGCGGACACCCCGTCCCCAGACCCCGCCAGGTCCCCCGACTGCAGTTGGCCAAGCCTCCGGTCACTACACCAGACGCCGCCCAGGAGACCGGCCCTGCCAACCGCTCGGACACCGGTGACCGCAAGTCGGCCCCGGTCACCGACGAGCAGCTTCTCGCGATCGCCCGCCAGGCGGTCACCGAGGCAGGCGACCTGACCCGGAAGGTCGTCGCGGACGCCATCCGCGGTCACGGACACGGCCTCGGGAACGACCGGCTGACCGTCCTGATGCAGCACCTCCGCAAGGAAGCGGAACAGGCTGCGGACACCCGGACCGCCTGACCGGACAGCCCGCTCGGCGGGTGCGCCGGCCCGTCCACCGGACCGGCGCACCCGCCGAGCACACGACTCCCTCCCGCCCCACACATGCACTGGAGCCGCCACCATGCGCACCACCTCGGCCACCCGAGCCGAAGCCGACGCCTGGATCACCGTGCTCAGCCGGTACGGACACCTCCACCGCGCCGAACCGGGCACCGACGGAGCCTGGACTGTCCAGCGCACACCCACGAGCACACCCCGCACCCTCCACCACCCCGTCCTCGCGCTCGACTTCGTCGCCGAGGTCCTGCGCGACGTACGCCGCGACCCCTCCGGACTGCCCCGATGACGCCCACCGATCCGACCTCCGCCCCCGCTGACCTGGGGGAGGGTCACTGCCCGGCACGAGGCCGAGCAAGCTGTACCTTCCGAAACTCCTCCGCAGCCCGTGGCTGCGGAGGAGTTTCGGAAGGGCTTGCCCCCACCCCCCAGGGGGCGGGGGAGGCCCGGCACCAGGGGGAGCCAGGCCGTGGGGCTGCGACCGAGGGCGGATCGCAGCCGGAGGGAGAAGAAGCCGCGCGTTCCGCGCCGCGTACGCGCCCCCGCCTGCGCCAGAGCGTGCACCGCGACCAAGTCCGCAGCGTCCGCCTGACCCGCGACGAACTCGACGTCGTCAAGCGCGCCGCCGAAGCCGTCGGCCTCAAGACCGCCGGATTCCTCGCCGACGCCGCGGTCGCCGTCGCGCATGCCCAGGGCGGTCCCAAGGCATGGCTGATGGACCAGCGCGGCCGGGTCGAGGAGCTGATGGCCGCCAGCGCCCAGCTCGCCCGCGCCGGCAACAACCTCAACCAGGTCGCCCGCGTCCTCAACTCCGGCGGCCAGGCCGAGTACGCCGACGACGCCGTCGCCCGCGTCTTGCGCGCCGCCGGCCGGGTCGAGGCCGCCGCCATCGAGATGGCGAGGCGCTGACACCGTGGTCCCGGACATCTCCACCGGCAGCCGCACCTACGGACTCCTCGCCTACCTCTACGGGCCCGGCCGCCGCGACGAACACACCGACCCGCACCTCGTCGCCGCCTGGATGCCGGACCTGGCACCCGACCCCGGACGGGACCCGAACGCCACCCTCAAGCAGCTCACCGACCGGCTCGACCTCCCCGTCCTCGCCCTCCCGAAGAACCGCCGCCCGGCCCAGCACGTATGGCACTGCCCCGTCCGCACCGCCCCCGGTGACCGGCACCTCACCGACGCCGAATGGGCCGAGGTCGCCCGCCGCATCGTCCACGCCACCGGCATCGCCGAGGAAGGCGACGACAAGGCGTGCCGCTGGATCGCCGTACGCCACGCCGAGGACCACATCCACATCGTCGCCACGCTCAAACGCGAAGACGGACGAAGCCCCCGTCGGCACCAGGACGGTATCCGCGCCCAGGCCGAATGCCGCAAGATCGAGAAGGAGTGGGGCCTGCAGATCCTCAACGAAGGTGACCGCACCGCCGCCCAACGCCCCACCAGCGCCGAACGCGCCAAGGCGGAGCGCACCGGCCGCACCGAACCGCCCCGTGAAACGCTGCGTGAGCACGTCCGCCAGGCGCTGGCAGGCGCCGCCGACGAGGACGAGTTCTTCCGCCGTCTCACCGAAGCCGGCCTTCGCCTCGAAAAGCGTGTAGCCCCCTCCGGCGACGTCCTGGGCTACAAGGTCGCCCTGCCGGGCGACCGCAACCGTGACGGCGAGCCCATCTGGTTCCCCGGCTCCCGGCTGGCCCCCGACCTCTCCCTCCCCAGGATTCGCCAACGCCTTGCGGACGGACCGCCCGAGGACGAGCCGACGATCGTCATGGGCCCCGCCCCACGGGCCGCTCGCCCAGCCGGTGCTCGCCGAGACGCCACTCATGTCGCCGAGCAGGCCGTCACCGTCCTCGCCGGGGACGACGACGCGGCAGGCGCCGCTCAGCTCATCGGCGTCGGCGAACTCCTCGACGCCGTCGCCCAGACCTCCCCGGCCTCCACCCGCAAGGAACTCGCCGAGGCCGCCCGCGCCTTCGAACGCGCCACCCGCTCCCACACCCGCGCCGAGCACGCCGACCACCGCGCCCTCCGCTCCGCCGCGCGTGGCATCGTCCGGGCCGGCAACGCCCTCGGCAAAGGCGAGGACGGCGGCACCACGGCGATGCTCCTGTCCACGATGGTCCTCGTTACGATCGCCGCCATCCGCTGGCACTCCGCCCGCGGCCACGCCCAGCAGGCCGCCGCCGCCCGACAAGCCGCGCAGCACCTGCGCGCCGCCTACCAGACCTCGTCCGCCACGCCCATGAAGGCAATGCGCGAACAGGGACGCCGACTCCCCGCCCCCGTACGCGACCGCTACGCCCACACCGTGAAAGCCGCCCTGCCCGGACAGGCCGACCATGTCCTGCGTGAGCCCGGCTGGGACGCGATCGCCGCCACCCTCGATCAAGCCGAACGAGCGGGACACAACCCCGACGCACTGCTCCAGCAGGCGATCGAATGGCGCGAGCTGGAGACCGCCGACAACGTCACCGACGTACTCGTCTGGCGCCTGCGCCGCATCGGGAAACTGCCCGCCACCGCCGACGTGCCCCGCACCCGAGCGCCCCGACGGACGCCCCCGCTGCAGCCCCGTGCACCGAAGCCGCAGGCAGCCGAGACGGCCGCTCGGCACGACACGATCAGCCCCCGCAGGCCGGGCCCACGGCGCTGACCAGCGCTTCAAACGGCTGGACAACCCGCGTCCCCCGCTGTTAGGGCTGGTAAGGAAGCAGGACGAGGAGACGATGCAGATGCTCAGCGAAGACCTCCAGACCCATAGAGCCGTGCTGCCGGAGACGGCAGCCAACGACCCCTTGCTGAGGCTCCAGAAGGAGACGCGGCTCGGCGACGGCGTCATCCGTCTCCGAGCCACCACCCACCCCGAGGAGATCCGCATCGGCGGCATCCTGGTGATGTGCCCGGCGTGCGGAGCGCGGCGCGACTGGATGGTGATCTGTGACCGCAGCCAGATCAGCATCCGCTGCCGGTGCGCGCACCAGTGGGTCGAGCCCGAGCTGACGCGCGCGGACTACGAGGCGATGATCGACGTCGGAGGCCAGGACTACCCGAGCCTGGAGGCCGCCGCCGAGGCCGTGGGGTACGACGGCACGCTCGCCGGCGCCTATCTGTCGGAGCCCAGGCCCGAGTAGAAGTCCGTATCGACGGTATCGACGCCCTCTGGCTGGACGAGGACCGTTGCGGTCTAATGCCCGCTCATGGACGCAAGCGTGGCCGCGGTCATGGGCGCGGCGATCGGTGCTCTGGGCGGGCTGGGTGGTGGATGGCCCACGGTGCTCGGGCAAGGGCGCTGGCCCTTTGACTGGGAACGGTCGCCGGATCGGTGGTCGCCGGGGTGGTGCCTGGACCGGTTGGATATGGGGCGACAAATCGACCCGAACACGGGAGGTGTGGTGGCCGAGCCTGTGCGGGTGCGCCGACTGACCGACCAGAAGGGGCAGAAACTACAGCGGCTCCCCGCAGCTGCGACAGGTGGACTCGCCATCCTCATAGATCACGCCGCAGCAGTACTTGGCGTCGCCGTCCGTCCCGTCGTCACCCCAGTCGCAACCGAGCTCCTGATGGACGGCCAGGCCCTGCGGGTAGCCAAAGTCGACGTCACAGCTGGGGCAGACGTACGAGGGCACGAACTCATCCTTCCAAGAGGCGATCGACCCGTAGCAGCGCGGCTGCTCAGGGTTGTGAGGCCTGACAGTTACTCGGGGACGCCTTCATCGAAGTAGTCGCACTGGTCGTACTCGCATGTGGCCACATCGCAGCGGCCGTCCTTGTCCTCAAGACGGAGGGTCAAGTTCCCACACTCTGGCAGCCCCAGTAGTCGCTCACGTAGCCCACCATACCCCGGCGCCGACTCGGTGTTCGGGGAAGCGGATGGTCAGTCTTACGTCCGGCAAACGTGTCAGTTGGTGTCGCCGAATTGCCCCGCGCCATGTGCGACCTTCAGGTCGCAGGCATGGAGTAGCTCGACGCCGCGCTCCGCGAAGGACTCGGTCGCCGCGAAGCTTGCGACGACCGGTTCAAGCGGGCAGCGGAGGCGAAACGCGAGCTGGACCGATCCTTCCAGAAGGCAACCAGGGAAGCCCTCGGTACGGAACAGAACAGCTCTGACATGCGGCTGGTTACCTCGGGGCTTGCGGAACCGTATGCGCACCGAGGGGGCTGCCCCGGCGGGGACAGCCCCCTCGGTGTTCGGGGCGCGTCGTGGCGTCAGACGTCGGCCAGGTGGTTGGCGAGATTCAGCGCGTCGATGGCCACGGCCAGCGCGGAGTGCAGACCGATGGCCTCCCGCAGCGTGGGGTGGACGACGGTGGCCCAGTCCCCGTGAAGGCTCGGCCAAGTGGCGAGGAGGACGTCCGACGAGGCCAAGCCGAGGCGCGCGGTGACGTCCACCCCGCCAGCAGGGGTGGGTGTCCAGTGCAACAGAGCGGAGCCCGGGTGGAGAAGGGTGCGGTCTTGGGCAGACACCCAGATCGTGGGGATCGGCTGGGTGGCGCGCCGGGGCACGGACCGGACGAGAGCACCGCGTACGCCTGGAGGCATAGGCCGTCGAGCCAGATCACCGAGGATCAAGGGAGGACGTGGAGTGGTTCTCGTGACCGCCGCGAGCTGCGGGTGTGACCGGCGGTTCACACGTCGGCCCAGTCGAGCTGAGCTCGGACCTCAGGCGGCAGGACGCCTTCCTGGCCGTTCTCGGCGAGATAGGCGGCGCCGTTCGAGCCGCTGATCTCAACGACGCGACCGATACGGTGGGCCTGCGGCCAGTCCGGGTTGATGGCGAAGTACGCGGGGAGATCCGGGTCGACTGCCTGGAGCTGGTGGATCAACTGACGAACGGTGATCTCGTGAGACAAGAGAGACTCCTGAGTTGGTGAGGCCGAGGGGCCGGCGTATGTCAGACGCAGGCGCAGTGGCGGCTGGGGAAGGCCATGAGCGCAGCGAGGAATCCGGCCACGGCCTGGGCCGGAACGTTCGACCCAAAGGTCTGGGTCCACGCCACCTCGCCGTCGGTGTCCTTGACCTGGATGTGCCACAGCTCGCCGTGCGCGGCCTCCCTGGTCTCGGGGAGGAAGCCGGCGTACACGCGCTGATCGGGGCTGGTGGAGTGGACGTTGGCGTAGGGGTCGGAGATGACCTCCCAGCCCCGCGCTTTGAGGAGCTCGACGACCGGGCCTGCGCAGTGGCAGTCGAGCAGCCACTCGCGGTCGCCGGGCGCGGCGTGAGGAAGGGCTGCGGGGGCATAGAACGGGGTGGTCGCGGTGAGCGTCACGAACAACAAACCCTTTCGTTGACCTGTGGTTTTTCGAAGCGCTCGTACGTTGACATGGTCGAAGCGCAGGTCTCCACTCCTTCGCCCGGGTGGGGCGTCTGCCGTGGGCGAACTGGTAGTTGGGGCGCCCGCTGCTGTCCACATGGGGGAATGAATCGGTCACCCCTGGGAGCTGTCCCCGGGGCGACCGATGACAGGAGGAGAGCGGTGTGCTGGACGGGGAACTGCGTACGTACGGCGAGACCGTCGACGACGTCGTGGCGGCGTCACTCGGGCGATCTCGCATGGCGGACGGTAGACGCGTCGAGCTGAGCGTCGAGGAGCTTGCGCAGGCGGTGCGCGCCGCCGGCAACGAGTTCCTGCGGGAGCGCCGTGGCGCTGGCCCGAGCTAACAGCGGTTCGCGCGATCGACCGCGTTCGTGCGGCCGGGGGTCACTGATCGGCCGGCGTCTTGGGTGCGGCATTTGGTCTTGCCTGGCCATCGGTGTCCGCGGTGGTTGAGGGTTCACCGTTCATCAGCGTGCTGCCGCGACCCGCCGATGATGGGTGGCGCGGGCTGGCAGGACGGCACTGGGGCGTCCCGTGAGTGCGGACGCCGCCGACACGCCGCCCACGAGGCGACCTCCGTGAGTGCGAGCGCGAGGGGCGGCGGCACGCCGGACGTCCAGTGGCGTCGGGACCGGAAGTGGCACCGGACGTATTCGGGCGGCGCCGCGGTTTCGCTTGGGGACCTCGGTCTTGTAGCGGAGCACGACGGCGGGGTCGGCCAAAACGGGCGGTGGTCGCCGCGACCAGATCGACGGGGACGCCGGACGTGAACGTGGCGTACCAGCGCGAGCTGAAGCCGTCCCGGCCACCCCAGAGCAGCCAGCGGTCCTGGTCGCCGCGGAGTTCGGCGTGTCGATCCAGGACCCCGCCCCTGTAGGTGAGGCCGGCGAGTTCGTCAGGCGCGGTGAACAGGGTGGTGAGCTGCCAGCTCCCTCGCTTCCATCCGGCTTCTTCCAGGGGCCGAAAGCCTTCCTCGGCCGGTCGCCGCGGACCGGTCAAGGCGGCGTCCGGATCCTTGGCGTAGCTGGTGGCGAGGGAGGAGGTGAAGACGGTCACCAACTCCGTCGGCGTGTTGGAGTCGAAGGTGGCCAGCCAGTCGGGCGGCCCGAACGGGTCGCTGTGGGCGGCGACCTTCCACAAGGTGTTGTCCGTGCCCTCCGGCAGGAATCCGAGCCGGACGTGCTGGTCGGGGGAGGAGACGTAGGCGTTCGCCAGCTCGTCGCTCTGCGCCATGAAGCCGTGGTCGAGGAGTGGTTGCATCGCCGGGTCGCCGATGGTGGTGGAGCCGGTGAGGTACAGCGGGGTTACGTGGACGTCGCCGTCGAGCGGTTGGGAGGGCATGCGGGATCTCCGGGTGTGAGCGGCGAGCCGTCAGCGCTGACGGCGTGAACGACCGTGCGCGGCAGCTGATGCGGGTGAGGTTGCAGCCTCTACCCCGGGCGCGGGTGTGTGGACGGCGTACGGCCGACGGGCCAGGGCCGCCTGGGCCCGGGGCGCGGCGGCCACCGGCTCGGCGAGACGCACGTGCACCAGGTCGCGGTGGCGTTCGGGGATGTCGCCGGCGAAACGCGGCACAGCGTCCAGGCTGGTGAGAGCGGCGGCGGCAGCGGTGCGCAGGTGCTGTGGGGTACTACTGCTGAAGAAGGCCCTCCAGGTCGGCACGTGAACGGGATCGACGCCGCCGGACAGTCGCCACATGGACTTCTCTGGGGTCAGCAGCTCGGTGTACTCGTCGAGCCACCCGCTGCGCGTGCGCAGGGCCGCGCGGCTGTCGGGCGAGACGATCCAATACGGCCCACTTCCATGAACCGGCTCCCAGTTGCTCTGGCGCAGCACGTCCTCCTGGCCGAGGCCGGTGTAGTGCTTGCCATCGCTGAAGTAGTCCCGGAAGTGATTGGGCAGGCTGTCGACGAGCGTCTTGGTGAAGGCGACGACGATCTCGCGGGGCGTGTTGCGGTCGAAGGTGGTGATCCAGTCCGGAACGCCGAGCGGGTCCTCGGAGTAGGTGATCGTCCAACCGCCATAGGCGCTCTCCACGGGGTTGGCGATACGGACTCGCTGACACGGGCTGGCGTAGTACACGTCCGTACCGAAGGCTACGGTCTTCGTCCAGCCGACGGCGTTGTCGAGGACGCTGAAGACGGGCTCCCTCGTCCCGGGACCTGCGAGGTGGACTGGCGCGACGAGGGCCTCGGTACCCGGGGCGAGATCGCCGAGGTCGAGAGGCGGCATGGGGAAGTGCCTCCGGGCGGTGGCGAATGAGGGGCTGGGCGTCATGAGCGGCGGCGTGCTCGCGGCGGAGCCGCGGAAGGGGCGGGGGCCGGCGAACCGGCGTGTGCTGGACCTGCGCTCCCGTGCGGGGAACGGGACCGGGCCGCCTGGGCGCGGCGACCGTGCATCGGCGACGTCCCGGTGGATGCCTCGCGTTCGCGCTCCAGTCGGTGAGCCGCGGTGCGGTACGCGGCCTGGTCCTGGCGCTCGCCGACCGCCAGGAGATAGATCTCCCGGCGGTGCTGCGAGGACGCCGGGGCGTCTCGGTACTGGACGACCATGCGCCAGCGGGTCTCCGGATCGACGTAGATCTTGTGGCAGCCCGCGAGCTCGCGGGTCAGCGCCGCGCCGCGTTCGTTGCCGTGGACCAGGTGCTGCAGCTCCAGCAGGGCCAGGTCGCGGATGCTCTCAGGAACGGAGCGCAGATCGGCCAGGGCTTCGGGGTGCGCCGCGAAGGCGTACCGCGCTCGGCTCACCGCGCACCCCGGTGAGAGCGCGGTACGGAAGGAGACACGGGGCGAGGAGTCGCGACGGGCACCGGGGGGACGGCGATGCCGGCGGTTCCGGCGAGTGGGGAGCGGGTGCGGGCAGCCTGGGCCCTGTGGACGACGGTGGCCTCCGGGGCCGGTGCCAGTGGGAGAGGAGTGCTGCGATCCATGGCCCAGTCGTCCGCCGCCTCGGCGCTGGTGAAGGCCCCTTCGCGCACCGTGTAGGAGCGGAAGTCCCTGGCTGTCTCTTCGAGGAAGAGACGGTAGGGGGCGTGCGCCGAGTCCGGGTGGCTGTCGTGGACGAGGGTGCGCACCTGGGTGCCGAAGTCGAAGGAGCCCGGGCTGTCGGTGTGGTGGTCGATGACCTCGTACCGGCCGTCGGGATTGGTCCGGAGCAGGTCCTCCAGCCGCGAGGTGAGCGCATCGGCAGGGCGTGGCCCGTGGTTGCGGCTAAGAGCGGTGGCCTCCGGCGGGCAGCCCCGGCGGATGAGCCAGTTCTGGGCGAGCGGGACGGTGGCGGCCCGCTCGTACTCGAAGTCGAAGGTGCGCTGCTCCACGTCTCGGGTGAGGTGCAACGCGACGTACTCCGCTGTGCCGGGCACGTCCCAGATGGCCGCCTGGTCGTAGAACAGCAGGTAGGTGTCGCGTCCGTCGTCGCTGTGGTGCTCGGCGAGGGGCACGAGCATGTCGTCCGCGAGCGTGACCGAGAAGAAGTCCTCCTCGATCCGCTCGGTGGCTGCTTCGAAGCCGTCGATCCGGTAGTCCGGAGCCTGGGGCTCGTGTGTGTCGGTCATGTCAGGCTCCCGCAGGCTCGGGCGAGGCGAGGAGCCGGTGGTTGGGGCGGGTAGGGCTGGTTGTGCACGCTCCGAATGGACCATCGGGAATGCGAAGTTGGAGAAGAGTCGGGTCGAGGTGGTCGCGGTGCCATGTCGAGGGACCGGTGAGGCCGGCCTCGGTGTCGGTGAGCTGTTGCCAGGCCAGCCACAGGGCATGGAGGCGGGCCACGGCCTCGGGGTGCTCCTGCCACTGCCGGCACCACGGCCGGCCGGTGGTGATCTCCCGCCCGTAGACCGGCAGCAGCAGGTCGTGCACCCAACTCGTCAGCGCCGCGAGTTCCTCGACGTATGCCTTGCCGTCGAGGGCCAGGATGAAGATGGACGCCGGGCGCTCCTGCGAGTCGCCCGGCTCGGCCGCCGACGTCGCGGCGACCGAGCCCTCGCCATCACCGCGCTCGGCTCCGTCGCCCTCGTCGTCCGAGGGCGGGGCGTCGTCGGTAAGCAGGGCGAGTGTCTCGCCCTGCTTACGGCTCTCCGCGACCAGCCTCGCGACCGTGGCGACCAAGTCGTCCAGATCGTGGTCCGCCACGCGAATCGGCTCGCTCTCCTGAGCGGGTTCGACCATCGCTACCCCTCCGCAAGATCGGGTGGTTGGGGTGGCGAGGATCCGAAGAAAACCGGGTTTGGCCAGGCCGGGAATCCGGTGTAGAGAGCGCCGTTCACCGCGAGCCGTGATGGCCGCAGACCGCGACGGGAGGAGCGAGGATCTCCAGCGCGCGAGCGGCCTGCTGCGGCACGACGCCGTTGCCCAGAGCGGATAGTTGGGCTGGGCGTCCCAGTCCCGGAGTGGCTGTCACCCAGCCCGGTTCAAGCCCTTGCATCCACTCCACGAACAGCGGGCTGAGGCGCCCCGCGTCGTCGGTCGGCCGGGGTGCCGGGCGCGTGGACCTCTCCCATCGGGCGACGGCGGCGGCGTACGGTCCCCACGTTCCCTGTCCGTCGACGGCTGAGGGGCGAACAAGGGAAGCACCACCGCCGAGAGCGGGGGCCGGAAGCCCGCGCCCGGTCGGCGTCCCCGAGTGCCGGTGTCGCTCGCCCGTGGGGTCGGAAGCAATCGGGCCGCCGCCGAAGGCAGCGTCAGGTCCCCGTTCCCGTGACGCTGGTTGGGCGACCCCTTGGTGCCGTACGACGCCTTCGGCGTCGGCAACAACCACTCCACCTCGTCCGCCAGATTCGGACCGTGCCCGCCCTGCTTCCTCTTGGCCGGGTGCTGACTGCCGCCGTTCGTCGCCAGGTTGCTCGTCGGCGTCTTCAACAGCGCGAGACCGCCAGGAGGGCCAGGCGACGAGGAAGATCCGCTCGCGACGGTGCGGAGCTCCGACGTCAGAGGCGCGAAGCACGCACCAGCGCGCATCGAACCTGAGGTCGGCCAAGGAACCGAGTACGGCACCGAGTGCGCGCACAGCAGGCTGCCCTGTGGTGTCTCCCAGACACCACGGACATCGATGCTGATACTCGGGTTCCGGTGGTCGTGGCTCTGCCACTGACTGACGCCCTGCTGGGCTGTCTTCCCACTGTTCTGTCCGGCCGCCGGGACCTGTTCTCATGGCTCCGGCCGGGCGGAACATGACCTGATAGGAGCTTGGTCAGAAGCCCCCTCGATGTCCTGTCTGCGCCACCCGGCCGGCGCCTACCTTCGGCTGGGAAGGCGTCATCAGCATGACATCAGCGGTCGTAGACGACATGGCGGACCAGGATGTGTTCGGCGGGGTCGACTCCCACGCCGACACCGTCCATGTCGCGGTCATCGGCGACAACGGCGGTCACCTCGCCGACGCCGAGTTCACCACTACCGCCGCCGGATACGCCGCGGCCCTTGCCTTCCTGAACGCCCACGGCCACGTGATCGCGATCGGGGTGGAGGGCACCGCCTCCTACGGCGCCGGCTTCACCCGCGCCGCGCGCTCGCACGGCCATCAGGTCGTCGAGGTCAACCGGCCCGACCGGGCCGAACGCCGCCGCGTCGGCAAGTCCGACCCGATCGACGCCTACGCCGCCGCCCGCGCCGCCCTGTCCGGACGGGCCTGCGGCGCCCCCAAGGACGACACCGTCGCCGGCATACGCGCCCTGCACAACGCCGCCCGCTCCGCCGTGAAGGCACGCACCGCTGCCCTGAACCAGATCGGCCACATCCTCATAAGCGCCCCCGACTCCATCCGCGCCAAGTACGGGCAGCTCAAAGGAACGGACCGCACCGACACCCTGGCCCGGCTGCGGCCGGCCGGGGACGCCGTCCATGCCGCGGTCCTCACCGCGCTGAAGAGCCTCGCCCGACGCGTCAAGGAGCTGACTGCCGAGCACGATGCACTGACCAAGGCCCTGGACGGCGAGGTGACCACCCACAACCCCGGCCTGCGGGCCGCCCACGGAGTCGGCCCCGACACCGCGGCCCAGCTGCTGGTCACGGCGGGAGGCAATTGCGAACGCATGCGGACCGAGGCGTCCTTCGCCGCCCTCTGCGGAGTCGCACCCGTCCCCGCCTCCAGCGGTCGGACAAACCGGCACCGCCTGTCCCGCGGAGGCGACCGGGCGGCCAACGCGGCTCTCTACCGCGTCGCCCTGGTCCGCATGTCCAGCGACTCCCGCACCCGCGAGTACGTGGCACGGCAGACAGCCGCCGGCCGGACGAAGAAGGAGATCATCCGGCTCCTGAAACGGGCCATCGCCCGGGAGATGTTCCGCTGCCTGACCACCGCGGTCACCGTCCCCGGCATCGCCGACCTGCGGCCCCTGCGGCAGTCCAAGAACATCACCCTCACCGCCGCGGCCCAGCACTTCGGCGTCTGGCCGGCCACCATCTCCACCCTCGAACGCGGCATCCGCCGAGACGACGACCTCGCCCACGCCTACCGCGACTGGCTCCAAGCCGCTTGACGAGCAATAGGAGCATCAGGGTTCCACGTCGCCAGGGGAACCGGCGGGGGAAGTGAGGAGTCCTCGGACATTCTCGATGACCACCAGGCACGGGTTGAGGGCTTCAATGGCACGGACGATGTGCAACCACAGGCCGGACCGGGTGCCATCAACCAGCCCGGCGCGACGGCCGGCGACCGAGACGTCTTTGACAGGGGAACCCGGCCGTCAGGACGCACACCTCCGGGACATCGGCCCAGTTCACAGCCGTGATATCGCCGAGGTTCGGCACGCCGGGCCAGTGGCGGGACAGGATCCGGGCCGGGCCCGGATCGACCTCGGCATGCCAGGCGATCGTTCCACCGAAGACGGCCTGGACGCCGAGATCCAGACCGCCGTACCCGGAGCACAGACTCCCGATCGACGGCCCCGGCACCGCCGCCTGAAGGTCAGCGCGCATGGCGCGACACCGGCATGTACGCGAGACGGATCGGCTCGGTCGCGGGGACCTTGGCCGGGACACGGTAGATCGAGTTCGCAGGGCGGGCCGAGCGGCTGAGCGCGGCGAGGACACGAGGCGGGGTGCCGTCGATCCGGTCGGCAGCGTGCCGCAGGGCGACGACCGTTTCCTGCAGGGCGTCCACGGTGAGGTCCAGCCGGTCCTGCGCGACACCGAACGCGGCCTGGCGGGCATCGCGAAGGTCCGCCGTGGCTGGGGCTTCCGCGTACCTGCGCAGGAATCCGAGCTGCTCGAAGGCTTCGGTGTAGTTGTTCACCGCGCGTCCTGCCGGGGTGGACGCGCTGGTGTACGCGGCGATGACAGGGCCGAAGTCGAGCCCCGGGTCGTTGTCGGTGGCGCGGAAGAGGACCTCGTCCGACAGGTCCTTTACCAGCCCTGTCAGCGCGGTGAGGTGGTGGGACGCGGTGACGAGGTCGGGCAGGGAGTTCGTCGTGTACGACCCGACGATCGAGTGACGGGTCTCCTCGAACTCGCGGGCCACTGCGTACAGTTCGTCCTTCTCCAGGCCCGCGCGGCCGGTGCGGTCGGTCACGACGGACTCCGATGGTTGCGGCGGTCGGGGAGCGCGGTGCAGGAAGCCGCGGCCGGTGCCGCCGGGGCTGTGGTGTCCGCGAGGCGGCTGCGGGCTCGGGCGGCGTCGATACGGGCGGCAGGCGGTGGTGCACCGGGCCGGCTGGTCGGCCGCCTCGGCTCGGGTTCGGCTTCGTGTGCGAGGCGCAGGCGGCGGCGTACGTCGTCCAGCGGTCCGAGTGCGTGCAGGGCGTAGCCGATGAGCTGCCCGGGCGCGAGCGCGTCGCGGTCGGCCAAGGCGCCGACCTGCCGAGCCGCGAGGGCGGCCGTGCGGACGAGGGAGGCGTGGGCGACCTGCTCGCCGAAGTGCTCGGCGGCTCCGCCTACGAGCGGATCGCAGATCCGCCTCACCCGCTCGGTGTTGAGCGTCCCGTCGGCGAGAGCGCCGCGACGCTGGGTCTCCCACAGCACGGTCAGCTGGTCGATGGGTTCGCCGCGATGGTGCAGGGCCCCCAACGCGCGGTAGATCTGCTGATGGCCCGGGTCGGCGAAGTCGCCGGGGCGGAGCCAGCGCACCAGGCCGAGCAACTGGTCGGGGTGGGAGGTGAGGCAGCCGAGGAGGAACTCCTCGTCGGCCAGGACCTGCTCGCCCACGGGCTGTGGGCGTTCTCCCTGGGGCGCGTAGGGGGCGGGGGGTTGCACGGGACGTGCCTCGGCGCCCCAGCCGCGAGCCAGGTCAGCGAGTACGTCGTTCAGGACCTGGGCGTGGTGCAGCGTCTGCTCCACGGTGCCGGCTCGGCTGTCGGCGAGCGCTGCCTGGTGGAGACGGGCGGCGTGCTGGGCCACGCTGCGGTGGATCGCGCCCTCCAGCACCATCCGCCCGTACACCGGGGCGTGACCGGGCTGCGGGCATGCCGACGCGAGGGAGTGCAGGTACGAGGCGGTGAGCCCGCGGGTTCGTGTGCTCGCCTCTCGTAGCGTGTCGGTCACCCAGGCCAGCGGGACGGGAGCGCCGGCCTTCGTGGCTGCCACTGGGTGATCGTCGGCTTTGAGCTTGAGCATCGCGGCGTAGATCGCCGTGTGCGCGGGACGGGAGAAGTGTTCCGGCCGCAGCCAGGGCGTGAGCCGGTCGAGCTGGCCGGGCTCCAGGAGGACCGCGCCGAGCACGGCCTGCTCGGCGTGGACGAGTGGCGTCATGACCGAGCCTCGCGTGCGGCCGTGTCCTGGGTCCGGATCTCGGCGACCGCGCGGTCGGCGGCGGCCAGATCGGCGGCGAAGCGGTCCAGTTCACCGGTGAAGACGGGGTCCTGGGCGAGCAGGGAGCCGGAGGGGGACACGAGCCACCAGTCGGCACCGCGCCGTACGACGGGTGTGCCGGCGAGGCGTTCGGACCGGCGGACGAAGGCCCAGGACGGGACGGGGTGGGACATAGGGATACCTCAAGAGGACGAAGGTGAGAGTCCGGAGGGACGAGGGGCGGCCGAGGTGTGCGCCGTCGCGTCTCGCCAGCCGGGAACCTGGCAGCACCGGGGTCATGCGGCCGGACCGAAGTCGTCGCGGCGCAGGTTCTTGGCCAGCGCACGCTCGGTGATCGCCGCGGTGTCCTTGGCGGACGCGGCGCCGAGCCGGTCGGCGTCCGGCTCCCGGTACCAGGGCTTGAGGTCGAGGAGCGCGGGGCGGATGCCGGTGGCGAGCAGCAGCGCGGAGCCCTTGGGCAGGGCGCGGATCGCGTCGGCCGGCAGCACGCGCTCCTGGCGCATGGAGACCGACGTGGACTTGCCCGACTCGCTGGTGGAGACCGAGACCGTACGGACGTCGTGGTCGCCCACCAGGCGGCTGAGTTTGTCCGCGAAGTCGGCGTCGTCGATGCCCGATCCGACGAGTTTGATCGTCGCGGCGGACCACAGGGCGTCCATCCCGGCCTCACCCCAGACCCGGACGCCCTGGCGGTAGGACTGCAGGATCGTGATCGGGATGACGCCCCGGGAGCCGAGGTGCGAGTACAGGTCAGGCAGGTCGGCGATCTTGCACACGTTGGCGGCCTCGTCGAGGATCGCGAGCAGCGGGGCGTCGAGTCGCCCGCCATCGCGTTCGGCCTGGATGACGGCCGCGCGCATGACCGCGTCGGCAGCGGCGGCGATGATCGCCGAGGCGGAGCCGCCGCCGTCCTTGGACAGCAGGAACAGGGTGTCCTTGCTGGTGGCGAACTCCTCCGGCTTGAACTCGCGGATCTTGCCGAGGCCGCTGGGCGGCGTGACCCAGGCGGCGATGGCCGGGTCGAGCAGGCAGCTCGCGTACTGCCGCGCGGTCTCGAAGATGCCGTCGCGGGTCTCGACGGCGCCGGCCACGGTGCCCTGGAGCTGGGCGGCGACCGCGTCGAGTCCGGCGTCCTGGAGCAGGTCGATGGGGGTACGGTCGGCCGGCGAGGCGAGCCAGGCCAGGACGTCGGTGATCGGCCGCCGGTCGCGGGCGGCGGCGAGGAACAGTGCGGTGAGCGTGTTGGCGGCGGCAGTGGACCAGAAGTCGCCCGCGTTCGACTCGTCCACGGAGGCGGTCACGAAGTGCCCGGCCAGGCGGCGGGCTCCGGCGAGATCGCGGGCGTCGGCGAGGATGTCCCACCACATCGTCCGGGGCGCGTGGGCGATCTGCTGCGGATCGAGCGTCCACACCGTGCCGGCTTCGGCGCGGGCCGCGAGCGTGGCGGTGTAGGCATCGCGGGCCGCCTTGTTGGAGGTCAGCAGCACCGGTCCGGGCGCGCGCAGGATCGCCGGGATCGCCAGACCGGAGGTCTTTCCGGACCGGGGCGCCATGATCGCCAGGATCACGTCCTCCCACGAGGAGCGGACCTCGCGCGCGCCGGGCGTGAGTGTGCCGAGCAGAACGCCGCGGTCGTCGGGGCTGACGTCCTTGGGCTTGGTGCCCTTGAGGCTCGGACGGAGATCGATCGCCTTGGCCGCGATCTTCTTGGGCATCAGGTCGGCCAGGTCGCGCTGGTCGGCCAGCCCCTTGGGGTTCCCGCGCAGCCGCAGCCACACCTTCGCGCCGAGCATCGCGGCGGCCAGGAGGACGAGTGTGGGCAGGACGTAGCAGGCGCCGACGAGAACGGGCTGTGGAAGGTGCGGCCAGACCTCGTGGGGGTGGAGCAGCGCGTCGGTGGGTTCGTACGGGGTCCAGGGGCCGGACCTGGTGAGGGTGTTGGCGGTGTTGCCGAACAACCAGGCCAGCGTCCCGGCCCCCATCCCGAGGCTGGCGACGGACAGCATCAGGTACAGCAGGAAGTCGGTGCCGGTGGTGGTCGAGGGCGTGCTGGTGCGTGCAGGAGACAAAGCGCGGTCCCGTTACGTGGTGCGAGAGGGGCGATGGGCTGGGGCCGGCGGGTTCTTCTGGTGATCACGAGGGGCTCCTAACGGCTGCGGTGGGCGGAGGTGGAGGGAGCCGCAGGCGCGGCCGAGGCCGTGGCGTCCAGGCGCGCCGGTGGCGCGACCGGGCCGGCGGTCGGCGAGGACGACGAGGCCGCGCCGCTGATCCGGTGCCGCCGGACCTCGTCGCGTACGGCGGCAATGGCTTCCTCGGAGACCAGGTCCTCGGCGACGTTCGCGTCGAAGCCCCGTGCGCGCAGGAGGCACGCGGCGCGCGTGGCCCGCCGCGCTTGTTCTTCCTGGGACAGTCCGTCGGGGAGCTGGTGCCAGACGTAGTGCGGCGGGACGGTCTGCTTCACGAAGCCGCACGCGACAAGCACCTTGTGAGCGTGCGGGTCGCCGCAGTCTGCGATCACCTCGTTGCTGAACGGCTTGCGGTAGATCTCGGCGTCGGTTCCGTACTCTTCGTGCAGGAAGGACACGCAACGGCCTCTCTGATGAAGAAGTTTGGTCAGCGCGTCCGGTTCGGCCTGGACGCGAGCGGTGGAGCGGGAGCAGGCGCCTCGGGCGGGACGGCGGCCGTCGCGGGGCGCTGGGCGGCTGGGGCGGTCGCGTAGTAGCTGGCGACCCGCGCCTGCCAGCTCGGCTTCGCCGGCCGATCGAGTGCCCGCAGCTGGGCGTCGTGCAGGTCTTCGCCGAGAGAGGTGAGCGTTGCTGCGGCTTCCGCGAAGTCGTAGGACAGGTCCCAGCCGGCGTCAGTCTCGGACGCCTTGGCCTGCTCAGCGGCGGCCTCGAAGAACTCGCTGAGCCGGACGAGGACCCCGTCGTTGGGGTCGAGGACGTGGTCGGTCAGGCTGGCCGCGGTCGCGCATGTCTCGGCGCTGTTGAGCTCGTCGGTCAGCCGCAGGATCTGGTGGCCGTGGACACGTGTGCCCCGGGGATCGGAGGGCGTGGTGAGGGGGCCCGCGTGGAGATCGGGGCCGAGTTCGACGCGGTAGCCGACGGCGGTGAGCATGCGGGCTGCGTGGCTGGCCATCTGGTTCTCACGGGCTTCGCCCATGTCCCAGGGCAGGCGGTACCAGAAGGACCGGGGCGTGGTCTCGATGACGAAGCCCGCGCGCTTGAGGAGAGTGGTGGCGAGTTCGTCTCCGCCTTCGGCGATGACGTTGCCGGTCGGATGGCGTGTGATGACGACGTCGGGCGGGGTGGGCATCGTGGGGGTGGTCCGTTCAGAAGTGGGGGTTCTCGGTCGGCCGGTCGCTCGCGGAGGCGGCGTCCAGCAGCTCGGGCAGGTCCGCAGGGTCGGCGTCACGCTGGTCGAGCCACCAGCCGGCGCGGGTCAGCAGTCGTACGGCGTCCTCGATGGCCTCCCACTCCGCCTCGCTCGTGGTTCCTTCGACGACGAGCGCGGTGTACGCGGCGGCGACGAGCTGGTGGCGACAGCGGGCGGCCCATGCGACCGCGCGGTCGGTGCCGTCCAGCGGGGGCATGCGGTACTGCGCAGACCATGTCTCGGCCTCGGCCTGCTCGGTCGCCCTCCGCTTCGCGAGCCACTCGGTTGTGGCCTCGGTGGCATCCGTGCGGGAGGCCCGCCAGCAGCCGGCGCAGTCCCGGCCGGCGAGCCAGCGGGCGTATCCGGCACGCCGGTCGGCCGGACGGTCGGACAGATCAGCCTCCACCGTGTGACCGCAAGCGTGGTCGATGGTCCAGAACTTCTTCACGGACATGAGCCGGACTCCTTGAACCTCGGGAAAGGGGATCAGCGCGTACGACTCGGGGCGGACGGCGCGGCCTGGAGCCGCGGCCCTGGCTCGTCCAGCGGTTTCAGGGTGTTGCCGGGGCGGTTGGGGGACGACGCCATGGCGGCGCGCGCTCGCGCGGTGTGCGTGACCTGGAGCCACTCCTGCCGCTCGGGCAGTGGCACCTCGGCCAGGGGCGGGGCGTTCTCGGGGGTCACGTCGGGCATGACGGCCAGTTCGAGCTGGGCACCGACGAGCTGGTCGCCGAGGAAGGCGACGTGATGGGCGATGTTGCGCAGATGAAGGCCCAGCTCGTGACCATGCGGAGTGTCGAGCCGCTCACACCAGGCGGCGGCCGTGTCGATGAACTCCTCCAGGTCGAGCACGACGCCGTGGTGCTCGTCGAGGATCTCGCCCAGGACCTCGGAGACGTCCGCCGCGCGACGCAGCTCGTGCAGTTCGCCGGTCAGCGCGGTCAGGGACTGGCCGGGCCGTGTCGCCTGCGCAGGCACTCCGTCCGGAGTCGGGACCGGCGGTGGAATCATGATCCTTGGGTCGGCCGCGACGGAGAGACCGGCGTCCTGGAATTCGCGGGTCGCCCTGGCCACGGTCCGTACCGCCGTGTTGCGGGGCGTGTTGTCCGCCAGCAGGTAGACGTCGAGGTACTCGCTGTAGCGGAAGTGGTGCTTGCGCAGGACCTCGTCGAGGAAGGGTCGGGCGTCCGCGACGGCGGCGGCCACCCCGTAGTCGGGGTGCATCCCGAAGGCGACGTCCGGTTCGAGCTGCAGAGTCATCGCGTGGGCTCCTTGGTGAGTGCGGTCTAGCGGCTGCGGACCGGCTGCGGGGCGGAGGGGGCGGGGCGGTACTCGACTGCGGCGGCGGGCGGCGCAGGCGGTGCGCCCGCGCGGGCCGGGGACATGGCGGTGGCGGCCTGGGACCTGCGCTGCTGGGCCGCAGGCGCCACCGGTGAGGCGGAAGGTTTCTCCAGCCGCTCCAGGAGGCCCCGGCCCGTGCCGAGCCGGTTATGGGGCTGGAGGTCGTACGCGACATCGGCGTTGACCCTGTACTGTGCGGCCCTCAGGGACTGGACCGCCTGCGCCCCGCGCCGTACCGGGTCACGCTGCGGATCGGTCAGCCCGTACAGAATGCTGCCGGGCAGGCGCTCGAAGCCGACGAGCCGCAGGATGTGCTCGGCGACGTGGTTGTCGTGCGACGTCGCCGCCACGACGCCGTACTGGTCGTGATGGCCGACAGTGATGTGCGGACGTGTTTCCGCCACGAAGATGCACCTCGCAGAGGTCGGGGCCGTGCGGAGGACGAGGATGCGGCCGGAAAGCGGATTTGGTGTGGCCGTGGATTCGCGCTAGTCAGCGTGAGCGCGGCGGCCTGATGGAGTTGAAGAAGCGGATTGCCGGCGGACCGGCGCTCTTCTCGATCGCCGCGCTGATCTGGCGAGCGGCGTGTGGTGACCAGGCACGGGCAGCCTCGGCGCGTGTCGACCGGACCTGCTGTGCACGGAGCGGTCGGGTCGGTGGCGCGGGCGGAGCCTTGTCGGCGCGCGCGATGTCGACGAGGACGCCGGCGTTGTCCATCCAGGTCAGGGAGTAGTGCCAGCCCTCGGCGTTGCGCATGGCCGCGGCGTCCGCGAACACCGCCTTCGAGCGAGGATGGTCGGGCAGGAGCGCCTCGGCGACCACCTGGAACTCGGCCTGCACCCGGGCGCCGCCGTCCAATGCCTCACGCAAGGCGCGGAGCCGGTACGCCCAGCGCCCGGCCACACGCTCTGCGGGGTCAAGGAGAGGAAGCGCTTCCTTCGCGTGCGCGACCAGAGCCGGACCGTGCTCGAGGAATGGCGCGAACTGCGCCCACATCTCCGCGTTCCGCACCTGCTGGCGCAGACCGTACCGCTCGTCGAGCGGCCAGTGATCGGCATCGCACAGGCTGTCTGAGACCGCGTCCCATTCGGCCAGTACGCGCTGGCCGGCAGTCACCGACTTGGCGACTTGGCTGAGCCGGGTCTCGCGGACGGCCTCCTGGTACCGGGGCAGCAGGCGGGTTGTCACTCGGGAGGCCGCTCGCACCGGGTCGCTGCTCACGACGATGCCGTTGGGTGTCTTGGTGGTCGTGTCGAACCCGCTGCCTCGTGGCTCGAACGCGGCGACGAGGAACTCGTGCTTGCGCAGGGGGCGGTCGGTGATCAGGAGCTCGATCCCTGAGTCACTGGTGAGCACGGCGCTTCGATGCGGGGTGAATTCGGAGAGGGCCCAGCTCACGTGGCCGTAATCCCAGACCTGTTTGCTGAGCGGGAGCTGGCCTTCCTCCGCCGCGTGTTCGTGGACGGTGGCAGTCCAGGAGCCGGGGAGCCGGCCCGACAGTTCCTCGGCGAACTGGGCGAGATCGGCCCGCGAGTCCGGCTGGCGCGGTGACGGGGTCGGTGGGTGCGCGGGCTTTGAACCATGGGGCGGTGCCGGGCTGATGGGCATGGGGCCGTCGAGCGAGGCGTCGTCGATGGCGACGTAGTGGCTGGCCACAGCGCTGTAGAGCTGCTGAAGCGTCGCCCGGACCTCGTCCGGACGGCTGTCGCCGAGGACATAGGCGAAGTCGGGATGCCCGGTAGAGAATCCGGCATCGAGCAGCAGCCGGTTCGCGGAGCCGAAGTCGTCGTGGAGGGTGGCGGCGGTGAGGCCGAGCTGCGGGTGCTTGCCCAGCGTGATCCATGCCAGCTCAGCCATGGCGGGTCTCGCCCTCGTCGTGCGTGTCAGGGCGCCGGTCGGTCCCTCGCCGTGTCGCGTCCACGGGATCGCACGGGCTGGGGGTTACGGAGGCATGGCCGTGTGCGGTGTGGGCGCGGGCGGCGTCGGCGTAGAGCTGGACGAGGCGGCGCAGGCCGCGACGGATGGTGCGCTTCAGGGGCATGGCGGGGCGACTTCCTGTGCGGAGGGCGTGATGTGACGACTGGCGAGGGGGAGCCGGGGCGGCGTGGGCGGCTCCCCCGAGGCGTGTACGGGAGCGGACGGCTCAGGTATGCATCCGGGCATCTGTGTCGAACAGCTCGCGCTCGTGCGGGTGGAGCAGATGTTGAGTAATGAACGACCGGCCCGCGACTTTCCACAGGCCGCGCCCCTTGGTGAGGGCGGAGACGGCCTGGGTCTCGACGCCGGTGAGGCCCAGCAGGGCGGCGGCGGAGCCGAGTTGGTCGGCTTCCTGGCGGTAGATGATGCGGGTGGAGCAGTCGGTGAGCAGGCCCTCGGCGAGGGCGCGGCCCCGGGAGCCGGCGTCGCCTGCGGTGAGCAGGTCGCTGAGGCGGTGGATGACCATCATGTTGGCGATGCCGAGCCCTCGGCTGAGCTTCCACTGGCTCTGCATGCGCTCCAGCAGGGCGACGTGCCGCATCACGCGCCATGCCTCGTCGTAGATCACCCACCGCCGTCCGCCGGTGGGGTCGGCGAGCGCGGACTCCATCCACGCGGAGGCGCAGGTCATCGCCAGGACGAGCGCGGTGTCGTCGCCGGCACCGCCGAGCCGGGAAAGGTCGATCGACAGCATCGGCGCGGCCGGATCGAACGCGACGGTGCTCGGCGCGTCGAACATGCCGGCCAGGTCGCCGTGCACCAGGCGCCGCAGCGCGTGCGCCAGATCCTCTGCCGCCCGCCCGAGACGTCCGGACAGGTCACCGAGCGCGGCGTCGAGCCGCTCGGGCGCGCCGAGGACGTACGCCACGTCACCGAGCAGCGGGGTGGTTCCGGCCTCTTCGGCGCGTACGACGGCCTGGTCGAGTGCCACGTCCAGGGCGGTGTGCTCCATCGGCTGCAGGTCGCGCCGTAGGACCGTCTTCGCGAGCGAGCCGAGGAGCAGCAGGCGCCGCTTGCGGACCTCGCCCGCCCAGTCGTCCTCGCTGACGCCGAACGGCCGGGCGGGGGCGTCCAGCGGATTCAGCCGACCGGGGAGGCCGGGGCCGAGGGCGATGGTCTGCCCGCCCAGCGCCTGGGCGACGACGGTCCATTCGCCCTTCGGGTCGCAGGGCACGTAGATGCGGTAGCCGAAGGCGACGGCGCGCAGGGCGAGCGACTTGGCCAGCGCGGACTTGCCCATGCCGATGATCCCGGCGAGCAGGATGTTCGGGTTCGTGAAGCCGTCGAGGCGTCCGTACAGCGCGAACGGGTCGTAGGTGAAGGCGGCCTCCGCGTGCACGTCGCGGCCCACGTAGATGCCCTGGGCGCCCAGGCCGCCCTCGGCGAGGAAGGGGTAGGCGCCGGACGCGGTGGCTGTGGTCATCCGGTGGGCGGGGAGCTTGAGCCGGCCGCCGCGGGCGGAGGTGGGACCGGGGCGTCCGGCGGCTGGGTAGGTGGCGCGCAGCTCGGGATCGATGCCGGTCGTGTTACGGCGGGTTTCTGGCCGGGAGGCGTGGCGGGCCTTGTCGCGGGCGGCGGCGAACTGGTCGCGTGCGGCGCGGGCCGTGCGGCGGTCGGTCTTGCGGGGGACGAAGAGCGGGCTGGCGCTGGCGCGGGTGGTTCGGGTGGGCATGGCGGTGGTGCTCCGGTGGTCAGTGGCGGATCAGGCCGGTGAACGGGTCGCGCAGGTCGGCCGGGGTGTGGTCACGGCGGACGCGGGCGGCGGTGGCCAGGTGGCGCTGGCACATGGTGAGGTCGGGTGCGCCCTCGGGAAGGCGGGCCCGGCACGCCTCCCGCGTGGGGAGGCGGCCGGTGACTCGCGGCGGGGCCGCGTGATAGGCGGCGTGGAGGTGCTCGGCTGCCTGCCACAGCCGGACACGGCAGGCCCTCAGGTGATCGCCCTCGACGCCGGCCACCGGGGCGGTCCGCGCGGTGTGCGCGTCCAGCAGCCCGTACAGGGCGACCAGGTGGGCGTGCAGGGAGTCCAGTTCGGTGCGGCTGGCGGCGACCGGGGCGACGGGCATGTTGATGGCCCGGTGGAAGTCGAGCGCGGCGGTGGCGAACGGGACAAAGTCCGAAGCCAGTTCGGGCAGGGGCTCGGTCGGCATGGGGTGCCCTTCGGTAGAGCGCGGTCGGTGGTGCTGGGCCGCGCTACGGGCGAGCGAGCGGCAGAGCGGCGTTGGTGAAGGCTTCGGCCTGCTGCCAGGTCAGCAGGCGCAGGTCGATGAGGGCGGCGACGGCCGCGGTCTCGACGGCGGCGCAGGCGGCGTTGAGCTCCTCGCGGGTGTCCGCGCTCACGGTGAGCAGGCCGGTGAGGGCGACGTCGGCGTGTCCGGCGATGAGCTGGCGCTCGCGCTGCTTGATGTCGGCGTACTCGACCGAGTCCTCCTCGGAGTCGACCTGGCCCTTGCGGGCCCGCTCGGCGGCGTCCGCGATCACGGTGGCCTTCTTGCGCTGTACGTCCTTCAGGGCGGCGTCCAGCCCCTTGGGCTCGTAGGTCAGCGAGAGGGTGCGGCGCACGCCGGTGGTGAACAGGAGCTGGTGGAGGAAGCCGGGGCTGGTCTCGATGCGCGGCCAGTTCTCGATCCAGAACGTGGCGTGGTGGGCCGAGTCGGTCTGGATACGGTCGGCCTTCTCGACCAGGACGACCGGTCCGGCGGCAGCGGGGTGGGCCTGCGGACGGCCCGAGTCGGACCACCGGTCGAGGCCAGCCGACGCCTTGGGGTCGTACGCGGTACGGATCACGGCGGCGATCTCGCGCGCGGGCAGCCAGCCATTCGGTGTGAGCCCGGAGGTACGGGCGGACTGGTCGAAGGTGGAGGCGAGCTGGGCCAGTACGGCGAAGGCTCCGGTGAGTCCGCCGCCGGCCTGGTTGATCAGGCGGCGGGCGGCCTTGAGGTCCAGGGCGAGGGCGACGTACGCCTCGTGCGGGGCGGCGGCGGGGCCTGCGGCGGCCAGCAAGTCGCCGTAGATCGGACCGGCGAGCGGGGTCTGGGCGTTGCCGTGCTCCTGCCAGTAGCGGTTGAGCGCGTCGCCGGAGTCGGGGACCGTGCGCTCCAGCACCTGGACGCGGGCGATGTGCCCGCTGCGCGAGAGCGCGGCCAGCGTGCGGCCCCAGCCGGAGACGTTGCCCGCCTGCGCGGCCGGGTCCAGCAGGGCGAACGCGCGGGAGGAGACCTTCACCACGGCCGTGAGGGTGCCGTGGTGCGGATCGTGCACAGCGCCGAGGCGGCCGTCCGGCGAGGACACCACCCGCAGGGACGCGGCCGTGCCGGGCAGGTGGAGCAGACCCTCTCGCCGTGGCCGGGTGGACGGCCGGGCGAGCCAGACCAGCTGCCCCCGGAAGCGCCGGAGCGCGTATCGGATCGCGATCGGCGCCCAGTCGGCGAGCGCCCGTCCGCGGTGGCGGATGAAGACCGCCGCGAGGACGACGGCCCACAGCGGTACGAGCTGGAGCGCTCCGGTCACACCGGAGGTGAGCAGCACCCCGAGAAGGAGCAGTCCGCAGACCGCGACGACGATCAGCTGAGGGGCCGACAGGCCGAGCAGCACGCCACGGCGCGAGCGGTGAGGGAACTTGACGGTCGGCGGACCGTCAGGGTGAGAAGCATCAGAGAGCATGGCGAAGCCGTCCTTGGAACATGAGGAGAAAGAAGAAGAGGAAGACGGGGCGGGCCGGGCGGGCCTCGGCCCACCCCGTCAGCTCCGGGCTACGAGCCCGAGCGGTCCGCTGGCCCGGGATAGATCCACCGCTGTGGGGTGGCGCCTCCCTGCGGAGGAGGACCGCTGCGCCGCGGTGCCGGCGGGTCCAGGTGCGTGACCTGCGGCGCCGAGACCGAGGCGCCCTGTGGCGTCGGCCCGGAGACCGCTGGCGTCGAGTCAGCTGCCTGGCCCCCACCTGGGCGCTGGATGAGCGGGACTCCGCGGTCGCCATCCGTGGGAGGACGGCGGATCAGCGCACGGCCCTTGTCGCCGGTCGCACTCGGATCCTCACCGAAGCGGAAGTGGGTCTGCTTCGGCTTGGCCTCACCACCGGATCCGCCCGTCGGATCGATCCCGGAGGCGACGCCACCGGAGCCCTGGCCCGGCACCTTCGCCGGCCCCTGCGGAGCCCGCATTCCCGTGCCAGCCTGGACCGCGAGCTGCCCCGCGGTCTTCGCCGCACCCGCGGCGACCGCCATGCCGGCGACACCGGTGCGGTGCAGATCGTCGTGGCCGCCGCCGTCGGCCGCCCAGTGCACGAACTTGTACGTGGCGTAGGGGCAGAGCAGCACCAGGACCATCACGACGATGCCCGCGATCGCGTCCGACAGGGCGCTCAGCCCGTCGCTCGCGTCCGTCTTGCCCATGGCGGAGACACCCAGCAGGAACACGATCGTCATCAGGAGCTTGGAGACGATCAGGGTGCTGGTCGCCTCGATCCAGCCGCGCCGCCAGCGCCGCGCGACCTCCCAGCCGCCGCCGGCCCCGGCGAACACGGCCAGAGTGACCAGGACAAGGATGCCGACCTTGCGGGCTACCATCACCGCCCAGTAGAGGAAGGCGCCCACCGCGCAGCCGAGCGCGACGATGGCGGGGACGCCCCAGCCCAGGCCGTACATCGCCCCCAGCTCGTTGACCTTGATGATGCGGCGTACCGCGTCGTCCACGGAGCTGTTGGCCGCCTTGAACAGGCCGGCGCTGAGCGCGTCGACCACAGTGATCGCGACGGTGGTGCAGGCGATGGCGGCAAACGCGAACAGGACGCCGGCCACTGTTCCGTACACCGCCTGTGCGAGGGCGCGTTCGTCCCGGCGCCAGGCGGCGCGGGTGAGCTGGAGGCAGAACGTGCCGACGGTGAGGATGAGGCCGATGGGCAGGACCAGCTCGTAGTTGCTCCTGAACCACTCGGCGTTGAGATCGATGGCCGTGGTCCGGTCGACGGCCTTCGACGCCAGATCCGCTGCGGCCTGGGCCATCTCGCCCATCGACTTGGCGATCCAGGCGCCGATGCCGTCGGTGACGGCTTCGCCGGTCGCGCCGACGACACCGCCGACGGTGTCGCAGACCGTACTCATCAGAGGAAGGTCGCAAGCTCCCATGAGGGTGCCTCCTTTCGCAGGTTGAGGGCGATCACGGCGCGACCTTCGGCAGGACGCCGACGAGGGCGCAGTCGCGGTCCGGTCGGCACTGGACGGCGAGGGTCGTCGAGCGGGACTCGGCGCCGGCACCGGAGCCCTTCCAGACGATGGACTGCTTGCCGGTGACCGTGACGGCGTAGACGTACGCCTCGGTGATCGCGCCGGGGTCCTGAGCCAGGGCGGTCTTGAATGCCTGCGGGAAGTGGCCCTCGCCGACCGTGGCGCCGGCGTGCTGCCCGTTGTCGTGCATCCGCGACCACAGCACCGGACTGGGCACCTGGTCCGAGACGGACTTCCAGTCGGCGTACTTCTTCTCGTCGGTCATCCACCGCTTGAGGCCGGCCATGTGCTCGGCCTGCGAGAAGGACCGGGTGTCGTACGTCCACAGGACCTTGGTGGCGGCCTTGGCGAACTCGATCGGATCCGTCGTCCTGGGCGGCGCGACCACCGCCATCCCAGCGTGCGTGGTGGCGGCAGGGAAGGGCGACGTCGAAGAGGACGCCGGCGCGGGGATGGCCTTCGGCGCGGCCGGGCTCTCCGCACGGGTGACGTACGCGACCAGACCGGCGACGGCCAGCAGGACAGCGAGGACGATGCCGCCGATCGAGGCGCGGCGCAGAACCGAGGACGGGGCTCCGTGCCTCCGCCCCCTGGCGGAAGGGAAACGATTCTTCGGCATCAGTGAACCTGCGTCCCCATCGCCGAGAAGAACGCGACGACGCCGTTGGCCGCGCCGAGCAGGAGGGCGCAGCCGGCGGCGACGACCGTGCCCTTCTTGCCGTTGGCCTCGGCCTGGTGGCCTCCGCTGTGGTGGCCCCAGGCCCAGACGATGGCGGAGATAGCGAGGGCGCCGACCGTGGCGATGATGCCGAAGAGGTTGATGCTGCCCATGACCTTCTTGAGGACGTCGAGGCCGGGCAGGCCGCCCTCGCTCGGTGTGACGCCAGGGTTGTACGCCAGCATCTGGGCGTGCTGAATGAGCTTCATTGGAACTCCAGTACGAATATGGGCGCGCGAAGGCCCGGAAGGGGGGAGTGAGAGGGGGAGAGGGGGGGCCGGTCAGACGATCCGGCGGGCGGCGAGCACGTCCGGCCGCCAGTCGGCGAGGGTCGAGATCTTGACCACGTCACCGGTACGCGGAGCATGCAGAATCAGGCCGTCACCGATGAACATCCCTACGTGTTCCGGGACTTGGGCCGTGCCGCGAGTGAAGAGGAGATCGCCCGGCTTGAGGGCATCGACGCTGACCGCCTTGCCCTCCTTAACCTGCGTGTACGTGGTCCGGGAGATCGAGACGCCTCCGGCCTTGTACGACATCTGCATCAGGGACGAGCAGTCGCAGCGGCCCATCGGGTCCTGGCCGCGCGGATCGGTACACGCGCCACCCCACTGATACGGAGTGCCGAGCTGACCGAGACCCCAGCGGATGGCGGTGCGGACCGACTTGGGCGCATCAGCCGGGATCTTGTAGTCCTTGGGGACGGAGCCTGCGGGGATCGGACCGAATTCGGCCCCGTCCTCACCGGTGCCGCACTCGCTGGGAGCCGCATCCGTCTGCTCGCCCTCGTCGCCTCCGCCGGAACTCGACTCCTCCGACAGCGACGTGGCGATGGCCTTCTGCAGAGCCGTGCCCAGCGGCTCCCACTTGGCGTAGGCGTCAGGAAAGCCGCTCTTCTGGACCGCCTGTGCCGCCTGCGTGACGGTCATGGACTGCCAGCCTGGGACCCTGAGTAGAGCCTCGTAGAACCTCGTCGAGGCGTGCACCGGATCGCGGACCTGCTGGGCCGTTCCCCAGCCCTGGCTTGGGCGCTGCTGGAACAGGCCGAGCGAATCCCGGTCGCCGTAGTCCAGATTCCGCAGCCCCGACTCCTGCAGGGCCGTGGCGAGGGCCACGACCTGTCCTCGCGCCGGCACCTTCATTGCGACGCCAGTGGCCTGGATCGTCTTGGCGTTCGGGATCTGCTCTGCGGGATCGTCCAGCCCCGGGACCGACACCGTGGCCTTGCCGCCGCCTTTGAGGATCGACTCCACCTGCTTGGCGACCGCCACGGTATCCACAGCCTGTGCATCGCCGCTCGCGCAGGCGGCCTGGGCACTGCTCGCGCCGGCCAGAGTCATCGCGAGCGGGGCGATCAGCAGTAGTGGGCCAAGAGCCACGGACCCGACTATTGCCGCGCCCGCCTTCACGGCCGCAGGCCGTCCGCCGAGCGGAGGTCGCAGGAGTCGGACGTCGGGGAAGGGCGTGCCTGGGCATGCTGCATCAGCAGCTCCTTACTCGTAGGCAGCGCGGCACCAGCGTTCTCGTCGAAAAGGTCACCGGCACCGCACCGGTCGGGAATTCACAACACCTGAGATCAGGGAATAGAGATTCCATGGGTCGGGAGCGGCTAACTCCCGACCCCTGGGAACCCCGTTACTGGAGAGCGGCAGCCAGCCGCGCTCTTAATCTCACACGCCACACGGAGAATCCCCTCACCGAAATATCAGGCTGCTTCGTGAGTGCTGCCGTGCCGCCACCTGGACGAGGTAACACGCATCAACACAGCTCAACAGGGCAGGAGCAGGGCCCCGTCCGTCGAACACGGCGAGACTGTAGAGACGAACTCCGGCCGCACCAAACGACGCCTCGTCTGGCAGTCGGGGACCGTGATGTGGCGGCAGAGCATCATTAGGTGCGGCCGGGATCGGTGGTTACTCTCCAGCCCATCGCTCTCCTCAGGCAGCTGCTTCTGTGGCTTCCGGGAGCGAATCACGCCGACGTGCGCGGTATTTCGGGAACGCGGAATCCCGCACGACCGTCCTCGCGGAAAGAGAGAACCGCACCATGCCGTACACCCTGCACCGAGGCGACGCGCTGACCGCGCTCGCCGGCATCCCCGACAACAGCGTCGATGCCGTGATCACGGACCCGCCCTACAACAGCGGTGGCCGAACCAGCGGCGAACGAACCGGCCGCAGTGCCCGCGCGAAGTACACCTCGGGCGACGCCGAGCACGACCTCGCCAACTTCCCCGGCGAGAACCGCGACCAGCGCTCGTACGACTTCTGGCTCACCCTCCTGCTCACCGAGTCCTACCGGGCCACCGCCGAGTCGGGCGCCGCGCTCGTCTTCACCGACTGGAGGCAACTGCCTACCACCACCGACGCGCTCCAGGCCGCCGGCTGGACCTGGCGCGGCATCGCCTCGTGGCACAAGCCGGTCTCCCGACCGCAGAAGGGCCGGCTCAAGCAGTCCTGCGAGTACATCGTCTGGGGCACCAAGGGCCCGGTCGACCCCGACCGGAACCCCGTGTACCTGCCCGGCCTCTACACCGCGAGCCAGCCCCGGAAGGACCGCGTGCACATCACGCAGAAGCCCTTGGAGGTGATGCAGGAGCTGGTGCAGATCTGCCCGCCGGGCGGGACCGTCCTCGACCCCTTCACCGGCTCCGGCACGACCGGCGTCGCCGCTCTGCGCGAGGGCCGCAAGTTCGTTGGCGTCGAACTCTCGGAGCACTACGCCGACATCGCCGAAGCTCGGCTTCTGGAAACGATGCAGCAGACCGCACGGCGCGAAGACTTCATTCTCGCTGGTCCCGAGGAGTAGGGGCGCCTTGAGCTAGACGGATCGTGCCGCTGATAGAGGAGGTCTCCGGACATGAACGAAACCGTGGCTCAGTGACGGCTTCGATCAGAGTGTTGCGATCACGCCTGCTCCTGATCGAACCTCAACTGAACCTGATCGTGGGCAGAATGAGGCCATGGACGCTGGACTCACCGCGCTGCTTGGCGCCGCCGTAGGCTCACTTGCCACCCTCGGCTCCGCGATGGTCACCGGGCGCGCGGCAGCGCGCTCGCAGTTCGGCCAGTGGCGCCGGCAGCACCGCAGGGACGCCTACGCGAACTACCTGGGCGCGGTTTACGACCGCGATGTCGCCCTGGACGCAGTGCGCGACGCTCTGCGGGTGGACCAGCCGGACCTGCGGGACATCGACGAGAAGATGGAGCGCTTCGCCGCCCATGTCCGCGGCGTCCACCGGGCTGCCGAGTTTGTCATCCTCGAGGGTCCGCATTCCGTGGTGGAGGCGCTCTACGGTGTGGCCCACGCGGCCGACGACCTCGCCGAGGTCATGCGACGGATGGTGCGTGATGCCCACGCGGAAGACACCTCCCGCAAGGCCGCGGACACCACGCTCGCCGCCGAGCGGGAGCACCTGCTGTACCAGGCGGTGAAGGGCTTCCGAGCTGCGGCTGCCGACGTCCTTGGCGACAGCCGGATACGCGTTAGGCGGGCGTAGAGCAGAGGAGGGCGGTTGTTCCACCACACAGGTGGAACAACCGCCCTTCCCATGCGCGGGCAGTCATCCAGCGTCGATGCTCCGCTGGATGAGCTCGGTAGCCCGTGCGAGGTCCTCCGGCGAGCCGATCCGGACCTCGACGCCGCCACGGATCCCCAGGACCCCCACGCCGCGCATGTCCCGGGAGAACGCGTCGTGCAGCTCCACGGTGTCTGGATCCAGCTTCAGGTTGACCACGAGCAGCCGGTTGCGCGGCTGCAGACGCACCGTGGCGAAGTTGTTGATCCGCCGGTAGGCGATGTAGTGGAGCTGTGGCTCCTTGCGCACGTCCTGGTGCGACAGCAGCAGCTCGTCGAGGTCCGCGTACAGGGCCTTCAGTTCCTCGGGTGACTTGTCGAGGTACTGCTGGACCGACTTCGGTGCCACCGATGCGGCGCGTATGGATCCCGACGTCCCGCCCCGCGGAGAGGTGCGGGTGCCGCCGGCCGACGCGATGAGCTGCAGTGTGAGCACGTCCTCGAAGACCCGGTACGTCACGAGGTCGATCCGGTGGCCGATCATCTCCACCGCCACTGTGTCGTGGCGCGTGAAGGCACCAGCGACGCAGATGATCCGAGGAGCACTCCAGTCGATCTCCCCGGCAGCCTGGTCTCCGAGCTTCTCTCGGGTCAGGCTCTCGAATTCGTGATGGTGGTCATGGAGCCACCACAGGTATGAAAGTCCCTGGCTGATGACGTTCTGGTCGCGGTTCCGCTTGTACTCGACGATGACCGGCGTGCCGTTCTCGTCCAGGCCGAGGGAGTCGATCCGGCCTCCGTGATGGCCGGTTCGGTACTCGGTGGCCAGGAAACGGATGCCGAGCATCGCCTCCATGTTGGCCTCGATCAACCGCTGCAGCTCGACCTCCACTCCGACGGCCGCACCCGGTACCTCCGTCGCTTGCCCGCCTCTCACCCTGAAGACCTTCAGGTTGCTCATGAGCCTCCCCACCTCACCTTGATCGCCGCGAACGAACAATCGAGGCCGGGCGACAGTTATTCCGGCTTCTGTTGGCTCAATCGCGAGATCCGGCGAGACTGCTCACCACAGGAGGCACCCACAACCGAACGGTGCGGTCGACACTGGCAGTGGCGAGCACGGAGCTATCTGGAGAGAAAGCGACTGCCGTCACGGCGTCGTGATGCCCGGTGAGAGGCTCTCCGACGGGCTGATGGGTGGCTGGGTCCCAGAGGCGCACAGTGTGATCGTTGCTCGCTGTAGCGACCAGGCTGCCGTCTGGGGAGAAAGCCAGGGCCGCGACGGCATCATTGTGGCCGGTTAGGGGCTTTCCGACAGGCTGGTGGGTAGTGGCGTCCCAAAGCTGCATCGCGTGATCATCACCAGCGGTGGCGATAAGGTTGCCGTCGGGGGAGAAGGCCACGGAGCTGATAGAGCCATGGTGACCACCCAGGAGTTCGCCCGTCGGCTTGTGGCTGTCGGAGTCCCACAGCGGCACTGTGCCGGCATCGGTGGCAGTCGCGATCAACTTGCCATCGGGGGAGAAAGCGACACCAGTGACGAGCCCGTGGTGGCCAGTCAGTTGGGCACCGGCATCCTGTTGAGTAGTCGGCAGCCACAACCGTACGGCGCCACCATCATTGGCGACGGCTAGCAGGGTTCCGGTGGGTGAGAAGACTACCGACGTGATGGGGCCGCAGTGGTCGACCAAGGGGTTACCTGCCGGTACTCGGGTGGCCGCATCCCACAAGCGGACCGCGCCGCTGCGGTCCGCCGTAGCGATCAGGGTGCCGTCGGGGGAGTACGCCACCGCCCTCACCGAGTCACGGTGATTGGTGATGGGTCTGCCGACTGATCTCCGGTTGGCCGGGTCCCAGAACCGCACCATATCGTCGGCACTGGCCGTGGCGAGTTGGGTCCCGTCGGGGGAGAACGCCACGGACCAGACCGCGTCGCGGTGGCCGATCAAAGGTGCCAGAGAGATACCCTCGCCGTTCTTTAGCGCGGTGAGGACACTCCTACTGGCGAGGCCTCGCGCGGCCAGAAGGTCGAGTCGAGTGCGCAGTTCGGTGTTCTCGGCGATCAGGCTCTCGCGTGAGTCTTCTCCGTGTCGCACACGTTGCGGCGGGACCGGCGCCGGCAGGGCGTCCTGGGCCTCCCACAGTCGCACCTTGTGATCGAAGCCAGCGGTGGCGAGCAGGCCGCCGTCGGGGGAGAACGCCACGGCCGTGGCGTTACCGGTGTGGCCGGTGAGAGGAGCTCCGACGGTCTGGTGAGTGGAGGGGTCCCAAAGGCGCACCATGCCGTCGACGTCGGCGGTGGCCAGCAGGCTCCCGTCGGGGGAGAACGCCACGGCCGTGGCGGAGCCGGTGTGGCCGGTGAGAGGAGCTCCGACGGTCTGGTGAGTGGAGGGGTCCCAAAGGCGCACCATGCCGTCATCACTGGCGGTGGCGAGCAGGCCGCCGTCGGGGGAGAACGCCACCGACCTGACGGGTCCGGTGTGGCCGATCAAAGGCTTGCCGACCGGCCGGTGAGTCGTCGGGTCCCAAAGGCGCACCATGCCGTCGAAGCTGGCGGTGGCCAGCAGGCTGCCGTCGGGGGAGAACGCCACCGCTGTGACGGGTCTGGTGTGGCCGATCGAGGGCCTGTCGACCGGCCGGTGAGTCGTCGGGTCCCAAAGGCGCACCATGCCGTCGAAGCTGGCGGTGGCCAGCAGGCTGCCGTCGGGGGAGAACGCCACCGCTGTGACCGCCTTGTCTTTCGCGGTCGGGAGTGCCTTGACCTCATCATGGGTGGCCGGGTCCCAAAGGCGCACCTCGCCGTCATCGCTGGCCGTGGCGAGCAGGTCGCCAGTGGGGGAGAAAGCGACTGACCTCACGGTCTTCTCGCCACCGATCAGGGGCTTGCCGACGGTCTGGTGGGTGGCGGGGTCCCAGAGCGCCACCACTCCGGCGGCGCTGGCGGTTGCCATCAGGCTGCCGACCGGGGAGAAGGCCACTGACCATACGAAGCCGGAGTGGGGCAGCACTGGTGGCGCGAGACGAAATCGCAAGCGTCGGCTGTTACCTATTGGCGCGGGCGAGTTCGTCAGATGGACTGGCGCATCGAGAATCGGCGCGGTCGGCCAGGCGTCAACCACGACAGGCGTCCGCACCGACTCGGGTGCCGGGGGCGCGTGTCGGGCCTCGACACGTAGGTTCGCGAGCCGGGTCCACTCCATGCGCCATGACTCGACCATCGGATCATTGCGGCCCACTGGAGACCGGTTGTCGCTCGCGAGGGTGAGTAGCGCCCGGACGAGGGCGATGATGAAGTCGAGGCTGGGCAGACGCTTTCCGTTGAGGGCTTCGCTGATCGCGGAGGGAGACAGCGACTGTCCAGGGGGCGCTGTACGGCTGATGTTGCGCTGGGAGGGGTTGCCGCAATCGATTTGAAGCTTCCGGAGCTTGGAGGCGAAGTCCGCGAGTTCGCGCTCGAACGCGGCTCCGGAAGCGTCCTCATGCGCCACGTACGTCCCCCCGATGGTCTGTGGGGCTCAGCGTAGGACGCCGGTTGCCGAACAGGACCGAATTTCACCGAACACCACCATACAGAGTGCCTGTTCGCTCGTCGTACCACGCGGTACGGCGACGGCCTGCGGCGATCGGGCTTATCCGGGTCCGTTCGTGCGGGGCAAGCCATGGCGGCAGAGGCTGCTGTGCTGGGCGCATGAATGAGATCGAGAAGACCACCCCGCCCCCCGCCGCTCAGCCTGCCCCCACGCAAGGGTCGGTGCGGGAGGCGTCGCCCCGCGATCGAGTGCTCGACTTGGTCGCGCTGATGATCCTGATCACGCTCTCGGCGGGCGTCTTCATGCTCGCCGGGCCCGAGGCGTTCACCGCGGTCACCAGTGTTGGGCTGGGTCTGTTCGCGGCCTGGCGTGGCCGGCCGCCGCGCCCGTGAGCCGCTCGGCGTATAGGGCGGTGGCTCTGGCGGTGCTCATGGTGAGTCGCCGCAGGGGTTCCGATAGCGGGGTATGCGAGGCGGTCATCCGGCCGCCTCGCGTACCTATCGATCAGGATCCCCGCCGTCGAGGTCCATCTTCGGCCACTCGGGAATGAGGTGAATTTTCTCGGCAATGGTCACACCAGTTGCCATTTCCGCGGTATGCTTTCGCAATGTCTGAACTGCAAGAAGAGCCAAAGCGTGATCGCACCGGGGTCGAGCTGTTCGCGGGCGCGGGTGGCCTGGCCATGGCGGTCCACGGGGCGGGCTTCCGGCCATTGCTGTTCAATGAGTTCGCCCCGCGAGCGTGTCAGACCCTGGAGGCGAACGGCGCGAAGCCTCGGGGCGACGAGGAGCGCATCCCCGAGCCCGGGGAGCCGTGGCCGCTGGTGGCGGGGGACGTCCAGGACCTGGACATGAGCTATCTGCTTGGTCGGGTCGACGTTCTCGCCGGCGGCCCGCCGTGCCAGCCGTTCAGCCTGGGCGGGATCGCCAAGGGGGACGAGGACAAGCGCAACATGTTCCCGCAGATGTTCAAGGCGATGCGCCAGATCCGGCCCAAGGCCGTCATCTGCGAGAACGTTGTGGGACTGCTCAGGCCATCGTTCAAGCCGTACCTCGACTACATCTTGCGCGAGATGGAGATGCCCTTCGAGCTACGAGATCCCGAGATCCCTTGGCAGGAGCACGATCAGGCCCTCATCGAGGCCAGGCGCGGGACTGCCGGCGATCCGTCGGAGCGCTACAAGGTGGTGATGACGCGCGTTAACGCCGCCGATTACGGGGTCCCCCAGATCAGGCACCGCATCATCATCGTCGCCTTCCGGGAGGACCTCGGTGTCGACATCGACCAGTTCAATGAGGACGTGCTTCCCCAGTACTCCGAGCAGGCGCTGTTCCGGTCCATGCTTGACGAGTCCGACGACTCCTACTGGAAGCGCCATCCCGAAGTTCCCGATCACGTGCGCGTCCTGGCCACGGCCAGGGCCAGGGCCGGGATCCGTAAGGACGTTTCGCTCACTCCGGACGAATCGAAGCCCTGGCGCACCTTCCGGGACGCCATCGCCGGCATCGACGAGAACGAGGGCAAGCCCCTGCCGAAGATCCCCTGGGACAGGCTTGACCGCCATGAGTATCGCGCCGGTGGGTTCACCGATCACATCGGGTGGCCCAACGCGCGGATCTACAAGGGCCACACGCCCAATGAACTGGACCGTCCCGCCAAGACCGTGAAGGCCGGCGTGCACGGCGTCCCGGGCGGGGAGTCCGTGATGCTGACCGATGATCTGGAGACCCCCGGAGGCACTACCTACAGGCACAGGTACATGACTGTGCGCGAGACGGCCCGCGTCATGACTTTCCCCGACGACTGGAAGCTCGAAGGACCCCGCGGGGAGAAGATGCGGCAGCTCGGCAACGCGGTCCCGGTGAAGCTCGGCGCGGTATTCGCCAATGCGGTGGCCAAGGCCCTCGATACGGCGTCGGGGCCAAGGACGTGAGTGATGTGGCGAAGCCACCTCAGAATCGTTGGAACGATAAGTTGCCTCCCGATCGCGCCTGGAAAGGGCGGTCGGGGAGGACTCGGAAGGCCCTGTCCGCTGAACAGGACAAAGCGGCGGGCGGTCGCCATCGGCGTGAGGTCGACCTGGGTGACGGCCGCGTGGCTCACGCCTCGGTCTCATTGAGGGTCCTGCCCAAGACTCGGCGCATCCGTGCGTCACTGCGCTGGGGCGACGGGAGGAAGTCCCCGGAGCGCTACCTGGGTGAGGTCGAACACGACACTCGTGAGGCCAACCTCGCTGAGGGGTGGCGGCTGGCCTGGGCTAAGGGCCTCTTGAGGGAGGAGACCTTGCCCGAAGGCTCCACAGCCTCGACGCCGGCGGTCCGTGCGTCCATGAAGGGCAACCGCGGAAGGGACACGAAGCCCGAGAAGGTCCTCAGGTCCCTCCTCTTCAAGGAGGGGCTTCGCTACCGGGTCAACGCACCGCCGATCCAGGGCCTCCGGCGTAGCGCGGACGTGCTGTTCCCGAAGGCACGAGTCGCGGTCTTCGTCGACGGCTGTTTCTGGCACGTCTGTCCGGAGCATCATCGACCAGCGACGAAGAACAGGGAGTTCTGGGCGGAGAAGTTCGCCGAGAACCAGCGGCGGGACGCCGAGACGAACCGGATCCTGGAGGAAGCGGGCTGGACGGTCATCCGGGCCTGGGAGCACGAAGCACCGGAGGAGGTGGCACGACGGGTCATCTCAGCGGTCCGCCGTGCGACCGGCTAGCTGTGGTTACAGCTGCTCGCCATGCAGTAGGTCGTCGATGGCGTCGGTCAACCTGCGTAGAACGATGCGGCCGTCGCCATCGCTGTACGCGAGGACGGCACTCCCCGTGTCGAGACCTGCCTCGGCGAGAATCCCCAAGGGGATCTGCACCCGGTCGCTCGCATCGATGGTGACTTGCGCGGGTTCCCGGATCATGAGGCGAGTTTCGCACGCGGTGAACCGCGGGAGCGCCCCCCTGGGCAGGGTGCGGAGCGGTTCCAGCAGGGGTTTCGAGATCTATGTCCCGCAGGTACTGGTGCCGCCCATTAGGGTTGACGCCATGCTGGTGGATGGACCGGGACCGGGGCCGGCGGGGGCGCCTAGACACTGGTGGGCGCGCTTCGCGTCCGCCGGCCACGCAACTGTTTACGACGAAGACGGGGGCCGACAGTGACCGAGAGCCAGTACATCAACGTCACGCCACACCCGCGCATCCTGGGTGTGCTGGGCGACATCGAGTTCTCTCACTGGCAGTGCCTGGCCGAGTTGATCGACAACTCCTTCGACGAGTTCCAGGCGGCCGGCGGAACGGTGGACCGGCCCTCGGTCGCGGTCTCGCTCCCCCCGGCGAACTCGCAGCGTGCGACAGCTGAGATCAAGGTGCAGGACAACGGCCGGGGCATGAGCCTGGAGGCCGTCACCAACGCCATCAGCGCGGGCTGGACGAGCAACGGTCGACATGGTTCCCTCGGCCTGTTCGGCATGGGCTTCAACATCAGTACGGCCCGGCTCGGTCGGCGAACCACGGTACGTACCAGCCGTGCGGGCGATCCGGACTGGATCGAGGTGACCCTGGATCTAGCGCGGATCGCCAACTCCTCCAAGTACCAGGCGCCGTACCGCTTGGTGCCCAAGGCCAATCATGACGAGCACGGCACGACGGTCACGATCAGCGAGCTCAAGCAGGAGCAGTACGCCACGCTCTGCCGTCCTCAGACGCAGACCGTGATCCGGGAGAAGCTCGGAGACGTCTACAGCTACCTGCTGGCGGAGAAGGGTTTCCTGCTCACGCTCAACGGCAAGAAGGTCAGGCCGCGCCTGCCCTGTGTCTGGGATGAGAAGCGGACCGTCACCCGCCAGGGCGTGGAGATCCATGCCGTACAGAGGATCGACCGTACGCTGAGCCCCAAGAAGGCGTGCATGGCGTGCGGACACTGGAGCACCGCCGACGCGGAGCACTGCGAGGAATGCGGCCAGGGCCGCCTGGAACTGCGGGAGCGCAAGATCTGGGGCTGGATCGGGATCCAGCGCTACCTCCACCGCACCGACTACGGGCTGGACTTCCTCCGTAACGGGCGCAAGATCATGCTCAAGGACAAGCGTGTCTTCTACTGGGAGGACGAGGACGGCATCGCCGAGGCGGAGCTGGAGTACCCCATTGACTCCGGAGCCGTGCAGATGGGCCGGATCGTCGGTGAGATCCATTGCGATCACGTCACTCCGAACTATCAGAAGACCGCCTTCGAGTTCGAGACAGCCGAATGGCGTCAAGTCCTGCGCGAGGTCCGCGGAACCAGTCCCCTGCGCCCTAAGATCGCCAAGAGCCTTGGACTGCCAGAGAATCGCAGCCCTCTCGCCCTGCTCTACGCGGGTTTCCGTCGCCAGGACCCGGGGCTCAACTACCTGATCCCCGGCGATGGACGTAACGCTCTCCACGAGACGGCGGCTAAGTGGGCCGGGTTGATGCGGATGGACGGCTATGAGTACCAGACCGACGAGGTGTGGTACCGAGCCGCCTACCAGCACGACAACCCGATAGTGGCGGACCCTCAGCCGGAGAACGACGACATCCTCCCCGGGTTCGGGGCTGGGCTCCTCGACCCGGATGACGAGCCGGAAGGCGGTACGGCGCCGGGCGCGGCAGGCACGACCACGGCTGGTCAAGAACCGCCTGAGGACGAGGTCGCACCGGCGGAGACGCTGGATCAGCGGCTCCAGCGATACCGGGACAACGCCGACCCCATCGTGGACCTGACAGGCCCGTACTACCTTGAAGAATTGGGCCGCGTGGATCTGACGGCCTGGGCGGTCCGCGGACAGGGCCTCGTCACCAAGGATGAGCGGCCGGCACCTGTGATCGTCTCGATGGTCCGAGCCCCGCACCTGGATGTATTCGTCGACACTGGCCACTCGCTCTTCCGTGAACATGGGGCGGACATGCGTGACCTGGCGCTCGTCGAGGTCGCGGAGTTCATGCGGGTACGGGCGAACATCGTGTCGATGCCCTTGAGTGAGATCGTGGCGCAGCTCAAGAGCCACACCTCCAGTCCTCGGCTGACGCCGGCGGCGACGGCGGAAGAATCCGAGAGGCTTCTGGAGCAGGTGCGCATGGCGATGGTGGCGCCCGTTTCGGCGAACCCAGCGGTGCACTGGCTGCTGCTCACGAAGGATGAACGAGCTGACGCCGAGCGCCGGTTCGCGGTCGAGGCTGGCGGAGCGTCCCCTTGGAACGACGCGATCTCCAGCGGTGAGTTCATCCGCTATGTCCCGGCCAGTGCGGTCATCCGTATCATCCAGGATTCCCCGGAGACTTTCCTCGACGGGTGCGTCTTCAAGCGCGGGTACATCGCTCTGAGCGATCCCGGCGCCCGAGCGCTCGTCGTGGAACGACTGATCAACCCCCTGGGGGACCTCGCGCTACTGGAACAGCACCGTCCACGCCTAGACGTGGAGGAGCTGGCCCGGATCAGGATCAGCTGCAGACTCATCGCGCGCGACCTCGCCGACAACACATAGGGAGAGCGGAATGCGATTCCTCGACGCCGCCTCCCTGCTGGACTCCGGCCCACTGCAGTTCCCTCGCCGCATTGAACGACTCCTGTGGCACCTGGGCTTCTCCGATGTGTCCAACATCGACGGCTCCGGTGACGAGGGAGGCGACATCCTTGCCCTCCATAAGGGCGAGACCTGGGTGATCCAGTGCAAGTGGAAGCGACACGGAGCCGTAGGCGCCGACGCGGTGGACGAGGTTGCTCGCGCTCGGGATCACTATCGCGCCCACAAAGCCGTCGTCGTCACCAACACTCGCTTCAGCCCGGAGGCTCGGAAGCGGGTGGCGAACCTGGCACGCCTAGGCCCCGGGATCCTCCTGTGGGGCGGAACGGACCTGACGACCAGCTTCGACCGGGTACCGCCCCGCTTCGGGCGAGTGACGCCACGGCCGTACCAGACCGAGGCACTCCAGGCACTGGCTGCCGATCTCGATGCCTCGGGTCGCGCGCTCCTAGTGTTGGCTACCGGCCTGGGCAAAACGGTCGTCGGAGGCGAGGTGATCGCGGCGCACCTGCGACGAGCTCCCCAGGACCAGGTCCTGGTCGTCGCGCACGCGAAAGACCTCGTCCAGCAACTAGAGCGGGCGCTCTGGCGACACCTACCCAAAGATGTCCCGACGCGGCTCCTCACGGGTGACACCCGCCCGGACGATCTCTCCGGCCTCACCTGCGCGACGGTCGGCTCGGCGCTGTCGGCCGCGCGATTCGGATACCGCCCAGGACTCGTTATGATCGACGAAGCCCACCACGTGGGTGAGGAAGGCCAGTACGACGAGCTTCTGGAACTCCTCAGCTCGGCAAGGCACCTGGGCGTCACAGCGACCCCATGGCGCGGCGACAAGCACGACATCACCCATCAGCTCGGCGCCCCCAGCTTCAGCCTGGGGATCGAGGAGGGTATGCGGCGCGGCTACCTCGCTCAGGTCGACTACCGCCTGTTCGTCGACGACATCGACTGGGACATCGTCCGCGAGGCCAGTAACCACTCGTACGGACTGGCGGAACTCAACGCCAAGCTCTTCCTGCCGCAGCGGGATGAAGCCATCCGCGACGAACTGGCCACCGCATGGGCCGGCACGCGCAATCCCCGGGCCATCGTTTTCTGTCGCACTATCGAACACGCCGAGCGGCTCGCTGACATGCTGCGGCGCACCCCCCTTTGGTCAGGTGCCCTCGCCATCCACGCGGGACTCGCCAAGAGGGAGCGGCAGAACCGCCTACTCGCCTTCCGGGCCGGCGAAGTGCCCATTCTGACGGCGATCGACATCCTCAACGAGGGCGTCGATGTGCCAGATGTGAACATCCTCTGCTTCGCGCGAGTCACTCACTCCCGCCGCATCTTCGTTCAGCAGCTTGGGCGAGGCCTCCGCCTGCGCGAAGGGAAGGAGCGGGTCACGGTGTTGGACTTCGTCAGCGACCTCCGCCGCATCGCTGCCGCGCTCAAGCTCAAACGGGCGCTCGACGGGGACGGCGAGATCGAGACTTTGGCGAAGATCACCCCGTCGAACATCGACTTCAGTGACCAGAAGGTGGCCACCCTCATGGACGAGTGGATTAAGGACGCGGCCAGTCTTGAGACCGCGTACGACGAGCACCGACTCCAGTTCCCCGCCACCCGCGCCCCCCAGGAGTAATCACCGTGGCCTTGCAGCAGCTGCCCGCACCCATTCGCGAGCGTCTTCTCATCGAGATCTACCAGCAGGCCAACGACATGGACTGGGAGTTCTTGAGTAACACCGAGAAGACGAACCAGTACCGGCGATGGATCGAGGACCCCAAGGTTGGCGGAGTCCTGCTCGCCTACGGGCCGGAGAAGGACGCCAGGGTCTGGATCAAGGACGTTCCCATGAAGGAGTACGCTCGAGCGCAGGAGGGGATCGGGAACTATGTCCGCTATGCGGTGAATCGGTTCCAGGGTCCGGAGGAAATCGTTCGTGCGGCATGTGGCAGCGGCTGGGTGATGAAGCCCGATTCGGTTGGGGAGAAGCCGAACCACTGCTATGCCATTGCCGGCGACGCCACTCGATACATCTGCTGGGGCCGCGCCGGAACCTTTCGTGACCTCGTCTGGGCCGCGCTGAACGAGGCCATCGACTCGGCGGAACGGCCCGCGATCGTCATCACGACCCGCAACGGTGAGACTGTCTCCACGGCCGAGCGTACGCGCCAGGAACGGCTCGCCCTGCGTTGTGGAGCCGACCTGCGGTACCTCCATCGCGAGATGGTCCCCAACCCCGACTACCTTGGAGTGGCGGGCGGCGGCCGTGGCCAATCGCAACCTACCCTCATCGACTAACCTCCGGAAGACGCTTCGCTCAGGGGCGCCGGTGTACTGGACGAGGTCATCGGCCTGTTCGACCGGGCCGTGTCCGTCCACGAGCACTGGCGGATCAAGATGCGCGACGAACCGGCGGCGCGGTCCTCGGCCGGGGCGGAACGGCAGGTGACCCTTCTTGTTAAGGAAATCACGGGGCCTTCACCAGACGATAACGGCAGAGGCGCTCACGGAGTCCAGAACGCCTGCCACGTGATTTCGTCAGATGTCCGGTCGGGAGCTGTGCCGTCTACAGCAGGCAGGGTTCCGAACAGGAGGTTGCGGTCCAGAACCGTGTTGAACCGCTCGCACGAGATTTCGCTGGTGTGCAAGCAGGCCGCGCAGGCACCTCCGAAGGAGCGGCGGCACGGCGGGTCGAAGACGCACCGAGGATCGGCGGCGAGCTCGGACAACGCGTCGGCGAGGTCGTAGCGATATACGTGCTCGATGCCGCCCAGCGTGAAGTCGCTGCGCGTGTTGGCGTACACGAGGAATGCCAGTGCTGACGGGAAGAGGTACTCGGCGAGCGAGTCGATATTGAGTCCGCACCGGGCGGCGATTGCCTTCATGAACCGATGGGACATCGAGTGGAGCAGCCCGAGGACGCTGCGGGTGATCCGCTGCTCCGGGGCATTGAACATATCAACGACCGGTTCTCGGACCCGCAGCAGCCACTTGTACGCGTTCGACTCGTCCGTGACCTTGGGGTCGGGAACGACTCCAGAGTCGACTAGCCAGCGGATCACTTCCAGCGGCTTTACGCGGACGAGCAAACCCTCCGTCTCGGTCCGCTTGCCGTACATCGGGTACTTGCTGTTGGACGCTGGGAAGTACTTGAACCACGTGCCCTTGTCGCCGGCGCGTGTCTGCTGGACGGCGTGGGCCGAGATTCGCGTGTAGCCGGCGACGACGTTCGCGATCGGAAGTTCGCGCAGCAGGGTAACGTCGGCCAGCTTGTATCGGTCGAACAGCGCGCGGTACTCGCCGTAGGTGGTGATCAGATCGGCCGACGGGGGTTTCCGCAGTAGGGCATCGACGTTGAGTGACGGCGCCGCTGCGGCGCGGGTGAGGGAGAACGCCTCGTCGCCGATGACCTCCAGTGTCTCTGGGGGGAGCGCCAGAGACTCGACCTCCTTCTGCCATCCGCCTACGGACACGGCGGCCTGACGGGCCTTGTCCATCATCGACTCGTACAAAGGGTCGTCGGGGTGGATCCCGAGTGCCTCGCAGGTCGCCTTGGCCTGTGCCAGTTTGTCGTCACCCCCGCCTCCGCTGGTCGCAGCGCGGAGCGCGTCGAGGCCCGGGGCAACCGCTCCGATCAGTTGTCCGACGGCGGCGACGCCGATCGCGTCGCCCTTCAGGCCGGTGTACTCGGATCGTGTGGGCGGATTGATCACGGTCAGCGACTGCGGATAGTGGAGGGAGGTTTGTGGCACGCGCAGCACGGATGTGGGACCGATCTTGCAGTCGGGGCAGTAGACCGCCCGTCGCTCTGCACGCGTGCCACACTTGCCGCATTGCCACACCCACTGGCGCGTGTCCAGCACGCGCCAGTTCCGCAGGAGCATGGGCCCGGAGCAGTTGTTGGCGCATCGGGGAGCCCGGATCTCGCGGAGAAGGCCGCAGTTATGCGCCTCGGCGAACTGGAACTGGGGCTTGAGGCCGTGTCCGGAGGGGCAAGTTGGCGCCGGGCTGGTGGGATTGACGGTGCTTAGGTGTCCGCACTCGCGGCAGATGAATGTGTTTGGGAAGCGTGACGCTTGCAGGTCGTGGGCCTCGACGAGGCTGTATTGACCACGCTCGATGATGTCGAGTTCCGGGCCAGAGTTTGGGATTCCGGAATGCTGCTGGGCGAAAGGCCGGATCAGTCGCTTCAACTGCGGGGCGAGCCATGCTTCCGGGACATCGAGGGGTGAGGCGTGTCGGGGCGGCTCGCCGATGACGGACACCTGATTGCCCCAGTTGTACGGCTGGCCTGGCATGTGATTCCAGAGCGCCTGAGTGGCGGTGCGGGTCAACGTGTCATAGGTCATGGAGCGCTCCTCACACGTTTCCATGGATGGTGATCGGTGCCTCGATGTCGCGCAGCGAGCGCGGGACCGACGGATCCAGGAGGTCAGCCGTCCTCGTGTTGGACTCCCCGGACACGGTCAGGACGGACATCATCTCGTCGACGTACCGCACGATCTCCGCGCGGTGCATGTCGTGGTAATGGTTAGCCGGGTTGAGGCCGAGGCCAGCCGACAGATCCTCGATCAGGCGAGCCCGATCGAGGAATGCCGCGTCGAGAGCCTTGCGGAACTGGTCGGACTTGCTGAGGGCGTACCGACCTTTGCCCGACTTGGTCCATGCGACCTCGTAGACCTGGAGTGTCCAGGCCATGAGAGCTCCAGAGAGCACCCGGCGGAGTACGGGCAGCGACTCGCGGTTGACCGGTACCTTGTGCACGAGCCGGTCGAGATAGGTGATCCACGCCGTGTAGTAGCGGAAGACGGACGCATCGCGGTCCCGTGACGGATTGAACACGTGCACGATCAAGCCGGGGTGCGTGCGTCCGACCCGGGCCGTGGCCTGGATGACTTCCGCCGCCTGGGTGGGCGTGCCCATGAGGACCATGATGCCTAGACGCGGCGAGTCGAAGCCGTGGCCGATCGCTCTCGTGGCGGCGATGAGCCGGATGCGGCGGCTGGGGTCCTTCGGTGGAGCACCGAGTCGGCGGACCGCTTCGCGGACAGCGGCGGGCTCGGCGCTGCCGGAGATGATCGCGAGGTTGTCGTTGGTCTCGAGGAGGGACCTGACGCGATCGTCGCGCGTGTACGAGGAGAGGTCCTCGTTGCGTAGGCAGTACCCAAGTAGGACCGCGTAGTCGTCGAGAAGCGCCTTCTCCACCACCGTGAGGACGTACGGCTCGGCGTGGTTGAGTCCGGCGTCGGCGGCCGCTGAGGCGGGGTTCGCGATGGATCGCTCTAGCCATGCGGCGTACATACGGGTCACCTCTGCGGCGGCGGTGACCATGGTGATGCCGCGCGGCCGTACTCCGACGTAGCGGCGCAAGGGATCCTCAGAGTCGGTGTAGGAGAAGAACGTCTCGCCGGCGTCAGGACCAGGGGCGGGGAAACGGCGGGCCGAGCGTTGGTAGAGATGGAGCACCTGGTTCTCGTAGCCCTCGAGGGTGGCGGTCGCGGCCACGATGTGGAGGGGCCGGTTGCCGAGCCTGGTACCGATCCGCTGCAGGAGCGTCTCGTACATGCCGTCGAGGGCGCCCAGACTCTCCTCCAGGAGGTGTAGCTCGTCGGCGATCTCGCAGCGAAGGGATCCGAACCCGGGAGGGATAGGCGCGCGTGGGGCCTTGCAGCCGAAAACGGCACAGTAGGTCGGGTCCGGTGTATATCCGTGGTGAGGACATCGGGACTGCGCCTGGCCGAAGATGATCTGGAACGCCTTGTTCTGGGCGATCTGAGCGAGCCGGTCGACAGTGCCGACGAGTACGGAGGGGGCGTTTCGGTAGATGTCGTCGTCGACGACCCAGATTGGCAGTACTCCGGAGAGCGGACACGCGGGGTTCTGGCACGTGTGCCGCATGGTCCAACTGGCCTCGTCGAACTGGACGAGGACCTTGCGGCCGCTGCCGGACGGGTCGCAAGCTGGGCAGTGCTCGAGGACGCGGCAGCGTTCGGCGAGTTTCGGTGAGTGCGGGTCGACGCCGTTCGAGAACCGACTGTTGGCCGCGTAGATGCGGTTGGGCGTGTTGGTGCTACCGACGAAGAAGCCGACGCCGAACGGATCTCCGGCACTGATCCGCGGATCGTCTCGGCGTAGGACCTCGGCTGCGAACACGGCTTCGGCGAAGCGAGCCGTCTGCTGGGTGGACAGCAGCCGCAAAGGGAAACGCGCCCAGACGTTCACACCGGCCGTTCCCCCCGTGAGGCGGGCGTGGAACAGGTGAATGAGCATGACACCGAGGTAGGCCTCGGACTTGCCGCCGCCGGTCTGCACGGTCTCGATCTGCACGTTGGGGTCGGCTTCTGGGTCCGCGACGGCCGGCAGGCAGCCGACCATCCACGCGATCTGGAACAGGCGCCACGAGTCGTAGCCCTTGCTCGCGCCTACCATCTTCATGGCCCGGTTGGCGAGGACGAAAGCTTCACACAGCACCTTGTCGCGCTCGATGGCGCGGACGCCGCTGCGGATCCACTCGACCTCGTCCCGGGCGGTGTCAGCATCCCTCTTGGCCTCCGCGATGGCTTCGTCGCTCCAGCCTCGAGCTGTCGCGCGCGCCGTCAGGGCGGCGTCGGACCAGTGCTCGGCCACCCACGCGGCATGGGCGTCGACGATCGCGGTGACCGCCCCGACCGGGTCGGCGATCACAGCGTCGAATCTGGCGTCGATGGTCTCGCCCTTGCCAGAGGTTGTCCGGGGGTGTGGGCGCTGGGTCAGGGCCGTCGCCCCATAACCAGTCTCGAACGTCGTCATGCCAGTGGCGGGGTCGGTTGCCGCGACCACCGGGGAGGCCTGGCCGAAGGCGGGCACGGTGCGGTCGTAGCGGTGGGAGTTCGCCACCTGTTCCAGGGTGTATGGGGCCAGGGCCGCGTTGGTGCGCGCCGCGACTCGGGCTTCGTACAGCCGGGTGTCCAGATGTTGCCGGCCAAAGGGGACAGTGCGCGACTGGTCGGCGAACTGGGCATCCTCGGGCGGAGTGGTGTTCACGAGGGTGATCAGGACGTCGCGTCCTGCCTCGGTCGCCAAGACATCGACGTCGAGCGCGGCGGCGAACTGGGGGAGGGCCGCGTCGGCCGCAGCAATCAGGTTATTGGCGCAGTACGACGCCCATGCCGCGTCGTCGGCCATATCGGGGTCGCGCGGCAGGGATCCGGCTGGTGACGCCGTGCGCCGGGGGCGGAAGGGCTTGCTACCTGCGGCCGTACGCACAGCGGCTCGAATCGCGTCCGCGATGGCCTGGGCGCCGAAGCGCTTCGACCCGCGTGCCCCGTCGTGGATCTCCACGCGCACATTGACCGGTCCGACGGGCACCTTCATCCACACCGCGGCCAGTCGGCGTCCGGGTGTCTTCCCTCCGACCTGGGCGGCGGCCTTGGCGGCCGCAGAGGTGTCGATGTTGTCTATGACTGCGTTTGTGAACGCGTGCTGCTCGGCATGGGAGGCGTGCAGCGCGATATACACCGCGAAGCTGACCTCGACGTCGATCTCGGCGGGAGCCGACCCGGCGAGCCGGAATGAGAAGCCCTGGGCCGCCGGGACCAGGCGATCGCCGCTGAGGCCCTTGGCGCGATCGACGGTCAACTGCGGTTCGCTGGACAGCTGTCCGAGCCAGATCGCGCGCCTCTGCGCGTCGGTGAGGCGAACTCGGGCGGGCAGTTGCCCGCCAGCTGCCTCGGTGAGGATATGCCGTTCGAGCGAGGCGAGCAGCGCGTCGCGGATCTTCGCCTCGAAGTTCAAAGCAGTCGTGCCGTTTGAGGGTGCCGCCGGTTTGGTGGCCATCGTCTCTCGCTCCGTCCCAGTGATACGAAGGACATGGAAGGTGCCTCGGGAGGGGACTTCGTCGCCCGCCTAGAGGCGTGGGGTGGGTCAGGCCACATACGCCGAGCCCTATCTGCTCAAATGAGCGAGCGCTCTCCCCTCGCTAGCTGAGGGGTCGTCAGCGCCGGGATAGCGGATTGCTCCATGAGGACGCCGATCGCGCTGGCTGGCACGCGCACTGGCTTCGCCTGGACAGCCGTGACCCGGTGCAAGGTCACGGCCTCTAGGAGGTCGGCGACGTGGATCCCGAGGGCCGGGTCGATCAGCGCGTCGTGGTCGTCCATGCGCGCGCCGGTGATCTGCCCGGACAGCCAGCGCCCAACCGTCCGGTGGATGGTGCGGTTAGTGCAGAGCGCCTTACCTACCGGGCCCGCACGGCGGAGCAACTCGGTGTCGCGGACCGCCTCCGCGAAGCGTCTGACGTCATCCGCGTCCTCCGGGCCTTCGGAGTTCCCGCGGACCCATGTCCCGATGGTCTGCTCGCTCGTGATTGTCGTCGGATCGGCGTTGCCTCGCATCGCCGCGAGTATCTCCCGGTAGGTCCAACCGCTGGAGGAGACGCGTGCGACCCGCTCGTGCCAGAACGCGATCAGCGCGGCGAGCGGCGCGTACGTGGGCAGTTCCGACAGGACATCGATGATCGAGTCGAACAGGTTCCTACGCGCGGCGGCGTCGACGAGCGCGACGACATCACCGACCTGAAGGGATTTGGCCGCGACCTGGCGCGTGTTCTTCTGCCGCTTGCGATAGACCACGTCGTTGGGGTCCATCAGCATCGCGCGGCCGTCGGCGAACTCCACGGTGATCGCGTCTACTCGGGCCGTGGAGTCACCGTCACCGCCGCGCGCCGGCGGCGGGGTCTCCGCCGCGTCGGAAGCGACCGCCCCAGTCCTGGCCAGGACCTTCAGAACGTCGAGACCAAACGGCTCCCACGGCGAGTCGTTCACGTCCCGCGCCACGTCGGCGGCCTTGACTACGGTGGTGTCCAACCGGACGACGACGTCCGGATCGATCGGACGGACCACGATCGGGTGGGTCCCGAGCCGCACGGCGCTCTCCGTCGCGGTTTTCGCGCGCAACTCGGCCAGTGCCAGGAATGTGGTTCTCGCCTGCCGCGCCGCCCGCCCGGCCTCCCATTCCCCAGCGGCTGTGACCAGCAGCCTCGTCGCCGCTGGAGCGGCCAGCAAACTGGCATGGGCACGCGGCAGCGGGCCTGTGATCAGCATCGACGACACTGGCAGACCGGAGACCCGCCCGCAGGCGAGGTCACGGACGGAAACCACCCGGATCCGCTCCGCCCAACCGTGCGGGACCAGCGGCGACTCGTCCAAGTCGGCCGTCAGCGCCGCCACTGCGGCCTGGTTGCGCGTGACGACCACCCCGGTCCCACGCTGCCTGGCCTCCTCACGGACCCAGTCCTGTACGAGAGCGAACTTCGGGCGCTCCCGGGCGGCCTCGTAGATGTCGGCGAACCCGTCGGCGACCATCGCCCAGGCATCCCGGGTCGCCCCCGCACTCTGGCGCGATACCGCCCGCGCGTGGCTGGTGGCATCCCCCAGCAAGACAGAGAACGGTCCTCGTCGGACACAGGCGTCGTAGGAGGCAGGAGTGGTGACTGACAGGCTGAACGTGGAAAGGACTCCCCACGCCCAGCGAACCGCGTGCGTCATCGCGAGGTTCTCCGACCCGCTGGTCACGGCGGCGAGCCGTCCTAGAGCCTTCCACGTGCCACTCAATGCCTGATCAAGCGAGGCCGCGGCCTCCGGCGCTCGCACGACACGCGCGGCCATAGCAGTGGCATGCAGCAACTCCGAGGAAGCCGCGAACTCGCCTGTCGCCTCACTCGGATTGAAGGGCGCCGCCAGATCCCTGAACGATGGCGGGTCGAACGCCCACACGACACCACCCGCTTCGCGGATCGCATCCAGATTCGAGTCGAACGGCGTGTCGGTGATGTAGACCAGGTCACGACACCGGCGCAGGCGCGGCTCCAGATCGCCCACATCAGCCGCCGTCCCGTCGACTACCAGCGCTCCATGGCCGCTCACCCGGTCCATATCCGATGTGAGGATCAGCCGGCCGGCCCGGTCACGGACGGGACCACCGACGACCTCGACCTCGCCGTCGGCCGTAAGCCGCGCCCGGGGGATGAAATCGGACAGCCGATGACTATCGATGTACAGCTGGTCGTACGCGGCACGCTGCGATAGCCGCTTGGAGACGACCGTCGCGGTCACATCGAGACTGCTGGTTCGAACGATCTGCGCTACCAGGCTGGCGGCGCCGAGCGCGATCGGGGTATCGGCGGCTGGGAGGGGAATGACCAAGGCCAGCGGCACTTCCCGTGCGCTGGCGGCGTCGACGGCCTCAAGCAATTCCACGTCGAAGCGGGTGGCCCCGAACTTGCGGACGCCCACGCCGGAAACCCGACGCCGCAGTTTCCCGCGCCGGACCACATCCGAAAGGCCACTCCAGCCCTTCGTGGCCATTACGCCCCAGCCTCCCCCGGTTACAGAACCATCACTTACCACCATAGAGGTGCGGACTGACACGAGTGGGGTCAGTGGTCGTACCGGCGCAGTGCGAGGACCGGCAACGATGGGCTTCACGTGCTGCCCGGAGGGGCTCCGATGGTGAGGTTGCGCCGGGTGGCCATCGTGCGGAGGGCTCCGCCGGTGCGCAGCTGCGCGGCGAGGTTGTTGTCGCGGTCCCACCGTGTGGCGGCGGGTGCCTCCCTTGGAGACACTGAAGCGGAGGCCCCGAGACCCCCGGCTCGCATTGTTCGATGCCGACAAGAGAGCTGTGGGCAGCCGCTGAGGGTCGCTGTCCGGGACTGTAGTGGTACGGGAGGCGACCAGGGGAGCGCAAGGGGAGCGCGGACGCCTTTGGACGGTGCAGCATGGGACGCGAGCAGCGGGACCGCCACACGTGCTCTGATCTGGGAAAACGGGATCTGACACGATCACGCGGCACAGCCCGGCATGATCCCTAGCGGGCTCGCAATGCGTAGGTCCCAGGTACGGGTCGCAGGGACGTTTCAGGGACTTTCAGCTCTGTCGGAGGGACTTCCGAGGGAGTTTTCGCAGTACGAGCACGGAAGCCCGCGACAGCGCTGAAAGGCCCAGTGCTTCGGGCCCGCGCATTCGCACCGCCGCTCGATAGCGGGTCGGTACGACGGCGGATCGGCAGTGGCAGCCGAGGTTCTTCCGGGCCGCGCGCAGGCCCTGACCTGGGAGAACGTGCCCACGACGGGCCCGGCCGCATGAGCGCCGGACCCGCCGACGGGCCGTCAGGCGTACGGGTAGAACCCCGAGCCCGTCTTGCGGCCGAGCCGGCCCGCGTCCACCATGCGCTGGAGCAGCGGGGGAGCGGCGTACAGCGGCTCCTTGTACTCGGCGTACATCGAGTCGGCGACCGAGGCGACGGTGTCCAGGCCGATGAGGTCCGCCAGCTTGAGCGGGCCCATCGGGTGGGCGCAGCCCATCTCCATGCCGTTGTCGATGTCCTCGCGGCTGGCGATGCCCGACTCGAACATCCGGATCGCGGAGAGCAGGTACGGGATCAGCAGGGCGTTGACGACGAAGCCCGAGCGGTCCTGGGCGCGGATCGGGTGCTTGCCCAGTATGTCCTGGACCACGGCCTCCGAGCGCTTGACCGTCTCGTCCGACGTGGTCAGCGCGGGGATCAGCTCGACGAGCTTCTGCACCGGCGCCGGGTTGAAGAAGTGGATGCCGATGACATGGTCCGGGCGGGAGGTCGCGACGGCCAGCTTCACCAGCGGGATCGAGGAGGTGTTGGACGCCAGGATCGCGTCCGGGCGGGTCACCACCTGGTCGAGCACCTGGAAGATCTCGGTCTTGACCTGCTCGTTCTCCACGACGGCCTCGATGACGAGGTCGCGGTCGGCGAACTCGCCGAGGTCCGTCGTGAAGCTCAGCCGGCCCAGGGTCTCGTCCCGCTCCTCGGCGGTGATCTTGCCCCGCTGGGCGGCCTTGGACAGGGAGTTGTGGAGCCGGGTGCGGCCGATCTCCAGCGCCTCGCCGGTCGTCTCGGCCACCTTGACGTCGAGGCCGCTGCGGGCGCACACCTCCGCGATGCCCGCGCCCATCTGGCCGCAGCCCACCACTCCGACGCGTGCAATGTCGGCCATAGAGTCCGTCACCTCGTGCCTTTCGCTGTTCCCGTTCGGCGGCTTCCGTCTGGTTCCGGGCTCCACCACGACTCCCCGACGTTACTCCGCGCCCTACCGGGAACGGCAGGCCGGGGCGTGCATGCTCGGCACAGGACATCCTCCGTGCCCGGCAGTACTACGAAGATACGGGGCGGGGGGACGTGCGCGAGAGAGAGCGGGTGCGACGCGATGCGAGGAGTGGCCCGAAGAGGGTTCGTGACCGGGGCGGCCGGGACGGTCGCCGGGGTGGTGGGAGCGGCCTCGGTGGCCGGTGACGCCGCCGCGCGGCCCGGCCGGGCGCGGGCGGCCCTGCCCGGCCCGGCCGGTGAGCGGGACGTGGTGCGCCGCGAGCTGCGCGGCATGTGGCTGGCGACCGTCGCCAACACGGACTGGCCCTCGCGGGCCGGCCTGTCCGCCGCCGCTCAGCGCGACGAGCTGGCCGCCCGGCTGGACGAGGCCGTGAACCGGCGGCTGAACGCGGTGTTCCTCCAGGTCCGCCCGTCCGCCGACGCGCTGTGGCCCTCGCCGTACGAGCCGTGGGCCGCGTGCCTGACCGGCACCCAGGGCAAGGACCCCGGCTGGGACCCGCTGGGCACGGCCGTCCGCGAGGCGCACGACCGGGGCCTCGAACTGCACGCCTGGTTCAACCCGTACCGGGTCGCCAACCACACCGACCCCGCCCGGCTGGCCGCCTCCCACCCGGCCCGCCGGAACCCCGGCTGGGTGGTGCCCTACGGCGGGCGGCTCTACTACAACCCCGGGCTGCCCGAGGTCCGCTCCTTCGTCCAGGACGCGATGCTCGACGCGGTCCGCCGCTACGACGTCGACGCCGTGCACTGGGACGACTACTTCTATCCGTACCCGGTGGCCGGGCAGGACTTCGCGGACGACGCCGCCTACGCGGAGTACGGCGCGGACTTCTCCGACCGGGCGGCCTGGCGCCGCGACAACACGGACCGGCTGGTGCGCGAGACGGCCGACCGGCTCACCGCGCTGAAACCCGGCGTCCGGTTCGGCATCAGCCCCTTCGGCGTCTGGCGCAACGCCGCCACGGACCCGGCGGGCTCACCGACCAGGGCCGGGGTGCAGACGTACGACGACCTGTACGCCGACACCCGGGGCTGGATCAGGAACGGCTGGATCGACTACGTCGTCCCGCAGCTGTACTGGCACATCGGCAACCCGGCCGCCGACTACGCCGCGCTCGTGCCCTGGTGGTCCGAGACCGTGCGCGGCACGGGCGTCGACCTGTTCATCGGCGAGGCCCTGTACAAATGCGGCGACCCGGCCCAGCCGGAAGCCTGGCAGGACCCGGCCGAACTCTCCCGGCACCTCGACTTCGCGGCCCGGTACGACCAGGTCCGCGGCCACGTCTACTTCTCCGCGAAGAGCGTGGCCGCGGACCGGATCGGCGCCATGGACCGGCTGGTCGCCGACCACTACCGGTCGCGCGCCAGGCCGCCGGGCGGCGTCAGGTGATGTCCGGGTCCTTGCCGGACGCGCAGCCCGTGTGCTGGACGATGGTGTCCGGACCCGGTGCGAGCAGATGTTCGTGTCCGTCGCCGAACCGGACGCGGTACGGGGGAGCGCCCCGTTCCCCGAGCACTTCGACGATCTCCGCGACCCGGTCGTGCTGACCCACGGTCCTGCCGTGTGTCAGCAGCCGGTCGCCCGTGTGTGCCTCCATCGGAAGTAACCTCCTCCGGGTGGCGTGCGGTGCCGTGCCGTGGAACCAGTCTATGACCGGGTACGGGCGGCGCGCTGGGTGAGCGCGATGCAGACCAGTACCGCGACCGCCGCCACCGGGGCCGCCACCGCGACCCGCTCGCCCAGCAGGAAGTACGCCGTACGGGTGTGCGGCAGCACTCTTGACCGGGGCGGCGATCGGTCGCACCATCGCGCCCATGAGTGTTCGCGTCTCGCTCGTCGCCGCGGCCCGCAGCTCGTCCCTGCTCGCCGAGCGCTTCGACGACGACCGGCCGCTCGACGAGGCGGGCCGCTACGCCCTCCGGTTCGCGGACCCGGCCCTGATGTCCCTGGGCGCAGCGGAGCTGCGCTACTGCTCGCCGACCCCGCGCAGCCGCGCCACCGGCGAGGCGCTCGGCTTCCATCCGCTGGTCCAGCCGGCCCTCCGCGACTGCGACATGGGCCGCTGGCGCGGCCGCACCCTCGCCGATGTCACCGCCCGCGAACCGGCCGCCGTGGACGCCTGGCTGGCCGACCCGCGCGCGGCCCCGCACGGCGGTGAACCGCTGCTCGCCTTCATCGCCCGGATCGGTGGCTGGCTGGACACCCGGCCGGCCTGCGACGGCTCCATCGTCGCCGTCGCGGAACCGGCCGTCGTCCGGGCCGCCCTCGTCTACGCGCTGAAGGCTCCGCCGTCCTCGTACTGGAACGTGGACGTCGGCCCGCTGTCCACCGTCACCCTGACCGGGCTGCCGCGCCGCTGGAGCCTGCGCCTGGAGACCGGGACGCGCTGAGCGGCGCGGCGGGAGCCGGTCAGCCCTTGTTCTCGGGGTTCTCCCCGCCCGCCGTGAGGATGGACAGTGCCTCGGCGATGGCCTGCTCGGCGGCCGCCTTGTCGAGGCCGAGGCCGCTGAGCACGCCCGAGCCGTCCTCGTGCTCCATGAGGGCCAGCAGGATGTGCTCGGTGCCGATGTAGTTGTGCCCCATGCGCAGGGCCTCGCGGAAGGTCAGCTCCAGCGCCTTGCGCGCGTCGGCGTTGTACGGGATCAGCTCGGGGATCTCGCCGTCCGATGCCGGGGGCAGCGCCTGCGTCGCCGCCTGCCGGACGTCGTCCAGGACCACGCCCTGCGCCTTGATGAAGGCCGCCGCCAGCGCCTCGGGCTCGCTGAGCAGGCCCAGGACCAGGTGCTCGGTGCCGATCTCGGCGTTGCCGGCCGCCCGCGCCTCGTTCTGCGCCGCCATCACCACGTTCTTGGCGCGCTGGGTGAAGCGCCCGAAGCCCTGGCTGGGGTCGAGCGCGGTGCCGTCGCCGGGGTCCTTGGCGACGAAGCGCTTCTGGGCCGCCTGGCGGGTCACGCCCATGCTCCTGCCGATGTCGGTCCAGGAGGCGCCGGAGCGGCGCGCCTGGTCCACGAAGTGGCCGATCAGGTGGTCGGCGACGTCGCCGAGGTGGTCGGCGGCGATGACGGCGTCCTGGAGCTGGTCCAGGGCGTCGGTGTGCACCTTCTTGATGGCCGCGATCAGGTCGTCGAGACGCACGGGTGTCGTGGGAACTACGGGATTCGTCATGCGTCAACCGTAAGTTGACAGTCGTGAGGCGTCAACTGGAAGTTGACACTCGGTGGGTCGCGCGCCGTTCCGCACCTCTCGTGCGCCCCCGGGAACGACGAAAGCGCCGCCCGACGCGAGGTGTCGGGCGGCGCTTCCGGTCAGCAGGGAACCGGCGGGCGGGGGCTCGGAATCAGAGGACCCCGGAGTCGGCGATGGTGATCTTCGCCGAGGTGCGGCCGCTCTGCGAGCCGAAGGACTCGATCCGCTTGACCAGGGCCATGCTCGTCTCGTCGGCGACCTCGCCGAAGACGACGTGCTTGCCGTCCAGCCACGAGGTCACGATGGTCGTGATGAAGAACTGCGACCCGTTCGTGTTCCGGCCGGCGTTGGCCATGGAGAGCTGGCCGGGCTTGGTGTGCTTCAGCTGGAAGTTCTCGTCGGCGAACTTCTCGCCGTAGATGCTCTTGCCGCCGGTGCCGTCACCGCGGGTGAAGTCGCCGCCCTGGAGCATGAACTCGGGGATGACCCGGTGGAAGGAGGAACCCTTGTAACCGAAGCCGTTCTGGCCGGTCGCCAGCTGGCGGAAGTTCTCGGCGGTCTTGGGAACGATGTCGTCGAACAGATCGAAGACGATCCGCCCGGCGGGCTCGTCGTTGATGGTGATGTCGAAGTAAACCTGGCTCGTCATATAACCATCCTGACATCCGCACGGATGTTCCCCGACGCCCACCCCTTCCTCAGCCCGGTCCCTTCCGGCACCCGGCGCCCCGGCCGCTCAGACGCCGGTGACGCCGTCGATCCTCTCCCGGAGCAGATCGGCGTGACCGCTGTGCCGGGCGTACTCGCCGATCATGTGGTGGTAGATCCAGCGGAGGTTCACCTCACCGCCCATGAACGGCGCCGAGTCCTCCAGCGACCGCTCGGCGCACACCGCGCGGGACACCGCGACCTCCTCCTGCCAGGCGGCCCGCGCCCCGGCCAGCCCGGCGCCCGGGGCGAGTTCGAAACCCCCGTCGTGCCCCTCGGGCCGGTCGGGCCCGCCGTGCACCGGGGGGACGTCCTCGCCGGTCAGGACCCGGCGGAACCAGTTCCGCTCGACCTCGGCGAGATGCTGCACCAGCCCCGTCAGCGTCAGCGACGACGGCGGTACGGAGGCGCTGCGCGCCTGCTCGTCGGTGAGGCCCTCGCATTTCAGGGCCACCGTGGCCCGGTAGAAGTCGAGCCAGCTCTCCAGGCCGGTGCGTTCGTCGGCGTCGAGGGGCGGCATGGGGCGTTCGGTGTGCGTCATGGTCACCGATGCTGCCAGCAGCCTCTGACAACCGCGCTCCGGCCGCCCGCGCTCAGGGCCTGCGTCGCGGCTTGCCGCGCTTCGGGGCCGCGCCGCCCTTGGCGCCGCGCGTCCCCTTGGCCCCGCCGGAACGGCCCGAGCCCGAGCCGCCGCGGCCACCCTTGCCGGCCGCCGTACCGGAGGAGGGCTTCTGCTTGTCCTTGGCCTTGGCCTTCGGCTGGGCCGGGGGCGCCCCCGCGCGGCCGCGCGAACTGTTCACCGTCCGGCCCCGGACGATGCCGATGAAGTCCTCCACCTGGTCGGTGGTCTTCTCCTGCGGCCACGACAGCGCCACGCGCGACTCGGGCGCGTCCGTCAGCGGCCGGTACGTGAGGTCCTTGCGGTGGTGCAGCCGGGCCAGCGACTGCGGGACGACGAGCACCCCGATGCCCGCCGCGACCAGCTCGACGGCATCCGCCGTGGTGGCCGGCCGCTCGACCGCGGGACGGCCGGGCAGCCGCTCCCAGACCAGCGAGTCGTCCAGCGGGTGCAGCACGATCTCGTCGGCCAGCTCGGCGACGGACAGCTCGTCCACCGCCGCGATCACATGGTCCTTGGGCACCACGACGACCGTCGTCTCCGCGTACAGCGGGATCGCGCTGAGATCCGTGCCCGCGACCGGCAGCCGGAGGAACCCCGCGTCGGCCTCGCCCGCGCGCAGCAGGTCCTGGGCCTCGGCGGCCGTTACCTGGACGAGGGTCAGGGGAATGCCGGGCAGGCGCTCGTTCCAGATCCGCACCCACTTGGTGGGGGTCACTCCAGGGACGTACGCCAGCCGGAACGAAGGGGTTGCTTCCGGGCCTGTCACCCCGCCAGATTACCGGCCGTGGTCGAGGGCGCCGCACGCGCTGGATACCCTTGACCCCATGAAGTCCCACCAGAGCGCCCAGACGATGAAGCCCGCGACCGCGGCGAAGAAGCTGGGCGTGTACCTCGACGCCACCCCCGAGGAGTTCCGGGAGGGTGCCGTCTCGCGCGCCGAGCTGGCCGCCCTCCAGGCCGACCCGCCCCCGTGGCTGCGCGACCTGCGGAACAACGGCCCGCACCCGCGCCCGGTCGTCGCCTCCAAGCTGGGCGTCTCCATCTCCGGCCTGGCCCGTGGCGGGATCACCGAGCCCCTGACCACCGAGCAGATCGACGCGCTCAAAGAGGACAACCCCGAGTGGCTCCGCAAGGAGCGCGCCACCCAGGCGGACGTCCGCAAGGAGAACATCCGCATCAAGGAGCGCAACGCCGAGCGCGAGGCCAAGGCGCGCGACGCCCACTCCTGAGCACCCGCGACCATGCGTGAGGGGGCCCGTTCCGCGACGGCGGAACGGGCCCTGGGGCTTTGTCGCACACCCGCCAAGGCTCAGCTGTACAGCCCCGCCCCGTTGTCGCCGCCCAGGTTCAGGCCGAACCGGGCCTTCTTCACGAGCGCGCCCAGGTCCACCGGGTTGAACGCGAACGCGCCGGTCGCGGTCAGCCCGGACGAGGTGCCGCGCAGCGACCACACCGCGCCGCCGTCCGCGATCGCCTCCAGGTTCTCGTCGGGGGCGCCGGCCGTCAGGTCCGCCCTGCCGTTCCCGTCGATGTCCAGCAGCCGCACCGAACCCCCGAAGTGGTCACCGGTCTCGGCCACACCCGGTACGCCCGCGGTGTCCTGGTGGAACGACTTCGCGCCGGTGCCGGTGACGCCGCCGGGGCCGCCCTTCAGCAGCACCACCGCTCCCGCGCCCGCCCTGGACCCCAGCGCCTCGAACGGCACACCCACCGCCAGGTCGTCGTAGCCGTCGCCGGTGACGTCACCCGCGGAGAGCCGGGCCCCGAACTGGTCGCCCTTCTCGCTGACACCCGGGACGCCCGCGGTGTCCTGGGTGATCGTCGCGGTCCGCTTCGTGCCCAGGCCGGACGCGGTGCCGTAGTAGATCTTCACGGTGCCGGGGTCCGTGGGGAAGTCCTCGTAGATGCCGTTCGGCACCACCCGGACGGCGAGGTCGTCCTTGCCGTCCCGGTCGAAGTCACCGACCGCGGGGGAGGCGCCGGAGGCCAGGGAGGTGGAGGTCGTGGACAGGCCGTCCGGAGTGCCCAGCCACACCTGCCCGCCCTCGGAGTGCTCCTCCCAGGAGTAGAAGGTGCACAGGTCGTCGATGCCGTCGCCGTTGAAGTCGCCCACGGCCGGATCGGACATGAAGTTGTCCGACGAGAACATCGTCACCCGCTGCTCGCGGGCCGGTTCCCCGGCCCGGTTGAACGGCCCGTACAGCACACTGCGCTGTTCGAGGCTGCCGTCGCCCCAGCCGTGCGCCATCATCAGGTCGGTGTCGCCGTCGCCGTCGAAGTCACCGGCGATGAGGTTGTTCCCCATGTCGCCGGACTCCGGACCGGGGACGCGTACCGCGCCCTCGCCCGTGATGCCGCCGGTGCGGCCCCACAGCACGACGACGGAACCCCAGTTGTTCAACTCCGGGAGCGATTCGTTCGTGTACACCGCGAGGTCCGTCAGACCGTCGTGGTCGAGGTCGGCGGGGACGAGACGGAAGCCGAAGAGACTGCCTTCGGCCGGGTCGCCCGGCACGCCCGGCGTGGTCTGGTCGATGGTCGTCGTGCGCGCCGTGCCCAGACCGTCGGCGGAGCCGTACGCGATGGTGAGGTAACCGGCGTACGGCTGACCGTTCACCGCCGCCGCGGTGGCGCCGACGACCACGTCCTGATAGCCGTCCCCGTTGAAGTCCTCCCGCACGGTGGTGGTGCCCGCCGTGCTCCCGGCCGTGTCCGCGGCTGTGTTGCCCGGCGCCGCGACGGCCGTGCCGCCGGACAGCGCCGCGGCGGCACACACGGCCACGGCCAGCATGGTGCGAATGCCCACAAAATTCTCCTTGATCGCGTACGTGGAGCCATGGCGTACGAGGTGTGAGGGCTCGCATGGGAGACACGTGCGACGGGGAGAAGGTTGCACCACGAACGGAAGGTGAACTCGGCGCGTGGGTAGGGGAGTCGGGGACCGGCGGGGGCGGGTGGGCGCCCGCCCCCGCCGGTGCCCGCCCCCGCGCCCGCCCCCGCGCTCGTCCTAGCGGCCGGCCAGCAGGGTCAGGGTGTCGATCACCCGGTTGGAGAAGCCCCACTCGTTGTCGTACCAGGCGGACACCTTGATGTGGCGGCCGTCCACGCGGGTCAGCTCCGAGTCGAAGATGGAGGAGGCCGGGTTGCCGGTGATGTCGGCCGACACCAGCGGGTCGTCGGAGTACTCCAGCACGCCCGCCAGCGGGCCCTCCGCCGCCGCCCGGTACGCCTCCAGCACCTGATCGCGCGTCACATCGCGGGCCACGGTGGTGTTCAGCTCCACGATCGAGCCGACCGGTACCGGCACCCGGATGGAGTCGCCGGACAGCTTGCCGTCCAGCCGGGGGAGCACCAGGCCGATCGCCTTGGCGGCGCCGGTCGTGGTCGGCACGATGTTCACCCCGGCGGCGCGGGCGCGGCGCGCGTCGCGGTGCGGCCCGTCCTGGAGGTTCTGCTCCTGCGTGTAGGCGTGCACGGTCGTCATGAAGCCGTGCTCGATGCCCGCGAGGTCGTCGAGGACGGCGGCCAGCGGCGCGAGCGCGTTGGTGGTGCAGGAGGCGTTCGAGACGACCGTGTGCAGCTCGGGGTCGTACGCGTCGCTGTTCACACCGTAGGCCAGGGTCACATCGGCGCCGTCCGAGGGCGCGGCCACCAGGACGCGCTTCGCACCGGCGTCGAGGTGGGCGCGGGCGGCCTTCGCCGAGGTGAAGCGGCCGGTCGCCTCCACGGCGATGTCCACACCCAGCTCGGCCCAGGGCAGCCGGGCGGGCTCCCGCTCGGCGAGCACCTTGATGCGCCGCCCGTCGACCACGAGGGTGTCCCCGTCCACGGTGACCGGACGGCCCAGCCGGCCGGCCGTGGTGTCGAACGCCAGCAGCCGGGCGAGGGTGGCCGGGTCCGCGAGGTCGTTGACGGCGACCAGGTCGAGATCGGTGTCGCGTTCGAGCAGCGCGCGCAGCACGTTGCGTCCGATGCGGCCGAATCCGTTGATGGCGATGCGAGTCATGTGAGGTGTCCCTTCTCTCTTCCCTCTCCACGATCGCGGGCGCCGCCCGCCCCGAACAGCGGCGCGATCGCCACGGTCCGCAAGTATCCCGCCAGCCGGAGAGCCGCCGGAGAGCCGCCGGAGCGCCCTACTCGCCCCGGGTGAAGGTGCGCCGGTACTCGCTCGGTGTGGTGCCCAGGATGCGCTGGAAGTGCAGCCGCAGATTCGCGCCCGTGCCGAGCCCGACGTCGGCGGCGATCTGTTCCACCGCCCGCTCCGAGCGCTCCAGGAGTTCGCGGGCCAGATCGATACGGGCGCGCATCACCCACTGCATCGGCGTGTAGCCGGTGTCCTCGACGAACCGGCGCGAGAACGTCCGGGGCGAGACCGCCGCGTGCCGGGCCAGCGCGTCCAGGGTGAGCGGCTCGCCGAGCCGGTGCAGCGCCCATTCGCGGGTGGCCGCGAACCGCTCGCCCAGCGGCTCGGGCACGCTGCGCGGCACGTACTGCGCCTGCCCGCCGCTGCGGTACGGGGCGGCGACGAGCCGCCGGGCCGCGTAGTTGGACGCGGCGACGCCGAGGTCGCCGCGCAGGATGTGCAGGCACAGGTCGATTCCGGAGGCGGCGCCGGCCGAGGTGAGCACGCTGCCCTCGTCGACGAACAGCACGTTCTCGTCCACCCGGACGAGCGGGTACTTCGCGGCGAGCGCCCGTGTGTAGTGCCAGTGCGTGGTGGCCCGGCGGCCGTCCAGCAGCCCGGTCGCGGCGAGCGCGAACGCCCCGGTCGAGATGGCGGCGAGCCGCGCCCCGCGCGCGTGCGCGGCGACCAGGGCGTCGATCACGGCACGCGGCGGGTCCTCCCGGTCGGGCCGCCGGTAGCCGGGTACGAAGACGATGTCGGCCCAGGCCAGCGCGGAGAGCCCGTGGGTGACGTGGTACGCCAGCCCGTCCCCGCCGGTCACCAGCCCCGGCGCGGCCCCGCACACCCGGACCTCGTAGGGCATGCTCGCCCGCGTGGTGAACACCTGCGCCGGAATCCCGACGTCGAGCGGCTTCGCCCCTTCGAGCACGAGCACGGCGACCCGGTGCGGACGGGCCCCGGCCATCAGTCGAGGCAGAATTCGTTGCCCTCGACGTCCTGCATATTGAGGCAGGACTCGTTCTCCTCGTCGGCGAGGAGCAGCTTCCCGCGTACCGCGCCGAGCGGGAGCAGCCGCGCGCACTCGGCCTCCAGCACGGCAAGCCGCTCCTCGCCCTTGAGCCCGGTGCCCACCCGGACATCGAGGTGCACCCGGTTCTTGGCTGTCTTGCCCTCGGGGACCTTCTGGAAGTACAGCCGCGGACCGGCCCCGGTCGGGTCGGAGGCCGCGAACCAGGTGTTCCGCTCCCCGTCCGGCAGCGTGGCGTTGTACGCGTCCCAGGAGTCGAACCCCTCCGGCGGCTCCGGCGGGACGTACCCCAGCACCGTGCACCAGAAGCGCCCCACTCGCTCGGGGTCCGCGCAGTCGAAGGTCACCTGGAAATGCTTGATCGTCGCCATGGGGCCACCCTAGGGGGCGGATCGGACGCCGCTCCAGCGGAAAATCTTTGCATAAAAGTGCATCGCTGCGTATAGTCATGCCATCGACGAGGAGGCTTTCGATGGCGGTACGCGCAGCAGTGGCAGGGGCGAGCGGATACGCGGGCGGGGAACTGCTCCGACTGCTGCTCGCCCACCCCGAGGTGGAGATCGGCGCACTCACCGCCAACTCCAACGCGGGCCGGCCCCTCGGTGCCCTCCAACCGCACCTGCGTCCGCTGGCCGGGCGCGTCCTCGAACCCACCACCGCCGAGGTGCTCGCCGGGCACGACGTGGTCTTCCTGGCCCTGCCGCACGGCCAGTCCGCCGCCGTGGCCGAGCAGCTCGGGGACGAGGTGCTCGTGGTGGACATGGGGGCCGACTTCCGGCTCGCCGACGCGGGGGACTGGGAGAAATTCTACGGCTCGCCGCACGCCGGCACCTGGCCCTACGGGCTGCCCGAGCTGCCCGGCGGCCGGGCCGCGCTCGCGGGCAGCAAGCGGATCGCGGTGCCCGGGTGCTACCCCACCGCCGTGTCCCTCGCGCTCTTCCCCGCGTACGCGGCGCAGCTCGCCGAGCCGGAGGCCGTGATCGTCGCCGCGTCCGGGACCTCGGGCGCCGGCAAGGCCGCCAAGCCCCATCTCCTCGGCTCCGAGGTGATGGGCAACATGTCGCCGTACGGCGTCGGCGGCGTCCACCGGCACACCCCCGAGATGATCCAGAACCTCAGCGCCGCCGCCGGCGAGCCGGTCACCGTCTCGTTCACGCCGACCCTGGCGCCCATGCCCCGCGGCATCCTCGCCACCTGCACCGCGAAGGCGAAGGCCGGGACGAGCGCCGAAACCGTACGCGCCGCCTACGAGAAGGCGTACGCGGACGAGCCGTTCGTCGATCTGCTCCCCGAGGGGCAGTGGCCCGCCACCGCCGCCGTGTACGGCTCCAACGCCGTGCAGATCCAGGTCGCGTACGACGAGGCGGCCGGCCGGATCATCGCGATCAGCGCCATCGACAACCTCGCCAAGGGCACCGCGGGCGGCGCCCTGCAGTCCATGAACATCGCCCTCGGACTGCCCGAGGACACCGGCCTTTCCACGATCGGAGTCGCACCGTGAGCGTCACGGCAGCACAAGGATTCACGGCGGCGGGCATCGCCGCCGGAATCAAGGAGAACGGCAACCCGGACCTGGCCCTCGTGGTCAACAACGGTCCGCGCCGCGCCGCCGCGGGCGTCTTCACCTCCAACCGCGTCAAGGCCGCCCCCGTCCTGTGGTCCGAGCAGGTCGTCAAGGGCGGCGAGGTCTCCGCCGTCGTCCTCAACTCCGGCGGGGCCAACGCCTGCACGGGCCCGCAGGGCTTCCAGGACACCCACTCCATCGCCGAGAAGGCGGCCGAGGTGCTGGCGGGCCACAGCGCCGGCGAGATCGCCGTCGCCTCCACCGGCCTCATCGGCATCCTGCTTCCCATGGACAAGCTGCTGCCGGGCATCGAGAAGGCCGCGGCCGCCCTCAGCGAGCACGGCGGCGAGAAGGCCGCCATCGCCATCAAGACCACCGACACCGTGCACAAGACCGCCGTCGCCGGCGGCGGGGGCTGGACCGTCGGCGGCATGGCCAAGGGCGCGGGCATGCTCGCACCGGGCCTGGCCACCATGCTCGTCGTGCTCACCACCGACGCCGACGTGGACGCCGCCGGGCTGGACGCCGCCCTGCGCGACGCCACCCGCACCACCTTCGACCGGGTCGACTCGGACGGCTGCATGTCCACCAACGACACCGTGCTGCTGCTGGCCTCCGGCGCCAGCGGCGTCACCCCGGAGCAGAAGGAGTTCGCCGAGGCCGTCCGCACCGTCTGCGACGACCTCGCCCGGCAGCTGATCGGGGACGCCGAGGGCGCCTCCAAGGACATCCGCATCGAGGTCGTCAACGCCGCGACCGAGGACGACGCCGTCGAGGTGGGCCGCTCCATCGCCCGCAACAACCTCCTCAAGTGCGCCATCCACGGCGAGGACCCCAACTGGGGCCGGGTGCTCTCCGCGATCGGCACCACGAAGGCCGCCTTCGAGCCGGACGCCCTCAACGTCGCCATCAACGGCGTCTGGGTCTGCCGCAACGGCGCCGTCGGCGAGGACCGCGACCTGGTGGACATGCGCTTCCGGGAGGTACGGATCACCGCCGACCTCGCCGCCGGCACCGAGTCCGCCGTCATCTGGGCCAACGACCTCACCGCGGACTACGTCCACGAGAACAGCGCGTACAGCTCATGACCGCGGCGCGGAAGCACACCGCACTCCCGAAGGCGCAGATCCTCATCGAAGCGCTGCCCTGGCTGACCCGGCACAACGGCAGGACGGTCGTCATCAAGTTCGGCGGCAACGCCATGATCGACGACGAGCTGAAGGCGGCCTTCGCCCAGGACGTCGTCTTCCTGCGGCACGCCGGCCTCAAGCCCGTCGTCGTGCACGGCGGCGGCCCCCAGATCAGCGCCCAGCTCGACAAGCAGGGCCTGGTCAGCGAGTTCAAGGCCGGTCTGCGCGTCACCACGCCCGAGGCGATGGACGTCGTGCGCATGGTGCTCGCCGGGCAGGTCCAGCGCGAGCTGGTCGGCCTGCTCAACCAGCACGGGCCGCTCGCCGTCGGACTGACCGGCGAGGACGCCCACACCATCACCGCGATACAGCACCGCCCCGTCATCGACGGCGAGCCGGTGGACATCGGCCGGGTCGGCGAGATCACCGCCATCGACATCGGCGCCATCCAGGCCCTGCTCGACGACGGCCGCATCCCGGTCGTCTCGTCCATCGCCCGCTCCGCCGACGACAACCACGTCTACAACGTCAACGCCGACACCGCGGCCGCCGCGCTCGCCGCCGCGCTGAACGCCGCGACGCTGATGGTCCTCACCGACGTCGAGGGCCTGTACGAGGACTGGCCCAACAGCGACGACGTGATCAGCCGGCTCACCGCGACCGAGCTGGAGAAGCTGCTGCCGGAACTGTCCAGCGGCATGGTGCCCAAGATGCAGGGCTGTCTGCACGCCGTACGCAACGGGGTCGAGACGGCCCGCGTCATCGACGGCCGGGTCCAGCACTCGATCCTGCTGGAGATCTTCACCGACGAAGGAATCGGCACGATGGTCGTGCCCGACGCGCAGGGGGAATCATGAGCAACGCCGAACTCTCGCAGCGGTGGCAGCACGCGCTGATGGACAACTACGGCACTCCGAAGCTGTCCCTGGTGCGCGGCGAGGGCGCGAAGGTGTGGGACGCGGACGGCACCGAGTACCTCGACTTCGTCGGCGGTATCGCGGTCAACGACCTCGGCCACGCCCACCCGGCCGTCGTCCGGGCGGTCTCCGACCAGATCGCCACCCTCGCCCACGTCTCCAACCTCTACATCGCCGAACCGCCCATCGCGCTCGCCGAGCGGCTCCTCTCGCTCTTCGGCCGCACCGGCAAGGTCTACTTCTGCAACTCGGGCGCCGAGGCCAACGAGGCCGCGTTCAAGATCGGCCGGCTGACCGGGCGCACCCACATGGTCGCCACCGACGGCGGCTTCCACGGCCGGACCATGGGCGCCCTCGCCCTCACCGGCCAGCCCAAGAAGCGCGAGCCGTTCGTCCCGCTGCCCGGCGACGTCACGCATGTCCCGTACGGGGACGCCGAGGCGCTGCGGGCCGCCGTCACCACCGAGACCGCGCTGGTGATCATCGAGCCCATCCAGGGCGAGAACGGTGTGGTCGTCCCGCCCGCCGGCTACCTGGAGGCCGCCCGCGAGATCACCCGCGCCACCGGCACCCTGCTCGTCCTCGACGAGGTCCAGACCGGCATCGGCCGCTGCGGCACCTGGTTCGAGCACCAGGCCCACCAGAGCGTCGAGCCCGACATCGTCACCCTCGCCAAGGCGCTCGGCGGCGGACTCCCGATCGGCGCGACGGTCGCCTTCGGCCCGGCGGCGGAGCTGCTCGCGCCCGGCCAGCACGGGACGACGTTCGGCGGCAACCCGGTCGCCTGCGCCGCCGGCCTCGCGGTCCTGGACACCCTCGCCGCCGACGGTGCGCTGGACGAGGTGAAGCGGGTCGGGGAACGGCTGCGGGACGGCGTGGAGGCGCTGGGCCACCCGCTGGTCTCCCACGTCCGGGGCTCGGGACTGCTGCTGGGTATCGTGCTCACCGAGCCCCTTGCGCCCCAGGTGCAGCAGGCGGCTCAGGGGGCCGGTCTTCTGGTGAACGCGCCCGCGCCCGACGTGGTGCGGCTGATGCCGCCGCTGACCATCGGTGACGCGGAGGTGGACACGTTCCTCCAGGCGCTGCCGGTTGCCCTCGACGCGGCAAACGGGGACGGACGATCCGGAAAGTGACCTCCGGAGAATGAGGCGACGACGATGACCGAGGCGCATGAATCCGAGTTCGGCGGGCCTTCGGTGCCGCAGACCCGCACGGCGCGCCACCGCAGGATCGTGGACATCCTCAACCGGCAGCCGGTGCGCTCGCAGAGCCAGCTGGCCAGGCTCCTCGCGGACGACGGACTGAGCGTCACCCAGGCGACGCTCTCCCGCGACCTGGACGAGCTGGGCGCGGTGAAGATCCGCAACACCGGCGGCGAGCTGATCTACGCGGTGCCGAGCGAGGGCGGATTCCGCACCCCGCAGGCGCCGTTGGGCGGCTCCGCCAAGGAGGAGCGCATGCGCAGGCTCTCCGCCGAGCTGCTCATCTCGGCGGAGGCCTCGGCCAACCTGGTGGTACTGCGTACGCCGCCGGGCGCCGCGCAGTTCCTCGCCTCGGCCATCGACCAGGCCGAACTGCACGACATCCTCGGCACCATCGCGGGCGACGACACGCTCATGCTGATCAGCCGCGATCCGGCCGGCGGGCAGGCACTCGCCGACCATCTGCTGCGGCTCGCGCAGAACGAGCGCTGACGAAGCGCCGACGGAGCGCCGACGAAGCTCCGCCGGAGCGCCGGTGCGGCGGCGACCGTGCGGCGCGCGGTCAGTAGTTGGTGATCGCGGTGGCGCCGCCGTAGGTGCCGATCGCGATGTGCGGCTTGCGGGCCGGGTCGGCCCAGGCCAGGATGCGGTCCATCGCGTCCGCCGGTACGGAGACGCAACCGGCGGTCGCGCCGGACCCGTTGACGTGCAGGAAGATCCCGGCGCCCCGGCCGCGCACCGGCTCGTCGTAGTTGAAGCCGATGACGAGCGCGTGCGCGTACTGCGTGGGGTACGCGGTGATCTGCTCCGACTCCGAGGCCCGGCAGTCCGAGGGCAGCGGCTCCACCCAGCGGTTGTAGTCGCGCGCCTCGTTGTCCTCGCACCACCAGGACTTGGTGGTGGCCCGCCGGTACGGATAGCGGATGCCGGCCGGCGCCGCATCGACCCCGAACGCGTACGGCAGGTCGTACAGCCCGGTCGGCGTCGTGTACGTGCTCTGCTTGCGGGTGCTGCCCTCGGTGAGGCCCTTCGAGCCGAACCGCGCGGTGGCCTTCCCGGCGGCCACCCACCTTCCGTCCTTCAGGTCCCACCAGGTGAGCGTGCCCGAGGTGGACGAGGTGCCGTCCGCCATGGCGGTGATCAGCTGGGTGCCTCCCCCGGTGTCGGCGAGCCGCATCGGCAGCGGGGCGGTGACCAGCGGCGGCCGCCCGGCCCCGACCACGGTGCCGAGGGCCAGCAGAACGGCGGCGGTGGTGACGAGTCTTCGCATGGAACGGACTCTAGGCCGCCGTCGCACCCCGCACACGGGTTCGGCGGGTCACGGTGCGCCGACACCCTCTTTGACAAACCATGCAGTCGATTGCATAGTTATGCCTGTCAGTGATCGTGGCGACGGCCGCACCGTGAAGGCGCCGGTGGCCCCGCGCATCCGATTCCCCTGGTTCTTCCGAGGAGCACGCAGTGAGCAACGGCAACGGCAACGGCGACGTACGTCTCTGGGGCGCCCGCTTCGCCGACGGGCCGGCCGAGGCGCTGGCCAGGCTGTCCGCCTCCGTCCACTTCGACTGGCGGCTCGCGCCGTACGACATCGCCGGCTCCCGTGCCCACGCCCGCGTCCTGCACAAGGCGGGGCTGCTCACCGAGGACGAGCTGAACCGGATGACCGCCGGGCTCGACCAGCTCGAAGCCGATGTGGCGGACGGCTCCTTCACCGGCACCATCGCCGACGAGGACGTCCACACCGCCCTGGAGCGCGGGCTGCTGGAGCGGCTCGGCCCCGACCTCGGCGGCAAGCTCCGGGCCGGCCGGTCCCGCAACGACCAGATCGCCACCCTGTTCCGGATGTACCTGCGCGACCACGCCCGGATCATCGGCGGCCTGATCGCCGACCTCCAGGACGCGCTCATCGGTCTCGCCGAGGCCCACCCGGACGTGGCCATGCCCGGCCGTACGCACCTCCAGCACGCCCAGCCGGTGCTCTTCGCCCACCACGTCCTGGCCCACGTCCAGGCCCTGTCCCGCGACGCGGAGCGGCTGCGCCAGTGGGACGAGCGGACGGCCGTCTCGCCGTACGGGTCCGGCGCGCTGGCCGGGTCCTCGCTGGGGCTGGACCCGGAGGCCGTCGCCGCCGACCTCGGCTTCGAGCGCGGCTCCGTGGGCAACTCCATCGACGGCACCGCCGCACGGGACTTCGTCGCCGAGTTCGCGTTCGTCACCGCGATGATCGGCGTCAACCTCTCCCGGATCGCCGAGGAGATCATCATCTGGAACACGAAGGAGTTCTCCTTCGTCACCCTGCACGACGCCTTCTCCACCGGCTCCTCGATCATGCCGCAGAAGAAGAACCCGGACATCGCGGAACTGGCGCGCGGCAAGTCGGGCCGGCTCATCGGCAACCTCACCGGCCTGATGGCCACGCTCAAGGCCCTGCCGCTCGCGTACAACCGCGACCTCCAGGAGGACAAGGAGCCCGTCTTCGACTCCTGCGACCAGCTGGAGGTCCTGCTCCCCGCCTTCACCGGCATGATGGCGACGCTCACCGTCAACCGCGAGCGCATGGAGGAACTGGCCCCGGCCGGCTTCTCGCTCGCCACGGACATCGCCGAGTGGCTGGTCAAGCGGGGCGTCCCCTTCCGCGTCGCCCACGAGGTCGCCGGCGAGTGCGTCAAGGAGTGCGAGCACCACGGCATCGAGCTGGACGAGCTGAGTGACGAGCAGTTCGCGAAGATCTCCGAGCACCTCACCCCGGACGTCCGCACCGTCCTCGACGTGCCCGGCGCCCTCGCCTCCCGCAGCGGCCGGGGCGGCACCGCCCCCTCCGCCGTCGCCACCCAACTGGCCGAGGTCAAGGCCGACCTCGCCGTCCAGCACGCCTGGGCGGACGCGCGTAAGTAGCCGGAAAGGCATCGCGGGCTACGTTGAGGGGTAGGCGCGTCCTGCCCGACGACGAGGAGCCCGCGATGCCGTTCGCCCGACTTTCCGCCGCGACCACCCCCACCGCCCACATCGGGCTCGGCCTGGCCGCCGTCGGCAGGCCCGGCTACCTCACCCCGCACCGCGACCGCGACCTGCCAGGTGACCGCTCGCCCGGCGCCCTGCGCGACCGTACGCACGAACTCCTCGACGCCGCCTACGCGCAGGGCGTCCGCTACATCGACACCGCCCGCTCCTACGGGCGCGCCGAGGAGTTCCTGGCCGGCTGGCTCGCCGCGCACCCCGAGGCGGACGACGTCGTCGTCGGCAGCAAATGGGGCTACACCTACACCGCCGACTGGCGCCCCGACGCCGAGACCCACGAGGTCAAGGACCACAGCCCCGCCGCCTACGAGCGCCAGCGCGCCGAGACCGCCGCCCTCCTCGGCGACCGGCTCGACCTCTACCAGATCCACTCCGTCACCCCGGACAGCCCGGCGCTCACCGACAAGGACCTCCACACCCGCCTCGCCCGCCTCGCGGACGGGGGCGTCAGCGTCGGCCTGTCCACCAGCGGACCCGGCCAGGCGGAGGCGATCCGGGCCGCCCTCGCGATCACCGTGGACGGCGCCCCCCTCTTCCGTACCGTCCAGGCCACCTACAACGCGCTGGAGACCTCGGCCGGGCCCGCACTCGCCGAGGCGCACGCCGCCGGGCTCACCGTCATCGTCAAGGAGGCCATGGCCAACGGCAGGCTCGCCGGCGACCAGGCGCCCGCCGTCGTGCGGGAGATCGCGGGGGAGGAGGGCCTGGGCAGCGACGCGGTCGCCCTCGCCCTGGTGCTCCACCAGCCCTGGGCCGGGGTCGTGCTCTCCGGCGCGGCCACCCCCGCCCAGCTCTTCGGCAACCTCCACGCGACCGTGCCAGTCCTCGACGAGGAGCGGCGGGCCCGGCTGGACGCCCTGGTCGAGGAGCCGGAGGCGTACTGGCGCCACCGCGCCTCGCTGCCCTGGAACTGACCCCGGCGCACGGCACCGCCCGGCCGCCCGCCCGTCACATCGCGGCCGCACCGGCGGCACCGGCATCGGCAACCTCGGTGGCTGGCTGACGACCGTCGTGGGACGGGTCTGCCTGGACATGCTGCGCTCCCGCCGCGCCCGGCGCGAGGAGCCCCTGGAGACCGGCGCGGACGCCCTCGTCCTGCCCGGCCCCGGCCTCGGCCCCGCCCGCTCCGGCGATCCGGAGGAACAGGCCCTCGTCGCCGACTCCGTGGGTCTGGCGCTGCTCGTGGTGCTCGAAACGCTCGACCCGGCCGAACGCCTCGCCTTCGTGCTGCACGACATGTTCGCCGTGCCGTTCGACGAGATCGCCCCGATCGTCGACCGCACCCCGGCCGCCGCCCGCCGGCTCGCCAGCCGGGCCCGCCGCCGGGTGCGGGGCGCCGACCCCGTACCCGACCCGGACGCCGGCCGGCGGCGCGAGGTGGTCGAGGCGTTCCTGACCGCCGCCCGGGGCGGCGACTTCGAGGCGCTGCTCGCCGGTCATGCGGTTCACCGTCGAGAACGGGCGGATCGTGGAGATGTACGCGATCAGCGACCCGGCGCGGCTGCCCGGCCTGGACCTGGTCCTGCTGGACCACTGACCCGACCCGCGCACCGGCGGGACGCCACTGACCCGGATGAGACAAATTTGTCTCATCCGGGTTAGTGTCGTCTCATGAGTGTTGATCGAGAGCAGGTGCTGCGCGCCGCTGCGGCCCTGCTGACCCGCAAATCCACCGCCACCATGGACGAGGTCGCCAGGGCCGCCGGCATCGGCCGCGCCACCCTCCACCGGCACTTCGCCGGCCGCGACGCCCTCGTACGGGCGCTGGAGGAACTGGGCATCCAGGAGTTCGGGGCGGCCCTCGACGCCGCCGCGATGGACGAGGGCACGAGCGAGGAGGCGCTGCGCCGCTTCGTCGCCGCCGTCGAGCCGAGCGCCGGACTGCTCTCCTTCCTGGTGACGGAGAACCAGCTCTTCGAGGGCGAGGACCAGAACCCCGGCTGGGACCGGCTGGACGCCCGCGTCGCCGCCTTCTTCCTGCGCGGCCAGGAGCGCGGCGAGTTCCGCATCGACCTGACCCCGGCCTGGCTGACCGAGGCGCTGTACGGGCTCATCGGCAGCGCGGCGTGGGCCGTTCAGGCGGGCCGGGTGGCCGCACGGGACTTCCCGCACATGGTCGTCGAGTTGCTGCTCGGCGGCGCACGCCGGAGCGTGGAGCAATGAGCAGCGTCGCAGAACAGCCGGAACCCCCCGTGGAGCCGCACCGGCCCGGCCGGTGGATCGCGCTGGCCGTCCTCGTCCTCGCGGTGCTGCTGGTCGCCGTGGACGCCACCGTGCTCGGCCTGGCCACCCCGTTCCTCAGCGAGGACCTGGAGCCGACCGGCACCCAGCTGCTGTGGATCGGTGACGTCTACTCCTTCGTCATCGCCGGACTCCTGGTCTCCATGGGCAGCCTCGGCGACCGCATCGGCCGCAAGAAGCTGCTGCTGTGCGGTGCCACCGCCTTCGGCGCGGTCTCGGTGCTCAACGCCTACGCGCACACCCCCGAGATGATGATCGTGGCGCGCGCCCTGCTCGGCGTCGCCGGCGCCACCCTGATGCCGTCCACCCTGGCCCTGATCCGCAACCTCTTCCACGACCCCCGCGAGCGCAGCCTCGCCATCGGCATCTGGGGCGCCATGGCCTCGGCCGGGGCCGCCGTGGGACCGGTCGTCGGCGGATTCCTGCTCGAACACTTCTGGTGGGGCTCGGTCTTCCTGATCAACCTGCCGGTGATGGCCGTGCTCGTGGCGGTCGGCATCAAGCTCATCCCCGAGTCGAAGAACCCGGCGCCCGGCCCCTGGGACCTGCCGAGCGTGGGTCTCTCGCTGGTCGGGATGATCGCCGTCGTCTACGCCATCAAGGAGCTGGCCGCGCACGGCGCGAGCTGGACCCCGGCCCTGGTGGGCGTCGCCGGACTGCTGGCGCTGACCTGGTTCGTACGCCGTCAGTTCCGGCTCCCCGCGCCCCTGCTCGACATGCGCCTCTTCCACCACCGGGGCTTCTCCGGCGCCGTGCTGGCCGATCTGCTGACCATCCTGGGCCTGTCCGGACTGGTCTTCTTCCTCTCCCAGTTCCTCCAGCTGGTCCAGGGACGCGGACCGCTGGAAGCCGGGCTGGCCGAACTGCCCGCCGCCGTGGGCGCGGTCACCGCGGGCCTGCTGGCCGGCGTCGTCGCCCGGCGGTACACCGTACGGGTGGTGGTCTCCGGCGGGCTCGCCGCGATCGGCCTGGCCCTGGCCACGGTCGCCGCCGTCCACCGCGACACGGCCTACCCGCTGATCGGCGCGCTGCTCCTGGTCGTCGGCGTCGGCGCGGGCTTCGCGTTCACGGTGACCTCCGACGTCATCCTCTCCAGCGTCCCCAAGGAGCACGCGGGCTCCGCCTCCGCGGTCTCCGAGACGGCGTACGAACTCGGCGCCGCCCTCGGCATCGCGCTGCTCGGCTCCATCGTCACCCACTCGTACCAGAGCTTCACGGCCCCCGAGGGCACCCCGACCGCCGTCTCGTCCGCCGCGCACGAATCACTCGGCGGCGCCGTGGAGTCCTCGCACCTGCTGCCGGCCCACGAGGCCGCCGAACTGGTCTCCGCCGCCCAGGACGCGTTCGTGGACGGGCTGCACCTCGCCTCAATCATCGGTGCCGTCGTCCTCGTGGCGACCGCCGTCGCCGCCTGGTTCCTGCTGCGCGGCCAGGAACTGGAGGAAGGCATCGTGCACGAGTAGCCCGGCATACGTGTGAGGGCCCGCCCCCGGCCGGGAGCGGGCCCTCACACGGGGCGTCGGCGGATCAGGCCGCCTTCGCCTTGGTCGCGTACATGTCCACGTACTCCTGGCCGGACAGCCGCATCACCTCGGCCATCACGGAGTCCGTCACCGCCCGCAGCACATAGCGGTCGCGGTCCATGCCCTCGTAGCGCGAGAACTCCATCGGCGCGCCGAAACGCACCCTGACCTTGCCCGGCCGGGGCAGCCCCGCGCCGCCCGGCTGGAGCTTGTCCGTGCCGATCATCGCGAACGGCACCACCGGCGCGCCCGTCATCAGCGTCAGCCGGGCGATGCCGGTACGGCCCCGGTAGAGCCGGCCGTCGGGGGAGCGGGTGCCCTCCGGGTAGATCGCGAAGGCCTTGCCCTCCTCCAGCACCCGCCGGCCCGTCATCAGCGCCGCGACACCGCCGCGCCCGCCGTCACGGTCCACCGGGATCATGCCCACGCCGGTGAAGAACCAGGCCATCAGCCGGCCCTTGAGGCCCTTGCCCGTCACGTACTCGTCCTTGCCGATGAAGTACACCGGCCGCTCGCAGCAGATCGGCATGATCATCGAGTCGATGAACGTCAGGTGGTTGCCCGCGAGGATCACCGGCCCGGTCCCCGGAATGTTCTCGATGCCGTCCACCTGCGGACGGAACATCAGACGCAGGATCGGTCCGAGCACTGCCTTGATGAGTGCGAGTCGGGACAACGCTTCCTCCGGTGTAGTGGCCGGGCGGCCGGGCGACGGTGGTGGGGGTCCATGCAGGTGAGGACGATACTCGCGGGTACCGGCCCCGCGCACATCGGGTTCACACACCGGATACACCGCGTCGACACGCATTCGCGCCGTGTTCGTCCAGGTGCCGCCCCCGCGACCCCGCCCCTGCCTACGCTCGGTCCTCGCCCGACAGGTGCCGTACATCACATGCGAGGAGTATTCATGACAGAGCGTGCGCAGGCCGCGCCGGGACGACGGACCCTCATCGGGGCGGGAGCGGCGGTCCTGGGAACCGCCGCCCTGGGCGTCACCACAACGGCGCAGGCGGCCGGGCGGCACGGCGGCCACGGCGGCCACCGCCTCGACCTGCCGGTCCCCACGGTCATCGGCCACCGGGGCGCCAGCGGCTACCGCCCCGAACACACCCTGGGCTCCTACCAGCTCGCCCTGGACCTGGGCGCGCACATCATCGAGCAGGACCTCGTGCCGACCCGCGACGGCCACCTCGTCTGCCGCCACGAGAACGACATCACCGCCACCACGGACGTCTCCGAGCACCCCGAGTTCGCGAACCGCCGCACCACCAAGACCGTCGACGGCGTCCGCCTCACCGGCTGGTTCACCGAGGACTTCACCCTCGCCGAACTGAAGACGCTGCGCGCCAAGGAGCGCATTCCGGCCAACCGCCAGAAGAACACCCTCTACGACGACCGCTGGGAGGTCCCCACCTTCGAGGAGGTCCTGCGCTGGGCCGACCGCGAGGGCCGCCGCCGCTCCAAGCCCGTCTGGCTGTACGTCGAGACCAAGCACCCCACCTACTTCCGCGGCCTGGGCCTCGGCCTGGAGGAGCCGCTCGCCAAGCTCCTGCGCCGCTACGGACGCCACCGCGCCCAGTCCCCGGTGATCCTCCAGTCCTTCGAGCCGGGCAGCGTCCAGCGCCTGGCGAAGCTGGTCGCCACCCCGCGCATCGTGCTCCTCTCCGGCGCCGGCAGCCGCCCGTGGGACTTCCAGGTGTCCGGCGACCCGCGCACCACGGACGACCTGATCACGCCGAAGGGCCTGAAGTGGCTGGCCTCCTTCGCCCAGGGCATCGGCCCCACGCTTGACCTGATCATCCCCAAGGACGCCTCCGGCCGGCTCACCGAGCCCACCACACTGGTGCGCGACGCCCACGCCCGGGGCCTCGTCCTGCACCCGTACACCATGCGCAACGAGAACGCCTTCCTGCCCGCCGACTTCCGGCGCGGCACCGACCCCCACGCGTACGGGGACGCGTTCGGCGCGTTCGCCGCGTACTTCGCGACCGGGATCGACGGCGTCTTCTCCGACAACCCGGACACCGCGCTGCTCGCCGCGGCGGACTTCACGGCACGGCGCTAGGACGGTGGGCCCGGCTCCCCTGCACACCCGTTCCCGTCACATCGCAGGGGAGTTGGGTATGTCACAGCGGAGTTTGGGCCCCATCCGTTCCCGTCGCCTTGGATGTCTGCGCAGAATGCTCCCCGGCGGAGGTTGTCGCTCCTGATCTTCGGGAAAGGAGCGGAAGACAACCGGCGGATCAGGTGAGCGGGAGGCATGCGCACATGGGCATGAGCGTGACCATCTCGGCGGCGGGCGCACAGGACGCCGAAGAGATTCTGAAGCTTCAGTACCTCTGTTTCCAGAGCGAGGCGGAGCTGTACGGCAATTACCGCATCGACCCGCTCATCCAGACCCTCGACTCGCTCCGCACCGAGATCGCGGACCACCTGGTGTACGTGGCCCGCCTCGGCGACGAGGTCGTCGGCTCCGTGCGGGGCACGATCGACGAGGAGGGCACCGGCCGGATCGGCAGGCTCTGTGTCCACCCCCGGCTGCGCGGCCACGGCCTCGGCGCCCGGCTGCTGCGCGCGGCGGAGGCCGGCCTCGCCGAGGAGCGCTCCGCCACCCGCTTCCGGCTGCACACCGGCCACCGCAGCGAGGGCAACCTACGCCTCTACCGGCGCGCGGGATACGCCCCCGTGGGCAACGCCACCGGCAGCGACGGCGTCATGATGATCCTGCTGGAGAAGGACGCCCAGGCCCCCGGCGCGTACGTCGCCAGCGCCTAGCGTTTACGTACGAACGAGGCGGGCGCCGCGTTCCGGCCGTTACGCGGTACGGGCGCGGCGCAGCCACATCATCCCGGTGACCGGCAGGATCACCGGGATGAACAGGTAGTCCCGGCCGCAGTACGACCACACCGTGGCGTCGGCGAACGCGGACGGCTCCACCAGCGTCCACGCCCCCACCACCAGCACCCCGGCCAGCTCGGCCGCGCAGCACACCAGCGCCGTCCGGCGGGCCCGCTCGCCCCCGCGCACCAGCGAGTACGTGATGAAGCCGTAGACCGCCGCGGCCACGGCCGACAGCACATAGGCCAGGGGCGCGCGGTCGAAGTCCAGGATCATCTGGACGATCGAGCGGGACGCCGCCGCCACGGTGAACACCCCGTAGAACCAGACCAGGACCCGGCCGGGGCCGCGGCTCAGGTCGAAGGGCCGCTTCTCGTCGGCGGCCGTCGCCGGCGTGGTGTCGGTGTCGGCCACGGTCAGCCTCCCCAGATGTCGTAGAGCCGTACTTCGAGGACGGCCAGGACGACCGCGCCCGCCGCCACCGTCACCGAACCCCAGCGGGTCCGCTCGCTCAGCGACAGGAACCCCGCCGCCGGAACGGCGAGGAACGCCCCGGCCAGATACGCGATGAAGATGGTCATGCCCTGCTCGGGCCGCTCGCCGCGGGCCAGCTGCACGATCCCGGTCACCAGCTGCGCCAGCGCCAGCAGCGAGACGACGGCCATACCGATGAAGTGCCAGTCCTTGGTGGGCTGGTCCCGGTAGGCGGCGTGTCCGCACCAGGCGGCGAGGGCGAGGGCGGCCGCGGCGACCGCGACCGTCAGGGCGTCGAGCATGTGCCGAGGGTATTACGGGGCGCCGGGACGGCCGCGTGCGCCCCTGCGGGCCGGGCTCCGGGGCCGCGGGCGTACGGGCCGGCGGCCGTGGCCTTGACCACAGCGGGCGCCCGCCCCCGCCACCCCGGAACAGCCGGAACCAGCCAGTCGCCGCCACTATCGCCGCAGGTCAGAGCGGTATGGTCGGAATTCGCCGCCGGGTACGGAGTTGAGGTGCATCCCTGTCCGCGAATGTCCGCTATTCGGACAAACGGTTCGACCGTCCGTCCGGGTCTGTTTTACTTGTGCCCATGACCACGACGAGCAGCCGCACCCTTGCGACCGAGGCGAACACGACGCCCGGTGCTCGTTGTATGTGTCGAATGCGCGCCTTCTGAGGGCCCACGACCGAGCCTCGCGCCCCGAAGCGAAACACCCTTCCTCCCGGCCGTCCGCACCCAGCGGCACGAGCCCGCACGGGCCCCGGCCCGCGGTGAACGCCGCGCCCGGCCGCCCCGGAACCGCTCGGAACGTCCGATCGAAAACGTCCGGATCACCCCCTGGACGCATGCCCCGTGCCCGGCGGACACCGCGCCGCGCACTCGACAGTGACGGAAACCCCTGTGATCACCACGACGGGCCTGACGAAGGTCTACCGGTCGCGCGACCGTGAGGTCACCGCCCTGGACGGCGTCGACCTCCACGTCCGCGAGGGCGAGGTCTACGGCGTCATCGGCCGCAGCGGCGCCGGCAAGTCCTCCCTGATCCGCTGCGTCAACCTCCTGGAACGCCCCACCTCCGGCACCGTGACCGTGGACGGCCGGGACCTCACCGCCCTCGCCGGCCGCGGCCACCGTGCCGGCCGCGAACTGCGCGAGGCACGCAGTCGCATCGGCATGGTCTTCCAGCACTTCAACCTGCTGGCCTCGCGCACGGTGCAGCGCAACGTCGAACTCCCGCTGGAGATCCTCGGCGTCACCGGCCGCGAGCGCTCCCGCAAGGCCCTCGAACTCCTCGACCTGGTCGGCCTCGCCGACAAGGCCACCGCCTACCCGGCCCAGCTCTCCGGCGGCCAGAAGCAGCGCGTCGGCATCGCCCGCGCCCTGGCCGGCGACCCCAAGGTGCTCCTCTCCGACGAGGCCACCTCGGCCCTGGACCCCGAGACCACCCGCTCCATCCTCCAGCTCCTGCGCGACCTCAACCAGCAGCTCGGCCTCACCGTCCTGCTCATCACGCACGAGATGGACGTCGTCAAGACGATCTGCGACTCCGCCGCGCTCATGCGGGGCGGCCGCGTCGTCGAGTCCGGCACCGTCGGCGAACTGCTCGCCACACCCGGCTCCGAGCTCGCCCACGAACTGTTCCCCGTCGGCGGCACCCCCTCCGCGGCCGACCGCACCGTCGTGGACATCACCTTCCACGGCGAGGCCACCGCCCGCCCGGTGATCTCCCAGCTCTCGCGCACCTACAACATCGACATCTCGATCCTGGGCGCGGCGATGGACACCGTCGGCGGCCGGCAGATCGGCCGCATGCGCATCGAGCTGCCCGGCCGGTTCGAGGAGAACGTCGTCCCGATCGGCTTCCTGCGCGAACAGGGCCTCCAGGCCGAGATCGTGGACGCCGAACCCGTCACCACGACCGCCCCCGCAACCGCACCGCTCATCAAGGAGGTGGCGAAGTGACCTGGTCCGAAATGCAGCCACTGCTGTCCCAGGGCACCGTCGACACCCTCTACATGGTGCTGTGGTCCACCGTCGTCACCGTCCTGGGCGGACTGCCGCTGGGCGTCCTGCTGGTCCTCACCGACAAGGGCGGACTGCTCCAGAACACCCCGGTGAACAAGATCGTCGGCGTGATCGTGAACATCGGCCGCTCGCTGCCGTTCATCATCCTGCTGATCGCCCTGATCCCCTTCACCACCTGGGTCGTCGGCACCTTCATCGGCCCCACCGCCATGATCGTGCCGCTCGCGGTCGGCGCCATCCCCTTCTTCGCCCGGCTCGTCGAGACGGCCGTCCGCGAGGTCGACCACGGACTCGTCGAGGCCGTCCAGTCCATGGGCGGTTCCATCCCGACGATCGTCCGCAAGGTCCTCCTCCCGCAGGCCCTGCCGTCCCTCGTCTCCGGCATCACCACCACCGTCATCGTGCTCATCGGCTACTCCGCGATGGCCGGCGCGGTCGGCGGCGAAGGGCTCGGCTCCAAGGCCGTCACCTACGGATTCCAGCGCTTCGACAACCGCTTCATGCTCGTCACCGTCGCGCTGCTGATCGTCATTGTGACCCTCGTCCAGCTGATCGGCGACCTCGCTGTCCGGCTGCTGGCCCGCCGCGGCCGCACCACCTGAGACTTCCCTCCCCACCGAGCCCGCACTCCTTGTCCGGGCGCACCACCACCACCTGAAAGAGGCACTCTTCGTGCGTACCACCATCAAGTACACCGCCGCTGCCGCCGCCACCGCCGCCATCGCCCTGGGCCTCACCGCCTGCGGCACGGACTCCGACCCGGCGGCCAAGAGCGGCGGCGACGCCGACACCTCCAAGGCGCTCGTCGTCGCCGCGTCCCCGACGCCGCACGCCGACATCCTCGGCTTCGTCAAGAAGAACCTCGCCGACAAGGCCGGCCTCAAGCTGGAGGTCAAGGAGTTCACGGACTACGTCCTGCCGAACACCGCCACCGAGAGCGGCCAGGTCGACGCCAACTTCTTCCAGCACCAGCCCTACCTGGACGACTTCAACGCCAAGAAGAAGACCCACCTGGTCTCCGTCGGCACCGTCCACCTGGAGCCCCTCGGCCTCTACTCCCAGAAGGTCAAGGGCCTCGACGGCATCAAGCCCGGCCAGACCATCGCCGTCCCCAACGACACCACCAACGAGGGCCGCGCGCTCCAGCTGCTCGCCGAGAACGACCTCATCACCCTCAAGGACGGCGTCGGCTCCGACGCCAAGCTGAGCGACATCACCGACAAGAAGGGCCTGGAGTTCAAGGAGCTGGAGGCCGCCACGGTCCCGCGCGCCCTGAACGACGTCGACGCCGCCGTCATCAACGGCAACTACGCCATCGAGGCCAAGCTCAGCCCCGCCAAGGACGCCCTCGTCCTGGAGAAGGCGGACGGCAACCCGTACGCCAACATCGTCGCCGTCAAGAAGGGCGACGAGAACGACCCCCGCGTCCAGAAGCTCGTGAAGCTCCTGCACTCCGACGAGGTCAAGAAGTACATCGAGGACACCTACCAGGGCTCCGTCATCCCGGCCTTCGGCAACGCCAAGTCCTGACCCCCGCAAGGCACTTGCCCCACGAGCCCCGCACACCCCACCCAGGGGGGTGCGGGGCTCCGCCGTGCGGACCCGGCCATGCGCGCCGCCCCCGCGATGCTGCATGCTGTGCATTTACACGGTCTTCGGCATGGAGCGGCGCATGACTTCCACCTTCCCGGACATCTCCATCAGCACGGACCGGCTGGTGCTGCGCCCATTCGACATGGCGGACATCCCCGCGTACATCGAGATGATGAACGACGAACTCGTCACCGCCTGGACCCACGCCCCCCACCCCTACACCCAGGTCGACGCCGAACGCTGGGTCCGCCGCATCGCCCCCGGCCACCGCACCAAGGGCGACGGGATCGCCCTCGCCGTCACCGAATTCCTCACCCAGCGCCTGGTCGGCTCGGTACGGCTGCGCAACACCGACTGGCGCACCCTGTCCACCGAGGTCGCCTACATCACCGCCCCCTGGGCCCGCGGCGAGGGATACGCCACCGAGGCCGTGCTCGCCGTCGCCCAGTGGCTCTTCCGCGACCAGGGCTTCGAACGCATCGAACTGCGCACCGCCGCCGACAACACCGCCTCCCAGCAGGTCGCCCAGAAGCTCGGCTGCATCAGCGAGGGCGTCCTGCGCAACGCCCGCATAGCGCGTACCAGGACCGAGAACGGCACGGACGGCGGCTGGACCGACATCCGCACCGACCTCATCGTCTGGGGCCTGCTCCCCGAAGACCTCGAAGGCGTCGCCGAACAGCTCGCCGACGCCGGCGGATACGGCACCTACAACGACTGGAACTGACCGGGCCCGGGTCCCGGCGCCCCGCAGCCGGGAGGACCGGGTAACCTCACCCTGCCCGCCCCCGGGACAACCGCCCCCGCCTGCGACGACTCCAGGAGACTGACACCAAGATGGCCGACCGGGTCACAGTGATCGGCTGGGACGGTTCACCCCTGACCAGAGCGGCCACCGCCGCGCTCTCGGCCGCGACCCTGGTCGCCGGCGCCCCCCACCACCTGGCACTGCCCGAAGTGCCCGGGAGCGCCGAACGCATCCGCCTCGGCTCCGTGGACCTCGCCGCCCGCCGCATCGCCGGCCACCGCGGCAGCGCAGTCGTCCTCGCCGACGGCGACCCCGGCTTCTTCGGCGTCGTCCGCACCCTGCGCGCCCCCGCACACGGCCTGGAGGTCGAGGTCGTCCCGGCCGTCTCCTCCGTCGCCACCGCCTTCGCCCGCGCCGGCATGCCCTGGGAGGACGCCCAGACCGTCGTCGCCCACCCCCGCACCCTGCGCCGCGCCGTCAACGTCTGCCGCGCCCACCACAAGGTCGCCGTCCTCACCTCGCCCGGCGCGGGCCCCGCCGAACTCGCCCTGCTCCTCGAAGGCGTCCACCGCACCTTCGTTATCTGCGAGGAACTGGGCACCGACCGCGAACAGGTCACCGTGGTCACCTCCGACACCGCGGCCGACCACGTCTGGCGCGACCCCAACGTCGTCATCGTCATCGGCGGCGGCCCCGAACGGCAGGAGGCCGCCTGGATCGCGGGCCGCCACCCCGCCCAGCCCCAGGGCGTACGCGGCTGGGCCCTGCCCGCCGGCGCCTACCCCGACCCCGGCGCCCGCCCCTCCGGCGACAGCGGCGAGGGCGAGGGCCCCGTGCTGCGCGCCGCCCAACTCGCCCACCTCGGCCCCCGCACCGGCGACCTCGTCTGGGACATCGGCTCCGGCGGCGGCGCGCTCGCCGCGGAGGCGGCCCGCTTCGGCGCGGCGGTCCTCGCCGTGGACAGCGACCCGGCCGCCTGCGCCCGCACCGCGGCCGCCGCCCGCGCCTTCGGCGTCCAGCTCCAGGTCGTCGAGGGCCGCGCCCCGCACGTACTGGAACGCCTGCCCGAACCCGACGTCGTACGGATCGGGGGCGGCGGCGTCCCCGTCGTCACCGCCGTCGCCGACCGCCGCCCGGAACGCATCGTCACCCACGCCTCCACCCGCGACGAGGCGGAGGCGCTGGGCGCCGCCCTGGCCGGCAACGGCTACACGGTCGCCTGCTCGCTCCTCCAGTCCGTCGAACTCGACACGACCGCCTGGTCGGAGCGCGAACGCACGGTCGTCTTTCTCCTTTCCGCACTGCGTTCGGACCTTGCCCCCTGACCCGTCCGCACGCGGTGCGAGGTAGGCTGGCCGATCGTCGCACCGCTCCCGGACGTTCGTCGCTTCGTTCGTCAATGTCCGGAAAAGGGGACCGTTTTGGCCCTGGCTGTGGTACGGCAACACCCTGGAAAGCGCAACGTGGCGCAGTCCACAGCGAGCCGTGGCGAAATGACCTGCCGCGGCGGCGAACGACCGCGAGAATGCAGGATGTCCGCGACCGATTCGTGCCGCGCGGCGCGCCCGCTCGTTCCACCGGACGAGCACCGCGTGCCGTGTCCGGGCGTGCCAGGGCGACGGGCCGAAGGAGCACTGACGATGGGCGAGGGGAACGCATGAGTGACACCGGCCAGATCCCGGCCGAGGGACTGCCGGAGAACGGGGGCACGGTGGAGCAGCCGGGTGTCCCCGCGCCGGACTCCTACACCCCCGAGGACGACGATCTCCTGCTGATGCCGAGCGCACAGGGCGCCTGGGGCGAACCCCAGCCGGTCCAGGCCCCTCACCACTACACCGACAGCACCGGCGCGCACGGCGCGTACCAGCCGGCGGACCCGGCGCACGCCCAGGGTCCCGTCCAGCTCCAGGAGCAGCCTCCGGCGTACGCGGCGCAGCACGCCGAGCCGCTGCCCGGCAGCCACGAGTCCGGAGGCCGCGATTCCGGCGCCGTGGACGTCGGGGCCGTCCGCATCCCCTCGCCCGCCCCGCAGCCCCAGGCCACCGCGCGCCGCCCGCTGCACCGCGGCCCGGCCTCGCCCGAGCCGACCTACGGCGGTACGTCGGGGGCCGGCGTGGTCCGCTCGCTGGCCGACCGCGGCCCGGCCCGGACCCAGACGACCGCCCGCCACGCGGGCCCGCCGCCCGCGGAACCGGAGTACTTCGAGCCGCAGCCCGAGCCGCTTCCGGGACCGCAGCTCGGCGCGATCCCGCCCCAGAACGCCCACGCGTGGACGGCCCCGGCGCCGACCCCGCCGCCGGCAGCAGAAACGGTCGCTCCGGCAGCGCCGGTGACCCCGGCCGCGCCCGAGGCGGCGTCGGAGCCGGCCGTGGTGGCCGAGCCGGTCGCGCAGCCGGCCCCGGCCGTGGAGCCGGTGGCGGCTGTCGCCGCCGCTGTCGTGGAGCCCGTGGCACCGGCGGAGCCGTCCGCCGCCGTGGAGCCCGCCCCCGCCGTGGTCGCCCCCGAGGCGGTCGCGGCCGTGGAGCCCGCGCCGGTCGTCGAGACCGCCGCGGTGGCGGAGGAGGCCGCCCAGGCGGCCGTGGTCGAGCCCGTACCGGATGCGGACGCTGCCGTGGCGGCGGAGCCGACGCCGGCCGCCGAGGCGTCCCAGGCCCCGGCCGTCACCCCGGCCACCGCACCGGAGGCGGCCCCGGCCGCACCCGCAGAGCCCGTTCCGGCCGCCGAGCCCGCCCAGGCCGCTGAGGCCGCGCCGGTTGCCGAGGCCGTAGAGACCGTCGAGGTCGCGGAAGCCGTCGAGGCCGTCGAGGTCGTCGCGGCGGAGGAGCCCGCGCCGGCCGCAGAGGCCGCCGAGACCACCCCGGCCCCGGAGGCCGCCCCGGCCGCCGACGCCTCGCAGGCGACGGACCCCGTCCAGGTGACGGACCCCGTTCAGGCGACGGACCCCGCCGAGGCCACCGCCCCCGCGCCCGTCGCCGAGCCCGCCCAGGCCGTCGAGGCGCAGCCCGCCGTGACGGAGGAACCTGCTCCGGTTGCCGACCCCGCCCAGGCGGCAGAGGCGACCCCGGTGACAGAGGCGACTCCGGCACCGGAGGCGGCCCAGGTCGCGGACCCCGCCGCAGAAGCCGCTGTCCCGGCCGCTGAGCCCACCGAGCCCCCCGCGGCCGAGGAGCCCGCCCCGGTCGCTGAAGCTGCCGAGGCCGCCGAGGCCGAGCCTGCCGTGGCGGGGGAGCCCGCCCAGGCCCCGGAGGCCGCTGCGACTTCCGCCGCTCCTGCCGCCGAGGCCACAGACGTGCCCCCGGCCGCCGAACCGGAGCCGGCCGTGGCGGAGCCCGTACCGGCCGACGCCGACCCCGCCGCCGAGGCGGCCCCGGCGGCGGAGACCGCGCAGCCCGACCCCGCCGCCCAGGCCGCCGAGCCCGCCGCAGCGGAGGAGGCCGCCGAGGCCACCCCGGCCGTTGAGGCCCCGGCCGCCGAGGCCGAGCCCGGACAGGCCGAGCCCGTACCGGCGGCGCAGGCCGCCCCCGGCGCCCCCGCCGCCGAGGCGGCTCCCGACCCCGGTCGGTCGATACAGCCCGAGGCCGGACCCGAGGTCATCGAGACCCCGGACCCGGGCGACGAGACGGCCCCCGCGCCCGGCTACGACGACGCCGAGCGGGAGGCGGTCCTGCGGGTGATGCGGGAGCGCCGCGACATCCGCAACGGCTTCCGCAGCGACCCCATCCCGCACGAGGTGCTGCTCCGCGTCCTGGAGGCCGCGCACACGGCGCCCAGCGTCGGGCACTCGCAGCCGTGGGACTTCGTGGTCATCCGGTCCGCCGAGACGCGCCGCTCGATGCACGAGCTGGCGCAGCAGCAGCGCGAGGCGTACGCCAAGTCGCTGCCGAAGGCACGGGCGAAGCAGTTCAAGGAACTGAAGATCGAGGCGATCCTCGACACGCCGGTCAACATCGTGGTGACGGCCGACCCGACGCGCGGCGGCCGCCACACGCTCGGCCGGCACACGCAGCCGCAGATGGCCCCCTACTCCTCGGCGCTGGCCGTGGAGAACCTGTGGCTGGCGGCCCGCGCGGAGGGCCTCGGCGTGGGCTGGGTCAGCTTCTTCGACGAGCGCGAGATGGTACGCGCGCTGGGGCTGCCGGAGCACCTGGAGATCGTGGCGTACCTGTGCGTCGGGTACGTGGACGAGTTCCCGGAGGACCCGGAGCTGATGCAGGCGGGCTGGTCGAAGCGCCGTCCGCTGTCCTGGGTCGTCCACGAGGAGACGTACGGCCGCCGCGCCCTGCCCGGCGAGGCGCCGCACGACCTGCTCCAGGAGACGATCTCCAACATCCGCCCGCTGGACGCCAAGGCGCTCGGCGAGGCGTGGGAACGCCAGAAGCGGATGACGAAGCCCGCCGGTGCGCTGGGCATGCTGGAGATCATCTCGGCGCAGCTGTCCGGGCTGTCCCGGATGTGCCCGCCGCCGATCCCGGAGCCCGCGGCGGTCGCGGTCTTCGCCGGCGACCACGGGGTGCACGCGCAGGGCGTCACGGCGTGGCCGCAGGAGGTCACGGGCCAGATGATCGCCAACATGCTGAGCGGCGGCGCGGTCTGCAACGCGTTCGCCTCGCAGGTGGGCGCCGAGGTGTGCGTGGTCGACGTCGGCGCGGTCGCGGAACTGCCCGCGACGCCGGGCCTGTTGCCCCGGAAGGTACGGGCGGGCACGGGGGACTTCACGACCGGCCCCGCGCTCACCCGCGACGAGGTCCACGCGGCCATCGAGGTGGGCATCGAGACGGCTCGCGACCTGGTGGCGGCGGGCAACAAGGGCCTGCTGACGGGCGAGATGGGCATCGCCAACACCACGGCGTCGGCCGCCCTGATCTGCGTGTACACGGGGATGGACCCGGCCGAGGTGACGGGCCGGGGCACCGGCATCAACGACGAGATGCACGCCCGCAAGATCGACGTGGTACGCCGGGCCCTCGAACTCCACCAGCCGGACCCGGCCGACCCGATCGGCGTCCTGGCGGCCGTGGGCGGCCTGGAACACGCGGCGATGGCCGGCTTCCTGCTGGGCGGGGCATCGCTCCGTACGCCGGTGATCCTGGACGGAGTGAGCGCGGGGGCGGCCGCCCTGGTGGCCCGCGCGATCGCCCCGGAGGCCCTGGCGGCCTGCATCGCCGGCCACCGCAGCGCCGAGCCCGGCCACGTCGCCGCGCTCAACAAGCTGGGCCTGCGCCCGCTGGTCGACCTCGACCTCCGCCTCGGCGAGGGCACGGGCGCACTCCTGGCACTCCCGATCGTGCAGAGCGCCGCCCGCGCGATGCACGAGGTGGCCACCTTCGACTCGGCGGGCGTGACGGAGAAGTAGTCCGCCCAAGGTCCGGAGGCGTTGCCTCCGGACCTGTCGCCCCGCCCCGGAGACCCCTGCCAGCCCCGCCGGCGTTTGAGGCGCGGGGTCCGGGGCGGAGCCCCGGTTCGGGAAGGGGCGGGGAGGGGACAAGGCCCGCCGCAGGCGCACCCCGCCCCCCTCCCGCCCCGCCCACCGAACCCCGCGGCCGCAAGGCCACCCCGGTATCGTGAACCCCACCCACCCCAGCCGCTCCACCGCCGCAGCGGCCGCGCACCCCGCACCGCACGAGGAGCCCGCACCACCATGGCCGACCACGCCGATCGCCCCGCCTACCCCGTCGGACTGCGCCTCAGCGGGCGCCGCGTAGTCGTCGTGGGCGGCGGCCAGGTGGCGCAGCGCCGCCTCCCCGCCCTCATCGCGGCCGGCGCCGACATCACCCTCGTATCGCCCTCCGTCACCGCCTCCGTCGAGGCGATGGCGGACACCGGCGAGATCCGCTGGGAGCGCCGCCGGTACGCCGACGGGGACCTGGCCGACACCTGGTACGCGCTGATCGCGACCGACGACCCGGCGGCCAACGACGCCGCGTCCGCCGAAGCGGAACGCACCCGCACATGGTGCGTCCGCAGCGACGACGCCGAGGCGGCCACCGCCTGGACCCCGGCCACCGGCCGCAGCGCCGGCGTCACCGTGGCCGTGCTCACGGCCGGCGCCCAGGGCCGCGACCCGCGCCACTCCGCCGCCGTCCGCGACGCGATCGTCGAGGGCCTGCGCACCGGCAGCATCGCCGCCCCGCACCACCGCACCCGGACCGCGGGCGTCTCCCTCGTCGGCGGCGGCCCCGGCGACCCGGACCTCATCACCGTCCGCGGCCGCCGCCTCCTCGCCGAGGCGGACGTCGTCATCGCCGACCGGCTCGGCCCGCGCGACCTGCTCGACGAACTCCCGCCGCACGTCGAGGTGATCGACGCCGCGAAGATCCCGTACGGCCGCTACATGGCCCAGGAGGCCATCAACAACGCGCTGATCGAGCACGCCAAGGCCGGCAAGGCCGTCGTCCGGCTCAAGGGCGGCGACCCGTTCGTCTTCGGCCGGGGCATGGAGGAGGCCCGGGCGCTCGCCGCCGAAGGCATCCCGTGCACCGTCGTGCCCGGCATCTCCAGCTCCATCTCGGTCCCCGGCGCCGCCGGAATCCCCGTCACCCACCGGGGCGTCGCCCACGAGTTCACCGTGGTCAGCGGCCACGTCGCCCCCGACGACGAGCGCTCGCTGGTCGACTGGGCCGCGCTGGCCCGGCTGCGCGGCACCCTGGTGCTCCTGATGGCCGTCGACAAGATCGGCGCCATCGCCCGTACGCTCGTCGAACACGGCCGGTCGCCCGAGACCCCGGTCGCCCTCGTCCAGGAAGGCACCACCGCCGCCCAGCGCCGCGTCGACGCGACCCTCGCGACGGTGGCCGAACGCGTGGTCGCCGAAGAGGTCCGCCCGCCCGCCGTCATCGTCATCGGCGACGTGGTCGAGGTCGGCCCCACCGCACCGGGCGCCGCGTAGCCGACGGCACCGCACCCCCGGACCACCGGCACCACCCACCGACAAGGCAGCAGCGAACCGTGGCAGAACCCATCACCGTCGAGGACCCCGACGACCCCCGGCTGAGCGACTACACCGACCTCACCGACGTCGAACTCCGGCGCAGGAAGGAACCCGCCGAGGGCCTCTTCATCGCCGAGGGCGAGAAGGTCATCCGCCGCGCCCTCCAGGCCGGGTACGCCATGCGCTCCATGCTGCTCTCCGCGAAGTGGCTCGACGTCATGAGCGACGTCATCGAGGACGCCGAAGCCCCCGTCTACGCGGTCAGCCCGGAACTCGCCCAACGCGTCACCGGCTACCACGTGCACCGGGGCGCCCTCGCCTCCATGCGGCGCAAGCCCCTCCCGGCCCCCGCCGACCTCCTCACGCGCGACGACGCGATCCGGCGCGTCGCCGTGTTCGAGGACATCGTGGACCACGCCAACCTGGGCGCGGCCTTCAGGAACGCCGCCGCACTCGGCGTGGACGCGGTCCTGCTCACCCCGCGCTGCGCCGACGCCTTCTACCGCAGGTCCGTCAAGGTCTCGATGGGCGCCGTCTTCCAGGTGCCGTGGACCCGGCTCACCGACTGGCCGCAGGACATCGAAGTCCTGCGCGCCGCCGGATTCACGCTCGCCGCGCTCTGCCTCAGCGACCGCGCCATCACCCTCGACGAACTCGCCGCCCGCGACGACGAAAAGCTCGCCCTCGTCTTCGGCACGGAAGGCGACGGCCTCGCCCCCGCCACCCTCGCCGCGGCCGACGAACACGTCCGCATCCCGATGGACGCGGGAGTCGACTCCCTCAACGTGGCAGCGGCCTCGGCGGTGGCCTTCTACGCCACCCGCCCCCGAACCGCCTGACGCGACCGTACGGGCCGGACCGGAGCCGCCTAGCGCGGAGCCCGGTCCTGGCTGCTCTGCCCCTGCGCGTGGCCGAGGTCCACACCCAGCCCCCGGGCCGGTCCCTGGCAGCCCTGGGCCGCCGCGATGCCGAGCGCCACCAGCAGCGTGACCACCACGAAGACGACGAGGCGCTGGCGCAGCAGCTTCGGATTGGCGGGACGACGGCCCGTCGACGTGGTCCTGGTACCGGGACGGGTGCCCGGCCTGCCGTTCGTCCCGTTGGTGCCCTGGGGACGGCGGTTCGGACGGGTCCCGCGCGGCGGCTGCTGCGCCGGGCGCCCGCCGCCCGTACGGACGGGGGCGGGACGGGCCCCGGAGGGACGGTTCTGCGGGCGGGCACCCGGCGCGGGACCGGCCGCGCGGCGCGTCTGCTGCTCCGTGTACGGACCGTCCAGCCGGCCGGTCGGCCGGTCCGCCTCGTGGGGCGAACGCTGGAGCGGCGGCCGGCTCTCGTGCAGCCCCTTGGCCTCGCGCGCCGCGATCTCCTTGAGCCGCATCGACAGCTGCAGCGTGCTCGGGCGCTCCTCCGGGTCCTTCGCCAGGCAGGCGCTCACCAGCGGCGCCAGCGCGTCGTGCACATCGAACAGCTGCGGCTCCTCGTGCACCACCCGGTAGAGCATGACCTCGGAACTGCCGTGCCCGAACGGGGAGTCCGCCATCGCCGCGTACGCCAGCGTCGCGCCGAGCGAGAACACGTCCGTCGCCGGAGTCACCGCCGCGCCCCGCACCTGCTCGGGCGCGAGGAAGCCGGGCGAGCCCACCGCCGTGCCCACGTGCGTCAGCGTGGACGCGCCGGTCGCCCAGGCGATGCCGAAGTCGATGATCCGCGGGCCCTTGGGGGAGAGCAGGATGTTCGACGGCTTCAGGTCCCGGTGGACCACCCCCGCCTCGTGCACCGCGACCAGGCCCTCGGAGAGCGCCGCCCCGATCGAGGCGACCTCGGCCGCCGACAGCGGGCCCTCCTCGGCCACCTTGTCGTGCAGCGACGGGCCCGGCACGTACTGCGTGGCGAACCAGGGACGGTCCGCCTCCAGGTCCGCCGCCACCAGCCGGGCCGTGCACCCGCCCCGGATGCGCCGGGCGGCGGACACCTCGCGCGCGAACCGCGAACGGAACTCCTGATCCTCCGCCAGGTCCGGGCGGATCACCTTGAGCGCGACCCGCTGGCCGCGCCGGTCCGAACCCAGATAGACGACGCCCATACCGCCGGCCCCCAGCCGCCGGTGCAGCCTGAACGAGCCGACGACACGCGGGTCCTCGCGCCGGAGCCGCATCATCGCCATGTCTGCCCATCCCCGCTGCCTGGTACGCCTGCCGAGGCACAGCTTACGTACCCGTCGCCCGGGGCGCTCAGAGGCCGCGCCCTCGCGGGAGATTCGATTGTCAGTGCCGGGTGGGAAACTTGAGAAGTGGTCAGGACGCCACAGAGGCGCCCTGACCCGTCCGAGACCTCAAAGGCCTATCACTGAAGGGGGATTGGGTCATTGACATCCTCCCCCGGCCGAAACAGGGGGATTTCTGACTCACGCTGCCTGCGGACCAGCAATCCGGCAGGTCTTCCACGATCAGCGCCAGCCGGGTTGAGACCAGCCCGGGTTCGCGTGACACAGCTTCAACGTGCATGTGCTGTCTTGGTTCTCGATCAGCACGGCGTACGCGCTTGGTTCTCGCTACGTACTGCGCAAATTGTACCCGAGCCGGGAGGACGTCTCCGAGCGTCCCCTCCGGGAAGACCCCAACACCGCGTAGTCCCGTCTCCACCCAGGGGAGTACGTGAAGCGTGCACGGCTCATCCTCCGGGAGGCCCGGGATTCGGTACGCGGGCATGACGTCGCCCGCCCCCCGAATCCCTAATGTTGAGTCCAAGCGGCGGGCGTTGCACTCGTCCCCCGAGGTCACACGCCCGCCGCCCCACATCGGACCAGGAGAGGAACCATGGCGGACACGGCAGCGCGGACGATCGTCCGCACGCGGGGACGCAGGGCGTACGCCGCGTTCGGCAGCCGCCCGTCGTCCGGCCGACGTCACCCCTTGGTGGCGACGGCCATGGTCCTTCCCCTGGCGGCCCTGCTCGCAGTCGTCTTCGGCGGCTGGGAAGCGGTGGTCACACAGGCGTCGTCCGTGGGCGTGATGCTGGGGCGCTGAGCGGCGCCCCGGGTCCGGAAGAGCGGTCCGGACCGGGACATCCGGCCAACAACCCCGTGGGGACGGGGGTGCGGCGGACGGCAGCGTTTGTCCGGTCAGCTGGGGAGCTGGCCGGACATCGCGCTGCCCGGAACCCGCGAGCGGGCCGGCTCCCTTCCCGCCCCGCCCGCCGCGTACGCTCTGCGCGGGGCGCGGCCGCCGCTTCGGGCCGCCCGCCGGAAGGACGTCTCCGTCGCCCGGAGGACGCCCGTCTCATCGGGGGAGACCGTGAACACCGCACTCGTACGCGCGCTCGGCGATCTCGCGCACCGGGCCGTCCACCCCGACACCGGGGACGGCTGCTCCTGCCCGGCGCCCGCCGTGCTCGCCGACCGGGCCGACGGCACCGTCGTCCGCAGCGGGCCCGTCGTCGCCAAGGCGCACGCCGCCGGGACCGACACCGCCGCCCTGGCCGCCCGCCTGCGCCTCGCCGCCGACCCGGCACTGGAGGGTGTCCTGCTGACCCCCCTGCCGCTGCCCGCCCCGCCCGGCGCCGCCCCGGCGGCCCACGGCGTCCCTCTCACCGAACTGCACGGCCGCCCCGTCACCCTGTGGCCGCACGGCGAGCCCGTCGATCCGGCCGACCCGGACGCGGCGCCCTGGGACGAGGCCGGCGCCCTCCTGGCCCGACTGCACCGCACCGCACCGCCCCCGGCAGACGCACCCCCGCCCGAGGCGCACGAGCCCGGCGCGCACAGGCCCCGGCTGCCCGCCATGCGTGGCCCCCTCAAGGCGGCGCTCGCCGTGGCCCGGATGCGCGCCGCCCACCCCGGCGACCCGGCCGACCCGGCCGTTGCGCCCGTGCTCGCCGCCTGGCGCGGGCTGCCCGGCTGGGCGCGGGGCGAGGCGGCCCCTCCGGCGGACCGGGGCGGCTTCCTCTGCCACGGCGACCTGCACCTCGGCCAGCTCGTCCGCCATCCCGCTCCGGACGGCCCCTGGCTCCTCATCGACGTGGACGACACCGGCTTCGGCGACCCCGCGTGGGACCTCGCCCGGCCCGCCGCCTGGTACGCGGCCGGACTGCTGCCCCCGGAGGTCTGGCTGCGGTTCCTGGACGCCTACCGGAGCGGCGGCGGCCCCGCCGTACCGCCGGACGGTGACCCCTGGCCCGCCCTGGACGTGCCCGCCCGCGCGCTGACCGTACAGACCGCCGCGCTCGCCCGGGCGAAGTCGGCGGCGGAGGGCCGGGCTCCGGATGAGGTGGAACAGATCATGATCGACGCATGTGCCCGAATTGCCGCGCTCCCGCCCGAGTTGGCGGGCGAATACACGTCGTAGGGTGAACCGACCACCGCCGGGCACGCATTCCGGCGGCGGCGAACCGACGGCGAGGAGAGTGAGCCCGCACATGCAGTGTCCCAAGTGCCACGCGCAGATGCACACGTACAACCGCAACGGCGTCCAGATCGAGCAGTGCAGCGGCTGCCGGGGGATATTCCTCGACTACGGCGAGCTGGAGACGCTGACCCGCCTCGAAGCGCAGTGGTCGCAGCAGGCCCCGCCGCCGCCCGCCCCGCCGCAGGCGTACCCCGCCGCCCCCGCCCCGGCCTGGGGCGCCCCGCACCACGGCGGCCACCACGGCCACTACCGGCAGAAGAGCTTCGGCCGCATGCTCTTCTCCTCCTGAGTGCGACCGGCGGGCCCCGGCTCCCGAGCCGGCGGCCCGCCCCGCGTTCCGCACGCGTACGCGAGCACGACGAAGCCCCGGTCGCCGAGACGACCGGGGCTTCGTGACAGTGCGCGATACTGGGATTGAACCAGTGACCTCTTCCGTGTCAGGGAAGCGCTCTCCCGCTGAGCTAATCGCGCAGGCGAACCTGCGTGTACTGCGTGCGCGATACTGGGATTGAACCAGTGACCTCTTCCGTGTCAGGGAAGCGCTCTCCCGCTGAGCTAATCGCGCGGGCGATCCATCAGGACCAACGGTCCTCGCGGACCAGTGGACGATACTGGGATTGAACCAGTGACCTCTTCCGTGTCAGGGAAGCGCTCTCCCGCTGAGCTAATCGTCCTTGGAGGTGGAGACGGGATTTGAACCCGTGTAGACGGCTTTGCAGGCCGTTGCCTCGCCTCTCGGCCACTCCACCAGGGGTGAGGAGTCCGGGAAGATCCCCCACCTTCTGCGAGCGGACGACCAGGTTCGAACTGGCGACCTCAACCTTGGCAAGGTTGCGCTCTACCAACTGAGCTACGTCCGCTTGTCATTCCCGGTTCGCTTGCGCGTCCCGGTGACGTGTTGAACTCTAGCGGATTCCGGGGCCAGTACAAAAACGCGTTTGCGCAGCGTGCTGAGGCCGCCCGCCCCCGGCGCGGGTCACCCCGTGCCGTCCTACACTCGCGGACGTGCACGACCTCGCTCCCATGGCCCGCTTCGGCGGCCTCGTCGCCTCCGGTCTGCGGGACGTGACGACCGATCCCGCCGCCCTCGACTCGTCCGGCTTCTGGGCCGTCTGCGCGGGTTTCGAGGGCTCCCTGCTCTGCGCCCGCTTCGACACCGTGCGCCCCGCCGCCGTGCCCGCCCCGGTCCCGGGCGCCTGGCGCGGCCCCGCCGCCGGTGACTGGACCTCCTCGCTCGACCGGGACGCGTACACCGAGGGCGTGCGCCGCATCCGTACGTACATCGCGGCCGGCGAGGTGTACCAGGCGAACCTCTGCCGGGTGCTGAGCGCCCCGCTGCCCGGCCGGGAGCACGCGGACGTGGACGCCCTCACCGCGCTGCTGGCGCGCGGCAACCCCGCCCCGTACGCAGGAACGATTCGGCTGCCCGCGCACGGCGTCGAGATCGCCACCGCATCGCCGGAACTCTTCCTGCGCCGGGACGGCTGTACCGTCGAGTCCGGGCCGATCAAGGGCACCGGGCGCACCGAGGACGACCTGCTGGAGAAGGACTACGCCGAGAACGTGATGATCGTGGACCTGGTCCGCAACGACCTGGGCCGGGTCTGCGCCACCGGATCGGTCACCGTCCCCGACCTGTGCGCCGTCGAGAAGCACCCCGGCCTCGTCCACCTCGTCTCCACCGTGCGCGGCCGGCTCGCCGACGACGCCGGCTGGCCGGAGATCCTGGCCGCCGCGTTCCCGCCCGGCTCGGTCACCGGCGCCCCCAAGTCGAGCGCGCTGCGGATCATCGGCGAACTGGAGACCGCCCCGCGCGGCCCGTACTGCGGCGGCATCGGCTGGGTGGACGCCGACCGCTCCACCGCCTCGCTCGCCGTGGGCATCCGCACCTTCTGGACCGACCGCACCGGACCCGCCCCGGTTCTGCGCTTCGGCACCGGGGCGGGCATCACCTGGGGCTCCGACCCGGAACGGGAGTGGGCGGAGACCGAACTGAAGGCGTCCGTACTGCTGGCCCTGGCCTCTGCCCCATGAAGCCGTAAAAACGGGTGACGGACCCCCGAACGGGGGATAGAAACCTACTGATGACGACGACACTGCGGCCGACCGGGCCGATCCAGTCAGGCGCCGACGGCGCACAGCGACGCGCGTACGACATCTGCGACAACGGCCGCCCCGTCGGCTTCCTCGCGCTCGCCGTCGAAGCGGGAGCGGGCGGCTCGACCGGCCTGATAACGGAACTGCGCGTCGACGAGGCCGTCCGCAGACGCGGCCGGGGCACCATCGCGGTGCTGGCCGCCGAGGAGATCCTGCGCGGCTGGGGCTGCGCCCTGGTGTGCGCGGAGGTGCCCGCGGACGACACCGTGGGCCTGCGGATGGCCACCGCCCTCGGCTACACCGAACGCAGCCGCAACATGCTCAAGACGCTGCCCGCCGAACCCCCGGCCCTGCCGGACGGCCTCGTAGCCCGCCCGATGACTCCCGCGCAGTTCACCGTCTGGTCGGAGAAGGCGATCGGGATGTACGCGGGCAGCCTGGTGAGCCGCGGCATCCCGCGCGAGGTGGCCCACGACGCGGCCCGCGCCTCCCACGCCCGCCATCTCCCGGACGGCCTCGCCACCGCGGGGGCACGGTTCGACCTGCTGTTCCGCGCGGAAGGCGGCGAATCGGTCGGTGACATCTGGGAGTCGACCTTCGAGATGCACCCCGGCCTGGTGATCGGCTACGTCTTCAACGTGGAGGTGGCGCCGGAGCACCGGGGGAGGGGCTACGGGCGGGCCCTGATGCTCCAGGCCGAGCGGATGGCGCTGGCGGCCGGCGAGACGAGGATCGGGCTGCACGTCATCACCTCCAACACCCCGGCGCTGAGGCTGTACGAGTCCCTCGGCTACGAGCCGACCCAGTACAACTTCTCCAAGGAGCTCTAGGGGCCCGGCCCCTTCGGGCCTAACCGGCCAGGAGCCGGTCGGCGATCTCCTCGATGCGCTCGCGCAGCCCCTCCTGGCTCTTGCCGCCGTCCAGACGCTCCCCGCCGATCACATACGTCGGCGTGCCGGTCACCCCGATCGCCTTGCCCTCGGCCTGGTCCGCGTCCACGATCAGCATGTGCCGGCCGTCGATCAGCGCGGTGTCGAACTCCTCGGCGTCCAGCCCCAGTTCACCGGCCACCTCGACCAGCAGCTTCTCGCCGCGCGCCGCGAGGTCGCCGGTGCGCGCGAGGACCGCCTCGACGTAGGGCCAGAAGTCGCCCTGCGCCATCGCCTCCTCGGCGGCCTGCGCGGCGGCGTACGCGTGCTTGTGCTTCTCCAGCGGGAAGTGGCGCAGCCGCACCTCGATCCGGTCTCCGTAGCGGGCGCGCAGGGCGGCCACATCGGTGAGGGCGTGGTGGCAGTCGGGGCACTGGAGCTCGCACCAGAAGTCGAGGACGACCGGTGCCGAGGGGGAGGAATCGCTCATGGGCCCAGTCTCGCAGGACGGACGGCCCCCGTTCCCTCTGCCCCGCCTCCTCCCGGTGGCACCGCCCGTACGGCACCTGGGGAGGAGCCCGGCCCCTGAGATGTCCCTGATACGGGCCCCGGGCATGGCCGCCCGGCCGGTGCCCGGTGCAGGATGGAAGGGACGTATCCCCTGCGCCAGGAGGCACCGATGCTTGCCGAGACCATCTGTTCCGCGGTGTCCGCGGCGGGCCTGGGCATCGCGGCCGTCACCGCCTACCGCAAGCGGTTCCTCGCGGCGACGAGGATCGCCGCCTACTCGCTGGTGCCGATCGGGCTGGTGCTGGTCGGGGCCGTGGAATGGGTGTGGGACATCGCCTTCAAGCCGAGCGTCTGGCTGGGCTTCGGCCTGCTGGGCGCCGCCTGGCTGCTGTTCATGATCACGCGCGCGGTCGAGCGCCGGGGGGCCGGCACCCGCAAGGAGCGCCGGGCGGCCGCACGGGCCGCGCGCGCCGAAGCCGTGGCCCCGGCGGCCTCGGCCCCCTCGCTGGGCGCCGGTGCCCCGGCCGCGGGCGGCAGGACGAAGAGCAAGCCGCAGAAGCAGTCGGCCGGCGCCGGCGACGACTTCAGCGACATCGAGGCCATTCTCAAGAAGCACGGCATCTGAGACCGGGGACCGAAGGCTCCGCCGAGCCCAGAGCCCAGAGCCCAGAGCCCAGAGCCCAGAGCCCCGAGCCCCGAGCCCGCCGCGTCCGCGCGGCGGGCTCATGCCGTCTCACCAGGTGAATCGTTCGGTCGGGGGCCCTTGACCCTGCCTCGCGCGGCCGCATAGCGTCCCGCTGCGCCACGCGCCCAGGCCCTCGTGTCACGGGGCCGGAACCGCCCGCCCGAAACGGAGAACCCATGGCCCTGTTCGACCTGCCCCTGGACCAACTGCGCGGCTACCGCCCGGAGCTCGACGAGCCGGCGGACTTCGACGCGTTTTGGGAGCGCTCCCTCGACGAGGCCGCCGCCCACCCGCTGGACGCCGTGTTCGACCCCTACGACGCCGCGCTGAGCACGGTCGACTCGTACGACGTGTCGTTCGCGGGCTGGGGCGGCCACCGGATACGCGCCTGGCTGCTGGTGCCCGCGGGCGCCGAGGGCCCGCTGCCCACCGTCGTGCACTACCTCGGCTACGGCGGCGGGCGCGGGCTGCCGCTCGACCACCTGGTGTGGCCCGCCGCCGGCTGGGCCGCCCTGGTCATGGACACCCGGGGCCAGGGCGCCGTCAACCACCACTCGGCGGGCGGGACGCCGGACCCGCACGGCGCGGCCAACCCGCAGGCGCCGGGGTTCATGACCAACGGCATCCTGGACCCGGAGACGTACTACTACCGCCGGGTCTTCACCGACGCGGTGCGCGCCGTCGAGGTCGCCCGCAGCCACCCGTCCGTCGACCCCGACCGCATCGTGGTGAACGGGGCCAGCCAGGGCGGCGGCATCGCCCAGGCGGTGGCGGCCCTCAGCCCGCACGTGAAGGCCGCGTTCATCGACGTACCGTTCCTGACGCACTTCCGGCGGGCCGTCGAGATCACCGACGAGGACCCGTACCAGGAGATCGTCAGATTCCTGGCCACCCGGCACGACGCGCAGGAGCGGGTGTTCCGCACCCTGGCGTACTTCGACGGCGTCAGCTTCGCCGCGCGGGGAACCGTGCCGGCGCTCTACTCGGTCGCCCTGATGGACGCCATCTGCCCGCCGTCCACGGTCTTCGCCGCCTACAACCACTGGGCGGGGCCCAAGGAGATCGAGGTCTACCCCTGGAACGGCCACGAAGGCGGCACCGGAGTGCACCGCGCGGCCCAGCTGCGGAAGCTGCGCGAACTGCGCTGAGCCGGGCGGCCCGCCGAGGGGGGCGGGGAAAGGAGCGCGGGAACAGGGCGCGGGAACAGGGCGCGGGGGAGCGGGATGCGGGGGAGCCGGTCCGAAAACGTACTGGGCGATCGGACACCGGAGCGATTAAGAATGCCCCCGTGACGGGTGAACTCCCGTCGTGAAGAGGCAGGTTGGTCATCAGCACACCTCGGACTGCGTCATGATCGTCCCGAAATGGTGGACACCTCTCGGGGCGACGCCCCCGCACCCCCCGGCGAAGAGCCGCGCGGCTGTCTCTACGCGCTCTCCCAGCCCCCTCTGATGATCTTCCTCTCGGTCATCGGCACCCTGCTGCTGATGGCCGCGGTGCACGATCTCTTCATGCTGTGAGCGGTCAGCCGGCCGCTTCCCTGCGGCGTGCCCGGTACGCGGCCACATGCAGGCGATTACCGCAGGTGCGGCTGGAGCAGTAGCGGCGGGAGCGGTTGCGGGACAGATCGACGAAGGCGTGCCGGCAGTCCGGCGCCTCGCACCGCCGCAGCCGCTCCGTCTCGCCCGCCACGATGATGAAGGCGAGGGCCATGCCGCAGTCGGCCGCCAGGTGGTCGGCCAGCGAGGCGTCCGGCGAGAAGTAGTGCACATGCCAGTCGTAGCCGTCGTGGGCGGTGAGCTGCGGCGTGGTGCCGGCCGCCGCCACCAGGGCGTTGACCAGTCCGGCGGCGGTCCGCGCGTCCCCGGCCGCGAAGACCTCGGCGAACCGGGCCCGCACCCGGTGCACGGCCCGCAGGTCCTTCTCGTCGAGCGCGCCGACCCCGCTCACCCGATGGCGGGCGGCGAAGGCGTGGAGCGCCCCGATGTCGGCGAGCCCGTCGCCGGCCGCGCCCCCTTCCGGCTCGCTCTCCGGGGCGGTGTTCACCAGATCGACCACTACGTCGAGGGCGATCCGGGTGTCGTGAGGGATCAGCACGCTTTCGCTCCCTGGCCTCCCGCGGGCGGGCGCCCGCCGATGCCGTTCGACTCTACTGGCTTGCCGGGGGCGCACAGGGGTGTACGGGGGCGTGCGCGGCTCCACGCGAGCGCTGGGGGCCGGGGCGCGGGGCCGGAGACGCGGACCGGCGCCGGTCACCGCGGTGGTTTCCGCGGTCACCGGCGCCGGTGTCAGCCGTATGAGGTTGTCCGCGCGACGCCGTCTCCCCGAGTCGGACGGCGGCGTGCGGCTCCCGGCCCTGGCTCAGTTCTCGGCCAGGATGTGGGAGAGCTCCGTATCGAGGTCGAAGTGGCGGTGTTCGGTGCCCGGTGGAACCGCGGCGTCGGTCCGCTTCAGGAACGACTCCAGGGCCCGCGCCGGGGCCTCGAGCAGTGCCTCGCCCTCCGGGGAGCTCAGCGCGATGCAGACGACGCCCTGGCCGTGACTACGGGATGGCCAGACGCGGACGTCGCCGGTGCCGGTGGGCCGGTGCAGCCCTTCGGCAAGGAGGTCGCGGGCGAAAACCCACTCGACCGTCTCCTCCGCTCCGGTGTGGAAGGTGGCGTGCACGGCATACGGATCGGCCGTGTCATACCGCAGGCCCGCGGGTACAGGCAGTGAGGACTCGCTCGACACAACGAGGCGCAGGTGCAGCTCGCAGCTGACCGTGGTGTTCATAAGCGCCAGGGCCTTTCGCTCAGTGTGCGCTCGGGGATTCGCACGTCGGCGAAATCGACATGCCACCTACGGTGGCGTTGTAAACCCCTCTGACCGTTTTGTGTCTCTTCGGGTAGCTCGTACAGCGGTGTGTAACTTTGCGTCATGCGGCCATTCCAGTGACAGGAGGCCGTCCGGTAAGTTGGCTCCATGCATGCGGAGAGTGACGAGCGGGACGGAGTCGCCCCAGCGGCGAAGCCGGATTCCGAGGCGGGGCAGGCGTCCCGCGACGCGACGGGGGACGTCATACCGGGAGTGACCAAGGAGGACGCGCCGCTCGGCTCCAGAGCGCCGGGCTTCATCCAGGCATCCAGAGCGCTGCACCTGAGCTGGCAGGCCGGCGTCTTCGTGGTGGGCCTCGCCGTCGTGGTGGCCGGCATCATCATGCTGCCGCTGCCGGGCCCCGGCTGGCTGGTGATCTTCGGCGGCATGGCGATCTGGGCGACCGAGTTCGTCTGGGCCCAGCTGGTGCTGCGCTGGACCCGGCGCAAGGTCACCGAGGCCGCCCAGCGCGCCCTCGACCCCAAGGTCCGGCGCCGCAACATCATCCTCACGGTCGTCGGACTCGTGATCATCGCGGTGCTCGTCGGGATCTACGTCTGGAAGTTCGGGATCGTCATGCCGTGGAAGATCCACGAGTGATCCCGAGGTGGTCGGGGGGCACCGCTGACATGCGGTAATGTTTGCGGTGCGCCGGGGCGATTAGCTCAGTGGGAGAGCGCTTCGTTCACACCGAAGAGGTCACTGGTTCGAACCCAGTATCGCCCACCCGGACCGAGGGCCCGGAAGCCGTAGAGGCTTCCGGGCCCTCGGCGTTCCCGCCCGCTCACCGCATCCGGCCCAGCGCCTCCCGCAGCCGCCGGGCGTCCCGCAGCCGCCTCTCGTACGTCGCCCCCACCGCCAGCAGCAGCACCCCCGCCAGAGCCGGCACCACCCAGCGCGGCAGCGCCCCCGCCACCTGCACCACATACGGCGCCAGCTCGTGCAGCGCGTCCAGCGCCAGCACCGCACCACCCAGCACCAGCAGCGCCTGCAGCCGCAGCCGCGCCCCCACCAGCGTCACCACCAGGGCCGCGAGCCCCAGCAGCAGCGGACGCGTCCAGTGCGGGTCCGTCCAGGCCGCGCCCAGCGACGGCACCAGCGTCACCGACAGACCCGCCCCGTACGCCGCCCACGACGAGGCCGCCGGATCGCGCCGCCGACGCAGCACCCCGACCACCAGCGCCGGCACCGTCACCGGCAGCGTGTACGCCTCCGGCGCCGACACCCCCGCCACCGAGAGCCGCACCCAGGCCGCCAGGACGAACAACCCCGTCGCGAGATACCCGGCCGACGGGCGCCGCTCCGCACGCAGCGCCGTCCCCGCCGCCAGCACCCCGCACAGCGCCAGCACCAGCGCCAGGAACCGCGCGTCGCCCACCGCCATCGCCACGGCCACCACACCCACCGCCGCACCCGCCACCTCGACCGGCAGCGCCACCGCGTGCCCCTTCAACCGGGCACCGAGCACCACCGTCACCGCCGGCACCACCAGCAGCAGCACAGCCGCCTCGTGCACCGCCCACCCCAGCGAGGCCCCCAGCGCGCCCATCGGCACCCCGGCGCACACCACCGCCGCACAGGCCGCCGCCGGCACCACCACCGGCGACACCCCCGCACGGCCGTCCAGCACGACCGCCAGCCCCGCGAACACCACCAGCAACACACCGAACACCGTGTACGTGCCCGCCTCCGTCGCCAGCGACAGCAGCCCCGCACCCAGCGCACCGGCCGCCCCGACCACCGCGGCCGTCACCGCCACACCCCGCGCACCCGCCCGCAGCGCGGCCACCGCCAGGGCGAACGACGCCACCACCAGCACCAGCCGCACCGCCAGCGCCGCCGCGAACGACAGATCCAGCGCCACCGGCAGCACCAGCAGCCCCGCCCAGCCCGACGCCACCGCCGCCGAACCCGCCGCACCGCGCCAGGCCGGACCCACCGCCACCGCAGGACCCGCCCACCCGAGCAGACCCTCCCACCACCGGTACGCCGCGCCCAGCGCCACCGCCACCAGCAGCAGCACCACCGGCGCGTACGCCATCTCCGACCACGGCAGCTCCACCGCGCCCACCGCGCCCCGCGCCCCGTCGCGCGGAACCCCGGACCACACCCCGCCGAGCCGCGACACCGGACCCACCGCGACCACCGTCACCGGCGGCAGCGACACCAGCACCGACCCCGCGACCACCGCACCCGAGGCCCACCCGAGCCCACGCCCCACCGAAACCCCCAGCGGAGCCCGCACCCCGACCAGCAGCACCCCGCCGCACAGCAGATACGCGAGCACCGGCCACCCGTCCGCCGGCCCGGCCGCGGGCACCCCGCCCACCGCCGCGACCGCCGCCAGACCGGCCACCGCGCCACCGGCCACCGCGAACGCCGCCGGAGCCCTCCGGGCCCCCGCCAGCGCCGCTGCCGCACCCGCCAGCAGCAGCGCCCCCGGCACCACCGCACCCGCGGGACCGCCCGCCGACAGCGACTCCACCAGCGCCACCAGCAGCCCGGACCCACCCGTCACACACAGCGCGACACACGCCGTGACCCGCACCGGAACCCGGCCGCCCCGCAGTGCCACCACGCCGTCCAGCGCCGCCGTCACCAGCAGCGCCGCCGCGAACCACAACGGCCCCGCGTCCGCCGCCCACGCCCACAGCACCAACGGCAGCTGCGCCGAGCACACCGCCAGCGGCAACGGCAGCCGCAACCGGTCAAGCAGCAGCCCGTAGGCCCCCCACAGCACCGCGAGCACCGCCGCCGCGGTCGCCGTGTACCCGGCACCGTCCGCGTCCGGCACCGCCACCTCGTACACCGCGTACGCGTCGAGCACCATCAGCACCGAAGCCAGCGCCGCCAGCGCCTCCGCCGTCGACGACAGCCCCCGCCGCAGCAGCGCCACCGGAGCCAGCAGCGCCCCGGCCGTCACCGCCGTCAGCACCGCGCTGCGCCCGCCGATGCCCATGTCGCCCCAGCTCACCAGCGTGAACGCCAGCGCCGCCACCGCCAGCAGCAGCCCGCCGAGCACCAGCAGCACGTTCTGCGCACTGGGCGCCGCGGCCTGCGGCGGGCCGAACCCACCCGCCGCCGGAACGGCGGCCGGACCCCACGGCGCCACCGGGCCCCGCCCCGGAGGCGGACCCCACGGTGCCGGACCGGCGGCGGGCGCGGCGGCAGCGGCCCCGAGCACCCGCACCAGCCAGGCACGCCGGGTCAGCAGCTGTGCCCGGCGGGCGTCGAGTCGGGCCAGTTCACGATCGAGGAGCGCCAGTTCCTCGGCGGGCGGCGGCACATGTTCCATGGCCGCGAGTGTGCTGCGCGCCACGGCCGGGGGACATGCGCGCGGGTACTCAGATCGCCGCCTGAGTACCCGCATCCTGGGGCGATGGACTGGAACCACTACCGATTCGTCAGCGTATGGGTGTTTCCCGCACCACCCGGAGCCGTCTACGCCCACCTCGCACACATCGAGGACTACCCCCGGTGGTGGCCGCAGGTCCGCGAGGCCACCCGCTCCGACGACGGCTCCGGCACCACCCGCGTCCGCTCCTTCCTCCCCTACGACCTCGTCACCACCGTCAGCGAACGGCGCCGCGACCCGGCGCACGGCATCCTGGAGGCCGCGCTCGGCGGCGATCTCGACGGCTGGGCCCGCTGGACGGTCACCGCCTACGGCTCCGGCACCCGCGTCGTGTACGAGCAGGAGGTCGAGGTGCGCCGCACCCTGCTGCGGGCCCTCGCCCTGCCCTGCCGGCCGGTGTTCCGCGCCAACCACGCCCTGATGATGCGCGCCGGACGCCGCGGCCTCGCGGCCGCGCTGCAAGCGGTTTGAACGACGGCCGCCCGGCCCTGTATGGTTCAACCCGTTGCCGGGCGATTAGCTCAGTGGGAGAGCGCTTCGTTCACACCGAAGAGGTCACTGGTTCGAACCCAGTATCGCCCACCCCGGAGAAGCCGGTCCGTCAGTTCCACCGACGGACCGGCTTCCGCGTATCCGCACCCACCCCATGTGCCCGTGTCCGCCCGGCCGCGCGCCCTCACGCGGCGGTACGCAGCTCCCGCCGCAGCGGCCAGGCCGGGTCCACCGTCTCCGGCGTCCCGCTCCGGGCGAACCACGCCTGCAGCCCGCGCGCCTGGGCGGCGTGCCACACCGCCTGGAGCGTATGCAGCTCCGCCGGGGTCAGCCGCTCCAGCCGCGCCGAGAACCGGCGCCCCACCGCCCGGACCAGCTCCAGCGAGGCCGAGGCGTCCGCCGCCGCGTCATGCGCACCCGCCAGCGGCACGCCGTACAGCTCACACAGGTCGGTGAGCGTGCGCCGGCCCTTGCGATAGCGGTCCAGATGCTTGTCCAGCACACGCGGATCGAGCACACACAGCGGCGACCGCTCCAGATACGCCCCCAGCGACGACGCCCGATGCCGCCTCAACTCCCGGTCCAGCAGCGTCAGGTCGAACGGCGCGTTCATCACCACCAGCGGCCGGCCCGCCGCGCACTGCTCGGCCAGCGCACGGGCCATCTCCTCCACCGCCGGGGCCGGCCACCGCCCGTTGCGCCGCAGATGGTCGTCGGTCAGCCCGTGGATCTCCGTCGCCCCCGGCGGCACCGGCACCCCCGGATTCACCAGCCAGCGACTGACCCGCACCGGCCCGTCCGCCCTGTCCTGGACGACCAGGGCGGCCGAAACGATCCGGTCCCCCTCGACGTCCACACCCGTCGTCTCCGTGTCGAAAGCGGCCAGCGGCCCTTCGTACCAGTGAGTCATCCCCGAACTCCTCGCACCCGCACGGCAGATGGTGGTCCCCCTGCCCGGTTCGGTGATACCCGCGCCAATTGCCTGATACGCCGTTTGCGGACGACCCCGTGCGGTGACAACACAAGTACCGGCGGCGGAAGTTGACCGCCCGCCACCCCTCATCCCCATCGGTACGGCCCGGAAGGCTTACGCAGCCATGGCGCTCGCGCAGCCCGAACCGAGCGGGCTGCTGCCCCAGCGGACCGCACCGCTGCGCGGCACACTCGCCACAACCGCCTGCATGGAGACCCTCCAGGTGGGCTATCTGCACGCCGTCGCCGCCGCGGCGGGCTGCTCGCTGTCGCAGCCCTTCCCCGACAACGGCATCGACTGGCATGTCAGCCACGGCGCCCCCGGCCATGTCGTCGACGACGAGGTGACCATCAAGGTCCAGCTGAAGTGCACCTACCAGATCCCGCCCCGGCCGCCCGGCCGGACGTTCTCCTTCACGCTGGACAACGCCCACCTCGTGAAGCTCGCCCGGACACCCGTCTCGGTGCACAAGATCCTGGTCGTGATGCTCGTCCCGCGCAGCCGCGACGACTGGCTGCGTGCCGGGCCCGACAGCCTCGACCTGCGGCACTGCTGCTACTGGACCAACCTGGCCGGCCACCCCGTGACCGGCCGCCACCGGACCACCGTGCGGCTCCTGACCTCGCGCGTCTTCGACGACCGGGCGCTCTGCGAGATCATGACCCGCGTCGGGGCGGGAGGGAGACCCTGATGCACGAGCCCACCGGCCGGCCCCGTTCCGTACGCCTCTTCGGCGAACCCTCCGCACCCGCGCCGGTCCCGCCCGACCCCGCCCACGTCGACCCCGCCGTCCTGAGCGCCCTGCTCGCCCGGCACGGCTGGCGGCGGCGCGGCGGGGGCGGCGGCGGGGACGGCCCCTACAGCCGCTGGACCCCGCCCACCGGCACCACCAGCCTGCTCGTCCCCCGCACCCGGACCTTCCCCGACAGCGACGAGCTGCTCGGCGAGGCCCTCACCGCGCTCGCCCGCACCGCCGCACCCGCCGCCCACGAGATCCTGACCGCCCTCGCCGTGCCCAGCGACGAGATCCGCTGGCGCCGCGACATCCCCGAACCCGCCTCCGGCGCGGCCGACTGGCTCGACGCCGAACGGCTGCACGCCGCCGCCCGGCAGATCCTGCTGGCCGGCGCCCTCGCAGTCCGCGACCGGGCCGGCCACCACGGCGCCCGCCACCGGGCACGCGCATACGCCGCCCTCGGCCCCGTCCTGACCGGCCCCGTCCCCGGTGGGCGGACGCTCACCGCCTTCGTCCCCGTCGACCCCGGCCGCCCCGCCGCCGTACGCCTCCACCACGCCCTGCGCGCCACCCGCGAAGCCGTCGACCACCAGCGCGCCACCGGCGGCATGGACGCCTTCGACGAGGCCGTCGCGGCAGGCGTCAGCCGGGAACTGACCCAGGCCCTGATCGTCCTCGTCCGCGGCTCGCAGGGCGCCGCCGTCGCCCTGGACTGGGCGCCAGCCGCCGGCACCCCCGACGGCTGCACCGCCCGCCCCGAACCCGTCGCCTTCTCACCGGGCGACCTGCCGGCCCTGCGCCGCGCCGGCGCCCGCTACCTGCGCGACGAGCCCGCCGTCACCGTGACGATCACCGGCGCCGTGGTCCGGCTGCGCCGCCCCGGACCGCGCGGCGCCGGGATCGTACGCCTGCGGGTCCTGGCCGGCGCCGAGGTGCCGTACGTACGGATCGAGCTCGACGAGGAGGCGTACCGGATCGCGGGACAGGCCCATCTCGTGGGGCTGCCGATCCGGGTCTCGGGCCGGCTGGAGAGCCGGGGCGGCTTCCGGCGGCTCACCGGCGCCTCGCAGGTCGTCCCCGTACAGGTGGACGACGAGGAGCGGGACCGGCTGATGAAGTCGCTCCAGGAGAACGTCTCCTCCTTCGAGGAAGCGTGCACGGGGGAGTGGGGAAGGGAGGAGGGCCTTCGCGACACAGCCTTTTAGCGAAGCGGGCCCTCGGCTCGGTACGATTCCCTCTGCACGCGCCAGCGGAGTGCGGTGCGCCCCCTGAGTCAGGAGAGACCGGTGTCAGACGTCCGTGTGACCATCCAACGCGATTCCGAGCGGGAAGAGCGCGTGGTGACGACGGGCACTACGGCGGCCGACCTCTTCCCCGGCGAGCGCACCGTCGTCGCCGCCCGCGTCGGCGGCGAGCTGAAGGACCTCGCGTACGAGCCCAAGGACGGCGAGACCGTCGAGCCCGTCGAGATCACCTCCGAGGACGGCCTCGACATCCTGCGGCACTCCACCGCGCACGTCATGGCCCAGGCCGTGCAGCAGCTCTTCCCCGAGGCCAAGCTCGGCATCGGCCCGCCGGTCAAGGACGGCTTCTACTACGACTTCGACGTCGAGAAGCCGTTCACGCCCGAGGACCTCAAGGCCATCGAGAAGCGGATGCAGGAGATCCAGAAGCGGGGCCAGAAGTTCTCCCGCCGCGTGGTCTCCGACGAGGACGCCCGCGAGGAGCTGGCCGACGAGCCGTACAAGCTGGAGCTCATCGGCATCAAGGGCTCCGCCTCCTCGGACGACGGCGCGGACGTCGAGGTGGGCGGCGGCGAGCTGACCATCTACGACAACCTCGACCCGAAGACCGGCGAACTGTGCTGGCGCGACCTCTGCCGGGGTCCGCACCTGCCCACGACCCGGTTCATCCCGGCGTTCAAGCTGATGCGGAACGCCGCCGCGTACTGGCGGGGCAGCGAGAAGAACCCGATGCTGCAGCGTATCTACGGCACCGCCTGGCCGACCAAGGACGAGCTGAAGGCGCACCTGGAGTTCCTGGAGGAGGCCGCCAAGCGCGACCACCGCAAGCTCGGCAACGAGCTGGACCTCTTCTCCTTCCCGGACGAGATCGGGCCCGGCCTCGCCGTCTTCCACCCCAAGGGCGGCGTCATCCGCCGGGCCATGGAGGACTACTCGCGCCGCCGCCACGAGGAGGAGGGCTACGAGTTCGTCTACTCGCCGCACGCCACCAAGGGCAAGCTCTTCGAGAAGTCCGGCCACCTGGACTGGTACGCCGACGGCATGTACCCGCCCATGCAGCTCGACGACGGGGTGGACTACTACCTCAAGCCGATGAACTGCCCGATGCACAACCTGATCTTCGACGCGCGCGGCCGTTCGTACCGTGAACTGCCCCTGCGCCTCTTCGAGTTCGGCACGGTGTACCGGTACGAGAAGTCGGGCGTCGTGCACGGCCTGACCCGCTCGCGCGGCTTCACGCAGGACGACGCGCACATCTACTGCACCCGTGAGCAGATGGCGGAGGAGCTGGACCGGACGCTCACCTTCGTCCTGAACCTGCTCCGCGACTACGGGCTCACCGACTTCTACCTGGAGCTGTCCACCAAGGACGAGACCAAGTTCGTCGGGTCGGACGAGACCTGGGAAGAGGCCACCGAGACGCTGCGCCAGGTCGCCGAGAAGCAGGGCCTGCCCCTGGTCCCGGACCCGGGCGGGGCCGCCTTCTACGGCCCGAAGATCTCGGTGCAGGCGCGGGACGCCATCGGGCGGACCTGGCAGATGTCGACCATCCAGCTCGACTTCAACCTGCCGGAGCGCTTCGACCTGGAGTACACCGGTCCGGACGGCTCCAAGCAGCGCCCGGTCATGATCCACCGCGCGCTGTTCGGCTCCATCGAGCGCTTCTTCGCGGTGCTGCTTGAGCACTACGCGGGCGCTTTCCCGGTGTGGCTGGCCCCGGTGCAGGCGATGGGCATTCCGATCGGCGACACGCACATCCCGTACCTCCAGGAGTTCGCTTCGGAGGCGCGCAAGAAGGGGCTGCGCGTCGACGTGGACGCGTCGTCGGACCGGATGCAGAAGAAAATCAGGACCCACCAGAAGGCCAAGGTGCCGTTCATGATCATCGTCGGCGACGACGACATGAACGCGGGCACGGTGTCGTTCCGGTACCGCGACGGTTCGCAGGAGAACGGCATCCCCCGTGACGAAGCGATCGCCAAGCTCGTTGACGTGGTGGAGCGTCGCGTGCAGGTGTGAGGTGCTCCCCGCGCGAGCGGGGGTGGCCCGAAAATGCGCAACCACCACCGGGCGAAGGTTCCACGCTCCCCGCGCAAGCGGGGCTGGGCCCCCGGACGAGCTAGCCGCTCGCCGGGGGCCCCTTCTCGTCCTCGCGCCGGAACACCTGGATCAGCCACGACGAGAACGCGCCCGTCACCGCCCCCAGCAGCGCCAGGCCGCACGCCATCAGGCCCGCCGCGATGACCCGGCCCATCACCGTCACCGGCACGGCATCCCCGTACCCCACCGTCGTCAGCGTCGCGCATGCCCACCAGACGGCGTCCCCGAACGTGCGGATCGAGGCGCCCGAAGCGCCGTGCTCCCAGTGGTACACGCCGAGCGCCGCCGAGAAGCCGAGCAGGACCGCCGTCATCCCGGCGTACGAGATCACCCGCGCGTACAGGCCGAGCCGGGGGCGGTCCCGCCTGTCCTGGACCGCCGTGTACACCTGCACCACGCGCAGGGGGCGCAGCAGCGGCAGGACCAGGACCAGGGTGTCGAGCCAGCGCAGGCGCGGGAAGCGGAGGCCGAGGCCGCTGAGCCGGAGGCGTACCGCGTAGTCCACGACGAAGAGTGTCCAGGTGCCGCCGACGAGCGCGAGGGAGAGGTCGTGCCAGGGCTGGGCGTCGTCCGGGGCGAGGACGCGGAAGGCGTAGCCGGCCAGGAAGACGAGGGAGGCGGCCAGGAGCGGGATCTCGGTGCGCCCCTCCCAGCGGGTGAGAGCGGGTGGGGGCCGGTCCGGGGTGCGCGCGCTCATCGGCCCAGCATCGCGGGGCGTGAACCGGAACGGCCCCGGCGACACGCTCCGCACAGGTGAAGCAATATGCTGGCCGGCATGACGACTGAGCCGGAGCAGCAGATCGGAGTGGGGACGCCCGACGCGTTCCAGCGCCTGTGGACGCCCCACCGGATGGCGTACATCCGGGGTGAGAACAAGCCGACCGGTCCGGAGGCGGGGGACGGCTGCCCGTTCTGCGGGATTCCGGAGAAGTCGGACGAGGACGGGCTCGTCGTCGCGCGCGGTGCGAAGGTGTACGCCGTGCTGAATCTGTACCCGTACAACGGGGGGCACCTGTTGGTGGTGCCGTACCGGCATGTCGCGGACTACACGGAGCTGGACGGTCCGGAGACGGCGGAGCTGGCCGATTTCACCAAGCGGGCGATGGCCGCGCTGCGGGCGGCGTCGGGTGCGCAGGGTTTCAACATCGGGATGAACCAGGGCGAGGTGGCGGGTGCGGGCATCGCCGCGCATCTGCATCAGCATCTGGTGCCGAGGTGGGGCGGGGACGCCAACTTCATGCCGGTGGTGGGGCACACGCGGGTGCTGCCGCAGCTGCTGGCGGACACGCGGAAGATGCTGGCGGACGCCTGGCCCGCCGCCTGATCCCGCTCGCCCGCCCGTGGGGCGTCCCGGCTGTCGTCCGGGGCGCCCCACCGGCGTGTGCGGGCGGTTACGCGTCGTAGAGGTCGGCCTTGCCGGGGGTGGGGGCCTGGACCAGGCCGCTGAGGACCGACGAGCGGTTGGTGAAGCGTTCGGTGTCCACGCCGTGCTCCTCCAGGACCTTGATCGCGGCGTTGTGGACGACGCGCAGGACGGGGGTGGCGGCGCGCATGGCGTCGTCGGCCATGAAGCGGTGGCGCCAGGGCTTCTCGGCCCAGGCGTGCCGGAGGCCGAAGGGCTCGGGGAGGGCGATCTTGCCGCCGAGGTAGTCAAGGAGCGGCGGGTACCAGGTGAGGGGGGCGCGCAGGGCGAGGCGGGTGACCTCGGAGGCGTCGACGAGGGCGAGGGTGATGTCGCGGGTCTCCCAGAACCGGACGGTCTTGTTGACGGTCTTGGTCTTCGCGGCCGGTTTGCTGGTGAAGAGGGAGTGGACGGGGCCGAGGGCGTGTCCGGTGACCTCGATGCGCAGGGTCTCGTAGAGGACGGTGACCGTGATCATCATGGTGATGACGAGCTGGCCGTCCCAGAGGGTGAACTGGACGCCGAGGTAGTGGCGGTTGCCGCCGCCGAACTGCTGGTGGTTGCAGATCCGCTGTATCTCGTGGGGCTTGATCTGGTAGGTGGCGACGTCCTCGCCCTGGGGGCGGCTGACGCTGTCGGTGTTCTCCCCGATGGGGGTGACGATCCAGTGGGTGACGGACGGGGTGGGGAATCCGCCGGTGTTGAGGGGGCCGCGCTCCAGCAGCTTCAGCTGGTCGTGGATGACGCGGACGACGTCCCAGCTGCGGAACTGGTGGATCTCCTTGCCGGGTTCCTTGGGGACCAGGTCCTCGGCGAGATGCCAGCTGCCCCAGCGGGTGCCCATGCCGAGGATGCCCTTGGGTCCCGCGTAGAAGAGGGAGTTGGCCTGCTGTTCGGCGGTGAGCTTCTCCAGGCCCTGGCGCAGGGCCTCGCGGGCGGTCTCGCTGGGGTTCCTCGGCACCGCCTCGGGGATCTTGGCGATGACGCCGCCGCCGGAGAGCAGGCCGTCCCAGCGGGCGCGCATGTCCTGGGCGGACCGTTCCGCGATGCGCCGGGCGAGGTACCAGCCGATGACGGGGGCGACGAACATCAGGCGCAGATAGAGGCCGAGGAGGCCGGTCAGCGGCAGCTTGAGCATGAGGACGACGACGCCGATGCCGACGAGCGGCAGCAGGCTGTTGCCGAGGACGGTGATGCCCTTGTCCTTGGTCTTCGCGAAGCCGTCGCGGAGCCGGAAGACGAGGACCCACAGCAGCATGCCGGGCAGGAAGAGGAAGCCGAACAGGGCGGTGACGGCGGTGAGTCGGGCGTCGCGGGTCTTGCGCAGACGGGTCGCGGCCAGGCAGTGCTCGACGACGGTCTGCGGGTCGCTGCCGAAGGACTGGATGAGGTCCTTGCGGGCGCCGCCGAGCATGCGTTCCTGGACGGCGCGGGAGAACGCCTCGCCGAGGTTGGGCTTGAAGTAGTCCGAGGTGAAGAACTTCGAACGGCCCGCCTTCACTTCGGACTTGTGCCACTCGCTGTTGGCTTTGAGGATGTCCTCCACCGGACTGTCGCGGTACGCCGCGGAGGCGAGGGCGTTGGTCGCCACCGCCGCGCTCGCCGATCCCTGGAGCGGAATCTGTGCTCCGGGTGAGAAATCGAATCCGTTGCTGGCCACTGTCGCCCCCACTCGCCACCGAGGAACCGCTCCTGCGGCTGTTTCCCAACTGCCGTGCCCGGCACACTTTCTGAGTCGGGGTCCCAGCGTATCGTCCGGAAACGCACCGCGTCCGGCCCTGTGGACAACGCGTCGCGGAGCGTTTCAGCCGTCCTGGGCCCGTACGCGGTCGGCGAGTCGTGCGGGCATGGGCTCGTGGCGGGCGTAGGCGCGGTCGAAGCGGCCGGTGCCGTGGGTCAGGGCGCGCAGGTCGATCGCGTACCGGCCGATTTCCAGTTCGGGCACGTCGGCGCGTACCCGCGTGTGCCCGTCGCCGGACTGTTCGGTGCCGGTGACCCGGCCCCGGCGGCCCGAGAGGTCGCTGAGCACCGGGCCGACGTAGTCGTCGGGGACCAGCACGCCGACCTCGGCGACGGGCTCCAGCAGCCGGATGCCCGCCCCGGCCGCGGCCTCGCGCAGGGCCAGGGCGCCGGCGGTCTGGAACGCGGCGTCGGAGGAGTCCACGGAGTGCGCCCTGCCGTCCCGCAGCACGACCCGGACGTCGGTCAGCGGGTGCCCGGTGGCGACGCCCCGGGCGGCCTGGGCACGGACGCCCTTCTCCACGGAGGCGATGAACGGGTGGGGGACGGCTCCGCCGGTGACCCGGTCGACGAATTCGATACCGGAGCCGGCGGGCAGCGGTTCGACGTCGATCTCGCAGACCGCGTACTGGCCGTGTCCGCCGGACTGCTTGACCTGGCGGCCGTGCCCGGTGGCCGGTGCGGCGAAGGTCTCGCGCAGGGCCACCTCGTACGGGACGGTGTCCACCCGGACCCCGTAGTGGTCGCGCAGCCGGTCCAGGGCGACGTCCCGGTGGGCCTCGCCGAGGCACCACAGGACGAGCTGGCCGGTGTCCGGGTTCTGTTCGAGGCGCAGCGCCGGGTCCTCGGCGACCAGCCGGGCCAGGCCGTGCGAGAGCTTGTCCTCGTCGGCCGCGCCGTGGGCCCGGACGGCGAGCGGCAGCAGCGGGTCGGGGCCGGTCCAGGGGGCGAGCAGGAGCGGGTGGGCGGTGCCGGAGAGGGTGTCGCCGGTCTCGGCTGCGTCCAGCCGGGCCACGCACGCCAGGTCCCCGGCGACGCACGCGTCGATGGGCCGCTGCAGCTTCCCGAAGGGTGAGGTCAGGGCGCCGACGCGGGCACGGGCCCGGTGGCCGGGGCGGTCCTCGCGGCCGGGGCCGTCGAGCCCGTGGCCGTGGATGTGGACGGTGTCGTCGGGGCGCAGGGTGCCGGAGAAGACGCGGACCAGGGAGAGCCGGCCGGCGTACGGGTCCGAGGACGTCTTGACGACCTCCGCGACCAGGGGCCCTTCGGGGTCGCCGTCCAGGGCGGGCAGCGGGGCGCCGTCCGGGGTGGTGACGGCGGGGAGCGGGTGCGCGTACGGGGGCGGGAAGCCGCGGGTGACCAGGTCGAGGAGTTCGGCGGTGCCCACGGCGAGGTGGGTGTCGCGGGCGGCGGGCGCGGCGGCGAGCACGGGGTGGAAGGAGCCGCGGGCGACGGCGCGTTCGAGGTCGCGGAGGAGGGTTTCGGCGTCGAGGGTCTCGCCGCCGAGGTAGCGGTCCATCAGGGTCTCGTCCTCGCTCTCGGCGATGATGCCCTCGATGAGCCGGGCCCGCGCCGCCGCGAGGGCGGCCCGCCGGTCGCCGGAGCGGTCTGCGCCGTCCGGGTCCCGTTGCGGGAGCAGGCCGGTGAGGCCGGTGAGCGGGGCGTGCCCGTCGGCGGCCTCGGGGCCGTACTCGGGCAGGTGGAGGGGGAGTACGGCGTCGGGGTCGTCGGCGCCGAAGAGTTCGCCGCAGAGCCGGGTCATCGCGTCGAACGGGGTGCGGGCGGTGTCGAGGTGGGTGACGACGATGGCGCGGGGCATGCCGACGCGGGCGCACTCCTCCCACAGGGTCCTGGTGGTGCCGGCGACGGTTCCGGGCTCCTGGGCCGCCGAGACGACGAACAGGGCGGCGTCCGCCGCGCGCAGTCCGGCCCGGACCTCCCCGACGAAGTCGGCGTAGCCCGGTGTGTCGAGCAGGTTGACGGTGAACCCGTCCCATTCGACCGGGACGACGGAGAGCTGGACGGAGCGGCCCTGCCGGTGCTCGGTGTCCTCGTGGTCGGAGACGGTCGTGCCGTCCTCGACCCGGCCCGCCCGGCCGATGGCGCCCGCGGTCCGCGCGAGCGCTTCGACGAGCGTGGTCTTGCCGGAGCCGCTGTGGCCGACCAGTGCCACGTTGCGCAGGGTGCGGGGGCGGCGGGCCCCCGGTCCGGGGTGCGGGTGTGCCGTGCTGCCCATGTGTGCCTCCGCTCGGACGGTGCACCGAGTGCGGGGCCGGCGCGGCGGCTGCGGCGGCGCCCGCGGTATTTCGAGCTTGGCACTCCCGCCGGACGCCGTCCACAGCACGCACTCCCCGCGCCGGGGTGCCCGGACGTTACGGGGGGTCGGCCGTGACTACGATGGACGCGGAGGGTGCTGACAGCCCCGGCCGGTTCAGGGCCTTCAGCGCCCTCCTGCCGGTGGCCGTCGGGGTCACACGGCCCACCGACCCTCGGGAAGGCCATGCTGAACAAGTACGCGCGTGCCTTTTTCACGCGTGTTCTCACGCCGTTCGCCGCACTGCTCCTCCGCCTCGGCGTGAGCCCTGACGCCGTCACCCTGATCGGTACGGCCGGGGTGATGGCCGGTGCGCTGGTCTTCTTCCCGATGGGGGAGTTCTTCTGGGGCACGATCGTCATCACGATCTTCGTGTTCTCCGACCTCGTGGACGGGAACATGGCGCGCCAGGCCGGGATCTCCAGCCGCTGGGGGGCGTTCCTGGACTCCACGCTCGACCGGGTCGCGGACGGGGCCATCTTCGGCGGCTTCGCCCTCTGGTACGCGGGCAGCGGCGACGACAACATCCTGTGCGCGGTGGCGATCTTCTGCCTCGCCAGCGGCCAGGTGGTCTCGTACACCAAGGCGCGCGGCGAGTCGATCGGTCTGCCGGTGGCGGTCAACGGGCTCGTGGAGCGCGCCGAGCGCCTGGTGATCTCGCTGGTGGCGGCCGGTTTCGCGGGGCTGCACAAGTTCGGTGTGCCGGGCATCCAGGTGCTGCTGCCGATCGCGCTGTGGATCGTCGCCGTCGGCAGCCTGGTGACGCTGGTCCAGCGCGTCGTCACCGTGCGCCGCGAGTCCGCCGAGGCGGACGCGGCCGACGCGGCCGGGCGGTGAGCGGCCCCGGCCCGGACACGCGGCCGGGCGTGCGGGAACGGCTGAGCGACGGGCTGTACGGGCTGGGCTGGGCGGCGGTCAAGACGCTGCCCGAACCGGTGGCGCGGGCCCTGTTCCGTACCCTCGCCGACCAGGTGTGGCGGCGGCGCGGCAAGAGCGTGCTGCGGCTGGAGTCCAACCTCGCCCGCGTCGTGCCGGACGCCGACGCGGCCCGGCTCGCCGCCCTGTCGCGCGCGGGCATGCGCTCCTACATGCGCTACTGGATGGAATCGTTCCGGCTGCCCACCTGGAGCCCGGAGCGGATCAAGGCGTCCATCGACGTGACGGACGCCCACCGGCTGACGGACGGCCTCGACTCCGGGCGCGGGGTGATCCTCGCCCTGCCGCACCTGGGCAACTGGGACCTGGCCGGGGCGTGGGTGACCACGGACCTGAAGGTGCCGTTCACCACGGTCGCCGAGCGGCTGAAGCCCGAATCGCTGTACGACCGGTTCGTCGCCTACCGCGAGGGCCTGGGCATGGAGGTGCTGCCGCACACCGGCGGCGCCGCGTTCGGGACGCTGGCCCGGCGGCTGCGGTCGGGCGGCCTGGTCTGTCTGGTCGCCGACCGCGATCTGTCCGCCTCCGGGGTGGCGGTGTCGTTCTTCGGAGACACGGCCCGGATGCCGGCCGGCCCCGCGCTGCTCGCCCAGCAGACCGGCGCGCTGCTCCTTCCGGTGACGCTCTCGTACGACGACACGCCGGTGATGAAGGCCCGTATCCATCCGCCCGTCGAGGTGCCCGACGCGGGTGACCGGGGCGCGCGGACGTCCCGGATGACCCAGGCGCTGGCCGACGCGTTCGCCCTGGGCATCTCCGAGCACCCGGAGGACTGGCACATGCTGCAACGGCTCTGGCTCGCCGACCTCGAACCCCGCGGAGACCGGAGCGGAGACACGACGTGAAGATCGGCATCGTCTGCCCGTACTCCTGGGACGTACCGGGCGGTGTGCAGTTCCACATCCGGGACCTGGCCGAACACCTCATCCGGCTCGGCCACGAGGTGTCCGTGCTGGCGCCCGCCGACGACGAGACGCCGCTGCCGCCGTACGTGGTCTCCGCCGGCCGGGCCGTGCCCGTGCGCTACAACGGTTCCGTGGCCCGGCTGAACTTCGGCTTCCTGTCGGCGGCGCGGGTGCGGCGCTGGCTGCACGAGGGCACCTTCGACGTCGTCCACATCCATGAGCCGACCTCGCCGTCGCTGGGCCTGCTGACCTGCTGGGCGGCCCAGGGACCGATCGTCGCCACGTTCCACACGTCCAACCCGCGCTCCCGCGCGATGATCGCCGCGTACGCCATCCTGCAGGCCGCGCTGGAGAAGATCAGCGCGCGGATCGCGGTCAGCGAGTACGCCCGCCGGACCCTCGTCGAGCACCTCGGCGGGGACGCCGTCGTCATCCCGAACGGTGTGGACGTCGACTTCTTCGCGAGGGCCGAACCCCGGCCCGAGTGGCAGGGCGGCACCATCGGCTTCATCGGGCGCATCGACGAGCCGCGCAAGGGGCTGCCCGTGCTGATGCGGGCGCTGCCCGCCATCCTGGCCGCCCGCCCGGAGACCAGGCTGCTGGTGGCCGGCCGGGGCGACGAGGAGGAGGCCGTCGCCTCACTGCCGAAGGAGATGCGCTCGCGCGTGGAGTTCCTGGGCATGGTGAGCGACGAGGACAAGGCGCGGCTGCTGCGCAGCGTCGACCTGTACGTGGCGCCCAACACCGGGGGCGAGAGCTTCGGCATCATCCTGGTCGAGGCCATGTCGGCGGGCGCGCCGGTCCTCGCCAGCGACCTGGACGCCTTCGCCCAGGTGCTGGACCAGGGCGCGGCGGGCGAACTGTTCGCCAACGAGAACGCCGACGCGCTGGCCGGGGCGGCGATCCGGCTGCTGGGCGACCCGGAGCGGCGCGCCGGACTGCGCGAGAGGGGCAGCGCCCATGTGCGGCGCTTCGACTGGTCGACGGTCGGGGCGGACATCCTCGCCGTGTACGAGACGGTGACGGACGGCGCCGCCTCGGTCGCGGCGGACGAGCGCACCGGCCTGCGCGGCCGGTTCGGGCCCGCCCGGTAGCCTTTCGGCCCGTGACCGCAACCCTCATCTGGGCCGTCGTCGTCCTCGTCGCGATCGGCCTGTACCTCAGCTGGACCGCCGGCCGCCTCGACCGGCTGCACACCCGGATCGACGCGGCCCGCGCCGCCCTCGACGCGCAACTGCTGCGCCGGGCCTCGGTCACCCAGGAACTCGCCACCTCCGGGGTGCTCGACCCGGCCTCCTCGATCGTGCTGTACGAGGCCGCGCACGCCGCCCGGCAGTCCCCGCAGGAGCAGCGGGAGGTCGCCGAGAGCGAGTTGAGCGCCGCCCTGCGCGCGGTGTTCGGCGAGAGCGAGCAGGTGGAGGCGGTGCGGGAGATCCCCGGCGGCCAGGAGGCGGCGTCCGAGCTGGCGGCCGCGGTGCGCCGGGTGCCGATGGCGCGGCGGTTCCACAACGACGCGGTCCGGGCGGCGCGGGCGCTGCGCCGCCACCGCACGGTGCGCTGGTTCCGGCTCGCCGGGCACGCCCCGTTCCCGCTGGCCTTCGAAATGGACGACGAGCCGCCGGTGGCCCTGGCGGACCGCCCCGGCAGCTGACAGGGGGCGGCCCGGTCCGGCAGTTGACGGACAGCGGACCGCTCGGCGGCTGACGGACGGTGGCCCGGTCCGTGCGCGCGGGGGCCGGGGCAAAACGAGCCACCGGCCACCCATTGGCCCTTGCTGTGGACTGGTCGGGGGGCGTTTGCTCGGGTGTGCGCCCTTGGGCGTCCCCGCATCCGCTTCCCCACAGTGAGGTCGATCCGTGTCCACACTCCCCAGCACCCCGCAGTCCGCCGACACCCCGGCCACCGGCACCGCCCGCGTCAAGCGCGGCATGGCCGAGCAGCTCAAGGGCGGCGTGATCATGGACGTCGTCAACGCCGAGCAGGCGAAGATCGCCGAGGACGCGGGCGCCGTGGCCGTCATGGCCCTGGAGCGGGTGCCGGCCGACATCCGCAAGGACGGCGGCGTGGCCCGGATGTCCGACCCGAACATGATCGAGGAGATCATCGAGGCGGTGTCCATCCCGGTGATGGCCAAGTCCCGCATCGGGCACTTCGTCGAGGCGCAGGTGCTCCAGTCCCTCGGCGTCGACTACATCGACGAGTCCGAGGTCCTCACCCCGGCCGACGAGGTCAACCACAGCGACAAGTTCGCCTTCACCACGCCGTTCGTCTGCGGTGCCACCAACCTGGGCGAGGCGCTGCGCCGGATTGCCGAGGGCGCGGCCATGATCCGTTCCAAGGGCGAGGCCGGCACCGGCAACGTCGTCGAGGCCGTCCGCCACCTGCGCCAGATCAAGAACGAGATCGCCCGGCTGCGCGGCTACGACAACAACGAGCTGTACGCCGCCGCCAAGGAGCTGCGCGCCCCCTACGAGCTGGTCAAGGAGGTCGCCGAGCTGGGCAAGCTGCCCGTCGTGCTGTTCTCCGCGGGCGGCGTCGCCACCCCGGCGGACGCGGCGCTGATGCGGCAGCTCGGGGCCGAGGGCGTCTTCGTCGGCTCCGGCATCTTCAAGTCCGGCGACCCGGCCAAGCGCGCCGCCGCCATCGTGAAGGCCACCACCTTCTTCGACGACCCGAAGATCATCGCGGACGCCTCCCGCGACCTGGGCGAGGCCATGGTCGGCATCAACTGCGACACGCTGCCCGAGGCCGAGCGCTACGCGAACCGCGGCTGGTAAGCAGCGATGAGCGCAACGCCTGTGGTCGGCGTCCTGGCCCTCCAGGGCGACGTCCGGGAACACCTGATCGCCCTGGCCTCGGCGAACGCCCTGGCCAGGCCGGTCCGGCGTCCCGAGGAACTGGCGGAGGTCGACGGCCTGGTCCTGCCCGGCGGCGAGTCCACCACCATGTCCAAGCTGGCCGCCCTGTTCGGCCTGCTGGAGCCCCTGCGCGAGCGGATCGCGGCCGGCATGCCCGTCTACGGCACCTGCGCCGGGATGATCCTGCTCGCCGACAAGATCCTCGACCCCCGGTCCGGCCAGGAGACGCTGGGCGGCATCGACATGATCGTGCGCCGTAACGCTTTCGGGCGGCAGAACGAGTCCTTCGAGGCGGCCGTCGAGGTCGCCGGGATCGACGGCGGACCGGTGGAGGGCGTCTTCATCCGGTCCCCCTGGGTCGAGTCCGTGGGCGCCCGCGCGAAGGTCGTCGCCGAGCACGGCGGACACATCGTGGCCGTACGGCAGGACAACGCGTTCGCCACGTCCTTCCACCCGGAACTGACCGGCGATCACCGGCTCCACGCGTACTTCACCGAGATGGTGCGCGCGGCCGGGTGACTCGATCCCGGTAGGATCTCTCGGGTTCGTACGGAATTTGGTGACGCGAAGGAGAAGGCAGATGTCCGGCCACTCTAAATGGGCTACGACGAAGCACAAGAAGGCCGTGATTGACGCCAAGCGCGGCAAGCTCTTCGCGAAGCTGATCAAGAACATCGAGGTCGCGGCCCGCACCGGTGGTGTGGACCCCGAGGGCAACCCGACCCTCGTGGACGCGATCCAGAAGGCGAAGAAGAGTTCGGTCCCGAACAAGAACATCGACTCCGCGGTCAAGCGCGGTGGCGGTCTCGAGGCCGGTGGCGTCGACTACCAGACGATCATGTACGAGGGTTACGGACCCAACGGTGTCGCGGTGCTCATCGAGTGCCTCACCGACAACCGCAACCGTGCCGCGTCCGACGTACGCGTCGCCATGACGCGCAACGGCGGCTCGATGGCCGACCCCGGCTCCGTCTCGTACCTCTTCAACCGCAAGGGCGTCGTCATCGTCCCCAAGGGCGAGCTGACGGAGGACGACGTGCTCGGTGCCGTCCTCGAAGCGGGCGCCGAGGAGGTCAACGACCTGGGCGACACCTACGAGGTCGTCAGCGAGGCCACCGACCTGGTCGCGGTCCGTACCGCGCTCCAGCAGGAGGGCATCGACTACGACTCGGCCGAGGCCAACTTCCTGCCCACCATGCAGGTCGACCTCGACGAGGAGGGCGCCCGCAAGATCTTCAAGCTGATCGACGCGCTGGAGGACAGCGACGACGTGCAGAACGTCTTCGCCAACTTCGACGTCAGCGACGAGGTCATGGCCAAGGTGGACGCCTGAGCCACGCCTGTCGCGAGCGGGCCGGCGGGGGACACACCCCGTCGGCCCGTCGCGTTGTCGGTGGTGACCGATAGCCTGCTGGAACAGTTGACCGATCGGCAGGGAGGGGCGGACCGTGCGGGTGCTCGGCGTGGACCCGGGTCTGACCAGGTGCGGCGTCGGCGTCGTCGAAGGCGTCGCGGGACGGCCCCTGACCATGTGCGGCGTGGGCGTCGTCCGCACCCCGGCCGGCGCGGAACTGGGCGACCGCCTGGTGGCCGTCGAACGCGGCATCGAGGAGTGGCTCGACGAACACCGCCCCGACTGCGTCGCCGTCGAGCGCGTCTTCGCCCAGCACAACGTCCGTACGGTGATGGGCACCGCCCAGGCCAGCGCCATCGCCATGCTCTGCGCGGCCCGGCGCGGCCTCCCCGTCGCCCTGCACACCCCCAGCGAGGTCAAGGCCGCCATCTCCGGCAGCGGACGCGCCGACAAGGCCCAGGTCGGAGCCATGGTCACCCGGCTCCTGCGGCTGGACGCCCCGCCGAAACCGGCCGACGCCGCCGACGCCCTGGCGCTCGCCATCTGCCACATCTGGCGCGCCCCCGCCCTCAACCGCCTCCAGCAGGCGCACGCGGCCGCGGCCCGCGCGCCGCGCGCCGCGCGCACCGCGGCCGTACCCGTCCGGAAGGTCCCCCGATGATCGCCTTCGTCAGCGGCCCCGTCGCCGCGCTCTCCCCGACCACGGCCGTCATCGAGGTCGGCGGCATCGGCATGGCCGTCCAGTGCGCCCCCAACACCCTGGCCGACCTGCGCGTCGGCCGGCAGGCCAGACTCGCCACCTCCCTCGTCGTCCGCGAGGACTCGCTGACGCTCTACGGCTTCGCCGACGACGACGAGCGACAGGTCTTCGAACTCCTGCAGACCGCCAGCGGCGTCGGCCCCCGCCTCGCCCAGGCCATGCTCGCCACCCACACCCCCGACGCCCTGCGCCTCGCCGTCGCCACCGGCGACGAGAAGGCCCTCACCGCGGTCTCCGGCATCGGCAAGAAGGGCGCCCAGAAACTCCTGCTCGAACTGAAGGACCGGCTCGGCGAACCCGTCGGCGGCCACGCCCCCGGCCAGGGCATCGGCGCCGCCGTCTCCGCCTCCTGGCGCGACCAGCTCCAGGCCGCGCTCATCGGCCTCGGCTACGCCACCCGCGAGGCGGACGAAGCCGTCGCCGCCGTCGCCCCGCAGGCCGAGGAAGCCCTGGCCGCAGGCGGCCCGGCCCCCGTGCCGCAGCTCCTGCGCGCCGCCCTGCAGACCCTCAACCGGGCACGCTGAACCGCGCGGGCCCCCTGCTACGCCCCGCCGGCCACCCCCGGCCGGGACACCGATACATCCGAGGCGGACAGACGAGATGAACTGGGACGACACCGACGCCGGCATGGACGAACGCTACGACGAACGGCCGGCCGACGAGCGGCTGGTCGACGCCGGCGCCGACGGCGACGACACCGCGGTCGAGGCGGCGCTGCGCCCCAAGGACCTCGACGAGTTCGTCGGCCAGGAGAAGGTGCGCGAACAGCTCGACCTCGTCCTCAAGGCCGCCCGCGCCCGCGGCGCCACCGCCGACCACGTGCTGCTCTCCGGCGCCCCCGGCCTCGGCAAGACCACCCTCTCCATGATCATCGCGGCCGAGATGAACGCCCCGATCCGCATCACCTCCGGCCCCGCCATCCAGCACGCCGGAGACCTCGCGGCGATCCTCTCCTCGCTCCAGGAGGGCGAGGTCCTCTTCCTGGACGAGATCCACCGCATGTCCCGGCCCGCCGAGGAGATGCTGTACATGGCCATGGAGGACTTCCGGGTCGACGTCATCGTCGGCAAGGGCCCCGGCGCCACCGCGATCCCGCTGGAGCTGCCCCCCTTCACCCTGGTCGGCGCCACCACCCGGGCCGGGCTGCTGCCGCCCCCGCTGCGCGACCGCTTCGGCTTCACCGGCCACATGGAGTTCTACACCCCCGCCGAGCTGGAACGCGTGATCCACCGCTCCGCCCGCCTGCTCGACGTCGAGACGGACGCCGCCGGCGCCGCCGAGATCGCCGGCCGCTCCCGGGGCACGCCCCGCATCGCCAACCGGCTGCTGCGCCGCGTACGGGACTACGCCCAGGTCAAGGCCGACGGCCGGATCGACCGGGAGACCGCGGCGGCGGCCCTCGGGGTGTACGAGGTCGACGCCCGCGGCCTCGACCGGCTGGACCGGGCGGTGCTGGGCGCCCTGCTCAAGCTGTTCGGCGGCGGTCCGGTCGGCCTGTCCACCCTGGCGGTCGCCGTGGGGGAGGAGCGGGAGACCGTCGAGGAGGTCGCCGAGCCCTTCCTCGTCCGCGAAGGGCTGCTGGCCAGGACCCCGCGCGGGCGCGTCGCCACCCCCGCTGCCTGGGCCCACCTGGGAATGGTCCAGCCACAGAACGGCGTAACGGGACAACAGGGCCTGTTCGGGGCGTGATGCGTCACAGGTTGACCGGGAGCGGAACCACGGTGCCATGCTGGGCGTTGTTCCATCGATACGGACTCGCTTAGACTCCGCCGATGCCGCCCCTTGGGGGCGGTGTGCCCACCCCCGAAGAACAGGCCGCTCTCCATCGCGGTCGTGCGAAGGAAACTCGTCCCGTGAATCCCCTGACTCTCCTCCCCCTCATCGTGCTCATCGGGGCCATGTTCCTGATGACGCGGTCCGCCAAGAAGAAGCAGGCGGCGGCTGCGGCGATGCGCGACGAAATGCAGCCCGGTACCGGCGTCCGCACGATCGGGGGGATGTACGCCACCGTCAAGGAGCTGCACGCCGACACGGTCCTCCTCGAGGTTGCTCCCGGCGTCCACGCCGTTTACGCCAAGAACGCCATCGGCGCCGTTCTCGACGACGCGGAGTACAACCGCATCGTCCACGGCGACGAGCCCGAGCTCGACGTCGACGGCGCGATCGTGCCGGACGACGCCTCCTCGCTCACCGGTCCCGACACCGACGACGCCAAGACCGACCTGGTCAAGAAGACCGACTCGGACGAGGGCGACGAGGCCGGGGCCGAGGCCGACGACAAGGCCGAGGGCAAGGGCGACGGCGAGACCGGCTCGAAGTAGCGCACCGACACGGGGAGGCCGGGTGCCGATGGCATCCGGCCACCCCCGGTCCGTGCGCTTTTTCGAGGGGGCGGGCCCCCACTAAACTTCGTGGCCGCTCGGGCGCGTACCCGGCGCGGGGCGGTTGGACAGGGAGAAACGACAAGGTGGCAGCACCGAAGAAAGGCCGAGGCGCGGCCGGTGGACAGGGGAAGCCAGGGCGATCCCTGGCGCTGATCCTGATCGCCATGGTCGCGCTGACGGGCGGGATGTTCCTGGCCCACCAGCCGACGCCGAGACTCGGCATCGACCTGGCGGGCGGCACGTCCATCACGCTGGAGGCCAAGGCCGAGCCCGGCCAGGAGTCGGCGATCAACAAGACCAACATGGACACCGCGGTCGAGATCATGAACCGCCGCGTCAACGGTCTTGGGGTCAGTGAGGCCGAGGTCCAGACCCAGGGCGACAGGAACATCATCGTCAACATCCCCAAGGGCACGAACTCCGCCCAGGCCCGGAAGCAGGTCGGTACCACGGCCAAGCTCTACTTCCGGCCCGTGCTGACGATCGCCCCGGGAACGCCCACCCCGGCACCGAGCGCCTCACCCTCGGGCAAGACCAGCGCGCCACCCTCACCCAAGGCATCAGCATCGGAAGAGGCCTCGGACGGCGAGGAGGGTGAGCATGCCGGCTCCTCGACCGCGCCGTCCGCCTCCGCCACCGCCCAGGGCCGCGCCGTCACCGGCGCCCTGAAGGCCGACGCCTCCCCGACCCCGAAGGCCAGCCAGTCCGCGTCCGCCGAGGACGAGGCCGCCGCCGCGAAGCTGCAGAAGCAGTTCGAGGCGCTGGACTGCTCCACCAAGGAATCGCGCTCCAAGGCCGCCCGCGGCGGCAAGGCCGAGGACACGGTCGTCGCCTGCAGTTCCGAGGGCGACATCAAGTACGTGCTCGGCCCGGCCGAGGTCTCCGGCACCGAGGTCGACAGCGCCCGTGCCAACTTCGACCAGCAGCGCGGCATGTGGATCGTGCAGATGGAGTTCTCCGACAAGGGCTCCAAGCAGTTCCAGACGATCACCAAGAAGCTCTCCGCGCAGCAGGAGCCCCAGAACCAGTTCGCCATCGCCCTCGACGGCGAGGTCGTCTCGGCTCCCCGCGTCAACTCCACGCTGAGCGGCAGCGCCGAGATCTCCGGCAGCTTCAACCAGGACTCCGCCGAGGAACTGGCCAACGTCCTCTCCTACGGCGCCCTCCCGCTCTCCTTCAAGGAGCAGAGCGTCACCACCGTCACCGCCGCACTCGGCGGCGAGCAGCTGAGGGCCGGGCTCATCGCCGGTGCCATCGGCCTCGCGCTCGTGGTGATCTACCTGGTTGCCTACTACCGAGGACTCGCGTTCATCGCCCTCCTCAGCCTCCTGGTCTCCGGCATCCTCAGCTACACGATCATGTCGCTCCTCGGCCCCGGCATCGGCTTCGCGCTGAACCTGCCCGCCGTCTGTGGAGCCATCGTGGCGATCGGTATCACCGCGGACTCCTTCATCGTGTACTTCGAACGCGTGAGAGACGAGATCCGCGAGGGCCGCACGCTGAGGCCGGCCGTCGAGCGGGGCTGGCCGCGCGCCCGCCGCACCATCCTGGTCTCCGACTTCGTGTCGTTCCTCGCCGCCGCCGTGCTCTTCGTCGTCACCGTCGGCAAGGTCCAGGGCTTCGCGTTCACGCTGGGGCTCACCACGCTGCTCGACATCGTCGTGGTCTTCCTCTTCACCAAGCCGCTGCTGACGCTGATGGCCCGGAAGAAGTTCTTCGCCAGCGGCCACCCGTGGTCCGGTCTGGACCCGAAGCGCCTCGGGGCCAAGCCGCCGCTGCGCCGCTCCCGCCGCGTCAACGCCCCCACCGAACCGAAGGAGGCGTGAGATGTCGCGACTCGGGAATCTCGGCGCCCGCCTCTATCGAGGCGAGGTCGGCTACGACTTCATCGGCAAGCGCAAGATCTGGTACGGCGTCTCCGTCCTGATCACCATCACGGCCATCCTCGGCCTCGTGGTCAGCGGCCTCAACATGGGCATCGAGTTCAAGGGCGGTGCCGTCTTCACCACCCCGAAGACGAGCGTGTCCGTCGCCGAGGCGGAGGACCTGGCCACGGAGGCCTCCGGCCACCAGGCCATCGTCCAGAAGCTGGGCAACGGAGGTCTGCGCGTCCAGATCACCGAGGTCGACACCCAGAAGTCCGACCAGATCCAGGACAAGCTCGCCGCCGACCTCGGCGTCCCGCGCGCGAAGATCGCCGCGGACCTCGTCGGCCCCAGCTGGGGCGAGCAGATCGCCAACAAGGCATGGACCGGCCTCGGCATCTTCATGCTGCTGGTCGTCATCTACCTGGCGATCGCCTTCGAGTGGCGGATGGCCGTCGCGGCCCTCGTCGCGCTGATCCACGACATCACCATCACGGTCGGTGTCTACGCCCTGGTCGGCTTCGAGGTCACGCCGGGCACCGTGATCGGTCTGCTCACCATCCTCGGTTACTCCCTCTACGACACGGTCGTCGTCTTCGACAGCCTCAAGGAGGGCACGCACGGGATCACCCGGCAGACCCGGTACACGTACAGCGACGTCGCCAACCTCTCGATCAACAGCACGCTGGTCCGCTCGATCAACACCACGGTCGTCGCCCTGCTGCCGGTCGCCGGCCTGCTGTTCATCGGTGGCGGTGTGCTCGGCGCCGGCATGCTGAACGACATCTCACTGGCCCTCTTCGTCGGCCTCGCGGCCGGTGCGTACTCCTCGATCTTCATCGCGACCCCGCTCGTCGCGGACCTCAAGGAGCGCGAGCCGCAGATGAAGGCCCTCAAGAAGCGGGTCCTCGCCAAGCGCGCGGCAGCCGCCGCCAAGGGCGAGGCCAACGAGACGGAGGAGCCCGGCGATGGCGGGACCCTCGACGACGAGGCCGCACCCGCCGGTGCGGTCGTCGGCCAACGCCGTCAGCCCCGCCGGGGCCACGGCCGGACTCCGGGGAAGCGCTGATGACCAGCACCACCGAGACCACCAGGGACCTCCTGCTCAGCCGCATCCGTGACGTGGCGGACTACCCCGAGCCGGGCGTGATGTTCAAGGACATCACCCCGCTGCTCGCGGACCCGGTCGCGTTCACGGCGCTGACCGACACCCTCGCGGAGCTGTGCCTGCGGCACGGCGCCACGAAGATCGTCGGCCTGGAGGCCCGCGGCTTCATCCTGGCCGCGCCCGTCGCGGTCCGGGCCGGCCTCGGCTTCGTACCGGTCCGCAAGGCCGGGAAGCTGCCGGGAGCCACGCTCAGCCAGGCGTACGAGCTGGAGTACGGCACCGCCGAGATCGAGGTCCACGCGGAGGACCTGTCCGCCGACGACCGGATCATGGTCATCGACGACGTCCTGGCCACCGGAGGCACCGCCGAAGCCTCCCTGGAGCTCATCCGCCGGGCCGGCGCCCAGGTCGCCGGGGTCGCCGTCCTGATGGAGCTGGGCTTCCTGGACGGCCGCGCCCGCCTCGCCGACCACCTGCGCGGGGCCCCGCTGGAGGCCCTGATCACCGTCTGACGAGCGGCGGCACCACACCCGACGGGCACCCGGGAACAACCGGGTGCCCGTCGGCGTTCCACGAGCTCTCCCCGTCCCCGGGGGAGGACCGGCCACCGGGTCGTTACGATGGCCTTTCCGGGTGTCCGGATCGCACGAGGAGCGCTCTTGCCAGACGAGGCCCAGCCAGCCGCCGCCCCGCAGCCCGACAAGCCCGCGGCGGCCCCCGTCACGCCCGCGAAGCAGCAGCCCGCGGAGAAGCCGAAGCCCCCGGCGCCCCAGCCCGGCACGGGCCCGGCGCCCGCCGAGGCCAACGGACCCGCGCCCGCTTCCCCCGCCCAGCCGGCCGCACCCGCGCCGACCGCGCCCAAGCCGCCCGCCAAGCCCACCGGATCCGCCGCCGGCCAGGCGTCCCGCTCCGGCGGCTCGTCCAACCGCGTCCGGGCCCGGCTCGCCCGCCTCGGCGTGCAGCGCTCCAGCCCGTACAACCCGGTCCTCGAACCGCTGCTGCGCATCGTCCGCGGCAACGATGCCAAGACCGAGACGGCCACGCTGCGCCAGATCGAACGCGCCTACCAGGTCGCCGAGCGCTGGCACCGCGGCCAGAAGCGCAAGAGCGGCGACCCGTACATCACACACCCGCTCGCCGTCACCACGATCCTCGCCGAGCTGGGCATGGACCCGGCGACCCTGATGGCCGGGCTGCTGCACGACACCGTCGAGGACACCGAATACGGCCTGGACACCCTGCGCCGCGACTTCGGCGACCAGGTCGCCCTGCTCGTGGACGGCGTCACCAAGCTCGACAAGGTCAAGTTCGGCGAGGCCGCCCAGGCCGAGACCGTGCGCAAGATGGTCGTCACCATGGCCAAGGACCCGCGCGTCCTGGTCATCAAGCTCGCCGACCGGCTGCACAACATGCGCACCATGCGCTACCTCAAGCGCGAGAAGCAGGAGAAGAAAGCCCGCGAGACGCTGGAGATCTACGCTCCGCTCGCCCACCGCCTGGGCATGAACACCATCAAATGGGAGCTGGAGGACCTCGCCTTCGCGATCCTCTACCCCAAGATGTACGACGAGATCGTGCGGCTGGTGGCCGAACGCGCCCCCAAGCGCGACGAATACCTCGCCGTCGTCACCGACGAGGTCCAGGCCGACCTGCGCGCCGCCCGCATCAAGGCCACCGTCACCGGACGGCCGAAGCACTACTACAGCGTGTACCAGAAGATGATCGTGCGGGGCCGCGACTTCGCCGAGATCTACGACCTGGTGGGCATCCGGGTCCTGGTCGACACCGTCCGCGACTGCTACGCCGCGCTCGGCACCGTCCACGCGCGGTGGAACCCGGTCCCCGGCCGGTTCAAGGACTACATCGCGATGCCCAAGTTCAACATGTACCAGTCGCTGCACACCACGGTGATCGGCCCCAGCGGCAAGCCCGTCGAACTGCAGATCCGCACCTTCGACATGCACCGCCGCGCCGAGTACGGCATCGCCGCGCACTGGAAGTACAAGCAGGAGGCCGTCGCGGGCGCCTCCAAGGTACGCACCGACGTCCCCAAGAACACCGGACGCGGCCAGGACACCGTCAACGACATGGCGTGGCTGCGCCAGCTCCTGGACTGGCAGAAGGAGACCGAGGACCCCAGCGAGTTCCTGGAGTCGCTGCGCTTCGACCTCTCGCGCAACGAGGTCTTCGTCTTCACGCCCAAGGGCGACGTCATAGCGCTTCCGGCCGGGGCCACCCCGGTCGACTTCGCGTACGCCGTCCACACGGAGGTCGGCCACCGGACGATAGGAGCACGGGTCAACGGCCGCCTGGTGCCGCTGGAGTCCACGCTGGACAACGGCGACCTGGTGGAGGTCTTCACGTCGAAGGCGGCCGGTGCCGGGCCCTCCCGCGACTGGCTGGGCTTCGTCAAGTCGCCGCGTGCCCGCAACAAGATCCGCGCCTGGTTCTCCAAGGAGCGCCGGGACGAGGCGATCGAGCAGGGCAAGGACGCCATCGCGCGGGCCATGCGCAAGCAGAACCTGCCGATCCAGCGCATCCTGACCGGCGACTCGCTGGTGACCCTGGCGCACGAGATGCGCTACCCCGACATCTCCTCGCTGTACGCCGCGATCGGCGAGGGCCATGTCGCCGCCGCCGGCGTGGTGCAGAAGCTGGTCCAGGCCCTCGGCGGCGAGGACGCGGCCAACGAGGACCTGGAGGAGAGCACCCCGCCCTCGCGCAGCCGCAACAAGCGCCGCTCCAACGCCGACCCCGGCGTCGTCGTCAAGGGCGTCGAGGACGTGTGGGTCAAGCTCGCCCGCTGCTGCACCCCGGTGCCGGGCGACCCCATCATCGGCTTCGTCACCCGCGGCAGCGGTGTCTCCGTGCACCGCGCCGACTGCGTCAACGTCGACTCGCTCTCGCAGCAGCCGGAACGGATTCTGGAGGTCGAGTGGGCGCCCACCCAGTCCTCCGTCTTCCTGGTCGCCATCCAGGTCGAGGCCCTGGACCGCTCCCGGCTCCTGTCGGACGTCACCCGGGTCCTGTCCGACCAGCACGTCAACATCCTGTCCGCCGCCGTGCAGACCTCACGCGACCGGGTGGCCACCTCGCGCTTCACCTTCGAGATGGGCGACCCCAAGCACCTCGGCCACGTCCTGAAGGCCGTACGGGGTGTGGAGGGCGTGTACGACGTCTACCGGGTGACCTCGGCGCGCCGCCCGTAGCCCCGCGTACGAGGAGAGGGCCCCTTCCCGCACGAGCGTGGGAAGGGGCCCTCTCCTTACGGGGCAGCCGGGATCAGCCGCCGAACTCCTCCAGGCCCTTGAGCGCCTGGTCCAGCAGCGCCTGCCGGCCCTCCAGCTCACGGGCCAGCTTGTCCGCGCGGGCGTTGTTGCCCGAGGCACGGGCCGTGTCGATCTGACCGCGCAGCTTGTCCACGGCGGCCTGGAGCTGGCCGGTCAGCCCGGCGGCACGGGCGCGCGCCTCCGGGTTGGTCCGGCGCCACTCGGCCTCCTCGGCCTCCTGGAGCGCCCGCTCCACCGCCTGCATCCGCCCCTCGACCTTCGGACGGGCGTCACGCGGTACGTGGCCGATGGCCTCCCAGCGCTCGTTGAGGCCCCGGAACGCGGCCCTGGCCGCCTTCAGGTCCGTCACCGGCACCAGCTTCTCGGCCTCGGCGGCGAGCTCCTCCTTGAGCTTGAGGTTCTCGCCCTGCTCCGCGTCCCGCTCCGCGAAGACCTCGCCGCGGGCCGCGAAGAAGACGTCCTGGGCACCGCGGAAACGGTTCCACAGGTCGTCCTCGGCCTCGCGCTGGGCGCGGCCGACGGCCTTCCACTGCGTCATCAGGTCGCGGTAGCGGGCGGCCGTCGTCCCCCAGTCCGTGGACCCGGAGAGCGCCTCGGCCTCGGCGACCAGCCGCTCCTTGACCTTGCGGGCCTCCTCGCGCTGGGCGTCCAGCGAGGCGAAGTGGGCCTTGCGGCGCTTGGAGAACGCCGAGCGGGCGTGCGAGAAGCGGTGCCACAGCTCGTCGTCGGACTTCCGGTCGAGCCTGGGCAGGCCCTTCCAGGTGTCCACCAGGGCGCGCAGCCGCTCGCCCGCCGAACGCCACTGCTCGCTGGCCGCCAGCTCCTCGGCCTCGGCGACCAGCGCCTCCTTGGCCCCCCGCGCCTCGTCGGCCTGCTTGGCCTTCTGCGCCCTGCGCTCCTCGCGCCGGGACTCGACCGTCGCGACGAGCGCGTCCAGCCGCTTGCGCAGCGCGTCCAGGTCGCCGACGGCGTGGTGCTCGTCGACCTGGGTGCGCAGGTGCTCGATGGCGGTCGTCGCGTCCTTCGCGGACAGATCGGTGTTCTTCACCCGCCGTTCGAGGAGGCCGATCTCGACCACAATGCCCTCGTACTTGCGCTCGAAGTAGGCCAGTGCCTCCTCCGGTGAACCGGCCTGCCACGATCCGACGACCTGCTCGCCCTCGGCTGTACGCACGTACACGGTGCCCGTCTCGTCGACACGGCCCCACGGGTCGCTGCTCACAGCGCCTCCTCCACCTGATGCCCGCGAGGGGATCACCCCCCTGGCATCGTCCACAGTTTCCTGGGGCGGGCAGCGCCCGCCCTGCACGACGTCAATCTAGGCGACGGGCCGCCCGGCTGTCCGCACTCAGCGCGGCCGGATTTATTCGGCCGCGACGGCGGCCCGCCGCGCAAATCACACCTTGTCGACGGTCAGCTTCGAAATGTTCACGGCCTTCTTCGGCGCACCGTCCGGTGCACCGCCCTCCACACCGGCCTTGCCGACGGCCTCGACGATCTTCAGCGACTTCTCGTCCATCGTGCCGAACGGCGTGTACGTGGGCGGCAGCTTGCTGTCCTTGTAGACGAGGAAGAACTGGCTGCCGCCGGTGTGCGGCTGGCCGGTGTTGGCCATCGCCACCGTGCCCGCCGGGTACGTGACCCTGCCGTCGTCGGCCGCCTTGCCCAGCGCGGTCAGGTTCTCGTCGGGGATCGTGTAGCCCGGACCGCCGGTGCCGTCGCCCTTGGGGTCGCCGCACTGGAGCACGAAGATGTTCTCGGTGGTCAGCCGGTGGCACTTCGTCCCGTCGAAGAACTTCTTGTCGGCCAGCGCCTTGAAGGAGTTCGTCGTGTGCGGGGTCTTCGACGCGTCCATGGTGAACGCGATGTCGCCCTGGCTCGTCCTGAGCGACATCGTGTACTCGGCCTTCTTGTCGATCTTCATCGCCGGCTCCGGCTTCGCCTCCTCGGTGGGGGAGGGCGAGGCCTCGGCGGACGGGCTCTGGCTCGCCGCCGCGTCCGTCTTGTCCTTGTCGTCGTCCCCGCGGGTGGCGAAGTACGTCGCGCCGCCGATGACCGCCACCACGGCCACCGCCGAGGTGATCGAGAGGATCAGCCGCCGTGACCTGCGGCGGGCCTCCTCCCGGCGCTGCTGCTGCCGCTCGTACTTCTCCCTGGCGAGCTGCCGCCGCCGCTGATCGCTGCTGACCACCGGGTGTTCTCCTTGTACGTCGTGTGATCGGGCCTGGGTTGCCCCGTACGGTATATGGGTTAGCTGTGGAATGAGGAGCGCCGGTAGGCTCTGAACTGCTGTGACCCAGGTCGCCGCCGCTCCCGTTGGACGACCATTGAGGACGATCGTGCTGATTGCCGGGTTCCCCGCCGGGGCCTGGGGGACCAACTGTTACCTGGTCGCCCCCGCCGCGGGCGAGGAGTGCGTGATCATCGACCCCGGCCACCGGGCCGCCGAGGGCGTCGAGGAAGCGCTGAGAAAGCATCGGCTCAAGCCCGTCGCCGTCGTCCTCACCCACGGCCACATCGACCACGTCGCCTCGGTCGTCCCGGTGTGCGGCGCGCACGACGTCCCCGCCTGGATCCACCCCCGGGACCGCTACATGATGAGCGACCCGGAGAAGGCCCTCGGCCGCTCCATCGGGATGCCGCTCATGGGCGAGCTGACGGTGGGGGAGCCCGACGACGTCCGGGAGCTGACCGACGGGGCCCGGCTGGCGCTCGCGGGCATGGAGTTCGGCGTCTCCCACACGCCCGGCCATACCAAGGGGTCGGTGACGTTCAGGATGCCCGAGACCCCGGAGGTCCCCCAGGTCCTCTTCTCGGGCGACCTGCTCTTCGCCGGCTCCGTCGGACGCACCGACCTGCCCGGCGGCGACCACGCCGAGCTCCTCGAGTCGCTGGCCCGCGTGTGCCTGCCGCTCGACGACTCGACGGTGGTGCTGTCCGGCCACGGCCCCCAGACGACCATCGGCCGCGAGCGCGCCACCAACCCGTACCTGACCGGTATGAGCGGTGCGGACGCGCCCCGGCGAGGAATGTGACGAGAGCGGAATCGTGAGCACCTTCAAGGCCCCCAAGGGCACCTACGACCTGACCCCGCCGGACTCCGCGAAGTACCTCGCGGTGCGGGAGGCGATCGCCGCCCCCCTGAAGAACTCCGGCTACGGCTACATCGAGACCCCCGGCTTCGAGGACGTGGCCCTCTTCTCCCGGGGCGTCGGCGAGTCCACCGACATCGTCACCAAGGAGATGTACACCCTCACCACGAAGGGCGGCTCCCAGCTCGCCCTGCGCCCCGAGGGCACCGCGTCCGTGCTGCGCGCCGCGCTGGAGGCCAACCTCCACAAGCTCGGCAACCTGCCGGTCAAGCTCTGGTACTCCGGCTCGTACTACCGCTACGAGCGCCCGCAGAAGGGCCGCTACCGCCACTTCTCGCAGGTCGGGGCCGAGGCCATCGGCGCCGAGGACCCGGCGCTCGACGCCGAGCTGATCATCCTGGCCGACCAGGCGTACCGCGCGCTGGGCCTGCGTGAGTTCCGCATCCTGCTGAACTCGCTGGGCGACAAGGAGTGCCGCCCCGTCTACCGCGACGCGCTCCAGGGCTTCCTGCGCGAACTCGACCTGGACGAGGAGACCCGCCGGCGCATCGAGATCAACCCGCTGCGCGTCCTCGACGACAAGCGCCCCGAGGTGCGCGAGCAGCTGGCCGGCGCCCCCGCGCTGCGCGACTTCCTGTGCGACGCCTGCAAGGCGTACCACGAGGAGGTCCGCGACCTGCTCAACGAGGCGGGGGTCGTGTACGAGGACGACGAGAAGCTCGTCCGCGGCCTCGACTACTACACGCGCACCACGTTCGAGTTCGTCCACGACGGCCTCGGCTCGCAGTCGGCGGTGGGCGGCGGCGGCCGCTACGACGGGCTCTCCGAGATGATCGGCGGCCCGGCGCTCCCGTCGGTCGGCTGGGCGCTCGGCGTGGACCGCACGGTCCTCGCCCTGGAGGCCGAGGGCGTCGAGCTGGAACTGCCCGCCACCACCAGCGTCTTCGCCGTCCCGCTCGGCGAGGAGGCGCGCCGGGTCCTGTTCGGCGTCGTCAACCAGCTGCGCCGGGAGGGCGTCGCCGCGGACTTCGCGTACGGCGGCCGGGGGCTCAAGGGCGCGATGAAGAGCGCCAACCGCTCCGGTGCCCGGTTCACGATCGTGGCCGGTGAGCGCGATCTGGCCGAGGGCCACGTCCAGCTCAAGGACATGGAGTCCGGCGAGCAGACCCCCGTCCCGGTGTCCGACGTCGTGGCGGCGGTCCGCGCGCGACTCGGCTGAGACACGGCCCCGGGGGCGGGCGACCGCTCCGCCCCCGGCACGCTCGCGTCAACGCAGTGGGTGCGGATTCATCCCGCACGGTGATTCCGTTCCCGCGCACGGTGACGCTCACGGAGGGCCCGCCGGGAAGACGATCTCCCTTGTCGAGGCCGCGCGACCGGCCTCCCGCTCCCGCGGCCGCCCGCAGAAATGCGCACACCTTTATCCGCATCGAACGGAAGAGCGGTCGAGCCGTACGGCACAATGACCCTGCCCCAGCAGGCTACTCAGTGACGGAAACGGCGATATGACGACTGCAGCGGTTGACCATCCCTCCTCCGACCAGGACGAGAGCGGCGGGACGCGCACCTTCGGCGGCAGCCGTGCGCTGGCCCTTCTGCTGGTGATCACGGGTGCCGCCGGAACGCTCGCCGCCTGGGTCATCACGCTCGACAAGCTCAAGATGATGGAGGACCCCTCCTTCGTCCCCGGCTGCAGCCTCAACCCCGTGGTGGCCTGCGGCAACATCATGAAGAGCGAGCAGGCGTCCGCGTTCGGCTTCCCCAACCCCTGGCTGGGCATGGTCACCTACCCGGTGATCATCGGCATCGGCCTGGCTCTGCTCGCCGGCGCCCGCTTCCGCGGCTGGTACTGGCTCGGGATCAACGCGGGCACGCTGTTCGGCGTCGGCTTCTGCACCTGGCTCCAGTACCAGTCGCTGTACAACATCAACTCGCTGTGCCTGTGGTGCTGCCTGGCCTGGGTCGCCACCATCTTCATGTTCTGCTACGTCACCACGCACAACATCCGGGAGGGGATCATCCCCGCGCCCGCCTGGCTGCGCAACGGCCTCAGCGAGTTCCACTGGGTGGTCCCGGTGCTGTGGATCGGCATCATCGGCATGCTGATCCTGACCCGCTGGTGGGACTTCTGGACCAGCTGACCGGCGCCCCGCGTCGCCCGGCCCCCGCCACCGCACCGACAGTGCCCCCGGACCACCGGCCCCGGGGCACTGTCGGTGCGGTGGCTTAGGCTTCACGACGTGGAGCCCGACCTCTTTACCGCAGCCGCCGAAGACCGCCAGGAGAAGGACCCGTCCAGCAGCCCCCTCGCTGTCCGGATGCGTCCGCGCACGCTCGACGAGGTCGTGGGCCAGCAGCACCTGCTCAAGCCGGGCTCGCCGCTGCGCCGCCTGGTGGGCGAGGGCAGCGGCGGACCGGCCGGCCCCTCGTCGGTGATCCTCTGGGGCCCGCCCGGCATCGGCAAGACCACCCTCGCGTACGTGGTCAGCAAGGCGACGAACAAGCGGTTCGTCGAACTCTCCGCGATCACCGCGGGCGTCAAGGAGGTCCGCGCCGTGATCGACGGCGCCCGCCGCGCCGCCGGGGGCTACGGCAAGGAGACCGTCCTCTTCCTGGACGAGATCCACCGCTTCTCCAAGGCCCAGCAGGACTCCCTGCTCCCCGCCGTGGAGAACCGCTGGGTCACCCTGATCGCCGCCACCACGGAGAATCCGCACTTCTCGATCATCTCCCCGCTGCACTCGCGCTCCCTGCTGCTCACGCTGGAGCCCCTGACCCAGGACGACCTGCGCGACCTGCTGCGCCGCGCCCTCACCGACGAGCGCGGTCTCGGCGGCGCGGTGACGCTCCCCGAGGACGCGGAGGAACACCTGCTGCGCATCGCCGGGGGCGACGCGCGCCGGGCGCTGACCGCCCTGGAGGCCGCCGCCGGAGCGGCGCTCGCCAAGCGGGAGGAGGCGATCACGCTCCTCACCCTGGAGGAGACCGTCGACCGCGCCGCCGTGAAGTACGACCGGGACGGCGACCAGCACTACGACGTGGCGAGCGCGCTGATCAAGTCGATCCGGGGCTCCGACGTGGACGCCGCCCTGCACTACCTGGCCCGCATGATCGAGGCGGGCGAGGACCCCCGGTTCATCGCCCGCCGGCTGATGATCTCGGCCAGCGAGGACATCGGCCTCGCCGACCCCACGGCGCTGCCCACCGCCGTCGCCGCGGCCCAGGCGGTCGCCCTGATCGGCTTCCCCGAGGCGGCGCTCACCCTCAGCCACGCCACCATCGCCCTGGCCCTCGCCCCCAAGTCCAACGCGGCCACGCTGGCGATCTCGGCCGCCCGCGAGGACGTCCGCAAGGGGCTGGCCGGCCCGGTCCCGGCCCATCTGCGCGACGGCCACTACCAGGGCGCCGCCAAGCTGGGTCACGCCCAGGGCTACGTCTACCCGCACGACGTGCCCGGCGGGATCGCCGCCCAGCGGTACGCGCCGGACGCGGTGGGCGACAGGCGGTACTACCGCCCCACGCGCTACGGCGCCGAGGCGCGGTACGCGGACGTGGTGGACCGGGTCAGGGAGCGCCTCGGCCGCACCCCCGCCGAGGACGGCGCGGACCCGGCCTGACAGCGGGCCGGCGAGCGGCGGGGCCGGAGCGGGTGAGCGGGAGCGGCGGGGCCGGGGCGCCGGTCAGCGCGAGGCCGCGGCGAAGAGGGTGTGCATCGCGTGGCTGAGTGCGGCCACGTCCCGCACCGGCTCCGGGAACTCGAAGCGCGCGTCGAAGCAGCCGCCGTCCCGCTCGACCACGCGCACCCGCAGCCCGAGCCGGTCCAGCGCCAGCGGCACCACGGCCGGCCGGTGCGCGGCGCAGGTGCACGAGGCCCGGCTGCCGAGCAGCCCGCTCAGCGCCGCCAGCTCCCGCGGGTGCGCCGCGTGCAGATGCTGGAGGAGGTCCGCCTCATGGGCGGCGAGCGGGTCGGGGGAGGCGTCGCGGAAGTCCTCCGCCGCCACCGACTCCGTCCCCCACAGGTCGTCGACGTACGCCTCGCCCGTCTCCAGCCGCAGCAGCATCCGGCCGGGACCCGCCATGCCGGGCACGGCGGTCAGCCAACCGGCGACCCGGGCCCGGCCCCGGACGCGGTGGGGTACGGAGACCGGGGCGACGTCCGTGATCTCCAGCACGGCCGGCAGCTCGTCGTCCTGGGCGTGCGCGGCGGCGCGTACGACCGGGGAGACCTCGGGGAACTCCAGGAACAGATCGCCGTCCGGGCCCACGCCCCGGGACAGCGGCATGAGCTGGTCCGAGCCCGCCGATTCGAGGCCGGGAACGAGCAGCACCGCGGAGCAGGTACTCTGTACGAGAGTTCGTGTGCGCTCGGCTGCTGACGGCATCCGTGTGATTTCAAGCCCGCTGGGACGCGGCTGACCACGATCTGATCGGTCCTCCGTCATCTCGACGCCATCAGACGCGTCGATGCTGTCTGTGCTGTCCGTGACGTGTGTGGTGTTCCCAGGGCGAGACATGCGATCTCCTTGAGTAAGGTGAGCCTAACCTAACCTACAACGGAGGTCTGGAGAACGTGCCTAATCAGTCGCGTCCCAAGGTCAAGAAGAGCCGCGCGCTCGGCATCGCGCTGACGCCGAAGGCGGTCAAGTACTTCGAGGCCCGCCCCTACCCGCCGGGCGAGCACGGCCGCGGCCGCAAGCAGAACTCGGACTACAAGGTCCGTCTGCTGGAGAAGCAGCGTCTGCGTGCGCAGTACGACATCAGCGAGCGCCAGATGGCGCGTGCCTACGACCGCGCCAAGAAGGCCGAGGGCAAGACGGGCGAGGCGCTCGTCGTCGAGCTCGAGCGCCGTCTCGACGCGCTGGTCCTGCGTTCGGGCATCGCCCGGACCATCTACCAGGCCCGCCAGATGGTCGTCCACGGCCACATCGAGGTCAACGGTGGCAAGGTCGACAAGCCGTCGTTCCGTGTCCGCCCGGACGACATCGTCATGGTCCGCGAGCGCAGCCGCGAGAAGCACCCCTTCCAGGTGGCCCGCGAGGGTGGCTACGCCACGGACGGCGAGACCCCGCGCTACCTGCAGGTGAACCTGAAGGCCCTGGCCTTCCGCCTTGACCGGGACCCGAACCGCAAGGAAATCCCCGTGATCTGCGACGAGCAGCTCGTCGTCGAGTACTACGCCCGCTGATCCAGGCGCAGCCGCTCTTCACCGGCGCTCAGGCCCGCCCCTTCCCGGCACTCCGGGAGGCGGCGGGCCTTCGCGTTCCGCCCCGCCGGCGCCCGCGCCACCGCCGCGTCCGGCCCCAGTTCCCGGCCCGCGCCCAGCTCCGCGGCGTACCGCGCCTCGCCCAGCTTCCGCAGGGCCAGCTCCTCGCAGCGCGCCCGGGGCGCCCCGTAGTGCGCCGAACCGAACAGCGGCAGCCCCACGGACGGCCAGATCCGGTCGGCGGCCCCCTGGAGCAGCGCCGCCTCCGCCGCGTCGCCCTCGGTCACCGTGACGAACGCCAGCAGTTCGACGGCCAGTACGGTGCCGAGCAGGTCGTGGAACGCGTGGCTGATCGACAGCGACTCGTCCAGCAGCCGCCGGGCCCGCTCCGGACGCCCCCGCTCCAGAGCGGCGTAGGCCAGCACGTACAGCGCGTAGCTCAGGGCCCACCGCTCGCCGTGGTCCTCGCAGATGTCCCGGACCTCCTCGCAGATCGCCGCGGCCCGCTCGGTGTCGCCGAGGAAGCCGGTGGCCATGGCGAGTTCTACCTGGGCCATCAGGACGTTGCTGTTCAGCTCGCCCAGCTCCCGGTAGCGGGTGAGCGCGTCGCCCAGCAGATCCCGCGCGCGCTCCATGTCGTCGGTGACCAGCGCCAGGCACCCGGTGCGGTGCACGGCATACGCGGCGGCCACGGCGTCGCCCGCCGCCTCGGCCTCCTCCCGGCACTCCGTCAGCGCGGAGACCGCGGCCACCGGATCGCCCTGGACGACCGCGACGTAGCCGAGCACCCACAGGGCCTTGAGCCGCGAGGCGTCGTACGGGGTGTCCTCCTCCAGCACGTGGTCCAGCCAGTGCCGGCCCTCGGACAGCCGCCCGCAGCCCACCCACAGGAACCACAGCGTGCCCGCCAGGTACTGGGCGAGGTGCGCCTCCTGCGGGCTCTCCAGCGAGCACTCCATGGCCCGGCGCAGATTGGGCAGCTCGCTCTCCACCCGCGCCGCCACCTCCGCCTGCCGGGGGCTGAACCAGTCCAGCTCGCACCAGGTGGCCAGCCCCAGGAACCAGTCGCGGTGCCTGCGGCGCAGCCGGTCGGCGTCCCCGGTGGCGGCCAGCCACTCCGCCCCGTACTCGCGGACGGTGTCCAGCATCCGGTAGCGGGTGCCGGCGGGGGAGTCCTCGCGCAGCACCACGGACTGCGCGAGCAGCCCGGAGAGCACGTCCAGCACCGAGTCGGCGGGCAGCTCGGGGCCGCTGCACACGTATTCGACGGCCTCCAGGTCGAACTGCCCGGCGAAGACCGAGAGCCGGGCCCACAGCATCCGCTGCGGCGGCGAGCACAGCTCATGGCTCCAGCCGATCGCCGTACGCAGCGTCTGGTGCCGGTCCAGGGCGCCCCGGCCGCCGCCGGTCAGCAGCCGGAAGCGGTCGTCGAGCCGCTGCAGGACCTGCTCGGTGGGCAGCGCCCGCAGCCGCCCGGCCGCCAGCTCCAGGGCCGGCGGAATCCCGTCCAGCCTGCGGCACAGCTCGCGGGCCGGGCCCCGGCTGCGGTCGGTCAGCCGGAAGTCCGGGCACACCCCGGCGGCCCGCTCGGCGAACAGCCGCAGCGCGTCCTCGTCGGTCATCGTGGCGAGCGGATGGACGCTCTCGCCCGGCAGCTCCAGCGGCAGCCGGCCCGCCGCGAGCACCCGCAGCCGGGGGGCGCGCCGCAGCAGCTCCCGTACCAGTGCGGCGCACTCGTCCACCAGATGTTCGAAACCGTCCAGGACCAGCAGGAGGCCGCGGCCGGCGCAGTGCTCGACGAGCGCCGCGCGGGGCGGCCGGGCGGTCTGGTCGGTCAGCCCCAGCGCCCCGGCCACGGCGTGTTCCAGCAGATCGGCGTCGTGCACGGCGGACAGCTCCACCAGCCAGACACCGTCGCAGTACCGTTTCTCCAGAAGCGCGGCGGCGCGGGTGACCAGCCGGGTCTTGCCGACGCCGCCCACCCCGGTGACCGTCACCAGCCGGGACTCCTCCAGCGACCGCGCCAGCGCGGCCAGCTCGCTCTCGCGGCCCACGAAGCCGTTCAGTTCGGCGGGGAGATTGCCCGGACACGGGTGCGCGGCGGCGTCGTCGCAGGCGGCCGGGGTACCGGAATCACCGGCGGGCGAAGAGGGGCGCTGAGGGCGTCGCATGAAACACGCTGAGTACTGGCTTGAAAGCACTCCGTATAAACGCGTCATGCGGACACCCGCCGCACGACGGCTTATGCGGTACGGGGCGCGAGCCCCGGCGCGATAGGCTCAAGGGAGGCGACCGGCCGCCCCGGCGGCCCTCGCCGCAGAGCAGGAGAACAAGACAGACAGACGACAAGCCAGAGAGCGCGGTGCACTGTGTCCGGTGGTGAGGTGGCCGGGATTCTGGTGGCCGTCTTCTGGGCGATCCTGGTTTCGTTCCTCGCCGTCGTGCTGGTGAGGCTCGCCCAGACGCTCAGGGCGACCACCAGACTCGTCGCGGACGTGACCGAACAGGCCGTACCGCTGCTCGCGGACGCCTCCGCGACCGTGCGCGCCGCGCAGACCCAGCTCGACAAGGTCGACGCCATCGCCACGGACGTGCAGGAAGTCACCTCCAACGCCTCCGCGCTCTCCACCACCGTCGCCTCCGCCTTCGGCGGCCCGCTGGTCAAGGTCGCCGCGTTCGGCTACGGGGTCAGGCAGGCCATCGGCCGCCGCTCCGCCCCCGAACCGGAAGCCCGCTCCGGGCGCTCGGTGATCGTCGGCCGGACCGTGCCGTCGGCACGCGCCCGGAAGCGCAACGGCCGTAATTCCCGCGGATCTAAGGACTGACGCAGCGATGTTCCGCCGTACGTTCTGGTTCACCGCCGGCGCAGCCGCCGGGGTGTGGGCCACCACCAAGGTCAACCGGAAGATCAGGCAGCTCGCCCCCGAGAGCCTCGCCGCGCAGGCCGCCGACAAGGCGGTCGTGGCCGGCCACCGGATCAAGGACTTCGCGCTGGACGTCCGCGAGGGCATGGCCCGCCGCGAGGCCGAACTCGGCGAGGCGCTGGGCATCGAGGCCACGGACACCCCCGCCCTGCCCGGCGGCGGCCCCGCCACCCACCCCACCCTTCCCTACCACTCGTACAACCGGAATGAGGACCACTGATGGAGTCGGCAGAAATTCGTCGCCGCTGGCTGAGCTTCTACGAGGAGCGCGGTCACACCGTTGTCCCTTCGGCGTCGCTCATCGCGGACGACCCGACTCTGCTGCTGGTCCCCGCCGGCATGGTGCCCTTCAAGCCCTACTTCCTCGGTGAGGTCAAGCCGCCCGCCCCGCGCGTCACCAGCGTGCAGAAGTGCGTGCGCACGCCGGACATCGAAGAGGTCGGCAAGACCACCCGGCACGGCACCTTCTTCCAGATGTGCGGCAACTTCTCCTTCGGCGACTACTTCAAGGAAGGCGCCATCGCGTACGCCTGGGAGCTGCTGACCAACTCCGTGGCGGACGGCGGCTACGGGCTGGACCCCGAGCGCCTGTGGATCACCGTCTACCTGGACGACGACGAGGCCGAGGCCATCTGGCGCGACAAGATCGGCGTCCCGGCCGAGCGCATCCAGCGCCTGGGCAAGAAGGACAACTTCTGGTCCATGGGCGTCCCCGGCCCGTGCGGCCCCTGCTCCGAGATCAACTACGACCGCGGCCCCGAGTTCGGCGTCGAGGGCGGCCCGGCCGTCAACGACGAGCGGTACGTGGAGATCTGGAACCTGGTCTTCATGCAGTACGAGCGCGGCGCGGGCGACGGCAAGGAGGACTTCCCGATCCTCGGCGACCTGCCGTCCAAGAACATCGACACCGGCCTCGGCCTGGAACGCCTCGCGATGATCCTGCAGGGCGTCCAGAACATGTACGAGACCGACACCCTGCGCGTCGTCATGGACCGCGCCACCGAGCTGACCGGGGTGCGCTACGGCGCCGCCCGGTCCACCGACGTGTCGCTGCGCGTGATCGCCGACCACATCCGCACCTCCGTCATGCTCATCGGCGACGGCGTCACCCCCGGCAACGAGGGCCGCGGCTACGTGCTGCGCCGCATCATGCGCCGCGCCATCCGCAACATGCGCCTGATGGGCGCCACCGGCTCCGTCGTCCGCGAGCTGGCCGAGGTCGTGATCGACACCATGGGGCAGCAGTACCCGGAGCTGATCACCGACCGCAAGCGCATCGAGACCGTCGCGCTCGCCGAGGAAGCCGCCTTCCTCAAGGCCCTCAAGGGCGGCACCAACATCCTGGAGACCGCCGTCACCGAGACCAAGGCCGCCGGCGGCACGGTCCTCGCCGGCGACAAGGCGTTCCTGCTCCACGACACCTGGGGCTTCCCGATCGACCTCACCCTGGAGATGGCCGCCGAGCAGGGCCTCTCCGTGGACGAGGACGGCTTCCGCCGCCTGATGCAGGAGCAGCGGGACAAGGCCAAGGCCGACGCCAAGGCCAAGAAGACCGGCCACGCCGACCTGTCCGCCTACCGCGAGGTCGCCGACAACTCCGGCGTCACCGAGTTCACCGGCTACACCATGACCGAGGGCGAGTCGACGATCGTCGGCCTCCTCGTCGACGGCGTGCCCTCGCCCGCCGCCACCGAGGGCGACGAGGTCGAGGTCGTCCTGGACCGCACCCCGTTCTACGCCGAGGGCGGCGGCCAGCTCGCCGACCAGGGCCGCATCCGGCTCGACAGCGGCGCCGTCATCGTCGTGCGCGACGTCCAGCAGCCGGTGCCGGGTGTCTCCGTGCACAAGGGCTCCGTCCAGGTCGGTGAGGTCACGGTCGGCGCCTCCGCGTACGCCGCGATCGACGCCACCCGCCGCCGCGCCATCGCCCGCGCCCACAGCGCCACCCACCTCACCCACCAGGCGCTGCGCGACGCGCTCGGCCCGACCGCAGCCCAGGCCGGCTCGGAGAACTCGCCGGGCCGCTTCCGCTTCGACTTCGGCTCGCCCGCCGCCGTCCCCGGCACGGTCCTCACCGACGTCGAGCAGAAGATCAACGAGGTGCTGGCCCGCGAGCTCGACGTGCAGGCCGAGGTCATGTCGCTCGACGAGGCGAAGAAGCAGGGCGCCATCGCGGAGTTCGGCGAGAAGTACGGCGAGCGGGTCCGCGTCGTCACCATCGGCGACTTCTCCAAGGAGCTGTGCGGCGGCACGCACGTCCACAACACCGCCCAGCTCGGCCTGGTCAAGCTGCTCGGCGAATCGTCCATCGGCTCCGGGGTGCGCCGCATCGAGGCCCTCGTCGGGGTGGACGCGTACAACTTCCTCGCCCGGGAGCACACGGTCGTCGCCCAGCTCCAGGAGCTGGTCAAGGGCCGCTCCGAGGAGCTGCCGGAGAAGATCGCGGGCATGCTCGGCAAGCTGAAGGACGCCGAGAAGGAGATCGAGAGGTTCCGCGCGGAGAAGGTCCTCGCGGCCGCCGCCGGTCTCGCCGAGTCCGCGATCGACGTCCGGGGCGTCGCCCTGGTCACCGGCCAGGTGCCGGACGGCACCTCCGCCGACGACCTGCGCAAGCTCGTCCTGGACGTGCGCGGCCGCATCCAGGGCGGCCGCCCGGCCGTGGTGGCGCTGTTCACGACCGCCAACGGGCGCCCGCTGACCGTCATCGCCACCAACGAGGCCGCCCGCGAGCGCGGTCTCAAGGCCGGTGACCTCGTCCGTACCGCCGCCAAGACCCTCGGCGGCGGGGGCGGCGGCAAGCCGGACGTCGCCCAGGGCGGTGGCCAGAACCCGGAGGCGATCGGTGACGCCGTCGCCGCCGTCGAACGCCTCGTCACCGAGACGGCGTGACGCCGGACATGCCGCAGATGCGCCGCGGTCGCCGGCTGGCGATCGACGTCGGGGACGCCCGGATCGGGGTCGCCTCGTGCGACCCCGACGGCATCCTGGCGACGCCGGTGGAGACCGTGCCGGGACGCGACGTCCCGGCCGCCCACCGGCGGCTCGGCCAGATCGTCGCCGAGTACGAGCCGATCGAGGTCGTCGTCGGCCTGCCACGCTCCCTGGGGGGCGGTGAGGGCCCGGCGGCCGCCAAGGTCCGGGCTTTCGCCCAGGTCCTCGCCCAGGCGGTCGCACCCATTCCGGTGCGGCTCGTGGACGAGAGGATGACCACAGTGACGGCCACGCACGGGCTGCGCGCTTCGGGCGTGAAGTCCAAAAAGGGCCGGTCCGTCATCGATCAGGCTGCCGCTGTGGTGATCCTCCAGAACGCTCTGGAATCCGAGCGGGTGTCGGGCAGTCCGCCGGGCGAAGGCGTCGAAGTGGTGGTCTGATCGCAATACGGTAACGTTCCGCGCGATGCGGCGGTGTTCGAACATGCACCGCACACCGAAGAGGCGGAACAGCGTCTCGCGGCTCAAGGGGATCGATGACTGAGTATGGCCGGGGCTCCGGCTCCGAACCGTGGCATCCCGAGGACCCCTTGTACGGGGACCAGGGGTGGGGCGGCCAGCAGCCTGCCCACGGCCAGGCCCCGTACGACGGCCAGTACGGCGCTCAGCAGCAGTACCCGCAGGGCCAGTACGACCCCTATCAGCAGCAGGCGCACGACCCGTACGCGCAGCAGCAGCACCCACAGCACCAGCAGCCTCAGCCGCCCGACCCGTACGCCCAGCAGCAGTACCAGCAGCAGGCGCACGACCCGTACGGGCAGCAGCAGGCGCACGACCCCTACGCGCAGCAGCAGGCGCACGACCCCTACGCGCAGCAGCCGCAGCAGCAGCCCGGCTACGACACCGGCTGGGACACCGGCGGTCAGGCGATGCCGCCGTACGACGGCGGGCCCGCCGCCACGTACGGCTACGGCGAGACGAACGACTACTACGGAACGCCCGACGCCTACCCGCCCCCGCAGCCGCCCGGCCACCGCGAGCCCACGCCAGCCGAGGCGCCGGAACCGGCCCGGGACTGGGACCCGGAGGAGCCGCCGGAGGAGACCCACCCCTTCTTCACCGGTACGGACGAGAAGGACGACAGGGCTCCCAAGGACGACGACTACGACGACGAGGACGAGGACGACCCGCGCGAGTCCCGGCGCGGGAAGGGCGGCGACCGCCGGGGCAAGGGCAAGAAGAAGAACCGCGGCGGCTGTGCCTGCCTGGTGCTCTCCGTCGTCCTGGTCGCCGGCGTCGGCGGAGTCGGCTACTTCGGATACTCGTTCTACCAGGACCGGTACGGCCCGGCGCCCGACTTCTCGGGCAGCGGCTCCGGCTCGGTCGAGGTGGAGATCCCGAAGGGCGCGTTCGGCAACGAGATCGGGAACATCCTCAAGAAGGCGGGCGTGGTCAAGAGCGTCGACGCCTTCGTCTCGGCGCAGAACGAGAACCCGAAGGGCAAGTCGATCCAGGCGGGCGTCTACCTGCTGCACTCGCAGATGTCGGCGTCCGAGGCCGTGAAGATGATGGTGGACCCGAAGAGCCAGAACCTCCTGGTCATCCCGGAGGGCACCCGCAACGTCGCCATTTACGCGCTGCTGGACGAACGGCTCGGCCTCGACAAGGGAACGACCAAGAAGATCGCCAAGTCCAAGAGCGGTGAACTGGGCCTGCCTGACTGGGCGAGTAAGAACAAGGATGTCAAGGACCCGCTCGAAGGCTTTCTCTATCCGGCCGCGTACCCGTTGACGAAGGAGACCAAGCCGGAGGCGATGCTCAAGAAGATGGTCGAGCGGTCCAACGAGGAATACAAGAAACTCGACCTCCAGGGAACGGCCAAGAAGTACAAACTCGACGGCCCCTGGCAGGTACTCACGGTGGCCAGCCTCGTTCAGGCGGAAGGTCTGACGCACGACGACTTCCGCAAGATGGCGGAAGTCGTCTACAACCGGCTCAAGCCGAACAACACGGTGACGAACCGGAAGCTCGAATTCGACTCCGCGTACAACTATCTGACGAACCAGAGCAAGATCAAGATCGGTTCGAAAGAGATCCGTACCAATCCTGATCCGTACAACACGTACTACCATGCCGGCCTGCCGCCCGGTCCCATCGGCAACCCCGGGGACGAGGCCCTGCGCGCGACACTGAGTCCTACCAGCGGCGGCTGGATGTTCTTCATCTCGCTCGACGGGAAGAAGACCCAGTTCACCAAGACGGCGGCCGAGCACGAGAAGCTCAACGAGAAGTTCAAGGAAAAGCATGGCCTTCAATGACGGGCCGCGCCGCGCGGCCGTCCTCGGTTCGCCCATCGCCCACTCGCTCTCCCCGGTCCTGCACCGGGCCGCGTACGCCGAGCTGGGGCTCGACCACTGGTCGTACGACCGGTTCGAGGTCGACGAGCGGGCGCTGCCCGGCTTCATCGAAGGGCTGGACGGCACCTGGGCGGGGCTCTCGCTCACCATGCCGCTCAAGCGCGCCGTCATCCCGCTGCTCGACGGAATCAGCGACACCGCCGCCTCCGTCGAGACGGTCAACACCGTGATCCTCGGCGAGGACGGCCGCCGCACCGGCGACAACACCGACATCCCCGGCATGGCCGCCGCCCTGCGCGAACGCGGCGTCGAGAAGGTGGAGTCCGCCGCCATCCTCGGCGCCGGCGCCACCGCGTCCTCCGCGCTGGCCGCGCTGGCCGGCATCTGCGCCGGCACCGTCACCGCCTACGTGCGCAGCGAGGCCCGCGCCGAGGAGATGCGCGGCTGGGGCGAACGGCTCGGCGTCGACGTGCGCACCGCCGACTGGTCCGACGCCGACCGCGCGCTGACCGAACCCCTCGTCATCGCCACCACCCCCGCCGGCGCGGCCGACGCGCTGGCCGGGGCCGTTCCCGAGCGCCCCGGCACGCTCTTCGACGTGCTGTACGAGCCGTGGCCCACCCGGCTCGCCGCAGCCTGGGTCGCACACGGCGGCGCGGTCGTCGGAGGTCTCGACCTCCTGGTCCACCAGGCCGTCCTCCAGGTGGAGCTGATGACGGGCCGCTCACCGGCCCCGCTCGCCGCCATGCGCAAGGCCGGGGAAGCGGCGCTGGCCGCCCGCTGACGCCCGCACCGTCCGTCTGCTGGACCGGCGGCGGGTCCGGGGTCCCGGCCGTGGGAGGATCGGGGGCGGCGGGCCAGGGCCGCGCACCCGGTCGCGCCGCTGGATTTTCAGGCGCGAGCATGAGGAGCACCGTTGAGCAGGTTGCGCTGGTTGACCGCGGGGGAGTCGCACGGCCCCGCACTGGTGGCGACGCTGGAGGGCCTTCCGGCCGGCGTCCCGGTCACCACGGAGATGGTGGCGGACGCGCTCGCCCGGCGGCGGCTCGGCTACGGGCGCGGTGCGCGGATGAAGTTCGAGCGGGACGAGGTCACCTTCCTCGGCGGCGTCCGGCACGGCCTCACCATGGGCTCCCCGGTCGCCGTGATGGTCGGCAACACCGAGTGGCCCAAGTGGGAGCAGGTCATGTCGGCCGACCCGGTCGACCCGGAGACGCTGGCCGCCCAGGCCCGCAACGCCCCGCTGACCCGGCCCCGCCCCGGCCACGCCGACCTCGCCGGCATGCAGAAGTACGGCTTCGACGAGGCCCGCCCGGTCCTGGAGCGCGCCAGCGCCCGGGAGACCGCCGCCCGCGTCGCCCTCGGCGCCGTCGCCCGGTCCTACCTCAAGGAGACCGCCGGCATCGAGATCGTCAGCCACGTCGTGGAGCTGGCCGCCGCCAAGGCGCCGTACGGGGTCTACCCCGTCCCCTCCGACGTGGAGCGGCTCGACGCCGACCCGGTCCGCTGCCTCGACGCCGACGCGAGCAAGCGGATGGTCGCCGAGATCGACCAGGCCCACAAGGACGGCGACACCCTCGGCGGCGTCGTCGAGGTGCTGGCCTACGGCGTGCCGGTCGGCCTCGGCTCGCACGTGCACTGGGACCGCCGCCTCGACGCCCGCCTCGCCGGCGCGCTCATGGGCATCCAGGCCATCAAGGGCGTCGAGGTCGGCGACGGCTTCGACCTCGCCCGGGTGCCCGGCTCGAAGGCGCACGACGAGATCCTGGCGACCGAGGACGGCATCAAGCGCGCCTCCGGCCGGGCCGGCGGCACCGAGGGCGGCCTCACCACCGGCGAACTGCTGCGCGTGCGCGCCGCCATGAAGCCCATCGCCACCGTGCCGCGCGCCCTGGCGACCGTCGACGTCGTGACGGGCGAGCCCGCCAAGGCGCACCACCAGCGCTCCGACGTCTGTGCCGTCCCGGCCGCCGGCATCGTCGCCGAGGCGATGGTCGCCCTGGTCCTGGCCGACGCGGTGGCGGAGAAGTTCGGCGGCGACAGCGTCCCCGAGACCCGCCGCAACGTGCGCTCGTACCTCGACAACCTCCAGATCCGATGAGCGGTCCGCTGGTCGTCCTGGTGGGCCCGATGGGCGTCGGCAAGTCCACGGTCGGCGAACTGCTCGCCGCCCGGCTGGGCGCCGCCTACCGGGACACCGACGCCGATGTCGTCGCGAGCGCGGGCAAGCCCATCGCCGAGATCTTCTACGACGAGGGCGAGGACCACTTCCGGGCGCTTGAGCGGGACGCCGTCCGTGCCGCCGTCGCCGAGCACACCGGCGTCCTCGCGCTCGGCGGCGGGGCGATCCTGGACCCGTCCACCCGCGCCCTGCTCGCCGGCCACCCGGTCGTCTACCTCTCCATGGACGTGGAGGAGGCGGTCCGCCGGGTCGGCCTCGGCGCCGCCCGCCCGCTGCTCGCGGTCAACCCGCGCCGGCAGTGGCGCGAGCTGATGGACGCCCGCCGGCACCTCTACACCGAGGTCGCCCGCACGGTCGTCGCCACCGACGAGCGCACACCCGAAGAGGTCGCCCAGGCGGTCCTCGACGCACTGGAGCTGCCGGACGGAGCCCCGTCCGGCCGGGAGAACACACCATGACCGAGCAGGCACCCATCCGCGTCGCCGTCGCCGGCAGCGCGGGCTCCGATCCGTACGAGGTACTGATCGGCCGGCAGCTCCTCGGCGAGCTGCCCGCACTCATCGGCGAGCGCGCCAAGCGCGTCGCGGTCCTCCACCCCGAGGCCCTCGCCGAGACCGGCGAGGCGGTCCGCCAGGACCTCGCCGGTCAGGGCTACGAGGCCATCGCGATCCAGCTGCCCAACGCCGAGGAGGCCAAGACCGTCGAGGTCGCCGCCTACTGCTGGAAGGCGCTCGGCCAGACCGGCTTCACCCGCACCGACGTCATCGTCGGCGTCGGCGGCGGCGCCACCACCGACGTCGCGGGCTTCGTCGCCGCCTCCTGGCTGCGCGGGGTGCGCTGGATCGCCGTACCGACGACCGTGCTCGGCATGGTCGACGCGGCGGTCGGCGGCAAGACCGGCATCAACACCGCCGAGGGCAAGAACCTCGTCGGCGCCTTCCACCCGCCGGCCGGGGTCCTCTGCGACCTGGCCGCCCTGGACTCGCTGCCGGTGCACGACTACGTCTCCGGTCTGGCCGAGATCATCAAGGCCGGTTTCATCGCCGACCCGGTGATCCTCGACCTGATCGAGGCGGACCCGCAGGCCGCCCGTACGCCCGCCGGACCGCACACCGCCGAACTGATCGAGCGCTCGGTGCGGGTCAAGGCCAAGGTCGTCTCCAGCGACCTCAAGGAGTCCGGGCTGCGCGAGATCCTCAACTACGGCCACACCCTGGGCCACGCGATCGAGAAGAACGAACGCTACAAGTGGCGCCACGGCGCCGCCGTGTCGGTCGGCATGGTCTTCGCCGCCGAACTGGGCCGGCTGGCCGGCCGCCTGGACGACGCCACCGCCGACCGGCACCGCGCGGTCCTGGAGTCCGTGGGGCTGCCGCTCACCTACCGCGGCGACCAGTGGCCCCGGCTGCTGGAGAACATGAAGGTCGACAAGAAGTCGCGCGGCGACCTGCTGCGCTTCATCGTCCTGGACGGCCTCGGCAAGCCCGCCGTCCTGGAGGGCCCCGACCCGGCCGTGCTGCTCGCCGCCTACGGGGAGGTCTCGGCATGAGCCGCCGGGTCCTCGTGCTCAACGGCCCCAACCTCGGTCGGCTGGGCTCCCGCGAACCCGACGTCTACGGCGCCACCTCGTACGCCGGTCTCGTCGAGACGTGCCGCGCGCTGGGCAAGGAGCTGGGCTTCGACGTCGACGTCCGCGAGACGAACGACGAGGGCGAGCTGATCCGCTGGCTCCACGCGGCCGCCGACGGATCAATTCCGGTCGTTCTCAACCCGGGCGCCTTCACGCACTACTCGTACGGGATGCGGGACGCGGCCGCCCAGCGCACCGCCCCGCTGATCGAGGTGCACATCTCCAACCCGTACGCACGGGAGGAATTCCGCCACACCTCGGTGGTCGCCCCGGTCGCCACCGGGACCGTGGCCGGATTCGGCATCGGCTCCTACCGGCTCGCCCTGCGCGCCCTGGCGGAGGAACTCGCGGACTGACCGTCCCGGGCGAGGCACCTCGGGGCACTTCGGGCCCTCCCCGGCCGTTGTCCCAGTGGCGGCCGGGGAAGGTACCGTTGCCGTTGCACCAGCGCCAGTTGCCTGTACGAGACGGAGTCGCACCGGATGCAGCACGCAGTGGGGGCCCCGCTGCCTCCGCCCCGAGGTCCCGGACACGGTCCCGCCGGCCCGCCGCACCCCGGCCCGCATCCCGGTGCGCCGGTCCCGCCGCCGCACCCGCCCGCCGCGCATCCGGGCCCCCCGCCCGCCGGCCCGCCCGTGCCGCAGGGCCCCGGCGGCTGGACCGGACCCGCGCCGCACCGCGCCCCGGCCCCCCGCGAGACCACCGGACACGTCCAGCTGCCGCCCGGCCGGCCCGTGCCGCTGCCCGCCCCGCCCGCCGGACCCGGCACGGGCAACGCGACCCTCGCCGTGCTCCTGATCGGCCCCGCGGGCGCCGGGAAGACCACCGTGGCCCGGCTCTGGGCGGCCCGCCGCCGGGTGCCCACCGCCCACGTCAGCCTGGACGACGTCCGCGAGTGGGTCTGCTCCGGCTTCGCCGACCCGCAGTCCGGCTGGAACGACCAGTCCGAGGCCCAGTACCGCCTGGCCCGCCGCACCTGCGGCTTCGCCGCCCGCAACTTCCTGGCCAACGGTATCTCCTGCATCCTGGACGACGCCGTCTTCCCCGACCGGCCCGTCGTCGGCCTCGGCGGCTGGAAGCGCCACGTCGGCCCCGGCCTGCTGCCCGTCGTGCTGCTGCCCGGCCTGGAGATCGTCCTGGAGCGCAACGCCAAGCGCAGCGGCAACCGCCGCCTCTCCGACGAGGAGGTGGCCCGCATCCACGGCCGGATGGCCGGCTGGTACGGCTCCGGACTGCCGATCATCGACAACTCGGCGTACGACGTGGAGACCACCGCCAGGGTCCTGGACGACATACTCGCCCGCTCCCTGGCCAGCCCTCCGTCCTGGTGATCCCCGGCCGCGGCCCCGGCGCGGCCCCCCCGGTCGGATGCGCCCGCCGGGCGGGCCCGCCGCCCCGCTCGTACGCTCGACGCATGTCAGAGGTGTACGCCGTCCGACGCGGGCTGCTCCGCGACCGCTGCGCCGCTGTCGGAGCCGCGGCCGCCCTGGTCTCCCGCCCCGCCAACGTCCGCTACCTCGCCGGGGGAGCGCCGCCGGGCGCGGTCCTGCTGCTCGGCCCCGGCGAGGACGTCCTGCTGTGCCCGCGCCCGCCGACCGGTGACCCGGCGGACGGACGGCCCGACGAGCAGCTGAGGGTGGACCCGCTGCCGGTGGCCGGCGCCGATCCGGTGGTCGCGGCGGCGGAGCTGGCCGCGACCGGCGGTGCCCGGTCGCTGGCCGTCGAGGAGCACTACCTGACCGTCGCCCGGCACCGGGCCATGGCCTCCGTCGCGCCGAAGCTGCGGCTGACCGACCTGGGCGCCACCGTGGAGCAGTTGCGCGTCGTGAAGGACGAGGAGGAGATCGGCTGTCTGCGGATCGCGGCCGAGATCACCGACCAGGCGCTGGGCGAACTTCTCGAATCCATCCTCGTCGGCCGCACCGAACGTCACCTGGCGCTGGAACTGGAGCGCCGGCTGGTGGACCACGGCGCCGACGGGCCCGCCTTCGCCACCTCCGTCGCCACCGGCCCGAACTCCGGCCGGGGCCGCCACCGGCCCACCGACCGGCGGGTGGAGGAGGGGGATTTCCTCTCGGTCTGCCTGGGCGCCAACTACCGCGGCTACCGCTGCGAGATCGGCCGGACCTTCGTCATCGGCACGGCCCCCGCCGATTGGCAGATCGAACTGTACGAGCTCGTTTTCGCCGCTCAGCGGGCCGGCCGCGAGGCCCTGCTGCCCGGCGCCGAGTACCGTGACGTGGACCGGGCCGCCCGCCATCTCCTGGACTCCGCGGGCTACGGAGAGGGCCTCGCCCCCTCCACGGGCCACGGGGTGGGGCTCGAAATCGATGAGGACCCGCAGTTGGCACCCGCGTCCATGGGTAAACTGGACGCTTGTGTGCCGGTCACTGTCGAGCCGGGGGTCCACCTCCCCGGTCGGGGCGGGGTCCGGATCGATGACACGCTCGTCGTGCGCCCCGAGGCGGACGGCGGACCCGAGCTACTCACCATTACGACCAAGGAGCTGCTCGCGCTGTAGCGCGTGTCCCTCGGTCGTTCCACCAGCTTCAGTCCAGGAGATTCCGCAACCGTGGCTTCCACGAACGACCTCAAGAACGGCCTGGTGCTCAAGCTCGACGGGGGCCAGCTCTGGTCCGTCGTCGAGTTCCAGCACGTCAAGCCCGGCAAGGGCCCGGCCTTCGTGCGCACCAAGCTCAAGAACGTGCTCTCCGGCAAGGTCGTCGACAAGACCTTCAACGCAGGCATCAAGGTCGAGACGGCCACCGTCGACCGGCGCGACATGCAGTTCTCGTACATGGACGGCGAGTACTTCGTCTTCATGGACATGGACACGTACGACCAGCTGATGATCGAGCGCAAGACCGTCGGCGACGCCGCCAACTTCCTCGTCGAGGGCTTCACCGCCACCGTCGCCCAGCACGAGGGCGAGGTGCTCTACGTCGAGCTGCCGGCCGCCGTCGAGCTGACCATCCAGCACACGGAGCCGGGCGTCCAGGGCGACCGCTCCACCGGCGGCACCAAGCCCGCCACCCTGGAGACCGGTTACGAGATCGGTGTCCCGCTCTTCATCACCACGGGTGAGAAGATCAAGGTCGACACCCGCTCCGGCGAGTACCTCAGCCGGGTGAACAAGTAGTCGTGGCTGCCCGTAACACGGCCCGCAAGCGCGCCTTCCAGATCCTCTTCGAGGCCGACCAGCGCGGTGCGTCCGTGCTGACGGTCCTCGCGGACTGGGTGCGGCACTCGCGCTCCGACACCCGTCAGCCGCCGGTCACCGAGTACACGATGGAGCTGGTCGAGGGGTACGCGCAGTACGCGGACCGCATCGACGACCTCATCGTCACGTACTCCGAGGGCTGGGACCTCGACCGCATGCCGGTCGCCGACCGGAACATCCTGCGGCTCGGCGCCTACGAGCTGATCTGGGTGGACGCCACCCCGGACGCGGTCGTGATCGACGAGGCGGTGCAGATCGCCAAGGAGTTCTCGACCGACGACTCCCCGTCCTTCGTGAACGGCCTGCTGGCCCGTTTCAAGGACCTCAAGCCGAATCTCCGCCGGGAGCAGTGACACCCCGGCGGCATTCCGCCCACGAAGGGCCCACGGCCACCCGGCCGTGGGCCCTTCGGCATGTGCGGCATGCCTTCCGCCCACGCGAACGGGCCGGCGAGGCACCCGTGAGGGGCCCCGCCGGCCCGGCGGCACGTTTCTCCCGAAGGGGGCGGATCAGCCCTCGTCGTGGGCGACGGCACGGCGCGCGTCCGCGTCCAGCACGCCCCAGCTGATCAGCTGCTCCGTCAGCACGGAAGGCGACTGGTCGTAGATCACGGCCAGCGTGCGCAGGTCGTCCTGGCGGATCGACAGCACCTTGCCGTTGTAGTCGCCGCGCTGGCTCTGGATCGTGGCCGCGTAGCGCTGGAGCGGGCCCGCCTTCTCCGGCGGCACGTGCGCCAGGCGCTCCAGCTGGAGCACGAGCTTCGGCGGCGGCTCGGCGGCGCCGCCCGGCGTCGTGCCCGGCAGGAGCTCCTGGACCGGGACACCGTAGAAGTCCGCCAGCTCGGCAAGGCGCTGTACGGTCACGGCACGGTCGCCGCGCTCGTACGAACCGACCACGACGGCCTTCCAGCGGCCCTGGGACTTCTCCTCCACGCCGTGGAGGGAGAGGCCCTGCTGGGTGCGGATGGCACGGAGCTTGGCCCCGAGCTGCTTTGCGTATTCGCTGGACATATGGCTCCCCGGACGCTGGAACGTACGCGGCTGCGCCGCGTGGCTGGTAACTCACTGTGAGGTTACGCAGCGTTACTTGGTCGCGTCAAGCTGAGATGGTCCGTACCGGCTTTCCCCGGGGGCGGGGAAGGGTCCGGCCGCGGGCCCTGGTAGCGTGGTAGACGCACATCCGACGTCCTTTAAGGTCCGTCCCGTGAGGCGGAGAAGGAGGTCCGTTTCTTATGGACGCACAGCACGACGCCACCGGCAACGCGGCCCGCCCCGTTCTGGAGGCCCCCGACCTCGCACGGGTGCTCACCCGCATCGCCCACGAGATCGTCGAACGCGCCAAGGGCGCCGACGACGTGGTGCTCCTCGGCATCCCGACCCGCGGCGTCTTCCTCGCCCGCAGGCTCGCCGCCAAGCTCGAAGAGATCACCGGCCGCACGATCCCGGTCGGCTCCCTCGACATCACGATGTACCGCGACGACCTCCGGCTGCGCCCCGCGCGCGCCCTGGCCCGCACCGAGATCCCCGGCGAGGGCATCGAGGGCCGCCTGGTCGTCCTCGTCGACGACGTCCTCTTCTCCGGCCGCACGATCCGCGCCGCCCTCGACGCACTGGGCGACATCGGCCGGCCCCGCGCGGTGCAGCTCGCGGTCCTGGTGGACCGCGGCCACCGCGAACTGCCGATCCGCGCCGACTACGTCGGCAAGAACCTCCCCACGTCGCTGCGGGAGACGGTCAAGGTCCAGCTCGCCGAGGAGGACGGCCGCGACGCCGTGCTGCTCGGGGTCGAGCAGGACGCCTCAGCGGTCGAGCGCTAGCCACCCACCCGTACGGCCCCGCCCGCCGTACGGCGGCTTCCGCGCGCCCGCATGCCTGAAAACTCCAGCCACCCGGAGAACACCCAGATGAAGCGTCACCTCATCTCGGCCGCCGACCTCACCCGCGACGACGCCGTCCTGATCCTCGACACCGCCGAGGAGATGGCCCGGGTCGCCGACCGGCCGATCAAGAAACTCCCGACCCTGCGCGGCCGGACCGTCGTCAACCTCTTCTTCGAGGACTCGACCCGGACCCGCATCTCCTTCGAGGCGGCCGCCAAGCGGCTGTCCGCCGACGTCATCAACTTCTCCGCGAAGGGCTCGTCCGTCTCCAAGGGCGAATCCCTCAAGGACACCGCCCTGACCCTGGAGGCCATGGGCGCCGACGCCGTCGTCATCCGCCACGGCGCCTCCGGCGCCCCGTACCGGCTGGCCACCTCCGGATGGATCGACGGCGCGGTCGTCAACGCGGGCGACGGCACCCACGAGCACCCCACCCAGGCCCTGCTGGACGCCTTCACGATGCGCCGCCGGCTCGTCGGCGCCGACACCGGGCTCGGCAAGGACCTCGAAGGCCGCCGGATCACCATCGTCGGCGACATCCTGCACAGCCGCGTCGCCCGCTCCAACGTCCACCTGCTGAACACGCTCGGCGCCCACGTCACCCTGGTGGCCCCGCCGACCCTGGTCCCGGTCGGCGTCGAGCGCTGGCCCTGCGAGGTCAGCTACGGCCTCGACGAGGTGCTGCCCCAGTCCGACGCTGTGATGATGCTGCGTGTGCAGCGTGAGCGGATGAACGCCGCCTACTTCCCGACCGAGCGCGAGTACTCGCGCCGCTACGGCCTGGACGGCGAGCGCATGGCGAGGATGCCCGAGCACGCCGTCGTCATGCACCCCGGCCCGATGGTCCGCGGCATGGAGATCACCGCCGAGGTCGCCGACTCCGACCGCTGCACGGTGGTCGAGCAGGTCGCCAACGGCGTCTCCATCCGCATGGCCGTGCTCTACCTGCTGCTGGGCGGCTACGAGCCGGCCGCCCAGGCCGCCGCCCCCGCCCCCGCCGCCCGTACCGAGGAGAACAAGTAACCATGAGCAAGATCCTTATCCGCGGCGCGAAGGTACTCGGCGGCGACCCGCAGGACGTCCTCATCGACGGCGAGACCATCGCCGAGGTCGGCACCGGCCTCGACGCCGGCGACGCCACCGTGATCGAGGCGGCCGGCCAGGTCCTGCTGCCCGGCCTCGTCGACCTGCACACCCACCTGCGCGAGCCCGGCCGCGAGGACTCCGAGACCGTCCTCACCGGCACCAAGGCCGCCGCGGCCGGCGGCTTCACCGCCGTGCACGCCATGGCCAACACCTTCCCGGTCGCCGACACCGCCGGCGTCGTCGAGCAGGTCTGGCGGCTCGGCAGGGAGTCCGGCTACTGCGACGTGCAGCCCGTGGGCGCCGTCACCGTCGGCCTGGAGGGCAAGCAGCTCGCCGAGCTGGGCGCCATGCACGACTCCGCCGCCGGAGTGAAGGTCTTCTCCGACGACGGCAAGTGCGTCGACGACGCGGTCATCATGCGCCGCGCCCTGGAGTACGTGAAGGCGTTCGACGGCGTCGTCGCCCAGCACGCCCAGGAGCCCCGCCTCACCGAGGGCGCCCAGATGAACGAGGGCATCGTCTCGGCCGAGCTGGGCCTCGGCGGCTGGCCCGCCGTCGCCGAGGAGTCGATCATCGCCCGCGACGTCCTGCTCGCCGCCCACGTCGGCTCCCGGGTGCACATCTGCCACCTGTCCACCGCCGGCTCCGTCGAGATCGTGCGCTGGGCCAAGTCCAAGGGCTGGAACGTCACCGCCGAGGTCACCCCGCACCACCTCCTCCTCACCGACGAGCTGGTCCGCTCCTACAACCCGGTCTACAAGGTCAACCCGCCGCTGCGCACCGAGGCCGACGTGCTGGCCCTGCGCGAGGCCCTCGCAGACGGCACCATCGACTGCGTCGCCACCGACCACGCCCCGCACCCGCACGAGGACAAGGACTGCGAGTGGGCCGCCGCCGCCATGGGCATGGTGGGCCTGGAGACCGCGCTCTCCGTCGTCCAGCAGACGATGGTGGAGACCGGGCTGCTCGACTGGGCCGGCGTCGCCGACCGCATGTCGGCCCGCCCCGCGGCCATCGGACGGCTCGAAGGACACGGCCGCCCCGTCTCGGCGGGTGAGCCCGCCAACCTCACCCTGGTCGATCCGGCATACCGTGGAACCGTGGACCCCGCGGGCTTCGCCTCCCGCAGCCGCAACACCCCGTACGAGGGGCGCGAGCTGCCGGGCCGAGTGACCCACACCTTCCTGCGGGGCCGTGCCACGGTCGTCGACGGGAAGCTCGCGTGACAACACAGACCCTGTACCAACTGGCCGCCGAGCAGAAGTCGGCGGAAGTGACCGACTGGTCCGCACGGATCAGCTGGGTGATCGGACTCGTCGTCCTCGTCGTGTTCGTCTACTGGCTGATGCGCCAGGGCTGGAAGTGGCGCGGCAACCTCCAGTCGGACCTGCCCGCCCCGGCGAGCACCCCCGACGGCTTCGCGGACGGCTCCGCGGACGGCGAGAAGCCGCTCACGCTCACCGGCCGCTACCACGCCTCGACCACCGCCGGGCAGTGGCTCGACCGGATCGTGGCCCACGGCCTCGGCACCCGCAGCCGCGTCGAGCTGACCCTCACCGCCGAGGGCCTCGACGTCGTCAGGCCCGGCGCGGCCGGCTTCTTCGTCCCCGCCGCCGACCTGCGCGGCGCCCGCACCGAGAAGGCACTGGCGGGCAAGGTCCTGCCCGAGGGCGGCCTCCTCGTCGTCACCTGGGCGCTCGGCGACCAGCTGATCGACTCCGGATTCCGCTCCGACCACGCGGCCGAACACCCCGCGTGGGTCGACGCCGTCAACCACCTCACCAGCACTACGGAAGGCATCGCACGATGACGACCTCCACTCGGGGAGCCCAGGCTCCCGCCGTACTCGTCCTGGAGGACGGCCGCACCTTCCGCGGCCGTGCCTACGGGGCTGTGGGGGAGACCTTCGGCGAGGCGGTCTTCTCCACCGGCATGACCGGCTACCAGGAGACGCTGACCGACCCCTCGTACCACCGCCAGGTCGTCGTGATGACCGCCCCGCACGTCGGCAACACCGGCGTCAACGACGAGGACCCCGAGTCCCAGCGGATCTGGGTCTCCGGCTACGTCGTCCGCGACCCCGCCCGCACCCCCTCCAACTGGCGCTCCCGCCGCACCCTCGACCAGGAACTGGCCGACCAGGGCGTCGTCGGCATCAGCGGCATCGACACCCGCGCCCTCACCCGCCACCTGCGCGAGCGCGGCGCCATGCGCGTCGGCATCTTCTCCGGCGCCGCCGTCACCGACGACACCGCGATGCTCGACCGCGTGCGGCAGGCCCCCGAGATGAAGGGCGCCGACCTCTCCGCCGAGGTCGCCACCAAGGAGACCTACGTCGTCCCCGCGGCCGGCACCAAGAAGTTCACCGTCGCCGCGATCGACCTCGGCATCAAGGGCATGACCCCGCACCGGATGGCCGAGCGCGGCATCGAGGTGCACGTGCTGCCCGCCACCGCCACCCTGGACGAGATCTACGCCGTCGCCCCGGACGGCGTCTTCTTCTCCAACGGCCCCGGCGACCCGGCCACCGCCGACCACCCCGTCGCCCTCATGCGGGGCGTCCTGGACCGGGGCACCCCGCTCTTCGGGATCTGCTTCGGCAACCAGATCCTGGGCCGCGCGCTCGGCTTCGGCACCTACAAGCTGAAGTACGGCCACCGCGGCATCAACCAGCCCGTGCAGGACCGCTCGACCGGCAAGGTCGAGGTCACCGCGCACAACCACGGCTTCGCCGTCGACGCCCCCCTCGACAAGGTCTCCGACACCGCCTACGGCCGCGCCGAGGTCTCCCACGTCTGCCTCAACGACAACGTGGTGGAGGGCCTCCAGCTGCTCGACCGACCGGCCTTCAGCGTCCAGTACCACCCCGAGGCGGCCGCCGGCCCGCACGACGCCGCGTACCTCTTCGACCGTTTCGTCTCCCTGATGGAGGGCCAGCGTGCCTAAGCGCTCCGATATCCAGTCCGTCCTGGTCATCGGCTCCGGCCCGATCGTCATCGGGCAGGCCGCCGAGTTCGACTACTCCGGCACCCAGGCGTGCCGCGTGCTCAAGGCCGAGGGCCTGCGCGTCATCCTGGTGAACTCCAACCCGGCGACGATCATGACCGACCCGGAGATCGCCGACGCCACCTATGTCGAGCCGATCACCCCCGAGTTCGTCGAGAAGATCATCGCCAAGGAGCGCCCCGACGCGCTCCTGCCCACCCTGGGCGGCCAGACCGCGCTCAACACCGCGATCTCCATGCACGAGAACGGTGTCCTCGACAAGTACGGCGTCGAGCTCATCGGCGCCAACGTCGAGGCCATCAACAAGGGCGAGGACCGCGACCTCTTCAAGGGCGTCGTGGAGGCCGTCAAGGAGAAGATCGGCTACGGCGAGTCCGCCCGCTCGGTCATCTGCCACTCCATGGACGACGTCCTGGCCGGTGTGGAGACCCTCGGCGGCTACCCCGTCGTCGTCCGCCCCTCCTTCACCATGGGCGGCGCCGGCTCCGGTTTCGCCCACGACGAGGACGAGCTGCGCCGCATCGCGGGCCAGGGCCTCACGCTCTCCCCGACCACCGAGGTGCTCCTGGAGGAGTCCATCCTCGGCTGGAAGGAGTACGAGCTGGAACTGATGCGCGACCGCAACGACAACGTCGTGGTCGTCTGCTCCATCGAGAACTTCGACCCGATGGGCGTCCACACCGGTGACTCGATCACCGTCGCCCCGGCGATGACCCTCACCGACCGCGAGTACCAGCGGCTGCGCGACATCGGCATCGCGATCATCCGCGAGGTCGGCGTCGACACCGGCGGCTGCAACATCCAGTTCGCCATCGACCCGTCCGACGGCCGCGTCATCGTCATCGAGATGAACCCGCGCGTCTCCCGCTCCTCGGCGCTCGCCTCCAAGGCCACCGGCTTCCCGATCGCCAAGATCGCCGCCAAGCTGGCCGTCGGCTACACGCTCGACGAGATCCCCAACGACATCACCGAGAAGACCCCGGCCTCCTTCGAGCCGACCCTCGACTACGTCGTCGTCAAGGCACCGCGCTTCGCCTTCGAGAAGTTCCCCTCCGCCGACTCCACCCTCACCACCACCATGAAGTCGGTGGGCGAGGCCATGGCCATCGGCCGGAACTTCACCGAGGCCCTCCAGAAGGCCCTGCGCTCGCTGGAGAAGAAGGGCTCGCAGTTCACCTTCACCGGCGACCCCGGCGACAAGGCCGAGCTGCTGGCCGCCGCCGTCCGCCCGACCGACGGCCGGGTCAACGCCGTCATGCAGGCGATCCGGGCCGGCGCCACCCAGGAGGAGGTCTTCGACGCCACGAAGATCGACCCCTGGTTCGTGGACCAGCTCTTCCTCATCAAGGAGATCGCCGACGAGCTGGCCGCCGCCGACAAGCTCGGGCCCGAGCTGCTGGGCGAGGCCAAGCGGCACGGCTTCTCGGACGTCCAGATCGCCGAGATCCGCGGCCTGCGCGAGGACGTCGTCCGCGAGGTCCGCCACTCGCTCGGCATCCGCCCGGTCTACAAGACGGTCGACACCTGCGCCGCCGAGTTCGCCGCGAAAACGCCGTACTTCTACTCCTCCTACGACGAGGAGAGCGAGGTCGCGCCCCGCACCCGCCCCGCGGTGATCATCCTGGGCTCCGGCCCCAACCGCATCGGCCAGGGCATCGAGTTCGACTACTCCTGCGTCCACGCCTCCTTCGCGCTCAGCGACGCCGGCTACGAGACCGTGATGGTCAACTGCAACCCGGAGACGGTCTCCACCGACTACGACACCTCCGACCGCCTCTACTTCGAGCCGCTCACCCTGGAGGACGTGCTGGAGATCGTGCACGCCGAATCGCTGGCGGGTCCGATCGCCGGCGTCATCGTGCAGCTCGGCGGCCAGACCCCGCTGGGCCTCTCGCAGGCCCTCAAGGACAACGGCGTGCCCGTCGTCGGCACCCCGCCGGAGGCCATCCACGCCGCCGAGGACCGCGGCGCCTTCGGCCGCGTCCTGGCCGAGGCCGGACTGCCCGCCCCCAAGCACGGCACCGCCACCACCTTCACCGAGGCCAAGGAGATCGCCGACGAGATCGGCTACCCCGTCCTCGTACGCCCCTCGTACGTGCTCGGCGGGCGCGGCATGGAGATCGTGTACGACGAGACCCGGCTCTCGGCGTACATCTCCGAGTCCACCGAGATCAGCCCCACCCGGCCGGTCCTGGTCGACCGCTTCCTCGACGACGCCATCGAGATCGACGTGGACGCCCTCTACGACGGCACCGAGCTGTACCTCGGCGGCGTCATGGAGCACATCGAGGAGGCCGGCATCCACTCCGGCGACTCCGCCTGCGCGCTGCCCCCGATCACCCTCGGCGGCCACGACATCAAGCGGCTGCGCGCCTCCACGGAGGCCATCGCCAAGGGCGTCGGCGTCCGCGGCCTGATCAACATCCAGTTCGCGCTCTCCGGCGACATCCTCTACGTCCTGGAGGCCAACCCGCGCGCCTCGCGGACCGTGCCCTTCACCTCGAAGGCGACCGCGGTCCCGCTCGCCAAGGCCGCCGCCCGCATCTCGCTGGGCGCGACCGTCGCCGAGCTGCGCGAGGAGGGCCTGCTGCCGAAGACCGGCGACGGCGGCACCCTGCCGCTGGACGCGCCGATCTCCGTCAAGGAGGCCGTCATGCCGTGGTCGCGCTTCCGCGACATCCACGGCCGCGGCGTCGACACCATCCTCGGTCCGGAGATGCGCTCCACCGGCGAGGTCATGGGCATCGACTCGGTCTTCGGCACCGCCTACGCCAAGTCGCAGGCCGGCGCCTACGGGCCGCTGCCGACCAAGGGCCGCGCCTTCATCTCGGTGGCCAACCGGGACAAGCGCTCGATGATCTTCCCGGCCCGCGAGCTGGTCGCCCACGGCTTCGAGCTGCTGGCCACCTCCGGCACCGCCGAGGTCCTCAAGCGCAACGGCATCAACGCCACGGTCGTGCGCAAGCAGTCCGAGGGCGAGGGCCCCAACGGCGAGAAGACCATCGTCCAGCTGATCCACGAGGGCGGGGTGGACCTCATCGTCAACACCCCCTACGGGACCGGCGGCCGGCTCGACGGCTACGAGATCCGCACCGCGGCCGTCGCCCGGTCCGTGCCCTGCCTGACCACGGTCCAGGCGCTCGCCGCGGCCGTCCAGGGCATCGACGCCCTCAACAACGGAGACGTCGGCGTCCGTTCGCTCCAGGAACACGCGGAACACCTGACCGCGGCCCGCGACTGAGAAGCCCACAAGGGGGACACCGGAAACGGTGTCCCCCTCTCCATGAGGACACCGTGATGTACAAGTTCTTCTTCCAGCTGGTCTTCAAGCGCATGGACCCCGAGCGCGCCCACCACCTGGCCTTCCGCTGGATTCGCCTCGCCGCCCGCGTCCCCGTGCTGCGCACCTTCCTCGCCGCCGCCCTCGCCCCCCGGTACGAGGAGCTGCGCACCGAGGCCCTGGGCCTGCGGATGCACGGCCCCTTCGGCCTCGCCGCCGGCTTCGACAAGAACGCGGTCGCGATCGACGGCATGGCGATGCTCGGCTTCGACCACGTCGAGATCGGCACCGTCACCGGCGAACCGCAGCCCGGCAACCCGAAGCGGCGGCTGTTCCGCCTGGTGGCGGACCGCGCGCTGATCAACCGCATGGGCTTCAACAACGAGGGCTCCGCCGCCGTCGCCGCCCGGCTCGCCGCCCGCAACCCGGTCTTCCGCACCACCGTGGGCGTCAACATCGGCAAGACCAAGGTCGTCGCCGAGGCCGACGCCGCCGCCGACTACGTGAAGTCCACCGAGCGCCTCGCCGCCCACGCCGACTACCTCGTCGTCAACGTCTCCTCGCCCAACACCCCCGGCCTGCGCAACCTCCAGGCCACCGAGTCGCTTCGCCCGCTGCTCACCGCCGTGCGCGAGGCCGCCGACCGGACCGTCACCCACCGCCGTGTCCCGCTGCTGGTCAAGATCGCCCCGGACCTCGCCGACGAGGACGTGGACGCCGTCGCCGACCTCGCCGTCGAACTCGGCCTGGACGGCATCATCGCCACCAACACCACCATCGCCCGCGCGGGCCTGGGCCTGACGTCCCCGCCCGCGCTGGTGAAGGAGACCGGCGGACTGTCCGGCGCCCCCCTCAAGGCGCGCTCCCTGGAGGTCCTCGGCCGCCTCCACCGCCGCGTGGGCGACCGGATCACCCTGGTGGGCGTCGGCGGCATCGAGAACGCCGAGGACGCCTGGCAGCGCATCCTCGCCGGGGCGACGCTCGTCCAGGGCTACAGCGCCTTCATCTACGAGGGCCCCTTCTACGCCCGCGCCATCCACAAGGGCCTGGCCGCGCGCCTGGCCGCCTCCCCGTACGCCACGCTCGCCGACGCCGTCGGCGCGGAAAGCCGGAAGGCAGCGAAATGACCCCGGAACCCTTCGGCGCCCGGCTGCGCCACGCCATGGACACCCGAGGCCCGCTCTGCGTCGGCATCGACCCGCACGCCTCGCTGCTCACCGCCTGGGGGCTGAACGACGACATCGCCGGCCTGGAGCGGTTCACCCGGACCGTCGTCGAGGCGCTGGCCGACCGGGTCGCCGTGCTCAAGCCGCAGTCCGCGTTCTTCGAGCGCTTCGGCTCACGCGGCATCGCGGTCCTGGAGAAGGCCGTCGAGGAGGCCCGCGCGGCCGGCGCCCTGGTCCTGATGGACGCCAAACGCGGCGACATCGGCTCCACCATGGGCGCCTACGCGGTGACCTACCTGGACAAGGACTCGCCGCTGTTCTCGGACGCGGTCACCGTCTCGCCCTACCTCGGCTTCGGCTCACTGCGCCCGGCGCTCGACGCGGCGGCGATCTCCGGCGCCGGCGTCTTCGTCCTCGCGCTGACCTCCAACCCGGAGGGCGCCGAGGTGCAGCGCGCCACCGCCGCCGACGGCCGTCCGCTGGCCCAGCTGATGCTCGACCACATGGCCGCCGAGAACGCGGGCGCCGCCCCGCTCGGCTCGGTCGGCGCGGTGGTCGGGGCCACGCTGGGCGACGCGGGCGTGGACCTGGCGATCAACGGCCCGCTGCTCGCGCCGGGGATCGGCGCGCAGGGGGCGACCCCGGCGGACCTGCCGGGCGTCTTCGGGGACGCGGTGGGCAATGTGGTGCCCAGCGTGAGCCGGGGCGTGCTGCGCCACGGCCCGGACATGGCGGGGCTGCGCGACGCGGCAGGGCGGTTCGCGGACGAGGTCCGGACGGCCGTCTCGGACCGCTGAGTGTGCCCCTTCACACCGTGTTGACGAAATCCTGACCAAAAAAGTCGGTCGTTATGCCTGAAAAGTCCTGGTCGGCTGAGGCTGACCAGGACTTTTCGTCTGTTCTCGCTGACTCCGGCGGCCTTGGCCGCTAGTCTCCGTCGAGAGCCGACGCGCACGGGGTGTTCGCGGCTCACCAGGTGAGGGGCGCTCCAGTCGCCTCACCGGTCCGTATCCGACAGATCGACATCCGAGGTGACGTAGGCGTGGCTCTTCCGCCCCTTACCCCTGAACAGCGCGCAGCCGCGCTCGAAAAGGCCGCCGCGGCTCGCCGGGAGCGGGCCGAGGTCAAGAATCGACTCAAGCACTCCGGCGCCTCCCTCCACGAGGTCATCAAGTCGGGCCAGGAGAACGACGTCATCGGCAAGATGAAGGTCTCGGCCCTGCTGGAGTCCCTGCCCGGCGTGGGCAAGGTCCGTGCCAAGCAGATCATGGAGCGGCTCGGCATCTCCGAGAGCCGCCGCGTGCGGGGTCTGGGCTCCAACCAGATCGCATCCCTGGAGCGCGAGTTCGGCGGCACCGCCGCCTGACGTTCTCAGGCACTCCTGAGAACCTGGATAATCGCTCCATGGCTGCAACATCGCGGGGGGCGTCCCCCGTACCCCCGGACGTACGTCCGCGGCTGACCGTGCTCTCCGGCCCCTCGGGGGTCGGCAAGAGCACGGTCGTCGCACATATGCGCAAGGTTCACCCCGAGGTGTGGCTGTCGGTGTCGGCGACGACCCGCAAGCCGCGCCCCGGCGAACGCAACGGCGTCCACTACTTCTTCGTGGACGACGAGGAGTTCGACAAGCTGATCGCCAACGGTGAGCTGCTGGAGTGGGCCGAGTTCGCCGGCAACCGCTACGGCACGCCGCGCCGCGCCGTGCAGGAGCGGCTGGAGGCGGGGGAGCCGGTGCTCCTGGAGATCGACCTCCAGGGCGCCCGGCTGGTCCGCCAGTCCATGGCGGACGCGCAGCTGGTCTTCCTCGCCCCGCCGAGCTGGGAGGAGCTGGTGCGTCGGCTCACCGGCCGGGGGACCGAGGCGCCCGAGGTGATCGAACGCCGGCTCGGCGCCGCCAAGGTCGAGCTGGCCGCCGAATCGGAGTTCGACACGACGCTCGTCAACACCTCCGTCGAGGACGTGGCACGTGAGCTGCTAGCCTTGATGCTGGAGGCTTCCGGCCACCGGCCCGGCGGCGAGTGACCCACCGCCCGGCTCTTGATCTCCACCCCCTTCGGAAGGCAGAGCGTGTCCTCTTCCATCACCACGCCCGAGGGCATCATCAACCCGCCGATTGATGAGCTCCTTGAGGCAACCGACTCGAAGTACAGCCTCGTGATCTACGCCGCCAAGCGCGCGCGCCAGATCAACGCGTACTACTCGCAGCTCGGTGAGGGCCTTCTCGAATACGTCGGTCCGCTCGTCGACACCCACGTGCACGAGAAGCCGCTCTCGATCGCGCTCCGCGAGATCAACGCCGGCCTGCTCACGTCCGAGGCCATCGAGGGCCCCGCGCAGTAAGCGGCGACGACGCGTCTTCACCACGGGCCCGGCGGCATCCCCGCCGGGCCCGCGGTGTGTCCCGGGCCGACCGGCCGGTGCCCGCACCCGTGAGGCAGCATGGGGGTGTACGTACGCCGGGTGCGTAACCGAGTGCGGGGAGACGCAGTGGACAAGCCGAAGGTCGTTCTGGGGGTCAGCGGCGGCATCGCCGCGTACAAGGCGTGCGAGCTGCTGCGCCGGCTGACCGAGTCCGGCCACGACGTACGGGTCGTCCCCACCGCGTCCGCCCTGAACTTCGTCGGCGCGGCCACCTGGTCGGCGCTCTCCGGCCACCCCGTCTCCACCGAGGTCTGGAACGACGTCCACGAGGTGCCGCACGTCCGGATCGGCCAGCACGCCGACCTCGTCGTCGTCGCCCCGGCCACCGCCGACCTGCTGGCCAAGGCAGCCCACGGCCTCGCCGACGACCTGCTCACCAACACCCTGCTCACCGCCCGCTGCCCGGTCGTCTTCGCCCCGGCCATGCACACCGAGATGTGGGAGCACCCGGCCACCCGCGAGAACGTCGCCACGCTGCGCCGCCGGGGCGCCGTCGTCATCGAGCCCGCCGTGGGCCGGCTCACCGGCGTGGACACCGGCAAGGGCCGGCTCCCCGATCCGGGCGAGATCTACGAGGTCTGCCGCCGCGTCCTCGCCCGCGGCGCGGCCGCCCCCGACCTCACCGGCCGGCACGTGGTCATCAGCGCCGGCGGGACGCGCGAACCCCTCGACCCCGTCCGCTTCCTCGGCAACCGCTCCTCCGGCAAGCAGGGCTACGCCCTCGCCCGCACCGCCGTCGCCCGGGGCGCCCGCGTCACGCTCGTCGAGGCCAACACCGGACTGCCCGACCCGTCCGGCGCCGACATCGTGCGCGTGGGGACCGCGACCCAGCTGCGCGAGGCCGTGATCGAGGCGGCACGGGACGCCGACGTCGTCGTCATGGCGGCCGCGGTCGCCGATTTCCGGCCTGCCGAATACGCCACCGGTAAGATCAAGAAGAAGGACGGCAGGGAACCGGCCCCCCTCGCGCTCGTCCGCAATCCGGACATCCTCGCCGAGGTCGCCGCCGACCGCGCCGTGCCCGGACAGCTCGTCGTCGGATTCGCCGCCGAGACCGACGACGTCCTCGCCCACGGCCGCGAGAAGCTCCGCCGCAAGGGCTGCGACCTGCTGGTGGTCAACGAGGTGGGGGAGCGCAAGACCTTCGGCTCCGAGGAGAACGAGGCCGTGGTGCTCGCCGCCGACGGCACCGAGACGCCGGTGCCCCACGGCCCCAAGGAAGCGCTCGCCGACGTCGTGTGGGACCTGGTGGCCGCCCGCCTCGGATGAATTTCCGGTGACACGCCGGGGCGGCCCGGAGCCGCGCGACCCGGCCGGGGCCTGCGGACGGCGGGCTTCCGGGGCACTTCGACCTGGGTGGAACACGTCACAGGTCGGTCAAAGGGCGAGACACGGTGTCCGGCGGCCGGGGCCGACCGATAAACTGCAAGCCGGACCGTGCCGGGCGCAGCTCCCGGACGGCCCGGCCAATGATCAGCCAGCAGCCGCTGCAACCCCAGGGAGCGATGTGTCCCGCCGTCTCTTCACCTCGGAGTCCGTGACCGAGGGCCACCCCGACAAGATCGCCGACCAGATCAGCGACACCATCCTCGACGCGCTCCTGCGGGAGGACCCCTCCTCCCGCGTCGCCGTCGAGACCCTGATCACCACCGGTCTGGTGCACGTCGCCGGAGAGGTCACGACCAAGGCCTACGCCGACATTCCGACGCTGGTCCGCAACAAGGTCCTGGAGATCGGCTACGACTCCTCCAAGAAGGGCTTCGACGGCGCCTCCTGCGGCGTCTCGGTGTCCATCGGCGCGCAGTCCCCGGACATCGCGCAGGGCGTCGACACCGCGTACGAGAAGCGGGTCGAGGGTGCCTCCCAGAGGGACCGGGAAGACGAACTCGACAAGCAGGGCGCCGGCGACCAGGGCCTGATGTTCGGCTACGCCTGCGACGAGACCCCGGAGCTGATGCCGCTGCCGATCCACCTCGCGCACCGGCTCTCGCGCCGGCTGTCCGAGGTCCGCAAGAACGGGACCATCCCGTACCTGCGCCCCGACGGCAAGACCCAGGTCACCATCGAGTACGACGGCGACAAGGCCATCCGCCTCGACACCGTCGTCGTCTCCTCGCAGCACGCCAGCGACATCGACCTCGACTCGCTGCTCGCGCCCGACATCCGCGAGTTCGTCGTCGAGCACGTGCTGTCCCAGCTCATCGAGGACGGCATCAAGCTCGAAACCGAGGGCTACCGCCTCCTCGTCAACCCGACCGGCCGCTTCGAGATCGGCGGCCCGATGGGCGACGCGGGCCTGACCGGCCGCAAGATCATCATCGACACCTACGGGGGCATGGCCCGCCACGGCGGCGGCGCCTTCTCCGGCAAGGACCCGTCGAAGGTGGACCGCTCCGCCGCGTACGCCATGCGCTGGGTCGCCAAGAACGTCGTCGCCGCCGGGCTCGCCGCCCGCTGCGAGGTCCAGGTCGCGTACGCGATCGGCAAGGCCGAGCCGGTGGGCCTCTTCGTCGAGACCTTCGGCACCGCCGCGGTCGAGACCGAGAAGATCGAGCACGCCATCGGCGAGGTCTTCGACCTCCGCCCGGCCGCGATCATCCGCGACCTCGACCTGCTGCGCCCGATCTACTCCCAGACCGCCGCCTACGGCCACTTCGGCCGTGAGCTGCCGGACTTCACCTGGGAGCGCACGGACCGGGTGGACGCCCTGCGCGCCGCCGCCGGTCTGTAGGACGGCCAGGCAGTCCCACACCGGAGCCCGGACGCCGTCACGGCGTCCGGGCTCCGGCGCGTCGCGGTACGGGGGCCATGGCGGAGGACGGGCGCCGCTGTCCGAGGCGTCTGGTAGGGATGGAGCTGTGAGCAGCGAGAACGAGCGGTCCGGCGAATCCGGCGCGGGGGAGCCGGAACAGCTCGCGCTGATCCGGGAGACCGTGCGCCGGGCCAAGGCGCCGCGCGCCAAACCGCGCACCTGGCGCGGGGCCGCGCTCGCCGACGAGCTGCCCGTCGCCCGCGTCCTGGTCAACAAGGGGGCGCTCCACCTCGACCAGTACTTCGACTACGCGGTCCCCGCCGGGCTGGACGCCGACGCCCAGCCCGGTGTGCGGGTACGGGTCCGGTTCGGCGCCGGGGGCCGCAATGTGCGCGGCGGCCGGCGCGAGGGCGGCGGGCTCGTCGACGGCTTCCTCGTCGAACGGCTGGCCCGGTCCGACTACAACGGGGCGCTGGCCGCGCTCGCCTCCGTCGTCTCCCCGGAGCCCGTCCTCGGCCCCGGACTGCTCGCCCTCGCCCGCGCCGTCGCCGACCGGTACGCGGGCAGCCTCGCCGACGTCCTCCAGCTCGCCGTCCCGCCGAGGAACGCGCAGGCCGAGTCCCGGCCGTCCCCCGCCCCCCTGCCCGCCCCCGCCCGCCCCGCCCCCGGCACCTGGGAGCGGTACGAACAGGGGCCCGCGTTCCTGTCCGCGCTGGCCGGCGGGGGCGCCCCCAGGGCCGTGTGGACCGCGCTGCCCGGACCGCACTGGCCGGCCGAGATCGCGACGGCCGTCGCCGCCACCCTCTCCGCCGGGCGCGGCGCTCTCGTCGTCGTCCCCGACGGCCGCTCCGCCGCACGGGTCGACGCCGCGCTCACCGCGCTCCTCGGAGAGGGCCGGCACGCCCTGCTGACGGCCGGCTCCGGACCGGGCAGGCGCTACCGGGAATGGCTCGCCGTGCGGCGCGGCTCCGTCCGGGCCGTCGTGGGGACCAGGGCCGCGATGTTCGCGCCCGTCACCGACCTCGGGCTCGTCGTCGTCTGGGACGACGGCGACTCCAGCCACAGCGACGACCGCGCCCCCTTCCCCCATGTCCGCGAGGTCCTGGAACTGCGGGCCACGCACGGCCGCTGCGCGTTCCTGCTCGGCTCCCTCAGCTGTACGGTCGAGGCCGCGCAGCTCGTCGAGAGCGGCTGGGCGCTGCCGCTGCGCGCCGGGCGGGAGCAGCTGCGGGCCGCGGCGCCCGTGATCCGCACCGTGGGCGACGGCGAGCTGGCGCGGGACGGGGCGGCGCGGGCCGCGCGGCTGCCCAGCCTCGCCTGGCAGACCGTCCGCGACGGGCTGCGCACCGGCCCGGTGCTGGTCCAGGTGCCCCGGCGGGGTTACGCCCCCCGGCTCGCCTGCGAGCGCTGCCGGGAGCCCGCCCGGTGCCGGCAGTGCGCGGGCCCTCTGGAGGCGCCCGACGAACGGGACCTGAACTGCGCCTGGTGCGGGCGGGCCGAGACGTCCTGGCACTGCGTGGCCTGCGGCGGGCGGCGGCTGCGCGCCCAGGTCGTGGGGGCCCGGCGCACGGCGGAGGAGCTGGGCCGGGCGTTCCCGGCGGTGCCGGTGCGGACCTCCGGGCGCGACCACGTCCTGGACGCGGTGCCGGACCGGCCCGCGCTCGTCGTCTCCACACCGGGCGCCGAGCCGGTCGCCGAGGGCGGCTACGCGGCGGCGCTGCTGCTGGACGGCTGGGCGATGGTCGGCCGGCCCGATCTGCGCGCCGCCGAGGAGGCCCTGCGCCGCTGGACGGCCGCCGCCGCGCTGGTCCGGGGCCGGCCCGAGGGCGGCACGGTGGTCGTGGTCGCCGAGCCGACGCTGCGGCCCGTGCAGGCGCTGGTCCGCTGGGACCCGGTCGGGCACGCCCGGCGGGAGCTGGCGGAGCGGGCCGAGCTGGGCTTTCCGCCGGTGTCCCGGATGGCTTCGGTGACGGGGGCTCCGGAGGCGCTGGCCGCGTTCCTGGCGCTGGCCGGGCTGCCGCAGGACGCGGAGGTGCTGGGCCCGGTGCCGGTGCCCGCCGCGCAGCCGGGGCGGCCGCGGCGGTCCTTCGAGGCACCGCCGGGGGAGAGCTGGGAGCGGGCGCTGATCCGGGTGCCGCCGGGGAGCGGGGCCGCGCTGGCGGCGGCGCTGCGCGCGGCACGGATCGCGCGGGGCGCCGGAGGGGGCGCGGGCGCGGTGCGGGTCCGGGTGGACCCGGTGGACATCGGCTGAGACGGGCCGGCCCGCCCGGCGCGTGGACCTGGGACGCCGGGCGGGCCGGGTCGTGATGGACCCGGCCGGATGCCGTCAGCCGTTGCGGGGGCCCGGGAAGGGGCTGGGGCGGTCCGTGGGGGGCTGGGGCGTGCGCGCGGCGGGGACGGCGGGGCCGCGTTGCGGGACCACCTCCGGCTCCGCGGCCGCCTGCGAGGCCCGCCGCGCCCCGTACCGGCGGTGGACGGCCTGCTTGGTGACCCCGAGCGCGGAGCCCACCGCGTCCCAGGAGAAGCCCAGCGAGCGGTCGAAGTCCACGGCCGCCGTGACCAGCGTCTCGACGCTGTCCCGCAGTTCCTGGGCCAGTCTGACCGTGGGGGCGGGGGCCCTGCCGTAGACGACGAAGCCCGCGGAGGGGCCGGAGCGGCGCGGGCGGTAGACGTTGCCCAGTTGGGCGGTGAGCGTGCGCAGCGCGTCCACCTGCCGCCGGACCCGCTCGATGTCCCGCACCAGAAGATGCAGACTGGCCCTCGCTTGGGCGTCGTGGGTTGCGTGGTCGGCCATGAAGAAGCCTCTCGAACCGGCGTTGAAAGGGATCGGGCCGCACCAGGGCGGCTCGCTTCGGTCAATCTCTCTTGACCAACGCCGCACCTGTGGATCTGGTCACGCTCGGGGGGCGTATGAGCACGTGCGAGGGGCGCGCGAGGACGCGTACGCCCCCCGTCCAAGACACCGCCTAGACTGGTGCGTCGCTCGTCACCGTAACGTTTCGGCCTGAGAGTCCGGCCTGAGAGGCAGTCAGCCACCCATGAAGCTCGTCTTCGCCGGCACCCCCGAGGTAGCCGTTCCCGCCCTGGACGCCCTGATCGCCTCCGGCCGCCACGAGGTGGCCGCCGTCGTGACCAGGCCCGACGCGCCCGCCGGGCGCGGCAGGCGGCTGGTGGCCAGCCCGGTCGCCCAGCGCGCCGAGGAGGCCGGGATCGAGGTGCTGAAGCCCGCGAGGCCGAGGGACGAGGACTTCCTCGCCCGGCTGCGGGAGATCGCCCCGGACTGCTGCCCGGTCGTCGCCTACGGCGCGCTGCTGCCCAAGGTGGCGCTCGACATTCCGGCCAGGGGCTGGGTCAACCTGCACTTCTCGCTGCTGCCCGCCTGGCGCGGCGCCGCCCCCGTGCAGCATTCCGTGATGGCCGGCGACGAGGTGACCGGTGCCTCCACCTTCCTCATCGAGGAGGGGCTCGACTCCGGGCCCGTCTACGGCGTCCTGACCGAGGAGGTCCGGCCCACCGACACCAGCGGCGACCTGCTGACCCGGCTGGCGTTCGCCGGGGCCGGGCTGCTCGCCGCGACCATGGACGGCATCGAGGACGGCACCCTGCACGCCGTGCCCCAGCCGGCCGACGGCGTCACCCTCGCCCCCAAGATCACCGTGGAGGACGCCCAGGTCCAGTGGTCGGCGCCCGCGCTGCGGGTGGACCGGGTCGTCCGCGCCTGCACCCCGGCCCCCGGCGCCTGGACGCTGTTCCGGGGCGAGCGGCTCAAGCTCGTCCAGGCCACCCCCGCCGTGGACCGGTCCGAGCTGGCGCCCGGCGAGCTGTCGGCCGGTAAGAACAACGTGTTCGTGGGCACCGGGTCGCACGCGGTGGAGCTGCTCTGGGTGCAGCCGCAGGGCAAGAAGCCGATGCGCGCCGCCGACTGGGCGCGCGGCGTCCGCCTCGTCCCCGGCGAGCTGCTGGGCAGCTGAGACCGGCCGGCCCGCGGCGGGCGGGGACGTAGGCTGGGAGGGTTCGTTTCCTCACCGCCAGCGGAGCACCTTTCACTGTGAACGACCAGCCGCGTCGCCGTCCCGCCAAGCCGCACCGCCGCCCGAAGAAGGACCCGGTCCGCTTCCTCGCCTTCGAGGTCCTGCGGGCGGTCGACGAGCGCGACGCGTACGCGAACCTCGTCCTGCCCCCGCTGCTGAGGAAGGCCCGCGCCAAGGGCGACTTCGACCACCGCGACGCGGCCCTGGCCACCGAGCTGGTCTACGGCACGCTGCGCCGCCAGGGCACGTACGACGCGATCGTCGCCGCCTGCATCGACCGGCCGCTGCGCGAGGTGGACCCGCCGGTCCTGGACGTGCTGAACATGGGCGTGCACCAGCTGCTCGGCACCCGTATCCCCACCCACGCGGCGGTCTCCGCGAGCGTGGAGCTGGCCCGGGTGGTGCTGGGGGAGGGACGCGCCAAGTTCGTCAACGCCGTCCTGCGCAAGGTGTCCGCCGACGACCTCGACGGCTGGGTGGCGAAGGTGGCCCCCTCCTACGAGGACGACGCCGAGGACCACCTCGCGGTCGTCCACTCCCACCCCCGCTGGGTCGTCTCCGCGCTCTGGGACGCGCTCGGCGGCGGCCGCGCCGGCATCGAGGACCTGCTCGAAGCGGACAACGAACGCCCCGAGGTCACCCTGGTCGCCCGCCCCGGCCGCTCCACCACCGCCGAGCTCACCGCCGAGCTGGGCGAGGACAGCGCGCTGCCCGGCCGCTGGTCGCCCTACGCCGTGCGCATGGCCGAGGGCGGCGAGCCCGGCGCCCTGACCGCCGTGCGCGAGGGCCGGGCCGGGGTCCAGGACGAGGGCAGCCAGCTCGTCGCCGCCGCGCTCGCCGCCGCCCCGCTGGAGGGCACCGACGCCCGCTGGCTGGACGGCTGCGCGGGCCCCGGCGGCAAGGCGGCCCTGCTCGCCGCCCTCGCCGCCGGACGCGGCGCCGCCCTGCTCGCCGCCGAGCGCCAGCCGCACCGCGCCCGCCTCGTGGAGCGCGCGCTGACCGGCAACCCCGGCCCGTACCAGGTGGTCACCGCCGACGGCACCCGCCCGCCGTGGCTCCCCGGCACCTTCGACCGGGTCCTGGTGGACGTGCCCTGCTCCGGCCTCGGCGCCCTGCGCCGCCGTCCGGAGGCCCGCTGGCGCCGCCGCCCCGAGGACCTGGAGGGCTTCGCGCCCCTCCAGCGCGGGCTGCTGCGCGAGGCGATCAAGGCCGTCCGCGTCGGCGGCGTCGTCGGCTACGCCACCTGCTCGCCGCACCTCGCCGAGACCCGGGTCGTCGTCGAGGACGTGCTCAAGGGCCGCGGCGGCGCGCCCGTCGAGGCGGAATGGATCGACGCCCGCCCGCTGCTGCCCGGTGTGCCCGCGCTCGGCGACGGGCCCGACGTCCAGCTCTGGCCGCATCTGCACGGCACCGACGCCATGTACCTCGCGCTGCTGCGCCGTACCGGCTGACCGCGCCCCCCGCGCCGGGGCGGAACACCGCTCTTGCTCGAACCGTAATGATCCTGTGAGGCTTTGGAGCGCACCGGGGCGGGGAAGTGACGCAGAACATGGCAGTCTTGGCCCATGGCCCAGATCAACCCGAGTATTCTCTCCGCCGACTTCGCGCGCCTCGCCGACGAGGCGAAGGCCGTCGAAGGCGCCGACTGGCTCCATGTCGACGTCATGGACAACCACTTCGTGCCCAATCTGACCCTCGGCGTTCCGATCGTGGAATCGCTCAGCAGGGCCACGGACACGCCGCTGGACTGCCACCTCATGATCGAGGACGCGGACCGCTGGGCGCCCCAGTACGTCGAGGCCGGGGCCGGGTCGGTCACCTTCCACGCCGAGGCCGCCGCGGCCCCCGTCCGGCTGGCGCGCGAGATCCGCGCCAAGGGCGCCCGCGCCTCCATGGCGCTCAAGCCGGCGACGCCCGTCGAGCCGTACGAGGACCTGCTCCCCGAGCTCGACATGCTGCTGATCATGACCGTGGAACCGGGCTTCGGCGGCCAGGCGTTCCTGGACATCATGCTGCCCAAGATCCGGCGCACCCGTGAACTGATCTCCAAGCACGGCCTCGACCTGTGGCTCCAGGTGGACGGCGGGGTCTCCGAGTCGACCATCGAGCGCTGCGCCGAGGCGGGCGCCGACGTCTTCGTGGCCGGCTCCGCCGTCTACAACGCCGCCGACCCGGCCGCCGCCGTGCGGTCCCTGCGGGCCAAGGCCGAGGGAGCCATCGGGGCGGCCGGCTGGGGCTGCGCGCACTGAGCCCCCGCGGCGCGGACACGGGCACAGGAGTCGTCCGGGCCAAGAGCAGATGAACGGGGTCCGACGGGACCGGTCAGGGATCGTCGTATCTGACAGGATGAACGACGTATCAAGAGCGTGAACAGCAGTGAGGAGAACGCGGTGTCTGCAATGTCGGCGGGCCGGTCCGCCCTGCGGATGGGGCCCGCGGAGCTGGTGCAGGCGGCGGCCATGGCCCGCCGCTTCTACCTCGAGGGCAAGTCCAAGATCCAGATCGCCGAGGAGTTCGGCGTCAGCCGTTTCAAGGTCGCGCGCGTCCTGGAGACCGCACTGGAGCGCGACCTCGTACGGATCGAGATCCGCGTCCCGGCGGAGCTGGACGCCGAGCGCTCCGACGCGCTGCGGGCCCGTTACGGGCTGCGCCACGCGGTGGTCGTCGAGTCCCCGGCGGAGGAGCAGGACGACGCGGCCGACCCGGAGAACCTGGGCGAGGTCGCGGCCGATCTGCTCGGCGAACTGGTGACCGAGGGCGATGTGCTCGGGCTGGCCTGGGGCCGCTCCACCATCCACATGGCCGCCGCCCTCGACCGGCTGCCGCCGTGCACGGTCGTGCAGCTCACCGGGGTGTACGACGCGGGCACCGCCGAGCGCGGTTCGGTGGAGGCGGTGCGGCGCGCGGCCCAGGTCTCCGGCGGCGAGGCCCACCCGATCTACGCGCCGATGCTGCTGCCGGACCCGGCGACGGCCGCCGCGCTGCGCCACCAGACCGGGATCGCCCGCGCCTTCGAGTACTTCGACAAGGTGACGGTGGCGGCCGTCTCCATCGGTTCCTGGGAGCCGGGTATCTCCACGGTGCACGACATGCTCTCGGACGAGGAGCGCCGGCACTACGCCTCGCTCGGTGTGGCCGCGGAGATGTCGGCCCATCTGTTCGACGCGGAGGGCCGCCGGGTCGGCCGGGACCTCGGTGAGCGGTGCATCACCGTCGAGGCGGACCGGCTGCGCCGGATTCCGGAGGTCGTGGCCATCGCGGGCGGGCAGCGCAAGGCCGCCGCGATCGGCGCGGTGCTGCGCTCGGGACTGGTCACCAGCCTGGTGACGGACACGGCCGCGGCGGACTACCTGCTGACGGAGTCCGGGGCCCCGCGCCGGCCGGCCCTGGAGCGGGCCGACCCGGACGGCGACTGACCCCTCCGGACGGAGGATACGACGGACATGAGGGAGGGGCGGCCGTACGGCCGCCCCTCCCTCATGCGCACGGTGGTCAGTCCTGCGGGGTGACGCCCAGCACCGTGGCCTCCAGATACTGTTCCGGCCGGTCGTACTGGCTGACGTCGGCCGGGTTGTAGCGGGGCGTCTGCCCGGACCAGTCGAGGTTGCCGCGCATCCAGCTGCGCATCCCGTCGAGGTACGGCTCCAGCATCGGCGCCAGCTGCGGGTAGGCGTCGAGCAGTTCGGCCTCCGCCGTCAGGAAGCGCTCCGTCTCCCCGGCGATCTGCGCGCAGACGTGTTCCAGCGCCCGCTGCTTGTCGAGGCCGCGGTGGTGGCGGACCAGGTGGACGAGGTTGTGGATCTCGCCGAGCACCTGCTCCTTCTCGTAGGAGTACACGTCATTGGCCCACGACACATGGTTGCAGGACGACTCCAGGGCCGTGATGAACCGGGGGTCGTTGTGGATCGACTGGGGCGCCTCGATGCCGGCGACGATTTCTATGAGGTCCATGCAGACGAGGATCGCGCCGGTATGGCGGCGCTTCTCGATGTACAGCTCCTCGGACGGCACTATGCCCGCCGCGCGGTTCCCGGCCTCCCACGTCGTGGTGGTGGTGAGGTACTTGCGCAGATGCCAGGCGAACCGGCGCCGCCAGTGCACCGCCGCGGTCGGCGTGGTGCGCTGCCACAGGTCGATGAGGGCGACCACGGCCGCGGGCACCTTCTCGTTCGCCAGGACCCCGGTCCGGGTGCCCTCGACGACCGACAGCATCAGCGCGACGACGTCCCGGACGCGCTCGGGGCTGCGTCCGAGGTGGCCGTCGTCGAGCTGGTCGTCCACGAGGAAGAGCCAGACGAACCAGTCGGCGACGAGTTCGAGATGCTCACTGTCGGCGGTCGGATGGACCATGCTGACGAATGCGCCGAAGTCGGCCTGCTCGAATCGCTCCCGGGCCGAATCCCGGTGCACCAGGCCGGTGTCGCGAGTCCAGGTGTCCAGATGTCGGCGTACGTGATCGACATGCGGATTCATCCGCTGGGGGAACGGGCAGTAAATGTCCGGAAGTTTGTTCTCCACGGGCGGGTCTCAATCCTCTCCGGTCGTACGGGTGACGGTAGTTGTGCATGGTCCGTCCGTTCCTCCGGGGCATGGTGACGACCCACGGGACCTGCGGGTTTGAAGCTACCTGACCCCCCGTCACCAGGTCCAGGGCAGATGATCGGAATGGATGAACGCGGTTCCGGTAAAGTCGTCGGGCAAGGCAGGTGGCATATGCCCTTGGCCCCTCTCGCGGATTCCTTTTGGAGGAAGCTACAAATTGGGGGGTCATTTGTTGTGCCTTCGTGGAAGCGACCTGCGTGATTTCATATGAAAAAATGAGTGTTATGCGTTTTCTTGAGCCCGGCACCGGTCGCTACACAGAGTCCCCTTCGGTCCCGTACGACCTGACGTACGACGATGTCTTCATGGTTCCGGGCCGATCGGCGGTCGGATCGCGCCAGGGAGTCGATCTGTCCTCCCCCGACGGCAGCGGCACCACCATCCCCCTCGTCGTCGCGAACATGACCGCGATCGCGGGCCGCCGGATGGCCGAGACCATCGCCCGGCGCGGCGGCCTGGTCGTCATCCCGCAGGACATCCCGATCGAGGTCGTCACCGAGGTCATCTCCTGGGTGAAGACGCGCCACCTGGTCCTCGACACGCCCATCGAGCTGTCCCCGGCCCAGACGGTCGCCGACGCGCTGTCCCTGCTGCACAAGCGCGCCCACGGCGCCGGGGTCGTCGTGGACGACGAGCGCCGGCCGGTCGGCGTGGTCACCGACCACGACCTGTCCGGCGTGGACCGCTTCACCCAGCTCTCCGAGGTCATGTCCAAGGACCTGGTCCTGCTGGACGCGGACATCGACCCGCGCGACGCCTTCAACAAGCTCGACGGCGCCAACCGCAAGCTCGCCCCCGCCGTGGACGCGGACGGCCGCCTCGTCGGCATCCTCACCCGCAAGGGCGCCCTGCGCGCCACCCTGTACACCCCCGCCACCGACGCGGACGGCAAGCTGCGGATCGCCGCCGCCGTCGGCATCAACGGCGATGTGGCCGGCAAGGCCAAGCAGCTCCTCGACGCCGGGGTGGACACCCTCGTCGTGGACACCGCCCACGGCCACCAGGAATCCATGATCAGCGCCGTGCGCGCGGTCCGGGCCCTGGACCCGCGGGTCCCGATCGTGGCGGGCAACATCGTCGCCGCCGAGGGCGTGCGCGACCTCATCGAGGCCGGGGCCGACATCATCAAGGTCGGCGTCGGACCCGGCGCCATGTGCACCACCCGGATGATGACCGGCGTCGGCCGGCCCCAGTTCTCCGCCGTGCTGGAATGCGCCGCCGAGGCGAAGAAGTACGGCAAGCACGTCTGGGCGGACGGCGGCGTCCGCCACCCCCGCGACGTCGCCATGGCCCTCGCGGCCGGCGCCTCCAACGTGATGATCGGCTCCTGGTTCGCCGGCACGTACGAGTCGCCCGGCGACCTCCAGCAGACCGCCGACGGGCGCTTCTACAAGGAGTCCTTCGGCATGGCGTCCGCGCGCGCCGTGAAGAACCGCACCTCCGACGAGTCCGCGTACGACCGCGCCCGCAAGGCGCTCTTCGAGGAGGGCATCTCCACCTCCCGGATGTTCCTGGACCCGGCCCGCCCCGGCGTCGAGGACCTGATCGACTCGATCATCGCGGGCGTCCGCTCCTCCTGCACCTACGCGGGCGCCGCCTCCCTCGCGGAGTTCGCCGAGAAGGCCGTCGTCGGCGTACAGAGCGCCGCCGGCTACGCCGAGGGCAAGCCGCTGCACGCCAGCTGGAGCTAGCCGCCGCACCCCCGGGGCCCCGATCCGCCGGACGGGCCCCGGGCCGTGTTCTACTGCCGGGGGCGGCACGCGTCGTCCCCGGCACAGCCGTGCCCGGCTCCGCCCGCGCCACCGCAGAGAAGTGACCCGTACGACGTGCGACTGAACGACCTGGACGAGCGCATCGTCCACGCCCTGGCCGAGGACGCCCGCCGCTCCTACGCCGACATCGGCTCGATCATCGGCCTGTCCGCGCCCGCCGTGAAACGCCGCGTGGACCGGCTGCGCGCCGAGGGTGCCATCACCGGGTTCACCGTGCGGGTGGACCCGGCCGCGCTCGGCTGGGAGACCGAGGGCTACATCGAGATCTACTGCAGCCGCAACACCTCCCCGGAGTCCATCAAGCAGGGCCTCGCCCGCTACCCCGAGGTCGCCTCCGCCTCCACCGTCACCGGCGACGCCGACGCGCTCGTCCAGGTCTTCGCCGCCGACATGCGCCACTTCGAACAGGTCCTGGAGCGCATCGCGGGCGAACCGTACGTGGAGCGCACCAAGTCGGTCCTGGTGCTCTCGCCGCTGCTCCGGCGTTACTCCTCGGGCTCACCGGGCTGACCCCGCGCGGCACGGACCGGGGGCACGCAACGAATCGCCGCATCCCGCCCGAACCGCGCAACGGATCGGCCGTCGATGCGCAACGGTCGCCGCTTGTCCGGGCCGAATCGCGGAACGTACCGTCTTCTACGTCCCCGCTCCGCCCGCATCGTCCGAGGTCAGCCATGCCGCCGTTGCGCACCGCCCTGTTCCAGAGCTCCGGACGCCCCGGCTCGGTCGCCGGCTCCGTCGAGCTGCTGGCGGACGCCGCGCGCCGCGCCGCCGAGACCGGCGCCCGGCTGCTGGTCTGCCCCGAGCTGTACCTCACCGGCTACGCCATCGGCGACGACGTCCCCCGGCTCGCCGAGGCCGCGGACGGGCCCGCCGCCCGGGCCGTCGCCGAGATCGCCGTACGGCACGGCATCGCCGTCCACTACGGCTACCCCGAGCGCGACGGCGAGACGCTGTACAACTCCGCCCAGCTCATCGGCCCCGACGGCACTCCGCTCGCCCGCTACCGCAAGACGCACCTCTTCGGCGACTTCGAGCAGCACTGGTTCACGCCCGGCGAGCAGCCCGTCGTCCAGGCCGAACTGGACGGCATCCGGATCGGCCTGCTGACCTGCTACGACGTCGAGTTCCCGGAGAACGTCCGGGCGCACGCCCTGGCCGGCACCGACCTCCTGCTGGTCCCCACCGCGCTGATGCACCCCTTCTCGTTCGTCGCCGAATCCGTCGTCCCGGTCCGCGCCTTCGAGAGCCAGCTCTACATCGCCTACGTCAACCGCACCGGCCCCGAGGGCCCGTACGACTTCACCGGACTGAGCTGCCTGGCCGGCCCCGACGGCACGGTCCGCGCCCGCGCCGGGCACGGCGGGGAACTCGTCACCGGCGACGTCGACCCCGCCCTGCTGGCCGCCTCACGGGCCGCCAACCCGTATCTGCGCGACCGCCGCCCCGGCCTGTACGGCTCCCTCGCCTGAGCCCGACGCGAGCCCGCCGCACCCCTCCTCTCCGCCGCCCCGCCGTACCCGCAAGGAGTCCGTACCCCATGACGTCCGTGCCCCCCGCCGTCCAGAGCACCGAGGAAGCGGCCCCGCCGATCACCATGATCGGGCCGGACTTCCCCTACGCGTACGACGACTTCCTCGCCCACCCGGCGGGCATCGGCCAGGTCCCGGCCACCGAGCACGGCACCGAGGTGGCCGTCATCGGCGGCGGGCTCTCCGGCATCATCACCGCGTACGAACTGATGAAGATGGGCCTGCGGCCGGTCGTCTACGAGGCCGACCGCATCGGCGGACGGCTGCGCACCGTCGAGTTCGAGGGCTGCGCCACGGACGGCGAACCGCTCACCGCCGAGATGGGCGCGATGCGCTTCCCGCCCTCGTCCACCTCGCTCCAGCACTACATCGACCTGGTCGGCCTGGAGACCAAGCCGTTCCCCAACCCGCTCGCCCCGGCCACCCCCTCCACCGTCGTGGACCTCAAGGGCGAGTCGCACTATGCCAGGACCATCGACGAACTCCCGCAGGTCTACCGCGATGTGATGGACGCCTGGAACGCCTGCCTGGAGGAGGGCGCCGACTTCACCGACATGAACCGGGCGCTGCGCGAACGCGACGTCCCCCGGATCAGGGAGATCTGGTCCCGGCTGGTCGAGAAGCTCGACAACCAGACCTTCTACGGCTTCCTCTGCGACTCCGACGCCTTCAAGTCCTTCCGGCACCGCGAGATCTTCGGCCAGGTCGGCTTCGGTACCGGCGGCTGGGACACCGACTTCCCCAACTCGATCCTGGAGATCCTGCGCGTCGTCTACACCGAGGCGGACGACCACCACCGCTCCATCGTCGGCGGCAGCCAGCAGCTCCCGCAGCGCCTGTGGGAGCGCGAGCCGCGGAAGATCGTCCACTGGCCGCTCGGCACCTCGCTGTCCTCGCTGCACGACGGCGAGCCGCGCGGCGCCGTGACCCGGCTGCACCGCACAGCCGGCAACCGGATCACCGTCACCGACGCCGCCGGCGACATCCGCACCTACCGGGCGGCCGTCTTCACCGGCCAGTCCTGGCTGCTGCTCTCCAAGATCGCCTGCGACGACGCGCTCTTCCCGATCGACCACTGGACGGCGGTGGAGCGCACCCACTACATGGAGTCGTCCAAGCTGTTCGTGCCCGTGGACCGGCCGTTCTGGCTGGACAAGGACGAGAGCACCGGGCGCGACACCATGTCGATGACGCTGACCGACCGGATGACCCGGGGCACCTATCTGCTGGACGACGGACCGGACCGGCCGGCCAGCGTCTGCCTCTCGTACACCTGGTGCGACGACAGCCTCAAATGGCTGCCGCTGTCGGCGACCGAGCGCATGGACGTGATGCTGAAGTCGCTCGGCGAGATCTACCCGAACGTCGACATCCGCGGCCATGTCATCGGCAACCCGGTCACCGTGTCCTGGGAGAACGAGCCCTGGTTCATGGGCGCGTTCAAGGCCAACCTGCCCGGCCACTACCGCTACCAGCGGCGCCTGTTCACCCACTTCATGCAGGACCGGCTGCCCGCCGACAAGCGGGGCCTGTTCCTGGCCGGCGACGACATCTCCTGGACGGCCGGCTGGGCCGAGGGCGCCGTGCAGACCGCGCTCAACGCCGTATGGGGCGTGATGCACCACTTCGGCGGCGCCACCGACCCGACCAACCCCGGACCGGGCGACCTCTTCGACGAACTGGCCCCGGTCGAACTGCCGGAGGACTGAGCGCCGCCGGCCGTACGGGCCTCACCAGGCCCGTACGGCCGCTCCCGTCAGGAGCCGGCGGCCGGCGGCTTCTCGTCGTACGCGGAGGTGCCCGAGTCGAGCAGCGGCTCCTGCGTCTTGAGGTGGGCCGGGGCGAAGGCCCGCAGCACGTGGTAGCCGGTGATCACGACGATGGTGCCGAGCGCGATGCCGCCCAGCTCGAAGTTGTCGGTGATCTTCAGGCTGACCCCGCCGACGCCGATGATGATGCCCGCCGCGGCCGGCACCAGGTTCAGCGGATTGCGCAGGTCCACCCCGGCGTTCAGCCAGATCTGCGCACCGAGCAGGCCGATCATGCCGTACAGGATGACCGTGATGCCGCCGAGCACCCCGCCCGGAATCGCCGCGACGACCGCGCCGAACTTCGGGCAGAGGCCGAACAGCAGGGCGAAGCCGGCGGCGGCCCAGTAGGCGGCGGTGGAGTACACCCGGGTCGCGGCCATCACACCGATGTTCTCGGAGTACGTGGTGTTCGGCGGGCCGCCCACCGCCGTCGAGAGCATCGAGGCCGCGCCGTCCGCGGCGATGGCCGTGCCCAGCTTGCCGTCCAGCGAGTCGCCGGTCATCTCGCCGACCGCCTTCACATGCCCGGCGTTCTCGGCGATCAGGGCGATGACGACGGGCAGCGCGACCAGGATCGCCGACCACTCGAAGCTCGGCGCGTGGAACGAGGGCAGCCCGATCCAGTCGGCCTTCCCGACGCCCGACAGGTCCAGGCGCCAGTGGTCCACCGCCTCGGCGCCGCCCGCGGGGGAGTGGATCTTCCCGAGGACCCGGTCCAGCACCCAGGACAGGACGTAGCCGAAGACCAGCCCCAGGAAGATCGCGATCCGGGAGAAGAAGCCGCGCAGGCACACCACGGCCAGACCGGTGAACAGCATCACCAGGAGCGCCGTCCACTGGTCCTGCGGCCAGTACGTGGACGCGGTCACCGGCGCCAGGTTGAACCCGATGAGCATGACCACCGCGCCCGTGACCACCGGCGGCATCGCCGCGTGGATGATCCGCGCGCCGAACCGCTGCACCGCGAGACCGGCCAGGAAGAGCACCGCGCCGACCACGAACACCGCGCCGGTGACCACCGCGCTGTCGCCGCCGCTCGCCCGGATCGTCGCGGCCACCCCGACGAAGGAGAGCGAGCAGCCCAGGTAGCTGGGCACCTGGCCGCGCGTGGCCAGCAGGAAGATGGCGGTCGCGACACCCGACATCATGATCGCCAGGTTCGGGTCGAGCCCCATCAGGACCGGCGCGACGAACGACGCGCCGAACATGGCGACCACGTGCTGGGCGCCGAGCCCGAAGGTCCGGGGCCAGGAGAGCCGCTCGTCGGGGCGGACCACCGCTCCCGGTGCGGGCGTCTTCCCGTCGCCGTGCAAGGTCCAGCGCACGCCGAGGCCCATGGTTGCTCCCTGTGGTGTAGGTGCGTGAGCCCGTACCCGCCGGACACGGCGCTCTACGCGGAAAAGATCAGCGCCATGGTAGTGGTGCCCGGCCCGGGTCAGGCGCGGGGCGCCGCCGCCGTCTCCCGTGCCGCCTCGCCGGACGGCGCCTTGCGGTCGCCGGCCCGCAGCACCCCGGCGCCCAGCACCAGGCCGAAGGCCAGCACCGACACCAGGCCGAACGACACGACCAGCGAGGTGGCCTCCGCCAGCGAACCGATCGCCGACGGGGCGATGAGCCCGGAGGTGTACGTGATCGTCGCGACGCCCGCGATGGCCTGGGCCGGCTTGGGCCCGCTGCGCCCGGCCGCCGCGAAGGCGAGCGGCACCACCACGGCGATCCCGAGCCCGATCATCCCGAAGCCGCACAGGGCGAGCGCCGCGTTCGGCCCGGTGACCACCAGGACGCCGCCGGCCGTGGCGAGCAGCCCGCCGGCCCGTACGGTGCGCACCGCGCCGAAGCGGTCGACGACCCGGTCGCCGGCGATCCGGGCGACCGCCATCGTCAGCGCGAACGCGGTGGTGGACGCCGCGGCGAGACCGGCCGAGCTGCCCAGCGAGTCGCGCAGGTAGACCGCCGACCAGTCCAGGCTCGCACCCTCGGCGAACACCGCGCAGAAGCCCACCGCGCCGATGATCAGGGCGGACTTGGGCGGCAGCGTGAACCGCGGCGGCGCCTCCTCGTCCGGCCGGCTGCGCAGGTCGAGCACCCACCGGCAGGCGACCAGGCCCAGGGCGGTCAGCACCAGGGCGGCGACGACGTGGTGCAGCCGGGCGTCCGCGCCCACGTGCGCGGCCACCGTGCCGGCCGCGGACCCCAGCAGGGCGCCCACGCTCCACATGCCGTGCAGCCCCGACATGATCGACTTGTCGAGCCGGTTCTCCACCTCGACGCCGAGGGCGTTCATCGCCACGTCGGACATGCCCGCGGCCGCCCCGTACGCGAACAGCGCCACGCACAGCGTCAGCAGGTCGGGCGCCAGCGAGGGCAGGACCAGGGCCAGCGTCCACAGGGCCAGCAGCCCGCGCAGCGCGGTCCGGGCGCCGAAGCGGTGGCTCACCGCCCCGGCCAGCGGCATCGCCACCGAGGCGCCGATCGCCGGGAAGGCCAGGGCGAGCCCGAGCTGCCCGGCGCTGACGCCCGCGTGGTCCTGGATCCAGGGCACCCGCGTGGCGAAACTGCCGGTCACCGCTCCGTGCACGGTGAAGACCGCCGCGATGGCGTACCTGGCCCGCCGCACCTCCCCGGTGCCGAAGACCGCTGTCGTCGATTCCTTTGCCATGTCCCCCGTGCCCTTCGCTGAAGCCGTCCCGGCTGAAGCAGTTGTCGGTGTTGCGGGCAGTAAACTATCAGGAACCCTGCCTGATAAATAGTCCGCCCGCTCGACCGATGCCGGCGGCGGTCTGGAAGGATTCCGGTATGCGCGCATCACCGAGCACCGCTCGGGCCATCAACGACCGGCTCGCCCTGCAACACCTCCAGCAGGACGGCCCCCTGACGGCCACCCAGCTGAAGAAGCTGACCGGACTCTCCCGGCCCACCGTCGCCGACCTCGTCGAACGGCTCCAGGACGCGGGCCTCGTCCACGTGGTGGGGGAGACCGGCGCCGACCGGCGCGGCCCCAACGCACGGCTCTACGGCATCGTCGCGGACCGCGCGCTGCTCGCCGGGCTCGATGTGCGCACCGACAGCGTCTCCGTCGTCGTCGCCGATCTGCTGGGCGTCACCCTCGCCGAGGCGACCCTGCCGATCGGCACCGAGACCGCCGAGGACAACGCCGTCGAACAGGCCGTCGCCCTGCTCGCGACCACCGCCCGCAGCGCGGGCAGCGCGCCCCTGCACAGCGTCGGCATCGGCGCGCCCGGCCTGATCGACCCCGTCACCGGGGAGCTGCGCGACAGCGGCGGACTGCCCTCCTGGCACCGCAGCCTGGTCCGCGCGCTCCAGGGGAGGCTGCCGGCGACGGTGCTCGTGGAGAACGAGACGAACCTCGCCGCCGTCGCCGAGCACCGCGTCGGCGCGGCCCGCGGCAGCGACACGTTCGTCCTGCTCTGGCTGGGCCACGGGGTGGGCGCGGCGGTGATGCTCGACGGGAAGCTGCGCCGGGGGGCCTCGGGCGGCGCGGGCGAGATCGGCTTCCTGCCGGTCCCCGGCACGGGCGGCAGGCCGTCCGCCGTCAACTGCGACGGAGGGTTCCACTCGCTGACCGGTTCGGTGCCGCTGTGCGAACTGGCCGCCGCCCACGGCATCGGCGTCCCGGCGGACGGCCAGGAGCCCGGCGCGGCGGCGGCCGTCCGGGCGGCGCTCGCGGGGGAGGGTGACGGCGAGGGCTTCCTCGACGCCGCGGCCGACCGCATCGCGGTGGGCGCGGCCTCGGTGACCGCGGTCCTCGACCCCGGCCTCCTCCTGCTCTCCGGCGAGGTGGGCCACGCGGGCGGCGCGGCCCTCGCCGCACGCGTCGAGGAGCGGCTGGCCACGATGTCCCCGCTGCGTACCGGGGTCCGGGCGGCCCTGCTGGGCGGCACGGCGGTCAGGCAGGGGGCGCTGCTCGCGGCGCGCGAGGCGGCGCAGGACGCGCTGTTCGCCCCCCGGGGCTGACACGGGAACGGTCCGGGGCGGGGCGTCGGACGCCCCGCCCCGGACCGGGGGGATTCAGTGGTTCAGCGGGTTCAGCAGGCGCCGAGGTCCTGCCAGACGCCCCACTCGCCGGTGGTTCCGGGCTTCTCGCCCTTCGTCCACCACTTCGACTTCCACTGGTGCCCGTCCTGGCTCACCGTCGTGGCCGCGCCGTAGGCGGTGTCCGCGTTCCAGGCCGCCGCCGTGCAGGCGCCGCCCGTGGGGGTGGGGTCGGGGCTCGGGCCGGTGGAGCCGGACGGGTCGGGCGTCGGGGTGGAGCCGGTGCCCGGCTCGACGACCGTCGTGCCGCGCGCCAGGTCGCCCGCCAGGGCGTAGGACTTGCCGTCGAAGGTCACGGTCCAGTTGGACGGCGTGGACGTCGGCTGGTAGTACACGAAGTCGACCTGGACCGAGGCGCCGGGCGCCAGGCTCTGCCAGGACGGCAGCTTCAGCGAGACGCGGTTGTAGTCGCCCTTCAGTCCGCCGATGTTGTTCGAGGCGGTGTGGTCGCTGCGGACGATCGTGGTGCCGAAGCCGGACTGGTCCTTGGCGTTGGCGGGCGCCGAGGTGGAGTAGTCGAACTGGAACTCCGTGCCGCCGGGCAGCGTCGCCTTGGTGTTGTTGGTGATCGTCAGCTTGGGGCTGATCGGGTAGTTCGAGTCGCCCAGCGGGAACGCGCCGAAGGAGACGTCGATGTTCAGCGCCTGGGTGGGCAGGTCGATCGTGGAGCGCTTCGCGCCGTAGGGGGTGGCGTTCTTGAAGGTGTCGTACATCGTGGAGGTGAGCGTCGAGCCGGGCTCGTACTGGCCCTTGGCCGCGTTCCAGCCGTAGTCGCCGGCCAGCTCCCAGATCATCGTGCCGCCGATGCCCTTGTCGACCACGTAGTCGGCCTTGGCCTGGACGGACTGCTCGTCCTCGGTGGAGAGGAAGACCTTCTTCTCGGCGTTCCACAGCCACGGCGCCACCAGGGTGGAGTCGTAGTTGCGGACGTAGGTGCCGGTCAGCTCGGTGTCCGCCGGGAACCCGTAGTCGGTGACGTAGTCGCCGACGATGCCCTTCTCCAGGTTCTTGGCGTGCCACATCGGGTTGGAGCCGGCGGGCGACTCCTTGCCGTTGTCGTCCAGGTCGTGCCAGAGGTTGTCGATGCCGACAGCGCCGTCACCGCACTTGGTCAGCCCCGCGCCGGCCGGGCAGTCGGTGGTGGCCGCCTTGCCCCACAGGCCGTTGGTGCCGCCCTGGACGTTCTTGAAGCCGCGGGAGTAGTACGGCAGGCCGATGTTGATCCGGCCGGACGGCATGGAACCGCGGAAGTAGTGGTAGGCCCAGTCGGTGTTGAGGTAGCCGATGCCGCCGTACTGCGAGGTGGAGTAGACGTTCGCCTGGGCGAGTTCGGCGTCCTTGCCGTCGTCGAACAGCGCGGCGTTCGGGCCGACGTACTCGTTCCAGGCGCCGTGCAGGTCGTACGACATGATGTTGACGTAGTCCAGGTACTTCTGGACCTGGAAGGTCTCCATGCCGCGCAGCAGGTAGCCGGAGGACGGGGCGGCGACGCTGAGCAGGTAGTGCTTGCCGTCGGCGGCGGACGCCCGGTCGAGCTTCTCGCGCAGGGTCTTCATCAGCGCGGCGTAGCCCTTGACCAGGCCGGCCCGGCGGCCGTTGGACAGCGTGTGGTCCAGCGGGTTGCCGGCGTCCTTCATGGTCGTGGGGTACTCGTAGTCGATGTCGACCCCGTTGAAGCCGTACGTCCGGATGAAGTCGACCGCGGAGTCGGCGAAGGTGTCGATTCCGGCCTGATTGACGGAGCCGTCCGCGTTGGTGGCCATCGAGTAGAAGCCGCCGGAGTCGACGCGCTTGCCGCTCTCGTCGAAGTAGCCGCCGGTCTCGGCCCAGCCGCCGACCGACACCATCGTCTTGACGTTCGGGTACTGCTTCTTGAACTTGTTCAGCAGGTTGAAGTGGCCCTTGTACGGGAAGCCGGGGTCCATCTCGGCACCCTTGACGCCCGGCCAGGTCATCCCGGTGGAGGCGTTGTTCGGGCCGTCCGCGCCCACGGAGAGCTTGTTCGAGCCGTCGACGTGGGCGAAGGCGTAGTTGAGGTGGGTGACCTTGTCCCAGGGGATGTCGGAGGCGAGGTAGGCGGGCTTGCCGTCCTTGCCGGTCCGCCAGTTGGTGAAGTAGCCGATGACGCGCCGGGGGTGGTCGGCGCCCATCTTCTCGCGACCCTCGGAGTCGTACACGGAGCAGTACGGGACGGTGACACCGGGCGTCTCGTAGAGCCCGTCGGGGCGACAGGACTCCTGGTCGACGGCGGCGGCCGAGGGGGTCGCGGAGAGCGAGCCGATCAGCAGCGCGGCGACGCCGGCGCCGGCGGCGAGGAGCGAGGCTCTCGCACGGGTGGGGGACAGCACGTTCGGTTCCTCCTGGGGAGGTCGGCAGAACACAACTGACAAGAAGGGACAGGGGGGTGACTCGTCCCTGGTCACCGGTGTGCGCACACCGGGGGACCGTTCCTCGGAGGTGACGCAGAGATTAAGAGGACTAGACCAGTGCGTCAATAGGTCTGGACCAATCGTGGTTCTTTCCTGTCCAGGTGTCCGAAAAGACCCTTGTCACGCGGCGTCTGTGAGCCACTCCACAGCGTTCGCCCGTATGGGCCGCGCCCGAACGTGGCACACTGACCCTGTACCAGCAGCAGCGCACTCCGGGGTCGGTGTAATTCCGAACCGGCGGTTATAGTCCGCGACCCGTCCGCATCCAGCGGCCGGTTGACCAGGTGAGATTCCTGGACCGACGGTTAAAGTCCGGATGGGAGGCAGTGCGCGGCGGGCCGTTTCGCGGGTACGCCGCCGTCGGCGGATGGTTTTCCGGGCAACCGGACCATCCGTGTTCTCCGGCATCCGGCGTCCCCTGTCGTGCGTCCCGCTTCTTCTGTCGTTATCGACAGGCCCCGGAGTCCGTGCCCGAAGAGGCAGGAGGACCCGGTGGACACCGCAGCCGACATCACCGCCATGCGCCGAGCCATCGCGCTCGCCGCCCGCGGCCTCGGCTCCACCAGCCCCAACCCGGTCGTCGGATGCGTCGTCCTCGACGCCGCCGGACAGCCCGCGGGCGAGGGCTTCCACCAGCGCGCCGGCGGCCCGCACGCCGAGATCCACGCCCTGCGCGCGGCCGGCGACCGGGCCCGGGGCGGCACCGCCTACGTCACCCTGGAACCCTGCGACCACACCGGCCGCACCGGCCCCTGCTCCCGAGCACTCGTCGACGCCGGGATCGCCCGCGTCGTGTACGCGGTCGGCGACCCGAACCCGCAGGCCACCGGCGGCGCCGCCACCCTGCGCGCCGCCGGCGTCCGCACCGAGTCCGGCCTCCTGGCCGCCGAGGCCGAGGCCGGCAACGCCGCCTGGCTGACCTCCGTGCGCCGGGGCCGCCCGCACCTCACCTGGAAGTACGCGGCCACCCTGGACGGCCGGGTCGCCGCGGCCGACGCCACCAGCCGCTGGATCAGCTCCGCCGCCTCCCGCGCCGACGTCCACCGGCTGCGCGCCGAGGCGGACGCCGTGCTCGTCGGCTCCGGCACCGCCCGCGCCGACGACCCCCAGCTCGGGGTGCGCGGCATCGACGGCGCCGTCCAGCCCCTGCGGGTCGTCCTGGACACCCGCGCCACCGCCGTACGGCCCGGCGCCCGGGTCCTCGACACCACCGCGCCCACCCTGATCGCGGTCGCCGAGGACGCCGACGCGCGCCACCTGCCCGCCGAGGCCGTCCTGCGCCTCCCGCCCGCCCCCGCCGGGCCCGGCCTCGACCTCACCGCCCTGCTCGCCGCCCTCCACGGGCGCGGCGTGCGCTCCGTACTCCTCGAAGGCGGCCCGGTCCTGGCCGGCGCCTTCGTCGCCGCGGGACTCGTCGACAAGGTCGTCGGCTATCTCGCCCCCGTCCTCCTCGGCGCGGGCCCCGCCGCCCTCGCCGACGCCGGAATCCACACGCTCGCCGAGGCGTTGCGCCTCGACGTGACGGAGACCGTTCGCATCGGCCCCGATCTGCGCGTCACCGCCGTTCCCGGCCGCACCCGGAAGGAAAACTGAGTGTTCACCGGAATTGTCGAAGAACTGGGCGAGGTCACCGCCGTCGAGCGGCTCGACGACGCCTCCCGCTTCCGTCTGCGCGGCCCCGTCGTCACCGAGGGCGCCAAGCACGGCGACTCGATCGCCGTGAACGGCGTCTGCCTGACCGTCGTGGACCTCGGCGAGCACGAGTTCACCGCCGATGTGATGGCCGAGACGCTGAACCGCTCCAGCCTCGGCGCCCTGACCGCCGGCTCCCGCGTCAACCTCGAACGTCCCATGGCACTCGGCGGACGGCTCGGCGGCCACATCGTCCAGGGCCACGTGGACGGCACCGGCCGCATCCTGGAGCGCACCCCCTCCGAGAACTGGGAGGTCGTGAAGGTGTCGCTGCCCGCGCACCTCTCCCGGTACGTGGTGGAGAAGGGCTCGATCACCGTGGACGGCGTCAGCCTGACCGTGGTGGACGCCGCCCCCGACCACTTCACCATCAGCCTCATCCCCACCACCCTCGCCCTGACCACGCTCGGCCTCAAGGGGCCCGGCGAGCCGGTCAACCTGGAGGTGGACGTCATCGCGAAGTACGTCGAGCGGCTGCTCGGCGCCGGCGCGCCGGAGCCCGGAGAGGACGCGAAGTGAGCGCCGTGCACTGGCTGAACTCCGAGGCGTTCACCCTCCTCGGCCAGCACATCATCTGGTCCGACATGATCGGCAACACCGTCGGCCTGATCGCCCTCACCCTGGGCTGGCTGCGCTCCATCTGGACCTGGCCCGCCCAGCTCCTGTCCGGCGTCGTGCTGGTCGCCGCCAACGTCTCCGTCCACCAGGCGGGCAGCGTCGGCAAGCAGCTCATCGTCATCGCCGTCGCCGTCTGGGGCTGGCAGCAGTGGACCCGGGGCCGGCGCCAGGCGCAGGACGGCACCCTCGCGGTCCGCTTCGCCACCTGGCGCGAACGCGGCTACCTGGCCGGCGGGGCCGCCCTCGGCACCCTCGCGGTCGGCGGCCTGTTCACCGCCTTCCCCTCGCTCTCCTGGAGCCCGTGGGCCGACGCCTACATCTTCGCCGGCACCCTCGTCGCGATGCTCGCCCAGGCCCGCGGCATGGTCGAGTTCTGGTTCGCCTGGCTTCTGGTCGACCTGGTCGGCGTCCCGCTGAACTTCCACAGCGGACTCGCCTTCTCCGGTCTCATCTACGTCGTCTACGGCGCCCTCGTCCTGTGGGGGATGCGCGACTGGTGGCTGCGTACGCGGACACCCGTACTGGAAGGAGTCACGGCATGACCGCCCAGCCCACCTGGCTGCACCCGGAACACCGGACGCCCGAGGAGGACCTCGCCCTCGACCCCGTCGAGCAGGCCGTCCGCGACATCGCCGCCGGCCGGCCCGTCGTCGTCGTGGACGACGAGGACCGCGAGAACGAGGGCGACCTCGTCATCGCCGCCGAGAAGGCCACCCCCGAGATCATCGCCTTCATGATGAGCGAGTGCCGCGGCCTGATCTGCGCGCCCATGGAGGGCGACGAGCTGGAACGGCTCGAACTGCCCCAGATGGTCGGCCGCAACACCGAGTCCATGCAGACCGCGTTCACCGTCTCCGTGGACGCCTCCGCCGCCCACGGCGTCTCCACCGGCATCTCCGCCGCCGACCGCGCCACCACGCTCCGCCTGCTGGCCGGCGGCACCGCGGGCCCCGGCGACTTCGTGCGCCCCGGCCACATCTTCCCGCTGCGCGCCCGCCCCGGCGGCGTGCTCGTGCGCAACGGCCACACCGAGGCCGCCGTGGACCTGGCCCGGCTCGCCGGACTGCGGCCCGCCGGGGCCATCGTGGAGATCGCCGGCGAGGACGGCGTCATGCTGCGGCTGCCCCAGCTGGTGCCATTCGCCCGCAAGCACGGCCTCACGATCATCTCCATCGCGGACCTGATCGACTACCGCCGCACCAGCGAACCCACCGTCCGGCGCGAGGCCGCGGTCCGGCTCCCGACCCGCTTCGGCGCCTTCACCGCGTACGGCTACCGCTCCACCACGGACGGCGTCGAACACGTCGCCCTCGTCCACGGCGACCTCGCCGGCGGCGACGACGTCCTGGTCCGGGTCCACTCCGAGTGCCTGACCGGCGACATCTTCGCCTCCGAACGCTGCGACTGCGGCCCCCAGCTGCACGCCTCCATGCGCCGCGTCACCGAGGAGGGCCGCGGCGTCGTCGTCTATCTGCGCGGCCACGAGGGCCGGGGCATCGGCCTGCTCTCCAAGCTGCGCGCGTACGAACTCCAGGAGCGCGGCGTCGACACCCTCGACGCCAACCTGGAACTGGGCCTGCCCGCCGACGCCCGCGACTACGCCGCCGGCGCCCAGATCCTCAAGGACCTCGGCGTGCACAGCCTGCGGCTGATGACGAACAACCCGGAGAAGACCGCCGCCATCACCCGGCACGGCCTGGCCGTCACCGGCCGCGAGCCGATGCCCGTCCAGGCCGGCGAGCACAATCTGCGGTACCTGCGCACCAAGCGCGACCGCATGGGACACGACCTGCCCTGGCTCGACGCCGCCACCGCGTCGACCTGCGGCAACCAGTAGCACCACCGGCACCACAACACGTCACCCGTACAGAGAAGCAGGAGAGACATGAGCGGCAAGGGCGCACCCGAACTGTCCGTACGCAACTGCGGTGACCTCCGTGTGGCGGTCGTCGCCGCACAGTGGCACGAGAAGGTCATGGACGGACTCGTCGACGGCGCCCTGCGCGCCCTGCACGAGCTGGGCATCGACGAGCCGACCCTGCTCCGCGTCCCCGGCAGCTTCGAGCTGCCCGTCGTCGCCAAGGTGCTGGCCGGCCGCGGCTACGACGCGATCGTCGCCCTCGGCGTGATCATCCGCGGCGGCACCCCGCACTTCGAGTACGTGTCCCACGGCGTCACCGCCGGGCTGACCCGGGTCGCCGTCGACACCGGCGTCCCGGTCGGCTTCGGCGTCCTCACCTGCGACACCGAGGAACAGGCGCTCGACCGCGCCGGACTCGAAGGGTCCAACGAGGACAAGGGGCACGAAGCGGTCACCGCCGCCGTCGCCACCGCCGCCACACTGCGCTCGGTCAGCGAACCCTGGCGCTGAGTACGGGCCCGGCACCCCGTATTCTGAGCACATCATGGCGAACAAAACCTTCGAAGAGCTCTTCGCCGAGCTGCAGCTCAAGGCCGCCAACGGCGACCCCTCCACCTCCCGCACCGCCGAGCTGGTGGAGAAGGGGGTCCATGCCATCGGCAAGAAGGTCGTCGAGGAGGCCGCCGAAGTCTGGATGGCCGCCGAGCACGAGAGCAAGGACGCCGCCGCCGAGGAGATCTCGCAACTGCTGTACCACGTCCAGGTGATGATGGTCGCGCGCGGGATCTCCCTCGACGACGTCTACGCCCACCTCTGAGCCGGACCCCGCACCCCCCCTACCCGTCCCGCCCCACCCTCCGCAAAGGAAACCCGACCTCATGCTGCGCATCGCCGTCCCCAACAAGGGAGCCATCTCCGGGCCTGCGATGGCGATGCTCCATGAGGCGGGCTACAAGCAGCGCAAGGAGTCGAAGGAACTCGTCCTCGTCGACCCCGCCAACGAGGTCGAGTTCTTCTACCTGCGCCCCCGCGACATCGCCATCTACGTCAGCTCGGGCCGTCTCGACATCGGCATCACCGGCCGCGACCTGCTGCTCGACTCCGGCGCCCAGGCCGAGGAGATCCTCCGGCTCGGCTTCGCCCGCTCCACCTTCCGCTTCGCCGCCAAGCCCGGCACCGTCGCCGGACCGCAGGACTTCGGCGGCCTGACGATCGCCACCTCCTACGAGGGCATCGTCGCCAAGCACCTCGCCGATTCCGGCGTGGACGCCTCCGTCGTCCACCTCGACGGCGCCGTCGAGACCGCCATCGAACTCGGCGTCGCCCAGGTGATCGCGGACGTCGTGGAGACCGGCACCAGCCTGCGCAACGCCGGCCTCGAAATCATCGGCGAACCGATCATGACCTCCGAGGCCGTCGTCATCCTCCCCCAGGCTCGAACCGACTCGCCCGGGGGGACCCCCTCCACCGGCGCCCCCGCCGAGGAACCCAAGGTCCAGCAGTTCCTGCGCCGCCTCCAGGGCGTCCTGGTCGCCCGCAGCTACGTGATGATGGACTACGACTGCCGCGTCGAGCACCTGGAGCGCGCCGTCGCCCTGACGCCCGGCCTGGAGTCGCCGACCATCTCCCCGCTGCACCACGAGGGCTGGGTCGCCGTCCGCTCCATGGTCGCCGCCGCCGAGGCACAGCGGATCATGGACGACCTGTACGACCTCGGCGCCCGCGCCATCCTCACCACCGCGATCCACGCCTGCCGTCTCTGACGGCGGGAGACGGAAGAAGAGCACGATGCCAGCCCCCACGCCCCCGCCCGGCCCCCCGGCCCTGCCGGTCACCTTCCGGCCGACCCGCACCCGGATGGTCCTGCTCACCGTGGGGGCGGTGATGTTCGCCGTCATCACCGTCGTCGCCTTCACCCTCGAACAGCTCAGCGGGGGAGAGCGGATCAGCTTCGTCTTCACCGCCCTCCTCTTCTTCGGCGTCCTCGCACTGCTCAGCCGGCCCAAGGTCGTCGCCGACGAGGAGGGCGTCACCGTCGTCAACCTCACCCGCAGCCGCCGGCTGTCCTGGGCCCAGATCGTCCGCGTCAACCTGCGCGTCGGCGATCCGTGGGTCTTCCTCGACCTCAGCGACGGCACCAGCATGCCCGCCCTCGGCATCCAGCCCGGCATCGCCAAGCAGCAGGCCATCCGGGACGCCCGCGCGCTCCGCGCCCTCGCCGAGAACCGCGGCACGGGCACGGACAACGGCTGAGCCCCCTGCCCCACAGGGCCTCCCGTTGTTTACTCTGGAGAACGGCGGCGCCCCGTGCGCGCCCCGCCCCGCCCGAAGGCCCACCCGGCCGGCGGGGCTTTTCCTGCGACCCGAGGAGTGACTCCCTCCAGCAATGGACGGATCGTCCGGTAGTACCTGCGCCGCCCCCTCAGCGGAGGCGGCGGCATGACAACCCCCCTACTGCTGCTCACCGCGGCATTCCTTCTCATCCTCGCCAACGGATTCTTCGTGGCGGCCGAATTCGGCCTCGTCACGGTGGAACGCGCGGACGCCGAGCGCGCCGCGGCCGAGGGCGACCGGCGGGCCCGATCGGTCACCGACGCCCTGCGCGAACTCTCCTTCCAGCTCTCCGGCACCCAGCTCGGCATCACCATCACCTCCCTGGTGGTCGGCATGCTCGCCGAACCGGCCCTCGCCCAGCTCCTCGACGGCCCCTTCGCCGCGGCCGGCCTGCCCGACGGCGCCGTCCCCACTGTCAGCGTGGTGACCGGCATGCTGCTCGCCGCCGCCGTCCAGATGGTCATCGGCGAACTCGTCCCGAAGAACTGGGCGGTCTCCCGCCCGCTCACGGTCGCCCGGTTCGTCGCCGGACCGCAGGCCCGCTTCACCCGCCTCTTCCGGCCGGTCATCGGCGCCCTGAACACCGCGGCCAACCGGCTGGTACGCCTGCTGGGCGTCGAACCCACCGAGGAACTGGCCTCCGCCCGCACCCCCGGCGAACTCGTCTCCCTCGCCCGGCACTCCGCCGAGGCCGGCACCCTCGAACAGGACACCGCCGACCTCTTCGTACGGACCCTGTCGCTCGCCGGGCTCACCGCCCAGCACGTCATGACCCCGCGCGTGAAGGTCAGCGCCCTGCAGACCTCCGCCACCGCCGAGGACGTCCTCAACCTCACCCGCGCCACCGGCCTCTCCCGCTTTCCCGTCTACCGGGAGCGCATCGACGAGGTCGTCGGCATGATCCACCTCAAGGACGCCCTGGCCGTCCCGGCCCCCGACCGGCTGCGCACCACCGCGGGCCGCATCGCCGTGCCGCCGCTCCTGGTGCCCGAGACCCTGCCCGTCGAGCAGCTCCTCCAGCGGCTGCGCAACGAGCAGCCGATCGCCGTCGTCGTCGACGAGTACGGCGGCACCGCCGGGGTCGTCACCCTGGAGGACATCATCGAGGAGCTCGTCGGCGAGGTCCGCGACGAGCACGACGCCGAGGGCGCCGACCGCCCCGAGCTGGCCCCCGCCCCGCCCGAGGACGGCCGGCCCGCCTGGGACGCCGAGGGCAGCTGCCGGGTCCTCACCCTGCGCCGCATAGGACTGGACGTGCCCGACGGCCCGTACGAGACGGTCGCCGGACTCGTCGCCGACCTGCTGGGCCGCATCCCCGCCCCCGGCGACCGCGCCGAACTCCCCGGCTGGCGGATCTCCGTCCGCCAGGTCGGCCACTACCGCGCCGAGAAGGTCCGCTTCGTCCGGGTGGCCGTGCCGGCCGCCGCGGACCCCGCGCGGCCCGCCGTCCTGGAGGCCGCGCGATGAGCCTCGTCCAACTGCTCCTCGCCGGACTCCTCGTCCTGGCGAACGGCTTCTTCGTCGGGGCGGAGTTCGCCCTGGTCTCGGTGCGCCGCAGCCAGATCGAACCCCTCGCCGCCGCCGGTTCCACCCGCGCCCGCCAGGTGCTGTACGGGCTGGAGAACCTGCCCCGGATGATGGCCGCGGCCCAGTTCGGCATCACCGTCTGCTCGCTGACCCTGGGCGCCGTCGCCGAACCGACCGTCGCCCACCTCCTGGAGCCCCTCTTCACCGCCGTGCACCTGCCCGAGGGGCTGGTCCACCCGCTCGGCTACGTGCTGGCGCTCGCCCTCGTCGTCTTCCTCCACCTCGTCATCGGCGAGATGGTCCCCAAGAACCTGGCGATGGCCGCGCCGGAGAAGACCGCGCTCTGGCTCAGCCCCGGCCTCGTCGGCTTCGCCCGGCTCTGCCGCCCGGTCACCTCCGCGCTCGGCGCCTGCGCCCGGCTGGTGCTCCGCCTCTTCGGCGTCGAACCGAAGGACGAGGTGGAGGCCGTCTTCACCAGCGAGCAGCTCAACCGCCTGGTGGAGGACTCCGGGCAGGCCGGACTCATCGAACCCGAGGCGCGCGAACGCCTGGAGGACGCCCTGGAGCTGGGCAGCCATCCGGTCACCGACGTCCTGCTGCGCCGGGCCGCGCTGGTGACCGTCGACCCCTCCGTCACCCCGCGCCGCATCGAGGAGCTGACCGTGCGGACCGGCTTCTCGCGCTTCCCCGTCTGCGCCGACGGGGGCGGCCCCTTCATGGGCTACCTGCACGTCAAGGACGTCCTGGACCTGGAGGACCGCGAGCGCGCGGTGCCCCAGCAGCTGTGGCGCCCGATGGCCACCGTACGGGCCGAACTCCCGCTGGACGACGCCCTGACCGTGATGCGCCGCGCCGCCACGCACCTCGCCCAGGTCGCCGACGCCTCCGGGCGGGTGCTCGGCCTGGTCGCGATGGAGGACGTGCTGGAGATGCTGGTCGGCGAGGTACGCGACCCGGCGCACCGGGTGGCGGAACCACGCCGCACGGCGGAGCGGACCACCGATCCGGACGGGGCGGGCGCCCTGGTGGGCTGAGCCCGTCCCCGTAGCCGTCGCTGTACCCGTACCGCGGCGCCGCCGGCCACCGGAACCCCCCGGTGGTCGGCGGCGCCGCGCTACGGCAGGGGTCACGGCGCCGGCGGCTCCTGCGGGCCGCGTCCCGCAGGCCCCCGGCCCGACAGCACCTCGCCGTACGCCTGCATCAGATCCGGCAGCCGCAGCGTCGCCAGGTCGTCCCGCGTCGGCGGCGTCGTACAGCCCGACAGCCGCAGATCGCGGTAGGCGCAGCTCTTCTCGTAAAGCGTCCGCAGGAAGCGGCCGTTGCCCAGCTCGTCCAGCCAGCCCTGGTCCACGACATGGCCGCTGATGGAGCGCAGCTCCTCCAGCGCCTCCTCGTCCCAGCCGTCCCCGTTCTCGGCGGCCAGCACCTCACCGATCGCGGTCAGCTCCAGCGGCCGGTAGCTCGGGAAGTCCACCCGGGTCGTGAAGCGCGAGGAGAGCCCCGGATTGGTGGACAGCAGCCGGTCCATGCCCTCCGGATAGCCGGCCAGGATCACCACGAGATGGTCCCGGTTGTCCTCCGCCCGCTTCAGCAGGACCTGAAGCGCCTCGTCCCCGTACGCGTCGCCCTTGCTGTACCCGGTGTTGGACAGGCTGTACGCCTCGTCGACGAACAGCACCCCGCCCAGCGCCGAATCGATCAGCTCATTCGCCTTCACCGCCGTCTGGCCCAGGAACTCGCCCACCAGATCGGCCCGTTGCGCCTCAACGAGATGGTCGCCGCCGAGCAGGCCCAGCGCGTAGAACACCCGGCCCAGGATGCGCGCCACCGTCGTCTTGCCGGTGCCGGACGGGCCGGAGAAGACGAAATGCCGCTTCGGCGGCTGTACGGGCAGCCCCTGGCCCGCCCGCAGCCGCGCCATGTTCAACTGCGCCGACAGCGCCTTGACCTGCCGCTTCACCGGCTCCAGGCCCACCATCCGCTCCAGCTCCGCCAGCGCCTCGGCCAGCAGCGCCGGATCGCTGGGCCCGGCCGGGAACGGCCGGCGCGCCGGGGTCTTCGCCCGCACCCCGCCGGGCAGCGGCGAGACGGCGGCACCGGAGGCGTCCTGCGGCTCGCCGCCCGCCGGCAGCTCCCGGCCGTCCGGCTGCTCGGCCCCCGGCGGCAGGGCGCTCTCCGCCTGCCCCTCGCCGTAGAACCCGTCCGCCTCGACGCCGGTCAGCGACACCGCGGCGAGCCCCGACACGTCCTCCGAGCCGTCCAGGCCGTCGTAGTCCGCGATGGCGGCGAGCCGCGCCGAGGTGTCCATGAAGGCGGGGTCGATCCGGTGCACGGCCCGGTAGAGCGGCAGGGCGGCGGCGCTGCGGCCGGTGCCCTCGTGCGCGCGGGCCAGCCAGTAGCGCAGCTCCTTGCGCTGGGGCTGCTCGCTGCGGCAGCGCATCAGGGCCGTGGCGAGCATCGGCTCCGCCTGCCCGTACATCTCCAGCCGCACCCGCGCCATCCCGCCGAACAGTCCGGCCTCGATGCCCAGCAGCGGATCGTCGATCAACTGCTCGGTGTGGCGCACGAGCTGCTCCCAGTCCTTGACCAGATAGGAGCGGCAGGCGTGCAGGAAGCGGACCTGGGGATCGGTCTCCACCGGGGGCAGGGCCGCCAGCGCCCGGTCCAGCTCCGCCACATGGCGGCCGTCCAGCCAGTGCGAGGCGTGCGCCAGGAGCAGATCGCGCGGGCTCTCAAGGACCGGCTGCACCCACCAGCCCAGCCAGTACCAGGAGTTCAGGGTGCGCCGGTGACGGGTGCGCTGCTCGCCGAAGCGGTCGCGGTGGCGGTGCATGTGCAGCAGGGCCGACGCGGTGTCGACGCGCAGCGCGTGCAGTCCGAGCCAGGCGTCGGCCATCGCGGGGTCCTGGCGCACGGCCGCGCGGAACTCCTCCTCGGCCTGCGGATAGGCGCCCATCGTGTAGGCGTCCACGCCCCGCAGCCAGGCGAGGTCGGCCGGGGCCTGTGTGCCCTGCGTGCCGAAGTCCATCAGGTCCCCCACAAACGTGCCCCCAGGATGTCCCGCCGCGCCCGAAAGCCCGCCGAGGCGCGTGAATCACTGTGCCGTGGACGGGAATTGACCCCACCGAGAGGCATCGTACCTGTGCGGTGCGTATCCGACGAAGGGTGCCGCAGGCCCGGGAGGCGTCGTGACCCAGGGTGAGAAACGGGGCGGGGGAGGGGCGCGCGGCGGACAGGACGAAGCCCCCGGTCACGGGGGAACAACCGGGGGCTTCGCGTCTGTGGGGGCTCCGAAAAGCCGCACATTGAGAACGTAAGACCTGTACCGCCCCCGGGTCAAGCGGAGTTGAGGCGGTTCCGAGCCGATTTCGGGCCGCCCGGCACGGCGGCGGGCATCGGTCACGCCCGGTGACGGAACGGTTCAGCACCGCTCTCGCAAGGGCCCCGGCAGCCACGCGTACCCCACGGGCAACTGCCGTACCAGAGCGTCCGCCCAGGGGCGGGACGGGTCGGCGGCGAAGTGCGCCGTCTCGGCCGCCGTCCAGCCGTCCCAGAAGGAGCGCAGCGCCGGTCCGTCGCGCCGCCGGCCCCGCGCCCAGGACTCCCGCGCGCCGAGGTCCATCCACAGCAGCCGCGCCAGCAGCGGCCGCAGCGCGCGCCGGCCCGCGCCCACCCCCTCGATCAGGACCACGGGGGCGGGCTCCAGGGTCCTGGGCGGCCCGAAGGTCCGCGCCGTCCAGTCGTACGGCGCGTAGCGCGCGGGTTCGCCGCGCGACAGCGGGCCCGTGACCTGGTCGCGCAGCCGTTCCGTCCAGGCGAACAGCTCCTCGTGGCTGGCCAGGTCGTCCAGATGGAGCACGGGGGCGTCACCGAGCGCCGCCGCGAGCCGGCCGGCGAAGGTGCTCTTGCCCGATCCGGCGTGGCCGTCGACGGCGACCAGCCGCACCGGGCCGCAGGACGGGGGGAGGGCGCGCAGCAGCGCGGCCCGGGGCGCGAGGTCGCTCATGCGCCCAGCCTACGAGCCGGGCGCGCCCTCGGCCGTTCGGCCCAGCCGCAGGTCACGCCAGTGGCAGAGACCAATATTGGTGGGCCCGGCACGGCCCGAAGCGCTGGCCGAACCGGGACGCGACCCGCGATAGTTGGCGCACTGTCGTGCACCGCAGCCCCATTCCGCCGACGACCGGGGGTCTCGCCCATGCCCAGTCCCGCATCCCGCCGCACCGTGCTCGCCGCCGCCGTCGCGGCCGCCGCCGGAGCCGGCACACTGTCGTCCGCCGCCTTCGCGGCACCCCGGGCCGACCGGCCCGCGCCGCCCCGCACCCCGGTGGACAACCACGCCTGGACCACGTACACCGACTGGCGCTGCGGCAACGGCGCCGGCACCCGCGCGGTGCCCGGCCGCCGTGCCGGTCTCGTCATCGCCCACCCGCTGGGCCGTACGGACTACACCGACCCGCACACCGGCACCACCACCGCCTGGGAGTACGCGACCTGGACCTCGCCCGTCCACCGCTCCGCCGTCCCCGCCACCGAGGTCATCGCCTCCTGGAACGCCCACACCCCGCCCGGCACCTGGCTCCAGGTCGAGTTGCGCGGCCGCTACTCGGACGGCGCCGAGACCCCGTGGTACGTGATGGGCCGCTGGGCCTCCGGCGACACGGACATCCGCCGCACCTCGGTGGACGGCCAGGGCGACGGCCGCAGCTCCGTGTGGACCGACACCTTCTCGGTGGACGACGCGGCGAGCGGCCTGCGCCTGCGGTCCTACCGCCTCCGGCTGACGCTGTACCGCGCTCCGGGCACCCGGCGCACCCCCACGGTGTGGCGCGTGGGCGCGATGGCCTCGGACATCCCCGACCGCTTCACCGTGCCCGCCAGCACCCCCCGCCTGCGCCGCGAACTTCCGGTGCCGCGCTACTCGCAGAACATCCACGTCGGCCAGTACCCCGAGTACGACAACGGCGGCGAGGCGTGGTGCAGCCCCACCTCATCGCAGATGATCATCGAGTACTGGGGCCGGAAACCCACCGCCGACGACCTCGCCTGGGTCGAGCCCGGCATCCAGGACCCGCAGGTCTGCCACGCCGCGCGCTTCACCTACGACTACCAGTACGAGGGCTGCGGCAACTGGCCGTTCAACGCCGCCTACGCGGCCACGTACCCCGCCATGAGCGCCGCCGTCACCCGGCTCGGCTCCCTCGCCGACGTGGAGACCCTGATCCGCGCCGGCATCCCCGTCATCACCTCGCAGTCCTTCCTCGATGAAGAGTTGACCGGCGCCGGCTACGGCACCTCCGGCCACCTGATGACGGTCATCGGCTTCACCCCGGACGGCGACGTCATCGCCAACGACCCCGCCTCCCCGGACGACGAGGCGGTCCGCCGCGTCTACCGCCGCCACGAGTGGGAGACCATCTGGCTGCGCACCAAGCGCTACGACGCCAACGGCAAGGTCCGCAGCGGCACGGGCGGCGTCTGCTACCTCTACTGGCCGGCCCACCCCGACCCGTTCCAGCGACGCGCGCTGCGATCGGTGGGGCTGCTGTGAACACGTAGCGGGCCCGGCCCGAGTGACCGCACCGTCGCCGCCGATCTGGAGCGGCTTGCCGGACAGGGGCCGTGGGATGCCGTGGTGGACACGTCGGCCTCGGAGATGGCACCGCGCGATGTTCTTGCGGGAGCCCGTCTCCTGGAACCGGTCGCCGGCCGGTACGTCTATGTCTCGACCGTGAACGCCTACCGTGGATGGCCGGACGAGCCATTGACCGAGGAGTCCGTAGTTCTGGACGGGCCGCCCGACACCGACGCCGCTTACGGTCGGCTCCCGCAGGATTGGAACGGGCCGGACTGGTACTACGGACGGCAGAAGGCAGGGGCCGAACGAGCAGTCACCGCGACGTTCGGCGAAGACCGGGTGGCCATTGTGCGGCCAGGCGTCATCCTCGGCCCCGGCGAGTACGTCGGTCGGCTTCCCTGGTGGCTGAACCGAGCGGCCCACGGCGGCCGGATGCTCGCACCGGGCGCCCCGGACCAGCCCATCCAGCCTATCGACGTCCGCGATGTGGCCGCGTTCGCACTCGATCAGGGTGCGGCCGATCGGGGCGGCGCGTACAACTGCGTCGCCCCGATCGGCCGGGAGACGATGGGTGACTTGCTCGCGGCCTGCGTACGGGTCACAGGCAGCGATGCTCAACTGGCCTGGGCGCCGGACAAGCTGCTCCTGTACCACGACGTGAAGCTGTGGACGGAGCTGCCGCTGTGGCGCACTCACGAGGGTGTCTGGAAGATCGACTCGACGCGGGCGCAGGCTGCGGGACTGGTGTGCCGCCCACTGCTGGAGACAGTGACGGACACCTGGGCGTGGCTCAGCGACGGCGGGACGCCGGTGGAGCACCCGCGCTGGAATGAGCACGGGATCGCACCGGAAAGAGAGGACGTGATCCTTGCGGCGCTGGGCCGGTAGGGGGCATGCCGGAATCGCCAGCGGATTCTGAGCACCGAGCCTCCCCGCCGGAGACAGGGCGCTGAAGTCCTCGATCTGTTCGGCGAGGGAGAGGGCAGCCGGCGATCCCCTGAACTGGGGATGCGTCAACTCGATCCGTATGGCGATCAGCCGCTCCATCATGCCCGAGCCACGCCGGCCCGGCGGCACCTGGAAGATGGACCGTGGAACAGCCCAGAACTGCGTTGGGTCGAGCGGATCGCCGAGCGAAGGGCGGGGTGGCGCCCCTCGAACGCTGGTCGGCGAGATGCGGCACTCCGTTCTCCTGGTGCCGATAGCCGCTGACGGCTTGTGGTCGGCGCGGTTGAGCGCGGTGCGGTGGATCTGTGGGTTCACGGACGAGACGACGCTGGCCTGGTTCGCCCGGCAGCACGACCCCAGCGATCAACCCGTACAGTACGCAGCGGTGTTGGGCGCGCGGATCGTGGACGAGATCGTGCCGCCCTGAGCGAGTCGGCCGGCCTCGCGGTGGACGTCGGAACGGAGAGTAGGGCGGTGCCCTTCCCGCCGGTCGTCGACATCGTTCCGGCGGGCCGCTGTCGTTGTCGGTGAGGTGTGGGAGGTGTGGGAGGTGCGGGAGGTGTGGGAGGTGTGGGTGTGAGCGGTGACGGCGCGGACCTGCGTCTGGACAAGGCGTCGGTCGCCGAGTTCACCAAGGGCCTGAACTCGACCGTCGACGGGCTGGGGGAGCTCGGCGGGGCGACCGGTTCGGTGCTGGGCAAGGGGTTCTCGGAGCTGGCGATGACCGGGATGGAGGCCGGGCACCACGGGCTCGCGGTCGACTTCGAGGACTTCTGCGAGCGCTGGGAGTGGGGGGTGCGGGCTCTGGTGCGGGACGCCAGTGGGCTCGCGAACCTGCTGGGTCTGGCGGCGGGTACGCAGTGGGAGCACGACCAGTACCTCGCGGGCACGCTCAAGGTGGGCGCCAACGCCCTGTTCGGCGGGAACCCGCACGCGAGCGAGGAGGAGATCGCCCGGCAGGACTGGGGCGACGTCCTCACGCCGGACTACCTGGACCCGGACTACAGCCCGGAGTCGTTCCAGCGGGCCGGCCAGGAGATGGGGCAGACCTGGAAGGACACCGGCCGCACGGTCCTCACCGAGGGCACCGGCGGGCGCCGGGCCGACATGTTCAACAGTGCGCTGGGGATCTCCGGCGAGCAGTTCGACGGCATGCTGGACGAGACGTTCGGCCCGTCCCCGCAAGAGCGTGCCCAGCGGGCACAGCAGCGAAGTGAGCCGGGGGGCGACTGACCGTGGGCATCGGCGACGTGATCAGCGACCTGACGCCCGACCCGGTCGAGAACGCGGTCGAGGACGGTATCGAGTGGGCCGGTGACCGGGTCGAGGACGCGGGGAACTGGACGGCCGACCGGCTGGACGACGTCGGCTGGCAGTCCGGTGCGGACTGGGTGCGCGAACAGTCCCGCTCCGTCGCCAACCGGATGGGCGCCGAGGTCGACGAGATGGACCTCGGGCAGACCGAGGACAGGACCGAGCTCGTCTACGGCAGCCCCGCCGGGATCACCGCCACGGTCGCGAAGCTCCGCGCGTTCCGGGCCGCGTTCGACGGCACCGGGGACGGGCTGAAGGGGCTGGACTCCGGAGAGCTCAAGGGCGAGACGGCCGACGCCCTGCGCACCGCGGTGAGCACCCAGCCGCCGAAGTGGTACGCGGCCGCCGACGCCGCGGCCGGGGCGCTGGGGGCTCTCGACGCCTTCGCGGACACCGTCACCTGGGCCCAGGGCCAGGCGCAGACGGCGATCGACAAGTGGAAGGCGGGCGTCAAGGCGTCCGAGGACGCCGCGGACGCCCACCGCAAGAAGGTGGACGACTACAACAGCGCCGTCGACCGCTGCAACGCGCTGCCCGCCGACCGGCGTGACCCGTCCTCGCTGCCGCCGCGGCCGGCGTCGACGTTCACCGACCCCGGGCAAGCAGCTGATGCAGGACGCGCAGGACTTACTCGCCGCCGCCCGCGAGCAGCGCAACTGTGCGGCGGAGACCGCCCGGACGGCGGTCAGGGCCGCCCGTGACCTGGCGCCGCGGAAGCCGTCGTACGCCGGGCAGGTGCGGGACGGGTTCGAGGAGTCCCAGGTCATGGGCATGCACCTGGACGGCGGGATCATCAAGGCGTCGGCGGGCATCGTCAACTTCGTGCGGGGTGTCAACCCGATGGATCCGTACAACCTGACGCACCCGGCGCAGTACGCCACCTCGCTCAACAGCCTGGCGGCCGGGCTGGTGGTCGCCGCGAACGACCCGGCCGGCACCGGCAGCCGGATGGTCCAGGACTTCATGAAGGACCCGGCCGAGGGCGTCGGCCGGCTGATCCCCGACCTCGCGCTGACCGCCGCCACGGGAGGCGGCGGCGCCGCGGTCAAGGGCCTGCGCGTCGTCGACGAGGCGTCCGACATCGCCCGGCTGCGGCGACTGGCGGACGACGCCCCGGAGGGCACCCACACCCGGTCGGACGGCCGGCGCGTCACCGACGGCACCGACCCCGTCGACCTGGCCACGGGCCGGATGTTCCTGCCGCAGACCGATGTCGCGCTCCCCGGCATCCTGCCGCTGCTGTTCACCCGCCGCACCGAGTCCGGCCTGACCGCCGGCCGCTTCCTGGGCCCGTCCTGGACCTCCACCGTCGACGAACGCCTCCAGATCGACTCCATCGGCGTCCTCCACGTCACCGCGGACGGCCTCCTGATCCGCTACCCGCACCCGGCACCCGGCGCGCCCGTCCGGCCGGAGTCCGGGCGGGCCCGTACGCTGCTGGCCCGCGACGCGAACGGCGACTACACGGTCACCGACCCCGACAGCGGCCTGGTCCTCGACTTCGACGCCCCGCCCGGCGCGGAGCCCGGGGGCGACGGCGTCGCCTGGCTCGGCGAGATCACCGATCGCAACGGCCACCGGATCACCGTCGAGCGCGCCGAGGGCGGCCTGCCGCTGGCCCTGGTCCACTCCGCGGGCCGGCGGCTCGGCCTGACGACCGCCGACGGCCGGATCACCGCCCTGTCCCTGACGGGTGCGGGTGCGGACGCCACGGACCTGCTCCTGATGAGCTACGGCTACACGGACGGCGACCTCACCGCCGTCACCAAGCCGTCCGGCGCCACGACCACCTTCGTCTACGACGACCGCCACCGCGTCACCGCCTGGATCGACTCCAACGACAGCCGCTACGACTACGTCTACGACGACCGGGACCGCGTCGTCGCGGAGGGCGGCGAGGCCGGCCACGTACAGATCACCCTCGCCTACACCGACCCCGAGTCCGGCCACCGCACCACCACGCTCACCACCGCCGACGGCCACACCACCCGCCACCTCTTCGGCCCCGGCTGCCTCCCGCTCGCCATCACCGACCCACTCGGCCGCACCACCCGCTTCACCCACGACCCACACGGCAACCCGCACTCCCGCACCGACCCACTGGGTCACACCACCACCTACACCTACGACGACAACAGCCGACTCGCCGCGATCACCCGGGCCGATGGCAACCAAGTCCGAGTCGAGTACGGTTCGCTCGGACTACCTGTGGAGATCAACGAGCCGGACGGTGCCCGCCGCACGCAGGAGTTCGACGAACGCGGCAACCGCACGGCCGTCACCGACGCGGCCGGGGCCACCACCCGCTACACCTACGACGACGCGGGCCGCCTCACCTCGGCCACCGACGCCCTCGGCGCCACCACCCACATCGAGTGCGACGCCGCCGGCCTGACCGTGGAGGTCACCGACCCGGTCGGCGGTGTCACATGCCTGGAACGTGACGCCCTCGGCAGAGTCGTGCACGTCACCGACCCCGTCGGAGCAGTCACCCGCTTCGTATGGGACGTCGACGGCAATCTGAGCCGTCGAGCGGCCCCGGACGGCGCCACCGAGTTATGGACGTACGACGGCGAAGGTAACTGCCTGTCCCACACCGATCCCGTCGGCGGGGTGACCTGCTTCGAGTACACCCACTTCGACCTCCTCGCCGCCCGCACCGGACCGGACGGCGCCCGCCACCAATTCGAGCACGACTCCGCTCTGCGTCTCACCAGGGTCATCAATCCACACGGACTCGACTGGACTTACACATACGACGCTGCTGGACGACTCATCACCGAGACGGACTTCGACGGGCGCACTCTCCTCTACCGCCGCGACCCCACAGGCAAGTTGACGGCACGTGTCGACGCACTCGGCGGCGTCATCTCTCTCACTCACGACGCGTTGGGCCGGGTGATCCGCAAGGATGTCGATGGTCAGGTCACCAATTACGCCTACGACATGGCCGGCCGTCTTGCTCATGCATCAGGTCCGAACACCGAACTGATCCGCCGCTACGACCGGTGCGGCCGACTCAAAACGGAACTCGTCGACGGCCGTGCCACCACGTTCACGTGCGACGCCCTCGGACGCCGAGTCCGACGCATAACGCCCACGGGCCACGTCACCACGTACGCCTACGACAAGGCTGGCCGCCCCGACCACTTGACCACTGGCGGCCACCACATCACCTTCGCCTACGACATGGCCGGCCGTGAAGTGTCCCGGGCCTTCGGCAGCTCCTTCACGGTGAACTCTGCTTGGGACGAGGCAGGACGGCTGGCCGCCCAGTACCTGACCGCGAGTGGCCGCGCTTTCAACAGCCGCACGTATGCCTACCGTGCTGACGGCCATCTCATCGCGCTCACGGACCAACTCTCGGGTACCCGCACCTTCGACCTCGACTCGACCGGCCGCGTCACGTCCGTGACCGCTGATGGCTGGAGCGAGCGATACGCCTATGACACAAGTGGCAACCAGATCGAGGCGTCCTGGCCCGCCTCCCACCCGGGTCATGAGGCCACCGGCCTTCGGACGTACGAGGGAACAGCCCTCACTCGCGCCGGAAGTGTCCGCTATGAACACGACTCCCTCGGTCGCGTGGTGCTCCGCCGGAGGAGCCGCCTCTCCCGCAAGGCGGACATCTGGCGCTATACGTGGGACACCGAGGGCCGCTTGACCTCCGTCGTCACCCCCGACGGGACGTGCTGGCGATACCGCTACGAACCGCTTGGCCGCCGCACTGCCAAGCAGCGCCTCGCCGTGGATGGGGTAACGGTCGTCGAGGAGGTTCTCTTCGACTGGGACGGTGCCGCGCTGTGCGAACAGACCACGTTGTCCCAGGGCATGCCCAACCCGGTGGCCCTCACATGGGATCACCGCGGTCTGGCGCCGCTGGCGCAAACCGAACGCATCCTTGCCTCGGACGGCCGGCAAAGCGAGGTCGACCGCCGGTTCTTCGCCATTGCCACCGACCTCGTCGGCACACCGACCGAACTCGTAGATGAGAACGGTGACATCGCCTGGCGCACCCGGAATACGCTATGGGGCACCACCGCATGGACCAGCGCCAGCACCACCTATACCCCGCTTCGGTTCCCCGGCCAGTACTACGACCCGGAGACGGGCCTCCACTACAACGTCTTCCGCCATTACGATCCTGCGACAGCTCGCTATTTCACCCCGGATCCGCTGGGTCTGGAGCCCGCCCAACGTCGCTCTATTAGATGGCCGTCGCCATGTCTTTGAGTGTCGGTGACGTCGTTTCCTGCGGGGCGAGTTGCAGGGGTCTCGGCTTCGCCCGCGGCTTGCGTGGTCGTCGTTCTTCGGGGAAGAGCGAGAGGCTGATCGTGTGGGTGACCTTGGTGGTGGCGGGCTCGTCCGGTTTGAGGGTGCGGTATCCGGTGGTGCTGCGTTTGGTGGCGCGGGGTGCGGCACGTCCGGGGCGGGGACGGACGGCCTCGCGGGTCAGGTCGGCCTGGATGTCACGGATCCTGGCGGCCAGTTGCCGAGGGGGGAAAGTCCGCGCCGACGGAACGTCGGGCGGCGGCGAGGGTGTTCTTGAAGCTGATGTGCGAGACGGGGAGGTTCGCGTGGTGGGCGGCGTCCACGGCCAGGTCGTGTACGGCCTGGTAGACGCAGAGCATGGCCCACAGTTCCTGCTCGACCATGGCGGGACTGTTGGACCGGAGGGTCGCGGTGCGTCCTCCCCGCTGTTCGATCTTGATGTGCTTGAAGATCGTCTCGCTGGTCCAGCGGGCGGTGTACAGCTCTGCCAGCTCTGCGGCGGGTGCCGCCTCGGGGTCCAGGAGCGTGGTGATCAGGCAGAACAGCTCCGAGGTCTCCTCACTGTCGCCGTCCGCGCCGATCGTGGTGGTGACCACGGTGTACTCCACGGCGCGCACGGTGATCCGGGCGCCGCGCGGCCCGTTCAGGCGGGTGAGGAAGGTGCCGTCGGCCAGAACCTCATGCGGCCGCAGGGTGAAGGAATCCGAGACCCGCCACAGGAGTTCGGCCCCGGTGACCGCGGCTGCCCGCCACAGCTCATAGGCTGGAAAGCCCCGGTCGGCCATCAACAGGATGCCTTCCCGCAGGTGCACCAGGAGGCGGGCGGCCAAGGTGCGCTCGCCGACGGCGAAGGAGTCGAAGACCGCACCGATCAACGCCTTCGTGCCGCACTCCACCAGCGCGAGGAGCCTCACCTGCGGGTACGGTCCAGGCCGATTTCCGTTGGAGGCACGGGTGTAGGCGGCAGCGTTCGCCTCGCTGTCAGGAACGTCCAGCAGTGTGCCGTCCATGGAGGTCAGCCGCAGCCCGCGCCAGAAAGCCCCCGGCGTGGCCGCAGTGCCGGTGCAACCGGCGACCCGGTCGAAGAGCAGTCGCAGCGGCCCCGCACCCAGCCGGGCCCGCGCCGTTGTCAGAGACCCCGTGCGCGCCGGACGCCACACCTCCCGCGCCCGGCGCGGCCAGTGCTCCACCAACTCCCGCAGCACCAGGCCGTATCCGTCACCGCTGAACAGCCACATCGTCAGGACGAAATACACCATCAGCCGGGCCGGCAACGACCGGGTCCGCTCCTCGCGCGCCCCCGCCTCATCGACCACGAAGTCGACCAGCTCGGGCGTGAACGTACGCGACAGCACCCCCATCCGGACCCGCTCCGGGTACGTCTCACCAACTATGTGATCTCTCGGCACAAGACCGAGACTCTACGCGATCATGAACTAAGCGAGCGACGTTGGGAGCCCGCCCCCAATCCGGCGACGTATGTGACCAACCCGCATGCATGGGCCGATCCACTGGGCTTGGCCCCTTGTCCCTCCCGCGTCGAAGGCGGCGGCTGGGACGTGCGTGGCCGCAACCCGCTCGACATCGTTCCCGGCGATGCGGAGATGCGGACACTGAAACCGGACCCCAACGGTGGAGCGCAGAAAGGAGTGGAATATAAATGGCAGGATTCCGAGACAGGAAATACAGTTCGACTTCGTGTGCACGACAAAGACGGAACCGCCCCGCCCGGCTCCAACGCGGCAAATGGGGGCATCTACCGTTTATCGATCGGCGGAAGATATCAAGACGAAGCAGGAAACCTGTATCATCGACAGGTCCACAACCCGAACAGTCCGAATTACAATGATAATGCAGCTCACGCCACGCACATTCCTTGGCCGACGCAGTTTCCTCTTCCGTACTAGTGACGAACGGATGTTCCGGAGTGAAGTCCCATGAATTCATCAGGATTGCGCGAACGATCCTGGAAGTCGATGCGCAAGGACGAGAACGCGCGGCTGACGAAGTGACCGACCACGTCGCCGCCTATACGTCTGCCCAAGTGTCGGCTCTGGCTACGCTCCTGGCGGCAACCGCCGCATCGGAAAAGGGGAACGCCGCCCTGGAAGCCGAGTTGCATGCCATTATCGAACTCACATCGACCGGACATGTCCGTCCTGACGACCTTTTGCCTCTGCGTGAAATCACCCTCGATGACCTTCCCTCTCAGCTCTGCGAATACGTCAGCGATCTACTTGAAGGATGATGAACGAAGACTGGGAAGACAGGACCGGCCATCTGGTCACTCGGTCCGCTGGACATCAGTCAAGTCGCCGGCATGAGCCCTTTCCTCGACCTGGTGCCCGGCCCGTGCGCAAGACGGGGCCGCTGGTGCTCGCTGACCTCGATCCTCCTCGTCTGCGCCTGCGCGGCCGTGTCGAGAGCGAGAAGCACAGAGTCGACATCCGCTGTGGTGGCGTCGTTCCCCTCGCGAACCACGCTCGGCCGCGTGCCGACGGTTGTCGGCGGTGGCGTCCTGGACCGGACCGTCGGCGCCCACCTCACCGACCGGAACACCGCAGGAACAGCTTCGGGGAAACGACAGGTGATCGCGGGCGACGGCAAGTCGCCGAGAGGGTCGGCCCGCCTGTCCGACGGCCGAGAGTATCTGCTCCGCGGGGACCCACCACAGGGCCCTGCCCCTCGCACAGGCGGAGGTCGAAGCGAATACGAACGAGACCATGCGCTTCCGGCCCTTGCTCGAACCACTGGACTTGGGCGGATCTCTGAACGCCTTCGACGCCCGCATTCGGTCCAGGCGAACGTCATCTGGCTGGTCGAGACGAAGAGGGCCCACTACATCGCCCTGATCAAGCGGAACCAGCCGACCGCCTACTGGCAACTCACCGCCCTGCCCAGACATAGCCTCCCCCATGGCTGCCCAGCCCTCGGCGTCCACAGACGCCGCGAACAGAGCGGTGGGTGTGAGAGCCGCGAGTCGGTTTGTGCCGTCACCAGTCTCGACGCCCACGAGACCACTCCGGCCGCACTCGCACCCGCCACGACACCACCCGTGGCCGCTGGTACCTGACCGCGTCCTGGCAGCGCCCCACCGCAACCACCGTCCCCCTGGAAACGGCCCTGGCCCGGGGCGTGATCGGGTTCGACACCAACGCCGGCCACGCCGCCGCCCACCACCTCGCCCCCCACAGCAATTCCGTCGGCGAACCCCACCGCTTCGCCTACGGCCTCACCGGCACCGCACCCCACCGCGACGCCCGGCTCCGCCATTCCCTCACCCAACTCCTGCACTGGGCACGGCAGACCGACGGAGGTGCGGTTGCCATCGGGGACGTCGACTTCGGCGCGGAGAGACCCCGAAGAAGCACGGGCGCCGGAGACGCCTCCGGCAGCTGATCTCCGGCATCCCCACCGGCAGACTCAAGGCCCGGCTCGTCTCCATGGCCGCCGAGCAGGGGCTCGCGGTCGTTGCGGTCGATACGGCCTACACCTCGATGTGGGGCGGTCGGCACTGGCAGAAGCCACCGACCATCCAACACCAGAAAATGTACCGTCAGACGCCGCTGGTATCGCGATCGGGCGACGCGCCCTCGGGCACTCCATCAGGGATGGGGTATCCCCTGCTCGAACGATGCCGAGAGCTTGGGGAATTCCGAGGGGGCTGGAGCACGAGCGGTCCCGCCGGCGCGGGGGCTCTACCCCCGGCCGCGCCTGCTGGCCCCGGAGGCGGGCCGCCCGCCCGGCGGGGCGTCCGGCCGGCCGGTCCGGAGCCCGGACGGCACGACGCGGCCCGCCGAGATCCTGGCGGAGATCCGCCGGGCCGCCCTCGCGCACGGCATCGTGGACGTCTCCGCGCATCTGCTCCCCGACCCCTCGGACAGCTGGCGCTCGCACCTCGCCTTCGGCGCGGTCCCCGGTCCGGACGGGACGCCGTCCGGGGACGTCGACCGGCTCTCCGTACAGACCATCGCCGCGCAGCGGTTCCCCGTGCCGGAGCGCGGCCCCGGCCTGTGCGTCTCGCTGGCCTCGTGCATGAACGGCCTGCCCCGCCGCCACCACGACGAGTCGTTCACCATGGCGGCGGCGTTCCTGGCCGGGGGAGCCTCCTGCGTCCTCGGCTCGCTGTGGCCGGTCCGGCTGCACGCGACGGCCCTCGTGGACCTCCTGTTCCACCACGGGCTGCGTACGGGCCAGGCCCCGGCGGACGCCCTGCGCGGGGCGCAGCTGTGGATGGCCGGCCCGGAACGGGAGCTGCCCGCGTCGCTGCCCGCCGCCGTGCGGAGCCTCGCGACCGAGCTGCTGGACGCCCTGGTCGCCTCGGGCCACGACCGGGCGGACCCGGCGTTCTGGGCGGGGCTGGTGGCCGTGGGCCGCTGACCGGTACGGGGGAGGGCCCGGCCGCGCCCGCACCGGGCGGCGGCCGGGCAGTGACGGATCTCTCTCCCCGACGGGCCCGCCGGGCTGGCACTGTGGTCGGGTCCGGCCGCGTGCCGGGCACCGCCCCACCGGCCGACCGAACGAGATGCCATGACCGCACACACCGCCACCGCCGCCCGCCGCCGCTCCCGTACCGGAGGCCCCGACGACGGCCCCAAGCTCCTGGAGCACCTCGCCGGCTGGACGCTCGTGGTCGTCGTCGCCATGCTCATCACCCGGCTCGGCCTGCTCTGAGCCGTACCCCTCCCCGCCCGGCCCGGCGAACTCCGCCACCCGCGGACCCGGCTGATCGTATGTTCGGTCAACCGGTGACGGACGCCATCCGATCGGGCATACTCGACCCGCCACAGCCGTCTGCCTGCGTCTCTCGTAATCCGGGAGGGCAACATCGGCTGGAGTGCAGTGATTTCGGGCATCGCCCGGAGATCCCCCCGGCGGCGCCGCTCACACCCCGCGCGCGCGACCGCCGCAACGCCCGACAGGGAGGAGAGCGCCGTCATGTCCGACCGAGCACCGCAGTGGGTCGAACGCAGTCTGCCCACCGAGGAGTCCCGCGAGCTCATCGCGCTCGTCCGCGACATCGCCCAGCGGGAGATCGCGCCGTACGCGGCCGAGGAGGAGGAATCGGGCCGGTTCCCCCGCGAGGTCTTCGCCCTGCTCTCCGAATCCGGTCTGCTCGGACTGCCCTACGACTCCGAGCACGGCGGCGGCGACCAGCCGTACGAGGTCTACCTCCAGGTCCTGGAAGAGCTCGCCGCCGCCCGGCTCACCGTCGGCCTCGGCGTCAGCGTCCACTCCCTGGCCTGCCACGCGCTCGCCGGCTACGGCACCGAGGACCAGCGCGGCGAACACCTGCGGGCGATGCTCTCCGGCGGCCTGCTCGGCGCCTACTGCCTCTCCGAGCCCGCGTCCGGCTCCGACGCCGCCTCGCTGCGCACCAAGGCCGTACGGGACGGCGACGACTGGGTCCTCACCGGCACCAAGGCGTGGATCACCCACGGCGGGATCGCCGACTTCTACACCGTCCTGGCCCGCACCGGCGTCGAGGGCGCCCGCGGCATCACCGCCTTCCTCGTCCCCGGCGACACGGCCGGGCTGAGCGCCGCCGCCCCCGAGAAGAAGATGGGCATGAAGGGCTCGCCCACCGCCCAGCTGAACTTCGACGGGGTGCGCATCCCCGACTCCCGCCGGATCGGCGACGAGGGCCAGGGCTTCGCGATCGCGCTGTCCGCGCTGGACTCCGGCCGGCTCGGCATCGCCGCCTGCGCCATCGGCGTCGCCCAGGCCGCGCTGAACGCGTCCCTCGACTACGCCACCGGCCGCAAGCAGTTCGGCCGCCCCATCGCGGACTTCCAGGGCCTGCGCTTCATGCTCGCCGACATGGCCACCCGGATCGAGGCGGGCCGCGCGCTCTACCTGGCGGCCGCCCGGCTGCGGGACGCCGGCCGCCCGTTCTCGCGCCAGGCCGCCATGGCCAAGCTCTTCTGCACGGACGCCGCGATGCAGGTGACCGTCGACGCCGTCCAGGTGCTCGGCGGCTACGGCTACACGCAGGACTTCCCCGTCGAGCGCCTGATGCGCGAGGCCAAGGTGCTGCAGATCGTCGAGGGCACCAATCAGATCCAGCGGATGGTCATCGCCCGCCACCTCGCGGGCCCCGAGTCCCGCTGACCCGCGGCGGCCGGTCCGACCACACGGGTGTCGTCATGATCCGGTTCCAGTCCTGGTCATGGCGGCCCGGCAGGGTCCGGCCGGTGCTCTCCCAGTGCCGCAGCAGCGCCCGGTAGATGGGCGGATCGCTCGACTGCGGCACCGCGCGCGGCGCGGAACAGGGAGCTTCGGACCGCGACGCCGGTACGGAACCGGGCTGCGGAACCGATTCTTCGGGAGGCGGGGCGACAAGACGGCGGCGACCTGGGCCTGCCGTGGAATGCAGCGGGGTCATACCCGCCCAACGCCCCGCCGCGCGGCGGGGTCACTGGTTGTTCGATTAGGGCGCTTGTTCACCCGGTCGCTCCGGCTGCCGGGCCGCTCGCGCACCCCGGCCGCACCTGTGGGAGGAGGGGCTCAGGCCGCCTCGCGCCGGGGCTGGCGCGGCACCCGGATCGGGCGCGAACCGGCGCCCCCGGCGTGCGAGAAGGGCTGCGTACGCCAGTCGAGGCCCTGCGGCAGCGTCAGCAGCAGCGCGGTCTCCTGCTCCTGCGTCCCGTCCGCCTCGGCCGGACGGTCACCGGCGGCGCGACCCGTACCGGGGCACACCGTCAGCACGAACGGATTCCACGGGGACGGGCACAGCGCGTGCTCCGGAAGCACCTTCTCGTCCGCGAGGAGCGCGATGGGCTGCGCGCAGTCCGCGCAGACGACCCGGCGCATCTCCAGGGTGTCGTACGCGTCGGGAGCGTCGTCGTCGAACGGATCGACGGGTTCCGGTTCGGTACGTCCGGTGAGTTTCAGGTTCGGCATGGGAAATCCCCCCTCGGATGGGCCGCAGCGACACTGTGGCCTCGGCCACAGCAAGCACTTCCCGCCACCACTCGGCCGTAACCGTTCCGTGTCCGACTACTGGCCCGTAAACATGTGGCGTTGGTCACATGCCGGGTGCAGGTGCTGTCCCAAGGGCTGGGCAGCTGTGCCGGGAACGACTCATGGCCATAGATTGATCCGTATGGAGGAGCTGGACCGTCACATCGTGGAGTTGCTCGTCAAGGACGGGCGGATGAGCTACACCGACCTGGGCAAGGCCACCGGCCTGTCCACCTCGGCGGTTCATCAGCGCGTCCGCAGGCTGGAGCAGCGCGGGGTGATCCGCGGCTACGCCGCGGTCGTCGACCCGGAGGCGGTCGGCCTGCCGCTGACCGCGTTCATCTCGGTCAAACCCTTCGACCCGAGCGCCCCGGACGACATCGCCGAACGGCTCGCGGGCGTACCCGAGCTGGAGGCGTGCCACAGCGTGGCGGGCGACGAGAACTACATCCTCAAGGTGCGCGTGGCGACCCCGCTGGAGCTGGAGAACCTGCTGACCCGCATCCGCTCGCTCGCCGGCGTGTCCACCCGCACCACGGTCGTCCTCTCCACCCCGTACGAGGCGCGCCCGCCGCAGATCTGAGCGACACCCGCGCCGGTCCGGAGGGGGCGCGCACGGGGCGGCGCCCGGCGCGCGGGAGACTGGTCCCCATGACCGAGAGCACCGCCCCCCAGAGCGACCACCGCACCGTGCTGCTGCGCGGTGGAGACGTCCACAGCCCCGCCGACCCCTTCGCCACCGCCATGGTGGTCGAACGCGGCCATGTCGCCTGGGTGGGCTCCGAAGGGGCCGCCGACGCCTTCGCGAGCGGCGTGGACGAGGTGATCGACCTCGAAGGCGCGCTGGTCACCCCCGCGTTCACCGACGCCCATGTGCACACCACCTCCACCGGCCTGGCCCTCACCGGACTCGACCTCTCCGGCGCCCGCACCCTCGCCGACGCCCTGGACCTCGTCCGCGCCCACGTCGCCGCCCGCCCCGCCGACCGGGTCGTCCTCGGCCACGGCTGGGACGCCACCCGCTGGCCCGAGCGGCGCCCGCCCTCGCGCGCCGAACTGGACGCGGCGGCGGGCGGCCGGCCCGTCTACCTGCCCCGGATCGACGTGCACTCCGCCGTCGTCAGCACCGCCCTGCTCGACCTGGTCCCCGGCGTCACCGCGATGGCCGGCTACCACCCCGACGGCCCGCTGACCGCCGCCGCCCACCACGCGGTGCGCGCCGCCGCCCACGACGCCGTCCCGCCCGCCCAGCGCGCCGAGGCCCAGCGGGCCGCGCTGCGCCACGCCGCGTCCCTGGGCATCGGCACGCTCCACGAGTGCGGCGGCCCCGACATCTCCGACGAGAACGACTTCACCGGGCTCCTGAAGCTGGCGGCGGAGCGGCCCGGCCCGCGCGTCTTCGGCTACTGGGCCGCCGAGGTGGCCGACGAGAAGGACGCCCGGCGCGTCCGCGAACTCGGTGCCGTCGGCGCGGCCGGCGACCTCTTCGTGGACGGCTCGCTGGGCTCCCACACCGCCTGCCTGCACCAGCCGTACGCCGACGCCCCGCACTCGGGCACCGCCCACCTGGACGCCGCGAGGATCGCCGCCCATGTCGCCGCCTGCACCGAGGCGGGGCTCCAGGCCGGTTTCCACGCCATCGGCGACGCCGCCCTGACCGCGGTCGTCGAGGGCGTGCGGGCCGCCGCCGAGAAGGTGGGCCTCGGCCGGGTGCGCGCCGCCCGGCACCGCGTCGAGCACGCGGAGATGCTGACCCCCGAGACCATCGCCGCCTTCGCCGAGCTGGGTCTCACCGCCTCGGTGCAGCCCGCCTTCGACGCCGCGTGGGGCGGCGAGGACGGCATGTACGCCCAGCGGCTCGGCGCCGGCCGGGCCGCCACCCTCAACCCGTACGCGGCGCTCCTGCGGGCCGGGGTGCCGCTGGCCTTCGGCTCGGACAGCCCGGTGACCCCGCTCGACCCCTGGGGGACCGTACGGGCCGCCGCCTTCCACCGGACGCCCGAGCACCGCGTCTCCGTGCGGGCGGGCTTCACCGCGCACACCCGGGGCGGCTGGCGGGCCGTGGGCCGGGACGACGCGGGGACGCTGGTGCCCGGCGCCCCGGCCGACTACGCGGTCTGGCGCACCGACGAGCTGGTGGTCCAGGCGCCGGACGACCGGGTCGCGCGCTGGTCCACCGACCCCCGGTCGGGTACGCCGGGGCTGCCCGACCTCAGTCCGGGCGCCGACCTGCCGGTCTGCCTGCGCACGGTGGTGTTCGGACACACTGTCTACGTACGGCCGAACGAGTGACGTGCGGATGTTCCGCTGAGCCGATCGAAGGCGGGTCGGTTCTCCCGCTACCAGGGGATCTTCCGGACTGACCAGGGCATTTCGGAAATCATCGCAGGTCAGGCGGCTATTGACAGAATGCGCCCATCGGCCGGTAGGTTCGGCCGAGTCCACCACAGGACGTCCGACCGGTTGGACCTCCACGCAGTCGTCGAACGCCGCTGGGTCACGGGGTGGTGTGCCGCACCGGCGCACCACCACTGACAGCCAGGTTCAGCGCCCGCGCCTCGGGGGCGAGGGAAGGTCCCAGCCGGTCGGAGGGTGTGACCCGGGTGGGGCCCGGACGTTCAGTAGACAACGGCTCTAGGTCGACCCGCAGCCAGCGGGTCCCAGGTCGGCCCGAAGGACACCGGGCCCCGATCCGCACTTCTGTCCCCGATTCCGCTCTTCTGTCCGCCGTGACGCCCGCGCCACCCCCACCGGGTCGGCGTTCCGCGCCGCCGCGCTCGATATGGTGTGTACCTGTGTACGGACGTGAGGGGCAGTAAGTGAACGACGGCGGTCAGCGGCAATTCGGTCCGCTCGGCAGTGTCTTGGTGATCATCCCGACCTACAACGAGGCCGAGAACATCAAGCCGATCGTGAGCCGGGTGCGCGCCGCCGTGCCGGAGGCCCATGTGCTGGTCGCCGACGACAACAGCCCCGACGGCACCGGCAAGCTCGCCGACGAACTGGCCGCCGCCGACGACCAGGTGCACGTCCTGCACCGCAAGGGCAAGGAAGGGCTCGGCGCCGCCTACCTCGCCGGTTTCCGCTGGGGCATGGAGCACGACTACGGCGTCCTCGTCGAGATGGACGCGGACGGCTCCCACCAGCCCGAGGAACTGCCCCGGCTGCTCACCGCGCTCAAGGGCGCGGACCTGGTCCTGGGCTCCCGCTGGGTGCCCGGCGGCCGGGTGGTGAACTGGCCCAAGTCCCGCGAGTTCATCTCGCGCGGCGGCAGCACCTACTCCCGGCTCATGCTCGGCCTGCGCACCCGCGACGTCACCGGCGGCTACCGCGCCTTCCGCACCGAGACCCTCAAGGGCATCGGCCTGGACGAGGTCGCCTCGCAGGGCTACTGCTTCCAGGTCGACCTGGCCCGCCGCGCGGTCGAGGCCGGCTTCCACGTCGTCGAGGTCCCGATCACCTTCGTGGACCGCGAGATCGGCGACTCCAAGATGAGCCGGGACATCCTCGTCGAGGCGCTGTGGCGCGTCACCGCCTGGGGTGTCACCACCCGCACCAACAAGGTGCTGGGCCGCCGCACCCCCTGAGCCCGGCTCCGCCGGTCACCCCCTTACGGCGTACGGACGCGGCGCCAGGCACACTGGGGGCATGACGACCGGCACACCGCCTCCGACCGCCCGCAGGCGCTCGCGCGCCCGGACCTTCGTACCCCTCGCCGTCGCCGCCTGGGCGGTGCTGGAGATCTGGCTGCTGATCCTGGTGGCCGACGCCGCCGGCGGACTGGCCGTCGTGATCCTGCTGGCCGCCGGGATCGTCTTCGGCGGCGCCGTGATCAAGCGGGCCGGCCGCCGCGCCTTCGCCAACCTCACCGAGACGCTCCAGCGGATGCCCGGACAGCCGGGCGCGGACGGCTCCGCCCCCACCACCCCGGAGAGTGGCCGGGGCAACGGTTTCCTGATGCTCGGCGGGCTGCTGATCATGATCCCGGGGCCGCTCTCGGACGTGGCCGGACTGCTGCTCCTGGTGCCGCCCGTCCGCACGGCCCTCAGCCGGTACGCGGAACGCTCCCTGGACCGGCGCATGCGCGAGGCCGCCCCCGGCGGCTTCTCGGACGCCTTCCAGCAGGCCCGTATCCACCGCCCGGACGGCAAGGTCGTCCAGGGCGAGGTCATCCGCGACGAGCCGCCCCGCCGCGACACCGGCCCCGAGGACGAGCCGCGCCCCCCGCTGGCCCCGTGAGCGGGGCCGGGCCCGCCCCCGGCCGTAGCAGCACAGAACCGCGGGCCGCGACACACAGTGCGTGTGTCGCGGCCCGCGGTTCTGTCGCTGTGCCGTACCTACCCGGTCAAGCAGACTTCCTGCTGTCCCGGGGGTGCACGGCGATGTTCATCGCCCCGGAGCGAAGGACGGCCAGCCGCTCGGCCAGCACCTCCTCCAGCTCCTCACGCGTGCGCCGCTCCATGAGCATGTCCCAGTGCGTACGCGCAGGCTTGCCCTTCTTCTCCTCGGGGCCGTCCCCGTCCACCAGGAGTGCCTGGGCGCCACACGCCTTGCACTCCCACTCCGGCGGAATTTCCGCCTCAACCGAGAACGGCATCTCGAATCGATGTCCGTTCTGGCATGCGTACTCCACCGCCTGGCGCGGGGCCAGATCGATGCCGCGGTCCGTCTCGTAGCTGGTAACCACGAGTCGCGTGCCGCGGAGAGCTCGCTCACTCATGAATCGTGCCTCCCGGGCTGGTCGCCCACAGGACAGGTGTCGCTGTCGTCGTCAAATCGGTCAACGTCCGGTCGCCGGCAAAGATTCCCGTTACCGGTCATGCGTCGCCCGTCGTGCCGCTGATTTTCAGGTTTCCCAGGGTTCAAGTACCCGCCCTTACCCGGTTTGTCACATTTGACGGAGGATGTCACCCAACGATTCGGTGGCTTCCGTGCGAAGCAACGGTCATCCGGGGCAGGCCAAAGGCGTACACTACCGGCCTTTCACTTCAACGTCTAAATCCGCTCGGGTACGGGGTTTCCCGCCGCCGCCACCGCACGCTCCAGCGGAACCCGCGCCAGCAGCACCGAACCGACCACGAAGAACACCACCAGCGAGATGATCGCGTCCCGGTAGCTGCCGGTCAGCTGGTAGGCGAGACCGAACACCAGGGGCCCCAGCCAGCTCAGCCCCCGGTCGCTCATCTCGTACGCCGAGAAGTACTCGGCCTCCTTGCCGCGCGGCACCAGATGCGAGAACAGCGACCGCGACAGCGCCTGGCTCCCGCCCAGCACCAGCCCGATCGCCGCCGCCAGCACATAGAAGAAGGCCGGCGAACCGGCCGGCAGGAAGTACCCGGCGACCAGGATCAGCGTCCACACCACCAGCGAGCCCAGGATCGTGCGCTTCGCGCCGTACACCCGGGCCAGCCGCCCCATCGCCAGCGCCCCGGCCACCGCCAGCACCTGCACCAGCAGCACCGCCGTGATCAGCGTCGTCTGGCCCAGGCCCAGTTCCTCGGAGCCGTACACCGACGCCTGCGAGATCACCGTCTGCACGCCGTCGTTGTACACCAGGTACGCGAGCAGGAAGGACAGGGTCAGCGGATGGCGCCGCATATCGGCCAGCGTGGCCCGCAACTGCCGCCACCCCGAGCCCACCGGCGCGCCCCGGCCCCCCGCCGCCACCTTCCGGTCGCGCAGCCGGCGCAGCGGGATCACCGTGAACACGCCCCACCACACACCCGCCGACGCCAGGCAGATCCGGACCGCCTCGGACTCGGAGAGGCCGAAGGAGTCGTGGCCCGAATACAGCACCAGGTTGAGGACGAGGACCAGCGCCCCGGAGGTGTAGCCGAACGCCCAGCCCCGCGAGGAGACGTCGTCGCGCTCGTCGGGCTCCGCGATCTGCGGCAGATAGGCGTTGTAGAGCATCATCGCCACCGCCGTCGCGGCATTCGCCACGATGAGCAGGAAGGCCCCGAGCAGATAGCGGTGGCCGTCCAGGAAGAACATCGCCGCCGTCGCGGCGGCCCCGGTGTACGCCGCCACCGCGAGCAGCGGCTTCTTGCGCCCCGTACGGTCGGCCGCCGCGCCCACCACGGGCATCAGGACGATCGCCAGGACGAGCGAGGCCGACACCGAGTAGGCGAACAGCGACCCGGCGCGGACCGGGATGCCCAGCGGGTGCACGAAACCGTCCGCGTCCGCCGCCGCCTTCGCGACCGACGTCAGATACGGGCCCAGGAACACCGTGAGGACGCTCGTGGAGTAGACGGAGCACGCGAAGTCGTAGAAGTACCAGCCGCGCTGCTCCCGGCGCCGCCCGGCCGCGTCGTCCGGGCCGGACCCGCCGTCGGCCGGCTCGGTGGTGTCTGCGGTCCCGGCCGTCATGGTGCCCCCTGGAATGTCCCCGTGCGGACGCCGGCCGCACGGCGGCGGCCGGCGGGTCAGACCCAGGCCCCCCGCTCGCTCAGCACCGTGCGCAGCGTCCCGATGTGATCGGTCATGATGCCATCCACGCCGAGGTCCAGGAGCGCGGCCATCCGTTCCGGTTCGTTCACCGTCCACACATGCACCTGGAGCCCCCGCGCATGGGCCTCCCGCACGAAGCGCCGGTCCACCACCCGGATGCCGTTCTGGCGCTCCGGCACCTGCGCGCACACCGCCCCGGACCGCAGCGCCGCCGGGATTCCGTACGAGCGCAGCCGCAGCCCGAGGACCCCGCGCACCCCGTACGATGTCGCCAGGCGCGGCCCGGCCAGCCGCTGGGCCCGGGCGACCCGCGCCTCCGAGAACGAGCCGACGCACACCCGGTCCCAGGAGTCCGTCGCCCGGATCAGCGCCAGCAGCGGCTCCAGAGCGGCCTCCGCCTTGACGTCCACGTTCCACCGGGCCTGCGGAAACGCCTCCAGCAACTCCTCGAACAGCGGCAGCGGCTCGCGCCCGCCGACCCGGGCCCGCCGTATCTCGCTCCACGGCAGCTCCGCCAGCCGGCCCCGGGCGTCCGTCACCCGGTCCAGCGTGGCGTCGTGGAAGGCCACCAGGCGGCCGTCCGCCGAGGTGTGCACATCGGTCTCGAAGTAGCGGTACCCGGCGTCGGCGGCCCGGCGGAAGGCGGCCGCCGTGTTCTCGATGCCGTCCGCCGCGCCGCCCCGGTGGGCGAAGGCGAGCGGAGCGGGATGGTCCAGGTAGGGGTGGCGTTCGGAAGTCACCGACGCAGTATGGACCGCCGGCGCCCGGAGCCGGCGGCCGCGGGGGAGCCCTGCTCCGGGATCGCGAAGACACGGAGGAAGACCTGCGCGAGCGGGCCGATGGCCAGGGCGTACAGGACCGTGCCCGCCCCGACCGAACCGCCGAGCAGGAACCCGCTGACCACGACCGCCACCTCCAGCGCCGTGCGCACCAGCCGGATCGACCGGCCGGTCCGCCGGTGCATCCCGGTCATCAGGCCGTCGCGGGGGCCCGGCCCGAACCGGGCGCTGATGTAGAGGCCCGTCGCCACCCCGTTCAGGACGATCCCCGCCGCCATCACCCCGGCCCGCACCGCGAGACCGTGCGCCTCCGGGACGAGCGCCAGCGTCGCGTCCATCGCGAGCCCCACCGCGAACACGTTGGAGACCGTGCCGAGACCCGGCCGCTGGCGCAGCGGTATCCACAGCAGCAGCACGATCGCGCCGATGATGATCGACACCACGCCGATGCTGATGCCGGTCAGCTCCGCGAGCCCCTGGTGCAGCACGCCCCACGGCTCCAGACCGAGACCGGCGACGACCAGCAGCGCCGAACTGGCCCCGTACAGGGCGAGCCCCGCGTACAGCTGGACCAGCCGTCGGACGAGGTGCGCCCCCTGCGGAACGGCGGTCTCGGACAAGGGGTCCCCCTGGAGTGGTGGTTGTGGACTGCTCCATGTCACTCTGTGGCAGGTGATCGGCCACCAACCATGGCCAATTCAAGGAAGGTGGACTGATTCTCATGGCGCAGTGGACTTCGGCGGTGGGGGCGGCCCAGCTGGCCCGGCAGCTCCAGGCCCAGCAGCAGCGGCCGGCCGGCCCCGGCAGCCGCCGCCCGCCCGCCTACCGCGCCCTCGCCGACGGTATCCGGCTGCTCGTCCTGGAGGGCCGGGTCGCGGTCGCCGCCCGCCTCCCCGCCGAACGCGAACTGGCCCTGTCCCTCTCCGTCAGCCGCACCACCGTCGCCGCCGCCTACGAGGCGCTGCGCGCCGAGGGCTTCCTGGAGTCCCGGCGCGGCGCCGGCAGCTGGACGGCCGTCCCGGCGGGCAACCCGCTGCCCGCGCGCGGCCTGGAACCGCTGCCGCCCGAGGCGCTGGGCTCCATGATCGACCTGGGCTGCGCCTCGCTGCCGGCCCCCGAACCCTGGCTCACCCGCGCCGTCCAGGGCGCCCTGGAGGAGCTGCCGCCGTACGCCCACACGCACGGCGACTACCCGGCCGGACTGCCCGCCCTGCGGCAGATGATCGCCGACCGGTACACCGCCCAGGGCATCCCCACCATGCCCGAGCAGATCATGGTCACCACCGGCGCCATGGGCGCCATCGACGCCATCTGCCACCTCTTCGCCGGGCGCGGCGAGCGCATCGCGGTGGAGTCCCCGAGCTACGCCAACATCCTCCAGCTGATGCGCGAGGCGGGCGCCCGGCTGGTGCCGGTGGCCATGGAGGAGGGGCTCGGCGGCTGGGACCTGGGCCGCTGGCGCCAGGTGCTGCGCGATGCCGCGCCCCGCCTCGGCTACGTCGTCGCCGACTTCCACAATCCCACCGGGGCGCTGGCCGACGAGGACCGCCGCCGGGCGCTGGTGGACGCCGCGCGCGCGGCCGGCACCGTCCTGGTGGTGGACGAGACGATGCGCGAACTGCACCTCGACGAGGACCTGGAGATGCCGCGCCCGGTCTGCGCGTTCGACCCGGCCGGCAGCACGGTCCTGACCGTGGGCTCGGCCAGCAAGGCGTTCTGGGCGGGCATGCGGATCGGCTGGGTACGAGCCGCACCCGACGTGATCCGCAGCCTGGTCGCCGCCCGCGCGTACGCCGACATGGGCACCCCCGTCCTCGAACAGCTCGCGGTCAACTGGCTGATGCGCTCCGGGGGCTGGCAGGACGCGGTCCGGCTGCGCCGCGAGCAGGCCCGCGACAACCGCGACGCGCTGGTGGCGGCGGTGCGCCGGGAGCTGCCGGAGTGGGAGTTCTCGGTGCCGGACGGCGGGCTGACCCTCTGGGTGCGCACGGGTGGCCTCTCCGGCTCGCGCCTCGCGGTGGCCGGCGAGGGCGTCGGCGTACGGGTGCCCTCCGGGCCCCGGTTCGGCGTGGACGGGGCATTCGAGGGGTACGTGCGGCTGCCGTTCACGGTGGGCGGCCCGGTGGCGGACGAGGCGGCCCAGCGGCTCGCCCAGGCCGCCCGCCTGGTCGGCGCGGGAGCGGGCGCGGGCGCCGAGGCCCCCCGCACGTTCGTCGCCTGAGCCGCGGAGCCGGGGAGCTGGGGAGCCGCGGGGACGCGGAGCCGCGAAGACGGGGCGCGGGGGGACGGGGCGCGGGGGGACGGCGGCGGGCCCGCGGCGGCTCAGTCGCCGAAGGCCACCGCCTCCACCCCGGCGGGCGCCGCCGCCATCTCGACCGGGGCCGGCTCCTGCGGCGCCCCCGCCTCGAACGCCGTGCGCCGCTCGGGCAGCAGGCTCAGCACCGCCGCGCGCTGCGCCTCGCTGGTGGCGTCGTCGTACGGGTCGGGCGTGGCCGGGACCTGGATGCGCAGGACCGGGCCGGTGCCGAAGCGGGCGTAGCCGCGGCCGGGCGGGGCGTCCGGCGGCGGGGTGGTGTGCGGTCCGGTGCCGAGCACCGAGGCGATCTGCTCGGCGGAGCAGTGGCCCAGGACCACCCGCGCCCTGGTGTGCGTCCTGACGGACTCGCCGAGACCGCCGAGCTGGTCGAACGCCTCGGCCAGCACCACGACGACACCGGCCGCCCGGCCGTGCCGCAGCGGGATCTGGAGGAGTTCCTGCGGGCCGGGCGCGCCGTCACCGGCCGGCCGGGCGAGCGCGCTGGGCCGGTCCAGCAGAATCCACAGCGGCCGCAGGCAGTCCTCGGGGACCGGGTCGCCGGCCTGCCGGGCCCGGTTGGCCTCGATCAGCCGGCGCTCCGTCTCGTTGGCCGCCCACTCCAGCGTGGACAGCGCGCCGGCCGGCCCGCACTCGACGGCCAGGACGCCCTCGCGCCCGGTGAAGCAGGCGTACTCGCCGGTGCCGCTGCCCTCGACGATCAGGACGTCGCCGTGCTGGAGGGCCTGCAGGGCGATGGACCGCAGCAGAGTGGTGGTGCCGCTGCCGGGCTGCCCCGCGACGAGCAGATGCGGTTCGGTGGAGCGGGCGCCGGTGCGCCAGACGACGCCGGGCGCGTCGCGGCTGCCGGCGCCGTCGCTCACCGGGACGGTGCGGCGTACGGCGTCCTCGTCCGTGAAACCGAGGACCGTCTCGCCGGGGGCGGTGACGAAGCGCTGGGCGGACAGCGAGGTGGGCAGCGCGTCGAGCACGCTCATCAGGAGCCGGTTGCCCTCCTCGTCCCAGCCGAAGTGGTACTCCCGGCCGCGCCCGGACTTGGCGTGCAGCAACTGCTCGATCCGGGACCGGGACTCGGGCTCGCTGTCGGTGAAGTACGCGGGGTAGGCGACCCGGAGCCGTGAGACCCGGCCGTCGCCGTCGAACGCGAAGTCGCTGAAGACCTTCTCCCACTCGCCGCCGCGGCGGTACAGCGGATCGGGGTCCTCGGTCGCGGCGAAGTACGGCACGAGCGCCTCGTACAGGGCCCGCAGCCGGGCGGTCTCCGCCTCGTCGGGGCCCGTCCGGACGGGGGTGCGGTCCCGTCCCGTCCAGGCGGCGGCGCCCATCACCGCGACCAGGGCCAGCAGCGGCCCGTACGGTGCGAGCGCCACCACGAGGACGCAGGCCGCGACGAGGAACAGCGTGGGACCACGCCGGTCCTTGGGCGTCGCGGCCCATTTCTGCCGTCCCGCGCCGGCCAGCAGCCGCAGACCGCGCGTGAGCGTGATCAGCGGATGGAGTACGTCGGTGGCGCTGTCGGCGGCCGTGCGCGCGAACTCGCGACCGCGAGTGATCGAAGCGCCGCCGCTGCTCAGAATGCGGGGGAGTGGTCGCCGGGCCACATCTGTCTCCTGTGTCTCGCGAAGGCCGGTGCGGGGGCGGACGGTCAGAACTTGATTCCGCCCAGGAGGCCGGCCAGGCTCGCGCCGCCCGCGGTGATGCTCGGTGCGATGGCGGTGCCGGCCAGGTAGAAGCCGAACAGGGCGGTGACGAGGGCGTGCGACGCCTTGAGCCCGTCCTTCCTGAAGAACAGGAAGACGATGATGCCGAGGATGACGACGCCGGACATGGAAAGAATCATGAGTGGTTCTCCTGGTCGGGGGGACGGTCACCATGAGTCCTTCCAGGCTCACCCCAAGTGTCCGTAGGATAAAAGGCGCATTCAGGTGAAAAGGCGGATTATCCACTCGACCGGCGGACGCGGAGCCCGTGCCGGTCCGCACGCCCGTCCGGGCAGTACCCTGTCGGTTCACTCGCACGGCCCCCGCCGTGCACCTCCCGGCCGCCCGCGGCGGCCCGAACAGCGAAGGAAGGCGGCCCCGCGATGAGCGAAACCCCCGATCCCGAGGTGGTGGCGCTGGCCTCCAAGGTGTTCGACCTGGCGCGCGGCGGCGACGCCGAGGCCCTCGCCGCCTACGTGGACGCCGGAGTGCCCGCCGACCTCACCAACGACCGGGGCGACACGCTGCTGATGCTCGCCGCCTACCACGGGCACACCGCCGCCGTCACGGCCCTCGCCACCCGCGGCGCCGACCCGGACCGGGCCAACGACCGCGGCCAGACCCCGCTCGCCGGCGCGGTCTTCAAGGGCGAGGCGGACGTGGTCCGCGCCCTGCTCGACGCGGGTGCGAATCCGGCCACCGGAACACCCTCCGCCGTGGACACCGCACGCATGTTCGGCAAGGCCGACCTGCTGGAACTCTTCGGCGCCCACTGAACGGGTTCGTCGTAAATGTGGTCGCGGTGGCGAAATGGCTGGGTCATCATGACGTCGCGGGCCCGATCCGGGCCACCCGACGAGAGGCAGAGGAAGATGCTCTACACCAGGCAGAAGACGGCGGTCGGCGAAACATGTTGCTGCGCGGCCTAGGGCCCCAGCGCTCATTCCCGGAGCGCGTGGAACTGCACAGTCCCGGTTGCGTCGACAGCTTGATGTGAGGCTTTCCCCATGTTCGATCCGTTCATAGCGCCGAGCGGCACCCTGCTCGGCCTGCTGCAGAGAGGCCGCGGCGACGGCACGCTCCACGCGCTCGCCGCCCCGCGCCCCGAGGCCCTGGCGGCGCTCAACCACTGCGTCCTGAGCGACCCGCGCCACGACTGGCAGGCGGAGAACCGCTCCCTCTACTACGCACGCCTCTACCTCGACCTCGACGGCGGCATCGAGGAGATCGAGCGGCACCTCACCGACCCCGAGGACCACCTCGACACGGACGACTCACGGACCGGCCTCGCCCTTTCCGTCCTCGGCCACCTCGCCTCCTACGGCCGCGGCGACGCCCTCGCCCTTCTGCGCCGCTACGCCGCGACCGGCTCCAACTGGGCCTGGGCCCTGGACGAGCTGGCGCTGCGCGACGACGACACGGGCCTGCGCTCCCTCGCCGAACCCGTGCTCGCCCGCTTCCCCGACGACGCCGGGGGCCGCGCCGAACTGGCCGCCACCGTGCGCGACGCCTACGAGCCCCGCCCCTGGCGGCTGTGGGCCGACGACCCGCGACCGGCCGTCGGCGCCCGCGTCCGGGCCGCGTCCGAACAGGGCTCCTTCGACCGCTGGCAGCGCCAGATGCGCCCCGGCGGCCCCCGCCCCGGCTGGAGCGTCCAGGCGGTCTTCGACTGGGCCCGCCACGGCCTCGAACGCGGCACCGCCCTGCACGTACCGGCCGCCCGCTGCCTCGCCGCCGTCGCCGGGCCCGAGGACCGCGCCGAGATCGTCGAGGCCGCCCGCAGCGGACCCGACGCCGCCCGCTGCGCCGCCCTCCACTACCTGGCCGCCGAGGTCCGCGACCCCGTCGTCCTCGACCTGATCGAGACCGCCGCCACCGGCCACGAGGGCACCGTCGCCGACGCGGCCGTCGCCGCCTTCGAGCGCATGTGCGGCGAGGAGGCCGTGGACCGCGCCCGCCGCTGGGCCCGCCGGCCCGACGCGCTCGGCGCCTCCGCGGCCGGGGTGCTCGCCGGACGCGGCGGCCCGCAGGACGCCCCCGCGGTGCTCGGCGCCCTGCGCGACGCCGTACGCGGCGACGGACCGGACGCCCCCCGCCTGTGGGCCCTGGTCGACGGCGCCGGCCGGCTCGGCATCGCCTGCGCCGCCCCCGTACTGCGCCACGTCTACCGCGAGACCTCCTCCTCGCAGCTGCGCGGCAGGACCGCCCTCGCCCTCGCCGCCACCGACCCCTCCTTCGCCACCGGATTCGCCGTCGAGTGCCTCTGGGACTGCGAGGAGACGACCCGCGAGGTCGCCGCGCTGCACGCCGAGACCGGAGACCTCCGGGTGGCCGAACGGCTGCGCCGGCTCGCCGCCGACCCCGCCGAGGAGGCCGAGGTCCAGTCGGCCGTACGCAGCAGGATCGGCCCGGACGCCCCGGCGGTCTGAACCGCCGGACACCGTCCGTACGAGGGGCCCGTCCGGCCCCGCAGGAGTGCAGCGCGTCGGGGGCGCGCCGCTCCGGCCCGCAGCCCCGCGCCGCGCCCCGGTTCCGTGATCACCGGCGGCAGGCCAGTATGGGGGCATGACCGGGCGCTGGGAGTTCTGGATCGACCGTGGCGGCACCTTCACCGATGTGGTGGGCCGCCGCCCCGACGGGCGACTCGTCACCCGCAAACTCCTCTCGCACGACCCGGACCGCTACCGCGACGCGGCCGTCGCCGGAATCCGGCTGATGCTCGACCTCGCACCCGGCGAACCGGTCCCCGCCGACCGCGTCGCCGCAGTGAAGATGGGCACCACCGTCGCCACCAACGCCCTCCTCGAACGGCGCGGCGAACCGACCGTCCTGGTGATCACCGAGGGCTTCCGCGACGCCCTGCGCATCGCCTACCAGAACCGCCCCCGCCTCTTCGACCGGCGCATCCTCCTCCCCGAAGCCGTCTACGACCGGGTCATCGAGGTCCCCGAACGCATCGACGCCCGGGGCCGCACCCTCACCCCGCTCGACCGCGAGGCCGTCGCCGCCCGGCTGCGCGAGGCCCGCGCCGACGGACTGGGCAGCGCCGCCGTCGTCCTGATGCACGGCTACCGCCACCCCGCCCACGAACAGGCGGTCGCCACCGAGGCACGGGCCGCCGGATTCACCCAGATCAGCTGCTCCCACGAGGTCAGCCCGCTGATCAAACTCGTCCCGCGCGGCGACACCACCGTCGTCGACGCCTACCTCTCACCCATCCTGCGCCGGTACGTCGAATCGGTCGCCGCCGAACTCCCCGGCATCCGGCTCATGTTCATGCAGTCCAACGGCGGCCTGCGCGAGGCCGCCCACTTCCGGGGCAAGGACGCCGTCCTCTCCGGACCCGCCGGCGGCGTCGTCGGCATGGTCCGCACCTCCGCCCGGGCCGGCCACGACCGGGTCATCGGCTTCGACATGGGCGGCACCTCCACGGACGTCTCGCACTACGCCGGCGAGTTCGAGCGCGAACTCGGCGCCGAGGTCGCGGGCGCGCGGATGCGGGTGCCCATGATGAACATCCACACCGTCGCGGCCGGCGGCGGCTCCGTCCTGCACTTCGACGGCCGGCGCTACCGGGTCGGACCCGACTCCGCCGGAGCGGTACCCGGCCCGGCCTGCTACCGCAGGGGCGGCCCGCTGACCGTCACCGACGCCCAGGTCATGCTGGGCCGCATCAGCCCCGAACACTTCCCCGCCGTCTTCGGACCGGACGGCGACCAGCCGCTGGACGCCGACGTCGTACGCGAACGCTTCGAGGAACTCGCCGACGAGGCCGCCCGCGCCACCGGCACCCGCCGCACCGCCGCCGAGACCGCCGCCGGCTTCCTGGAGATCGCCGTCCTCGCCATGGCCGGCGCCGTCAAGAAGATCTCCGTCCAGCGCGGACACGACATCACCCGTTACGCCCTCACCGGCTTCGGCGGCGCCGGCGGCCAGGCCGTCTGCGCCGTCGCCGACGCCCTCGGCATCGACACCGTCCTCGTCCCCCCGCTGGCCGGGGTGCTCTCCGCGTACGGCATCGGGCTCGCCGACGCCACCGCCATGCGCGAACAGTCCGTCGAAGCCGTCCTGGACACCGGCACCGAACAGCGCGTACGGCGGCTGTGCGACGAACTCGCCGCCCGGACGAGCGCCGACCTGCGCGCCGACGGCATCCCCGAGGACGCCGTCTCCACCCGCGCCCGCGTCCTGCTGCGCTACGAGGGCACCGACGCGAGCCTGCCCGTACCCCTGGACACGGCCGCCGCCATGACCGAGGCGTTCACCCGCGAGCACCGCGCCCGCTACGGCTTCACCGCCGACCGGCGCCTCGTCGTCGAGACGGCCTCCGTCGAGGCCACCGGAACGGCCGGCGGCCACGCCGAGAACCGGCCGCCCGAACGGGAGACCGGCACCGCCACCACACCGCGCCCCTACGCCACCACCCGCATGTTCGCGGACGGCCGGTGGCAGGACGCCCCGCTCCACCGCCGCACGGACCTGCGCGCCACCGACGTCGTCACCGGACCCGCCGTCGTCGCCGAGGCCGACGCCACCACCGTCGTGGACCCCGGCTGGCAGGCCGAACTCGCCCCCACCGGGCACCTCGTCCTCACCCGCGCCCGCCCCCGCCCCGCCCGGCAGGCCGTCGGCACCCGCGTCGACCCCGTGATGCTCGAAGTCTTCAACAACCTCTTCATGTCCATCGCCGAGCAGATGGGCGTCACCCTGGAGAACACCGCCCGCTCCGTCAACATCAAGGAGCGCCTCGACTTCTCCTGCGCCCTGTTCGACGCCCGCGGCAACCTCATCGCCAACGCGCCGCACATCCCGGTCCACCTCGGCTCCATGGGCGAGTCCATCAAGGAGGTCCTCCACCGCAACGCCGGCACCATGCGCCCCGGCGACGTCTACGCCATCAACGACCCGTACCACGGCGGCACCCACCTGCCCGACGTCACCGTCGTCACCCCGGTGTTCGACGAGGGCGGCGAGGCGCCCGCGCTGAGATTCCTGGTCGCCTCGCGCGGCCACCACGCCGAGATCGGCGGCATCACCCCCGGCTCCATGCCCGCCTTCAGCCGGACCGTCGAGGAGGAGGGCGTCCTCTTCGACAACTGGCTCCTGGTCCGGGACGGCACTCTGCGCGAGGACGAGACCCGCGCCCTGCTCACCACCGCCCCGTACCCCTCCCGCGACCCCGACACCAACCTCGCCGACCTGCGCGCCCAGATCGCCGCCAACGAGAAGGGCATCGCCGAACTGCGCGCCATGACCGACCAGTTCGGCCCCGAGGCGGTGGACGCCTACATGGGACACGTCCAGGACAACGCCGAGGAGTCGGTACGCCGCATCATCGCCGGACTGGACGACGGCCACTACCGGTACGAGACGGACAACGGCGCCGTGATCGAGGTGACCCTCACGGTGGACCGGGCAGCCCGCAGCGCCGTCATCGACTTCACCGGCACCTCGCCCCAGCAGCCGGGCAACTTCAACGCCCCGAAGTCCGTCGTCATGGCCGCCGTGCTCTACGTCTTCCGCACCCTGGTCGCCGACGACATCCCGCTCAACAGCGGCTGCCTCACCCCGCTGGAGATCAGGGTGCCGGACGGCTCCATGCTGGCACCCGCCCCGCCCGCCGCCACGGTCGCCGGCAACGTCGAGACCTCCCAGGCCGTCACCGGCGCCCTCTACGCGGCCCTGGGCGTCCAGGCCGAGGGCTCCGGCACCATGAACAACCTCACCTTCGGCAACGACCGGGTGCAGTACTACGAGACCGTGGCCAGCGGCTCCGGCGCCGGCGAGGACTTCGACGGCACCGACGCCGTCCAGACCCACATGACCAACTCCCGCCTCACCGACCCCGAGATCCTGGAGTGGCGCTACCCCGTCCTGCTGGAGAGCTTCGGCATCCGCGCGGACAGCGGGGGAGCGGGCCGGCACCGCGGCGGATGCGGGGTGGAACGCCGCATCCGCTTCCTCGAACCGGTCACCCTCGCCCTGCTCACCGGACACCGCCGGGTGCCCCCGTACGGCATGGCCGGCGGCGAACCGGGCGCCCTCGGCAGCCAGCACATCGAACGCGCGGACGGCAGCGTCACGGAACTGGCCGGCTGCGACAGCGCGGACGCCGGCGCGGGCGACGTACTGGTCCTGCGCACGCCGGGCGGCGGCGGATACGGCGAGCCGGCCGAACGGCCCTTCTGCGCCGTTTCGACCGTTGTCAGTCCGAGGACCTAATCTGTGCACCGTGACTTCGCCTGCCTACACGGACAACGCTGCGCCCCAGCTCAGCGCGGGGCCGCGGCCCGCACCGGGCCCGGCCGCCGACGAGGGGCTGTCCCGCCGGCTGCGCGCGCTCGCCTGCACGGCGCCGCTGCACGACCTGGACGTCCGCAAGGCGAACCTGGCCGGTGAGTACAGCGGCTACGCGATGGCCGAGGTCGCCCTCGCCGCGATCGACCACGTCACACTGAACATGGACTTCGACACCGGCGCGGACCACGACCAGATAGTGACCAGGCTGCTCCCGCGCGTCGCCGCCCAGGCCCCCGCCCGCCCCGCCGCCGAGCACGAACGGGTCGCCCGCTGGGTCCTGGAGAACCTGATCAACGTCGGCAGCGTGGACCGGGGATTCCGCGCCGTCTACGGCACCTTCGGCCCCGACGGCGTCTACATCCGCCGCGACTACGACTTCAAGCTGATCGAGGAGGTCCCCGGACACGGCGGCAGCGTCTACCTCCGCGCCACCGACGAGGCCGTCAACGTCCTGGTCGGCGCCCTCGACACGGACGTCACCAGCGCCCAGATCGCCGCCGAGGTCAAACTGGAGGTCCTGATCAGCCGGGGCAGGCTGGCCGACGCCCAGCTCGCCGCCGAACAGGCCCGCTACCGGACCGTCCAGTACGCCGAAACACTGCGCAAGACCCTCGACGCCACCCGGCGCAACGTCCGCGCCGTCGACTGGCTCAACGCCGTTCCCGACATGATCGCCGAAGCGCTCGACCACGTCGCCGACCGCTACCGCCACGAGAACGCGATCCTCACCAACATCCGCAAGGCCCGCGACGAGGCCGAGGACCCCGAGCACAAGCGCCGCGCCGCCGAACTCGTGGACATCGTCAAGGACTGCATCCGCCGCCACACCCAGCTCCAGTCCCGGCTGCTGGAGGCCGGCCCCCTCTTCCGCGCCGAACAGGACCGGCAGGCGTTCGCCACACCCACCGCCCGCACCGGACTCGACCTGTACGGGCAGCTCCTCGGTCCGCTGCTGCCGCTCCCCGTCGAACAGGCCGGCCGCGCCACCGACGCCTTCTTCGCCCACGGCACCGGCCTGCGCACCCCGGCGTCCGTCCGGGTGGGCGACCTGGTCGACCTGCTGCTCAGCCCGCCGCCGGCCCGCGAGCACCTCGGCGCCGAGATGCCCGAGCCCGACCTCATCGCCACCCCGGACGACAGCCGGTTCAGCGAGGAACAGCTGGCCGCCGCCATGGAACTGCTCGACCTGGAGCACGACGCGCCGCGCCGGCTGTCCGGCCTGCTGGCCGACGCCCGCCGCAGCGACCCCGACCTGCCCTACCTGGTCGCCCTGCTCGCCGTCCACGCGGCGAGCCCGCCGGTCGGCACCGCCTACCGCCAGGGGGAGCGCCGCCTGCTGTTCTCCGTGGACGACGGAACCCCCCTCGACGACGAGGAGTTCGGCGGCGCCGACCTGATCGTCGGCACCGCCCTGCTCGACGCCGCCGGAATGGCCGCGGACCGCTCGGAGGCGCCGTGACCCCCGCGCCCCGCGTCCCCCGGACCGCAGCCGCCCTCCGCGGACCCATTCGTCCTGCTTCGCCCAGCACTTCCCGCAGCACCGTCCGCACCTTCCGCACCGAGGAGCCCGTGTCGTGAGCGACCACCGCGCAGAGCACACCGACGCGTGGAGCGAGCCCGCCGACCGGCCCGCCCACGCACCCGACCGGCCCGCGCCCGCGACCGCCGCCGTCACCCCGGCCGACGCGGCCGACGCCGCCAGGCTCGTCGCCTTCGGCCTCCAGCCCAAGCTGCTGCCCGCCCGCGACGCCGAGTACGCCGAACTCCTGCGCCGCTACCGCGAGGACCCCGCCTTCGCCCGGCTCGCCGACGCCGTCGCCACCGGCCTCGGCCTCATCGTCCTGGAGGTCTCCCCCCGGGCCGGCATGGCCGTCACCGCCGGCGAGGACTCCGTGTTCGCCGTCCGCATGGGCGACTACGCGCGACGCGCCTCGTCGGACAGCGCCGACCGCTTCCTGCACGGCCTCGCCCATCTGGCCGTCGCCGCCATGGCCTTCCCGCGCCCCGAGGACCTCGCCGACGACGCCTACATCGGGCGGATCACCGTCAACGGCGTCGACGCCTTCGTCCGCCAGGCCTGCCACCGCCTGGAGGAGCGCGCCGAGCAGCAGGGCGACAACACCGACCCGGCCAGCGACGCACCGGGCCTGGAAGCCGGCTGGCGCGTCTACGCCCGGCGCAGCGCCACCGGCGCCACCAAGGACGCCCGCCGGCTCGCCGGCTCCACCACCGGCATCATCGGCAAGGCCGTCGCCTTCCTCACCGACTCCGGCTTCCTCCAGCGCACCGGCGACGACGCCGGAGGCACGTACCGCACCACCGCCCGCTACCAGCTCCAGGTCCGGGACATGGCCGGCGGCGCCGCCATGGCCGAACTCCTGGAGCTGGGCGTCGTCCCCGTCACCGACGGCAGCGCCACCCTGCTGCCGCCCCCCGACCCCGACGACCTGGAACTGGCCGCCGACGCGGGCCTGCCCTTCCACGGCTGACCGCCGCCGGGCCCGACCCCCACCGACGTCTTCCCACCGCTTCCCGAACGACGAGAGTCCGCCGCCATGTACGAGCTGTCCCGCGTCCGCCTCTACTCCATCGGACCGGCCGGCGCACGCTACGCCGACACCGTGCTCGACCTGCGCGGCGTCGGCGAACCCGTGCCCCGCCCGGCTCCGGCGCAGGCGGAGTTCTTCGAGGAGGAGCCGGTCGGCCCGCCCAGGCGCCCCGCCCCCGCGGGCGTCCTCTTCCTGGAGAACGGCGGCGGCAAGTCCGTCCTGCTGAAACTGATCTTCTCGGTGATGCTGCCGGGCCACCGCAACACCCTCGGCGGCGCCAGCTCCGGCGTCCTGCGCAAGTTCCTGCTCGCCGACGACTGCGGCCACGTCGCCCTGGAGTGGCAGCACACCCTGACCGGCGAGTGCGTCGTCGTCGGCAAGGTCAGCGAGTGGCGCGGCCGCCAGGTCTCCAACGACCCCCGCAAGTTCGCCGAGGCCTGGTACTCCTTCCGGCCCGGCCCCGGACTCGGGCTCGACTCGCTGCCCGTCGCCGAGTCCACCGCCGTCGGCCGCCCCGCCGAAGGAGCCTCCGGCGCCCGCGGCAGGCGCCGCACCATGAAGGGCTTCCGCGACGCCCTCACCGAGGCCGGGAAGTTCTACCAGCACCTCGACGTGCACTGGGAGGAGATCCACGACCGCTGGAACGAACACCTCGGCGAACTGGGCCTCGACCCCGAACTCTTCCGCTACCAGCGCGAGATGAACGCCGACGAGGGCGAGGCCGCCGGCCTCTTCGCGGTCAAGAAGGACTCCGACTTCACCGACCTGCTGCTGCGCGCCGTCACCGACACCCGCGACACGGACGGCCTCGCCGACCTCGTCAGCGGCTTCGGCAACAAGCTCGGCCGCCGCGCCGAACTCACCGCCGAACGCGACTTCACCGCCGGCTCCGTCGACCTCCTCGGCCGCATCGTCGAGGCCGCCACCGGCCGCGCCCGCGCCCGCGACATCCACGCCGGAGCCGAACGCCGCACCCGCACCCTCGCCCGCCGCCTCTCCGCCCGCGCCGGCGAGGAACGCGGCCGCGCCGCCGAACTGGCCCAGCAGGTCACCGGCGCCGCCCACACCGTCACCGGCGCCGAGGAGACCCGCGGGCACAACGCGCTGATCTCCGCCGAACTCGCCTACCGGCACGCGTCGCTGGCCCTGACCGCCGCCGAGAAGAGCGCCGCCGCCCAGCGCCGCGAACTGGGCGACGCCCGCACCCTGCACGCCGCCTGGCAGGCCGCCGAAGCCGTCCTGCGCCACCGCGCCGCAGCCGACCGCTCCGCCCGCGTCGCCGTCGCCATCCGCGAGGCCGAACGCGACGCCGCCCCCGCCCTCGCCGCCCGCGCCCGCGCCGCCGCCGACCTGGTACGCGCCCTGCACGAGGCCGCCGAAGCCGGCGAGAACCGGGCCAACGAGGAGGAGGAGCGCTCCGACGCCCTCCAGCACGCCGGCGAGACCGCCCACCGCGACGCCACCACCGCGGCCACCGAGGCCCAGCGCGCCCGCAGCGAGGCCGGCCATCTGCGCCAGCGCCTGGCCGAGGTCGAGCAGGAGACCGCCGAAGCCGTCCGGGCCGGCTGGCTCGACGACACAGCCCCGCACGCCGACCCGGCCAGGGCCGCCCTCGCCGCCAACGACGCCGAACAGGCCGCCGTCGCCGCCTGGGACACCGCCCGCGAGGCCGCCGGGGCCGCCACCGACCGGGCCAGGCAGGCCACCGCCGACGAGAGCCGCGCCGAACTCGCCGCCGCCCGCGCCGCGGACGCCGCCCGCGCCGCCGAGCAGGCGTACGAGGCCGAACTGAGGGCCGCCGAGTCGATCGCCGCCGAACCCCGGCTCGCCGAACTCCTCGGACTGCCCGCCGCCCCCACGGGCGGCGTCCCCCGGCCCCGCCAGGCCGCCGCCGACGACCGGCACCGCCCCGACGACGACCCGCACCGCGGCGACGAGGCCCCCGGCACCGGACCCGCCGCCCCGGACGGCACCGAACCGGCCGCACAGAGCGCCCCCACCACGACCGCCGCCCACCCCCGCGACGGGGGAGGACCGCTGGCCGCCGACGACTTCGACCGCGGCGCCGACGAACTGCGCGACCTCCTCGACCAGAGCGTCGCCACCGCCGAACGACGCCTGTTCGAACTGCGTACGGCCGCCGCCGACGACGCCCGCATCCTCGGCGCCCTCGGCGACGGCGGCCTCCTGCCCCCCGGCCCCGACGTCCTGGCCACCGTGGAGTACCTCGGCGAACAGGGCATCCCCGCCCTGCCCGGCTGGCGCTACCTCGCCCAGGCCGTGGCCCCCGCCGACCACGCCGCCGTCCTCGCCGCCCGCCCCGAACTCGTCGACGGCGTCGTCATCACCGACCCCGGCGCCCACGCCCGCGCCCGCGAGGTGCTCGGCGCCGCCGCCCTGCTGCCCCGCTCCGCCGTCGCCGTGGGCACCGCCGCGGCCCTCCTCGCCCCCGTCCCCGACACCGGCGCGAGCGGCGGCGGCGCCGAGGACGTGTTCCTCGTACCGCCCAACCCGGCCATGCACGACGAACACGCCGCCGACGAGGAGCGCCACGCCCTGCGCAGCCGGGCCGCCGCCCGCGACGAGGACATCCGGGTGCTCGCCGCCCGCCTCGCCGCCGACCGCGCGCTGGCCGCCCGGATCGGGTCCTGGCGCGCCGACTGCCCGCCCGGCATGCTCGCCGAACTGGCCGGGGCCGCCGACACCGCCCGCCTCGCCGCCGAGACCGCCGAAGCCGCGCTCGCCGAGGCCCGCACGGTCCGCGCCGAGGCCGACGAGGCCGCCGCCGACACCGCCCGCGTCCGCGACGAGCGCCAGGAGGCCGCCCAGCGCGCCCGCCGGGTGGCCGACGCCCTCGCCGGACTCGCCTTCCGGCTGCGGGAACGGGCCGGCTGGCAGGCCAAGCTCCGCGAACTGACCGACGAGGCCGCCGAGTGCGAGGCCCGCGCCACCGTCTGCCTGGAGCGCGCCCGCGCCGCCGACGAGGACCGCCGCGCCGCCCAGCGCGCCGCCGACGACGCCCGCCGCACCGCCCGCGCCCTGCGCGCCGAACGCGCCGAGATCGCCGGCGCCCCCGAACACCTCCCGGAGCCGGACGGAGAAGCCCCCCGCCAGGCCCTGCCCACCCTGCGCGAGGCCTACCGGGCGGCCTCCCAGCTGTACGAGAAGGTCGGCGTCGGCGCCGACCTGCGCGCCGAACAGGCCCGCGCCGAGAGCGACGAGAGCGCCGCCCTCGCCGAACTGGACCGCCTCACCAACAAGGTCCGCACCCGCGCCGCCCAGCTCCTGGAGGGCACCGACGGCGCGGACGGCCCCTCCCGGCAGGCCGCCGCCGCCCGCGCCGAATCCCTCGTCCAGCTCCTGGAGACCCGCGCCTCCACCGCCAGCGAGCAGCTCGGCCGGCTGCGCGGCGAGGCCGAACGCCTGGCCCCCGCGGACGGCGAGAGCCTGCACACCGAACTGCCCGACGACCGGGTGCCCGCCGACGCCGAACAGGCCCAGGCCCTCCTGCGCACCGCCACCGCCGAACTGGCCGCCGCGACCGCCGCGCTGGACACCGCCCGCGCCGCCCACGCCGAACTGCTGCACGCCCACCGCGCCGCCGAGGACGCGGCGGGCGGCTTCGACGAGACCGCCGCCCTGCTGCGCGACCTGCTCAGGGACCACGGCGCCGAGGACGACCCGGAGGACCCCGAGCCGTACCCCGGCAGCCTGGAGGAGGCCCGCCGGTCCGCCGCCGAGGCCCGCCGCTCCCTGCGCGGCTGCGCCGCCGACCTGTCCGCCGCCGAAGCGGCCGTACGGGAGGCGAGCGACGTCCTCGTACGGCACGCCAACTCCACCCGCTACGAGCAGGTCCGCACCCCCGCCCGGCAGCAGATCCGCGAACTGCCCGCCGCCGCGCTCCCCGAGCACGCGCAGAAGTGGGCCGCCGCCTTCGCGCCCCGGCTGCGGGTCCTCACCGACGAGCTCGCCCAGCTGGAACGCAACCGCGACTCCATCGTGGACCGGCTGCGCGGCCTGGTGGAGTCCGCGCTCACCACGCTCCGCTCCGCCCAGCGGCTCTCCCGGCTCCCCGAGGGCCTGGGGGAGTGGTCCGGGCAGGAGTTCCTCCGCATCCGCTTCGAGGAGCCCGACCAGGCCACCCTCACCGAACGGCTCGGCGTCGTCATCGACGAGGCCACCAGGGCCGCCCTGCGGAAGAACTCCGACCTGCGCCGGGACGGCATGGCGCTGCTCCTGCGCGGTGTGCAGGCCGCCCTCGAACCCAAGGGCATCGCCGTGGAGATCCTCAAGCCGGACGCCGTGCTGCGGGCCGAGCGCGTACCCGTGGGGCAGATGGGCGACGTCTTCTCCGGAGGCCAGCTCCTCACCGCCGCCATCGCCCTGTACTGCACGATGGCCGCCCTGCGCAGCAACGACCGGGGCCGCGACCGGGCCCAGCACCGCCACGCGGGCACGCTCTTCCTGGACAACCCGATCGGCCGGGCCAACGCCACCTATCTGCTGGAACTCCAGCGTGCGGTGGCCGACGCGCTCGGCGTACAGCTGCTGTACACCACCGGCCTGTTCGACACGACGGCCCTCGCGGAGTTCCCGCTCGTCATCCGGCTGCGCAACGACGCGGACCTGCGGGCCGGACTGAAGTACATCAGCGTCGAGGAGCACCTGCGCCCCGGACTGCCGCAGCAGGACCCCGGCGGCGATACGGTGCACGGCGAGATCACCGCCACCCGCATGTTCAAGCGGGCCACCCCGGCCCCCAGAACCCCGGACGCGGCCGAGACCGCGGCGGAGCCCCGTACGGCTCCCTAGCGGCGCGTCAGGCCCGCGAGAGGCGCTCCGCGCCGCCGCCCCGGCCTATCCGCCCCGCGTCCCGCCGCGCGGCGCGGGCCGCCCGCTTCGCCCTGCGCCGCTCGCGGCGCAGGGCACGGGCCGAACTGCTGGGCTCGGAGACCACGCCGTTGCGCTGGTTCCACACCTGGCGGGTGATCCAGACGTCCAGCACCGCCCAGGTCGCCACCACCGTGCTCGCCACCCCGCTCAGCACCATCGGGAAGGAGAGCCAGGACCCGGCGAGCGCGGTGAGGAACGCCACCATCGCCAGAATCATCGTCAGCGCCATGACGAGCACCGCGCGCACGGCCGCCGTCCGCACCGGGTCCGGCATCCGCCGCCGCAGCGCGGGCTCCTCGATCCAGAGCGGCTGCCGCGGCACGGCCCGCTCCCGCTCGCCCACATCCCCCGTGCGGTCCACCGCGCCCCCACGCTCCTGTGTGTCCAAGACCCTTCACTCCCACCGCTGTCCTACTTCAGGGTTGCTGCCCGGCATACACCCTTTTTACGCGGACGGTCCGTCCCGTCCGCCCGAGCGTGCCCCGTCAGCCCCTCTACCCCCGTACAGACAGACGAGTGACCGGTGGGGAAGATTCCGCACACCCGTCACGAAACGAAGAATTCCAGCCAACCGGGATGTGAAGGAACGTGCCACTCCTCGGGGGCTCTTCTGTCGCTTTCGTGAATTTCATCTCCTGGAATACCGGGACAAGCCATGGTCAACTCCCGGTAAGGCGGCCGAAAATCGTCCGGACACGTCTTCGAGTTGTCTGTGCGTCAGTAGTAGGCTCGCGCCGTTTGTTGACGAAGCCCATCCCCGACCCGGAGGGGATGACCTGGGAGAGGCCATGCGCTTTCGCGGAAAGTCCATCCGCAGGAAGATCGTGGCATTGCTCGTGGTGCCGCTCGTCTCCCTCACCGCCCTCTGGGGATTCACCACCTATCTCACCGGCCGCGAGGCCGGGAAGCTGCTGAGCGCGAGCGCCGTGGTGGAGAAGGTGGGCCACCCCCTGGAGGACACCGTCCGGGTCATCCAGAGCGAGCGCCGCCAGACCCTGGTCTTCCTCGCCGACCCGCGCGCGTCCGACGCCCTGCCCGAACTGCGCCGCCGGCGCGCCGCCACCGACCGCGTCGTGGCCGAAGTCAGCAGGAGCGCCAAGGAGAAGGACATCCGCGACGCGCTCGGCACCACCGCCGAGAACCAGCTCAACACCATTCTCGGCGCCGCCGAAGGGCTCGGCGCGCTGCGCGACTCCGTCGACAAACGCACCATCGACCGGCTCAAGGCCATGGCCTACTACAACCGGCTGATCGACCCGACCTACCGATTCCTGTCCGGCCTGCGCACCATGGGGAACGCCTCCATGGACCAGCAGTTCCGCGCCCTGACCGGATTATCGCGCGCCCGCGAAATGCTCGCCCGCGAGGACGCCCTGGTCGCCTCGGGCCTGCTGGCCGGCCGGCTCACCGCCCCGGAGCTGCGCCGGATATCCGACCTCGTCGCCCAGCGCGGCATGCTCTACGAGACCAACCTCGACCCCCTCCCGGCCGCCGAGCGCCGCCGCGTCCAGGAGTACTGGCAGGGCCCCGACAGCGAACCGCTGCGCTCCGCCGAGGAGAAGATCATCGGCAAGGGGCCCACCACCGGCCCCCGCACCGCCGACGCGGCCCGCTGGCAGGAAGTCGCCCCGGCCGCCCTGGACCGGCTGGCCAACGACTCCACCGAGATGAACAACCGCCTCCGGGACCGGGGCAAACCGGCCGGCTACGGCGTCCTCATCAAGGCGGGCATCGCCGGCGTCCTCGGCTTCCTGGCCCTCCTCGTCTCCGTCTTCGTCTCCGTACGCATCGGCCGGGAACTCGTCCGCGACCTCTCCCGGCTCCGCAAGGACGCCCACGAGGTCTCCGGCGTACGCCTCCCGAGCGTGATGCGCCGCCTCGCCGCGGGCGAACAGATCGACGTCGAGACCGAGTCCCCGCACCTCCAGTACGAGCGGGACGAGATCGGCCAGGTCGGCCAGGCCCTCAACACCCTCCAGCGCGCCGCCGTCGAGGCCGCCGTCAAGCAGGCCGACATGCGCCGCGGCGTCTCCGAGGTCTTCGTCAACCTCGCCCGCCGCAACCAGGTCCTGCTGCACCGCCAGCTGACGCTCCTGGACGCCATGGAGCGACGCACCGAGAACACCGACGAACTCGCCGACCTCTTCCGCCTCGACCACCTCACCACCCGCATGCGCCGGCACGCCGAGGGCCTGGTGATCCTCTCCGGCGCGGCCCCCTCCCGGCAGTGGCGCAAGCCCATCCAACTGATGGACGTGGTGCGCGCCGCCGTCGCCGAGGTCGAGGACTACGAGCGCATCGAGGTCCGCAGGCTGCCCCGCATCGGCGTGGGCGGCCCCGCCGTCGCCGACCTCACCCACCTGATCGCCGAACTCCTGGAGAACGCCACGGTGTTCTCGCCGCCACACACCGCCGTCCAGGTGCACGGCGAACGCGTCGCCAACGGCTTCACGCTGGAGATCCACGACCGCGGACTCGGCATGGCCCCGGACGTCCTCCTGGACGCCAACCTCCGGCTCGCCGAGACCCCCGAGTTCGAGCTGTCCGACACCGACCGCCTCGGCCTCTTCGTCGTCAGCCGGCTCGCCCAGCGCCAGAACGTCCGCGTCTCCCTCCAGCCCTCCCCGTACGGCGGCACCACCGCCGTCGTGTTCATCCCCGCGACGCTCCTCACCGACGCCCCCGAATCGCACGGTACGGGCTTCCGCCTGGACCGCCGGTCCGAGAAGGCCATCGCCAGCAGCAGGCCCGGCGCGGCGGCGGGCCGCCCCGAGACGGGCCCGGACACCGTGCCCGGCCGGCCGGGCGGACTCTCCCCGGTCCCGACCGGGCTGATGGACCCCGCCCTGCTGAACGGCCCCGTCGAGCTGGAGGGCGACGAGCCGCTGGACTTCACCCGCGACCCGCTCCTCGAAGCGGTCACCGGCTCCGGGCTCGACCCCGTACTCGACGGCGTGCCCGACCTGGAGGACACCGAGAGCGAACGCGGCGGCATCTTCCGCGCCCGCGCGCTGCGCCGCGACGGCGACCGCGAACAGCACCAGCAGGCCGACGACGACGGTGTACGGGCCCTGCACCCGGCCGGGGCCGGGCCGCTGCCCCGGCGCCGCCGCCCGCCCACCCTCGTCGCCGACCACGGCCGCCGCGTGGACCGGGGCGGCCGCGCCCACCCCGGCTCCGAGCAACCGGAAGCGCCCCGCAGGCCCGAACCCGCCCCGGACACCGTGGGCGGCCTGCCCCGCCGCGTCCGGCAGGCCAGCCTCGTCCCGCAACTGCGCGACGCGCCGGACACCCGTACGACGCGACCCGCCCCCGCCGGGGGCGACGACGACATCGAGCGGGACGCGGACGAGGTACGCAGCCGTATGGCTTCGCTCCAGCGCGGCTGGCAGCGCGGCCGCCTGCAGAACGCCGAGGACCTGACCGGCCCCGGCGACACAGCACCAGGAACCACTCCGGGAGGGGACGGTCCATGACCGCACCGAACGCCACCGCATCCGGCTCCGCACGCCAGGGGTCCGGCGAACTGAACTGGCTCCTCGACGAACTCGTCGAGCGCGTCGCCAGCATCCGCAAGGCGCTGGTGCTCTCCAGCGACGGCCTGCCCACCGGCGCGTCCAAGGACCTGACGCGCGAGGACGGCGAGCACCTGGCCGCCGTCGCCTCCGGCTTCCACAGCCTGGCCAAGGGCGTCGGACGCCACTTCGAGGTGGGCAGGGTCCGCCAGACCGTCGTGGAACTGGACGAGGCGTTCCTCTTCGTCACCGCCGCCGGCGACGGCAGCTGTCTCGCGGTCCTGGCCGAGTCCGAGTCGGACGTGGGGCAGGTGGCGTACGAGATGACGCTCATGGTCAAGCGGGTCGGCGCCCACCTGGCCAACGCGCCCCGGACGACCGGTCTGCCCTCCGGGGGGTGAGCGGACGCCATGAGCGCCGCGTCGCCCGGTTCACCGCAGACCCCGGAAAGCCCGCGAACCCCCCACTGGTACGACGACGACGCGGGGCCCGTCGTCCGCCCCTACGCGATGACCCGCGGACGCACCGGCAGCGGGTCGCGCCACCGGCTCGACCTGATCGCGATCGTCGTCCCCGAACCCGCGGCCGACGATCCGGACAGCGACCAGCTGCTCTCCCCGGAACACGTCGAGATCCTCGAACTCTGCGGTGCGCTGCCGCAGTCGATCGCCGAACTCGCCTCCTCCCTGGACCTCCCCGTCGGGGTGGTGCGGGTCCTGGTGGGCGATCTCGTCGACGACGAACTGGTGCACGTGACCCGTCCCGTTCCGCCGGCCGAGCTGCCGGACGTGAACATTCTCCGTGAGGTGATCAATGGCCTTCGGGCGCTCTAGCCGCGGCAGGCGGCCCGTGGAGCCCGTCACCCTCAAGATCCTGGTGGCGGGCGGCTTCGGCGTGGGCAAGACCACCCTGGTCGGCGCGGTCAGCGAGATCCGGCCGCTGCGCACGGAGGAGCGGCTGACCGAGGCGGGGCGTCCGGTGGACGACCTGGACGGCGTCGAGGCGAAGACCACGACGACCGTCGCCATGGACTTCGGCCGGATCACGCTCCGCGAGGACCTGGTGCTGTACCTGTTCGGCACACCGGGCCAGGACCGGTTCTGGTTCCTCTGGGACGAGCTGGCCCAGGGCGCGCTGGGAGCGGTGGTGCTCGCGGACACCCGGCGGTTGCGGGACTGCTTCGCCGCCGTCGACTACTTCGAGCGCCGCGCGATCCCGTTCGCGGTCGCCGTCAACTGCTTCGAGGGCGCCGAACGGTTCCCGGAGGCGACGGTACGGGCGGCGCTCGACCTGGACCCGGAGGTGCCGGTCCTGATGTGCGACGCGCGGAACCGCTCCTCGGCGCGGGACGTGCTGGTGTCCGTCGTCGAACACGCCCTGGCCCGCGCCGACCGCCCCCGCGAGCCGGTGACGACCTAGAGTCCCCCGTTCTCCGCGAGCCACTTCTCGGCGGTCCGCGCCAGTTCGTGGTCCCGCCCGGCCAGCATCATCCGGATCATCTGGGCATCGCCGCGCAGCGACCAGGCCGGGTGTCCGAAGGTGGCCGGATTGTTCTTCTCGATCAGGAAGTGCGCGGGCCAGGCCGTGCCGTAGCCGATGAGCGGCAGCGCGGCCAGATACCGCTTGCGGCCGCGCGCCAGCCCGTACGCGGATAGGGCGAGCCCCGTCAGCGTGCCGGTGAGGTGCACCCAGCGCGTCGCGGCCCGCGAGTGCATGGCGACGTAGTACGGCCAGAACTCTTCGTACGACTCGAACGTCTGCTGTGACATACCGGCACCGTAATCGCTCGCCCCGCAACCGGAAACGGCCGTGCGGCGTCCGAGAGGGAGAACGGGTGGCCGGAACCCACGGGGGTGGTCCCGGCCGCTCGTTCCGCGCACGGCGCGTTCCGTGCGCGGCGGCCGGCTCAGTGCCCCGTTCCGTGTCCGGCGACGGACCTGCGGGCCACCGGGAAGTCGAAGTAGGTGTCGGGGAACGCCTCGGGCCGGAACGTGTAGTGCCACCACTCCTCGGCCAGGTTCACGAAGCCGGCGCCGGTGAGCGTCTTCTTGAGGAACTGCCGGTTGGCGCGCTGAACCCCGCCCACACGCGGGTCGTCCGTGTGCGAGAGGGTGTCGAAGCAGTCGTAGCCGGTGCCCATGTCCACCGAGTTGTCCGGGAAGCGCTCCGTCTGCGGCGCGTAGCACGGCACCAGCGGCTCGCCCGGACGGTACGCCCGGGTCGGCGCGGCCGGCAGCCGTACGAGCGTGAGGTCCACCGTGCTGCCCCGGCTGTGCCCGGACCGCTCCGCGATGTACCCGTCCGCGAACAGCCGGGACTTGTCCACGCGCGGGTAGAACTCGGCCTTCACCGTCTCGTCGTCCAGATCCTTCGCCCACCGCACGAAGTGGTCCACGGCCCGCTGCGGGCGGTAGCAGTCGTACACCTTCAGCGAGTAGCCCTGCCGGAGCAGTTCCCGCTGGGCGCGGCGCAGGGCCTCGGCGGCCGGCCGGGTCAGGATGCAGAGGGGCTGGCGGTAGCCGTCCACGGGCCCGCCCATGAAGGTGTGGGCGGTGGGGTAGCGCATCTCCTGGATGATCGTGGGGTCCACCGAGCGCAGCGACACGAAGGCTTCCGGCGCCTTCGGTTCGGGCTTCGCGTGCGCCGCCGGAGCGGTGGCGGTGAGGGCGAGCAGGGCGGCGGCACTGGCCGCCGGGGCACGGAGAGCGGTCGCGATACCTGTCATGTGCACATCTTCCAATGCGCGGGGGAGCCCGGCGGGCGATCCGGTACAGTCCGCGCGTGTCCGCGCCCGGCCACCCGGCGCCCCCGAGGAGACGGAGCAGCCCGTGACCCACTCCCACTGCCCCGGCTGCGGAGCCCCGTACACCCGGCTCCCCACCCCCGACACCTGGCCCCGCACCTGCGCCGCCTGCGGCCGGACCGCCTACCGCAACCCGCTCCCGGTCGCCGTCGCCCTGCTCCCCGTGCGCCGGGGCGACACCACCGGCCTCGTCGTCATCACCCGCACCATCGAACCCGCGCGCGGCGGCCTCGCCCTGCCCGGCGGCTTCATCGACCACGCCGAGGACTGGCGGCACGCCGTCGTCCGCGAACTGCGCGAGGAGACCGGCATCGCGGCCAGCGCCGAGGACGTCCGCCTCGCCGACGCCCTCAGCTCGCCCGACGGACACCTCCTGCTGTTCGGCCTGCTTCCCGAGCGCCCGGCCGACACCCTCCCGCCGTCCGCCCCCACCGACGAGACCTCCGGCCACACCCTGCTGACCGCCCCCGCCACGCTCGCCTTCCCCCTCCACACCGAGGCCGCACACCGCTGGTTCACGGGCCACTACAACTGAGCCCCCGGCTTCCCACGAGCAACCGGCTTCCGCCGGATGTCACAGCTTCCGCCGGACCTCCCGGCTTACGCCGGCGCCCCCGGCTTCTGCCCAGCGCACCCGGTTTCTGCCCAGCGCACCCGGCTTCTGCTCGGCGCCCCCGGCTTCCCACGAGCCCCCGGCCTCCGCCGAGCCGCCCCCTACCGCTCGGCCACCCCGCCCCGTACCCGCACCGGGCGGTCCGCCTCGCCCCCGCCCTCCCGCTCCACCACGACGCGGCCGCCCTCCAGCCGGGTCACATACCGCTCGACCACCACCGGCTCCCAGCCGTCACCCGGGTCCGGAACCACCACCCCGCCCCCGCCGCGCCCCTCCACCGGAGCCCACACCTCCAGCTCCACCCCGCCGTCCGCACCCCGCACCGGAATCACCGACCCCGCCCGCGCCAGCACCGGCACCCGCGACAGCGGCGCCTCCACCACCACCTGCCCCGGCCCCTCGTACACCGCCCCGCTCACCGTGTCGTACCAGTGCCCCGGCGGCAGCGGCACCGCGCGCCGCACCACCCCGGGCTCCAGCACCGGGGCCACCAGCAGCGCCTCGCCCAGCAAAAACGCGTCCTCGCAGTCCCGCAACGCCCGGTCACCCGGCTCCGACCACCACACCGGACGCGCGTACGGCGCCCCCGTCGACGCGGCCAGCCGCGCCAGCGTCACCCAGTACGGGCGCAGCCGCTCCCGCTCCACCAGCGCCTCCCGCGCGGCCGACAGCACCGGCTCCCCGAACTCCCACGGCTCCCGGCGCCCCGCGTCGATCGCCGCATGCGTACGGAACAGCGGCAGATACGCGCCCAGCTGGAACCACCGCAGATACAGCTCCGGCGACGGCGACCCGTCGAACCCGCCCACATCCGGCCCGGAATACGGCACCCCGCACAATCCGAGCCCCAACACCAGCGCCAGCGACGCCCGCAGCCCCGGCCAGCCCGTCGCCACATCACCCGACCAGGTACCCCCGTACCGCTGCATCCCCGCCCACCCCGACCGCGAGAACAGGAACGGCCGCTCCTCGGGGCGCAGCCGGGCCAGGCCCTCGTAACCGGCCCGCGCCATCGCCAGCCCGTACACGTTGTGCGCCTCGCGGTGATCCCCGCCCCGCCCTTCCAGGCAGTGCCGCGCCGAACGCGGCAGCGAAGGATCACCGAACGCCGCGAACGACACCGGTTCGTTCATGTCGTGCCACACCCCGGAGAACCCCTGAGCCAGCCGCTCCGCGTACCACTCTCCCCACCACACCCGCACATCCGGATCGGTGAAGTCCGGATACACGCACACCCCCGGCCACACCTCCCCGCGCACCGCACGCCCCCGCGCGTCCCGGACGAACGCCCCCGAACCGCCCACCGACAGCCCCGCCTCGTAGACCTCGTTCCCCCCGGCCACCGCGACCGCCGGGTCCACGATCGACACCAGCCGCACCCCGTACCCGCGCAGCTCCCGCGCCAGACCCGGCAGATCCGGGAACCGCTCCCGGTCCACCGTGAACACCCGGTGCCCGTCGTAGTGGTCGATGTCCAGATGCAGCACCGACAGCGGAAGCCCCCGCTCCCGATACCCCGCCGCAATGGAACGCACCGCCTCCGCCGACCCGAAACCCCACCGCGCGTGCTGCGGCCCCAGCGCCCAGGACGGCGGCACCGCCGCCGCCCCCGTCAGCGCCGACCACCCCGCCAGCACCCGCGCCGGCGTCCCCGCCACCGCCCAGCAGCGCAGCGGACCCCCCTCCATCCGCACCTCCGACACGCCCGGCCGGTCATGCCCCGAACCCGCGCCCTCCGACCCCTCCCGCAGCGAAACCCGGCCCGCCCACGTGTTGTCGTGGAAGACCAGCAGCGTCCCCGCGTCCGACACCACCACCTGCACCGGCATCGTCAGATACAGCGGATCGTCACCCGGCCCGAACCGCCCGCCCGGATCGGTGTTCCACAGCGCGTACGACCCGTCCCGCAGCCGCGGCCCCGCCGCCCGCCCGCCCAGACCGAAGAACCGCGCGTCCGCCGGCACCTCCGCACGCTGCACCCACCGCGCCGCCCCGCCCCCCACCGGCTCCCACCAGCGCGGCGGCAGCTCCCGGCGCAGCACCACCCCGCCCGGCGTCCGCAGCTCCACCGCCCCGTGCCGCGACACCGCCACCGTCAGCCGCTCCGACACCACCTGCCAGCCACCGTCCGTACCCGGTTCCAGCACCGCCCGCGGATCGGCGTCCGGCGCCTCGCCCGGCAACGCGTACGACGGCAGCGGCTCCGCCCCGTCCCACCCCCAGAACACCGCCCCGCCCACGGCCACCCGGATACGCAGCTCCGAACGGGCGAACCGCACCACCCCGCCCCCCGGCCCCGGCTCCGCCCCCGTCACCGGACCCGGCACCCGCGCCCGCTCCGCCCCGCGCCCCGGCAGCGCCCGCGCGTCCGCGCGCGCCCGGCGCCACGCCGAGCGCACCGTACGCAGCCCCCGCCTCGAACCCATCAGTTTCACCGAGCGCACCAGGTCACGACCGTTCATGCCGCTCACCCTGCCACCCGCCCGGCCGCCGACAGGCGCCGTTCAACTCCCGTTCACCCCGCGTCGCACATGGCCGGCCCACCTGCTCGGGCACCGAACCATGTACGGGCCACCCTGGTGCGAAAGACGATCACGTGGCATCGTCCGTTGCATCGCCTCACGCGCACACCCCGCCCGTGCGCGCGACCTGCGCACACACCGCGTACCCGTCACACCAGGAGTCGCCCCCATGACCTCAGCAGCCGACGAAGCCCCCCTGTGGCAGCCCGGCCCCGACCGCGTCGCGGCCGCCGCCGTCACCCGATTCCAGAGCTGGGCGGCCGCACACCACGGAGCCCCGGCCGAGGGCGGCTACGCGAGTCTGCACCGCTGGTCCGTCGACGAACTCGACACCTTCTGGAAAGCCGTCGCCGAATGGTTCGACGTACGCTTCTCCACCCCGTACCAGCAGGTCATCGGCGACCGCTCGATGCCCGGCGCCACCTGGTTCCCCGGCGCCACCCTCAACTACGCCGAACACGCGCTGCGCGCCGCCGAGGACCCCCTGCGCGCCGGCGCCCCCGCCCTGCTCCACGTCGACGAGACCCACACCCAGGCCGCCACCTCCTGGTCCGAACTGCGCCGCCAGGTCGGCTCGCTCGCCGCCGAACTGCGCGCCCTCGGCGTCACCCCCGGCGACCGCGTCAGCGGCTACCTCCCCAACATCCCGCAGGCCGTCGTCGCCTTCCTCGCCACCGCGGCCGTCGGCGGCGTCTGGACCTCCTGCGCCCCCGACTTCGGCGCCCGCAGCGTCCTCGACCGCTTCCAGCAGGTCGAACCCGTCGTCCTGTTCACCGTCGACGGCTACCGCTACGGCGGCAAGGAACACCACCGCGCCGACACCGTCGCCGAACTCCGCCGCGAACTGCCCACCCTCCGCGCCGTCGTCCACATCCCGCTGCTGGGCACCGACGCCCCCGAAGGCACCCTCGAATGGGCCGCCCTCACCGCCGCCGACACCGAACCGGTCTTCGAGCAGGTCCCCTTCGAGCACCCGCTCTGGGTCCTCTACTCCTCGGGCACCACCGGCCTGCCCAAGGCCATCGTCCAGTCCCAGGGCGGCATCCTCCTCGAACACTTCAAGCAGATCGGTCTCCACTGCGACCTCGGCCCCGAGGACCGCTTCTTCTGGTACACCTCCACCGGCTGGATGATGTGGAACTTCCTCGTCTCCGGCCTCCTCACCGGCACCACCCTCGTGCTGTACGACGGAAGCCCCGGCCACCCCGACATCAGCGCCCAGTGGCGCGTCGCCGAACAGACCGGCGCCACCCTCTTCGGCACCTCCGCCGCCTACGTCATGGCCTGCCGCAAGGCCGGCATCCACCCGGGACGCGACCTCGACCTCTCCCGCGTCCAGTGCGTCGCCACCACCGGCTCGCCCCTCCCGCCGGACGGCTTCCGCTGGCTCCACGACGAGTTCGCCCACGACCTGTGGATCGCCTCCGTCAGCGGCGGCACCGACGTCTGCAGCTGCTTCGCCGGCGCGGTGCCCACCCTTCCCGTCCACATCGGCGAACTCCAGGCCGCCTGCCTCGGCACCGACCTCCAATCCTGGGACCCGGCCGGCAAACCGCTCACCGGCGAGGTCGGCGAACTCGTCGTCACCCAGCCGATGCCCTCCATGCCGGTCCGCTTCTGGAACGACCCCGACGGCAGCCGCTACCACGACAGCTACTTCGACGTGTACCCCGGAGTCTGGCGCCACGGCGACTGGATCACCCTCACCGACCACGGCTCCGTCGTCATCCACGGCCGCTCCGACTCCACCCTCAACCGGCAGGGCGTCCGCATGGGCTCCGCCGACATCTACGAAGCCGTCGAACGCCTCCCCGAGATCCGCGAATCCCTCGTCATCGGCCTGGAGGAACCGGACGGCGGCTACTGGATGCCCCTCTTCGTCCACCTCGCCGAAGGCGCCACCCTCGACGACGCACTCCGCGACAGCATCAAGCGCACCATCCGCGAGAACCTCTCGCCGCGCCACGTCCCGGACGAGGTCATCGAGGTCCCCGGCATCCCGCACACCCTCACCGGCAAACGCATCGAGGTTCCGGTCAAGCGCCTCCTCCAGGGAACCGCCCTGGAAAAGGCGGTCAACCCCGGCTCGGTCGACAACCTCGACCTCCTCCGCTTCTACGCCGAACTGGCCCGCCGACGCCGCTGACCCCACCACTGTCAGTGGTCGTGATTACTCTGAGTGAGCAATGTTCGACAGCGCACTGGGGGAGATCATGGCGCAGACCGGCAACAAGCGGACCACCGTCCACGGACGGACCCCGACCCTCACCATGCGACGCACGCTGCGCCGCGAAGCACCCACCACCATCGGCCTGCTGGCCGACGAACAGGACTTCGCGGCCATGCGCCGCTACCGCACCTTCGTTTTCGACGACCACCGGGTCTACCTGGAACAGGTGGAAGCCCTGCTCCGGACCCTCACCGCCCAGGGCGTGCACACCACGCTCGCCCTCTTCGACCCGCAGGAGTACGCGCAGTACTGCGCGGAAGCCGGCATCGCCCCGGACACCCCGGCCGCCCGCAGCCGCTTCACCGCCGAGATCGCCGCCTGCGGAGCCACCGTCACCTACGACGGACAACCCCTGAAGGCGCTGATCCCGCTGCTCATCGGCCGGGCGGCCCGCCGCGCCACCTGGGAGTACGCCACGATGCTCCTGGCCGGCCTCGGCGACTGCGCCGACTGCGGCCAGGACATCGGCTGCGCCGCCTTCGACCGCGCCGCCCACCTCCTGCAACGCACCCTGGAAGCGGCCGGCCCCGGCACCCACCACCTGGTGTGCAGCACCCCCACGGAACACGAACAGCTGCTCGCCGCCCTGCACACCGACCGGGCCACGCACGGCCCCGCCCGGCTCGACACGGGGGAGGGCGCCGAGTTCGTGAGCGTGCTCGCGGTCGGCATCGCCCTGGAGAGCCACGGCGGAGTCGTCCTGCGCACCAGCACCCCGGGCGCCCCGGACCGCGTCCACGGCTGGCGGCTCAGCCGGGGCAGCCTCGTCCCGCTCACCGAGGCCGAGGTGTTCAGCGCCTACTGCACCGACGCCGACACGGGCGAACCCGTCGCCCCCGAATCCGGAGTGGAGTACCGCGCCGGATTCGACATCGGAGCCGACGCACCCGAACAGCACCGCTGACAGGACGAAGGGGCTTCCCGCCGGTCACCGGCGGAAAGCCCCTTCACCCCACATCGTCCGGCCGCGGACTACTCGCCCGACAGCACCGCCTGCGCGGCCCGGCGCGCTTCGTCGGCGGTGTCCGCCGCACGCGCCGCGGACGCGGCCCGCTCGCACTGCGCGAGCGTGTACTTGGCCAGCGTGGCCCGCACATACGGAATCGACGCCGCGCCCATCGACAGCGAGGTCACACCCAGCCCCGTCAGCACACACGCGAGCAGCGGATCGGAGGCCGCCTCACCGCACACACCACAGCTCTTGCCCTCGGCCCTGGCCGCCTCGGCGGACAGCGCGACCAGATCCAGCAGAGCCGGCTGCCACGGGTCCTGGAGCCGGGACACCGCGCCCACCTGACGGTCGGCGGCGAAGGTGTACTGCGCCAGGTCGTTGGTGCCCAGCGACAGGAACTCCACCTCCTGGAGCACCGAGCGCGCCCGCAGCGCCGCGGACGGGATCTCGACCATCGCGCCGAACTTCGCGTTCAGCCCGGCCGCACGGCAGGCGTCGGCGAACGCCTTGGCGTCCGACCGGTCGGCCACCATGGGCGCCATGACCTCGAGGTAGACGGGCAGCCCCTCGGCGGCCTTCGACAGCGCGGTCAGCTGGGTACGCAGCACGTCGGGGTGGTCCAGCAGACTGCGCAGCCCGCGCACACCCAGCGCCGGGTTGGGCTCGTCGGCCGGGGTGAGGAAGTCGAGCGGCTTGTCCGCCCCGGCGTCCAGCACCCGCACGACGACCCGGCCCTCGGGGAACGCCTCCAGGACCGCCCGGTACGCGGCGACCTGCTTCTCCTCGGACGGCGCCTGCTTGCTGTCGTCCAGGAAGAGGAACTCGGTCCGGAAGAGCCCCACGCCCTCCGCACCGGCCTCGACGGCCGCCGGCACATCGCCGGGACCGCCCACATTGGCGAGCAGCGGCACCTTGTGACCGTCCGACGTGGCGCCGGGACCGGTCGAGGCGGACAGCGCCGCCTTGCGCGCGGCGGCGGCGCTCTCCAGCTCCGCCCGCTTCTCGGCGCTCGGCTCGACGAAGATCTCGCCGGTGCTGCCGTCCACGGCCACGGTGGTGCCCTCGGCCAGCTCACCGGCTCCGGGCAGCGCCACCACGGCGGGCACCCCGAGCGCCCGCGCCAGGATCGCGCTGTGGCTGGTCGGGCCGCCCTCCTCGGTCACGAAGCCGAGGACCAGCGCGGGGTCCAGCAGCGCCGTGTCGGCGGGGGCGAGGTCGCGGGCGATCAGTACATAGGGCTCGTCGCTGTCCGGCACGCCCGGCATCGGCACACCGAGCAGGCGCGCCACGATCCGGTTGCGGACGTCGTCGAGGTCGGCGACCCGGCCCGCGAGGTACTCGCCGGCACCGGCGAGCAGCGCGCGGTAGGAGGCGAACGCGTCGTACACACCGCGCTCGGCCGTGCTTCCGACGGCGATGCGGCGCTCCACATCGGCCATGAGCTCGGGGTCCTGGGCCATCATGGCCTGGGCCTCCAGCACGTGCTGGGCCTCGCCACCGGCCAGGTTGCCGCGCGCGACGAGGTCGGCGGCCACGGCCTCCACGGCCTGGCGGGCCCGCCCCTGCTCGCGTTCCGCCTCGTCGGCCGGGATCTGCTTGGCCGGGGGTTCGAGCACCGCGGTGCCCATGTGCCGTACCTCGCCGATCGCCACACCGTGGCTCACGCCTACGCCTCGCAGCGTTGTCTCCATTTCACCCGTCTCCGGTCGTGCGGTGGCCGTTGCCTCCGCGGTGGTGGATATCCAGTCGGCCTTCACTGCGCCGATCGCGTTACTGCCAACCGAACAGCGTGGCGCCGACCGCGACATCGCCGGACTCGACGACCTCGCCGAGGGAGTCGGGCGTCGCCTCCAGGGCCACGATCGGGCACACCGGGGACTTGCCGGCCTCCTCCACGGCGGCGGGGTTCCAGCGGACGATGCCCTGACCGCGGGTGACGGTGTCGCCCTTGCTCACGAGCAGCTCGAAGCCCTCGCCGTTGAGCTGGACCGTGTCGATGCCGAGGTGCGTGAGCACGCCGTGGCCCTCGCTGTCGACCACGACGAACGCGTGCGGGTGGAGGGAGACGATGATCCCGTCGACGGGGGCGACCGCCTCGGAGGGCTCGCGCACGGGGTCGATGGCGGTGCCGGGGCCGACCATCGCCCCGGAGAAGACCGGGTCGGGTACGGCGGCGAGCCCGATGGCGCGTCCGGCAAGAGGGGACGTCACGGTGGTCATGGGGGCCTCCCAGTGGAGCTTCGAAGGTGCCGCCGCGGCTGGGTCGAAGGACGGCGTACTGCTCAGCAGCGTAAGACATAAGAAGTCACGGTTCCGCCCGAGTCCTGACGGTTCGAGGACCTAGGGGCGCACCGGAAACGATTTGCCTCGACTCCCGGTTGCCTGTACTGTCGTACTCCTGCCTGGCCCCAACGCGACATTGAGTCGGGGGTCGGCGGCGGCTTTTGAGCCCAAACCCTAACCCGAAATCGGGCACCCGCATGTCTGCGGGGGGCCGGTCAGGGGAAGCGAAAAGGTTTGATAGAGTCGGATCTCGCCGAAAGGGAAAGCGCGAAAGCGAAGACCTGGAAAGCGGAAAAATGATTGACCCGCTTCGACCGGGAATCGGACACGAAAGAGTCTGATAGAGTCGGAAACGCAAGACCGAAGGGAAGCGCCCGGAGGAAAGCCCCAGAAAGTGTTCTGCGGGTGAGTACAAAGGAAGCGTCCGTTCCTTGAGAACTCAACAGCGTGCCAAAAGTCAACGCCAGATATGTTGATACCCCGGCCTGCTACGGCAGGTTGGAGGTTCCTTTGAAAGCCCTGTGCGATCCCCTGTGGATCGGGCAGGCAAAAAACACAGCGAGGACGCAGTGGACGACGGGTCATATTCCGACCCGGTTCGTTCCGCTCTCGTGATGTGTGGTCCCGATTACGGGAAAACATTCACGGAGAGTTTGATCCTGGCTCAGGACGAACGCTGGCGGCGTGCTTAACACATGCAAGTCGAACGATGAAGCCCTTCGGGGTGGATTAGTGGCGAACGGGTGAGTAACACGTGGGCAATCTGCCCTTCACTCTGGGACAAGCCCTGGAAACGGGGTCTAATACCGGATACCACTTTCTCCCTCCTGGGAGAAGGTTGAAAGCTCCGGCGGTGAAGGATGAGCCCGCGGCCTATCAGCTAGTTGGTGGGGTAATGGCCTACCAAGGCGACGACGGGTAGCCGGCCTGAGAGGGCGACCGGCCACACTGGGACTGAGACACGGCCCAGACTCCTACGGGAGGCAGCAGTGGGGAATATTGCACAATGGGCGAAAGCCTGATGCAGCGACGCCGCGTGAGGGATGACGGCCTTCGGGTTGTAAACCTCTTTCAGCAGGGAAGAAGCGAAAGTGACGGTACCTGCAGAAGAAGCGCCGGCTAACTACGTGCCAGCAGCCGCGGTAATACGTAGGGCGCAAGCGTTGTCCGGAATTATTGGGCGTAAAGAGCTCGTAGGCGGCTTGTCGCGTCGGTTGTGAAAGCCCGGAGCTTAACTCCGGGTCTGCAGTCGATACGGGCAGGCTAGAGTGTGGTAGGGGAGATCGGAATTCCTGGTGTAGCGGTGAAATGCGCAGATATCAGGAGGAACACCGGTGGCGAAGGCGGATCTCTGGGCCATTACTGACGCTGAGGAGCGAAAGCGTGGGGAGCGAACAGGATTAGATACCCTGGTAGTCCACGCCGTAAACGTTGGGAACTAGGTGTTGGCGACATTCCACGTCGTCGGTGCCGCAGCTAACGCATTAAGTTCCCCGCCTGGGGAGTACGGCCGCAAGGCTAAAACTCAAAGGAATTGACGGGGGCCCGCACAAGCAGCGGAGCATGTGGCTTAATTCGACGCAACGCGAAGAACCTTACCAAGGCTTGACATACACCGGAAAGCATCAGAGATGGTGCCCCCCTTGTGGTCGGTGTACAGGTGGTGCATGGCTGTCGTCAGCTCGTGTCGTGAGATGTTGGGTTAAGTCCCGCAACGAGCGCAACCCTTGTTCTGTGTTGCCAGCATGCCCTTCGGGGTGATGGGGACTCACAGGAGACTGCCGGGGTCAACTCGGAGGAAGGTGGGGACGACGTCAAGTCATCATGCCCCTTATGTCTTGGGCTGCACACGTGCTACAATGGCCGGTACAATGAGCTGCGATGCCGTGAGGCGGAGCGAATCTCAAAAAGCCGGTCTCAGTTCGGATTGGGGTCTGCAACTCGACCCCATGAAGTCGGAGTTGCTAGTAATCGCAGATCAGCATTGCTGCGGTGAATACGTTCCCGGGCCTTGTACACACCGCCCGTCACGTCACGAAAGTCGGTAACACCCGAAGCCGGTGGCCCAACCCCTTGTGGGAGGGAGCTGTCGAAGGTGGGACTGGCGATTGGGACGAAGTCGTAACAAGGTAGCCGTACCGGAAGGTGCGGCTGGATCACCTCCTTTCTAAGGAGCATCTAGACCCTCTCGGGGGTCCAGAGCCACTACGTCGGCAAACGTCCGACGGTGGTCAGCTCATGGGTGGAACGTTGACTACTCGGCACGGCAAGTTGGTTGTCACTAGTACTGCTTCGGCGTGGAACGTGAACAAGTAACGGGTCGGGTCGGGCACGCTGTTGGGTATCTGAAGGTGCGGCCGTCATGGTCGTCCTTCGGTTGCCGGCCCCAGTGAACTCGTCCCGGTTGGGATGGGGTGGTGGGTGGCTGGTCGTTGTTTGAGAACTGCACAGTGGACGCGAGCATCTGTGGCCAAGTTTTTAAGGGCGCACGGTGGATGCCTTGGCACCAGGAACCGATGAAGGACGTGGGAGGCCGCGATAGGCCCCGGGGAGCTGTCAACCGAGCTTTGATCCGGGGGTGTCCGAATGGGGAAACCCGGCAGTCGTCATGGGCTGTCACCCGCTGCTGAACACATAGGCAGTGTGGAGGGAACGCGGGGAAGTGAAACATCTCAGTACCCGCAGGAAGAGAAAACAACCGTGATTCCGGGAGTAGTGGCGAGCGAAACTGGATCAGGCCAAACCGTATGCGTGTGATACCCGGCAGGGGTTGCGCATGCGGGGTTGTGGGATCTCTCTTTCACGGTCTGCCGGCTGTGAGACGAGTCAGAAACCGTTGGTGTAGGCGAAGGACATGCGAAAGGTCCGGCGTAGAGGGTAAGACCCCCGTAGCTGAAACATCAGCGGCTTGTTTGAGAGACACCCAAGTAGCACGGGGCCCGAGAAATCCCGTGTGAATCTGGCGGGACCACCCGTTAAGCCTAAATATTCCCTGGTGACCGATAGCGGATAGTACCGTGAGGGAATGGTGAAAAGTACCGCGGGAGCGGAGTGAAATAGTACCTGAAACCGTGTGCCTACAAGCCGTGGGAGCGTCGCATGCAAGCTTGCTTGCATGTCGTGACTGCGTGCCTTTTGAAGAATGAGCCTGCGAGTTAGCGGTGTGTAGCGAGGTTAACCCGTGTGGGGAAGCCGTAGCGAAAGCGAGTCCGAACAGGGCGATTGAGTTGCACGCTCTAGACCCGAAGCGGAGTGATCTAGCCATGGGCAGGTTGAAGCGGAGGTAAGACTTCGTGGAGGACCGAACCCACCAGGGTTGAAAACCTGGGGGATGACCTGTGGTTAGGGGTGAAAGGCCAATCAAACTCCGTGATAGCTGGTTCTCCCCGAAATGCATTTAGGTGCAGCGTCGTGTGTTTCTTGCCGGAGGTAGAGCACTGGATAGGCGATGGGCCCTACCGGGTTACTGACCTTAGCCAAACTCCGAATGCCGGTAAGTGAGAGCGCGGCAGTGAGACTGTGGGGGATAAGCTCCATGGTCGAGAGGGAAACAGCCCAGAGCATCGACTAAGGCCCCTAAGCGTACGCTAAGTGGGAAAGGATGTGGAGTCGCAGAGACAACCAGGAGGTTGGCTTAGAAGCAGCCACCCTTGAAAGAGTGCGTAATAGCTCACTGGTCAAGTGATTCCGCGCCGACAATGTAGCGGGGCTCAAGCGTACCGCCGAAGTCGTGTCATTCCAGCATGTACCCCCAACGGGGGCTGGGATGGGTAGGGGAGCGTCGTGTGCCGGGTGAAGCAGCCGTGGAAGCGAGTTGTGGACGGTTCACGAGTGAGAATGCAGGCATGAGTAGCGATACACACGTGAGAAACGTGTGCGCCGATTGACTAAGGGTTCCTGGGTCAAGCTGATCTGCCCAGGGTAAGTCGGGACCTAAGGCGAGGCCGACAGGCGTAGTCGATGGACAACCGGTTGATATTCCGGTACCCGCTTTGAAACGCCCAGTACTGAGCCCATTAATGCTAAGTCCGTGAAGCCGGCCCGATCTCTTCGGAGTTGAGGGTAGTGGTGGAGCCGACGAACCAAGGTGGTAGTAGGTAAGCGATGGGGTGACGCAGGAAGGTAGTCCAGCCCAGGCGGTGGTTGTCCTGGGGTAAGGGTGTAGGACGCACGGTAGGCAAATCCGTCGTGCATATAAGTCTGAGACCTGATGCCGAGCCGATTGTGGTGAAGTGGATGATCCTATGCTGTCGAGAAAAGCCTCTAGCGAGTTTCATGGCGGCCCGTACCCTAAACCGACTCAGGTGGTCAGGTAGAGAATACCGAGGCGTTCGGGTGAACTATGGTTAAGGAACTCGGCAAAATGCCCCCGTAACTTCGGGAGAAGGGGGGCCATTCCTGGTGATAGCACATGCTGCTTGAGCTGGGGGTGGCCGCAGAGACCAGCGAGAAGCGACTGTTTACTAAAAACACAGGTCCGTGCGAAGCCGTAAGGCGATGTATACGGACTGACGCCTGCCCGGTGCTGGAACGTTAAGGGGACCGGTTAGCTGCTCTTCGGGGTGGCGAAGCTGAGAACTTAAGCGCCAGTAAACGGCGGTGGTAACTATAACCATCCTAAGGTAGCGAAATTCCTTGTCGGGTAAGTTCCGACCTGCACGAATGGCGTAACGACTTCTCGACTGTCTCAACCATAGGCCCGGTGAAATTGCACTACGAGTAAAGATGCTCGTTTCGCGCAGCAGGACGGAAAGACCCCGGGACCTTTACTATAGTTTGATATTGGTGTTCGGTTCGGCTTGTGTAGGATAGGTGGGAGACTTTGAAGCGGCCACGCCAGTGGTTGTGGAGTCGTCGTTGAAATACCACTCTGGTCGTGCTGGATGTCTAACCTGGGTCCGTGATCCGGATCAGGGACAGTGTCTGATGGGTAGTTTAACTGGGGCGGTTGCCTCCTAAAGGGTAACGGAGGCGCCCAAAGGTTCCCTCAGCCTGGTTGGCAATCAGGTGTTGAGTGTAAGTGCACAAGGGAGCTTGACTGTGAGACCGACGGGTCGAGCAGGGACGAAAGTCGGGACTAGTGATCCGGCAGTGGCTTGTGGAAGCGCTGTCGCTCAACGGATAAAAGGTACCCCGGGGATAACAGGCTGATCTTCCCCAAGAGTCCATATCGACGGGATGGTTTGGCACCTCGATGTCGGCTCGTCGCATCCTGGGGCTGGAGTCGGTCCCAAGGGTTGGGCTGTTCGCCCATTAAAGCGGTACGCGAGCTGGGTTTAGAACGTCGTGAGACAGTTCGGTCCCTATCCGCTGTGCGCGTAGGAATATTGAGAAGGGCTGTCCCTAGTACGAGAGGACCGGGACGGACGAACCTCTGGTGTGCCAGTTGTTCTGCCAAGGGCATGGCTGGTTGGCTACGTTCGGAAAGGATAACCGCTGAAAGCATCTAAGCGGGAAGCCTGCTTCAAGATGAGTATTCCCACCAACTTGATTGGTTAAGGCTCCCAGTAGACGACTGGGTTGATAGGCCAGATGTGGAAGCCCGGTAACGGGTGGAGCTGACTGGTACTAATAGGCCGAGGGCTTGTCCTCAGTTGCTCGCGTCCACTGTGTTGGTTCTGAAATAACGAACAGCCGTGTCCATGTCCGGTTCTGTTCAGAATTTCATAGTGTTTCGGTGGTCATTGCGTTAGGGAAACGCCCGGTTACATTCCGAACCCGGAAGCTAAGCCTTTCAGCGCCGATGGTACTGCAGGGGGGACCCTGTGGGAGAGTAGGACGCCGCCGAACTCCTTTTGGAAGAGCCCCGTGCCCTTGTGGCACGGGGCTTTTTCGCGTTTCCGGGCCCGCGCGGCACCCCTGATGCGTTCGCCGGCCGGGGCTGAGGGTAGGGTCAGGAGGCATCATTGGCACGTTCTTGACACAGGAGGCCCTCGGGTGGAGGTCCAGGAGACCCGCGTTCAGACGGACCGGGTACTCACCATCCCCAACATCCTCAGCATGGCGCGCCTGGTGGGCGTACCTGTCTTCCTGTGGCTGATCCTCCGCCCCGAGTTCGGCGGACCCAACAGTGACGGCTGGGCACTGCTGGTCCTGATGTTCAGCGGGGTCAGCGACTACCTCGACGGCAAGCTGGCCCGACGCTGGAACCAGATCAGCAGCCTGGGCCGGCTGCTCGACCCGGCCGCCGACCGGCTCTACATTCTTTCGACGCTCGTCGGCCTCACCTGGCGCGAGATCCTGCCCCTCTGGCTCACCATCGCCCTGCTCGCCCGCGAACTGATGCTCCTCGTGATGGTGGGAATCCTGCGCCGGCACGGCTATCCGCCGCCCCAGGTGAACTTCCTCGGCAAGGCGGCCACGTTCAACCTCATGTACGCATTCCCCTTGTTGCTGCTCAGCGACGGGCATGGTTGGCTGGCAGAGGTGGCCACCGTTTTCGGATGGGCGTTCGCAGGATGGGGTACAACGCTCTATTGGTGGGCAGGAATCTTGTACGTGGTTCAGGTCCGCCGCCTCGTCAAGGCGGATGCACTAGCCGATTGAGCTCGTTGATGTGGTGCCGTGCAGCGTCGCCGGCCCGCGGCTGATCACACAGAAGCTGCCCCTGACGGGCGAAGTCGGCTGACCGTCGTCTCTCAAGGAGGACGTTTCCGACATGAAGGCCGTCGTGATGGCTGGCGGCGAAGGCACTCGCCTTCGCCCCATGACCTCGAGCATGCCCAAGCCACTTCTGCCCGTCGCCAATCGGCCGATCATGGAGCATGTGCTCCGGCTGCTGAAACGGCACGGACTCAATGAGACGGTGGTGACCGTCCAGTTCCTCGCCTCCCTCGTGAAGAACTATTTCGGGGACGGCGAAGAGCTCGGAATGGAGCTCAGCTATGCCAACGAGGAGAAGCCGCTCGGGACCGCCGGAAGTGTCAAGAATGCCGAAGAGGCACTGAAGGACGACACTTTCCTCGTCATTTCCGGTGACGCGCTCACGGACTTCGACCTCACGGACCTGATCGCGTTCCACAAGGAGAAGGGCGGTCTGGTCACCGTCTGCCTCACCCGCGTTCCCAACCCGCTGGAATTCGGGATCACGATCGTCGACGAGCAGGGCCAGGTGGAGCGCTTCCTGGAGAAGCCCACCTGGGGCCAGGTCTTCTCCGATACCGTGAACACGGGCATCTACGTCATGGAGCCCGAGGTCTTCAAGTACGTCGAGGCCGACGCCTCCGTGGACTGGTCCGGTGACGTCTTCCCGCAGCTCATGAAGGAAGGCAAGCCCATCTACGGCTATGTCGCCGAGGGCTACTGGGAGGACGTCGGTACGCACGAGAGCTACGTCAAGGCCCAGGCCGACGTGCTGGAGCGCAAGGTCGACGTCGAGATCGACGGCTTCGAGATCTCGCCCGGCGTCTGGGTGGCCGAAGGTGCCGACGTGCACCCCGATGCCGTACTGCGCGGCCCCCTCTACATCGGCGACTACGCCAAGATCGAGGCCGGCGTCGAGATCCGCGAGCACACCGTCATCGGCTCCAACGTCGTCGTCAAGAGCGGCGCCTTCCTGCACAAGGCCGTGGTCCACGACAACGTGTACATCGGGGACCACAGCAATCTGCGGGGCTGCGTGGTCGGCAAGAACACCGACATCATGCGCGCCGCCCGGATCGAGGACGGGGCGGTCATCGGCGACGAGTGCCTCGTCGGCGAAGAATCGATCATCCAGGGGAACGTCCGCGTCTACCCCTTCAAGACCATCGAGGCCGGCGCCTTCGTCAACACCTCGGTGATCTGGGAGTCCCGCGGTCAGGCCCACCTCTTCGGCGCCCGCGGCGTCTCCGGCATCCTGAACGTCGAGATCACCCCCGAACTGGCCGTCCGGCTGGCCGGCGCGTACGCCACGACCCTCAAGAAGGGCTCCACGGTCACCACCGCACGCGACCACTCCCGCGGCGCCCGCGCCCTCAAACGCGCCGTGATCTCCGCGCTCCAGGCCAGCGCCATCGACGTACGGGACCTGGAGAACGTACCGCTGCCGGTGGCGCGGCAGCAGACCGCGCGCGGAAGCGCGGGCGGCATCATGATCCGGACCTCGCAGGGCGTGCCCGACTCCGTCGACATCATGTTCTTCGACGAGCGCGGAGCCGACCTCTCCCAGGCCCGGCAGCGCAAGCTCGACCGGGTGTACGCCCGGCAGGAGTACCGGCGCGCGTTTCCCGGCGAGATCGGCGACATCTACTTCCCGTCCAGCGTCTTCGACTCGTACACCGGCTCCCTCCTGCGGAACGTGGACACGACCGGGATCGCCGACGCCCAGCTCAAGGTCGTCGTGGACGCCTCCAACGGCAGCGCGGGCCTCGTGCTGCCGAGCCTGTTGGGGCGGCTGGGCGTGGACGCGCTCACCATCAACCCCGGACTCGACGAATCCCGGCCGACCGAGACGGCCGAGACCCGGCGCAAGGGCCTCGTGCGCCTCGGCGAGATCGTCTCCTCGGCTCGGGCGGCCTTCGGCGTCCGCTTCGACCCCGTGGGCGAACGGCTCTCGCTGGTCGACGAGCGGGGCCGGATCGTGGAGGACGACCGGGCGCTGCTGGTCATGCTGGACCTCGTCGCCGCCGAACGCCGCAGCGGGCGGGTGGCGCTGCCGGTGACCACCACCAGGGTCGCCGAGCAGGTCGCCGCGTACCACGGCACCCAGGTCGAGTGGACGACCACGTCGCCGGACGACCTGACCCGGGTGGGGCGTGAGGAAGGCACCATCTTCGGTGGAGACGGGCGCGGCGGCTTCATCGTTCCCGAATTCGCGAGCGTCTTCGACGGAACGGCCGCGTTCGTCCGGCTCATCGGGCTCGTCGCCAGGACGCAGCTCACGCTCAGCCAGATCGACGCCCGCATCCCGCACGCCCACGTTCTGCGCCGCGACCTGGCGACCCCGTGGGCCGTCAAGGGCCTGGTGATGCGCCGCGTCGTGGAGGCGGCCGGCGACCGGGACGTGGACACGACGGACGGCGTACGGGTCGTGGAGGCGGACGGGCGCTGGGTCATGGTGCTGCCCGACCCGGCCGAAGCCGTCACCCATCTGTGGGCCGAAGGACCCGACGACGCGTCCGCGCAGGCGCTGCTCGACGAGTGGGCGGCGGTCGTGGACAGCGCGGGCAACTGAGTCCGGGGCGCCGGGACGGGTGAACGTACCGCCCGTCCCGGCGCCGCACCGTTCACCCGGACGCGGTCCGGCGAACCATCGGTGGGGCCATTCGGCGTAAGCCGCCGCGACATGCGACTATGTGCGGCATGTCGCAGCAGCCCCCCGGTCGGAGCACGGCCCCGCCGCCCAAGCGCCCCGACGCGTCCATGCTGCTGCTGACCAACGTGATGGAGCACAGCCTGGACGACGGCTACGCCGAAGCGGCCGCGCGCCGGGCGGCGGACGGGCGGGCCGGGACACCCCGTACGCTCAGGGCGCGGCTGGGCTTCGCGGCCTGCCTGGTCCTGGCCGCCCTGGTCGTCACGCTCGGCGCCGCCCAGGCACGGGTGACCGCTCCGGTCCTCGCCAAGGAGCGGCAGGAACTCATCGACCGGATCAACGCGGAGACATCGGCGGCGGACGACCTGGAGACCCAGGTGGAGAAGGTCCGCGACGACGTGAGCCGGCGCCAGCGCGAGGCATTGCAGGAACACGGGGGAGACCAGGGCCGCCTGGTGGCACTGCTCTCCGGGGCGACGCCCGTGCAGGGGCCGGGCGTGAAGGTCGTCGTGGACGACGCGAAGGACAGCGCCCAGGGCGGCGGCGGACCCCGTGAGTCCAGCGGGTTCTCCGACACCGGGCGGGTCCGGGACCGGGACATGCAGCGCGTCGTCAACGGCCTGTGGGAGTCCGGCGCCGAGGCCATCGCGATCAACGGGCAGCGGCTGACGGCCCTGTCGGCGATCCGGGCCGCGGGCGACGCCATACTGGTCGACAACAAACCGCTCGTGCCCCCGTACTCGGTGCTCGCGGTGGGGGACGGCAAAAAGCTGGGCGCGGCCTTCCGGGACAGTGCCGACGGCCGGTACCTGCAGGCGCTGAAGGACACCTTCGACATCAGGACCGGCATCTCCGTGCAGGAGAAGCTGGACCTGCCGGCCGCCCCGAGCCTGATCGTACGCACAGCGGAGCCCTACAGGGCCGCAGACACAGGGAAGGGCACATCGTGATCGCCGTACTGGGCCTCGTCGTGGGAGTCGTGGTCGGACTGTTGGTCCGGCCCGAAGTTCCGGCGGTGGTCGAGCCCTATCTGCCCATCGCCGTCGTCGCCGCGCTCGACGCGGTGTTCGGCGGGCTGCGGGCCATGCTCGACGGCATCTTCGTCGACAAGGTCTTCGTGGTCTCGTTCCTCTCGAACGTGGTCGTGGCGGCCCTCATCGTCTTCCTCGGCGACAAGCTGGGCGTCGGTGCCCAGCTGTCCACGGGCGTCGTCGTCGTCCTGGGCATCCGGATCTTCTCCAACGCCGCCGCGATCCGCCGACACGTCTTCCGGGCCTGACGCCGATGAGCAACGACACGTTCAACGACGGCGGCGAGCAGCCCGGCGAGCGGCCGGCGGACGCCACCCCGGAACTCAGCGGGCGTCAGCGGCTGATGGCCGGCCTCTGGCCGCCCCGGATCACCCGAGCCCAACTCATCGTCGCGCTGCTGCTGTTCGGCCTCGGTCTGGGACTCGCCATCCAGGTGCGGTCCAACAGCGACAACAGCGCCCTGCGCGGTGCCCGTCAGGAGGACCTGGTACGCATCCTCGACGAGGTGGACGACCGCACCCAGCGCCTGGAGGACGAGAAGCAGCGCCTCGACGCCCAGCGCACGGAGCTGGAGAACAGCTCCGACCAGGCCGAGGAGGCCCGGAAGCAGACGGTCGAGAAGGAGCGGCAACTCGGCGTGCTGGCCGGGACCGTGGCTGCCCACGGGCCCGGGATCACGCTGACGGTCAACGACCCCGGCGGCGCCGTGCGGCCGGACATGCTGCTCGACGCCCTCCAGGAACTGCGGGCGGCCGGTGCGGAGGCCGTGGAGGTCAACGGCGTACGCGTGGTGGCCAACACGTACTTCTCCGGGGACGCCGGAGCCGTCAAGGTCGACGGGCGCAAGATCTCCTCGCCGTACGTCTTCAAGGTCATCGGCAAGCCGCAGGATCTGGAACCGGCGCTGAACATCCCCGGCGGGGTGGTGCAGACTCTGGAGAAGGAGCAGGCCACGGTACATGTGGCCCGCGCCGACGACATCGTCGTGGACGCCTTGCGACGAGCGGAGCAGCCTGACTACGCTCGGTCGTCGGGCCGGTGATCCCCGGACGTCCGTGCGCCGGGGAACACGAGCGGACGGTTGCGGGGGGTCGCCGCATCGTAATCGTGGCACGTGGTGGAAACTGTCGAGTGCATACGGACGTTGTGCAGATGTCCGGGTCGGCAGGTGTGTTCATTCAGGGTTCGTCCTGCCCCACGGGCGGGTCTGTTTCGGTCAAGGGGAATCGCCCGTGAAGTTGTTTGGGAAGTTGTTCGGCAAGAGCGCTCGCGATGAGGCCGCGCGCCATCGCACGCCGCGCCATGGTCAGCCCGACGAGCAGGGCGCGGACCGTCCGCTCTTCCGCGACCAGGTCGCGGGCCAGGGGGGTGACCACCCGGGTGGACCCGGCGCGTCGTCCGTTGACCCCGCCGGTGCGGGCGGCATAGGTTTCGGAGCCCCGAGCCAGGAGGCTTCGTCCATGCCGGTGTGTACGAGGTGCGGCCACCGCAACGCCGAGGCCAGCCGGTTCTGCTCCAACTGCGGTGCGCCGCTGCGGGGCGGCGTGCCGGAGCGCGCCTCGGAGACGACGTCGACGATCTCCATCTCCGGCCTGGAGGCGTACGAGGCGGAGGCCACCGGCCAGACGGCCCTGCCGTCGCTGTCCCCCGAGGCACAGGCCGCCGTGGACGCCCTGCCGCTCGGCTCGGCGCTCCTGGTGGTGCGGCGCGGCCCGAACTCCGGCAGCCGCTTCCTTCTGGACGGCGAGCTGACCACGGCCGGCCGCCACCCGCAGAGCGACATCTTCCTCGACGACGTGACGGTCTCGCGCCGCCATGTGGAGTTCCGCCGCAACGCGGACGGCAGCTTCACCGTCGGGGACGTCGGCAGCCTCAACGGCACCTACGTCAACCGCGAGCGGATCGACTCCGTCGCCCTGTCCAACGGCGACGAAGTGCAGATCGGCAAGTACCGGCTGGTCTTCTACGCGAGCCAGCGGGGCATCTGACACGCCCCCGGACACCGTCCGGGGGGACCCCCAGGAAGGTCCATGCTGAGAACACCGAGCGGCGGTGCCGGACACGGCATCGCCGCCGACGACCGGCCGATGAGCATCGGCACGGTGCTCCTGCAGCTGCGGGAGGAGTTCCCCGAGGTCACCATCTCCAAGATCCGCTTCCTGGAGGCCGAGGGGCTCGTCGAACCCCAGCGGACCCCCGCCGGCTACCGGAAGTTCCTCCCCGCCGACGTGGAGCGGCTGGCGCAGGTGCTCCGCATGCAGCGCGACCACTACCTGCCGCTCAAGGTCATCCGCGAACACCTGGACGCCCTCGCCCGCGGCGAGCAGGTGCCGCTCCCCGCCGCCGACGGAGAGCGGCGGGACGGCGAGGACGACGGCCCCGGGCCGCCGGGCCGGGCCACGGCCGCCCGCATCGGCCGCGCCGAGCTGCTGGTCGCCGCCGAGGTCACCGAGAGCGACCTCGACACCTGGGAGTCGTACGGGCTCGTCGTGCCCGCGCCGGACGGCGGCTACGACGCCGAGATGGTGACCGTCGCCAGGCTTGTGGCGGATCTGGGGCGATTCGGTCTGGAACCCCGTCATCTGCGGGCCATGCGGGCCGCCGCAGACCGGGAGGCGGGCCTCATCGAGCAGGTGGTCGCGCCGCTGCGCCGGCACCGTAATCCGCAGACCAGAGCCCATGCCGAGGCGACCGCGAGGGAGCTGGCGGAGCTTTCCGTGCGGCTGCATTCCGCCCTGGTGCACACCGCTCTGAACGTCCGGCCGCACTGAACCCGGACCAGCCCGACTACCCAAACCTGCCGAGCAGGTCCTAGGGTTGCTGTGTGAACGAGCTCGACGTTGTGGGTGTCCGGGTGGAAATGCCCTCCAACCAGCCGATCGTGCTCCTGCGTGAAGTGGGAGGCGACCGGTACCTCCCCATTTGGATCGGTCCTGGCGAGGCGACCGCGATCGCCTTCGCCCAGCAGGGCATGGCTCCGGCCAGGCCGCTGACCCATGATCTCTTCAAGGACGTGCTCGAGGCCGTCGGCCAGGAGCTGACCGAGGTCCGCATCACGGACCTGCGCGAAGGGGTCTTCTACGCGGAGCTGGTCTTCGCCGGTGGTGTCGAGGTGAGCGCGCGGCCGTCCGACGCCATAGCCCTCGCCCTGCGTACCGGCACGCCGATCTACGGCAGTGACGGGGTCCTCGACGACGCGGGGATCGCGATCCCCGACGAGCAGGAGGACGAGGTGGAGAAGTTCCGCGAGTTCCTCGACCAGATCTCTCCGGAGGATTTCGGTACGAACAACAGCCAGTGACGACGTCCGCAGGGGGCGCCGCCGGTACAACCGGTCAGCCATTCCCCGTCAACGGTCACGCGAAACCACCCTCGGGGTGATTATCACTCGGCGTGCCGAGTGTGGCGATCGTTGACGCACCCCAGGTGACTGCCTACCTTCGAGTGGGCAGGTCAAGGACGGAGGTCGGCGTGAGCAGCAGCGGCGACGGTACGGCGGCGGGTGCGTCGGCGTACCCGCAGCAGGGGAGTACGGCCGACCGAACCATCAGGCAGTCGGCCGCGCCGGCTGCGGTGGCGGGGGGCGGCGTGGCATCGGCCGACGACATCGGCTATCGCGGGCCCACGGCGTGCGCGGCGGCGGGGATCACGTACCGCCAGCTGGACTACTGGGCGCGTACCGGCCTGGTCGAGCCGAGCGTCCGTCCGGCGTACGGATCGGGCACCCAGCGGCTCTACAGCTTCCGGGACGTCGTCCTGCTGAAGATCGTGAAGCGCTTCCTCGACACGGGCGTCGCGCTCCAGAACATCCGCACCACCGTCCAGCATCTGCGGGCCCGCGGCTTCCAGGACCTGGAGCGCATGACGCTGATGAGCGACGGCGCCACGGTCTACGAGTGCTCCTCGCCCGCCGAGGTCGTCGATCTGCTCCAGGGCGGCCAGGGCGTCTTCGGTATCGCCGTCGGAGTGGTGTGGCGGGACGTGGACGCGGCCCTGTCCCAGCTGCACGGCGAGCGCGTGGACACGGGCGAGACCCTCATCGGGCACAACCCGGCGGACGAGCTCGCCCGGCGCCGCAACAGGGCCGTCTGAGCCGCGCCGGGGCCCGTCCCCGGCGGGCCGGGCCCGTGGCGGCGGGGCGATTGTCAGTGGCGTAGGGCAGCATCGTCAGATGTGAGAGCCGCGCCCACCATCCTGCATCTCGACATGGATGCCTTCTACGCCTCGGCGGAGCAGGCCGCCAAACCGAGCCTGCGCGGCAAACCCGTCGTGGTGGGCGGGCTCGGGCCCCGAGGGGTCGTCGCGACCGCCTCGTACGAGGCACGGCGGTTCGGGGTGCACTCGGCGATGCCGATGGCGCAGGCCAGACGACTCGCGCCGAACGCCGCCTATCTGGTGCCCCGCTTCTCGCTGTACCGCGCGGTCAGCGACCAGGTCATGGAGCTGCTGCGCCGGCTCTCGCCGCTGGTGGAGCCGCTCAGCCTGGACGAGGCCTTCGTGGACCTGGAGGCGGGCGGCACGGCCGACGACACGGCGTCGGCCCTGGAGATCGGCCGGCAGCTGCGCGAGGCGATCGAGGCGGTGACGGGGCTGAGCGGCTCGGTCGGGCTCGCCGGCTCCAAGATGCTCGCCAAGATCGCCTCCGAGGAGGCCAAGCCCGACGGCATATGGCTGATCGAGCCCGGCACCGAGCGGGCGCACCTCGCGCCCATGCCGGTGCGCACCCTGCCCGGCGTCGGACCGGCGACCGCGGACCATCTGCGCCGGGCCGGCATGACGACGGTGGACGACCTCGCCGAGGCGGGCGAGGCGGAGCTGATCCGGCTGCTGGGCAAGGCGCACGGCGCGTCGCTGCACCGCATGGCGCTGGGCTTCGACGACCGGCCCGTGGTCGCCGAGCGCGACGCCAAGTCCGTATCCGTCGAGGACACCTTCGACATGGACCTGCACGACCGGGTCCGGGTGCGCACGGAGGTGGAGCGGCTGGCCGGCCGGTGCGTCGAGCGGCTGCGGGGCGCCGGCCGCTCGGGGCGCACGGTGGTGCTGAAGGTCCGCCGCTACGACTTCTCCACGCTGACCCGCTCCGAGACGCTGCGCGGGCCCACGGACGACCCCGCCGTGGTCCGGGAGTCCGCAGCCCGGCTGCTGGAGTCCGTGGACACCACCGGGGGCGTGCGGCTGCTCGGCGTCGGCGTCACCGGGCTCGCCGACTTCACCCAGGAGGACCTGTTCGCCCAGGCCGCCGGCGAGCGGGCGGCGGAGCCGGACGACACCGGGACACCCGAGGAGACGGGCGGCGCGGAGCGGGAGGAGGCCGAACCGGAGCCGGAGGACGCCGAACAGCTCGCGGCGCGCCGCTGGCCCGCCGGGCACGACGTACGGCACGAGACGCACGGGCACGGCTGGGTGCAGGGCAGCGGCGTCGGCCGGGTCACCGTGCGGTTCGAGGAACCGGGGTCGGCGCCCGGCCGGGTGCGCACGTTCCGGGTCGACGACCCCGAGCTGCGCGCCGCCGACCCGCTGCCCCTGGTCAGGGACGCCCCCGACTACTCCTCGTGGCCGGCGAGCCGCCCGAAGTCGCGGTCCGGGGGAGGTGTGCCGGGGGCGGCGTCCAGGCCGTAGTGGCGGTAGAGCTGGAGCTCCTGCTCCGGCGAGAGGTGGCGGCCCACCCCGAAGTCCGGCGCGTCCTTGATCAGCGTCCGGTCGAAGGGGACGCGCAGTGTGTCGTCGACGAACTCGCTCGGCTCCAGCGGGACGAAGGCGTCACGGCTGAAGAGGCCGGTGCGCACGGCCGCCCATTCGGGTACCCCGGTGGCGTCGTCGAGGTACACCTCGTCCACGGTCCCGATCTTGGTGCCCTTGCGGTCGAAAGCCTTGCGGCCGATCAGGCTGCGCGGGTCGATATCGGTCTGCACGGTCCCTCCCACACTGGTCGCGGCTGGTCCACAGGGACTACAGAAGTGCAGTTCCGTGGTCTTGGCCACTCGAGAATTCCCGTCGTGTACCCCGCTGGTACGCTGGCCATGGCTGCTGACCCCGTGCGGGAGAGTCGCCCGGAGACGATCCGGACGACGCCGAAGGAGCAACTCCTCCCCGGAATCTCTCAGGCCCCTGTACCGCACGGACGAGGTCACTCTGGAAAGCAGGGCGGGTTGTGCGCGGCCGTGGGCCGGGCGGGGCCTCCCTCACCGACGGTGAAAGCCGGCGCCCGCGCGGTGCCGGTGAAGCTCTCAGGTTGAGATGACAGAGGGGGAGGCCGTTCGGGCACCCGAAGCAGTGGTGCCCTCGCAGGTCGTGACAGACCAGGAGGCCCTCCACCATGACCCCCCGTCGCACCCCGCTCTCGCACCTGGAACAGGGCATTCCCTTCGAGCAGCGCCACATCGGTCCCGATGCCGAGGCGCAGGCGAAGATGCTGGCCCAGGTCGGGTACGGCTCGCTGGACGAGCTGACCGCGGCCGCCGTGCCCGACGTGATCAGGAGCGCGGAGGCGCTGAGCCTGCCGGAGGCCCGGACCGAGGCGGAGGTGCTGGCCGAGCTGCGCCGGCTCGCCGACCGCAACCAGGTCCTCGCCCCGATGATCGGGCTCGGCTACTACGGCACCTTCACCCCGCCGGTGATCCTGCGCAACGTCATGGAGAACCCCGCCTGGTACACGGCCTACACGCCGTACCAGCCGGAGATCTCCCAGGGCCGCCTCGAAGCCCTGCTGAACTTCCAGACGATGGTCGCCGAGCTGACCGGCCTGCCCACCTCCGGCGCCTCCCTGCTCGACGAGGGCACCGCCGCCGCCGAGGCCATGGCGCTGTCCCGGCGCGTCGGCAAGGTGAAGAACGGCGTCTTCCTGGTCGACGCCGACGCCCTCCCGCAGACCACCGCCGTCATCGGGACGCGCGCCGAGCCGACCGGTGTCGAGGTCGTCGTCGCCGACCTCACCGAGGGCATCCCGGCCGAGATCGCCGAGCGGGGCGTCTTCGGCGTCCTGCTCCAGTACCCCGGCGCCTCCGGGGCCGTCCGGGACCTCAAGCCCGTGATCGACCGGGCGCACGAGCTGGGCGCGATCGTCACCGTGGCCGCCGACCTGCTGGCGCTCACGCTGCTCACCTCGCCCGGCGAGCTGGGCGCCGACATCGCCGTGGGCACCACGCAGCGCTTCGGTGTGCCGATGGGCTTCGGCGGCCCGCACGCCGGCTACATGGCGGTCCGCGAGAAGTTCGCCCGCAGCCTGCCCGGCCGCCTCGTCGGCGTCTCCGTGGACGCGGACGGCAACAAGGCGTACCGGCTGGCCCTGCAGACCCGCGAGCAGCACATCCGCCGCGAGAAGGCCACCAGCAACATCTGTACCGCGCAGGTGCTGCTCGCCGTCATGGCCGGCATGTACGCCGTCTACCACGGCCCCGAGGGCCTGCGCACCATCGCCCGGCGCACCCACCGCTACGCGGCGATCCTCGCCGAGGGCCTGCGCGCCGCCGGTGTGGACGTCGTCACCGGCTCCTACTTCGACACCCTCACCGTCCGCGTGCCCGGCCGGGCGGGCGAGGTCGTGGCCGGGGCCCGCGAGCACGGCGTCAACCTGCGCCAGGTGGACGCCGACACTGTCTCCGTCGCCTGCGACGAGACCACGACCCGTACGCAGATCGCCGCCGTCTGGGCCGCGTTCGGCGCGGACGGGGACGTGGAGGCGCTGGACGCCACCACCGAGGACGCGCTGCCCGAGGCGCTGCTGCGCACCGACGCGATCCTGACCCACCCGGTCTTCCACCAGCACCGGTCCGAGACCGCGATGCTGCGCTACCTGCGCAAGCTCGCCGACCGCGACTACGCGCTGGACCGCGGCATGATCCCGCTCGGCTCCTGCACCATGAAGCTGAACGCGACCGCCGAGATGGAGTCGATCACCTGGCCGGAGTTCGGTGCGCTGCACCCGTTCGCGCCCGCCGAGCAGGCCGAGGGCTTCCTCACGCTCATCCGTGAGCTGGAGGAGCGGCTGGCCGAGGTCACCGGCTACGACGCGGTCTCCATCCAGCCGAACGCCGGTTCGCAGGGCGAGTTCGCCGGGCTGCTGGCCGTGCGCGCGTACCACCGCGCCAACGGCGACGAGAAGCGCACCGTCTGCCTCATCCCGTCCTCCGCGCACGGCACCAACGCGGCGAGCGCCGTGATGGCCGGCATGAAGGTGGTCGTCGTGAAGACCGCCGACGACGGCGAGGTCGACATCGAGGACCTGCGGGCCAAGATCGCGCAGCACCGCGACGAACTGGCCGTGCTCATGATCACCTACCCGTCGACGCACGGCGTCTTCGAGGAGCACGTCGCCGACATCTGCGCCGAGGTGCACGACGCCGGCGGCCAGGTCTACGTGGACGGCGCCAACCTCAACGCGCTGGTGGGGCTGGCCAAGCCCGGCCGGTTCGGCGGCGACGTCTCGCACCTGAACCTGCACAAGACCTTCTGCATCCCGCACGGCGGCGGCGGTCCGGGCGTCGGCCCGGTCGGTGTGCGCGCGCACCTGGCGCCGTACCTGCCCAACCACCCGCTGCAGCCCTCGGCGGGCCCGGAGACCGGCGTCGGCCCGATCGCGGCCGCCCCCTGGGGCTCCGCCGGCATCCTCCCGATCTCGTGGGCGTACGTACGCCTGATGGGCGGCGAGGGCCTCAAGCGCGCGACGCAGGTGGCCGTGCTCGCGGCCAACTACATCGCCAAGCGCCTCGAACCGCACTACCCGATCCTGTACAACGGCCCGGCCGGGCTGGTGGCGCACGAGTGCATCGTGGATCTGCGGCCGCTCTCCAAGGCGACCGGGGTCAGCATCGACGATGTCGCCAAGCGGCTCATCGACTACGGCTTCCACTCGCCGACCATGTCGTTCCCGGTCGCCGGGACGCTGATGATCGAGCCGACCGAGAGCGAGGACCTGGCGGAGCTGGACCGGTTCTGCGACACGATGATCGCGATTCGCGCGGAGATCGAGAAGGTCGCGACGGGGGAGTGGAGCGCGGACGACAACCCGCTCGCCAACGCCCCGCACACCGCCGCCGCGCTCGGCGGGGAGTGGGAGCACGGCTACAGCCGCGAGGTGGCGGTCTTCCCGGCCGGGGTCGCGGCCGCCGACAAGTACTGGCCGCCGGTGCGCCGGATCGACGGTGCGTTCGGTGACCGCAACCTCGTCTGCTCGTGCCCGCCCCTGGACGAGTACGACAACTGATCGGGACCGTCCGATCGGGGCGGTGTGACGCGGACACGCGTCGGGGCCGGTGCGGAGATTTCTCCGGGCCGGCCCCTTTTCCGTACTCGGCCGCTCAGGCGGCCTTCATCACCCGGCCCGCCGACAGGGGCCGGTGCGGGGCGATGATCTGTCCGTCCGGAAGCAGCTCACCGGTGTCCTCGAAGAGCAGGACGCCGTTGCACAGCAGACTCCAGCCCTGCTCCGGGTGGTGTGCCACCTGCCGGGCGGCTTCCCGGTCGGCGGAGTCGGCTGTCGGGCAGGGTGGCTGATGCTGGCACATGGATGGGTTCTTTCGCTGCGTCGAGTTGGGCTGGCTGCGGTGTGGAGTGGTGTTCATGACCGTCCCCGTATCGTTCGGTCGGCTCCCAGTGTTGCCCTACGGGCGCGAATCCGCAGGGATTTCGCCGCAGCGCTTCCACTCCTCACATGACGCGTCACCCAGCCGGACGGTTCAGCCCAACTGCACTGTCCCTTCGGGTGGTTCGGGGTGGCCGGATGGGACTAGTCCGGATGGGCGGGGTGGTTTCACGCCGGGGCCGGGGAGCCCAGGCGCGGGCCGGGGCCGGGCATGATCCGGGTGGTGATCACGGGCAGCAGCTCGGCGGCCCGGTGCGGGCGGTGGGCCGCGAAGCCGGGCGGCGCGGGCGCCAGCGGCACCAGCAGGTCGGCCGGGGCGGGGGCGCCGCAGGAGGCGTCGGCCTCCGGGTCGCCGTGCAGCCACAGGGCCAGCATGTAGAGGTCGGGGATCGACAGCAGCCGCGGCTGGTATCGGCCGCCCATCGACTCCGCCTGACGCAGGGCCAGCTCCGTCGAGGGGATGTACGGGCCCTCGAAGAAGTGCGAGAAGGTCCAGCCGTCCGCGGTGAGCACGGCGTCCGCCGCCGCCACCGCACGCTCGGTGCTGCGGATCTGGAAGCGCCAGGCGGCGAGCCGGGTGGCGGGCGCGGCGGCGTCGGGGGCGAGGTCCAGCACATGGACGGGCAGCGGATGTTCGGGGCTCAGCGGTCCCTGCGCGGTTCGCAGGGCGGGGGTACGGGCCTCTCGGACGGCGGTCGGAGAACCGAGCGCCGCGAGAACACTGCGCAGCGCGGGCGGTGGGGCAGGGGGAACATGCAGCGGCATGATGGGGTCGCCTCTCACTTCGGAGACACGGTGGTGCGCGGGCGGGTGCGGACGGCGCTGTCGGCGTGCGGGGCCAGAGGGGGCCGGTGACTGAGCCGGTGCGTCAACTCTCTGCCTCGTCCGCGGAGTTTATACGAACCGTGTTCAGACGGTGTTTCCACTAGCCGCCGCAGCTAATGCCGACAAGGCGGTATCCGGACTTTATTATGCGGAGATCGTGCTGATTCGGTGCGAGCGGCGCAGCCGCCGCCTCGGGTTTTTCCCGCGCAGCGGTCGGCCGAAACCCGCCGGGGCATTACCGGCCCGTGGAGCGGGGAAACCGGCCATTGCCCCATGCCGAGTGAATGTGCCCGGGGCCCCGGCGCACACATTAGCGGGTGCGCGCCGCGTGCGGGGCGTTACGGATCACGTCCTGCGGGCATTATCGATCGTGATGCGAGCGGCCCTGCCGCGCGCTCGGCCACTCGAGGAGGGACACATCCATGGGGGAGAAGGTCGTCGCCGGTGCCTTTGACCTGTCCGATCGGCAGAAGTACCGGAAGAAGCTGCACCAGTGCCTGGAGGCGCTGTCCGGGCTGCTCGCCGAGCGGCGGTTCGACCGGCCGCGCAACCTCATGGGCATGGAGATCGAGCTGAATCTCACGGGCGCCGACGCCATGCCGAAGATGTTGAATGGGGAGGTGCTGGAGCGCATCGCGAGTCACGATTTCCAGACGGAACTGGGGATGTTCAATCTTGAGGTGAACATAGTCCCCCATCATCTGTCGGGGCGTGTTCTCGATCAGCTGGCCGAAGAGCTGAGGACCGGGCTCGGATATGCCGACCGCAAGGCCGGTGAAGTCGATGCCGGGATCATGATGATCGGAATCCTGCCCACCCTGGGCCGCGACGACATGGTCCGGTCCAATCTCTCCGACGGTGACCGCTACGCCCTCCTGAACGATCAAATGGTGGCCGCCCGGGGCGAGGATTTCGCGGTCGATATCGAAGGCGTCGAGCGGCTGGTCTGCTCCGCCGGCTCGATCACGCCGGAGGCCGCCTGCACCTCGCTCCAGCTCCATCTCCAGGTCACCCCGGAGCGCTTCGCCGCCGTGTGGAACGCGGCGCAGGCCGTGGCAGCCGTCCAGGTGGCCCTGGGCGCCAACTCGCCGTTCCTGTTCGGCCGGGAGCTGTGGCGCGAGTCGCGGCCGCCGCTGTTCGAGCAGGCCACGGACACCCGGCCGCCCGAGCTGCGCAACCAGGGCGTGCGGCCCCGGACCTGGTTCGGCGAGCAGTGGATCGGCTCCGTCCGGGAACTCTTCGAGGAGAACCTGCGCTACTTCCCCCCGCTGCTGCCGATCTGCGACGAGGAGGAGCCGCTGCGCGTCCTCGCCGACGGCGGGGTGCCCCAGCTGAAGGAGCTGGTCCTGCACAACGGCACGGTCTACCGCTGGAACCGCCCGGTGTACGGGGTCGTCGACGGCGTCCCCCATCTGCGGGTGGAGAACCGGGTGCTGCCCGCGGGCCCGACCGTCGCCGACGTCATCGCCAACACCGCGCTGTACTACGGCCTGGTCCGGGCCCTCGCGGAGGAGTCGCGGCCGGTGTGGACCAGGATGCCGTTCGCGGCCGCGGCGGAGAACTTCGAGACCGCCTGCCGCCGGGGCATCGAGGCGGAGCTGCTGTGGCCCCGTCCCGGCCGCTCGGGCGGTCTGGCACGGACGCCCGTGACGAAGCTGGTCCGCGACGAGCTGCTGCCGCTGGCCGCCGCCGGGCTCGACGCGTGGAACGTCGAACCGGCGGACCGGGACCACTACCTCGGCATCATCGAGGAGCGCTGCAAGCGGCGTACGAACGGTGCCTCCTGGCAGGCCGACACCTACCACCGGGCGCGCGAGGCGGGCCTGGACCGGGGCGCCGCGCTCGCCGCGATGACCCGGCGCTACGGCGAGCTGATGCAGGGCGGCGACCCGGTGCACACCTGGCCGGCGGGCATCCCGGCACCGTGACGGCCGCTCGCCCGCCGGTACCCGCTCGCAGCCGGTGCGCGGTCGTCGGGCATGCTGTGGCGTCGTCCCACGTCGGTGACGCCCCTCGTTGAGAATGGGGGCGGCGAGCGGTGCGGGACGCGAAGGCGCAACGGAGAGCGGGTGTCAGGTGGAGACGGGGCAAGTGGCCGATTCTTTTCCCCAGGAGGCCGTGTCACGGCGGACTCTCCGGTCCGAGACGGTGCTGGTGCTGGCGCTCTCACTGGGCGCGAGCGGCGTGTCCGCCCTCATCAGCTTCGTCGGCTCACTGACGAAACCGGGGGGCTTGAAGGATCAGGCGGCCACCCTCAACGGCTCCCACGCCCCGGGCCGCCCCTGGCTGGACCTCGCCTGGCAGCTCTTCGGAATCTCCACCGCGCTGGTGCCCGTCGCGCTCGTGGCGCACTTCCTGATCCGGGAGGGCACGGGGCTGCGCGTCATCGGCTTCGACCGCACCCGGCCGGGCCAGGACACGGTGCGCGGCGCGGTCGTCGCGGCCTGCATCGGCAGCGCCGGACTCGCCTTCTACCTCGTCGCCAGGGCCACCGGGTTCAACCTCACGGTCGTCCCGGAGTCCCTGCCCGACGTGTGGTGGAAGTTCCCCGTCCTCATCCTGTCGGCCCTCCAGAACTCCGTCCTGGAGGAGGTCATCGTCGTCGGCTACCTGCTGCGCCGGCTGGGGCAGCTGGGCTGGACGCCGATGGCCGCCCTGGTCGCCAGTTCCGTGCTGCGCGGCTCGTACCACCTCTACCAGGGCATCGGCGGGTTCATCGGGAACATGGTGATGGGCGTCGTCTTCGTCCTGCTGTACCGCCGCTGGCAGCGGGTGGGCCCGCTGGTCGCCGCGCACGCGCTCCTCGACATCGGCGCCTTCGTCGGATACGCGCTCCTCGCCGGCCGCGTGGACTGGCTGCCCACCCCGTGAGCCCGGCGGGCCCGCCGTCCTACGGCGCGACGAGCAGCTCGCCGTCCAGCACCGTGACCGCACGCCCCGTCAGCAGCGTCCGCGCACCGCGCAGCGCGGTGCGGACCAGGCCCGAGCGCGCGGAGACCTGGAGCCCGGTCAGCGTGTCGCGGCCGAGCCGGGCCGACCAGAAGGGGGCCAGGGCGGTGTGGGCGCTGCCGGTCACCGGGTCCTCGTCGATGCCCACGGCCGGGAAGAAGCCGCGTGACACGTAGTCGTACGCCCGGACCGGCGCGGCGGCGGCCGTCGCGATGACCCCCCGCCGCGAGAGCCCGGCCAGCGCCGCGAAGTCCGGGGCCAGCCCCCGTACCGTCGCCTCGTCCGCCAGCTCCACCAGCAGGTCCCCCACCTGCGCGCCCGTGTCGTGCACCGACACCGGCGCGGCGCCCAGGGCCTCGGCGAGACCGTCCGGGGCGGGCTCGGGGGTCAGCGGGGCGGTCGGGAAGTCGAGCGTGTACGAGGCGTCCGGGTGCGCGACGGAGGTCAGCGTGCCGCACCGGGCGGCGAAGCGGACCGTGCCGCTCGCCGCGCTCGAGGTGTGCAGGACGTGCGCGGTGGCGAGCGTGGCGTGGCCACACATGTCCACCTCCGTGACCGGCGTGAACCAGCGCAGCGCCCAGTCCGCCTCACCGCCCGCGGGCAGCGGATGGGCGAACGCGGTCTCGGAGAGGTTCAGCTCGGCGGCGACCCCCTGGAGGAACCGGTCCTCGGGGAAGCCCTCCGGGCCGAACAGCATCACTCCTGCGGGGTTGCCGGTGAAGGGGCGGTCGGTGAACGCGTCCACGATGCGAATCCTCATGACCCCGACCGTAGGCGCGGCTCCCGGCGACGGACCAAGGCCAATCCCGTACCGGTGGCACCGAAACGCGTCCCGGCTTGACCTTGTCACCGTGTCAAGCGCTTCACTGAACCGCCAGGAGGTGGTTCCGATGACCGGGACGCACGAGGAGACGGACATGACACGCGCGCTGCGCGGGCTGGCGCACGGCGACGCCTCGGTGCGGCTGCGGACCGCGCTGGCGGTCGGCTCGGCACCCGAGCCGAGGCTGGTGGACCGGCTCGTCGAGCTGTGCGGGACCGAACCCGACTTCTCCGTACGGGAGATGCTGACCTGGGCGCTCACCCGGCACCCGCAGGCGCTCACCGTGCCCCGGCTGATGGACGAACTGCGCTCGGAGCATCCGCGGGCACGCGCTCAGGCGCTGCACACCCTGTCCAAGACGGGCGACCGGCGGGCGTGGCCGGCGATCGGCCGGGACCTGCTGACGGACCCCGACGACGAGGTGGCGCGCACGGCCTGGCGGACGGCCGTCGCCCTGGCACCCGAGGGCGAGGAGGCGGGACTCGCCGCCGTGCTGACCGGGCAGCTCGGGCGCGGCGGCAGGGAGACGCGGCTGAGCCTCAGCCGCGCGCTGATCGCCCTCGGCGAGGCGGCCGAACCGGCCCTGCGCACCGCCGCCGCGCACCCCGAACCGCATGTCCGCGAGCACGCGCTCGCCACCGAGGCGCTGCGCCGTGACCCGGATGCCGGGTTCGACTTCGCGATCGAGGAGGCCAAGCGCAGGGTGGCTCTGGGAACGGACGACGGGACGGGGTGAGGCGCGGTGCTGATCGGTGAGGTGGCGCGGCGGTCCGGGGTCAGCGCGCGCATGCTCCGCCACTACGAGTCGCTGGGTCTTGTGCGGCCGACCGGACGCAACGACGCCGGATATCGCGAGTACTCCGGCGAGGACGTCCGGCGCATCTTCCACATCGAGAGCCTGCGGTCGCTGGGGCTGTCGCTGCGCGAGGTCGGGCGCGCCCTGGACGATCCCGGCTTCAGCCCGGCGGGGCTCGTCGCCGACCTGGCGCGGCGCACCCGGGAACGGATCGCGAGCGAGACGGAGCTGCTCACCCGGCTGGACCGGATCGGGGCCGCGGAGCCGGCGGGCTGGGAGGAGGTCCTGCGTACCGTCTCGCTCCTCCAGGCGCTGGGCTCCAGCAGCCCCGGTACGCGCCAGCGGGCGGCGCTGTCCGCGGCCGGCGAGGAGCCGGTGCCGGTGGAGGCGCTGGTCGACGCGGTGCTGGGGGAGCCGGACCCGAGTGTGGCCGGCGCCCTGCGCTGGGCCCTCGCCCGGGCGGGCGACGGGCTCGCCCCGCTGGCCGAGGGGCTGCGGTCGCCGGTGCCGGAGGTCCGCGCCCGCGCGGTGCGAGCCGTCGCGGAGATCCCCGGCGAGGCGGCGGCCGCGCTGCTGCGGGAGGCCCTCGGGCACCCGGACCCGGCGGTGCGCCGGTACGCGGCCCCGGCGCTCGGGGCGCGCGGGGTGGCGGCGGCCGTCCCCACGCTCATCGACATGGTCGCCGACGCGGAGCGGGACGTGGAGGCGGCCGACGCGCTCGGCGTCCTGGCGGCGGAACCCGGCACCGCCGACCGGATCGCCACCGCGCTCGTCGCCCGCCTCACGGACCCCGCCCCGGACGCGGGCGCCCGCCGCCGCCTCACCCAGGCACTCGCGGACATCCCCGGCCCGGTGGCGTCGCGGGCGCTCGGAGAACTCGCACACGACGAGGACCGGGGCGTCGCGGTGACCGCCGTGTATCTGCTCGGCCTGCGGGGCGAGGAACGGCCGCCCGCCCCCTGAGAGCGCTGACCCGTGACAGCGACCGGCCGACCGCCGACCACTTTCCCAAATAAATTCTGCAAAAATACTTTTGCAGAATCTCTCGGCTGCTCTAGCCTCCGGTCATGGTCAGCGAAGAGCAGAAACGTGTACTCGATCCCGAGCGGGATGCGGCAGCCCTGAAGGCCCTCACACACCCGCTGCGCATCCGGCTGCTCGGGATGCTGCGGCAGGACGGCCCCGCCACCGCGAGCGAACTCGCGGTCAGGACCGGGGAGTCGTCCGCTTCCACCAGCTACCACCTGCGGGTTCTGGCGAAGTACGCGTTCGTCACCGAGGCCGAGCACCGTGACGGGCGGGAGCGCCGCTGGCAGGCGGTGCACTCCGTGACCTCCTGGAGCAACAAGGCGATGGAGGCCGCACCGGGCAGCCGCGCCTACGTCGGCCTGTCGCGCAGGGTCCAGATCGAGCACCTGGAGGCATCGCTCGCCCGGCACGAGGCCGACATCGCCGACGGGCGGCTGGGCCGGGAATGGGCGGAGCCGTCCGGGATCAACGACCTGATGCCCCGCCTGACCCCGGAGTCGCTCACCGAACTCTGGGAGGCGTTCGACCGGAAGCTGGCGGAACTGACCACCCGCGACGCACAAGATCCACGCGCCGCGCAGGTCGTACTCCTCACCGCCGGACTGCCCCTGGCACCGCGCGACCCCGGCGCCGAGGAGGAAACCACGGCCCCCGCGGTGACGGATGCCGAGGACGCGTCATGACCGGGCCGCTGGACATACGCGCAGCACGCCGCCGCTACGTCACGGTCTGCGTTCTGTTCTGGCTGCCACTGGGACTGAGCACCGCTCCCCTGATCCTGCTGCTCACCGAGCGCGGCATGGCCATGGCGGCCATCGCGGGCTTCTTCGCCGCGCACTCCCTCACCGCCGCCGCACTGGAACTGCCCACCGGGGGCCTGTCCGACGTCTTCGGCCGCCGCACTGTTCTGGCCGCCGCCGGGCTGCTGAACCTGGCCGCCCTGACCCTCGTGGGCCTGGGCACCGCTCCCTGGCTGCTCGGCCTCGGTATGGCCCTGATGGGCGCGGGCCGCGCCCTGTCCAGTGGCCCGGCCGAAGCCTGGTACGTCGACACCGTCCAGGCGCACTCCGGCCCCGACGCCGACCTGCGTACCGGGCTGGCCCGCGGCGGATCTGCGACATCCGCCGCGCTCGCCACCGGAACCCTGCTCGGCGGCGCCCTTCCCTGGCTGCTCGGACTCGGCCCCGCCCTTGGCACGCGACTGGGCGAAGTGACGTCCGGGCTGGTGCTGCCCCTGTCCGTCCCGATACTGCTGGGCGCGGCAATCGAGATCGTCTACGTGCTGTACGTCGTGACCGCTCTGCGGGAGCCGCCCCGGCCGCCGGTCACCCTCCCCTACGTACTGCGCAGCATCCCGGCCACCATCGTGGACGGACTGCGGCTGGGGGGCCGCGACGCGCTGGTCCGCCGGGTGCTCCTCAGCGCTGGGGCCGCCGGCGGCGCCCTGGCCGCGATCGAACTGCTCACGCCGGGCCGTGCCGCGGCCCTCACGGGCGCATCGGAGTCGGGGGCGGTGCTGTTTGCCGCGCTCGCCTGCGCCGGATTCATCTGCTCGGGTATCGGCAGCCACCTGGCACCGCTGACCGCCCGGCTCGCGGGCGGCGGAGAGCGCGCGGTCATGGTCAGCCTCGGCGTGAGCGCGAGCGGCTTGCTGCTGCTCGGCGCAACCGCGGCGTTCGCCGGAGCGGGCTCCACGGTCATCGCGGCCGTCGGCTACGGCCTGGTCTACCTCGGGCTCGGCGCGGCGGGGCCGAGCGAGAACGACCTTCTGCATCGCCGGGTCGCCAGTTCGGGCCGGGCCACCGCCCTGTCCGTCCAGTCTCTCGCCCTGCAACTGGTGGCAGCGCTCACCGGCTTGATCATGGGTGCCCTTCCGCCGGGCCCGATGCCCTGGCTGCTGGGAGGCGCCCTGCTGCTGGCGGCAGCTCTCCTGTGGACTCACCGCGGCGCGACCGCACGCCGGACTCCGCCGGACTCGGTGGGTTGCTATGCGATCGGTTCCGATATATCGTCGAGGCATCGCGATGGTTCAGCGATGTAGAGAACGAAGAGAACGTATCGAAGAGAAGCAGAGGAGTACGGTTATGCGTACACATGGGTACGAACATGGACACGGCCGCCACAGCCACGGGCCGGGCGGGGGGTTCGAGGGGCGCCGGGCGGCTTTCGGGCCGTTCGGGCCGCCGTTCGGCGGCGGGCGCAACCGGGGTGGCGGCCGGGGGAGGGCGCGGCGCGGTGATGTGCGGGCGTCGATCCTGGCGCTGCTCAGGGACCGGCCGATGCACGGCTACGAGATGATCCAGGAGATCGGCGAGCGCAGCGGCGGCGCCTGGCGGCCCAGCCCCGGGTCGGTGTACCCGACCCTCCAGCTGCTGGAGGACGAGGGGCTGATCGTCAGCGCGAGCGAGGGCGGCAAGAAGCTGTTCACGCTCACCGACGCCGGACGCACCGAGGCCGAGACCGGGCCGGAGGCCCCCTGGGAGGAGGCCGGGCGCGGCGTCGACTGGGAGAGGATGAACGAGGTCCGGCAGGCCGGCGTCGGCCTGATGGAGGCGTTCGGCCAGGTCTGGAAGACCGGCTCGCCCGACCAGCGCGAAAAGGCGCTCGCGGTCGTCAACGAGGCCCGCAAGAAGCTCTACCTCATCCTCGCCGACGAGCACTGAGCCCCGAGAACCCCGAGGCGGGTCGGAGGCGGGTCAGCGGGGAGGGGCCTGGTCCCCGCCCGTGCACCAGATGTGCGCCGCGTCGAAGCGGTCGGAGGCGCGCGGATGCGGACCGTCGTCGTGGCAGTGGAACGCCGACCAGAACAGATCGGCGGGCAGCGCGTCGTGCGGTGCGTGGACCCGGTAGACGTAGTCGCGCCCGTCGAGCGCCGGCAGGGACACCAGCCAGCTCACCCCGGTTCCCTCCCGCCGCGCCGCGAACACCCGCTCCCGTCTGTGGGACGTGTACGGGCGGGCCGCCGGTTGCCCCGTACACCCGGACGAGGCGGATGTCAGGGGCGCGGACGGTGTCGGGGGGTTACGCGACGTCAGGCGTCAACGGGGTGACGGTCCTGACCCCAGCTGTCATGATGTGCCGATGCACGCGTCTCAGGGGAGAAGCGCCGGCCTGGGACTCGCCCTCGCCTCGGCGTTCGCATTCGGTGGTTCCGGAGTGGCGGCCAAGCCGCTGATCGAGGCGGGACTCGACCCGCTCCACGTGGTCTGGCTGCGGGTGGCGGGCGCCGCGCTCGTGATGCTCCCCGTGGCCTGGCGCCACCGCGCGCTGGTACGCGAACGGCCCGCGCTGCTGCTGGGCTTCGGGCTGCTCGCCGTCGCGGGCGTCCAGGCCTGCTACTTCGCGGCCATCTCCCGCATCCCCGTGGGTGTCGCCCTGCTGGTGGAGTACCTGTCGCCGGCGCTGGTCCTCGGCTGGGTGCGCTTCGTCCAGCGGCGGCCGGTGACGCGCGCGGCGGCCCTCGGCGTCGTCCTCGCGGTCGGCGGCCTCGCCTGTGTGGTCGAGGTGTGGGCCGGCCTCGGATTCGACGCGATCGGGCTGCTGCTCGCGCTCGGCGCCGCCTGCTGCCAGGTCGGCTACTTCGTCCTCTCCGACCAGGGCGGCGGCGAGGCGTCGCCGGACGGGGCAGGGCCGCCGAATCCGGTCGGCGTCATCGCCTACGGGCTGCTCATCGGCGCCCTGGTGCTCACCGCGGTCGCACGGCCGTGGACCATGGACCACTCGGTGCTCGGCGGCGACACGGTGATGGACGGCACCGAGGTGCCCGCATGGCTGCTGCTGGCCTGGATCGTGCTGCTGGCCACCGTCCTCGCGTACGTCACCGGCGTGGTCTCCGTGCGCATGCTGTCCCCGGCGGTCGCCGGGGTCGTCGCCTGCCTGGAGGCGGTCATCGCGACCGGCCTCGCCTGGGTGCTCCTCGGTGAGCACCTGGCGCTCCCGCAGCTCATCGGCGGCGCGCTGGTCCTGGCCGGCGCCCTCATCGCCCAGTCGGCCACGCCCCGCCCGTCTGTCGGCCCCGTCGCCTCGGGACCGGCCGCGGCGGACGCCGGCGTGGAGCGGTCCGCCGCACGGTCCTAGCGGGTGTCCGGCCAATCCCCGCGGCGTCTAGCGGGTTCGCCGGACACCCTGGAGCGCTTCGAGGTACGCGGGCACCTCGATCGACGGGTCCAGGTCGTCCGCCGGGACCGGTGCGGCGAAGGCGGGGGCGACCGGGACGACGCCCGCCCAGTGCGGCAGGCCGAGGTCGCGCGCGTCGTCGCCGGGTCCGCCGGTACGGATCTTGGCGGAGACCTCGCGCAGATCCAGCCGGACGACGGCGGTGGCGGCCAGTTCCCTGGCGTCGGCCGGGCGGGCGTCCTTCGAGCGCCCCGGCACCGCCTGCTCCACGATCGCGTCCAGCGCGACGCGCTGCTCCTCGGGATCGGTCACCTGGTACGCCGTGCCGTGCACGACCACGGAACGGTAGTTGAGCGAGTGGTGGAAGGCGGAGCGGGCCAGCACCAGGCCGTCCACATGCGTCACCGTCAGACAGACGGGCAGCCCCTCCTCGCCGCCGGACTCCCGCAACGGCCGGGAACCGGTCGAGCCGTGGACGTACAGCCGGTCGCCGACCCGCCCGAACAGCGTCGGCAGGACGACCGGCGCGCCCTCGCGCACGAAGCCGAGGTGGCACAGGAAGGCGTCGTCGAGTATCGCGTGGACCGTTTCGCGGTCGTACGCGGCCCGCTCGCGCAGCCGGGTGGGAACGGTGCGGTCCGTCGGCCCGTAGCCGGCCGGGGCGTCCGAGGACGTGGTCTGCTGGGGAGCGGTCTCCGGCATTGCGGACTCCATTGCACTAGTGCATACTATGGTTTGTGCTAGGAGAGTATCGGATCAGTGGGCGGCGTGCACAGGACATTGCCGCCAGCGTCGAGCACGGGGTCGGCTCCGGGGAGCTGGAGCCCGGCCAAGTGCTGCCGCCCATGCGCGAGTTGGCCGTCTACCTGGAGGTGAACCCGAACACCGTCGCGGCCGCCTACCGCATCCTGCGCGAGCGCGGGGTGATCGAGACCGCCGGTCGCCGGGGCAGCCGCGTCCGGCCCCGCCCCGCGAGCACCGCGCGCGGTTCGATACGGGTGGAGGCCCCGCCCGGCGTACGGGACCTGGGCGACGGCAACCCCGACCCGGCCCTGCTGCCGCGCCTGGGCGAAGCCTTCGCGGCGGTCGCCGAGGCGTACGCGCACGAGCCGGGCCTGTACGGAGGGGCCTTCGTCGACCCGGAGTTCGCCGCGCTCGCCCGCGCCGCCCTGGACGCGGACGGCGTCCCGGCCGGGCCGGTGGCCGTCGCCTCCGGCTCGCTGGACGCGATCGAGCGGGTGCTCGCCGCGCATCTGCGGCCCGGCGACCCGGTCGCGGTCGAGGACCCAGGCTGGGGCGGGCTGCTGGACCTGGTGCCCGCGCTGGGCATGCGGCCCCTGCCGGTCGCGCTCGACGACGAGGGACCGCTGCCCGACGCGCTCGAAGCGGCGCTGCGGGCGGGCGCGCGGGCCGTCGTCGTCACGGACCGGGCGCAGAACCCGACCGGCGCGGCCGTCTCCGCCGCGCGCGCGGACCGGCTGCGTGCCGTCCTCGCCCGCCATCCCGGCATCCTGCTCATCGAGGACGACCACGGGCACGCCATCGTCGACCAGCCGCTGCACCCGCTGGCGGGGGTCACGGACCGCTGGGCGTTCGTCCGCTCGACGGCCAAGGCGTACGGGCCGGATCTGCGGGTCGCGGTGCTCACCGGTGACGCCGTCACGGTGGACCGGGTCACCGGCCGCCAGCGGCTGGGGCCCGGCTGGGTCAGCCGGCTGCTCCAGCGGACCGTGGTCCACCTGTGGAACGCCGGGGCCGTGGACCCGCGCGAGGTGGCCGGCTCCTACGCCCGCCGCCGCGACGCGCTCGTGCGGGCCCTGGCGGACCGGGGCGTCGAGGCGCACGGCCGCAGCGGGATGAACGTCTGGGTGCCGGTGAGCGACGAGACGGGCGCCGTGGCCCGGCTGCTCCAGGCCGGCTGGGCGGTGGCGCCCGGAGCCCGGTTCCGTATCGACGCGCCGCAGGCGGTCCGGCTCACCGTGTCCTCGCTCACCGACGCCGACATCGGCCCACTGGCCGACGCGGTGGCCGGGGCGGCCGGTCCGGCGAGGCCACTCAACTACGGCTGACCGGGACCGGGCCCCGGCACCCCGTCACGCGGCGCGCGGTCTGCTCTGGGTCAGGGCGGCGCCGGCCAGGACGACGAGCGCGCCGACCGGGGTGTTCCAGCTCAGCTCCTCACCCAGCACGGCGACGCCGGCCGCCGTGGCGATGACCGGGATGAAGTAGGTGACCATCTGCGCGGTCGTCGGCCCGACCTCCTGGACCAGGCCGTACTGGAGCAGCACCGCGAGACCGGTGCCCAGCGCCCCGAGCGCGAGGACGGCCAGCGTCGGCAGCACCGGGAAGCCGCCGGGCATGCCGGTGAACAGCGGGGTGACGACCGCGAGTTGCACCGTCCCCAGGAAGAGCTGGCTGCCCGTGAGGGCGAGGGTGGACGCGTCGTTGCCGGCCAGTGTCCGGCGCACATAGATCCAGCCGATCGGGTAGCTGAGCGACGCCAACAGGGCCATGGCGGTCCCGCCGAAGTCCAGCCCGGAGAAGCCCTGCCAGGCCCCGAGCACCGTCAGCACGCCGAGGAAGCCGAGCCCGAGACCGGCGACCCGCCGCCGGGTCGGCCGGTCCTCGGACAGGGCGACGAGCGACAGCGCCATCCCCCACAGCGGCGACGTCGCGTTGCAGATGCCCGCCAGCGTCGACGGAATGGTCAGTTCCGCGTAGGCGAACAGGGAGAACGGCAGGGCGTTGAGGAAGAACGCCGCCACGGCCAGATGGCCCCAGGTGCGGGCGGAACGCGGCAGCCGCTCCCGCTTCACCGCCATCACCACCGCCAGCACGGCGGTCCCCGACACGAGCCGCCCGAACGTCACCTGGAACGGCGCGTACGCGTCGGTCCCCACCTTGATCAACAGAAAGCTGAAACCCCAGATGAGCGAGAGCGCCGCGAACCGCAGCCGCCAGTCCAGCGCCGGGCGCCGGGCGGGCGTGCCGGTGGCGGACGGTCCGGCGGTGGCCGGTGCCTCGGGCGGCGCGCCCGGGGGCACGGAGGACTCGGTGGCGGGCCGGGGTGCGGGCGGGGCGCTCATGAGGACCACGATGACCGGCCGGACTTCGTAGCACAAGTGAGATTTTGTGTGCGGTTTCACGTAGCATCGCTTACATGTTGAACCTGGAGCGCCTGCGCACCCTCGACGCCCTGGCCAGACTTGGTTCGGTCAGCGGCGCCGCCGAGGGACTGCACGTCACGACGTCGGCGGTCTCGCAGCAGATGGCGAAGCTGGAGCGCGAGGTGGGGCAGCAGCTCCTCGCCAGGAACGGACGCGGAGTGCGGCTCACGGACGCCGGACGGCTGCTCGCCGACCACGCGGCCCGCATCCTGTCACAGGTGGAGCTGGCCCAGTCCGACATCGAGGCCCAGCGCGGCGAGGTGGTGGGGGAGATCCGGCTCGGCGCGTTCCCCACGGCGGCGCGCGGCCTGTTCCCCTCGACGCTGCTCGCGCTGCGCGCCGGCCATCCCGAACTGCGGGTACGCACCCTGGAGCTGGAACCGGAGGACGGCATCCGGGCGGTGCTCAGGGGCGACATCGATCTGGCGGTCGTGCTGGACTGGAGCAACAAGCGGCTCCCCGTGCCCGGCGGACTGACCAGGGCGGAACTGCTCGACGACGCCCCGGACATCGCGATGCCGGCCGGTCACCCGCTGGCCGGGCGGTCCGAGGTGGACCTGGAGGACTTCGCCGACGACGACTGGGTGTCCTGGCCGGAGGGCGAGTTCTGCTACGACTGGCTGATGTTCACGCTCCGCTCCAAGGGCATCGAACCGCGCATCGCCCATCTCGCGGGCGAGCACCACACGCAGCTCGCGCTGATCGCCGCCGGCATGGGGGTGTGCGTGGCGCCCCGGCTGGGCCGGGGGCCGGTGCCGGACGGCGTACGGCTGGTGCCCGTCCGCCAGACGATGCGGCGGCACGTCCACGCGGTGTGGCGCTCCGACGCGGACCGGCGGCCCTCGATCAGGGCGGCCGTCGCGGCCCTGCGCGAGTCGGGCCGGAACGTGGGCGAGCAGGGCGGGTGAACCTTTTGAGGTTCCGCTAGCCGGGCGGACGGCGTTGCTTCAGAAGCGCGCCCTCGGACGCCCAGCGACCCGCGCGGGAAGTCCCGCCGCCGGAACAGCCCTGCGGGGCCCGCCCGCCCCCGGTGTGGGGGAGGACGGGCCCCGCAGGGGCCGCGCTCAGTGCGCCGGGGTGGCCGCGGCGGACTCGGCCGCCGCCGTCTCCTCCGCCAGACGCTCCATGCCGCTCTGCGTGCGCAGCGGCTTCTCCTTGATGAACAGCACCGCGATCAGCGCCAGGAAGGCGAACGGGGCGCCGATCAGGAAGACGTCCGCGGTGGCGACGCCGTACGCCTGCTCGACGATCTCGCGCGCCGGGGCGGGCAGCGTGCTCAGATCGGGGACGGTGCTCTCACCGCCGCCCGCCGGTTTGCCGAAGCCCTTCTCCAACTCCTGCGCCACCCGGTGGCCCAGGACGGCGCCGAGCGCGCTCGTACCGATGGCACCGCCGAGGCTGCGGAAGAACGACAGGACCGAGGTCGCCGCGCCCAGTTCGGAGGCGGGCACGTCGTTCTGCGCGGCCAGCACCAGGTTCTGCATCAGCATGCCGACGCCGACGCCGAGAACCACCATGTACACGCTGAGCAGGCCGAACGAGGAGTCGGCGCCGATCGTGGACAGCAGACCCATGCCCGCGGTCATGATGATGCCGCCCGCGATGAGGAAGCTCTTCCACTTGCCCCGCGCGGAGATGATCTGGCCGGCCACGGTCGTCGAGACCATCAGGCCGAGGATCATCGGCAGGCTCATCAGACCGGCGGTCGTCGGGGACTTGCCGAGCGAGATCTGGAAGTACTGGGAGAGGAACACCGTGCCGCCGAACATGGCGACACCGACGAGCAGGCTCGCGACCGTCGTCAGCGCCACCGTGCGGTTGCGGAAGATGTCGAGCGGGATGATCGGTTCCGGCACGCGCGACTCGACCCACACGGCGGTGCCCAGCAGGACCACACCGGCGGTCACGAGCGCGGCGGTCTGCCAGGACATCCAGTCGAAGCGGTTGCCGGCCAGGGTCACCCACAGCAGCAGCGCGCTGACGCCGCTCATGATGAGCACGGCACCGACGTAGTCGATCTTCACCTCGCGGCGGATCGTCGGCAGTTTGAGGGTGAGCTGGAGCAGCACGATGGCCAGCAGCGCGAACGGTACGCCGATGAAGAAGCACCAGCGCCAGCCCAGCCAGGAGGTGTCCACCAGGACGCCGCCGATGAGCGGCCCGGCGACCGTGCCCACGGCGAACACGGCGCCGAAGATGCCGGAGTAGCGGCCGAGTTCGCGCGGCGGGATGATCGCCGCCATCACGACCTGGGCGAGCGCGGTGAGCCCGCCCGCGCCGATGCCCTGCACGACACGGCTGACGATGAGTAGCCCGACGCTGTGCGAGAAGCCCGCGACGAGCGAGCCGACGACGAACATCGACAGCGACAGCTGGATGAGCAGCTTCTTGTCGTACAGGTCGGAGAGCTTGCCCCAGATCGGCACCGTCGCCGTCATGGCGAGGAGTTCGGCCGTGACGACCCAGGTGTACGAGGACTGGGTGCCGTGCAGGTCGGCGATGATCCTGGGCAGGGCGTTGGCGACGACGGTGGAGGCCAGGATCGCCACGAACATGCCGGCCATCAGGCCCGACATGGCCTGGAGTATCTGGCGCCGCGTCATGCCTGACGCGGCCTCCTCTTTCGGACCGGCCGGGCCGGTTTCGGGTGTGACGGCAGCGGTCATCGGCTGACGTTCCTCATTCTCTGGTGACTGGCTCCGCGACGGGTGGGGCCGCGCGGAGGGATGGTGCGGGGGTGGGTGAGCGGCCCGGCGCGGTACGCCGGGGGCGCGCTCAGGCCTTCAGACCGGCGGCCAGGGAGGCGAACGCCTCGCGGTACAGGCTCTGGAAGGTACGTGTACGGCCCGTGGCCACCCAGACCTCGACCGAGGCGCGCACCGCGGCCAGGGCGACATGGGCGAGGAGCCGGGGGTAGAGATCGGCCACGGGGTCCTGGCCGAGGCGCTCGGCGACGACGGCGATCATGGCCTTCTCGTCGGCGCCGCGGGCGGCCAGGAAGTTGGGCAGCAGCGCCGGGCTCTTGCGCAGCACGGCCGTCTGGAGCTCCCAGCGCTCGTGGTCCTCCTCGATGGAGGCGAGCTCCTGGGCGATGGCCTCGCTGAGGGCTTCGAGCGCGGTGAGGTGCTCCGGCGCGTTGAGCACGGCCCGCCGGGTCCGCTCGGCGCTCTCCGGGCCGGGACGCGTGATGGCGTCCTCCAGGCACGCGAAGTAGTTGAAGAACGTGCGCACGGAGACCCCGACGGCATCGGTGACCGCCTCGACGGTCACCTGCTCGAAGCCCCGCTCGGCGGCCATGCGCAGTGCCACGCCCGCCAGGGCGTCGCGCGTGGCGCGCTTCTTGCGCTCACGCAGCCCCAGGGGCGGGTCGTCGCTCATGAAGATGGATGCTATGCAATTTTGCAGCCCAGGCAAAATTTTAAACGGGGCCGCAGCGCCGGCCCGCGCACTCGGTGCCGGAGCGTGCGTGGGCGGCGCCTCAGCCTGGATCCACCGCGCGATAGTGGGTCTGTGGACGAGGAAATAAGAAGAGGTGCCTGCTGACCTGGGATGATGGGAGTTCCTAGGCTCTCATCAGTCCCACGAAGCAAGGCACCTCGTAAGTGAAAGTCTTCCACAGTCCGGCGGCGCTGTTCGCCGCGTTCGACGACCCCGACCTGATCGCGCATGCCGGGCTCATCCCCACGATCCGGCTGGCCGAGCGGTGCGGCCTGCCCGCCCTGGTGGCCGAGAAGGTGAAGCTCACCGGCGCCAAGAACGGTGCCGGGACGGCCGCCGACGCGAAGGCGCTGTCGATCGTGGGCGGGATGGTGGCCGGGGCGGACAGCATCGATGACCTGGATGTGCTGCGTCATGGTGGGCTGGCCCGGTTGTTCGGCGGGGTGCGTGCCCCGTCCACGCTGGGCACGTTCCTGCGCGCGTTCACCTGGGGGCACGTACGCCAACTGGAGTCCGCCGCCCGGGCGTTCACGTGCAATCTCGCCGCGCACACCGGCCTGGTCCCCACCGCGGACGAGGTGGTGTTCGTCGACATCGACTCCAAGGTCAAGCAGGTCTACGGCCCGGCCAAGCAGGGCGCCTCCTTCGGCTACACCAAACAGCGCGGCCTGCACTTCCAGATCGTCACCGTCAAGACGGGCACCTGCGCGCCGGTGATCGTGGCCACCAGGCTGCGCAAGGGCTCGGCGGGTTCCGGCAAGGGTGCGGCACGTCTGCTGCGCGAGGCCCTTGCGGTGGTGCGGGCGATGGGCATCACCGCACAGATCATCGTCCGCGCCGACTCCGCGTACTTCTCCCACAAGGTCGTCGACGTCTGCCGCAAGGCCGGCGCACGGTTCTCGCTCGCGGTCGCGGTCAGGAAGAAGATCCGCGAGGCCATCGCCACCGTTCCCGAGGACGCCTGGACACCGATCAAGTACGCCGCCGCCGTCTGGGACGCCGACGAGGAACGCTGGATCTCCGACGCGGAGATCGCCGAGGTCCCCTTCACCGCGTTCACCAGCAAGAAGAAGGCGTTCCACACCACCGCCCGGCTGATCGTGCGCCGGGTGAAGCGCCTGAACCCCAAGAGCGTGCCCGAGGGGCAGGCCCAGCTCTTCGGCGTCTGGCGTCACCACGTCATCTTCACCGACAGCCCCTTCGTCCTGGCCCAGGCCGAACCCATGCACCGCGAACACGCCGTCATCGAGCAGGTCTTCGCCGACCTGGAAAACTCCGCGCTCGCCCACCTGCCGTCGGGGAAGTTCACCGCGAACGCCGCCTGGCTCACCCTCGCAGCCACCGCCTACAACCTCACCCGCGCCAGCGGCCACCTCGCCTCCGCCTTCCACGCCAGGGCGAGGACCGGCACCATCCGACGCCACCTGATCAACATCCCCGCCCGGATCGCCACCGGCGCCCGCCGCGTCACCCTCCACCTGCCCGAACGCTGGCGCCGGGCCGACGACTTCACCGACCTGTGGACAGCCACCGGCCAGCGCATGCTCACCTGAACCACACGCTCGACCTGACCGCCCACGACCTGGAAGAACCTCGGAGACCCCGCACCGGACGGCCACCCGGCCCATCGCGCTGCCCGCACCCCGAAAGATCACCCCGAGCCCGCCCGATACCGAAGATCAGAATTCACGCGGTGGATCGAGGCTCAGTAGCCGTACTGGTACGGCGGACACACCACGCCCTCCAGGACGAGCCCGCTGATCTCCTGGGCCGGGGGCTGCTCGCGCTCGGGGGTGAGCTGCGACTCCCACTCCGCCCAGCTCTCCGTCATCCCCTGCCCGGCCGGCTGCTCGCGCGGCTGCGGGTGCGGGTGCGGGTGCGCCTGGGGCTGGGGCTGTGATTGGGTCTGGGGCGTGCGCCCCGCCGGGCGCGGCGGGGCGCCGTCGGCCTGCTTGCGGTGGCGGCCCCTGCTCGTCGGGGTGCCGTCGCCCCGCAGGATGCCCTGCGTGGACAAATCCTTCAGCCGGGTCACGACGCTCGCCACGTCCATACCGAGCCGCGCCGCGAGCGCGTGCAGGTCCACGCCCTCCCGCCAGCCGGCGCTCAGCGCGGCGTCCAGTTCCTCGGACCACACCGTCCCGGTGCCCTCGGTTCCGGCCGCCGGAGCGTTGAGCAGATGGTCGGCGGCGGACCGGGCGGTCTCCACGCCCACCTCGCGCCGCGCCGACCTCACCTCCCGCGCCTGCAGTCCCAGCAGATCGGCGACGGACCTGTCACGACCCACCGTGACAGCGAAAGCGGCCAGCGACCGGCTACGGTGCATCTGTGCCTCACGCAAGGCGGCTTCCGCGAATCTGACTTGTTCGTCATGCAAACAGAATTCCTCTGCCAGAACCTTGTGGTGACTCCAGGACTCCTGTGGATTCATGCCCGAAACAACGTTTTTTCCTGGCATATCGTCCTGGCCGATGGCGGATCTTCACCCATACGTGGGGTTCTCGGTGAGGGAGGACGACGGGGGCGGGGTGCCGGGCACCGTCGAATCTCGGCCATGGGCCCATGACGAACCGCATATCGCCCGCTCTCGCCCTCGCCGCCACGATCGCGGCAGGCCTCCTGACCCTGGCCGCAGCCCCCTCCGCCTACGGGACGAACGCGAACTACGTCACGGCCCTGCGGACGTGCGACCCGGCGGCGATGGCGTCGTGACCACAGTCCGGGGCGACGCGGCGGTTCCCGCTCCGGCCGGGGCCGCTACGCGGCGTCGAAGCGCAGCACGAATCGGCGCTGCCAGGGCGTCTCCACGGCGCGGGGGTGGTAGTGCCGGCGGACGAACGCGACGGCTTGGTCCGGCGGAACCCCGTCGAGGACGGCCATGCAGGCCAAGGCGGTCCCCGTCCGGCCCCGCCCGCCTCCGCAGGCGACCTCGACGCGCTCGTTCCCCGCCCGCTCCAACGCCTCCCGCAGCACCTCTTGGGCCTGCCTGCGATCCCGGGGAAGGCGGAAGTCGGGCCACGGCAGCCATCGCGCCTCCCACTCGGTCGGCGGGGGCTGCTTGCCGAGCAGATAGACCGCGAACGACGGCACGGGCCCCGAAGGCAGCGGGTATCGCAGACCCCGGCCACGCACGAGCGCACCCGAAGGTAACCGCAGGATTCCGTCCGTGGTGTCCCATCCCTCACTCATACGAGCACCCTATACAGGGCACGATCACGGCCTGCCCGGCATGGCTGACCCGCGGACCCGCCACCACCGGCACCCGCCCGAGCGCCGTCGCCCGGCCGATCACCCTTGCTTACGATGTGTTGCGTGGATCGTGAGGCTGAAGAGATGGGTGGCCCGGGAAAGTGTTGCAAGAGGTTGTAGCGACTCGCTATGTCACGCCCCTGCGTGAAGGCGGCTCGCTCCCCGGGATCGTCGAGGCCGACGATCTCGGTACGTACGTCATGAAGTTGTCTACCTGATGGCGCTGACCTGCGGTTTCGAGGTTCTGTGGGCCTCTGAACTGCAGGGACGCGTCTTTCGGTGTCTTTCAGCTTGGTACTGCGTTATGCAGCCGATTCTCCCCACGCACTCCCCAAGCCTTCGAATACTCCCCAGATTCTCCCCAGAGGATCCTGTGCCGGGCGCACTGTGACACGGGGAGGGCCGGTCTTCCTGCGGCTGTAGGACCAGCACGTTGAGTGACCACGGCGCGCTTTGGCCGCCCACGCTAGCGGCTGACCGAGATGGGATTGAGGGGCAGATGCCGGCGGCGGTCGGTCCCACATGGCACAGGTTGTGAATCGTGTCTTGTGGGGTCTCGGGCGGCCCAGGTGAGCCGTATAAGGCCAGTTCAGGCCCTTGCTGTCCAGGCACGTCGACTCTGTTGGTGAGATGTGTGTGAGAGAAAACGGGGCCTTGACCCCTGATGTTGGACACACGAGACACTGGATCCTGAGGAACTGAGAACGGACATCTCGTGGTCATGAAGAACTACCCGCCGCAGTTCAAGGAGGACGCGGTCGCGCTCTACGAGTCGAGGCCGGAAGCGACGATCAGGTCGGTCGCAGCCGATCTGGGGATCAACCCGGAGACACTGCGGAACTGGGTGAGGGCAGCAGGGGTGAGCCGTCCCCGAGGACGGCGGACGCAGGAGCCGGCCCAGCCGCCGGCCCCGCTGGAGGCGGAGAACGCCGCCTTGCGGAAGAAGGTCCGTGAGCTGGAGGAGGAAGGCGAGATCCTGCGCAAAGCGGCGAAGTATTTCGCCGGGGAGACGCGCTGGTGAACCGCTTCCAGTGCGTCGCCGACCTCCAGCGCCGTCACGGCGTGAAGCGGCTCTGCAGCATCCTCGGCGTCAGCCGCTCGAGCTTCTACTACTGGCGGCGGACGGCAGCGGACCGGGCCGCCCGGCAGGTGACCGACGCCCGCCTCGCCGCCCGGATACGGGCGGTGCACCAGGAATCGGACGGCACCTACGGAGCCCCCAGGATCACCGCCGAGCTCCGCGAGGAGAACGGTGAGGCCGTCAACCACAAGCGCGTCGCCAGGATCATTCGGGCGTCCGGGATCGAAGGGGTCCGGTTGCGCCGTCGGCACCGCACCACCGTCCCCGACCCGGCAGCGGCCAAGGCCCCGGACCGGATCAGCCGCGACTTCACCGCGGACAGGCCGAACACGAAGTACGTCGGCGACATCACCTACCTGCCCCTCGAGGGCGGGAAGTTCTGCTACCTGGCGACCGTCATCGACCTCGCCTCACGCCGTCTGGCCGGCTGGGCGATCGCCGGCCACGTGCGCGCGGACCTGGTGACCGACGCCCTGGCCGCAGCGGTCCACACCTGCGGCAGTCTCGCCGGATCGATCATGCACACCGACCACGGAGCTCAGGACGGATTCAACTGATCGTCGCAACACCTTGATCGGGAGGTGGAGCGATGGGCTCTGTGGAGCGGCACAAGCAGGTTCGTGCGTATCGGGGGTTGATGCCGTCGCCGGGCAGGCCGTCGGTGGCCTGGCGTGAGGACAGGGTCAGGTTCTGGACGGCGATCGCTCGGGGTGCCAAGACAGAGGATGCGTGCAGTGCTGCCAGGGTGTCCGGGCCTGTGGGATTCCGCTGGTTCCGGCACGCTGGCGGCGTGAATCCGTGTCTTCCTGATGAGGTGTCCGGGCGCTACCTGTCGTTTCCCGAACGGGAGGACATCGCCGTCTGGCATGCCCAGGGCGCCGGCGTCCGCGAGATCGCCCGCAGGCTCGGACGGGCGCCGTCGACGGTCTCCCGTGAGCTGCGGCGCAATGCCTCTACCCGGACCTACAAGCTGGACTACCGGGCCTCGACCGCGCAGTGGCACGCTGAACGCCGGGCCCGGCGCCCGAAGACGGCCAAGCTCGTGGGCAATCCGAGGCTGCGAGCCTACGTCCAGGCCCGGCTGTCTGGGGACGTCACCGACGCCGGAGGCCATCGTGTGGGCCCAAAGGGCCCGGCCTGGAAGGGGCGCAACAAACCGCACCGCGGCGACAGAGGCTGGGTGACAGCATGGAGCCCGGAGCAGATCGCGCGACGCCTGCCGGTCGAGTTCCCCGACGATGAGGACATGCGCATCAGTCACGAGGCGATCTACCAGGCGCTCTACGTCGAGGGACGTGGTGCGCTGAAACGCGAGCTGGTGGCCTGCCTGCGCACCGGACGGGCGCTGCGTGTTCCCCGGGCACGCAGCCGGCAGAAGGCGTGGGCCCACGTCACCGACAAGGTCCTCCTCAGCGAGCGTCCCGCCGAGGCCGAGGACCGCGCCGTTCCCGGGCACTGGGAGGGCGACCTCATCATCGGGCTGAAACGCTCGGCGATCGGGACTCTCGTCGAGCGCACCACCAGGTTCACCATACTGGTCCACCTGCCGCGCGAGGAGGGCTACGGTGTGGTCCCGCGCACGAAGAACGGACCCGCTCTGGCCGGATACGGCGCCATCACGATGAAGAACGCCCTGGCCAGGACGATGACCACACTGCCTGAGCAACTCCGGCGGTCTCTCACCTGGGACCGCGGCAAGGAGTTGTCCGCGCACGCCGCCTTCACGGTCGAGACCGGCATCCCTGTCTACTTCGCCGACCCCCACAGCCCCTGGCAACGCGGGACCAACGAGAACACCAACGGCCTACTACGTCAGTACTTCCCCAAGGGCACCGACTTGTCCCGCTGGAACAGCGAAGAGCTCCTGGCCGTCGCGGCGGTCTTCAACAACCGGCCCCGGAAAACCCTCGGGTGGCGAACCCCGGCTGAAGTGTTCACCAAGCAGCTACGATCGGTCCCACCAGCCAGCGTTGCGACGACCGGTTGAATCCGTCGGGCTCGACTACCAGACTCTGCGCAACTATGCCTGGGTGGCCCGGCGTTTCGAACTCCGGCGCCGCCGCGAGGCGCTCAGTTTCGGCCACCACGCCGAAGTGGCCTCGCTGTCCCCCGCCGAGGCGGACGCCTGGCTCGATCGCGCCGAGCAGCACGGCTGGTCCCGCAACCAGCTCCGGCTCCAACTGCGGGAGAGCCGCCGGGGAGTCCGGGAGCCCCGGCCGGGATCGGCCAGCCTGCCCCGGATCAGCGTGAACCGTGATCGGGTGGAGCACTGGCGCCACGCGGCGTCCAGGGTCGACCTGGACTTCGAGGACTGGGTCCTCGCCGCCCTCGACCGCGCCGCCGCGCACGAAGTCGGCTGAGTCGGGCGATGGACCGCGCCACACCGTCACCCCGGAGGGCGGCTGAGCCGATCCGGATCCGGACGGGCTCCTCGGTGCTGCCGGGGAGCCCGTCCGCCGTTCACGGCCTTGATGACGCCGGGAGCGGAGGAGGCGTCACTTGACCGCGCTGATCACGCCGTGCGGCGTCCACCGGCCGCCGGGCAGCCGCTGGAAGCCGGTGAACCCGGCCGCGGTGAACCACTCCTCGTACTGGCCCCAGGGGTAGATGGTGCTGCTCGCGGCGGGCAGGGTGGCGAAGTAGACGTTGTCCAGCGCCGCGTACAGCGGGCCGTCGCCGGAGTCGTCGGACATGGCGTTGAAGACCAGCACCCGGCCGCCGTCGGGCAGCGCCCGGTGGGCCTTGCGGAGCAGCGTCAGGTTCTCCTCCGGCGACCAGATCACCAGCTGGTTGGCGAACAGCACGCAGTCGTGCCCGGACGGGTAGGTGTCGGTGAAGATGTCGGCCGCCAGCACGGTGATCCGGTCGGTGAGGCCGTTCTCGGCGATCTTCTTGCGGGCGATCCCGACCGTGCCGGGCAGATCGAGCACGGTGAACTCGACCCCGGGGTTGGCCCGGGCGAGGGCGATCGCGTTCACGCCGTCGCCGCCGCCGACGTCCAGCACCCGGCGCACACCGGTCAGGTCGGCCTGCTCGACCAGGATCGGGTTCGAGAGCCGCGACCACGAGCGCATGCAGCGGTAGAAGAGCTGCTCCAGCTCGGGGTTGGCGCACAGCCGGTGGTACAGGTCGGTGCCGGTGCCCTCGATCCGGCGCAGGCCGACGTTGGTGTTGGCGCGCAGCGACTCGGTGAAGTCCACCTCGGCCGGTCGGACGATCTGCTCCTCGTAGGCGACCAGGTCCTCCATGATCTCCCACGTCCCGTCGGCGATCATGCCGCCCAGCAGGGCCGCGTTGCGGTAGCGCCCGTCCTGGCGCACCGTCAGGCCGAGGGAGGTGGTGCCGAGCAGGAGGATCTGCACCGGGCGGGCCTCCAGGCCCAGTTCCCGGCCGATCTCCTCGGGGTCGAGATCGGGCCGGGCGTCGAGCAGCGCGAACAGGCCGAGGTTGCAGCCGGCGTTGAGCATCTGGAAGGCCGAGGATCCGAAGAGGATCCGGACCAGGTCCTCGGTGCCGAAGGGGCGGACGTCTGCCATGGGTACTCCGTATCGGGTCAGTATCGGGTCAGCGACGGGGCTGGGGGGAAGGCTGAGCACAGGCCGGGGGGTCAGGTCACCCGTGCCAGTTCGGCCGGCCGGGACAGGTGGGCGCCGCGCGCCACGACCTCGCGCAGGCGGTGCACGGCGTCCCAGACCTCGGTGAAGCCGGTGTACAGCGGGGACGGGCCGATCCGCAGCCGGTCCGGGACGCGGTAGTCGCAGACCACCCGGGCGTCCGAGGCGAGCGTCTGGCAGATCCGCCAGGCGTCGGGGTGGTGCAGGGACACGTGCGAGCCGCACTGTTCGGGCCGCGCCGGCGAGGCCGGCCGGAAGCCGAGCGGTGTCAGCCACTCCTCGGCGAGGTCGGTCACCAACTGGCCCAGCAGCAGCCCCTTGGCGCGGATCCGCTCGACCCCGGCCTCCTCGACCAGCGCCAGCGCCGGGTCGATCGCCGCCAGCGACAGCAGCGGCGGGGTGCTCACCAGGAAGCGCTCGATCGAGGGCACCGGGTCGTAGTCGGGGCCCATGTGGAACATGTCGCGCTGCCCGTACCAGCCCCAGATCGGCTGGCGCAGCGCGGCCTGAAGTTCCCGGCGCACGTACAGGAAGGCAGGCGAACCCGGGCCGCCGTTGAGGTACTTGTAGGTGCAGCCGACCGCGAGGTCCGCGCTGGTCGCGGCCAGTTCGACCGGGACGGCGCCGGCCGCGTGGGAGAGGTCCCACAGCACCCGCGCACCGGCCGCGCGGGCCAGCTCGTTCACCGCCGCCATGTCCAGCAGGGCGCCGCTGCGGTAGGACACCAGCGACAGCACCACCAGGGCGACGTCTCCGTCGAGGGCCGAGCGCAGCACGTCCAGGGACAGGCCGCCGTCCAGGTCGGAGCGCAGCCGGCGCAGCCGCAGCCCGCGCTGCTCGGCCAGGCCCTGCAGGACGTAGCGGTTGGTGGGGAAGTCCTCGGCGTCCATCAGGACGGTGCCCCGGTCGGGGGCGGCGTCCAGGGCGGCGGCGGCCAGCTTGAACAGGTTGACCGAGGTGGAGTCGGAAATCACCACCTCGCCGGGGCGCGCCCCGAGCACGTGCTCGGCGAGCCGGTCGCCCAACCGCGAGCCCCAGTCGATCCAGCTCTCCCAGGACCTCACCAGGCCGTCGCCCCAGCCCTGTTCGACCACGCCGCGGAGCAGCTCCGGGGTGGCCGCGGGCAGTCGGCCCAGCGAGTTGCCGTCCAGGTAGATCAGCTCGGGATCGGTGGCCACGAACCGGCCTCGGAACGCGGCCAGCGGATCGTCCGCGTCCAGCCGTTCGGCCGCCTCACGGGTTGTCCCGCCGTTCATCGGTCGCCTCGTCTCTCTTGTGTCTCTCGTGCTGTGATCGGGTTTTCGGGTCGTGGGGGATCAGATCTCCGAGCGCACCGACCACAGTTCCGGGAAGAACCGGTGCTCGCTGATCCCGGACAGCCAGGACACCCCGGAGGTGCCGCCGGTGCCCGGTTTGGCGCCCAGCATCCGCTGGACGGTGACCAGGTGGGTGTAGCGCCAGCGGGCGAACTGGTCCGCGAGGTCCATCAGCGCCTCGGCGAGGAGGTGGAGGTCGCGGTGGCCGGTCGGATCCCGGTAGACCGCCAGCCAGGCCGCCTCGACCTCGGCGCCGGACCGGTACGGCGCCGCCGGATCGGCCGGGCCGCCCTGCTGACCCGCCGCCAGCAGACCGCGCCGGGTCAGCAGGGCGAGCGCCTCGTCGTACAGGCTCGGCTCGTGGAGCTGGGCCAGCACCTCCTGGTACGCGGGGGAGTCGCGGTGCGGCTCAACCATCGCCGGGTTCTTGTTGCCGAGCAGGAACTCCAGCCGCCGGTAGCCCACCGACTGGAAGCCGGAGGCCGTCCCGAGGACGTCCCGGAACTCGGCGAACTCCACCGGCGACAGCACGGCGAAGGTCTCCCAGCTCACCAGCAGCACCTGCTGCACCCGGCCGGCCCGGCGCAGCGTCCACAGTGCGTCGTCCAGCCCGTCGTTGCGCAACTGGTCGCGGGCGGTGGTGAGTTCGGTGTGCAGGAGTTTGAACAGCAGCTCCTTCACCTGGCTCATGATGATGAAGCCGGGTTCGGTGTCCGCCGTGCTGAGCGGGTGCTGGAGGGACAGCAGGGAGTTCATCCGCGCGTACTGGGCGTACGGCGCGAAGGCGTCGTCCGGTGCGGCGCCGGAGAAGGGACACCCCGTGGCTTCCTGTTCGACGGTCATGCGGTCGCCTCCTCCGGTTCCAACTGCTCTTCCGCTCCCGGCTGTTCTGCCAGGCCCAGCTGTGCGAGCACGGCGTCGCCGAGCCCCGTCCCCCGGACGCCCAGGTCGTACGGGAGGTCGAAGTGGTCGCGCCGCTCGGCCACGACCTCCGTCACCGCCGCCCGCGCACGCAGCGCCGCCACCATCTGCTCGTGCTGGCGGACGTACTCCTCGGTCTCGTTGTCACCACGGGCCACCACCAGCGGGGGCAGCCGGGGCGGCAGCCGGAGCAGCGGGCTGTTGCGCCGGGCCCCGGCCCCGTCCAGCCGCAGCGCGTCGTTGACGTACGACAGTTGGACCGGCTCCAGGTCATAGATCCCGCTTAGCAGGACGGCTCCGGCGATCCGGCCGGACGTGTCCGGGCCGTCGTCGGGGTGGGGCAGCAGCGCCATCGCGGCCAGGTGGGCGCCGGCGGAGGTGCCGCACAGGTGCAGCCGGTCCGGGGCGAAGCCCAGCGCGTCCGCGTGCCGCAGCAGCCAGGCGACGCTGCGCCGCACCATGCCGGCCATCGCCTCCAGCGGGGTGTCCGGCGCCAGCCCGTACTCGACCACGGCGACGGCCGCGCCGGCGGCGAGCAGGGCCGGCACCGCGAAGGCGGACTCGGCCCGGCCCAGCGCCTGCCAGTTGCCGCCGTGGACGAAGACCAGCAGCGGCGCATCGCTGCGGCCCGTCGCGGGGAAGTAGTCGAGCAGCTCCGCCGGGTGCGGGCCGTACGCGAGCCCGGCCCGCACCGGGTGGCGGCGCCGGGCGTCGGCGCTTATCCGCCGGTAGTCGTCCAGGTACGCCTGGAGGCTGGGCACCGTGGTGCTCGGCGAGTACTGCCGGTCGAGGGTGGCCCGGTCCATGCCGCGGTACACGGCGGCGCCGGTCATCGGGCAGCCCCGCGAGGTTCCTGGTGCATCCCGGTCAGCCCCTCACACCGTGGCGGGCGCAGGCCCGCTCGTACATCTCGGCCAGCAGCGGGTCGACGCCGTTGGCGGAGGTGCGGTAGCGGGGCCCGAAGCGGCGGGCGTACTCCTCGAACCAGTCCCGCCGGTTCGACAGGAACAGCACGTCGTGGATGGCCATGGAGCGCACCGCGACCGTCGGTACCGGGGCCCAGCTGACCTCGAAGAGCGGGTTGAGGGCGGCCTTCTCGGCGCAGCGCTCATGGAACTGTCCGATCATCAGCCCGCGTCGGACGCTCTCGTGCTTCAGCAGCGCGTGCGCCTCGTCCAGCAGGTGCAGGTGCTCGGGCGGCAGGTCGGGCAGCACCAGCAGCAGCGAGCGCAGGTTCGGATTGCCGGACTTCCAGTCCACCTCGCTGAACTCGTCCAGGCCGCAGCGGACGATCTCGTTGAGCAGCGTCTGGCTCGGGGTCGGCCCGACCAGCCGGACCCGGACCTCCAGCGCGCCGGCCCGCTGGGCCGGCTCGACGAACGGGCACACCGGCCCGGGGCGTCCGAGCTCCTCGTGCGGTCGACAGATGTAGTCGCTCAACCAACCGTCGACAACCTCCAGAGCCTTCTCCAGGTCGACGGAGAGCACATCGGTCAGCATCGTTGTCAGTCCTCGCTGGTCAGTCCTGGTGGGACGCGGATGAGAGGTGCCTCGCGCTGCCGGCCGGCGGGTCACGCGCCGTCACCGAGTTCGCGGAGCTTGGCCGACAGGATCCGGCCGATCTCGGCCAGGGTGCCGGGCCGGGTCAGCATGGAGCCGTGCTCGCCGGGCACCACGTGGGCCTCGACCGCGCCGCAGACGTACGGCCGCCAGGCATCGGCGGTGACCGGCGGGTCCTGCTGTTCCGAGGCGGCGATCAGCAGCAGGTCGCCGTCGATCGGGCCGGGCTGGTAGTCGACGGTCAGATGGGTGTTGTTGGCCGAGATCTCGGTGATCGTGGTGAGCCGGTCCTCCTCCAGGTTGGCGAGCACACTGCCCTGGCGGCGCAGGATCTCGCGGGCCCTGGCGAAGGTCAGCTCTTCGCGGTCGTTGCGGTGGCTGCCGTCGTCGACCAGGCCGACGTGGTACAGCAGCATCACCCGGTCGTCGGGGGCCGGGACGTCGTCGTGGGTGAGCCCCTGCCAGTTCGGGATCACATCGAGCACCGCGACCAGCGCCACCGGCTCGCCGCGCCGCTGGAACTCCGCGGCCAGGGCATGGGCGCACAGCCCGCCGAACGACCAGCCGGCCAGGTGGTAGGGGCCGTGCGGCTGCACGCCCTGGATCTGGTCGGCGTAGTCCACCGCCATCTCCTCGATGCTCTCCGGCCGCGGCTCCGGGCGGGCCAGGCTGCGCGCCTGGATGCCGTACAGCGGGTACTCCGGGCCGAGGTGCTTGATCAGCGCGCTGTACGACCAGCTGATGCCGCCACCGGGGTGGATGCAGAACAGCGGCGGCCTGCTGCCCTGGGCGCGCAGCGGCAGCACCACCTCGTAGGAGCCGTCCGGGTCGTCGAGGTCCAGCCGGGCGGCGATCCCGCCCGGCGTCGGCGCCTCGAAGAGGCTGCGCAGGCCCAGTTCCACGCCGAAGGCGGCGCGCAGCCGGGCGATCAGCCGGGTGGCGAGCAGCGAGTGCCCGCCGAGGTCGAAGAAGTCCTGGTCCACACCGACGAGCGGCCGGCCGAGCACCTCCGCGAACAGCTCGCAGACCACCTGCTCCTGCGGCGTCCTGGGGGCGCGGCCGGTGTCCGCGTGCTCCGGGTCGAGTGCCGGGAGGGCGGCCCGGTCGAGCTTGCCGTTGGCGGTGAGCGGCAGGCGGTCGAGCGGGACGATTGCGGCGGGCCGCATGTAGTCAGGCAGTTGGGCGGCGGCGTGTTCGCGCAGCGCGGTGAGCAGCGCGGCGGTGCCCCGGCTGCCGACGGGGTTGGTGGTGAAGGCGGTGAGCGGCGTCGCCGGGTCGCCGGCGGCCGCCGGGGCGTACGTACCGACCGGGACGGCGCCGTCGAGCAGGCCGCGCCGGACGAAGGTGAGGTCGACGGTGTCGGGGCGGTGGGCGGACCAGGTGACGGCCGTCCAGTACCCGTGGTCCTCCCCGAGGCGGTGGAGTGCCTCGAGGTCCGGCTGCTCCGTGGCGTAGGGCCCGGCCGGGGCGGTGCCGGACTCCAGGGCGTGCTGGGCCGCGAGGTCGGCGGCTATCCGGGAGTTGGGCGCGCCGGCGACGCGCAGCCGCTCCGGCCGGGCCTCGGCCAGGTGCCGGGCGAGTGCCTCGGCGTCCTGCGGCCAGGCCAGGACGGCGGCCTCGGACAGCGGGAGCGCGGTGATTCCGGCCTTGTGGAGCGTGGTGTCGTAGCGGTAGCGGGTCAACTCGTTGTGGGCGGCGCCGCGCTTGAGCCGCAGGTCGACGCCGGCGAGGTCCGGGAGGCGGTGGGTGAGCGCGGTGAAGTACTCCGGGTCGACCAGGAGTTCCTTCTCCAGCACCAGGCTCTGCTCGACGGCGCGCCGCACGGCGGCGGTGTCGGCCGGGTCCTCCGCGCGGGCGGTCTGGACGGCGGTGGTGAAGGTGCGCAGCAGCCGCGGGTTGCGGATGTCGCCGATGAACACGGCGCCGCCGGGGGACAGCAGCCGCAGCGCCTGCTCGATGACCTGGGCGAAGTAGTCGGCGTTCGGGAAGTACTGGACCACGGAGTTGAGCACGACGGTGTCGAAGTGGCCGACGGGCAGCCCCTCGTGCTCGTGCGCGGCACCGGCCCGCAGGGTGACCCGCCGGGCCAGCTCCGGGTCGGCGTCGACGTGCCGGGAGAGCGCCTCGATCACGGTGGGCGAGAGGTCCGTGCCCCAGTACTCCTCGCACTCGGGGGCCAGCTTCGCGAGCAGCAGGCCCGTGCCGACGCCGATCTCCAGCACCCGGCGCGGGTTGAGGCCGCGGATGCGTTCCACGGTGGCGTCGCGCCACTCCCGCATCTGGTCGAGGGGGATCGGCCGGCCGTCGTAGCTGCTGTTCCAGCCGGAGAAGTCCTCGCCGAACTCGGCCGTGGGGGCCGCGTAGAGGGAGTCGTAGAGGTCCTGCCACTCGCCGATCTGGTGCTGCTGGTCCACATCGCTGCTCGGCGCCGAGGTGTCCGCGACGACGTACGCGACGAGCCGGGGGTTGCCGGGCTGGTCCCGGTTGAGGTGGACGGCGGCCTGGGCGACGGCGGGATGGTCGGTGAGGACGTTCTCGATCTCGCCGGGTTCGATGCGGAAGCCGCGGACCTTGACCTGGTGGTCGGCGCGGCCGGCGTACTCGAGGTGGTCGTCGGGGTTCCAGCGTGCCAGGTCGCCGGTGCGGTACATGCGTTCTCCGGGTGCGGCGTACGGGTTGGCGACGAAGCGTTCGGCGGTGAGGGCGGGACGGTCCAGGTAGCCGCGGGCGAGGCCGCTGCCAGCGAGGTAGAGCTCGCCGGTGACGCCGGGGGCGACGGGCTGGAGGCTGTCGTCGAGGACGTAGGTGTGCATGGTGGCCATGGGGCGGCCAATGGGGACGACGGCGGAGCCGGTGTAGGGGGTGGGGACGGGGTTGTGGGTGGCGAAGGTGGTGGTCTCGGTGGGGCCGTAGCCGTCGACCACGGTGGTGTCGGGGCATGCCTGCTGAAGCCGGGTGACGGTGGCGCCGGAGACGGCCTCGCCGCCGGTCCAGATCTGCCGGACCCGGGTGAAGGTCTCCGGGCTCTGCTCGGTGAGGAGGTTGAAGAGGGAGCTGGTCAGCCAGAGGGCGGTGATCTGCTGGTCGGTGATGACGCGGTGGTAGGTGTGGACGTCGAGGTCGCCGGTGGGGGCGAGGACGACGGTGTTGCCGTTGAGGAGGGGGACCCAGATCTCGTAGGTGGAGGCGTCGAAGGCGGTGGGGGAGTGGAGGAGGACGCGGCGGTGGGCGGTGGGGTCGAAGCGGGGGTCGAGGGCGAGGGCGGTGATGTTGCGGTGGGTGGCGATGACGCCCTTGGGGCGGCCGGTGGAGCCGCTGGTGTACATGATGTAGGCGGCGTCGTCGGGGTGGGTGGTGTGGTTCGGGTTGCCGGGGTCTTCGCCGTCGTGGGGGGTGTCGGCGGGGTTGAACTGGGTCGTGGTGGTGTCGAGTTCGGTGGTGTGGTCGGTGATGAGGAGTTTGGTGCGGGTCTCGTCGAGGACGAGGCGGATGCGGTCGGCGGGGTAGCGGCTGTCGAGGGGGATGTAGGTCGCGCCGGTCTTGGCGAGGGCGAGGACGGTGGTGACGGTGTCGGGGGAGCGTTGGAGGAGGACGGCGACGGCGTCGCCGGGGCGGATGCCCCGGGTGGTGAGCTGGTGGGCGAGGTGGTTGGCGCGCGTGTTGAGCTCGGAGTAGCTGAGCGTGGCGCCGTCGCTGACCAGGGCGGGGGCGTCGGGTGTGAGGGTCACCTGTTGTTCGAACAGCTCCGCCGACGAGGCGTCGGGCAGCGGCAGTTCGGTCCGGTTGACCTCGACGATCGTGCGGTTCCTCTCCTCCGGGGTGAGGACGTCGATGCGGCTGAGGGGCTGGTCGGGTTGGGCGGTGGCGGTGTCGAGCAGGTGGATCCAGCGGTTGAAGAGGGCCTGGACGGTGGGGGCGTCGTAGATGTCGCTGGAGTATTCGACGGCGCCGGTGATGCCCTGGGGTTCGCCGTCGGCGCCTCGACGTTCGGCGAGGCTGAAGAAGAGGTCGAACTTGGCGGTGCCGGTGCGTCCGGGTGCCACGTCGACGGTCAGGCCGGGGAGTTGGAAGGTGCCCTCGGGGGCGTTCTGGAGGGCGAGCATGATCTGGAAGAGGGGGTGGTGGGCGAGGGTGCGAGTGGGGTTGAGGACTTCGACGAGGTATTCGAAGGGGACGTCCTGGTGGGCGTAGGCGGCGAGGGAGGTTTCGCGGACGCGGGTGAGGAGTTGGGTGAAGGTGGGGTCGCCGGTGGTGTCGGTGCGCAGGACGAGGGTGTTGACGAAGAAGCCGATGAGGTCGTCGAGGGCCTGGTCGGTGCGGCCGGCGATGGGGCTGCCGAGGGGGATGTCGTCACCGGCGCCGAGGCGTTTGAGCAGGGCGGCGAGTCCGGCCTGGAGGACCATGAAGAGGCTGGCGCCGGAGCCCCGCGCCAGCTCGGTGAGCCGTCGGTGGAGTTCGGGGTCGATGTCCACCGTGAGGTAGTCGCCGCGGTAGGTCATGACGGCGGGGCGGGGGCGGTCGGTGGGCAGGGTGATCTGGTCGGGCAGCCCGGCCAAGGTTTCGGTCCAGTAGGCGACTTGGGTGGCGAAGAGGCTGTCGGGGTCGTTCTGGTCGCCGAGCAGCTCGTTCTGCCAGAGCGTGTAGTCGGCGTACTGCACGGGCAGCGGCGCCCACTGCGGCGCGCGGCCCTCGGCGCGGGCGGCGTAGGCGCGGGCGAGATCAGAGGCGAGGGGGCCCAGGGACCAGCCGTCGCCCGCGATGTGGTGGACCACCAGCAGCAGGACGTGCTCCCGCGCCGACAGCTCGAAGAGCTCGGTGCGCAGCGGCGGTTCGCCCGCGAGGTCGAACGGATGGCGGGCGGCCGCTTCCAGGGCGTCCGGCAGGTCGGCTTCGCTGGTCGGGGTGACGGTCAGCCGGGGCGCGGCGGCCTCGGGCGTCAGCAGGCGCTGGTACGGCGTCCCGTCGACCTCGGGGAACACCGTCCGCAGGCTCTCGTGCCGGCCGACCAGGTCCGTCAGCGCGCCGCGCAGCGCGTCGCGGTCCAGGTCACCGCTGAGCCGCAGCGCCAGCGGGATGTTGTAGGTGGCGCTCGGCCCCTCCATCTTGTGGATGAACCAGAGCCGTCGCTGGGCGAAGGACAGCGGCATGGTCGCGGGCCGCTCCTGCACGGTGAGCGCCAGGCGGCCGGGCCCGGCGGTGTCCAGCCGGGCGGCCACCGCGGCCGGGGTCGGGCCCTCGAACAGCGAGCGCAGCTCCAGTTCGACGCCAAAGAGTGCCCGGATCTGGGCGATCAGCCGGGTGGCGAGCAGGGAGTGGCCGCCGAGTTCGAAGAAGTCGTCGTCGATACCGACCCTGGGCAGGCCCAGGACCTGGGTGAACAGGTCGCAGACGATCTGCTCCTGCGGGGTGCGCGGCTCCCGGCCGGTCCCGGCGAGGGTGAAGTCTGGTGCGGGCAGGGCCGCCCGGTCCAGCTTTCCGTTCGCGGTGAGCGGCAGCCGGTCGAGCGGGACGAGGGCGCTGGGCTGCATGTAGTCGGGCAGGTGGGTGCGGGCGTGCTCGCGCAGGGTCGTGAGGAGGGCGCTGGTGCCGCGCCCGGCCGCGGGGTTGGTGGTCAGGCTGGACAGCGGGGTGGCGGGCGTGCTGGTGCCGGCCGAGGCGTAGGTGCCGGTGGGCGTGGCACCGTCGAGGTCGCTCAGCGCGACGAGGACGAGGTCGACGGCGTCGGGCCGGTGGGTGTTCCAGGTCGCGGCGGTCCAGTAGCCGAGCTGCCGTCCGAGCCGGTGCAGGGCGTCCAGGTCGGGCTGCGGCCCCTGGGCGTCGGCGGTCGGCGAAGGGGCGATCGGCGCGGTGGCGGTGTCGAGGGCGTGCTGGAGGGCGAGTTCGCGGGCGAGGCGCGGGTTGGGGATGCCGGTGACGCGCAGTCGGGCGGGGCGCTCGGAGTCGAGCTGCCGGGCCAGCGCGGCCAGTTCGGCGTCCGGGTCCGCGTGCCCGGACCACGGCCGCTCGGGGGGGCCGGTGAGTGGGTGGGTGTGGGCGCCGGCCTTGTGGAGGGTGGCGTCGTAGCGGTAGCGGGTGAGCTCGTTCTCGACGGTGCCGGGCTTGAGGCGGATGTCGACGCCGGCGAGATCGGGGACGTGATGGCCGAGCGCGGTGAAGTACTCGGGATCGATCAGCAGTTCCTTCTCCAGGACCAGCGCGTGCTCGACGGCGCGCCGCACGGCGGCGTGGTCCGCCGGGTCGGTGGCACGGGCGGTGTGGACGGCGGTGGTGAAGGTGCGCAGCAGCCGCGGGTTGCGGATGTCGCCGATGAAGACGGTGCCGCCGGGCGCGAGGATCCGCAGGGCGTGGTCGAGGATCTGCTCCAGGTACCCGGCGTTCGGGAAGTACTGGACGACCGAGTTGAGGACGACGGTGTCGAAGTGGCCGTGCGGCAGCTGGTCGACGTCGTGCGCGGGCTGGGTGCGCAGCTGCACCCGGGCGGCGAGTTCGGGGTCGGCCTCCACGTGGCCGCGCAGGTCGGCGATGACGGTGGGGGAGAAGTCGGTGCCCCAGTACTCCTCGCAGTGCGGGGCGAGTCGGGACAGCAGCAGGCCCGTGCCGACGCCGATCTCCAGCACCCGGCGGGGGTTGAGGCCGCGGATGCGTTCGACGGTGGTGTCCCGCCATTCCCGCATCTGGTCGAGCGGGATCGGCAGGCCGTCGTAACTGCTGTTCCAGCTGGCGAAGTTCTCACCGAAGGCGGTCTCCGACGCGGCGGTGTAGACCGAGTCGTAGAGGTCCTGCCACTCGTCGAGCTGGTCCTGTTCGACCTGCTCGTCGCGGGCGTCCGCCGAGCCGCCGGTGACGACGTAGGCGACCAGCCGGGCGTCGCCGGGCTGGTCCTCACGGACGACGACGGCGGCCTGGGCGATGTCGGGGTGGTCGGTGAGGACCTTCTCGATCTCGCCGGGCTCGATCCGGAAGCCGCGGACCTTGACCTGGTGGTCGGCGCGGCCGACGAACTCCAGCTCCCCGTCCGGGTTCCGGCGCACCAGGTCGCCGGTGCGGTACATCCGGCCGCCCGGTTCGAGACCGTACGGGTCGGCGAGGAAACGCTCGGCGGTCAGGGCGGGGCGGTCCAGGTAGCCGCGGGCCAGCCCGGCGCCCGCGATGTACAGCTCGCCGACCACGCCGGGGGCGACCGGCTGGAGGCCGTCGTCCAGGACGTAGACCCTGGTGTTGGCGATCGGCCGACCGATCGGTGCGGCGCCGGTGCCACCGGCCAGCTCGGCTGCGGTGGACCAGATGGTGGTCTCGGTCGGGCCGTACAGGTTGACCAGGTCGTCGGTGAGCGCCCGCAGGGCCTCGGCCAGGGACAGCGGAAGGGCCTCGCCGCCGACCAGCATCCGCAGCCCGCGCAGGGCCTCCGCGTCGTGTCCGACCAGCAGCTGCCAGAGCGACGGGGTGCCCTGGATGGTGGTGACGCCGTGCCGGGCGATCAGGTCCAGCACGGCGGACGGCTGGGGAACGGCCTCCTTGGGTGCCAGGACGACCGCGGCACCGGAGAGCAGCGGGTGGTACAGCTCCAGCGCGGCGATGTCGAAGGCGACCGTGGTGACCGCGAGCAGCCGCTCCTGGGGCCGCAGCGGGGCCTGCCGGCGCATCGCGGTGAGGAAGTTGACCAGCGCGGAGTGCGGGACGACCACGCCCTTGGGCCGGCCGGTGGAGCCGGAGGTGTAGATCACGTAGGCGGCGGAGCCCGGCGCGGGGGTCACGCCCTCCTCCGCCGGGTCGGTGTCGGGGCAGTCCGCCAGCAGGGCCCGGACCTCGGCGGAGTCGAGCGCCAGTCGGCGGGTGTCCGCGTCGGCGGGCAGGTGCTGCTCGGTACGGGTGTCGGTGAGCAGCAGGGCGGGCCGGGCGTCGCCCAGCACGTGGGAGAGCCGCGCCGCCGGGTGGTCGGGGTCCAGCGGGAGGTACGCGGCGCCGGTCTTGAGCACCGCCAGTAGGGCGACGACCAGCTCGGCGGTCCGGGGCAGGGCGAGCGCGACCAGCCGGTCCGGTCCGGCGCCCTCGCGCAGCAGGGCGTGGGCGAGCCGGTTGGCGCGGGCGTCCAGCTCCGCGTAGGTCAGGGAGTCGTCCCCGGCGATCAGGGCGACGGCCTGCGGCGTGGCGGCGGCCTGACGGGCGAAGCGGGCCGGCAGCAGGTCCGGGCCGACCTCGACGGCGGTGTCCAGCCAGGTGTCCAGCAGCTGGTGGTGCTCCTGCGCGGTGAGCAGGTCGATGCGGCTGAGGGGCTGGTCGGGTTGGGCGGTGGCGGTGTCGAGCAGGTGGATCCAGCGGTTGAAGAGGGCCTGGACGGTGGGGGCGTCGTAGATGTCGCTGGAGTATTCGACGGCGCCGGTGATGCCCTGGGGTTCGCCGTCGGCGCCTCGACGTTCGGCGAGGCTGAAGAAGAGGTCGAACTTGGCGGTGCCGGTGCGTCCGGGTGCCACGTCGACGGTCAGGCCGGGGAGTTGGAAGGTGCCCTCGGGGGCGTTCTGGAGGGCGAGCATGATCTGGAAGAGGGGGTGGTGGGCGAGGGTGCGAGTGGGGTTGAGGACTTCGACGAGGTATTCGAAGGGGACGTCCTGGTGGGCGTAGGCGGCGAGGGAGGTTTCGCGGACGCGGGTGAGGAGTTGGGTGAAGGTGGGGTCGCCGGTGGTGTCGGTGCGCAGGACGAGGGTGTTGACGAAGAAGCCGATGAGGTCGTCGAGGGCCTGGTCGGTGCGGCCGGCGATGGGGCTGCCGAGGGGGATGTCGTCACCGGCGCCGAGGCGTTTGAGCAGGGCGGCGAGTCCGGCCTGGAGGACCATGAAGAGGCTGGCGCCGGAGCCCCGCGCCAGCTCGGTGAGCCGTCGGTGGAGTTCGGGGTCGATGTCCACCGTGAGGTAGTCGCCGCGGTAGGTCATGACGGCGGGGCGGGGGCGGTCGGTGGGCAGGGTGATCTGGTCGGGCAGCCCGGCCAAGGTTTCGGTCCAGTAGGCGACTTGGGTGGCGAAGAGGCTGTCGGGGTCGTTCTGGTCGCCGAGCAGCTCGTTCTGCCAGAGCGTGTAGTCGGCGTACTGCACGGGCAGCGGCGCCCACTGCGGCGCGCGGCCCTCGGCGCGGGCGGCGTAGGCGCGGGCGAGATCAGAGGCGAGGGGGCCCAGGGACCAGCCGTCGCCCGCGATGTGGTGGACCACCAGCAGCAGGACGTGCTCCCGCGCCGACAGCTCGAAGAGCTCGGTGCGCAGCGGCGGTTCGCCCGCGAGGTCGAACGGATGGCGGGCGGCCCGGAGCAGGTGGTCGGTCAGCTCCGCCTCGGTGGTGGCGGTCCGGACCAGCTCGATGGTCGCCGTGTCCAGCACCCGCTGGTACGGCGTGCCGTCGACCTCGGGGAACACCGTCCGCAGGCTCTCGTGCCGGCCTGTGACGTCCTCGAGCGCCGCGCGCAGCGCCTCGAGGTTCAGCTCGCCCGTGAGCCGCAGCGCCAGCGGGATGTTGTAGGTGGCGCTCGGCCCCTCCATCTTGTGCAGGAACCAGAGCCGTCGCTGGGCGAAGGACAGCGGTACGGCGTCCGGCAGTTGGTGCTTCGTCAGTGCTGTCCTGGCGGGCCCGGCGAGGTCGAGGTGCGCGGCGACGGCGGCCGCCGTACGGGCCTCGAACAGGGTGCGCAGGCCGAGTTCCACGCTGAAGGCGGCCCGGATCCGGGCGATCAGCCGGGTGGCGAGCAGGGAGTGGCCGCCGAGTTCGAAGAAGTCGTCGTCGACGCCGACCCTGGGCAGGCCCAGGACCTGCGCGAAGAGGTCGCAGACGATCTGCTCCTGCGGGGTGCGGGCCTCCCGGCCGGTCCCGGCGAGGGCGAAGTCCGGTTCGGGCAGGGCCGCTCGGTCCAGTTTGCCGTTGGGCGTCAGGGGCAGCCGCTCCAGCTGGACGACGGCCGCCGGGACCATGTGCTCGGGCAGCCGCTCCCGGGTGAACTCCCGTACCTGCTCGGGGCGGAGGGCCTCCCGGCCGACGACGTAGGCGACCAGGCGCAGATCGCCGGGCCGGCGCGGGCGGGTGACGACGGCGGCCTGGGCGATGTCGGGGTGGTCGGTGAGGACCTTCTCGATCTCGCCGGGCTCGATCCGGAAGCCGCGGACCTTGACCTGGTGGTCGGCGCGGCCGACGAACTCCAGCTCCCCGTCCGGGTTCCGGCGCACCAGGTCGCCGGTGCGGTACATCCGGCCGCCCGGTTCGAGACCGTACGGGTCGGCGAGGAAACGCTCGGCGGTCAGGGCGGGCCGGCCCAGGTAGCCGCGGGCCAGACCGGCGCCCGCGATGTACAGCTCGCCCACCACACCTGGCTCGACGAGCCGCAGGCCCGCGTCCAGGACGTAGGCGTGGGTGTTGTCGATCGGCCGCCCGATCGGCGCGGGGAGCCGCCAGTCCTCGGGGTCGTCGCCGAGGGCGTGGGCGGTGACCACGTGGGTCTCGGTCGGGCCGTAGTGGTTGTGCAGGCGACGGCCCGGGGCCGAGCGGTGGAACGCGCGGACGGTGCGGCTCAGCGTCAGCGCCTCGCCGGCCTGGGCGACCGTCCGTAGTTGCGGCAGCGTCCGGCCCGTCTCGACGGCCGCCTCGGCGAGCGCCTCCAGGACGAGGTTGGGCGCGAACAGCTCGTCCACCTGTCGGTCGTCGAGCCACCCGGCGAACCGGGCGGCGTCGCGCCGCACCTCCTCGTCGGGGATCACCAGGGTCTTGCCGAAGGCCACCGAGGAGAGCACCTCCTGGGCGGACACGTCGAAGCTGATCGCAGTGAACTGGGCCGTCCTGGTGCCGGGTTCGTCGCCGACCGCGCGGTGGTGCCACTGGAGGAGGTTGAGCAGACCGCCCGCGGGCATGACCACGCCCTTGGGCACGCCGGTGGAGCCGGAGGTGTAGATGACGTACGCGGGGTGGTCGGGGTGGAGCTCCACCACGGGGTCGTGGGCGGGGCGGCCGGAGAGGTCGGCGAGCACGGCCGGGTCGTCCAGCAGCAGGCCGGGGTGCCCGTCGGGGAGCTTGGCCTCGGTTTCGGTGGTGGTGAGGACGAGGGTGGGTTGGGCGTCGGTGACCATGTGGGCGAGGCGGTTGGCCGGGTACTCGGGGTCGAGCGGGAGGTAGGCGGCTCCGGCCTTGAGGACGGCGAGGACGGCGACAACCAGGTCGACGGAGCGCGGCAGGGCCAGGGCGACGATCCGCTCCGGGCCGACGCCGTGCGCGGCGAGCAGGTGCGCCAGCCGGTTCGCCCGCTCGTCCAACTCCCGGTAACGGAGGGCCTCCTCGCCGTACTCCACGGCCACCGCGTCCGGCGCGGCGGCCACCCGGGCCCGGAACAGCTCCGGCAGGCTCGCGGCCTCGAGCGGCATCCCGGCGCCGTTCCCGGCGTGCAGCAGCTCCCGCCGCTCCTCGGCGGTGAGCAGGTCGACCCGGCCGAGCGGGCGCTCGGCGTCGGCGACCGCCAGGTCCAGGACGCGGATCAGCCGTTCGACGAGGGCACAAGCCTCCGCCCGGTCGAACAGGTCGCCGCGGTAGTCGAGGCGCAGGTAGAGCCGGCGGCCCGGGGCGGCGATCAGCGTCAGCGGGTAGTGGGTGGCGTCCCGGCCACGTCCGAGGTCGGGGGTGATCCGCAGCCCGGTCGCCGGCAGCTCGGCCGGGTCCTGCCAGGGATAGTTCTCGAACACCAGGGAGGTGTCGAACAGCTCGCTCATACCGGTGAGTTGCTGGATGATCCTGGCGAGCCCGAGGTGGTGGTGCGAGGTGAGGCGGGACTGCTCGTCCTGGAGCCGTCGGACCGCCTCCAGCAGCGACTGCGCGTGGTCCAGCCGGACCCGGACCGGGACCATGGTGATGAGCAGGCCCACCATCGACTCGACCCCGGCCAGCTGAGGGTCGCGCCCGGCCGCGACGGCGCCGAACACCACGTCGTGGTGCCCGGTGCGACGGCTCAGGACCAGGCCCCAGGCCGCCTGCAGCACCGTGTTGAGGGTGACGCCGTGCCGGCGGGCCCACTCGACGAGCGCCGCCGTGCGCTCCTCGGCCAGCTCGGTGGTGATGCGTTCCGGCATCAGCGCGGCCCGCGCCGGGTCCACCGGCGCCACCAGGGTGGGCTGTTCGAGGTCCCCGAGCGCCTCGCGCCACGCCGCCTCCGCCGCCGGCCGGTCCTGCTGGGCCAGCCAGCCGAGGTACTGCCGGTACGGGGTGACCCGGGGCAGCTCGGCGGCCGGGCCGTCGGCGTACAGCGCGGTCAGCTCGCGCACCAGGATCGGCGTCGACCAGCCGTCCAGCAGGATGTGATGGGTGGTCAGGATCAGCCGGTGGTGCTCCTCGGCCGTGCGCACCAGGGTGAAGCGCAGCAGCGGCGGCTCGGCCGGGTCGAAGCGGCGGCCGTGCTCCTTCGCGGCGATCCGGGACAGCTCCGCCTCCGCTTCCGGGGCGGGCATCGAGGAGAGGTCGAACTCCTCCCAGGGCAGGTCGACATGACGGGAAATTAGCTGGACCGTCCGGCCCGAATCCACCTGCCGGAAGGCGGCCCGCAGGTTCGGGTGCCGCTGCACCAGGGCGCCGACCGCCTCCCTCAGCCGCGCGCCGTCGAGGGGGCCGGCGAGGTCTAACACGTGCTGCACCGCGTAGACGTCCGCGCCGTCCTGCTCGTAGCGGGAGTGGAACAGCAGCCCTTCCTGCATCGGGGAGAGGGGCAGGATGTCTTCCAGGCCCGACGACGTCATTTCTGAATCCTCCACGGGGCTTCGAGTTGTTCGATGTCGTGCTGGCTGAGCTCGGTCAGGGGGAAGTCGGACGGCGTGTAGCCGCCGGTGTCGGGCCGGTCCGCGTGCCGGACCAGGCCGCGGATCGCCTGGAACCAGTCCTCGGCGAGGGAGCGGACGTGCGGCTCGGGCCAGAGGTCGGGGGCCCACGTCCAGACGGCCTCCAGGTCCGGGCCGTCCGGGGTGTCGCGGACCATCGAGTTGACCTCCAGGCCGTGGGCGAGCGCGGTGGTCGGGTCGGTGCCGCTCAACAGGCCCGCCTCCGGCGCGACCGTCCAGGCCGGGCTGCCCGGCACCAGCGGCGTGCCGGCGGCCGGGAAGCGGCCGAGGTAGTTGAAGCCCAGCTGCGGGGTGGCGAGCCCGGCCAGCACCGGCCCGGTCGCCGGGTCGAGGTGGCGCAGCAGGCCGAAGCCCAGGCCACGGTCGGGCAGTTCGCGCAGCTGTTCCTTGACCCGCTTGAGGGCCGGCCCGAGGGCCGGGGCACCGCCGGTCACCTCCTCCCAGCCCAGGGCGCCCGGGTCGAGCCGGACGGGGTACAGGGAGGTGAACCAGCCCACGGTGCGCGACAGGTCGGTGCCGTCGACGATCTCCTCGCGGCCGTGGCCCTCGACGTCCACCAGGAGCGCGGTGTGCGGGCCCCGGCCGTGGCCGCGCCGCCAGCGGGCGACCGCCAGGGCGAGTGCGGTCAGCAGCACGTCGTTCACCCCGGCGTGGAAGGCCGCAGGGACGGTCGTCAGCAGTGGGGAGACGACCTCCGGCGGCAGGGAGACGGTGAGGCTGCGGGCTCGGCCGACGGTGTCCCGGGTGCGGTCCGGCCGGGTGGCGGTGAGCGGCGGGTCGACGGGGGTGAGCACCTCCGTCCACAGCGCCGCCTCGGCGGCCCTGGCCGGGCGCCGGGCCTCGGCCGCGAGCAGTCGGGACCAGCGGCCGAAGGACGTGGGCACCGGCTCCAGCCGCGGCGGGTCGCCCTGCGCGGTGGCCTCCCAGGCCGCGACCAGGTCCGGCAGCAGGATGCGCCAGGACACCCCGTCCACCACCAGGTGGTTGACCAGGAGCAGCAACCGGCCCGGTCGGCGCGGACCGGCGTCGAACCAGACCGCCTGGAGCAGCACCCCGCGCTCGGCGTGGAGCCGGGCCTGGGCGGCGTCGAGGTGGGTGCGGACGGTCGCCTCGTCGAGGGGGCCGTCGAGGTCGACGCGCCGGACGAGGTCGGCGGCGGAGAGCGTGCCGGCCGCCGGGATGTGCAGCTCCCACGGCCCGGCGGGGCCATCCTCGCTCGGCACCCTGGTGAGGCGCAGCGCGTCGTGGTGGTCCAGCAGGGCCTGGACGGCCGTCACGAGCCGTTTCTCGCCCAGCGCGGCCGGCACCTGCAACAGCATCGCCTGGTGGAACCGGTCGATCGAGCCGCCGCGTTCGTCGAACCAGCGCATGATCGGCGTCGGCGTCACCGGCCCGACCGCCGACTCGTCCGCCTCCCCGTCCGACGCGGTCAGCTCCTCGGCGACCACGGCCAGGCCGGCCGCCGTGCGCTGCTCGAAGACGTCCCGGACGGAGAAACCGATGCCCGCCGAACGGGCCAGGCTCACCAGCCGGATCGAGACGATGCTGTCCCCGCCGAGGGCGAAGAAGTCCTCGTAGAGCCCGACCCGTTCCACCCCGAGAGCCTGGGCGAACAGGTCCCCGAGCAGCCCCTCGCGCGGGGTGCGGGGCTCGCGCACCGACCCGGCGCGGGAGACCTCGGGCGCGGGCAGGGCGGCCCGGTCCACCTTGCCGTTGGCCGTCAGCGGCAGCCGGTCGAGGACGACGAATGCGGACGGCACCATGTACTCGGGCAGGCGCCGCCGGAGGGCCTCGCGCAGACCGTCCGGGGCCGTTCCGCCGTCCGCGACGACGTAGGCGACGAGGCGGGGGCGGCCCGGCTGGTCCTCGCGGACGAGGATCGCGGCCTGGGCGACGGCGGGGTGGCCGGTGAGGACGTTCTCGATCTCGCCGGGTTCGATGCGGAAGCCGCGGACCTTGACCTGCTGGTCGGCGCGGCCGACGAACTCCAGCTGGGCGTCAGCGCTCCAGCGTGCCAGGTCACCGGTGCGGTACATGCGTTCGCCGGGCCGGTGGGGGTTGGCGACGAAGCGTTCGGCGGTGAGGGCGGGACGGTCCAGGTAGCCGCGGGCGAGGCCGCTGCCAGCGAGGTAGAGCTCGCCGGTGACGCCGGGGGCGACGGGCTGGAGGCTGTCGTCGAGGACGTAGGTGTGCATGGTGGCCATGGGGCGGCCAATGGGGACGACGGCGGAGCCGGTGTAGGGGGTGGGGACGGGGTTGTGGGTGGCGAAGGTGGTGGTCTCGGTGGGGCCGTAGCCGTCGACCACGGTGGTGTCGGGGCATGCCTGCTGAAGCCGGGTGACGGTGGCGCCGGAGACGGCCTCGCCGCCGGTCCAGATCTGCCGGACCCGGGTGAAGGTCTCCGGGCTCTGCTCGGTGAGGAGGTTGAAGAGGGAGCTGGTCAGCCAGAGGGCGGTGATCTGCTGGTCGGTGATGACGCGGTGGTAGGTGTGGACGTCGAGGTCGCCGGTGGGGGCGAGGACGACGGTGTTGCCGTTGAGGAGGGGGACCCAGATCTCGTAGGTGGAGGCGTCGAAGGCGGTGGGGGAGTGGAGGAGGACGCGGCGGTGGGCGGTGGGGTCGAAGCGGGGGTCGAGGGCGAGGGCGGTGATGTTGCGGTGGGTGGCGATGACGCCCTTGGGGCGGCCGGTGGAGCCGCTGGTGTACATGATGTAGGCGGCGTCGTCGGGGTGGGTGGTGTGGTTCGGGTTGCCGGGGTCTTCGCCGTCGTGGGGGGTGTCGGCGGGGTTGAACTGGGTGGTGGTGGTGTCGAGTTCGGTGGTGTGGTCGGTGATGAGGAGTTTGGTGCGGGTCTCGTCGAGGACGAGGCGGATGCGGTCGGCGGGGTAGCGGCTGTCGAGGGGGATGTAGGTCGCGCCGGTCTTGGCGAGGGCGAGGACGGTGGTGACGGTGTCGGGGGAGCGTTGGAGGAGGACGGCGACGGCGTCGCCGGGGCGGATGCCCCGGGTGGTGAGCTGGTGGGCGAGGTGGTTGGCGCGCGTGTTGAGCTCGGAGTAGCTGAGCGTGGCGCCGTCGCTGACCAGGGCGGGGGCGTCGGGTGTGAGGGTCACCTGTTGTTCGAACAGCTCCGCCGACGAGGCGTCGGGCAGCGGCAGTTCGGTCCGGTTGACCTCGACGATCGTGCGGTTCCTCTCCTCCGGGGTGAGGACGTCGATGCGACTGAGCGGCTGCTCGGGTTGGGCGGTCACGGCATCCAGGAGGTGGATCCAGCGGTTGAAGAGGGCCTGGACGGTGGCTGCCTCGTAGAGGTCGCTGGAGTACTCGACCTCGCCCGTCAGCCCCTGGGGTTCGCCGTCCGGCCCCCGCCGCTCGGTGAGGCTGAAGAAGAGGTCGAACTTGGCCGTTCCCGTCCTGCCGAGTTCGATCCCCGCGCGCAGTCCCGGCAGGCTGAACTCGTTCTCCGGAGCGTTCTGGAGGGCGAGCATGATCTGGAAGAGGGGGTGGTGGGCGAGGGTGCGAGTGGGGTTGAGGACTTCGACGAGGTATTCGAAGGGGACGTCCTGGTGGGCGTAGGCGGCGAGGGAGGTTTCGCGGACGCGGGTGAGGAGTTGGGTGAAGGTGGGGTCGCCGGTGGTGTCGGTGCGCAGGACGAGGGTGTTGACGAAGAAGCCGATGAGGTCGTCGAGGGCCTGGTCGGTGCGGCCGGCGATGGGGCTGCCGAGGGGGATGTCGTCACCGGCGCCGAGGCGTTTGAGCAGGGCGGCGAGTCCGGCCTGGAGGACCATGAAGAGGCTGGCGCCGGAGCCCCGCGCCAGCTCGGTGAGCCGTCGGTGGAGTTCGGGGTCGATGTCCACCGTGAGGTAGTCGCCGCGGTAGGTCATGACGGCGGGGCGGGGGCGGTCGGTGGGCAGGGTGATCTGGTCGGGCAGCCCGGCCAAGGTTTCGGTCCAGTAGGCGACTTGGGTGGCGAAGAGGCTGTCGGGGTCGTTCTGGTCGCCGAGCAGCTCGTTCTGCCAGAGCGTGTAGTCGGCGTACTGCACGGGCAGCGGCGCCCACTGCGGCGCGCGGCCCTCGGCGCGGGCGGCGTACGCCTCGGTCAGCTCGCGGGACAGCGGTTCCATCGACCAGCCGTCCGCCGCGATGTGGTGGGCGACGACCAGCAGGACGTGTTCCCGCGGGGACAGTTCGAAGAGTTCGGTGCGCAGCGGCGGTTCGCCCGCGAGGTCGAAGGCGTACCGGGCGCCCGCCTTGAGGGCATTCGGCAGGTCGGCCTCGCTGGTCGGGGTGACGGTCAGCCGGGGCGCGGCGGCCTCGGGCGTCAGCAGGCGCTGGTACGGCGTCCCGTCGACCTCGGGGAACACCGTCCGCAGGCTCTCGTGCCGGCCCACGACGTCCCCGAGCGCCGCGCACAGCGCCGGGACGTCCAGGCGCCCGGAAAGCCGAAGGACGAGCGGGATGTTGTAGGTGGCGCTCGGCCCCTCCAAGGTGCTGAGGAACCAGAGCCGTCGTTGCGCCGAGGAGAGCGGCATCACCGGCGGCCGTTGCCGCACCGTGAGCGCCAGGCGGCCGGGCCCGGCGGTGTCCAGCCGGGCGGCCACCGCGGCCGGGGTCGGGCCCTCGAACAGTGAGCGCAGCTCCAGCTCGACCCCGAGTACCGTCCGCAGGTGGGCGATCAGCCGGGTGGCGAGCAGGGAGTGGCCGCCGAGTTCGAAGAAGTCGTCGTCGACGCCGACCCTGGGCAGGCCCAGGACCTGCGCGAAGAGGTCGCAGACGATCTGCTCCTGCGGGGTGCGGGCCTCCCGGCCGGTCCCGGCGAGGGCGAAGTCCGGTTCGGGCAGGGCCGCTCGGTCCAGTTTGCCGTTGGGCGTCAGGGGCAGCCGCTCCAGCTGGACGACGGCCGCCGGGACCATGTGCTCGGGCAGCCGCTCCCGGGTGAACTCCCGTACCTGCTCGGGGCGGAGGGCCTCCCGGCCGACGACGTAGGCGACCAGGCGGGTGTCGCCGGGCCGGTCCTCGCGGACGATCACGGTCGCCTGTTCCACGTCCGGGTGCGCGAGGAGGGCTGCCTCCACCTCGCCGAGTTCGATGCGGAAGCCGCGGACCTTGACCTGGTGGTCGGCGCGGCCGACGAACTCCAGCTCCCCGTCCGGGTTCCGGCGCACCAGGTCGCCGGTGCGGTACATCCGGGCGCCGGGCACGCCGTAGGGGTCGGCGACGAAACGCTCGGCGGTCAGCGCGGGCCGCCCCAGGTAGCCACGGGCCAGGCCCGGGCCCGCGACGTACAGTTCGCCGACCGCGCCGGGCGGCACCAACTGGAGCCCGCCGTCCAGGACATGGGTCCGCAGGTCGGGGATGCCGGCGCCGATCACGCTCGCCGCCCCGGCGGCGGCCCGGTCACGGGTGAGCGGCTGGTGGGTGACGTGCACGGTGGTCTCGGTGATGCCGTACATGTTGACCAGCTGCGGCGTGTCCTCCGGGTGCCGGCGGTACCACTCGGCGAGCCGGGCCGGTTGCAGGGCCTCGCCGCCGAAGACCACCGTCCGCAGCGTGAGTCGGCGCGGGGGTCGGCTAGGGTCGGCCTCGGCCTGGGCCAACTGGTGGAAGGCGGAGGGGGTTTGGTTCAGGACGGTGACGCCCTGGTCGGCGAGCAGGTCCAGGAAGGCGTGCGGGGAGCGGGAGACGTCGTAGGGCACCACGACCAGTCGGCCGCCGTGCAGCAGGGCTCCCCACAGTTCCCAGACGGAGAAGTCGAAGGCGTAGGAGTGGAACAGCGTCCAGACGTCGTCCGGGCCGAAGTCGAACCACGGGCGGGTGGCGTCGAAGAGCCGCACGACGTTCCGGTGGGTGTTGACCACGCCCTTGGGCACCCCGGTGGAGCCGGAGGTGTAGATGACGTAGGCCGGGTGGTCGGGGCGGAGGCCGACCGCGGGGGAGTGGGCGGGCTGCCCGGCCAGCGCGGCGAGTGTCTCCGGATCGTCCAGCCGGAGGACGGGCGCGGTGTGCCTGTCGGGGAGCTTGGCCTCGGTTTCGGTGGTGGTGAGGATCAGGGTGGGTTGGGCGTCGGTGACCATGTGGGCGAGGCGGTTGGCCGGGTACTCGGGGTCGAGCGGGAGGTAGGCGGCTCCGGCCTTGAGGACGGCGAGGACGGCGACAACCAGGTCGACGGAGCGCGGCAGGGCCAGGGCGACGATCCGCTCCGGGCCGACGCCGTGCGCGGCGAGCAGGTGCGCCAGCCGGTTCGCCCGCTCGTCCAACTCCCGGTAGGTCAGCGAGGTTTCGTCGCAGACCACGGCCACCGCGTCCGGCGCGGCGGCCGTACGGGCCCGGAACAGCTCCGGCAGGGTGGCCTCGGTGGTCGCCCCGGTGGTCGCCGGAGCGTCCTCGGGGCCGGCCAGCAGCGCGCGCCGCTCCTCGGCGGTGAGCAGGTCGATCCGGCCGACCGGTCGGTCGATCCCGTCCGAGGCGATGGCCCGCAGCGTGGCGACCAGCCGCCCGTGGTGGGCGGTGAGTTCCCGCTCGGGGCAGAGCTCGGGGTGGGCGTTGAGGTCGACGGTGAGCCCGGCGCCGTCGCGGCGGTCCCAGGCGGCGAACGTGAGGTCGCCGACCAGGCCGGAGGAGAGGCTGTGGGCGGTGGTGGGCAGTCCGGCGAAGGTCGGCGTGGCGTCGAAGGACATGATGTTGACGACGGGCGCGTACCAGGTGCCCAGGCCGCCCGGCAGGTCGAGGTCCCGTTGGAGGTCCTCGGCCCGGTAGCGCTGGTGCCGGCCCAGCTCGACGATCCGGGCGGAGACCTGGGTCAGCAGCTGGCGCAGGGTCAGCTCGGGTCGGACGGTCAGCCGCAGCGGGAGCACGTTGGAGGCGGTGCCGGGGGTCCGGCGCTGGAGCTGATCCAGCCGTGCGGTGACGGGCAGGCCGAGCACCACGTCGGTGGCGCCGGTCATCCGGTGCAGGTACACGGCGACCGCGGCGATCACCAGGTGTGACCACGGCGCCCGGGCCCCGCGGGCGGCCTCGCGCAGCCCGTCCAGTTCCCCGGGGGGCAGGGCCGCGGTCCGGCGCAGGTAGTGGTCCGGGGTGGTCGACGGGCGGGCGACGATCCCGGTCGGCTCGGGGCGGTCGGCGAAGCGCTCGGTCCAGTACGCCCGGTCGCCGGTGAACCCCTCGGAGTCGCGGTACTTCTGATCGGCGGCGAGGAACTCGTCCAGCGCCCCGAAGGGGCTCGGCGACACCGGCCGGCCCTCGGCGAGTGCGGTATAGACCTCTGCCGTGCGTCGGGTGATCAGCACGGTACCGAAGGCGTCCATCACGATGTGGTGGTAGCCCTGGTACCAGTAGCAGCGGTCGTCCCCCAGGCGTAGCAGCGCGTGATCGAACAGGTGCTCCCGGGCGAGGTCCATCGGTCGGGCGACCGCGGCGGCCAGCCATGCGCGGGCGGCTCGTTCGGGGTCGGGCTCGGCGCTGAGGTCGACCAGGGTCGGCGCCCAGTCGGTGGGCGGCCGGAGCGCCTGCCGGACCTCGCCGTGCGCCTCGGTGAAGCGCACGTGCAGCGCCTGGGCCTCGCCGACGACCAGTCGTACGGCCCGGTCGAAGAGCTCCAGATCGACCCGCCCGTGGATCTCGAGGTATTCGCCGACCCGAAATACCCGGTTCCTTTTCCCCAGTCGTTGCTCGGCGATCCAGATCTCGCGTTGCGCGGCCGTGAGCGGCAGCTCGGCATCAGGACGGACGAACACGTTTCAACCTCCGATGATTCCCCCGCGCGGACGGCCGGAGAGCGAAAAGTGAATATCCTGCGAAGGCTCAAATGATGGGCGAAGTGGTCGGAAGGACGGGAATGGGTGCGCCTGGCCGACATTCGCGCGACAGGACGGAACGCCGTCGGTACCGGGCGGCAGCTGGTCGGAAAGCAAATTCGTTGGCAACCTAACTCGGGGTGCTGGAGGGGTCAAGGGTGGCTCAAGCCGGTGTCCCGCCGGCGGGATACCGGCTCGGGAGATCGCCGAAGTGCTGCCGGTCAGAGGCTTGTCGGGTCGGCGGGCACTGATCGTCGGCGTCCTTGCCCGCCGTCTCGCGGCCGTGTTAGCTTCGACATCGCCGAATGTCAGAATTTCCGGCTTCCGGGATTTGGAAGCCACCGGAATTTCCCCATAAGAGGAAGCTGGTATGGCCGATAAATGGTGGGGGGAACAGCTGCTGGAGCGCGGGGACGACGGTGATCTCTGGGCGGTCTCGGCCGCCCCGGTCACCCGGGGCGAGCTCCGCGCCGGAGTCGCCGGACTGCGGCTCCGATTTCGAGAGAGTGGTATTTCCGAAGGCAGCTCGGTGCTGCTGCGGATGACGCCGAGTTTCACGTACCTCCAGGTGCTGCTGGCTCTGTGGAGCTGCGGTGCCCAGGTGGTTCTGGTCGATTTCCGATTGAAACCGGCCGAATTCGAGCCTCTGGTGGAGCGTGTGCGGCCGCAGTACCTGGTCGTGGCTGCGGGTGCCGGAGGGTCGGTGACCGGATTCCGGCAGGAGTCCGACTTCGAGGTCCGGCGGCTCGCAGGCGGCCGTCCGGCCGAGGACGGCGTCGTCCTGGTGCAGTTCAGCTCCGGCTCGACCGGCCGGCCCAAGGTGATCGGCCGCCCGGCCGGGTCCGTGCTGGCCGAACTCGACCGGCACGCCGGGCTCCCCGGCACCCCGGGTCCGGGCGAGCGGGTACTGCTGCTGAACTCGGTCATGCACAACATGGGCCTGATGACCGGCGTGCTGCACGCGCTGGCCGCCGGGGCGACCCTGGTCGTCCCGGCGACCTTCCGCCCGGCCGAGGTGCTGCGGCTGATGGCGCGGACCGAGGTGTCCGTGATGTACGGGACGCCGGTCCACTATGACCTGCTGGCCCGTACCGCGGACCGCCCCGAGCGGCTGTCGCTGCGGCTGGCCGTCTCCGGCGGCGAGCGGGTGCCGGAGGAGACCCGTCAGCGGTTCCTGGCGGCCTTCGGCCTGCCGATCTGCCAGGTCTACGGCGTCACCGAGATCGGGCTGATCGCCGGGGACCTGTCCGGGCGGTGCATCCCGCCCGAGATCGGTCCGCCGGTGCCGGGCGTCGAACTGGAGATCGACGGCGAGGAACTGCTGGTCCGGATGGACCGCTCTCCCTACCTGTACGGCGAGCACACCGACCGCTACCGCGACGGCTGGCTGCGGACCTTCGACCGGGTCGGCCGGGACCCGGAGACCGGGGTGCTGAGCATCCTCGGCCGCTCCGACTCACTCGTCGTGGTCGGCGGGCTGAAGGTGGACCTCACCGAGGTCGAGGCGGCACTCCTCGACCACCCGCGGGTGGCCGAGGTGGTCGTGACCCACCAGGACGCGATCGAGGCGTTCGTCGGCGGCGACGAGGACCTCACCGCGGACGAGCTCACCGCCTGGTGCCGGGAACGGCTGAGCGCGGTGAAGATCCCGAAGCGGTTCTTCGTCACCCGGCAGCTGCCGCGCAACTCGATGGGGAAGCTCGCCCGCGACCGCGCGCTGATGCACCGGCACATTACCTCGGAGCGGTCGGCGCAGTCCCGGCCCGCTGAGCTCAAGGGGGCCTCGTGATCTCGAAGGACGACATCAGGGCGATCCTGGCCGAATGCACCGACCTCGGCCCGCCCGAGCAGTTCCCGGACGACGCGGGGCTGGTGATGGACTCGCTCACCCTGATCGTCCTCCAGCACGGGCTGGAGGAACGGCACGGCGTGGTCATCGACCCGCACTTCGAGGACATGGAGCAGTTCACCTCGATCGACGGGATCCACGCCTACCTCACGGCGCTGCCCGCGGAGCGCTGACCGCCGCGCTGCGACCCGCCCCGACGACCCATCGCGCCCCGTTCACACCATCCGCCAGGAGCGATCATGACCAACCCGTTCGAGAACCCCGACGGCCAGTACCTCGTGCTCGTCAACGCCGAGGGCCAGTACTCGCTCTGGCCCGCCTTCGCCGAGGTGCCCGCGGGCTGGACGGTCGCGCTCGCCGAGACCGACCGCCAGTCCTGCCTGGACCACATCGAGGCGCACTGGACCGACATGCGCCCGCTCAGCCTCGTGCGCCGATAGGAGAGGAACATGATGGACGACACCGCATTCCAGCGGCTGCTGCTGACCGAGGAGGACCTGGAGGAGTCGTTCTTCGGCGAGGAGCCGAGCGCCGCCTACGATCCGGTCTTCGTCTCCGGCGACCCCGCCGGACGGTCCATCGTCGACCTGACGAACATGCTGACCCGCGGCACCCACCCCGAGACGCTGCACCACGGCTCGGCGCTGTTCACCAACGCGGTGGGCTCGGTGGTCTTCCACCACGTCGCCCAGTTCGACGGACCGGCGTGCCGTCAGGTGTTCCAAAAACTCCTGGACGCGGTGCAGGACTGCCGCGAGTACCGGATGGAGCTCAACGACGGCGTCCGGATCGACATCACCAGGACCGGGTCGGAGCCGCTCGACCTCGGGGACGGCGGCATCCTCGTGCGCTGGGTGTCCACCGTCGACCACTTCCGGATCGAGACGGCCTGGGCCGTCGTCATCAAGGGAGACGTCCTCTCCTTCGTCAACACCCGCATCCCGGACCACGCCGAGACCCACCGGCTCGCACGCGTCGCCGTCGACCGCGTCTCGGAGCCGGTGAAGAGCTGAAGGCGTACACATGATGAGCCCCACCGGATCCGTCGTCACCATCGAGTCCACACTGGCCGAGATCGACACCTGGCTGACCGAGTACATTTCGGCGAGCCACCCGGAGATCGGCCGGACGGGCCCCATCTGCCCGTTCGTGGCGCCCTCCCGCAAGAACAACACCCTCGAGGTCCGCCTCCGGCTGGTCGGGCAGGACCCCACCGCCGAACTCCTGGAGGAGGTCGCACGCAGCAGCCTGCGCGAGTACGAACTGCTCTCCTGGCAGGGCCGTAACCCGATGCTCCGAGCCCTCGTGGTCGTGCTGTCCGACCTCCGCAGCGAGGACACGCCGCTCCTCGACCTGGCCCAGTCCCGCGTCAAGGACGACTTCGTCGCCCGGGGCCTGATGATCGGCCAGTTCCACCAGAACTGCGAGGTCACGGCGGCCCGCAACCCCCGGTTCGCCGTCAGCAGGGCACCGGTACCCGTCCTCGCCGTCCGTGCCATCGCCCTGCACGACATCTTCTTCCTGCACGACCACCCGCACTGGTTCCACCAGTACCGCGAGAAGTTCGGCAAGTCCTACGGCCCGGACGCCACCGCCATGGACCCGGCCCTCCAGGACCTCTACCGCCGAGCCGAACAGGCGTACGGCCACAGCTCCTGAAGTCGGCCCCCACCGTTGAGCCGTCGTGCCGATCCCGGCACGACGGCCTCTTCGTCGTCCGGGGGTGAGGAGCGGACCCGCGCCCGGAAGCCTCCCCTCCTGCGGCAACCTTTCACGGCCGGGCGGCAACCAACAGGCAGGGCGCGGTACGCGTTCCGTGGACCGAAGAGGAGCTGCGCAGCATGAGCAACCATCCTCCCAGCCGCCGCCGTGGGCCGGAGTGGCGGGCATCGCCCTGGGCGGCGCAGCGGCCGTCAACGGCCGCCCCCGGATCCGGCTCAACGACTGGACCTCACCCGTTCCCGTCGCCGCCTGGCACCGCATGCGCAACCTGCGCGCCACCGGACACCCGGCCGGCACCGCCTGGACCTGGTTCGCCATCGCCCTGACCGCCTCCCTCGGCGCGAACGTCGCCACCGCCGGCCTCCTCGACCTCGACCACGTCCCCGCCTGGCTGCGGATCCTGGTCGCCGGATGGCCCGCCCTCGCCTTCTTCGGCGGCACCCTCCTCGCCCACAACACCACCACGACCAAGGCCCCCGCCGAACCGGAACCCGCCAAGGACGAACTCCCGCTCCACGAAAACCCCGAGCCCTCCCCGGCACCCCAGTCCGTACCAAACGCGGAGCAGGACGGCCTGTCCAGCCCCGCGCCGGTGGCTGAGCGCAGGGTCGACGTCCCGGCCTCCGACGAAGAACCGGCCGCGCCTCGCAAGCGCACCGGACGCCCACCGGCGAAGACGATGGACCAGCTCGTGGAGATGATGCGGCCGGTCGTCGCCGAGCACGGTGTCAGCGTCGCAGTGGTCGAGAAGGCCCTCAGCGACGCCGGGATTCCGATCAGCAGCAAGCAGCGGACGGAGCTTATGACGCTCCTGCGGGATGAGCAGGCCGACCCTCAGCCCGACCACGCCGACCGCGAGCCCGAGCAGGCGCGTGAGCACGCGGTGCCCGCCTGACGCGTCACCGCTCCATAGGTGGCCGCCCACCAACGACCCGTACGGCGCCTGGCGGGCGGCCCCTTCACCGCCAAGTGGTCTGGCGGATGTCCACCTCGTGGTCAGCGAGATCCGCCAAAGCACCGGATCACCCTTCCGCCGAACCGGTCGCCGCCCGATCCGGTCCGTGCGCCGCGTTCGCATCCCGCTCGCACCACAGCACCTCGACGACCCCGCAGCAGGAGATCAGCCCGTGACCGACACCCAGTACCCGCGCGGCGCCGCGAGCGAGAGCGCGAAGGAGAGGAAGAAGTCCCATACCGTGAAGGGTCTTTGGCAGTGGGCGTTCGGCAACCGTGCCCGTGGCGGAGCCAGTAGTACCGCGTGTCCGACTCGTGGCCGGACTCGCGGGATCTCCGTCCCAGGGGTGGCGGAGACGGCCCAGCGCGAGGGCGCGCCGGGCAAAGCTCCTTGTCGTCCAGCAGCAGATCCTCGCCGACGTCCGCCCCGCCCGGTCGTCCGCGGCCGGTTCGTGGACGGCACTCCGGTGTGGTTCGTGACCCGCTACGACAACGTCCGTGGCGTGCTGCGCGACCCACGGTTCGTCAACGCCCCCTCCCACGTGCCCGGCGCACAGGGCGCGGATCCGCGTGAGGGGATGATGGAACTGCTCAAGGTCCCCGAGCACTTACGGATCTACCTGCTCGGATCCATCCTGGACAGCGACCCGCCGGACCATCCGAGGCTGCGCCGCCTGGTGAGCCGGGCGTTCACGGCCCGCCGTATCCTCGATCTGCGTCCCGCCATCGAAGAGATCGCCGACCGGCTGCTCGCCGAACTGCCCCACCGGGCGCAGGACGGCACGGTGGACCTGCTGGAGCACTACGCCTACCCCCTGTCGATCACGGTGATCTGCCGGCTCGTCGGGATCCCCGCCGTCGACCTTGAGCGGTGGCGGGAGTGGGGCGGGGACCTCGTGTCGATGCGGCCTGAACGCCTACAGCACTCTTTTCCTGTGATGATCGACTACTGCCATCAACTGATCGAACAGCGTCGCGCCGCGCTCAGGGACGATCTGCTGAGCGAGCTGATCCGGGCACAGGACGACGACGGCGGACGGTTCAGTGACGCGGAGATGGTCACCATGGTGCTCACCCTGGTGCTGGCCGGCCATGAGACGAGCACGCATCTGATCGGCAACGGCACCGTGGCCCTGCTCACCCATCCCGATCAGCTGGCACGGCTCAGGGAGAACCCGGCGCTGTTCCCGAGAGCGGTGCACGAGCTGATGCGCTGGTGCGGCTCGGTGCAGGTGGCCCGACTGCGCTACGCAGTCGAGGACGTGGAGATAGCCGGCACGCGCATCGCCCGCGGTGACGCGGTCCAGCCGGTTCTGGTGTCCGCCAACTTCGACCCGCGGCACTAAACCGATCCGGACCGGCTTCACCTGACACGTCAGCCGGACGGGCAGGCCGAGAACCACGTGGGCTTCGGCCACGGCATCCACTACTGCCTGGGTGCGACGCTGGCCCGGCAGGAGGGCGAGGTGGCGCTCGCCCGGCTGCTGGCCCGCTACCCGGACCTCGCACTCGCTGACGGCGATCCGGAGCACGACCGTGCCCGGCTGCCGGGCAGCTGGCGGCTGAACGTGTTGCGCCTGCGGCTCGAAGCATGATCCGACCGCAGCGCTGAGGGCTCCACGGTCTGCACCGTGGAGCCCTCAGCCCCGGGGGTGGCGGGAGTGGTGCCGTCAGGCGTCAGGCGGGTCGTTCCCCACGGCGATGGCCTGGACGGGGCAAGGACAGCGCGGCCTGGTGACCTGCCGCGGGGTCGCCGTCCGCGCCCCGTCGGGTACGAGCGCGGCGAACCCGTCGTCGTCCTGGGTGAACACGGCGGGTGCCGTCAGGGTGCACTGCCCGGACCCGATACAGGTGCCGTGGTCGATGCGGATCTTCATGGGGGTCTCCGGTGGTCGGGCGGCGGGTCACTGACCGAGCTCGTGCGCGGTGGCACGGTCGAGCGTCAACAGGACCCACTCCTCGAAGTCCCGGTCTCCCCTCGATGCGGCTTCCCGCCAGCGCTGGACATGGTCACAGGGGGCGCTGATCCTCAGCAGGCTGGCGCGGGCGGGACCGGCAGGTGGGGTCCCTCTGCGGCTTTCCCGCAGCCGCAGCCGAAACTCGTTCCGCGACCAGCCGTGCTGCTCCGCCTGGTCGAGCCAGGTGTCAGCCTCCGCCGGCGGTAGGGAGGCGACCTCGGCGTGGTGGCCGAAGCTCAGTGCTTCGCGCCGACGCCCGAGCTCGAAGTGGCGAGCCACCCAGGCGTAGTTGCGCAGCGTCTGGTAGTCGAGCCCCGCGGCCTGCACTCCGGTCTGGTAGCGGTCGGTGTAGCGGTCCTGGCCGTAGACGAGCCAGTCGCCCAGGCACCAGGCGGAGGAGTCGGCGATCTGGAAGATGCGCTGCCCGGCCTTCTCCCATCGGTCGTAGGTGAGACTCGTCGGTATCTTGAGGCCGACCCGGGTGCTGAAGATTCGTTCCTGCCCGCCCGGTCTGCCTTGGTGAGCAGCCTCGGCCGCTGGGCGGCCGACCGGTAGTCGACGGTCACTGCGGTCGTACTTGGCGATGTGCTGCACCGGCTTTCTCCTGAAATCGGGGCATGATGCATCTCGTACCATTCATTGCGCCCTCGAGCCATCAAGGGCGCAAGCTCAACAAACGGTAGTCACCGTCCGAGACACCGTCACCAATACTTCCGGCCGGAGATGGCTGATTTGGGGTACAACAGGCTTTGATGCCGATTGTTTCGGGAGCGCGGCACGTGCCGGATAATGCGGGCCCGCCCGGGCTCGCACGAAACCGTCAGGGGGTGCCGGCCGGGGCGTGGAGCGTGCCGTCGGAGCCCGTCCGCACCGCCGCCTCGACGCCGTCGAGGATCAGTTCCAGGCCCACCCGGAACGCCTCCCTCCCCTCCTGTTCCATGTGTGACGCGGCGCCACCCGCCTCCGCCTCGGTCATGGCGGCGAGACTCGCGGTCGACTCCAGGGTCGCGAGGGCTGGGAAGCGTTCGGTGAAGTCCGGCGCGAACTCCGCCATCAGCGCGGACCGCTGCGCCCACCACTCCTCATCGGGCACCCCGGTCTCCGGCGCCGCCTGCCGGTGTTCCGCCGCGACCAGGGCCATACCCCGCACGACCTGGAACAACGCCCCGATGATCCGTCTGGCGTGCAGGGGTTTCAGGCCGATTCCGCCCAGGATCCGCACTACCGTCTCCAGCCGCGCGTACTCGTTTGGCCCGAGTACGGGACGGGCCTGCGAGACCTGGAGCACCCAGGGGTGGCGCAGGTAGAACGCCCAGGCGTCGTCGGCCCAGGTGGTGATCGCCGGGCGCCATCCCGCACTCGTGTCGTACTCCGTGGGCAGTTCGGCCAGCACCCGGTCGTGCATCAGGTCGACCAGTTCGCTCTTGCTCGGCACGTACGTGTAGAGCGCCATGGCGGTCCGGCCGAGCCGGGTTCCGACCGCCCGCATGGATAGGGCCGCCATTCCCTGTTCGTCCGCCACCGCGACACCCGCGGCCACGATCGTGTCCACGTCGAGTCCGGGTTTGGGACCGGGTTTAGGGGCAGGCCCGCCCAATTCGCCCGATCGCCAGAGCAGAGACATGGATCGGCGTGCATCGCCCTGTCCGGCGAAAACAACCACCTTGCAACTCCTTGCTGCATAAAGTAACCTCACCGGCACATCTATTTACGCTGTAAGTGTATCAGCTGGGTGTCCGCCCACCCTGGTATTCCGTACGTTCGTGGAAGGTTTTCGATGGCAGAGCTCCCCGTCACATTTATCCAGGTCACCGACATCACACGCATCACACCGCGGATGGCCCGCGTGACGTTCGAGGCCGACCTCCTCGACGACTCCGTCGGCCTGACCCCGGACCAGCAGCTCAAGCTCTGCTTCCCCCGGCCCGGCCAGTCGCGCCCCGTCCTGCCGGAGCAGAGCGACGACGCGACGGGCTGGTACCAGGCATTTCTGGCCATTCCGGAGGACGAGCGGCCCTGGATGCGCAGCTTCACCCTCCGCCGGCGCGTGCCCGGGACGAACACCGTCGAGGTCGATTTCGTTCTGCACGGCGACAGCGGCCCGGCCAGCGCCTGGGCCGGCTCCGCCCGCCCAGGCGATCGGCTCGGCATGGTCGGCCCCTCCGCGCTCTACGCCGGACCGGTCTCCCTGACGGACTCGATCACCTCCGCCGACTGGCTGCTGATCGCCGGCGACGAGACTGCACTGCCCGCCATCGCCACCCTGCTGGAGGCCCTGCCCGAGCGGACCTGCGCCCAGGTCTACATCGAGGTCGCCGAACGCGCCGAGCAGCAGACCTTCCGGACGGCGGGCGACGTCACCCTGCACTGGCTGTACCGCGACGGAACCCAGGCCGGCCGCAGCGAAGCCCTGGCCGACGCCGTCCGCGGCGCCGAGTTCCCGCCCGGGCGCCCCTTCGCCTGGCTGGCCGGCGAGGCGGGCGTCGTCCGGGCCCTGCGGCGCCACCTGGTCAACGACCGGGGGCTCGACAAGCGCGCGATCGACTTCAGCGGCTACTGGCGCGTCAAGCTCACCCAGGATGACGCCCCGACCGCCGACGACATGGCCGAGGCACAGGAGCGCCTCGCCGAATACCAGGCGGCGGCCGATGGCCAGTCCTGACGAGCCACGCGCCGGAGCCGGTATCCCCGCCGGGCGCCGCGAGTCGGCCGGACCACCGCCGGGCCGAGAGGAGGACTTCATGATCACAGTACGAGGGCTCGCTCGCCGGTTCACCGTGCGCGGCCAAAGTGTCGAAGCGGTCAAAGGAATCGACTTCGACGTGGCGCCCGGGGAGGTGGTCGGGTTCCTCGGCCCCAACGGAGCGGGCAAGACCACGACCTTACGGATGCTCACGACCCTGCTGCGCCCCACCGGCGGAACTGGAACCGTGGCCGGCTGCGACCTGCTGACGGACCCCCAGGGCGTCCGACGCAGGATCGGCTGCGTCCACCAGGGCGGCGCCGCCTGGCCCGAGTCCAGGGTCGCCGAGGAGATCGAATTCCAGGCCCGGCTCTACGGCCTGTCCCGGTCCGAGGCCAGACGGCGCGGGGCCCTGCTCGCCGAGCGACTCGACCTCGCCGGCCTTGACCAGCGCCCCGTCAAGACGCTCTCCGGCGGTCAGCGCCGCCGGCTCGACATCGCTCTCGGACTGGTCCACGAACCGACGCTCGTCTTCCTCGACGAGCCCACCACCGGCCTCGATCCGCAGAGCAGGGCCAACCTCTGGGACCACGTCCGCCGCCTGCGCTCCGAGCAGGGCACGACTGTCTTCCTCACCACGCACTACCTCGACGAGGCGGACACGCTGTGCGACCGGATCCTCGTCACTGACCACGGCACGATCGTCGCCGAGGGAACCCCCGACGCACTCAAGGCCCGGGTCGCCGGCGACGCGATCACCATCGAGGTGGCCGACCAGGTCGCGGAGGCGGCCGATGTCGCCGGGCGGCTGACCGGCGCGACCGAGGTGAGCGTCGACGGCGACACCGTGCGCTTCCGGGTGCCCCGCGGCGACGCCGCCCTGCCGGAACTGCTGCGCACCCTCGACGGCCGGGGGATCACCATGGCCTCGGTCAAGGTCAACCGGCCAACCCTCGACGACGTGTTCCTCAGCCTGACTGGACGCTCCCTGCGGGATGGCGACCACGCGCCCCAGGCCAGGGAGGCCGCCCATGCTGCGTGACACCCAACTGATCTTCGTGCGGGACATGAAGCTCGCGCTGCGCAGCCCGACCTGGCTGCTCATCGGGATCATGCAGCCGCTCCTGTACCTGTTCCTCTTCGGACCCCTCATGGTGTCCGTGGTCGACCACACCCCCGGGTTCCCGCCCGGCGGCGCCTGGGAGGTCCTCACCCCGGCCCTCATCGTCCAGACGGCACTGTTCAGCGGCGCCTTCGCCGGGGTGGGACTGCTGACCGAGTACCGGGTCGGCGTCGTCGACCGCTTCCGCGGCACGCCCGCGAGCAGGGCCGCCCTGCTGTTCGGTAAGGTCTTGGCCCAAGCAGCGCAAGCCACCGCGCAGTCCGTACTGATCGTGCTGGTGACGCTGCTCGTCTTCGACCTCGACGCCTCACTGAGCGGGCTGCTGCTCAGCCTGGCGATCGCCGCGGTTCTGGCCATCACGCTGTCCTCGGGATCGTACGCACTGGCGATGGTCCTTAAGAGCGAGGCCGCGTTCCCCGCGCTGATGAACGCCGTGCTCCTGCCGCTCCTGCTGCTGTCCGGCGTGCTCCTGCCGGTCTCCGAGCAACTGGCGCCCGGCTGGCTGTACAGCCTGGCCCGGATCAACCCCCTGACCCACGTGGTCGACGCCGAACGTGCGGCGTTCCGGGGGGACATGAGCACCACGGAGCTACTGACCGGCTCCCTCGTGCTGCTGGTCATGGCCGTCCTCGCCCTGCTGTGGGGAACACGGACCTTCCGCAAGGAGAACGCCTGACGGCACCGCCCGCAGGCCCACCCGAGACCGGGCTCCCCCTTACATCCCCCGGAGGGGGAGCCCACCCGCACCAGCAAGGAGCACACATGAGGACCGACGCCATCAAGGTGACCGGTGCCAGGGAGAACAACCTCAAGAACGTCTCGCTTCGGATCCCGAGACAGCAACTGACCGTCTTCACCGGTGTCTCCGGCTCGGGCAAGTCGTCCCTGGTGTTCGACACCCTCGCGGCCGAGGCCCAGCGGCAGCTCAACGAGACCTTCAGCGCCTTCGTCCGGACCTTCCTGCCCGACCACGGGCGGCCGGACATGGACGCCGTCGAGAACATCTCCGCAGCCGTCGTCATCAACCAGAAACGCCTGGGCGGCAACCCGCGCTCCACCGTCGGCACGGTCACCGACATCAACCCGCTGCTGCGTCTGCTGTTCTCCCGGGCCGGTGATCCCGCGGGCCTGTCACCGAGCGCGTTCTCCTTCAACGACCCCCAGGGCATGTGTCCCACTTGCGAGGGCCTCGGCACGACCGTCCGCCTCGACCTCGACGCGTTTCTCGACCGCGCCAGGTCCCTGAACCAGGGCGCGCTGCTGCACCCGGACTTCTCCACCGACAGCTGGTACTGGCTGAGCTATGTGGAGTCCGGCCTGTTCGACAACGACAAGCCGCTGGCCGACTTCACCGAGCGGGAAAGGCAGCTGCTGCTGCACGGCGAACTGCCGAACAAGCTCCGCCTCCTCTGGCAAGGCAACACCCTCAACGTTCGTTACGAGGGCCTCGTCGACAAGTTCACCCGGCTCTACGTCAAGAAGGAGGACATGTCCGAACGTGGCCGCCGGGTGTTCCAGCGGTTCGCCCGCACCGCCTCCTGCCCCGACTGCGACAGCACCCGCCTCGCGCCCGCCGCGCTGGCCACCCGGATCGGCGGCCACCACATCGCGGACCTCACCGCGATGGAGGCACAGCACCTCGCAGCCGTCCTGGCGGAGCTGGACCTGCCGCAGGTGAAACCGGTCCTGGACGACCTGACCACCCATCTGCACCACCTGGTCGACATCGGACTCGGCTACCTGAGCCTGGACCGGGAGACCCGCACGCTCTCGGGTGGCGAGTCCCAGCGGATCAAGATGGTCCGGCATCTGTCCAGCAGTCTCACCGAGATGCTGTACGTGTTCGACGAGCCGAGCGTCGGCCTGCACCCCCGGGACGTGCACCGGCTCAAGGAACTCCTCATCGCGTTGCGGGACAAGGGCAACACGGTGCTCGTGGTCGAGCACGACCCCGACGTCATGGCCATCGCGGACCATGTGGTCGACATGGGACCGAAAGCCGGGATGCTCGGCGGCGAAGTGGTTTTCGAGGGCAGCTTCGACGCACTCACCCGTGCCGACACCCTTACCGGGCGCCATCTCCAGCACCGACTGCCTCTCAAGACCGAACCCCGGCGCGCCACCGGGACGCTCACCGTCACCGACGCGACGAGCCACAACCTCAAGAACGTGACGGTCGGCTTCCCCACCGGCGTCCTGACGGTCCTCACCGGCGTGGCCGGATCGGGCAAGAGCACGCTGGTCAACGACGAGTTTCTCAGCCGGTACCCCGACGCGATCGTCATCGACCAGTCGGCGGTGAACACCAGCCGACGCTCCAACACCGCCACCTACACGGGCCTGATGGACCCGATCCGTAAACTTTTCGCCAACGCCAACAAGGTTAGCGCCTCCCTGTTCAGCGCCAACTCCAAGGGCGCATGCCCCAACTGCCAGGGGCTCGGCGTCCTCTACACCGACCTGGCGTTCATGGACACGCTGAAGTCGGTGTGCGAGGTCTGCCGAGGCCGCCGTTTCTCCGAGGACGTCCTCGGCTACCGCCTGCGGGGCAGGTCCATCAGCGACGTCCTGGAGATGACGACGGCCGAGGCGGCGGACTTCTTCACGGAGCCCAAGCTCCGCCCCGTCCTGCACGCCCTGAACGAGGTGGGGCTGGACTACCTCCGCCTCGGCCAGCCGCTCAGCACTCTGTCCGGCGGCGAGTGCCAGCGCCTCAAGCTCGCGGCCGACCTGCACCGCGTCGGAAGCGTCTACGTCATGGATGAACCCACCACGGGCCTGCACATGTCGGATGTCCACCGCCTCCTCGGCATCGTCGAGCGCCTCGTCGACCAGGGCAACACCGTCATCGTCATCGAACATAACCTCGACGTCGTCAGGAGCGCCGACTGGATCATCGACCTCGGCCCCGAAGGGGGCAGCGGCGGCGGACGAATCCTGTTCGAAGGAACTCCGGCCGATCTTCTGAAGGCCACCGGCTCCCACACCGCCGCGCACCTCCGCCAGGACCTCTCGCATGCGGGCCGCGTCTGATCTCTGATCATCGGGGCCGTGGCGGCAACGTCGTGAGCCGACGTGCTCGTCGCGCCGGATGAGGTGAAGGACGAGAACGGCCTTCACCACGTCGGTGATCCGGGACGACGGTCTCTGCCGGAGCGGTTCGGGGTGTCAGCAGCGATTCGGTCGATCGGCAGCAGGGTGCCGTCGAGGATCACCAAGGCCAGGCGGCTCGCGGTCCGCATGACCTGGGCCGGGCTGGGAGCGAGCGTGGCTCAGGAGTATCGCCCCACACGTGCTCCGGCACACCCGCGCCTCAGTCCTGCGGGAAGCCGGAGAGTCCGTAGTGACTCTGGCCCGGTGGCTCGGACACGCCTCGCCGACGATCACCCTCGGTTACTATGCTCACTTCATGCCGGAGGCTGGCAGCAAGGGGCGCGGTGTCGTCGACGGTCTGCTGGGGGAGAGGGGAGACCGGCTCAACAGCCGAAACCGCCCTGATTTGCGCCAGGGTCATCGACCGCAGGGTTCAGCCTCGACGCTCCAGAGAAGCGGTCCGTGAAGTGCGAGGCCGAAGAGATGGGTGGCCTGGGAAAGTGCTGGAGGAAGTCGTAGCGACCCGCTACGTCACGCCCCTGCGGGAGGGCGGTTCGCTCCCGGGCATCGTCGAGGCCGACGATCTCGGTACGTATGTAATGAAGTTGCCCACGTGGTGGCGCTGACCTGCATCGATGCGACTGTGCTCGCCGCTGACCTGCGCGGATAGATCTTTCAGCGTCTTTCGGGATCATGCTGCGTTACGCAGCCGATTCTCCCCACGCGCTCCCCAGGCCCGTCGATACTCCCCAGCGCCTCCCCAGGGGAAGCTGTTGCGGCGGGCTTGGGGGCACGGGACGTCATGCCGCCGGAGTCGGTGTCAAGGACACGTGGAGTGACTGCCTGCGAGAGCAGGGAAGGGGCCTGACGCCGAGCGGGCAGGTGCGGGGCGTGATCCTGGGCGCTGGCTGAGCAGTTCGTCTGCGAGGCAGCTGGCGTGCCGATCCTGTGGTGCTGCGCGCTGATGCCCCTGCTCGAGAGGTGAAGTGCGAACCGCATCTCCGTGGCGCGAGGGCCCAGGCGACCAAAAATGCGTATCAACGATTCGGGTCCCAATTCGGCCAGCTGCCCTTATGATCACGCAAACGCAGGGGGCCGCGGCCCCTGCGGTACGTGTGTGGGCAACGTCGCTCGCTTAGTTCATGATCGCGTAGAGTCTCGGTCTTGTGCCGAGAGATCACATAGTTGGTGAGACGTACCCGGAGCGGGTCCGGATGGGGGTGCTGTCGCGTACGTTCACGCCCGAGCTGGTCGACTTCGTGGTCGATGAGGCGGGGGCGCGCGAGGAGCGGACCCGGTCGTTGCCGGCCCGGCTGATGGTGTATTTCGTCCTGACGATGTGGCTGTTCAGCGGTGACGGATACGGCCTGGTGCTGCGGGAGTTGGTGGAGCACTGGCCGCGCCGGGCGCGGGAGGTGTGGCGTCCGGCGCGCACGGGGTCTCTGACAACGGCGCGGGCCCGGCTGGGTGCGGGGCCGCTGCGACTGCTCTTCGACCGGGTCGCCGGTTGCACCGGCACTGCGGCCACGCCGGGGGCTTTCTGGCGCGGGCTGCGGCTGACCTCCATGGACGGCACGCTGCTGGACGTTCCTGACAGCGAGGCGAACGCTGCCGCCTACACCCGTGCCTCCAACGGAAATCGGCCTGGACCGTACCCGCAGGTGAGGCTCCTCGCGCTGGTGGAGTGCGGCACGAAGGCGTTGATCGGTGCGGTCTTCGACTCCTTCGCCGTCGGCGAGCGCACCTTGGCCGCCCGCCTCCTGGTGCACCTGCGGGAAGGCATCCTGTTGATGGCCGACCGGGGCTTTCCAGCCTATGAGCTGTGGCGGGCAGCCGCGGTCACCGGGGCCGAACTCCTGTGGCGGGTCTCGGATTCCTTCACCCTGCGGCCGCATGAGGTTCTGGCCGACGGCACCTTCCTCACCCGCCTGAACGGGCCGCGCGGCGCCCGGATCACCGTGCGCGCCGTGGAGTACACCGTGGTCACCACCACGATCGGCGCGGACGGCGACAGTGAGGAGACCTCGGAGCTGTTCTGCCTGATCACCACGCTCCTGGACCCCGAGGCGGCACCCGCCGCAGAGCTGGCAGAGCTGTACACCGCCCGCTGGACCAGCGAGACGATCTTCAAGCACATCAAGATCGAACAGCGGGGAGGACGCACCGCGACCCTCCGGTCCAACAGTCCCGCCATGGTCGAGCAGGAACTGTGGGCCATGCTCTGCGTCTACCAGGCCGTACACGACCTGGCCGTGGACGCCGCCCACCACGCGAACCTCCCCGTCTCGCACATCAGCTTCAAGAACACCCTCGCCGCCGCCCGACGTTCCGTCGGCGCGGACTTTCCCCCCTCGGCAACTGGCCGCCAGGATCCGTGACATCCAGGCCGACCTGACCCGCGAGGCCGTCCGTCCCCGCCCCGGACGTGCCGCACCCCGCGCCACCAAACGCAGCACCACCGGATACCGCACCCTCAAACCGGACGAGCCCGCCACCACCAAGGTCACCCACACGATCAGCCTCTCGCTCTTCCCCGAAGAACGACGACCACGCAAGCCGCGGGCGAAGCCGAGACCCCTGCAACTCGCCCCGCAGGAAACGACGTCACCGACACTCAAAGACATGGCGACGGCCATCTAATAGAGCGACGTTGCGTGTGTGGGAGGCGGCATGTGGTCGGACAATGAGACGGATCTGGACCTGCTCGGTTTCGACTTCCTCGTGGACGAAATGGTTGTCGCACTTACCCAGCCACGGCTGCTACCGCTGACGATGGGGGTTACTGGCGGTTGGGGATCCGGCAAGAGTAGCCTGCTGAAGATCGTTGCCGCTGAGCTTGCCGGCCTTCCGGAGGGTGAGTCCGGACACTTTGTCGTCGTCTCCTTCAGCCCATGGCAATACGAAGGCTACGAGGACATCAAGGCCGCTCTGACGGAGGCAGTTCTCGCGCGACTTCAACAGGAGGTCGAGGCTGATGGCCCGCAGGCCGAGCAGGTGGGACGTCTCAGACGCATGGCCACGAGCTTGCGCCGGCCGGTCCAGATGCTTGTAGGAACGGCTCTCCCTGCCGGTGCCGCAATTGCCGCCGGCGCTTTGGACCCTGCCCTAGCGGATACAGCGTCCATGCTTGCGCAGGGCATGGTTGGCTCGATGGAATCGTCTCAGGGCTCCGCCGGGGATGGTCCGGACGCGGAGCCCCAGCCTGTTGCGGCGGGCGCGTTTCGACAGCAGTTCGCTGAACTGATGGAGTCCCTCCACAAGGTTCGGGCCGTGATTGTGATGATCGACGACTTGGACCGGTGTCTGCCGCACACCGTCGTGGACACCTTCGAAGCCATCCGACTCTTCCTGAATGTCGACAAGAGTGCGTTCGTCATCGCGGCCCACGCCGAAGTTGTGCAGGCAGCCATCGACCAGCGCTATCCAGGGCTGAGGCGTTCGGGGACTTCCGGGCTGGGGGCGGAGTACCTGGAGAAGATGCTTCAGGTTGAGATCAATATTCCGGCGCTTTCCGCGCCGGAGGCCGAAACCTATATGCACCTGCTCCTGTCCGAACTGTATCTGTCCCAAGATCAGTTCACGGTAGTGAAGGCAGCGGTTGACCAGCGGCGGCGCGGCAGCGCGCTCGGAGTGGCCTTGAACGTTGGCATGGCGGCAGACACTTTGGGGCCCGAGATGCCGCCGGAGCTGTACCAGGACATGATGTGGGCAGCAGCCGTCGCGCCGGTCCTCGGAAGCGGCTTGAGGGGTAACCCCCGCCAGATCAAGCGGTTCCTGAACACCTTGAAATTGCGACTGGCCAGCGCTGAGCGGCGCGGAACGACATTGGACGCAGCGATCCTCGCCAAGCTCATGGTGTTGGAAACCCAGTACCTGAGCGATTTCCAGAGGCTCTTCGACTGGCAGTCCGCTGGACCAATGAGCGGGGGAGAGAACTGGCTTGTCACAGCCGAACAGCGCTCCCGAGGTACATGGGTGGACGATGCCGATCCCGCACGGAACGAGGCGCCTCCTGCTTCCGGGGCCCGTCGTGCTGGGCAAGGTCAGGCCCGTCGCCCGTCGAGCCCGGAGATCGCACGCGCAGGCACTTTGGACGAGGAAGTGCGTACCTGGGCTGAGCAACATCACATCGACGCTTGGCTCAGGATGGAGCCAGCACTCGGTGGGAGGGATCTCGGTCCGTACTTCACTTTCGCGCGGGCCAAACTGACGCTCAGTGCCAACACGGCCCTCTTGTCGGCCCACATCCAGGAATTGCTCGGGCGCCTTCAGTCTGACGTGGCCTCGCGGCGTCGCGCAGCGGTGAGGCAGGCGGCGGAGAGCGTTGATGCGGCGGACCTCCCGACCCTCGTGGACCACCTTCTGCAGGCGGTCATGCGTGATCCTGCTGGTTCGGCCACGGACGGGGTGGCGGAACTGTGTGAGCGCATCCCCGCCGTTGCACCAGCTGTGTGTGAACGACTCAAAGTCATCCCGTTCGAGATCCTCCAGCCCAAGATCACTACTCTGGTACGTCGACTTCCCGAATCCGACCCCAATGTCAGTGCCCTTCTGGACGGGTGGCAGGCCAACCCGTCTGGGGGCTTCGTCAGGGCGGCTCGCCAGCGAGGACGGCACTGAGTGGGCACTTCCACGGACCGTACGAGTGGCTCCGGCGGGGCTTGGACGCCGCTGAAACACGCCGCCACCGCCTACACGCGTGACCTCAGCAGAGGGTCAGTGGCACGAAGCCGAGCCGCGGTGGTCCTCGCTCGTCATGTGCCGGTCTTGGGTGGGGCGGCTGCCGCCTCGGCCAGTGCCACAGCTGGCCGCACCACGGCACAGCGGCTGGGTGGCCTTCTGGCAGGGGTGGCCTCCGGTGGCCTGGGCGAGGCGCTGAGACAAGCATCCCTGGGTGATCTGATCGGACGTGACCGGTTCGAGGTCGTGGACGAACTGGTGACACAACTGGCCGGGGACGGAGGCGACCTGGATGGCCAAGCGGCTCGGGACGCGGTTTGCGATGTACTGGATGAGCTCTTCAGGGACGCCGAGTCCTGGGACGAGCTGGAGAACGAGGCAACCACACGGAACGACGTGGTGCGGCTTCTCGAACTGTTCTTGACGCATTACATCTACAACAGGGTGCCAGTGGTGGCAGAACGGTTGAGCACGATCGCCGATCCTGAGGCGGCTCGCCGCGCGGACCGGCAGATGCGCCAGGTCATCGAGGACTGTGTGGCCATCAGACTGCCCGAGAAGGCGTTGAGTATGGACTGGTCGGGGCCGGAGGGGCGCGCGGTCGTCGAGGAAGCGCTGGGCTTGGCCTACCAAGCGCTGGAAGGGCTGGCATGACACAGTTCACGGTGCGTACCGAGCAGTTTGCGGAGCCAGGCCCGCCGAGTGGTCTCCTCCTCGACTTCATGCCCGGCTTGCCGGGTGCCACGGTGCAGGCCGGTCGAGGGTTCTTCCGGTCCTTCGTGCCCACCCGGCAGGCGGCAGACCTGATGGTCATGGCGTTCGGTGCCTATGTCTCGGACCGAGCGAGCGAGCGCAGTAGAGCCGACGACGCGTGGACCCGGGACTTCGCCCTCGGGTTTCCAGTACATAACGTTGCCGACTGGCCGATCGAAACCGCGCAGGACATGTTGCGGTTCCTGACCGGCGACCGATGGACCCTGCAGCCACGCCCCCAAGACGCTCCGCCATTGCCACCGTACTCGGACGGGCAGGGCCAGATTGCCGCAGACGGTGTGTGTCTGTTCTCGGGTGGCCTGGATTCCCTGTGCGGCGTGATCGACCTTCTGGAGGAAGCGCCTGAGAGGCGGTTGTGCCTGCTCTCGCACTACGAAGGCGGGCAGACCTCTGCGGCCCAGACCCGGCTGTTCCGCCGGCTGAAGGCCCACTACGGGCAACGCGTGATCTCTCTACGCCTGTTCTTGAGGCCCGGACCCGCCCACCCAGTCCAGGCCAGACCTTTGTCTACTGGCCGCGAGACCACCACACGGTCACGGTCCCTGATGTTTCTGTGCACCGCCCTCGCGGTCGCCTCCTCCATTGGTCCGCACGTCCCGGTCTATCTGCCCGAGAACGGTTACATCGGCGTCAACGTGCCCCTGACCCGTGCACGGTCCGGCAGCTTCAGTACCCGTACCACCCATCCGCACTACCTAGCACTCCTTGATCAGGCCAAGCAGGCGATTGGTGTGCCCAATCCCCTCGTCAACCCTTACCGGCTGAGGACGAAGGGCGAGATGCTCACCGGTAGCCGCAACCGGACTCTCCTAAGCGAACTTGCGCCCAAGAGCATCTCCTGCTCTCACCCCGAGGTGGCCCGCTACGCGAAGAGGACGCAAGGCAACTGCGGCTACTGCTTTCCGTGTTTGATCCGCCGGGCATCGATGGCCCAAGCCGGATGGGACCGGGCTGAGCAGTACGCCTGGGACGCGCTCACCGACTCCGAACTGCTCGATCCCGACTCAGGACGCAGCTCCGATCTGCGTGCGGTGCTGGCCGGTACCCGTCCCGGCCGTCCCACCATCGACATCCTGCGCAACGGACCTTTGCCCCGTGATGAGCGGCGAGCGTACATCGAGGTCTGGCGCCGGGGCAGTGCCGAAGTCCGAACCTGGATCACCGCAGGTGCTCATGGACAGCTCGCACAGATCCTGGAGCACACCTCGTGAACCGCCTACTGGACACCCACTGCCACTTGACGGGCTACAAAGACGCCGCCGAAGTCCTGCGCGAAGCCGCCGACGCCTCGGTCGACATCGTGGCCGTCACCGAGGACCCCGGAGAGTACCGGCTGACGCGGACCCGGCTCGGCCGGCGGCCAGGTGTCTATACCGCGCTGGGGATGCATCCACTCCGAGCCCACAGCTTCACTCCAGCGGACCTGGCCCGTTTCATGCGCATGCTGCCCGAGGCCCCTTGGATCGGCGAGATCGGCCTCGACTACTCACCCGCTGGACGCAGTACGCGCCGCGTGCAACTGAGGATCTTCGAGGCCATCCTTGCAGATCCCCGCGCCTTGTCGGTGCCTATGACGGTCCACAGCCGGGGTGCCGAAGGGGATACTCTCACCCGCCTCGCGCAAAGCGGCGCCACCGCTGCGATCCTGCACTGGTATACAGGCCCCGCAAACCTGGTGGACGACGCCCTGGCAGCCGGACTCTGGTTTTCCGTAAACCCCGCCATGTGCCACTCCGCCAAGGCGCGCCGGGTGATCGACGCGCTCCCCGTCGACCGCGTCTTGTTGGAGACCGACGGTCCGTTCGCAAGACACCAAGGGCGGTCGGCCCGCCCTGCAGACCTGTCGGCCGTCATCACTTACCTTGCTGCGCGATGGGCCCTGGCTCCCGAAGCTGTCGTCTGCCAACTCCAGGCCAACCGGCTACAGCTTCTGGAAGGGGGCGGAGACAGGACGTGAAACGGATCGACGGCGTGGGGCGTGGGGCCTCCGCCCCCTCCGGCAGCCCCAGCTGAGCTTCCTTACAGAGTCCGTCCTTCCGAGAGCGATCGCTCGGTTTTTGCTGGTCAGATGCCGCGCCGGCCGAAAGCACAGGTTCAATTCCGGCTCTCCTGTCGCTTCCGTGGGTCGCTGACCTGGGGGTATGCGCAGAACACGCCGCACCCGGAGTACGTTTCGACTGCTGAAGGTACGAAACGGAAGAACCAGGTACGGCGTGCGGAACACGAGGATATGGGCCAGGCTGCTCGATGTCGAAAAGACGGTGATCGAGCAGGTCGAGGCCGAGGAGGCCGACAGCGGCGACGATCTGGTGATCGTCGCTCATGCCCGTCCGGCTCGGGGACGGCGGCAGCGGTGCGGGGTGTGCGGCCGCAAGGCGGCGAAGTACGACGCCGGAGAGGGACGCCGTCGCTGGCGGGCCCTGGACGTCGGGGTACTCAAGGCGTTCATCGAGGCCGACGCGCCGCGGGTGTCCTGCCCCGAGCACGGGGTGACCGTGGCGGCGGTGCCCTGGGCCCGGCACCGGGCCGGCCACACCTACGCCTTCGACGCGCAGGCCGCCTGGCTGGCCACCTGCTGCTCGAAGACGGCCGTCACCCGGCTGATGCGGATCGGATGGCGCACGGTCGGCGCCGTGGTCGCCCGGGTCTGGTCGGATGCCGAGGCGCAGGCCGACCGGCTGGCCGGACTGCGGCGGATCGGGATCGACGAGATCAGCTACAAGAAGCGGCACAAGTACCTGACTGTCGTCGTGGACCATGATTCGGGCCGTCTGCTGTGGGCCGAACCCGGGCGGGACAGGGCCGCCTTGAACAAGTTCTTCGACCTCCTCGGCCCTGAACGCTCCGCGGGGATCACGCATGTGTCGGCCGACGCGGCGGACTGGGTCACCGGCCCGGTTGCCGCACACTGCCCCGACGCTGTGCGCGTGATGGACCCCTTCCACACGGTGAAGTGGGCGACCGACGCCCTGGACGTCGTGCGCCGTGAGGTCTGGAACGCCGAGCGCAAGGGCAAGGGCCGGGCCACGCCGGGATCGAAGTCGCTGAAGAAGGCCCGCTTCGCGCTGTGGAAGAACCCCGAAGATCTCACGCAGTACCAGCGTTCCCAGCTGGAGTTCGTCGCCAAGGCCCATCCCGTCCTCCACCGCGCCTACCTCCTGAAGGAGGGACTCCGTCTCGCCCTGAAGTCCGGCACCGACACCCCCGAGGCTCTGTGGGACTGGGTGCTGTGGGCCCGCCGCTGCCGCATCGACGCCTTCGTCGACCTGCAACGCTCCATCGTCCGGCACTGGGACGCGATCACCGCAGCGGCCGAGCACGGCCTGTCCAACGGACTCGTCGAATCGATGAACACCAAGATCCGGCTCATCACCCGCATCGCCTTCGGCTTCAAGAACCCCACCGCCCTCATCGCCCTCGCCATGCTCAGCCTCGGCGGACACCGACCCCACCTACCAGGACGTCAACCCGCGAACCGATGACCCACGGATCCGACAGGAGAGCCTCAATTCCGTCTCCCGCTGTCAGTGCCGCCCTCTAAGTGGTCGGCTCCGTAAGTCCTTCGGGGGTTGACTTCGGATCCGGCGTTGTGCCTGGTAGTGGGTCAGATGTCGACTGCAGCGATGTGGAGCTCGCAGGCGCAGTCGAGCGCCTCCGCGGGGGTGCCGGTGGGGCTGCCGGTGGGCAGCAGGGAGTCTTCGTAGCGGTCGCCACTGGCGTAGTAGGGGGCGAAGCCCCACCTCTTGCTGACGGTGCCGGTGTAGCGCAGTCGCATCAGCTTGACCCGTTCGCCGTCGGCCAGTTCGGCCTCCACGTAGGCGAACGCTCCGCGGTGTCGGACATGCAACTGCGCAATCTGGGGCCAGACGGCGCGGGCCTGCTCGCCGAGGCGGGCTTCCAGCGAGAGGCGGGTGTGTTCCGAGGGCGTGGGCATGGCGCCCATCCTGCCCGAGGGGCCACGGACCGGATACGGCAAGCTTCGGCCTGTTGTGATCCACTTCTCCGGATTGGCCCGCCTGCATTGCCTGTTGCCGTCGCCCGCACGATCACCCTGCGCGCCGCCGAGCGCGAGCGACTGAAGCTGATGGCCTACGGCCACAAGACCGAGTACCGGCTGCGGATGCGCGCGCAGGTGGTGCTGCACGCGGCGCGCGGACGCGCCAACGCGCGCATCGCCCGGGAGACGGGTCTGCATCTGGACACGGTCCGCCGCTGGCGCGGCCGGTTCGCCGAGCACGGGCTCGCCGGGCTGGGCGACCTCGACCGGTCGGGCAGGCCCCCCTCGTTCACCGCGCTCCAGGCCGCCCAGGTCAAGGCTCTGGCCTGCCGGCTGCCCGCCGAGACAGGGGTGCCGCTGGCGCGTTGGTCGTGCCCGGAGCTTGCCCGCGAAGTCGTCGCCCGGTCCATCGCCAGCTCGATCTCCGCCTCCACTGTCCGTCGCTGGCTGGGCGACGACGCGATCAAACCGTGGCAGTACCAATCCTGGATCTTCGTCACCGACCCGGACTTCCGCCCGAAGGCCGAGCGTGTACTGGACCTGTATGCCCGTACCTGGCGGGGCGTCCCGCTCGGCGACGACGAGTACGTCATCAGCGCGGACGAGAAGACCTCCATCCAGGCCCGCTGCCGCTGTCATCCGACCCTGCCGCCCGGCCGGGCCCGCGCGATGCGCGTGAACCACACCTACCGGCGCGGCGGCGCCCTGGCCTACCTGGCCGCCTACGACGTCCACTCCGCGAAAGTGTCCGGCCGCTGCGAGCCGACCACCGGCATCACCCCGTTCATGAACCTGGTCACCCAGGTCATGACCCGCGAGCCCTACGCCAGCGCGAAACGCGTGTTCTGGATCGTCGACAACCCTGCGTTCCGCAGCTAATCGGGGATCCTGGACACGGATGACGGCGTTGTCGCAGGTCACTGGGTTCCGGCCTGGTGGAACAACCGGAATCTCCTAGTAACACGTTCTGCGCGACTTCCCTGTATTGACCTGTGGTGTTGCTGTTAAGGTCTGGAACCATGTACGTACGGGCGACGACGCGGAAGAACAAGGACGGCTCGTCCGTGCGCTATCTGCAGCTGGCGCACAACCAGTGGGACGCTGCCGCCGGCACCTCGCGCCCGCAGGTCCTGCACAACTTCGGCCGCGAGGACCGTCTGGACCGGGCGGCCATCGAGCGGCTGGTCACCTCGCTGACCAAGCTGCTCGAGCCGGCTGCCGCACTGCGGGCCACATCCGGCTCGGAGCTGACGTTCCTGGCCTCCCGCCCGATGGGCGGCGCCCACGCCCTGGACGGCTTGTGGCACCGCATCGGGATCGACACGGTGATGAAGAAGCTCCTCAAGGGCCGCCGCCTGGACCCGGCCGCGGAGCGGGTGCTGTTCGCGCTGGTCGCCAACCGGGCCCTGGCCCCGAGTTCCAAGCTTGCCGCGACTCGCTGGATCGAGCACGACAGCCACATCCCCGGCCTGCCCGCCACCAGCGAGGACGCCTGCTACCGGGCGATGGACTGGCTGCTGACCATCGAAGACAAGCTTGCCGAAGAGGTCTACTGGTCCGTCGCCGACCTCCTCAACCTCGAAGTCGACCTGCTGTTCTTCGACACCACCAGCACCTACTTCGAGACCGGCGAGCCCGACACCCCCGCCGCCCGCGACGAGCACGGACGCCTCCTTCACCCGCAGACCGACCCGGACGCCCAGCCAGACAACCACGATCACGACGGCGACGGCGACGGCGACGGCGACGGCGACGGCGAGGAGAACGTGAAGTCGTTCCGGGCGTACGGCAAGAGCAAGGACCACCGCCCGGATCTTCCACAGGTCGTCATCGGCATGGCGGTCACCCGCACCGGCATCCCGATCCGCGTCTGGTCCTGGCCGGGGAACACCGGGGACTCCGCGCTGATCCGCCAGGTCCGCGAGGACCTGCGGGAATGGAAACTGACCCGGGTTGTCTGGGTCGCCGACCGCGGCTTCGCCTCCGAGAAGAACCGCCGCTTCCTGCAGCGAGCCGGCGGCCACTACATCCTGGGCGAGAAGATCCGCTCCGGCTCACCCGCCGCCCAAGCCGCCCTCTCCCGGCAGGGACGCTATGCTCACGTCGCCGACAACATGCAGGTCAAGCAGGTCCAACTCGACGACACCGCCGACCGGTTCGTGATCTGCCACAACCCCGAACAGGCCAAACGCGACGCCGCGATCCGCAGCGACCTCCTCGCCCAGCTCGGCGAGACGATCGCCGACACCGACAAGCTGAGCGCGACCAAGCGCGCCGAACTGCGCGGCCGGCTGTCCACCAAGCCCGGCCTGAACCGGTTCCTGCGCGTCACCCCGAAGGGGCTGCTGCGGATCGACAAGGCGGCGATCAAGGCCGAGGAGCGCCTGGACGGCAAGTTCCTCCTGCGCTGCAGCGACCCGCACCTGTCCCCGGAAGACATCGCGACCGGCTACAAACAGTTGCTGGAAGTGGAACGCGGCTGGCGCGACATGAAGACGATCATCGATCTGCGGCCCGTCTACCACCGCAAGGAAGACCGGATACGCGCCCATGTCCTGCTCTGCTGGCTCACGTTGCTCCTGATCCGCATCGCCGAGACCACCTGCGGCGACACCTGGCTGAACCTGCGCGAGGAACTCGAACGCATCCACGTCGGCACCTTCACCGGCCCCGCCGGGACCTTCCGCCAGCGCACCGAGACCAGCCCCACCCAGCGCGACATCCTCGCCAAGCTCAAGATCCCCGAGCCCAAGCGCATCATCACCCTGGAACCCGGCACACCCGCCTGACCTGCATGAACGCTCCCGCCTAGACACACGCCGATCCGGCGTGCGCTCTGGCATATCCGCAGGTCAACCCCCAGATTCGTGTACTAGAGCGCCACCTCAGCTGCGGAACTCAGGACAACGGCTCCTCCCACCGCGGCAAGAAGGCCGCCGACCGACTGTCGGACGCGTTCCCGAACGCGGTCCTGGTCCACACCCCGGTGCACGCCTCCTGGCTGAACCAAGTGGAAATCTACTTCTCCGTCGTCCAGCGCAAGGTCGTCTCGCCCAACGACTTCACCGACCTCACCCAGGTCACAGACCGGCTCCGAGAATTCGAAGACCGCTACAACGCCACGGCACAGCCGTTCCAGTGGAAGTTCACCACCTCCGACCTGGACGATCTGCTGGCCAGACTCGACCAGCACCCCGCCGGCCGACACGAAGAATCCTCCGCCGCCCCGGCACCATGATCAACCCCCGAAGGACTTACGGAGCCGACCACTTAGGATGCGCACCGATCTGGATGCCGAGGCAGAAGTGCGAGCCGGTCGTGACCGCAGGAGCGCGCAGCGCGCCGTCCGTCGCAGGGACGTCGTCCGTTACGGCGACGGACGCCAGGACAGCCTGTACGGCCGCGGCGGAGACGAGCTGCTGATCTTCGACGACCAGTACGTCGGCCAGGGTGCGTCCGGTCGGCCGCTGCGCGGGAGGCAGTGGGCGCAGATAGGCGTCGCCGACCTTGTCGTGCAGTGCCTGGTCGGTCAGCGCAAGGTCGGGGTGCAGCCAGGCGGTGAGCAGGCCGGCCGCGTACAGGGCGCCCTCCACCGCAGCCGCATGATCGTTGGGAACATCCTCGGCGAACCGCACAAGCTGCCACAACGGCGCACCGGGCCGCGCATCGCGGCTGGCGGAGCGCAGGTCACTGGACGGGGGAGCGTCGTCGCCTTCCGCTGCCACGGTGTCGCGCTCTGCTCGCCTGGATCGCAGGGCCTCCGCGACGTCGCTGTACTCTCGCTTCAAGGTCTCGACGCGGGTCAGAGCACTGGTGCGGCGCTGGTCGGTGAGGGAACGAAACTCCTCCGGCAGCGAGGCCGCTTCGGGTTCCCCCACCGCGGCGATGGCAGTACGCAGTACGTCACCGTCGGCGGCGACCAAGACCGCGGTGTCGTCACTGCCGCTCCAGCGGCTGATGAACTCCTCCAGCTCCTGGTCGGCCGTGGCGCGGACGATCTCGAGCTTCTCAGCTGCTGCGGCGGATTGCCGCTCGGTCTCGGTCAGCTCACCGCTCGCCGCGTCAGCGTGCTCCTGCTCGCGCTCCTGGTCCTTCGCGGCGTTCTCGGACGCGCTGAGGTGGACGCGTACGTCCTCCACTTCGCTGCGACGCGCAGCAACCCGGCCTGCCACGTCCGTGTCCAGATCGGCACCGAGATCCAGTGTGTCGTCGTCGTGCAGGACGCCGCAGCGGCGCGCCGCGTCCATGAGACTGTGGGTATGCCGAGAAGCGGCCTTGCGCAGCTCATCGTGTCTCAGGAGAGCCCGCTCAGCCTCCCCTTTGAGGGCAGCCAAGCCCTCCTGGGCCCGGTTGAGGTGGCGGCCACTCTCCGCGATGCCCTGGCGCTCGTTGCGTACGCGATCGCGCAGCTCCTCGAGACCGTTCTGCTGCTTGATAGCGTCGTGGTTCTTGTACTCGGCCAGGCTCGCGCTGAGCTCATTGCACCGGCGTTCGGCGGTATCGCGCTCATGCTGTGAGGAGGCCAGCTGCCGCTCGGCGGTGCGGTGGTCCTCCGCCGCCTCCATGATCGTCTCGCACTGCGCGGCTGTGTCCTGAATGCGCCCGGTGACCTGGTCCACGCGGTCACGGGCATGGGCGCGCAGATAACTGGTGTATTCACGCAGGAAGGTCCGGACCGCGGTGTCCGCCCCCGTCAGTGCGTTGAGGAGCGCTTGGATCTCGGCGAGGTTCTCGAAATCGCGGGCGGCCTGCAGGATGAGGTCCTCGTCGACGGGGCGCAGGCCGGCGGTGAGGGTGTCGGACACCTTGACCGGGTCGAGGTCCTTGGCCAGCAGAGGACGCCGTAGCTGGAGCAGAAGGTTGACCAGCTGGTTGTAGCGCTCGCGGCCCAGCCCGAACAGCCGGTCATCGATCGCCTCCCGGTACGCCTCCGCCGTAGCGTAGGTGGCTCCTTCACCCAGGAGCTTCTTCAGAGCGTTTTCCCGCAGCGGGCGCGAGGCGGCGTCCAGCAGGCCGAAGTCGATGCCGACACGGCCGTCGGTGACGAAGAAGAAGCGGGCCGGCGTGGACATCGGCTTGGTCACCCGCATGCCGATCCCCACGGTGACGGCTTCGAGGACCTCTCCGTCGGGTGCGGTGCGGGCGAACTCCATCCACACATAGCCGTATGCGGACTCCTGCCCTTTGTAGAGCAGGTTCGACTTCATGGTGCGCTCCTCGCCGCTGAACGGATCGAGACGCCTCGCGTCGAGGACACCGTCCAGGACCAAGGGGAAGAGAACCTCCAGGGCCTTGGTCTTGCCGGAACCGTTGTGCCCGCGCAGGACCAGGCGTCCGTCGGCGAAGACGAACTCCTCGTCGGTGTAGTCCCATAGGCCGATCACTCCGGCGCGGGTGGGCTTGAAGCGGACCTCCGACCGGTCAGCGGTGCGGGAGTGAGGGATGAGCGTCATCGAGAGGTTTCCTCAGTGGGGAAGTCAAGAGCGAACTGGCCGTCGTGCGCGGGGCGCGGTAGGACGGCGGTGATATTGCGGTAGCGGCCGGCCGCGGGCCGGACCAGAATCCCGCCGGGGACGATGTGGACCAGGCGCAGGTCCGCCAGGAGCGCGACCGCCTCCGCCAGTAGCCCGCCGGGATCGGCCTGCCACTTGTTGGTGAAGGACGAGGGGCCGAACTCCTCATAGAGCTCGGTGATCATCTGCTCCAGCGTGCCGTGTTCCACGAAGGGCAAGCCCGTCTGCCCCTCATGCTCCGGGGAGTCCGGATCGGCCTCGGCCGCGTGCTCGCCAGCATCCGCGTGCGGGTCGTGCGCCAAGGCTTCGAGCGTGCCCGCCTGCGGCAGGGCCATATCGATGCGGCTGAGCAGGACTGCGTGTTCCTCTTCTGGATCGGTGGGCAGGAGGTAGTGAAGGCTGCTGGCCCGGTCCGGGTCTTCCCGAAGGTCCGCGATCTTCGCGAGTATCAGCCCGGCAGTCCGGTTGACGGCTCCGCCGCGGCCGGGGAACCGCTTGTCCGTAAAGTGCCCTGTGGTGTCTACGAGCATGATGCCCTCGGCCCGGCGCTCGACAGGCAACCCGGTCAGCCGTGCGATGTCCTCGGCCAGGGTGGGCTGGCGCAGTGCTGTCGCGGTCTCCGCGTCGGTGTCGCTGAAGTAGACCACCGGGTACTCGATCAGCAGCCGACGGGCTCGCTGGGCAGCAAAGCGGCGACGGGGTTCGCGCCCGGTGCCGGCGGTCGGAGTGTCCAACAGCCCAGCAGCGCTGACCAGGTGCTGCAGCGGTTTGTTCGGCCGGAAAAGCGCCGCGCAGGTGTCGTGGTCGATGTCGAACAGCGCGTCCCCGCGGTCGTGGTCACGGGCCCAGTCCTCCATGGAGCCATCGGAGATCCGCAATGCACCCCGGTCGATGAGCCAGTCCATCACGTCAACGACCGCGTCCTTGTGACCTGGTGCGGTCGCATCGAAGCCCAAGTGCTCGATCGTGTTCGCGGACGGCGTGAGCAGTTTGACGAGATCGGCGAGATTGATCTCGACGCGCGACCTGTGCAGGCAGGCCAAGATCAGACAGAGGTAGGCCAGCCGCCGCCGGTCGAAGGGTCGCTTGCTCTTCACCGTGAGGAACGCCTGGCTGGCGTCGAAGGCGTCCAGCCGCCGCAGCAGCCGTGCGTGGCGGGCGCTGGTCTGCAAGGAGTAGCCGAACAGGTCACGGAAGTCCTTGGCCAGTTCGTCGGCCCATTGCAGCACCAGCGCAAGCGCCTTGGCCCGCGGGTAGCTCTCGGTGACGATGCCATGCAGCAGCATGAGCCGGGCCGCTTGCTGGTACGAGCCAAGGTCTGCGGTCTCCACGGAGGCGGCTACGCGATGGGCGGGCATCAGGATTTCTCCGTTCGGCTTCGGCGCATCGCACCATGGGGCTTGATCTCCAGGGCGAAGCCGGGCAGGTGCAGCGTGCCGGTCTCGGTCCGCAGCTGGCTGCCGCGCTCGTTCGGGATCAGGCGCAGCGTCAGGACGTCGCTGCTGCCGGTGCCGGAACGCAGTCGGCCCGCGACGACCGTTCGCACCTGCAGGGCACGGGTTAGTAGCTTGAGCACGGCGCGGGTCTCCGCCTCGTTCAGCACCCGGTCGTGCGGCCCATGGTCCAGGAGATCCTTCGCGGCCTCCCGGTCCGCGGCTCGATCCGCCAACTGCTGCTCACGTAGCCGGGCATGGGCACCACGGCGGGTACGGACCGGTTGCGGGCCACCCGGTGCTGGACGCTTGCCGTGCCGGAACAGGCTGATGCTGACCTCTACACCAGGCGCATCCCACCACGTCGTCCGCGGCGAGATCTGGTCATCGTCGTCGTGGGCACCCGATAGATGACGTACCGAGCGGAGGTCGAAGGCGGCGGACACGAGGGCGTTCGCAGCCTGCTCATCCGGCGCAGCCGCTGCCCAGGCGGCAAGATGCCGGAGTTGGGTGGTCCGGCTCACCCCTCCTCGACGTGACTCCGTCACCTGCCGCAGCAGGGCGATGACCCCCGAAATGGCCGTGCGCGTAGCGCCTTGCAAATGGGCGGCTTTGGTCTCCGCGGGGCCGTCCGCCAAGAACCATTGGCGCAGCCCGATCCAGCGCCGCCGCCAGTCCTCCAGGCGTGCGGACGGCCGCATCATAGGCCGCTCATCCACTGCGGCGGCCCGCTCCAGCAAGGTCTCGACCCCGGTGTCTTCCACCTCGTACACGGCCTCGGCCAGCCGGGGCGCGTAGCGCTCCAGTTCCGCTGTGAACTCACTCATGTGTGCCAGCAGCGCGTGCTTGTAGCGCAGGAACGTCTCAGGAGAGACATCTGTCGTGCGCGCCACGTCGTTCAGGGTCAGATAGAAGCGCGCCGCCCGCTGGGTCATGTCTTCCAGCACGCTGTCGAGGCGTGCGAGCTTGCGGTACACCTCGTCCCGGTCGCCTTCCCGGTTCGCTGTCGCCAGCGCCTTGAAGTCCGTCAGGATGTCGGCGAAGACCAGCCGCGACAGGTTCGCGTCCTGTACGCGGGAGCCGATGACCTCCTCCACCGCGCGGTAGACGCGGTAGCCGATCTCCGTGAACTGGTAGACCGATTGCCGGTTCCGGTATGCGGCAAGATTGCCGCACCGCAACGGATCTTCCACTCGATAGAGGACCTGCTCGTCGTCCGAGGAGAGGTTGTCGAGCATGCCCCGCAGATTCAGGTCCGCAGCAGACGGTACCTCGTCGTGCTCTGTGGCGAGCTCCTTCAGCGTGTTCGCCACGTCGTCAGGGTGAACCTGTAACTGGTGTACCGCTCGCAGTACGTTCATCGCACGCAGCACCCACAAATATGGCTCTCCTGTCGGATCCGTGGGTCATCGGTTCGCGGGTTGACGTCCTGGTAGGTGGGGTCGGTGTCCGCCGAGGCTGAGCATGGCGAGGGCGATGAGGGCGGTGGGGTTCTTGAAGCCGAAGGCGATGCGGGTGATGAGCCGGATCTTGGTGTTCATCGATTCGACGAGTCCGTTGGACAGGCCGTGCTCGGCCGCTGCGGTGATCGCGTCCCAGTGCCGGACGATGGAGCGTTGCAGGTCGACGAAGGCGTCGATGCGGCAGCGGCGGGCCCACAGCACCCAGTCCCACAGAGCCTCGGGGGTGTCGGTGCCGGACTTCAGGGCGAGACGGAGTCCCTCCTTCAGGAGGTAGGCGCGGTGGAGGACGGGATGGGCCTTGGCGACGAACTCCAGCTGGGAACGCTGGTACTGCGTGAGATCTTCGGGGTTCTTCCACAGCGCGAAGCGGGCCTTCTTCAGCGACTTCGATCCCGGCGTGGCCCGGCCCTTGCCCTTGCGCTCGGCGTTCCAGACCTCACGGCGCACGACGTCCAGGGCGTCGGTCGCCCACTTCACCGTGTGGAAGGGGTCCATCACGCGCACAGCGTCGGGGCAGTGTGCGGCAACCGGGCCGGTGACCCAGTCCGCCGCGTCGGCCGACACATGCGTGATCCCCGCGGAGCGTTCAGGGCCGAGGAGGTCGAAGAACTTGTTCAAGGCGGCCCTGTCCCGCCCGGGTTCGGCCCACAGCAGACGGCCCGAATCATGGTCCACGACGACAGTCAGGTACTTGTGCCGCTTCTTGTAGCTGATCTCGTCGATCCCGATCCGCCGCAGTCCGGCCAGCCGGTCGGCCTGCGCCTCGGCATCCGACCAGACCCGGGCGACCACGGCGCCGACCGTGCGCCATCCGATCCGCATCAGCCGGGTGACGGCCGTCTTCGAGCAGCAGGTGGCCAGCCAGGCGGCCTGCGCGTCGAAGGCGTAGGTGTGGCCGGCCCGGTGCCGGGCCCAGGGCACCGCCGCCACGGTCACCCCGTGCTCGGGGCAGGACACCCGCGGCGCGTCGGCCTCGATGAACGCCTTGAGTACCCCGACGTCCAGGGCCCGCCAGCGACGGCGTCCCTCTCCGGCGTCGTACTTCGCCGCCTTGCGGCCGCACACCCCGCACCGCTGCCGCCGTCCCCGAGCCGGACGGGCATGAGCGACGATCACCAGATCGTCGCCGCTGTCGGCCTCCTCGGCCTCGACCTGCTCGATCACCGTCTTTTCGACATCGAGCAGCCTGGCCCATATCCTCGTGTTCCGCACGCCGTACCTGGTTCTTCCGTTTCGTACCTTCAGCAGTCGAAACGTACTCCGGGTGCGGCGTGTTCTGCGCATACCCCCAGGTCAGCGACCCACGGAAGCGACAGGAGAGCCACAAATATGCGACAGGATCATCCCTGCGTTCCGCAGCTAATCGGGGATCCTGGACACGGATGACGGCGTTGTCGCAGGTCACTGGGTTCCGGCCTGGTGGAACAACCGGAATCTCCTAGTAACACGTTCTGCGCGACTTCCCTGTATTGACCTGTGGTGTTGCTGTTAAGGTCTGGAACCATGTACGTACGGGCGACGACGCGGAAGAACAAGGACGGCTCGTCCGTGCGCTATCTGCAGCTGGCGCACAACCAGTGGGACGCTGCCGCCGGCACCTCGCGCCCGCAGGTCCTGCACAACTTCGGCCGCGAGGACCGTCTGGACCGGGCGGCCATCGAGCGGCTGGTCACCTCGCTGACCAAGCTGCTCGAGCCGGCTGCCGCACTGCGGGCCACATCCGGCTCGGAGCTGACGTTCCTGGCCTCCCGCCCGATGGGCGGCGCCCACGCCCTGGACGGCTTGTGGCACCGCATCGGGATCGACACGGTGATGAAGAAGCTCCTCAAGGGCCGCCGCCTGGACCCGGCCGCGGAGCGGGTGCTGTTCGCGCTGGTCGCCAACCGGGCCCTGGCCCCGAGTTCCAAGCTTGCCGCGACTCGCTGGATCGAGCACGACAGCCACATCCCCGGCCTGCCCGCCACCAGCGAGGACGCCTGCTACCGGGCGATGGACTGGCTGCTGACCATCGAAGACAAGCTTGCCGAAGAGGTCTACTGGTCCGTCGCCGACCTCCTCAACCTCGAAGTCGACCTGCTGTTCTTCGACACCACCAGCACCTACTTCGAGACCGGCGAGCCCGACACCCCCGCCGCCCGCGACGAGCACGGACGCCTCCTTCACCCGCAGACCGACCCGGACGCCCAGCCAGACAACCACGATCACGACGGCGACGGCGACGGCGACGGCGACGGCGACGGCGAGGAGAACGTGAAGTCGTTCCGGGCGTACGGCAAGAGCAAGGACCACCGCCCGGATCTTCCACAGGTCGTCATCGGCATGGCGGTCACCCGCACCGGCATCCCGATCCGCGTCTGGTCCTGGCCGGGGAACACCGGGGACTCCGCGCTGATCCGCCAGGTCCGCGAGGACCTGCGGGAATGGAAACTGACCCGGGTTGTCTGGGTCGCCGACCGCGGCTTCGCCTCCGAGAAGAACCGCCGCTTCCTGCAGCGAGCCGGCGGCCACTACATCCTGGGCGAGAAGATCCGCTCCGGCTCACCCGCCGCCCAAGCCGCCCTCTCCCGGCAGGGACGCTATGCTCACGTCGCCGACAACATGCAGGTCAAGCAGGTCCAACTCGACGACACCGCCGACCGGTTCGTGATCTGCCACAACCCCGAACAGGCCAAACGCGACGCCGCGATCCGCAGCGACCTCCTCGCCCAGCTCGGCGAGACGATCGCCGACACCGACAAGCTGAGCGCGACCAAGCGCGCCGAACTGCGCGGCCGGCTGTCCACCAAGCCCGGCCTGAACCGGTTCCTGCGCGTCACCCCGAAGGGGCTGCTGCGGATCGACAAGGCGGCGATCAAGGCCGAGGAGCGCCTGGACGGCAAGTTCCTCCTGCGCTGCAGCGACCCGCACCTGTCCCCGGAAGACATCGCGACCGGCTACAAACAGTTGCTGGAAGTGGAACGCGGCTGGCGCGACATGAAGACGATCATCGATCTGCGGCCCGTCTACCACCGCAAGGAAGACCGGATACGCGCCCATGTCCTGCTCTGCTGGCTCACGTTGCTCCTGATCCGCATCGCCGAGACCACCTGCGGCGACACCTGGCTGAACCTGCGCGAGGAACTCGAACGCATCCACGTCGGCACCTTCACCGGCCCCGCCGGGACCTTCCGCCAGCGCACCGAGACCAGCCCCACCCAGCGCGACATCCTCGCCAAGCTCAAGATCCCCGAGCCCAAGCGCATCATCACCCTGGAACCCGGCACACCCGCCTGACCTGCATGAACGCTCCCGCCTAGACACACGCCGATCCGGCGTGCGCTCTGGCATATCCGCAGGTCAACCCCCAGATTCGTGTACTAGAGCGCCACCTCAGCTGCGGAACTCAGGTCATCGCGCTGCGTGAAGTTGAACAGTCGCAGGCGGTCGCCCACCGTCAATGAATCAAGATCGAATGACTCGGAGACTCCAGAGTCATCACGCTGGAACACTTACGCCGCCCCTCATCTCGGCACGCATGGGGCGATTGAAACCAAGTTCCTGGCCAACGATCTCCCAGAACTGTTGGATACGCAGAGTCGCCGCTCAGTAGCGGTGAACAGCGAGGGGCCTGCGAGAGGTCGTGGTTCACGAGGGAAGAAGTGGTTATAGCTCTCTCCCCAGGCGAGCCCGACCGCGCTGCCGTACGACCGGATCGGTGCTGAGGGCTGCGTCGGCGAGCTGATGAATGCGCCAGTACACCTGGACTCTGCGGACGGCGTCCGGAGCGGGCTGGCGGGCGACCTGAAGCACGTCGGTGGGGTTGGTCAGGTCGAGACGGACGGCGAGGCGGGCGAGGTCGGACAGCGGGTCGCCGAAGGCGGCGAGTTCCCAGTCCAGTAGCAGTGACCCGCCAGCCGCGGGCCTGACGAGGTGACCCGGCTGCAGGTCGTGGTGCAGCAGTCTGGGCTCGATGTCCAGGTTCGTCGTGTCGAGTTGGCGGCGGAGGGCCGCCGCGGCGGGCGCGAGGTCGGGTGCGGCAGTCGTGTACATATCGAGACGGCCGTGAAGGTAGCGGTGCCAGGTGCGGTACTGCCGGGCTCCGGCGAGCCGACCGGTATGGGGGCCCGTGATGCGATGGACGGCGGCGAGGGGGCCGACCAGCTCGTGAAGGAGCTGGCCGGCAGGGACGGGCTCAGCGTGGACCGCGGTCTGCGCGGTCCACGCCGGACTGCCCCCGGGACCGGACCCGAGGAGCTCGGGAGCCGGGGCACCGTGCATGGCGAGGAGGGCCAGAGCGGCAGCCTCGTTGGCGGCGCGGTTCGGGTCGTCGTAGTGCTTGAGTACATACGGCACTGGGCCGTCGACGTACCAGACGCGGTTGGCCTGTCCGGTCGTGATCTCTCGGGCACCGTCAGGGACCCTGCCGTCTATCGCCGCCACGGGTTCAGGCGACGTCGCCGAGATAGCCGGATGGGGGCTGGCCCGTGGCGAGGGCGGCGATCGGCTGCCGGAGGGCATGGGGCAGCAGGTTCAGACCGGGAACCTTCTCCAGTTCCACCCATTCCAGACCGGTCTGCACGTCATCTTCGGCGTGTCCGCCGAGGCGGCCGGGGTCGCCTTCGGGGGTGCAGTGGAAGATCGCTTCGATGCGGTGGGTGCCGGCCTCGGTGTCGGCATGGTCATGGTTAGCGCCGATGTACTCGCGCAGCCACAGAAGCTTGTCCACGGTGACGGTCAGGCCGGATTCCTCGTGGACCTCGCGGCGGGCGGTCTGGTTGAGGGGTTCGCCGGGGTTCTGGCCGCCGCCGGGCAGGAAGTAGCAGTCCTGGCCCTCCCAGTTGGCTCGTTGGAGCAGGACCTGACCATCGTGGACGACGACGGCTTTGGCGGAGGTGCGGATGGTGGGCGTGACAGGCTCGGCCACGAGTGGGCTCCAACTCTGCTTCGGTGGTGGGTAGGAAGGGTTGTCAGCGTTCAGTCTTGCCGAAACCGTGGTGGCGTCCGGCCGCCTTCGCGAAGATCAGCTGCCAGGGTCCGGCCAGTCGTACGAATGGCTGGAACGGGCTGGCTGCCACCAGCGATACAAGGTGTGCCGGGGACGTCCGGGGCGGGGCAGCGAGACCGGGCGGTGGGATGACGGCCGCGTGCAGGGCCGGGGCGAGGGCCAGTAGCCGGGCGGTGGCCACGGGGCCGTGCAGCAGCACGCCAGCCGCCGCGACTGCCGTCCAGACGGGCCCAGCCCACCAGGCGGACAGGACGGCCGCCGCCATCAGCGGGGCGCCGAGCAGCCAGGCGGCCTCGTCCGCCCACTCCCGGGCCACCAGGACCACCTTGGCTGGGCGGGAGAGGGCGGCGGGAAGGTGCGCGACGGCGGCGGCGTGGCGGTCCGGGCGGGCGGAGGCGGTGAAGGCCAGCGCGTGGAGGTTGGCCAGTCCGGAGGGTTCGGTGTAGGGCTCGTCGAGGACGGCGACGGTGGAGGCGGTGAGGTCGGCGCCGAGCAGGGATAGCCGGTGCCCGGTGCCGAGGTCTTCCATCGGTTCGGGGAAGCCGCCGAGCGCTCGGACGGCAGGGAGATGGACGGCCATGCCGCAGCCCACCCCGTACACCATGGGCCGCAGCCACATCCGTACGGTCTCCGGCAGACGGGAGGCGGCCAGGAAGCGGTGGAGGCGGACACGGGCGAGTTCGATGCCGAGGGAGCGCCGCAGTTGGTAGGCCCATTCCCCCTCCAACAGCAGACCGACCGGGCCGGCCGGAAAGGGGCGGCGGGCCAGCAGCGGCAGCCGCTGTTGCTGGATGAGGGCCGGGGCGTGTCGGGTGCGGGTCCGGTGTGCGGTGGCCTCGGTGGCGAACGCCTGGAGGGTGCGGCGGTCGGGGGCTGCGTCGGCGTCGTAGACCACTGCGTACGTGTCGTCAGCGTGCTCGTCCTCCCTCCACCCGAGCGGGCCGAGAACCCGCTGCAGGCGGTCGAGGGCGAAGTTGAGCTGTCCGGCCTTGCGTCCGCCGACATCGGGCTGGTGGAGGTGCACCAACGGCAGCCCTCTGTCCGGCAGGCGGGCGGTGAGTGCCGTCACGATGTCGGCGGTGGTCGGCTCGGTTTCGAACAGTTCGGTCAGCACCCGTAGCCGGTCGGCTGGTCGTTCGGCGTTGACCGTCTCGGCGACCTTGCGGCAGCGGATGGCCGGGAACAGGCCCCGCAACTGCTCTGCCTCCAGCGGGGCGTGGGCCGTCAGGGCCGCCAGCCGGTCGCGGTGTCCGGCGCGTGCGGAGACTTCGCGTTCGGTGGTGATGACCACGACGGCGGCGCGGTCGCGCGGGTAGTCCAGTGCCCTGAACGCGGTCACCGTCTCCTCCGCGATGGTCTGCTCGCGCAGCATCGGCAGTAGCACCACCAGCCACGGCACCGTGTCCTTCCCCGCCTGTGACCCCATGGGTGTGCTGCCGGCGGAGGCGAGGAGCCACCTCGCGCATACCTCGACCGCGATCAAGGCCCACAGCGCGCGGGCCAGCAGCAGTGTTAGCAGGACGGGCACGGTGGCCTGTAGCCACATCTCGGCCGCGGTCACCGTGCTTCCTCCATCAGTTGGTAGACGCTGCGCATTTGGTCGGCGACGAGGGGCCAGGCGAACTGTTCCGCCCGTTCGCGGGCGGAGGCCCGCCTGGCGGCGTGTGCGGTGGTGCCGGTCTCGGCGAGGACCTTCTCCACCGCCTCCGTCGCCGCAACGGCGTCGCCGGGTGGGGGGAGCTGGGCTGCCTCTCCCGTGTAGTGGCGGATGCCGCCGACGTCGGTGGCGACGACCGGCGTGCCGCAAGCCATCGCCTCCAGGAGCGCGTTGTTGGCGGTCGCGTCGAGTAGCGGCAGCAGCATCACGGCTGCCTTCCGGTACAGCGCGACCAGGGTCTGCTCGGCGACGCCTTCGAGGACGCGAGCGGCCGGGTGCCAGGCCCGGGTACGCGGCTGGCGGGTGACGACGACCAGCTCGACGCCGTCGCCGTAGCGGCGGTGCAGCCGCTCGTGGACCGCGTCCAGGACGTTCCAGTCCCGCAGCCACCAGCCGACGGTCAGCACCAGCGGCCGGTCCGACGGTGGTGGTGCGGGCGCCGGAGTGAAGGCGGTGATGTCGATCCCGTGGGGTACCAGGTGCACGCGGTCGGCGGGCACCAGGTCGGCGAAGAACGCCTGCTGGTGCGGGTCGAGGACGACGATGTGTTCGGCAGTCGGCGCGAGCTTTCGCCACGTGCGGGCCGGCAGGTGTTGCTGGAGGTGTGCGGGCGGCTGGTGATAGGTGACGGCGGTCGGGCCGAGGCGGCGGCGGGAGAACCAGTATTGCTCGTCCCCGTACAGCACGTGGGCGGCCGAGCGAGAGGCCAGCAGGTACAGGTCGGTGGCGCAGTGCTCGGCCGGGTAGAAGGGCAGCGGGCAGCTTCGGGCGAGCAGGCGGTGGGCCTGTCCGGTTGCCCTGGTGGCGAGGGGGCCGGCGGGTGGGGTGATGCGGCGAACTTCGGGGAGATGGTCGAGAAGGCGGTCATAGCCGCCGTGGGCGGTGTGCCAGGGGACGCGGACGACGGAGGCGATCACGGCGGCTCACGCCTCCTTCGGGGCGAGAAGACCGAGGGACCGCAGTCGGCCGGTGATGGCGTGGGGGCGGTTGAGGTGGACGACGGGCTGGCCGTCAGCCTGGTCCGGGCGGAGATGTTCGGCCCAGCGGCGGCGGTGCCGGCGGTGGTGGGCCGGGCCCCACCATAGGATCGAGTCGCGGGCCAGCAGATGGCTGAAGGTCTCCCGGTTCCCGGCGAACAGCTCCTGCCGGGTGCCGGCCCGCCGGAGCGAGCGGTTGATCAGCCGGGGCAGACAGACCCTCAGCGGCAGGTCGAGCCAGATCACGAGTTCGGCGCGGGCCAGCAACCTCTCGCCGACTTCGCCGCCGTAGTTGCCGTCGGCGATCCAGATGTCCGCGGCCAGGGCGTCTCGGACGCGGGCGTGGAAGAGCTCTGGGCCGACAGGGGTCCACCTCGGTCCCCAGAACAGCTCGTCCAGGTCGAGGTGGGGCAGGCCGGTGTGGGCCGCGATGGCGGTGGCGAGGGTGGACTTCCCGGAGGCCACCGGGCCGACCAGCGCGATGCGCTTGGGTATCACGGAAGCCTCCTCGCAACGGCGTCAGCGAGCCGTTCCAGCAGGTGAGGAGTGTGCACTCCGGCGGTCACCTGCATCGCCGGCACCCGGGCGACCAGGTCGTCCATCACGTCGGCGGCCTGCCGGGCCAGTTCGCCCTCGGGACGGGTGCGGTCGGCGAACCACGGGTGCAGCCAGTCCTCGTCGTGCGGGGTACAGCACACGGCGGCGAGCGCGGCGCGGGCCGCCGCCGCCCTAGACGAGTAGTTCCGATGTGTTCAGTGATCGAATGCGGTCAGCGACCGCAGGACCGGGGCTCCGGTCTTGTGGTTGTGCCAGATCGCGGCGGCCATCGCGAGGATGCGCTGGGCGACACGGACGGCGACGCCCTCGAAGGTGCGTCCGCCGTGCTGCTCCAGGTCGAGCTGGCCTTTCAAGGTGTCGTTGACCGACTCGATCAGCTGCCGCACCGACTTGAGCAGCGACTCGCCCTTGCGGCGCTTCTCCCGCTTGAACGACGGGCGGAGCAACTGGGCGCCGCGGAAGGCGAGATCGGTCTCGAACTCCTTGGAGGCGAAGCCCTTGTCCGCGATGACGAGCAGACCGGGCCGGTCGGCGGTCAGGTCTGGTTCGCGGTCCAGCATCGCGGCCAGGACCTCGCGTTCGTCGATCTTCGGGCTGGCCAGGGCCCAGGTGATGGGCATGCCGGTCGGCGTGCAGACCAGGAAGAGCCGCAGGCCCCAGTAGAAGCGGGAGTGCGAAGCGCAGTACCCGTATCCGGCCCAGCCGGCCATGTCCGACCGCTTCACCGTCGGGCGGGACATGCCGCACGGCACGGGCGTGGAGTCCACGATCCACTGGTTGTCGAACCAGAAGTCCGTGTCCACCGCGAGCATCCGTATTGCCTTCTTCACCAGCGGCAGCGCCGCACGCAGCCGCTTGTTGTATCCCGGCCGCTTGGGCAGGTACGGGAACATCGCACTCAGGTTGCCGTGAGCGAAACGCAGCCAGCGGGCTTCCGAGGCGAAGCCCAGCAGGGACTGCGCGACGGCCAGACAGACCAGCTCGGAATCACTCAACTGCGGTGGCCTGCCCAGGCATCGGGCCCCTCCGATCTCGTCGTCGATCTTCACGTACAGTCCGGTGATGAGGGCGTCCAAGTCTTCGTTCGTCACAAAACGATCTTGGGCGCCCTCGCCATGTCTCCGGGCGGACCATCAACATTCGGAACTACTCGTCTAGGGAAAGCGACGCTGATGTCCCGGTCGTCGTCATAAAGCCGCGGGAGCACGACGAGCCGCAGCGGGGCGCTTTCCCTCACACGGACGGCGAAGGCGCCAGCGAAGTCGTGTGGGGTGCACGAGGCTTTGCGGGACGTGCCGAAGTCGGTCGGCAGCACGCTGTGCGGCGGCAGGCTGCTGTTCGGGGCCAGCGCGGACAGGGTGCCGCCGGCGATGCGGACCGAGATCGGTACCCCGACCACGCTCGCGGCCGACTCGGTGACCAGTACGCGGTCAGACCCGACGAGGTCGGCGCGACGGTGAGCGGCCAGGGCTGTGAGCAGGGTGGTCTTGCCGGCCCCGGATGGGCCGGCGATCAGTACCCCGTGGTCGTCGACCGTGGCGGCTGCGGCGTGGAAGGCGGTCCAGCCGCGGTGTTCGGCGCAGCGCAGGACGACCTCGCGGATCACCCGCAGGGCGTACCGCTCACCGCGGTCGGTCCCTGGGTGCAGCACGATGTGCAGCTGGCCCGTCGTGTCGCGGGCGTACAGGTGGTCTGCCGGCAGGTGCGAGGCGGGGTCGGGCCTCCACCAGCGGACCTGCCCAAGCCGTGAGTCGAGGTACGGCTCGCCGCGGAACGGCAACACCTCCAGCGAATGTGCATCGGCCAGGCGGGCCCCGTGGTCGCGAAAGAGGTCTTCGCTGTGGTGGATGCGTATCTGCGTGAGCTGCCCGCACAGCGGTGCCGGCGAGGTTTCGGGGGAGAAGTGCTTCAGGTGGATGCTCTGGTCAGCCTGGAAGGTCTCGTCGGTGCGGACGTCGAAGCGGTGCCCTGCGAAGGCGACCGTCCCGTTGCTGCGGCCGCTCACCTCCGTCCCCCTGTTGCCGCCATGGTGTCGGGTGCCTGAATGAGGAGTTCTTCAGTGGTGCCGTGCACCAGGCGTCGGGCGATGTCGATGCCCATCTTCACCGCGTGATCCATGTTGCCGATCTCGTAGCGCCACGTCCCGAACCGGCCTCGTGGGTAGATCCCTTGGGACTCCATCCACGGCACCACTGTGCCCAGGGCCTCATCACGGTCGAGGGTGGGTATCGGGTAGGCGTAGTCGATCAGTTCCAGGTGGGTACTGGCCAGCGGCGCGTCCTCGGGCACGAGGCCGTGGCGCCGCAGGGCCTGGTCGCAGTCGCGTATGAGCTGGCGGTGGTCCAGCGGGGTCCCCGGCAGCATGGAGGTCTCGGTCATCCACGCGCTGAATGTCGTTGTGTCGGCGCCGGGGACGTTGGCAGGCGCGTACTTGCTGAAGTTCGTGGCCCGGTAGAACGGCACCTCAGGCTGGGGGAAGTACAGCCAGGACCGTTCGTCGGTGGTCGGGGCCTCGTAGCCGAGGCCGACCATGGCCACCGTGGTGTGCCGCAGCCGTCCGGCTGCCGCTCGCACCGCGTCCGGGGCGCCGGCCGTGATGGCGGAGAGCTGGTCAAGGGGACCGGTGGCCACCAGGTGGTCGAAGCCGATGAGGTCGCCGTCGGAGAGCGTGACAGTGCGGGCGGCCGGGTCGACGGCGACTGCGCGGACTGACGTCCGCAGGCCCGCGTCGAGCCGTGTGGCCAGGCGGCGCCAGATCTCTCCGGTGCCGCCGCGGGCGGGGAAGGCGAAGGTGGCGTTGGGTCCCCACCGGCGGGCCGGCGGGGCGGTCCCCGAGAAGGCAGCCAGGATTTCACCGGGATCGACCGGGGCGACGCGTTCGGCGACCCAGGACGAGGCCATCTGCTCAGGATGCGTCGCCCAGACCTTGGAGTTGTACGGGCCGAAGAACCGCTCCACCAGGCCCGATCCGTACATCGCCTGCAGCCACGTGGCGAAGTCCATACCCGCGGCCATCCCCTCCTCGCGCCGCTGGCAGGCGCGAAGAAGATCCTGCACACACGCCTCGGCATCCTCGGCCGGGAGACGGTGAAGGTACTGCTGGAAGGGGTAGGGCACCCACCGGTCGCGGAAGCGGACGTAGGACGACCGGTCATGATGCAGCAGCTCGTCGGGGGCGAACAGCTCGGCAAGCAGCCGGTCGAACTCGCCGAAGTGGGAGAAGACCACGTGCCCGCCCAGGTCCCAAGTGAAGCCGGCCGGATCGACCACGGATGAGGCAAGTCCGCCGGGCAGAGGGGCAGCCTCCAACAGCGTCCAGGAACGGTGACCCAGCCGCTTCAACTCGTCCGCGCAGGCCAGGCCACAAGGGCCGGCGCCGAGAATGACAATCCTCTCGGAGGGTAAGGCGTGCGGTGAATCGGGCATGAAGCCTCCTTTGACCGGCAGGCGGTAAAGCTATGGCCCGCGTCCGGCGGGCGGCGGTGAGAGAACGGGGGTGGGGCGACCCGACCGCCGATGCACGGGAAGCGGCGAGGCCACCCTGCTCAGCATCGTCTTCGACCACGAGGGGTTGGTGCGTGAGCGCGGGCCGCCGACAGGCTCCAGCTGGCGCAAGCTGGAGGAGCCTCAGGTCGCCGGCCCCTCGGTGTCCGGGTCCAGGTGTGCGTTGTGGATGTGGAAGTAGGCCACCTCCACCTGCTCCTCGAAGCCCATGCCGTCCGCGAGCGCCTGGAACATCGTCCTGCTGACGGACCGGCAGTAGTCGCAGGTCTCCACGTTGGCAGGGCCCTCGCGGCGCGCCATGGCTGCACGGGCCTGCTCCACTGCTTCAGGGGACAGCCCGTCCAGCAATTCCTCGGTCAGGTCCGTGTCATCGCTCACGCCGCCATCGTGGCCACTGAGGACCCTGGAAACTCTTTCACTTGAGCGAGAGTCCCAGCTGCCCCTACATGCCGATCCAGCCCGCCATGTTCCGCAGCGGCTCCGGTGTCCGGCGGGAGAGGTGAACGAGTCCGCGGATGGTCTCCCTGGCACCAGGGTGATAGCGGGTCTGCTCCGGCGCCGCCCGCCGCGCCGCCCAGAGCGACCTCAACGACGGTTCTGCTTTGCCCAGTTCCATCTCAATGCGGGCCCGGTCGATGAAGAAGTGCGCGCGGCGGGACGTCGCGAGCGAGGCTGGCAGCTTGATCGCCTTGGCCTGCCGCAGCGCCTCGTCGTACTGCCGCATCTCCATCGCCACGGTCATCTCGTGCAAGGCCACGTTCACCGGGCCGAAATTGAGCCAGTGCACCTTGCTGGCGTCGCCGACCCGCCCCGCGTACTCGCGGGCCCGCGCGATGTGCTCGGCGGCCGCGCTAACGTCCTCCGCCCGCGCGGCAAGCACGGAGCCGCCGAGGTGAAGCTGGCCGGCGACGGTGAGGGCTTCGCGGGTCGAGTCGTCCGGGCCGAGCAGCCTGTGGCCGGAGCCGACCAGGCGCAGGCCGATGCCGTACTCCCCTTCGCGGAAGTAGACCAGTCCCCGGAAGTACTGCCGCATGGCTGCTAGGCAGGGATCCGAGGCCCGCTCCGCGGCCCAGCCGAGCCGGTCGAGGGCGACGCTGGCAAGATCGAAGTACCCCAGCTTCACCGTGACGTCGTGCGCGGTGCGGTAGGCGGAACCGAGGGCCCGCCACAGCTCCGTCGTCGGCGAGCGCCAGCACAGGGCGGTCAGCTCCGTGATGACGTCCGGAAGGGCTGCCGCCGCCGCGTGCAGGTGGGTGGCACGGACATGGGCACACAATTCCTCGGTGGCGGTGACGAGCTCGCCGGCCGTGCGTGTAGTGACCCGGGGATCGTCGCCGAGGTCGTACAGGTCGAGGGACTCACGGATTGGCCGGATCAGCTCCGCCAGCCGGTCCTCCTGCATCTGGGTCACATACGGCTGGCCCGTCAGCACCGTGACGTCGATCCGCAGCGCTCGCGCGACCGCCGCGATGAAGTCCGCAGACGCCGGCCTCGCCCCGCACTCGACCTGGGTGAGCCAGCTGTACGAGTACGGAATCCGGTTGGACAGCTCCCGCTGCGTCAGTCCCGCCAGCCTCCGCTGCTCCTTGATCCGCGTACCGGTGTGGTCGTCGTCCCGCGTCGGCATGCCGGCCTCCCGTCTCAGACCCGTCTCCTGGAACGCTACGCGCCGCTCCATGCCGCGAGAGGCGGATTCACAAGGGAATCCGCCAAGTTGACGGCGGCCCGGCTGTGATCGGATACCCTCATGACCACTCCGACCCTGTACCTGTTCAGTAGCGCGGCCCCGCCTGTCTTCGACGTCGCGCGCGTCATCGAGGAAGCGCAGGCCGACGGCTGGGACGTATGCCTCGGTCTTACCCCGACGGCCGCCCGCTGGCTCGCCGACTCCCTCGACGGCCTCGCCGCCCTCACCGGCCACCCCGTCCGCTGGGACTACCGCCTCCCCGGACAGCCGGACGTGTGGCCGAAGCCGGATGCAGTTATCGTCGCTCCGGCGACCTTCAATACGATCAACCAGTGGGCGCTCGGGATCACGGACAAATGGCTCGTCGGCGTGGTTGCCGAGGGCATCGGCAAGGGCATCCCCATGGTGATGATGCCGTGCGTGAACCGGGCATACGTTGCGCACCCGCAGTTCGAGCGCTCGATCGATGCCCTCCGGAGCGCTGGGGTCCGGGTGCTCTACGGCGAGGGCGGCTTCATCCCGAATGAGCCAGGCCAGGGCAATCCCGCCACGTACCCGTGGCGGGCCGCCCTGGACGCCGTCGCCAACAACCTCGGCCCGACCTCCATCGCCTAGGCTTCCTTTCAACGCGCCGGAACGCGCTCCACAAAACAAGACGACGGTTGCCGGCGACGATGCCGTACCCGGGACCGCTCGCGAGTTCGCCGAGGATGCCGACAAGGTCGGGGATGACGCCGCGTTCTTCCTCGCCGGCCGTGAGGTCAGTCAGCCGTGCGTGCCGCTGGCAGAACCGCTCGGCCGTCTCGTACGGGATCCAGCGGGTCAGCGACTGACTGGGCACGCCCCAGTAGATGAGCGGCAGCTCCTTCGGGCCGGCCAGGTCTGGCAGCTTCCGCAACTCCATCTCCCTTCGGACGCCCTGGTAGGAGCGCCAGGCTCGGTCGCGGGGAGTCGTGCAGGACACCGTCGACGTCGAAGATCAGCACGGCTTCCTCCGGCTGGACGAGGGGCAAGCCACACCAGACGAGCAGGTGCGGTTCGGGGTGTCGGACCGCGCACCATCCGACCAGCTCCTCGCCCGCCCTGGCGAGCACGAGCGCCGGAGGCGCGCCGGTCAGCGCGTTCGTCAGCCTCGACCGCACCAGCGAGGCACTGACCGGGCGGTCGTCGCTGAACCCCGCGATGCCCCGCTGCCCAACGACCGCGAGCTGCTCACACAGCCCGTCCGACAGGACGCCCGCATGCACGGCGATGTCGATGGAATCGGTGCTCATGCCGCCTCCCCGGGTCCTGCGAGGCCAACCGAGCGGGCCGTGAGGTCGGATGCTGCCGTGGCGTTGGCCGTCTTCGACGGCTGCTCTTCGGCAGAAGCCATGTCCGGTATCGTCACCGCTGCTCCAAAGTCGCGGGAGTCGTTGGACTCGTCAGCGACCATGCAGCCGACCAGCGTCAGACCGATCAGGTTCGCCCCGATCAGGACGAGGCCGGAGGTTCGGCCCTGCGAAGCCCGGTGTCGCCCCCGGGTCTGGCTCAGCCCACCCGCCGGTAACGAAGAAGAAGCACTCACCGCCCGATCACCCCCGCGGCGATCCGGCGCCCCTGAGAGGCGCGGGCGGTTGCGACGGCCCGGATAGCCTGAATGACAGCGATGTGGGAGAACCCCTGCGGGAAGTTGCCCAGCTGGCGCTGGTGGTGGACGTCCCACTCCTCGGCGAGCAGGCCGAGGTCGCTGCGGATCCGGAGCAGGCTCTCCAGGAGGATCTCGGCTTCGTCGACGCGGCCGATGGTGCAGAGCGCCACGATCAACCACCCCGAGCCGATGAGGAAGGTGCCCTCGTCGCCGGCGAGGCCGTCGACGCCCGGCACCTCGCCCCCGGTGCGGTAGCGCAGCAGGAACCCGCCCGTCGTGGACAGCTCCTGCTGGATCGCCTCGACCGTGCCGATGACCCGCTTGTCGTCCGGTGGCAGGAACCCGGTCGTAACGATCTGCAACAGGGAGACGTCCAGCTCCGTCGAGCCGTACGACTGCGTGAAGGTGTTGCGTTCCTCGTCGTATCCTCGCTCGCACACCTGCTGGTGGATCGCGTTGCGCAGCTCACGCCACCTCTGCAGTGGCCCGTCGGCACGGCCATCCTCGATGAGCCTGACCGCACGGTCGACCGCGCACCAGGCCATGACCTTGGAGTGCACGAAGTGCCGGCGCGGACCACGGACCTCCCAGATTCCTTCGTCCGGCTGCTCCCAGAGGATCTCCAGGCACGCGACGAGGTCCGTGATGATCGGGGCTACGACAGGGGCCAGCTCTGGATCGTGCTCCTGGGCCGCGTACAGGGCGCCGACGATCTCGCCGTACACATCGAGCTGCAGCTGCTTCGCGGCTCCGTTCCCGATGCGGACCGGGGCGGAGTTCTCGAAGCCAGGCAGCCAGCCGAGCGCGGCCTCGGTCAGCTCTCGGCTGCCGTCGACCCGGTAGATGGCCTGCAGGTTCTCGGGCCGGCCGCCGATCGCTGTTCGCAGCCAGCCGATCCAGGCCCGGGCCTCCTCCACGTAGCCGCAGCTGAGAAGGGCTTCGACCGTCATGGCGGAGTCACGAGGCCAGCAGTAGCGGTAGTCCCAGTTGCGTTCGCCGCCGATTTTCTCGGGCAGCGAGGTGGTCGGAGCGGCCACGAATCCGCCGGTCGGTCCGTACTGGAGCGCCTTCAACGTGATGAGAGAGCGCTCGACCGCCTCCCAGTGGGGGCCGGAGTACGTGGACTTGGCCGTCCAGCCCGCCCAGAAGTCCGCGGTCTGCTTCAGCAGCCCTTCCAGTGCGGGAAGCGGTGGCGGCTCGTCGCCTCCGGGCTGCCATGCGATCGTGAAGGCCAGTTGCTCATCCTTCACGACGCTGAACTCGGAGATCAGGTCGCCGCCGGACACGCGGGTGCGTGCGTCGGTGCCGAGCCATAGGCGGCCGTCGCCCAGACCGACGTTCGTCCGGCGGCCGGCGATGTCGAGCCGCGGAACAGCCCGGCCGTAACCGGGACGGGCCCTAAGGACGGACCGCATCGGAACCCGGCCGCTGACGCCCTTGACGATCCGGACCAGCTGCGTCACGTCGTCCTTTTCGGTGAAGGGCATGAAGTCGAGAAGCTGGACGGTGCCGGAGGGAGTGATCCAGGTGGATTCCAGGATCAGCGTGCCGTCGAGATAGCGCCGTCCGTCGGCGGCGGGCGCGGTGCCGTGCGGCCCGGCGGGCCCGATGCGCCACATGCCGTGGTTCTCGCTGCCCAGCAGCGCGGTGAACGCGGCTGCGGAGTCGAAGCGCGGCAGACACATCCAGTCGATGCTGCCGTCGCGGTCGACCAGCGCGCCGGTGCGTCCGTTGCCGACGAGGCCGTGGTCCTCGATCCGGCCCGCCCGCCGCGGACGGTGGGGGATCTCCGCGGGGGGACGCGGGGAAGGGAGCTTCACGCTGCCACCGCCGTCGGCAGGGCACGGTGAGGGGCGACGATCTGGCCGTCGGGGAGCAGCTCACCGGTGTCGTCGAAGAGCAGGACGCCGTTGCACAGAAGGCTCCACCCCTGCTCGGGGTGATGGGCCGAGAGACGGGCCGCCTCACGGTCTGCGGAGTCGGCGCTCGGGCACGGGGGTTGGTGCTGACACATGGTGGGAGTCCTTGTGGGTACGGCAGGAGACGGGAGCGGTGGACGAGCAAGCCAGCGGCTTCCGGTGGTCAGTTCCCGGGGGACCCGAGCGGAGATTGTGGAGCGCTCGGAGGCCGGGAAGAGCCAGGGAGCCAGACGGACGTTCGCTCTACTCCGTGCGTCGTGCGGCTATCAGTGGCAGGAATGAGCCGTGGGAGGCTCGCTGGCATAGGGATGCGGCGCGTGCGGAAATCGCTCAGTTCTAGGGGAGCTGGCGAGTGCGTGCAGAATCTCCGCGATGCACTCGGCCGTGGGCTGTTGGGTGTCCACGACGATCTTCGGAGCCAGAATCGAGCCCGCGCTCCCCGCGTCTCCCGGGGGCCCTTCAGCGTCCTTGTGGGCCTTTTGAGCGGGGTCCTCCGACACAGGGGCTGTGCGGACGCATTCGATGACGTGAAGGCGGTGGCCTATACCGCCGGCCAGATGCCGGAGCGCTCGCACATCGCGGGCCCGTGTGAGGGGATGAGCATCGAGGACTACTGGGGAAGTGGGGCGCTGGTGGAGATTCCACACCGCGGCCTGCAACAGCCACTCGTAGAGGCGGGCCGCTTGCTCGTGCGAGGTGGTGCGGGACGTAGGGAACATCACGGTTCGCAGTTGGGCGAGGTCGAGCAGGACCCCGCCGATGACGATCGCGAGATGTCTGGCCAACTCCGACTTGCCCGTACGCGGCCGACCGCCGATGGCGACGATCACCGCGCCTCCACAGCCGTGCATCCGCTCGAGGCGACCTCGCGCTTACGAGCGGGTACTTCCGCCTCGCCCGGCCAGCGGAAGAAGGCCCACACTCCCTTGCCGACAACCTCTCCGTCACGTGTCGCGGGAGCCGCCGTCCAGTGGTCGGCAATCGCGGAGACGAGCCGGAGACCGCGTCCACCGTCCGCGGTGTCGGGCCGGAACACCGGCGCGGGAACATTCGGCGAGTTGTCAGTCACCAGGATGCCGAGTGCCGCGCCGGGTTTGACGGAGAGCGACAGCCCGAGCGTCTCGGTCTCGCCCGCTGGCCGAGTTCGACCATGAAGCACGGAGTTCGTCACCAGCTCGCTGGCCACGAGAAGGACGCGGTCCGTCAGCTCGTCTTTGCGGCTGAATCCCCAGCCCAAGAGCTCTTCCTGGAGGAACTGCCGCGACTGGGGCACGGCCTGTCCCGAGTTCGCGAGATGGATCGTAGCCAGTTCCGCCTCGACATCGTGCGCCAGGACAGCGAGGAACTGTCCGGTCTTCCGAGTCGACGTCATTGAGCGCACCCCCAATCCTGGATGGCGGGTGCCGCCGGCCGATGTCCGGAGCGCGGCGGCACCCGCAGGCTCACGAGCCAAGACCGTCAGGTGTCGTGGCCGGCGAGCCGCTTGTGGTCTCGGGAAGCCCGAGGAGGGCAAGAGTTGCTCCCGTGCACCAGGAGCGGCAACCGTGACGGTTCACGTAAACGTGACCGGCTTGCGTGACGCTTCACGTATTTCCAGGGCCGTACTTGACGGAGCCGCGTTTTCTTGAAACAGAGCGGACAGCATGTCAGTACGCTGGTCGGCGAGTTCGAAGGGAATCAACTCCATGCGACGTGGCCCTGGACCCCATCGTCCGTCCTGCGCAAAGCGGTTACGCGAGAGCGGTGCCGAACGCGGACAGTCAACCGACGAGATCGCCCGCACGATTCAGACGCACTGCTCCGTCTCCCCCTTGCGCGCACAGCGTCTGGCCATGGGCCTCACCCTGACCGAGGCAGCGGACCAGATCCGCGAGCTCGTCTCTGACCTGGACAGGGCCCCCCGGGTCACCGTGGAACAGCTGCGGCTCTGGGAAACGGGAGGGCATCAACCGCTTCGTTCCACCGTGCTCGTGCTCGCCGCCTTCTATGGCTGCTCGCCCGGGGGGCTGGGCCTGGAAGACACCGAGGCCGTCGCTGGCATCGTCCTCCGGGCAGAGTCCCGGCATGGGCACCGCGCCGAGATCACCCCCATGTCCGCCATCGGCGAGCGGATCCCGACGGCTGCCGAGCACCTCTCGCACAGGGTCGACGCCGCGCGGCGTGCGGTGGACCGTACCCTGGCCTCCGCGACGGTCAACTCCAACCAGCTGGACCACATCGACGAGATGGTCCTTTGGGCCAGCCAGGAGTACATCTCCACCCCGCCGGCCCTGATGCTCACCCGCCTTCTGGACCTCCTTGCCGAGGTCGAGGAGCTGGCCGCATGCCGACAGCCAGCCGCCGTCCAAGTTCGGCTCTCGGAGCTGACTGCGATGCTCTCCACGCTGACTGCCGACGCACTCATGAAACTTGGAGACCTCACGCGGTCGCGATCTTGGTATGCCACAGCGCGTACCGCTGCGGACGACAGCGGAAACTCGGAGCTTCGAGCTCGCGTCAGGGCTCAGGCCGCGATGCTGCCCTTCTACTACGGTCCGATCACCCAGGCGGTGAATCTGTGCCGGGAGGCCAGGGTGATCAGCAGCAGAGCACGAACCAGCGCCACGCACGCCTTCTCGGCAGCAGCAGAGGCGCGGGCCCTGGCCAAGCTTGGCGCCGAGGCCGAGGCCGAGGCCGCACTGCGCTACGCGACGAAGGTGTTTGAACAGTTCGGCGGAGACTCGGCGGACGATGCCTTCGCCTTTCCGGAGCGCCGCTACCTGCTCTACAAGAGCGGGACGCTGACCGCTCTCGGGCACACGCGCGAGGCCCGCCAAGTCCAGGATCAGGCGCTCGTCCTCTACCAGGACAAGACAGGGATCGATCCTGCCCTCCTCCGGCTTGAAGCAGCCATCTGCTACGCGCGGGACCGAAGCCCTGACGAGGCGTGCCAGCTGGCCGGCGCCACCTTCCTGCGGATGGACCCCGCCCACCGCACACCCTGAGTTCCGCAGCTGAGGTGGCGCTCTAGTACACGAATCTGGGGGTTGACCTGCGGATATGCCAGAGCGCACGCCGGATCGGCGTGTGTCTAGGCGGGAGCGTTCATGCAGGTCAGGCGGGTGTGCCGGGTTCCAGGGTGATGATGCGCTTGGGCTCGGGGATCTTGAGCTTGGCGAGGATGTCGCGCTGGGTGGGGCTGGTCTCGGTGCGCTGGCGGAAGGTCCCGGCGGGGCCGGTGAAGGTGCCGACGTGGATGCGTTCGAGTTCCTCGCGCAGGTTCAGCCAGGTGTCGCCGCAGGTGGTCTCGGCGATGCGGATCAGGAGCAACGTGAGCCAGCAGAGCAGGACATGGGCGCGTATCCGGTCTTCCTTGCGGTGGTAGACGGGCCGCAGATCGATGATCGTCTTCATGTCGCGCCAGCCGCGTTCCACTTCCAGCAACTGTTTGTAGCCGGTCGCGATGTCTTCCGGGGACAGGTGCGGGTCGCTGCAGCGCAGGAGGAACTTGCCGTCCAGGCGCTCCTCGGCCTTGATCGCCGCCTTGTCGATCCGCAGCAGCCCCTTCGGGGTGACGCGCAGGAACCGGTTCAGGCCGGGCTTGGTGGACAGCCGGCCGCGCAGTTCGGCGCGCTTGGTCGCGCTCAGCTTGTCGGTGTCGGCGATCGTCTCGCCGAGCTGGGCGAGGAGGTCGCTGCGGATCGCGGCGTCGCGTTTGGCCTGTTCGGGGTTGTGGCAGATCACGAACCGGTCGGCGGTGTCGTCGAGTTGGACCTGCTTGACCTGCATGTTGTCGGCGACGTGAGCATAGCGTCCCTGCCGGGAGAGGGCGGCTTGGGCGGCGGGTGAGCCGGAGCGGATCTTCTCGCCCAGGATGTAGTGGCCGCCGGCTCGCTGCAGGAAGCGGCGGTTCTTCTCGGAGGCGAAGCCGCGGTCGGCGACCCAGACAACCCGGGTCAGTTTCCATTCCCGCAGGTCCTCGCGGACCTGGCGGATCAGCGCGGAGTCCCCGGTGTTCCCCGGCCAGGACCAGACGCGGATCGGGATGCCGGTGCGGGTGACCGCCATGCCGATGACGACCTGTGGAAGATCCGGGCGGTGGTCCTTGCTCTTGCCGTACGCCCGGAACGACTTCACGTTCTCCTCGCCGTCGCCGTCGCCGTCGCCGTCGCCGTCGCCGTCGTGATCGTGGTTGTCTGGCTGGGCGTCCGGGTCGGTCTGCGGGTGAAGGAGGCGTCCGTGCTCGTCGCGGGCGGCGGGGGTGTCGGGCTCGCCGGTCTCGAAGTAGGTGCTGGTGGTGTCGAAGAACAGCAGGTCGACTTCGAGGTTGAGGAGGTCGGCGACGGACCAGTAGACCTCTTCGGCAAGCTTGTCTTCGATGGTCAGCAGCCAGTCCATCGCCCGGTAGCAGGCGTCCTCGCTGGTGGCGGGCAGGCCGGGGATGTGGCTGTCGTGCTCGATCCAGCGAGTCGCGGCAAGCTTGGAACTCGGGGCCAGGGCCCGGTTGGCGACCAGCGCGAACAGCACCCGCTCCGCGGCCGGGTCCAGGCGGCGGCCCTTGAGGAGCTTCTTCATCACCGTGTCGATCCCGATGCGGTGCCACAAGCCGTCCAGGGCGTGGGCGCCGCCCATCGGGCGGGAGGCCAGGAACGTCAGCTCCGAGCCGGATGTGGCCCGCAGTGCGGCAGCCGGCTCGAGCAGCTTGGTCAGCGAGGTGACCAGCCGCTCGATGGCCGCCCGGTCCAGACGGTCCTCGCGGCCGAAGTTGTGCAGGACCTGCGGGCGCGAGGTGCCGGCGGCAGCGTCCCACTGGTTGTGCGCCAGCTGCAGATAGCGCACGGACGAGCCGTCCTTGTTCTTCCGCGTCGTCGCCCGTACGTACATGGTTCCAGACCTTAACAGCAACACCACAGGTCAATACAGGGAAGTCGCGCAGAACGTGTTACTAGGAGATTCCGGTTGTTCCACCAGGCCGGAACCCAGTGACCTGCGACAACGCCGTCATCCGTGTCCAGGATCCCCGATTAGCTGCGGAACGCAGGCACACCGATCGTGGAGGAAAGAGCCCGCGAGGTTGTACAGGTCCTTCCGTCGGTTATACGGACAGGCCGGGCGGCGCGCGAGCTTCTTGAGATCATCGAGCTTCCGCCAGGCCGGATGTGACAGGACGGGCCCGTGTCGGTAAGCCTGTGCGACATGACAATCACGCCGGCCCCGGGTGGGTTCGACGAGTTCGAGATGTACCAGGTACTAGAGCGGGCCTGCGCGAAGGCCGGCCTCGACAGCCGTGATGCGCGTCTGCTGCGCGGTCACACCAACGCGGTTCTCCTCCTGGAGAAGGAGCAGGTGGTGGCCAAGATCGCTCGGAAGGGAACGGACGTCGAGAGCGTTGCGCGCACAGTTACTTTCGTACGCTGGCTCATCGAAGCAGGCTTTCCTACCGCCCCGCTGCACCCCTGCGATCAGCCGCTGATCGTCGATGGGCACTCTGTCACCTTCTGGACCTACCTGCCACAACCCGAGCACCCGGTGGCGGCCGGGCAGCTGGCCGGTCCCCTCAAGGCGCTCCACTCGCTGCCTCCGCCCCCGATCGCCCTTGCTGAGCACGACAACATCCGTGCGATCCGCCGCTCACTGACCGCGATCACATGTCTCCCTGCCGCAGCCATCCGATACATGGAGGAGGAGGCAGACCGACTCGAGGGGGCATTGTGGGGAGTCGACTTCGCGCTTCCCCCCGGACTGATACAGGGCGACCCACAGCACCGAAACGCGTTGCACACCACCGACGGATCTGCGGTGCTGTGCGACTGGGACACGGTCGCCCATGGTCAGCCGGAATGGGACCTCGTCACGGTCGAAGTCCACTGTCGGCGGTTCGGCTACGGCCAAGCTCACTACCAAGCCTTCGCGAGCACCTACGGGTGGGACGTAACGAAATACGCCGGCTACTCGGTTTTGCGTGATATTCGGGAGCTGCGCATGATCACCACTAACGCACGAAAAGTTCGACATGCTCCTGAGTCTTTGAGCGAGATCCGGCGGCGATTCGACGGGCTCAGGAGGAGGGACACGCAGCTCCCCTGGAACATCCTCTAGCGTTCGGCCTAGAGCCCTGCTGCCCCGGCAACGACCTCTGGCTGATCGACGGCCGTCTCATGCTGTTCCACTGGTTCACCGGTGTTGGCGAGTGGGCGGGACACGAGTTCAACGAGGACTCGGCCACGGTCAAGATGGTGATCGCCGCGTTCGAGGCCGTCTGGGAACGGGCCATCCCGCACGAGGAGTTTACGACCTAGCCTTACCGTCCCACCCTCACCGGACTCAAGCACGGCGCCTCCAAGCCGCCTTACCGCCTCGGCAAGCTCACGGTGTCCACAGAGGAGAGACCCGCTGCGGCGTCGAAGAGTCGGCCAGCAGCGATGCGACACCGTGGGGAACACCGAGCTTCCCCAGAGCCCAGTCGAGCGCATTAGCTTCGGCGTCGCACATTCGGGCGATCAGACTGGTCTGTTCAGGCAGAAGGATTCGTCGGGGGATCATGATCGTTTCCCGGACCCGGTCGAGGGGCAGTCCTCGCCGGAAGCCCTGTGCGGCGGGGCGGAGCGCGTCCTCGTTCGGCGGAAGCGGCAGGCGTCGGCGGGCCGCGTTCGAGACGACGATCCCGGCGACGTGAACGTACTCCGCCAGGAGCGGCCCCAACAGGTCCGCGAGCGCATCGGTCTTGGCGGCGAGCGACATCTCGGCGAAGGGAGTCGGGAAGTGGAAGAGACCGCTGTGGTCCTCCACCCAGATCCAGGCGGTGCCTGCCCCCGCCGTTTTGGCGCACTTGCCGTGCACCTTGCTTAGGAGCCGCCTGCCCTGGTCGCTCTCCACGGTGTCCCCGGTCAGGGTGGTGCCCTGGGGAGCCGTGCCAGGGTGGACGGTCAGCCGCCTCCCGGCGCTGCTGAGGACATCGACCGCGGCCTCCAAGGCCGCGCACTGTTGGGCGGCCTCCTCGGTCCGCTTCTTCCAGGTCTCGAAGTCGCCGCCGCTGAGGAGTTCGGGGAGGTCACCTTCCCAGTAGATGTTACGGCCCCTGTCCAGGGCGAAGAGATGAGCCCGGACGTTCTCGCGGAACCTCTCGTAGTCCTGGAACTTCTGATCTTCGGCGAAGGTGACGACCTCGATGAAGACGGGGCCGATACGAACATCGCCGGGGCCGCCACTGGCTTTTGCCGGCTCCAGCTCGACCCTGAGTCCGTGGGCCGCCCCCATGAGCGCGAGCCGGGCCTGTGTCTGGGAATGCAGGAACCGGGACAGGGTGACGTCGCAGCGTGCATCCCGCTTGACCGAGGCAATGCCCGGCACCGCGGCTTCCTCCAGATAGGCGTATGCGGCCCACCACCGCACTGCTTCCACCCATGCTCCCGGGGCGGCTCCGTCCATGAACTGGAGCACCGGGGCGTGTCGGCCCAGACCGACGAAGGTGTCGCTGGCCCGACCCGGGGCGGGGGAGGGGACCACGGCCTTGGGCAGCCAGCGGCTGTTGAAGAACGCGGTGAGTCCGGCCACGGCGCGTGCGGTCACCTGATGACCTGCGGGGGAGAGGTAGCCGGCACCCTCCGGGCAACCGAACCACGCCTCCCAGTCGATCGCCCGGCGGCCCTGGTCGATCGCCCGCCATATCTCTTCGTCACGAGGGTGCATGCCCGTGATCATGACGCATCCGCAGACGAGGATGCGGGGATTTTCCCGAACATTCGGCGCTTCCTCCCGGCTGGCCCTGGACCAGTGCCTCATCCGGTCCGCATCACAGCAATAGCGGACAGCGACTGCGGATCGCGACCGGCGCCCCCCGCATGCTCATTTGGAGGGACTTCCTATCGCGCCCAAAGTGGCCGACTTCCCGGCGGGGTGGTAGCGGGCATTCGCTTATGGCAGACGAGGATTGACGGCAAGAGACTGGAACCTAAGGGTTGTCCCGTAACTGCTGGTCACGGGTGGGATGATCTTGGTGTGGCTGGTGTGATCACGGCGTCGGAGCCGTCCTGGATAGCCCCGTTCACCGGGCTGAGCCCGCGCGCCTTCGGGAAGCTGGTGACCGTGTTGCGGCGCGAGGGTGCGGACGCGGTCCGCAAGGGCCGGCCGTGGTCGCTGCCGCTGGAGGACCGGGCCCTGCTGGTCGCGGCGTACTGGCGCACGAACTTGACCATGCGCCAGCTCGCCCCGCTGTTCGGGGTGTCGAAGTCGGCGGCGGACCGGATCATCGACCATCTCGGGCCGATGCTCGCGCTCCAGCCCCGCAAGCGTTTCGCGAAGGACACCGTGCTCATCGTGGACGGCACCCTGGTTCCCACCCGCGACCACGCCATCGCCGAGCAGTCGAAGAATTACCGGTACTCCACCAACCACCAGGTCGTCATCGACGCTGACACGCGCCTGGTCGTCGTGGTCGGCCGGCCGCTCGCCGGGAACCGCAACGACTGCAAGGCGTGGGAGGAATCCGGGGCCAAAGCCGCTGTTGGTAACACGCTGACGATCGCCGACGGCGGCTACCCAGGCACCGGACTCGTCATGCCCCATCGTCGGCGGAAGGGCGAAGACCTGCCCGACTGGAAGCAGGCGCACAACAAGTCCCACAAGCAGGTCCGGGCCCGCGTCGAGCACGTCTTCGCCCGGATGAAGACCTGGAAGATCCTCCGCGACTGCCGCCTCAAAGGCGACGGCGTCCACCACGCCATGCTCGGCATCGCCCGGATGCACAACCTCGCCGTCGCCGGATAGGCCAGCAAGCCGTACGGCACCCCGCCATGCCCGGAACGACTCGAAGAGCATTTACGGGACAGCCCTTAGGCCGGGAGCATGTCAACGTACAACATCCCGAAAATGCCAAGGCGGACGAGGAGGTGATCGACAGGAATGGAGGGAGAGATTGCAATCCCAGACTTGTGGGATTGGCGGCCTGGAGTGGTTTCTGCGTAGGAGGTCCGTGCGTCTGGTATCGCGACCGCGCAGTTCTCGTGCATATTGCAGCGCACCCGGGCCGCGAGGAGGTACGTGGCCCGGGCCGTGAATGTTCCCGAGCGCCGCGTAGCGCGAAATCTGGATCGCCTAGTGTCTTGTGATCTGGTTCATGTCACCTGAAGCTCTTTGGTTCGTTGGACACTGTGTGAACCTCTCTTCGGAACAGGCCGCGGAATTGCGGACGTTGGCGGCGGACCGGCATGTGACTGCGGATGTGGCTCTGCGAGCCCGCATCGTGTTGTGGGCGGGCGAGGGCCGCCGCCGTAAGGACATCGCCGAACTGGCGGGGGTGTCCGCCCGAACGGTGGACCGCACCAGGACCCGGTACGTGGAGAACGGTGTGGCGGGCCTGGTGGAAAGGAAGCGCGGTGGCGGAAAGGAGCAGGTGCCGCCGCAGACCCGCAGCCGGGTGATCGCGCTGACGCGGATGACTCCGCCACCGGAATCGGGGCTGTCGCACTGGTCCACGCGCACACTGGCCGATCACCTGAAGCGGCGCGAGGGCATCAAGGTGTCCTTCCACTACATCGCCCGTGTCTGGCGGGAGGAGAACCTGAAGCCGCACCGGTCGGGCACTTTCAAACTGTCGAAAGACCCGGCGTTCGCGGAGAAGGTCGCCGATATCGTCGGTCTGTACCTGGACCCGCCCGGGGGCGCTGTCGTCCTGTCGGTCGACGAGAAGACGCAGGTGCAGGCGTTGGACAGGACCCAGCCGGTGCTGCCCGTGGCCTTCGCCGCCACCGAGAAGCGCACCCACGACTACGTGCGGCACGGCACCACGAACCTGTTCGCCGCGCTGAATATCGCCACCGGCGAAGTACTCGGCGAATGCAAGCCGAACCGGAACGGGGCGAACTTCCTGGCCTTCCTGAAGAAGGTGGTGAAACCGCACGCCGGCAAGGAGATCCATATCGTGCTGGACAACCTGTCCACGCACACCACCCCGGACGTGATGGCGTGGCTGGAGAAGAACCCTCACGTGCACTTCCATTTCACCCCCGTCGGCTCTTCCTGGCTGAACCAGATCGAGATCTGGTTCGGGATCATCACCCGGCAGTCCATCCGTCGCGGCACCTTCTCCAGTGTCCACGTCCTGGTCAAGCAGATCCGCGACTACATCAACTCCTGGAACCAGAACCCGAAACCCTTCACCTGGACCGCGACCACCGGCGAGATCCTCGCAAAGGTCCGGCTCGTCGCGACCAGAGTGAGGAAACTCGTCAATAACAACTCGAACTGACACGAACCGGATCACAAGACACTAGCCTCGGGCCAACGTCGCTCTATTAGATGGCCGTCGCCATGTCTTTGAGTGTCGGTGACGTCGTTTCCTGCGGGGCGAGTTGCAGGGGTCTCGGCTTCGCCCGCGGCTTGCGTGGTCGTCGTTCTTCGGGGAAGAGCGAGAGGCTGATCGTGTGGGTGACCTTGGTGGTGGCGGGCTCGTCCGGTTTGAGGGTGCGGTATCCGGTGGTGCTGCGTTTGGTGGCGCGGGGTGCGGCACGTCCGGGGCGGGGACGGACGGCCTCGCGGGTCAGGTCGGCCTGGATGTCACGGATCCTGGCGGCCAGTTGCCGAGGGGGGAAAGTCCGCGCCGACGGAACGTCGGGCGGCGGCGAGGGTGTTCTTGAAGCTGATGTGCGAGACGGGGAGGTTCGCGTGGTGGGCGGCGTCCACGGCCAGGTCGTGTACGGCCTGGTAGACGCAGAGCATGGCCCACAGTTCCTGCTCGACCATGGCGGGACTGTTGGACCGGAGGGTCGCGGTGCGTCCTCCCCGCTGTTCGATCTTGATGTGCTTGAAGATCGTCTCGCTGGTCCAGCGGGCGGTGTACAGCTCTGCCAGCTCTGCGGCGGGTGCCGCCTCGGGGTCCAGGAGCGTGGTGATCAGGCAGAACAGCTCCGAGGTCTCCTCACTGTCGCCGTCCGCGCCGATCGTGGTGGTGACCACGGTGTACTCCACGGCGCGCACGGTGATCCGGGCGCCGCGCGGCCCGTTCAGGCGGGTGAGGAAGGTGCCGTCGGCCAGAACCTCATGCGGCCGCAGGGTGAAGGAATCCGAGACCCGCCACAGGAGTTCGGCCCCGGTGACCGCGGCTGCCCGCCACAGCTCATAGGCTGGAAAGCCCCGGTCGGCCATCAACAGGATGCCTTCCCGCAGGTGCACCAGGAGGCGGGCGGCCAAGGTGCGCTCGCCGACGGCGAAGGAGTCGAAGACCGCACCGATCAACGCCTTCGTGCCGCACTCCACCAGCGCGAGGAGCCTCACCTGCGGGTACGGTCCAGGCCGATTTCCGTTGGAGGCACGGGTGTAGGCGGCAGCGTTCGCCTCGCTGTCAGGAACGTCCAGCAGTGTGCCGTCCATGGAGGTCAGCCGCAGCCCGCGCCAGAAAGCCCCCGGCGTGGCCGCAGTGCCGGTGCAACCGGCGACCCGGTCGAAGAGCAGTCGCAGCGGCCCCGCACCCAGCCGGGCCCGCGCCGTTGTCAGAGACCCCGTGCGCGCCGGACGCCACACCTCCCGCGCCCGGCGCGGCCAGTGCTCCACCAACTCCCGCAGCACCAGGCCGTATCCGTCACCGCTGAACAGCCACATCGTCAGGACGAAATACACCATCAGCCGGGCCGGCAACGACCGGGTCCGCTCCTCGCGCGCCCCCGCCTCATCGACCACGAAGTCGACCAGCTCGGGCGTGAACGTACGCGACAGCACCCCCATCCGGACCCGCTCCGGGTACGTCTCACCAACTATGTGATCTCTCGGCACAAGACCGAGACTCTACGCGATCATGAACTAAGCGAGCGACGTTGAGCCTCGGGCTTTCATGAGGTGGGCTGTCCGAAGCGTGATCGAAAACGTGAGAAGTGCTCCTGACCTGCAACGATGGGACTTGTCGAAGGTCCAGATCGTGCCGTGGAAAGAAGCACTTCTCAGGTGAAGAAGCGTATCGGGTCGTACCCGCGTATCCGCATCGAGGGCGGCGGCCGGGCGGTGGTCTCCCAGGCCGGGGGCGTGCTGCTGGTCGAGACGGTCCGCAAGGCCGGGCTGGACACCGCGATATCCGCGGCGCTGGCGCCGTGGCGGAAGGCTCGGGCGGTGCACGACCCGGGCAAGATCCTGCTGGACGTGGCCCTCGCGGTCGCGCTGGGCGGCGACTGCCTGGCCGATGCCGGGATGCTGCGGGCCGAGCCGGCCGTGTTCGGCCCGGTGGCCTCCGACCCGACCGTCTCCCGCCTCGTCGACACCCTGGCCGAGTCCGGCCCGAAGGCTCTGAACGCGATCCGGTCCGCGCGGGCCGAAGTACGCGAACGAATATGGAAGTTGGCGGGATCCTCGTCGCCGGACGCCTCCGGGCAGGTGATCGTCGACCTGGACGGGGTGCTGGTACTGGCCCACCCCGACAAGCAGGACGCGGCCGCGACCTGGAAGAAGACCTTCGGACATCACCCGCTGGTGGGCTTCGTCGACCACGGAAGCGGCGGCACCGGCGAGCCGGTGGCCGCGCTGCTGCGGCCCGGGAACGCGGGCAGCAACACCGCCGCCGACCACATCACCACGGCCCGACTCGCCCTGGCCCAACTGCCGAACAAGTACCGGCGCGGACGCCAGACGCTCATTCGTACCGACTCCGGCGGTGGCACCCACGAGTTCGTCGCCTGGCTCGCCCAGCGGGGCAGGTGGCTGTCGTACTCGGTCGGCATGACCATCACCGACGCCATCCACCAGGCCGTCCTCAAGATCCCGCCCGCCGCCTGGACAGTGGCCGTCGAACCGGAAGGTGAGATCCGTGACGGCGCCTGGGTCGCCGAACTCGACGGTGACGTCCTCAAGGGCTGGCCGCAGGGGATGCGGCTGATCGTCCGCAAGGAACGCCCGCACCCCGGCGCCCAGTTGCGCCTCACCGATGCCGACGGACTGCGGCTCACGGCGTTCGCGACCAACACCACCGGCGTTCCGATCGCCGCACTCGAACTCCGGCACCGCCAACGCGCGAGAGCCGAGGACCGCATCCGAAACGCCCGCGCCACCGGCCTGCGCAACCTGCCACTCCACGACGCCGCACAGAACCAGATCTGGCTGGAGATCGTCCAAATCGCCCTCGACCTGCTGGCCTGGATGCCCATGCTCGCCCTCACCGGGCAAACCCGCAGGTGGGAGCCCCGGCGGCTGAGGCTCCGACTGTTTTCCGCCGCCGCTCAGCTCGTCACCACCGCCCGCCGCCGACACCTGAGATTCGCAGGCCACTGGCCCTGGACCGACCTGATCACCGACGCCATCGCCCGACTCGAAGCTCTCCCGAACCCCGGCTGACCAGCACGTCCCCGCCCCTGCGAGCAGCACCACCCCGACCGGAGCCGTGGAACCCGGCGCCCACCCGACGCGACAGCCGGGCCATCAGCCTGCCCGCCACCCGCCCGAACAGCCGAAACGGCCCGCCGGAGGAACCGACGGACCGTCACGAAAGATCGAGGCTAGTAGCTGACGGTTCGCTGGTGCTCGTTGCAGACGGTGCCTCACCGGCCCTGAGCTCGTACCGGTTGGCTTATTGACGGAAACCCATCCGAGGTACTGCGACCTCATCGACGGGGCGCGCGCAACATAGCCGACGATCGCCGGTTAGCCAAACCGGCGATCGTCAGGACCATTCAGGTGTTCGCATCCGGCTGTGCTTGGCGGTGGAGCCGTAGTGGACGTGGGCTGCCCGTGCCCGTTCTCTTTCGTCTCTCACAGGAAGCGCTCCATGCCTACTCGATCGCTGCTCGCTCCCTCAGCTGTGCCTGACCCCGCCAGCGCGGGCCGCGCCTGCTTTCTCAACGTAAAGGATGCCGCCGCGTACCTCGGCATATCACCGCACACCCTCTATGTCTGGCGGCATCGACGGCAGGGCCCGCCGAGCTTTCGCATGGGTCCTCGTGGTCGCGTCATGTATCGGCGGACGGCCCTCGACGCCTGGATTCATGACCAGGAACGAGCGGACTCTCGCTCCAACCCTGCTTTGAACCCACTCAGCGCGGCTCCGCAGCGACGTGGGAACCCCGGTGCTTGACGCATCGAATGTTGTCGGACGCGTTCGTACCCTCTTGAAAGGAGACTTGTTTGGCCGGCTATATCGAGGATCGGTGGCTCAAGAAGAAGAAGGATCCGGTCACCGGGAGAAGGGAGAAGACCGCTCGCTACGGTAAAGGCAAGCGGTACAAGGTCGCTGGCATACCTGGGGTGCGAGACCGATCCTTTGAGGTGCTGGAGGATGCCAAGGCGTGGCTTCGCCGCGCGGCCACGGACGAGGAGCGAGGCGAGTTCGTAGACCCGCGCGACGGGTCCATCACGCTGGCCGACTACATCGCGACGCACTGGGCACCAGGGCGAGGCGGTGCTCCGAAAACCCAGGACAGTCAGGAGCGTAGGTGGCGTCTCCATATTGTCCCGCACCTGGGCCAGCTTCCGCTCAGGAGCATCGCTGCAACGGATCTGCGCGCGTTCATAACCAAGTTGGAGTCGACAGTCTCGTCAGTCGACTACCAGCGCGGCATCCTGTCCGAGCTTTCCTCCATCCTGGAAGCGGCCGTCGACGACAAGCGCCTCGCGCGCAACCCGATGCACGCGAAATCCGTGCGGTGGCCCAAGTCGCCACGGGAGCGGCGCGACGCGTGGCCGATGGACACGGCACTGCGCGTCCGCGATGCCATCAGTGAGCGGAACAGGATCGCCGTCGTAGTCGGCCTGGGGTGCGGACTCCGCCAGGGGGAGGTCTTCGGGCTCAGTCCCGAGGACATCGACCACGGGCGCGGCCTGCTGCACGTTCGGCGCCAAGTGCAGGCGATTCACGGAAGGCTGTACTTCGCCTTGCCGAAGGGGAAGAAGATCCGCACGGTGGATCTGCCCCCTTCGGTAGCCGAGGAACTCAAGCGTCACATCGAAGCGTTCCCGCCGGTAGAAGTAGAGCTGCCGTGGGGCAAGCCGGAGGGGGAGAGGAAGAAGTTCTCCCTGCTGCTCACCACGCGCTTCGGCAACGCTGTCGCGGTGAACACATGGAACACCTACACCTGGAAGCCCGCCTTGGCCAAGGCGGGCGTCATCCCGCCGCGCGCCGAGGGGGCGAAAGCCGGGCAGTGGGCGGCGGCTCCGAAGGACGGCTTCCATGTGCTTCGGCACACCTACGCCTCGATCATGTTGGAAGCCGGAGAGTCCGTCGTGACCCTGGCTCGGTGGCTCGGACACTCCTCGCCTGCGATCACTCTCGGTTACTATGCTCACTTCATGCCGGAGGCCGGCAGCAAGGGGCGCGGCACCATCGACGGTCTGCTTGGGGAGCGCGGGGTATCAGCTTGCTAGCCGAAACTCCCCAGATTCTCCCCAGCGCTGTTGACCTGTGTTCCCGGCCTCTACGCTCCGGAGACGTCTTCCGTGGATTGCAAGGTTGAAGAGATGGGTGGCCTGGGAAAGTGTTGCAAGAGGTCGTAGCGACCCGCTATGTCACGCCCCTGCGGGAGGGTGGATCGCTCCCCGGGATCGTCGAGGCCGACGATCTCGGTACGTACGTCATGAAGTTCACCGGCGCCGGCCAGGGGCGCAAGACCCTCGTCGCCGAAGTCATCTGCGGGCAGCTCGGCCGGCGGCTCGGGCTGCGTGTGCCCGAGCTGGTCCAGATCCAGCTCGACCCCGTCATCGGACTTGCCGAGCCGGACCAGGAAGTGCAGGAGCTGCTCAAGGCCAGCGGCGGGCTCAACCTCGGGATGGACTTCCTGCCCGGCTCGCTCGGCTTCGACGCCCTCGCCTACGAGGTGGACCCGCGCGAGGCCGGCCGGGTCGTCTGGTTCGACGCGCTGATCAACAACGTCGACCGCTCCTGGCGCAACCCCAACATGCTCGTCTGGCACGGCGACCTCTGGCTCATCGACCACGGCGCCACCATGATCTGGCACCACAACTGGCCCGGCGCCCAGGCATCCGCCGCCAAGCCCTACAACGCCTCCGACCACGCGCTCGCCCCCTTCCGCCCCGACATCGCGTCGGCCGCCGCCGAACTCGCGCCGCAGATCACGTCTGAACTGCTCGCCGAGGTCACCGCCGACGTCCCCGACGAGTGGCTGGTGGACGAGCCGGGCTTCGACTCGACGGACCAGCTGCGCCGGGCCTACGCCGACGCGCTGCTCGCGCGGGCCGCCACCATCCACGAGCGGATCGTCATGGACGCGCCCACCCCCGACAAGCCCTCGCAGGCCCCCGGCTGGATCACCGAACGCCTGGCCCCGCGCCCCCGCCAGGACGACGGCAAGGGAGGCCCGGCATGAGCCGGCGCGATGTCTTCGAGTACGCGCTGCTGCGCGTCGTGCCCCGCGTCCAGCGCGGGGAGTGCTTCAACGCCGGCGTGGTCGTCTACTGCCGCGCCCGCAGCTTCGTCGCCGCCCGCACCGCACTGGACGAGGTGAAGCTCAAGGCGCTCGACCCCGGCGCCGACGTCACCGGGGTCCGCGCCGCGCTGCGCGCCGTCGAGGGCGTCTGCCTCGGCGGTACGGACGCGGGCCAGGCCGCCGGGGACGACGCCGGGCGCCGCTTCCGCTGGCTCATCGCGCCCCGCTCCACCGTCGTACAGCCCGGACCGGTGCACAGCGGGCTGACCGCCGACCCCGAGGCCGAGGTGGAGCGGCTCCTCGATCTGCTGGTCCGCTGAGCCGGGTGCCCGGTCGCCGGGCCGGCGACCGGGCACCGCGTGACGGCGGCCCGCCGGGGTGTGACATGCGCCGCTGCGCCCGTGTGCCGTTGACACCGGGTGCCAGGGCTTCTAGCGTCTCGAATGCTGAAGGTACTAAGCGGTTGCTCAGCCGCCGGGCCGGTTCCCCCGGAAGCGCCCGGCGTCCGCTGAGCCGCTATCCAAGGGCGAGGAGAGCCAAGCATGTCGACCAGCGAGCAGCGCGTAGCCATCGTGACCGGAGCGGCCCGCGGCATCGGCGCCGCCACCGCCGTACGGCTGGCGGCCGAGGGCCGTGCGGTCGCCGTCCTCGACCTGGACGAGGCGGCTTGCAAGGACACCGTCGAGAAGATCACCGCCGCCGGGGGCACGGCGCTCGCGGTGGGCTGCGACGTGTCGGACGGCGCCCAGGTGGAAGCCGCCGTGGCGCGGGTCGCCGCCGAGCTCGGCGCCCCCACGATCCTCGTCAACAACGCGGGCGTGCTCCGCGACAACCTGCTCTTCAAGATGAGCGAGTCCGACTGGGACACCGTGATGAACGTGCACCTCAAGGGCGCGTTCCTGATGGCCAAGGCCGTCCAGAAGCACATGGTGGACGCCAAGTGGGGCCGCATCGTGTCGCTGTCCTCCTCCTCGGCGCTCGGCAACCGCGGCCAGGCCAACTACGCGGCGGTCAAGGCGGGCCTCCAGGGCTTCACGAAGACCCTCGCCAAGGAACTCGGCAAGTTCGGCATCACCGCCAACGCCGTCGCGCCCGGCTTCATCGTCACCGAGATGACCGCGCAGACCGCCGCGCGCGTCGGCATGGGCTTCGAGGAGTTCCAGGCCGCCGCCGCCACCCAGATCCCGGTCCAGCGCGTCGGAGTCCCGGACGACATCGCCAACGCCATCGCCTTCTTCACGGGTGACGCCGCCGGCTTCGTCTCCGGCCAGGTCATGTACGTCGCCGGCGGACCGCTCAACTGACCCGAAGGGCTGCGTACATCATGACTGTGCAGGACAGCGGCAAGGTCGCGCTGGTCACCGGCGCGAGCCGGGGCATCGGCTACGGCATCGCGCAGGCGTTCGTCGAGCGTGGCGACCGGGTGTGCATCACCGGGCGCAACGAGGGCGCACTCCGGGAGGCCGTCGAGGCGCTCGGTGCGGACCGGGTGATCGGCGTGGCCGGCAAGGCGCACGACGAGGCCCACCAGGCGGTGGCCGTCGCCCGCACCATGGAGGCGTTCGGCCGGGTGGACTTCCTGGTCAACAACGCCGGCACCAATCCCGTCTTCGGGCCGATCGCCGAACTCGATCTGAACGTCGCCCGCAAGGTCTTCGAGACGAACGTGGTCTCGGCGCTCGGCTTCGCCCAGCAGACCTGGAAGGCGTGGCAGAAGGAGAACGGCGGGGCGATCGTCAACATCGCCTCGATCGCCGGTGTCTCCGCCTCCCCCTTCATCGGCGCGTACGGGATGAGCAAGGCGGCCATGGTCAACCTGACCCTCCAGCTGGCGCACGAGTTCGCGCCGGTCGTCCGGGTCAACTCGATCGCGCCCGCCGTCGTCAAGACCCGGTTCGCGCAGGCGCTGTACGAGGGCCGCGAGGCGGAGGCCGCCGCCTCCTACCCGCTGGGCCGGCTGGGCGTTCCGGAGGACATCGGCGGCGCCGCCGCCTTCCTCACGTCCAGCCAGTCCGACTGGATCACGGGCCAGACCCTCGTGGTCGACGGAGGGATCTTCCTCAACGCCGGAGTGGGCTGACACACCCTGGGCCGATATGGCCACGAATGCCTCAAGCGCCCTGCCGGGCCTGCGGATTGACCCGGCGGGGCGCTGCGGTATGGTCTGCCGACCCAAGGCTGATCGAGGAGCGTGCACGTGTTCTACCGGGCCCGACTGCAGGCCGCTGCGGCCCTTGCGTCCCTGTCCTTGCTGGCCGGTTGCGGGCTGCTGCCCGGCGACGCGTCGGACGTGGATCAGAAGCTCGTCGTCGGGACGACGAGCGAGCCCTCGACGCTGGACCCGGCGGCGGCGTGGGACGGCTCCTGGGAGCTGATGCGCAACGTGTTCCAGACCCTGGTCAGCTTTCCCACCGGCAGTACGAAGCCCCAGCCGGACGCGGCCGAGGAGTGCCGGTTCACCGATCACACCAGCACCGCCTACCGCTGCCGGCTGCGCAAGGGGCTGAAGTTCTCCAACGGCGACAAGCTCGACGCCGACGCCGTCAAGTACTCCATCGACCGGATCTCGCGGATCGGCGTCAAGGGCGGCCCCGTGGGCATGCTGGGCTCGCTCGACCGGGTGGAGACCAAGGGCGACGACGTCGTCATCTTCAACCTGAAGAAGCCCGACGCCACCTTCCCGTTCGTGCTGGCCACCCCGGCCATGTCCCTGGTCGCGCCGAGCGCGTACTCGAAGAACAAGCTCCGCGCCGACGGCAAGGTCACCGGCTCCGGCCCCTATCTGCTGGACGCCTACCGGCAGGGCAACCGCTCCGAACTGGTCAGGAACCCCGACTACAAGGGGTTCGCCGACCGCAAGAACGACGCCGTGACCATCCGGTACTTCAAGGAGTCCGGGGCCATGGTCGAGGCCCTCAAGAAGAACGAGATCGACGCCACCTACCGCGGCCTGTCCGCAGCGGACGTCGTCGACATCGAGGACAAGAGCGGCAAGGACGACCTCCAGATCGTCGAATCGGTCGGCGCCGACATCCGCTTCCTGGTCTTCAACCCGGACGACCCCGCCGCCGGGAAACCGGCCGTACGGCGGGCGATAGCCCAGCTCGTGGACCGGGACGCGCTCGTCGCCAAGGTCTACCGGGGCACGGCCGAACCGCTGTACTCGATGGTCCCCAAGGGCATCGCCGGGCACACCACCGTCTTCTTCGACACCTTCGGCGACCCCAGCAAGGAGAAGGCCCGCCGCATCCTGGCCGAGGCGGACATCACCACCCCGGTCGCCATGACCTTCTGGTACACCACCGACCGCTACGGATCGTCCACGGCGCCCGAGTTCGACGAGCTGAAGCGCCAGCTGGAGGCATCCGGGCTGTTCCGCATCACGCTGAAGAGCCGGCCCTGGAAGACCTTCCAGGACGGCTTCAACCGGGGGGAGTTCCCGGTCTTCGGGCGTGGCTGGTTCCCGGACTTCCCGGACCCGGACAACTTCATCGCCCCGTTCATCGGCAAGAACAGCGTCACGGGCACCCCGTACCTCCAGGACGAGATCACCGGGCAGCTGCTGCCGCAGACCCGCAAGCAGAGCGACCGTGGCGCCGTCGGCCAGGAGTTCGAGCGGGCCCAGGAGATCCTGGCGGAGGACGTGCGGCTGCTGCCGCTGTGGCAGGGCAAGCTGTACGTGGCCGCCGGCGAGGACATCGGCGGCGGCGAGCGCGCCCTCGACCCGCAGACCGTCATGCAGATGTGGGAGCTGTACCGCAAGGCCAGCTGGTAGGAGCGGGCGGGCCGGTGGATTCCCGCTCGCGCACTGCGTTGTCAGTGGCGCCCGGTAGGTTCTGGGATCAAGAACGGATTGCTTACCGGAGGTTGTTCACGTGACCGACACCGACCTGCTGCCCGAGTCCTGGCGCGGCGTCCTCGGCGAAGAGCTGCAGAAGCCCTACTTCAAGGAGCTCACCGAGTTCGTCGAGGAGGAGCGGTCCGCCGGACCGGTCTACCCGCCCCGGGAGCAGGTGTTCGCGGCCCTGGAAGCGACCCCGTTCGACCAGGTGAAGGTGCTGGTCCTCGGCCAGGACCCGTACCACGGCGAGGGCCAGGGCCACGGCCTGTGCTTCTCCGTGCGGCCCGGAGTGAAGACCCCGCCCTCCCTGCGCAACATCTACAAGGAGATGAAGGAGGAGCTGGGCCTGCCCGTCCCGGACAACGGCTACCTCATGCCGTGGGCCCAGCAGGGCGTCCTCCTGCTCAACGCGGTGCTGACCGTCCGTGCCGGCGAGGCCAACTCGCACAAGGGCAAGGGCTGGGAGAAGGTCACCGACGCCGTCATCCGGGCCGTGGCCGAGCGCCCCGACCCGGCGGTCTTCGTGCTGTGGGGCAATTACGCGCAGAAGAAGCTCCCCCTGATCGACACCGAGCGCCATGTCGTGGTGAAGGGGGCGCACCCCTCGCCGCTGTCCGCGAAGAAGTTCTTCGGCTCCCGTCCCTTCACCCAGATAAACGAGGCCGTCGCGAGCCAGGGCCACCAGCCCATCGACTGGCGCATCCCCGACCTCGGCTGAGCCCCGAGCCTCCCCGCGCCCGCCCGCCCCGGCGGCTAGCGTCGGAAGCCGGACCGGCCGCCGGACGCGGGCGGACGGGTGCGAGGGAGGCTGTGGTGACGGAGCGGCGGGAGACGGCGGAGGATCTCTTCACGACCAGGATCGGCCAGGCGGTCATGCTGCTGCACGGCGGTGACCGGGAGGAGGCCCGCAACCGCTTTGCCGCGCTCTGGTCCGATCTCGGCGACGAGGGCGACGCCCTGCACCGCTGCACCCTGGCGCACTACCTGGCCGATACGCAGGACGACCCGGCCGACGAACTGGCCTGGGACCTGCGGGCCCTCACCGCCGCTCGGGCGCTGCCGGACGGGCAGGCGGTACGGGCCTTCTATCCGTCGCTGCACCTCAGTCTCGCCGCCGACTATGTGAAGCTCCGCCGCCCGGCGGCCGCCCGGGACCATCTGGAGCGGGCGCGGGCGGCCTCGGCGGTGCTCGCCGACGACGGCACGGACGACGGTTACGGGGGAGGCGTGCGGGCGGAGATCGACCGGCTGGAACGGCGGCTGCGGGAGTGGTGAGCGCCCATACGTACGGCGGCGCGCTCCGGGGGCCGGTGCCCGCGCCCCGTCACCGGCCGTAGGCGCGGTCGCAGATCCGGGACTGCGGGCTGCCGGCGGGCCAGTGCCCGTACCCCCGTCCGAGCGCGCACACCCCGCTGCCGCCGCCCGGCGCGGGCAGGGCCGGGGCGGGCGCCGCCGGAACGGTGAGGCGCGGTCGCGGGCGCACCGGGACGGCGCCCCCCTGCGGCAGGCGCGGCCCGGCGGGCCGCACGGCCGGGGGCGCCGCCGGGCGGTGCGCGGCGGACGGCGCGGTCGCGGCGGAGGAGCGCTTCGCCTTCGGTACCGCCTCCAGCGTGTCGTGGACCGGCGGTCCGGCGGTCTGCGGCGCCAGCTGATGGGCGGGCCGGCCGGTCTCCGGGCGGGGCGGGGCGGCCGGCTGCGGCTGGACGGACACGCACCCCGACAGGGTCGCGAGCGCGAGACCGGCCAGGAGTGTCACGAGGGTTCGGGTTCGCTGCACGTGATCAACTCTGCGGCGCCCGGGCCCCGCCGGTGCGGCTCCGCGCCCCAATTGGCCCGCACGAGTGACGCCGGCCGGTGCGATGCGGACGGGTCGGCGCCGTGCGGACAGCCGGAGCCGTGCGGACCGCCGGAGCCGTGCCGGGGCGGGTCAGTGCCCCAGCATGCCGCGCAGCAGCTCGTCGAAACCGGTGCGCAGCTCCGCCTCGCCCGGTACGGAGCGGTGGTAGGAGCCGGCCGCGCAGGAGAACATCAGCCCCTCGCACCAGGCGACCACGGACAGCGCGTGCCGCTCCGGCTCCGGGGAACCGGCCGCCGTCATCAGCGCCACCAGCGGCGCCCGGAAGCGCAGGCCCGTCGCGTCGAAGAACGCCCGCAGCTCGGGGCGCCGGGTGGCCTCCAGGGCCAGTTCGTACCGGCAGACGAGCAGTTCGCGGTGGTGCGTCAGATAGCGGTGCAGAGCGCGGGCGAGCGCCGCCACCAACTCGCCCCTGCCGTCGCCCCCCACCTCGCCCGTGCCGTCGCCCGCCGGGAGCGTGCCCGGGACGAGGACCCGGGCCTCCCGCTCCGCCAGCCGCCGCACCGCCGCCTCCAGCAGGGACTGCCGGGTGCGGGCGTGGTTGGACGTGGAGCCCTGCGGCAGCCCGGCCCGTTCGTCGACCGCGCGATGGGTCAGCCCCCGCATGCCGCGCTCCGCGAGCAGGGCGAGCGCGGCGTCGGCGATCAGATCGGCCCGGTCGGCGCCGGTGGGACGTGCGGTCATGGGAGCAACCTACCGTCGTCACTACAGGTGTAGTAAGTTTGGCCGGGTCACTACAGATGTAGTTGCGGCGGAGGGAAAGCCATGGTCATGCCCCGTGCGGTCGTCATCGGCAGCGGAATCGGCGGCCTCACCGCCGCCGTGGCCCTGCACCGGTCGGGCTGGCGGGTCACCGTGCTGGAACGCGCGGACGCCCTGGAGCCGGTCGGCGCCGGCATCGGCCTCGCCCCCAACGCCCAGCGCGCGCTCGACGTCATCGGCCTCGGCGACGAGATCAGGTCCCTGGCCGCCTGGCAGGGCGAGGGCGGAATGCGCGCGCCGTCCGGCCGCTGGCTCTCGCGCACCGACGCCACCGCCGCCGCCCAGCGGTTCGGCGGCCCGCTCGTCCTCGTCCACCGGTCCGTCCTCATCGACCGCGTCGCCGCCCGGCTCCCCGCGTCCGCAGTGCGCACCGGCTGCCCGGCCCGGCTGATCGACCCCGGTACGGCGGGCGGCGCCCCCGCCGTCGTCGGCACGCCGGACGGGACGGTCGAGGCCGAACTCGTCGTCGGCGCCGACGGCATCCACTCCGCCGTGCGGACCGCGCTCCTCCCGGACGCCCCCGGCCCCTCCTACGCCGGCTTCACCGCCTGGCGCGCCGTCGTCCCGGCCCCGGACCGCCCGTTCGCGCCGCACGAGACCTGGGGGCGCGGCGCCCTGTGGGGCACCCAGCCGCTCAAGGACGGCCGCATCTACGCCTACGCGGCCGCCGTCTCGCCCGCCGGAGCACAGGCCGACGACGAGCAGGCGGAACTCCTGCGCCGCTTCGGCGACTGGCACGACCCGGTCCCGCAGATCATCGCCGCCACCGCACCGCAGGAGATCCTGCGCAACGACGTGTACCGCATGGCCCGGCCCCTGCCCGCCTTCCACCGGGGCCGCACCGTCCTCGTCGGGGACTCCGCCCACGCCATGGCCCCCACCCTCGGCCAGGGCGGCAACCAGGCCATCGAGGACGCCGTCGTCCTCGCCCACCACATGACCCCCGGCCAGGACATGGGCGCGGGCCTCGCCGCGTACACCGCCGACCGGCTGCCGCGCACCACCGCCGTCGTCCGCAAGGCCGACCGCGTCGCCCGGCTCATGAGTCTCACCGGCGCCCCCGCCGTCGCCGCCCGCGACCTCCTCATGGCCACGGTCTCCCGCCTCGGGCCCGGCCTCCTCCTGCGCACCTTCGACGGGATCGCCGACTGGCGGCCGCCGGGCGGCACGTATGCTGCCGGAACGACGACGGAGGCGCCCGGCACACGGCGCTGACCAGCGAGAGGAACACCCTGTGAAGGTCGGCTGCATCGGGCTCGGGGACATCGCACAGAAGGCGTACCTGCCGGTTCTCGGAACCCTGCCGGGCATCGAACCGCATCTGCAGACCCGCAACCCGGCCACCCTGGCCGCCGTCGCCGCCGCGCACCGCATCCCGGCGGACCACTGCCACCAGGACCTGGACTCCCTCCTCGCCCAGGGCCTCGACGCCGCGTTCGTGCACGCCGCGACCGCCGCCCACCCGGAGATCGTCGGCCGGCTGCTCGAAGCGGGCGTCCCCACGTACGTGGACAAGCCGCTCGCGTACACGCTGGAGGAGTCGACCCGGCTGGTGGAACTGGCCGAGGCGCGCGGCACCGGGCTCGCCGTCGGGTTCAACCGCCGGCTGGCGCCGGGCTACGCCCAGTGCGCGGAGCACCCGCGCGATCTGATCCTGATGCAGAAGAACCGGGTCGGGCTGCCGGAGAACCCCCGGATCATGGTGCTGGACGACTTCATCCACGTCGTGGACACGCTGCGCTTCCTGGTGCCCGGACCCGTCGAGCACACCGTGGTCAGCGGCCGGATCGTGGATGGCCTGCTGCACCACGTCGTGCTCCAGCTCTCCGGCGACGGCTTCACCGCCATCGGCGCGATGAACCGGCTCAGCGGCTCCACCGAGGAGCGCCTGGAGGTGTCCGGTCAGGACTCCAAGCGCGAGGTGCTCAACCTCGCGGAGGTCGTCGACCACAAGGGGCAGCCCAGCCTGCGCCGGCGCGGCGACTGGGTGCCGGTGGCCCGTCAGCGCGGTATCGAGCAGGCGGTGCTGGGGTTCCTGGACGCCGTGCGCGACGGCCGTTCGCCGAGCGCCCGCGACGCCCTGGAGACCCACGAACTCTGCGAACGCGTCCTGCGCGACCTGAACGCGGCGTAGGGCCCGGGGACCCGGACGCGGCGTAGGGCCCGGGGTCCGGGCGGGGACGACCTTGCGGGTCCGGTCTAGGCCCCCTCGCAGGCCGCCGGACGGGCGCGCCGCCGGGTGCGCGCGGCCCGTACGCCCTCCGCCGCGCAGAAGAGGGCCAGGGCCGCCAGCGCCCCGTACACCGGCCAGTCGCCCAGGCGGACGTACAGCGTCGTGCCCCGCGCCAGCGGCACCCCGTACACGGCGGTGCCGCTGGTGTCCGTGCCGAGCGCGGGCCCGACCGCCTCACCGCGCGGCCCGTACACCGCGCTGACCCCCGTCAGCGTGGCGTGCACCATCGGCCGGCCGCTCTCCGCCGCCCGCAGCGCCCCCAGCGAGGCGTGCTGCTCCGGGGCCCAGCTGTGCTGGAACGACGAGGTGGAGGACTGGGCGACCAGCAGCGCGGCCCCGTCCCAGACCAGCCGCCGGCTCATGTCGGGGAACGCGGACTCGAAGCAGACCAGCGGGCCGATGCGCAGCCCGTCCGCGCCGGGCACCCGCATCGTGACCGGAGCGGTGCCGCGCAGCCGGTCCTCGCCCGCCGCCCGGCCCATCGAGGTCGCCCAGCCCAGCGCCGAACGGGCCGGGACGTACTCACCGAACGGCACCAGCCGCATCTTGTCGTACCGGTCCCCGGTGAGTCCCTGCGGCCCCACCAGCACCGCCCGCTTGAAGATCCCGGTCCGGCCCGCCGCATCGGTCTGCCGGGCGTCCACGTTCACCAGGAGATCCGCGCCCACCGCCCGCGACAGCGCCGCCAGCCGGTCCGCCGTGCCGGTCCGCCGGGCCGGATCGACGCCGACACTGCTCTCGCCCCACACCACCAGGTCCACGTCCCGCCCCGCGAGCGACCGCGTCAGTTCCTCGCCGAGGGCGAACCTGCGCCGCACGCTGTCCGGACCCGCCACGATCCCCGGCTGCACGACCGCGACTCTCGCCGTCCCCGCCCGTTCGGGCTGCGGCGCCCACATCCAGGCGGCACCGACCAGCACCGCCCCCACCAGCAGTGACACGGCGGCCGCGAGCCGGGCGGCGGAGTGCACCAGCAGCACGGTCAGCGCGGTGTTCACCGCCACCACCAGCAGGCTCACCAGCCACACCCCACCCACCGAGGCCAGCCGCAGCGCCGGTGCCACCTGCCACTGGCTCGCCCCCAGCAGCCCCCACGGCCCGCCCAGCGCCTCCCAGGACCTGACCAGCTCGATCATCAGCCAGCCGCAGGGCACCAGGACCACGGCCGCCACCGCCCGCCACCCGGTCACCGGACCCCGCAGCAGCCGGCCCACCAGCACCCCCCACGGCGCCCACAGCAGACCGAGGAGCGCCGCGAGGACCACGATGAACACATGCAGGCTCGGCATCAGCCAGTGGTGCACCGCGATCATGTACCCGGTGCCGCCCAGCCACGCGTCGCGCGCCGCCGCCCGCCCCGAACCGGCGGACCGGACCAGCAGCAGGAGCGGCACCAGGCAGACGTAGGCGAACCACCACAGCGAGGGCGCCGGAAAGGCGAGCGCCGGCAGCGCCCCGGCCGACAGCGCGGCGGCGGCGCGCCCCGCCCTCCGGTCGAGCAGCCCCGCGCCCCGCTCGCGCCAACCGGCCCACGACCCCATGCCGCGCCTCCTCGTTCCGCCCGCCGACAAGCCAGCCCGCCGACAAGCCCGCCCGCCGACCGGTCCGTCCGCCGTCCGGTCCCGCTCCTGTGCCCAGTGTGGGGCAGCGGGCACGGGCCGGCCGTCAGCAGGGGACGACGGCCACCGGACCCATCGCGTGCGTCAGCGTCGTGTGCGCGACCGGCGACAGCCCGAGCCCGAGCGACTCGCCGCCCCGCCGCCGCCCGACGACCGTCAGCGCGGCGGTGGCGGACGCGGTGACCAGGGTGCGGGTCGCGGAGCCGTTGACCGGCTCCTTCATGACCTCGACCTGCGGGTACGCGGCCCGCCGGCCGGCGGTCAGCTCCGCCAGCGAGCGTTCGGCCGCGTCCGCCGCCGCGTTCCGGTCGAACACGGGCCCGCCGGACAGCATCGAGGAGAACATCGTCCAGCCGTGCACGATCCGCAGCCGGGCGCCGGGATGCGCCGCCGCCGTCTCGAACGCGAAGTCCAGCACCCCTTCGCTGCTCTCGTCGGCCGCCACCCCGGCGACGATGTCCGGGAAGACCTCGTCCGGGCCGCCGCCGGGCTCCTCGCCGTCCCGGCCGCCGTGCACGATCACCACCGGGCACTTCGCCATCGACGCCGTCGCCAGGCTGTTGGACCCGAGCATCAGGGACCGGAACCCGCCGAGCCCCCGCGAACCGAGTACCACCAGCGAGGCGTCCCGGCTCAGCGAGACCAGCGCGGCGGCGGGGAAGTCGAGCGGGGCCAGCGTGGTGGGCCGCAGCCCCGGCGCGATCCGGTCGGCCCGGCGCACCGCCGAGGCCAGCAGCTCACCCGCCTCCCGCTCCTGCGCGGCCTGGTCGGCGCGCCGGTCGAGCTGCCGCACATGCACGATCAGCAGGGGCAGGGCGCGTGCGACGGCCTCGCGGGCCGCCCAGTCCAGGGCCTCCAGACTGTGCGTGGAGCCGTCGACCGCCGCGATCACGGGAAGCTCGGTGCCGCTCATGGGTTCCTCTCGCCGATCCGACCTGCTCCGTACGCTACGGCCCCGCGTACCGGGGTGCCGAGGCGGGGGCGGCCGTCCGGGCCGGGGCACGGTGTGCTCCGGTACGCCGTTGTGCCGGTGGGCGGGGCCTTCGGCGCCTATGCTCGCGGAATGGAGCAGAGCGAAGTCGTGAAGCGCGTGGTCGGCATCCTGACCGAGGCGGGCGAGATGCGCCGGCTGCTGGAGGAGAATCCCGACCGCGACGACGCCGACACCGATTCGACCGTGGTCACCGCCCTTCTCAACGAGACGATGCCGAGGATCTCGATCCCGGAGGACGCCACCGTCGAGGACGTGGTGGTGGTTGTCGGTCGCGAGGTCGGCGGCGCGGTGGAACAGCTCGTCGGGGCGTTCACCCTGGCGTTCGCCATGCTGGCCCAGGTGCACGACTCCGGGCAGACCGACGTGACGTCGGCGGACGTGCTCCAGGACCTCGCCCTGCGCGCCGAGCAGTTCGGCGCCGAGGGCCCCGGCGACACGGAGATCTGAACCCCGCCCCGTACCGGCATGCCCCCGTACCCGCGTTCCCACGGACACCCGAGCCCGCCGTCCCGGCCGTGACCGGGGCGGCGGGCCGCGGGGTCAGCCGCCCGACTCGCCCGCGTGCGGGCTGAGCGTGTCGGTGCCCACCAGGGCGAAGATCACCACGCCGAGGATGATCCGGTAGATCACGAACGGCATGAAGGACTTGGTCGTGATGAACTTCATGAACGAAACTATGTCGACGTGTCCTGAGCGGCTTTGACCTGCTGTTTTCCATCATTTTTCAAGATCGAACAGTAGGGCGGTGGGAGATGGCGCCTTCCAGTGCTCTCTCTCGCCGGCCGCGAAGCGCAGCCACCTGGTTCGCAGCGAATCGGCAATCTCCTGCTCTCTGGCCAGGGCGAGGTGCGAGTGGAGACCTTCCACGCCGGCGACCTCGCGGCCCATGCGGGTCCCCACAGTGATGAGACTCTGTCGTTCTTCGTCCAGCCACTCCTTGCCGCCGTGACGAAGCAGGTACAGCCGCTTCCCGCGTTTGTGGTCGCGGGGAACCGGCCCCTGACCTGCGGCCAAACTGTCCGACAAGGCACTGGCCGCAGTGCGCGCCCCGGTCGCTCACCAGCCCGGATGAGATTCTCGGCAAGGGCAGGATGCATGAGGCCGACTGGGACGACAACGGTGCCCCGGATGATCTGATCGGCACGTGAAGAGCTGTGCCGTGGTGACCCGCATGCCCTGGCGGTCGCCGGAGGCGCCCCAGCGGTCACCGCACCCCAGCGGGCGCTGGCCGCGTTTCTGCGTCTGCCCGCCGGGTGATCTCCGCACCGGGGCACCGCTGCTCCGGCACTCGTGCCCGTACGGGGCGGTGTGGCGGGTGGTCGGGTGCACGGTCGTCTCAGGTTGTCGGTGCCGTCGGCCGGCGTGCGAGGTATGCGCTACTTCAATACGGCCGGGCCGTGCGTCCCCACGCGTCACTACATGGTGCCGGCCCAGGAGCGGCTGCCCAGGGCCCGCGGGTACATCGAGCAGGGCCAGTACTTCGTGGTGCACGCGCCACGGCAGACCGGGAAGACGACGGTGCTGAGCTGAAGGTGTGGCGCCAGGGCCGCACCGACCCCCTCGCCGAGGGGCTGGCACAGTTGGGCGACTACCTGGACCGCATGGAGCTGTCCACGGGCACCCTCGTCCTCTTCGATACCCGCCCGCAGGCAGCTCCGGTCCACGAGCGCACCGCTTTCTCGCAACAGACCACGCCCTCCGGGCGCACCGTCACCCTGCTGCGCGCCTGACGGCCGGGAGACCTCAACCAGGAGCGCCCCGGAGCTTCCCTCCCGTGGCAGATCCGTTCAACTCGCTGAGGTGCTTCGCGAAGAGGCCGCTGCCCTCAGCGCGTACTGCACGGCATTGGAACGTCGTATCGGCGAGCTGGACGGTGCTGTGGGCGAGGCGGCTTTGGACTCGGCCCGGCGTTGGTTGCGGTGAGCAAGGGGGTACGTGGGGTCGATCGACCCATTGACCCGGCTTCCAGGAATGCCGCACACGCGTGAGCCCACGCCGGCGGAACTGAAGCCGTACCTCAAGGGATGGAGCCCCTACGGACCGGAACGGCGCGACGGACGATGACGTGAGCAGCCGGCCAGAGGTGCGGCTCGCACGACTGGTGGCGAGCGGCGCCCGTCAGTCGTCCTTGGCGATCCGCGATCCGCGATCCGCGATTCCGGCCGCCGCAAGCCGGGCTGCGCGTTGGCGCGGCCGCTCGTAGAGCTCGCCGTACGACATCCCCGCGCGTAGGCACCGGGATCGGGTACCGCCTAAGATCCGGCTGAGGCCGATCGCCACAGGGAACAGAACCGCCCCCTTGATCACCCCGCTGAACGCCTCACCGTCCCGGGCCTTCCCTGAACCTGCGCGGGTGCCTCGGATGTCAAGGCTGTTCTGCCATCTGAGAACAGGGACTTCCAGCAGCGCTAGGGTTGCCGGAACAGATGGAACGGCACGCTGCCGACCAGGGGAACGAAACACCATGGGACACGGAGCACGAAAGCAACTGGCGAAGCTGCTTGACGCCTCGGAGCGATGCGGGGACTTCAGTACCCGCATCGAGATGTCCGCCCGCGCGCTGCGGATCGAGGTCGACGGCGTCGGGGTGCTGCCCCTGCCGTTGCGTGCTCCGGTCACCAAGAAGCTGATCGCGCAGGCCCGGCAGGCCCGCTTCGGCCGCGGTGAGCAGACCCTGGCCGACACCAGCGTGCGCGACACCTGGGAGATCACTCCGGACCGGATCACCCTGGGCGGCCCCGACTGGGACCGCACCCTGAGCGGCGTCCTCGACGGCGTCCGTACCGGGCTCGGTCTGCCGCCCACCACCGTCCTGCGGGCCGAACCGCACGCGCTGCTCGTCTACGGCAAGGGCCAGTTCTTCCTGCCGCACCAGGACTCCGAGAAGGACGACTCCATGGTGGGCACCCTGGTGGTCTCGCTGCCCTCGTACCACACCGGCGGTGAACTCGTTGTCTCGCACGCCGGCCGGAGCGTCGTCTACCAGGCATCCCGGGAGAAGCTGACCTTCGCTGCCTTCTACGCGGACTGCCTTCACGAGGTCAAGCCCGTCAAGTCCGGCTACCGCGTCACCCTCACCATGAACCTCCTCGCCGAACGCACCCGCCCGGCCGGCGGGGACGACGACGGCCCGGTCGCCGACCTGGCCCACTGCCTGACCGAACACTTCACCGAGCCGGCCGAAGAGCGCTACGCCTACGGCCGCCAGAAAACGGCGCCCCCGAACCGCCTCGTGTACCTCCTCGACCACGAGTACACCCAGCGTGGCCTGGACTGGGACCGCCTCAAGGGTGCCGACGCCACGCGTGCCACCCGGCTCCGCCAGGCCGCCGGGCAGGCAGGCTGCGAGGCGGTTCTCGCATTGGCCGAGGTGAAAGAGACTTGGGACGCCGTACCGCCCCACGACCGCTACGACTACTACGGCGATGTCGAGCACTTCGACGGCTGCGAGGACGAGGAATGCGAGGGTGAGTGCCTCCTCGACCCCGACGGGGAGCCCGGGGCCGAGCGCCGCCGCAGCGGCGACTTCTCCGACTACGAGCTGGGCGACCTGATCGACGACGAGATCACCCTCGACTGGTGGACCCGCGCCGACGGTGAGCAGATCTCCCTGCCCGTCTCTTACGCCGAGGTGTGCGCCACCACCGAGAACAAGGACCTCACGCCCTACCAGTCCGAGTACGAGGGCTACATGGGCAACTACGGCAACACCCTGGACCGCTGGTACCGGCGGACCGCAGTGGTGCTCTGGCCCCGGCAACGCTCGTTCGCGGCACGCGCCGAGGCCGGCTCCGAGGGAGCCCTGCGAGAGATCCAGGGCCACCTGGACACCGGGGAGTTGGAGCTGGCGCGTACGCTCGCCCGGTCGCTCGCCCCGTTCTGGAAGCATCGCGGTTCGGGCGAAGCGGCCGCTCCACTCTTCACTGCCGCCCTGCACGTCGCTGTGGGACTGGAGGAAGCGGACACCGCCGCGATGCTCCTTGCGCCCTTCGGGGTGGAGACCCTGGGCGAGCGACACGTACCCGATCTCGCGGCAGCGGCCGCACGGTACGGGCGGACGTGGTCGCGCGGGGCCGTCGGCAGCTGGTTCGGCCCGGTCGCCGCGTACACCGGGGCGGATCGCGCAGCGTGGCTCGAGGCTCTGCCCGGCCTCTGTGCCGCGCTGCGGACCGCTGACGGTGACGGAGACGCGGTGGCGGCACCGCTGGTCGAGGGCGTCTGGCAAGCGGCCGAGCAGCAGCTCACCGGCTGGCTCGACGTGGGCCGCGAGGGCATGGAACGGCTGGGAGCTCCCTTGGCCCGCGTCCTGCAGGCGTGCGACCCGAAAACCGCCGGCACGATCGTCACCGCGCTGCGCGCCCTGCCGGACACCGCCCTGGAATGCCTGCTCCCGGCCTTGCGTACCATGGCCCGCCGACCGACGACCGTACGAGACGGGGCACCCGCGGCCCACGCCTTCCAGACGCTCGCCGACCACTGCGAGGCCCGGCTCACCGCGGCCGTCACCCGCCCCGTACGCGCGGCGGACGACTGGTCACTCACCCCCGCCGGCACCTGCCGGTCCGGCTGCGGCCTCTGCCCCGACCTCGACGCCTTCCTCACTTCCCGCACCCGTCGGGTCATGGATTGGCCGCTCGCGAAGGACCGGCGCCGCCACATCCACAGCCGTATCGATCTGGCCGGCCTGCCCGTGTCCCACACCACCCGGCGTCAGGGACGCCCCTACACCCTGGTCCTGACCAAGACGAACGCGGTGTTCACCCGTGAGCAAGCGGCCCGCATCCGCACCGAGACCGACCTCGCGTGGCTGCGGGAGAAATGGCCCCGGCCAAGCGGCTGAAAGGGGACAGACAAGCCCCGCGGTTCGCGCGCCTGGAACCGGCAGTCCGCACCCGGGACGCGGATGCCGCCGCGTCCCGGTACCTAGCGGCCGTGCAAGCCTGGGCGGCCGGCGGACCGGCGCCGGACGGGTAGGCCATCGGCTCGATCACCTCGTGGGAATCTACGCGAAAACGACCTCTCCACGGACACGAATCCGGATCATGGAGGGGTGGAGGACTGGTACGACAGTAACGACCTGGCCGAACTGCGCATCCGCCTCGATGTGGCGCTCGAAGAGAACGTCGAACCACGCGCGGAGCTCGCCGAGGTGCGAGCCGAGAATCGGCGTCTGCGCACCCGGCTGGGAGTTCCCGCACCCGACGCGCCACGGGCGCTGGCTCCGGTCCCCGAGCCTCCCCCACCCGTCATCACGGAAGGCGGCCACGGTCTGCCGTACGCGGACGCGTCCTCCGGGACGGAGGCGAAGATCGCCCTGTTCCGGGCGCTGTTCGCCGGCCGCGAGGACGTCTACGCCACCCGGTGGGTGGGCGCGAAGTCGGGCCGGACGGGCTGGAGCCCCGCCGAGGACAACCCGTTCGCCAAGAACAAGGCCGAGGCCGAGCGGGTGTTCCGGCCGCTGACGGACCGGGCCGTCTACAACCACCTCTCCCGCCCCGAGCCCGGTGCCTGGGAGACTCACCTGGGGCTGTACCCGCTGCTGGCTGACGACACCTGCCGCCTCCTTGCAGTCGACTTCGACGGCAAGGAGGGCAGCGACTGGCGCGGCGACGCGTCCGCCTACGCCGCCGCCTGCCACGACGCCGGCATCCCCGCCCTGGTGGAGGTCTCCCGTTCCGGCACGGGCGCGCACGTGTGAACCTTCTTCACCGCCCCATCCCCGCGGTCACCGCCCGCACACTTGGGATGGCGCTGTTGCGCCGGGCGATCGACGTCTGCGGGCAGATGACGTTGTCCAGCTACGACCGACTCTTCCCTGCCCGGGACCTGCTGCCGACGAACGCCAAGGGCAACGCCCGGTTCGGCAACCTGATCGGGCTCCCGCTCCAGGGGGTCTCCCGCCTCAAGGGCACCACGGTGTTCTGCGACCCGCAGACCTGGGAGCCCCACCCCGACCAGTTCTCGCAGCTGTCCCAGGTGGAGCGGCTCTCCTCGGCTCAGGTCGAGGCGCTTGTCGACAAGCTCGGCGAGGTCAAGGCGGGCCCGTCAGCGACCGCGCCGGTCCTGCCGCCCAAGCCCCGGCGGCGCGCGCTGGGGCTTGGGCGGCAGGGGCCGTCGAGGCGATGCTCGCGATCTCCACCAAGGGCCTGCCGGCAGCCTTGCTTGCCGCACTCAAGCACACGGCGTCGTTCCACAACCCGGAGTTCTACCGCCGCCAGAGCCAGCGGTACTCCACCTGGGACACCCCGCGCGTGGTCTGCTCCTTCGACGCCACCGACCCGGACTGGATCCGGCTGCCGCGCGGCCTGCGCGACGAAGCGGCCCAGCTCATCGCCGCCGCCGGCGGCACACTCACGATCACCAGCGAGCTTGCGGACGCCGCGCTGATCAGCGCATTCTTCACCGGCGAGCTGACCGAAGCGCAAGCCCGCGCGGTCGACGCGGTCAACGGTCACAGCAGCGGAGTGCTCGTGGCGCCGCCGGGCTCGGGCAAGACCGTGATGGCCTGCGCGCTGATCGCCCACCACAAGACGCCCACCGCGATCATCGTCAACCGCTCCGAGCTGCTGTCGCAGTGGCAGGACCGTCTGGCCACGTTCCTCGATCTCGGCGACGGCCGCGTCGCTTCCCTGGGCGCGGGTAAGGACCCCCGCGGCCACGTGGTCGACCTGATCATGCTGCAGACACTCAGCCACCGCGACGCCCCCGACGGCCTGCTGGACGGCTACCGTCTGGTGGTCGTCGACGAGTGCCACGCCGTGGGCGCCCGGGGGGCCGAGGCCGCGATCCGCGAAGCCCGCGCCCCTCGATGGATCGGCCTGTCGGCCACCCCCCCACCGGGCGGACCAGATGGATCCGCTGATCACCATGCAGTGCGGACCCATCCGACACGAGATCGCCGACGCCAGCGCGTTCGCCAGGCACCTCATCGTCCACCCCACCTCGTTCACCACCGACGAGCCGGGCAACGACGGCGCCTCTTTCCAGGCGATCTACAGCGAACTCGCCGCGAACTGCGATTGCAACACCCAGATCGCCGCCGACATCGCCGACGCCTCTCGGCGCGGACGGTGCAGCCTGGCCCTGAGCAACCGAGTCGAACACCTCCACCAACTCGCCACGTACCTTGCCGCGCACAGCATCGAACCGCTGCTCCTGCACGGCGGTATGCCGCCGACCGAGCGAGCCCGGGTCCGCACCCGCGTGGCCGATGAAATGACCACCCCGCCGGTGCCGCTGGCCATCGGCAAGCTGGCCGGCGAAGGATTCGACGCCCCCAGGCTCGACACCCTGTTCCTCACCAGCCCGGTTTCCTTCAAGGGACGGGTGATTCAGCAGGTCGGCCGGATCATGCGCAACACCGAGACGAAGAAGCCCCACGTCGAGGCCCGCGACTACCTCGACGCGGACGTGCCCTGGCTGGAACGCATGCACCACAAGCGTGAGCCGCATCCTCGAAAGCCGCGGATTCACCGCCACGACCCCCGAGACCCTGCTCCAGTCGCCCGCCCAGCCCGTTGTCCCCGCGCGCCACCGACCGGAGCCCTCACAATCCGCGCCGACACCGCCGGTGGCCGAGGTGCGGCGGTGGGCCAAGGACCAGGGGATGGACGTGCCACCGCGAGGCTGACTCCGCAGCGACATCTGGGACGCCTGGCACGAGGCCCATCCCCAGGCTCAGCCGGTCAGCTGATCCGGTGCGCCTGCGGACGTGGGGCGAGGGCGTCCCAGGTCAGTCTGTGACGGACGACCTGAACACCCTCGCAACGGCACTCTACGTCCGGACCTACGACACGTTGCAGGCTTCGCCGGAACTTGCCCCGTGGCGCCCGGCGGTCGGGACTGCACCCACGCTCAGTGACTCCGAACTGCTCACCCGCGCCGTAAGGTCGGCGCTCCTCGGCTACACCTCCGAGCGGCGCCGACTGCGCCGTGTCGCGGCGGACTTCCGCGGCATGCTCCCCTGCGTACCCGGCCAGTCCGGCTACAACAAGCGGTTGCGAGGGGCGGTCAGGGCACGAGGCTGTCGAGGTCGATGTCGAGGGGGATGGGGACGGATACCTTCAACTGGTTGCGGTGGATGCCGGTGGCCACGTAGGTGCTGGTCATGACGTCGAGTTCGTAGGTGTGGACGGTGGGGGCGCCGGTCTCGTCCTCGACGCGCCAGAAGTGGGGGATCCTGGCCTGTGCGTACTTGAAGGGCTTCAGGGACCGGTCGCGGTCCGCCGACTCCTCCGAGACGACCTCGATGACCAGGGCGACGTCCTCGGGCGCGTACCAGGTCCGGTCGGGGTCGTACGGGGCGGTCGTGATCAGGATGTCCGGCTCGGGGCGGCTCTTCTTGTCGAGCCGGACGGTCATCTCACGCTCGGCGTCGAACCCGACGGGGGCGGCCTGGCGCAGGGCGAAGGTCAGGTTCTCCACCAGCCGGGCGTGCCAGGACCGCTGCGGCGACATCATGAAGATCAGGGCTCCGTCGATGAGTTCGGTGTGCCGCGGTGCCTGGGCGAGGCGGTCGAGGTCATCGGCTTCCCAGCCGCTGATCCTGGGCGGGATCATCCAGTCGGGGAGTTCGGCGGTCACGGCTTCCTCCAGGCGCCTCGAAGAGGTCGGGGGCCCTCATCCCGGATCGCGGACACGGGCGCAACGCTGGTGTCAGCATAGTCGAGCGACCGGACCTCTCACTCGGCCCGTGGTCCGACGAGCCGGAGGCCGGTGATCATCCCGGTGTGGATCCGGACGACGTGGTCCATGGACGAGCTGCTTCGGCGGAGTGGTGCACGTCAGCTTGAGTATCGGGTCGAGGTCGGCCGACACCAGGCTTGCGATGTCGTCGAAGTTGCAGTGGAAGCCCCCCGTCCCTTTCCGCACAGGTCAGGGGGCTCCCGCGGCGGCCGCCGAAGCCGACGGCGCGATGACGCCGCCCAGGAAGAAGGCCGGAGCGGGGAGCAGCGCCGCCGTGCGGTTCCAACCCGGAAGAGGACGGACTCCGCGAACGGGGCGGCGATCAGCTGCGCGCCGATGGGGAGACCGGCTGAGTTCCTGCCCACCGGGAGGGAGAGGGCGGGGAATCCGGTGATGTTGGCGGGCGAGGAGAGCCGGACGTAGGCGTCGGTGACCGTCTCGGTGACGCCGTCCGGCCACCGCACGGTCTCCTGCCCGCGCCGCGCCGCCGTGATGGGGGAGGTGGGGGCGACGAGCACATCGATGTCGGCAAAGAGCCGGCCCCACGCGCGGCTGATGAGGGACCGGGTGCGCTGGGCGCGCAGGTAGTCCAGGGCGGACACGTGGTGTCCCGCCTCCAGAAGCAGCCGGATGTCCGGGCCATAGAGGTGGGGTGTCGCGCGCAGGGTCTCCTCGTGGACCGCCGAGGCCTCGGGGGCCATCAGGCCCCACTGCGTCGCCTCGACGTACTCGACGAGCGGCAGGTCCACGGGCATCACCGTCGCGCCGAGTTCCCGCAGCCAGTCGATCGTCGCGCGGATGGCCACCTCCACCTCCGGATCGACGCGGTCAAAGTAGTAGGTGCCGGGCACGCCGACGCGCAGCCCGCGCACGTCCGCCGGGGACGACGAGGCCAGGTCCGTCGGAGCGGAGACGCTGGCGGGGTCCGACGAGTCGTGGCCGGCCAGGGCGCGCAGCACGAGGGCGGCGTCCCGCACGGTCCGGGTGAGGGGGCCGACGTGGTCCAGGGACCACGACAGGGGCGCCACCCCGCGGCGGGAGACCAGGCCGTAGGTGGGCTTCAGGCCGACAGTCCCGTTGAGCGCGGCCGGAATGCGGATCGACCCTCCGGTGTCCGTCCCCAGCGCGAACAGCGCGGTCCCGGCCGCCACGGCCACCGCCGAGCCGCCGCTGGAGCCTCCGGCGACGGCGTCCTCGTGCCACGGATTGGCCGTCTGCGGAGTGAGCAGTCCGTAGGCGAACTCGTGGGTGTGGGTCTTGCCGATCAGGATCGCGCCGGCGTCCGTGAGCCGCGCGGCCACCGTGCTGTCCTCGCCGGGCATCCGTCCCGCCCACGCGCGCGAACTGGCCGTGGTGGGTATCCCAGAGACGTCGATGAGGTCCTTGAGGCCGTACGGAATGCCGTGGAGTGGCCCACGGTGGACGCCCTCGCGGATCTCCCTCTCCGCCTGCCGCGCGGCCCGTCGCGCACGGTCCGCCACGACGGTGACGTAGGCGTGGAGCCGGTCCTCGACGGCGTCGCACTGGTCCAGGACGGAGTCGACGAGTTCCACGGGGGACAGGGTGCGGGCCGTCACGGCCGCCGCCGCGTCCTCGACGGTGAGCTCAAAGGGCTGCATCGAAGGCTCCCGGGGGCGCGGGGGAGCAGTCGGTCGTCGCCCGGAAGACCGGGGCCGGCTCGACGCCCGCCAGGTCCAGGGTCCGCAGTCGGCCGAAGAGCCTCCCCAGACGGGCGACCATTTCGGCCACCTCGTCGGGACGGAAGTCCGGTGGCGAAGCGAGTCGCACAGTCGGACGGGACGATCCCGCAGCGGCCATCATGGTTCCCTTCCGGGTGATCGGAGCCGGATACCTTGGATCACGTGCGGAGCCGTCCCCGGCTCACTGTGCCGACGTGCTGTTCCCCGCCGGCGCGAAGAAGCCCGGTGGCCCCCGACGGGGGATTCCGGAGGCCACCGGGAGAGCGGGTACCGTGCGTCCCGGCCGGAACGCACGGCTGTGCGGGGACCGTTCCTACAGGTCGATCGTGACGTCGTAGGACTCCAGCCAGGCGTTGAACCAGAGCGGAACCTCGAGGTCGATCCGCGTGATCTGGGTGCTGGCCGTGCTGATGCCGCCGTCGAGCCGGCCGCGGACGCGGTCCTTGTCGAGGAGCGACAGGATCGGCGCGTCACCACCGCTCAGCACCTCTGCGAGCCGGTCGCGGAGCTTCTTCTCGTATCCGGAGTCCTGCGTGCTCGGGTACGGTGCCTTCACACGCTTCACGATCGACTCGGGCAGCACGTCGCGGGTGGCCGCGCGCAGCAGGCTCTTCTCCCGGCCGTCGAACGTCTTCATGGCCCAGGGTGCGTTGAACACGTACTCCACGAGGCGGTGGTCGCAGAACGGGACGCGGACCTCCAGCCCGACGGCCATGCTCATGCGGTCCTTGCGGTCGAGGAGAGTGTTGAGGAAGCGGGTCAGGTTGAGGTAGCTGATCTCTCTCATCCGCTTCTCCAGGCCCATCTCGCCCGGGAGGACCGGCACTTCGGCGATGGCGTCGCCGTAGCTCGACCGTCGGTAGCCGGGGATGTCGAGCTTGCCCAGCAGCCCGCTGTCGAACAGCGGCGTCCCGTCGTAGAAAGGGCCGGGCGTCGAGGTGAGCCAGGGGAACGTCTCGGCCGTGAGGACCTCGGGATCGTGGAACCAGCTGTACCCGCCGAAGAGTTCGTCCGCCGACTCGCCGGACAGGGCCACGGTGGACCGCTCCCGCACTGCCTTGAAGAGCAGGTACAGGGAAGGCCACAGGTCGCCATACCACATGGGTGGCAGGTCGGTGGCGGCGAGGACTGCGGCCCGGACGCCGGGGTCGCTCAGGTCGTCGCTGTTGAGCAGGATTTCCCTGTGCTCGGCCGCCACGTGCTGGGCCAGATCGCGGACGAACGGGGTGTCCGGGGTGCTCCGCAGGGGGTCCGGGACGAAGTTCTCTGCGGCGCCGACGAAGTCGACCGAGAACGAGCGCACCGGTCCGCCTCCCTGGGCGGCCAGTGCCTTGGCCGCCAGCGCGGTCACCGCGGAGGAGTCCAGTCCGCCGGACAGGAGGCTGCACAGTGGGACGTCGGAGATCAGCTGCCGGCTGACGGTGTCGTCGAGGAGTCTGCGGACCGTCTCGATGGTCGTCTCCAGGGAGTCCGTGTGCTCCTTGGCCTCGAGCGCCCAGTAGCGGCGCTTGACGAGCCCCTGGCGACGGACGCGGACCGTGTGACCTGGACGGATCTCGTACATCCCGGTGAAGATGGCGTGCTCGGGGGTCTTCACCATGTCGAGGAGTTCGCGCAGGCCGTTCGCGTTCACCCGCCGCGGGATGTCCGGGTGGGCGAGGATGACCTTGGGCTCCGAGCCGAACAGGACGCCGTTCGCCGTGGGATAGTAGTACAACGGCTTGACGCCCATCCGGTCACGCACCAGGAGCAGCTCCTGGCTCTGGACGTCCCAGATACCGAAGGCGAACATGCCGTTGAGCTTGTCGACGACGCCCTCGCCCCACTCCACGTACCCCCGGAGGACCACCTCGGTGTCGCTCTCGGTACGGAAGCGGTGTCCGCGGGAGATCAGGTCCGCACGCAGCTCGCGGTAGTTGTAAATCTCACCGCTGAAGGTCAGCACCGCCAGCGTGCGCCCGTCCTGCTCGGCAGTCATCGGCTGACGCCCGCCCGCCAAATCAATGACGGAGAGACGCCGGTGACCGATGGCGGCGTGCTGACCGAGCCACACGCCGTCGGCGTCGGGACCGCGACACGCCATTGTCTGGGTCATGGCGTCGACGATGGCGCGCTCCTGGGTGAGATCGCGCCCGAAATCTATCCAGCCCGCAATGCCGCACATAAGCGACGTTCTCCTTAAGGGCTGTCCCGTAATCCCCGGTGGATCAGCGCGCGGCGTCAGATGCGGTGCATCGCAAGGCGGAGGGGCGTTCGCATACTGGACGTATTCGGACGTTCCGACAACGCAGCGAGGTGCCGTAGCTGTCGTCGTGCGCCCGCCGGGGATTACGGGACAGCCCTTAGGTAGGCGATCGTGAGCACCTGGCTCATCGAGGTGGTCCGAGAAAGGGAAGTGGAGGCACCTCTCGCCGGGCCGGCCCGCTGGTGCGGGGTGACCGGGCGAGAGGGAAAGCGGTGGGGCAGGTGACCGCGGCGGAGGGCCGCCCCTGTCACGGTGTGGCTAGGAGGACTTCGGCCATGTGAACCTCCCCGCCCAGTGGGCCCAGGCCACGAGGGCCATCAGGGCGGCCGCCAGCCCGCCCAGCATCATCACGGTGGAAGGAGAGGAGCGGTCGAGGACGACCCCTCCGACCAGGGCCCCGATGGAGATGGTGGCCTGGAAGGAGGCGGTGAAGAGGACAGAGGACGCCTCTGGGGAGTCAGGGGCGGCCTTGGAGAACCACGTCTGGGAGCACACCGGGACGGCACCGTAGGCGACGCCCCAGACAACCAGCAGCGCTACCGCGCCAGCGTCCGACTGTCCCAGGACAGGCAGGAGCAGGGTCGCGGCGGCGATTAGGGCCGCCGCCGCGGCGAAGGTGGACCGCGGATAGCGACCCACCGAGGATCCGCCGAGGAAGTTGCCGGCGATGCCGGCCGCACCGTAGATGAGCAGGTAGATCGTAATGAGACCCGAACTGACGTGGGTCACCTGCTCCAGGAAGGGGGTGACGTACGTGTACGTGCCGAAGTGGGCGAGCACGACGAGGAAGGTCATGACCAAGGCGAAGCGGGTGTTGACGCTTCGGAGCATGCCACCGAGGACATCGAGGCGCGTCGCCTGGTCGGAAGGGAGGGGCGGGACGACTGCAAGGAGCAACACGAGGACGGCCAGCGTGAAGCCACCCATGACGAGGAATGCTGTCCGCCAGCCCGCGATGTCGCCAATGAACGTGCCCAGTGGTACTCCGAGTACAGAACCGAGCGGTACGGCGGAGAAGATCACCGAGGTCGCGCGGCCCACGGACTTCGCGGGAACCAGCTGACCGGCGAGTCCGGCCCCGATGGACCAGAAGCCGCCGATGGTGATGCCCACCATGACACGGGAGATCAGGACCAGCCAGTAGCTCGACGCGGCGGCGGCAACGAAGTTGGCCAGTGCCAGCAGAAGGATGAACACGCCCAGCATGACCCGCCGGTCGATACGTCCTGTGGCCACCGTGATCACAGGGGCCGAGATCGCGGCGAGGAATCCTGGCATGGTCATCATGAGACCAGCCATTCCGTCCGAAATGGTGAAACTCGATCCGATCGACGTAAGAAGGCCGATCGGAAGAATTTCTGTCGTGACGATGGAGAAGATCCCCAGCATTACCGAAATGACGGCTAGCCAGGAAGTGAAAGGCGAGCGGCCCGGCGATGCGGGAGATTGGACAGAAGGGGTGGTTGCTGTGGACATGAATTCCGTCCTGAATTGGGGCATCACATGGAGAGTGCGACCTCTAGTCCAGCAGGAACGGGCACCATCTTCTGGCAGATTCCCGACGCCAACAACCGGCCCCATGAGATGCCGAGAGTGGCCAGGGTGCGCACGCGGAGTCACCTTTCCCAGTGTTTTCGCAGTTCACGGGGCTGCTCCAGGGGGCAGAGGGGGACTGTCCGTGCCGACGCGGCGTACGGAAGGTCCTGCTTGACCCGCGACTACTTAGCCAAGTCGAGAAACCGTCCGCCCAGGAAAGTCGTCGCGTGACGGTTCACGTCGCAAACTTGCTAGACGGCGACTCGATTCGATGTTGTTCTGGTTCTCCTGCGTCACATACTGTCCAATGCGTCGCTGCAGTGACGCAGTGAACGCGCTGGCCCGGCGAGACCGTCCGTTGAATTGAGGAGAAGAATGTTTGAATCCGATGAGGTGATCCGAAAAAACGTGCAGGAGAAGGCGATGGGACTCGACCGCGACGGTGTCGCCGCACAGGGGAGGGAGGCGCAGCGCAGGTACGACGCCAGTACGCCGGGGTATTGCTTCGACCTGATCATGCGACGCGAACAACTGGAGCAGTACGCCAAGGAATGGCGGCGCGTACTCGACGAGATGACCGATCTCGACATCGAACATTACTGAGCCCTTTCCAACCTCCCGCGCGAGATGGCCAGTTGGACTGACAGAAGGACGGTCGGGTGGCCCGGAGGGGTCTCACCTCCGGGCTCCCACAGATCCCGGCGTGACAGTCTCCCGTCACCGGGCTCTTCTCAACCTTGCCATCAGAACTCCGGGGCCCATCGCCAATGCGCGAAGAAGCGCGGGTACTGGCGCAACGTCGCTCGCTTAGTTCATGATCGCGTAGAGTCTCGGTCTTGTGCCGAGAGATCACATAGTTGGTGAGACGTACCCGGAGCGGGTCCGGATGGGGGTGCTGTCGCGTACGTTCACGCCCGAGCTGGTCGACTTCGTGGTCGATGAGGCGGGGGCGCGCGAGGAGCGGACCCGGTCGTTGCCGGCCCGGCTGATGGTGTATTTCGTCCTGACGATGTGGCTGTTCAGCGGTGACGGATACGGCCTGGTGCTGCGGGAGTTGGTGGAGCACTGGCCGCGCCGGGCGCGGGAGGTGTGGCGTCCGGCGCGCACGGGGTCTCTGACAACGGCGCGGGCCCGGCTGGGTGCGGGGCCGCTGCGACTGCTCTTCGACCGGGTCGCCGGTTGCACCGGCACTGCGGCCACGCCGGGGGCTTTCTGGCGCGGGCTGCGGCTGACCTCCATGGACGGCACGCTGCTGGACGTTCCTGACAGCGAGGCGAACGCTGCCGCCTACACCCGTGCCTCCAACGGAAATCGGCCTGGACCGTACCCGCAGGTGAGGCTCCTCGCGCTGGTGGAGTGCGGCACGAAGGCGTTGATCGGTGCGGTCTTCGACTCCTTCGCCGTCGGCGAGCGCACCTTGGCCGCCCGCCTCCTGGTGCACCTGCGGGAAGGCATCCTGTTGATGGCCGACCGGGGCTTTCCAGCCTATGAGCTGTGGCGGGCAGCCGCGGTCACCGGGGCCGAACTCCTGTGGCGGGTCTCGGATTCCTTCACCCTGCGGCCGCATGAGGTTCTGGCCGACGGCACCTTCCTCACCCGCCTGAACGGGCCGCGCGGCGCCCGGATCACCGTGCGCGCCGTGGAGTACACCGTGGTCACCACCACGATCGGCGCGGACGGCGACAGTGAGGAGACCTCGGAGCTGTTCTGCCTGATCACCACGCTCCTGGACCCCGAGGCGGCACCCGCCGCAGAGCTGGCAGAGCTGTACACCGCCCGCTGGACCAGCGAGACGATCTTCAAGCACATCAAGATCGAACAGCGGGGAGGACGCACCGCGACCCTCCGGTCCAACAGTCCCGCCATGGTCGAGCAGGAACTGTGGGCCATGCTCTGCGTCTACCAGGCCGTACACGACCTGGCCGTGGACGCCGCCCACCACGCGAACCTCCCCGTCTCGCACATCAGCTTCAAGAACACCCTCGCCGCCGCCCGACGTTCCGTCGGCGCGGACTTTCCCCCCTCGGCAACTGGCCGCCAGGATCCGTGACATCCAGGCCGACCTGACCCGCGAGGCCGTCCGTCCCCGCCCCGGACGTGCCGCACCCCGCGCCACCAAACGCAGCACCACCGGATACCGCACCCTCAAACCGGACGAGCCCGCCACCACCAAGGTCACCCACACGATCAGCCTCTCGCTCTTCCCCGAAGAACGACGACCACGCAAGCCGCGGGCGAAGCCGAGACCCCTGCAACTCGCCCCGCAGGAAACGACGTCACCGACACTCAAAGACATGGCGACGGCCATCTAATAGAGCGACGTTGGCCATGGCCCTGGCAAACTTCACCACGAGGCATACCAGTGATCTTCACTCGTCAGCGCGCAGATCGGAAGTTCTCACCACGTCAAGTGAATTCTCATAGGCCTTCACAAGATCGAGTTTGATCTTGGAGAATTCTGCCGCATTTTTTCGAATGTAATCCGACTGAAGCTCGGTCTCCACAGATAGCAGAATTTCGGCAATGCGAGACTTCCCCTTGCATTGCACATCATTTATTGCAGTCGATATTTCCGTAGCGCTAGCCTCACTCACCTGCCATCTGGGATCATTATTCGCTTCCCAAATATCAGCATACTTGTATCCAAGACCTTCCATGCAGGTTTTCCATCGAGCCATCGCCTTGATGACATTGGAATCTCGACTCGCATCGAGGAAGGATCGAGAATGATACTTCAGCAGTTCCCTCCATTTTGATCCTTCTTCCCTTTCCCCAAAAATTTCCCTCTGCGCCTGCCCCAAGCAACCTTTCTTGGATGGGATCCTTTCGTTACTCAAATCCTCATCAGGCGCCCTCCCCGTGTATGCCTCAATAGACCTGGGAGTTGGCTTAAATTCCTCCTCGGAATTCTTGCGATCCAGAGAATCAGACTCAGGATCAGAAGACTCAGGATCAGAAGGCGGATGGTAGCCCCACTTACGCACCTCTGATTCCTCTATGACACCGTACCGACGGGCGTTCATGGGGGATTGAGGCATTCCATCTATCTTAGTTGTTACTGGTTCAGGCCCAACGTCGCTCTATTAGATGGCCGTCGCCATGTCTTTGAGTGTCGGTGACGTCGTTTCCTGCGGGGCGAGTTGCAGGGGTCTCGGCTTCGCCCGCGGCTTGCGTGGTCGTCGTTCTTCGGGGAAGAGCGAGAGGCTGATCGTGTGGGTGACCTTGGTGGTGGCGGGCTCGTCCGGTTTGAGGGTGCGGTATCCGGTGGTGCTGCGTTTGGTGGCGCGGGGTGCGGCACGTCCGGGGCGGGGACGGACGGCCTCGCGGGTCAGGTCGGCCTGGATGTCACGGATCCTGGCGGCCAGTTGCCGAGGGGGGAAAGTCCGCGCCGACGGAACGTCGGGCGGCGGCGAGGGTGTTCTTGAAGCTGATGTGCGAGACGGGGAGGTTCGCGTGGTGGGCGGCGTCCACGGCCAGGTCGTGTACGGCCTGGTAGACGCAGAGCATGGCCCACAGTTCCTGCTCGACCATGGCGGGACTGTTGGACCGGAGGGTCGCGGTGCGTCCTCCCCGCTGTTCGATCTTGATGTGCTTGAAGATCGTCTCGCTGGTCCAGCGGGCGGTGTACAGCTCTGCCAGCTCTGCGGCGGGTGCCGCCTCGGGGTCCAGGAGCGTGGTGATCAGGCAGAACAGCTCCGAGGTCTCCTCACTGTCGCCGTCCGCGCCGATCGTGGTGGTGACCACGGTGTACTCCACGGCGCGCACGGTGATCCGGGCGCCGCGCGGCCCGTTCAGGCGGGTGAGGAAGGTGCCGTCGGCCAGAACCTCATGCGGCCGCAGGGTGAAGGAATCCGAGACCCGCCACAGGAGTTCGGCCCCGGTGACCGCGGCTGCCCGCCACAGCTCATAGGCTGGAAAGCCCCGGTCGGCCATCAACAGGATGCCTTCCCGCAGGTGCACCAGGAGGCGGGCGGCCAAGGTGCGCTCGCCGACGGCGAAGGAGTCGAAGACCGCACCGATCAACGCCTTCGTGCCGCACTCCACCAGCGCGAGGAGCCTCACCTGCGGGTACGGTCCAGGCCGATTTCCGTTGGAGGCACGGGTGTAGGCGGCAGCGTTCGCCTCGCTGTCAGGAACGTCCAGCAGTGTGCCGTCCATGGAGGTCAGCCGCAGCCCGCGCCAGAAAGCCCCCGGCGTGGCCGCAGTGCCGGTGCAACCGGCGACCCGGTCGAAGAGCAGTCGCAGCGGCCCCGCACCCAGCCGGGCCCGCGCCGTTGTCAGAGACCCCGTGCGCGCCGGACGCCACACCTCCCGCGCCCGGCGCGGCCAGTGCTCCACCAACTCCCGCAGCACCAGGCCGTATCCGTCACCGCTGAACAGCCACATCGTCAGGACGAAATACACCATCAGCCGGGCCGGCAACGACCGGGTCCGCTCCTCGCGCGCCCCCGCCTCATCGACCACGAAGTCGACCAGCTCGGGCGTGAACGTACGCGACAGCACCCCCATCCGGACCCGCTCCGGGTACGTCTCACCAACTATGTGATCTCTCGGCACAAGACCGAGACTCTACGCGATCATGAACTAAGCGAGCGACGTTGGGTACTGGCGGGTCGTGCGCTTCCAGGCCACGTGCGCTTTGGTGAAGGTCCTCAGCCGTCTGTACTTCTTCCTCATCCAGCGCACCAGGTAGACGTTGATGCGCCTGAGCAGCGGATACAGCTCCGACCGGTAGAAGCGGCCGTAGTAGTTCATCCACCCCGACACGATCGGGTTGAGCCAACGTACGAGGTCCTGCTCGGAGAGAGAGGTGTGGCGGTGCAGCCTCCAGGACCACACCGTCTCACTCATCTTCCGGATGGCGGTCTTGGAGACCGCCGGACCGAAGCCCGAGCATCAAGGCGTACCAGGGAGCCGGCGGGCCTGTCCGGGTGCCCTTTCGTGGCCGCCGCCTCAAGCGATGGAAGCGTCGTCACAACACCCACATCCCGCGCTTCATCCTCGTCTCCGCGCTCCGCGAGGAACTGGAGATCCCCGTCCCCGAGGACCGCGAGCCCGGGCGGCCGTGGAAGCCGGGCCCGCCCGTCGAGGCCACCCCTGCGGAGCCGGCCGCGAAGCCGATCGGGATCGAGTACGCCCGCTGCTCGGCCGCGCAGCAGGAACTCGCCGGCCAGCTCGACGTGCTCGCCCGCGCCAAGTGCAAGCGGGTCTTCTCCGAGAAGATCAGCACCCAGGTCAAGACCCGGCCGAAGCTGGAAGAGGCGCTCAAGCTCGCGTACGACATCCGGGAGGCCGCCCCCGACCAGGAGGTCATCCTCACCGTCCACGAGCTCAAGCGCCTCGCCTGCAACGCCGCCGAGCTGATGACGCTGTCCGGCCAGCTCCAGGGCGCCGGCGTCCAGCTCGAACTGCTCACCGGACCGCTCACCGGCGTCTACGATCCCAATGGCATGGGGGCGATGTTCTTCGCGTCCTCGCGGCCGCCGCCCAGATCGAGTGCAACTACATCCGGGAGAAGACCCTGGAAGGCCAGGTCACGGCCGCCGCCAAGGGCAACCACGGCGGGCGACCGAAGGTCATCGACGACGACTCCCTTCTCTTCGCCCGCGCGCTCAAGGACAAGGGCGTCCCCGTCCCCGAGGTCGCGAAGAAGCTGACCATCAGGACCGGGAAGAACGCGGGCAAGAACCCCTCGGTCGCCTCGCTGTACCGGGCGCTCGCCGAGGCCGAGGAAGCCACCGTGTCGGACGACGCGCAGGTCATCGGCCCCCGCCGCCAGGTCCGCGCCCGCATCACCGGCCCCGGCAGCGGCGCCGACCCGGAGCTGATGGAACGGCTCACCGCACAGGTCCTCGGCGGCGACACCGTGCTGGACGACCTGACCCGCCAGGCTCAGGGCGGCACCGGCGACGTGGTGGCCCAGCTGCTCGCGCAGTCCCGGAACGGAGACGACCAGTGATCCCCATGTCGCCCCACCGCTGGAAGGGCCCCGGAGTCCTTGGCGCCGCCGGACCCGGAGAACACGGTCCCGTCGACCTCTGGCCCGAACCCGAAGAGGACGAGACCGCTCCCGAACCCAGCACGTCCGAGCCCCGGCAGGGGTAGGGGAACACCAGCAAGATCGTTCTCACCGGGATTTCTTGTACCCCAACTACTCACACGCACAGAGCCACAGGAGAGACGGCATAGCCCCGGGCCGCGCTTCCGCGTTGGTCCCGGGGCTCCGGTGTCGGGTTCGGTCAGCGTTCGAGGAGGGCGATGCGGATGGCTCGCTCGACGTGGTTCGCGACGTTCTCGTGGCCCGCCGCGTTGGGGTGGACCAGGGTGGCGCGCTTGTCGACGACGCCGCAGTTCAGCTTGCCGATCGCGGCGGGCCAGTAGTCCCCGGCATCGCCGCAGAGGCCCTCGACCCACTTCTCGTCGGCGGGCTGGCAGGCGTCGTGGCCGACGCTGGAGGAGTAGATGTCGACGTACTGGTCGCCGAAGAAGTTGGAGACGCGCTGGATCGTGCTGTTCAGCTGCTTCAGCACGTCGTCGCGGAGCCAGTCGACGTCGGCGTGCTTGATGAGGCCGAGTTCGGTGAGGGCGAGACGGTTGCAGGCGCTGGCGTCCTCCGGCAGGACGGCCGGGTAGCCGACGGTGATCACCTTGGCGTTGGGCGCGGCAGTATGGACCTCGGCCAGCATCTGGACGTACTCCTCCTGGACCCGGTCGAGCTTCTGCTCGATGCTCTCCTCGCCCTCCGGGGGGTTGGTGTAGTGCTCGCGGCAGGAGCCGGAGAGCTTGGCGCCCTCTTCGAGACACTTGAGGAGCATGCCGCCGAAGGGCAGGCTGTTGCCGCCGACGCCGATGGTGACGACGTCGGTCCGGTCGTTCAGACCGGCCCGCTTGATCTGCGTGTCCACCGCCGGCCAGCCGGCCTCGGGCTGCTCGACCGGGCTGATCGGCTTCTGCTTGGTGGTGGCGATGTCCGTGATGACGGCCGCGCCGCAGCTGACATTGGTCAGGTGGACGTACTTGCCCGGCGGGAACTCGTCAAGCTCCGTCTGGACCAGGCTGGGGTAGGCGCCGCTGGTGCGGTCGCAGCCGTCACGGGAGGCGTCACCCAGCGCGGGCAGCGGGTCGCCGACGAAGACGCCGGCGGTGTACGAGTCGCCCAGCGCGGCCCATTCGTACTGGTCGGCCGCACCGGCAGAACCGGAGGGCAGGAGGGCGGACGCGGCCAGCGCGAGCCCCACGGTCAGGGCGCGCAGGCGCGGGCGGGAGACAGGGTGTCGCACGGATGCTCCAGAGTCGGCGAAAGACACCCGGGGACGGAATGCGACCCGGGCGAAGGCAACGCCCAAGATCATCCAGGCTGCGGAACCATCCGTTCTGTGAACCGGGCCGATCACCCACGATCGAGCTAAATGATCAGATCTTTCACGTTGCCGTGGCCGTCGGGGAGACGGGACGACAGCCGCTGTCAGAGTATGGTTCGCACCGTGATGCCCGATTCGCGGTGAGGTCTGGGTGAGGTGCTCTGCTCGGTGGGGTGGGGTGGGCTGGTGCTCAGGGGCGGGGCTGAGTGAACAATCCGGGCTCGGGCTCGGTGAGGATGCCGCGGGTCACCAGACGTTTCAGCTTGGATCGGATGCCCTCGGTGTTCTTCGGCAGGATCGGCAGGTCGAGGGCCTCGCGGATGTCGCGGGCCCGCATCGGAGTGCCGGTGTCGGCGAGAACCGTGAGGATCTGCTCTCTTGAAAATCGCCTGGGCTGATGCGCGTCAGCAGCTGACTACAAAGAGCGCCATGCGGTGGAGTGCGGGATCAATCACCTCAAGCGCCACTGCGCGGTGGCAACCAGATACGACCAACTCGCCGTCCGCTACGAGGCAACCGTGCTGGTCGCGGCCATCAATGAGTGGCTGTGACAACCTGCAGCGGGAGGCCTTCAGGCGCGGTAGGTGAACCGGCCGAGGTAGTGCAGAGCGGTGCCGTGCGGGGTGGTGACCACGTTGGGAGCGAAGACGCAGATCGCGGCGTCGGCCGGCTCGGTCGACTCCACTTGTGACAGCCACTGGTCAGCGTACGAGGCCCCTCGAAGGAGTACCTCGGGGACGACCGGCGCGAGGTGACCGTCGTCCCGGGCGTGGATGGCTTCGATGCACATCGGTTCGAGCTCGATGATCCCGGCCTCTCCCATAAAGACGGATGGCTCGGTATCCCCGTTCTCCGACCACCCGGCATCGACGTAGTCGCGGATGTCGACGAACGAGGCGAACCGGCCGCGCGAGAGGAAAACATGCACCACGCTGGCTTCAGTCACCCGATGATTGTCGCCCAACACTGAGCCCTTTCCAACCTGAGGTTGCAGGTCACGGGGCCGGCGTGGGGGGTGCTCGGGCTTGCCGGTTCCTTGATCGACAGCGTGTCATGGTCCGCCAGCGGGCGGATTGCGTCGACACCTGGATCGTGCTGCTCGTTCGCGTGTCCTACCAGTACGTGGCCGGCCCCGTGATGACCCAGCCAGTGTCGGTGGGCCTGACCCGAAAGCCCAATGTCACCTCGATGATCTGCGCGTGGTAGGTGATCTCAACGTAGCCATGGCTGCCGGTGCGGCCCCAGTGGAAATCCGCGAGATTCAGTTCGCCAAGCCAAGACAGATCCTGCTCCCACCCGTCGGCAGGAGGGCTTCCGCTCGCCTCGTCCCCATCGGGGCTTGCTTCGACGGACCCGGTCCACAGCGACTTGAGCACATGATGGACCGGGTGGTGATCGATGAGCTGTTCGGCATCAGGGATCCTCCCGGCTCGGAGCAGGCTGAAGTAGCGGCGAACGACAGTTTCGACGTCCGCCTTGGCAGGGTGCTCTGTCCAGATCCTCACCGCGAGATCATACGAGCTCGGTAACTGCCTCAGTCCGAGCCGGCCAGTTGGAGGGTGAGGACGGCTTGGACGACGTTCGTGATCCGGGTCGTTGAACAGCGGAGTTCGCGGAGGAGCCGCCAGAACTTGAGGGTGGCGATGGCTTGTTCGACCAGTGCCCGGATCTTGGCCCGAGACCGGTTGACGGCCTGCTGGCCGATGGGCATCGTCTTCCACCGGTCTCGAAAAGGGTGACGTACCGTCCCGCCTGCGCTCTGGTAGCCCTTGTCTGCTCAGCAGGTGATGCCGGCCTGGGCAAGAGCATCGATGACGCCGTGCTCGCGTGCGGCCCGTGTATCGTGCACCGCTCCGGCCAGGGCCGGTGAAGCCCACAGCTGCCGGCCCCTCGGGTCGGCTATGACCTGCACGTTCATGCCGTGCTTCTTGTGTTTGCCCGAGTGGAAGGGCCGGTCGGCGGCGATCCGGTCGATCGGCAGAAGTGTCCCGTCCAGGAGCAGGTACGCCTTCATCGATGCGGCCCGTACTGCTTCGGCGAGCGTGGGGGCGAGTGCGGCCAGGAGTTCGACGGCCTCGGTGATGTAGCCGGTAGACAGTGGTAGTGCCGATCCCGAAACCGGCCGCGAACTGGGCGTAGGGCTGGCCGTTGCGGAGGTGGGCGAGGGTGAGCAGGGCCTGTCGGCCCGCGCTCAGGCGCCGCCATCGGGTCCCGATAGCACGTCGGTGTTCCTTCAGGCGCGCGGCGAGAAAGCGTAGGGCAGAGCTGGGCACGTCAACGCCGGACGGGTAGACAAGCATGCGAAGCTTTTGGTGGAGACGGTTCTCTTGGTCGAAAGCCCATCTACCAGGGGCTTCATCCGTCTGTCAGGCCAACAACCCAGCCCGCGCGAGAGGTTGGAAAGGGCTCACTGAACCTGCCCGCGGCTGCCACGAGACGCCGTTCACATATCGGATCCGCCAACAACGAGTTCGCTGTCGTCACTTCTGAAACAGGTCCAAGCCCGGTTCACCTCGTAGTCCACCAGGTCATCGGCTTCGTCCAGTGACTCGGCCAAGCCGACGGCCTCGCATAGTACGGGCCGAGCCGCAGTGTGGTCACCGTCAGAGGCCAGCAAGTCACCGAGAACGACCAAAGTTCGCACTTTCAGTGAAGAAGCCTCAAGGCGGTCCATCAGGTCACGCAAGGTAGTCTTCGCGGCCTCGCCATCACCGCGGTCGGCCTGCATCAGTGCTTTGCGGAACCTCAGTTCACCATCCACGTCTCGATCATAAGCTTGTTCTTTTATGGTTTGAGGTTGACATGAGCCTCGAACCGGCCATCAGGGTATGCCTCGCGCTTGGCATGCTCGGCGGCGTCGCGGCCGAGGCGCTTCATCTCGTAGACGGTGAAGATGACCCGGCAGTGCGGGGCGTGTTCCTTGACCTCCCGCGCCGTCCGCAGCGCCTCCTCGAACCGGGGGCGGACCCGGACACGGGTGCTGATCTTCTCACTGAAGATCTTGTCGCGGGGGATGCCGTGCCCTGTGAGCGCGTCGAGCTGGGAGTCGAGTTCCTGCCCGAGGGTCGAGCAGCGCGCGTACCCGATGCGGATGTCCGCGCTCGGCAGGTCCGGGTCGATCGGTGCCGACAGCGGGCCGCCCGGGCCGCAGTTGGCCGGGGTCGGTACCCGCAGCGCCTTCTTCAACCGGGGCACCATGGTGAAGCGGCGGGTGCGCTAAGACGCGTATCGAGTCCTGATCAATCTGTAGAACTTGCCGGCCTCTGGTGAAGAGATCTACGACTTCCCGTGGGTTCTCCCGAGTCTCCGCCCCGGCTAGCATGGCGGGGTGCCTTCTTCGACAGAGGCGCAGGCCCTGGTCGATGGCCACCCGAGGCTTTCGGCAGACTCACGAGCTGCGGCCCTGCGCCTGTTCGTGCCTGCTCAGGGCGATGCCCCACAGGTGACGCCGTTCCTGCTGGCCGTGGCCGCTGACCCAGGCGAAGAAGACCTGGTGCGGATCGAGGCGATCCGGTTGCTGGAGATCGTGCCCATGCTCGGCGACGAGCTTGCCGCTGATGTACGGAACGCCCTGATCCGGCTGGCCGAGCAGGACGGGGACTGGGACATTCGCAACGCCGCCGGCTGCGCGGTGTTCAGTCTGCCGGGTGCCAGCCGCGAGGTCCCCCGCATGCGTGACCTGATCGCGGCGGAGGAAATCGACTTCGTTCGAGAGAACATCGAGGCGGCCCTGTGGCTGATGTTGAACAGACCGGCCTAACCTGAGCGCGCATATCGGTCATGCCCAGCCAGTGGTCCGCGTGAGGTCTTTGATCCAGATCATGGAGGCGCGGAGGTGCAGGCCGGCGAGGTAGCTCTCGGGGGTCATGTTGTAGCGGGTGGCGATGCCTCTCCAGGCTTTCAGCTTGTTGATCAGGCGCGCGGCGGTGTTCCTCTCCTTGTAGAGGTCGGTGTCGTGGCCCACGGGCCGTTCGCCCCCGCTGCCCTTCTTCTTCCGGTTGGTGGTCTGGTCCTTCTTTTCCGGGATGACCGCCTTGATCTGGCGTTTGCACAGGTAGACACGGTTGCCGCAGGACGGGTAGGCATTGAGCCTTTTCCATCTTGATCAGGTAGCGAGTTCGAGGGCGACGACGGCTCGGACGACGGCGGTGATCCGGGTGGTGCTGCAGCGGAGCTTCCGCAGGAGCCGCCAGCATTTGAGGGTGGCCATAGCGCGTTCGCCGAGGCTGCGGATCTTGGCGTGATCGCGGTTGTGACGCCGCCGCCAGCCGCGCAGATTCTTGCCCCGGAACGGGACACGGACCGCAGGACCTGCGCTTTGGTACGCCTTGTCCGCCCAGCACTTGGTGGCGTCGGCAGCGAGGGCGGCGGGGATGCCGTGGGTCCGGGCCGCGGTCAGATCGTGCACGGCTCCGGGTAGCGCGTCCGAGACCCAGATCAGACGGCCGGCTGGATCCGCGAGGACCTGCACGTTCATCCCATGGTGCTTCTTCTTCCCCGAGTAGTACGGGCGGTTTGCGGCGATGCGGTCGATCGGCAGCACGGTGCCGTCCAGGATCACGTACGCCTTCTTCCGCACGGTCGTCATGGCTTGCTCCAGCGTGGGCGCGAGGGCGGCCAGGAGATCGACGGCCTCGCGTATGTAGCGGTAGGCCGTGGCGATTCCGATGCGGAAGCCTGCGGCGAGACGGGCGTAGGTGTCGCCGCACCGCAGGTGGGCCAGGACGAGCAGGGCCTGGCGGCCGCAGCTCAGGCGACGCCAGCGCGAACCGATCCGACGGCGGTGACCAGCGAGAACACCGGAGAGATGCCGCAGCACGCGGCTGGACAGATCGATGCCGGACGGGTAGACAAGCACGCGAAAGCTCCTGGCAGACTGGTGATCTTGGTCGTGAACCCGTCTACCAGGAGCTTTCTTCATGCCCGCCGCCGGGGCTGCCGGCCCAACCACCCGTCAGGTTGGAAACGGCTCATTGTCCCCGGCGATCGCGCCCGGCCGGGTACGGGGACGTCGGACGGGCACGCGGACCCGGACCTTCTTGAGTACGGGGATGAACTGCGGGCCGTCGGCGGCCTGCCCTGCGGTCTGGACGATTGCCGGCGGGCGGCATTTCCGGTCGGCGGCGAGGTGGACCTTGCTGGTCTGTCCGCCCCTGGGACGTCCGAGGAGGGCGGCCTTCAGGCGGAGTCTGTGCCGCCGTCGGGCACGTCGCCGTTCTTCCCGCGCGGGATCGGTTTCGGCGTCCTGTCCGCTTTGTACTTCGAGCGGCCCCCTTCGACCTGGCCTTCTCCTCCTCGGCAGCGGCCTTCTCCAAGGCGGTGAGGACCTCGTCATCAAGGTGCGTCGCGGCCGCGTCGTGGTGGGCCCGGGCAGTGGTGGAGTCCACGCTGACCAGCAACAGGTCCACCTCACCCCGCTTCGCGGCTTCCGAGATCACGCCTTCCAGCAGGTCCCCGAACACGCCGGCGTCACGCCACTGCCGGAAGCGGTTGCGGACGGTCGACCAGGAGCCGAACTCTTTCGGCATCTCCCGCCACTGCCCGCCCGTCCTGAACCGCCAGATCACGCCCTCGAACTGCTGCCGCAGCCGCTCGGGGTACGGACCGTACTCGCCGATCGGCAGGTACGGCTCGATGAACTCCCACTCCGGGCCCGTCAGTTGCAGTCGCGTCACGCATGACGATCTATCGGATCAGGCCCCGCCGCGAAGGCGCATCCCGCAAATTGATCACGACTCGATACACGCCCTAGATTTATTGATCACGAGCGTTGTTGACACTGGTCTGGTCTTGAACACGGCGAAGACCTCCGGTGTGGTGGGAGCTGTCTAGGAACACTGAACCGCCCCGGGTTTGATGGAGACATTGAAGACCCGGAAGGATGCCGGCCATGGCTGCTCCCCGTAAGTACTCCGACGAACTGCGTGAGCGCGCGACCCGGATGGCGGTTGAGGCCCGCAAGGACCCGGCCGCGCGGACCGGTGCGGTGAAGCGGATTGCCGACCAGCTCGATGTGCACCCCGGGGCCCTGCGGACCTGGGTCAAGAGGGCCGAGACCGACGAGGCCGGCGTGCCCGGCGCCACGAGCGCAGATGTGGCCCGGCTCGCAGAGCTGGAACGCGAGGTCAGGGAGCTACGGTGGCCAACGCGATCCTGAAGTCCGCGGCGAGTTTCTTCGCGGCGGAGCTGGACCGTCCACTGCGCTGAAGGTCGCCTACATCGACCAGCACAAAGAGGAGTTCGGCGTCCAGCCGATCTGCGCAGCCCTCGCGGGCACCGACGCCGAGATCGCGCCGAGCACCTACTACGCCGCCCACGCACGCCCCGAATCGTCCCGCAGCGTCCGCGACCAGCGCCTCACCGAGGAGATGCGCGTGATCCACCGCGAGAACTACGGCGTCTACGGCGCACGCAAGGTCCACGCCGCGACTCCTGAGAGGCGAGTGGACAGTGGCCCGCTGCACCGTCGAACGGCTGATGCGCGCCGACGGCCTGCGCGGGGTGTCCCGGGCCAAGGGCCCGCGCACCACCCGGCCCGCTCCCGAGACCGACCGGCCCCGCGACCTGGTCAACCGCCAGTTCACCGCCGACACCCCGAACCAGCTGTGGGTCGCCGACATCACCTACATCCGCACCATCTCCGGCTGGGTGTACGCCGCCTTCGTCATCGACGTGTACTCCCGCATGGTCGTCGGCTGGCAGGTCGCCACCTCCCTCTACACCGACCTCGCCGAAGCGTTCAACAGCCTGTTCAAGGCCGAGCTGATCCGCAGCAAGGGCCCCTGGACCGGCATCAACGACGTCGAGATCGCCGTCGCCGAGTACATCGACTGGTTCAACCAGCGAAGACACCACGGCGAGCTCGGCCACATCCCACCCGCCGAGTACGAGGCGCTCTACGCAACGACCGGCGCCTCACTGACCCCCTGAAACCCAGCTATCCCACCGTCCACAAAACCCAGGGCTTGACACTCCAGGTACTGGAACTATCGTCGATCGATGGAAGCGTCACCAGGCATGGCGGTGCCTCGACCGAGCGGCCGCCGTTTGCGACGAAACAAAACTGGGGGGTTGGTTCTCGTTGAAGAGGCCCTACTGGCAGCCGTATTGGTGGCGGCTGCTGTTCCGTGAAGGCGGTTCGTCAGAGTGGAAGGCGATGGGTCCCGAGTCTGTCCGTCAGGTTCCGAACGATGCGCTGAAGAACGCGTCCCTCGAGGCGTGGGCCCACGCCTTGCTGGAGGAGGCGCCGGACGAGCTGGGCGACCTGTGCGGCGACCTACTTCTCGAGTGTTATGAAGAGCCCGCCCCCGCGGAAGGCACTCGACCCGTCTATTCACGCCGGATACGGCTGCCGGGGTACACGCCAACGTCGCTCGCTTAGTTCATGATCGCGTAGAGTCTCGGTCTTGTGCCGAGAGATCACATAGTTGGTGAGACGTACCCGGAGCGGGTCCGGATGGGGGTGCTGTCGCGTACGTTCACGCCCGAGCTGGTCGACTTCGTGGTCGATGAGGCGGGGGCGCGCGAGGAGCGGACCCGGTCGTTGCCGGCCCGGCTGATGGTGTATTTCGTCCTGACGATGTGGCTGTTCAGCGGTGACGGATACGGCCTGGTGCTGCGGGAGTTGGTGGAGCACTGGCCGCGCCGGGCGCGGGAGGTGTGGCGTCCGGCGCGCACGGGGTCTCTGACAACGGCGCGGGCCCGGCTGGGTGCGGGGCCGCTGCGACTGCTCTTCGACCGGGTCGCCGGTTGCACCGGCACTGCGGCCACGCCGGGGGCTTTCTGGCGCGGGCTGCGGCTGACCTCCATGGACGGCACACTGCTGGACGTTCCTGACAGCGAGGCGAACGCTGCCGCCTACACCCGTGCCTCCAACGGAAATCGGCCTGGACCGTACCCGCAGGTGAGGCTCCTCGCGCTGGTGGAGTGCGGCACGAAGGCGTTGATCGGTGCGGTCTTCGACTCCTTCGCCGTCGGCGAGCGCACCTTGGCCGCCCGCCTCCTGGTGCACCTGCGGGAAGGCATCCTGTTGATGGCCGACCGGGGCTTTCCAGCCTATGAGCTGTGGCGGGCAGCCGCGGTCACCGGGGCCGAACTCCTGTGGCGGGTCTCGGATTCCTTCACCCTGCGGCCGCATGAGGTTCTGGCCGACGGCACCTTCCTCACCCGCCTGAACGGGCCGCGCGGCGCCCGGATCACCGTGCGCGCCGTGGAGTACACCGTGGTCACCACCACGATCGGCGCGGACGGCGACAGTGAGGAGACCTCGGAGCTGTTCTGCCTGATCACCACGCTCCTGGACCCCGAGGCGGCACCCGCCGCAGAGCTGGCAGAGCTGTACACCGCCCGCTGGACCAGCGAGACGATCTTCAAGCACATCAAGATCGAACAGCGGGGAGGACGCACCGCGACCCTCCGGTCCAACAGTCCCGCCATGGTCGAGCAGGAACTGTGGGCCATGCTCTGCGTCTACCAGGCCGTACACGACCTGGCCGTGGACGCCGCCCACCACGCGAACCTCCCCGTCTCGCACATCAGCTTCAAGAACACCCTCGCCGCCGCCCGACGTTCCGTCGGCGCGGACTTTCCCCCCTCGGCAACTGGCCGCCAGGATCCGTGACATCCAGGCCGACCTGACCCGCGAGGCCGTCCGTCCCCGCCCCGGACGTGCCGCACCCCGCGCCACCAAACGCAGCACCACCGGATACCGCACCCTCAAACCGGACGAGCCCGCCACCACCAAGGTCACCCACACGATCAGCCTCTCGCTCTTCCCCGAAGAACGACGACCACGCAAGCCGCGGGCGAAGCCGAGACCCCTGCAACTCGCCCCGCAGGAAACGACGTCACCGACACTCAAAGACATGGCGACGGCCATCTAATAGAGCGACGTTGGGGTACACGCCGCGCCCGCGTAGATAGGTGGCACTCATCGTCGCTTCGGGCGGTCGTCCCAGCGGTGGGTGATCCAGGCTTGTCGGATCAGGCTACGGACGGTGATTATCGTGTCTGCGAGGTCGAAGAAGGCGTTGATGACAGTCGTGCGGCGCTCGTAGCAGCGGGCGAGGCGGTGGAAAGCGTTCTGCCAGGAGTGGGCGCGCTCGACATGCCACCGCCGACCGGCCTGGATGGGCGCCTTCTCTCCCTTGTGCGCGATGCGGCCGTGCAGGCCGCAGGCGGTGAGCTCGGTGCGGGTCTTGTCCGAGTCATAGCCGGCGTCCAGGTGGACGGTGATGTCGTCGGGCAGCGGCCCGAGGTCGTCCAGCAGGTCCAGGGTCGGGGCGAGCAGCGGGGAGTCGTGGCGGTTCGCACCGGCCAGGACCCTGCCGAGCGGGATTCCGTAACCATCTGTCATGCCCGAGCGTTTCAGGCCCTGTTTCCCGCGGTCGACCGGTGAGCGGCCGGCTGCCTCACCACCGCCGGGGCTTTGGTGATGGAGCCGTCGATGGCGATCTGGTCAAGCACGAGCCCGACGATCCGGTCGTAGGATTCCAGCGCGATCTGCTTGAGCCGAGCGAACAGGCCCAGCCAGATCCACTCGTCGCGGCGGTTGCGGATGGTGGTCGCCGAGCAGCTCGTGTCGGCGACCACCTGGTAGGAGCAGCCGAACCGCAGTAGCTGCAGCAACTTGTCGAACACGATCCGGTCGCTGATGCGGGGCCGGTGGCAACCGAGCGGGTGGGACGGATCGACCGTCGGGTGCTCAGGCAGCAGCACCGCGAATTGGTCCCAGAGCGGGTCGGTCAGCCATGATGGCAGCACGGGCATAGGTCCCCCAGTGATCACAGAACGTCACAACTCCATGATTGCGGGTACCTGTGCCCGCCTCGCTGCCCGGGCACCCCACCCCACCTATCTGCGCAGCCTCTGAGCCGAGTCCGTCGGTGCGGGGCCTGGATCACTGGACGGCCCCGGCATCTGCGGCACCTCGCTCGTACCGCGAGGCCCGGGAACATCCCCGGCCTTCAGGGCGGCGAAGTCGGCGTGCGCGGTCTCGACGGCTTCGGGGTACGCCTCGCGCTTGGCGTGCTCGGCGAGCGCCCGGTAGATGCTGGCCACCGAGGGGCTCTGTCCCTTGCGCTTGCCGGTGGGGATGATCAGGTCGGGCCGGATCTGCTCGACCGACTCCCCGTTCGCCCGGCGTCGCAGCACGGTGTGGAGCATGTCGTCGGTGATGACCGGCGGCCGGCCGCCGTGCTTGCCCTTGCGGGCCGCGGTGTCGAGCCCCTCCAGCGTCGACTCGCGGATGTTCTCCCGCTCGGTCTCCGCCATCGCCGCGAAGAACGCGAACAGCAGCTTCCCCGGGCCGGTCGGGTCGTAGATGCCGGGCAGGGGCCCGGCGAGCATCTCCAGGACCAGGCCGTGGGCGGTGAGGTGGTCGGCGAGCGCGGTGAGCTCGGCGGCGTCGCGGCCGAGGCGCTTCATCTCGTAGACGGTGAAGATGACCCGGCAGTGCGGGGCGTGCGCCTTGACCTCCCGCGCCGTCCGCAGCGCCTCCTCGAACTTCGGGCGGACTCGCACTCGGGTGCTGATCTTCTCGCTGAAGATCTTGTCCCTGGGGATACCGTGTTTGCTCAGGGCGTCGAGCTGGGAGTCGAGTTCCTGCCCGAGGGTCGAGCAGCGTGCGTACCCGATGCGGATGTCCGCGCTCGGCAGGTCCGGGTCGATCGGTGCCGGCGGCGGGGTGCCCGGGCGCCACGGACGGCCCGGGCCGCGGTCGGCCGGGGTGGGCACCCGCAGTGCCTTCTTCAGCCGGGGCACCATGGTGAAGCGGCGGGTGTGGTAGGCGGAGGCGACCGCGCCGCCGCGCGAGCGGCAGGGTGAGCCGGGCTGGGCGTCGCACTTCGGACAGGCGTGCTGTTCGACGTCGTCGGCGTCCGACCGGTCGGTTGGTGAGGGCTGCTGAGGGTCCGTCATGGGCCCGGATTTTCGGACAATGCAAGTCTCAGAAGGGGGTCCGACCCGCTTTTGAGCGAGAACGGGTTCCGAGAGCGAATCAGGGTCGGGCGGGGACCTGACGGCCCGATTCTGATCGTGCTCGCGCAAAGGACCGTTTGTGAGAGTGGTTGCGCGTGCGGCTCAGGCTCTTGCTTCTTGTCGGGAGCGACAGTCATGGTGAGGCGGCTGGTGTCGCGGTCATGCGGTCGACTGCCGCTTCGCGGTGCCGCACGGGAGGGGGGCCTCGGCCTGACGGCAGGGGCCCCCTCCTGACGGGCATCGGTGACTTCCGGGTGCTGCTCGGTGGCGTTCCGTCCGGTCCGGCCGGTTGCGTGCTACTTCTTCAGGAAGTCCAGCAGGTCCTGATTGAAGCGTTCCTTGTCGCCCGGTACCAGGGCGATGCCGTGCGAGCCGCCCTTGTAGACCTTGAGTTCGGCGTCGGCGATGAGAGTGGCGGACTTGCGGCCGGTCGCGTCGATCGGGACCACTTGGTCGTCGTCGCCGTGGACGACGAGGGTGGGGATGTCGAACTTCTTGAGGTCCTCGTGGAAGTCCGTGGAGCCGAAGGCGTCGACGCAGTCGACGCCGCCCTCGATGGTCTGGGTCATGGCCATGTACCAGAAGGCGTCCTTGTTGCCCTGGGTGACCTTGTTGCCGTCGCGGTCGGCGGAGAAGAAGCCGACCGAGGTGTCCTTCCAGAACTGGGAGCGTTCCTTGACGATCCCGGCCTTGATGTCGTCGAAGACGGACTGCGGGACGCCTTCCGGGTTGTCCGGGCCTTGCAGCATCAGCGGGGGGATCGCGGAGAGCAGGACCGCGGAGCGGATCCGCCCGGTACCGTGGCGGCCGATGTAGCGGGCCAGTTCCCCGCCGCCCATGGAGTGGGCCACGAGGGTGACGTCCCGCAGGTCCAGGTCCGTGATCAGGTCGTTCAGGTCGTCGGCGAAGGTGTCGAAGTCGTACCCGTCGTAGACGGGGGTGGAGCGGCCGTGGCCGCGCCGGTCGTGTGCGATGCCGCGGTAGCCGGCGTCGGCGACCGCCTTGAGCTGGTCCTGCCAGGCGTCGCCGCTGAGCGGCCAGCCGTGGATGAAGACCACCGGGCGCCCCTGGCCCCAGTCCTTGTAGAAGATCTCGACACCGTCTCGCGTCGTGCAGACCGGCATGGCGTGTCCTTTCGCTGCAGGGAACGGGATCCCCTTTGCGATGATCGCGCCGACCGCGTGCGGACGCGAGTCGCCCGAAGGGCGGGCTAATCCGTGGCGGAGCGTGTCCGCCCGAGCCGTTCGAGGCGCTCGGCGCTCTGGTTGAACTCGGCCAGGAGGGTGACGAACTCGTCGACTCGTTCGCCGCTCCATCCTGCCGTCTCGGCCAGGCGGGCGGTGCCCGCGCGGCTGACGGCCCGGTCAGCCTCCAGGCGCTCCAGCCCCAGGGCGGTGGGCCGGATCCTGCGGGCCACGCCGCCGGCGGGGTCGGGGATGCGCTCCACGAGGCCCTCGCGGAGCATGGCGCTCACCTGGCGGTTGATGGTGGAGGCGTCCGCCTGGAAGGCGTTTGTCAGCTCTTTGAGCGTGAGGCCGTCGCCGGTCTCCAGGCGGGTGAGCAGGACGTAGGCCGAGCGGTCCAGGCTCTGACCCGCGCGGGGGCCGCGCAGGGCGACGAAGTGCCGCGACAGCAGGGTCACCTCCCGCTCCATGTCGCTCACCCGGTCTTCCCGCGCCTTCATCGCCACCCCGTTCCTTCCCTCTGGTCGACAGCTTCATCATCGCGCGCTCCGCCCGGAGGCACCTCATCATTATATGCATCTTACACATGATGTGTAAGATGCATATGTGGCGCGGTTCGCGTCCGCAACGCCTCACAGGCGTTCGTCCGACCGAGGAGCAGAGTCCGTTGTCAGCCAAGTCCATCCGCACCGCGGGACCGGGAGCGGTCACCGCGGTGATCGCGATGAGCGGCGTCGTGGTGTCGCTCATGCAGACCCTCGTCGTGCCGATCATCCCGAAGCTGCCCCAGCTGCTGGACACAGGACCGTCCAACGCGTCCTGGGTGATCACCGCCACCCTTCTCGCCGCGGCCGTGATCACCCCCATCGCGGGGCGTCTGGGGGACATGTACGGCAAGCGCAGGATTCTCATCGCGAGCCTGCTCTCGCTCATCGCCGGTTCCGTGATCTGCGCCGTGTCCGACAGCCTGGTCCCGGTGATCGCGGGGCGGGTGCTGCAGGGGCTGGCCACCGGTGTCATCCCGGTCGGCATCAGCATCCTGCGTGACGAACTGCCCGCCGACCGCGTCGGCGGCGCCGTCTCGCTGGTCAGCGCCACCCTCGGTGTGGGCGGCGCGATAGGACTGCCGGTCGCGGCCGCCATCGTCCAGTACGCCCACTGGCACGTGCTGTTCTGGCTCGCCGCCGGCCTCGGAGCGATCTGCCTCGCCCTCGTGGCAGCCCTGCTGCGTGAATCCCCGAACCAGTCGCCCGGCCGCTTCGACACGCCCGGCGCCGCCGGTCTGGCCGCCGGCCTGGTGCTCCTGCTGCTGCCCGTCACCAAGGGCGGCGACTGGGGCTGGACCAGCGGCACCACCCTCGGCCTGTTTGCCGGCGGCCTGGCGGTGATGGTGCTCTGGGGCTGGTACGAGCTGCGCGCCCCACAGCCGCTGGTGGACCTGCGGGTCACCGTCCGGCGCCCGGTGCTGTTCACCAACCTCGCCTCGATCCTGGTCGGCTTCGCCATGTACGCGATGTCCCTGACCCTTCCGCAACTGCTCCAGTCGCCCGAGGCCACGGGGTACGGGCTCGGACAGTCCACCCTCGCGGCGGGCCTGGCGCTCGCCCCGGGCGGACTGATCATGATGGCCCTGTCACCCGTCTCCGCCCGGATCACCGCGCGGCACGGTGCCCGGGTCTCGCTGCTGATCGGTGTCGCGGTGATCGGCGCCGGCTACGGTGCCGGGCTGCTCCTGATGTCCGAGGTGTGGCAGATCATCGTCATGTCGATGATCGTCAGCGCCGGTGTGGGCATCGCCTACGCCGCGATGCCGGCCCTGATCATGGGCGCCGTGCCCGTGACCGAGACGGCGTCCGCCAACGGTGTCAACGCGCTCATGCGGTCGATCGGAACGTCCGTGTCGAGCGCGGTGATGGCCGCGATGCTCGCGAACATGACCATGCAGCTCGGCCCGGCCTCCGTACCGAGCGAACACGGCTTCCGCATGACCTACGTCGTGGCGATGCTCGCCGCGGCCCTCGGCCTCCTCCTCACCCTCGCGATCCCGCGGCTGCGACACTCCACCGCCCCGCAGAACACCGTGCCCGCCCCGGCGGACACTCCGGAACCCGCCCGCACCCACTGACCCGCCGCCCAGCCCTGGGCCGGCACCGGCGAGGCGGCGGCACGACCGCACGGCCCCCTTCGGGCCCGGCCGGCCCGCCTCGCCACTCACACCAGGGGCCACCGCCCCGACAGCCTGCACCGCAGGCACCCGCTGAAAGGAAGCAGCCCATGAGTTCCCTCACCCTGCAGGGGAAGTCGGCCATCGTCACCGGAGGAGCCTCCGGCATCGGCGGCGCCATCACGAAACAGTTCGTCGCCCGCGGCGCCCGGGTCGTCGTCGTCGACCTGCAGCAGGACGCAGGAGAGGCCCTCGCCCGCGAGCTCGGCGACGCGGTCGCCTTCCTGCGCGGCGACGTCTCCGACCGCGCGGTCGCCGACGAAGCGGTGGCTCTGGCGGCCGAGCGGTACGGAAAACTCGACGTCCTGGTCAACAACGCCAGCGTGTCCCGCCAGAAGCCCTTCGAGGAACAGACGGACGACGACTGGAACCTCGCCATGGACACCAGCCTCTACGCCACCCGCAACTTCATGCTCGCCGCCCTGCCCGAACTGAAGAAGACCGGCAACGCCACGGTCATCAACTTCGCCTCCGGCGCCGGCCTCGACGGCCAGCCCAACCAGGCCTCCTACGCCGCCACCAAGGAAGCCATCCGCGGCCTGAGCCGCGTCGTCGCCAACGAATGGGCCCCGCACAACATCCGCGTCAACGTCGTCTGCCCCATGGCCCTGACCGCGGGCGTGGCAGCCTGGGCCGAGGCACGGCCCGAACAGTACGCCGAGTCCGCCGCCAAGGTGCCCCTGGGCCGCTTCGGCGACCCCGACCGGGACGTCGCCCCGATCGTCGCCTTCCTCGCGAGCGACGACGCACAGTACATGACCGGACAGACCGTCATGGCCGACGGCGGAGCGATCAAACTCCGCTAGCCCCACACGCCGGGCTCCCCCGACGCAGGACAGCAGGAGCCGCCCAGCCAGGCGGTGTGAGATCCGCCTCCACACGGCTGGCCGTCAGACGTCCGGGGACCCGTTCCGCCCGGCGCCCCGTTCCGGGGACGCCGGGCGGCTCCTTTACCGCACCCCTCAACCCCTACCCCCGCACCGAACCACCTGGAGAACACCGTCATGGGAACCATCGCCGTCACCGGAGCCGCCTCCGGCATGGGCGCATCCATCGCCTCCCTGCTCACCGAGCAAGGACACCGCGTCATCGGCGTCGACCTGCGCGGCACCGACGTGGAGGCCGACCTCGGCACCCCCGAGGGCAGGGCTGCCGCGGCGGTCGAGGTCACCCGCCTCACCGGCGGGCGGCTCGACGGATTCGTACCATTCGCCGGAATCTCCGGCGGCGCCGGGCGCCCCGCGAGCCTGCTGGTCTCCGTCAACTACTTCGGAGCCATCGGACTGCTGGAACAGCTGCGCCCTTCGCTGGCCGCCGCGGGGGAATCCTCCGTGGTCCTCGCCTCCTCCAACTCCATCACCACCCAGCCCGGCTGGAACCCGAAGCTGGCCGAGGCATGCCTGGCGGGCGGCGAAGAGGCGGCGCGCGCCCTCGCCGACTCGCTGACCGACGACGGCGGTGTCCTCACCTACCCGGCCACCAAGGCCGCCGTCGCCTACTACACCCGCACCCGGGCCGCCGACTACATCAAGGACGGCATCCGCCTCAACGCCATCGCACCGGGCTTCATCGACACCCCGATGACCCAGGCCGGCCGGAAGGACCCCCAGATCGCCGCCGGTATCGAGACGTTCCTCGCGTCCATCCCGGCGGGCCGCGCGGGCACCCCGGAAGAGGTCGCGGAACTCGTGCTCTTCCTGCTGTCCGCCAAGTCCGCCTACTGCGTCGGAACGGTCATGTACAGCGACGGCGGCCTGGACGCCAAGCTGCGCGGCCTCGACTGGCCCAAGGTCTGGACGCCCCAAGCCTGACCCGAGGCTCGCCGGCGGACCGGCCGGACACCGGTGAGTCCGGCAGCGACCCGCTCACCGGCGTGCCGGACCCGCGACGCACCCGGATGCCACGCGCGTCGTGCGACCCCGCGTCCGGTCCAGGACCGTAAGGTCCAGGCATGAGCGATCTCGATGACGCGGGGTCCTCGCCGTCCGGTGAGCGGGAGTCCTCCGCCCTGGTGCTCGAAGCCCTGAGCGAGCGCCTCAAGGAACGGATCTACGCGGCGATCACCATGCTGGCCGTGGTCGTCGGCATGGCGCAGAACGCGCACACCCGGCACCGGACAGCGGCGCTCTACATCACCGGGACGGCGGTGGGCCTGTGGCTGGCGACTCTGGTCGCCGACACCCAGGCCCACCGCGTGATCCACAGACGCATGCCCGTACGCCGTGACCTGAGGCACCTCGCGTTCGTCAGCAGTCCGCTGCTGTCCTGCGCGGTGGGCCCGCTGCTGATGGTCGCGCTGTCGGCGGCCGGAGCCGTCGGCCTGTCCACCGCGCTGTGGATCGCCGTCGGCGTGGACGTCTGCTCGCTGGCCGGGTGGGGCTTCGCCGGCGGACGGCGGATGGGCGACGGCGTGCTGCTGTCGAGCGTGGCGGGAGTCGCGAACGCGGTGATCGGCCTGGGCGTGGTGCTGGTGAAGGTGGTCACCGGCCACTGAACGGGACAGGGCGGTGCTCCGGATCTACGGGCGGCCCACCGTACGGTGTCCTTCGGGTGCCGCCCGGCACCCGAGGTGCCGTGGGGCGAGGGCGGTCACCTCGGCGTGCTGCTCGGACCGCACCCCCCGGCGGCGGTCCGAGCAGCACGTCGGCCTCGGTTCAGGCCGGGAGCCCGGGGGTGCGGAGCAGCATCCGGCCGGGGCGGAGTTCCGTGGCGCGGCCGTCGGCGAGGACCGGTTCGCCGGCCACGTACACGTCCCGTACGCCGACCGCGTACTGCCAGGGGGAGTTGAAGGTGGACGTGTCGCTGACACGCGCGGGGTCCAGCACGGCGATGTCGGCGACCTGGCCGGGGGCGAGTGTTCCGCGATCCGGCAGGTCCAGGCGTGAGGCGGGGAGCGAGGTCATCTTGCGGACGGCCTCGGCGAGTTCGAGGATCCGGCGGTCGCGTACATACCGTCCGACGACCCGGGCGAAGGTGCCGAAGTTCCTTGGGTGCGGATGCCCGTCCCCCGGAGCGTGCAGTACCCAGCCGTCGCTGGCCACGCAGCTGCCCGGGTACCGCAGGACGGTGCCGACGTCGTCTTCGGCCATCGCGTGGTTCACGAGCAGCGCTTCTCCGGAGTGGGCGGCCAGCACCCGCAGGACGGCCTCTGCGGGCTCGACGTTCTCGTCCCGGGCGATGTCCGCGATGCTGTCGCCGGCCCGGTCGCTGTACGGGCCGGGCAGCACCTGCGCGATGATCACCCCTTCGGGCAGGAAGGTACGGCCCACGTTGCGGCGCACGTCGGCGAGGATTCGCTTCCGGGCCTCCGGGGCGGCCAGGCGCTCCAGCAGGGCGCCGGATCCGCCGTCCATGGCCCACTGGGGGAGCCGGGAGGTCAGCCGGGTCGAGGAGGCGGTGTAGGGGTACACGTCGCAGGCCACGTCCACGCCGTCCGCCGCGGCCTCGTCGATAAGTGCGAGCGCGGCCTTCACCTTGCCGTGGTTGGCGGGGCCCATCGCCTTGAGGTGGGACACCTGGAGGCGTACCCCGCTGGCCCCTCCCACGGTGAGTGCCTCGCCCACGGCCTCCAGCAGGGCGTCGCCTTCATCCCTCATGTGGGTGGCGTACAGCAGCCCGTGGGCGGCGGTCTCGGTCGCCAGGTCCACGATCTCGCGCGGGTCCGCGAAGGAGCCGGGCGCGTAGATCAGCCCGGTGGACAGGCCCTGGGCTCCCTGTTCCGCCGCCGTGGCGAGCAGGGCTCGCATCGTGGCGAGTTCCTCGTCGGTGGCCGTGCGGCGTTCGTCGCCGAGGACGGCCGCGCGTAGTGCTCCGTGGCCGACCAGGGGAGCGATGCTGACGGCCGGCCTCGCGGCGGCGACGGCGGCGCCGAAGCCCGCGAGGTCCCTCCACTGGCCAGGCGTTCCGACCGCGGCGTCCGGGTAGGGGAAGGTCGACAGGCCGCAGTTGCCGGTGACCAGCGTGGTCACACCCTGGCGCAGGCATGCCTCGGCGTCGGGGGTGTCCAGCACGGTGAAGTCGGCGTGCGAGTGCAGGTCGATGAAGCCGGGGGTGACGGTGAGCCCCGTGACGTCGCTGACGCGGGCGGCGCCGGCGGCCATCGACGGGGGCGTTGGCCCGACATGCACGATGCGTCCGCCCCGTACGCCCACATCGGCGCGGACCGGGGCGGCGCCGGTGCCGTCGACGACGGTGCCCCCGGCGAGGAGGAGGTCGAGGGGCAGAGCGGCGGGTGTGGACACGGGGACTCCTCGGTGGTGCGGCGGGATACGGGCGGCTGATGCCAGGGGGCAGCGGGAGGCCCTGGGGCGCGGCCGGCAGGTGCGCCCACGGAGCCGTCCGCCGTCGACGCTACTGCCGATCCTGGACGTCACCACCCAGGCCATGGATCCCGGACAATGTGGACTGCGACGATGACGGGCATGACGCATGGTTACAACGGCAGTCAGGTCCTCTTCCGGCAGGCCAAGGCACGCGCAATCGCCGCTCGGCGGTTCGTGGGAGAAGCGGATCAGGAGCAGGCGGAAGGCCGTTCCGGAATCGAACGCAGGCAGCGCGAGAAAGATGCCGTGATCGCAACGCTGGTCCTGGCCCAGGGGGCTGGCGAGGCATACGTCAACTGGGTCTTTCTCCAGGCCGGCGTCAGGCCGAGCGGCACATGGATCGACCGATGGGGCGGGCTTCGCAACGCCGCCCGCGAACTCGGACGTAATAACAAGTTCGGCCTTCCAAGTGAGCACCGGAGGTTCTTCAACGAGCTTGACGCGTGGCGCAACTACCTCCTCCACGGAGACGAGAGGTCCAGGAAGTCGCTTCGACAGGCCCTCGAAGCGCAGGGCAGGACAGATCTCACGAACGAGACTGATCTCCTTGACAGCGCCTACGCGGCCTTGGTGATGGACAGGGCCGAGGCAGCCTTCCGATGGGCCGAGCAGCAGACAGGCATCCAGGCCCCCTTCCTCGACGGCGCTTGGGCCGCGTTCGAGGAGTGCTGAGTTGACAATACAGATTCCACGGAATGCTGCGCTATCTCTCGGACGCGCCGCTGCGCGGCCGGGTGACGGCCGCGACCAACAAGGTATCGAGGCGTTCAACGGCTTCAGCGACTGGGTGCGCTTCGGCAACCGGGGCGTCATCACCGACAACGACCCGGTCGAGCAGGGGAAGGCGGTCAAGTTCAACGCCCTGCTCAGGAACTGCCTGATCTTCCACAACATCCTGGACATCGCCCAGGCGGTGCGCGAGCTGCAGGCCGAGGGCTGGAAGGTCGAGCCGGAGGACCTGGCGGAGGTCTCAGTCTCGCCCTACTTGACCGAGAAGATCATGCGATTCGGCGAGTACTCCACCCACGAGCTCGACTTGGCGCCGGAGGCGTACGAGCAGCACCTGGACGTCGACTTCGCCAAGCTCGACCCGCAGGACCAGGCCGGAACCGGACAGTAGCGGCACACGCTTCAGGGTGGTCGAAGCTGCGGCGTGCGACCTCGACCACCCCGGGTGCCCCGCCACGGCCGGGTGAACAGGGCCGGGGCGACGCCGAGTCAGCGGCCGACGCCGGTGGTCGGGGCCGGCGAGCCGGTCAGGGAGTTCGTCCATCAGGGAGTGCGGGGGGAGTGCGGTGTCACTGCGTTCTGTTCCGTGAGGTGGCTGTCCATGGTGGTGTTCAGGTCGGCCATGAACGCTTCGACCTGTTCGAGGAACTGGGGCGGGTAGGGCGACATCGCGGCGTCGAGGCGGTGGGCGAGCGGGCCGAAGAACTCGTCCGCCCTCTCCTGGATGTGCCCGCCGCTGCGCAGCGTGACGATGCGCCGGTCGGAGTGCTCGCGGGCGCGGGTGATGTGCCCCGCCGCTTCGAGGCGGTTCAGCAGCGCGGTGGTGGCGCCGGTGGACAGGGAGATCCGCTCGCTCAGCCGCGCCGGCGACAGGGGGGTGCCGCGCTCCTCGGCGGCGGCGATCTGCAGGACTGCGGTCGCGTCCGTGGAGTGCAGGCCCAGCCAGGCGGCGAAGCGCCGGCTGAGCTCGGCGTAGTGGCCGCCGTAGATCCTCAGCGATTCCATCAGCCGCTCACGCTGCTCTGCGACCCCGTCACGCACTGCTTCCTCCACGCCTCCGCCCTTCTCTCCTGTCACACGGTCCGCACGGTCATCCGCTTTGACAACCTACCGCCACCACTTTACCTTCATAATGGAATTACTTCACCATGGAGGTATCTGGAATGCGTGACCCGTCCCCCACCCCCGAGGAGACGACCGAGCCCTACCGGTGGCGCTGGCTGATCCTCGCGGTGATGATCGTCGCGGAGATCATGGACCTCCTGGACGCCTCGATCGTCAACGTCGCCGGACCGGACCTGGAGAGATCTCTTGGCGCCGGCTCGGTCGGGCTGCAGTGGGTGATCGGCGGCTACGCCCTCACCCTGGGCGCCGGCCTGGCGCTCGGCGGGCGGCTCGGCGACCGTTACGGCCGGCGCCGGATGTTCCTGATCGGACTCGCGGCCTTCACCACTGCCTCGCTGCTGTGCGCTATCGCGCCGAACATCGAGTCGCTGATCGCCTTCCGCCTGCTGCAGGGCACCGCCGGAGCGATGCTGCTGCCCCAGGGCCTGGGCCTGCTGCGCGAGAACTTCTCCGGCCCCGAGCTCACCAAGGTCTTCGCGATCTTCGGCCCCGTCCTCGGCCTGGGCGGCATCATCGGCCCGGTCCTGGGCGGCTTCCTCATCGAGGGCGACTTCTTCGGCCTGGGCTGGCGCTCGGTCTTCCTGATCAACCTGCCCATCGGCATCGCGGCACTGATCGTCGCCGCGAAATTCGTGCCGAAGAAGGCGGGCGACCGCACGGTCCGGGTCGACATGACCGGCGCCGCCCTGGTCGTGGCGTCCTGCGCCCTGCTGGTGCTGCCGCTCAACCAGGGCCAGGAGAACGGCTGGCCGCTGTGGACGTGGCTGTCCATGGCCGCCTCGGCGATCGGGTTCGCCCTCTTCGCCCTCCAGCAGCGCCGCACGGCCGCCGCGGGCCGCGAGCCACTGGTGACCCCGGGCCTGCTGCGCAAGCCCGCCTTCACCGTCGGCCTCGGAGGCATCGCCCTGTTCTTCGGCGGGCTCATCGGCACCCAGCTCGTGCTGACCCTGTTCCTCCAGATCGGCCAGCACTTCACCGCCGGAAACGCGGGACTGGGCAACCTGCCCCTCGCGGTGGGAACCGCGATCGGCGGCGCCATCAGCGGCGCGTTCCTCGCCGACAGGATCGGCCGCAAGGTGCTCCAGATCGGACCGCTGGTCCAGCTGGCCGGCGCAGCCGTGCTGTGGTTCGAGCTCGACGGCCTCGACGCCGCCTCGTTCTCGATCTGGGACATCGCTCCCGGCGTGGCGGTGTCGGGCATCGGCGCCGGCATGGTGATCGCCGCCCTGTTCAGCTTCATCCTGGCCGCGGTCGACGACGACGAGATCGGCTCCGCCTCCGGGGTCCTGTCGGCGGTCCAGGCCGTCGGCGGCTCCATCGGCGTCGCGGTCTTCGGCTCGGTGTTCTTCGCCCAGGCCAAGACCGGTGACTTCACCGGCGGCTTCCACCGCGCGCTGATCGTCCAGGCATGCCTACTGGTGGTCTTCTTCGCGATCACCTTCCTCCTGCCCAAGAAAGGCCGCCCCGAAGACGAGCAGCACGGCATCACCCCGAAGACGACTGCCGAAGGCTCCGGCACCAAGCAGCACCTCACTATCTGAGCCCCGGCCCGGGGCCGTGCACGACACGCGGGCCCCGGCCGGCCCGAACGGGACCGCACCGGGACCGCCGCCCGAGACGGCTTCCGGCAGGACACACAGCGTCCAGGCCCGCTTCGTCCGCAACAACCGGCTCGTGGACGCCCTGCAACGTCAGGCGTTCTGCTCGCTGCAGATCTCGCCCGGCGCTCGCCGCTACTACGACAAGCAACGAGCCCGGGCCCTGGACTACAACCCCGCCCCGCGCCAGTTCGGCAACCGCCTCGTCGGCATCCTCCACGGTTGCATCAGGACCCGCACCCTCTACGACGAGGCTACCGCCTGGTCACACCATGGGACCCTCCCAGCCGCAGTTTGACACCGCTACGGCACGGGATGTCTGACAGCAGCTGTATCGGCTTGTTCGTCCGCCATCGCGGCGACGGATGGTTCACTGCCTCGGTTCAGGGCCCCGCCACCGGGCTGACGAAACCGGCGACGACACGACCAGCCCGCGCCGCGGAGAGGAGTAAACCGTGGTCGACAGGTTCGCCGTCGTAGCCGTCGATGCCGACGAAGTTGATCCACCGCCGCAGGGGCGACCGGGCGATCACTCGCCAGGTCCGCTCGGCAGGTGCGGGCCACCGGAGTACGCCGTCGCGGTCACCGATCTCGACAGCCCCGTCAGAGAGCCGGTAGGTCACATGGCCGGGGTCCAGCATCGTGCCGACGGGCCAGCCGTCCGTGGCCGGGTCGGAACCCGGCAACGGCTGGTAGGGCTGGAACCCGAGGCGCTCCACGAGCTGGCCAGACACCGCTGGTGCGAGCAGTACCGATGGGGCACCAGTTCTCAAGAACGGCAGGACAGAGGACACAGCGCCGATTGTATCCGTCAAGCATTCTCTCGAACTTCACCCGTCACAAGGGACCACGCCGCACCCAACCACATCGCCACTCCGTGATCGGTGCGGCCCGCTACGAAACACGATCCAGCTCCCTGCCTGGACGGTCTTCCGGGGAACCAGTACAAGGGCCCCGATCCAGCCGGCGCGGAAACTCGGCAGCGACAGGCAGAGCGCCCAGACGCTTCTCCACCACGGCGCTGACCACGCACTCCATGCGAGGACGCACCGTCCGTGGCCGCAGGGACCGGGAAGACTTCGTCACACCCCGCCCAACGCGGCCACGACCCCAACGGACACTCCCGGCACCCCCGAACCAGCCACCCGCGAAGTACGGAGCTAGTGCTGTGGCCGGGAAGGGTCGCCGGGGCGCTGGTGCACTGAAGGGCCGGGCCTGGCGAAGAAATCTGGTTGCGGCGGCTGGGGCATGCCTGACACGGTGCGGTTTTCCGGAACACCCGTGAGGCTCGTATGGCGATTTACTTCTATGGCGCCGATGAAGTCCCTTATGGGTGTTTCTCGAACTTCTCCGATCACGGCTTCGACCTCGACGGGGTCTGGTGGCCGACCTCGGAGCACTACTTCCAGGCGCAGAAGTTCAAGGGCACTCGTCACGCGGATCTCGTCCGGCGTGCGCGTACGCCGCTGCGGGCAGCGGAGTTGGGCCGTGACTCGTCCAAGCCTCTGCGGAGGGACTGGGAGCGGGTCAAGGACGACGTGATGCGACGTGCGGTGGTAGCCAAGTTCCGCACGCATGCCGATATCCGTGACATTCTGCTGTCCACAGGCGGCGAAGAGATCGTCGAAGACACCACCACCGATCACTACTGGGGTCGGGGCAGGACCGGGAACGGCAAGAACATGCTCGGGCGGATTCTGGTGCGCACCCGTAACCAGTTGCGTGTCGAACTCGCTGAAGCCCTCGACGGCGATGGCCGCCGCCCGAGGCGGTGATCCGGGAAGCGTGTGCGGTGTGCCGCATGCGCGGGCGGGCTCAGGTCACGGCCTTGAGGATGGGCCGCCCTCCCCAGCGGATGCCTTTCTCACCGCGGATGTGGGTGCGTTCTCGGCGTTGTGCGGCGAGTATGTCGGGGTGGCGGGTGTTGGAGTTGCGCCGGCGTAGGTAGGCGTGCGGTGCCCGGGTCTGTACCGTGTGGTTGGGATAGTTCGAGTTGGCGATGGTGAACTGCCGCAGAGGTCCGAAGTGCGCCTTGATCGGGTTGGCCCACAAGGCGTAGGTCGGGGTGAAGCACAACTCGGCCTTGTGCTTTTTCGCCCAGCGGCGGATGCCGGCGCCCTTGTGGGCGGACAGGTTGTCCAGGATCACGTAGATCGGGGCGCCGTCGGGACGGGCGGCGCGGACCGGCTTCAGCGCGGCCAGCGTGTTCGCGACACCCTTGCGGCGGCGGTTGACGCCCCACAGACGGTCGTCGCCGACCGAGTAGCAGCCGTGGAAGTAACACACCCCGTGAGCGCGGTGGTAGGTGGCGGGCACCCGGTCGGGATGTTTCCGTTCGGCCCAGCACGAGCCTGGGGTGGGCCGGATGCCGAGCGGGCCGAACTCGTCGAAGGCGAAAACCCGGCCGGGGAAGCGGCGAAGGACCTCCTCGATCCGGTCCAGCTTCGCCTCGCGGTCAGGGCCGGGGGATTCCTTCCAACGCGCGGCGGCACCGGCCGCTTTTGTCGAGGACGGCCGGCACGCGGGCCTGGCGCAGGTCGAGAAGGAACCGTGCGGTGGGGTGCTGAGTGAGCGGGATGGCACGGTCGAGGATGTCCACGGCAGGGGGTTCCGGTGCGGGAAGCGCGGCCTTCCGTCGCGAGGCGCAGGCCGCCGGGCGCCTGTCCTACCCGGACGTCGCCGCGATTGCTCCGATCCCGAGCAGCCGGAGGTACGCTCCTCCGATGATCGAAGACCGGTACTCCAGCCTCGCAGCCGACCATCTGCCCGAGGCACTCGCCTCGCGCTGGACGGCCCTGCTCAGACCCTCCGCCCGCCTCCGCCGGGCCGTAGACGGCGAGGAGGCCGTGGCGGTCCTCGGCGGGGTCCCGGACCTTCCGGCCGATGTCGCATGGCCGGAGTGGCCGCCGCACGGGCCCCTGTCCTTCGTCGCCTCCGTGGACTGCGCGGCGCTGCCCCGCGAGGCGCTGGTGGAACCGTTTCCCCGGGGCGGCGCGCTGCTCTTCTTCGCTTTCGACGGCCAGGCCGACAGCGACGCCTTCGTCTCGCTCGACACGCCCGAAGGCCAGATGGGGCAGCGGGTGCTGCACATCCCGCACGGCACACCTGTTTCCCCCGCCCCGACGCCGCCCCAACTGCGCGCCCAGCCGCGCGTGGGACTCGTTGCGGAGCCCGAGCAGAGCGCGCCCGACCTGGGACTGCCCCCGGTCCGGGCCGCCTTGCTCGGTGACACAGGCGACGGCGGCGACTGGCCCGACCCTCGCAGGGCCCCCGCCGAGCTCAGGCCCTTCCTCCGTGCCTTCAATCGCCTCCGCGGACACATCGGGCACCAGTTCGGCGGCCACGCCCTGCCCATCCAGGGCCCGGTGGAGTACGAGGTGACGTATCCGGACCTGGGCGACACCCACTCCTGGGGCGACCGGTTCCACGACGAGGAGGCCCAACGCTGGCTGCTGCTCGCCCAGTTCGAGATCGACGCGGCCACAGAGACGTCGTACGGCGACGACCGCGCCCTCTACTGGCTGATCCGCCCGGAGGACCTCGCGGCCCGGCGCTTCGACCGGGCCCGGCTCACCGTGCAGTGCTGAACCGGCACCACGAACCGCACCGGCACTTCCGGCCCGCACCGGCACCGTGAGCCACACCGCCATCCCCAGCTTCGAACTCCTCGGCAGACAGCGACTGCTGAAACGCTCCTGAGACGCGCTCAACCGGTCGGAAATCCATGCGGGCCATCCTCCTTACCGGGTTCGCGGTCAACGGGGCGCGTTGCGGCGGGCTGCGGGGTCACGCCCGGCGACGTGCCGGGCGACCGCGTCGACTCCGGGGCGAGCGTAGCGTTCCAGGGAACGCACGGAAGCGTGCCGGGAGCGGGCCAACAGCATTGGCGTGGACGTACCGCCTTCGGTGTCGTGTGTCAACGCGCCATGTCTCAGCCGGTGCAGTGTCCACCCCTCAAGGTCATCGATGTCCCCGGGTGCGGCGAGCGGGTTGGCCAGCAGCCGGGTGGACTCCTTGAAGATCTCCTCCGCCCGGCGGTACGAGAGACGGGCCCGGCTGGTCTCCTCGCGGCCGGTGAGGAAAGCGGCCCGCGTGTGCGGCCGGAGACCAGGCGGAGCAGGAGCTGGGCGGTGAGGGCAGCCAGTTGATGCTGCAGCCCTACCTCGATGCGATCGACCTGGAGGGCGAGACCGATCTCATCTACCTCTTGATCTCGGCCAGTGCTCCATCCTTCAGGGCGGGGGTGAGACGCATCCTTGGCCCGGGGCCGCGAAGCGGCGGAGTTCGCTGCGGCTTCGGGGTGACGGTCAGATGGGCTGCTTCTGGTTCTCGATGTACTGCTTGACGACGGTCAGCGGTGCGCCGCCGCAGCTGCCGGCGAAGTACGAGCCGGACCAGAAGTGTCCACTCCACAGGTGCCGGCGGACGTGACTGTCGGATTCCTTGCGCAGCAGCCGGGCGGAGACTCCCTTGAGGGAGTTGACCAGCTTGGAGAGCTGGACCACTGCGTACCGGAACTTCTTCGACGGCCTCAAGGGCAAGCGCCCGCGCATGGGCGTACCCCGGTTCAAGTCCCGCAAGGACAACCGGCAGGCGATCCGCTTCACCGCGAACGCCGGGTGGAGGATCACGCCGGGCGGGAAGCTGCGCCTGCCGAAGATCGGCGACGTGGCCGACCCGGCGACCGACCTCGCCAGGATGCGGAGACGGATGCCGTGGTCGGCATCGACCTGGGCCTGTCGCACTTCGCGATCCTTTCCGACGGCACGAAGATCGCAAGCCCGCGCTTCCTGCGCCGGGCCGAGAGGCGGCTGAAGAGGGCGTAGCGGAACCTCAGCCGCAAGGCCAGGGGGTCGAACAACAGGACCAAGGCTCGCGTCAAGGTCGCCCGTGCTCACGCGCAGGTGTCCGACGCGCGGCGCGAGTTCCACCACCGGCTCTCCACACGGATCATTCGCGAGAACCAAGCGACTGCTGTGGAGGACCTGGCGGTCGGGGGACTTGCCCGTACACGCCTGGCCAAATCCGTCCACGACGCCGGATGGTCTGCGCTCGTCGCGATGCTGGAGTACAAGGCCGCGAAGTTCGGCCGGTCCTTTCACCGCATCGGGCGGTTCGAGCCGACCTCACAGGTCTGCTGCGTGTGCGGCGTCAAGGACGGGCCCAAGCCCCTCCATGTCCGCACCTGGGCGTGCGGGGCGTGCGGGTCCGTCCTCGATCGCGACATCAACGCGGCGGTCAACGTCGACAAGGCCGCCGGACTGGCGGTGCCAGCCTGTCGAGCGCACGTTGTTCGAGTGGAGGTGCAAAACCACCACCGTCCTGTCGCAGCAGGGCGGTTGAAGCTGGGGGCAGCCCGACCCGGGAGGTGCCGGGGAGGGTGGCAAGCGGCCCTGACAAAGCCGGGACGTGCCAGCACTGCCAGATGGTGCGGGTCCGGCAAGCAAGACGGAAAGGAGTACGCGAGGAACCGGTGCTGACGCCCCCTTACTCGACGCCAGCTCGAACCTGGTGGATGTGGGCTGGAATCGGTGTGTCCCCGCCTTGTACCTGGGGCGGGGAACTTCTCGGACGGTGGCTACAGGCCGTTCGGGGAGGCCATGGCGAAGTGCTGCGGGGTAGCCGTGGCGAGGCCGCGGGGGTATAGCCGGGCTTCTCCTCCGTCGATCGAACAACGAGTGAACACGGGAACCGTCCCGGTCCTGACCTCAGACAACGCGTCCAGCGGTGTTCGAGGCTGGGCCCATCGTCGGCCGATCGGGCCGGGATGGGGCGGAGCCGTCGTAGTACTCCGAGCCGGGGGTGCGACACGAAAGTCGCACGAGTTGAGTGAGCTTCATCGAAGGAGGTTCGGCTGATGCCGAAGGTGTAGTTACGGATCAGTGTTCGAGGATCTGTCCCCGGCCTGACGTGCGTCGCTGGTAACGGCGGGGTGCGAAGCTCAGGTCTCCAGGCCCAAGGGCTCCCGTTCCATCCGGGAGCTACAGGTCACGGGGAAGGCCGACAGGGTGAACAACGTGAACCCCTGGTGATGCCTCGTCATCGGAAGCCTCGCAGATGGGTAGTTGCAGCGAGGTCAAGGACTGGCCGTTGAGAAGCGGCAGGCGCCGACCGGAAGACTCTAACCTCGCCGTTTCGGTTGGGCTGAGGCGGCTGCGTTGGTCACCGACTGTTGGGTGGTCGAGGCGATTCTGTTGCCTGGGCATGGTGGAGTCCCGGCGCAATGGTCGGGTTCTCCGGGTCCTTCGGATCGTGGGCGGGCGGGGGGCCGCAGGTCAGTCAACTGGTCGGGGCAGTGCGGCAAGGCGGTGGAAAGCCGTGGCCAGTTCGTGTCTCCAGGGCCAGGTCGCCGAATCCGCAGGCGGAGGCGGCGTCCGCCGCGGGTGAGGCGGGCGGCAACGTGCAGCAGCCGGTAGCGAAGTTTCTTGGGTTCGGCGGCGGCGAGTTCGCCATCCAGCAGGAGGACGCGGGCCCAGGCGAGGAGATCGATCGCCGTGAGGCTGAGTTCGAGCCAGGTGGCGTTGACGTCGAAATGGCGGGAGGGGAAGCGGCCGAAGCCAGTGTTCTTGCCGCACCGGATGTGGTCCTCGACGGTGGCGTGTCCGCGGTGGCGGACCTCAAGGAACTGTGCGGAGCCGCCGCCGGAGTAAGGGGTATCGGTGAGAAACACCTGGTGTCGCAGGCCCTCGTCGTGATCGAACAGGGACAGTTGGGCGCCGGGGTGCGGTCGTTCGCGCCGCACGATGACGCGGGTGCCGACCGGGTAACCGGCGAGGTCGACCATGCCGGTCAGTTCGGCGACCTCGGTGCCGTCGCGCAGTGTCCCGTTCTGGTCCAGGGCGGGATGCCAGAGAGCTTCGGGCAGTGAGCGGATTGCGCGACGGAGTGGCTCGGTGATGGCGTATCCGACCGAGAACCGCAGGTTCAACCCGTGCTCGCGCAAGGTCCGGATGTGGGTGAGGAAGGCTTTTGCGGATCCGGCGCTGTCGGCGCGGACCAGGATCTGAGTGCCGTACCGGTGAGCGTCGGGGATCTGTGCGAGGGCGTCGTCCAGCACCGCGATGTGGTCGGCGGCGGTGTTGGCTCCGGAGTTGCCGGGCCGCAGTCGGCCGGACATGGCCTCGCCGGTGTTCGCGAGGAAACACAGCAGTGGATGGAAGCCGAAGCCGCCTTTGTAAGTGGGCGCGGCCTGTTCCTTTTCCGAGTGGGAGGTGACCAGCGTGGCGTCGAGGTCCAGGACCAGGCCGGGAAGTTCACGTCCGCCGGCCTGGACGGCGGGCATGCCCGGGCCTGTCTCGGCGGCCTGCATCCAGGCGACTTCCCGGGCTGAGGCGCGGGCCGCTCGCAGCGAAGCGAGTACTGCCCCGTCGGTGTCGTCGAGCAACCGCCAGGCGGTAGGTGTGGAGGCGACCGGTCCGAATACCTCGCCCTGGTCCCGCAGCACGGCCAGATCCGCTATCGCCTCACCGCCGTCGGCGAGCATCACCGCGAGATCGGTGGCGGTCCGACCTGGATCGTGCCCGGTGCCACGCGGTCGCAGCGGCCTGAGCGCAGTGGAGTAGGCGGTGGTCAGACCGGTGGCATCGGCAAGATCCGCCAGCAAACGTGCGCCCGCGTGCCCGACGACCCCCGAACCGTCAGTGGAGACGTGGAGCTTGGGACGAGAACCGATACCCTGCACGCAGGAAGTGCCTTCCGCTTGGACCGACAGAACCCCTCGACAAGGTTCATCGTCCCAGCTCAGAAGGAACTTTCGTATTTCCTCCCCGCTTCCGGCTTCATCTCAACCGAAACCGGCGCGGTTAGTCGCCGAGGATCCGCTCCCACAGCAGCCCGTCCCGCCAGCTCCCGTCGAGAAAGATCGAGGAGTGCGCGACGCCGTACGGGCTGAACCCGTTGCGGCGCAGTACCCGCTGCGACGGCAGATTTTCCAGATTGGTGGACGCCTCGGCGCGATGCAGCCCGAGTTCGTCCGTCATCACCCGGAGTACAAGCCCGACGGCGTGCCCGGCGTGCCCTTGATTCTGGGCGATGCTGGCGATCCAGTATCCGACGGAGCCGCGGCGCAGGTGCGGCTGCGGCAGGATGCCCCCGACGGTGATCTGCCCGATCACCTGGTCGTCGGCGAGTACTACGCCCGGCCAGACCGTGCCGGCCCGGTATCCGGCCAGCAGGCTGTCGATCCGCTCCGCCTGGCCCGCCGGGGTGAAGAAGTCGGCCGGCTGGGCCGGTTCCCACGGCCGGAAAGCCTCGAAGCCCCGCACTCGATGCGCGGCAATCGGGGCGGCGTCGGTGGGCTCTATCAGACGGATTCTGGTGCTGCTGCGCATGGGCTGATCCTCGTCGCGGTGCGTCGATGAGACGGCCAGCCTAAGCGAGGGTGCCCGCGCCGCCGCACCCTACGCCCGCCGGAGGATCGAGTCGATCGCGCAGCTTGTGCTCTCGATACCCTGCACGCAGAAAGTGCCTTCCGCTTGGACTGACAAAACCCCTCGACAAGGTTCATCGTCCCAGCTCAGAAGGCACGTTCGTTTTTCCTCCCTGCTTCCGGCCTCATCTCAACCGAAACGGCGAGGCTAAGGGTTGTCCCGTAACTGCTGGTCACGGGTGAGATGATCTTGCGGTGGCTGGTGTGATCACGGCGTCGGAGCCGTCCTGGATAGCCCCGTTCACCGGGCTGAGCCCTCGCCTGTTCGGCAAGCTGGTGACCGTACTGCGGCGCGAGGGTGCGGATGCGGTCCGCAGGGGCCGGCCGTGGAGCCTCCCGCTGGAGGACCGGGCTCTGCTGGTCGCGGCGTACTGGCGCACAAACTTGACGATGCGCCAGCTCGCCCCGCTCTTCGGGGTGTCCAAGTCGGCAGCGGACCGCATCATCGACCACCTCGGGCCGATGCTCGCGCTCCAGCCCCGCAAGCGGTTCGCCAAGGACACCGTCCTCATCGTGGACGGCACCCTGGTCCCCACCCGGGACCACACGGTGGCGGAGCAGTCCAAGAATTACCGGTACTCGACCAACCATCAGGTCGTCATCGACGCCGACACCCGCCTGGTCGTCGTGGTGGGCCGGCCGCTTGCCGGAAACCGCAACGACTGCAAGGCATGGGAGGAATCCGGCGCCAAAGCCGCCGTCGGCAGAACACTCACGATCGCCGACGGCGGCTATCCCGGCACCGGGCTCGTCATGCCCCACCGCCGACGCAAGGGCGAAGACCTTCCGGACTGGAAGGAAGCACACAACAAGTCCCACAAGCAGGTCCGCGCCCGCGTCGAGCACGTCTTCGCGCGCATGAAGACCTGGAAGATCCTCCGCGACTGCCGCCTCAAAGGCGACGGAGTCCACCACGCCATGCTCGGCATTGCCCGGATGCACAACCTCGCCCTCGCCGGATAGACGCACGGCCCGCACAACGGCCAACCACGCCCAAGGCGGCTCAGAGATCATTTACGGGACAGCCCTTAGGCAATTACCCAACGGGGCGGCTTCATGCCGATCCGACCCCGCGAGCGCGTCGCGGAAGCAGGCCGACTGGGCGCGGCCGAGTCCCCGGAGACACGATGCGTGGGCGCCCGCTGAATTGCGCAGCAGAGTCGGAGTTGTGCGAACCCTCGCTCAGCCTGCCGTTCGCCAAGACCGGTGCCACGCGGTTCGCCGAGGCGATGGCTGCCAGGCTTTCCTTTTGAGTGGCGAGTGGAGGAGCGGTCGCCCCGCATGCGCTCGGTGCTACGGCGCCAACGCTGCCTGGATGCGCTGGAATTCGGCCGCGACCTCGGGCGAGGAGAGCATGTCGCTTGTCGGCGCCGGATGCCTGAAGTCGGCGGCGGCCAGGCTGATCCTGGCGATATCCACGAGGTGACGGTCTGCGGCCTCACCGAGGTACGCGCGCCACGCCTCGGCGGCCTCCAGCGCTGCCAGCAGTTCCGCGCCCATGTCGCCGTCCGCGAGGGTGCCGGCGTCAACGGTCGCCAGCAGCCGAGCTGTTGCGTCAGCTTCGGCGGCGGCACTGTCGGCCGTGGGGGTGGCTTCTTCGGTCGCTCCGGACGCTGTGAACGCCCCGGACGCGGTTGACTCGCGAACGACCCTGGGCCCGGCCGACACCCGGATCCGCAGGTCGTGCAGGGCCGCCCGAGCGGCATCGTCCAGGTCGTCGGCCGCCGCCCGGTCCACCTCGGGGTCGGCCAGCAGCCTGCCCAGGGTCTCGCGGGCGAGCGCCGACCGCGTTCCGGCGGCCGCGGCAGCTGCCGCGCGGCGTACCTCTTCGAGCATGTCGGTGTAGCGCATGCGCGCAAGCGTAGCCGGGCACGCCGGGCCAAGCCCGAGCCTGTCTGCCGGGCCGGACCTGTACTCGTGCCGGTCTGCGGGGGTGGACGACGACCTGGCGATCAGGGACGTCACCAAGCAGGTCACGCTGACTCTGGAGCCCAGGGGCTTCGGCGCGAACGGTGGCAAGCAGGCGTCGTTCTCGGCCACCGCAGCGATCGTGTGCACCGACTACGGGGTGACCCGCGGCAAGTCGGCGTTCGCGGTCAGCGGGGTCCCAGTAGTTTTCGCCGAAAAAACAACGTTAAGCCGTGCGGCAGCCCCTGATCTGGGCTGATCTCGGGGAAACGGCGCGGTGACCATGGGTGGCTCGGTAGCGTCGCGGCCATGCTGAGTGCCGACGAGCCGCCGCTGAACGACCTGAGTGACGAGCAGATCCAGAAGCTCCTGGGCGAGGTCGCCCCGAAGGTGAGGGAGCTGATGGAGGGGGCCACCCTCGCGATCGACGACTACAAGGAGGGCGGCTACGACGCGGGAGACGTGGAACCGGATCTGCGACGGGCTCGCGCACGAGGCGATGAACCTGATGATGGCGCTGTCCGCTCCGGCTCACCCGTATCTGGCCCGGGACTGCGAGGGCGGTACGGAAGGCCGCGGACATCACGCCGCGGGAGGGCCGGATTCGCGAGGCGCTCCAGCAGCAGGTCGCCAAGGGGCTGCTGATGTCCGTGCTCACCGTCGGGCAGCAGATGATGGTCGAGCCCGAGGAGTGGCCGGACGAGCTGTCGGCTGCGGTGCTTGGCGCGGAACGGAGTTCGAAGCGGATCAAGGCCGACCCGACCATGGCGAACCTGCGCGATTAGGGACCTGCCCGCCTCACGGGCGTTGGAGAGTAGTGCAACCCTCGTTCTGCTGACGGGAGTTCGGGGATTTTCGTCTGTCCGCACCAACTGTCCGGTTACCGGTGGTCCCGTCTATGTTGATCGAGTGGGGTGGGAGGGCCGATGGCCACGCGGGTGTTCTCGGACGAGGAACTGGACGGTTTACGGTCCTTCCCGGCGATCGGCAGGGACGAGCTGATCCGGTACTTCACCCTCACCCCGGCCGACGAGGTGTTTCTGCGGAAGTTCCGCCGGTCACAGAACGTGCTCGGCGCCGTTGTGCAGTTGTCCGTTCTGCCCTGGCTGGACTTCGTCCCCGACGAGGTGCCCGCCGCTCCGCCTGCGGCGGTCGGTCGTCTGGCCCGCCGGCTCGGGCTCGGGGTCGCTGATCTGGCGGTCTACGGGGAGCACGATCAGACGCGTACGGATCATCTGAAGGAGATCGCCGGGTATCTGGGGTGGAAGCCGGCGAAGGCCATCGAGCTCAAGGAGCTGGATGAGTTCCTGCTGGCTCGCGCGATGGAGCACGACTCCCCGAGTCTGCTGTTCCGGCTGGGCTGTGAGTACCTGCGCTCGGCGAAGGTGATCCGGCCGGGTGTGGTCTCGCTGCTGGAGAAGGTTGCCACCGCCCGCGAGGCCGCCGAGCGGGAGACCCACGCCCGCGTGGCTCACCTGCTCTACCCCGAGCGTGCGCAGGGTCTGGACGGGCTTCTGGTCGTCGACCCGGAGCTCAAGTCCTCGCGGCTGTACTGGCTGTGACCGGGCCGGTGCAGGCGTCGCCGGCGAGCGTGGGCGGCGAGGTCGAGAAGCTGAGGTTCCTGCGCGGCCTTGGCGCGGACAGCCTGGACATGTCGCCGCTGCCCGCCGAGCGGCGCCGCTACCTGGCCCAGATCGGGCGCCGTCTGACCACGCAGGCCCTGGTGCGGCGCGAGCCCAACCGGCGCGATCCGATCCTGCTGAACCTGCTCGCTCAGTCCTCCGTTGACGTCCTCGACTCCGTCGTCCAGCTCTTCGACCAGACTCTGTCCGGCTCGGAGTCCCGCGCCCGGATCAAGCTGCGCGAGGTGCTTGCCGAGCGGGCCAAGCTCTCCGAGGGCCGGCTCGCCCTGCTGGACGAGATCCTCCCGGTGCTGGCCGATGCCGGTTTCCCGGACGAGGCGGTGGGGACGCTGCTGCGCGGGAAGATCGGCATGTCCCGGCTGCGGGCCGCGCATGCCGGGGCCACCGCGCGGCTGCCCAAGGACCACGGGCACCTGGCGCTGCTGACCGGCTCCTACACCGACATACGGCAGTTCGCGCCGAAGGTGCTGGAGGCGGTGCGGTTCAAGGGTGGCACTGAGGCGAAGCCGCTGATCGAGGCCCTGGAGATCCTGCGGGAGCTGAACGCCACCGGCGCCCGCAACGTACCCGGCAACGCACCGAAGCTGTTCGTGCCGACCCGGTGGCAGGGCTACCTCGACGAGGCCGCGGCCAAGGGGAACGCGACCGCCTACCGGCACTAGGGCGCGTATTCGGTCGTGATCAATTTGCGGGTTTCGCCCTCGTGGTTGCCCCTGATCCGGTAGACCGTGGTGCGTGACCCGTGTGCAACTGACCGACAGTGAGTGGGAGTTCATCGAGCCGTACTTGCCGATCGGCGAGTACGGCCCCTACCCCGAACGGCTGCGCCAGCAGTTCGAGGGCGTGATCTGGCACTTCAGGACCGGCAGCCAGTGGCGCGAGATTCCCCGGGAGTTCGGTTCCTGGTCGGCCGTCCACAACCGTTTCCGGCAGTGGAGGGACGCCGGCGTCTTCGAAGCCCTGCTGGAGGGCGCGATCGCGGAAGCCGCCAAGCGGGGCGAGGTGGACTTGTCCCTGGTCAGCGTGGACTCCACCACCGTCCGGGCCCACCATGACGCCGCCGGGATGCACCTGGAGCCCGATGCCATGGCGGCCCTGGAGAAAGCCGCTGACGAAGCGGAGAAGGCCCGGTAAAAGGGGGCGGCCCGCAGGAACAGGACGGGCAGGACGACCCGGGACGGGAAGAACGGCGACGCATCCGACGCCGCCGAAAGCTCCGTTTGAAAGCCGCCCTGCTCGGACGCTCCAGAGGCGGGCAGACCAGCAAGGTCCACGTCGCCGGGGAGCGCAGGTGCCGCCCCGTGGCGTTCGTCCTGACCGAGGGCCAGGCCGCCGACAGCCCGCAGTTCATCACCGTGCTGCGGAAGGTCCGGGTCCCCGGACCGGTCGGACGCCCTCGCACCCGGCCCGACGCGGTCGCCGGGGATAAGGCCTACTCGTCCAGGGGAAACCGCAACCACCTGCGCAAACGCCACATCAAGGCCGTCATCCCGGAGAAAATCGACCAAGCCGCCAGCCGCAGGAAGAAGGGCGGCAAGGGCGGCAGGCCCGTCAGCCATGATGCCGAACTCTACAAGGACCGGAACACCGTCGAGCGCCTGATCAACAAGCTGAAGGCATGGCGGGGCATCGCCACACGCTATGACAAGACCCCGGAGAGCTACCTCGCCGGCCTCCACCTTCGTGGCGCGATGATCTGGATCAAGGACCTCACCAGAGCCGCTTGATCACGACCAAATACGCGCCCTAGTGGGAGCTGTGCACGCTGCTCGCGCTGCGCGACGGCCTGCTCAGCGGGGGTGTGTTCGTGCCGGGCTCGCGCCGTTACGACAACCCCGCCGCCTACCTGTTCAAGCCCGCCCAGTGGGAGACGCACCGCAGAGAGTTCTGCCGTCTGGTGGGCAAGAGCCCGGACGTCTCGCAGGTGCTGCCGCTGGTGATGGACGAACTGGATGAGGCTCTCACCGACCTGGAGGAGGTCCTGGGGCGCGGTGACGGGCCGGTCCGGCTGAACGATGACGGGGAGCTGGTCATCTCCCCTCTGACGGCGGAGGACATTCCGTCCGAGGCCGAGGACCTGCATGCGGAGTTGGAGCGGATGCTGCCGAACGTGTCGATCGCCTCGCTGCTGGTGGAGATGGACCAGCACACCGGTTTCCTGGACTGTTTTGTCCACGCCGGCGGCAAGCAGGCCCGTTCCCCGCAGTTCAAAAGGAATCTGATCGCCTGCCTGATCGGGCTCTCCACGAATCTGGGGTTGCACGGGATGGCCGCCTCGTGCGGCATCCCGTACGACGTGCTGGCGTGGACGGCGGAGTGGTACATCCGTGAGGAGACGCTGCGCGAGGCGAACATCTGCCTGGTCAACTACCACCACAAGCTGCCGGTGACGGCCATGTTCGGCTCCGGCACGCTGTCCTCTTCGGACGGGCAGCGGTTCCCCACACGCGGAAGGTTGATCACCGCCCGGCACCTGAACAAGTATTTCGTCTCGGAGGGCATCTCCACCTACACCCACGTCTCCGGCCAGCACTCCACGTTCGGCACGAAGGTCATCGTGGCCACGCACCGCGAGACCCACTACGTACTGGACGAGATTCTGGGCAACGCCACCGACCTGCCGATCACCGAGCACGCCACCGACACGCATGGCGATGTTGTTACCTGGACACCTCATGCCCCGTTAGCCCGGATGGGCGGCCAGATGTGCCGTCAGACGGGGCCGTTCCGGAGGTGGCTGTGCGGGTCCTGCACCATCGTCGCGAGGACGGCTCGCATCGGGTCGAACTGCTCGACGACACGGGCGAGCCGATCGAAGTCGTCTCGGGGTTCCTGCGCTTCCTCGGTGCGAGGAACTGCTCGCCGAACACCCTCGTGTCGTACGCGTACGACCTTCGGCACCTGTGGCGGTTCTTCGGCGAGCGCGGTCTGACCTGGGATGTGTTCGCTCCACCGCATGCGATTCCGCTGCTGGAGTACCTGCGCACGGTCCCCTCTCGCCGCCCGCGGCAGCGCATGGTGCTCACCGTCGCTACGGCCGACGCGGACGGTCCGGCCACGAAGCTCGCAGCGACCACGGTGAACCGGATCCTGGCGGCGGTGTCCTCCTTCTACGAGTACGCCATCCTTGCTGGCCTGCTGGACCGGGCGAACCCGATTGAGAAGCGCCCGGACCCCGCCCTGCAGCGGGTCTCCGAGCGCCACCGCCCGTTCATGGGCAGGGCCAGCCGCCAGCGGCCAGTGCGCCGCGCGGTCCGGGTCAAGACCGTCCAGGCTCTGCCCCGGCCTCTGGACGATGCCCAGGTCGAGGCCCTGCTCGCCGAGCTGCGGTCAACACGCGACCGGGCACTGGTGTTGCTGATGCTCCAGGGCGGCCTGCGTCCCAGGGAAGCCCTCGGGCTGCACCTGGAGGACATCGCCTACGGCCGCCGGCGCGTCGTGGTCCGTCACCGCGACGACCATCCGAAGGGCGCACGGTCGAAGTCCCGTTACGAGCGCGTGGTCGACCTTCACGAGCCCGAGGCCCTGGCCACGGTCAGCGCCTACGTGATGGGCGACCGGCCCATCGATGCGGAGAGCCCGCTGGTGTTCCTCATCGGCGGCCATGGCGCTCGGAGGCTGGAACCACTCGGCTACGACGGGCTGGTGCGGATGTTTGCCCGTGCCTGCACCCGGGCCGGGGTTCGCGAGCCGTGGGTGACCCCGCACGCCCTGCGTCACACCCACGCCACACGCATGTGGGAGGGCGGGATGAGGGAGCTCACGCTGCAGAAACGCCTTGGTCACACCTCGCCCGAATCGACTCGTATTTACACCCGGGTCTCCGATCCGGCCGTCGTCGCCGAGTACAACCGCGCCCTCGTCAGGAACGACGCACCGACGCAGGGGGCGCAGTGAGGTCGAAAGGCGTTTCCACAGCCGCGATGCTGGCCAGTCCCGGGGCCATTCCTCAGCAGCGGCGTCCCCGACGGCACTGCCCCGACGAGGAATGGCGCTCCTACGTCCAAGGTCAGGGCGGCAACCGGCAGTACCAGCTTCAGAAGCTGCGGTTCCGGCGCCAGTTCATCGACCGGTGGCCCAAGCTCGCCGGCTGGTTCGGCGCCCCGCTGGTCGAACGGGTCGGCCGGCTGCACGGCGAGCCCTTCCACCGTCCGTCCCATCCGGTGTCCTTCCGGGCCCGCACCTACCTGGTCTATCTCGGACTGCGTGGCTACACGACGTTCGACTACCCGTGGCTGTTCGCCCCCGGACAGCTCGCCATCGTCGAGCTGGCCGCCGCTCTGGGCATTGACCTGGGCGCAAAGGAGCTCGTCGACGACGCGATCGGCTTGGGGTTCAACCCGAACTCCGCACGTCAAGCCATGCACTGGTCCGTCAGCCGCATCGCTCTTCACACCGGCGTCTTCGACGTCGCCGCAATCACCGAAGACCACATCGCCGAGGCCTTGCAGGCCATCCGGTTCTTCGCCGACCACCCGGACCTGGAACGCTTCTACCCGTCGAGGCAGCGCTATCTGGAGGGCGCCGCCAAGAACTGGGTCACCCACCTCCACCAGCTGCAGGTCGTGCTCTTCCACCGCGGCCAGGTGTCCACCCACCCCCGCAAGCTGATGCCCTCGTGGAAACCGCCACTGGTGCTGCCACCGCGGATGCAGGCCGTCGCCGAGAAGTGGCTCGCGGCCCGCAGACTGACCGACCGCCCGGTGACAGTGGACAAGCTGGAACTCGCGGTTCGCCGCTTCGGCGACTGGCTCGGCGAACACCACCCCGAGATCGTCACGTTCGCCGATGTCACCCGCGAGCACTGCCTCGCCTGGCTCCAGCACATCGCCGAGGAACCAACCGAGCGGACCGGGAAGCCCCTCGGAGTCGTCTCGCGGATTCAGCGGGCCTCCGGCCTGGGCCAGTTCTTCCGTGACACCGCGGTGTGGCAGTGGGACGACGTCCCCGGGCACAGCCTCATCGGTCCCGGCGACTCACCGAAATCACCGATCAAGGTCCCCCGCTTCATCCCGGACGACGAGCTGGACCGGTTGATGCCCGTGATCGACACCATCGCCTGCCCCTTCCAGCGCGCTGCCCTGCTGGTCGCCCGTTGGTCCGGAGCCCGCCGGGACGAGATCCGCCGCCTGCCCCTCGACTGCCTGGATCGCTACCCGGACGGCACCGCCCGGCTGCGGCTGCCCGCCAGCAAGACCTACAAGGAACGCGTCGTGCCCCGGCACGACGACGCGGCGGACGCCCTCCAGAAGGTCATCGACCTGCGCAGGCAGGGCCGCGAACGCCCCTTCACCGACGAGCTGACCGGGCAACCGGTGCGCTACCTCTTCATGCAGCACGGCAAGCTGCTGTCGACGTACTACCTGTTCGACACCCCGATCCAGGCAGCCTGCAGGGCCGTCGGGCTGGTCCGTCCCGGCGGACGTGGCGGCACCGGCCGCGGCACCGTCACCGCCCACCGCTTCCGTCATTCCGTGGGCACTCAGCTGGCTGAGCGAGGCGCCAAGCTCCACACGATCATGAAGGTCCTCGGACACTCCAGCGTGTCCATGGCCCTCGTCTATGCGCAGATCAACGACCAGGAAGTCCTCCGCGACTACAAGGCCGTCCTCGAACCCGGCGCCAACATCGCCGGCCCCGCCTCCGAGGAACTGAAGTCAGGCGCTCTGCCAGAGGAAGCCGTCGACTGGCTGAAGACGAACTTCTTCAAGACCGAACTCGAACTCGGGCACTGCCTGCGGCTCCCCGCCGAGGGACCCTGCGAGTGCGATCTCTACCTGACCTGCGCGAAGTTCGTCACGACCCCGGTCTACGCGCCACGGCTACGGGCGCGACGCAAGGGCGAGAACGCCCTCGCCACCGACGCCGCCAACCACGGCTGGGCGCGCGAAGTCGAGCGACACCACTGCACCGTCGGCCGTATCGAGAAGCTCCTGAACGACCTCGGCCAGCCGCTCGAAGACCCCACCGACACCCTGGAGGAGAGCCACCTTGACTTGTCCACATAATCACCCTGGTCAACTTCGGCCTGTTCGACCTGGTCGGCAAACAGCTCTCCCCGCGCATCCGCGACCTGGGCAAGATCACGCAGTACCGGATGGGCGCCAAGGCCGACTACTGAGGAGCGGTTCCCGAAAGCAGGACCGCTACTGACGAAGAAGGCCAACCTTGGCCTGGTCGCCGACCACTGGGACGACCTGCTCCGTCTCGCAGGGTCAGTGAAGTACGGGCACGCCACCGCATCCCTGATCGTCGGCAAACTCTCCGCCTCCTCCCGGCAGAATGCGCTGGCCGCCGCGCTCAAGGGGTACGGGGCCATCAGGAGGACGATCTACGCGGCGAAGTACCTCTCCGACGAGGGCTACCGGCGCAAGATCGCCCGCCAGCTGAATAAGGGCGAGTCGCTGCACGCCCTGCGCCGCCAGCTTCACTACGCCCGCGAGGGCAAGGTCACCCGCCGCCAGCCCGAGCAGCAGAACGAGCAGGCATGGTGCCTGACCGTCGTGACGAACTCGGTCGTCTGCTGGCACACCGAGTACATGGGCCTGGCCGTGGGCGAACTGCGCGAAGCGGGCCGCGAGGTGGACGCCGAGGTCCTGGCGCATATCTCCCTGGCCCGCAGCTCGGTGGTCAACTACTACGGCTCCATCACCGTCGACTAGACCCGTACTTCGCGGGTGACCGTTTCAGGTCTGTGGCCAGCGGGTTTGTCCGATGTCGGTGTCGAGGAGGTCGAGGAGGTGGAGTTGGACGCCGCGGTTGATCTGGACGGTTGGCGGGTCGGTGACGTTTCCGATCCGGAGGGTGAGTTCGCCGAGGTGGTAGAGGATCATGCGGCCGGTAGGGCGGACCCGTCGGTTGTCCGGGTAGAGGCCGGCCATGGTCTCGTCGGGGCCCAGAGCGCGTCTGACCTGCCGCTCAATCAGACAGAAGACGAGCAGGGCCAGGCAGATGACCTGGATGAGCGCGGCGACGCGCCGGTTGTGCTGCACGAAGACCGGTGCGACCGCGAGGGGGCCCTTGAAGTCGTGGTAGCGCCGCTCGACGGTGCCCTGGCCCTTGTACTGAATCAGGACGTGGGCGGGTCCGGCCTTCTCGGCCGGGACGCTGGTGATCAGCGCCCACCAGCCGTCAACGGCGGCTTCGGCTTCCAGCACGTCCTGGTCGAAGTGCCAGGTGAGGCCCGGGGTGCCCTGCTCGTCGGCGGTGATCTGCCAGCGCAGGCAGGAGGTGACACGGCGCTTGGCGGTGACGACGCCGATCCGGGCGACGATCTTCTCCCGGGTCTTGTAGTGCCGTCCGCCTGCCGCACCGGCGAGCTTGTCGAGGTCTTCGGCGGCCTTGGCCAGTCGCTTGGCCCGGGCCGCCCGCTGGCCGGCCGCGACGGCGGTGGAATGCACCAGGATCCGGCGCACCGTCAGCGACGGGTCGCTTTTGCGGCGCCCGGTCAGCGTGTGAATGTCCTCCAGGACTCGGTAGGTCTCCCGTTCCGTCTCCGGTTTCCTCTCGTCCCGCCCGGGCACCCAGTCGACGGCCTGCGCCTGCTGGGGATCCAGGACCGCGTAGACCTCGTCCTTGATCTGCGCGGCCGGGACGGGCGCGATGAACTCCACACCGGCCTCAAGCAGGGCGGTGATGTTGGAGTAGGACACCAGTTTGGAGTCGGCGACCATCAGAAACTCGTGGGTGCCGGCCATCGACCGCAGGTCTTTCATCGCCCCGACGACCTGGCTGACCTCGGCCGCGGCGCCGTCGAAGACCCGGGAGTGGACGGGGATACCGCCGTCGGCCGAGACCGCGAGCCCGGACTGGATCTGTTTCAGATCCACGCGCCGGTCCTTTGGATGCCCGTTGCAGGCGATGAGCGGGTACCGCTCGTCCTGCTCCTCGGCAGGGAAAGCGCCATGGACGGACATGCTGGTCATGTCCCAGTGCAGCCGCGAGACATCGATCCCGAACTCGGTGATCGCCCGAGCGCCGACCGTGCCCGCGATGACCTCCAGCTTCGGAGCGATCGCGTCCAGGGCGCGGGCCAGGCGGTCATCATTGAGGAGGTCCGGCGTGATACCGAAGACCTCCTCCACCGCCCAGGTCCTCGCCCAGTCCCCGACGCGCACCAGTGGTGCGGGCGAGGTCAGCCGGTTGGCCACCAGTGCCTCGATGACCTGCCCGTGCGTCAGATGGGCGCTCGCACCGCCTGGACACACTTCGTCGACGATCCCCGCGACGTCCAGCCGGCGCAGAAACTCGGCAGCGACAGGCAGAGCGCCCAGACGCTTCTCCACCACGGACGTCACCACCACTTCAAGGCGCTGACGCTCAGATCGTGGCCGCGGGGACCGGGAAGTCATCGACACATCCGGACCAACGCCATACGACCGGCCCGGGACACTCCCAGACCGGTCACACCATACGAATCAACGACCCGCGAAGTACGGGACTAGAAGCACGAACTCGCCCAGCTCGATGACCAAGGACACCGGCCGCTGCGGACCATCACGGCCGACGATGCTGCCGCCGGGCTGTAGAGCGGCGATCGGCCCCGAACCCGTAGGGTCGGCCCGACCTCGCGGCGAGAAGATGCGGGCAACGGAAGACGGCGGAGAGACCCGTCCGACAGAGGTGCGTGCCTGCGAAAGGGGGTTCTGAACTGCTGTGGGCTGAGCGCGTATGAGTGAGCTGTAGTGCTTGGGGGTGAGTGGTGGGGGTGTGGGGGGAATGCGGGTTCCGGGGTCGGATGGGTGACCTTGTGGGGGGTTGCTCGTTGTGCTGGGTGGTGTGGTGGCCGGTCGTGGGCGGGGTGTGTTGGTGGGCGATGTGCGGGAGGTGGCGGCGTCGTTCGTGGTGGCTGGGCCGTCGGGGGTGGCGGTGCGGGGCCGTCTCAAGCACCTCACCGGGCAGGACGAGCGGGTGCTGCGGGCTGTCGGCGCGTATCAGGGTGGGCTGGCGTCGTGGGATCTGAAGGCCCGGTGCGCGGATGGCTTGGACCACGATGCTGAGTCGTGGGCTGTGCGTAAGCGTGGGTTGACGGGGGTGTCGTCGTCGCGGATCGCGGGGGCGATCACGAAGGCGTCGCATGATCAGTGGGCTCTACCTTCTTGATCGGGTTGATCGAGCCATTCGTAGGGTTGGGTCGCCCAGGGGTGCTGGGTGTGGCTATCAGTGGGCTGCCGTTTCGTGGCTACCATCGCTTCGCCGCCCGGCGCCCCACGACGACTCGGCCGCCGATTAGGAAGTGCGAACAAGTCGCTGTGTAGAGCAATGCCGGCGAGGTCGTCCGTGGTACGAACAGCACGCACACGTACGTCAGGAGCACGATGAGCCGGATATGGGCGGGGATCGACAGTGGCAAGGGCCATCATCACGGCCTCGCGCTGGACGCCGGGGGCAAGACCCTGCTGTCGCGGCGGGTCGCCAACGATGAGCCCGAGCTGCTGAAGTTGATCGGTGACGTCCTCGACCTGGCCGACGGCCGCCAGGTGACCTGGGCCATCGATATGACCGGCGGGGAGCCCGCGCTGCTGCTGGCTCTGCTGATCAACCACGGCCAGGAAGTCCTTTACATCCCCGGCCGTCTGGTGAACCGGGCATCCGACGGCTACCGCGGCGAGGGCAAGACCGACGCCCGCGACGCCTACGTGATCGCCGACCAGGCCCGGATGCGTCGTGACCTGCGGCCCATCCGCCCCGGTGACGAAGCCGCCATCGAACTCAAGCTGCTGACCGGACGCCGTGCCGACCTGGTCGAAGACCGCACCCGCGTGGTGAACCGGCTGCGCGGCACCCTGCTGAGCATGTTCCCGGCCCTTGAGCGTGCCTTGGACGTGACCAACACCGGCCCGCTCAGGCTGCTGACGGGCTGCCAGGCTCCGGCCGCGATCCGCCGCGCCGGGACCGCGCGGCTGACCAAATGGCTGGCCAACCGCAAGGTCCGCAACGCAAGAGCCTTGGCCGAAACAGCAGTTGAGGCCGCCGAGCGACAGCACACCGCCGTCCCCGGGGAGAAGACCACCGCCAAGCTGGTCCACACCCTGGCCGAGGAGGTGATGGCCCTCAACGAGCAGATCTCCGAGATGGACAAGCTCATCGAGGGCCGGTTTCGCGAGCACGAACTCGCCGACATAGTCCAGAGCGTCCCGGGCATCGGCACCGTGCTCGGTGCCGAGTTCCTCGCCGCTATCGGCGGCAGCCTGGACGACTTCGGCTCCCCGGACGCCCTGGCGGCCTTCGCCGGCGTCGCCCCCGCCCCTCGCGACTCGGGCAAGGTCAGTGGCAACCTCCACCGGCCGCTCAATTACCACCGAAGACTCCAGCGCGTCTTCTACACCTCCGCGCTGGTCAGCGTCCGCTACGACCCGAACTCGCGGAAGTTCTACGACCGCAAACGCGCCGAGGGGAAGAAGCACGTCCAAGCCGTGCTCGCCCTCGCCCGCCGACGCGTCAACGTCCTGTGGGCCCTGATCCGTGACCGACGGTGCTATCAAGTCACACCCTCAGCGACTGCGGCCGTTTGACAACAGCATTAGGAAGCGCTGGCGAGGCGGTGCCTTGCCGCCCATATCCGCTCCTTGGAGGCCGGGATCAGGACCTTGCGGCACCGGTTGTCGCTCCCGGTCGGGTCGAAGGGCACGAGGCGTGCGGCGGGTGGCTACCGGTCCCGGGGTGAGTGGTTCCAGAAGTCCCGCCGTCTCAAAGCTTTGGAGGACCGGCACGCTGCCGCTGTCGCGGACTGGCGGTCGGGGCGGGTACGGGTCGTGCGTGGTGGGAAGCGTCTGTTGAACACGCGCCATCATCTCGCCGAGGCCGGGCTGAGCGAGGAGGAGTGGCGGGAGCGGTGGGAGGCGGAGCGGTGGTTCCTGGCGGCGGACGGCGAGTCGGGCAAGCGGTACGGGAACGAGACGATCCGCGTCACTCCGCAGGGCCGGGTCAGCATCAAGCTCCCCGCCCCCTTGGCTCACCTGGCCAACAGCAAGCATGGCCGCTACACCCTCACTTCCAGGGTCGCCTTCGCGCACTGGGGTGCGGAGTGGGCCGACCGTGTCGAGGGCAACCGTGCTGTGGCCTACCGAATCCACTACGACACCGGGCGGGGGCGCTGGTACGTGACCGCCTCCTGGCAACGACCGGTGGTGCAGACGGTCACGTTGGAGGCGGCCAGGGCCGGGGGTGTGATCGGGGTGGACACCAATGCCGATCACTTCGCCGCCTACCGCCTCGACCTCCATGGCAACCCGGTCGGCAACCCCCGCCGCTTCCCCTACGACCTCAGCGGATCGGCAGGGCATCGTGACGCGCAGGTCCGCCACGCGCTCACCCGCCTCCTGCACTGGGCCACACGGTCCGGCGTCACCGCGATCGCCATCGAGGACCTGGACTTCGGGGCGGAGAAGACGCAGGAGAAGCACGGGCGCAGGAAGCGTTTCCGGCAGTTGATCTCCGGCCTGCCGACCGGCAGGCTCAAGGCCCGCCTTGTCTCCATGGCGGCCGAACACGGTCTCGCGATCATCGCGGTCGACCCGGCCTACACCTCGATGTGGGGTGGGCAGCACTGGCAGAAGCCACTGACCACACCCCACCGCACAATGTCCCGTCACGATGCCGCCGGCATCGCGATCGGGCGACGCGCCCTCGGACACTCGATCCGGGATGGGGCATCCCCTGCTCGAACGAAGCTGAGAGCTTGGGGAAGGACGACACCGCCCCCGCACGACCGGAGTGATCGTGCGGGGCATCGGACCGTCCAGACCGCACCGGGTGCCCCAGGGCGTGAGGAACCCCGCCCCCGCGTCATCGGACCACGGACACGATCCGTGCCGCCGGACGCGACGAGAACGCGGGAAGCCAGGACACCCAAAACCGTTCGGGATGTCCGCAGCGAACAGGAATGGGTCCAGGACTCACTCCTGCTCACTGAATAGGAACGGTTCTCCTGCTGTATGTGTGGGTCATTCTGTCCGGTGTTGGCGGCCGGGGAGGGTGGGTTTGTTGCCGGCGAGGGTGTGAGCATGACGAGGGCGATGATGGCGTCGGCGGTGTGGAAGCCGAAGCCGCGGCGGATGATCAGGCGGGTCTTGGTGTTGGTGGATTCGACGAGGCCGTGGAACATGCCGGTGGTCAGGGCGACCTCGAGCCGACCGGTCACCGGCCAGCACGGCACCGGCACAGGAGTCGGAACGCTTCAGTCAGCCCGCGTAGAGGGCCTGGTCGATGCGGCGCCGGCGTTCCAGCAGGCGGGGGAAGAAGGTCGGCCCGCAGCTTGGGAATGGCCAGCTCCAGGTCCCCGGCGGTAGCGGGCCCGGCGGCTGTCGGTGACGGCGAGGGCCTGACGGATGGTGCCCTCGACGCCGGAGCGTAGGGCGTATGTGTCCTGCGAGTCCCGGCCTGTCTGTTCGGCGCGGGCGGTTCGCAGGGCCTCGGTCAGTGGGCGGGGGTTCAAGGTGAGCTGACGGAAGCCCCGGCGGCTGGTGGTGCACAACTCCCGGACCGGGCAGGGGCCGCAGGTCGGCTTGATGAAAGCGAGCACGATCATCGGACAACCGTGCTGGGTGTACGGGCTCGTGTCTACCCGGACGGGATTTCCACCCGCGAGCCTGGACCAGCTTTGAGGACCCGCCATGCTGCCGAGCGTACAGGTCCGGTCCCCGCCGCCCGCCGTGGGGGCCCGGGCCGGCGGATCAGCGCGTGGGCCACAGGCCGGGGTAGAACCGCGGGCACAGGCAGTGCGGGCTGTCTTCCGGGGGGTCGATCAGGCAATCCCCGAGACCCTGGGCGCCGAGCAGCGGCTCGACCGCCTCCGCCGCCGCGACCTGCGCCTCGGTGACCTCGTAGGCGTCGAAGAGTCGGAGTTCTAGCTGCCCGGCGCGCGCGTGGACCCACACCCTCTGGCCGGCGACACGCACCCAACCCGGTTGCGCCAGGTGCGGGAAGGCGGTGATCCGATCGGGGAAGGCGCGGAACCGGGCGGCGGAGTAGGATACTCCGGGGACCGGCCGGGGGGCGTCCTCAGGCACGTGCACCGGGCGGATGCCGAGTACGCCGAGGGCCGCCACCAGGTCGGCCTCGGTCCCGATCCGGATCGCCACCCGCAGATCGTCCCCGTCGTCGATGTGCCCGCCGTGGGCGCGGCAGTACCGGAACAGGTCCGATCGCCGTGCCCACCCGGCCAGTTCGTCCCTGGAGTGGCGCTCGTACAGCCAGTTCTCCCAGTGCGGGGCGTAGACACGCCCGGCCCACCCCTTGCCGTAACGTTCACGGCTCCACGTCTCGGCGTACGCCTCACGCGCCGCCGCCGTACTGCCACGGCCCCGACCGGCCTCCTGATCCGTCACGTCCCGTCACCTCTTCTGGGCATGATAGCGGCGTGCTGGTCGCGCAACGCGGCTCAGGCGGCCTGCTGTTCGGGGGCGCGGCGGGGGGATTCGGTCTCGCGCACGGCATCGGCGCCGGCTTGGCGCTGTTGTCCCTGGCCGTGCTCGGCGAGCAGAAGGTCCCCGGGGCACACGAGGCGATCGCCCGCATCTGCGCATGGACCGACCAGTGGCAGCAGGGCGACAACAACTCGCCCTGGTGGCCCGGATTCATCACCCCGTGCCCGGTCCGCGCCCGCAGCGTCGACGCCTCCCTGCGGCCGTGGCCTTCCTGATGCTACGGCGTCGCCGGGACCGCCCGCGCCCAGCAGTTGGCCGCACGGGCGCTCGGCGACAGCAGCCGTCAGCAGACCGCCGAGCGCGGCCTGCTTTGCGTTCTCCGCGACCCCGCCCAGCCGCCCCCGCAAGCCGCACAGGATGACCCACATCCATGCCCGGAGAGCCGAAGAAGGCAGCTGGTCCGTTGGGGCGGGGGCGGTGCGTATCCTGGACGCTCTTGGACTGTGTGGAGCGGGGAGCGGCGTGAAGCATCAGCAAGTACTGGACAAGCTGGCTGCAGGGGGGCATGTCCGGGCTCTGGACGAGGACGTTGCACGCTGGGCGCACTTTCAGCCTCGATCCACCGCGTGAATTCTGATCTTCGGTATCGGGCGGGCTCGGGGTGATCTTTCGGGGTGCGGGCAGCGCGATGGGCCGGGTGGCCGTCCGGTGCGGGGTCTCCGAGGTTCTTCCAGGTCGTGGGCGGTCAGGTCGAGCGTGTGGTTCAGGTGAGCATGCGCTGGCCGGTGGCTGTCCACAGGTCGGTGAAGTCGTCGGCCCGGCGCCAGCGTTCGGGCAGGTGGAGGGTGACGCGGCGGGCGCCGGTGGCGATCCGGGCGGGGATGTTGATCAGGTGGCGTCGGATGGTGCCGGTCCTCGCCCTGGCGTGGAAGGCGGAGGCGAGGTGGCCGCTGGCGCGGGTGAGGTTGTAGGCGGTGGCTGCGAGGGTGAGCCAGGCGGCGTTCGCGGTGAACTTCCCCGACGGCAGGTGGGCGAGCGCGGAGTTTTCCAGGTCGGCGAAGACCTGCTCGATGACGGCGTGTTCGCGGTGCATGGGTTCGGCCTGGGCCAGGACGAAGGGGCTGTCGGTGAAGATGACGTGGTGACGCCAGACGCCGAAGAGCTGGGCCTGCCCCTCGGGCACGCTCTTGGGGTTCAGGCGCTTCACCCGGCGCACGATCAGCCGGGCGGTGGTGTGGAACGCCTTCTTCTTGCTGGTGAACGCGGTGAAGGGGACCTCGGCGATCTCCGCGTCGGAGATCCAGCGTTCCTCGTCGGCGTCCCAGACGGCGGCGGCGTACTTGATCGGTGTCCAGGCGTCCTCGGGAACGGTGGCGATGGCCTCGCGGATCTTCTTCCTGACCGCGACCGCGAGCGAGAACCGTGCGCCGGCCTTGCGGCAGACGTCGACGACCTTGTGGGAGAAGTACGCGGAGTCGGCGCGGACGATGATCTGTGCGGTGATGCCCATCGCCCGCACCACCGCAAGGGCCTCGCGCAGCAGACTTGCCGCACCCTTGCCGGAACCCGCCGAGCCCTTGCGCAGCCTGGTGGCCACGATCACCGGCGCGCAGGTGCCCGTCTTGACGGTGACGATCTGGAAGTGCAGGCCGCGCTGTTTGGTGTAGCCGAAGGAGGCGCCCTGCTTGGCCGGGCCGTAGACCTGCTTGACCTTGGAGTCGATGTCGACGAACACCACCTCGTCCGCGGTGGGGACCAGGCCGGTGTGCGCGGCGAGATTGCACGTGAACGCCCGGGCGGCGGACTCCAGTTGGCGTACGTGCCCCCAGGTGAACGCGCGCAGGAACGTGCCCAGCGTGGACGGGGCACGCACCCCGCCGAACAACCGGGCCAGCCCACCATGACGCAGCACATCCAGGTCATCGATGCTGTCCGCCCCGGCCACCATCCCGCCCACGATCGACAGCGCCTTCGCGTCGGCGGCCGTCCCGGCACCGTTCTTGGCGCCGGTGAGCTTCACCTTCTCGGCCACCAGGGCGGGCAGGCCGCACCGCTCGGCCAGCCGGATCGTGGGGATGAGCCCGGCATGCGCGATCAGGTCGGGGTCGTCGAACGCGGCGAACAGCGCCGCCGGACTGTGGAAGACTTTCACTTACGAGGTGCCTTGCTTCGTGGGACTGATGAGAGCCTAGGAACTCCCATCATCCCAGGTCAGCAGGCACCTCTTCTTATTTCCTCGTCCACAGACCCACTATCGCGCGGTGGATCCAGGTTCAGATGCTGGCCCCGCCGGCAACGCACGAGGAACTCGCCCGCCAGGTGATCACCCCCGTGCTCGCCCGTTGGAGTTGCCTGCTCAACTGCGACGACGTGCGTCCCTCAGCGAAGAACATGGTCCGGGTAGCGCTCGCCACGGTGTTGCACAAGTACGGCTTCCACGACGAGGACGTCACCGCGCAGGCGATCAGGGCGGTCGACGACCTCAATCGTGATGTCGTGCTCTCCGATGCCTTTGAAAGGCAGTCGGAGGACATCAAGAAGTTCCTCTCCACGGCACCCACGCCGCTGGCACGTAAGCCGATCACTCCCCGCTCCCTCACGTTCCTGCGTGCGGGTGACGTTCTTTCCATCGAGTTCGGCGGGCGTTTCCACGCCGCCTACGTGTGGAAGATATGGGGCTGCAACGAGGAGCCCGAGATCGAGTTCTACGAGGGCACGTTCAGCCAGCCGCCCACCATGGCCGATCTGTCGGGCCGCGAGGCCGCGCGGCCCGCAGCCCGCGCCCGATTCCGCGTCACCGGCCTCACCTATCTGCCCGACCCGGCCCACCAGGTCAGAGCCGTTGCGGCGGCACACGTGGACGGGCCGCGAGGTGGGGAACCCATCCCTGGCCGGGGCCTGCATACGGTGACAGATGTGATGGCCCTCCAACAGGATATGGTGAACCTGTTCGGGCCGGTTGCCGTATGACAAGCACCGGGAGCAACGGCCGGAGCCACATCGGGCGCACCCTTCGAATCCCGAGACGACGATAGAAGCTATGGATCATCTCGCCACTTTGCAACGGTATTTCCGCCCGACGGGCCGTCAGCGGAAGATGTCAATCCAGCCGATAGAGCACACAAGCCGCGTTTCATAGGTGACCACATATGAATCACCGTCCCCGCCGCCGGTGGCGCTGGACTTTCCATGTTTCATGGGTTGTTGCAAACGACTGGATGCCTGAAACACCCTCATGAACCGATTCCGGATCATGAGCGACGACTTCAAGCGCGTCGAAGCGCACACCTGCCCGATGTCGACCTGCGCCGTCCCGCCGGGCTCGCCCTGCCACACCGGTAGGGGCAAGGTCGCCGTCCAATACCACACCGCCCGCTTCCGCCTTGTGCCCCAGCTCGCCAAGGTGCTGAACGTGCCGACTCCTGCGGTGCGCAAGCCCGGCTCGGCCTGGACCGAGCTGCCTCGGCCGGTGGACACCGGCGCCGAGCCAGTCGGCCACGTACGCCTGGGGTACCGCCGCGCGTTCACAGCCCGGCAGTCTCTGGACGCGCAGTTCGACGCCATGGCGGAGTCGGAGGTGAACCGTGTCTTCGCGGATAAGATCTCGGCCCGCGCTGCCAAACGTCCCGAGCTGGAGGCCGCCGTGACGCTCGCCGGGGAGATCCGTTCCTCCGGCGTCCGCGTGACCCTCGTCGTCCACGAGCACAAGCGGCTCGGCCGCGGCATCGAACTGGCCGTGCTCGCCGAGGAACTCAAGGCGTGCGATGTCGGGCTGGCATTCCTCACCGGAGAACTCCAGGGCTCGCACGACCCCTCCGGCATCGTCCTCACCGTGCTGGCAGCCATGTCCGGCATGGAACGCGGGTACATCCGCGACCGCACCCTCGAAGGCCACGAGTCCGCCCGCAAACGCGGCAAGACCATCGGCGGCGCCGGCGTCGTCGACGACGCCATGCACTCCATGGCCCTCCACCTGCGCGAGCAGGAGATGAGCCTGCGCGGCATCGCCGCCCGGCTCGTCATCACCGCCGGCGGGAAGAAGGGACAACACCCGACTCCGAGGATTCGGCACTCTGTGGAGTGGGCGCCCGGTGGGGTTCGGGACGTCGCCCGCGATTGGAAGTGATCATGATGCCATTTGGTGGGACTGAGTGAGCTCACCGCGCGGCACCTGCCACGGACCGTGGCTCCGGTTCGGAGGCTGGTCAGTATCCCCAGACTGCGCACAGGGTTCTCAGGTCCTCATCGATGTCCGCCTCGTCGGGCAGCGGCCGCGACGGTTGGATGCGGCCGGAGTGGATGCGCTCGCTCCAGTCGCCGATGACGGGGATGAAGGGGCCGTGGTTCTGGCGTCCGTAGTCCAGCATCCGGGGTTCCCACTGGAGGCCGAGGTGCTTGCAGAGCTCCTCTGTCACGTCTTCGGGATGTGCCGTCAGGTCCTCGTATCGCACGGTCGGGCCGGGCAGTTCGGCCCGTGCCTGTTCCAGGAGGGTGGCGGAGGCGGTGACGACGGAGGTGGGGTTGTCGTATCCCGCCGCCTGGAGGGAGGCGGCGATGTGTGCCGGGTGCCGGATGAGGAAGATGTAGCGTGCTTCGGGCCAGCAGGTGGCGATGTCCTTCCAGATTCTGACGTTGCTGGGGGTCTTCTCGACCAGGACGCTCTTGCCGCTGCGGGACAGTTCTCGGTGGAGCCAGCGGTCCCACGTCAGGAATCTGAGTTCCTGCGGATCCAGGCCGGCGACCTGCAGGGCCAGGTCCGCACTGGCGCCTGTGCTGACGTGTACTTGTCCCAGGTGGAGTTCGTGGGGCGCGTGCACGGCCGAGTGGCTGCCGAGGACGCACCGCAGCAGGGTGGATCCCGACCGCATCGTCGACAGCAGAAACACCGGTGACGGCACGAGCCGTTGTGCCGTACCTCCGTGCGCCTGGCTCACCCCCGCCCCCAGGTGACCCAGCCCATCACGGTGAAGGACAGTTCGCCGCCCTCGGCGTGGGGGGTGAGGAGTTCGTGGAATCGGCTGCGGAAGACGCGGGTACGTTCGGGGCCGAGGTCCTCGGTCCGGAACGCTTCCATGGAGTGGAAGGAGGTGATGTAGTCGTCCACGCTCTGGCGGACTGTCACACCCTCGGTCAACCGTTCGTCGATGCGCCGGAACAGACCTTGGCGCTGGACCTGTTCGACGATGTCCGCGCGCGGTCGCGAGCGGGCGTAGCCGGAGAGGAACTGTCGCTCGGCCGCGCGCCAGGGCACGATCCTTCGGCTTCTGACGACGGCGAGGACACCTCCTGGGCTGAGCCAGGACCACAGCCGGGGCAGCAGGCTCTCGCAGTCCATCCAGTGGAGGGACTTCGCGGCAACGACCAGGCCGTAAGTGACGGTGGGGGTGAACTCCTCCGCGGTGCGGCAGTGCCAGCTGATCGCCGGGTGATCGCCGCCGGGTGCGCTGCGGCCTGCCGCGATCATCGCAGGGGAGGGGTCGACCGCGTCGACGTTGTCGACCTTCGGCGCGAGCCTGCGGGCCAGCGTGCCCGGACCGCTCCCGAGGTCGAGTACGCGACGGGGCTCCCCGCCGAGAAGCTCCAGCAGGATGTCGTCGACCGCTGCGGGGTAGGGGACTCGCCTGGCGTACGCGTCGGCGACGCTCGTGCTGCGGAACGTTCCGGCGAGTGTCTCCCGGTCCTCGGACAGCCCGTTGCCGGGTGTCCCGTCCTCGACGGGTCGGCGGAGGTAGAGGGTGCTCTGGCTCCACACCGCGTCGAGCTGGTCCCAGGCGATGGCGGAGGCGACATCGGGGAAGAAGCCCCGGCCGTTGTGGTTGGCGCTGGTGTTGCACAGCACCGGGATGCCGCTCAGCCGGTGGTATTCGCGCAGCACGGTTTCCAGGACGGGGTCGTCGTCGCGGCTCACGGTCTGCAGACGGGCGGTTCCGTCGACGTGCAGGATCGCCGGGATACGGTCGGCCCACGCGTCGCGGACCGTGTGGTCGAAGAGCATATGAGGGTCGGGGGTGCCAGGGTCGAAGATCTCTGGTGCGTGTTCGGTGAGACATATGGGGGCGACCGGCCGGAACGGCTCCCGCTGTTTGACGCGGTTGAGGAGGTCCTTCATCGCCGCGTCGGTCGCCGGGGCGAGGATGCTGCGGCCGCCGAGCGCGCGGGGCCCCAGTTCGGCCCTGCCGTTCAGTACGACGACGGGCCGGCCCGTGCGATGCAGGTGGCGGGCGAGCTCTTCCGGGGAGCACGGTGATGCCTGCCAGCCCGCCGGTGCTTCGGGAGCCGGGCCGGTCTCCGGGCCCAGCCGGGTGTGCCAGCCGACCGGCCTGATCCCTGAGCGGGCGATGAGGTGCGCCGCGGCGGTGCCGATGGCCGAGCCGGAGTCGTTGGGAAACGGCGGTACCCACATGGCCCGGATCATCGGGTGTGCCCGCAGCGCACTGTTCCACTTGATGTTCAGGGCGCAGCCGCCGACGAAGCAGAGGTTCCAGGGGCCGGCTCCCTTCCACTCCCAGATCCTCGTGGTGAGGCGGTCCAGCAGTAGGTCCTGGAGGAACTGGTGCACCGAGGCGAGGACGTCCACGTCAAGGGCGCCCGTGCCGTCCAGCCGTTCGCGCACCTCCCGGTAGAACGCGTGCAGGTGGCGCAGGGAGGGGTCGAAGGGGATGCCCCAGCCTCCTACTTCGGCGCGGTAGTCCTCGGCGGTCCGGGTCTCGCCCTCGAACCGCTGGCGGAAGACGTCGGCGAGGACGGCGGTGATCTCGGGCCGGGGCTGTCCGAGCCCGATGTAGGCCATGAGCTTTCCGGCCACCGAGAGGTCGACGACCCTGCGCGGTTCGTCCTTCCTGCGGTACGGGCCGAAGTGATGGGCGGCGGTCGCGTAGAAGCCGCCGACGACCGGGAAGATCTCGCCGCCGTTCTCGATGCCCTTGCCCGGGTCGACGTGGTAGAGGCGGGGGAACATGCCGCCGTCCCATACGAGGACGAAGGACGGCTCCCCGTCGACGGCGAAGGGGCTGGTGCAGTACGCGGCTGCGAGATGCCCGGTGGCATGGGTGTAGCTGGTGTACGCCCGGTCCTCGCTCCCGATGGAGAACACGCCGCGGTGCCCCGGCCGCAGCAGGCTGTCCTCCGGGCCGCTCTCGCGGTAGGGAGCCACTGGCAGTTCGACCGGTTCGCCGAAGTTGGCCAGGGTGATGCTGCCGGATTCCCGGCCGTTCCAGCCGTCGATCACCCACTCGTCGACGTCCGTGAGCTTGTAGCCGAAGTCGGACAGCAGCCGGGGGACGATCCGCAGGTCGGTGACCGTGCTGTAGCGGGGGTTGTTGCCGAGCTTCTCCATCTCGACGCTGAAGACGACAGCGCCGTCGTCGAGCAGCGCCACCGAGCCGTCGTGCGTGAGCTTCAGACCACAAATGATCACGGAGGTGTTTTCCCTTTCGGTGGACGGTCAGGTCTGACGAACGGGCGCCTTGGCGGGGAGCGGACGGCCGCCTGTCGTGGTGCTGCGGTGCAGAACCCGTCGCTGTCCCGGTGCGAGGGCGGTCGCCCGGTGCAGGACCAGGGCGTTGTCCCAGATCACCACATCACCGGGAAGCCACCGGTGGCGGTAGACCCGGCATTCGGCCGCCGCGTGCGCGTGCAACGCCTCGACGGATATGCCGACAGGTCTGCCCTCCGCGTCCTCGATCCGGTCCAGGCACAGTTCGTTGACATACAGGGCGGCGCGGCCGGTTTCGGGGTGGGCGCGGACGACGGGGTGCAGCACGGGCGGGAACCGCTCCTCGTACCGCTGCTCCAGGTCCGTGCCGTGGGCCTGCGCACGCAGGGATGCCAGCCGGTCGTAACGGTGTAAGCCGAAGGCGCCGTCGAGCGGTCCCTTCCAGGAGGGCGGCAGCGCGGCGTACGCGGCGGCCATGTCCGCGAACAGGGTGTCGCCGGTGTCACTCGGAAGATGGTGGCCGTGCAGCATGGTGTGGCGGGTGGGAGTGGCCTGGAAGGAGCGGTCGGAGTGCCACAGGTCGGCTCCCACCGCACGGGTGCGCCCGTCGCTGCTGATGAGCTGGACCTGTGGATGGTCGGGATGACGGTTGAGGATGTCCCACACCGGTTCGGGCTCGCCGATCAGCCGGGTCAGCGCGATCTGCTCGCCAGGTGTCGGAGACAGATCGCGCAGCACGACCACTCCGTAGTCCCGCACCGCCCGGCGTACCGCCCAGGCGTCTTCTCCTGTGTGCGGACGGCTGCTCAGGCCGGTGACCTCGGCTACGAAGCCGTTGAGCTCCCTTATGGCCGGCATGCTCGGTTCTTTCCTTCCAGGTGGACCGGTGTCGTATCGGCCGTGGCGGGCTGTTCGGCGTCGGCTGTCTGTCGCGGGCGGAAGCCGGCGCGTACCCGGGCGACCGCGTTCCGCAGGCGGGGGAGGGAGTCGCTTTCCAGATGGAGTTGTACGAGCCAGTGCGACTGTTCGTGCCCGTGTGCCGAGACGGGCCAGCCGTGCGGGCGTTCCCGGAAGCCGGCCACGCGGATGCCGGGGCCGAGAAGGCCGGCGAGCGGTTCCAGCCCCGCGTACGCGGGCGAGGGGCCGCCACGCCGGCGGTCCGGCAGCCGTCGCAGGTACTCGCTGGGATACAGGTGGACGGTGGCCGCCGCGCGGGACGGGACCCGTTCCGTTGAGAGAGGTTGCACGGTGTCCTGACCGTGCAGCAGCGCGTCGGCGAGCGCACCCCCGAGGTCGGTGGCGTAGGCGTGGTCGCACTGCGCCACGATGGTGCGCCCCGGGAAACGTGCCGCGACCTCGATCACCGCGCAGGTGCCGTCGGGCATGAGCTTGAGCTCCACATGCGTGGCACAGGTGGACAGCTCCAGCGCGGCCACGGTACGTCGTGCCGCGTCCAGTACCCGTTGCTGCGCTGCGGGGGGCAGCGATGTCGGGGACAGGTGGCCGCTCTGGGTGAACGGTGGCACCTTGGGAGTGACGTCGGTGATGGCGGTGGGAGTGTAGCGCCCTTCGACGACGATTCCCTCGACGCACACCTGGTCGCTCAGCCCGGCGCACTCGTACCATGCCGACGCGTCGCCCACCAGCAGTTCCTCGACGAGGAAGTCCTCACGGCCGGCGGCGATCGCGTCGAAGCCGCCGAAGGAGTCGAGGGCCTCGCGGTAGGCACGGGCCGCGTCCTGGGGCCGCGTGACCGGCTGGATGCCGACCGCGGACATGCCGCGGCGTGGTTTGAGGAGCAGCGGCCCGCCGAAATCGGAGAGTGCTGCCACGATGTCGTCCGGCCCGGTGACAGCACGGTGGCGGGGGGAGACGAATCCCGCACGCCGCAAGGCATCGCGCATCAGCAGCTTGTCCCGGGCCTGTGCGGCTCCCATGGAAGAGGCTCCGCGCAGCCCGAGTTCCTGCGCCGCACGCGCCACGGCCAGCGCGTAGGGCTCACTCGCGGTGCTCAGCGCGTCGGCGCCGTACGCCCGCGCCGCCCGGGCGATGGGTGGATGGTCCTCCGGACCCCGTCGGTGCGCCGGCGGCGTCTCATCACCAACTACCGGCACGCCCAGCTCGTCGAGGTACGCGCGGTCGGCGGCGCTGATCCGTTCCGGACGCGGCAGGTACACGGCGGTACGGGCACGGGCCAGCCAGCAAGGCAGCAGATGACGAAGGGGCGGGCCCCCGTGGTCGTGGACGATCAGGGCCCTCATGGGCGGGGGGTCCTCTCGCCGGCCGGGTAGTAGTAGAACGCGCGTTCCTGGGGAGCCCAGGGGAAGTGGGCCGCGCGCATCACGTCGTAGGTGCCCCAGTCCGCCCAGTGCACCAGCGCCGACTCGGGCGTGCGCACGGTGGATTCCCCTTCGACGGAGTGCGTCGCGATGATGTGCACGACGCTCTCGTCCATACCCATGTCGGCGGCCAGGCGGGCGCCGACGAAGGGATGGCGCAGCAGAAGCGGGCCGCGCAGTGCCGGTCCCTGGTCGGTGGGGTGGAGCATGGCGAACAGGCCGACGTCGTGGAGCAGGGCACCGGTGAGCACGTGGTCGACGTTCACCCGGGCGTCGACGATCTCGTTGCAGTGCTCTGCCATGCCGGCCGCGGCTGCCGCCACCAGCCGCAGGTGTTGTATCAGGGTCACGCCGTCGCGGACCACCGGTGGGCCGCCCGCGGCGGTCTCCTCGACGTAGGCAAGGCGGTCCGGATGCTGCCATCCGCCGCGCCCGGCGGCTTCGGTGAGTACTTCGACGGCGAGTTTGCGCAGGGCGGGGTCGGTGATGCGGTGGAGCTCGGGCATCCAGTCGGTCCAGGTCACGGATGTCTCCTCAGACGCGGGTGGGAGTGGTCCCGATCCGGGCGTGTGCCGTGACGTCCTGGTCGGTCAGGGCGGCCAGGGCGTTGTACAGCTCGGGCAGGAAGTAGCCGGGGCCGTCCGTGCGGGCGGCGGCCTGTTCGCCGGCCACGCCGTAGGCGCAGACACCGGTGAGGACGGCGCGCAGCGGTTGTCCGGGGGCGACGGCGAGGAAGGCGCCGAGAACGGCGGAGCGGGAGCTTCCGGTACCGACGACGCGGCCCATCACCGCGTGGCCGTTGTCGACAGCCGTGAGGGAGGCGCTGGTCGCGACGTAGTCGATGGTGCCCGAGAGCGCGACGACCGTGCCGGTGGCGGCGGCTGCGGCGGTGGCGATCTCGGCGGGGGGAACGGCTGTGGACCGGGAGTCGGCGCCGCGGGAGGTGGCCTCGATGCCTGCCAGGAACGCGGCCTCGGCGGCGTTGCCGGACACTGCGGTGATGCCCCCGGTGCCGATGAGGTCCCGGACCAGGTTGCGGCGGTGCGCCGTGGCCCGGACCCCGACCGGGTCGAGCACGACGGGGATGCCCGCGTCACGGCAGCCGTTCGCCACCCGCAGAACGGTTCGGGCCATGCCGGGGACGGAGGTCCCGACGTTGAGCACGACCGCCTGCGCGGCCAGCGCGGCTTCCAGAGCCTCGTGCGGGTCGTGGGCGAACAGAGTGCTGGCGTCGAGCGAGTTCACCGCCTGGGCGCAGGCCGCCATGGAGACGATGTTGGTGATCAGGTGCACCAGCGGGCGACCCTCGCGGATCAGCGCGATCGCGTCGGGCAGCGGTGTCGGCAGGTCCTGACTCATGGGCTCTGCCTCACCTGGCCCGAACCGGTGACGACGTACTTCTGCGAGGTCAGGCCGTGTACCCCGACCGGGCCGCGGGCATGCAGTTTCTGCGTGGAGATTCCGAGCATGGGCCCCAGGCCGAACTCGTAGCCATAGGTGAACCGCGTCGAGGCGTTCACGTACACCGCCGCCGCGTCGACCTCCCGCTGGAAGCGCAGGGCGTGGTCGTGATGGCTGGTCACGATCGCCTCGGAGTGCCCGGACCCGTAGGTGGTGATGTGGTCCACGGCCGCCGACAGGCCGGGGACGACACGTACCGCCAGACGCAGGTCCAGGTACTCCTCGGCCCAGTCCTGCTCGACCGCCGCGGTCACCGGCTGGCCGGCGGCGCACGTGACGGGACAGCCGCGGACCTCGACGCCGGCCGCGTGCAGGTCGTGCAGAAGCGCGGGCAGGTATGCACCGGCCAGCTCCTGGTGGACCAGAACGGTCTCCACCGCGTTGCACATGGCGGGTGCGGAGAGCTTGGCGTTGAGCACGATGTCGGTCGCCATGGCGGGGTCGGCATGGGCGTCCAGGTAGATGTGGCAGTTGCCGGCGCCGGAGGCGAGGATGGGGTAGGGGGAGCGGCGGCGTGCTTCCTCCACCAGGGCGTCACCGCCTCGCACCACCACCAGGTCGAGCCGCTCGGGGCCGGTCAGCAGCTCCCAGACCGCACCCCGCCCGCTGTCCGCCAGATACTGGACGGTGTCAGGGCTGATGCTCTCGGCGGCCAGGCAGCCGCGTACGAGATCGGCCAGGGCTCTGTTGGTGCGCAGGGATTCACGTCCACCGCGCAGAACGGCCGCGTTGCCGCTCTTGACCGCCATAGCGGACATCTCCAGGGTGATCTCCGGGCGGGCTTCGTAGACAGCGGCGACGACACCCAGCGGCACGCGCATACAGCCGACGAGCAATCCGTTGGGCTGCGGCCTGGCCGCGCTCACCTGCCCGATCGGGTCGGGGCTCTCGGCGAGCCACCGCAGGCCCTCGACAATGCGTTCCAGACGGGCTGTGCGCAGCGGGACCCGGGAGGCCGACCGGCCGGCGGTGCGTACGTCCTCGTCGTTGGCCTCCCGGATCGCGGGCAGTTGTGCGGTGACGGTGTCGGCCAGGCGGTGCAGGAAGCGCCCTTTGGCCTCGGGCCCCAGGCGCGCGGCATCGCGGGCCGCGGACCTGGCGGCCCTCACCTGACCGGCCGTGCCGGAGTGGGCGCTCATCCGGCCACCTCCGCCAGCGCCGAGCAAGCCGCCTCGCTCAGCAGCCCGGTTTCGGAGGCCGTGATGTTCAAGGGCGGGGTGAGGCGGACGGTGGTGCGGTCCTGCCCGCCTCCCGACGTGAGTACGCCCGCCGTACGCAGAGCTGCCATCAAGGCACCGGCACGCCGACGGTCCGCGCACTCGACGCCCAACAGCAGTCCCCTTCCCCGGACGTCACGTACGGCAGGGTTGCCGCGGGCGGCTGTGGTGAGGTCGTCGAGCAGGCGCCGGCCGGCCGAGGCCGCTGCCTCGGGCAGTTTCGCCTCGGTGATCTCATCGAGGACGGCGAGACCGACAGCGGCGGTCAGGGCGACATTGCCGCCGAACGTCGTGGAGTGCTCGACCGGCTCCCAGCAGGTGCCGATCTCCTCGCCGGCGATGACCGCGCCGACGGGCAGACCGCCGCCGAGCGCCTTGCCCACCACGAGGATGTCCGGCACGACGCCGCTGTGCTGAAAGGCGAACATGCTGCCGGTACGGCCGAAGCCCGTGAAGACTTCGTCGAAGACGAGCAACGCCCCGCGTTCGTCGCACAACGTACGCAGCGCCCGCAGGAAATCCGCCGACGGCGTGATGGCCCCGCCCACCCCCAGCACCGGCTCCGCGACGACCGCGACCAGGCCGTCCTGGAGGCGCGCGTCAAGAGTGCGACCGAGGTCCGTACTGTCCTCACCCGCGCCGGGTACCGCGACGTGGACGACTCCCGGGTAGAGGCTGAACCCTGGCAGGCCCCGTTTGTACAGACTCATCCCGGTCAGGGCCAGGGAGATGCCGGAACGGCCGTGATAGCCGTTCTCCAGCGCCACCAGCGAGTTCCCGTAACGGCCCCGGCGCGCGGAGTACTTCTTGGCGGCCTTCACCGCGGTTTCCACGGCCTCGCCGCCGCTGTTGGCGAAGAAGACCCGGCTGAAGGGCGGCCCGGCGAGTTCCACCAGCCGACGGGCGAGTTCCACCACGGGCTCGTTGAGCAGGAAACTGGAGTGGGTCAGGCGCCGGCTCTGCCGGCTGATCGCCTCCGTGATCCGCGGATGTCCGTGGCCCAGGGCATGGACTCCCGGTCCCGCGACCGCGTCGAGGTAACGGCGCCCGTCGTCACAGTCGATCCACGCGCCCTGTGCGCTCAGCGCGGTGGGATTGCCGAGCAGGGTGGGAAACAGGACATCGGCCCGGTGGGCGCCCGCAGGGCCGTTCACCGCGCTCCCCGCCCGGTGCGCTCGGGACTCGCGGCCGTCAACGCCATGGCCGCCGGGGCCGTACCGGCGACAAGATCCGGGAGCCCGGCCTCGGGTGTCCGCCCGGTGGATGCCTGGGGGCTCTGGCGCAGCTCCGGCGCGAAGCGTTCCAGCATCTCCGAGACGATCGCGGCCTGGTCGGCCATCCGCTCCCCGTCGACCGCGTCGGTCGTCTGGCCGTGCCGGGCGAGCGCCGAGTTGCCGGTCTTGAGATGGACCGGACGGGCGACACGGACGATGTCCGCGGCTTCGAAGGTGCGGATGAACCCGCCGGAGGCGGGCGGATTGTCGGTGTGCAGGTCGAGCGGGACATCGACCAGCTGCCGGATCGCCGCCATCGCGGCCAACGGCAGGTCGCGTACCGGGTTGATGCTGTCCGCACCGAGTTCCGCGAGAAGCGAGGCGCTGACCGGATTGGCACACCCCATGTGCGCCGACGCCTTGAATCGGACATCCGCGGGAATCTGCCCACGCGAGCGGGCGAGCGACAGAACACGGAGCAGACCCTCGTCGTAGACCACGAACTGCCGGCAGCCCAGGTCGATGCCGCGCAGGACATCGTCCAGCGCGTTGCGGATCTGATCCATGCCGCGCAGCCGGTATCCGATGTAACTGCCCTGCGGCGAGAGCCGGCTCGCGCTGGTGTCGTAGGTCGCCCGCGGGCCGACGGAGAACACCGGAGTCAGCCCCTCGTCCCGGGCCAGGGCGAGATAGTCCGATATCTCCCGGCGGGTGTGCCGGAACAACCCGAGGGTTTCGGTGACCCGGTTGACCCGAATCCGGTGCAGGCGAGCCCTGCGCACCAGTGCCGACAGCGTTTCCAAGCTGTTGACGACCGGGACCTCGATACGGAAATCCGCACCGTCCTCGAACGTCGCTGTCGATTCCGCCGGCCCGCGGTCATCGCCGTCAGCCATACCAAGGGCACGAAGCATTTCCGCACCCGGCGTTTTCCGACTCATGTATCCCTTCCTGCAATCGCCGCGCACCGTGCGTCACGACCTTGCCGAATTCATGAACGTAGGCATGCGGAATAGAGGACCGAATCCCGGCCCGGGGGAAACAGGAGAAATTCCCCGGAGAACGCGGCCCTCCGGATTCCGGACAAGGAGACAACATACGCAGCCTCATGCGCCACGTGAAGAACGCCCTCTGCGCACTGCGCCGACAACAAGACAAGATCCGGAAGTGGGAATCCGCCGGAACAGACCCGGGCAGCCGCGTCCTTGCTGGTCGCCGGGGAACCGGGCAGCGGCGCGGCCGTTGGGGCCGGCCGGCGCGAATTGGCGAGATACCCACGCTCCGCAAACAGGCGCATGCCCTGTGTCACCCGCTGACCAATACCACCTTGCGGCGGTGCGGCGCCGGCCCGGAGGCCAACTCGAACGCGCGCTGGACCTGCGACATGGGCAGCACATGAGAGACCAGCGCGGTCATGGCCGCGGTGTGGCGCAGCGCGAACGCCTCCGCGCGCTCCAGGTACGGTGTCCACGGCGTCCCCGCAGCCGCCCGCAACGTCAGCCGCTTACGGAAGAACACCTCGAACGGCACGCGGTACACGGCCGACGGGTCGGGCACACCGAACGCCATGATCTCGCCGTCGGTCCTGGTCAGCCGAACCGCCGCCGCCATCGTGCGGTCCTGGTGCCCCACCGCTTCAATACAGAGGTCAGCGCACGAGGACGGCAGTTCACCGGCGTGGCGCACGATCGCGTCAAGCCCGAAATCCTCTGGCGAATCGGTGACCGGCCTGGGATCCACACCCACGACCCGGCGCGCCCCGCGCGCTCGCGCGACCAGGCTGTGAAGCAGTCCGACGGGCCCGCATCCGAGCACGACGACCTCACGCCCTCGCACATCGCGCAACCGGTCGGCCCCGAACAGCACAGTGGCCAGCGGCTGCACCAGGGTTGCCGCCGGCCACCGGGAACTGTCCGACCACTGCTCGTCCAGCAGCAGGTATTCTCCAGCCGGTGCCGTGAAGTGTCCGCGCAGCCCGCGGTCCCCGGGCGGAAGGGCCAGGGCCAGCCGGCCTGTCGCAGAGCTGTCCCGTCCCGCGCGTGCGACCCGGCCCACGCACTCGTGCATCGGGAACCCGGACGGTGCCCCGCCCCCCGGCGGCCCGCCCGCAGCGAATTTCGGCAGGTCGCTGCCGCATATTCCGGCGGCCAGGAGCTCCACCTCGATCTCGCCCGGATCGATTCGCGAGGGCCGGGATTCGGTGGTCTTCCTGAATGATCGAGGGGCCACCATTCGGTAGGCCCAAGTACTGGTCGTCAACGTATCCACCTCCGATACTGAGTGCGCCATGAATACCAAGTCCAGGGAAATGCCGCCAGACTGGCCGGATTTGCATCTCGCGGCCTTCTTGACGCTCCGCAAGGAGCGTTGCTACGGTCCCTCTCGATCTTCACTTTCCCCGGGATTCCGAGCATGGTACGCATCGCAAGACGGACCACACAGCTCCTATCTGCGGAACGAGAGCAGGCGAATGATCACCGAAACAGCGAAACAGGTGCAGCGGCTCGCCGAGGACGGCTACGTCGTCATACCGGATGCGATGGACGCCGGCCAGGTGGCCCGGCTGACGGCCGCACTGGACCGGGTGTCCGGGAATCCGGAGCCCGCACCGGGCGACGGCGACGTCCAACTGTTCGGACTGCCCGACCTCGACCCGGACCTCCTGGAACCGGTGGCACTGAAGTCCACCCTCGCCGTGGTGTGCGCGGCCCTGGGATGGAACATCTTCATGTACCACTCTCACCTTGACGTGAACCCGCCCGCACCGGGCCACGCCCCCTTCGCCTACTACTGGCATCAGGACATGGCGAGCGCCACCCAAGGACTGCCGCCGCCCACCCCCCTGCTGTCGCTGAAGGTCGCCTACTTCCTCACCGACGTCACCTCACCCGACCGCGGCAGTCTCCGGGTGATCCCGGGCAGCCACCTGCGCGACTCGGTGAACCTGCCCGAGGACCCGGCCCAAGAGTCGCCCGAGGCCGTCCCCGTCCTCGTCCCTGCCGGGTCCGCTGTGATCATGGACCCCCGCATCCGTCACGCCAGGGGACCCAACCACTCCGGACTCACCCGCAAGGCACTCTTCTACGCCTACGCCTACCGGTGGATCCGACCCCGTGACGAGATCGCCCTGGATGACGCCCGGCTGGCCCGGCTCTCTCCAGCGTTGCGTCAACTCCTCGGCGCGGGCACAGGTCTGGAGGGATTCCACCGGCCCCAGGACGCCGACGTTCCGCTGCGGGAAATCATGGCCGAGCAACCGCAGCCCGGCCGCTGATCCACCGCCCGCGCCGCACTGTCCGGGAAGGACCGTCACGACCATGCCGTTGCTGAGCATCGTCACAGCCGCGCTTGCGCCTACCATCGACCATGCCGACTACCTCCTGGAGGCGTACGAGAGCCTGGCCCTTCAGGAGGACCTGGGACCATGGGAATGGGAATGGCTCATCCAGGAGGACGGCGAGACCCCGGCGCTGCGTGAACGGCTGCCCGACGACCCCCGCATCGTCTACGCCGCACACGGCGCACTGCTCGGAATCGCCACGAGCCGCAACCTCGCCCTCGAACGAGCGCGCGGAACCCTCGTCAGAGTCCTGGACTCCGACGACATCCTGATGCCCCGGGGACTGGCCGTGCCCCTGGAGCTCCTGGACCAGCACCCCCAGGCGGCATGGGCGGCAGGCGAATGCTGGCGGCTCCTGATGCCCCGACGCCAGATCGACCGCACCCCGGTCTCCACCTCCGTCCCCGCCGGCCTGGTCCGCGAGAACCTGCTGGCCGAACTGCTCCTGAAATCAGGGGAAGTCGAAATCCACGGAGCCGGACTGACCATCAGAACCGACGTCCTGCGCTCGGTCGGAGGCTGGATGGCCGTGCCGTATTCGGAGACCATCGTGCCGCTCGTGACGGTGAACGCCACCCACCCGGGCGCCTACAGCCCGGAGCCGACCTTCCTGTACCGGCGCTGGCCGAGCCAGATCACCCAGCAGGACTGGCTGGGACGGATGAAACCACTGGCGCGCTCCATCCTGTGGCAGCGACTCCACGCGATCAACGTCGCCGCACCGCAACACCCCGACGGCACACGCCCGTGACAGGCCACCGGACCACCCCGCGCTGCCTCCTGCTCGTCGCACCGGAACGGGTTCCCGAGCCCTGGCGGTCCCGGGTCGGAGAACTGGTGAACCCCACCTGGTGGCCCGGCGCACTCGACCGCTGCCCCGACGAGAACCCGCCCCTCGAAGACGTCACCGTCCTGGTCACCACGCACCAGGAACTCGGCGCCACCGCGCTCTCCCGGATGCCGGCCCTGCGCCTTGTCATCGCCACCAGCACAGCGACCGACTACATCGACCTGGACCACTGCCACCGGCGAGGCATCGCCGTACACAACACCCCCGGCTACACCGGCCCCTCTGTCGCCGAACACGCCTTCGCGCTACTGCTGGCAACCGCCCGGCACATCTGCGAAGCCGACGCCGCCGCCCACGGCCGGACCGCCCAGGCACCACCCTCCGCAGGATTCGATCTCGCCGGACGCACCGCGGGAATCGTCGGCCTCGGTGACATCGGAACCCGTATCGCCCGCATCGCCATGGGCTTCGGCATGCGCGTGCTCTACGTCAACCCCAGCGCCCGACACCTCGACGGGGCGACGCCGGTCTCGCTCGGACGGATGCTCGCCGACGCCGACGTCGTCTTCCTCTCGGCACCGCTCACCCCCTCCACCCGCCACCTCATGAACCGCGATCGGTTTCACGCGATGAAATCCGGCGCCATCCTCATCAACGTCTCCGCCGACGAGTTGGTAGATCCTGGCGCACTGCGGTCAGCGCTCCTGGAAGGCCGCCTCGCCGGCGCCGCTCTGGATCTCGCCGGCCCCACCACCCCGTACGCCGGGCTGCCACGCCTGACGATGACACACCGACGCGGCACGTACACCTACGAATGCCTGGAGCGGCGCGCCGCGATCTGGGTCGCCACCTTGGAGCGCGCCGTCGGTGAGCTGCCAGAGGGCGGCGTACAGGCTGAGGGCTGCCCCTCGCCACCGGCCCCCGGCCGACGGGCTGAGACATGCCTGGACGAACATGCGTGAATCCGAAGGGCATTGGTGATCAGCGACACCACGACGAGAGACACGACCCGGACCAGGGGGTGACCCGTATTCAACTCGGCGAAGTGCGACCACCCACCGCCCGACACGGGGCGCCGGTAAGAGAAGAACTCAACGGAGTGGGGTGCCGAAACGTCAAGTCGAGAGCCTCTGCCAGCGCCCGGACCGAGCGCACTGAGCCGAGGAGCAACTCCACCAGCTCACGGGACGGCGCCCGGAGTTCCTACTGCTTCGCGGGTACGAGCTCGAAGTCGAGCCATTCGCCGTCCGTGCAGCCCTGGAGTACCGCAGGGGTTCCTTCCCGCCCTGTGGCCACGCACCCTGAGAGGGGCTTCTCCCCAGACTTGGGAGTCGAGGTGACGAACAGATGCGGGTCGGGCGTCGCCACGAACTTCCGGGGAAGCAGCGGATGGTTCGGCCGAAACGAGCAAGGTCCCATCCCGAATCCGGTGCGCAATCCTGCCGGGAAACCAGTGAGGCACTGATCGTCGGGCACGGAGGCGTTGTGGATGTAGCCCCGGTCCGCTTGGTAGGTGAACCGCTGTGCCGTGGCCTGCTCGTCACAGGGCCGCGTGACCAGAAGCTTGCCGGTCTTCTGTCCGGTACTGCGTGACTCGATCGCCAGGCAGAGCGACGGGTCGTCCCTGAGCTGGATACGGAAGGCGGTTCCGTCGTCCGGGAACGTCACCGCGCTGGCCGGGACCGCCGCCAACGCGGTGACACCCACTGCCATGGCCAGGGCAGCCTTCATACGCACAAGCACTTCGACAACTCCTCATTCTGCGCAGGTTGAACGCTTCCGTAACGAGGAAGGTGATCACAGGTCACGGTCCCGCGCGGAGCGGCCTTGTTCTTGTAAAGCTGCGGCAAGCGGATGTGCGGCACTGGGTGATGCTCGGGGCGATGCGGATGAGATCGCCACGTTCCTCACGGTGCACTTCGGCTGGAGCCTGCTGCCTGAGGAAGCACCACCACCAACCACGGCACTGTCTCCGGACGACCAAGGGCACCCTGGCCGACGAGCAGGACGGCTGCGCTGACATTCTTACCGTCCAGTCTTCCGTAAAAGCCATGTCGTCTGAGAACGCCACGAGGCAACGTTCTCAGACGAATATGGCACGCCGGCACGTCAGCAGCCCTCTACCCGCCAGATGAACTGCGACAGGACATAGACCATCGGCCGCGCGGTGGTGAAGGCGCAGGCGCTGCTCGCGGCGCGCGGGTTCGCCGTGCCACAGTGGCCCGGGCTGCGGTTGCGCACAACTGGCGGGCGCGTTCGCCTACACAGGTACCCACCCGCCCCACGAGCCGCTGAACCACCTACCGCCGAACCACCGGCCCAGCCTGCCGCGAACTCAATCGCGGGAGAGCCCGATACCGTCAGCTGGGACGGCCGCGGTCACACCCAGACGCTCCGCTTGGTTCCCCAGCCCCAACTGCCGAAACCATTTCCACCAAAGGCACCGGCCTGCAGGTAGACACGCCCGTCCGGGAGCAGAGGACCGCTCACGTTGATGTCCTCGTACGTCGTCCGTCGATCGCCGCAGGCGCCTTCCTCATACCGCCAGCTTTCCGCGCTGGACCCGAAGGCCAGCCCCCACTTCTGGTCCGGCCCCGTCGAGTGGATGCACGTCGACTTCACCTTGCCCTTCAGTTCGTAGTGATCGCCGATCCGGGTGACCGTAGCCGTGATCTCCACCTCGTACGCGTTGCCGCTATTGGTACTGATGGAGCTCTCGTACGTCACCCGGACATCCTCCGACGCCGCGGAAGCCGGGCCGATTCCACTGAGCGTGGCCACCCCCGCCGCCACCGCGCAGAGCACGAACCGGTTCACAGGCCGCGAAGCCTTCGTAGCCCATCGCATAGACATGGTTCCTCCAGAGAATTCGAAGAAGATGAGGCCACCTCACGGGGACAGCCCTTAGCCAAAACGATCAGTCACCCACGAGGACACGCACAGACACCCACTTCACGCGAAATGCCCGCCTCGGGCAGTCAGGACTTCGAAAACAGGCACTCAACTTGTCGTTTAACTCGTTCGTCGGGGTTTGGTGCCGACCTTGTGGTGGGCCGGTCGCTGGTATGGCTCGCTGCCGGCGAGGACTCGTCCCACGTCGTGGCGGGGTGCAGGTCGGCGGTTCTTCGATCCGGGTGGGCGTCCGGGGCCAGGGCGGGTGGGTTTCGGTGCACCGGCTGGCGAACCGGTCGTCGTGCGGAGGTTCCGGAACCCGCGCCGGACGCGGGCGGGGGTGAGTTTGTGCGGGGGCGCCGGCTTCTCCCACGGTCGCCGGAGGTCGGTGGCGAGGGACCGGGCGAGGCGGAGTTGGGTGTGGGCCGCGATGATCAGCCAGGTCCAGCGGTCGGCGGCGGCGGAGTCGCGCAGTCGGGGCTGGGTCCAGCCGAGGGTCTGCTTGAGCATGCGGAAGGTGTGCTCGATGTCGAAGCGTCGGAGGAACGCCTGCCAGCAGCGGTCAACGTCGGCTTCGGTGGCGCCGGTGCGCGACCACCACAGCCAGACGGGCTTGTTCACCCCGCCGGACGGCAGGTGTTCGACGGCCAGGCGGATGACCGTTCCCTCGATGACCGGCAGCGGGCCCTCGTGGTCCAGCCAGGCGGCCCGCTGGGTCAGCCTGGGGTGCAGCCGGTCCCAGGCCCGCGCCGTGGCCTTGCCGTAGAGGCGGGTGTCGGTGAACGTGACGGCCTGTTCCTCGCCCCAGGTGGCGGGGTCGCCGAAGACGAACTCCCCGCCGTGCTTGGGCATCCGGCCGCCCTTTGGGTGGGCCTGGAAGAACTCCTCCCGCGAGGGTGCCGGGCGGCGCATCACCCGGTCCGACCGGGTCCGGCCCAGGACCTCCACCGGCTGGCCGGACAGCAGGTGTGCGATGCGCGGGGCGTCGTATCCGGCGTCCAGCACGATCAGGATCTCGGGATCGCCCTCGGTCCACTGGCCTGCGGCGATGAGCCGTTCGACCACCTCGCGGACCTGGCGGGCGGTGACCGCGGCAAGGTCCGCGCCGGGGGCGAGCCGGACCGCGTCCAGGAGGGCGGACCAGGAGGTGCGGCCTGTCTCCAGCGCGACGACGACCGAGTACGGCCAGCCGGGCATCATCTGGTGCTTGGCGTTGCCGCGGCCGTAGGTGTGGCAGAACGAGCGGTCCGGTACCGTGCCGGCATCGGGCCGCAGCCACGGCGAGACGTCGACCGCCAGGACCAGCTGCCCGCCGGCCGCCCGCGGCAGCGGCACCCCGGCCAGAACCCGCCGCAGCCGGCCGACATCGAGCCCGCCACGGTTCAGACCGGCGTAGAGGGAACCGTGACCCCGGCGGTGCTCGGGCGCCAGAGCGAGGTCCACCAGCGACCGCACCGGCCCGTCCGTGCACAGCACGGCGTCGGCCAGCTCGAACAACGCGTCCGCGCGGGCGGTCAGGCAGTCGTAGAAGTCGGTCCGGAACCGGGACAGCACGGTAAGAGACTCGGCGCGGACAGCGTCGTGCAGCAGACTCACCCTCGCGGCCTTGGAATGATCAACAGCGTCTCGACGTCGCACATGATCACACCAAGGCCGCACCGCTGTCACACCAGCGTGAGCAGTCGTCCGACACTCAACTGGCTCTTCTGAGGCGGGCGTTCAACCAGCAGCTCGCGTGGTCATGGAGAAGCGCCGGCAGACATGGACGCGGGTGAACTCGGCTTGGAGTACGTCCTGCTGATCCAGGGTGGCATGCGAGAACGAGCTCATGGGGCGCATGCCGGGGCGGCGGGAGCCGATGGCCCGGTCGGGCTCGTCACGGTCGTCGCGGTAGTCGGCATAGACGTGCAGGTAGTGATCACTCTCGGTGAAGCCGACGGCGCGGTACCAGGCCAGGGTGTCCGGGTCGTCGCGGGTCCAGGCGTCGAGGGTGGACAGACCCAGGGCCCGGACGCGGGCACGGGTGTGATTCAGCAGACGGCTGCCGAGTCCGTGGCGCTGGTGATCCGGGTGGACGGCGACGGTGTCGATGGTGGCCAGATCGCCCTCAATGGTGGTGTCCATGATGCCCACAACGGTGCCGTCCGGGCTGACGGCGACCAGGTCGAGCCCGGGGCGCGGCGCGGCGGCGACCGGCTTGGCAGGCAGGACGTCGTCGAAGTAGGGGGTGCTCAGGAAGGAGAGCACGCGGCAGCGGAGCCAGGAGCGCTCATCGGCAGCGGTGAACTCGCGGATGGTGTAGGTCATTGTGGCGGTCCTCACAGGGGTTCGCGGTGGTGACAGCGGTGCGGAGTCGGCGCGTGGCGCCCTGCGAGGTGTTCACCCCGGGATTCTCGGACCGGTGCCCGGTGATGGCAAACCGATTTTTGGCCGTAGCGCGGGCGCTGCCCTGTGACGCTGGCGAGGTGTACCAGCGACCGATCGACCACAACGTCGCTACCAAACCCGAGGAGCTGGTTAAACAACAAGCTCAAAGAGCGTTCTGTCCCGACAGGGGTGCTTCGTTGCAGTTCAGGTGGCAGGCCACTTCGGGCCGACTGAGGCGGTAGACGCTTGTTGTGGCAGATGGGGCGAGTGACAGCCTTCGAGGATCCGTTCGGTCCCTTCGCTCCTGTCTGATCCCAACACGCCCCCGGTCACGCCTGTTTGCGCCCTGTGTTGGGACGGCTGCCATCGGTACTACGGAAACATGCCTCGCCGACAGCGACCGTACCCCAGTGACGTGTCCGATGCCCGTTGGGAACTGCTCGAACCACCCCTGAGCGCCTGGCGAGCAGAACGCAGAGGGAAGGGCCTGGACATCGGGCGGCCACCCGAACACGACCTGCGCCGGATCATGGACGCCATCCTCTACGTCGACCGGACCGGGATCCCGTGGAGGTACCTGCCACACGACTTCGCCCCGTGGGAAACCGTCTACGGATACTTCGCCGCCTGGCAGAAGATAGCGCGCGGGTTCCTGGATTCCTGAGCTTGGGACGGGCGGAACCCGCACTCGGGCTCACGGTTTGAGCGGGTGGAGGTACGGGTTCCGTGTCCTTGCGGATTACTTTGGCAGCTGTACCACGCTTGCGGGGTTGGGCTCGGATACTGCGGTGGCGGCGTGCTCACCGGGCTCGGTAGCCCTGGGTTCGACGGCCTGGACAACGACGGAGTGCATGCCTTCGGCGACCTGCCCAGGCGGAGCGATCTTGATGTCGGTGCGTCCGAGCTGCTTCCAGGCCGTGGTGGTACTCAACGAAGTTAAGGGCGCTGGCGATGCGGCCGATGCAGTTGTCGCGCTCGGCCCGCTGATCGGCCCCTTATCGTCGCCCTGTTTGCCGAGGTCGGCATTGGGCACCGCTCGCGGTGTCAGTGCGCGGTGAGGTCGAGTACGGCGAGGCAGAGTGGACTCTCGTGGTGCGTGAAGGGGTTGTGTACGACAGTGTCCGGTGATGCGGATTCAAGGGCGCGGGCGGCCGCTGCTGCGTCCGCTTGCGGCAGGGCACCGGCTTGGCGCAGTGCCACGGCGAAGAGGTGGGGCCTTGCCTGCACACCGTTTGCGTGCCGCCCGCCCTCAGTCGCCGAGGATCCGTTCCCACAGCAGGCCGTCCCGCCAGCTCCCGTCGAGGAGGATCGAGGAGTGGGAGACGCCGTACGGGCTGAATCCGTTGCGGCGCAGCACCCGTTGCGATGGCAGGTTCTCCAGGTTGGTGGAGGCCTCGGCGCGGTGCAGGCCGAGTTCGTCCGTCATGACGCGCAGCACGTGGCCGACGGCGCGTCCGGCGTGCCCTTGGTTCTGGGCGACACTGGCGATCCAGTATCCGACGGAGCCGCGGCGCAGGTGCGGATGCGGCAGGATGCCTCCGACGGTGACCTGGCCGATCACTCGGTCGCCGGCAAGCACCACACCCGGCCAGACGGTGCCGGCCCGGTGTCCGGCGAGCAGGCCGTCGATCCGCTCTGCCTGGCCCTCCGGGGTGAAGAAGTCGGCGGGTTGTGCCGGTTCCCACCGTCGGAAGGCCTCGACGTCCCGCATCCGGTGGGCGGCGATCGGGGCGGCGTCGGCGGGCTCGATCAAGCGGATCGCGGTACTGGTGTGCATGGGTCGGTCCTTGTCGCGGTGCATGGGATGAGATGGTCGGGCCAGGGGAGGGCGCACATGTTGGCGCGCCCTACACCCGCCGCAGGATCGAGTCGATCGCGCAGCTCGAGTTCTCGCCGAACAGGTCCAGATATCGGGTGTCGAGCTGGTATCGGTGCGGACTGCTGCGGAGGAACTCGCGGAGGGTGGCCCTCTTGGCCAGGCTGTCCTCGATCAAGAGGTAGTCGCCGGAGGTCAGCCGGGCATCGAAGAAGTCGAGCACGGCCCGGACGTGTGCGTGGGCGTCCTCGATCACCAGCCAGGGCCTGGGTAGGTCATCGGAGTCGGCGAGGACCTCGTCGAGACGTCCGACGTCCCCGGTCCGGAATTGCACCCGGTCGTCCGCCAGGTCCACCGGTGTGCGATCGATCGAGATGATTTCCGGTCGCTGGCCGTGCGACGCTGCGACGTCGGCCAGCCAGAGCGCGCTCCCGCCGCTGCCGGAGCCGAGTTCGATGATCGTGCCCGGGACCAGCTCGGCGATCAGCATCGGATAAGCGGCCAGGTCGAACGCTGTCGTGTACAGAGGCCGACCGGCCCACATGAGGTGATCGGTGACGCCCTGGGTGGCGACGAAGTGTTGGACCGGGAATGCGAGGGCCGCGAGCACGTCCCGGTCGGATCGATCGAGGCGCGGCAGCGGATCCCGGTACCGGTCCCCTGTCAGCAGCGTGAGGTACACGGTCAGTTCGTTGGACCGGCCGGTGCGCCGGGCCTCGGTCACCGCACCTCGGATGTGGTGGTCGTGATAGGTGGAGATGCCACCCTGCCGCTCGACCTTCGCGGCCACGAGGCGCTCGGCGGTCTCGGCGAGCCCTTTGACGTCGAATTTGTCCATGGGTCAGCGTCCCGGGCAGGGTGCGGCACAAACCAGCCTGGCGTCGACCAGGAGGTCGAGCAGTGCCTGGTCTGTGTCCAGCTCGGTCAGGGTGAAGCTGCCGGTCCGGCCCGACACGGCACGCCATAGGGCTTCCTGGCCGGGCCCCAGGGTGATCAGCCGGTCGGCCGTTCGCAACCGGACTCCGTCCGAGTGTAGGACCCCCTCCGGATGGGCGTGGAACCGCACAGCCCGGTCCTCGCCGATCACCGACGACACCGGACGGGCGGGTAGCGGGTCGAACTGATCCAGCCGCGCAGCGACCACCCGGGTCGTGACCGTCTCCGGGGGCAGCTTGGCGATCATGTCGGCGATTTCTCCCGTCGCATCGGCCACCGTGGCCTCGGTGCGCGTACCGTCCCGGAACGCGCCCGGGGGTAGTTCCCGGGCTAGCCCCAATGCCGGTGACTTTGGCGTCCATGGGTCGTTGGTTGTGGTGTGGCGAGGGTGGGGCAGGTCAAGTTGCCTGCGGGTGAGCGTTTGTCGGATCGGATCGCGATCGGGGTGTTGACGCGTGCGTTTCCGCCGCAGTTGGTCGACGAGGTGATCGCCGGGACCGGGCGGGCCGAGCAGCGCAGTCGGCTGCTGCCCGCCCGGGTGGTTGTGTACTTCGTGTTGGCGATGTGTCTGTTCTTCGGCCAGCCCTATGAAGAGGTTGCGCGACTGCTGGGCGAGGGGCTGGAGGGCGGGCGGCGGTCGTGGCGTGTGCCGACGACCGCCGCGATCGGGCGGGCGCGCCGGCGTTTGGGTGTCGAGCCGCTGAAGGAGCTGTTCGCGCGGGTGTGCCGTCCGGTGGCCGTGCCGGAGACGGCCGGCGCCTGGTATCGGCGGTGGCGTCTGATGGCCGTGGACGGCACCACCTTGGACCTGGCGGACACCGCGGCGAACGACGACTTCTTCGGCCGTCCGGGTTCGGGTCGCGGGGTGGGTGCGTTCCCGCAGGCCAGGGTGGTGGCGCTGGCCGAGTGCGGCACCCACGCGGTGTTCGGCACAGCCGTGGGGCCGTTGTCGGCGAGCGAGCAGGCGCTGTCGCGGCAGCTGTTCACCCAGCTCGGAGAAGAGATGCTGCTGCTGGCCGACCGGGGCTTTTACGGATTCGAGCTGTGGCAGGCCGCCCGGGCCAGTGGCGCCGACCTGCTGTGGCGGATGCGCAAGAGCGCGGCCCTGCCCGTCGTGCAGGTCCTCGCCGACGGCTCCTACCTCAGCACCGTTCATGCCGAACGGGACCGCAGGAGCCGCCGCAACCCCGTGACGGTCCGCGTGATCGAGTACACCCTCGCACGCAGCGGCGACACCACCGTCTACCGCCTGCTGACCACCCTGCTCGACCCCGAGCAGGCACCCGCCCGGGACCTCGCCGCGCTCTACGCCCAGCGCTGGGAGATCGAGACCACGCTGGACGAGATCAAAACCCACCAGAGAGGCCCGAAGCTCGTCCTGCGCTCGAAGTACCCGTGGGGCGTGGAACAGGAGATCTACGGCTTCCTCCTCGTCCATCACGCCATCCGGCAGCTGATGCACCAGGCCGCCCTCGACCACGGTCTCGACCCGGACCGCGTGTCGTTCACCCGGTCCCTGCGAATCGTGCGCCGCCAGGTCCCGGCCCAGGCGGCGTTTTCCCCCCGGCAGACTCGCACGGGCACTGACCCGCACCCTGGCTGAGATCACCGAACGACTCCTGCCCGCCCGCCGCCACCGGACCTGCCCCCGCGTGATCAAACGCAAGATGTCCAACTGGCCCCTCAAGCGGGCCGAACACCGCAACTGGCCACCACCAGCCCCAGCGACCATCACCACCGTCCCACCAGCAACAACCTAAAGTCACCGGCATTGGGGCTAGCCCGGGATCACGCAGAACCTCGGCCAGCAGGGCGCGCAGCACGGCATCCAGCTTCGTGGCCCAGACGGTGAAGGTCAGGTGCAGGCTTGGCTCCGAGCCGCTGCTCCCGCTGTGCCACCACCCCCGAGGTATCCAGAGCACGTCACCCTCCGCCAGGACCACCTCCAAGTCGGCCGGATCCTTCGCCGGGTCGTGGTCCGGCGCCCACAGTCGCCACGACTTGCTGCCCGACACCTGGGTCAGCCAGGCGTGGTAGGGGTCGTGGTGGGCGCCGAAGCCCTGCTCCGCGCGAGGTGTCAGGTAGGCGTTGACGAACACCGGATGCCCGATGTCGGCCGCCAGGCGCCGGCAGGTGTCCGCCAACGGTGGCCAGAACCGCTGCAACCCCTGGAGTACGAGCGTCGCCCCGTCGGCCAGCTCAGCGCCGATCCGGACCGGGTCGGCCAGCCCCTGGACGGCCTGCGACGTGTGCCGTTCCGGCCGGGGCACCCGCTCCGCCGGTACCAACTGGTGGTTACGGGCCATCCGGAACGCCGGAGCCTGCAGTCCCTGGTCGTTGAGGATCGTGTCCAGCGCCGACCAGGTCATTGTGGTCCGCAACTCGGAGGCACTGCCCACCCGGTGGTAGGGCGTGGCGGGCCAATCGTCGGTGAACCAGGCCGGGTCGCCGAGCGCGTCAAGGACGCTCATGTCAGTTCTCCTCTCCGAGTACGGTGCGTACCGCTTCGAGCGCGTCGAGCCGCTTGCGGTCCCAGGTGTCCCGGCGATCATCGGCCAGTTCCGGTTCGAGGACCTCGACTACGGCGGCTGGCAGCCGATCTTTCCACCGCCGGAGCAGGAGGGAAGGCCGCCGGTCCCGGAAGTGCAGGCCGTGAGCCGCGCGGAGGGCGCTTCGGGCGTCTTCGGCGGACAGCTCCGTTCGGCTCAGCAACCAGCGGACGTTCGCCAACGGCACGGTCACGGGGGAGTAATCCTCCGGGTCGTACAGGAGGGCCACGTCTCCGTCGGACTCGATGGCGCCGGACAGGTACTGCTCGTACACCCAGCCGCTGCCCGTCATGCCCAGAGTCCGGCACTCGACGGCCCGGAGCGCGCCCATCGACGAGGCGCCCGCGAGGGGCTGCCCGGAGACCAGCACCGAGCGGATCTCGGTGATGCTCACCGCGAGGTTCTGGCCGAACTCGCCGTCCAGGATCAGCACCCGGTCGGTGCCGCCGGCGTCGACCACCTCGACCAGGTCGAGGCGGCGCACCGGGGGCCGCACGTCCAGGTCGTGCCCTGTCCTCGTGGCGAGTGCCCGCAGATCGACCAGGTCGGCGGGGCGCAGGGAGGGGCCGGTGAACAGGATCACGCTGGTGCGGGTCATCGCGGGGACCTCGCCAAGCCGGTCCTGACCATCGCGGCGTGCAGTCTGGTGCCGAGCCGGGCCGGGTCGTTGTGGTGGTTCTCGATGCCGGGCACGATGACTTGGGTCACGGAGAACGGCAGGTCGGGCGGTGCGAGTTCGGTGGCGAACACGAGGTCCAATCCGGCCGTCCCGAGTCCGTCGAGAACCAGTCGGAGGTCTCCCTCCACCCTGCCGGTGGTGTTGTGCGGCAGCTCGCCGAAGTTCAGCTCGGAGCGGCCGGCGCTCCAGGCGTGCAGCATCTTGCGCATCGCTTCGTAGGAGGCGTGTCGGCGGTGTACCTGGCCGTTGAGGTCCTCGCGAGCTCCCGAGATCACGTTCAGTCGGGACTGCGCGGCTTCGGTGAGTGCTCGGCTGAGCGCTACGGTGGGGTCGGGATGACAGCCGGCGCCGCCGTTGATCAGGAGGCCGTCCTCCGAGTGCGTGTCGTCGGTCGTGACGAAGACGGTCGGTATGCCGATCTCGTTGACGTAGGCGAAGACCTGTACCTGAATTCCGGCCTCTTCGAACCGGGCGACGAGTTCCTGCGCCTCGGCCGGCAACGTGCCCGAACTGATCCGGTGGCCGCCCCGCAGCGTCTCGCCGAACGCGGTGCAGTCGTGCTCGACAAGTTCCAGCAGGCCGTGCAGCAGTGCCTCGCGCGGGCTGTTGCCCGAGGCCAGGCCGATGGTGTTCGAGGAGAACATCCCGTACTCGTCCGGAAACGGGGTGAACACCGCCAGCGCGGGGATGAGTACCTCGGTGTCGGAGCGCAACTCGCGCGCCGGCCACCAGGACAGCGGCTGCCGCTCGGTCCAGCGGTGGCCCCGCCGGAGGATCAGCCGCCGGGGGTCGAGCGTCGGCCGGCCGGCCGCGACGAGTTCGGCGTAGCTCGCGCGGAGCGGCGGTTCGGCGGCCCGGGGCTCGCACCAGGTGCGTTCGATCGCCTCCATCATCGCCGAGACCCGTGCGGCCGTCGCGGTCGTGCCCTTGCCACTGGTGACCGTGTTGAGGCCGGGTGCGGCGTAGGGACGGCAACTGTTGAACACCGGGATGCCGAGCACGTCCAGGTCGGTCACGTCGGCGATCCGGGTGATGCCGCATCGGTCGAGTACCGCGCCGGCCAGTTCCGCGGTCGCCTCCAGGGTGCGGATCCGCAGCGAAGTGCCGCCCGCGGTGGTCGCGTCGGACGGGGTCGTCGGGAGCCAGTGCTCGCGGCCGAGGCTGATCCGCGGGGTGAGCGCGGTCGTGGTGGTCGTCATGCCGCGAGCACCTCCGCGCAGGCCGCGCGGACCCAGTCGTACCAGGCGGTCACGTTGGCCGCACGCTCGATGCTGTGACCTTCGTCGGGAAGCAGCATGAGCCGTGCGTCGACCTTCCTGGTGTCCAGTGCCCGGTACATGGCCCGGGCCTCGCCGACCGGGACGTGCTGGTCCGCGCAGCCGTGCGAGAGCAGCACGGTGACTCCCGGATCGATGCCGTCCAGTGCCAGGCTCTCCCTGCGGTATGCCTCGGACTCCTCGACCGGCCCGTACTCCCGAAGCCAGTGCCAGTGCAGATCGCTGGCCCGGGCCACGGCGGCGAAGTCCGACCAGCCGGCGTGACTGGCGACGAGTCGGATCTCGGGCAACCGGGTGGCCAAGGCCAGGGCGAGGTAACCGCCGAAGCTGCCGCCCATCGCGGCGACGCGCCGTGCATCCAGGTCGGGCCGCCGGAGCGCCGCGCGGACCTGTTCGGCGGCGACCGAGGCCACCTCCGAACTCCACCGGCCCCAGCCCCGTTCGACCGTCTCCTGTCCGTACCCCATGGACAGGGGAGGATCAGGCATCAGCACAGCATGGCCCTCCGCGACGAACGGCCACGGATTCCACCGCCACGACCAGTCGATCCAGCTCAACAAGGAGCCGCCATGGCACCAGACGAGTACCGGCAGCGGCTCGGCCAGTTCGTCGGCAGGCAGGCACAGCCAGCTGTGCCACGTCGTGCCGTCCTCAGCGCGATGGCTGATTCGTTCCATGCGTCCGGTCGGCCGGGCGGCGGCCGCCGGGGTCAGCAGGGTACGCGCGGGGGGTCCGGCCAGGTCCACGGCGACCACTTCGGGGGGCAGGTCCACTCGGGACTGTACGACCAATGCCTCGGCCGCCGTGACGGTGACGGACCCCACGGATCCTGACAGCTCGACCGGCTCGGGACGGTCGCCTTCCGGCTCCACCGTGTACAGACGCCGTCGGCCGTGGTCCTCGCCGACGCAGAGCGGAAACGGTGACCGGGTACTGAGACTGGCCGCCAGGCACGCCGACACCGTGTCATTCGCCGGCACCGGATTCGACCCGCAGGGTCGGGGGATGCAGTTCCTCACCGATCGGCAGATGGACGACTGGGTGGCATTGGTCGATGCGGAACTACGCGCATCCGACCGGGACACCGTGCATCGAAACATCATCGTGCTGCGCACTCAGGTGACGGATGACCGCGCGGCCGCTCGGGAGGACTACTCCCGGTTCCTGCGGGGCACGCTGAGCCCCGAACAGGTCGGTGAACTACCCGCCGTGCTGATCGGGAGTCCGGAACAGCTCGCCGATCAACTCATCGCCCGTCGGGCACGGTTCGGGTTCGACTACGTCACCGTGCAGGAGTCGGCGCTCGACACCTTCGCCAAGGTGATAGCGCTGCTCCGTTGACGCGGGCCCGGAGTCGACGAGGGAGGCCGTGACGGCGCAGCGGACGTGCGCTGCGGATCCTCGCCACGCACGTCCGCTGCCGGTGGACCTCACCTGACCGGCCTGCGGGGCAGGACGGTCAGGTGTACGCGACTTCTGAATCCTAGGCCCACGGTGTACGGGTTGGTGGCCGTTGCTCGCCATCATCGGGGTAGTTTCGCTGTGCGTTCCGGGTGGGCCGCGGTGATGTACCGCATGGCGGTGTGCGAGGAGATACCGAACAGGCGCATCAGGTGGAGCGGGCCGTCGACCTCGAATGCCTCATCGCGGATTCGGTCTTGCCGCAGTGTCGGCATCGTGAGCCCGGTGGGCCGGAAGATGTTGGTGAACGTGGTGCCGATGGGCGAGTGGGTGGTGTCTACTGCAGTCCAGCGGTTGATCAGCAGATGCGGGTTGGTGGTCACCGGCCAGCGGCCGTGACGTTCACGGAGCCACGCGGAGGCGCAACGGTAGGTGAGTTCGTCCAGGTAGATGATGTGGCGTTTGCCGGGGCGCCGGACGATGAGGCGCTCATGGGACAGGTCGAGGTCGGTGAGTAGCAGGTGGCGCATGTCGGTGCCGCTGAGCGCGTGGACGCAGACCAGCACCATCACGAAGCGTTGGAAGTCGTTCTGCGCGTGGCTGAGGATGCCGGCCAGCCGGTCTGAGGGCACGGAAGGCGGGGGCTTGTTGATCCCTGCGAAGACGAGGCCGCGGGTTGGATCGCGGAAGATCACGCCCTCCTGCCGAAGGGCCCGGAAGACGTTTCGAAGGACGATGTGGATCGAGCGGGCCGGCGTCCCCTTACGGGTGGCGATGGCCCGCTTGATGTCGTCCTGAGTGATCTCGCGCAGGCTCTCGATGCCGTCCGCGAGCCACCTGTTGAGGATCGGGCTGAGGACATGCCAGTAGCGGGCGATGCTCCGATAGGTGCGGCCGGTGTGTTTCCACTTGCCCTCGCCGCGCACGGCCTTGATCCAGACTGAGAGTTCCTGTGCGATCGTCGCGGGCAGCACGGCGAGCTCGGCCTCCAAGCGCTTCTGCTGTGCATCCCGGCGAAACTCGGTATCCGGGATCAGCAAGCCGCGGGTTTCCAGGAACTGTGTGACCCGCCGCCCGCTGAACTGCAGGGGACGGTTGTCGACCAGGGCCCGGATGTCGGACTCCAGCAGCGGGGCGTCGGCCCCGAGCCAGGACACCAAGACGGTCAGGGTGCGCCGGGTGTTGGTGGCAACGAACTTGGACCGCATCTCCCGTTTCATTACGCTGTCGAGGTCGGCGAGCAGCAGTTGGGCCGAGTCCGTGGGCGTCGGCAGATCCTGCCGTTCCAGCTCGACCACCGAGCTCCAGTCTCGCCGCAGCTCGAACAGCCTCTCCTGCCCAGGGCTCATCAGGTGCTCGGAGACAGGCCGGCGTGAAGCAGGCGGGAGCAACTGCGAGTGACGCAGGCTTGTAGGTGCTGGGACCGGTGCACCGAGCCACAACTGCGTCCCGCACCGGGTGATGTCCCCTGGACCGTGGATGGCTACGTGCCATCGGCATCCGCGACAGTGTCCGTCGGCGAGCGGCAGGCCGACGCGGCGGCAGCGGTCGCACGCTCCCGTGGAAGCAGTGCTGTTTCCTCTCGTCCGGGCGAAGGATGAGCAGCTCGCAGGTGGCCTCTATCTTCGCTGCGAATCAAGAGCCGCACTGCTTGCAGGACCTCGGTGTCATCGCCCGGGGCGCCCAGACGCGGCGCGTGGTCCGTGACGTCCGTGGGCGCTGGGGGCGCTCGGGTTCGCGCGGCTCTGGCAGGAGCCTGAGCATCTCCGCCCGCAGAAGGATCGCCCGGACGGACCGGCCGTAGTTGGGGATGTCGTCAAGCACCAGCTCATCGACGAGGTCGTCGCCGTCGGCGTCGCGCACGGCGAGCGCGAGGCGCAGCATCTCGTGCAGCTTGCGCTGCATGGGTTTGCTGATGCCGGTGTCCGCTGCGAACGCAGCGGTGTGCTCGACGACCTCGCCGTAGCCGGCAAGCGGCCTCTGCAGAATGCGACGGCAGACATCGATGGACAGCATCCGGCGGACCGGGAAGAGCGGTAGCTGCCCCGGGGCAGCGGGCGGGAGGACCGCCGGGTCGTCCCGCGTCGGGGCCGCGGCCGCGCGTATGTGCTCCACCCAGTGGAGCCGCTCGCGCTGGTCGACGCCAGTGCGGCCGCTGCGCCTGTCGTACTTCTTCAGGGGTTGGGCGTAGGTGGGGGCGAGGCCGTAGTAGAGGAACATCAGCTGGCGGCTTCGCGGGCCGGCGCCGTCCGGGTCAGTGACCCACGCGGCGTCGGCGTCGAGCCGAACAGCGTGCAGGCATGCCCGGCACAGACGGTCGGAGTTAAGGTATCCCGTGTGACGGCAGCGCAGACATACGCCCTGCTCAGGATGTTCTTCCGCCATTCCGCGCACCCCTGGCACACAGTCAGGCCGAGCGCCCCCCCAGCCCCTACAGTCTGGGCACTGAGCGGGATGAGAGCTTGCCCGCATCTGTCAGTTCGGCGGCAGTGTGCGACGGCTGCCCTGTCGACGAGGCGTCGGCCGTACAGGACCCCCGTCGGAGCCTTCGGCTCCGACGGCCTTCGGCAGGGCTTCGCTCTCTCCCGCAGCGGCCTCCAGGGGCTCGGCCTGGAGCAGATCACCCACCGTGCAGTTCAGCACCGTACAGATCTTGTCCAGATCGTCGAGCCGCACCGTGACCGGTGTGCCGCTCCACATCGCGGCGACCTTGCTCAGCGATGGCGTGAATCCGACCGTCTTGAACGCCTCCAGCAACTCGGTGGGACGCCACAGGTCCCGCTGAGCGGCCACCATCCTCAGATTCCACTTCACCGTAGGTTCCCCTTGTCCATCACCAGGCGCTGGGCCGCCCGCGAGCTCGCTGCCACATTGGCATGCTCGGGGTCGGCCTGTGCAGTCGCCATGTACCGAAGAGTCGTGGTGGCCCAGTGGTGGCCCAAAACGCGCTGGACCTCCCACAGCGTCATGCCGCGCTCATAGTTGTGGGTCGCGCAGGCGTGACGGAGAAGGTGTGGGAAGAGGTTGGTGACCGGCCCGGTCAGGTAGCTCGCGGCCGCCGCGTGGAGACGGCGTCTTCGACCAGCTCAACGGACTCCTGCGGCGGCTGGTCCGGAAGGCCGAGGGTCGAGACGCCGAGCCCAGCGCCTGCATCCTCGACGCCCAGAGCATCAAGACCTCGGCCAACGTGCCCGCGGCCGGCCAGGGCATCGACGCGGGCAAGAAGATCGCGGGCCGCAAACGGCACATCGGCGTCGACACCGTCGGCCTTCTTCTGGCCGTGCTGGTCACCGCTGCCAGTGTCTCCGATAACGTCGGCGGAATCCGCCTGCTCTCGGACATTGCCGAAGGCCACCCTCGCGTCACGAAGGCGTGGGCCGACAGCGGCTACCGCACCAAGGCCATCGACCACGGCGCCCGCCTCGGCATCGACGTCGAAGTCATCCGCCGCGACCCCGCCCAGAAGGGCTTCAAGGTGATTCCGCGGCGCTGGGTCGTCGAGCGGACGTTCGGCTGGCTCATGCACCACCGCCGCCTCGCCCGCGACTACGAAACCCACCCACACCGCTCCGAAGCCATGATTAACATAGCGATGATCGACCTCATGAGCCGCAGACTCACCCGCGAATCAACCCGCAACTGGCGCGACAGCTGAACGGCGGCAGCGTCGTGCTCCTGTGAATCACAGCAGGTAGGGCCACAGGCTGACGCTGTTTCGATCCACACTGATCTCGACCCACGTTCCATCGACAGCAGTCGACGGCGGCGGGTCGGCGAGGTCGAACAGGATATGGGTTCCAGCTACTTCCAGCATGGCTCCGCCATCGCCCGTCAGGCCCAGCCGCCCCCGAAAGACGATCCGACCGCCTTCCTCCTCATCCACCCCGGGAGACAATGAAGTGGCCGGTCGAGCGTTGCCGCCCCAGGCCACGTCCTCTTCAACAGTCCACTCCACATGATGTTCGCGGCCCACTCCCGTCGGACCGCCGCACCAGAACGCCGCAGCGGCACCCACCTCCGAGCGCACCCGAACCGTCGCGCGCCCATCGGCGACCTGTCCCACCGCTTCTACTCGAACCAACACCCCGCAATCATCCACGGCAGCGCTGCGTTACCAAACACTCCCTCCAGGACAAAACGCTCTTTCACCTTGTCGTTTTGTCGTTTAACGTCTGGCTCCGAACAAGCGGACCCGGGACCGCCTGGTGCTCACCGTCGACGTCCCCTCGTGGCTGGACCCTGGCCGGACGCTCGTACTGACACACCTACGACCGAGGTCGGTTGGGCCTACAGTGGCCCGCATGGCTGAGTTTCCCGGCACCTCCGGCGGTGCCTCCGGGGCGGACCAAGAGATCATGGACGATGCGCTTGGCGTATTCACGCGCACGGTGCACAGCTACGCCGGTGGTCAGCCAGAAGTCGGTCCGTTCTATACCTCGACCTGCGAACTGGACGGCCGGCGCGTGGCGTTCCTGATCGACACGATCGACCCGACGGAGGTACGGCGTTTGCTGCCCCGGCTCCGCCAGGTGGTCGAGTGGCGGGGAGACCTGAAACGACGAGCCGTCGAAGCGGTCGTACACGCCTTCAGTCAGGGGGCTGCAACCGCGGAGGACCTTGCCGAGGCCCATGACGACCTGCTGCTGGACACGATCGTGGCCGAGAGCAATGGCGACGTGCTCCTGCACCTCACCGACTCCTGCGGCGGGCACATGCTGGACGGCTACTGGCCCGCCGTTCGGTTCGACCGCGACGACACGCTGGTCAAAGTGACCATTGAGGCCTGAAGCTTGCCGTTCAACGCCCGGTTTCGAACAAGCAGGCCCGGTGATCACTCGTTCGGGTGTCTCCGGGGCGTGGGCATGGCCTTCGCGTGATCCTGAACTCGACTAAGGGTTGCAGGACTTGACGCGAAGGCCGTGCTGGTGATTGTGGTGGAACAGGGTGTTCGGGGCGAGCCGTTCGCGGAACTGCCACGCTTCCGGGGGGTCTTCTACGGCTGCCTGACCGGGCGGCGCGACGCGCTGTTCGAGCTGACCGACGCGGTGCTGTGTGCTGACGGGCCGGTGAAGACCCTGGTCGGGCCGGCGCTGGCTCCCGAGCACCGGCGCGGCCACGGAGCCCTGTACGGCGCGCTGAACCGGGGTCGCCTCGACGTCGAACGGCTGCGGACCGAGCTGGCCGGCCTGTTTCTGCCGCGCGCCGCCGACGGCCGCCTGGTGCTCGCGGTGGACGTCTCGCCGTGGCTGCGGCCGGACGCCGGGACCTGCCCGGACCGCTCCGCGACGTGGTGGTGCGGCTGATCGCGGCGGGGCGCTGGAAGGCCGGTGATCCGGGGGTCCTGGTGGTGATGGACGCCGGCTACGACGCACCGCGCATCGCCCACCTGCTCGGCGACCTACCGGTGCAGGTCCTCGGCCGGCTCCGCTCGGACCGGGTGATGCGCCGACCCGCGCCGAGTGGAACGCGGCCCACCCGGCCGGAGGCCGGCCGCCCAAACACGGCGGCGGGTTCGTCTTCGGGGACCCCGCCACCTGGGGCGACGAGCAGGCGGTGACCACCACCGCCACCCGCCGCTACGGCACCGCCGTGGCCCGGGCCTGGGACCGGCTCCACCCGAGGCTGACCCGCCGCGCGGCCTGGCTGGACCACGACGACGAACTGCCGCTCCTCGAAGGCACTGTGATCCGCCTCGCCGTCGAGAAGCTGCCCAGCGGAGGGGTGAACCGCCCAGTCTGGCTCTGGTGGTCACGCACCGGCGCTGCCCCGGCCGGCGTCGACCGATGCTGGCAATCCTTCCTCCGCCGCTTCGACATCGAGCACACCTTCCGCCTGCTCAAGCAGACCCTCGGCTGGACCCGACCCCGCCTGCGCGACTTGGCGGCCGCCGACCGCTGGACCTGGGTCGTGATCGCCGCGCACACCCAGCTCCGCCTGGCCCGCCCGCTCGTCGCAGACCTCCGCCACCCCTGGGAGAAGCCGGCGGAACCGAACAAGCTCACCCCCGCCCGCGTCCGGCGCGGGTTCCGGAACCTCCACACGAAGACCCCCTCACCAGCACAAGCACCGAAACCCACCCACCCCGGACCGGGCCGGCCGCCCGGCCGCAAGAACAAGCAGCCCGCCGCCCGCCACGAGGTCGGAAGAGTCCTGGCCACCGACATACCGCTACACTCCCGCCACCCGGCGAAAGACCAGGTCAGACACCAAAATCCTGCTGAAGTACTAGTGCTCACGACGTTCCTGGCGGCGTCATGCGGCTCTCATGTGTCCAGCAGCCATGAGGCTCGTTGTTCGTCGATGCCTCCACGCCATCCTGCGAGTGGCATCGTGATGTCCGAGCGTGGCGCGCCGCGTAGCCTGCGGGATGCGGCGTGCCTCTCGGCGGTGGGGATGAATCGGTCCCACATCGGCGGCAGGGCTGGGCTGGGAAGCACCCCGATCTCGGCAAGTCCGATGAGGATGCCGTACCGCTGATACTTGTCAGTACCGGGCACGATCTTCGCCCGCGCGACCTCCTTCTCCAGCTCGCTCGGTCTCATCCCCGTCGGCGCTGAGCGGATGAGACCGAGCAACGCACGCATCCGTTCGCGGTCGTCCTCTTCCGGCCGAGGCAGCCCTTCTGCTGCGGCGGCTTCCAGGTCCGGCAGATAGTCCTCCGGCATCTCGTTCCACGCCCAGCCGAGTGCGAGACGCAGCAGCACTTCTGTGACGTCGACCTCGGACACCGGCTTCAGACCGCAATCAGGGACACCTTCTTCGTCTTGCGGCGCCGTGCTGAGGAAGCGCGCCCATCCGTATGAGATCACCGTCTGCCGCCCGCGCGGGGCGGACCCCAACCCGGCGACGAACGCCGGGAGCACCGTATCCTCATTCAGCACCGCGGCCGCTGAGACGGCACGCTCGACGATCTCAGGCGCAGCCCACTGTTCGCGCTCATGCACCGGCCACCCCTCGCGGTGAGCTGCCGCAACGTCTGCGGGATCGCCAGATGGCTCAGCTCCCTTGACTGTTCCGGCCCGAGTGAAGCGATACCCGTAGCAGCGCATCAACGGCCCCAGGGCCATTTCCCCAGGGACTCGTCGTGACGTGGCACTCATGAAGATCAAGTCTACTGCTCGGGACTTTCTCCGCAGGCGGCATAGTGCAGCTGCCCGTCGGCCCCGAGGACGCTGCCGTGGGAGGAGCAAGGTCTCTGTGCGGTGGGCACGATAGTGATCTCCTCCAAAGCCCTCAACGACCGTCTCCGCGCACGGCTCGCGGGCGCTGGGAACCCGAGGCGGACCTCACAACCACGATCCCGAAGAGCCTCCAGCAACAGCTCAGCCTCACGACTGCGGTCCACAACACCACCATCGAGGCGGCCGTCACCGAGGCACTGCGCGTGTGGCTTGCCAAGCACCCACCGCGCCGCCAGACCGTCCCCGACGCCGCGCAGCAACTCGCCGGGCTCGGCCTCGGCGACGACCTGGCGCGAAGGCGACACACTGTCGGAGTGAACTGGGGTCGTACGCGTCTTGCTCGGCGAACGCCGGTTCAGGCACGGGCGGTGGTCCTGCCATCCCTTTCGGTCGTATCTCGGCCGACCCTCAAGATCATTCCTTAGCGTTCAATCCTGGAGCATTACCGGCGGGACCCCGCCTCTGAGAACATCGGACTCACTCATCCGGGCCGGACATGAACCCCAGCTGACCCGCTCCACCCTCTGCGCGGAAGGGTCGCACGGGCGTGCGGGCCCTTCCGCGTCATCCCCTACTTTGCGGACGCACACGCCCTAAGAGGGTGCATTTTCTCTCCCCAGTGGGAGACGACTGGGAGAATAGTGGGAGATGATCATGGCGCGATGCTGAGTTCAGGTGCACGGAAATGCTGGATCGGGACCCCGCGCGGCGGCCCTGTCAGCCGCCGGATTCGCCCGCGTGAGGATTCAGTACACCCGCCCCCACCAGCACAAACAGCAGGATCCCGAGGATGATCCGGTAGATCACGAACGGCATGAAGGACTTGGTCGTGATGAACTTCATGAACCACGCGATGACCGCGTAGCCCACGCCGAAGGCGATGAACGTCGCGAAGATCGTCGGCCCCCAGGCGACGTGCCCCTCGCCCGCGTCCTTCAGCTCGAAGACGCCCGAGGCGAGCACCGCGGGGACCGCCAGCAGGAACGAGTAGCGCGCCGCCGCCTCGCGGGTGTAGCCCATCAGCAGACCGCCGCTGATCGTGGCGCCGGACCGCGAGACGCCCGGAACCAGGGCCATCGCCTGGCAGAAGCCGTAGATCAGGCCGTCCTTGACACCCAGTTCGCGCAGGGTCTTGCGCTCCTTGCCGGCCCGGTGCCTGCCGCCCTTCTCGTCGCGCGCGGCCAGCCGGTCCGCGATACCCAGGACGATGCCCATCCCGATCAGCGTGGTGGCGATCAGCCGCAGATCCCGGAACGGGCCCTCGATCTGGTCCTGGAAGGTCAGCCCGAGCACACCGATCGGAATCGAGCCCACGATGACCAGCCAGCCCATCTTGGCGTCGTGGTCACCACGCATCGAACGGTCCGTCAGCGACCTGAACCACGCCGAGACGATCCGGGCGATGTCCTTGCGGAAGTAGATGAGGACCGCGGCCTCCGTGCCGATCTGGGTGATCGCGGTGAAGGCCGCGCCCGGGTCTTGCCAGTCGGCGAACGCGGCGGTCAGCCGCAGATGCGCGCTGGAGGAGATCGGCAGGAACTCGGTCAGTCCCTGGACGAGGCCGAGGACGAACGATTCGAACCAGCTCATGGGGCTTGGGCCATCCCGGAGTACTCATGCAGCGGCCGGCGGCGTCGGGCGCCCGGCGGCATGCGGATTGGGGTCGTACGCGGACAGGGCCGTGCCGGGCCCGGTTCCGTCAGTCGGTCGCGGGCAGCGTATCGCCCCCGGATGAACAGCCGGCGACAACCCCCGCGCGCCCCGGCCCGTCGCCCGGCAGCCGCTCAGCCGCTCAGCCGCTCAGCCGGTGGCGGCGCCGCCAGGCGACGACCATCGCACCGGCCCCCGTAAGCACGATGAACCCCATCGCCGCGAGGAACGCCGGCGAGGTCGGCGACGACGCCTCACTGCCCGCCACGACATACGCGGCCGTGTTCGGGATCGACCCCAGTCCGGTCGCCACCAGGAACGCCGGATAGCTCATGCGGGAGACGGCCGCGCAGTAGTTGACGGCGGCGAACGGCACACCGGGGAACAGCCGCAGCGCCAGCATCGAGCGGAAGCCGTGCCGGCTCAGCTGCCCGTCCGCCGCCCGCAGCCAGCGCCCCCGCACCAGCGTGCGCAACGCGTCCTGGCCCAGGACCCGGCCCAGCAGGAACGAGATCCCCGCGCCCAGCACCGTGCCGCCGAGGGCCGCCGCGAGACCCGCCTGCGCGCCGAACAGCGCACCCGCCGCGAGGTTCAGCAGCGGACGCGGCACGAACGCCACCGTGCAGACCCCGTACGCGAGACCGAACAGCACCACCGCGGTGGCACCGCCGCTCAGCTCCCCGATCCGGCCGGACGTCACCAGCCGCTGCGGCTCCAGCAGCAGCATCGCCGTCGCCGCGGCCACCAGCACGGCGACCAGCAGCGAGAACCGGGACCACGGCGAGAGCAGCACCCGCGTGCAGCGCACGGCGAGGCCGGGGGAGGGCCGGGTGGCGGGGACGGCGTCGAGCATTCGGGGAGAGTAACCGACAAACGTGGGTGATCGCCGCAACGCGCCCCGCCCGATCCACCGGGACCCGCCGGGCGGCCCGCGCCCAATCCCCGTACCGCCCGCCGTAATTCGTTCGACGCGGCGGCCGGCCGTCCGCGATGATCGGGGCATGTTCCGGTACGCCTTGCCCGCAGCGCCGTCCGCAGTCGCGGACGCGCCGAAGGCTGCCGTGAACGCCCTCGAAGCAGCGGTCGCCGCTGCCGCGGCGCCCCTCGGCGGCGCCCGAAGCTGACCCTCCCCCGACTGTCTGTCCGGCGGACCCCGCGAGGGGAGGGTCGGCCGGACCACGGGGTCCCACCTCAGCTTCGCATCCCAAGGAATCCACCATGCCCAAGACGGCATACGTGCGGACCAAGCCCCACCTCAACATCGGCACCATGGGCCACGTCGACCACGGCAAGACGACCCTGACCGCCGCCATCACCAAGGTGCTCAGCGACCGCGGCACCGGCTCCTTCGTGCCCTTCGACCGCATCGACCGGGCCCCCGAGGAGGCCCGGCGCGGCATCACCATCAACATCTCGCACGTCGAGTACGAGACCGACACCCGGCACTACGCGCACATCGACATGCCCGGCCACGCCGACTACATCAAGAACATGGTCACCGGGGCCGCCCAGCTCGACGGCGCGATCCTCGTCGTCTCCGCGCTCGACGGGATCATGCCGCAGACCGCCGAGCACGTGCTGCTCGCCCGCCAGGTGGGCGTCGACCACATCGTCGTCGCGCTCAACAAGGCGGACGCCGGTGACCCCGAACTCACCGACCTCGTCGAGCTGGAGGTGCGCGAACTGCTCACCGCGCACGGCTACGGAGGCGACGCGGCGCCCGTCGTACGCGTCTCCGGCCTGCGGGCGCTGGAGGGCGACCCGCGCTGGACGGGGGCCGTGGAGGCGCTGCTCGACGCCGTGGACACCTATGTGCCGACGCCGGTCCGCTACACCGACGCGCCGTTCCTGCTGCCGGTGGAGAACGTTCTGACCATCACCGGCCGGGGCACCGTCGTCACCGGCGCCGTGGAGCGCGGCACCGTCCGGGTCGGCGACCGGGTCGCCGTGCTCGGCGCCGACACCGAGACCGTCGTCACCGGCCTGGAGACCTTCGGCAAGCCGATGGAGTCCGCCGAGGCCGGCGACAACGTCGCGCTGCTGCTGCGCGGCATCGAGCGCGACCGGGTGCGCCGCGGCCATGTCGTCGCGGCGCCGGGCAGCGTCACCCCGAGCCGGCGCTTCACCGCGCGGGTGTACGTCCTGTCGGGGCGCGAGGGCGGCCGCACCACCCCGGTCGCCACCGGATACCGGCCGCAGTTCTACATCCGCACCGCCGACGTGGTCGGCGACGTGGACCTCGGCGAGGCGGGCATCGCCCGCCCCGGCGAGACGGTCACCCTGACCGTCGAGCTGGGCCGGGACATCCCGCTGGAGCCCGGCCTCGGCTTCGCGATCCGCGAGGGCGGCCGCACAGTCGGCGCGGGCACCGTCTCGGAGCTGCTCTGAGCCGCCGCCGCGCACCACGGCCCGCCTCCCCCGAGCACTCCGGGGGAGGCGGGCCCCGCACAATGGGGGAGTGAACGAGCCCATCCCCGTCATCCGCGCCGTCGACCACGGCACCGCCCGGCTGCTCCCCGACGTGGACCGCGAACGGGCCTGGCTGCTCACCGTCGACGGCGCACCCCAGTCGTACGTCGACCTGGACGCGCCGGAGCACCTGGAGTTCGAGTACGCCCGGCGGCTCGGCCATGTCGTTGACTGCGCGGCGGCCCCGGGCGAACCGCTGGACGTCCTGCACCTGGGCGGCGGCGGGCTCACCCTGCCCCGCTACGTCGCGGCCACCCGCCCCGGCTCCCGGCAGGACGTGGCGGACGCCGACCGGGCCCTGCTCGAACTGGTCGCCGAACACCTGCCGCTGCCCGCGGACAGCGGGGTCACCGTGCACGCGGCGGACGCCCGCGCCCGGCTGGAGGAGACCGCCCCCGGCTCCCTCGACCTGCTCGTCGCGGACGTCTTCGGCGGCTCACGGGTGCCCGCCCACCTCACCTCCGTGCCCTACGCCCGCGCGGCGGCCCGTGCGCTGCGCCCGGACGGCGTCTACGCCGCCAACCTGGCGGACGGGCCGCCCTTCGGCTTCCTGCGCTCGCAGCTGGCGACCTTCGCGGCCGTCTTCGACGAGCTGGCGCTGATCGCGGAGCCGGGCGTGCTGCGCGGCCGGCGCTTCGGCAACGTCGTCCTCGTCGCCTCCCGAGCCCCGCTGGACACGGCGGCCCTGGCCCGGCGGTGCGCGGCCGACGCCTTCGCGGCGCGGGTCGAGCACGGCGTGGCGCTGGCCGCGTTCATGAAGGGGGCCCGGCCGGTGGGCGACGAGGACGCGGTGGCCTCACCCGAGCCGCCCGAGGGCGCCTTCCGGATCGGCTGACGCGGGCGGCGCGGGCGGGGCGGCGGCCACCTCGACGGACGCGGTCCGGCGGGTCAGATTGCGTACGTCCGGCACGAACAGCACCGCCGCGGTGACGAGCACGATCAGCGCGGAGCAGCCCCACAGCGCCGTGCCGCGCCCGACCAGGGACTCGACGGGTCCGGCCAGGGCGGTGGCGACCGGCACCATGGCGACCGAGCCGAACCAGTCGTAGGCCGCGACGCGCGACAGCTTCTCCTCGGGGATCTCCTGGTGCATCGCCGTCATCCAGGAGACGCCGAACACCTCGATCGCCGTACCGCTGGCGAACATCACCACGCACAGCCAGGTGGCGGACAGGGGCACGGCGAGCCCGGCCGACGGCAGGGCCAGCGGAAAGACGCAGAGCGTGCCGGCCAGCAGCAGCCGGCGCGGCTTCCACCGCATCATCAGCAGCGCCCCGGCCAGGTTGCCGGCGCCGAACGCGGCGAGCGCGAAGCCCCAGGGCCGGGCGCCGCCCAGCGAGTCGCGGGCGACCAGCGGCCCGTAGACGGCCTCGGCGGCGCCGACCGCGGCGACGACGACGGAGAACTGCGCGACGATGGCCCACAGCCAGGGGCGGCCGGTGAACTCCTTCCAGCCGTCCCGCAGGTCCGCGAGCAGCCCGCCGCCGGGGGCCCGCTCCGGGACGTGGCTGACGTCGAGGAAGGCGCGCAGGGCACCGGCGACGGCGAAGGCGGCGGCGTCCACGGCGAGCACCCAGCCGGGGTCCATGGCCGCGATCATGGCACCGCCCAGGGCCGCGCCGCCGATCGCGGCGCCCTGGGTGGACATCCGGAAGAGGGCGAAGGCGCGGCTCGCCTGCTCGCCGCTGACGCTGGACATCAGCATGCCCTCGGCGGCGGGGCTGAAGAAGGCCTGACCGGTGCCGCACAGCGCGGTGAGCACCATCATCTGCCACAGCCGCGGGTCGCCCGCCAGGACCAGCAGGGCGAACAGGCCCTGCGAGACGCAGTTGAGGGCGTTGGCCGCGACCATCACCCGGTGCCGGGGTATCCGGTCCGCTATCGCCCCGCCGATCAGCAGGAAGAGGACCAGCGGCACGGTCCGGGCGGCGGCGACGAGACCGACGTCACCGCCGCTGCCGCCCGCCTGGAGAACCGCGAACGCCGCCGCGATCAGCGCGCCGTGGGTACCCAGGCCGGTGATGATCGAGGCGGCGGTCAGCAGCCGGTAGTTGCGGCTCGCCGGAACGGGCCGGGCGGAGCGGGGAGCGGGGGAGGCTGCGTCGGTCACCCAGGGACTATCGCGGTCCCGCCCCCGCCACGCAACCGAGTTGTCGGACCCGGCTCAGGACCCGGCTCAGGACCCGGCTCAGGACTCGGCCCCGGTCTCGGTGGCCGGCACGATGCGCACCGTGCTCAGGATCTTCTCGATGGTCGCGTTCGGCAGCTCGTCGTCGACGCCCGCCGCGGCGTACAGCACCCAGGAGGAGAACTCGCCCTTGCTGTTCTTGAACGTGAAGGCGTAGGTCTTGCCGTCGGTGGTGCACTTGGAGCGCTTCTTGACGTTGGGCGCGGTGGCGGTGACCAGGCTGCCGGTCAGGCCCGACTTGGTGGTGTACTGCTTGGGCTTGCTGATCTTGATGCTCTTCTTGGGCATGTGCTGCGCGAACGCGGCCCAGGCCCAGGTGCCGGCCTCGTTCCGGGCGTTCACATCGGCGTCCGTCGCGCCCTGGGCGCCCCGGGTGCCGGCCCCGGCCAGGCTGTACTTGTCCTTGGTGCCGTCCTTGTCGGCGTCGTCCGTGCACCACTCCTGCTTGAGGTCCGCCGGGCCGGTGAAGCCGATGAGCGGCGAGCCGTCGTCCTTCTTCTCGTCCTCGAAGTAGGACAGCGTGCTCGGCGAGGACACCTCCCAGTCGCCCGGAACGTCGAACTGCGTGCCCCACTTGGGGTTGGTCACGACCTTCCAGCCCGGAATCTGCGGCTTGGCGTCCTCGCCGCCCCGCGGGTTCTCCTCGGGCGAGGCGGACGCGGCGGGCTCGGACGGCTTGGCGGACGCGGACGTCTTGCCGCTGCCCGCGACGTTCTTGCCGTCCTTGTCGTCGTCCTTGTTCAGCACGAGGAAGCCGGTGACCCCGGCGGCCACCACGACCGCGGTCGCCGCGACGATGGCGATGATCGTCGTCTTCTTCTTGTCGTTGCCCGGCTGCGCGGGGCCGGGCGGGCCGGGCACCGCGTACTGCGGAGCCGTCGGCTGCTGGTACGGGTTGAGCTGTCCGTAACCCCCCGGCGCGCCCTGCTGCGGGTAGCCGTAACCGGGCTGCTGCCCCGGCTGGCCCTGCTGCTGATATCCCGGCTGCTGATAGGGATTCGGCTGCTGGTACCCCGGCTGCTGGTACGGGTTCTGGTTCTGGTCCTGCGGGTTCTGCTCGCCCCCGGGCGGCTGCTGTCCTGGCCACATGGCCAGTAACGATAGAGGGGCCCCGCGCGGCGTGCCACGTCCGCCCCTGTGTGCGAACGGTGAAGGAGACGGGGACCGGTGCCGGGAACCGGCCGCGAAGGCATGGCCAAAGCCTCCTACCCGTGAGTAACATCAGCTCCATGAGCGCTGAACAGATGACCGCCGGCGAGATGCTCGCCGCGACCGTGCCGATGGTCCGCACCCTCAACCTGGAATTCCTGGAGAGCACCGCCGAGCGCGCGGTGATTCGCATGCCGGACCAGCCCGACTACCACAACCACGTCGGCGGACCCCACGCCGGAGCCATGTTCACGCTGGCCGAGTCCGCGAGCGGCGCCATCGTCATCGCCGCGTTCGGCGACCAGCTCTCCCGCGCCGTGCCGCTCGCGGTGCGCGCCGAGATCGGCTACAAGAAGCTGGCCATGGGCGAGGTCACCGCGACCGCCACCCTCGGCCGCCCCGCCGCCGAGGTCGTCGCCGAACTCGATGCGGGCGAACGCCCCGAGTTCCCCGTCACGGTGGAGATCCGGCGCGCGGACGGTGCGGTGACCGGCGAGATGACGGTGATCTGGACGCTGCGCCCCCACTCCTGACCCGTACGCCGCAGGGATTTGTCGGACACCCCGAGGGCCGCCCCGCACCGCACCGGTGCCGGGCGGCCCTTCGCGCTGTCGGCCCCGGCGGCGCGAAGGGTAGGCTGCCCGCCGTGCGCCGGGCCCGTGTGGGCCGCCCGGCGGACGAACCGGGATCACTACGGAGGAAACGGCGTTGCACATCCAGGAGTGGCTGGAGACCGTCCCCGCGATCAGCGTCTACCTCCTGGTGGGCGTCGTCATCGGACTGGAGAGCCTCGGCATCCCGTTGCCCGGTGAGATCGTCCTGGTCAGCGCGGCGCTCCTGGCCGCCGGTCACGACGGCGTCAACCCCTGGATTCTGGGCGCCTGCGCCACCGCGGGCGCGGTGATCGGCGACTCGATCGGCTACGCCATCGGCCGCAAGGGCGGCCGCCCACTGCTGGCCTGGCTCGGCGGAAAGTTCCCCCGGCACTTCGGCGAAAGCCAGATCGCCCTGGCCGAGCGCTCCTTCCAGAAGTGGGGCATGTGGGCCGTGTTCTTCGGCCGCTTCGTCGCCCTGCTGCGCATCTTCGCCGGACCGCTGGCCGGTGTGCTGCACATGCCGTACTGGAAGTTCCTCGTCGCCAACGTGCTCGGCGGGATCACCTGGGCGGGCGGCACCACGGCCGTCATCTACTCCGTGGGCGTCGTCGCCGAGGCCTGGCTCAAGCGGTTCTCCTACCTGGGCCTGGGCATCGCCGTCCTGATCGGCCTCTCCTCGATGCTGATCCTCAAGAACCGCGCCAAGAAGGCCGCCGCCCACTGTGCGACCACCGCCGAACCGGCCCCGGCCGCCGACTGAACCGGCCGCCGTTCGACCCTGCCGCCGTTCGACCCGGCCGCCCGCCTCAGCCGCCGCACGCCTCGCGGTGCGCCCTGGCCAGCTCCACGTAACCCACCGCGTTGAAGCGCACGCCCGCCAGCTCCTCCTCGGTGAGCGGCCGCTTCACCCGGGCAGGGACGCCCGCCACCAGCGAGCCCGGCGGCACCCGCATCCCCTGCGGCACGAGGGCCTGCGCCGCGATCAGCGAACCCGCGCCGATGTGCGCGCCGTTGAGGACGGTCGCCCCCATGCCGATCAGGACGTCGTCCTCGACGGTGCAGCCGTGCAGGACCGCGTTGTGCCCCACCGACACCCGCTCGCCGACCGTCACCGCGAAGCCGGGATCGACGTGCACGCTGCAGTTGTCCTGGATGTTGGAGTCCGCGCCGATCACGATCGGACCGCAGTCCGCCCGCAGCACCGCCTGGTACCAGAGGCTGGAGCCCGCGGCCATCGTGATGTCGCCGATCGCCACCGAGGTCGGCGCCGTGAACGCGTCCGCGTCGATGCGCGGCTCCTTGCCGCCCAGGGCCATGACCAACGCCTGCTCCGCCATCGCGCGCTCCTCCGTGTCCCGGTGCCGTGGCTCGGGCACACCGTATGCGACGCCCGGCCGGACCACCGGGCCGTTGGGGTGAAGATCACAGGCCGTAGCGCGCGCCCGCCCCGGAGGCGCGGACTACCGTGAGCCCGTGCCCACCCACCGGAACACCCTCGCCACCCTGACCGCCTGGCGGCGGCGCGCCCTGTCCGGGGCCGTCCACCGCTGCTGGCGCTGGGCGAGGGACGCGGGCGCGGTCACCGCCGAACACCCCGGCGGGCTGCGGTTCGGCCGGATCGGCGCGGGCACCCGGCTGGCCTTCCCGCAGGGCACCGTGTTCGGCGAGCCGTGGATCGAACTGGGCGACCACTGCGTCATCGGCGAACAGGTCACGCTGACCGCGGGGCTGATGCCCGACCTGGACCTCGGCCCCGAGCCGATCCTCACCCTGGGCAACGGAGTCGTGCTCGGGCGCGGCAGCCATGTCGTCGCCGACACGACGGTGACCATAGGCGCGGACACGTACTGCGGGCCGTACGTCTACATCACCTCGACCAACCACAGCTACGACGACCCGCACCAGCCGGTCGGCAAGCAGTGGCCCCGGATGGAGCCCGTCTCCATCGGCCCCGGCTGCTGGATCGGGACCGGCGCGGTGATCCTGCCCGGCGCCCGGATCGGGCGCAACGTGGTCGTCGCCGCCGGCGCCGTCGTCCGCGGCGAGGTGCCCGACCGCGCGGTCGTGGCGGGCGCGCCCGCCCGCGTCGTACGCAGCTGGCATCCGGACAAGGGCTGGCAACCGCCCCTGCGGACACCGGCCCCGGTGCCGATCCCCGAGGGCGTGACCCCGGAACAGCTGCTGGCGGTGGCGGAGCTCGAAGAGAGCTGAACCGCCGCGCTTCCCGTACCGGCTCCGGCGGGTGGGCACGGCCCACCGTGGTGCAGAATGATCGACCACGCCAGAGAAGATATTGGACGCAACGTGACCGATCTCGATCAGCTGACCCAGTCCCTCGCGCGCAATCTCAAGCGCTGGCGCGGTGAGCGCGGCTTCACCCTGGACACGCTGGCCGCCCGCGCCGGAGTCAGCCGGGGCATGATCATCCAGATCGAGCAGGCCCGCACCAACCCGAGCGTCGGCACCACGGTCAAGCTCGCCGACGCGCTCGGCGTCAGCATCACCACCCTGCTCGACCACGAACAGGGCTCCCACGTCCGCCTGGTCCCCGCCGACCAGGCCGTGCGCCTCTGGTCCACCGAGGCCGGCAGCAGCACCACCCTGCTGGTCGGCACGGAGGCGCGCGGACCCCTCGAACTCTGGTCCTGGCGGCTGATGCCCGGCGAGGGCAGCCGCTCCGACCCGCACCCCGAGGGCACCGTCGAACTCCTCCACGTCACCACCGGCACCCTCACCCTGGTCGTCGACGACACCCCGTACGCCGTGCCCGCCGGCACCTCCGCCACCTTCGCGGCACACCACCCGCACGCCTACCGCAACGACGGCGAGGACATCGTCGAACTCGGCATGGCCGTCAGCATCCCGCCCGTCGGATGAGACGCCCGCCGCGCCGCCGGGCTCCGCTGTTAGCGTGACGCGCATGCGCGCACCCCTCGGCTCCTTCGACAACGCCCTCCCCGCCACCGACCGCCGGGACCTGCTCACCGCCCCCGTGGCCGCCGCGGTCGGCGCGGGCTGGGGAGGCATCGCCCCCGATCAGGTGCTGCACGTGGACACCGACCCGGAGATCGCCGACACCGCCGCCTTCGTCGCCCACCACGGCGCCGAACTGCTCGACCACTCGGCGAACTGCGTCGTCCTCTCCGGCAGGCGCGGCGCCGACGTCACCTTCGCCGCCTGCCTCGTCCTGTCGCACTCCCGCGTCGACGTCAACGGCGTCGCCCGCAAGCACCTCGGCCTGCGCAAGGCGCGCTTCGCCTCGATGGACACGGCGGTCGGCGAGACCGGCATGGAGTACGGCGGCATCACCCCCGTCGGACTTCCGGCCGGCTGGCCGCTGCTCATCGACTCCGCCGTCGTGGACGAGGAATGGGTCCTGATCGGCAGCGGCTCACGCCGGGGCAAACTCATCGTGACCGGCAAGGCGCTCGCCGCCCTGCCCGGCGCCGAGGTCGTCGAGGGCCTGGGCGTCCGTGCCCCGGACGCCTCCTAGCCGAGCCGGGGGATCTCGATGGCGGGGCAGCGGTCCATCACCATGTCCAGGCCCGCCGCCCGCGTCCGCTCGTACGCCTGCTCGTCCACCACGCCGAGCTGGAACCAGACCGCGCGGGCGCCGGCCGCGACCGCCTCGTCGGCCACCGCGCCCGCCAGGTCGTTGTTGACGAAGACGTCCACCACGTCCACCGGGAACGGGATCTCCGCCAGCGAGGCGTACCCCTGCTCGCCGTGCACCGCCTCGGCCTTCGGATGCACCGGCACCACCCGCTTGCCGAAGCGCCGGAGGACCTCGGCCACCCCGTAGGCCGCGCGCGCCCGGTTGTTCGACAGCCCCACCACGGCCCAGGTGTCGCCGGTGTCTTCCAGAATCCTGCGGATCGTCTCCGCCGCTGCGTCCATGCACCGCACAACCGGCCGTCCGTCCCGGCCATTCCCGCAGTACGCATAGGGTGGCGGCATGCAGGAGGAGTACCGGACCGTCGCCCGCGCGGGCGTGCACGAGAGCGAGATCAACCGGTCCCGCTTCATCTGCGCGCTCGCCCCCGCGGCCACCGAGGAGGAGGCGCAGGAGTTCGTCGCCCGCGTCCGCAGGGAGCATCCGACCGCCACCCACAACTGCTACGCGTACGTGATCGGCGCCGACGCCTCCGTGCAGAAGGCCAGCGACGACGGCGAGCCCGGCGGCACCGCCGGAGTCCCCATGCTCCAGATGCTGACGCGCCGCGAGGTCTGCTACGCCGTCGCCGTTGTCACCCGCTACTACGGCGGCGTGAAACTCGGAGCCGGCGGTCTGATCCGGGCGTACGGGGGAGTGGTCGGCGAAGCCCTCGATGCCCTCGGCACCCGCACCCGCCGCCGCTTCCGGCTCGCTACTGTCACGGTCGGCCACCAGCGGGCGGGCAGGCTGGAGAACGAACTGCGGGCCACCGGGCGGACCGTACGCGAGGTCCGGTACGCGGCCGAGGTGACGATCGAGATCGGGCTGCCGGACGCCGAGGTGGAGGACTTCCGCCGCTGGCTGGCCGACGCCACGGCCGGCGAGGCCCGGATGGAACTGGGCGGCGAGGCGTACGACGACGCCTGACGCGGACCGCGCGCCCCCGGCGTGATGGGACACTGGGGGCGTGAGGGCACAGGGGCGGAGGAAGCGAACGATGCGGACCGGAGCCGGGTCTTGAGGATTCTGCACACATCGGACTGGCACCTGGGCCGGTCGTTCCACCGGGTCTCCCTGCTCGACGCCCAGGCCGCCTACCTCGACCACCTGGTGGACACGGTCCGCGAGCACGAGGTCGACGCCGTCGTCGTGGCCGGCGACGTCTACGACCGCGCGGTCCCCCCGCTCAGCGCGGTACGGCTCTTCGACGACGCCCTGCACCGCCTGGCCGACGCCGGGGTGCCCACGGTGATGATCTCCGGCAACCACGACTCGGCCCGCCGGCTCGGCGTCGGCGCCGGACTCATCGGCCGGGCCGGCATCCATCTGCGCACCGACCCCGCGCACTGCGGCACGCCCGTCGTGCTCCCCGACGCCCACGGGGACGTGGCGTTCTACGGGCTCCCCTATCTGGAACCCGCCCTGGCCAAGGACGTCCTCAAGGCCGGACGGGCCGGCCACGAGGCCGTGCTCACCGCCGCCATGGACCGCGTCCGTGCCGACCTTGCCGGGCGCCCCGCCACCACCCGCTCCGTCGTCCTCGCCCACGCCTTCGTCGCCGGCGGCGAGGCCAGCGACAGCGAACGCGACATCACCGTGGGCGGCGTCGCCGCCGTGCCCGCGGGCGTCTTCGACGGCGTCGACTACGTGGCCCTCGGCCACCTCCACGGCTGCCAGTCCGTCACCGACCGGGTCCGCTACTCCGGCTCCCCGCTCGCCTACTCCTTCTCCGAGGCCACCCACCGCAAGACCATGTGGCTCATCGACCTGGACGCCTCCGGCACCGTCACCGGCGAACGCGTCGACTGCCCGGTGCCCCGCCGCCTCGCCCGCATCCGGGGCCGCCTCGACGCACTCCTGGACGACCCGGCCCTCGACCGCCACGAGGACGCCTGGGTGGAGGCCACCCTCACCGACCCGGTCCGCCCCGCCGAGCCCATGGCCCGCCTCGCCGAACGCTTCCCGCACACCCTGGGCCTCGTCTTCGAACCCGACCGGGCGCCCGACGACCCCGAGACCTCGTACGCCCGCCGGCTGCGCGGACGCGACGACCAGAGCATCGCGGAGGACTTCGTGGCCCACGTCCGGGGCGGCTGCGGAACCGACGAGCGGGAACGGGCGGTGCTGCGCGGCGCCTTCGACCACGTACGCGTGGAGGACGGCGTCCGCGAGGTGAACCGGTGAAGCTCCACACCCTGCGCATCACCGCGTTCGGCCCCTTCGGCACCACGCAGGAGATCGACTTCGACGCGCTCTGCGCCGCCGGCCTCTTCCTGCTCCACGGGCCGACCGGCGCAGGCAAGACCTCCGTCCTGGACGCCGTCTGCTACGCCCTGTACGGAGCCGTCCCCGGCGCCCGGCAGAGCCCCGGCACCTCCCTGCGCAGCGACCACGCCCCGGCGGACCTGCCCACCGAGGTCCGGCTCGACCTCACCGTCGGCGGGCGCCGCCTGGAGATCACCCGCGGCCCCGCCCGCACCCGCCCCAAGAAGCGCGGCAGCGGCCACACCACGGAAAAGGCGCAGAGCCGGCTCCGCGAATACCACCCCGAGCACGGCTGGCGCGCGCTGAGCAAGTCGCACCAGGAGATCGGCGAGGAGATCACCCAGCTCCTCGGCATGAGCCGCGAGCAGTTCTGCCAGGTGGTCCTGCTGCCCCAGGGCGACTTCGCCCGCTTCCTGCGCGCCGACGCCGAGGCCCGCGGCCGGCTCCTCGGCCGGCTCTTCGACACCCGGCGCTTCGCCGCCGTGGAGGAACACCTCGCCGAACTGCGCCGGACGGCCGAGGCACAGGTCAAGGCCGGTGACGACCAGATCCTCGCGCTCGCCCAGCGCATCGCCCAGGCGGCCGGCCCCGCCGCCCGCGAGTGCCCGCTGCCCGAGGTCCGGCCCGGCGACCCCGGCCTCGCCGACGCCGTCCTGACCTGGGCCGCCACCGCCCGCAGCGCCGCCCGCGAACGGCTCGACATCGCCGCGTCGGTCCTCGCCACCGCCGAGGGACGGCACGCCGGGGCCCGCCGCGCCCTGGACGCCGAACGGGAACTCGCCGCGCTCCAGCAGCGGTACGCCGAGACCCGGCGGCGGGCCGACGCCCTGGAGGCCGGCCGCGCCGCGCACGAGGAGGCCCGCGAACGCCTCGCGCGCGCCCGCAAGGCCGACCTCGTCGCCCCCGCCCTGGAGCTGCGCGAAGCGGCGGAGCGGGCGTACCGGCGGGCGCGCGAGGACCGCGACCACGCCCGGACCCGGCTGCCCGGGAACCTGGCCGACGCGGGCGCCGAGCAGCTGGCGGCCCTGGAACGGCGGCTCCGCGAGGAGCTGGGCGGGCTCGAATCCGCCCGGCGCGCCGAGCGGCGCGCCGCCGAGATCCACGACGAGCGCGCCGCCCTGGAACGGCAGGCCCGCGCCGACGACGACCTCGCCCGCGACACGGAGGACTGGCTCGCCGGCTGGGAGGCCACCCGCCAGGACCTCGGGGCCCGCCTGGACGCGGCCCTGGAGGCGGCGACCCGTACCGAACTGCTGGCCCGCCGCCTCGACCCGGCCCGCCGCCGCCTGGACGCGGCCCGCCGCCGCGACGAGCTGGCCGCCGGGGTGACCGCCGCCGAGCGGGCCCTGACCGCCGCCCGCGAACACGCCGTGGGTGCCCAGGAACACCGGCTCGACCTGCGTGAGCGCCGGCTGCGCGGCATCGCCGCCGAACTCGCAGCGCAGCTCACCGAAGGCGCGCCCTGCGCGGTCTGCGGCGCGACGGACCATCCCGCCCCGGCCCGCCCCGGCGACGGCCAGGTGGACCGCGCGGCCGAGGAGGCCGCCGAACGCGCCCACCGCGAGGCGGAGAAGGCCCGCGCCGCGGCGCAGCAGGCCCTGGCACTGGTACGCGAACGCCACGAGACCGCCTGCGCGGAGGCGGCCGGGGAGCCGGACACCGAAACGGCGGACGGCGGACCCGGCACGGCCGGCGGGCCCGCGCCCACCGTCGCCGCCCTCGCCGCGCTCGTGGACGGCCTCGCCGACCGGCACGCGCGCGCCTACCGGACCGCCGCCGGGGCGCACGTCGCCCGCGAGGCGCTGGCCGGGGCCGAGGCGGAGCAGCGGCGGCGGCTGGAGCAGCGGCAGGGCGTGGAACAGCGGGCCGCCGCGCGGACCTCGCGGCGCGAGTCGCTGGACCGTGAGCAGACCGGCGTCGACGAGGTGCTGGAGCGTGCGCGCGGCGGACACGCGAGCGTCGCCGAGCACGCCGCCCTCCTCCAGCGCCGGGTCGCCCTGCTGGTGGACGCGGCCGGTGCGGTGCGCGAGGAGGAGAACGCCGCCGCCCGGCTCAAGGAGGCCGACGCCCGGCTCGCGGACGCCGCGTTCCGGGCCGGGTTCGACACCCCGGAGGCCGCCGCGGCGACGCTGCTCGACGACGCCGCGCAGCGTACGCTCCAGCACCGCGTCGACGGCTGGCAGGCCGAGGGGGCGGCCGTCGCCGACCGGCTCGCGGACACCGCCGACCGGGACGCCGCCGCCCGTCCGCCCGCCGCCCCGGACGCGGCGCGCGAGGCGTGCGACCGGGCCGAGCGCGCGCTGCGCGAGGCCGCCGCCGGGCTCGACGCCGCGCGGGAACGCTGCGCCGAACTCGGCAGGCTCTCGCAGCGCGTGGCGCACGGGGTGCGCGCGCTGGGTCCGGTCCGCGAGGAGTACGAACGCGTCGCCCGGCTCGCCGCGCTGACCGCCGGGACCTCGGCGGACAACGCGCGCAAGATGCGCCTGGAGTCGTATGTGCTGGCCGCCCGCCTTGAGCAGGTCGCCGCGGCGGCCACCGCCCGGCTGCGGCGCATGTCCTCGGGCCGCTACCAGCTCGTGCACTCCGACGCCCGCACCGGCGGCCGCCGGGCCGGGCTCGGCCTGCACGTCATCGACGCCTGGACGGGCCGCGAGCGCGACACGGCCACGCTCTCCGGCGGCGAGACGTTCTTCGCCTCGCTCGCCCTGGCGCTGGGCCTCGCCGACGTCGTCACCGACGAGGCCGGCGGCGTACGGCTGGACACCCTCTTCATCGACGAGGGGTTCGGCAGCCTCGACGACCAGACGCTGGACGAGGTGCTGGACGTCCTCGACTCGCTGCGCGAACGGGACCGCAGCGTCGGCATCGTCAGCCATGTCGCCGACCTGCGCCGCCGTATCCCCGCCCAGCTCGAAGTGGTGAAGGAGCGGCACGGGTCGGCCGTGCGGCTGCGCGCGGAGGGGCTCAGCGACTGATCGGGCGGCCGGGCAGCGGCGAGGAGTAGACGACGCTGGTGGTGACGGAGCCGAGGGCGCCGATCTTCCCGGACACGGTCTCCAGATGGCTCATGGAACGGGCCGTCACCTTGAGCACGAAGCAGTCGTCACCGGTGACGTGATGGGCCTCCACGATCTCCGGCGTGGTCGCCAGCAGGTCGTGGAACGGCTTGTAGTTGCCGTTCGGGTACCGCAGCCGTACGAAGGCGAGGATCGGCAGCCCGAGCCGTTCCGGATCGACCACCGCCGCGTAGCCGCTGATCACCCCGGCCTCCTCCAGCCGGCGGACCCGCTCGGTGACGGCGCTCGGCGACATCGCCACCGCCCGCGCCAGCTCCGCGTACGAGGCGCGGCCCTCGCGCTGGAGGACATCGAGAATGCGCCAGTCCGTGGCGTCCGGGGAATAGTCGTTCATCCGGACAGCGAACCGTGGAATCCCCGGCGGATCAAGAGTGGTGCCGGGGATCTCGCCTTCCGGGCCGGGTGTGCCGCTCGTAGATTTTCTGTCATGACCTCCCAGCCCGGCGCCACCGCCGCCCACCCCGTCCTGAACGTTCCGCCCGCCGCCCCGGCCGACGCCGTCGCCCACTTCGGTGCCTCGCTCGCCTTCCACACCGACGTCTCGGACGTGGCGGCCGCCCTCGCCGCAGACGGCGACCCCGGATTCGTCCTGCTCGACTCCCGGTCCGCCGAGTCCTGGGACCAGGGGCACATCCCGGGCGCGGTGCATCTGCCGACGGCGCTCGTCGCCGAGCGGGCCCCCCGGCTCCTCGACCCGGCCGTGCCGGTCGTCACGTACTGCTGGGGGCCCGGCTGCAACGGCGCCACCCGCGCCGCCCTCGCCCTGGCCCTGCTCGGCTACCGGGTCAAGGAGATGCTGGGCGGCTTCGAGTACTGGGCGCGCGAGGGATTCCCGTACGAGACCCGGCAGGGCGGCGCGCGGCGTACGGCCGACCCGCTCACCGCGCCGGCCGGCACCGCCGACTGCGGCTGCTGACGACGGCCCGGCCCCGGGGGTGTCCGGGACCGGGCCGCCGGTGTGTCAGAGCTTCGACAGCTCGTCCACCAGGTCGTCCAGACCCAGCGGGCCCTGGGACAGGGCCGCCATGTGCCACGCCTTGAGGTCGAAGGCGTCGCCGTGCGCCGCGCGGGCGTTCTCCCGGCCCAGCAGCCAGGCCCGCTCACCGAGCTTGTAGCCGATCGCCTGGCCCGGCATCGACAGATAGCGGGTCAGCTCGCTCTCCACGAAGTCCGCGGGACGGCCGCTGTGGTTGCCGAAGAACTCCTGGGCCAGGTCCGGCGTCCACCGCTCACCGGGGTGGAACGGCGAATCGGCCGGGATCTCCAGACCCAGGTGCATGCCGATGTCCACGATCACCCGGCAGGCGCGCATCATCTGCGCGTCCAGATAGCCGAGCCGGCGCTCCGCGTCGGGCAGGAAGCCCAGCTCGTCCATCAGCCGCTCCGCGTACAGCGCCCAGCCCTCGGCGTTGGCGCTGACGATCCCGATGGACGCCTGGTAGCGCGACAGGCTGTCCGCCACGTGCACCCACTGGGCGAGCTGGAGGTGATGGCCGGGCACGCCCTCGTGGTACCAGGTGGACACCAGGTCGTACACCGGGAAGCGGGTCTCGCCCATGGTCGGCAGCCAGGTGCGGCCGGGCCGCGAGAAGTCCTCGGACGGGCCCGTGTAGTACGGGGCGGCGGCACCGCCGGGCGGGGCGATCCGGGACTCCACCCGGCGGACCCGCTCGGCCAGTTCGAAGTGCGTGCCGTCCAGCGCGTCGATCGCCTCGTCCATCAGGCCCTGGAGCCACGCCTGGACCTCGTCCACGCCCTCGATGTGCTTGCCGTGCACATCGAGGTGGGCCAGCGCCTCCCAGGGGCCCGCCCCCGGCAGCACCTTCTCGGCCTCGGTGCGCATCTCGGCCAGCAGCCGGTGGTACTCGGACCAGCCGTACGCGTACGCCTCGTCCAGGTCGAGGTCGGTGCCGTTGAAGTAGCGCGACCAGCGGGCGTAGCGCTCCCGGCCCACCGTGTCGGACGCGTCGCCGATCGCGGGCGCGTACACCTCGCGCATCCAGCGCCGCAGCTCGTCCAGGGCGCCGGCGGCCTGCGCGGCCGCCGCGTCCAGTTCGTCGCGCAGGGCGTCCGGGCCGGCGGCGGCGAAGTCCTGGAAGAAGCCCTTCGTCCCGTCCCCGACCCACTCGTCGAGCTGGTCGATGAACGTGGCCGCGGCGCGCGGGCTGCCGTACAGCTCGCGTTCCAGACCCAGCGCCAGGGACTCGCGGTAGCCGGCGAGCGCGGCCGGGACCGCCCGCAGCCGCTCGGCGACGGCCGCCCAGTCCTCGTCCGTCTCGGTGGGCGTCACCGTGAACACGTCCCGCACCGAGTGCGCCGGGGAGTGCATGTTGGAGACGGCCCGCAGCCCCTCGTCGGCCTCGTGGACGGCGAGTTCGGCCGTCAGGCGCTCCCGCAGCAGCCGGCCGCAGCGGCGTTCGGCGTCGTCGGCGGCACCGGGCAGCGCCTCCGCGCGGTCGAGGCGCGCGAGCGTGTCACGGGCCAGCGCGGCCAGCCGCTCCTGGCCGGCGGGGGAGAAGTCGGGAAGACGGCGCGAGCTTGCCGCGACACCGAGATAGGTACCGGAGATCGGGTCGAGTTCGATGAATGCGTCGACGTAGGCGTCGGCGATCTGGCGCGGCAGCGCGCTGCTGGAAGAGTCTGGCATACCGACATCCTCATACGATGAGGGGCCCCGCGTCACCATCTAATCGGTGGAACGGACCTGTCCCGGCAGCGGCCCGGACCCCGCCCCCGGCACCGGCGGAAGCAGCGGACCGCACTCCCACTGCTGGAAGATCAGCCGCGTCTCCACCCGCGCCACCTCGCGCCGCGAGGTGAACTCGTCCAGCACCAGCCGCTGGAGATCCGCCGTGTCCGCCACCGCCACATGCACCAGATAGTCGTCGGGCCCGGTCAGATGGAACAGCGCCCGCGACTCCGGCAGTGACCTGATCCGCTCCACGAACGGCCCGATCAGCTCCCGGCGGTGCGGCCGCACCTGTACGGAGAGCAGCGCCTCCAGACCCCGGCCCAGCCGGGCGGGGTCCAGCCGCAGCTGGTGCCCGAGGATCACGCCCGTACGGCGCAGCCGGGTCACCCGGTCCAGACACGTCGACGGCGCGACGCCCACCTCGGCCGCCAGCTCCCGGTACGTGGTCCGGGCGTCGTTCTGCAACAGCCGCAGAATGTGCAGATCGACCGTGTCGAGAGCGACGGATTCAGTCATTCGCCGAACGTAGCACGGGGATTCGGCCCCTTGACCCGGTCAGCGTTCAGAGTGCGGGCATGGACACCGACTCCGTGCCGCAGCCCGCGACGACAACCCCGTCCAGGGCCCTCGCCACCGAAGCCGTGCACGCCGGACGCGACGACCTCGCGGCCGGCGGCCTGCACGCCGCACCGATCGACCTGTCGACCACCTACCCCTCGTACGACTCCCGCGCCGAGGCCGAGCGGATCGACGCCTTCGCCACCACCGGGGCCCGCCCGGACGGCCCGCCCGTCTACGCCCGGCTCGACAACCCGACGAACGCCCGCTTCGAAACGGCCCTGGCCCGCCTGGAGGGCACCGAGAGCGCGGTGTCGTTCGCCAGCGGCATGGCCGCGCTCACCGCCGTCCTGCTGGCCCGCGCCGGCGAGGGACTGCGCCATGTGGTGGCCGTCCGCCCGCTGTACGGATGCAGCGACCATCTGCTGGGCGCCGGGCTCCTCGGCACCGAGGTGACCTGGACGGACCCGGCCGGCATCGCCGAGGCCATCCGGCCCGACACCGCCCTGGTCATCGTGGAGACCCCCGCCAACCCGACGCTCGCCGAGGTGGACATCCGGGCCGTCGCCCACTCCTGCGGCGCGGTCCCGCTGCTGGTCGACAACACCTTCGCCACCCCCGTCCTCCAGCGCCCCGTCGAGCACGGCGCGCGGATCGTGCTGCACAGCGCCACGAAGTACCTGGGCGGCCACGGCGACGTGATGGGCGGGGTCGTCGCCTGCGACGAGGAGTTCGCCGCGGTGCTGCGCCGGGTCCGGTTCGCCACCGGCGGCGTGCTGCACCCGATGGCCGGCTATCTGCTGCTGCGCGGCCTGTCCACCCTGCCGGTACGGGTCCGGGCCGCGTCCGCGACCGCCGCCGAACTGGCCCGCAGGCTCACCGCCGACCCGCGGATCGAACGCGTCCACTACCCGAAGATCGGCGGCGCGATGGTCTCCTTCGAGGTCGCCGGCGACCCGCACCGGGTCATCGCCGGGGTACGGCTGATCACGCCGGCCGTCAGCCTCGGCAGCGTGGACACCCTCATCCAGCACCCGGCCTCCATCAGCCACCGCATCGTGGCGGAGGGCGACCGGCACGCCGCCGGCGTCGGCGACCGGCTGCTGCGCATGTCGGTCGGCCTGGAGGACGCCGACGACCTCTGGGCCGACCTCGACCGGGCCCTGGACGGCGCGGACGCCGCCCGCCCCGCCGTCAGCGCTCGGCCTGCTCGTACGGCAGCGGCGGCAGGGAGCGCGCCGGGGCCGGGGACGGGCGCGCGGTGATCACCAGGGTGCCCTCCTCCAGCTGGTAGTCGAGCGGCAGCGAGAGCGCGCGCATGGCGGCGACCATGCCGGTGTTCGACGCCTGCGTCACGGCGTAGACGCTCTCGCAGCCGTCCTCGGCCGCCATCGCCACGAGCCGGGCCAGCAGCTCGGAGCCGATGCCGCGCCGCTGCCACGCGTCCTCCACGAGCAGCGCCACCTCGGTCTCGTCGCCGTCCCACAGCAGATGCCCGAGGGCGACCAGCCGCCCCGACGCCGTCCGCGCCGCCAGGGTGCGGCCGAAGCGCGGGTTCAGCAGATGGTCCAGATAGCGGTCCGCGTCCCGGACCGGGCCGTGGTAGCGCCGCCGCAGGGTCTGCTCGGAGCAGCGCCCGTGCATCGCCGCGGCCGCGTCGAGGTCGGCACGGTCCGCCCGGCGCACGGTGATCTCGTTGCCCTCCGGCAGGGTGAGCACCTGCCGGCCGCGAGGTGTCCGGGGCCCGAGCCGCGCGTCCAGCTCCACCAGCGCACGGGCCCGCGCGAACTCGGTCGGTGTGAACGGGAGAGCGGGCCGCTCCACCGTGATCACCCCGCCCGAGGGGTCGCGCAGCCGCATCACCGTCTCCTCCAGCACCCCTTCGACCGGCGCGGACTGCCCGGTGGCGCGTCCGGTCACCGATACGGCGGGCAGCGAGCGGATCGAGCAGCGGCCGAGCAACTGGCGCAGCGCCAGGGGAAGTTCGGCGCCGTCCAGGGCGGTACGGGTGGCGAGGCCGAGCACCCGGGTCGGGGCGTCCACCAGATCGTGGGCGTCGGCCCGTTCGGTCCAGGTGGAGGTGCCCCCGGCGGCGGCCACCGCCCGGCTCAGCTCCCGGGCCGGCAGCGAGGCGGGCACCCGCAGCAGGAACTCGTCCACGGTGCCCCGCGCCAGCGGATGCGTCTGGAGCGCGAGGATGTCGATCCCGTGGCCCGCCAGCACCGTGCACAGGGCGGCCAGACTGCCCGGAGCGTCCCGCACGGTGGTCCGCATCCGCCACAGCACGGTCTCCCCGGGGCTCATGTCCTGGCCCCCCGGGTCCGTGTCCGGGCCGGCGGACGCGGCCCCCGGGGGCGGTGACGGCGGCGGGGCGTGGCCGTAGCCGACGCGCCTGGCCCACCAGGCGCGGAACACGGCCGTCACGGTCGGCCCCCGGCGGCGGGCGTTCTTCGCGGACGTCGTATCGGTCATGAACCCACTGTGACCGTGACGTGTTGCCTCATCACCAACGCTCTGTGACCGGTGGGTTAACCGAGCGGCAGACCTTCCGCCGCCCGGCACGCGGCCTCCAGACGTATCGCCTGCCGCACCAGCTGCGTCGTGCCACCGCGCGCGGCCGTCGCGGCCACACCCGGTACGGCGCCGGTGGCCGGCGGTCCGGAGCGCTCCGCGCACTCGGCCGCCACCGCGAGCAGATCGCTCAGCCCCCGGGGCGCCCGCTCCCGGCCCAGCAGCGCGGGCAGCACCGGCACCAGCACGGACAGCACCGTCCCGTACGCCCCGGTCTCCGCCGCCGTCCGGACCGCGTCCGCCAGCCGGTTCGGCTTCACCGACTCCTGCTCGATCAGCACGGCCAGCTCACGGCCGAGCAGCCCGGCGTCCAGCTGCCCCCGCCCCGCCAGCACCAGCAGGGCGTCCACCGTCGAGAGCCGGTCCTCCGCCTGCCGGGCGCCGAGCCCGTACGCCACGGCGAGATGGATCGCGTCGGCCGCCGGACCGCCGGTCTCGGCGAGCGTGGGCAGCAGCCAGGTGTGGCCCCGGTCCTCCTGGACGCACGCCGCGACGGAGGGCAGCAGCCAGGCCGCGAGGCTCTCGCCGTCCTCCGGCAGGGTGGCGACCCAGTGCGGGGACTCCGCGACCCAGCAGTAGCAGTCCTTGTCGCGCGGGGAGTGCGCGCTCCCGAGCCAGTGGAACGCCGGCGGGAACTTCTGCCGGACGAGCGGGTTGTCCCTGGTGGCGAGCAGCGCGCGGCGCGCCCTGATCACCGTCTGCCGCAGCCAGTCGCGGCCGACCTGGACGTCCGTGTCCACATGGCGGGGCACCACGGACGCCACCGGCTCGTCCGCCCGGAGCCAGGCCGCCAGCCGGTCGCCCTCCTCGGTGCCCAGCTCGTCCGCCCCGCGCGCGGCCTCCTCCGCGTCCGCGCGCCGCACCCGCAGGAGCGCCTGGGCGAAGTCCACCGGGGCGGCCCGGACCCCCAGCGCCCGGTAGCCGCGCAGCCGCTCGACCAGTTCCGCCGCGTCGATGGACCCGGTGTGCCAGGTCGGGGTGGCCAGCAGATACGGCAGCCGGCCCGACCGCAGCTCGGCGGCCGCCTCCCACATCCGGGCCGACATGATGCCGTTGAGCGCTTCGTGGCAGCACTTGGCCGTCCCGCTCCGGTGGGCGCGCGCATCGTGCACGACCTTCATGGGGAACCGGTCGAGCAGGGACGCCGCGACGGTGTGCAGGCTGCCGCCGTCGCGGGACATCCGCCACTCGACCTCCCCCTTGGGGGTGGTGGCCCACCACAGTCCGGCGAGCGCGGGCTCCAGGGCCTCGACCAGCTCCCGCGTCCCCTGGTGGGCGTACCGGACGAGGCCGTCCAGGGCCCGCTCGAACGCGGTGATGTCCTCCTGGTCCGGGCTGATCAGAACGGCCGTCACCTCCTCGGCCAGCTCGGCGACCGAGCCGTGCGGCGGGCCGAGGGGGCGCGGGACGGGCGGCGGCGGCAGGATCTCCTCGTACGGCACCGCCGGTTCGTCCTCCAGCAGGTCCCCGAAGACGGCGAGCGCCGCCTGCCGGTGCACGGGCGCCAGCTGCGCGGCCATCCCCGCCACCTCCTCCCGGACCTCCGGCGACGCGGCGGGCAGCACGCGGGCCACCAGCTTGAGCGCGCGCTCCTGCGCGTCGGTGTCCGGATGTCCGAAGGCGTCGGCGATCACCGGCAGCAGCTCGTCCGCCGCCGAGGCCTCGCGGCGCAGCACCTTGCCCAGCTGGATCAGCTGGGCGCGCACCAGCTTCTTCTCGGTGCGGAAGAGCACCGCTCCGGACACCTCGGCCAGCTGCCGCACGGACAGCGCGCCCTGCGCGTGCAGCCGGCCCAGCACCTCCTGGGCGTGACCGGCCACCGTCGAGGGACCGTCCGCCGCCAGCGCCGTCCAGTCGGCGACCCGCGCCGCCTCCTCCTCGGGGGTGGGTTCGAGACCGCGCACCACCAGCAGACAGAAGCGCAGATCCGTGGGCTTCCCGCCGCCGCGCAGCAGCCGAGCGACGCACGCGTCGAGCAGGGCGCCCCGGTCGAGCCGACCCTCCGCCGCCAGCGTGCCCAGCGCGGCCGGCCAGTAGTCGCCGGGGGAGGCGCTGTCCACCCACGCCACCGACGACGGCAGTTCCGGCATCGTCAGCAGATGCGCGACCAGGCCCCGCAGGTCGTCCTCCTTCCGCAGGACCTCCACCAGCGGCACACGGCGCTTCCACTGCCAGCGGGAGCCGCTGACCAGCTCGGCCCACATCTGCACCATGCCGTCCGTGACCGGCAACGGGCACTCCGCCCGGCGGGCCAGCTCCACGACCAGCCGGTACTCGGCCTCGGTCTCCACAGCGCGCGCGGCCAGCCGTCCGGCGAGATCGGCCAGCCACGCCGGGTCCCGGTCGGCGAGGACCTGGAGCACCCACGGGTACGGCGAGTGCGTCCAGTCGCGCATCTCCCGGGCGCCGAGCCAGGTCGCGCAGCCCGCCGCCCCGGTGTGGCAGCCCGCACCGGCCACCACGACCGCCTTGCGGACACGGGTGCGCGCGTCCCACGCCCACCCCCGAGCCTCCTTGCGCAGCTCCTTCAACTCGTCCAGCGCCGCCTTGCGTTCGCGCCGGTCGAGCCGGGCCACCAGCGCCGGGACGTCGTCCAGGCGGCCCTCGCGCACCGCGTCGAGCAGCGTGCTCATCGGACACCCCCGGCGACCGTCGCACCACGCCGGACCATCCGGACGGCCAGGGCGTGCTTGCACGGCCCCCGGCGGCCCCGGTAGTCCGCCCACCACTGGCAGGTGCAGCTCAGCGCCCCCGCCCGTTCACGGACCTGGTAGCGCCGGTCGCCCGAGCGCACCGCCGCCACCTCGCCGTCCAGCTCCACCGCGCCCTCCCGGGCCAGCCGGCGCGCCGCCACCAGCCGCGGATTGTGCCGCTCGGCCCGGTCCGCGTCGTACGGCAGCTCACGGTGGAAGTACGCGGCGTCCGCCAGGTCATACCCCACCCGGCCCGCCGTACCCAGCCGGACCAGCGCGGCCCGCACCCGCTCCGCCGGAAGGCCCGACTGCTCGGCCAGCACATCCGGCTCGATGCGCGGCTCCCACGCCAGCAGCACCGAGATCAGCTCGGCGTCGGCCGCCGCGTCGTCCGTGGCGAGCGCCTCCAGCACCCCTCCCTCACCGGAGAACCCCCGCGAGGCGTCCGGCGACAGCGTCAGCGTGAGCCGCATGCCCGGCAGCACCACCTCCCACGCGCTCGCCGTCGCCGCGCCGTCCGCCACCGGCCCGTACACCCGCAGCGCCGACGCGTACCGCAGGACCCGCTGCAAGGTGGCCAGCCGCTGCGGGCCCGGAAGACACACCGCGCCGGACACCGGACGGGTCGTCGGCCGCAGCGTCCGCCCGGCCGGCACCACCCACTGCGCACCCCGCGAGGCGTTCCCCGAGGACCGGGGCAGCGATCTCAGGAACCGGACGGCCTCGGTCGCCGAGAGCTCGGCCCGCAGATCGAAGGTGGCGGAGACCACCTGCGCCTCGGCGAAACCCCGCAGCCAGCGGTCCGGCAGCGGCACCTTCTTCTCCACCACCGATCCGGCCGTCGTGGTGACCGCCATCTCCTGCGGACCCACCCGCAGATGCAGCGGCTCGTCGCCACCCATCCGGGACAGCGCCTCCCGCAGCGGATTGTTCACATCCACATTGGTGGTGCCGTGGTCCGTCCGGGCGCCCTCCAGACCCTCGCTCAGCACGTCCAGCCGCGCGTACACCCCGCAGCACCCGGAGAACGACTCGAAGCGCAGCCGGTCCCCGTTGCCCGTCACCACCGGGTCCAGCGACGACAGCAGCGTCCGCTGGTAGTAGCGGGCGGCGGCGACGTCCGCCACGGCGAGCAGCCCCCGCGCCGCTATCTGCGGCGAGGCCAGGAAGCCCTCGAAGAACCGGGGATGGGGCTCCAGGCCACGCGGGGTGGAGCCGCCGGCCGTCTCCAGGCCGAGCAACTGTCCGGCCTGGGAGGACGCCAGGGCGGAGGGACGTGAATAGGCCAGGGCCTGCACGGTTCGGGTCATGGGAAAAACCGTAGATCCCGCCACTGACAATCGGCCCCCGCCGCAGGTCACAGGGGCTTCGGGCCGCATTCGGCGAGCGCCCGCACACCACGGACGATGTCCGCCGGCGCCAGGTGCGCGTAACCGAGGACCAGCCGCACGCAGCCGTCCCCGGACCCGTCCGTTCCGTATGTGCGCAGCAGCCGCACCGCGATCCCGGCCCCGGCCGCGCGCTCCGCGAACTCCTCCTCGGGACCCCAGCGTTCGGGCAGCCGCGCGATGGCGTGCAGGCCCGCCGCGACCCCGCTCACCTCCGAGCCGGGGAAGTGCGCGGCCAGCGCCCGCGTCAGCACGTCCCGGCGCTCGCGGTACGCGCGCTGACAGCGCCTCAGCTGGCGGTCGTAGCCCCCGCCGGTCACGAAGTCGGCGAGCACCGCCTGGTCGAGGGCCGGATTGCCCAGGTCCATCGTCCGCTTGCGGTCCACCAGTTCGGCGGTCATCGAGGCCGGCGCGATCAGCCAGCCGAGCCGCAGACCGGGCGCCAGGGACTTGCTCACCGAACCGGTGTAGGCGACGTGTTCCGGATCGAGGCCCTGCAGGGCGCCCACCGGGGCGCGGTCGTAGCGGAAGTCGCCGTCGTAGTCGTCCTCGACCACCAGCCCGTCCGTCTCCCGCGCCCACTCCAGGAGCCGGCTGCGCCGCGCCGCGGAGTAGGCCACCCCGGTCGGGAACTGATGCGCCGGGGTCGTCACCACGGCCCGCACCCCGGAGCGCGCCAGCGCCTCCATCGCCAGACCCTCGTCGTCGAGCGGGACCGGGGCCGTCGCCACGCCCGCCGAGGCGAAGAGCGCCGTGTGCTCCGGACTGCCGGGGTCCTCGACGCCCACCGTGCGAACCCCGCGCCCGTGCAGCACGAACCCGAGGAGCGTCGTCGCCTGCGCCACCCCCGAACACACCAGCAGCCGTTCGGGATCGGCCACCACCCCGCGCCGCCGCGTCAGCAGCGCGGCCAGCGCCTCCCGCAGCTCCGGCAGCCCGCGCGGGTCCGGGTAGCCGAGGGCGCCGTGCGGCAGCCGGGCCAGCGCCGAACGGTGGGCGGCGGCCCAGGCGCTGCGCGGGAACAGCGAGAGATCGGGCGTACCCGGCCGGAAGTCGACGCGCACGGTGCGGGCGCGCGGCGCCAGGTCCCGCGCACCGCCCGCGGCCGCCCGCGCCGACCCGCTCACCCAGGTCCCCGCGCCCCGCCCGCTGCGCAGATAGCTCTCGGCCGTCAGCTGCTCGTACGCCTCCGTCACCAGACCGCGCGAGACGCCCAGGTCGGCGGCCAGCTCACGGCTGGACGGCAGCCGCGTCCCCGGCGCCAGCCGGCCCGAGCGCACCGCCTCGCGCAGCGCCGACCGCAGCGCCCGGCCCCGGCCGCGCGCCGGAGCCGACGCCACCGGCAGCAGCAACTCCCAAGCGGCGGACACGGACGGCGGATTGGTCCCCGAAGCTGTCATGGAAGTGGACCTTAAACCGAACCACCGCGCTCCCTAACGTCGGAGTCATGAACGCGACCTCCCTGCGCGGCGCCCTCCCGGCCGCCTTCGCCTGCGTCCTCGTCGGCGCCTCCTTCACCGCCAACAGCGTCCTCGGCGACTACCCCTACGCGGGCGGCCAGGCACTGCGCTACGGCCTGGCGGCGCTGCTCCTGCTGCCCCTGGTCGGCCGGGTCGGCGAACCGCGCCCCCTCGCCACCCTGCGCCTGCTCACCGGGCGCCAGTGGGGGCGGCTCGCGCTGCTCGCCGCCATCGGCATGGTCGGCTTCAACCTCGCGGTCCTGACCGCCGAACGCTCCGCGGAGCCCGCCGTTCCGGGCGTCTTCGTGGGCTGCGCGCCGATCGTCGTCGCGGTGCTCGTCCCCCTGCTCGACGGACGCCGGCCCGCCCGCCCCGTGCTGTACGCCGCCGCCCTGGTCGCCGCGGGCGCCTTCACGGTCCAGGGCTGGGGCCGCACCGACCTGGCCGGAATCCTCTGCTCGGTCGGCGCCCTGGCGGGCGAGGTGGGCTTCGCCGTCCTCGCCGTACCGGTGCTGCGCCCGCTGGGTCCCAAGCTGCTGTCCGCCGCGGTGTGCGTGATCGCGGCGGCCGAGTCGGCGGTGCTCGGACTGGTGCTGGACGGCTCCGGCTTCCTGCGGGTGCCCACCGGCGCGGAGACGCTCGCGCTGCTGTGGCAGGCGGCCGTCGTGACCGTCATCGGCTTCGTCTGCTGGTACATGGGCGTCCAGCGCATCGGCGCCGAGCGGGCCACCCTGTTCTCCGGGCTCATCCCGGTCTCCGCCGCGCTCACCGCCCCGCTGGTCGGCACCGGCTCGTACGGTCTCGGACAGGCGGCCGGCTCCTGCCTCGTCGGCCTCGGCGTGGCGATCGGGTCGGGTGTGCTCGGACGGCGCGGCGCGGTGCCCCCGGCCGCCGGGGCGGGGGACGTCGCCGACGGGCGGCGGCCGGATCGCGAGCCCGTCGCAACCACCGCTCCGTAGCGATCGGTTCAGGACGTTCGCAAAAGTCGGCTGGCCGCTCGGCAGCCAGGCTACTTTCGGCCGGTATGGCTGATTCGGGCGAGTCCGGTAGAAATTGTTCCACAGCCCCACGTCACCCCTCCGACGTGGGGTTTTGTGCTGCGCGCGGCCGCCCGGACCGCGAACGTCCTGTGAACGCTGTACTGCGGAGCACCGATTCACAGCTTTCGGGGCGCAGGATTGGTCTTGACCAAGGGGAAGCACCGTCTTAAGGTCTCAACGTTAAGACAGGGACCTTTAATAAATAACGTCGCGGAATAGCCGCCGGGCGATTGCGGAGGACAGGGTGGGGACCACGCAGCTGGAAACGGTGCAGGAGCCGAAGTACTGGCATCTGAAGACCGTGCTCGGTGAGGCACTCGACTCGGACTTCTCCGTGGGGGAGATCCTTCCCAACGAGCGCGAGCTCGCCGCCCGGTTCGGCGTCGCGCGGGCGACGCTCCGCCAGGCCCTGGAGCAGCTCGAACTCGAAGGCCGGCTCCAGCGCCGCCGGGGCGTCGGAACCACCGTCGCCCCGCCGCGCGTCGGCGTGGCCGTCTCCACCGCCCGCCACGACTGGAGCGAGGGCGGCACCGGCGAGGCATGGCAGCCGGTCGACTGCGAGAGCGCTCCCGGACCCGCCGCCGTGGCCGCGACGCTCAACGTGGGCGGCGAGGAGCCGCTGCACGTCGTGCGCCGCATCCGTACCAGCCACGGCCAAGTGGTCGCCGCCGAACTGCTCTACGTACCGGCCTCGTCGGTGCCCGAGCTGTCCGGCATAGACGCGCCCTCCGGCGCCGCCCGCGCCCGCAACGTCGTCCGCGAACTGCACCGGCTCGCCCTCGACGGCCAGGACCGGTCCGTCGAGCTGGGCTCCGCCCGCGCCGACGACGCCAGGGAGCTGGACCGCCTCCCCGGCGCCCCCGTCCTCGTGGTGACCACGCGCTACCTCGCCGCCGGCGGCACCGCGGCCGTCTCCGTCGCCACGTACCGGGCCGACACCTGCCGGCTCACCTTCGGGGACTCGGGCGACCTGGAGATCAGCCACCCCGCCGAGGAGCGCCAGGCATCCTGAACCGGGGCCCGCGGCGGGCGCACCGCCCGTACGGCCCCGAACCGCACCCCACGGCCCGTCGCGTTCAGCGGCGGGCCGTCACCGTTCCCTCGATCGCGAACAGCTCCTCCTCCACGTGGTCCAGCGCGAGCCGCAGCGCGCCGGTCGCCACGGCGGCCTCTCCGAGCAGCGACAGGGCCACCCTGGGGGGCCGCAGGCAGTACCGGGCCAGTTCGCTGCGCAGGGGGTCCAGTACGCCGTCCAGACCGGCCGCCCAGCCCCCGACCACCACCAGCTCCGGGTCGAGCGCGAGGACCAGCGCCGCCACGTCGTGCACCAGGCGCTGGATGAACCGCTGCACCGCCGCCTGCGCCAGCTCGTCGCCGTGCCGGGCCTTCGCGAAGACGGCGGCGACCGCGTGCTCGTCCAGCGGGTCCAGCGGGGTGTCCGTCGTGGAGAGCAGATGCTCCGGCGTCACATCGCGGCCCAGCAGGTGCAGCGCGCCGATCTCCCCGGCCGCGCCGCCGAACCCCCGGTGCAGCCGGCCGCCGATCAGCGAGCCCGCCCCCGGACTCAGCCCGGCCAGCACGAACACGATGTCGTCGGACTCGATCGCCGCGCCCTTCCAGTGCTCGGCGACGGCGGCGGCGTTGGCGTCGTTCTCCACGAGGACCGGGCAGCGGAAGGAGCGCCCCAGGCGCTCGCCCAGCGGCAGGCCCGTCCAGCCCGGCAGCGCGGTGCCCAGCCGTACCGTCCCGTCGGCCTCCACGATCCCCGGACTGCCCACGCCCACGGCCCGCAGGCTGCTGCGCACCACGCCCGTACGGCGCAGCACGTCGGCGACCACGGCCCGGACCCGCTCCAGGCGGTCGTCGGCGTCCGCGGTCTCCGACACCTCGCGGGAGCCGGCGCCGATGATCCGGCCGTCCAGGCCCGACAGCAGCGCGGACACGCGGTGCGGGCCGATCTCGATGCCCAGCAGGTACCCGGCCTCGGCCCGGAACCGGAAACGGCGGGCCGGACGGCCCTGGCGGCGGGTTTCGGCCCCGTCCGGGGCGGACTCGACGACCAGACCCGCCTCGAAAAGCCCTTCCATGACACCCTCGACCGTCGGCCGGGACAGGCCCGTGAGCCGTGCCAGGTCCGTGAGCGTCGAGGAGGACGCGCCCCGGAGGGCATGCAGTACCACCGCGGAATTGATCCGTCGCAGCAGCGACGGGTCCCCACCGGTCAGCCGGCCCACGGTGTGTCCTCCCAGCTAGTGCGCATGTCAGGCGGATGGTACTCGCTGCTCAGGGGGAGGGCGACCGCAGGATGCGAACCTGTATCCAAAGGTCTCGACCGGTCGTTACCGGCGCTCGCGGCCCCGGAACCACCGGTCGGCGGCATCTGCCCGAGCGGGTCCGCCAGTTGGCGCCGGACGGCGAGGGGCGACGGGTCAACTGGCGGTCGCAGGCCGGGAACGAGATGGCTGAAATCGTCTCAAAGTGCGGAGCGGGGCGTCGATTGTCAGTGCGGGACGGTTTACTGACGGCATGACCACCGCACATCACCTCCGGCTCATCGACGGGATGCGCGCCCGTGCGTTCCCCGTGGAGCGGGTCCGGGCGGGTTCAGGGGTCAGCGGTCCGGGCTACCACATGGCCTACCTCCACCCGGAGGACGCCTGGGGCGAAGGCCGGGACGACGACGAGGCGGACCGGCTGGAGCACCGCGCCCAGTGCGTCGCGGACCACGAGGCGCTGGTGACGCTGCTCGGAAGCCGCTGGGGCGAACCGATGCTGGTGAGCCTGTTCGGCGCCCGGGAGCGGATGGTGTCCGGTGAGGAGATACCCGAGCCCTGGGCGGACGTCGTCGCGGGCTGCGAGTTCCTGCGCCTGTGGCAGGTCGGGGAGCGCTGGATAGCCCTGGCGCTCTGTCTGGAGGAGGGCGGCTCCGGCTGCGAGCTGAGCGTCGTGGTGACGGAGACGGACCCGCCCTGAAGGGCGGCAACGCGCCCTAGGCGTGGCCGTCCTCCACGGCGGCGCGCAGCCGGCCGTACTCCTCGGCCATGGTGTGCGCGGTCCAGTGGGCGTTGAGGCCGCTGGGGTTGGGCAGCGCCCAGACCCGGGCCCCGCCGATCGTCCGCTCCTGGGGGCCGATGCGGGCCCGGCGGTCGCCGAACGCCGTGCGGTACGCGGTGACGCCCACGACGGCCAGCCAGCGCGGGCGCAGCCGCTCCACCTTGGCGGTGAGAATCCGGCCGCCCTCCCGGAACTCCTCGGCGGACAGCTCGTCGGCCCGCGCGGTGGCCCTGGCGACGACGTTGGTGATGCCGAGGCCGTGGTCGAGCAGTTCGGCCTGCTCGGCGGGGAGCAGCCGGCGCGGTGTGAAGCCCGACAGATGGAGCACGGGCCAGAAGCGGTTGCCGGGGAACGCGAAGTGGTGCCCCGTGGCGGCCGTCGTCAGGCTCGGGTTGATGCCGCAGAACAGCACGCGCAGGCCGCCCGCGACCACGTCGGGGACGACGCGGTCGCGGGCGGCCCGGAGCTCTTCGGGGGTCATCCGTCGGCAGCGGTGGCCGGTGCCGTCAGAGGATGGAGCCCGGCGTGTAGCCGGCCGCCTCGGGGTGCTGCCCGGTGATCTTCTCGATCCGGGCCACCAGCGCGGTGACCTGGTCGCCCGCGGCGCCGGTGAAGGACAGCTTGTCGGCCATCAGCTCGTCCAGCTGGGCGCGGTCCAGCGGGATGCGCCCGTCGGCGGCGAGCTTGTCCAGCAGCTCGTTGCGCTCCGTGCCCTGCTCGCGCATGGCCAGGGCGGAGGCGACGGCGTTCTCCTTGATGGCCTCGTGGGCGACCTCGCGGCCGACGCCCGCGCGGACCGCGCCCATCAGGACCTTGGTCGTGGCGAGGAACGGGAGGTAGCGGTCCAGCTCGCGGGCCACCACGGCCGGGAACGCGCCGAACTCGTCCAGCACCGTCAGGAACGTCTCGACCAGCCCGTCGAACGCGAAGAACGCGTCCGGCAGGGCCACCCGGCGGACCACGGAGCAGGAGACGTCGCCCTCGTTCCACTGGTCGCCGGCCAGCTCGCCGGTCATCGAGGCGTAGCCGCGCAGGATGACCATCAGGCCGTTGACGCGCTCGCAGGAGCGGGTGTTCATCTTGTGCGGCATCGCCGAGGAGCCGACCTGGCCCGGCTTGAAGCCCTCGGTCACCAGCTCGTGCCCGGCCATCAGCCGGATCGTCTTCGCCACCGAGGAGGGCGCCGCGGCCAGCTGGACCAGCGCCGTCACCACGTCGTAGTCGAGCGAGCGGGGGTAGACCTGGCCGACCGACGTGAAGGCGTGCCCGAAGCCGAGGTGGGCGGCGATGCGCTCCTCCAGCTCGGCCAGCTTCCCGGCGTCCCCGCCGAGCAGGTCGAGCATGTCCTGCGCCGTGCCGACGGGGCCCTTGATGCCGCGCAGCGGGTAGCGGCCCAGCAGGTCCTCCAGGCGGCCGTACGCCACCAGCAGCTCGTCGGCCGCGGTCGCGAAGCGCTTGCCGAGGGTGGTGGCCTGGGCGGCGACGTTGTGCGAGCGGCCGGCGACGACCAGCTCGCGGTACTCGGCGGCCAGCTTGCCCAGACGGGCCAGGACGGCCACGGTCCGGTCGCGCATCAGCTCCAGCGAGAGCCGGATCTGCAGCTGCTCGACGTTCTCGGTGAGGTCGCGCGAGGTCATGCCCTTGTGGACGTGCTCATGGCCGGCGAGGGCGTTGAACTCCTCGATCCGGGCCTTCACGTCGTGCCGGGTGACCTTCTCGCGCTCGGCGATCGAGGCCAGGTCGACCTGGTCGAGGACGCGCTCGTAGTCGGCGAGAGCGGCGTCGGGCACCTCGATCCCGAGGTCCTTCTGGGCGCGCAGCACCGCCAGCCACAGCCGGCGTTCCAGCTTCACCTTCTGCTCGGGGGACCAGAGGACGGCCAGCTCCGTGGAGGCGTAGCGGCCGGCCAGGACATTGGGGATGCGAGGCTTCGCAGACACAGCAGTCACGTGTCCTGATTCTACTGGCGGTTCGTGCAGCTCAGCGCACCGGTCCGGTTTGTGGGTTGCTACGAACGCGGCCGGTCGCCCGCGTCCCGCCCGTCGCTCTCCACCCGCCGCCACGCGCCGACCGGGGCCTCCCGGCCGTCCTCCTGCGGGGTGACCCAGAAGGCCCGTCCCAGCTCGGCGTTGAACTGCGCCCCGGCCCGCCCGTCGCCCGAGGAGCGCCCGGTGAGCCGCCTGCCGATCCAGGGGAGCAGATGCTGCCGGGCGAACCGCACGTCCGCCGCCCGCCGGGCGGCCCAGCGCGGCGGGACGGCGGCGGGCAGCGGGGCCCGCCAGTCGCTCTCGGCCGGCAGCCCCAGCGCCTGCCAGACCGCCTCGGCCACCCGGCGGTGCCCCTCGGCGGTCAGATGCAGCCGGTCCACGTCCCACAGGCGCGGGTCGCCCAGCACCGGGGCGCCGTACAGATCGACGACCACCGCGTCGTGCCGGGCGGCCAGCTCGTCGATCAGGGCGAACAGCTTCTCCATGCGGGGCCGGAAGCGCTCCATCACCGGGCCGTTGCGGCCGGGGCTGCGCATCAGCACCAGCCGCCCGCACGACGGCGCCAGCCGCTCCACCGCCTCCTCCAGCCGGCCGCGCACCATGCCCATGTCGCACTTGGGGCGCAGGGTGTCGTTGAGACCGCCGACCAGGGTCACCACATCGGCCCGCATGGCCGCCGCCGCCTCCACCTGCTCGTCCACGATCTGGCCGATGAGCTTGCCGCGCACCGCGAGGTTGGCGTAGCGGAAGCCGGGCGTGCGGGCGGCCAGCCGGGCGGCGAGGACATCGGCCCAGCCCCGGTACGAGCCGTCGGGCAGCAGGTCCGACATGCCCTCGGTGAACGAGTCGCCGACCGCGACGAGACTGGTGTAGGAGGCATTGAATTCCATGGCGCTGCGATCGTATCGCGGTGCCGGACGCCCCCGCCGGGCGAGCGGTGGCTCCGGGACGGGGCCCGGAGCCACCCCCGGTCAGCGGCTCTGCGGGCGCCCCACCAGCTCCCGGAGGACGTCCTCCATCGTGACCAGGCCGGCCAGCCGGTCGTCCTCGTCGAGCACCGCCGCCAGGTGCGTACGGCTGCGGCGCAGCGCCGTCAGTACGTCGTCCAGCGGGGTCGCCGCCCGGACGCGGGCGATCGGCCGCATCGAGGACACCGGGAACGGCATGTCGCGCGGGGTCACGTCCAGGGCGTCCTTCACATGGAGGTAGCCGAGGATGCGCTGCTCGGCGTCCATCACCGGGAAGCGCGAGAAGCCCGTCTCGTACGACAGCCGCTCCAGCTCCTCCGGCGTCGCGCCGACCCGGATGTACATCACCCGGTCCACCGGCAGCACCACGTCGCGTACCGGCCGCCGGCCCAGCTCCAGGGCGTGGTGCAGCCGCTCCGCCGCCCGGTCGTCGACCAGCCCGGCGTCACCGGCGTCCTTCACCAGACGGGCCAGCTCGTCGTCCGAGAACGTCGCCGCCACCTCGTCCTTCGTCTCCACCCGCAACAGCTTCAGCAGCCCGTTGGCGAAGGCGTTGATCGTGAAGATCACCGGACGCAGCGCCCTGGCCAGCGCCACCAGCGGGGGGCCCAGCAGCAGCGCGGAGCGCACCGGTTCGGCCAGCGCGATGTTCTTCGGGACCATCTCGCCCAGCAGCATGTGCAGATAGGTCGCCACCGACAGCGCGATCACGAACGAGATCGGATGGACCAGCCCGTGCGGCACGCCCACCGCGTCGAAGACGGGCTCCAGCAGATGCGCGATGGCCGGCTCGGCGACGATGCCGAGGACCAGGGTGCACAGCGTGATGCCCAGCTGCGCCGCCGCGAGCAGCGCCGAGACGTGTTCCAGGCCCCAGATGACGCTGCGCGCCCGCCGGTTGCCCTGTTCGGCCTGCGGTTCGATCTGGCTGCGGCGCACCGAGATCAGGGCGAACTCGGCACCGACGAAGAACGCGTTCACGACCAGCGTCAGCAGACCGATGAAGAGCTGTACGGCGGTCATCGCTCGTCCTCCGACGGCTGGTGGGAACCGGTCACCGGGGCGTGCAGCAGGGCGCGGGCGGCGCGGCGCCCGGAGGCGTCCACCACGTCGATCCGCCAGCCGGCCAGTTCGATGGAGTCGCCCACGGCCGGGATGCGGCCGACCTCCGTGGCGACCAGACCGGCCAGGGTCTCGTAGGGGCCGTCCGGCACACGCAGCCCGATCCGCTCCAGCTGATCCATGCGGGCGGCGCCGTCCGCCGACCACAGGACGCGCCCGTCGGCGTCCTCACCGGCCGGCGCGAGGTCCGGCGTCTCGTGCGGGTCGTGCTCGTCGCGCACCTCGCCGACGACCTCCTCGACGATGTCCTCAAGGGTCACGACGCCCGCCGTGCCGCCGTACTCGTCGATGACGACGGCCATGGCGAGCTTGCCGGACAGCCGGTCCAGCAGCCGGTCCACGGTCAGCGTCTCGGGCACGAGCACCGGCTCGCGCAGCATCTCGGACACCCGCTTGCGGGGGCGCTCGTCGGCGGGGATCGCCAGGACGTCCTTGATGTGGGCGACGCCGACGACGGTGTCGAGGTTGTTGCGGTAGACGGGGAAGCGGGAGAGGCCGGTGGCCCGGGTGGCGTTGGCGACGTCCTCCGCGGTCGCGCCGACCTCCAGCGCGGTGACCTGGACGCGCGGGGTCATCACGTTCTCCGCGGTCAGCTCCGGCAGATTGAGGGTACGGACGAACAGCTCCGCGGTGTCCGCCTCCAGCGCGCCCTCGCGGGCGGAGTGCCGGGCGAGCGCGACCAGCTCCTGCGGGCTGCGGGCCGAGGCCAGCTCCTCGGCGGGCTCCAGACCGAAGCGGCGCACGATGTGGTTGGCGGTGTTGTTGAGGTGGCTGATGAAGGGCCGGAAGACGGCCGTGAAGATCCGCTGCGGGGTGGCGACGGCCTTCGCCACGGCCAGCGGCGAGGAGATGGCCCAGTTCTTCGGGACCAGCTCGCCGACAACCATCAGGAACACCGTGGACAGGGCCGTACCGATGACGAGCGCCACGGACGACGCGACGCCCGGCGACAGCCCGACGGCCTCCACCGGGCCGCGGATGAGCTTGGCGATGGACGGCTCGGAGAGCATGCCGACGACCAGGTTGGTGACGGTGATGCCGAGTTGCGCCCCGGAGAGCTGGAAGGTGAGCCCGCGCACGGCCTTCATGGCGCTGGCCGCGCCGCGCTCGCCCCGCTCGACGGCCGTTTCCAGCTGGCCGCGCTCGACCGTGGTCAGCGAGAACTCCGCCGCGACGAAGGCGCCGCAGGCGAGGGAGAGCAGTACCGCAACGAGCAGCAGAAGCACTTCGGTCATCGGTTCACCTCCGTCCCATGATCGGGCAGGGACTGGCGGACCGCGCGATCTCGGCGGCTTCGGCAACTGGGAGGCTCGCCCATGGGCGGACGCTCACACCTTTCGTCGGAGGGGCGGGGCTGAATCCCTATAGTAAAGGATCGGCAAAGTGCCGTGCGGACGTGGTCACTCCGCCCCTGTTCCCTCCCGGAGCGGCTTCACCCACCGACGCCACTGGTCCTGCCGCCGGTATCCGGCCGCCCCCCAGGTGTGGTGCGCGCGCTCGTTCCGCTCCAGGACCATGGCGTCCACCCGCCGCCCGCCCACCTCGGCGAAGTGCCGCTCCGCCGCGTCCAGCAGCGCGGTCGCGATGCCCCGGCGGCGGTGGTCCGGATGCACGGCCAGCCGGTACAGGGAGCACCGCCAGCCGTCGAACCCGGCGATCACGGTCCCGACCAGCGTGCCGTCCCGTTCCGCGAGCAGCAGCGCCCCGGCGTCGCGGGCGACCAGCCGGGCCACCCCGTCGTGGTCGTCGCTGACGCTCGTCCCCTCGGCGGACGTGCGCCAGAACCGCAGGACGGCATCGATGTCGGGCAGGGCGGCGGGCCGTACGGCGAGATCGTTCATGGCCGGAGCCAATCAGAGAAGCGCACCGTCGAGCGAGCGGATTCCCGACCGGCCGGGCGTACGGGCCGGTGCGGGCCGAGGTGTACGGGCTGGTGCGGGCCGGGGCGCACGTTCGGGCGCCGGCCGGTGCGTACGGGCGGTTCAGCGCAGGTGGACGGGCAGGCCGTCGATGCCGTACACGATCGACAGCTTGCGGAACGCCAGATCCTGCGGCGGGACCGCGAGCCGCATGGCCGGAAAGTGCCCGACCAGCGCCGGGAAGGCGGCACGCAGCTCCATCCGGGCCAGCTCCGCGCCGATGCAGCGGTGGATGCCGTAGCCGAAGGCCAGGTGCCCGGCCGGGGTGACCCGGTCCACGTCGAACCGCCCGTCGTCCGTGACGTACGCCGGATCGCGGTTGGCGCCGCTCAGCGAGCACAGCACCATGTCGCCGCGCGGGATCGTCACCCCGGCGATCTCGATGTCCTCGCGGGCGAACCGGGGAAAAGCCATCTGCACGGCCGAGAGATAGCGCAGCACCTCCTCCACGAAGGGGCCCGCGAGCCCGTCGTCCGTCCGCAGCCGCGCCGCCACCTCCGGATTGCGCAGCAGCACCAGCGCGCCCAGCGCGATCGTGCTGGCCGTCGTCTCGAACCCACCGGTGAGCACCCCGTCGGCCAGGCCCGCCAGCTCCTCGTCGTCCACGCTGTCGCCGTGCTCCCGCACGATCATCCCCAGCAGCCCGTCGCCGGGGTCGCGCCGCTGCGCCCGGACGACGCCCCGGAAGTAGTCGAGCGACGCGGACATCGCGCCGAACGGCGCGGTCGTCCCGGCGAACAGGTCGAAGCGGTCCATGGCCAGCTTCTGGAAGTCGTCGCGGTCCTCGTAGGGCACCCCGAGCAGCTCGCAGATCGTCAGCGACGGCACGGGCAGCGCGAAGGAGTGCACCAGGTCCACCGGCCCCGGCGCCGCGGCCATGGCGTCGAGCCGCTCCGCGACGATGGCGTCGATCCTGGGCGTCAGCCGGCGCAGCCGGCGCATGGTGAACTCCGGGGTCAGGATGCGGCGCAGCCGGGTGTGCACCGGCGGGTCGCTGAAGCCGAGACCACCGGGGCTGTGCTCGGCGACTATGCCCGCGTTGCCCGCCAGATGGGCGAAGTCGGTGCTGAACCCCTCGGCGCGGCCGAGCACCGCCTTCGACTCCTCGTACCCCGTGACCACCCAGGCGTCCATGCCGAACGGCAGGGCCACCCTGCGCACCGGCGCGCTCGCCCGGGCGTGCGCGAGCCGCCGCACCGGGTCCAGCCCGTCCCTGCGCAACGGCATCAGCAGCTGGTCGGGCAGCAGCCGCATGGTGGAGGAGCCGAGTCCGTGCTTCTGGATGCGCGCCAGGTAGCCGCGTCCGAGCCGGGCGGTGATACGGGAACGGAACGTCGTCGCACTCAATGTCACTCCATGAGTCGTCGCGGGATCTGGTCGGTTGGCGCACAGTGGCACCAGAACGTGGCCGCCTACGGTGACTTCGGCTACCTGAGCAGGAATTATGACCACGTGTTCGACCAGCGGGAGGCCGGGGTACCGAATATTTCGGCGACGACGTGCGGCGACGTGCGGCGACCCGCGACGACCGCCCCACCCGGCCGGTCCCGGCGAAGGCCCTACGGCCGGCGGCCGCCCAGCGGCCGGGCCAGCCAGTCCGCCGCCCGCGCGCGGAACTCCCCGGGCGCGAGCGACCCCGCGCCCTCCGGCACCACGCCGAGCAGCGGCGCGCCCGCCGCCACCGGCAGGTCCGTCACATTGCAGCGCGCCGCCAGATCGGGCGCGGCCGGCATGCTGCCGATGACCACGCCCGGACAGCTCAGCCCGCGCGCCCGCAGCGCCTCCGCCGTCAGGGCCGTGGAGTTGAGCGTGCCCAGCCCGGCCGGGGCGACCACCAGGACCGGCGCCTCCAGCAGCCGGGCCGCGTCCGCCAGGGTCGCGCCCTCGTCGTCGAACCGTACGAGCAGCCCGCCCGCGCCCTCCACGAGGACCAGGTCGTGCTCGGTGGCCAGCTTCTCCACCGCCTCCGCGATCTCGTACGGGCGCACCGGTCGCATCCCGGCGCGCCTGGCCGCCGTCGCGGGCGCCAACGGTTCCGGGAACCGGGCCAGTTCGACCGCGGTCACATGACCGCCCGCGAGCCGCGCCACCTCGGCCGCGTCTCCGGGTTCGCCCGGCTCCAGGCCGGTCTGGGCCGGTTTGAGGACGGCGACGCGGCGGGGCGCGGCGGCGGCCGCCACGGCCGCCGTCACGATCGTCTTGCCGATCTCCGTGCCGGTCCCGGTCACCACCAGAACGCGCATGCCTCAGCCCTCCCGTGCCGCCGCGCACACCGCGCGGCAGATCCGTGCCACGTCGTCGTCCCCCGTCACGTACGGCGGCATGGTGTAGACGAGGTCGCGGAACGGCCGCAGCCACACCCCTTCCCGGACCGCCGCCGAGGTCGCCGCCGCCATGTCCACCTCATGGTCCAGCTGGACCACGCCGATGGCGCCGAGCACCCGCACATCGCGGACGCCGGGCAGCTCGCGCGCCGCCGCCAGGCCCGCGCGCAGGCCCGCCTCCACGCGTTTCACCTCCTGCCGCCAGTCCTGGCCGAGCAGCAGGTCGATGGAGGCGCAGGCCACCGCCGAGGCGAGCGGGTTGCCCATGAACGTCGGTCCGTGAGCGAGCACGGGCACCTCGCCGCGCGAGATCCCGTCGGCGACCTCGCTCGTGCACAGCGTCGCCGCCATCGTGAGGTAGCCGCCGGTCAGCGCCTTGCCCACGCACATCACATCCGGGGAGACCCCGGCGTGGTCGGCCGCGAACAGCTGTCCCGTACGGCCGAAGCCGGTGGCGATCTCGTCGAACACGAGCAGGACCCCGTACGCGTCGCACGCCTCGCGCAGCACCCGCAGATAGCCGGGGGAGTGGAAGCGCATGCCGCCCGCCCCCTGCACGACCGGTTCCACGATCACGGCGGCCAGTTCGCCGGCGTGCCGCTCGATCAGTTCGCGCAGATGCGCCGCGTACGCGGGGTCGGGCTCGGCGTCGTAGCCGGCGGGCGGCTCGTCGGCGAAGACCTGGCGGGGCAGGGCGCCCGACCACAGCTCGTGCATCCCGCCCTCCGGGTCGCACACCGACATGGGCTGCCAGGTGTCGCCGTGGTAGCCGCCGCGCCAGGTCAGCAGCCGCTGCTTGGCGGGCTGCCCGGCCGAGCGCCAGTACTGGAGGCACATCTTCACGGCGACCTCGACCGACACCGAACCGGAATCGGAGAGGAAGACGTGGCGCAGCGGCTCCGGGGTGATCTCCACCAGCCGGGCCGCGAGCCGGACGGCGGGCTCGTGCGTGAGCCCGCCGAACATCACATGGCTCATCCGGTCCAGCTGACCGCGCGCCGCCTCGTTGAGCACCGGGTGGTTGTAGCCGTGCACGGCCGACCACCAGGAGGACATGCCGTCCACCAACTCGTCGTGGCCGTGGGCGGGTTCGGCGAGCCGCAGCCGGACCCCGGACGCGGACTCCACGACCAGCGGCTCCTGCCGGCCCGGCATGGGCCCGTACGGATGCCAGACGTGCGCCCGGTCCAGGTCCCGGAGCACGGCGGGGGAGAGCGGCTCAGGCATTGGGGGCGAGATCCGTCCCCGCGCCGCGGCGGCGTACCGCCACCAGATCCGTACGGGCGCCCGGAACCGGAGTCTCCGTCGGCTCGGCGGCGGCGGCAGCGGCGGACGCGACCTCGGCCTCCGGACCGTCCGCGGTTTCGCCGCACGGCCCGCAGCCGCTCCCGGTGTGCGTACCGCAGCTCTCCGGCTCCGAGCCGCAGCCGCCCGCGTGCGAGCCGCAGCCGGCCGCCGGGTTCGCGCGGTGCCCGGGGAGCGTCGTCGTACCCGTCCCTTCCACCTCGAAACCGGCGTCCGCGATCATGTCCAGGTCGGCCTGACCGGCCTGGCCCTCGCTGGTCAGATAGTCGCCGAGGAAGATCGAGTTCACCAGGTGCAGGGCGAGCGGCTGCATCGAGCGCAGATGGACCTCGCGCCCGCCCGCGAGCCGTACCTCCACGTCGGGGCAGACGAACCGGACCATCGCCAGGATGCGCAGACAGCGCTGCGGCGTCAGGTTCCACTCCTTGGCGAGCGGCGTCCCCTCGAACGGGATCAGGAAGTTGACCGGCACCGAGTCCGGGTCCAGCTCGCGCAGCGAGAAGACCACATCGACGAGGTCCTCGTCGCTCTCGCCCATGCCCGCGATCAGCCCCGAGCACGCGGAGAGCCCGGCGGCCTGCGCCTGGTGCACCGTGTCCACCCGGTCCGCGTAGGTGTGGGTGGTCGTGATCTCCCCGTACGTCCCCTCGGACGTGTTGAGGTTGTGGTTGTACGCGTCGGCGCCCGCCGAACGCAGCCGCTCGGCCTGCCCCTGCGAGAGCAGCCCCAGGCAGGCGCACACCTCGACGCCCTCGTTCTGGTCCTTGATGGCCTCGATGGTCTTCGAGACCCGGTCCACGTCCCGGTCGGTGGGGCCCCGGCCGCTGGCCACCAGGCAGACGCGCTTGGCGCCGCCCGCCACCCCGGCCGCCGCCGCCTTCGAGGCGTCCTCGGGCTTGAGCCAGGTGTACTTGAGGATCTCGGCCTTGGAGCCGAGCCGCTGCGAGCAGTACGAGCAGTCCTCGGGACAGAGCCCCGATTTCAGATTGACCAGATAGTTCAGCTTCACCCGCCGCCCGAACCACTGACGGCGCACCCTGCCGGCCGCCGCCACCACATCGAGCAGTTCGTCGTCCGGGGTCGCCAGTACGGCGAGCGCTTCTTCACGGGTCGGCAGCTCGCGCCGCAGCCCCTTGTCCACCAGCGTGTTCAGGAGGTCCATGGCGTCGATCCTGACGCACCGCACCGCCCCGAGCCAAGGAGGAACCGGACAACGGAGCTCACGCGGGGTGTGTGCATCACCACACCGTGCCCCGGTGTGACCCCGGTTAGGGTCTGTGGGCTGCCTACAAGAGGGGTCACTCCATGCCCGCCACCCCGTTCGACTGGATCGACGACGAGGCGCGCCGTCGCGCGGACGCGGGGCTGGTCCGCAGGCTGCGGCCCCGGAGCGCCGGCACCGGGCCGCTGGACCTCGCGAGCAACGACTACCTCGGCCTGACCCGGCACCCCGAGGTGACCGCGGCGGCGGCGGACGCGGCCCTGCGCTGGGGCGGCGGATCGACCGGCTCCCGCCTCGTGACGGGCTCGACCGCCCTTCACGCGGAACTCGAACGCGAACTCGCCGCGTTCTGCGGATTCGAGGCGGCCCTCGTGCTCTCCTCCGGTTACGCCGCCAACCTCGCGGCCCTCACCGCGCTCACCGGGCGCGACGGCCTCATCGCCTCGGACGCGGGCAACCACGCCTCCATCGTGGACGGCTGCCGGCTCTCGCGGGCGGCGACCGTCGTCGTCCCGCACGCCGACCCGGAGGCCGTCCGCAAGTCGCTGTGCGGGCACGAGGGCCGGCGGCTGGCCGTCACCGACTCGGTCTTCTCCGTGGACGGCGACGCCGCGCCGCTCGCCGCGCTGGCCGCCGTCTGCCGGGCGGAGAACGCGGCGCTCCTGGTGGACGACGCGCACGGTCTCGGGGTGCTCGGCGAGGGCGGACGCGGAGCGCTCGACGCGGCGGGGATCGCGGGCGGCGGGGGAGTCGTCGCGACGCTCACCCTGTCCAAGTCGCTGGGCAGCCAGGGCGGCGCGGTCCTCGGCCCGGCCCGCGTCATCGACCACCTCGTCAACACCGCGCGGACGTTCATCTTCGACACCGGGCTCGCCCCGGCGGCGGTGGGCGCGGCGCTGGGCGCGCTGCGGCTGCTGCGCCGCGAACCGGAACGCGCGCTGCGGGCCCGTACGGTCGCCACCGCGCTGTACGAGGGGCTGACGGCGGCCGGGCTGACCGCGGTGCGCCCCGACGCGGCGGTGGTCTCGGTGCGGGCGCCGTCGCCGGACGCGGCGGTCCGCTGGGCCGCCGACTGCCGGACGGCGGGGCTGGCGGTCGGCTGCTTCCGGCCGCCTTCGGTCCCGGACGGCATCTCGCGGCTGCGGCTCACCGCCCGCGCCGACCTGACGGACGAGCAGATCGGGCAGGCGGTGGCGACGGTGCGGCGGACCGCCCCGGCGAGCTGAGCCGGCGGACCGGGCCGCGGGTCCGGGGCGGCGGGCGCCTCAGCGCCGCAGACCGGAGACGAAGGACGTCCAGGCCGTGGGGGAGAACTCCAGCGGGGTGAGCGACACATCCTTGGAGTCGCGTACGGCGAGCAGCCGCCCGTCCTCGAACGGGGCGGTCTCCACGCAGTTGTTCATACCCGTGCTGCGGCTGCTGCGCCGCCACCGTAACGCTTGCTGTGCGGGGCGATCGGACATGACGGTTCCTCCGGGCGGTGGGGGGTCACCGATCGTCGCGGTCGATCGCGGCGATCAGGTCCAGCGTGTGCTCCGGCGACAGCGCGTGGGCCTGAAGGGTGCGGAAGGCCGCGCTGTACGCCGCAAGGTCTTCTTTCCGTTCCAGATAGAGGCTACTCGTCAAGTGGTCAAGAACGACCACGTCAAGGTCAGAAGCGGTCGGAAAGGAGAAAATAACGAAAGGGCTGGTGAGGCTGACATAGCCGCCGACCGCGAACGGAAGTAACTGGAGTTCCACATGGGGCAGTTGGGCCACCCGGGCGAGATGGCGCAGCTGCTGGCGCATCACTCTTCGGCCACCCACCTCCCGGCGCAGCACCGCCTCGTCGAGCACCGCGCTCAGCCGCAGCGGCGGGTCGCTGCTCAGCACCCCCTGCCGGGTCAGCCGCACCTCGACCAGCGAGTCCAGCTGGCCGGACGGCAGCCCGTCCAGGGAGGCCCGGGTCACCGCGCGGGCGTAGTCGGCGGTCTGGAGCAGGCCCGGAACCACCGTGGTCTCCAGCGTGCGGGCGGTGCGCGCCTGCGACTCCAGACTGATGAAGTCGCGGTACTGCGGCGGGATGAGACCCCGGTACGCGTGCCACCAGCCGGCGCCGCCCCCGCCCGCCGAACCGGCCAGCGCGCCCAGCACCTCGCGCAGCTGGGGATCGTCCATCCCGTACGCGTCCAGCAGCCGGATCACGTCATCCGGCCGCACCCCGCTGACACCTGTCTCGATCCTGCTCACCTTCGACTGGTGCCAGCCGAGCAGGTGCGCGGCCTCCCGGCTCGTGAGCCCCGACGCGTGCCGCAGACTCCGCAGCTCCTCCCCGAGCTTGCGGCGCCGAACCGCTGGACCGTGCTGCATCTGGACGCTCCCTCCCGCTGTCTGACGAGGGGACAGTGTCGCGCCCGCGCGGGGACGGGCGGGGAGAGTTCACCGGTTTGAGTTACAGATATATGCATATCTTGGTGGATCGCCACCACGGAGGGCAGCATCGGTGGCAATCTGGCGCGAAGCACAACCGGTCCGCTCGCCGGACCGGTACCGGGTGGGAAAGGGACGGCTCGCCATGGCAGACCATCAGGAAGCACGTGTCACTCTGCCGAGCGAGCCGGTATCGGTCTCCGCGGCCCGCCGGTACGTGGCCCGCGTACTCACGGACTGGGGCCTGCCCGAGGACGCGGAGGCCGCCGACGCGCTCCGCCTCATCCTCTCGGAACTGGCCACCAACGCCGTGCTGCACACCTTCGGGCAGTCCCCGACCTTCACCGTCGACCTGCTGCTGGAGCGCGAGGAACTGCTGAGCCTCGGGGTGACGGACAGTCACCCCCGCAGGCCCCAGCGGCTGCCCGCCGCCGTCCAGCAGGACAACGGACGCGGCATGGTCATCGTCCGCGCGCTGGCCAAGGAGTACGGCGGCCGGGTGACGGTCACCCCCACCGACGACGGCGGCAAGACCGTCTGGGTGACGCTGCCGTGGCACGCCCCGGCCGGCCCCGACGCCGTACGCGCCCGGCCCGCGGGCCCCCGTCAGGCGACCCGCCCGTAGTACACGCTCCGGGTCCAGATCTTCTCCAGCCGGACCACGGCCCCGGTCTTCGGCGAGTGCCAGATCTTCCCGCTCCCGGCGTAGATGCCCACGTGGTAGACGCTGCGCCCGGAATGGAAGAAGACCAGGTCGCCCCGCTGCCGCTCGGACGCCGTGATGTGCCTGGTGCGGTTGTACTGCTGCTGGGCCGTGCGGGGGAGCTTCTTGCCGGCCTTCTCGAACGAATAGAGCGTCAGCCCGGAACAGTCGAAGCTGTTGGGCCCGGTCGCGCCCCACCGGTAGGGCGCTCCCTTCTTCGACGCGGCGACCTTCAGCGCCTTCGCGGCGTGGCCGGCCGCCTGCGCCTCGGAGGCGGCACCGGGGACCAGCAGCGTGCCGCCGACCGCGGCGAGAGTCATGACCGAGGCCGTGGTGGCCCGGGCGAGCAGGGACGGGACATGAACCTGCGCACTCATGCGCAACCCTTCGTCAGCCGCCTGTGAAGGATGGCCTGTCGGGTTCGGGCTGGCGAAGTCGCCCGGCCGCGCGCGGCGGCTTCACCCCGAGGGACAACCGGTGTGCTCCGGCGGTCCCGTGATGCTCGGGTCCTCCACTCCTGCCGATCCACTCCTGTCGACCAGGCATCCGGACGGCGGCAGGACTCGGCGTCCGCCCGGACCGCCCCGCCGCGGTGGCGGGGGCTTGTCGTCCCAGGGATCTTGACGCACCTCGTGCCCGATTTCCGAGGTGAAACAGCCATATGTGAATATCGCCCCGAATCGACCGTTCAGGTGGGCGGCCCCCCTCCCCGCGCTCCCGCGCCCGTCCGCGGCCGTGCCCGTACCAGCGCTGTCGCGAGGGAAGCCGCCCGGCGCGCATCAACGGAACGCAAATCGGCCCGTCGCTCGCACGAGGGAACGCCTACGCCGATCGAGCGAGAAATCCCATCGCACCCACCGGGCGTGTCGCCCGCGCCCGCGGCGCCCGGCCCGGTCACGGCCTGCGGTCGTGTTCCGCCAGCCAGGCGTCCTCCGCCTCGTAGTCGAACAGCACCGTGCCGTACGTGCGCAGCATCGCCGGGAAAGCGTCCTGCCAGGCGCGGTCCGACAGGCGGGAGGCCAGCCAGTCGACGGTCTCCGGCAGCGAGTCGGCGTAGTCCGTCACCGGGCGGTAGCCGAGTTCCCGTGCGGCGGCCGACATGTCGTAGACGATGGAGTGCGGCGCGCTCCAGGGCGTCGCGCCGACGCCCTCCGCGGGCGGGGCGCCCGCGACCAGCACCGTCTCCGTGGACCGGCCCAGCACCGCGTCCACCGCCTCCCCGATCTCCGCGACCGTCGGCGCCTGCGGATCGGCGGCGTTCAGCACGCGCGAGCCGGGCCGGGCGGCGGCCAGCCGGATCAGCTCGGCCGCGTTCGACGTGTGCAGCGGATGGAAGCGCGAGGCCCCACCGTACGCCAGCACCCGCCGGGGCCGGCCGTCCAGCGCCCGCTTGACGAAGTACAGCTCGCGCGGGGTGCGGCAATGCGGTCCGTGCACCGCGCCCGCCCGCAGCAGCGTGACCGGGAGGGTGTCACCGGCCGCGAGCAGATCGCGCTCCAGGCGGATCTTGCGCGTCGCATAGGTGTCGTCGCCCGGCTCCACCGTGCTCAGCGACTCCGGGATCGGCAGCGGATAGCGGGGCGCCCCGTCCGGCTCGCCCTGCGTATCGAAACTGCGGCCCCGCTCGTCCGCGTACACCGCCCCGCTGGACACGACCACCGCCGATCCGATCCGGTCCGCGAGGCCGGTCAGCTGCCGGGCGTGCGGCCTCCCGTACGCCACCAGGTCCACCAGCACATCGCAGCCCGGACCGAGCGCCGCCGCGAGCGCGCCCTCCTCGTCACGGTCCAGGGCGACCGTCCGCACCCCGCCGTCCCACCCCTCGACGCGGCCCCCGCCGCGCGACGCCGCCGTCACCTTCCAGCCGTCCGCCGCGAGCGCGCGCACCGCGGCGCGCCCCATCTGTCCCGTCGCTCCCAGCACCCACGCGTGTCCCCTGTTGGTCATGCCAGGCACGCTAGGCGCGGCCGCCCCGGCGGACCAGGGGCGTTCACCGCTCGCGAATCCGCTCTCGGCGTCGGCGATCCGGGAACCCGGGGGCCCGTCCGCGCGTCACCGGCCCGTGCCGAAGTCCTGGGTCCACACGATGCCGCCGGGGCTGTCCTCCACACCCACGCCCAGTTCCTTGAACGAGCAGTTCAGGATGTTCGCGCGGTGGCCGGGGCTGTTCATCCAGGAGTCCATCACGGCGGCGGGTGTGCGCTGGCCCTTGGCTATGTTCTCCCCGTAGGTGCTCCACCGGTACCCGGTCGCGGTGATCCGGTCGCCCGGACCCGAACCGTCCTGCGAGGTGTGCGAGAAGTAGTCCCGCGCGGCCATGTCCTCGGAGTGCCGCTGCGCGGCGGTCGTCAGCTGCGCGTTGCCGGTGACCGGGCCACAGCCCTCCCTGGCCCGTTCGGTGTTGACCAGGGCCAGGACCTGCTCCGCCTCCGATGCGGGGCCGGGCGAGGAGCGGTCCGGGGCCGGCGGCCGGTTCGCCGGGGCGGACGCCGTCGCCGAGGGGCGCCTGCTCGCGGGGGCGGACTTCTTCGGTGACGCCTTCGGCTCCGCCTTCGTGGCGCTCGGGCTCGCGCTCGCGCGGGCGGACGGCGAGGCGGAGGGGGAGGGCACCGCCGTGGCGGACGCCTCGGCGGTCGCCGAGGTCGCGGCCGGGGCGGAGGACTCGGGGGCGGCGGCCACGGACACCTCCGCGTCCCCGTCGTCGCCCGTCGACAGATGCACGGCCGCGCCCCCGGCGCCCAGCACGCCCACCGCCAGGACCGACGCCACCACGGCGTTGCGCCGCCGGCGCCGGGCCTGCGTCCGGCGCAGCGCGGCCCGGCCCGGCCGGGCGGACGCGGCCAGGGGCGTGGCGGCGCCGGTCTCCGTCAGGCGCGGCGACCGGCCGGCGGCGGCCACGCCCGCGAGCGGCACCAGCGCCAGCCCCACCAGCAGCCCCTCGGCCGGCACCAGACCCGTACCGAACCCCGAGCAGACGGTGCAGCCGCGGGCGTGCCGGGCGATGCGCTTGCGCCACAGCGGCGACGGAGCCCCGTCCCACCCGGCCAGCATGTCGTCGAGCAGCACGCACCGGGGCCGCGCGCCCAGCGCGCCCACCACCACCCGCGCGGTGTCCAGCTGGGCCTTCATCCGCTGCACCCGGACCGCCGTGTGCTCGGGGGAGAGGTGCAGCGCGGCGGCCACCTCGGCCCGGCTCAGCTCGCCGGCCGCCTCCAGCCACCACAGCGACAGCAGCGCCCGGTCGTCCTCGTCCACCCAGCGGGTCGCCTCGGCGACCTGGCGGCGCTGCCCGGACAGGCCGAGCCGGAGAATGGTCACGTCCACGAAGTCGGCGCCCGGATCGACCCTGTCCTGCCCGCCGGCCAGGGGCTCCACGGGTATCGCGGCGGTCTGCCGGTCCCGCCAGTGCCCGCGTATCTCGTTCATCGCGATGGCCACCAGCCAGGAGCGGAAGCTCGCCGGATCGCGCAGGCCGGGCAGCGCCCGCAGCATCCGCAGGACCGTCTCCTGCACCACGTCGTCCACGTCCGCGTGGCCGTTGAGCGCACGCCCGACGACGTTGTAGAGCAGCGGCAGACAGGACGTGACGAGCTGGTCCCTGGCGCCGGGGTCCCCGGCCCGCGCCGCCTCGATCAACGCCCGTTCGCGGTCCTGGCCCATGCCGTGCTCACTCTTCCGGAGTCCTGTTCTGGCTTCACGCACACCTGGGAGATGCGGCCCGGCCGGTGACCATAACAAAAACCCGTCGCTCATTTGTGCGTGATGAGGCTCGGTGTGCGGAAAGAAGTCCGGCCCCGCCACGGGGGTGGCGGGGCCGGACGGGTCACCGGATCATCCGGTCACCGCTCAGGGCGCGGTGCCCCAGGTGAGCGCACCGCCCACGTACGCGCCGATCTTCGACGAGTCCGCGTAGCTGGTGGCCGTCGAGCGGCTGTAGTCGTCCGCCTCGTTGAAGTTGGACCAGTCGCTCTTGTTGAGACGCAGCTGCATCTCGCCGGTGGAGGCGCCGGCCGCGAGGGTGCCGCTGCCGAAGGAGACCTCCAGGTAGTGGCTGGCACCGGCCGCCGAACCGTTCTGCTTCACCGCCAGGCTCAGCTTCCCGCAGCCCATGACCGCCCAGTCGCAGGAGGTGCCGAAGGTGGCGGAGCCGGACTCCGGGGTGAACCAGTAGCGCAGCTTGACCGTGGACAGGTCCACCGCCGTGCTGCCGGTGTTGACCAGCTGGAGACCCATCCGGATCTGGTTGTCGGTCGCGGAGGAGTCGTTGTTCTTGTACTGGACCTTCAGGGCGCCCGTCCCGGTGCCGCCACCCGCGGAGGTGGTGACGGACAGGGCGGAGGAGGCCGCCGAGACGTTACCGGCCGCGTCCCGTGCCTTGACCGTGTAGCTGTAGGCGGTCGAGGCCGACAGATCCGTGTCGGTGTACGAGGTCGTGGTGGTCGAGCCCACCTTGGTGCTGCCCCGGTACACGTCGTAGCCGGTCACCGCGGTGTCGTCGCTGGACGCGGTCCAGGACAGCGAGACGCTGGAGCTGGTCTTCGCCGTGGACGTCAGGCCCGTCGGCGCGGTCGGCGCCTGGGTGTCGTCGTCGCCACCGCCGTTGTTGCCGCCGTCGTCGTCGCCGTCGATGGGCGGGTAGGCGTTGCGGAGCAGCTCCTGGAACTGCGCGGAGAACCAGTGACCCGCGACGGGGGAGTTGGGCAGCGCGCCGGACATGCTGTTGCCGTTGCGGCCGTTACCGGTGTACGTGGGGTCGCACATCCGGTCGAAACCCTTGCCCTCGTCGTTGTCCTCGGGCTGGCTGCTGCCGTCCGACTCCCCCGGAGGCTTCGCCCACACGTAGGCGTCGATACCGGGCTCGGGGGCGGTGGTGGGCCGCTCACCGATGCCGGCACCGCTCTGGTTGCACCAGTTGCCGGCGTGGATGCGCCGGTCCACACGGCCGCCGTCCACGTAGGCGTCCACACTGGTCAGCGGGCCCGCCGAGGTGGGCCGGTCGGGGCCGCCCCAGCCGTTGCGGGCGGTGTCGATCAGCATGCCGATGTTCGAGTTGAAGCCCTCGCTCACCAGCATGGTGCGCAGCGCCTGGGCGAACGTCAGCTCATCGGCGTAGTAGTTCCAGTCGACCCACTTCGACTGGCGCACCGTGGTGCCGTTCACCGAGTCGCTGATCTTGAAGTTCGGCTCCTTGAGAGCCGAGTAGTTGGCCGTGTTCACGATGAAGCCGGCCACGTCGTCGACGGTGGCCCCCTCGGAGGTGGCCGCCTTCTTGAACTCGGCCGCGGCCGGCGCCATGTTGCTGTCCCAGCCCAGCCAGCCGTGGTGGGCGGCGTCCACGTAGTTGTACACGTTGGGAATGGCACCCAGGGTGTGCAGGGCGTAGCCGACACCCTTCTCGTAGTTGCCGTTCGCCTTCATCGTCGCGCAGGCGTCGGTCGAACCGGCCGTGCCGCCGGCGTTGGTGACGAGGTTGGGCAGCGAGTCGGGCTCGATGATGGTGACAATGCGCAAGCCGGCGTACGCCGGGTCGGCGAGGATCTCGGCAATGGGGTCGATGTATTCGGTCTTGTACCGGCCGAGCTCCGTGGGGCCGAGCTCGCCGTTGGACGCCAGCGCGGCGCAGTCGCGTCCCGGCAGGTCGTAGATGACGACCTGGAACAGGTTCGCACCCTGGTCGAGCGCGGTGTCCAGGTGGTCACGCAGGCTCCGCGCGCCCGGCGTGCCACCGATGGCCGCGATGCGGTCCATCCAGACGAAGGCCGGGGTGTCGGCGATGGCCGCACCGCCCGGCTCGGCCGCCGCCCTGGCGGACCAGTCCGGGTTCACGTACGCCTGGGCGCCCACATACGGGTTGTCCACCCGCGCCACGGCCGCGTCGGCGGTGGCGGGGAGGGCGACCGCCAGGGCGGCGCCCATGGCCATCGCGGAGACTGCGGCGAGCCTCCGGCGTAGCCCTTGCTTGATGGTGCCTCTGGTACTCATTGCGGCTCCGTGCTCCTCTCGTACGCCCGCGGAGGATTCCCGCGGACGGTTTCTGGGGGGTGCTGCCCGATGGCGGGCTCTGCGGGGTCGGTGTCGGGCCCGCCATCGGGAGTGGTGGGTGACCGGCCGCCCGGCCGGTCAGGGGGTACGGCTACGGCTCGACGCCCCAGGCCAGCGAGCCGGCGACATAGGCGCCGACCTTCGTGGAGTCGGCGTACGAGGTGTTGGTCGAGCGGCTGTAGTCGTCGGCCTCGTTGAAGTTGGACCAGTCGCTCTTGTTGAGGCGCAGTTGGATCTCACCGGTGGAGGCGCCGGCGGCCAGCGTGCCCGCGCCGCCGGTGAACCCGACCTCCAGGTAGCGGTCGGCGCCCGTCTTCGAACCGGAGACGGCGACCACCGTGTGCGAGATGTTGGACGAGCCGAGCGCGGCGTAGTCGCAGTAGGTGCCGAAGGTGCTCGGTCCGCCGTCGGCGGTGAACCAGTACCGGACCTTCACCGTGGACAGGTCGACCGGCGCGCTGCCGGTGTTCACGACCTGGAGGCCCATCCGGATCTGGTTGTCGGTCGCGGAGGAGTCGTTGTTCTTGTACTGCACCTTCACCGCGCCGGTGCCGGTCGAGCCGCCCGTCTTCGTGGTGGCCGGCACCGCGTCCGACAGCGCCGAGGTGTTGCCGCCCGCGTCCCGCGCCGCCACCGCGTAGGTGTACTCGGTGCCGGCGGCGAGGCCGGAGTCGGTGAACGTGCGCCCGGTGGCGTTGCCCGCGAGCACACCGTTGCGGTACACGTCGTAGCCGGTCACGCCGATGTTGTCGGTGGACGCCGACCAGGAGAGCGACACGCTGTCCTTGGTCGTCGCGGTCACCGTGAGGCCGCCCGGCGCGGTCGGCGGCTCGGTGTCGCCGCCCGGCTCACCGCCGCCGCCCTCCACCAGCAGCTCCGCGTAGATCGCGAAGGCCAGCGCGAGCGCCGCCTGCGCCCAGAAGCGGTGGTACGTGAAGACGGGCGCGTCCCCGCCGTCCAGGTACGCCTGCACCTTCGGCCAGTCCGGGTCGTCCTTGTACCAGCTGCGGATGGAGATGAAGGTCGAACCTGGCCGGACCGGGTCGCCGTTGGGCATGGTGCCCGACCAGCCGGACGGGATGTACACCTCGTCGTCGAACCGGTTGTAGTCCAGCCGGGTCTCCGGCACCGAGATGCCCTTGTCCGTGGTGTTCAGCGCCATCGCGTCGAGCAGCGCCTTCGCCAGCGCCGCCGCGTCCTCGTCACCCGACTTGGCGGCGTAGTAGGTGAGCGTCTTGACGTACGCGGCGCCCACGCCGACGTCGTTGGCGTAGTCCACCACCGATACGTGCAGACCGGCGTTGTCACCGGGCGAGGAGGCGTTCCAGGTGTCCGGCTCACCCGTCCAGTTCAGGGTGGACGGGAAGCGGAAGCTGCCGTCGGCGCCGATGGTCGTCTCACTGGACGCCCAGGCGACCCACTTCGACAGGACGGCCTCGGCGGCCGCGTTGCCGGTCACGTAGTAGTACGCGGCGACGCGCTCCATGCCCCAGGCCTGGAAGCCGAACCAGTTGTTGCTCGCCGGGTCGTGGTAGACCGGCTGCCAGTCGTACGCCATCCCGTAGAAGGTGGGCGTGCCGGCCGGGGGCGCGCTGTAGCTGCCCTCCCAGCTGTTGGTGCAGCCGCCCGCGAGCGCGCCCTCGCTGGACTGGAGCCAGGTCAGGAACTCCAGCTGCCGGGTCAGGCTCTTGGACCAGTCCGACCGGGCCGTCGCCGACTTGGGGGTGAGCGAGGGCACGTTGGACAGCGCCCAGGCGGCGAGCGGGTTCTGGTAGCCCTGGTGCGAGGCGCTGTCACCGATGCGCCAGGCCCAGCCGCCGCCGCTGCCCGCGGCCGCCCCGCCCCAGGCGTAGTACCAGGAGAGCAGGTAGTGCTGGGAGTCGCGGCCGGAGGCGGCCGGGCACGAGTTCGGGTCGGTGCAGTCGCCGATCCGCTTGAAGTACTTGTCGAACATGGCGTAGCGCAGGTAGTCGCCCATCTTGGCTGCCTTCGCCACCGAGGCCGCGACCTGGCTCTCCTTGCCCTGCTCCGAGGCCCAGCGGTACGCCCAGTAGGCAGCCTGCACCGCGCGGGCGTCGGCGTCCGGCGCGTTGGTGTACTTCCACTGCTTGGCGTAGCTGGAGTCCCCGACGAACAGGTCGAGATACCCGTTGGGGCCGCCGTACTTGAAGAGGTCGGTGGTCGGCTGCGGCACGGTCTCCCACACCGACTCCTGCGCGCCGCGCTGGTAGGTGTTGATGAAGGAGGCGCCGGCGCCCGGACCGGACTGGCCACCGGTGCCCGGCTTGTTGCCGTAGCCGTAGATGTTGTCCAGGTCCATCAGCCAGTGCATGCCGTAGACGTCCATCGTCCCGTAGGACGAGGCGAGTTCGGCCGAGAGCGGGTCGCTGCCCACCGGGACGTTGCCGTTCATGGCGGAGGGGTAGCCGCTCGGCAGCGGGTGTTCGGCCGCGAAGGTCGCGGGCGCCGAGGGGTTGTACGAGTCGCTGGTCGACTGGTCGGCGTGCTGCGGGATGATGGTCTTCTCCGCCACCGCCCAGGCCGCGTTGAACGGCGCCCAGTCACCCGTCACCCGGCCGTACGCCGCCTCCAGCCACATCCAGAAGCTGACGGCCTCCGACGTGGTCTGGTGGCCGTGGTCCGGCGCCTCGACCATCAGCGTCTCGACCGAGTGGTACGGGAGGCCGTCGGGGCTGAAGTAGCCGTTCGCGGCGTCCTTGATCTTGCCGTACTGGGTGAGGAAGGCCTGGGTGTACGGGTCGTCGCCCGCGGCGGCGGCCGACCGCGAACCGGAGCCGGTGCCGGCCTGTGCCGAGGCGGGCCCGGCGACCGCGGTGCCCTGCGCCAGACCGAGGGCCAGCATGCTGCCGCCGAGGGCGCTGCTGAACGTTCTACGTGATATCGACACAAATCCTCCAGTGGCGGGTGTCGTCGATGGGGGAGGGGAGGAGGGGAGGGGGGAAGCGGTGGGGACGGTGATGCGGCGCGGAGGGTGGAGCGGGGGAGCGGGGGCCGGTGGGGGAAGGGTGAGCGGGGCCCCCGGGCGGTCAGGGCTCGATGCCCCAGACCAGGTCGCCGTCCACGTACACGGTGATCTTCGAGGCGTCCGCGTACGAGGTGCCGGTGGCGTGGCTGTAGTCGTCCGACTCGTCGAAGTTCGACCAGTCCGTCTTGCTCAGGCGCAGCTGCATCTCACCGGTCGAGGCGCCGGCGGCCAGGCTGCCGCTCGCGAAGCCGACCTCCAGGTAGTGGTCCGCGCCGGCCTTCGGGTTGCTCGCGGCGACCACGCGCTGGGTGATCGTGGAGCAGTTGATCGGCGACCAGTCACACCAACTGCCGTACGTGGAGGCCCCGTTCTCGCCGGAGAACCAGTAGCGGACGGTGACGGCCGGCAGGCCGACCGGGGCGGTGCCGGTGTTCACGAGTTGGAGACCCGGCTTGATCTGGTTGTCGCCCGCGGCGTTGTCGTTTGCGCGGTACTGGACCTTCAGCGTGCCGGGCGTGGAGCCGTCGTCACCCCCTCCGTCGTCGCCGCCCCCGTCCTCCTCGCCCAGGGCGGTGCGCACGGCGGCGTAGGCGGGCTTCGGCGCCAGGTCGTCGTCGTACAGGTTGGCCGCGCCCTCGCCGGGGAAGGTGCTCGGCACCCAGGAGTACTTGTCGGTGTAGTCCCAGACGGTGATCCCGACGCAGCGCCGCACGGCCAGACAGGCGTCGACCACCTGCGCGTAGTAGGAGGACTGGGTGGCGAGCTTGGTGGCGTCGGCCGGGAGCTGCATGCGTACATCGAGCTCGGTGACGGCCACGTCGAGCCCGAGGTCGGCGAACCGCTGCATGTTCGCCCGCATCTGGTACGGGAAGCCGTACTGGATCGCCAGGTGGGCCTGCATCCCGACCCCGTCGAGCGGCACACCCTCGTCGAGCAGCTCGCTCACGAGGTCGTACATGGCGTCGCTCTTCGCGCCCTTGCCCTCGATGTTGTAGTCGTTGATGTAGAGCTTGGCGTCCGGGTCGGCGGCGTGCGCCGCGCGCAGGGCCTTGGCGATGAAGTCCTTGCCCATCGCGTTGTAGAACGGGCTGGTGCGGAAGGTCCCGTCCTCGTCGAACGGCTCGTTCACCACGTCCCAGGCCGAGACCTTGCCGCGGTAGTGGGTGGCCTCCGCGGTGATGTGGTCGGTCATGGCCGTCTCCACCTGCGTGGACGGCAGGGCGCTCACCCAGCCGGGCAGCTGGCTGTGCCAGACCAGGGTGTGCCCGCGCACGGTCTGGCCGTGCTGCGCGGCGAAGTCGGTGACGACGTCGCCCTTGGTGAAGTCGAACTGCCCCCGGACGGGCTCGACGGTGTCCCACTTCATGGAGTTGCCCGGCGTGATCTGCCCGAACTCGGAGCCGAGCTCGGCCGCGTAGGCGGCGTCGGGGAGTTCCGGGTTGTCGGTCGCGGAGCCGAAGTACCTGCCCTGGGCGGTGGCGAGGTCGTGGAGGGTGTCCTCCGGCGCGGCGGACGCGGGGCCGCCCGCCAGGCCGGTGACGGCAAGGGCGAGGGTGCCGGCCAGGAGGACGGGGAGCGCCCCGGTGCGGCGGGGTCTGCAACGCTTCACCAAGCTCATGACAAGTGCCTTCCTCTGCCGTGCGGCGGGGCACTCACGGGGTGCGCGGCTGCGTCCCGTAACACCCTTGCTGCTGAACGGCGTTGGGGGAGAAGGGAGGGGATGGAGTGTGCAAGTCTTGATTGTGGGAGCGCTCCCAAGGTGGCGTGGCGACAGGCACCTGTCAAGGGTTGAAGCGCAACTGGCTTACGGGGGTGTGAACGCGGCCATACGTCGAACGGACATGTGGCGCAGCGTTGTTGACGACCCGGTAACGAGCGGCCGGGGCGGTGCGGAGCGGCCGTGCCGGCGGGGTGTGCGGCCCTCGCCCGAAGCGTTCGCGATTGCATGCGCGGGGCCGCCGGAGCGGCCCGGTGGGTGCGTACGCATGGTCACGTGACGTGAGGGGTGCGCGGCCCCCGACTGCCGCTCGGGCGGCGGCGAAGCGGCAGGGTGTGACCCGTGCGAGGCTGCGGGTGGTCCGTGTGTCGGTGGCTACGGGGAGTGGCGGGTGTGGCGTGTGAGGCGGTGGTCGTACGGCCCGGAGTGCGGCGTTCGCACGTGTCGTCGCCGTACGCGATCGTGTACGCGTCAAGTATGCGTGTCCCGGTGCGCCGGGCCCCGCGCGGGCCCCGTAGCGCCTCCCGGAACCCCGTCCGGGGCACGGCCGGACCGTCCGCCGAGGGGCCCGGCGACCCGGTCGCCGTATACGCCGGTTCACTTCGGTGCGACATCGCGGCGCCCGTGCGCACGCGGAGCGCGGGCGGCTGAATGGGAGCGCTCCAGCCGCCAGCCGTCAGAAGTTGCCGGCGCGCGGCGGCGTAGAGTCCTCGCCCATGACCGAGACATGGCGGCAGGACCGGATCGGCAGCGCGCTCCGGGGCGAGAACCCGACGGTGCTGCGACGGCTGGCCGCCGGGTTCGCCGTGATCGGCGACGTCCAGTTCCTGCCGGGATACGCGATACTCCTGGCGGACGACCCCGCCGCACAGCGCCTCTCCGACCTCCCCAGGGGCAGGCGGTCGGCCTTCCTGGCGGACATGGACAAGCTCGGGGAGGCCGTCGAGCGTGTCTGCGGGCGGCTCGACCCCGCCTTCCGGCGCGTCAACCTGGAGATCCTCGGGAACACCGACCCGTTCCTCCACGCGCACGTGTGGCCGCGCTTCGACTGGGAGCCGGCCGAGCTGGTGGGCAGGCCCGTATGGCTCTACCCGCGTGAGCGGTGGAGCGACGCGAGCCATGCGCTCGGGCCCCGGCACGACGCCCTGCGCGCGGCGATCACGGAGGAACTGGACCGGCTCGCCGATCGGCCGGAGCGGTAGTCGGCGTCCGCGCCGGGCCGCTGGCCCTCACGTCTCGCGTGTCGCCGCCATGCCGATCGTGATCAGGCCCAGGAGCACCCAGCCGAACCAGAGCCAGCCGTTGCTTCCCAGTGCCACCGTGTAGGCGGTCACCGCCACCAGGGCACCGGCGGTGAGCATCCCCATCGTCTTCGTCGATCCGGACATGCGCGCACCCTCCTCGTCGGCCGCGCGGCCGTGGATGCCATCGTCACCCGGAAGAGGGGTCCGCCGCTACTGTCCGCGCGCCTGCAAGGACGCGAGATACGCGTTGTACGCCTGCAGCTCCTGGTCCCCGTCGCGCTCCGCCGCCCGGTCCGAGCGCTTCGCCGTCCGCTGCTCGGAGCGGTACCACTGGAACACCAGGGCCACCAGCACCAGCACCGAGGGGATCTCGCTGAACGCCCAGGCGATGCCGCCCGCCGCGCTCTGGTCGGACAGCGCGTCGATGCCGAGCGACGCCGGAGGATTCCTGTACACCTCGACCATCGGCGAGGACGCCATCATGAGGGCGATCCCGAAGAAGGCGTGGAACGGCATACCGGCGAACAGCTCCAGCATCCGCATCACATAACCGGGCCGGTGCGGGCCCGGATCGATGCCCATGATCGGCCAGAAGAAGAACAGGCCGACCGCCAGGAAGTGGACCATCATCGCCAGGTGCCCGACCGTCGAACCCATCAGGAAGTCGAACAGCGGGGTGAAGTACAGGCCGTAGAGGCTGGCGATGAACAGCGGGATCGTGAACGCCGGATGCGTGACGACCTTCATGTACCGGCTGTGCAGCAGCATCAGCAGCAGCTCGCGCGGCCCCTTCCTGCCGCGCTGCGCGACCGGCAGGGCGCGCAGCGCCAGCGTCACGGGCGCGCCCAGCAGCAGCAGGATCGGCGACAGCATGCTGATCACCATGTGCTGCACCATGTGCACGCTGAACATGACCATGCCGTAGTCGTTCAGCCCGGTGCACATCACCAGCGCGATGGTCAGCACCCCGATCATGAACAGGACCGTGCGGCCCACCGGCCACGCGTCACCGCGTCTGCGCAGCCGCAGCACCGCGTACCCGTACAGGAGCACGGCCAGGACGCAGCCGGTCAGGAAGAACGGGTCCGCGGAGAACTGGAGGCCGCGGCCCAGCGTGAACGGCGGCAGATCCATGTTCATGCCGTGCCCGCTGTGATCCATCTGTTCACTCCCGATGGGAACGCCGGGACGTCCCTGTTTCGTGCCGGTTGTCCCGACCAGAGTAGAACCGCCCCCGGCCGCGGTTGCGGCCGGGGGCGGTCTCGAAACGGGGTGTCGCGCTCAGAGCACGCAGTCCACCTCGGCGTACCGGTCGGCGGGCACGGTCTTCAGCGTCTCCACCGCGTGCGCCAGGGGCACCAGGGTGATCTCCGTACCGCGCAGCGCCGTCATCATGCCGAAGTCGCCCCGGTGCGCCGCCTCCACCGCGTGCCAGCCGAACCGGGTCGCCAGGACCCTGTCGTACGCGGTCGGCGTGCCGCCGCGCTGGACGTGCCCGAGGATCACCGGGCGGGCCTCCTTGCCCAGGCGCTCCTCCAGCTCGACGGAGAGCCGGGTCGCCACGCCCGTGAACCGCTCGTGGCCGTAGACGTCCTTGGCGCCCGACTCGAACTCCATGGAGCCCTCGCGCGGCTTCGCGCCCTCGGCGACCACGACTATGGCGAACTTCTTGCCGGCCGAGAACCGGCGGCCCACCACCTCGGTCAGCTCGTCGATGTCGAAGGGGCGCTCCGGGACGACGATGGCGTGCGCGCCGGCCGCCATGCCCGAGTGCAGGGCGATCCAGCCGGTGTGCCGGCCCATCACCTCGACGATCATGACCCGCTGGTGCGACTCGGCGGTGGTCTTCAGCCGGTCCAGAGCCTCGGTGGCGACGCCGACGGCCGTGTCGAAGCCGAAGGTGACGTCGGTGGAGGCTATGTCGTTGTCGATGGTCTTCGGCACGCCGACGATCGGCAGCCCCGCCTCGGAGAGCAGGTTCGCCGCCTTGAGGGTGCCCTCGCCGCCGATCGGGATGATCGCGTCGAGCCCCAGGTCGCGGACATGGCCGCGGGCCGTCTCGACGCCGCCGCGCAGATGCGCCGGCTGGACCCGGGAGGAGCCGAGGATCGTGCCGCCGCGGGCGAGGATGCCGCCCACCGCGTCCAGGTCGAGCTTGCGGTAGTCGCACTCCAGGAGGCCCCGCCACCCGTCGTTGAAGCCGATGACCTCGTCGCCGTGGTCGACCACAGCACGGTGGACGACGGACCGGATGACGGCGTTGAGGCCGGGGCAGTCGCCGCCGGAGGTGAGCACACCAATTCGCATTGCCCGGAGAACCTTTGCAACGTGGGCCGACGACCGGACCACGTCGTCCGGTGGGAGATCCCCGCCACCCTACCGGCGCAGGGTGGGGGGACCGAACCGGGCGTCCGCCTGCTGGACGCCGCTCAACTGAGCCGTTGCCAACTCATCGGAACGCGGGTGAAACCGCAGGTCAGGCGGGCTGCGTCGCTGCCGCGACACGCTCCGCGCGCAGCGCCTCGTACCACCGGTCGTCGGTCGGCGGCAGGGCGTTGACGTCGAGGGCCAGCTTGAGCAGCAGGTCCGCGATCATGGGGTTGCGCGCCATCACGGGCCCGTGCATGTAGGTGCCGAACACGGTGTCGTTGTACGCGCCCTCGGTGCCGTCGCCGGTGCCGTTGCCCCGGCCGAACCGCACCCGCGCGAACGGGCGTGCGGTCTGCCCGAGGTGCGTGACGCCCTGGTGGTTCTCGAACCCGGTGAGCGGCGGCAGCCCGAGCTGCGGGTCGATGTCCGCGAGGACGTCGCCCACGCACCGCGCGCCCTCGCCGCGCGTCGAGACCACGTCCAGCAGCCCCAGGCCCTGCTCGCGCTCGCCGAGGTCGTTGATGAACTCGTGGCCGAGGATCTGGTAGCCCGCGCAGACCGAGAAGATGATCGCGCCGTTGGACGCGGCCCGGCTGAGCCCGCCGTCGCGGCGCAGCCGCTCCGCCGCGAGCCGCTGCGGCCGGTCCTCGCCGCCGCCGATCAGATAGATGTCGCCCGACGTGGGCACCGGCTGGTCGCTGCGCACGTCGACCCGCGACACGTCCAGGCCGCGCTGGCGGGCCCGGCGCTCCACCACCAGGGCGTTGCCCTGGTCGCCGTAGGTGCTCAGCAGGTCCGGGTAGACCCACACCAGCCGAAGGCTGTTGTTGCTCATGCTTCGTCCTCTCCGGAGGGCTCCGGTGCCCGGGTCAGTTGCCGACACGACGGCGCAGATCCTGGAAGGCGGTGTAGTTGGCGATGACCTCGATGCGCCCGGGCGGCGCCTGCTGGACGGCCTCGTCGAGGTTCTCGCAGACCCGGAAGTCGAGTCCGGCCACCTCCAGACGGACCGCGAGGTCCAGCTTGCGGTCGCCGAGCACGAAGATCGGGTGGCCCGCGAGCTGGGTGTAGTCCACGTCCCAGAGCCACGAGGTGTCCGTGCCGTCCGCGCCCCGCGCGTTCACGGAGAGGATCACCGGCGTGGGCGGCGGATCGATCAGCGAGAACGTCTCCAGCCAGCCCGCCGGGTTCTTCGCCAGCAGCAGCCGCAGCTCCCGGCCCAGGAAGCTCACCACGTCGTAGCGGCCCGCGACGGCCTGCACCTGGTACATCCGCTCCAGCGCCACCTGGGGCGGCACGCCGAACACGGCGGCGACGGCCGCCGAGCTGGTGGCGTTGGCCTTGTTGGCCCGGCCCGGCAGCTGGAGGTGGATCGGCCACGCCGAACCGTGCGGGTCGAGGACGTAGTCGCCGTGCAGGACCCAGCTCGGCGGCGGCCGGCGGAAACCGCACTCGCCGCAGAACCAGTCGTCGCCGGGGCGCTGCATGACGCCGCCGCAGGACGGGCAGGACCAGGCGTCGTCCTTCCACGCCTGGCCGGCCGCGACCCACACCACGTTGGGGGAGGAGGAGGCCGCCCAGACGATCAGCGGGTCGTCGGCGTTGGCGACGATCACGGCCTTGGAGCCGGACAGGCCCTCGCGCCACTTCTCGGCGAGCATCCGCGTCTCGGCGGCCCGGTCCAGCTGGTCGCGCGAGAGGTTGAGCAGCGCGATCACCTTGGGCGTCGTGTCACGGGCGACCCCGGCCAGGTACTTCTCGTCCACCTCGATCACGCCGTACTGCGCGTCCGAGCCGCCGGCCAGCGCCGAGGTGATCCCGGCGGGCATGTTGGCGCCGAGCGCGTTCGACACGACCGGGCCCGCGGCCCGCAGCGCCTCCGCGATCAGCCGGGTGGTGGTGGTCTTGCCATTCGTCGCCGACACGAGGATCACGTCCAGGTGCTGCGCCAGCCGCCCGAGCAGGTCGGGGTCGAGCTTGAGCGCCACCCGGCCGCCGATCACCGATCCGCTGCCCCGCCCGGCAGCCCGCGACACCGCCGCAGCGGCCTTGCCCGCCGTCACGGCCAGCCTGGCCCGCGGCGACAACGGCTCCGTGTTGCCTGCCATCGTCCTAGATCCTCCTTGCATCGGTCCGCCGCCCAGCCTATCGATGTCCGGCGCGATGACCGCACCGCGGCACCGTCCGGCCGGGAAATCCCGGTGCGGGCCGCGGCGGCGGGAGGCGTCGCCGCGGGCGCGGGCACGGTGGCGCGGGCGTCCCCGCTGCCTCCGGTCGGAACGTACGATGACCGCCATGCGCAACCGCCCGATCCCCGGCAGCTCCGGAATCGTCCGCCCCATGAGCCTGCTCGGCGACCCGGTCCTGCACGCGGCCTGCGAACCGGTCACGGAGTTCGGGCCCCCGCTCGCCCGGCTCGTCGAGGACATGTTCGCCACGATGTACGAGGCGCGGGGCGTCGGGCTGGCCGCCAACCAGATCGGGGTGCCCTCGCGGGTGTTCGTCTACGACTGCCCCGACGACGAGGACGTGCGCCACCTCGGCCATGTGGTCAACCCGGTCCTGGTGGCGGCGGACGGGGTCACCGTGCGCGGTTCCGAGGGCTGCCTCTCGCTGCCGGGCCTGGAGGCGGGCACCCCGCGCTTCGACCACGCGGTGGTCGAGGGCGTCACGGTGACCGGTGAGCCGGTCCGGATCGACGGCACCGGCTTCTTCGCCCGCTGCCTCCAGCACGAGTGCGACCACCTCGACGGACAGGTCTACACCGACCGGCTGACCGGCCTGCGCCGCGCCCGCGTGCTGCGCGCGGCCCGCCGGGCGCCGTGGAGCCGCACGGGCTGACCGGCCGGATCAGAAGCCGGGGCCGTCCGCCCGGTCGCTCGCGGCGGCCAGCCTGCCCCAGAGCAGATCGGCGAGGCTGCGCACCAGCTGCTCCCGCGAGCACGGGCGCTCGCCGAGCCACCAGTCGCCCGCCGCGTGCATCATGCCGACGATCCCGTGGCCCCAGATCCGGGCCATGGCCTCGCTGTCCGGGCCGAGGTCCACGCGCTCCGCGATGACCGCGGCCAGCTCCTCGCCGAGGCGGCGCAGCAGCGGCGCGGAGTGCCGGCCCACGTCGAAGCCCTGCTCGGACGAGGGGGCCGCGTCGTCGGACGGGTGCATGAGGAAGCGGTAGACCTGGGGGCGGGCCTCGATCGCCGCGAGATAGGTGTCGAGCGTGGACTCGACCCGGGCGCGCCGGTCGGCGGGGGCGTCGAGCGCGGCGCGCAGGGCGCTCAGCAGGGCGTCGGTGTGCCGTTTGGCGAGGGCGCGGTAGAGCCCGCCCTTGTCGCCGAAGTGCCGGTAGAGGATCGGCTTGGTGATGCCCGCCGCGGCGGCGATCGCGTTCATCGAGGCGCCGGGGCCGTCCCTGAGCACCACGCGGTCGGCTGCCTCCAGCAGCTCCCGACGGCGGCGTGCGGCCGTGGTCCGCTGGCGCTCGGCCTGTCGTGTGGTCTCCATGTCGTCTCTCCCACCCCTGACCGTGCCTGTCCGTCGTGCCTGCGCAACGTAACACCCCGTCCGGCGCGGCGCGGGTGGCGTCTCATGTGGTTGACAGAGGCTACTTACCGGTAACAGACTGTTGTTACCGCAAGTAACGACGCGTTTCGAGGCAGCACCGTGGAGGGGAACATGGCCGAGTTCACGCTCGAGCTCAACGACGACCAGAAGCAGGTCCGTGACTGGCTCCACGGTTTCGCCGCGGACGTGATCCGGCCGGCCGCCGCGGAGTGGGACGAGCGTGAGGAGACGCCCTGGCCCGTCATCCAGGAGGCGGCGAAGGTCGGGATCTACTCCCTCGACTTCTACGCCCAGCAGTTCTTCGATCCTACGGGCTTCGGCATCCCCATGGCGATGGAGGAACTGTTCTGGGGCGACGCCGGCATCGCCCTGTCGATCGTCGGTACGGGCCTGGCGGCCGTGGGCGTCCTCGCCAACGGCACCGAGGAGCAGATAGGCACCTGGATTCCGCAGATGTACGGCGACGCCGACGACGTGAAGGTCGCCGCGTTCTGCTCCTCCGAGCCCGACGCCGGCTCCGACGTCGCCTCGATGCGCACCCGCGCCGTCTACGACGAGGCCAAGGACGAGTGGGTGCTCAACGGCACCAAGACCTGGGCGACCAACGGCGGCATCGCCAACGTCCATGTGGTCGTCGCGGTCGTCGACCCGGAGCTGGGCTCCAAGGGCCACGCCTCGTTCATCGTCCCGCCGGACACCCCCGGCCTCTCCCAGGGCCAGAAGTTCAAGAAGCACGGCATCCGCGCCTCGCACACCGCCGAGGTCGTCCTGGAGGACGTGCGCGTACCGGGTCACTGCCTGCTCGGCGGCAAGGAGAAGCTCGACCAGCGCCTCGCCCGTGCCCGCGAGCGCGCCGCGTCGGGCGGCGAGCGCGTGAAGAACGCGGCGATGGCCACCTTCGAGGCGTCCCGCCCGGCCGTGGGGGCCATGGCCGTCGGCACCGCCCGCGCGGCGTACGAGGTGGCGCTGGACTACGCGAGGACGCGGACCCAGTTCGGCCGCCCCATCATCGACAACCAGGGCGTCGCCTTCCAGCTCGCCGACATGCGCACACAGATCGACGCGGCGCGGCTGCTGGTCTGGCGCGCCTCCTGGATGGCCACCACGGGCAAGCCGTTCGAGTCGGCCGAGGGCTCCATGTCCAAGCTGTACGCGAGCGAGACCGCCAAGAAGGTCACCGCGCAGGCCATCCAGATCCTCGGCGGCAACGGCTACACGCGGGAGTACCCGGTCGAGCGCATGCACCGGGACGCCGCGATCTACACCATCTTCGAGGGCACGAGCGAGATCCAGCGCCTGGTCATCGCCCGTACCCTCTCCGGCCTGCCGATCCGCTGACCGGGCCGGGGCCCGGCCGCGCCGCTCAGGCGGGCAGCTGGGCCTCGATCGCGGCCAGCAGCTCCGGGGCGTCCGGTTCCGTGCGGGGGCGGAACCGGGCGACCGGCTCGCCCGCCGGCGAGAGCAGGAACTTCTCGAAGTTCCACTGGACGTCCCCGGCCTCGCCCGCGGCGTCCGCGAGGCGGGTCAGCTCGGTGTACAGGGGGTGCCGGCCCGCGCCGTTGACCTCGGTCTTCTCCAGCATCGGGAAGGTCACCCCGTACGTCGCCGAGCAGAAGGTGCCGATCTCCTCCGCGCTGCCCGGCTCCTGGCCGCCGAACTGGTTGCAGGGCACGCCGAGCACGGTCAGACCGCGGTCCCCGTACTCCTTCTGGAGCCGTTCCAGACCGGCGTACTGCGGGGTCAGCCCGCACTTGGAGGCGACGTTCACCACCAGCACCGCCCGGTCGCGGTAGGCGCCCAGGGTGGTCGGCTCGCCGGTGAGGGTGTGCAGCGGGATGTCGTACAGCGTCATCGGTGTCTCCTCGTCGGTGTCTTCCCGCGTCATTCTCACCCCCCGAGGCCCTCCGGGACGACGCCGACCGCCTTGTAGTAGAAGGTCGTCGGTTTCAGGACCCCGGCCGGGTCGGACGCGTAGTCCGGGACCGAACCGCACCGGGTCCAGCCCGCCGCGCGGTACAGCCGCTCCGCCGGACTGCCGCTCTCGGTGTCCAGGACCAGCAGCGTGATGCCGTCGTCCGCCGCCGCGTGCTCGACCGCGGCCAGCAGCGCCCGGCCCAGGCCCCGGCCGCGCGCCGAGGGACGGACCATCAGCTTGGCCACCTCCGCGCGATGGCGGGCGTTGGGCAGCGGCGAGGGGACCAGGCCGATCGTGCCCGCGACGCGTTCCCCGTCACGGGCGAGCCACACCCGCAGCCCGCCCGCCTCCACGGCGGCCGCCCGCCCGCGCCACCACTCGGCGGCGGAGTCCCGGTCCAGGGAAGCGAGGAAGCCCACGGACGATCCGCAGGCCACGGTCTCCACCAGCAGCGCGGCCAGCTCATCGGCATAGGTGACCAGCTCGGGGCCGGACACCGGGACGATCTCGGTCATGGGGCGGTCCTTCCACGGGTTCGTGATCATAACGCCGGGCCCCAGGAGGCGGGGCCTCCAACCGGCCCCCTGCCCGCCGTGCTGCCGGACCCGCCCGCCCGTGCCACGCTAGAAACGGAATGCCCGGCTCCGCACCTGCTTCCGCCGGGCGGCCGTGCCAGCGAAGGAGGCCCGCAATGGCCAGCACCGGCAGCGCACCAGCGGCGGCACCCGGCACCGACGGATCACACCACCCCGCCCGCACGGGCTGGACCGTGTTCGCCGCGGTCCTGATGATCTTCGGCGGCGCTATGGCGATCTTCCAGGGCATCGCGGCCATCGCCGAGGACGACGTCTTCGTCGCCACGCGCAACTACGTCTTCCAGTTCAACCTGACCGGCTGGGGCTGGATCCACCTCATCGTCGGCATCGTCATCGTCCTGGCCGGCTGCGCCCTGTTCAGCGGGGCCCTGTGGGCGCGGGTGGTGGGTGTGATCCTGGCGGGGCTCGGCGCCCTCGCCAACTTCCTGTGGCTGCCGTACTACCCGCTCTGGTCCGTCGTGCTCATCGCCATCGACGTCTTCATCATCTGGGCGCTCTGCTCGAGCCCGGACCGCCCGGCGAGGGTCTGAGACCGCCGGGGCGCCTCACGCCTCCCGCAGCACCACGAGTGTGTCGCCCGGAACCGGCTCCGGGCGACCGCCGTCCGTCACCACCTCCAGCCGGCCCTCCGCGCCCACCACGAACAGCACCCGCTCGTCCGCCGGCAGCGGACCGTCCGCCGTCCGCGTCACCACCCGCGCCCCGGCCTCGTACTTCGCGTCGATGTCCGCCCGGGTGAGCCCCGGCCCGAACAGCGCGTCGCCCCCGGTGTACGGGGCCAGCACACCGTGGCTCGCGGACGGCGGGGCCAGCCGGCCGACCGTCCCCTCGACGCTCTCCCGCAGCGTCACCGACGCCAGCGCGTTGAAGTCGTCCTCGCCGGTGAGCAGCAGCACCGAGGTGATCCCCTCCAGCTCGGCGCCCGCGCCGGTCGCCGAGGCGAACAGCTCACCGGGGGCCAGCGAGAGACCGGCCGCCTCGATCCGCGCCCGCTCCTCGTCCGCGCCCGCCCACATCAGCACGTCGAGCCCGGCCGCCCGCAGGGCGCACGCCGCGTCCACCACCCAGGGCGCCCCGCCCACCAGCAGCGGCCGGGACCGGGCGGGCCGCAGCACCCCGAGCCGCCGCGCCACCGGGAACGCCGTCAGCCCGTAGAGCATCACGGTCGCCACGATCACCACGAAGGTGGCGGGCAGGATGCGTTCGGCCCCGGCGACATGGTGGTCGGCGAGTTCGGTGGAGAACGTGGAGGCGGTGGCCGCGGCGACGATGCCGCGCGGCGCCATCCAGCCGATGAACCATCTCTCCCGGCCCGGCACATCGGTGCCCATCGCGGCCAGATGCGCGACCAGCGGCCGGGTCACCAGCACCAGCAGGGCGACCAGCGCCAGCGACGGCAGCACCACATGCCGCAGCGACGCCGGGGTCACCGTCGCCGAGATGGAGACGAACAGCAGCCCGATGATCAGCGAGACCAGCGTCTCGAAGAACGGCCGGCGCGCCGGCAGGTCCAGACCCGGCAGGTTCGCCATGGCCATCCCCATGACCACGGCCGCGATCAGCCCCGTGTCGTCGCGCAGCGCGTCGCAGCCGGCGGCCACCCCGATCACGGCGGCCAGTTGCGCCGACGTCGCCAGCTCCTCGCTGAGCCGCGCCCGCCCCAGCAGCAGCCACAGCACCGCCGCCCCTGCCGCCCCCGCCGCCACCCCCAGCACCGCGCTCGCCAGGAAGTGGACGAGCCCGTCGCCGAACCCCGGCCGGTTGCCCGCGAGGACCCCGTGGAAGACGAGTGCGCCCAGAATCCCGCCGACCGGGTCGATCAGCGAACCCTCCCAGACGAGGATGCGCCGCAGCCGCTCGGTGGGCCGTACGAAGGAGAGCAGCGGCCCCACCACGGTCGGGCCGGACACCACGAGGATCGCGGCCAGCATGACCGCCGACTGCGCCGACATGTCCAGCACCGGCACGGCGAACAGCGCGGCCGACACCACCGTCAGCAGCACCCCCAGCCACAGCAGCCGGATCACCACCCGCCGGTTGTGGCCCCTGAGCCGCTTCAGGTCCAGCCCGAGCCCGGCGTCGTAAAGGATCACCGCCACCGCGAGCGACACCAGCGGCGAGAAGGCGGAGCCGAGCAGCAGCTGCGGATCGACGTCGTCGGTGACCGCCCCGGCGATGAACCCCGCGGGCAGCAGCACGAGCAGCGCCGGCACCCGCAGCCGGCTCGCCAGCAGCTGCGAACCGACCGCGAGGACCACGATCAGCCCGAGGCCCGCGTACACCTGATCCGCCGTCATCGACCCGCCTCCTCAGCCGCGCACCCGGACGCCGGACGGGGCCCGCACGCAACGCGCGCGACCACCTTCCGCGCCCCCGAGCCCCACGCCCGCCAGGGCTCGCCCCGACCGGCGTACTCACCCGGAGGGATCGCCCGGACGGACCAGCGCGTGCCTCACTCGGGCCGGTTGTCCCAGGGCATGCCCAGCCAGCTGTCGAACGACAGGACCAGGGCACTGAGGGCGGCCGCCAGACGCTGGTCCGCCCACCGCGCGTGCACGACGACCTCGCCGTCCGCCCGGAACTCCAGCGGCGTCTCGCCGCCGGCCCGCCAGAGGATGCGCCGGGGCCCGCGCGGCACGTCCCCGCCGCCTCCCACCACGCAGGCCACCCCGAGCGCCGCCCACAGCGGGAACAGCGGCCACCACACGTACCACCAGAAGATCCGGCCCTTGAACCCCACGGCCTCCGGGCAGCCCGTCTGGGTGACCGTCCAGCGGGTCCGCAGCCCCCGGCCCGCGCACGCCTTCTCCCGTACGACCGTGCCGAGGACCTCGCCGTGACCGCCCAGCACCTGGTACGAGGACACCCCGTCACCCGCCGAGACCGTGACCACCGTCGCCAGCCGGGCACGGCGCCGCGCGTCCGCCCACAGCACGAAGGAGCGGGCCCCGGTTTTGCGGGCGGCGAGGTAGGCCGGTACGCCGCCCGGCGGCAGCTCCCGCTCCAGATGGGCCAGCACGCGCGGCGGGTCCGCCGGCTGCTCCCTGATGTGGACGACATGGCTGAAGGGCGAGGCCGCAGACCGCGCCGCCACCCGCTTCCACGCCTTCTTCCCCGTGGCGACGGGACTCACCTTCAGGGTGGTGGCCACCTGCGCGCTCCTCCGTTGTGATGACCGGGAAGTCGAACAGTAGTCAGCCGCCACCGGCGGGACGACGCCGGTCCGTCACGCGGACGGGGTGCCGCCCAACCGCCGGAACAGGCCCTCCTGTACCACCGACACCAGCAGATTCCCCGCCCGGTCGTAGATCCGGCCGCGCGCCAGCCCCCGCCCGCCCGTCGCGACCGGCGACTCCTGGTCGTACAGGAACCACTCGTCGGCCCGGAACGGCCGGTGGAACCACATCGCGTGATCCAGCGAGGCAAGGTCGTAGCCGCGCGGCCCCCACAGCGGCTCCACCGGGATGCGGACCGCGTCCAGCAACGTCATGTCACTCGCGTACGTCAGCGCGCACGTGTGCACCAGCGGATCGTCGCCCAGCGGCCCCACCGCACGCATCCACACCGCGCTGCGCGGGTCCGCGTCCTCGATCTCCTCGCGCGTCCAGCGCAGCCGGTCCACATAGCGGATGTCGAACGGCTGGCGCCGCGCCATCCGCTCCAGCGCCTCCGGCAGCCCGCCCAGATGCTCGCGCACCTCCTCGGCGACCGTCGGCAGCTCCTCCGGGTCCGGCACCGCACGGGCCGGCGGCAACTGGTGCTCGAACCCCGCCTCCTCCGGCCGGTGGAACGACGCCGTCAGATTGAAGATCGTCCGGCCCTGCTGCACCGCCGTCACCCGGCGCGTCGTGAACGACCTGCCGTCCCGGACCCGCTCCACGTCGTACACGATCGGCACACCGGGACGCCCCGGCCGCAGGAAGTACGCGTGCAGCGAGTGCACCGGCCGGTCCCCGTCCGTGGTGCGGCCCGCCGCCACCAGCGCCTGCCCCGCCACCTGGCCGCCGAAGACCCGCTGCAAGGACTCGTCGGGGCTGCGGCCCCGGAAGATGTTCACCTCGATCCGCTCCAGGTCGAGCAGATCGACCAGGCGCTCGGCCGGATTCGCCATGCCGTCGTTCCCCGCGCTCACAACTGGCCCACGGACGTGACCCGCACGACCGCCCGGCCCTCCTCGTCGGACGCGGCGAGGTCCACCTCCGCGCTGATGCCCCAGTCGTGGTCGCCGTTCGGATCGGCGAACGTCTGCCGCACCCGCCACACCCCGTGCCGCGCGTCCTCGTCGATCTTCAGCAGCTTCGGGCCGCGCGCGTCGGGGCCGGTGCCCAGCTCCTCGTACTCGTCCCAGTACGCGTCCATCGCCTCGCCCCACGCGTCCTCGTCCCAGCCCGCGTCGGCGTCCAGCTCGCCCAGCTCCCGGACCCGGTCCAGCGCGGCCAGCTCCACCCGGCGGAACATCGCGTTGCGCACCAGCACCCGGAACGCGCGGGCGTTCGCCGTGACCGGCTTGACCTCGTCCGCCCGCTCCTGCGCCTGCTCGGCCGTCTCCACCTCCGGATTGGCCAGCTGCTCCCACTCGTCCAGCAGACTGGAGTCCACCTGACGGACCATCTCGCCCAGCCAGGCGATCAGATCCTCCAGATCCTCCGACTTGAGGTCGTCCGGAATCGTGTGCTCCAGCGCCTTGTACGCGCTCGCCAGATACCGCAGGACGATGCCCTCGGTCCGCGCCAGCTCGTAGTTCGAGGTGAACTCCGTGAACGTCATCGCCCGTTCGTACATGTCCCGGATCACCGACTTCGGCGACACCGGATGGTCACCCACCCACGGGTGGCTGCGCCGGTAGACGTCGTACGCGTGCCACAGCAGCTCGCTCAGCGGCTTCGGGTACGTCACCTCCTGGAGCAGCTCCATCCGCTCCTCGTACTCGATGCCGTCGGCCTTCATCTGCCCGACCGCCTCACCGCGCGCCTTGTTCTGCTGCGCGGCCAGGATCTGGCGCGGATCGTCCAGCGTCGACTCCACCACCGAGACCATGTCCAGCGCGTACGACGGCGAGTCCTGGTCCAGCAGCTCGAACGCGGCCAGCGCGAACGTGGACAGCGGCTGGTTCAGCGCGAAGTCCTGCTGGAGATCCACGGTCAGCCGCACGATGCGGCCCTCCGCGTCCGGCTCGTCCAGCCGCTCCACCACACCGCCGTCCAGCAGTGACCGGTAGATCGCGATGGCCCGGCGGATGTGCCGCAGCTGCGCCCGGCGCGGCTCGTGGTTGTCCTCCAGCAGCCGCCGCATCGCCTCGAAGGCGTTGCCCGGCCGGGCGATCACGGACAGCAGCATCGTGTGCGTCACCCGGAAACGCGAGGTCAGCGGCTCCGGATCGGACTGGATCAGCTTGTCGAACGTGCTCTCCGACCAGGCCACGAAGCCCTCGGGGGCCTTCTTGCGGACGACCTTCCGCTTCTTCTTCGGGTCGTCACCGGCCTTCCGGACCGCCTTCTCGTTCTCGATGACGTGCTCGGGGGCCTGCGCGACGACGAAGCCCGCCGTGTCGAAGCCCGCCCGCCCGGCCCGGCCCGCGATCTGGTGGAACTCGCGCGCCCGCAGCGTCCGCACCCGCGTGCCGTCGTACTTGGTGAGCGCGGTGAACAGCACCGTGCGGATCGGCACGTTGACACCGACGCCCAGCGTGTCCGTCCCGCAGATCACCTTCAGCAGCCCCGCCTGCGCCAGTTTCTCCACCAGCCTGCGGTACTTGGGCAGCATCCCCGCGTGGTGCACCCCGATGCCGTGCCGCACATAGCGCGAGAGGTTCTGGCCGAACTTGGTGGTGAAACGGAAGTTGCCGATCAGATCGGCGATCCGCTCCTTCTCCTCCTTGGTGCACATGTTGATGCTCATCAGCGACTGCGCCCGCTCCACCGCCGCCGCCTGCGTGAAGTGCACGATGTACACCGGCGACTGCCGGGTCTCCAGCAGCTCGGTCAGCGTCTCCGTGATCGGCGTCAGCCGGTACTCGTAACTCAGCGGCACCGGACGCGTCGCCGACCGGATCACCGACGTCGGACGGCCGGTGCGCCGCGTCAGATCCTCCTCGAACATCCGGACGTCGCCGAGCGTCGCCGACATCAGGACGAACTGCGCCTGCGGGAGTTCGAGCAGCGGGATCTGCCAGGCCCAGCCGCGGTCCGGCTCCGCGTAGAAGTGGAACTCGTCCATCACCACCTGGCCGATGTCCGCGTACTTCCCGTCACGCAGCGCGATCGAGGCCAGCACCTCGGCGGTGCAGCAGATCACCGGGGCGTCGGCGTTGACCGAGGCGTCCCCGGTCAGCATGCCCACGTTCTCCGTACCGAACAGCTTGCACAGGTCGAAGAACTTCTCCGACACCAGCGCCTTGATCGGCGCGGTGTAGAAGGTGACCTTGTCCTGCGCCAGCGCCGTGAAATGCGCACCCGCCGCGACCAGGCTCTTCCCGGAACCGGTCGGCGTCGACAGGATCACGTTGGCCCCGGACACCACCTCGATCAGCGCCTCCTCCTGAGCGGGATAGAGGGTGATCCCCTGCGTCTCGGTCCAGGACGAGAAAGCCTCGAAGAGAGCGTCGGGATCGTCGGTCGGGGGGAGCTGATCGATAAGGGTCACGCCCCCATCTTGCCTGCCTTCCGCCCCGATGAGGGAACCGGACGGCGGCCGGAAGATCACGGACGATACGCTGCCCTCTCAACTCGGCCGCACCGCAACGGCAGTGGCCGCACCGTGCGGCCGGCACCGGCGGGCGCGCTCGGCGACACGTAACGGGGGGCTCGACAGCCATGATGGGACCGGCACACTCACTGTCAGGAGCGGCGGCCTGGCTGGGGGTGGGCGCCGCGGCGGCCGCCGCGGGCCACACCATGCCCTGGCCCGTCCTCGTCGTCGGCGCGCTCATCACCGCGGGCGCGGCTCTCGCCCCCGACCTCGACCACAAGTCAGCGACCATCTCCCGCGCCTTCGGACCCGTCTCGCGCGCCCTCTGCGAGATCGTCGACAAGCTCTCGCACGCCGTCTACAAGGCCACCCGCATGCGCGGCGACTCCCACCGCAACGGCGGCCACCGCACCCTCACCCACACCTGGGTGTGGGCCGTCCTGATCGGCGGCGGCGCCTCCGCCCTGGCGATCACCGGAGGCCGCTGGGCGGTCCTCGCCATCCTCTTCGTCCACCTCGTCCTCGCCGTCGAGGGGCTGCTGTGGCGGGCCGCCCGCGTCTCCAGCGACGTCCTGGTGTGGCTGCTCGGGGCCACCAGCGCCTGGATTCTCGCCGGCTTCCTCGACAAGCCGGGCAACGGCGCGGACTGGCTGTTCAGCGCCCCGGGCCAGGAATACCTGTGGCTGGGGCTGCCCATCGTGCTCGGCGCCCTCGTCCACGACATCGGCGACGCGCTGACCGTCTCCGGCTGCCCGATCCTGTGGCCCATCCCGCTCGGCCGCAAGCGCTGGTACCCGATCGGGCCGCCGAAGGCCATGCGCTTCAAGGCCGGCAGCTGGGTCGAGATCAAGGTGCTGATGCCGGTCTTCATGATCCTCGGGGGAGTCGGCGCGGCCGCCGCCCTGAACGTCATCTGACCCGCTCCCGGAAGGCCCGCTCCCGGAAGGCCCGCTCCCGGACGGCCCGGCCGCGCGGACGGCGGCCAGGCTGTCCGCAGGCCGGCGCACCAACCGGCCCCGCCGCCGGAACCCCGTCAGCCGTGCCAGGAGCGCCAGAGCGCCGCGTACGCCCCGTCCGCCGCCACCAGCTCGTCATGGCTGCCCAGCTCGCTGATCCGGCCCTGCTCGACCACGGCGATCACGTCCGCGTCGTGCGCCGTGTGCAGCCGGTGGGCGATCGCCACCACCGTACGGCCGTCCAGCACCCGGGCCAGCGACCGCTCCAGGTTCCGGGCCGCCCGCGGATCGAGCAGCGACGTCGCCTCGTCCAGGACCAGCGTGTGCGGATCGGCCAGCACCAGCCGGGCCAGCGCGATCTGCTGGGCCTGCGCCGGAGTGACCACCAGCCCCCCGGACCCGACCTCCGAGTCGAGCCCGTCCGCCAGCGCCCGCGCCCAGCCGTCCGCGTCCACCGCCGCCAGCGACGCCCACAGCTCCGCGTCCCCGGCGTCCGCCCGCGCCAGCAGCAGGTTGTCTCGCAACGAGCCGACGAACACATGGTGCTCCTGGTTGACCAGCGCCACATGCGACCGCACCCGCTCCGTCGCCATCCGCGACAGCCGCGCACCGCCGAGCGTCACCTCACCGGCGCGCGGGGCGTAGATCCCCGCCAGCAGCCGGCCCAGCGTCGACTTGCCCGCACCGGACGGCCCGACCAGCGCCAGGCGCGTACCCGGCGCGACGTCCAGCGACACCTTGTGCAGCACGTCGACCCCGTCCACGTACCCGAAGCGCACCTCGTCCGCCCGTACGTCCCGGCCGTCCGGGGACACCGAGGCGTCCCCCGCGTCCGGCTCGATCTCCCGCACGCCCACCAGCCGCGCCAGCGACACCTGCGCCACCTGCAACTCGTCGTACCAGCGCAGGATCAGACCGATCGGGTCCACCATCATCTGCGCGAGCAGCGCGCCCATGGTCAGCTGCCCCACCGTGAGCCAGCCCTCGATGACGAACCAGCCGCCCAGCAGCAGGACCGCGCCGACGATCGTCGCGTACGTGACGTTGATGACCGGGAAGAGCACCGTGCGCAGGAACATCGTGTACCGCTCCCACGCGGTCCACTGCCGGACACGCAGGTCCGAAAGACCGACCCGGCGCGCCCCCAGCCGGTGCGCCTCCACGGTCCGCCCCGCGTCCACGGTCTCCGCCAGCATCGCCGCGACGGCCGCGTAACCGGCGGCCTCCGAGCGGTACGCCGAGGGAGCCCGGCGGAAGTACCAGCGGCAGCCGATCAGCAGCAGCGGCAGCGCGACGAGCACCGCGAGGGCCAGCGGGGGAGCGGTGATCGTGAGGGCGGCCACGAGCAGCCCCACCCACACCACGCCGATCGTCAGCTGCGGCACGGCCTCGCGCATCGCGTTGGCGAGCCGGTCGATGTCCGTGGTGATCCGGGACAGCAGATCGCCCGTGCCCGCCCGCTCCAGCACGCCCGGCGGCAGCCGCACCGACCGCACGAGGAAGTCCTCGCGCAGATCGGCGAGCATCTCCTCGCCCAGCATGGCGCTGCGCAGCCGCATCGTCCGGGTGGCCACCGTCTGCACGACGAGCGCCAGCGCGAACACGGCGGCGGTGCGCTCCAGATGCAGGTCGGAGACCCCGTCGGACAGGTCCTCGACGACGCCGCCCAGCAGGTACGGGCCCACGATGGACGCCGTCACCGCCAGCGTGTTGAGCAGCGTCACCACGATGAACGGCCCGCGGTGGCGCCGCATCAGCTCCAGGACGTACGCCCGTACGGTCATGGGCCCGGCGACCGGCAGGGTGGTGGCGGTCTCGGGGGCCGCCGGATCGTAGGCGGGGGGCTGGTGGACGGGCGGATGGGGAGCGTAGCCGGTGGGGGCCGACGGATTCTCTTCCGGCTGCTGCTGGGCCGGTTGGCTGCGGGCCGGTTGGCTCCGGGGCGGTGGGGCGACGCCGCTCATGCCCGTTCCTCGACTTCCTGTTCGGTGCTTACGCCCTCGCTCCGCTCGGGTGCGGCGTCGGGCTCCTTCTCGTCGTCGGTGTCGCGGGCCACGACGGCCCGGTACCGCTCCTCGGTGCGCAGCAGCTCGCGGTGCGTGCCGACCGCGACGACCGTGCCGTCGTGCACCAGCGCCACCCGGTCCGCCAGGTCCAGCAGCAGCGGCGAGGAGGAGAACGCGACGGTCGTACGGTTCGCGCGCAGCTCCCTGACGCCCGCCGCGACGCGGGCCTCGGTGTGCGAGTCGACCGCGGAGGTGGGCTCGTCGAGGACGAGGACGTCCGGGTCCGCCAGCAGCGACCGGGCCAGGGCGAGCCGCTGGCGCTGGCCGCCGGACAGGGACCGGCCGCGTTCGGTGATCCGGGTGTCCATCGGCTCGCAGTCCGGGTCCGGCGACGCCTGGGCCAGCGCGGCCAGTACGTCGTCGCACTGCGCGGCGGACAGCGCCTCACCGGCCGCCACCCGCCCGGACGAGGGCACGTCGAGCAGTTCGCGCAGGGTGCCGGAGAGCAGCACCGGGTCCTTGTCCTGGACCAGCACGGCGGCCCGCGCCACGGACCGCTCCACCTCGTCCAGGGCCACGCCGCCCAGCAGGACGGAGGGCGGGGCGTCGGTGCCGTCGCTGTCCCCGTTGCCGTTGCCGTCCGCGTTGCCGTCCCCGGCCGCGGACCCGGTCTCGCCGGGCAGGGCGTGGCCGCCGAGCCGGTCCGCCAGCCGGCCCGCCTCGTCCGGGTCGCCGCACACCACGGCGGTGAGCCGGCCCTGCGGGGCCAGCAGGCCGGTGACCGGGTCGTACAGATCGCCGGACGGGGCGGTGGTGACGGTGGCCGGCCGGGCGGTGCGGCTCAGCCCCAGCACACGCACCGCGCGCTGCGCCGAGGGACGGGAGAAGGAGTAGGCCATCGCGATCTCTTCGAAGTGCCGCAGAGGAAACAGCATCAGGGTGACCGCGCTGTACACCGTGACCAGCTCGCCGACCCCGATCCTGCCGTCACGGGCCAGCGCGGCGCCGTGGACGACCAGGGCGAGCAGCAGCAGCCCCGGCAGCAGCACCTGCACGGCGGAGATCAGCGACCACATCCGGGCGCTGTGCACCGCCGCCACCCGAACCTCCTGCGAGGCCCGCCGGTACCGCTTCAGGAACAGCTCCTCGCCGCCGATACCGCGCAGGACCCGCAGCCCGGCCACGGTGTCCGAGGCGAGCTCGGTGGCCCGGCCGCCCTTCTCCCGCTGCACGTCGGCCCGCCGGGTGGCGCGCGGCAGCAGCGGCAGGACGGACAGGGCGAGGAACGGCATGGCGATCGCCACGAGGACGCCCAGCGACGGCAGATAGACGACGAGCCCCACGCTGATGACGACGAGCACGGTCGCGGCGGCGATGAAGCGGGAGAGGGACTCCACGAACCAGCCGATCTTCTCCACGTCACCGGTCGACACCGCGACCACCTCGCCCGCCGCGACCCTGCGCGTCAGCAGCGAACCCAGCTCCGCGGTCTTGCGGGCGAGCAGCTGCTGGACCCGCGCGGCCGCGGTGATCCAGTTGGTGACGGCGCTCCGGTGGACCATGGCGTCGCTCACCGCCGTCACCACACCCAGCAGCGCGGTCAGCGCACCCGCCAGCGCGAGCCGGCTCCCGGACCGGTCGACGACCGCCTGGACGGCGAGGCCCACCGCGAGCGGGTACCCCGCGATCGAGCACTGGTGCAGCAGCCCCCACAGCAACGCCTTGACCTGGCCGCCCAGCTGATTGCGGCCGAGCCAGAGCAGGAAGCGGGGGCCCGAACGGACGTCGGGATCGCCGGGGTCCGGATACGGAAGATCGCGAATGTGCATGACATCCCAAGGGATCGGAAGGACCGGGCCCGCCGAGGCGCCGAGCGCGCGCCGGGACAGCGGTCCGTCACCTGCGGGGGGACGCAGGCGGGGGAACCAAACCGTGCCAGCTTCGCCCGCCACCGGGGAACCGGCAAACGGTTTTATGCGGATGCGCGTGCATACGGTCCCCGGCCGTCCGGCCTGCGGACCGTTGTCCGCCCGGGCGGGTAAAGATTCGGCACGCTTTCACGGGGCGGGCCGGGCACGGGCGGGCAGGCCCCGCACCGGGTGCGAGCATGGACGGATGCGTATAGCCGGTGCGGTACGAGTGGTGGCCTCGGCGGCCGCCTGTGGTGTCCTGCTCACGACCCTGACGTCCTGCGGGGGCGACGGGAACGACGGCGCGAAGAAGAGCGGCGCCGCCAAGCGGTCCGCCGCCGCGCAGGGACACGCCTCGAAGGGCCACGCCGAGCCCCCGACCACCGGCCTCAAGCGCATCCCCGACGTCGGAGACCGGCTCCAGTCGCAGATCCCGGCCGACTCCCGCCAGGTCGTCGCCGTCTACGGCGCCGGAAAGAACTCCGCGGACTCCACCGTCGTGCTCTACACCAAATCGCGCTCCACCTGGGACAAAGTCGCGGGCTGGAAGGGCCACAACGGCAAGAAGGGCTGGACGGCCGACCACCACGAGAACGACAAGCGCAGCCCGGTGGGCGTCTTCACCCTCAGCGACGCCGGCGGCGTGCTCGCCGACCCCGGCGCCCGCCTCCCCTACACGCGGACGCCCTCGATCCAGGCCCCGCACTACTGGCCCAAGACCCACTGGCACGACTTCGACTACGTCATCGCGATCGACTACAACCGCGTCAAGGGCACGCCCCCCAACGACCCGACGCGCCCCCAGGGCCAGACCAAGGGCGGCAGCATCTGGCTCCACATGGACCACGGCAGCGGCACCTCGGCCTGCGTGAGCGTGTCCAAGGAGGCCATGGAGAAGCTGCTGCGCACCCTGGACCCGAAGCAGCACCCGGTCGTGGTCATGGGCGACCGCGCGAGCTTGCGCGCCTGACGGCCGCGAGCTTGCGTATCTGACGGCATGGGTCCGGCCCGCCGCACTCCGGTTCCGCTCAGGCGGGGCCGGGGCGTGTCGCCCACTCCAGTTCCATCAGCGCCGAGTGGTACGAACGGCCCGTCGCCCGGTCCATGCCGATCTCGCACATCCGGTTGGCCGAGAGATACGCCTCGTACGCGCGGGACCGCACCTCGGCGGCCTCCTTCGCCGTCGCGGAGGCGGTCAGCTCCTTGTGCAGCATGCCGCGGTCGCCCGCGAAGCCGCAGCACGCGGCGTCGTCCGGGATCACCGCCTCGTCCGCGCAGGCCGCCGCCACCGCGTGCAACCGGTCCACATCGGCGAGATGCTCCATCGAACAGGTCGGATGCAGCACGGCCGAACCCCTCGTCCGCAGCACCGTCAGCTCAGGAAGCAGTTCGTCCGCCGCCCAGACCAGGGAATCGGTGATGGTCAGCTCGCCGTGCAGTTCCCGGTTCTCCTCGGTGAGATACGGGACCACCTCCTGGGCGATGCCCAGCGTGCACGACGAGGCGTCCACCACCAGCGGCAACTTCCCGCCGCCGGTCCAGCCCCAGGCGGCCTCCACGATCCGGTTGGCCATGACGGCGTTACCGGCGTCGTAGCCCTTGGAGTGCCAGATGGTGGCGCAGCAGGTGCCGTTGACGTCGTCCGGAATCCATACGGGCCTTCCCGCCCGGGCCGACACGGCGACCACCGCCTGCGGCAGCGACGGGCCGCGATACCCGTCCGGGCTGCCGAAGATACGGTTCACACAAGCCGGGTAGTAGACGGCGCTCGCCCCCGTCCTGCGCGTCGGCGGCAGCTTCCGGGAGGCGGCGCCGGGGATCTCCGGCAGCCACTCCGGGACGAGGTCCGGGCGTACCGCCCGGCGGGCGAGCCGGGTGCCCCCCTGGAGCAGCCGGTCGTCGATCCTGCTCGCCGCGGCCACCGCCAGCCGTGCCGCCGTCTCCGCCGCGCCGAAGTGCCGGGCGGCGAGCGCGGCGATCCGCTCCTCGCGCGGCGAGTGCCGCTGATGGCGGAAGCCCTTCATCATGGCGCCGGTGTCGATGCCGACCGGGCAGGCCAGCTTGCAGGTGGAGTCACCGGCGCAGGTGTCCACGGCGTCGTAGCCGTAGGAGTCGAGGAGGTTCGTCTCGACGGTGGAATCGACGGGCTGGCGCATCATCTCCCGGCGCAGCACGATGCGCTGGCGCGGCGAGGTCGTCAGATCGTGGCTGGGGCAGGTCGGTTCGCAGAAGCCGCACTCGATGCACGGGTCCGCGACCGGCTCCACCTTCGGAATGGTCTTCAGCCCGCGCAGATGGGCCTTCGGATCGCGGTCCAGGACGATCCTCGGGGCCAGGACCCCGTCCGGGTCGATGACCTGCTTGGTGCGCCACATCAGCTCGGTGGCGCGCGGGCCCCATTCCAACTCCAGGAAGGGAGCGATGTTGCGGCCGGTGGCGTGTTCCGCCTTGAGCGATCCGTCGAACCGCTCCACCGTCAGCCGGCAGAAGTCCGCCATGAAGGCGGCGTAGCGCTCGACGTCGGACGGGCGCGCCGCGTCGAACGCCAGCAGGAAGTGCAGATTGCCGTGCGCGGCGTGGCCGGCGACGGCGGCGTCGAAGCCGTGTTCCGCCTGGAGCGCGAGCAGCGCCTCGCAGGCGTCCGCCAGCCGGGACGGGGGGACGGCGAAGTCCTCCGTGATCAGCGTCGTGCCCGAGGGGCGGGAGCCGCCGACCGCGGTGACGAACGCCTTGCGGGCCGTCCAGTAGCCGGAGATCGTGGCCGCGTCACGGGTGAACTCGTTGGTCACCGAGGTCACCGGCCGGACCAGCTCCAGCCGCCGTACCACCTCGGCCGCCGCCCGCTCGTACGCCTCCTGGCCGGCCTCGTCGGGGGCGCGGAACTCCACCAGCAGCGCCGTGGTCTCCTTCGGCAGCCCGGCCCAGTCGGAGGGCACGCCCCGCACACTGACCGAGGCGCGCAGGGTGTTGCCGTCCATCAGCTCGACGGCCAGGGCACCCGCCTCGTTGAACAGCGGCACGGCGGCCGCGGCGGCGGTCAGCGAGGGGAAGAACAGCAGCGCGGTGGAGATCCGGCGGTCCAGCGGCAGGGTGTCGAAGACGACCTCGGAGATGAAGCCGAAGGTCCCCTCGGAGCCGACCATGAGACCGCGCAGGATCTCCACCGGGGTCGAACCGTCCAGAAACGCGTCCAGCCGATAGCCGTTGGTGTTCTTGATCTCGTACTTGGCCCGGATGCGGGCGGTGAGCGCGGCATCCGCCTCGATCTCGGCCTTGAGCGCCAGCAGCCCTTCGCACAGCCGCGGCTCGGCGCGGGCCAGCTCCTCGTCGGCCGCCGGATCGCCGGTGTCCACCACGGTCCCGCTGGGCAGCACGAAGGTGAGCGAGGAGACGGTGCGGTACGAATTGCGGGTGGTGCCCGCGGTCATGCCCGAGGCGTTGTTGGCGACGACGCCGCCGATCGTGCAGGCGATGGCACTGGCCGGGTCGGGGCCCAGCAGCCTGCCGTACCGGGCGAGGGCGGCGTTGGCCCGGACGACCGTCGTCCCCGGCCGGATACGGGCCCGGGCGCCGTCCGCCAGGACCTCGACGCCCGCCCAGTTCCGCCGGACGTCCACCAGGATGTCCTCGCCCTGCGCCTGGCCGTTGAGGCTCGTACCGGCGGCGCGGAAGACGACACCGCGCCCCCTGCCGTGCGCGTACGACAGGATCGCGGAGATGTCGTCGATGTCCTCCGGGACGACCACCACCTGGGGCACGAAGCGGTACGGGCTGGCGTCGGAGGCGTACTTCACCAGGTCGGAGACCTTCCAGAGCACCTTCTCGGCGCCGAGCAGGGCGGTCAGCTCGGAGCGCAGCGGCTCCGGCGTGCCCCCGGCCCGCTCCTCGGGGACGCGGTCGTGGGAGGGCGGGCGCACCGCGGCGGGGCGCAGCGTGTCGGGGTCCGGCTCCAGCAGCGGCATGGTGGCTCCTCCTCGGCGGTTTCGCGGTCCGGCGGCCCGTCGCCGCGTCCCGTTCCAGGTCAGCAGCGGCGCTCCGGCATCCCGTTGACCAGCGCGGTCAGCAGGCCGCCGAGCTCCTCGCGCTGGTCGGCGGTCAATGGAGCCAGGATCTCCTCTGCGGCCGCCCGGCGCGCGTCGCGCAGCGAGCGCAGCGTGGCGACGCCCTCGTCCGTGATCTCGATCCGGACCACCCTGCGGCTGGCCGGATCGGGGACGCGGCGGACCCGGCCACCGGCCTCCAGCGCGTCCACCAGGGTGGTGACGGCGCGGGGGACCACGTCGAGGCGCTTGGCGAGATCCGCCATCCGGGGCGGGCCCTCGTAATGCGCGACGGTGCGCAGCAGCCGGAACTGCGCGGGCGTGATGCCGATCGGCTCCAGCTGGCGGCTCTGGATGCGGTGGAGCCGCCGCGTCAGCCGCAGCAGTTGTTCGGCGAGCAGGCCGTCGGGGTCGGGGGAGTCCATGGCACAACCGTATCAGGACTCCGCTCATTGTGAATAGAGGTAACAATGAGCTATGCTCTCTTTCGGCTCGACCGTCGAGGACGCGGTTACCGCCTCCGGACGGCCCTGCCCGCACCCCGCGCCGGGTGTGCCGCCGTTGCGGCCGCGCCCCGACGCCCCGTTGTCGCACGCCCGACGAAGGAGCCCATGAAACCCGACGCACCCACGTGGACACCCCCGCCCCGGGACGGCAGTCAGCCGCCCGCCGACGTGCGCCGCATCCTGCGCCTGTTCCGCCCGTACCGCGGCCGCCTCGCGGTGGTCGGACTGCTCGTCGGCGCCTCGTCGCTGGTGTCGGTCGCCTCGCCGTTCCTGCTGCGCGAAATCCTGGACACCGCCATCCCGCAGGGGCGCACCGGACTGCTCTCGCTGCTCGCCCTCGGCATGATCCTCACCGCCGTGATGAACAGCGTCTTCGGTGTTCCGCAGACCCTCATCTCCACGACGGTCGGCCAGCGCGTCATGCACGACCTGCGCACCGCGGTCTACGCGCAGCTCCAGCGGATGCCGCTCGCCTTCTTCACCCGGACCCGCACCGGCGAGGTCCAGTCCCGGATCGCCAACGACATCGGCGGCATGCAGGCCACCGTCACCTCGACGGCGACCTCCCTCGTCTCCAACCTCACCGCCGTCGTCGCCACCGTCGTCGCGATGCTCGCGCTCGACTGGCGGCTGACCGTCGTCTCGCTGCTCCTGCTGCCGGTCTTCGTCTGGATCAGCCGCCGTGTCGGCCGTGAACGCAAGAAGATCACCACCCAGCGCCAGAAGCAGATGGCCGCCATGGCCGCCACCGTCACCGAGTCGCTGTCCGTCAGCGGCATCCTCCTCGGCCGCACGATGGGCCGTTCCGACTCGCTGACCCGCGGCTTCGCCGAGGAGTCCGAGCGGCTGGTCGACCTCGAAGTCCGCTCCAGCATGGCCGGACGGTGGCGGATGTCCACGATCGGCATCGTCATGGCCGCCATGCCCGCAGTCATCTACTGGGCCGCCGGCATGGCCCTGCAGTCCGGCGGCCCCGCCGTCTCGATCGGCACCCTCGTCGCCTTCGTCTCGCTCCAGCAGGGCCTCTTCCGCCCGGCCGTCAGCCTGCTCTCGACCGGCGTACAGATGCAGACGTCCCTCGCGCTCTTCCAGCGGATCTTCGAGTACCTCGACCTCACCGTGGACATCACGGAGCCGGAGAACCCGGTCCACCTGGACAAGATCCGCGGCGAGGTCCGCTTCGAGCACGTCGACTTCAGCTACGACGAGCAGAGCGGCCCCACCCTCGGCGACGTCGATGTGACCGTGCCCGCCGGCGCCGCACTGGCCGTCGTCGGCCCCACCGGCTCCGGCAAGTCCACCCTCAGCTATCTCGTGCCCCGCCTGTACGACGTCACCGGCGGCCGGGTCACCCTCGACGGGGTCGATGTGCGCGACCTGGACTTCGACACCCTGGCCCGTGCCGTCGGCGTCGTCTCGCAGGAGACCTACCTCTTCCACGCCTCGGTCGCCGAGAACCTGCGCTTCGCCAAGCCCGACGCCACCGACGAGGAGATCGAGGCCGCAGCCCGCGCGGCCCAGATCCACGACCACATCGCCTCCCTGCCCGACGGCTACGACACCCTCGTGGGGGAGCGCGGATACCGCTTCTCGGGCGGCGAGAAGCAGCGCCTGGCCATCGCGCGCACCATCCTGCGCGACCCGCCGGTGCTGATCCTGGACGAGGCCACCAGCGCGCTGGACACCCGCACCGAACATGCCGTCCAGGCCGCGATCGACTCCCTGTCCGCCGGACGCACCACGATCACCATCGCCCACCGGCTCTCCACCGTCCGCGACGCCGACCAGATCGTCGTCCTCGACGGCGGCCGCACGGCGGAGCGCGGTACCCACGAGGAACTGCTCCGACTGGACGGCCGGTACGCGGCGCTGGTCCGCCGGGACACGGAGATGGCCCCGATGGCCGGCTGACCGGCCCGCACGGGCCGCCCCGCCCTCCGGCCTCTAGACGAACACGGGCTCCTCGGCGGCCGGGGCAGCGCCGGACGCGCCCGAGTCCCCCACGGCCTCCCCGCGCCCGCGCCCCAGCAGCTCCAGAACCGCCCGCACGGCGGACCGGCCGGCGCGGTTGGCACCGATGGTGCTGGCGGAGGGCCCGTAGCCGACGAGATGGATACGCGGATCACGCACCGCCCTCGTGCCCTCGACGCGAATACCACCGCCGCGCTCACGCAGCCGGAGCGGGGCCAGATGGTCGATGGCAGCGCGGAAGCCGGTGGCCCAGAGGATGACGTCGGCCTCGACGACGCGCCCGTCGTCCCAGGCCACGCCCCTGGGCGTGATCCGGTCGAACATCGGCAGCCGGTCGAGCACCCCCGACTCGCGGGCCCGGCGGATCGCGTCGTTGACGGGCAGCCCGGTCACGCTCACCACGCTCTGCGGCGGCAGCCCGCGACGGACCCGCTCCTCCACCATCGCCACAGCGGCCCGGCCCTGGTCCTCCCCGAACGGCCCCTCCCGGAACACGGGCGGCCGGCGTGTCACCCAGTGTGTCTCCGCCGCCACCTCGGCGATCTCCATCAGATGCTGCGTACCGGAGGCCCCGCCGCCGACGACGACCACGCGCTGCCCGGCGAACGCGCCCGGACCGGGGTAGCCGGACGTGTGCAGTTGCCGGCCCCGGAACGTCTCCTGGCCCCGATAGCGCGGCCAGAACGGCCGGTCCCAGGTCCCCGTCGCGTTGATCAGCGCGCGCGTGGCGTACAGCCCCTCGGAGGTCTCGACGAGCAGCCGGCCCCCGTCGCCCTCACGCACGGCGTCCACGTCCACCGGCCGGTGCACGCGCAGCCCGAAGGCCCGCTCGTACCGGTCGAAGTACGCGCCGATCACCTCCGACGAGGGCCGCTCGGCATCCGCCCCGGTCAGCTCCATCCCCGGCAGGGAGTGCATCCCGTGCACCTTGCCGTACGTCAGCGACGGCCACCGGAACTGCCATGCGCCGCCGGGCGCCGGCGCATGGTCCAGGACGACGAAGTCGCGGTCCGGCTCCAGCCCGCCGCGCCGCAGATGGTAGGCGGCGGACAACCCCGCCTGACCGGCCCCGATCACCACGACGTCCACCGACCGCACCTCAAAATCGTTCACGCTTCTACCAACTACGGAGCACCCGAGGAACTTCCCCACCCTCCACCGAAGCGGCCGCCCCCTCCCTCCGACGCGCAGCGCCCCCACACGGTTAACTGCTCCGCCCGCCGATGACGGCAGGATGTTCCCCATGTCTGCTGCCTTCACCACCACCGTCCTCCACCTCACCACGGGCTCCACGGAGACCGTCACCGACCTCACCCCGGACTGCGAACAGTTCCTCGCCCGCGCGGCGGCCGGCCGCGACGGCCTGCTCAATCTCTTCGTCCCGCACGCCACCGCCGGAATCGCCATCCTGGAAACCGGCGCCGGCAGCGACGCCGACCTCCTGTCGGCCCTCCACACCCTGCTCCCCGCCGACGACCGCTGGCAGCACCGCCACGGCACCCCCGGCCACGGCCGCGACCACGTGGTGCCGGCCCTCATCCCCCCACATGCAACCCTCCCGGTGATCGCGGGCCACCTGGAACTGGGCACCTGGCAGTCGGTATGCCTGGCGGAGTCGAGGGGGAGCAACCGAGACAACCAACTGCCGAGGAAGACCGGCTTGAGCCACGCTCCGCCATTGCTCGTGCGATCTCGGCGGTCTCGTGCCTGCGGGGTGACCGCACCGACCCGAGCTCCGCGCCTGACGTGTCCGGTCAGCGGCTTGCCCGGCGTCGCTGAGTGGACCTTCCCCGGCCGCCGGCTTCCGCCGACTACAACGTCGCTACGAACGCAAGCCTGGTCACTTCCTGGTCTCCGTCGGCACAGCCGCAGCCCTCCTTTGGCACCGGTGGACGGTCTGGACGTAATGCCCGACAGCGTTGATGATCCGGCTGGAAGGACGGCCCGCCGATATCAGCTGCAAGGTGCCACGATGACCTGCACATCAGGAGCGGGGTGAGAGCGCGGCCTTCTGCCTCTCCGCCGAGACGTCGACGCGGAGCCCGGCTCGCGGAGCGCTGCGCCGGCGTTCGTGCTACGCCGAGAGCAGGGACCCTTTCCGTTACCCGCGCAGACACCAGTCGACGAATTCCGCGACGCTGGGGTCCACCTGGCCCTTCCCGTCCGCCACCGCCGCCGTGCAGAAGAACCGGACCTCGCCGAACTCGAGATCCATCGTCTTCGCCAGGTTCCTCAGTCCCAGCCGTTCGCACAGCCACTCCCGGGCGGTCTCGCTGTCGTCCGGGCGCTCGGGCTGGAGACCGGACTGGTCGGCGAGCAGGTCCCGCTTGCTGATGGCGACGGCGAGGCGGGCTCGGTCCAGACGGGTTCCCATGGTGCGGACGGTCTGCACCGAGCGCGAGAAGACCTCCTCAGGATCGACCGTGGAAGCCAGCGAGCGGTCCACCTTCGGGCCCGCCGGGTCAAGGCGCGTCCAGAAGGCGTCGACGGCCATCGGGTCGAGCACGAAGACGAAGGTTCCGGCCTCCCGGACGTAGCGCAGCGCATCGGTCTCCTCCCGGTTCACGAACCGCTCGCCGGCCGTGTCGAAGACGTGCACCAGCCGCTCGGCGCGGCCGCTGCCGAGCACGAAGGAGTGCGCCCGGGGCAGCGCCTTCTGGGTGGGCCGGGTGTTGCCCTGGATCTCCAGGACCTCGTTCAGGACGAGCTGGGTGGCTGTCGATTCCGCATCCGCGAGCCGGATCGCCGGACCGCCGTTCTCCGCGGTGTTCTCCAGGGACTTCACCATGGCGGCCATGAGCTGGGTCTTGCCGGCGGCGCGGCCGCCGATCAGCGGCAGGATCAGCTCGGGCATGTGCCCGGCGTCCGGGTTCATCGGCTTCCCGCAGCTCACGTGCACGCAGAAGCCGCTCAGACGGGTGTCACGGCTCATGAGCAGCAGGAGCGTCGGCATCCGCGTGCCGCAGGCGCACCGGCGCCGGAAGAGGCCGAAGGTCCCCGGCCGGATATCGGTGTGCCGACGGCGGCAGGACGCCTGCGGGCAGTCGTACGCGGGGTAGGGGACGCGCTCGAAGCAGCTTGGGCACAGCATCCCCCGCGGCAGCCCCCGAGCGATCATCACCGTGCGATCGGCGGCGCGCAGGATGCCGGCGATCAGCCGCGCTCCCGCCGCCGCCAGTGCCACGGCGAGCGCGTGCAGGGCGAGGAGCAGGGCGAGGACCGGGACCGCGGCGACGGCCCCCGCGGCGAGCCCCAGATAGAGCGTCAGGCCGTACGGGACTGTGAAGGCCCGGTGGTGGGTGGGCGCGGTGAACTGGCCGGTGGTCACTCGGCGGAAGGTGTCCCCGACGGTACGGAGGTATGTGCGGCGGCCCAGGGTGAGGATCTGGCGCAGGTCGCGGGTGGCGGGGCCGAAGAAGTAGTTGCGGTGGGCGCGTTCGACGCTGGGAAGGTACGGCGGGAGGACCACGTACTCGGGGGTGCGCAGACGCAGTACCCCGTCGACCACCCGCAGGTACCGCCAGGTCAGCTCCATGACGAGGGCGAGGCCCCGCAGCACCGCGATGACCGGGGCGACGGACAGGTACAGGCCGAGCAGCGCCAGGTAGACCGCGGGGACCAGGACGAAGATCAGGATGTCGCTCATCGGAGGCTCAGCCCCCTTCCGGTCGGGGTTCGTCCGAGGGCCGCCGCAGGGTCAGCTTGCGGCCCCACTTCTTCACGAGGCCCAGGCGGTCCTCGGCGTACTGCTCGTAGAGGTCGGCGACCCGGGTGTTGTACGGGCGCAGTGCGCGGGCCAGACGGGCGAGGTCCTCGGACCGCCAGTGGTGGGCGGTGTGCAGGTGCAGGGTCTCGATCAGGTCCAGGTGGGCCCGCGGGAGGCGGTTTCGCTCCAGGCTGACGGAGACCACCCCGGTGACATGGCTGAGCAGCACGTCGTCGACGGTCACCGAGGCGAGCACGGCCGAGTGGAGGGCGCGCAGATACCGGTCGGCGAGCGAGAAGTCGAACGCGTCGAGGTCGGTGCGCAGCCGGGCCGGGTCGGCGGGCACCTTCAGCAGCGCCGGGACGAGCTTGTGGCGCTTCAGAGCGCGGGGGGCCGACCAGGCCTGGATCTGCGGGATCAGGAAGGCCCGGGCGAGGGCCGTGGCCTCGTCGGCCTCGCGCAGGGCCGTGTCCAGCCGCAGCGTGGTCTCCACGCACTCCCGGGTGACCACCCGCAGCCACCCGGCCCGGCCGGGTGCGGCGAGCATCTCGCACAGCCGCAGACAGGCTCAGAGAGCTTCCTCGTCGGGCACGTCCTGCTTCACGGCGCGGTCGAACCAGTCGCCGACCGCCTCGTCCACGGGTTCGTCCAGGGGCAGCCGACGGGCGATCTCCATCGCCTCTTCGTGCGTCCAGGACGGCGAGGGGCGCCGCCACAGGGCCCGCAGCAGTTCGGCGTCGGGCGAGGCCGCGCGGCGCACCTGGAGGATCTTGAAGAGGAGATGCACCGTGCGGGCGGGCTCCCGCTCGGCCTGGGCCCGCCAGAAGTGCTCGAGCAGCCGGGGCTGTTCGCCGAGGTCCGATTCGCTCAGCAGCTGGGCCGGGAACTGGGCGAACAGCTGTTCCTGGCCGCCCCGCTCGGTCAGCACGTCCTGGACGGCCGTGGTCAGCGCCGTCCTGAACCCGGGCAGGGCGTGGACCAGGCGAGCGACCTCCTCGCGCAGCTCGGGGCCCGCACCGGAGAGGCCCAGGAGCGTGCGCGCCACGTCCAGGCACAGGGACGCCAGCAGCTCCGGCGGCGGCGTGAGCCGCGCCCCCGCCGCCCACAGCAGCAGCCGCACCCGCTGACGGGTGTCGACAGCCTCGCCGAGCAGCCGCTGCCACAGGGAGGTGGCCTGTTCCCGCTCGGCGGGTTGGGTGAGCGGCACCGGCCCCCGCGCGTCCTTCGCACCGGTGACGTAGGCGCGGATCCGGGACTGGTGGAGCCTGCCTTCCAGTTCCTGGTGCAGGGCCGTGTCGCCGCCCGCGGCGGCGGCCGCGCTCAGCACCGCGAGCTGTCCGTCGTCCAGGTTCCGGTGCTCGTGGTGGATGTCCGCGGCCACGGAAGCCCCGTGCGGGCCGAGGTGACCGGCGCCGGGCAGCCAGTCGATCAGTGCGCGGACGTCGGCCTCGGCCAGCTCCGTGCCGCCCGACGCCGCGGCCGCCGCTACCGGGGCGTGCCAGTCGCCCTGCGTCCGCTCCGCGCCGTGCGTGTAGTCGGCGGCCCAGGACCACACGGAGCGGGCCGAGCCGACCCCGATCCTGGTCAGCAGGCGTACCAGGTGGTGCGTGGGCACCACCTCGGGGAACCGGCCGGCGGGGAAGTCGAAGACCGTGAACGACTTCTGGTCGTCGGGGCCGAAGGCGGCCTGCGCCTCGGGCACGGTCCCGATCAGATGCAGCCTGCTGCGGGCGGGGCGCAGCAGATAGGTGGCGAAGGAGAGATTCCGGGCGAGCTGCGGCGGCAGCAGGTAGGAGACCGCAGCGAACCAGTGGGCGATCCGGTCGGTGGTGCCGTCGATCACCACCACCGACCCGTCGTCGTCGAGCGCCGCGAAGACCGCCGCCAGCAGGGCGGGGAGCTGTGCGGCGTGCGGGTGCGCGTGGAGGAAGGCGCGGACCGTGCGGGGGGAGAGCGGGCCCCGGGGCAGGGGCCCGGGCAGCTCGGGGATGTCGGTGGATCCGGAGACCTGGGACGTCCAGAGCGGCGAGTCCCACAGCTCGATCGCGAGCGGGTGGTCGTCGGCCGGCGCGGCCGCGTCCTCGGTGTGCAGGGCGTGGGCGAAGTAGTTGCCGAACCGGCGGGCCGAGTCCCGACCGACGTACCGGACGCACAGCGTGGTGGCACCGCTCCGCGGGCCGGGGGCGTGGCAGAGGTTCACCGGACACCGGGCCAGCAGCTCGGGGGAGTCCGACTCGGCCAGGGCGCGCGGGGGTTCGTACCCGGCCAGCCCTTCCACCCGCTGCCGGGTCTCCGCCGACACCTGCTCGCTCACCGCGTTGAACTGGAACCCGGACGACCCGCTGAGCCCGTGCTCGCACGAGGTGTAGTAGAGCTGCTGGAAGCTGCTCATCCCCGTCCCGCCTTCGGCACCGAACCGAACTCGCTCAGGAGCCACAGCAGTGGATCGGCGACCCGGTAGGGCTGGATGCCGGTGTCGGCGACGCGCGCCTCGGCCGTGGCGCTGCGCCCCAGCGCGGAGACGCCGAAGTAGCGGTAGCGGCTGAACGTGTTCTCCAGGGACTGGTCGATGGGCACGCCGTCCCACTCCCTGAGGAGCTGGCGCACCTCCTCGTGCACGCTCAGGCTGTCGTCGACGTCGAAGCGGCCGCGCGCCGGGGCGTGAGCCCGCAGCGGGCTGCCGTTCTCCATCAGGTGCCAGAAGGCGTCCATCTTGGAGAAGACCACCGCCATCGGGGTGTCGATCTTCCCGGCCGCCCCCTGTCTGCCGGGCCGCCCCGCCCTGCCGCTCCGAGCGGCCAGCAGCATGCTGCTTACCCGGCTGAGGACGTTGAGCGGCGGGTCGATGCCGTCCGTTCCGGGCAGCGCCGTGCCCGGAGCCGCGCCGTCCCGAGCCCCCGGCATCTGGAGGGGATCCAGGAGCAGGATGATGCCGTCGGCGTTGGCGAGGTACCGGGTGTTGAGCTCGACGCTCTCACGGCTGTTGAAATCCTCGCCCGCCGTGTCGAAGAACGAGAGCACACTGTGCTGGGGGCGCTCGCCGAACAGGGTCCTGCGGCGCAGTCCGAACCGGAACACCAGCGGCTCGACCCGGTTGGCGTTCGTGGTGGCCGTCTGGGTGGGTGGGAACATCTGCCGGTCGCGGTAGAGGCGGTCCTCGTACTCGGAGCTGTAGCGGCGCATGGTGGCGTCGTCCAGGCCCATGAGCGACGCCCCGTAGGCCTCCCCGATCTGGTTGCGCATCTCGTGCAGCAGCACGGTCATGTAGATCGTCTTACCGGAGGAACGCGCGCCGACCATCGCGATCAGCCGGTTCTCCACCATGCCGAACTGCACCGGAAGTTCGACGTGGCAGACCGGGCAGATGCGGTACGTCGTCTCCCCGTCGCAGTCCGGGCAGACCGCCGTCAGCCGACGCCCGTCGGCGGCGAAGTCCGGCCCCACGTCATGGCTGGGACGCCGCCCGAAGCGCTCGTCGAGGACCGGGTCGCGGCGGCGCTGGCACTGCTTGCGGGTGCGGCTGAGCCGGCTGTTGCAGCGGAACCGCACCTCGCGCGGGGCGAAGATCTCGTAGCAGTAGGGGCAGGTGAGTCGCTTGGCCATCAGGTCACTCGCAGCCGGTGCAGCGCCGTGGGGCGCAGGTCGGTTTCGGGGGCGCGATCGGGCTCCGGGCCGTCCACCGGGAAGCAGACGAGCCAGGAGGGGCCCTTGGTGCTGGGGAAGGGGAACTCCACGACGATCGGGACACCGGCGGTGATCCGCTGGGCCGGGACCTCCAGGAGGACGGTGCCCTCGGCGGTGTTGGAGGGACGGTAGCGGCCGAGACCGTGGACGATCCGGAGGGCGGGGAGCTCGCAGCCGCTCCGGGCGGTGAAGGTGACGCTCGCCGTACGAGCGCCGGTGAGGCGGCGGCGCAGCGAGGGCTCGTAGTCGACGATGGGGGGTTCGGCCGGGATCCGCAGGGTGGCGGCCCCCTCGGTGTCGGCGACGGGATCGGAGACCAGGGCCTCGACGGTCAGGGTGACCGCGCCCCGGCCGACCGGGAGATCCAGACCCCCGTCGTGTTCGTACACCCGGCGCCGGCAGAGCACGTCACCGTCCCGGGGCCCGTCGCCGCCTGCCATGGCGCCCTCGCGGCGCCAGCGGACGCGGGCGGTGAGCGCGGAGTCGGGCCAGGCCCAGAGCACGAGGAGGTGGTCGTCCCGGCGGACGGCCTGGAGCTGGGGCACGGGGACGGAACGCTGGACGGGGGCGGTGGCGCCGGACGGACCGGTTTCCGTCCACGGGCCCGGCTCCGGCGGGAGGTCGGGGGCGGGTACGGGGTCGTGCGCCGGCGTGCGCTCCCGCACCGGGTTGTACGGTTCGTGATCCGGCGCCGGCCGGGGTGTGTGCGCCGGGGCGGGGCCGGGACCGTCCTCGGCCCGGCGCCGGTGGGATTCGGGTCGTGCCGGGGCCGTCGGGACGCGGGGGACGCCGGGGTCGGCCGGTTCGCCGCGGGCCGCCGAGGGCTCGTCGGTGCCGGACTGCCGTGCCGTACGCGCTTCCGCTCCGGCGCCGCCCGGGACGTCCCGGGCGGGGACCGCCCGGGGGTCGGGGTCGCGCGGGAGGACGGCCTCCAGGCGCGGTTCCGGGTCCTCCAGGAGCGGGACGGTCGGAGCCGTCACAGGCGTCCGGTCCGCGACGACGCGCAGGAGTCCGAAGTCCTTCAGGAGCAGCAGGCCGCCTACGGCCGCCGCTTCGGGGTCGACGCAGCGGACCGTCAGCCCCTGGGCCTCCGGGAGGTTCTCGACGGCCGCGCGTTGCTCGGGCGCCGCGTACAGGCCGCCCGAGAGCAGGACTGCGTCTGGCTCGGATGCGCGCAGTTCCCCGGAGATCGCGGCGAGGGCGGCGTCACCGGCCAGCGGGGCGGTACGGGTGGTGACGACCCGGACGGTCAGGTCCGGTCGGATGGCGAGGGTCGTCAGGTCCACGGCCGCCGCCGTCTGGTCGGCCACGAGCACCGTGCGGTGGACGCCTTCGTCGATGGCGCCGTAGTGCAGGGCCACCGCGACCGGCTCCGGGACGATCCTGCTGACGCGCAGGCCGGCGTCCTCGGCGGCCTGGCGCAGTCGGGCCTCGTCGGCGCGGTCGGCGGACGCGGGCATGCCGAGGACCGCCTCTTCGCCCGTGACGTCGCCGAGGGACGTGGCGAGGGCGGCGGCCGGGTCGGCGCCGCCGCCGTTCTCCCCGGGCGCCGCCCCCGTTCCGGCCAGATCCGTCACCGTCACCGTCGGACGTCCGTCCGGGCCGAGTCGGCCGTGACGGGCGACGCGGTGGCCGATGGTGATGCCGAGCATGTGGTCAGCCCTCCCCTTCCTCACTTCTGGTCCACGGTGTGCCGGCGTCGTCGACGCCGAGTCGGATCCGGTCGCCCGGAGCCGGGCGGTGGGCCAGGAAACGGGCGACCACGGCCGCCCGGAACCGCTCCAGTTCGTTGCGGATCTGCCGTCCGCCGTACGCCTGCCGCTCCGGATCGCTCATGCGGCCGGTGATCCACGGGTGCAGGCTCTCCGTGTCCGGGATCAGCTCGACCTGATGGCGCTCGCGCACGGATTCGGCGAGCTGCCCCAGCAGCCGCTCGGCGATCTTCACGATGTGCTCGCGGCGCAGCATGTCGAAGACGGCCACGCCCGGCTTGAGGCGCCCGTAGATCTCCGGCCGGCCGATCGACCGGAACTTCTCCTCCACGGCGGCCGTGAAATGCGCCTCCAGGGTGGCGTAGGGCACGTCGTCGCCGCTGTCGGACAGCAGGCTCTGGACCGCCTCCGCGCCCGTATTGGAGGTGAAGATGATCAGGCACTGGGAGAAGTACGCGGTCTGCCCCCGCCCGTCGGTGAGCCGGCCGTCCTCCAGGATCTGGAGGAACTTGTCCAGCACGTGGGGATGGGCCTTCTCGATCTCGTCGAAGAGCAGGACGCTGAACGGGCGTTCCTGCACCCGGCGGGTCAGCTCGCCGCCCTGCTCATGGCCGACGTAGCCGGGAGGCGCACCCGCCAGCCGCTCGGCTGCGTGCTCCTGCTGGTACTCGCTCATGTCGAAGCGGGCGTAGGCGCTCTGGTCGCCGAACATCAACTCGGCCACGGCCTTGGCGAGTTCGGTCTTGCCGACACCGGTGGGCCCGACGAAGAAGAACGCGCCCCGGGGCCGGGCCGTGCCGGAGCCGCCGAAGTCGACCCCGACGAAGGCGGACTGGAGAGCGGCGGCCACCGCGTCGACCGCCTTGGACTGGCCGATCACCCGTTCCCCCAAGACCCCGGCCGCACCGGCGACCGTCTCCCGGTCCAGCTGGGTCCACGGGTCGACACTCACGTTGAGCCGGTGCAGTTCCAGGAGCTTGTCCGGTTTGCGCAGCGGCGCGTCACGCAGCCACGAGGTCCGGGCGAGCGCGTCGATGTCCCAGCCGGACATGCCGTCCGTGGCGCCGACCAGGGACTCGATGTCATGGCGCGTGGCGTCCGCGGCCCCGTTGAACTCCCCCCGCGTCCAGGTCAGCCAGAGGCGGCGCTCGCTGGGGTCCGGCGGCCCGACGTGCAGCGTGGCGATCCTGGGGTCCTCCAGGTGGAACCAGCCGGGCAGCCTGCCGACGTCGCCCACCGCGCACAGGACGGCGTTGCGGGCGTGCGGACGGCGGCCCGTCAGGGCCGACCGGGGCGTCACCGCGTGCGTCATCGCGGCGCGCAGCCGGAGATAGCCGTCGCTCGACTCCGGCCGGTCGGGCCGGAGGTGGTGGTCGACGTCCTGGAAGACGAAGGCGGTGGCGGCATCGGGGGTGGCGGCGATCCGGTGGACGGTGGCGACCACGTCCTCGAAGGACCGCGGCGGGCCCGCCGACCGCGGGGCGAGCAGACCCGCCCGGTCCTGCTCGCGCGCGGCGCCCCGCCGGCCCCGCGGGCCGGCCTCCCGGTCGTCCGCGGCCGCCGCGGCGGCGGGCGCTCCGGGCCGGTCCGCCGTACCGCTCCGGTCTCCGGTACGGGGCCGGTTCGCCGCCAGCCGGGCGTACCGCTCCGCGTGGCCCGGCAGCGGGAAGGTGAGGCCCGCGACCGGGTCCCACCAGCCCACGACATCGGCGCCACGTGCTTCGAGCACCCCGGCGACCAGCTCCTGGAAGGAGGCGGGCCGGTCCTCGAACCACCAGCGGTCCCGGATCCGGCCGTCGACGATCACCTGGCGGCCGCGGCGCAGCTCCCAGCCGAGCGACACCGCCCACAGGGGCATCATGCCGTCGGCGATGACGGGCCCCGAGCCGTCCTCGTCCTTGGTGAAGGGGACGTGGCTCACAGGTTCGTCCACCTCCAGGCGGTTCCCCGCGGCAGCGGCTCGGCGCGCCGGCCCGGTGGTTTCCCGTCCCAGGTGAGCTCGCCCGGCACGAAGCCTCCGTCGTCGCCCAGGGTCTCGTGCACCCTTTCCAGAAGGGCCTCGGTGGTGTCGCAGACCGTCTCGCCCCGGGTGGCGTGCACGGCCACGTCCGGCTCGCCCGCGACCCGGTAGACAAGGACCGGCTCCCCGTCGGCGCCGGTGGAGACCGTGGTCTCGTAGACGGCCCCGGTCGGCCGCGTGAAGTGGAGGCGGAAGCTGCCGCCCTCGTCCTCGCCGCCCTCGAAGGCGAAGCCCTCCTCGGTCATGGCGTCCCGGAGCGCCTCCACCAGGTCCCGGCGCCGCTGGTAGGTCAGTTCCAGTTCGTCGAGCCTGCCTTCGGCCGCGGGAAGCCGGTCCTCCAGCGAGGCCACGGCCTCCAGGGCCTCGGCGGCGGACCGCCGGGCCAGCGCGTCGGTGACGGCGTGCACGGCGTCACCGATCTCGTCGGCGAGCCCGGGGGCGCCGAGGTCGGCGGCAGTGCCCACCACGCCATCGGCCGCGTCGCGGACGACGGCGAGCCGTCCGGCGGCCTCGGCGAGGATCTGGTCCACGGCCGCCCGTTCCGCCTCGGCCCGATCCCGCTCCGCCTCCGCTCGTACCCGCTCCGTCTCGGCCCGTTCCCGTTCCGCCACGTCGCGTGCCCGCGCCGCGTCGGCCTGCCGCGCCTCCTGCTCCCGCGCCCGCGTCAGCGTCTCCGCGTGGCGGGCGACGGCGTGCTCGACCGTCCCGAGCAGGGCCTCGAAGCGGACCCGCCGGTCCGGGGAGGCCGCCGCGTGCAGCTGGTCCAGCAGTTCGGCGCAGCGCCGGTGTCCGTCCGCGTCAAGGGCGGGACCGTCTGGGCCGGTCCCGGCGAGCCGCCGCTCCAGGTCGGCCAGGATCCCCGCGGGTCCATCCCGCGGTCCTCCGCCGCCGGGGCCGCCGCCACGACCCGTCCCCGCAGCTCCTCCACCGCGTTCCCGAGCGTGTCCCCGCGGGCCACCCTGTTCCGCAGCTCCGCCCACCGGGTCTCCAGCCCACCGGCGTCGGCGAGCGCGCCGGACCGGCCGGCCCGGTCGATCAGCTCCCGCACCTCCTCGAGGCCGCGTTCGTCGGCCCGCGCCCGATCGGCCCGCACCCGGGCCACGTGCGCGTCCTGCTCGGCCGCCCGCCGGGCCGCCAGCTCGGCCTCCTTGCGGGCCGCCTCGGCCTGGCGGCGCTCCGCCTCGGCGCGGGCGCGCTCCCGGCGGGCGGCGGCCTCCTGGGCGAGGCGGGCGCGCTCCGCGGCCCGCCGGAGCTCCCTGCCCCGGCGTTCCTCGGCCCGGCGCCGACGCTCCTCGGCCTCTCGCCGAGCGTACTGGGCGCTGACGCGGACGGTGCTGTACTTCGGTGAACCGCTCATCGTTCCCTCCGTGCTTCGGTGTGCAGCACGAACCCTCGCGCCGCGAGCTGCTCTTCGAGCCCTTTCCGGAACCCGGGGACCGGTGGAACCCCTGCCCAGGAGAGCGAGCCGTCGGCCTCCACCGAGAGTTCGATCCCCGAGGTCGTGTCCGGTCCGGCCGCCAGGACCTCCGCGTAGCGGCCTGTGAGTGCGATCAACCGCTGGTTGTCCGAGCCCCGCCAGCGCAGGCCCGCGTGGCGGGCCGCCACGTACGGCCCGTCGACCAGCAGGTCGAGGCGGTCCAGCAGGGCGAGCTGGTCCGGGCCGCCGCGCCGCAGCGCCTCGTGGCGAAAGCCGGAGTACGCCATCGCGCCGAATTCCGGGCGCCGTTCCCGTACCGCGTCGAGGAGTTCCGCCAGGGCCCCGGCCTGGCTGAACGGCTCGCCGCCGGAGAAGGTGACGCCCTCGACGTCGGTCAGCCCGCACAGCCAGTCGGCGAGCTCGGGGACCGGGCGGGCGGTGCCCCCCTCGAACGGCAGGGTCTCCGCAGCCACGCAGCCCTGGCAGCGCAACGGGCAGCCCTGTACCCAGACGACCGCGCGGGTGCCGGGGCCGAGGACCGTGCAGCGATCGAGGCAGCGGGCGACGGAGAGGACGGACGTCATGACTCCTCCTCCTGGTGCGGGGGATAGCTGTCGGCACCCTGGCCGCCCTGGTCGCACCACGGGCACCACGGCCGTTCCACGGTGTGGACGTGACGGGCGTTCACCCGGCAGGTCCGCAGCCGGCCGGGCGCCAGCTCGGCGGCGAGCGCCGCGGCCCACGCGCCCGTCGTCGGCCGTGGGCCGACGGGTGCGAACGCCGCGCGCGACAGCTCCGTGAGCCGTCGTGGCAGCAGGTCGGCGGGAGGCACGGAACGGGGCAGCAGCACTGATCCGCGGTCGACGAGCCGGCAGCGGCCGTGCAAGACGTTGTCGTCGTACGACAGGTAGTCGGACCCGTCCGCCGGGTGACCGGCGAAGGGGTGCAGGCCCGACATGAGGAGCTGGTGGACCAGGACCGCCAGGGCGAATTCGTCGGAGCTGGTGTCCGGCGCGGTGCCGGCGGGGACGCCCATCCGCTCGGGTGCCGTGTAGCCGGGGGTACGCATGCGGCTGGGGAACACCTCGCGGCCGTCGGTGAACTGCAGGGAGTCGATGTCCGCCATGCCCACCCGGCCGGTCGTGTCGACCCACAGGTTGTCGGGCTTGAGATCGCCCACCACATAGCCCTCGGTGTGCAGTTCGGCCAGCAGCCCGGCGAGCGAGGCGGCCGCGCGCAGCGCGGTCGCCCAGGTCGCCCGGGGCAGCAGGGCACGGCGGGCCGAGGCGGTGAGCAGATGGCCGAGCGGCTGGTAGCCGTGGCGCATGTCGGACATCAGATAGCCGTCGACCCGTTCGGCGGGGGAGCCGCCCGCCGTGCGGACCGGGACCAGCGGCCAGGCCAGCCGGACGGGCGTGCCGGAGAGCAGGCCGACCGTGCGCGGTTCGCGGCGCTGCCGCACCAGACGGGCCACGCGTCGCCGGTACGCCTCGGGGTCGGGCGGATCCGGGACCAGCTTCGCCACCAGGGGGCGGGCGTCCTCGACGCCGTACACGAACCCCTCCGAGCCGCTGCCGATCTGTTCGGCGAGCTGCCATGTGTGCCCGCTGCCGGACACCACCCTCAGACCCACGGCCACCCGCCTTCGACCAAGGCGCAGAGGATGGTCAGGTCGTCACCGGTACGGCCGGCCTCCGGCCCGGAGAGGAGCCGCCGGATCGGCTCGGCGTCCCCGCGGTTCTCCCGGAGGACGGAGGCCAGGCCGAGGAAGAAGCCTTCGGCCGGAAGGGGGCCCGCCTCCGCCGGAAGGCCGTGCACCGAGGGGTGGTCCAGGCTCAGGGTGGCGCAGCCGTCGGTGGACAGGACCACGCCGCCGAGCTCGGGCTCCCAGACGGTGAAGGTGCGGACGCCGAGGGCGGCTCCGGGGGAGGAGAGAAAGCGGCCGGGCGCGGCTGGCGGCAGCACCAGGTGGCAGCGGCCGTCGCGGGTGAGGAGGGCGCCGAAGCCGTCTCCCGTCGAGACGAACGCCGTCCAGGGCGGTGCGACGACCGCCGCGGTGAGCGTGGCCGCCAGGGCGCCGGAGTCTCCCGCGGCGTCCTGGCCCAGCACCCCCGATACCATCCGCAGGTACTCCTCGGCGATCTGCCGCCCGCGCGCGCCGGTCCACCGGGTCCACTCCTCCGGGGCCGCGTCCACCGCTGGGACGTCCTCGGCGAGCAGCCGGCAGGCAGCGTCGACGGCCATGTGGGCGCCAAGGGCACTGCGGTCGCGGCTGCCCGCTCCGTCGGAGACCGCCAGGACCGCCACGCTGCCCAGGTCGGCTGCCTTGAAGGCGTCCTGGCAGCCCTGCGCGGCGGCCAGATGGGCGGTGCCCTGGACGGAGGCGCCCGCGATGATCACTGGAGTCCCCTTTCCAGCCGGTCCATCCGGGCCAGTCGGGCCGCCCGGTCCTCGACCTGCTGGTGGATGAGGTCCGCGTCCTGGTCGGGGCTGCTGTCGTCGGTGCTCTGGAAGAGGAGGTCGAGGATCCGTCCGAAGTCGAGGTTCTCCAGCGGGGACGTGGCCTTCGGCGCCAGTACCCGGAGCATGGGCAGATCGGCGCCGTGCACGCCGATGACCTGGAAGACCCACTCGCCCGCCGCCTCGCCCCGGCGCACCCGTCCCGCGGTGGCGGCCAGCGCCGCCGAGTCCAGCGGACGGCCCTCCGTGTCGCTCGGCGCGCCGTCCGTCAGGACCCACAGGAACGGGCGCCGGACCGGGATCCGCTCCGCCTGGAGGGCGCGGTAGCGGGCACTCGCGAGGTCGAGCGCCATCTCCACGGCATCGGTCAGCCGGGTCAGGCCCTGCGCGGTCAGCCGTGGCGGGTTCACGCCGTCGACCGGGACGAAGAGCCGCGCCCGGTCGGCCTCCTCGACCGGTACCAGGCGGCCCCGGTCGGGGTCGTGGACGCGCACCGCCGAGTCGAAGGCGATGAGACAGATCTCCACCCGGGTGCGCAGCCGTTCCTGCGCACGCACCCCGTCGAACCAGCGCTCCAGCGCCTCGTTCAGCTGGTCGATGCGAGGGTTCCCCTCCGGGCGCCCCATGGACGCCGAGGTGTCGAGGAGCAGGAGGACTGGCTGCCGCTCCTCGTAACCGGTTCCGAACTCCATGCCGTGGACGCTCACGAGGCCCGCTCCACATCGTCGTCGGGCCGGGACACCGGCAGCCGCCGTCCGGGGACGTGGCGCACCGTGACGGCGGTGCCCGGCGGCAGTCCCGGTGGCTCGGCCTCGGTGCGCAGCAGGACTCCGTCCACCAGCACGTACGTGTCCGGGGTGGGCCAGGTCACCGTGCGACCCGTGCGGCCGTCCCCCCACTCGATCATCCTCGCGGTCATGTGACCACGTTATGTGATCTCGGCACCTGCGTTTCCCCGTATCGTCGGAATGGTCACATCGTCAAGATGGCTGTTTTGAACGGCGGTTCGCTCCCCGAGGGCGCCCCCGCGGCCTTCGAGGCCGGGTCCGCTCCTCCAGTCAAACAGCTCGGCCGGGCGCCGATCGGTCGCGTGCCGGGCGGGATCCGGCCGTGAGCCGTTCCAGCGTCCGGGCCGCCGCCGCGGACCGGACCACGAAGTGCACGTCCCAGTCCGCCCCGCGGGCCAACTCGGCCTCCACGGCGGCCCACAGGGCGGCCGCGCTCGCCCGGTACGGAAGTCCGCCGCGACCCGAGCCGATCAGCGGGAAGCAGACCGACCGCAGCGGCGGGGCGAACCGCTCGCACTCCTCCGCCAACAGTGCGAAGACGCGCGAGGCGGCCCGGGTGAGGTCGGCGGGCAGGACGTCGTAGTCGTTGGTGCCGGCCCGGGGGACGGCGGCCGCCGCGTGGTAGATCCTCCGTACGCCCTGCTCCGCGAGGGCGCCCGGTCCGGTGGCCGCGATCGTGCCGGGCAGCACCGGGCGGCCCGCAGTCCCGTTCTTCAGCGCCCAGTCGCGCAGTTCGTCGTGGACAGGGTCGTCCAGCAGGTCGCCGGTCACTCCGCGCACGGAGGCGGTCCGGCGCAGCGACGCGGAGACGGACGACTTGTAGGGCTCCGGCAACGCGAAGTAGGTGTTGGCGGGGGATACCACCACGTCCACGTTCCGCAGCAGGTCGACCGGGTGGACGTGGAGGGTGAGACGGACCGGCCGCCCGCCCGCCCGGACGTCCACGGACCGGTGGCTCGCGCTGGTCCAGTCGTCCTCCGGCGCGTCGTCCGGCGCCCCCTCGCCTCCCGATTCGACCAGCGCGAGGATGTGCTCGGCCACCTGCCCCAGCACCATGACCTCGTGGTGCTTGCGGAAACGTTCCTCGCTCACCCGGTACACCTCGGCGGACCGGGACCGGCGGGAGGACGCGGGCCAGTCCCGGGTGCCCTGGGCCAGGCCCAGGGTGTATTCGGCGGCCGTCCGCAGCGTGCCCGCGTCGAGCCGTGCCACCGCGCGCCGGAGCAGGGCCTCGACGGCGCCCTCGCGGTTGCGGGCCGAGTCGAGGAGCGAGGCCGCCGTCTCCAGGGCGGGCAGGTCGCGGTCGCGCAGCCGGAGAAGTCCCGCCCGCCGAACCGCCTGTAAGTCCCCCAGAAGTGACGCATGGTCAAGGGGTGGTGGTGCTGCCATGCGGACACGATGGCAGCACGTTTCACCCGGTGGCAAGCGGCGGCGGGAAGGCGGGGCGGGTCAGCGGCGGATCCGGTCGTCGATGGCCGAACGCAGAGGCCGTAGCAGCTGGTTGACCTCCTTGACCCCGGCCTCGGAACCGAGATCGGGAATGCCGCGGTACGCCAGGTGTTCCAGCGATCCCCCCGGGCCGTCCGACCCGTCCGAGCCATCCGATTCGTCCCGGCCGTACGGGTCGGCGGGGCCGCCCGCGAGCCGGTCGCCGAAGAGCACGAGGACGCGCCCGGAGGGGTTGCGCTTGGAGTCCCAGATCATGCCCTGGGCCCCGGGGACCTGTGTCCGGATCTCGCGGGCCCAGTCGCGGGTGCCCCGATAGTGCTCGGGCCCCTCGTTCTCCAGCAGGCGGTTGTCCTGGCAGACGGCGGCGAGCGCCGCTCCCGTGCGCAACGAGACCAGCCGCAGCTCGTGCCGGGTCTGGAGCACCGTCAACGACCTGCCCGTCACGGCCCTCTTGGGCACGAACCGCGTTCCGGTCGTCCGGTCGAAGGCGATCGACCGCAGCAGCGTCTCGGCGAGTGCGGTCTCCGGGCCGTCCGCGGCGTAGAGACAGGGGTACGGATCCTCCGCCGTGCTGTGGAAGCGGCCGGGCGCCCGGTCCTCCTGGTCGTAGGGCCGGAACTGGACGGCGGCGAACCGGGACGGATGCGCCCGCCACAGCTGGGTGCCGGCGGGCAGCACCTCCCAGTGCGGCTGGAAGCGGTACGCGGAGGGCGACACGGTGATCTCGTGCATCACTCCCCCTCCACCAGGGCGATGGCGGCACCCACGAGGTCGCGGTCCGGCCGGACGCCGAGCAGGCCCGCGGGCGGACCACCCCCCAGCCAGGTGTTGCCACTGAGCCACCAGTCGGCGGCCCCCCACGGGTCCTCGTGCGCGAGCAACACGCGGTTGACCTCCAGGACGACGTCGTACGGCGCCCCGTCACCGGGGCGGAACTGGAACTCCGGGTAGCGGTCGCCGCGGTCGGGATCCGCCAGCCGGATCAGCTCGGGCGGTGGCGCGGAACCGCCGTACCGGGTCCGGACCTCGCCGGCCGACAGCGTGGGCGCGCCGAGCAGTCGGCGCTCGGCGGCGGCGATGATCTGCTCGGTGGTGAGCAGACACACCGGTGGGGCGGAGGGCTCCTGCTCGCGCGGCGCGGGGAGTCCGGCGGCGGCACCGGGTACCGCACCGGGTTCCGGCTCCCGTGCGGAGAGCGGCGGGCCGGCCGCGAGCCGGGCCAGGAGGTCGGCCGTGCGCAGCACCATCGGCTGCACATCGGTCGCCGTCGCGACGAGCCGGACGGAGTCCACCGCCTGCCGGACCGGATGGTCGTACGGCAGGTCCACCAAGCAGCGCCGGACCAGCTGGAAGGCCCGGCGGACCTCCACGGAAATCTCCGCCGGGGTCTCGGCGAGCGCCCGCAGCCGCACCAGCAGGAGCTCGTACTGCTCCTCGGTCAGCAGGGCGCGCAGGCTGTCGTGGTGCTCCTCGATCAGGGCGAGCACCCTGGTCCCGTCGTCCTCGTCGGGTGTCATACGGTCTCCTTCCCTCGGCCGGGGTGGCCCTGGTGGATGAACGCGGCCCAGGCGGCGGGCTGGCCGAGGTCGGCGCGCCGGACATCCCGCCGCAGCCGGTCGCTCAGACAGCCCGGGTCCTGTCGGTCCGGATCGAGCATCCACAACTGGGCGGCCCGCAACGCGTCCACGGGAGCGAGCCCGGCCCGCAGGTGATAGTGGAAGACCACCATGAGCAGCATCGAGGCGCTGTCCTGGGTGGTCCAGCGCGACCCCACGACATCCCGGGCGCCGCCCGAGACGAACGCGGTGGTGAGGGTCAGCGCCTCGTCGTGGTCGCGGGTGCTCAGGTCGGTCTCGCAGGCACTCAGCACGATCAGCGGCCCGTCCGACGGCTCCTGCCCGGCGGGCTGCGGCCGGTCGAGGAGCTGGATCACGGAAAGCGGTTCACTCTCGCCCTCGATCTCGGGATGAGCCAGATACAGCGCGGACTCCGTCGGCCGGACGGCCGCCATGCCGTGCGTGGCGAGATGAACCACCGAGTGGTCCTGTGCGAGGAGGGACAGCAACTGCGCTGGGGTGCCCGTGGGCACCGAGCGGACCGGCAGGTCGGCGAAACCGCCGTACAGCCTCGCCCCCGGGTAGAAGGCCTCGCGCAGCTCCAGGATCTCCAGCTCGGCGTAGGTCAGATCGAACGTCGGGTCGGCCACCATGGCGGGAGCCGAGACCGGGTCGCGCGGCGCGCGCCTAGCGGCCCGCAGCAATTGGCTCCCGGAGGCGGCGTAACTGATCACCAGCTCCTCGCAGACGTAGGCGTGCGGGGAGCCGGCGGGGAAGCGCGCCGCGTGCCAGGGGACGATCCCGAGACGGCCGCAGGGAACCAGGACGATCCGGGGGGTACGGCGTTCGGCCGGGTCCCCGGGGAGGTGGTCCGCCAGCCCGGCGAGGACGTGGGCGATGGTCTCGTACGCCCAGTCGCACAGGTCGGAGAGGGCCTCCTCCCAGTCCTTCGCCACCGCGGCGTCCCGGGGCGCCGCCGACCGGGCCCTGACGGCGTCCAGGTACCGCTCCAGCGGGCCGCTGCTCTCCTCGGCGAGGGTCGGCAGCGCGCCCATGCGGATGCCGATCTCGGGCCCCACCGCCAGCACCATGCCGGGGGCGTCGCCGCCGGGGCCGGGAACCAGGTAGACGAGGGCGTCCGCGCCCGCCGCGCCCACCCCCTCCGCCAGCTCCCGCGGATCGGGGGTGCCGAGCAGGCCGCCCCGCTTGCGGTAGCCGAGTGCCTCCAGGGCTTGCCGGCGGAGCATGCTCGGGAGTTCGCGGGGCGGTCCGCCGTCGGCGTCGACGACGGACTCCCGCCAGGCAGCGGCGAGTTCGGGGTGCCCGCGCTCCTCCAAGAGGTCGGGTACCGCCCGGGAGGTGGCGGCCGTCTGGAGGACAAGAGCCCGGCCCAGCTCCAGTGCGGCGACCGCGTGGTCGGGCCGCCCCTGCATGGCTGCCCACAGCGCGGCCCGCACTCCGAGGGAGGCGCCGTTGCGCGCGGTCGTCAGTCGGTGCTCGGCACCCTGCTGGAGGAGGACGTCGGCGGCGAGGGTGGTCAGCGCCTCGGTCGCCGTCTCGACGGAGGCCTCGGCATCCGCCTCGTTCGGCCCCAGGCGCCAGCGAGCCCGGTAGAGCTCGGAGAGCGACCACAGGGACTCGGCGGCGACGCGCGGCGCCCTGCCCTGCCGGATGTGCTCGCGGAGCCGTTCCAGCGTGGTGATGGCGGCTGCGAGGTCCTCCGGGTCGCGGGTGAGGCCGAAGCGCATTCCGAGGTGGTTGGCGGCGGTGTGCAGCCGGTCGGCAGGCGCGTCCGGTGGTGGTACCTCCCGCTCCGGGAGGCCCGTCGTGTCATCAGTCAGGTAGCTTCGGAGCGTCGAGATGTCCGGGAACATGTCGTCCGGCTCCGCGAACGGGAACGGGATCCTGCTGTGCTGCGCGGCCTCCTTGGCCTCCTCGATGTCCGTGAGGCTGCGCAGGAGCAGCTCCTCGTCCAGGGTGAACCGGCCGAGCGCGGCGCCGGCCATGCCGCGGCACAGCAGGGCGAACGAGCGGAGGTCGTGGTCGTCGGGAACGCCGTCGACGAGGGCCTCGGCGCGGGCCACCAGCTTCCCGAGCCGGTCCGCGTCGTGGTTCTGGCCTGCGACGCGGATGTCGGTCATCAGGGCGAGCGCGTCGGCGGCCACGGGGAAGGCGTCGGCGAACGGGATCGAGTCGCTGCCCGCCTTGCGCCGCAGGTAGTCGGTGATCGCGTGGGTCTGCTCGAAGCCGACGGCCTGGTCCTGGAGAGTGCCGCCGGCGCCGTCGCTCACCGCGAGCAGCAGGCCCATCAGCCCCTCGAGCGCGTCCCGGCCCCTCATGTCAGCCGGCAGCTCGTCCAGCGCGCTGCGCAGCCGTCCGAGCTGCTGGTTGAGGGCGGCCGGGTCGCCGCCGCCCACGTGGTCCACGAAGTCCACGGACGTCGTGTTGACGGCCTGCATCGCCGCGAGGAGCCGGCGGACCTCCTCCGGGCCGGGCGGTCCTGGCGGTCCTGGCGGGACGGTGGCGCTGACGGAGTCATCTCCGGTGGACTCTGCCCCGGGCGTGCTCGTGGTACCGGTTCCGTGCGCCCCGCGCCCGCCCCCACCGTCCGCTTCCCCGTCCCGGCCCCCGGACATTCCGGTCATCATCCGGTTCACCATCTGCCGCACGTGCTCCGTGGCCGGATGGCCGTCGTCGGGTAGGAAGCCGTTGAGCATGTCGGCGAACCCCTCGGGCGAGGGAGTGGCACGGAGGTCACGCATCCGCCGCAGATCACCGAGGAGTTCCGGCGGCAGCGGCAGCTCCACAGCCTCGTCCAGCAGCTCCCCGATCTCGGCGGTGAAGGCGGCAATGCCCTCCGGCCCCTGCCGCGTCATCAAGTCGAAGATGGCGGTGACGTCCGGCTCCGGCGCGAGCCCGTCCAGCATCTCCTGGAACGGCAGGGTATGCGTCAGCAGGAACAGCGAGGCCCACCGCCGGTCCTCGGCGGACGCGGCGGCCCCGAGCTCCGTCGCCGGGTCGCGCACGTCCCGCAGTAGTCCGTTCGCCCGGTGCCGGTCCTCCAGGGTCCCGCCGCCGGCGGCATGGCGCAGGGTGAGGGCACCGCCGAGCCAGACGGTGACCGAGCTACGCAGTTCCGGGTCGTGGTCCAACAGGACGGACAGGTCGCCGAGTTCGGCGACCGAAGCGTCGTGGACACGCGAGGGCGGCGGCTTCGCGCCGGGCGCGGGCAGTAGCGCCCGCGCCCGTCCGACGGCCTCGGTGGCCCAGGCCTGCAGTGCCAGCACGCTGCCGGTCTGCTCTTCTTCCCCCATGGGAACCCCCACGTTTTGAGGCCCTGTCGGGCCGACAAGATCTCCATGATGGCGAGGCGTCCGCCACGGCGGAGCCCGAACGCTCACTTGTCCGGCATTCGCCCGGTCAATGACCGGAACTCGCCCGTCGCGTCGGCGAGGTCGGCTCGGCCGGACCCGGCCTGCACCGCCGTGACACGCCGAGATCCGCTCGCATGCCACGCCGTAGCTCCCGCAGCTGCTCCCACAGCGTGTCGATCTCCTCCTGGACCGCAGAGAGCGAGTCGCCGGGACGAGGAGCGCCGTCGTCCAGACGCCGGAGCCGCCCGAAGAGGGTGCCGAGCGCGTGCGCGGCCGCGCCCGTCGGCGCGAGGACGGGATCGGGCAGCCGCATCTGCGCCTCCGCGTACACATCGCGGTGCAGGTCCCGGGCCTCGGTGAGGCGCTGCCGCACCTCCGGCGCCTCATCCGCGCGGAGCAGAGCGTGCAGCTGGTCCGTCAGCGCGGCCAGGTACTGCCGGGAGGAGGCGTTGAGGGCGACGTAACAGGCGCGCAGTTCCTCCGCCTCACGAGCTCGTGCCTGAGCCCGATCGGCCCGCTCCTGCTCCCGCTGCAGACTGCGGTCGGCGGCCCGCTGCGTGAGCAGGGCCGACAGCAGGGTCCCGACAACCCCGACGACCGCCACGATCAGCGCGCCCGCGCTCCCGACGTCCATCTCCTCACCCCCGAGTCGCCGTGTGCCTCCAACGAACCGGTGCCGGCCCCCTTCGGGCAAGCCCACGACCGGGGCACGACCGGCCTTCGCCCGTGTCTCGCCCAGGCGAGCGGTGCGGCCGCACCCGGGCGGTCCAGGGGTATACGCGTGGGTGGGGGCGACGCTGAGGGGGACGTGGAACGCGGGCCGGTGGCGATGCCCAGGGCGACCTGCACCGACCGAGGACGAGGAAGTCGGAGGCGTACACCACCGGTCCCAGGCTTCTACCGCCCGGGCGATGGGCACCACCACGGGTGGCACATACACCGTCGAGACGCTGTGCATCCCCCGGGCCAGGCTGAACAGCACCGTCTCGGCCGGGCAGCCAGGAACCCTCGTCCCGACAGTACCTCCTGCATGGCGGCGTGCGAGTGCCTTGGCTGTCACCACACGATGAGTCTGGTGACGGCCGCTGACCGCCAGCGCGGAGTCGGCTCCGACCAAGGCTCCCTTGGCAAGGGCCCGGCCCGCAGCCATGCTTCGAGGCTCTCGCATCGACAAGCCTCACAGCTACGCTGAGGGTTGTCCTAGCGGAGGTTGGCGGACACCAATAAGGACAACGCCAACCGTCAAGTCCGACTGAGCTTCCTGGGCTGACCAAGATCGCTCAGCCGGAGCGTGCCGCAGATGTACGCTCGAACGACGAGAGGATGCGCGGTACGGACCTCAACGCGGTCGAACGCCGGACACGGCAAGTGCCTGCTCGAAGCGCGGCGACTGTCGCGCGCGAGCGTCACCAAGAGAACGTGCCCACTACCGCCGAATCCGTCGGGACGCGCATCATCGGCCAGGCGGCCGACTGCGAGGTCTCCGGCGCCACGGATCCCGCGAGGAACTCCAAGTCACAGGGCCGGTCCGTACGCCAGGCGCCTGCTCCGTCGCCGCGGCCCTCTCTGACACCGTTGGGTGAGACGCCCCGAAATGATCAGATATTGTGGGCGGGTACGACAGGAGAACCACCCGCATGACCAGCACCAAGCCCGCCGGGCAGGATCCGGCGCCGAAGCCGAAGCGCCGCCGTTTCGCCCCCGAGTACAAGCTGCGGATCGTCGCCGAGTACGACGCGGCCCCCGCCGGGGACAAGGGCGCTGTCCTGCGCCGGGAGAGGCTGTACCACTCGCACATCATCGAGTGGCGGCAGGCCAGGGATGCGGGCGCGCTGGAGAAGCTGACCGATCACCGCACCAGCCCCGCCCGCCCGAGGAAGCACCCGGCCGAGGCGGAGAACGACAGGCTGCGCAGGCAGGTGGAACGGCTGGAGAAGGAGCTGGCGAAGAACCGCGCCGCGGTGGAGGTGCTGGGAAAAGCTGTCGCGCTGTTGGAATCGGTCTCCGACAGCGCGGACTGAACGACGTCCTCGAACATCATCTGCACGCCCTGGTCGAGCAGCTCGCTCCGCACGTGGGCATCGTGGTGGCGTGCCGTCTGACGGGACGCTCCCGGGCCACCCACCACCGGCGGCTCAACCCGGCCCCGCCCAGGCCGAAGGCTCCGCGTCCGGCGCCGGTCAACGCGCTGTCGGCGGCCGAGCGGCGGGCGGTGCTGGAGCTGATGAACCGGCCCGAGTACGTGGACCTGCCGCCCGCGCAGGTCTATGCCCGCGAGCTGGACGAGGGCCGTTACCACTGTTCCGAGCGCACGATGTACCGGATCCTGAAGGAAGCCGGTCAGGACGGCGAACGCCGCCGGAGGGCCACCCATCCTCCCCGCACCATTCCCGAACTCGTCGCCGACGGGCCTTCCCAGGTCTGGAGCTGGGACATCACCCGCCTGGCCGGCCCGGCGAAGGGAGTCTGGTTCCACGGCTACGTGATCCTCGACATCTACTCCCGCTATGTCGTCGGCCACACCGTCGAGCAGGCCGAATCAGCGGCGCGAGCCGAGGAGTTGATCCAAGAGGCGATCGACCGCAACGGGATCGTGCCGCACACCGTTCACGCCGACCGCGGCACCTCGATGACCTCCAGGCAGGTCTCCCAGACGCTTCTCGACCTGGGCGTCACCCGAAGCCACTCCAGACCCAGGGTCAGCAACGACAACCCGTACAGCGAGAGCCGGTTCCGCACCACGAAGTACCAGTCGGACTACCCCGAACGCTTCGATTCCCTCGCCCACGCACGCGAGTGGATGGACGCGTTCATCTCGCACTACAACCACGTCCACCGGCACTCCGGGATCGGCTACCACACCCCGGCCAGCGTCCATTTCGGCACCGCCGACCTCGTCCGCGAGCAACGGGCGACCACCCTCACGGTCGCGTTCGAGCAGCACCCCGAACGCTTCAACCACCGGCCCGTGCCACCGAAGATCCCCCAGCAGGCATGGATCAACGACCCCACCCGACGACACGAATCACAACAACACAGTTCATAGCCGCACAATCGTTTCATTTGACTTGACAGCTACCGCGGCGGGCTGTCGGCTGAAGCCCGGCATGACGAGTCAACACCCCGCCACTTGTGTGCGCTGACCAACGAGGCAGGCGGGGACTGCCGGGGGCTCGCTCGGCCCGCGGTGGCTGATCGCGGCAAGGGCTGCCCCTGAAAGGAAGTGCTCGAGTAGTTTTCGTGCGACGAAGGGGGAGGGCGTGAGACTGTCACGCAAGGTCACCGGGTGGGCGTTCCTTGCCGATGTGGAGGGTGTCCGGCATGCCGGCCTGGCCGTCGGCCTGGCCGGCATCAGCCCGTTCTTCACTGGTGGCGGGTCAGGAGGCAGCCTGTTCACCCGCGCGTACGTGCGGGGCCTCCCGATGCTCCTCTCACTGGACGAATTGCCGTTCAGCCACCCCCTCGCTCCCCGGTGGTGTGTGACGCAAGACGAAGACGGTGTGCTGTCCGTCCGGGATTCCGACGGCGCGCTCTTCGTGCATGACCTCGACGTGGAACGGCCGGCAGGGTGGTGGGAGGCGGCGGATGCTTTGGGTTCAGTCATGCTGATCGTGTCCCACGTGCTGCCTGCCACAGACGATCCACTCGGCGCGCTGGTCTTCGAAACACGGTGGGGGGAGGTCTGCGCCGGCCTTGTGCGCTTCGGTGGGCCTGACGGCGAGGCGGACGGCGAGCCTACGGTCACCTTCGTGATCGACCCGGTCGGCGTGCTCATGGAGCTGGCCCAGTACGTGTCCGACCGGATCATGTCGCTGGACGAGGCGAAACGACGGGCGCGCGAAGTGGAGGAGATGCGGCAGGCCCTGGCGGAGCACGGCGCGCTGTCCACCGAGGCGATGGTGGAGCTGCTGTTCCGGGACGAGTTCCTCGATCACCGCGGCCTGGTGGAGTTCATGTACGTCTACTGGCGACTGGTCGCCGAGGTCGCCGACGCCTGCGCGATGGAGGCTGCCTGGCGGGTCGCGGCGTTCCAGACCGTCGAGGCGGGCACCCAGTTGGTCGCGGACCGGTGCGACCGCGTGGTGTTCGAGGAGTCCGAAGCCTTGGCGGCTCGGCTGGTCGACGAACTGAGCGACACCGCCGACCTGGAAGCCGCGCTGCTGGCTGCCGCCCGGTTGCGGATGGCCGTCAGGGGGCAGGAGGACTCGGCCGCTGACGACTACGCTCGTGAGCCGCTGCTGACCACATGGTCCGCTCGGCTGACCGCGGACCTGTACCGCACGTGGTTCACCGAAGAGGAACCCTTCCAGAAGGAGTCCCATCGGCTGGTGGCAGAAGCGGGACACCTGGTGGTGCGTGCGCTGGAGCTGGATGGTGGGGTGAGGCGGGGCCGGCTGCTGGCGATACTGGCGCAGATCCTCGCGGACGAGGAGGGAGTCCACCGTGGTGCTGCTCGCGCCGCGCTCGCGGCATGGCACGACTCTTCCGCCGACGAGGAGCCGGACCTCGCGCTGTTCCTCATCAGGACGGTGGACGGGGCGCCCCCGGAGACGACCGACCGGCTGCTCAACAAGGTATTCGGTACCCCACCGGCCGATTTCGTCGCCGCCCACGGGAGTACGGTGACCGCGAAGGTGATCAGCCAAGGCGTCAACCTGGCCCGGGAACGGGCCGACCGACGGCTGCTGCGAACCGTATTGGACTGGGCTGGGCAGCTCGACATTCGGTGGGCCTCCGCCCATCGCAGGCAACTGATCGAGGCCAGGCTCCACGTGTTGCCCGACGACCCGAGCGAATGCCCGGGTCCCCACCAGGAACTGTCGGTGTCGATCCCGGAGTTCTGGACACCGGCGCAGCGATCTGCGGCCTTGTTGCATGCGGCCGCACACGCCCGCGATCGGGGGCAGCCGGCACGGGGGCTCACCCTCCTGCGCCAGGCGGGCGACGCCCGGAGCGAAGAGGTCCGGCTGCTCACGGCCGATCTGTACTACCAGTCGGCAGAGGCGGGAGAGCCGGTCTCCAGCCCTGTCCCGTTCCCATGGGGCTATTACACGTATGCGGCGCTCTCCTACGCCTCACTCGACTTCGGGGAATTGGCCCAAGCGAGCCTGGTGCCGCTTGTGCAGCAGCTGGGCAACCTCCGCGGCGATGAACTCAGGAACGCGTTGTACGCGATCATCGTTGACGCGCCGAACTTCGACACCATCGGCGCGCCCGAACTCGGCGCCATACTGCGAGACCTTGTGCACTCGGCGGTCTGGCAGCTCACCGCGGAGAGCGAGACGCTGCCGATGGGGCTGTTACTCGGCCTGCATCAAGCGGGCAAGGGTTCGGAACTGGGCGCGTGGTGGCGCATCGAAGGCCCGCTCGTGCTGCCCGCGCACATCCAGCACTTCCTCGCCAAGTTGCGTGACTGGGAGGAGCCCACCGCCGCAGGCAGCGCCTTGCTGAACCTGCTGAACGCGGTGGACGCCGATCATCGTCCTGGCGGCCACGACCACACGCAGATCGCTCGGAATCTGCGGTGGCGCATCTCGTCGTTCATCGACGACGAGCTGCGTCGGCGTTCGACAGCGCTCATCGACGACCAGCACATCTGGGCCAAGGCACATGATCTGCTGGATGATCGAACGGTGCTGTTGACGTGGTTCCTGCCCGCGGCGGTGCACGGCGCGACCGTGCTGCTCGCGGTCACCAGGCAGGGGCGGGAGCTCGTGGTGCACCTCGGAGAGGGCGCGGACGAGAACAACGACCGGCACCCGGATGCGGACCGCGTCGAGGCGATCCGGACGGAGATCGAACGCGACCCGCTGTTCGGCCACGTGACACCGGAAGGCACTCGGCTGCTGGAGTCGACCGGCATGCCGCTCGGAGGCAGCGACCTGTGGGACAAGTGGCGTGCCCGGGGCAAGGACCGAATCCTGGCCTGGCCGCACGGCGCCCTGCACTACCTGCCCCTACCGCTGTGCCGCATGGGCGGCCGTCTGATTGCCGACGACTGGACAGTCACGACGATCGCCGGCCTCGAAGCCCTGGCACCCGCCGAAGTACCTGCGCGTGAGGGCCGCACCGTTGTGCTGGCCTCCGCTGCCGGCGGTGTTCCCTTCGGTCTGCATGCCGAACCGGCGCTGGAGGAGCACGCACGGAAGGTCGCCGAGGCGGTAGGCGCGGAAGCCCTCACCGGTCGTGCGGCCACTCGCGACAGGCTGCGCTCGGAGATGGCCGTGGCGGACGTCGTCCACATCGCCGTACACGGGGTACTGGACGAGCACGCGCCGTGGATGCACTGCCTCTATCTCGCGCCGGACGGCGACGACGACGGCCGCATGTTCGCCTACGACTTCCTGGATGTCGACCTGCGCGGCGTCCGCCTTGTCACGCTCGCCGCTTGCGAGTCGGCGCTCGGCCGATTCGACCGCGGTGACAACGTTCGTGGCATCCCCTCGGCACTGATCACCGCCGGAGCCCAGGCCGTCGTCGGATGCCTGTGGCCCGTACGCCCGGAACCGGCCACGTACTTCTACCACCACCTGCATCAACGAGTCGCGCGCGGCACTGACCCGGAGCAGGCCTTCCGCGGTGCCCAACTCGCCACGCGTGCCGCATATCCCCAGTACCGTGACTGGGGAGCGTTCAGCTATGTGCACGGTAGGAACAAGGGAGCCACCGCATGACCGAGATTCGGCTGCGCGACGTCGAACTCGTGCCGGAGCGTACGCTCGGCAGCCCAGCGGATGACGCACCGCTGCGTGGCAGGCTCACCTTCGGCTGGGACCTACTGCCCGCCGACCATGCGGGCGCACCGGCCGGCTGGCTGTCCTATCTGAGCGCCACACCCGACCGGGAGTTCCGGCAACTGCTCATGGTGTGCTCGTTTCGCCCCGAGACACCGGCGAGCAGAGGCGTATTCCGCCATGCCTCCCTGGGTGTCGCACTGTCGACACCGGAGCGTGAGGCACAGCCGATCGCGCGCCTGATCGACCCTGGCGAGCGTACCCACCCGGTCCCCGGCCTCGGAACCGGCGTGAGCTTCACGGTCACGACGGGAGTGCTGGATGTAGGGGTGGAGAAGCCGCCAGGTTCGGGACCGACGAGGGATGAATGGATCGTCCGGGGCCACGGAGCTTCCCAGCCGAACCCGCAGTGGGAGTTCCGACGAGTCAAAGGATTCCCGCTGGTCGGTGATCACCCGGTGGCCGCGCTGGTGGAGCTCGTGCCCGACTGTATGAACACGGCCGAGGTGCTGGTCGCGGCGGAGCTGGAGCACCGTAGCTGGGGCATCCGCCGCTATCGGGCGCAGCTGACGCCGACACCGCACACGATCGTGCTGGCGGAGTGACCCGATCTCGCAGGTGTGCCGTACGTGGATACCGCCGACGGCTTCGACCAGGTCGATCACGGTGTCGGTGTTGATACCGGCGACCAGGGCGAACTGGTCGCGCGACGCGGACTCGCATGGGGCGGGCCCGGCAATGCGACGTCCAGGGGGCGTGCCGACAGAAGCAAGCTGGTCATGGCTGACCTGGGGCGTCCTTCACGGCTCAAGCACGGTTCCCCGACGCCAGCCTTCACCTGGGGGTTGAACGCATGTGCCGCAGTGGCAGGGGCAGTGTTGTCCTAACGGAGGTTGGTGGGCACGAACGTGGACATCCAGAACTGAAAGGTGCGGTTGTCGTTCCTTGGGTGATGCCGCGCCTGACGTCACTGCGGGATTGCTATCCGGCGACACCAAACGAGACGCCCTGGAGACGGATCAGAACTCACCGTGCACGAGAACTGGCCTTTGCCACCCCGCTGGCGCGAGTGGTGGGCTCGCCGTTGAGCGCGACGTGCACCACGCTCGGGAAGCGGCTCCAGCCGGCACCGAACGAACCACGCAGGTAGGCCGCGTACGTGGCTGTTCTTCTCCACCGCGCTGCGGATCAGCTTCAGCGCGATGTCGAACTGCTCTCGCAGTTGCGGGTGCCGATGTACTCCTCAACCTCCTCGACCGTCCCGGCGGAGGACCGGATCGGGGCCGCCCGGACCACCGGCCTGCGTAACCTGCTCCTCCGCCGAGCAGCCCCGAACACGGTCTGGCTCGAGAGCGTCGAGTTCGCCTGACCGACAAGGCCCGGCTTCGGGAACGCCGCCGCCTGTGGTTCCGCCTGCTCTCCGCGGCCGCCGTGCTCGCCTCCACCAGCAGCCGCCAGGTTTTCCGCCCTGCCCACCACTGACCCCGGACCGACGAGTTCACCGCCGTCCTCGAAGGCTCACACTCTTGCCCAACCCCGGCTGGCCAGCAGTCCTCCACCGCCCCGACCACAACAGCACCCGCCCCGGACAGCGGAACCCGGCGCTGGCCCGAAGCGACACTCGGGCCGCCAGCAAACCCAACCCTCGGCCGCACCAAGCGAAACGGTCCACCGACTCCGTCGGCGGACCGTCATGCAAGATCGAGGTTAGATGAGGACGCGCGTGACGATCCAGAACTCGTCCTCCTCGGACGTGACCGCGCACAAGTAGCGACCATCCACCGACAGTGCCAGAAGCTCCGGCGAGCCTGTCGCGCCGGCCACGCGAGACGGCAGCCCCGTCCCGACGGAATCCTTGACGAGGACCCACCCTGCCGCACTGCCGCCGGGTCCCGGCGGGACGATGAGGAGTTTCCCTGCACCCGACACGAGAGGCAATGTGGACGTATTGGCCAGCCATTGACGGTCAAGTTCCGCCATAACGTCAGCATGTGACTCCGCAATCGCCGCAGTCGGCCTGACCTCGACCCCCGTCACCGCGTGGATGGCAGTCAGGACGGCAGGCACAGGACAGGGAGCTCCCGTCCCGATGGCTAGCAGTCCACAGGCTTCGAGGGTGCGCTGCCAGGACGGTTTCTCCGTGCTGAACGCAGCTTCCATCTGCTTCTCCTTCTGGGTGATTCCAGCCGGTTTCCGTCAGTTCCCGCTATAGAAGAAGTGGTGGTCCCCGCCCGGCTTGTTGATCTTTCCGTATCTTTCCATGTCCTCGGGATATCCGAGGGAGCCGTCCGACCGTTGGACCCTCCCGTTGTCCCAGCCGAAATTGACTAGTTCTCGAGAATCGTCGATCTTGGGCTTTCCTGCATGGAAGTGCTGACCAGCAGGGTCGTGAGTATGCTCCACGACCACTCTGGACCCCTGATCCGTCTCGAACTGACGGAAATTTCCCCAGTGAGACGCATCGCCTGAATAGGTGTACCCCGGTACGTGCTTCAAGCTTTTGTCGCCAGTTACAGTCCACTCGGCGACCGGGGTTTCGCCGTACGGTACTCCGGCGGCCTCGAAAGCGGCTCTTTCGGCGTCGGCTCTGTGGCCGAACGGATTGGAATGCTCTCCCTTGGGCGGATAGGGCGTGAGTCCGAGAGGGTCGGCCCAAGTCAGAGGATTGTGTACGTAGGTCGCTGGGTTCGGGGCCGGCGCGAGACCCAGCGGATCAGGTGTGGTGTAGCGAGCGGTTTGTGGATCGTAGTAGCGGTGGTGGTTGTAGTGGAAGCCAGTTTCCGGATCGTAGTACTGCCCGGGAAAACGGAGCGGGGTGTACGTAGTGGCATCCGCGTTCCACGTGGTGTCACCCCAGAGCGTGCTGCGTGTGTGCCACGCGATGTCGCCGGATTCGCTGACGAGTTCGGTCGGTGTACCGATCAGATCTGTGGCGATAGCGAAGAAGCGGCTGTCGATTTCACGCTTGGTGGCTTCCTCGGTGAGGCGTTCGGTCTGTGAGAGCGGTGTCAGACCATGGTGGTCCCACGTGAGGGTGACCTGGTGGGGAAGGTGTTCGGGGTCACTGGTGGTCTGTTCCGCCAGGACTGAGCCGTCCCAGGTGAAGGTGGTCTGTTCCGTAGAACCCGTACCGTCCGTGGTGATCCGCTCTTTGGCGGATCGGCGGCCAAGGGGGTCGTAACGGTAGCGCCACTGTGTGCCGTCCGGAGTCGTGACTGCAGTGAGTTGGTCGTCGGCATTGTAGGAGTAGCTCCAGATTTCCGCCTTCTTCGATGGGGGAGCCTTGCGTCGTCGCACCAAACGCCCCAAGGCGTCGTATGTGTAGGTGTTGGCTCCCGCGCGCAGCAACTGGGTGCCCGTGTGGACACGGTCACCTCTCGCAGCACCGCCGCATAGATGTGCGGACCAGGTGGCGCTGGTCTGGTTCCCGGCGATGTCATACGCATAGGATTCGGTCCAATTGGTGGCAGTGACTTGTGTTACTCTGCCGCCCGCATCCAGGTCGAAGCGCTGGAGACCGCGCAGGGTGTCATCGAGGGCGGTGACGTGACCATCGGCACGATAGGTGTATGCGCGGGCGTTGAGGATATCGCCGCCGGTGGCGAGTCGCTGTGCGTTGAGGCGGCTCGCAGCGTCCCAAGCGGAGGCAAGAGTAAGACCAACGTCGCTCGCTTAGTTCATGATCGCGTAGAGTCTCGGTCTTGTGCCGAGAGATCACATAGTTGGTGAGACGTACCCGGAGCGGGTCCGGATGGGGGTGCTGTCGCGTACGTTCACGCCCGAGCTGGTCGACTTCGTGGTCGATGAGGCGGGGGCGCGCGAGGAGCGGACCCGGTCGTTGCCGGCCCGGCTGATGGTGTATTTCGTCCTGACGATGTGGCTGTTCAGCGGTGACGGATACGGCCTGGTGCTGCGGGAGTTGGTGGAGCACTGGCCGCGCCGGGCGCGGGAGGTGTGGCGTCCGGCGCGCACGGGGTCTCTGACAACGGCGCGGGCCCGGCTGGGTGCGGGGCCGCTGCGACTGCTCTTCGACCGGGTCGCCGGTTGCACCGGCACTGCGGCCACGCCGGGGGCTTTCTGGCGCGGGCTGCGGCTGACCTCCATGGACGGCACACTGCTGGACGTTCCTGACAGCGAGGCGAACGCTGCCGCCTACACCCGTGCCTCCAACGGAAATCGGCCTGGACCGTACCCGCAGGTGAGGCTCCTCGCGCTGGTGGAGTGCGGCACGAAGGCGTTGATCGGTGCGGTCTTCGACTCCTTCGCCGTCGGCGAGCGCACCTTGGCCGCCCGCCTCCTGGTGCACCTGCGGGAAGGCATCCTGTTGATGGCCGACCGGGGCTTTCCAGCCTATGAGCTGTGGCGGGCAGCCGCGGTCACCGGGGCCGAACTCCTGTGGCGGGTCTCGGATTCCTTCACCCTGCGGCCGCATGAGGTTCTGGCCGACGGCACCTTCCTCACCCGCCTGAACGGGCCGCGCGGCGCCCGGATCACCGTGCGCGCCGTGGAGTACACCGTGGTCACCACCACGATCGGCGCGGACGGCGACAGTGAGGAGACCTCGGAGCTGTTCTGCCTGATCACCACGCTCCTGGACCCCGAGGCGGCACCCGCCGCAGAGCTGGCAGAGCTGTACACCGCCCGCTGGACCAGCGAGACGATCTTCAAGCACATCAAGATCGAACAGCGGGGAGGACGCACCGCGACCCTCCGGTCCAACAGTCCCGCCATGGTCGAGCAGGAACTGTGGGCCATGCTCTGCGTCTACCAGGCCGTACACGACCTGGCCGTGGACGCCGCCCACCACGCGAACCTCCCCGTCTCGCACATCAGCTTCAAGAACACCCTCGCCGCCGCCCGACGTTCCGTCGGCGCGGACTTTCCCCCCTCGGCAACTGACCGCCAGGATCCGTGACATCCAGGCCGACCTGACCCGCGAGGCCGTCCGTCCCCGCCCCGGACGTGCCGCACCCCGCGCCACCAAACGCAGCACCACCGGATACCGCACCCTCAAACCGGACGAGCCCGCCACCACCAAGGTCACCCACACGATCAGCCTCTCGCTCTTCCCCGAAGAACGACGACCACGCAAGCCGCGGGCGAAGCCGAGACCCCTGCAACTCGCCCCGCAGGAAACGACGTCACCGACACTCAAAGACATGGCGACGGCCATCTAATAGAGCGACGTTGAGAGTAAGACCACCACCGAAGTCCCGCTCGGTTTCCCGGCCGGCCATGTCGTGAGTGAAGGAGATGCTGTGGCCGTCGGCCGTCAGGCGTGTCGTGTGTCCCGCTGCGTTGTAGCCGTACGTCGTGACATGCCCGGTGGGTGTTGTGCGCTGGGTGCGTCGACCGAGGGCGTCATAGGCATAGGTCATGGCGCGCCCGTCGGCGGACTCCGTTTTCAGGCTCTCCTGTCGGATCCGTGGGTCATCGGTTCGCGGGTTGACGTCCTGGTAGGTGGGGTCGGTGTCCGCCGAGGCTGAGCATGGCGAGGGCGATGAGGGCGGTGGGGTTCTTGAAGCCGAAGGCGATGCGGGTGATGAGCCGGATCTTGGTGTTCATCGATTCGACGAGTCCGTTGGACAGGCCGTGCTCGGCCGCTGCGGTGATCGCGTCCCAGTGCCGGACGATGGAGCGTTGCAGGTCGACGAAGGCGTCGATGCGGCAGCGGCGGGCCCACAGCACCCAGTCCCACAGAGCCTCGGGGGTGTCGGTGCCGGACTTCAGGGCGAGACGGAGTCCCTCCTTCAGGAGGTAGGCGCGGTGGAGGACGGGATGGGCCTTGGCGACGAACTCCAGCTGGGAACGCTGGTACTGCGTGAGATCTTCGGGGTTCTTCCACAGCGCGAAGCGGGCCTTCTTCAGCGACTTCGATCCCGGCGTGGCCCGGCCCTTGCCCTTGCGCTCGGCGTTCCAGACCTCACGGCGCACGACGTCCAGGGCGTCGGTCGCCCACTTCACCGTGTGGAAGGGGTCCATCACGCGCACAGCGTCGGGGCAGTGTGCGGCAACCGGGCCGGTGACCCAGTCCGCCGCGTCGGCCGACACATGCGTGATCCCCGCGGAGCGTTCAGGGCCGAGGAGGTCGAAGAACTTGTTCAAGGTGGCCCTGTCCCGCCCGGGTTCGGCCCACAGCAGACGGCCCGAATCATGGTCCACGACGACAGTCAGGTACTTGTGCCGCTTCTTGTAGCTGATCTCGTCGATCCCGATCCGCCGCAGTCCGGCCAGCCGGTCGGCCTGCGCCTCGGCATCCGACCAGACCCGGGCGACCACGGCGCCGACCGTGCGCCATCCGATCCGCATCAGCCGGGTGACGGCCGTCTTCGAGCAGCAGGTGGCCAGCCAGGCGGCCTGCGCGTCGAAGGCGTAGGTGTGGCCGGCCCGGTGCCGGGCCCAGGGCACCGCCGCCACGGTCACCCCGTGCTCGGGGCAGGACACCCGCGGCGCGTCGGCCTCGATGAACGCCTTGAGTACCCCGACGTCCAGGGCCCGCCAGCGACGGCGTCCCTCTCCGGCGTCGTACTTCGCCGCCTTGCGGCCGCACACCCCGCACCGCTGCCGCCGTCCCCGAGCCGGACGGGCATGAGCGACGATCACCAGATCGTCGCCGCTGTCGGCCTCCTCGGCCTCGACCTGCTCGATCACCGTCTTTTCGACATCGAGCAGCCTGGCCCATATCCTCGTGTTCCGCACGCCGTACCTGGTTCTTCCGTTTCGTACCTTCAGCAGTCGAAACGTACTCCGGGTGCGGCGTGTTCTGCGCATACCCCCAGGTCAGCGACCCACGGAAGCGACAGGAGAGCCCGTTTTCACCAGACCGCGACGGTCATACTGGTAGATCAGCTCACTGTCCGGCCCAGTTGCCCGGATCATGCGTCCGGCTCTGTCATAGGCGTAGGTAGTAACCGCGCCTGCCGCATCCTTGGACACTACGCGACCGAGCGCATCTCGTTTGTAGGCGAGGGCTTCCCCGAGTGCGTTGGTACGGACCGTGATCTGTCCCGCCGCGTCGCGGGTATAGGTGCAACGTCGCTCGCTTAGTTCATGATCGCGTAGAGTCTCGGTCTTGTGCCGAGAGATCACATAGTTGGTGAGACGTACCCGGAGCGGGTCCGGATGGGGGTGCTGTCGCGTACGTTCACGCCCGAGCTGGTCGACTTCGTGGTCGATGAGGCGGGGGCGCGCGAGGAGCGGACCCGGTCGTTGCCGGCCCGGCTGATGGTGTATTTCGTCCTGACGATGTGGCTGTTCAGCGGTGACGGATACGGCCTGGTGCTGCGGGAGTTGGTGGAGCACTGGCCGCGCCGGGCGCGGGAGGTGTGGCGTCCGGCGCGCACGGGGTCTCTGACAACGGCGCGGGCCCGGCTGGGTGCGGGGCCGCTGCGACTGCTCTTCGACCGGGTCGCCGGTTGCACCGGCACTGCGGCCACGCCGGGGGCTTTCTGGCGCGGGCTGCGGCTGACCTCCATGGACGGCACACTGCTGGACGTTCCTGACAGCGAGGCGAACGCTGCCGCCTACACCCGTGCCTCCAACGGAAATCGGCCTGGACCGTACCCGCAGGTGAGGCTCCTCGCGCTGGTGGAGTGCGGCACGAAGGCGTTGATCGGTGCGGTCTTCGACTCCTTCGCCGTCGGCGAGCGCACCTTGGCCGCCCGCCTCCTGGTGCACCTGCGGGAAGGCATCCTGTTGATGGCCGACCGGGGCTTTCCAGCCTATGAGCTGTGGCGGGCAGCCGCGGTCACCGGGGCCGAACTCCTGTGGCGGGTCTCGGATTCCTTCACCCTGCGGCCGCATGAGGTTCTGGCCGACGGCACCTTCCTCACCCGCCTGAACGGGCCGCGCGGCGCCCGGATCACCGTGCGCGCCGTGGAGTACACCGTGGTCACCACCACGATCGGCGCGGACGGCGACAGTGAGGAGACCTCGGAGCTGTTCTGCCTGATCACCACGCTCCTGGACCCCGAGGCGGCACCCGCCGCAGAGCTGGCAGAGCTGTACACCGCCCGCTGGACCAGCGAGACGATCTTCAAGCACATCAAGATCGAACAGCGGGGAGGACGCACCGCGACCCTCCGGTCCAACAGTCCCGCCATGGTCGAGCAGGAACTGTGGGCCATGCTCTGCGTCTACCAGGCCGTACACGACCTGGCCGTGGACGCCGCCCACCACGCGAACCTCCCCGTCTCGCACATCAGCTTCAAGAACACCCTCGCCGCCGCCCGACGTTCCGTCGGCGCGGACTTTCCCCCCTCGGCAACTGGCCGCCAGGATCCGTGACATCCAGGCCGACCTGACCCGCGAGGCCGTCCGTCCCCGCCCCGGACGTGCCGCACCCCGCGCCACCAAACGCAGCACCACCGGATACCGCACCCTCAAACCGGACGAGCCCGCCACCACCAAGGTCACCCACACGATCAGCCTCTCGCTCTTCCCCGAAGAACGACGACCACGCAAGCCGCGGGCGAAGCCGAGACCCCTGCAACTCGCCCCGCAGGAAACGACGTCACCGACACTCAAAGACATGGCGACGGCCATCTAATAGAGCGACGTTGGGTATAGGTGAGAGTGCGACCGTCGAAGTCCGTTTCGGAGATCAATCGGCCGACCGGATCGTAGGCGTAGGACCAGGTCAATCCCTGGGGGTTGGTGACCCGCGTCAGCCGTAGCTCGGTGTCATGGTCGAATTCGTAGTGAGCGCCGTCCGGGCCAGTGCGCGCCATCGGCAGCTCGAAGTGCGTGTATTCGAAGCTGGTGACCTGGCCCATGGGGTCGGTATGACTTGTGCGGTTGCCTTCGCCATCGTAGGTCCACGCTTCGGTTCCGCCGTCCGGTCCTATACGGCAGGCCAGTTCACCGTCCGCAGTCCACTGGAGTTGAGTCACCGCGCCCATTGGGTCTGTGACGCGGACAGGCCGGCCGAGGGCGTCGCGCTCGTAGCGGGTTCTGCCGCCCACTGGATCGGTGACTTCTAACGGCAGCCCCGCCGCGTCGGAAATCAGGCTCTCCTGTCGCTTCCGTGGGTCGCTGACCTGGGGGTATGCGCAGAACACGCCGCACCCGGAGTACGTTTCGACTGCTGAAGGTACGAAACGGAAGAACCAGGTACGGCGTGCGGAACACGAGGATATGGGCCAGGCTGCTCGATGTCGAAAAGACGGTGATCGAGCAGGTCGAGGCCGAGGAGGCCGACAGCGGCGACGATCTGGTGATCGTCGCTCATGCCCGTCCGGCTCGGGGACGGCGGCAGCGGTGCGGGGTGTGCGGCCGCAAGGCGGCGAAGTACGACGCCGGAGAGGGACGCCGTCGCTGGCGGGCCCTGGACGTCGGGGTACTCAAGGCGTTCATCGAGGCCGACGCGCCGCGGGTGTCCTGCCCCGAGCACGGGGTGACCGTGGCGGCGGTGCCCTGGGCCCGGCACCGGGCCGGCCACACCTACGCCTTCGACGCGCAGGCCGCCTGGCTGGCCACCTGCTGCTCGAAGACGGCCGTCACCCGGCTGATGCGGATCGGATGGCGCACGGTCGGCGCCGTGGTCGCCCGGGTCTGGTCGGATGCCGAGGCGCAGGCCGACCGGCTGGCCGGACTGCGGCGGATCGGGATCGACGAGATCAGCTACAAGAAGCGGCACAAGTACCTGACTGTCGTCGTGGACCATGATTCGGGCCGTCTGCTGTGGGCCGAACCCGGGCGGGACAGGGCCACCTTGAACAAGTTCTTCGACCTCCTCGGCCCTGAACGCTCCGCGGGGATCACGCATGTGTCGGCCGACGCGGCGGACTGGGTCACCGGCCCGGTTGCCGCACACTGCCCCGACGCTGTGCGCGTGATGGACCCCTTCCACACGGTGAAGTGGGCGACCGACGCCCTGGACGTCGTGCGCCGTGAGGTCTGGAACGCCGAGCGCAAGGGCAAGGGCCGGGCCACGCCGGGATCGAAGTCGCTGAAGAAGGCCCGCTTCGCGCTGTGGAAGAACCCCGAAGATCTCACGCAGTACCAGCGTTCCCAGCTGGAGTTCGTCGCCAAGGCCCATCCCGTCCTCCACCGCGCCTACCTCCTGAAGGAGGGACTCCGTCTCGCCCTGAAGTCCGGCACCGACACCCCCGAGGCTCTGTGGGACTGGGTGCTGTGGGCCCGCCGCTGCCGCATCGACGCCTTCGTCGACCTGCAACGCTCCATCGTCCGGCACTGGGACGCGATCACCGCAGCGGCCGAGCACGGCCTGTCCAACGGACTCGTCGAATCGATGAACACCAAGATCCGGCTCATCACCCGCATCGCCTTCGGCTTCAAGAACCCCACCGCCCTCATCGCCCTCGCCATGCTCAGCCTCGGCGGACACCGACCCCACCTACCAGGACGTCAACCCGCGAACCGATGACCCACGGATCCGACAGGAGAGCCGGAAATCACTGTGACGACGGCGCCGAGAGCGTCAGTGACGGAGGTGAGCCGTCCGTGGGCATCGTAGGCGAAGCGAGTGGTGTGTCCTGCCGGGTCGGAGACCGCTAAGTGGTCGGCTCCGTAAGTCCTTCGGGGGTTGACTTCGGATCCGGCGTTGTGCCTGGTAGTGGGTCAGATGTCGACTGCAGCGATGTGGAGCTCGCAGGCGCAGTCGAGCGCCTCCGCGGGGGTGCCGGTGGGGCTGCCGGTGGGCAGCAGGGAGTCTTCGTAGCGGTCGCCACTGGCGTAGTAGGGGGCGAAGCCCCACCTCTTGCTGACGGTGCCGGTGTAGCGCAGTCGCATCAGCTTGACCCGTTCGCCGTCGGCCAGTTCGGCCTCCACGTAGGCGAACGCTCCGCGGTGTCGGACATGCAACTGCGCAATCTGGGGCCAGACGGCGCGGGCCTGCTCGCCGAGGCGGGCTTCCAGCGAGAGGCGGGTGTGTTCCGAGGGCGTGGGCATGGCGCCCATCCTGCCCGAGGGGCCACGGACCGGATACGGCAAGCTTCGGCCTGTTGTGATCCACTTCTCCGGATTGGCCCGCCTGCATTGCCTGTTGCCGTCGCCCGCACGATCACCCTGCGCGCCGCCGAGCGCGAGCGACTGAAGCTGATGGCCTACGGCCACAAGACCGAGTACCGGCTGCGGATGCGCGCGCAGGTGGTGCTGCACGCGGCGCGCGGACGCGCCAACGCGCGCATCGCCCGGGAGACGGGTCTGCATCTGGACACGGTCCGCCGCTGGCGCGGCCGGTTCGCCGAGCACGGGCTCGCCGGGCTGGGCGACCTCGACCGGTCGGGCAGGCCCCCCTCGTTCACCGCGCTCCAGGCCGCCCAGGTCAAGGCTCTGGCCTGCCGGCTGCCCGCCGAGACAGGGGTGCCGCTGGCGCGTTGGTCGTGCCCGGAGCTTGCCCGCGAAGTCGTCGCCCGGTCCATCGCCAGCTCGATCTCCGCCTCCACTGTCCGTCGCTGGCTGGGCGACGACGCGATCAAACCGTGGCAGTACCAATCCTGGATCTTCGTCACCGACCCGGACTTCCGCCCGAAGGCCGAGCGTGTACTGGACCTGTATGCCCGTACCTGGCGGGGCGTCCCGCTCGGCGACGACGAGTACGTCATCAGCGCGGACGAGAAGACCTCCATCCAGGCCCGCTGCCGCTGTCATCCGACCCTGCCGCCCGGCCGGGCCCGCGCGATGCGCGTGAACCACACCTACCGGCGCGGCGGCGCCCTGGCCTACCTGGCCGCCTACGACGTCCACTCCGCGAAAGTGTCCGGCCGCTGCGAGCCGACCACCGGCATCACCCCGTTCATGAACCTGGTCACCCAGGTCATGACCCGCGAGCCCTACGCCAGCGCGAAACGCGTGTTCTGGATCGTCGACAACGGCTCCTCCCACCGCGGCAAGAAGGCCGCCGACCGACTGTCGGACGCGTTCCCGAACGCGGTCCTGGTCCACACCCCGGTGCACGCCTCCTGGCTGAACCAAGTGGAAATCTACTTCTCCGTCGTCCAGCGCAAGGTCGTCTCGCCCAACGACTTCACCGACCTCACCCAGGTCACAGACCGGCTCCGAGAATTCGAAGACCGCTACAACGCCACGGCACAGCCGTTCCAGTGGAAGTTCACCACCTCCGACCTGGACGATCTGCTGGCCAGACTCGACCAGCACCCCGCCGGCCGACACGAAGAATCCTCCGCCGCCCCGGCACCATGATCAACCCCCGAAGGACTTACGGAGCCGACCACTAAGCGGTTGCCACGTTCGTCGAACTCCTGTTGTCGACGGCAGCCGTCAGGGCCGATGAACTCCGTCGGAAAGCCGTCCGCGTTGCGCGCGGCGCTCAGTTCACTGCCGTCCGGGCGGGCGACGTTGACCAGCCTGTTCTTCTCGTCATACGCGAAGGCGGTGGTGCGGCCGAGCGGATCGGTGCGAGTGAGGAGATTGCCGTCGTTGTCGTAAGTGAAGTGGGTGGTGTGGCCCAGCGGGTCAGTGGTGGCCAGCACGCGGCAGCCGTCGTCGATCAGGTGGCGAGTGGTGTGTCCGGAGGCGCTGCTGAGGGTGGTTGTGCGATGGCCAGTGTTTGGATTCCGGGCACCGTACTCAAGGGTGAGTTGCACGTGTCCCGCTTCGCCACCCTCAGCGACACACCTGTCGAGGCCGTCGTAAGCGTAGCTGTATCGGCTGTTGTTGGAATCGATCCAGGCCGTGACCCTGCGACGTTCGTCGTAGGCAAGGGTGAGGGCGGCGCCGGATGGTTTGGTGACGGTGGTGAGGTTGCCGTCGACGTAGCCGTAGGTGCGCAGGGGGATGATCGTGCCCGGATCGGCGGGCGTCAGTCCGTTCTCGTTCGTCGTGGGGGCGAGCAGCGCCAGGCTTGTGACGAGTCCGTCTGTCAGTGCCAGTTTCAGGTGATAGCCGGCGGAGTGGACGAGTGCGAGGGGTGTGCCGTCGTCGGTGCGGTCGAAGGTGATCGTGTTGGCGTTGCGGTCGGCGATCTCACCGAGCCAGGCGGTGCCGTCCCCACCGGGTTTCACCCCGTGCGGTGCGTTGAAGTGGCAGATGAGGCCGTTGTCTGGGTTGGTTACGGTGTAGTCACCGGTCTCGTCGCGGTTGAGGACGTTGCGCGAGGTGCCGGTCTCGGGGCGGGTGGGGAGACCTGGGACGGGGTGGGGGTAGGTGATCAGGCGGCCGTCGTCGGTGACGTGGATGACACCGTTGGCGTCGATTTCCAGGTGTTCGTCGACGGTGGAGGACCAGGAGGGGCCGAAGAAGCGGCCTGCGGTGTAGCCGGACTCGACGCGGCGGGTGAAAGCGAGCGGCAGCACGCCGGGCAGGACCACATCGGTCTGGGGCAGGAACATGCGGCCGGAGGCGAGGTCGACCGGGTCGGTGCCCTTGGTGGTGCGTTCCTCGGGGGTGCGGTTGTGGGTGCCTTCGGGGGCGTCGTCGATCAGGCGGCGGGCCTTGTTCGCGTCCTGGGCGAGGTCGGCGAGTTCCTTCGCGGTCCTGGCTCCCTTGACCGCGGCGCCTCCGCCGCCGGTCGCGGCGGTGAGGACGAGGTCGGGGACGAGGCGGCCGAGCCCTTCGGCCGGGTCCTTCATGAACTCGGTGACCATCTGCCTGCCCGTGCCCCAGGGGTCGTTGGCGACCTGGACGAGCCCGGCGGCGGTGTTGCTCAGCGCGAGACCGTACTCGGCGGGGTGCGTGATGTTGTACGGGTCCATCGGGTTGACGGTGCGCACGAAGTTGAGGAGCCCGGCCGTGCCCTTGGCGACCCCGCCGACGAAGTGGGTGTTCATCAACTGAGTCTCGGCGAGCCCGTCGGCGACCTGGTCGGCGTACTTCGGCTTCGCCGGCGCGGCGTCCCGTGCGGCGGCCACCGCGGTGCGGGCGGTCTCCGCCGCGGTGTTGCGCTGCGTACGGGCCTCCGCGAGGAGCTGCTGCGCCTCCTCCATGCGCGCCTTGCCCGGGTCGGTGAACTCACCGGGCCGGGGCGGCAGCGTGGACGGGTCGCGTTTGTCGGCGGGCAGGGCGTTGTACGTGTCGACGGCCTTGTTGAAGGTGTCGCACCTCTCTTTGTGGGCGTCCATCGCCTCTTCGGAGGCCTTGGTGCCCGCCTTCCACTTGTCGATCGCCAACTGAGCCTGGCCCTGGGCCCATTCGACCGTACCGGCGAACGAATCCAGCGCGCCCGCGGCCTTCTCGAAGGCGTCGGCGGCCTTGAACCACTGGGGCGGCTCCACAGACACCGACTCCCGGAACGCGTCCGCCGTCTGCCCCTTGAGCTCGGAGGCGTCCAGCCCCTTGAGCCCGTCGCCGACCTTGTCGAGCGAGCTCCGCAGGTTCTTCAGGTGCGTGGCGGTCGAGCGGATCTCGGACGGGCTGCCATAGACCAGCTTCTTCTTGTCCTCCGTCTGACCGAGGTCCATCTCCTCGGCCTCGGCGCCCATCCGGTTCGCCACCGAGCGCGACTGTTCGCGCACCCAGTCGGCGCCGGAGTCCCAGCCCACGTCCTCCAGCCGGTCGGCCGTCCAGTCCCCGGCGTCCTCGACCCGGTCACCCACCCACTTCTTACCGCCGTCGACGGCATCCTCGATGAAGTCCGGTGTCAGATCGCCGACAAGATCCCCGAGCCCCATGGATCAGTTCCCCCCGTCGTCAGGCCGCTGCTGCCGGGCCCGCTCCTCGGCGGAAGGGCCGAACGCTTCGTCCACGTCCCGGTCGAAGGTCTCCTGGTCGCGGCCGAGCAGGCTGTTCATCACGTCGTTGTGCAGGCCCCCGACGCCCTCGGTCATCACCGCCCGACCGGTGTCATTCCAGGTCTGCCCGGCCTCGTCCCCGGCCCGCTCGAACGACTCCACGCTGTAATCCGGGCTCAGATAGTCCGGGGTAAGCACCTCGCCCCACCCCTGGTTGACGATGTCGTCCTCGGACGCGTTCGGATTGCCCACACCCGCGTTGACCACGATCTTCAACGTGCCCTCGATGTACCGCTCCTCCTCCCACAGCACCCCCGCCGACAGACCCAGCTTCGCAGCGATGGCGTTGGCGTCCTGGACCAGCGCCCGCACCCCCCACTCCCACCGCTCACAGAAGTCCCCGAAGGTCACCGACAACCCGTAATGCCCGGCCTCCATGCCGGTCATCGACAGCCCCGACACGCCCTTGCCCAGCGCCGCCCCCGTACCGGAACCGATCTCCTCCAGCTCGTCCACCGTCGCGCGCAGCCCACTGGTGATCTTCTGGACACTCCCTGGATCAACGTGCAGATCCCCCGTACCGCCGCCGCTCACAGCCCACGCCCCCCGTCGCTGCCCCGTGTGGGCACCGCGTTCTCACCGTCTACGGCTACCGCGTCCGGCACGATCCCCGCCACGGGAGGGAAGAACATGGACCCCTCGGGATCAGCGATGTTCACCGCGACGCCCGCCGGCACCCCCATCGCCGGAACGATCTCGTCCAGCAGCCGCGCTCCCCGCAACTCCGCGAACTCCCACGACTGCCCAGCCGCCTCAGCGCCGTCAACAGAAGCCCGTCCCCGCGCGAACCGAGCCAGTGCCGTCTCGTCCGTGAACCCGCACACCCAGCGCACCCCGCCGAACTCCGCAGTCCACAACCCACCACCAACCAACGGCACCAACACCACAGCCCGCCGAAACTCCCCCAGCAACGCCCGCGGATCACCCACCCCGGCCCGCTGATCGGCAATCCGATCCGCCAACGCTGTCCCCTCAACCATGGAGCCCCCGTTCGCATTCGCTATCGACCCCGAACACCGTAGAGCACTACCTCCGCCACCATCAGCGATTCCAAGCCCATGGCTGCCTTCGGTCGGTGGGGGTACCAGGGACTGGTCTCGTGAGTGTGCAGCCCGGGGTTCAAGCCGATCGGTGTGCACCAGGTTGCCCGGGGAGACCGAGCAGACAGCCGTGCGGCAGGCGGTCCTCGACTATTTTGCTCGTTGGTGGAGTCTCTGGGCGACGACGCCGGAACCCGGGGCATGTTGAACCGACGTCCAGCGCCAGGACTTGCTGTCCCCCGCCGGGGACGTGGCTGGCCGCCGGATCTTTGACGCCGACTGCGGCTTTGGCCTCCTGTTCGCTGCGCTGCGTGATCGGGGTGCTCTCGTCACTGGCCTCGACTCCAGTACCGGGAGAGGGAGCTGGCACGGCGCCGTCTGGGTGCCCATGCGGACCTGCACGTGGCCGACCTGAGTGACCCGCTGCCGTTCACCGACGCAGCGTTCGATGACGTCCTTGCCTCGCTGGTGCTGTACTACCTGAAGGACTGGGGACCGACGCTGGCCGAGATGCGGCGAGTGCTCAGGGTCGGCGGCCGACTGATCGCATCGGTGCAGTATCCCTTCGTGGACTACGCGATCCAAATCCTTGGCCCGACTATCACGCAACCACCAACTACATCCAGGAATGGACCCACCTGGCAGGGGCAGGCCGCACATATGAGCTTCTGGCGCAGGCCACTGCACTCGATGACCGACGCCTTCGCCTGCGGCTGGCTTCCGCCTGGCTGTGATCAGTGAGCCACAGTCCGACCCGGGCGCCCGAGAGCTGTATCCCCTCCATGGCCTGGACCCCGCGTCGCTTCGCCCGCAACGGGGCAGTCGACCTCGCCTACGACCAACTCCAGGAGGCAACGGACGGCGAACCGCTGCTCCTGGTCATGGGGCTGGCCGTCTCCCGCTACTGGTGGCCGCACGACCTGTGCACAGCCCTCGCCGACGCCGGATTCGCCGTCGCCCGCTACGACCAGAGAGACGCGGGCGAATCCACCCGACTCACCCAGCCCACAGCACGCGGCAACCCATTCGCCGCCCTGGCCTCCGGACGCCGCACGGCCGCCTACACGGCCGAGGACATGGCCGACGACGCCATCGCCGTCATGGACGCCCTCGGCTGGCAGACCGCGCACATCTTCGGGCACTCGCTCGGCGGCGTCATCGCCCAGCGCATCGCACTGCGCCACCCCGACCGGGTACGCACACTCACCTCCTCCGCCGCACTCCCCAGCGATGTCAGCGGGCTGGGAGCCCTCCGCCATCTGCGCCTCGGCACCCTCGCGAAGTTCGCCCGCATCAAACCCGCCCGAGACCGCGAGGGCAGAATCGCCGCAGCGCTCGCCGTAGCACGGCTGTGCGCCTCACCCGGCTACCCGTTCGACGAAGCGGAGGCCCTGGAACGGATCACAGCGGACGTGGACACCAGCGTCGCCGACCCGGACGCCCAGTCCCGGCAGATCGGCGCCCCCTGGAACGGACCGTCCCTGGCCGAACTGCGCCTCCCCGCACTGGTGCTCCACGGCACAGACGACCCGCTGCTCAAGCCGTCCGCAGGCCGGGCCACCGCCGCGGCGATCCGCGATGCCCGCCTCGTCCTCCAGCCCGGCGTCGGCCACGACACACCGCGCGAGCGGCGCACATCGGTAGCTGCCGAGGTACGAGCCCTCGCGAACCGCAACCAGGCCAGCCACCCATGAAGACGCGAGCCACGAGTGGGAGGGGTTCCTTGGAACTCCTGACGAAATGATCTTCGAGGTGGCTGGCTCACTCCGGGGTGATTGATCCGGGGGTGCGGGGCGGCTCGGCGGAAGGCGTGGGACGTGATGACGAGCTGCGGGCGGTGGTCGAGCCGACGCTGCCACCGCTCCCGATCTCCCTTTGCCGTGCAGCGAGTCGTCCAGTCAGGAGGCGAAGGGGGAGGCTGGACAGGTCGACTGACGGCGGGTCGATAGGCACGCGAAGCTCCGGGCGGATGGTGGATCTTGGTCGTGAAGCCGTCGACCAGGAGTTTCGAAGCTCAAAAGGCTCCATGGTCCGTATCGCGGTGGTCTCTACCCTCGAAAAACGGGCGACCGGCGAAACGCTGATTCTCCGCAGTTCAGGGCGGCTTACCCTCTCTTCACGTGTGATCCTCACGTGTGTCGGCGCGGCCATGATCGGTGCTGGTGTCGTGACCGTCTACAAGAGAGACGGCAATGTCGGGCCAACGACACTGATTGTGATCGGCGCCGCGCTTGTCGTCCTCGGCACGGCGGGAAGGTGACGCGTTCGAGGTGGAGTGGTCCCGGTAGGTGCTGGCACTGGAAGCCGCTTGGGCAGGAAATCCGGGTGCCTTTCGGACCCGCCGGGTCGTACGAGTACGACGACGAGTTCGTTCCCCGGCCTTGCACGGTGACACCACGCGAGTGGTGGCGTAACCCGGCTGGGGCCTGCCGGAAGACCTCACTCAAGAAGGCCTGTACCTCTTCGACTGTCCCGAGTGCCCGGACATGCCGCGCGCCCATCGTTACGACTGTTGAGGTGGGGAACCGGTCGCTTCGGCGGGGCGTCGGAGGGGCATGATTGGGAGAGTTGGGCGAACCTGAGTTCCGCAGCTGAGGTGGCGCTCTAGTACACGAATCTGGGGGTTGACCTGCGGATATGCCAGAGCGCACGCCGGATCGGCGTGTGTCTAGGCGGGAGCGTTCATGCAGGTCAGGCGGGTGTGCCGGGTTCCAGGGTGATGATGCGCTTGGGCTCGGGGATCTTGAGCTTGGCGAGGATGTCGCGCTGGGTGGGGCTGGTCTCGGTGCGCTGGCGGAAGGTCCCGGCGGGGCCGGTGAAGGTGCCGACGTGGATGCGTTCGAGTTCCTCGCGCAGGTTCAGCCAGGTGTCGCCGCAGGTGGTCTCGGCGATGCGGATCAGGAGCAACGTGAGCCAGCAGAGCAGGACATGGGCGCGTATCCGGTCTTCCTTGCGGTGGTAGACGGGCCGCAGATCGATGATCGTCTTCATGTCGCGCCAGCCGCGTTCCACTTCCAGCAACTGTTTGTAGCCGGTCGCGATGTCTTCCGGGGACAGGTGCGGGTCGCTGCAGCGCAGGAGGAACTTGCCGTCCAGGCGCTCCTCGGCCTTGATCGCCGCCTTGTCGATCCGCAGCAGCCCCTTCGGGGTGACGCGCAGGAACCGGTTCAGGCCGGGCTTGGTGGACAGCCGGCCGCGCAGTTCGGCGCGCTTGGTCGCGCTCAGCTTGTCGGTGTCGGCGATCGTCTCGCCGAGCTGGGCGAGGAGGTCGCTGCGGATCGCGGCGTCGCGTTTGGCCTGTTCGGGGTTGTGGCAGATCACGAACCGGTCGGCGGTGTCGTCGAGTTGGACCTGCTTGACCTGCATGTTGTCGGCGACGTGAGCATAGCGTCCCTGCCGGGAGAGGGCGGCTTGGGCGGCGGGTGAGCCGGAGCGGATCTTCTCGCCCAGGATGTAGTGGCCGCCGGCTCGCTGCAGGAAGCGGCGGTTCTTCTCGGAGGCGAAGCCGCGGTCGGCGACCCAGACAACCCGGGTCAGTTTCCATTCCCGCAGGTCCTCGCGGACCTGGCGGATCAGCGCGGAGTCCCCGGTGTTCCCCGGCCAGGACCAGACGCGGATCGGGATGCCGGTGCGGGTGACCGCCATGCCGATGACGACCTGTGGAAGATCCGGGCGGTGGTCCTTGCTCTTGCCGTACGCCCGGAACGACTTCACGTTCTCCTCGCCGTCGCCGTCGCCGTCGCCGTCGCCGTCGCCGTCGTGATCGTGGTTGTCTGGCTGGGCGTCCGGGTCGGTCTGCGGGTGAAGGAGGCGTCCGTGCTCGTCGCGGGCGGCGGGGGTGTCGGGCTCGCCGGTCTCGAAGTAGGTGCTGGTGGTGTCGAAGAACAGCAGGTCGACTTCGAGGTTGAGGAGGTCGGCGACGGACCAGTAGACCTCTTCGGCAAGCTTGTCTTCGATGGTCAGCAGCCAGTCCATCGCCCGGTAGCAGGCGTCCTCGCTGGTGGCGGGCAGGCCGGGGATGTGGCTGTCGTGCTCGATCCAGCGAGTCGCGGCAAGCTTGGAACTCGGGGCCAGGGCCCGGTTGGCGACCAGCGCGAACAGCACCCGCTCCGCGGCCGGGTCCAGGCGGCGGCCCTTGAGGAGCTTCTTCATCACCGTGTCGATCCCGATGCGGTGCCACAAGCCGTCCAGGGCGTGGGCGCCGCCCATCGGGCGGGAGGCCAGGAACGTCAGCTCCGAGCCGGATGTGGCCCGCAGTGCGGCAGCCGGCTCGAGCAGCTTGGTCAGCGAGGTGACCAGCCGCTCGATGGCCGCCCGGTCCAGACGGTCCTCGCGGCCGAAGTTGTGCAGGACCTGCGGGCGCGAGGTGCCGGCGGCAGCGTCCCACTGGTTGTGCGCCAGCTGCAGATAGCGCACGGACGAGCCGTCCTTGTTCTTCCGCGTCGTCGCCCGTACGTACATGGTTCCAGACCTTAACAGCAACACCACAGGTCAATACAGGGAAGTCGCGCAGAACGTGTTACTAGGAGATTCCGGTTGTTCCACCAGGCCGGAACCCAGTGACCTGCGACAACGCCGTCATCCGTGTCCAGGATCCCCGATTAGCTGCGGAACGCAGGGCGAACCGGCCTCGTCCTCGTGTTGGTTGGCGGGGTGCTCGCGGGTTGTGCTGCGGTTGATGAGGGTGCTGGCGTTCCTCCTCGGGCGATGCCCTTTGACCTCTACACACATTGCGGCATCGACGAGGCCCGTATCGGCTCGACGTACTTTGAGGCGGAGGCGCCGCTCTCCGATGGCTCGGGAAACCCGCCGGAGGGGTGGGGCAACCCGACCCACCACGGGACGATGACCTTGAAGTCCGAGACCGAGGCGGTGTTCACCGACGACGCCGGGCACGAGGTGAGGTTCCGTGCCAGGCCGGGTGCGAGTGGCTTCAAGCGGCTCTGTGCGTAGTACGGCGCCGGCTCCGGGGGCGTCGTGGCAGAGGCTCACGGACACCTACGTGGACAATGGAGTCCGGCAGGTGCGAATGAGGCCGCCGGGCCGGCAGGGGCCGACGGTGAGTGAGGGGGTCGTGGTGAGTGGACCGGGGAAGCCCGAGGTCCGGGTTCCCGAGGGGGCCGCGGGCGCCGCGTTGGTGATCCGGGACCTTGTGGTCGGGGACGGGCCCGAGGCGCTGCCCGGACGCGTGGTCCAGGTGCACTACGTCGGGGTCGTGTACGCGTCCGGCCGGGAGTTCGACTCCTCCTGGGAGCAGGACCGGCCGTTCAAGTTCGCCGTGGGCGGCGGCAAGGCCGTCAAGGGCTTCGACCGGGGCGTGCGGGGCATGAAGGCCGGCGGCCGACGCGAGATCGTCGTGCCCCCGCGCCTCGGCTACGGCAAGCAGTCGCCCTCCGCCGCGATCCCGGCCGACTCCACCCTGATCTTCGTCGTGGACCTGCTCACCGTCGTGGCACCCGGCGCCACCACGCCTCGCTCGTCCTGAACCCGCGGCGCAGCCCTAGCGGGCGGCGTCGCGGCGACGGCGTGCCCGCTCGAACTCGGCGTTGTCCGATATCCACGGGCCGAGGCCGTCGAGCCCGGCGCAGCCGCCTCGGACGAAGGCGGCCACCAGGTTCCGGTAGCCGCTCATCCCGTCGACCAGGACGTACTCGACCCCGTACTCCGGTTCGGAGCCGTCCGTGCCTTCGCGCACCATCGTGATCCGGGCCGCCGAGTCCGCGTAGAAGTGGACCTGGACTCCCTCGCCCCGCTCCTCGTCCTCGATGGTGAAGACCTGGTTGCCCGAGGCCGAGCGCTCGGCGACGAACTCCCAGAAGGCGGCGGTGGCGCTGAGGCCGCTGCCCGGACGCCAGACCTTCTCGACCTCCTTGTCGTCGGTGAACGACAACACCGTCCCCGCCCGCTCCCCAGTGGCGTCCCCGTCGTCCAGGAGCGTGTCCCTGGCGCGGTCCGAGGCCTCCGAGCACATCAGGAAACTCACCGTGCGCACCGCGTCGTCGGCGAGGCCGGGGTGGGCGCCGCGCACGGCGGCGCCGACCGCCGCCTCCATCCGCTTCCAGTCCTGCTTGTCCGTGGCGCGCCTGCCCCGTCGCGGATCGCGGCCGATGCCCAGGCCGGCGCACGCCTGCTCGGCGGTGGCGAGTACGCGCATGACCTGGGGCAGCAGCGCGGGGTCGACGGCGTCGGGCAGCCGCTTCGGGATCGTCGCGCCGTGCGCGTACTGGCCCGTGTACCGCAGGATCGCGGCGTCGAGCGGCCCGAGCGCGACTCCGCGCGCCGCGCGACGGCGCTGAGCGGCGTCGTCCGCGGCCCGCTTCCGGTCGGACGTCTCCGTCGCCGTACGCATCGCCGCGTGGACCCGTCCCTCGTCCAGCAGCGCAAGGTCGGCGCCGTGGGCGACGAGCGTGCCCCTGGCCCACGGGACGCGCCGGAACAGCGCGTCGACCTCCGCCGGGGGTGCGAGAAGGATCGGATCGAGCAGCGCGACGGCGGCGTCCTCGTCGAGCGGCCCCCGCGTCCCGGCGGCGTCGCACAGCGGAAGCACCGCACTCCACAGCAGCAGATGCCGGCCCAGGTCCTCCCGCATCACCGCGAGGTGCGCCTCCCGCACCGGGAAGGTGAACGTGCGGGGCGCATGCGTGACGTCGGCCCCGGCGCCCAGCAGCAGCCGCAACTCCCCGTCCTGGCGGACGACGCTCGGTATCCAGCCACTGCGCCCGAAAACGATGTCTCTCATGGCCTCAGTCTTCCCCATCGCCCCGGCCCGGCGCCGACTGACCCAGCCCGGCACCGACTGCCCCAGCCCGGCGCCGACTGACCCTGACCGCCTGACCGCCTGACCGCCTGCCAGTCGTCGTGCCCGTCCCGAGCGGGCGGAGACGGGCACGACGATGATCCGAAGGGAACCGCCTAGCCCTCTCCAGGCCCCCGGAGGAGGCGTTCGCGTTCGGCTGCGACGATTTCGCGGGCCAGTTCCGCGTCCGTGATGTCGAAAGCCTCCGGGGCGCTGTCCGCCGTGGCGGAGACCCGGGCGAAGTCCTCGAACAGCTGGTTCTTGCGGGCCAGGATCTCGATGATGCGCTGGTCCACCCCCTCTTCGGAGAGCAGGCGGTGCACCTGCACCGAATCCAGCTGCCCCATCCTGTGGGCGCGGCCGATCGCCTGCCACTCCGTCGTCGGCTTGAGCTGGGGCTCGCAGATCACGACGACCGACGCCGCCTGGATGTTCAGGCCGACACCGCCGGCCACGATCTGCGCGACGAGGGTGGCGCCATGGGGTGCGGCGGTGAAGTCGTCGACCATTTGCTGCCGCGCCGGAGCTGGTACGGAGCCGGTCAGGGGACCGAAGACCTTCCCCGGGAGGTGGGACGCCACCGCGTCGAGGACGTCACGGAAGTAGGAGAAGACCAGCACCTTGCGCTGGTTCTCCTCCGCCTCCTGGACTATGTCGACGAGGCGCAGCATCTTCTCGGACCTGCCGCCGGCGCGCAGGGCGGCCTGGCGCATGGCCATGAAGTTGCCGTCGATGACGGCGGCCCGGTAGTACCGCTCGTCGGCGTCGGACATCGGCAACCACTCATCGATGTCGAGTCGCTCCGGGAGCTCGGTGAGGACGTCTTCCTGGTTGCGACGCAGGTAGGCCGGCGCCACCTGCTTCCGGAACTGGCGCGGAGAGAGCTCCGAGGCGTCGACCGGCAGGTCGGGCCGCAGATAGCCGATGAGATTGCGGAACTCTTCGATCCGGTTTTCGAGCGGGGTGCCGGTGAGAAGGACGGCCCGTTCGGAGCGCTCTATCAGCGCGGTGGAGCGCTGAGTCCGTTTGGCGTGCGGATTCTTGATGTAGTGCGCCTCGTCGAACACCAGGCACGCCGGTCGGGCGGGTTCGGGTATCCGGTTCTCCAGCCAGCCGAGGATGTCGTAAGTGGTGACGGCGACCCCGCCACCGCGCACCCAGGACCGCAGCGCGTCCTCGCGGGCGGGACCGTGCAGCCGGAACGCCCGCAGATCCGACTTGTCGCGGACCTCGCGGACCCAGTTGGTCACGACGGCCGCCGGGCACACCACCAGGAAGTGCGAGGCGCCCTTGGCCCGCAGATGCGTGAGCACCGCGAGGGATTCGACCGTCTTCCCCAGCCCCATCTCGTCGCCGATGACGACCTTCCGCTGCACGATCGCGAAGCGGGCGCCGAAGGACTGGTATCCGCGCAGGGACGCCTTGAGATGGGTGGTGTCGAGGGTGAGCTGCCGGACCGCCTCGACGATCTCGGCCGGCAGGTCCCCCTGGCTCTTCTCGGCGTCGTCGGCGAGGAACCCGAGCTCCGAGAGCATCGCGTAGTAGTCGGCCGGCCGCGCGAGGAAGTCGTCCCAGGGATCGCCGCCCGCAGCGCTCGACCCACCGCCGAGAGCGGCCCCGCGCCGTTCGACGGCGGCCAGCGCGGTACGCAGTTCGGCGACGGGCCGGGGCCATGGGACGAACACCACGTGGGAGGTCCGGGGCGCGAGGTTCTGGAGGAGCGGGCGTACCGCGTCGGCGGCGGCGAGGTCCGAGGTCGCGTTGCGGATCGAGCGCGCCGCGTCCCAGGCCCGCATCGCCTTGAGCAGCGCGGTGGTGGACTGCGAGCGGTTCTTGATGTCGATGCGGATCGGCATCTCGTCCATCGTGGTCTGCCAGATGGTCTGCGCGGCGCCGATCATCCGGTTGCCCGTGGTCTCCCCGACGCCGGGGAGCGACTGGATCGCCGACCGCCGGTCGAGGACCTGTTGCACGGTCCGGATTCCCGCGTCGTGCAGCGCCGTGATGCGCAGCCGGCCGTTGGTCGCGTCCTTGAGCCGTTCCACGGGCATGCCGGCGACCAGCTTGCGCACCTCCGCCTGCCGTACGGCGTCGCCGGCGGCCTCGACGGCCGATCGGAACCCGCTCTCGCGGTGCAGGGCCCGGTCGATCGCCGTGAGCGCGGTTCTGGCCGGATGCAGCTCCCGCGCCTCGACGACCTCGGCTCCGGCACCGAGGCGCGCGGCGAGGCCGACCCGCTCGTCGAGCACGTCCGAAGGACCCGGCGCCGGAGCGGCCTTCGCGTCCCACGCCGCCAGGTCTTCCAGCTCCGGGACGAGCCGGGTGCTCCCGATCTCCTTGTGGAGGGAGAGGAGCCGGGCGGCGGCTCGCTCCGCCTCCTCCTTGCGGCTCCGGCCGGAGAAGATCCGGCGGGCACCGAACAACGGCCGTACGGCGGCCAGCGCCGGGCCGGCCTCGTCGGCCAGGCGGCGGATGCCCTCCTGGCCCTCGGCGGTGATCGCCGGAAGGGCCCGGCGGTGGGCCAGAGCGGTGAGCGGACCGGCATCGGCGGGCGAGAGCTGCAGGACGCGCCACGCGGCGGCGGTCGTGGTCCCGAGCGGGACCACGCGGCCCAGCAGCTGCCCGGCGGCATCCTCCGCAGCGGCTTCGACGGGGCCCCGCCGCGCGGTGACCTGCGCCGCGAGTCCGTGCCAACCGCTGACGACGTCCACCACACCGCGCAGGTGATGACGTGCTTCTCGTTCCATTGCCCCCGCCGACTCGCATGACCTCTGGGAAGATTAGCGACCCCGGTCGGACACGTCGACGGGATCACGACATCGCCGGAACGTCCGCGTAGCGTTCGCAGGCTGCCGAGCGGAGGTTGCGCACGTGTTGCTCGAAGAGCTCAAGCCGGGTCTCCGGATAGACGGACTCCTGCCCGCCGAGGCCGTCACGCTCATCGCCGCTCAACCGCACGGCAGGGACGCGGTCGAGCTGACCTTCAAGACGGCCGCCGGCGTCCTCGACCAGCGGGTCGTCTTCCGGCGGGACCAGGACAGGCTGAGCACGGCCCGCCACCACGGCCGTGCCTTCGACGCCGACGCCGGTGACTTCAAGCTGGTCGCCGAGGCCCAGCGGATCTCACTGGCCGGCCTGTTCGATCCGATGCTGGCCGTGGCGACCAGCGACGTCACCCCGCTGCCGCACCAGATCCGCGCCGTGTACGGCGAGCTCATGCCCCGTACGCCGCTCCGCTTCCTGCTCGCCGACGATCCGGGTGCGGGGAAGACGGTGATGGCCGGGCTCTACATCAAGGAACTTCTGCTGCGCGACGACGTCCGGCGTTGCCTGGTCGTGGCGCCGGGCGGCCTGGTCGACCAGTGGCAGGACGAGCTCTTCTACAAGTTCGGCCTCCGTTTCGACCTGCTCACGCAGCAGATGGCCGACGCGCGGACGCACTCCAACGTCTTCGAGGCCCATCCGCTCCTGATCGCCCGCATGGACCAGCTCGCCCGCAACGAACACCTGCGGGCGCAGCTCGGGGAGACGGACTGGGACCTGATCGTCGTCGACGAGGCGCACCGCATGGGCGGGCACTACTTCGGCGGCAAGGTGGAGAAGACCAAGAGGTTCCAGCTCGGCGAGATGCTCGGGGAGATCACACGGCACCTGCTGCTGATGACCGCGACCCCGCACTCGGGCAAGGAGGAGGACTTCCAGCTCTTCCTCACCCTGCTGGACCGCGACAGGTTCGAGGGCAGGCAGCGGAGCACCGCCGACGTCAGCGGGATCATGCGGCGGATGATCAAGGAGGACCTGCTCACCTTCGAGGGCCGCAGGCTCTTCCCCGAGCGGGTGGCGGAAACCGTCCCCTACGAACTCACGGCCCTCGAATACGAGCTCTACGAGGACGTCACCCACTACGTCCGAGAAGGGATGAACCGCGCCGACCGCGTCGGCGGCACCCGCAAGAACACCGTCGGATTCGCCCTCACCGTCCTGCAGCGACGGCTGGCCTCCAGCCCCGAGGCGATCCACCGGAGCCTTGTCCGGCGTACCGAACGGCTGGAACGCCGGAAGCAGGAGATCCTCGACGGAACCCACCGAGGAAGCATGCCCGCCGTCGACCTCGACGCCCTCGACCACGACGACTTCGACGCCAGCGAGATCGAGGACATCGAGGAGGAACTGCTCGACGCCGCGACGGCCGCGCGGACGGTCGAGGAGCTCGATGCCGAACTCGTCGAACTGCGAACGCTGGTACGCACGTCACAGCGGGTCCGCGAAGCCGGTACGGACCGCAAATGGACCGAGCTGTGCGCCCTGCTCAGGGATCACGCCCTGGTGACGGACGCCGGGGGACGCCCGCGGAAGCTGATCGTCTTCACCGAGCACCGCGACACCCTTCGCTACCTCCGGGCCAGGATCACCGCACTGCTGGGCCGGGACGACGCGGTCCGGGCCATCCACGGCGGCGTACGCCGGTCGGAGCGCCGCCAGATCACCGAGGAATTCACCAGGAACCCCGACGTCCGGATTCTGCTGGCCACCGACGCCGCGGGCGAGGGCCTCAACCTGCAGGCCGCGCACCTGATGATCAACTACGATCTGCCCTGGAACCCCAACCGCATCGAGCAGCGCTTCGGCCGCATCCATCGCATCGGGCAGGAGGAGGTCTGCCGGCTCTGGAACCTCGTGGCCTCCAACACGCGCGAGGGCGAGGTCTTCACCCGCCTGCTGGAGAAGCTCGACCAGATGAGCGCGACATACGGTGGCAAGGTCTTCGACGTCCTGGGCGAGGCGTTCGCCGAGACCCCGCTGCGCTCCCTGCTCCTCGAAGCGATTCAGTACGGAGAGCAGCCGGCCGTCAAGGGACGCATGCGCGAGGTCATCGACAGCACGGTCGGCGACGGCCTCACCTCGCTCCTCGAAGAACGCGCGCTCGCGTCGGAGCACTTCTCGGATGCCGATCTCCGCGTGCTGCGGGACACCATGGACGACGCCGCGGCCCGACGCCTCCGGCCGCACGACATCGAGTCGACCTTCAGGAACGCCTTCGGCCGGCTCGGCGGCCGGATGACCAGGCGCGCCGAGGGCCGGTACGCCATCACCCACGTGCCGCAGCAGGTCCGGGCGGCGGGCGGCGGCCCCATCGCCACCCGGTACGAGGACGTCACCTTCGATCTCGCCAGGGTCCGGCCCGACGACCGCGCCCGCACCGATCTGCTCGCCCCCGGCCATCCGCTCCACGACGCCGTCATGGCTGAAACGGTGCGCAACTTCGGGAGCGCGCTCAACTGCGGCACGGTCCTCCTCGCGACCGGAACGGACGCCCCGCGCCTGCTGGTCGGGGTCGTCGAGGAGGTGGTCGACGGCACGGGCGATTCGGTGGCCCGGCGGTTCTCCTACGCCTACGTCGACCAGCGCGGCACCGTGACACCGGCCGGCCCCGCGCCGTACCTCGACTGTGCCGCGGCGCCCGACGGGGTGGCGGCCGACGCCGTGCGCGGGCTGCCCTGGACGGCGGACGCCGAGTCCGCGGCGACCAGCTGGATCATCGTCAACAGGCTTCCCGCGTACCTGGCAGAGGTCCGGCCCCGCCGTTCGGCCGAGCTGGCGAGGACCCGCGAGCTGGTGACCCGGCGCCTCACCGCCGAGCGCGACCGGCTGCTGCTCGACAGCGGACCGGCCGCCGAGAAGGAGCGGCGGGGGGACAAGCCCAAGGAGTCCTCCGAGAGCCTGCGCCGGAAGGCCGCCGAGCTCGACGCACGGCTCCGCAGACGTCTCGAACTGCTCGACCGGCAGCAGCAGATGTCGACCAAGCCGCCGCAGATCCTCACCGCGGCGCTGGTGCTGGGCGCCTCCGGCCTCCCCGCCCGCTTCTCATGATCCGAGCCGCGCGGGCAGCTCGGGAACAGCAGGTCCCGGTCGGGCAGTTGCACTGACCGGGGGCCCGGCTCCGGGCCCCGTTGCCCAACCGTGTCCGCTGGAGGACCTTGTGACGACTGACCGGCCGCTGACGCTCATGGCCGTGCACGCCCACCCCGACGACGAGGCCACCGGGACCGGGGGCGTGCTCGCCCGGTATGCGGCGGAAGGCATCCGCACGGTGCTGGTGACCTGTACCGACGGCGGTTGCGGTGACGGGCCCGGCGGGACGAAGCCGGGCGATCCCGGACACGACCCGGCCGCGGTCGCCCGGATGCGGCGCCAGGAGCTGGAAGCGAGTTGCGAGGTGCTGAAGATCAGCGACCTGGAGACGCTGGACTACGCCGACTCGGGGATGATGGGCTGGCCGGGCAACGACGCCCCCGGCTCCTTCTGGCGCACCCCCGTACCGGAGGCCGCCGCGCGGCTCGCGGAGCTGATGGAGCGCTACCGGCCCGATGTGGTCGTCACCTATGACGAGAACGGTTTCTACGGCCACCCCGACCACATCCAGGCCAACCGCATCACGACGGCGGCCCTGGAACTGTCCGGGCTGACGCCGAAGGTCTACTGGACGACGATGCCGCGCTCGGCGATGCGGCGGTTCGGCGAGCTGATGCGGGAGTTCGGCGAGGACATGCCGGAGCCGGACCCGGCCGAGACCGCCGCGATGGAGGAGATCGGGCTGCCCGACGAGGAGATCACCACCTGGGTGGACACCGCCGCGTACAGCGACCAGAAGTTCGACGCCCTGGCCGCGCACGCCAGTCAGGGCGAGAACATCTTCTTCCTCAAGATGGGCAAGGAGCGGTTCGGCGAGCTGATGGGCACGGAGGTGTTCGTGCGCGTCCGGGACACCACGGGTGCCGCGCTGCCCGAGAACGACCTCTTCGCCGGCCTGCGCTGATCCGCCCGCCCTGCCGGGAGCACCGCCCCGGCAGGGCGAACGGCAGGCGGACGCTCAGTGCTCGCAGAGGGAGAACTCCCGCTCGTACAGCTGCTCGTTGTGCTCGTCCACGAAGAACTTCCGCTCCCGCATCAGCTCCTCGCGGAACGCCTCGGCCTGTTCGCGGGTCATGGCCGAGGTCGCGGCCCACGGCTGCTGCGGCGGCACGTCGGAGGTCGAGACGATCGTCGTGGACGGGTCGACCAGGAAGAACGCGAGGATCTTGCGGTGGCCCGGCCGGCCGGGGTCCGCGAGGCGGAACGAGCCGACGCGGTGCTGGAGGACGTTCGGGAACGCCAGACAGCGGCCCGCGGGGGTCGAGGCCGCGCCCAGGACCTGGTTCAGCCCGTCCTCGTTCTCCAGGCCGTACACGTCACGCACGCCGTTGTCGTCGTTCTGCTCGTACTCCGGTTCGTCGAGGGCGGTACGGAAGCTCAGCCGGCTCTCCGTGATGTTCTCGCTGTCCCAGTAGTAGATGCCGGTCGAGACGATCCGCTCGTTCAGCATGCCCTCGACGTGCCAGGAGCCGCCGGCGTACTCGGGCCGCTCCGGCGTGAGGTGGATGGTGGCGAGCTTGACGATCACCTGGAGGCGCCGGCCGCGCAGGTCCACCGGGGCGAAGCCCTCCGGCTCCTCGGGCGGCGTGAAGACCGGCGCGTCGGGGATGGCCGGCCTGCGGTTCTCGTACCACTCGTCCGCGACCCTCTCCCACTCCTGTACGGCCTCGGCGTGAGCCTCCTTGTCGCTGTAGTCGTCCTCGTCCGGGTACTCGGGCTCGGCGGAGCCGTACCAGCCGTAGGGGTCGGCCTCGATGCGCGGCGGGCGCGGGCGGCGCAGATCGGTGAGCACGCTGTCCAGCAGCGGGCGCATCCGCGCGAACACGTCGGGCAGCACGGCGGCCAGTTCGGCGTGCTCCTCGGGGTGCACGTTGTTGACGTACGAACGGAAGACGGCCCCGCCGTCCTCGCGGATGTCCACATCCGTGGGCAGCCACTGGAACCGCTCCGAGAACTCGTACTTCGAGTACTGGTTCGTCGGGTTCTCCCAGGCCCGCGCGGGGCCGCCGCTGACCTCACGCACCAGGCAGAACAGCGACGGGTGCACCAGGTCGAGCACCTGGCCGTCCGATCCGGGATGCCAGTCCTTCTCGTCCTCGGGGACGTCCTCCAGCACCCGGACCGCGTCGCGCAGCCGTCCCCGCAGCCCCTCGTCGATCAACGTGTCCGACTGCCAGACCCCGTCCACGGCGGAGACCTCGATGCCGGTCCGTTCGTCCCGCAGCCGCGCGTAGTGGGCGAGTTCGGCCAGCACGTAGCGCACTTGCGCCTCGGTGAGCCCCTGGGCGAGGGCTTCGCGGGTCCAGCGGGCGACGATGTCCGCGTCGTGCATCTTCTCGAACCACCGCGGCTTCGCCCGTATGTGCGCGCTGCACTCGATCATCTCCAGCTCCCGCAGCGTCCGGGGCGTGTCGGTCGACATGGAGCGGGCGGAGCGGAACGGCAGCGGAAAGGCGGTCAGGCCAGTCAACTCTCTTGGTCCTTCCAGGCGGTGTGCGGTGGCCGGAACGATACGGGAGCCCACTGACACCGCCCGCGAGCCGGCCGGGACCGGCGCCGCCCTCACCCCACGCCCGGGCCGCCCGTCCTGCGCAGCGCGAGCAGCGTGGCGTCGTCGGTGCGGTGCGGGCCGTCCAGACGGGCGACGATCCCCTCGACGCACTCCTGGAGCCCGGCATGGCCGGGGCGCGGCGCGGACGCCCGGCAGCAGCCCTCGACCGCGTCGAGGAAGCGGCGCGTGTCCTGGTCCGGGTCGGCCGGGCGGCGCTCGGTCAGCCCGTCCGAGTACATCAGGACGATGTCGCCGGGCTCCATGGGCGTCTCCGTCGCGCGGTACGCCGTCCCCGGCATGACCCCCAGGGTGAGACCGGCGCCCCCGGCGGGTGCCGGAAGCTGGGTGGCGCGGCCGTCGCGCAGCAGGACGGGGCGGGGATGGCCGGCGCAGGTCCACCGCAGCAGGGTGCGGTCGGGGTGGTAGCGGGCGACGATCGCGGTGGCCGTGGACTCGTCGGCGTCGGCGCAGGCCACCTCGTTCAGCCACCGCGTCAGCTGCTCGACGCTCTCCGAGGTGTAGGCCAGGCCCGCCAGCGCGTACCGGAGCTTCGCCATCAGGGTGACCGCCGACAGCCCGTGGCCCCGCGCGTCGCCCAGCGCGACGAGCAGCCGCCCGTCGGGCAGGCTGCGGGCCTTGTACCAGTCGCCGCCGACCCCGGCCTCGCGGGCGTCGGGGCGGTAGACGGCCGCCGCCTCGACCCCGTAGGTGTCCAGCTCGTCCTGGAAGTGCGGCAGCACCGCGTCACGCAGGACGGCGGCCACCTCCGCGACGGCCTCGGCCCGCTCGTGCTCGCGGCGCGCGGCGCGTTCGGCGCGCCGGGCCGCCTCGCGCCGGCGCCGGTCCGTGGTGACGTCGATGAGAACCGCCCGCAGGGCCCAGGTCAGGCCGCCGGGCGTGATGCGCACGGGTTCGGCGACCATCCGGAAGGTCCGGGCCCCGCCCCGGAGGCGCAGCTCGCACTCGGCGGTGCGCTTGCGCAGGATGACGTCGTACAGCATCTGGTACAGGAAGGGCAGACTGTCCGGGGTGACGGCCTCCGCCAGGTGGAACAGGCTGGGCGCCGGGGTGTCCTCCGCCAGGCCGAGCACGTGGTGGAAGCGGCGGGACGGCTGGATACCGTCGTCGCCGAGGTTCCACTCCGCCCAGCAGGTGCGCATCAGCCGCTGGGCCGCGGCGGCCATCCGGAGCCGGCTGCCCGGTTCCCAGGTGAGCAGGAAGTGCTCCCCGCAGGGCGCGATCCGCACCTCCGCGTTGACGCGCACCGGCCCCGCGTGCGTCATCACCAGCCATTCGACGGTGTCGCTCCGTTGCGGGGTGCGCTTCCGGTGGACGTCGACCAGCAGGCCGGGAATCGTCGTGGTGGCGAGGGAGGGGAACCGCTCGTACAGCGATCCGGGCTTGTCCCACGGGGGCGTCACCCCCTCGGGCAACCGGGAGATTCCGTACGCGCGGGCCTCGGGGTTGAGTGCGAGACAGACGGCATCCTTCAGCTCCCCCTTCTCCCCGAAGACGGGGGACAGCAGGAGGGCCGGCATCGGCAGCGCGTCGATCATCTCCTGGGAGGAGGGCGGCAGGGGAGTGGCCGCGCTCGGCGCCGCCACCGGTACGTGTTCGGCCGGCCGGGGCCCGTACCGCTCGGCGTACACGGTGACGCGCCGCCGCTGGGCGTCCAGCAGGGCCAGGATCGCCCGCAGTTCCAGCCGGGCCCGCGCGTCGCCTGCGGGAGGGGGGTCGTCCACAGGCATGTCGGGCCTCTCGGTGCGGTGTACGGGCGGCGCCGGTACAGCCTCGGGCCCGGGGAGCGGCGGCGCCATCCGGGACGAGCCGGGCGGGTGGCCCGGCGCCTCCGGTGAACCCGGCCGGTGGGGCCGGGCTCCCGGTGGTGACGCCCGCATCCGGGGGCGGTCCCGGTCAGCTCGCGGCGCAGGACACCGTGGGCCAGGTCCAGGAGCCGTTGGTCCGGATGGTCACGCCCCAGTTGTTGCCGTTGCCGTTGGGCCGTGCGGTCAGGACCTGGGAGCTGGGGTAGGAGGCGCTGATGTTCCAGGTGGCGAGGACGCGCTCGGGGGCGGGGACGCGCATGGTGACCGTCCAGTCGGCGGACCCGCTCACGGAGACGTTGAGGTTGTAGCGGTCGCCCCAGCTCTGCCCGGCCGACAGGGTCGCCGTGCAGCCGCCGGTGTTGCCGCCGTCGTCGCCCCCGCCGCCGTTGTCCCCGCCGCCGTTCCCGCCGTCCGGGGCGACGGCGCGGCCGGTCTGCGGCGAGATCATGCCCGAGCACAGGCCGCGCGCGGCCAGCGACTGGGCGATGCGCGGGATGGCGGCCAGGGTGTTGGCCGGCCACTCGTGCATGAGGATGATCTGCCCGTTGGACAGGCGCGACACGGCCTGCACGATCGCGTCGGTGCTCGCCCCGTTCCAGTCCTGCGAGTCGACGTCCCAGATCACCTCGGTGAGGCCGTACTTGGCCTTCACCGCCTTCACGGTGGAGTTGGTCTCGCCGTAGGGCGGCCGGAACAGCTTCGGGGTTCCGCCGCCGGCGTTGGTGATGGCCTGCTGGGTGCGGGAGATCTCGGAGTCGACCTGCGCCTGGCTCTGCTGGGTGAGGTGCGGGTGGGTGTAGCTGTGGTTGCCGACCCACATGCCCGCGTCGACCTGGGCCCTGACCTGGTTCGGGTAGGAGGCGGCGAACTGGCCCTCGTTGAACATGGTGGCCCGCAGGCCGTTCTGCTTGAGGGCGTTGAGCAGGGCGGGGGTGTGGTCGTTGGACGGGCCGTCGTCGAAGGTCAGGCCCACGTAGCCGTTGCAGGCGGCCGCTGCCGCCGGGGCCGCGGCCGTGGCGGTCAGGCCCAGGGAACTCGCCGAGGCGAGCAGCAGGCCGGCCGCCATGGCGACGGGGCGGCGGTGGGGGCGGAGACGCATGGAGGGTCCTCCTGGTGAGGGGGCTCCGGCCGCGCCGGGGGCGGCCGGTACTGAGCACGGAGTGTTTGAGGGCCGCCGCGCACTGTCAATGGTTTCGGCAATTCTTTCGAAAGCGTCGATGTGACGTGAGGGAGGGGTTGGGAGGCATGCCCGCAGTTTGGGTGCGTGCTTGTCGATTTCCCTCGGCGCTGAAGGGGGCGGCGAAGTGATGCGCGCAGGTGTGCGGACGACCTACCGGCGAAAGTTTCGGATGCGCCGAGGCGTCCGGAAGTGATCGTCGGCGCCACCTTCTTGACAGTGAACCGTCAAATCGCTCTGATAAGTGGGAGCGCTCCCACTTCACTCGCACCGCCCCACGGTCCCCCGCCCCAGGAGGCGCACATGCCGTTTTCCCTCCCGTCGTCACCGCGCGGACTCCGGTGTCCGTCGCGCGCACCCTGGCTCGCCGCCGGGGCCGCGCTCGCGCTGGCCCTGCCCCTGCTCGCCGCCGTGCCCGCCAGCGGTTCCGCCGCCGCGTCCGGATGCGAGGTCGACTACACCGTCAACGCCTGGACCGGCGGCTACACCGCCGAGGTGAGCGTTACCAACAACGGCCCGGCGCTCAGCGACTGGCGGCTGACCTGGACGTACGAGGGCGACCAGCAGGTCACCTCCGGCTGGAACGCCACCGTCACGCAGACCGGGCACGCCGTGACCGCCGTCAACACCGCCTGGAACGGGTCCGTGGCGAGCGGGGGCACGATCGGCTTCGGAGTGCAGGGGACCGCCCGGGCGGGTGGCCCCGCGCCCACCGACTTCGCGCTCAACGGCGTCTCCTGCGGCGGCGACGGCACCCAGCCCCCGACCACGCCGCCGCCGACGACCCCGCCTCCCACCACCCCGCCCTCCGGGGAGTGCGGCGACGCCGTGATCTGCGACGACTTCGAGAACCAGACCGGCTCGGAGCCCGCCGGGAACTGGCGCTTCACCGCGCCCGACTGTCAGGGCGCGGGCACGGCCGCCGTCGACGCGGAGATCGCGCACAGCGGTACGCGTTCGCTACGGCTGGACGGGAGGGCCGGCTACTGCAACCACGCCTTCGTGGCCTCCACCGCCGACCTCTCGTCGGTGGGCCCCGTGATGTACGTACGCATGTGGGTGCGGCACACCACGGCGCTGCCGGCCGCGCACGTCACCTTCGTGTCGATGCCGGACAGCTCCCAGGGCGGCAAGGCGCTGCGGATCGGCGGCCAGAACGGGGCGCTCCAGTGGAACCGCGAGATCGACGACGCGACGCTCCCGGCGCAGAGCCCGACCGGGGTGGGGATGAGCGAGCCCCTGCCCACGGGCGGCTGGCAGTGCCTGCGGTTCGCGGTCGACACCGCGGCGCCAGGGCTCGACACCTGGCTGAACGACACGCAGGTGCCGGGGCTGCACGCCGACGGCGTACCGACACGGGATGTCGACGACCAGTGGCTCTCGCGCACGACCGCGCCCCGGCCCACCGCCCTGCGGCTGGGCTGGGAGAGCTACGGGACCGGTGACGACACCCTGTGGTTCGACGATGTGGCGGTCGGCTCCGCGCCGATCGGCTGCTGACGGACGGCCGCCCCGGCGCGCGAGGGGTGACGGGGCGGCCCGGACCGGTGCCGGCTTCACGGCGAAGCCGGCACCGGCTCCTTTCCCGCTCCCGCGGCCGGGAAGGAAAAGGCCGTGCCGTGCGTCCTTCAAGAAAGCGCAATGGTCTAGGCCAACTTATTGACGTGAATGCGTCACGACTCGATTCTGGCGGCATCTTCTCCCGTTCTCCCGACAGGAGTCTCAATGACGAAGTCAAGCCGCTTGCGTGACCGGTGGGGCGGAGGTGAAGACCCGTCCGTCACGCAGCAGGGCCCACAACACGCCGGCTCGTCGGCGGGCCAGGGCGATGACGGCCTGGACGTGTTTGCAGCCCTCGCCGCGCTTCTTGAGGTAGAAGTCCCGGTTCGGGCCTTCGCGGATGATGCTGGTCTGCGCGGACATGTAGAACACCCTGCGCAGGCGGCGGCTGTAGCGCTTGGGCCGGTGCAGGTTGCCGGTGCGGCGGCCGGAGTCGCGCGGGACGGGCACCAGTCCGGCCGCCGAGGCGAGGTGCCCGGCGTCGGCGTAGGCCGACAGGTCGCCGGCCGCGACGACGAACTCGGCCCCGAGTATCGGCCCCATGCCGGGCAGCGACTCGATGATCTCCGCCTGCGGATGGCTGCGGAACGTCTCGCGGATCTGCTTGTCGATCCGCTTCAGCCGGTCGTCCAGGGCCAGGATCTGTGCCGCCAGGTCGGCCACGATCTGCGCGGCGACATCCTCGCCGGGCAGCGCGGTCTGCTGGGCCCGGGCAGCTTCCAGCGCGGTCGCGGCGACCGCGTCGGCACCGCGCACGCTGCGGTTGGCCAGCCAGGCCGTCAGCCTCGCCCTGCCGCGGCGGCGGATCGCGGCAGGGGTCTGGTAACCCGTCAGCAGGACCAGCGCCCCCTTCTGCGAGCTGTAGTCGAAGGCCCGCTCCAGCGCGGGAAAGACGCCGGTCAGCACGTCGCGCAGACGGTTGATCATCCTTACCCGGTCGGCCACGAGGTCGGAACGGTGGGCGGTCGGCAAGGCGAGGTCGGCAGCGAGCTGGGCGGGCACGTCGATGACGGCGAAGTCGTTGCGGTGACGGGCGGTCTCGGCGATGACGTAGGCGTCGCGGGCGTCGGTCTTCGCCTCGCCCCGGTAGGCGCCCGACATGCGGTTGACCGTGCGTCCGGGCACATAGACGGCCTTCTGGCCGTGCGCCGCGAGCAGGGCCAGCAGCAGCGCGGAGGACGTCCCGGAGATATCCACCGCCCAACGGATCTGGTCCGCCAAGTCGAGGATCTCGCCCATGGCGGTCAGGATCGCCGACTCGTCGTTGTCGATCTTCTTCGACCAGAGCGTCGCGCCGGTCTCATCGACCACCGCCGCCCAGTGGTGGCCCTTCCCGGCATCGACACCGGCCCAGACCTGAGCCTTCCGCTTGCTCACTTGCCCCTCCTCGTTCCGCGCGGCATGCCGTCGGCCCGAGGAACACCCCGCTGTCATCTCCGTAATCAGCGACCGCACGAAGCGCGCACATCTCAATCAGCAGCCAGGGCGCCCCGAAGGACCGGGCGGCCACTCCTGGCAAGCCACTGAAGGCAAGACCCCATAAGCCACACCCGGCCCTCCCGGGCCACCTAACAACTTACGGAGCCCCCCATGAAGCGATTTCGCGCGCTGCTCGCCGGTGCGGCCACCGCCGCGCTGGCGACCGCAGGACTCGCGGCCTTCGCCGCGCAGCAGGCGTCGGGCGCGTCCGCCGACGCCACCGCGCTCAGCGCCCGGTGGTACGCCGCCGCGCCCTATCTGATGCCGCACGACAACAACCCGCCGGACGCCGGCTACATCATGGACGCCACCGGCCTCAAGGCGTTCCAGCTGGCCTTCATCCTGGCCCCCAATGGCGGTGGCTGCACGCCGACCTGGGACGGTACGTCGCCGGTCTCCTCGGACACCGCGGTCGCCTCCGTCATCAGCGCGATCCGCGCCAAGGGCGGCGACGTGTCGGTGTCCATCGGCGGCTACGGGGGAACGAAGCTCGGCCAGACCTGTTCCGACGCGGCCGCCACCGCCGCCGCGTACCAGCAGGTCATCACCAAGTACGAGCTGAAGGCCATCGACTTCGACCTGGAGGAGCCGGAGTACGAGAACACCGCCGCCATCGCGCGGGAGATCGGCGCCGCCAAGATCCTCCAGCAGAACAACCCCGGCCTCTACGTCTCCGTCACCACGGCGGCGACCGCGGACGGCACCGGCTGGTTCGGCAAGCAGATGCTCAACGAGGCCAAGGCGCAGGGCTTCACCCCGAACAACTTCTCCATCATGCCGTTCGACGGCGGGTTCAACGGGGCCGCGGCGCAGACGAGCGCCCTGACCAACTTCAACGCGATCCTGCGGTCCACCTTCGGCTGGGACGAGGCGACCGCGTACGCGCACGAGGGCTTCTCCGGCATGAACGGCCGCAGCGACACCGGCGAGTACTTCACCCAGGACGACTTCCAGACCGTCCTGGACTTCGCCACCACCCACCACATGGACCGCTTCACCTTCTGGTCCCTCAACCGCGACCGCCAGTGCACCCCGCCCGACAACAACGGCAAGACCTCCGGTACGTGCAGCAGCGTGCCCCAGACGGACTGGGACTTCGCCAAGTACTCGGTGAGGTTCGCCGGCGTCACCCCGCCCACCACCACTCCGCCGACCTCCCCGCCCCCGACCGGCACCTGCACCGCCACCGAGTGGAGCGCCGGCACCGTCTACACGGGCGGCGACACCGTCTCGTACGAGGGCCACACCTGGAAGGCCAAGTGGTGGACGCAGAACGAGAAGCCCGGCAGCACGGGTCAATGGGGCGTCTGGCAGGACCTCGGCCCCTGCTGACCGTCCCGTACGTACGTGCTGGTGACACCCGCTTTGCCGTCCGACGCCGTGCTCCGGCTAGTTTGTGTCCAGCACAGATGGGCGGTCCCGTGACGGCAGAGACGCACGGGGGACGAGAGGTCGGGGAAGAGTGTCGCTGCGCGCAGGCGATCCAGCCGAGATCGGCGGATATCCGCTGGAGGCGAGGCTCGGCTCAGGTGGCATGGGCACGGTCTTCCTGGCCCGTACGGAGTCGGGCCGGCCGGTCGCGATCAAGCTGATCCACCAGCAGTTCGCCGGGGACAGCGAGTTCCGCACCCGCTTCCGGCAGGAGATCGAGGCCGCCCGGCGGGTGAGCGGCGCGTTCACCGCGGCCGTGGTCGACGCCGAGCCCGAGGCCGAGCAGCCGTGGATGGCGACGACCTACATCGAGGGGCCCACGCTCGCCCAGCGCATCGCCGACGAGGGCCCGCTCGGTGGGTCCGCGCTGCGCAGCCTGGCGATCGGGCTCGCCGAGGCGCTGCGCGACATCCACCGGGTGGGCGTCGTCCACCGCGACCTGAAGCCCTCCAACGTCGTCCTCTCGCCCGAGGGGCCGCGCGTCATCGACTTCGGCATCTCGCGCGCCGCGGACCAGCAGACGCTCACCATGACCGGGCGCGTCATCGGGACCCCGCCCTTCATGTCGCCGGAGCAGCTCCAGGCGCCGCGCGGGGTCGGGCCGCGCTCCGACGTCTTCTCGCTGGGCACCCTGCTGGTGTACGCGGCGACGGGACGCGGGCCCTTCGACGCGGACAGCCCCTATCTGACGGCGTACCAGGTCCTGCACGACGAGCCCTCGCTGGACGCGGTGCCCGCCGTGCTGCGGGCGGTCGTCGAACCCTGCCTGGCCAAGGAGCCGGAGGGCCGGCCGTCGGCGGCCGAACTCCTGGAACTGCTGCGGGACCTGCCGGCCGATCTCGGCGGGCCCGGCACCGACGGATGCGCGACGGGCCGCACCCGCGATGTGGTCACCCAGCACCACCTCGCCACCCCGACACCGACCCCGCCCGCACCGGAACCCGCCCCGGAACCGGAATCCGAGCCCGAGCCGGCCTCCGCGTCGGAACCACGATCGGAACCGGAACCACAGCCGCAACCGCAACCGGAATCCGCCTCCGCCTCCTCCGCCCCGCGCGGCCGGTTGCGCGGGCGGCGGCGGACCGTGCTCGCGGCCGCCGTCGCCGTGGCGCTCATCGGCGGGGGAGTCGCCCTGCTGCGGGCCGGCGGCTTCGGCGAGGACCGGCCCGCCGGCGGGAGCGGCACGGTCGCCGCGCCCTCCGCCGCGCTGCCGGACGGCTTCCGGCCCTGGCGGGTGACCGTGCCGGGCGGCCGCGAGGACATCCCCGACGAGCTGCGGTGCGTCACGGGCGCCGGCGACGTGGTGTTCTGCGGGGGCGGCGGAGTCGTCGCGACCCGCATCAGCGTCCGGGACGGCTCCCGCGCCTGGACGGTCAAGAGCCCCGGCATCCCCGTCCAGGGCATGCACATGGTGGGCGCCACCGGCGACACCGTCCTCGGCTTCCGCATCGCCGCCCAGGACGACCCGCGGGGCCGCAACGACGAGGTGGTGGCCGTCGACGCCGAGAGCGGCGAGGAGCTGTGGTCCGCACCCTCCGGCGCCCAGTCGACGGCCGTCACCGGCCGCACCCGCGACGCGATCGTGCTCGGCTCCGCCGTCATCATGGTGGACGCCGCCGACTCCGCCTTCGAGGCCCGGGACGCGCACAGCGGGAAGCTGCTGTGGACGGCGCCGTTCCCCGCGGACTTCCGGTGCGCGCCCGTCCCGGTGGACGACGCGCTGCTGGCCATGTGCGCCGCGGACGCCGAGATGAACGCCGCGTCCGTACGCCACCCGTCCCTCTACCCGGTCGACCGGGCCTCCGGCCGCTGGGGCGCGGCCATCGCCGTCGACGGGCCCGCCGTGCCCGTGGGCGTCGCCGACGGCCGGCTCGTCCTGCTCCGGGAGGACACCGACGAGACGGCGTTCACCGGGTACAACGGGGTGGTGCGGGTGGACCCGGCCGCGGGCCGCGCCACGTACGCCCGGCTGGCCGCCATGTACACGGGCAACCCCGGCATGGCGGACGGCACCGTGTTCGTGAGCGGGCGGACCGGCCGCGTCACCGCGTTCGACCCCGCCACCGGCCGCAAGAAGTGGTCCCGGCAGACCAGCGTCGAAGGGGCGTCCGGACCGGTCGCCGGGAACGGCGCGCTGTTCTTCAGCTCCGCCACCGGCCGGGTCGTCGCGCTCGCGCCGTCCGACGGCGCCACCCTCTGGGCCACGGACCCCAGAGCGGACGGGCTCAGCGGCGAGCAGGGCGCGGGCCCGCGCGTCACCGTCGCGGGCGGCGCGGTCGTCGTGACCGCCGCCGGGAACACCGTCTTCGCCTTCGACACCAACCGCCCGCCGAAATCGGGCTGACCGGCGACCGGAACGCCCCGCTCAGGCCGCCCGGCCCAGGTGCGCGGCGGCCGGCCGGAGCCGGTCGTCCACCACCAGGCCGCCGGCCAGCACCAGCACCCGGTCCGCGTACGCGGCGGCGGCCGGGTCGGCGGTCGCCAGCACACAGGCCCGCCCCTCCGTGTCCACGGCCGTACGCAGCAGAGCGGCCAGCGCGCGCCCCGCGGCCGGGCCGAGCGCCCCGGCCGGCTCGTCCGCGAACAGCACGTCCGGACGCGACACCAGCGCACACGCGACCGCCAGCCGCTGCTGCCGCTCCCCGCAGAGCCGCCCCGGCCGCTGCCGCTCGTACCCGGCGAGACCCACCAGGGCGAGCACCTCGCGGACCCGGCCGGGCTCCGGCCGGCCGACGGCCCGGGCGACGTTCTCCGCCGCGGTCAGGGTGGGCACCAGATTGAACGCCGGGGACACGAACCCGGCGCGGGTCCGCCGCAGCTCCGCAAGCCCCCGGTCCGACAGCCGCGTCAGCTCCGTGCCGTCCCAGCGGACGGAGCCGCGCGTCGGCCGGTCCAGGCCCGCGAGGCAGTGCAGCAGGGCCGTCTTGCCTGAGCCGGAGGGCCCCGTCACCACGGTGAGGGTGCCGGGGGCCGCCTCCACCGACACCCCGCGCAGCGCCCGCACGGCGGCGCTTCCGCTGCCGTAGGTGCGGTGCAGGTCCCGGGCCCGGAGGGTCGTGCCGGTGCCGATGCGTTCCACTGTCTGCGTCATGACTCCATCCTGGGCGCGCGGACCGCCGCGATCGATCCTGCCCGCACCCGGACCGGGGGTGCGGAAAAGTGAACCATCGACGGGGCGCCTGCCCCTCCCGCGTCTACAGTGGGCCGCATGAACCGCTGGACCGAACTGACCGGGGACACCTCCGGCGAGGACTACGCCGCCCGCTTCGCCGCCCTCGCCCGCAGCGGCGCGGACGTGCACGGCGAGGCCCGGTTCTGCGCGGCCCTCGTGCCCGCCGGGGCGCGGGTGCTGGACGCCGGCTGCGGCACCGGCCGGGTCGCGATCCGGCTCGCGGAGCTGGGCTACGACTGCACCGGGGTGGACGTGGACGCCTCGATGCTGGCCGTGGCGCGCGAGCAGGCGCCCGCGCTGCCCTGGTTCCGGGCCGACCTCGCCACGTTCGACCCCGCATCCCTCGGCATCCGGCCCGGCTTCGACCTCGTCGTCGCCGCGGGCAACGTCATGGCGCTGCTCACCCCCGGCACCGAGGCCGCCGTCGCCGGACGGCTGTCCGGGGCGCTGCGCGCGGGCGGCCTGCTCGTCGCCGGGTTCGGCCTGGACGCGGACCACCTGCCCGTACCGCCCGCCCTCACGCTCGCCGAGTACGACGCCGGCTGCGCCGCCGCGGGCCTCACCCTCGTCGACCGCTTCGCCACCTGGGACGCCGCTCCGTACGACGGCGGCGGCTACGCCGTCAGCGTCCACCGCAGGGGCGACGGGGCCTGACACAACGGCGGTTCCGACGCCGTACACGGGGCGAGTGTTCGTGTTGACTTGGACTAGGTCCATCGTAGGATCGGTTCCGGCCGAAGCCGGGGCAGGACGCCCCTCGGGGCGAGACCGGCCAGGCCCTTCCCACCGCATGCCCAATTCTCAGCGCACCGAGATCCGCCCCGTTCGGAAGGAATTCCATGACTGAGAACCACGACGCGATCGTCACCGATCCCAAGTCGGACGAGGCCGGCGGCTGCCCCGTCGCGCACGATCGCGCGCCGCACCCCACCCAGGGCGGCGGGAACCGCCAGTGGTGGCCGGAGCGGCTCAACGTGCGGATTCTCGCCAAGAACCCGGCCGTGGCCAATCCGCTCGGCGGGGACTTCGACTACGCGGCGGCGTTCAGCGCGCTCGACCTGCCGGCCGTCAAGCGCGACATCGCCGAGGTGCTGACGACCTCGCAGGACTGGTGGCCCGCCGACTTCGGCCACTACGGCCCCTTCATGGTCCGGATGGCCTGGCACAGCGCCGGCACCTACCGCATCAGCGACGGCCGCGGCGGCGCCGGCTCCGGCCAGCAGCGCTTCGCCCCGCTCAACAGCTGGCCGGACAACGCGAGCCTGGACAAGGCCCGGCGCCTGCTGTGGCCGGTGAAGAAGAAGTACGGCAGGAACATCTCCTGGGCCGACCTCCTCGTCCTCACCGGGAACGTCGCCCTGGAGACCATGGGCTTCACGACCTTCGGCTTCGGCGGTGGCAGGGTGGACGCCTGGGAGCCCGACGAGGACGTCTTCTGGGGCCCCGAGACCACCTGGCTCGGCGACGAGCGCTACACCGGGGACCGGGAGCTGGAGAACCCGCTCGGCGCGGTCCAGATGGGCCTCATCTACGTCAACCCGGAGGGCCCCAACGGCAATCCGGACCCGCTCGCCGCCGCCCGCGACATCCGCGAGACGTTCCGCCGCATGGCGATGAACGACGAGGAGACCGTCGCCCTGATCGCCGGCGGCCACACCTTCGGCAAGACGCACGGCGCCGGACCCGCCGACCACGTCGGACCCGACCCCGAGGCCGCCCCGATGGAGCGCCAGGGCCTCGGCTGGGAGAGCTCCTACGGCACCGGCAAGGGCGGCGACACCATCACCAGCGGCCTCGAAGGCATCTGGACCGACACCCCGACCACCTGGAACAACAGCTTCTTCGACATCCTGTTCGGCTACGAGTGGGAGCTGTTCAAGAGCCCGGCCGGCGCCCACCAGTGGCGCCCCAAGGACGGGGCGGGCGCGGACACCGTGCCCGACGCCCACGACCCGGCGAAGCGGCACGCCCCGACCATGCTCACCACCGACCTCTCGCTGCGCTACGACCCGGCGTACGAGCCGATCTCGCGCCGCTTCCACGAGCACCCGGAGGAGTTCGCCGACGCCTTCGCCCGCGCCTGGTTCAAGCTCACCCACCGCGACATGGGCCCCGTCGTCCGCTACCTCGGCCCCGAGGTCCCGCAGGAGACGCTGCTCTGGCAGGACCCGCTGCCCGAGCGCGACCACGAACTGATCGACGCGGCCGACATCGCGGCCCTCAAGGAACGCGTACTCGACTCCGGCCTCACGGTCTCCGAACTGGTCGCCACCGCCTGGGCCTCCGCCTCCTCCTTCCGGGGCACCGACAAGCGCGGCGGCGCCAACGGCGCGCGCGTCCGACTCGAACCGCAGAACGGCTGGGAGGTCAACGACCCGGACCGGCTCGCGGCCGTGCTGCGCACCCTCGAATCCGTCCGGGAGACCTTCAACACCGCGCAGCGCGGCGGCAAGCGGGTCTCCCTCGCCGACCTGATCGTCCTCGCCGGCGCCGCCGGGATCGAGAAGGCGGCCGGGGACGCCGGAACACCGGTCGAGGTCCCCTTCACGCCGGGCCGGGTGGACGCCTCCCAGGAGCAGACCGACGCCGAGTCCTTCGTCGAACTGGAGCCCGTGGCCGACGGTTTCCGCAACTACGTGGGCAAGGGCAGCCGGCTCCCCGCCGAGTACCTGCTCCTCGACCGGGCGAACCTGCTCGACCTCAGCGCGCCGGAGATGACGGTCCTCGTCGGCGGTCTGCGCGTCCTGGGCGGCAACCACCAGCAGACCACGCACGGAGTGTTCACCGACGCGCCGGGCACGCTGACCAACGACTTCTTCGTCAACCTGCTCGACATGGGCACGACGTGGAAGTCGGTGGCCGACGACCAGAGCGCGTTCGAGGGCCGCGACTCCGCCACCGGCGAGCTGCGCTGGACCGGCACCCGCGCCGACCTGGTCTTCGGCTCGAACGCCGAACTGCGCGCCGTCGCCGAGGTCTACGCGAGCGACGACGCAGGCGAGAAGTTCGTCCGCGACTTCGTCGCCGCCTGGGACAAGGTCATGAACCTGGACCGGTTCGACCTGGTCTGAGCACACCCCGGGGGTACGGGCCGGCCCGCGCGGACCGGCCCGTACCCGCGGCGCTCAGCGCAGCGACTCCGGCAGCGCCTCCCGGTGCACGATGCCGAGGCGCTGCGTGGCACGGGTCAGCGCCACGTACAGGTCGCTCGTGCCGAACCGGCCCGGCTCCACCACCAGGACGTGGTCGAATTCGAGCCCCTTGGCCTGCCGGGGCCCGAGCAGCACCACCGTGCGCGCCAGATCCGGCTCCGCCCCGGCCGTGATCCCGTCCAGCGGCGCGGCGATCTCCTCGTGCAGCTCGCGCGGCGCGATCACCGCGAGCCGCCCCTCGGCGGGCGTCAGCTCGGCGACCGCCCGCGCCACCGCCCCCGCCAGGTCCGCCCCGGCGTCCCGGACCCACGGCACCTCGCCCGTGGACCGCACCGAACCCGGCGGCTCGAACGACGGGTCCACCGCCCGCAGCACCTTCGCCGCCACCTCCATCACCTCGGCCGGCGTACGGTAGTTGACCCCGAGCCGCACATGCTCGTACCGGTCCTCCACGTAAGGCCGCAGGATCTCCCGCCACGAGCCGACCCCCGCCTCCTCCGAGGTCTGCGCCGGATCGCCCACCAGCGTCATCGACCGGGTCGGCGAGCGGCGCATCAGCAGCCGCCACGCCATCGGCGACAGCTCCTGCGCCTCGTCCACGACGATGTGCCCGAACGCCCACGTCCGGTCGGCGGCGGCCCGCTCGGCCGCGCTGCGGTGATCGGCCTCCTCGTGGCGCTCCGCCATCCGCTCCGCGTCGATGATGTCGTGCGCGGCGAGCAGCTCCGACTCCTCGTCCTCGAACTCGAAGGACTCCGAACCCCTGGACAGCTCCAGCACGCCGTGCGCGTACGCGATCCGCTCCTGGCGCTCCGCCTCGGCCGCCGCCCGCTCGGCGCTGTCGTCCACGCCCAGCAGCTCCGCCGCCTCGTCCAGCAGCGGCACATCGGCCGGCGTCCAGTCGCCGTCGCCGGGCGCCCGCCGGATGGCTTCGGCGTCCGCGTCGGGCAGGTGGACCGGCTCGGCCAGGTACTCCGTGAGGAAGCCCTCCGGCGTCAGGGCCGGCCACAGCTCCTCGATCGCGGCGTGCACCTCCCGGCTGACCGCGACACCCTTGCCGAGCTGGGCGATGTCGTCCGGGCCCAGGAAGTTCGGACCGCCGTACGGGTCGGCGCCGATGCGCTCGGTGAGCTGCGCGGTCAGCGCGTCGATGATCCGGAACGCGAAGTGCGGCCGGGCCAGGTTGTGGGGGAGCCGGGTGTCACGGGCCGCCTGCCGGGCCTCGTAGGCGATCTCCCGGTCCAGGACCAGGTCGCCGTCGTCGTGCGGCACGGTCAGCGGGGCGCCGGGCTCCGGCAGCAGCTGCCGGTCGCGCACCGCGAGCGCCAGCGCCTCGGCCATGGCGGCGCCGCCCTTCACCGCGGCGGCGCGCGGGGTGTCCGTGCCCCGGGCGTGGACGCCGGGGAACAGTTCGGCCTGCGTGGCGAGCAGGACCCCCGTCTCGCCCAGCGCCGGAAGGACCTCGCCGATATAGCTCAGGAAGGCCGGGTTGGGGCCCACGATCAGGACCGCGCGCTTGGCCAGCAGCTCCCGCTGCTCGTACAGCAGGAACGCCGCCCGGTGCAGGGCCACCGCTGTCTTGCCGGTGCCCGGACCGCCCTCGACGACGAGCACCCCGCGGTGCGGCGCGCGGATGATGCGGTCCTGCTCGGCCTGGATGGTCCGCACGATGTCGGCCATGCGACCGGTGCGCGCGGAGTTCACCGCGGCCAGCAGCACGCTGTCGCCGCTCGGGTCCTCGTAGCCGGTGCGCTCGCGGTCCTCGATGTCCAGGATCTCGTCGTGCAGCTCGGTGACCACCCGGCCCTCGCTGGTGATGTGCCGGCGCCGGCGCAGCCCCATCGGGGTGTGGTGGGTGGCCAGATAGAAAGGCCGGGCGACCGGGGCGCGCCAGTCGATCAGCAAAGGCGTGCGCTCGGTGTCGTCCTCGCGGATTCCGATACGGCCGATATGGTGCGCGGTGCCGTCCCTGAGATCGATACGGCCGAAACACAGCGAGCCGTCCACCGCGTTCAGGGCGGCGAGCAGCCCCGAACGCTCGACGACCCGCACATCGCGTTCGAGCCGTGCCTGCCGGCCCGTTCCCACCGGGGTCAGGGCGTCCTCCACCTGGCGCGCGGCATCACCGCGGAGCACGTCGACGCGGTGATGGACCCGGTCGGCGAATTCCTGCTCCTTCTGCAATTCGGCGCTGTCCCGAGTTGACAAAATAGCTCCCTGACGGCTATGGTGATTCTTGTAGGCCCCCGGTGAGGGGCCTTTTCTGTGAACGCACAGAACCACTCAATATACTCGCGAAAATCCCCGGCCCGCAATTTCGGACCGGGGATTTTCTGTGCGCGGGGGATTCCCCCGGGGAGAGCGGGGATTCCTCGGGAAGGCGCCGGGCGGCCGGCTCAGATGTCCTTGAGCAGCCAGTCCGTGGTGGTCACGACCGCGCAGCGGCCCGCCGCCCAGCGCAGCGCCATGTCGTGGTCCTCGCGGGAGAAGTCCGCGACGGCGTCGGCCACCACGAACGCCCGGATGTCCCGCATCCACGCGTCGGCGGCGCTCATCAGCACCCCGATGTGCGCGTACACGCCGGTGATCACCAGCTGGTCGCGTCCGGCGTCCCGGATGAGGGACTCCAGCTCGGTACGGACGAACGCGCTGTACTTCCACTTGGTGAGCACCGTGTCGCCCGGCCGGGGCGCCACCTCGTCCGGCGCCGCCAGCGCCTCCGGATCGTCGGCGACCCCCGGCCCCCAGAAGTCCAGCTGGAGGCCGCGCTCCTCGGCGCTCTGGCCGCCGCGCTGCGCGGAGTGCACCACGGGGATTCCGGCGCGGCGCGCGGCCGCGCTGATCCGGGCGGTGTTGGCGAGCATGCCGGTCAGCGGCTGCTCGCCGGGCCGGTAGGCGCGCAGGAAGTGGTTCTGCAGGTCGTGGACGAGCAGGACGGCGCGCGCCGGGTCCACGGTCCAGTCGACCCGGTTCGCCGGGAGCTCGTCCGGGCCGGGCAGGGGATAGGGGGCGATGGCGGGCAGTGCCATGGAGAACCTTTCGGTGCCGGGCGCGGCGGATTCAGTGCTGCTCGACGGATGCTGACGGGGTGCCGGAAGCCGGCGGGGCGACCGGGACCGGCGGACCGGCCTCGGTGCGCAGGCCCTTCTTGCTGACCTTGCCGATGCCCGTCTGCGGGAAGGCGTCGACGAACTCGACCAGATCGGGAACCTTGTACGCGGCGACCCCGCGCTCGCGCACATGCCGCTTCACCGCGAGTGCCCCGAGCGGTCCGGCGCCCTCGCGCAGGATCACGTACGCCAGCGTGCGCTCGCCCAGATACGGGTCGGCCACCCCGACCACCGACACGTCGTGCACGGCCGGATGGGCCAGGATGATGTTCTCGACCTCCTCCGGCGCGACCTTCTCGCCGCCCCGGTTGATCTGGTCCTTCGCCCGCCCCTCGACCACCAGATGACCGCTCGGGGTGCGGCGCACGATGTCGCCCGTCCGGTAGAAGCCGTCCTCGGTGAACGCCGTCCGGTTGTGCTCCGGGGCGCGCCAGTAGCCGCGGATGGTGTACGGGCCCCGCGTCAGCAGCTGCCCGAAGTGCCCCTCGGGAACCTCCCGTCCGGCGTCGTCCACGATCCGGATCTCGTCGTCCTCGGAGATCGGCCGGCCCTGGGTGGTGACGACGGTCTCGTGGTCGTCGTCCAGCCGCGTGTAGTTGACGAGCCCTTCGGCCATGCCGAACACCTGCATGAGCCGGCAGCCCAGCGCGGGCTCCAGCCGGCGGGCCGCGGTCTCGCTGTACTTCGCTCCGCCGACCAGGACCAGTTCCAGGCTGGACAGATCCCACGTCGCCGAGGCCGCCGCGTCGGTCCACACCAGCGCCAGCGGCGGCACCATGCCCGTCAGGGTGACGCGCTCCCGCTCGATGAGCGGGAAGGCGGTGGCCGGGTCCGGGCGCGGGCACAGGACGACGGTGCCGCCGGCGTACAGGGTGCCGAGCCAACCGGGCGAACTCATCGGGAAGTTGTGCGCGGCGGGCAGCACCACGAGATAGCGGGTGTCCGCGTCGACGCCGCAGATCTCGTTGGAGCCGCGCAGCGAGTAGATGTAGTCGTCGTGCGTACGGGGGATGAGCTTGGGCACCCCGGTGGTGCCGCCGGACAGCTGGAGGAAGGCCAGATCGTGCGGCTCGGGCCCGTCCTCCGGTTCGGCCGCCGCCTCGCACGGCACCTCCGACAGGGCGGTGTGCTCGCCCGGCTCGCCGACCACGAACACGTGCCGGAGGGTGGGCGCCTGCGCCCGCACGGCGGTGGCCAGGGTGCGGTGGTCGAATCCGGCGTGCCGGTCCGGGATCACATAGGCGACGGCCTCGGCGAAGGAGCAGAAGTAGCCGATCTCCGTCTCGCGGTGGGCGGGCAGCGCGTAGACCGGCAGCGCGCCGATGCGGAAGAGGGCGAAGACCACCTCGGCGAACTCGGCGATGTTCGGCAGCTGGACGACCACCCGGTCGCCCTTGGCTATCCCGCGCGCCTGGAATCCGGCCGCCAGCCGGGCCGCCCGCTCGTCCAGCTCGCGATAGGTCCAGGCGCGCCGCTCGGGCGCCGGATCGACGATCGCGACGCGGTCGCCGTGCGCTTCGGCCCGCTCGCGCAGCATGCCGGTGAACGTCTCGCCGCGCCAGTGCCCGGCGGCCCGGTAGCGGGCGGCGAACTCGGCGGGCCAGGTCGGGGCGTCTTCGGACGGTGCGGTGCTCATGGAGCGGCTCCCACGGCGTTGAGGAACGTACGGATGCGGCGCGGCGGTCCCGGCGGGGGACGGGCGGGGGACGGGCGGGCCGGGTCAGGCGCGCAGGGTGGCGCCGCCGTCGACGTACAGGTCGTGCAGGGTGATGTGCCGGGCCCGGTCGGACACCAGGAAGGCGACCGCCTCCGCGACGTCGGCCGGTTCGGCGATCCGGCCGAGCGGGATGCCCGTGCGGAAGCTCGGGAGGTCCCCGGCGATCACCCGCCGCGCGGCGGGCCCGTCGTCCCGGTCCTCGCCGGCCGGCCACATGGCGCGCTGCATGTCGGTGAGGGTGGAGCCGGGCGAGACGGTGTTGCACCGGATGCCCAGGGGCGCCAACTCCAGGCCGAGGCACTTGGTGAACATGACGGCGGCCGCCTTGGACGCGGCGTACGCGGCCATCGTCGTCCGGGGGATGCCGGCGGCGTTGGAGGCGACCGTGACGATGCTGCCCGCGCCGCGCCCGGCCATCCGGCGTGCGACGGACCGCGAGACGTGGAAGACCCCGTCGGTGTTGACGGCGAAGGTGGCCGCCCAGTCCTCGTCGGTCAGCTCGGTGACGGGCGAACACCGCAGTATCCCGGCGACGTTGACCGCGATGTCGAGGGTGCCCAGGGACTCCTCCGTCTCGGCGACGGCGGTTTCGACGGCCGCCGCGTCCGTGACGTCCAGCGTCCGTGCGACGACGAGGCCGTCGTGCTCCCCGGCCAGGGCGTCGATGCCCTCCGGGTCCGCGTCGGTCGCCAGGACCCGGCAGCCGCGCGCGACGAGGGCGCGTACGACCGCCTCGCCTATGCCGCGCCCGGCTCCCGTGACGAGGGCCAGCCGGCCGGCGAGTTCCCCTTCGCCGGCGGGGACGGGACGAGGGGCAGCGGGGGTGGAATGCGGCGCCATGGCCTGGGGTCTCCATTTACCGGTGAGGGGGAGTCAGACTTAGGTAAGCCTAACCATATATCGACCGGAGGGGGAGAGGGCCTCAATGGCCGGCCTCATGGGGGAGCGTGCCGCGCGGTGCCCCGATCGCACCCGTATGGGTAAAAGGTGAACGGTGGCCGATGAGGGGGGATTTGATGGCCCCTAAAGATGTCAAAACGGACTAAATTGCGCCTATCGGGCGCAGTGGTCGACGTCACGTCCTCTCTTTCTGACGCGCGATCCGATGTCCCGGTTCCCAGACGTACCAAAGAATTTTGACTTCCCCCTGTGTGGCCGATCATGAGCATTTCCTTTGATTGATCTTGCAAAACAATTGTGATCAGTAATTCCGGGCTTGTTCCGGCCCTCGTTTCTCGCTTACGGTCCCGTCATCAATCCGGATGGAACGCCGAATCCTGCCGCCGTCCGGGCACCCGACCACTCGCGTACGGCAGGAGCGGGGGACCCAGGTTTGCCGCCGGTCCGGAATCCGGAGCGGCTAGGGGTGAAGTCGCCATGTGCGACCGGACATCTCCAGTCCGAACCCGACAGCTCACCTCGCAGGCGACGGAGAGGAATTCGTCATGCCCTTCCCGGGTAAGCACCGTCGTGCCAAGTCCGCTTCCCTGACCCGCGGTTTCATCGCCGTCAGCGCGGGCGGAGCCGTTCTCGCGCTCCCCCTGATCTCCGCCGGTTCGGCCTCCGCCGCCCCCGCCAAGACCGTCGTCGCCGAAAAGGCCGCCGCCCCGACTTCCGTCGCCGGCAAGGAAATTGCCGTCCGCAAGGCCGCGCCCACGACCTATTCCGTGGTCGCCGGCGATTCGCTTTACAAGATCGCTCAGGGGCATTCCCTCAGCGGTGGCTGGGAGCGGCTGTACAAGGACAACCGCAGCGTTGTCGGCAGCAACCCCGACCTCATTCACCCCGGGCTGAAGCTCACCATCGGCGCCGCGGCCGCCGCCGCCCCGAAGGCCGCCCCCCAGGCCGCCGAGAAGAGCGAATTCAAGGCGGAGACCACCGACGCCGACGCCGGCACCACCGTCCGGACCGAGAGCGCCGACCGCGCCGACCGCTCCGAGCGGACCGTCGTCCCCGTCCCCGTCGCCGAGAAGACCGCCACGCCGGCCGAGGCCCCGGCCTCCGTCACGTACACCGACGACCTCGACGGCTGGATCAAGGAATCCCTCGCCGTCATGGCCGAGCACGGCATCCCCGGCAGCTACGACGGCATCTACCGCAACATCATGCGCGAGTCCTCGGGCAACCCGTACGCCATCAACAACTGGGACTCCAACGCCGCCGCCGGCACCCCCTCCAAGGGCCTGCTCCAGGTGATCCAGCCCACCTTCGACGCCTACCACGTCCCCGGTACGTCGACCGACATCTACGACCCGGTCGCCAACATCACCGCCGCGTGCAACTACGCCGCCGCCGTGTACGGCTCGATGGACAACGTGTTCGGCGCCTACTGATCCGGGCGGCCTCCGTCCCGTGATGCGACGGCCGGACCGGACGGGGATGCTGGAAGGGTCAGCGTCTCCAGGAGGTATCTCATGAGCATGCTCGACAAGCTCAAGAGCATGATCAAGGGCCATCCGGACCAGGCCCGGCAGGGAGTCGAGAAGGGCGGCGACTTCGTCGACAGGAGGACCGGCGGCAAGTACGCCGGCCAGGTCGACTCGGCCCAGCAGAAGCTCAACGACCAGCTCGGTGACCGTCGGCCGCCCGACGAGGGCCGGTAGGGGCATGGACACACCCTGAGAAGCGGGGGACGCCACAGCGGTGGCGTCCCCCGCTTCCATGTCCGCGCCCACCCCCGCGCACACCCTTCCGCGCCGCCGCAGGCCCCGGGACGCCCGCTCCCGGCCGACGTGCCGAACACGTGGGCCGGGAGCATGCTGGCTGTGTGACCTGGCACCGCGCGGCCGGGCAGGTGCCGTTCGGTCCGAGCGACGGCCCGCCCCGCAGACGGGAGGACGGCAGGGCACCGGATGGCCTGTCCCTGGTGCTCGCCCAGTCCGTCGTGAACGCCATCGAGACCGCGGGCGGCGTGGCCGGCGGGGTCTATCTGCCCTCGCGCACCCCCGGCCTGCTCCGGCTGGCCGTCCTCGGCGGGCTCCCCGGCCCCCTGTTCCGCCCCTGGTGGCGGATGCATGTGAACCGCCCCTTCCCGGTCGCCGAGGCGTTCCGCACCGGCAGCCCCGTCTACCTCGCCGACGCCGAGGACGCCATGCGGCGCTTCCCCCAGCTCATGGCGGGCCTGCCGTTCCCCTTCGGCTCCCTGTACGTACCGGTGCCGCGCGGTCACGAACCGGCCGGCGTCCTGGTCGTCCTGCGCGCCGCGGCCGACGAGGAACCGGTGCCCGCCGCCGAGCGGCGCCGGCTCCAGCACATCGCCCTCGGCCTCGGCACCGAGCTGGCGGCCCTGGCCGGGGAGGGGGTACGGCCCGAGTGGGACGACGAGCCGCTGCCCGTACAGCTGCCCGCCGGCACCGCGCCCCCGGTCCGCATCGGCCGCTTCGACTGGAACCTGGCGACCGGCGCCGTCGCGACGGACGACGCGCTCGACGCCATCCTCGGCACCGGCAGCGGCCCCTTCCCCGGCACCGTCGACGCCCTCGCCGCCCGGCTCGCCCCGGAGGACGTCTACGGCCTCTGGGCGCTGGCCCACCAGGCGGCGGGCTCCGAGGGCCCCGTCGTACGCCGCATGCGGCTGCGCGGCCCCGACGGGCGCTCCCACCTGCTGGAGGTCTCCGGGCGCCGGGACGACGGCGCCGGGCCCGGCGGCCACCTCACCGGCTTCCTGGTGGACCTGGGCATCGGCCCGGTCGTCGCCGAGGCCGCCGACCGGCTGCCGCGCGGCATCTTCTCGCTCGACCGCTTCGGCCGGATCACCTACGTCAACCCGCTCGCCGAGGAGATGCTCGGCCGGGCCCGCGCGGACCTGGTCGGGCAGGTGTTCTGGGAGGCGCTGCCCTGGCTCGCCAACCCGGCCTACGAGGACCACTACCGGGCCGCGATGATCTCCGACAGCCCGGTCCACTTCCTCGCCCGGCGCGGGGACCACCCCTGGCTGACCGTCTCCCTGTACCCGGGCCACGACGGCCTGACCGCCGTCCTCACCACCACCGACGAGCCCGCCTACACCCCGGACTCCGTCGTCGCGCCCGGTCTGGGGCTCGGCTCCCCGGCCGACCGGTCCGCCGCCCTCTACCGCCCGGTCGCCCTCGCCATCGCGCTCACCGAGGCCGTCACGGCCCGGCAGGTCTCCCGTGTGGTCACCGAGGAGCTGCTGCCCGCCTTCGGCGGCCGGCAACTGGCGATCTACCTGCTCAAGGAGGGCCATCTCTACCTGGAGTGGGAGACCGGCTTCCCGCAGGGCTTCCTCGACCGGTTCGACGCCGTCGGCCTGGACGTCCGCATTCCGGGCGTGGAGACGCTCACCACCGGCCGGCCCATCTTCTTCGAGTCCATGCAGCGCCTGGCCGCCGCCTACCCCGGCATCCCCATGGACGCCGACGTCGGCGCCCGCGCCTTCCTGCCGCTGATCGCCTCCGGCCGGCTCGTCGGCTCCTGCATCCTCGGCTTCGACCAGCCGCGCGGCTTCAGCCCGGAGGAACGTACGGTCCTCACCGCACTGGCCGGACTCATCGCCCAGGCCCTCCAGCGGGCCCAGCGCTACGACACCGAGGCCGCCCTCGCTCGCGGCCTCCAGGACGCCCTGCTGCCGCACGGCCTGCCCGCCGTGCGCGGCATCGACACCCAGGGCCGCTACCTCGCCGGTACCAAGGGCATGGACGTCGGCGGCGACTGGTACGACGTGATCGAGACCGGCGGCCGGCTCGCCCTGGTCATCGGGGACGTGCAGGGCCACGGCGTCGCCGCCGCCGCGACCATGGGCCAGCTCCGCAGCGCCGTACGCGCCTTCGCGCTCAGCGGCCACGACCCGCAGGAGGTCATGAGCGGCACCAACCGGCTCCTCATCGACCTCGACACCGGCCAGTTCGCCAGCTGCTGCTACATCGTGACGGACCCCGCCACCGGCCGGACGCACGCCGTGCGCGCCGGGCACCCCCAGCCCGTCCTGCGCCGCCCGGACGGCACCGCCGAGGTCATGGAGCTGCCCGGCGGCATCGTCCTCGGCATCGACGCGGAGGCCGCCTACCCCGTCACCGGACTCCACCTGGAACCGGGCGCCGCGCTCGCCCTCTACACCGACGGCCTCGTCGAGCGGGCCGGCACCGACATCGACGTCGGCGTCGAGCGGCTGCGCGCCACGCTCGCCGCCCCCGGCGCGGCCGACTCCCTCGCCGACACCGCCGACCACGTCATCGGCAGGGCCCGGCAGGCCGCGGACCGGCCCGACGACATCGCCCTGCTGCTCGCGGCCCGCTGGACCGCGGCGGAGGGCGCGGCCGGACGCGAGCCGGTCCGCCCGTTCAGATCCTTTCCGCGCCGCCCGTGACGGCCGCGCCGCCCGCCCCGCCGCCCGCCGGGACGACGCCGCACAGCGCGAGGACCGTCTCCGCGACGACCGGCACATGGTCGTCGAGGAAGAAGTGCCCGCCGGTCAGGACCCGGAGCGCGAAGGACCCCCGCGTCGCCTCCCGCCACGGCGCCACGTCCTCGGCGGGCGCTTCCGCGTCGCCGTCCCCGGTGAGGGCGACCACCGGGCAGGCCAGCAGCCCGCCGCCCGGCACGTACGCCGCGACGGCGTCGTAGTCGGCGCGCAGCGCGGGCAGGATCACTTCGAGCAGCTCGGGGTCGGCCAGCACCGCCGGGTCGGTGCCGCCCAGCGCCCGGACGCGCGCGACCAGCGCCTCGTCGGTCTCCGGCCGCTTCCCGGCCCCCAGCCGCGAGGGCGCCCGCCGCCCGGACACGACGAGCCCGGCGGGCCCCTGGCCGGGCAGCCGGGACAGCCGCAGCGCCACCTCGTGGGCGACCGAGGCGCCCATGCTGTGCCCGACCAGGACGCGCGGCCCGGCCGGGGGCGGCCCGGCGGCCAGTTGGGCGGCGATCAGATCGGCGAGCCGGTGCAGATCACGGACGGCCGGTTCGCGGTAGCGGTCCTGCCGGCCCGGATACTGGACGGCGCGCAGATCGGCGAAGGGCTGCACGGCGGCGGACATCCGGCGCCAGTAGCCCGCCGCGCCGCCCGCGTGCGGGAAGCAGATCAGTTCCGCGAGGGCGTCGGTGGAGTGGTAGCGGCGCAGCCAGGGGTCCCGCCGCCCGCCGGGGGCGTTGTCCGCGATGCTTCGCTTCTGCATGGGTTGCCTTCGGTTCGGATCGGTCTGCCGGTACGGCGTCGGCCGGTACCGGGTCGGTCGATGCGGTGTGCGGGTCAGCGGCGCCGGGTGCTCGGCGCGGGCACGAGCCGTACCGCCGTGTTCAGGATGTGGTCGATCGCGTCGCGCGACGGGTGCTCCGTGAGGTTCGTCAGCAGCCGGGCCAGGGTGTTGAGCAGGGCCGGGGAGCCCAGCACATAGCGGTTGAGCACCGGCTGGAAGCCCGACCGGCTGAAGATCAGATCCGCGGCCGTGTTGCCCAGCCGGTAGTAGCGGCCCCAGCGGCGGTTCATCTCGGCCGGGTAGTGGCGCAGCGCCCGCTCCCGGCGCGGCCCGGCCGGCAGCGCCAGCGCGAGCGCCGTCGTCTCGGCCGCGACCTCGCCCGCCTCCATGGCCTGCCCGATGCCCTCGCCGTTCCACGGGCTCACCATGCCGCCCGAGTCACCGACCAGCAGCAGTCCGCGGGTGTACAGCGGATGGCGGTTGAAGCCCAGCGGAAGGGCGGCGCTGCGCACCGGTCCCTCGGCGTTCTCCTCGCGCAGCCCCCACTCGGGCGGGGTGCGGGCCAGCCAGCGGTCCAGCGAGGCCCGCAGATCGGCGCTGCCGTGCCGGCGGTGCGGGAGCGCCCCGAGACCGACGTTCACCCGGCCGTCGCCCATGGGGAAGATCCAGCCGTACCCCGGCAGATAGGCGTCGCTCCGGGGGAAGCGGAGGTCCGCCCACAGCTCCAGGAACTCCTCGCCGGAGCGCTCCGGGCTGCGGTAGTAGCGGCGGGCGGCCGTGGCGATCTGCCGCTCGGCGTCCCGCTCCAGGCCCATCGCCAGGGCGAGCCGGGCCGACGCGCCGTCGGCGGCGATCACGACCGGGGCCCGGTGCACCACCGTTTCCCCGTCCGACACCGCCGACACCCCGGTGATCCGTCCGGCCCGGTCGGTGACCGGCCCCCTGACCTTCACCCCGGTACGCAGCCGGGCCCCGGCCGCCACGGCGTGCCGGGCCAGGATGTCGTCGAAGTCGTGCCGGCTGCGGGTCAGCCCGAAGTCGGGGTAGCCGCCGAGCGCAGGCCAGTCGATCTCCACCTGCCGGGAGCCCGCCACCCAGCGCATGCCCCGCGACCGGGTCCAGCCGGGGGCCCCGATGTCCACGCCCATGCGGATCAGCTGGTGCACCGCGCGCGGGGTGAGTCCGTCGCCGCACACCTTCTCGCGCGGGAAGCGGGACTTCTCCAGGAGCAGCACGTCGACCCCGGCCCTGGCGAGGTGGTACGCGGCGGACGAACCGGCCGGGCCCGCCCCCACCACGATCACCTGGGCCTCCTCGGCCGCGCCGGAAGCGGTCTCCTGGTCCGAGGGCGACTGCTCTGCACGGGTCTCCCGCATGGGGCTCCCTTCGTGGGCCGGACGGCCGCCGCCGGGGACGACGGCCCTGTACACCGACATCCTGCCGGGTTCCCCGCCGCGCCGGGAGGGTGATCAACAAAGCGCCGCACCCGGCCGAGTTCGCTCATGCGCACGAAGGGTGGGTCCCGCCGTGTCCAGGCAGGTGCCCGCCACCCCGCGTCACCCGATCGCGCGGAGTCCGGCCGTGTGCGCACGGGGCCGCTCCCGCACGCCGATCGCCCGCCGCCGATCCGTGTTAAACCTTGACACGTGGGTGGTACAGGTCGATTCCGGGCGAAACTCCATCGCTCCGCCCGGCGTCCGCACCGAGACGGTGGCGGCCGTCCGGGCGGTGAAGCCCCCGCGCCCTCCGGGCCGCCGGGCGGGCGGACCTCACCAGGGCGCCGACTGCGCGCCCTGTTCAGTGTCCGCACCGTCGCCGGCCAGTTCTTCATCCTCATGATCGGCATCGTCGTCCTGCTGGACGCCGCCGCCGTCGCCGCCCTCGTCGTCCAGGGCCGGCGCGACAGCATGGCCATCGCACGCGCCCAGTCGCTCAGCGTCGCGCAGACCTTCGCGCACGCCCCCGGCGTGGCCGCCGCCCTGGACAGCAAGGACCCCACGGCCGTCCTCCAGCCGCGCGCCGAGCAGGTCCGGCAGAGCACCGGCGTGGAGTACGTCGTCGTCGCCGGCACCGACGGCGTCCGCTACACCCACCGCGACATCGCGCTCATCGGCAAGCGGATCCCCGGCCCCTACAAGCAGGCTCTGCACGGCGAACCCGTCACCCGCACCGTCGAGGGCAACCGCGGACGCGCCGTCAACTCCGCGGTGGCCGTCCCCCGCAAGGACGGCTCGGAGGCCGGGCTGGTGGCCGTCGGCATCAAGGTCGAGGCAGTCGACCGGCTGGCGTACCCGAGCCTTCCGCTGACCATCGGCGCCGGCATCGCCGCACTCGTCCTCACCGTGGCCGGCGCCACCGTGGTCGGCCGCCGCCTCAGCCGCCAGACACGGGGCCTGGGCCCCACCGAGATGACCCGGATGTACGAGCACCACGACGCCGTGCTCCACGCCGTGCGCGAGGGCGTCCTCATCATCGGCGCCGACCGCCGCCTGCTGCTCGCCAACGACGAGGCCCGGCGGCTGCTCGACCTCCCGCCGGACGCCGAGGGCCGCGAGGTGACCGATCTGGGACTCGCCCGGGGCACCGCCGAACTGCTGGCGTCCGGGCAGGTCGCCACCGACGAACTGCGGCCCGCCGGGGACCGGCTGCTCGCCGTCAACCTCCGGCCCACCGAGGACCGCGGCGGCCAGCCCGGCATGGTCGCCACCCTGCGCGACACCACCGAACTGCGCGCCGTCACCGGGCGCGCCGAGACCGTACGCGAACGGCTGACCCTGCTCTACCGGGCGGGCGCCCTGATCGGCACCACCCTCGACGTCACCACCACCGCCCAGGAACTCGCGGAGGTCGCCGCCCCCGGATTCGCCGACGCCGTGACCGTCGACCTGGCCGACTCCGTGCTGCGCGGCGAGGAACCCAGGGCCCCCACCGGCGACGCGCTCCGGCTCCGGCGCACCGCCGTCCGCAGCCCCGTCGAGGACCACCCGCTCCACCCGGCCGGGCACGCCGTCGACTACGTCCCGACCACCGCCGAGGGACTCGGCACCGGCGTCGGGCACACCTGGATCGTCTCCGACCTGACCACCTCCCGGCAGTGGCGCGAACCCGACCCCGAGCAGGCCGCCCGCCTCCTGGAACACGGCTACCACTCGCTGCTCTCGGTCCCGCTGCGCGCCCGGGGCGTCATCCTCGGCATCGCCAACTTCTGGCGCGGGCGCAACGAGGAGCCCTTCGACCTCGACGACCTCTCCTTCGCCGAGGAACTGGTGGCCCGGGCCGCGGTCAGCGTGGACAACGCCCGCCGCTACACCCGCGAGCACGAGATGGCCGTCACCCTCCAGCGCAGCCTGCTCCCGCGCGGCCTGCCCGAACAGAACGCCCTCGACGTCGCCTACCGCTACCTCCCCGCCCAGGCCGGCGTCGGCGGCGACTGGTTCGACGTCATCCCGCTGTCCGGCGCCCGGGTCGCCCTCGTCGTGGGCGACGTCGTCGGGCACGGGCTGCACGCCGCCGCCACCATGGGCCGGCTGCGCACCACGGTCCTCAACTTCTCCACGCTGGACCTCGCGCCCGACGAACTCCTCGGCCACCTCGACGAACTGGTCGTCCGGATGGACCAGGACGAGGGGTCGGGCGGCGCCGCGATCACCGGGGCCACCTGTCTGTACGCCATCTACGACGCCGTGTCCGGGCGCTGCGCGATCGCCCGCGCCGGCCACCCCGGACCCGTGCTCGTCCTGCCCGACGGCACCGTCGGCTTCCCGGACATCCCGGCCGGGCTGCCCCTCGGGATCGGCGGCATGCCCTTCGAGATGACGGAGATCGAGGTGCCCGAGGGCGGCCGCCTCGTCCTGTACACGGACGGCCTGGTGGAGCGCCGCGACCGGGACATCGACGACGGCCTGGAACTGCTGCGCCGCTCCCTCGCCGACCGCGACCGCACCCCGGAGGAGACCTGCGACGACGTGCTGGAGACCATGCTGCCCAGCCGCCCCGGCGACGACGTGGCCCTGCTGGTCGCCCGGACCCGCATCCTGGACCCGTCCCGCCGCGTCCAGTGGGACGTCCCCCCGGACCCTGCCGCCGTCGCCGGGGTGCGCAGACAGGCCACCCGCTGGCTGGCCGACCAGGGCCTGGACGAGGAGGGGTTCGTCACCGAACTCATCCTCAGCGAACTCGTCACCAACGCCATCCGCTACGGCAGCGAGCCCATCAAAGTCCGGCTGCTGCACGACCGCTCGCTGATCTGCGAGGTGTCGGACTGCAGCAGCACATCGCCGCATCTGCGCTACGCCGCCACCACGGACGAGGGCGGCCGGGGCCTGTTCCTGGTGGCCCAGTTCGCCCAGCGGTGGGGCGTCCGGTACACCGACCGGGGCAAGGTCATCTGGTCCGAGCAGACGCTCGGCGGCCCGCCGCCGGCCGAATGGCCGCTGTGACGGCGCCGCGGGGCCCGGCCGATGCCGGACCCCGCGGCTGTCAGCCGTCTCCCGTCACGGGTAGGCGACCACATTCGACGGAACGGTGGACGTTCCCGAGGTGGGTGCTCCGGTGTCGTTGATGACGTGGTTGTACTGGCCCTGGCCGCCGAGCGAGACGACGAGCAGGTCGTGGAACCTCACCCCGGCCTTGACCGGTGCCTCGAAGCCGTGGTCCTGGCGGATGGTGGGATCGACGTTGAAGTAGCAGTAGCTGCCGAGCCCCCAGCCCTCGTGGCGGTCGACCGTGTCGTCCACCTTGTAGGCCGCGAAGCCCTTGACGGCGCCGTTCTGCACGGCCGCCTGGTTCGGGGCGTCGTACGCCTTCTCGTTCTGGAAGAAGATCGTCCGGCCGTTCTCGCCGGACCAGCGGACGTCGTACTTGTTGAAGTGCTCCACGAACAGGCCGGTGGCCAGGACGTCGTCACCGTTGACCTGGAGGCCGTAGTCGGCCCGGTTGGTCTCCCAGCCGACGCCCTCGCCGTGGTCGGCGCGCCACAGCCAGGTGTGGTCGACGATGGTGTCGTCGCTGTTGATCACCATGCCCGTGGTCGCCTTGCCGGCACCCGCGCCGCCGACCCGGACGAACACGTCCTGGACGCTGGTCGGGTTGGCCGTGTGGCTCGCGGACGCGCCGGGCGGACCGACCTGGACGAGCACCTCGGAGTTCTGCGGACCGGCGTCGACGAGGAGTCCGGCGAGCTTCACCCCGTCCACGTCACCGACCCGGATCGCGGTGACCCCGTTGTCGGGGATGATCGTGGCCAGGCCGAGGCCCAGCACGACGGTGTCCGCCCGGTCGATGTCGATCGGCCGGTCCACGTGGTAGATGCCGGGCGTGAACAGCAGGTGCAGGCCCTGGCGGACGGCCGCGTTGATGGTGGCGGCCGACGCCCCCGGCTTGACCACGTAGAACCGGCTCAGCGGGATGGACTCGCCCTGCGGGGTGCCGTCCCAGGAGACACCGCGCGCGTTGGTGCGCTTGGCGGGCACGAACACCTTGTAGTCGTTGCCGTCCAGGTAGAGGAACGGCTTCTCGCGGGAGACCGGGGTGGTGTCGAGCGTGGTGTACGGCGGGGCGGGGAAGCTCTGCGCCGGGGCGCCCTTGACCCCGGAGAACGTCATGTTCCAGACGCCGTTGCCCCAGCTGCCGACGGAGCTGTCGCGGGTGTACCACTGCTGCTGCGAGTACGGGCCGACCTGGCCGTCGATCCTGCTGTCCGCGATGTACCCGCCGCTGGCCCAGCCGTAGCCGTTCGGGGCGAGGTTGAGGCCGCCCCTGACGTGCATCCGGCGGAAGGGCGCGGCCTGCGAGACCGCCCAGCGGTCGGTGCCGCTGACCGGGTTGAGCGCCAGGTTCTCCGCCGAACGCCAGAAGTTCTGCGTGGCGTTGCCGTTGAACCAGCCCGCGTCCACGGTGACGTCGCCGTTGAACGTGGTGTCGTCGGGCTTCAGGCCGAGACCGGCGATCGAGGTGTAGAAGCCGATCTGCGCGTTGATGTTGTCGTAGGTGCCCGGCTTGAACAGCAGCGCGTAGCGGCCGGTGCCGAACTGCGCCGACTCCTGCTTCTCGAAGATCTCGTCCACCTTGGCCTGGATGCCGGGTGTGGACGGGTCGAAGACCAGCACGTTGGGGCCGAGGTCACCGCCGCCGGGCAGCTGCGGGCCGCCGTCGTCGCCGGTGGTGCCGAACACCTGGAACTCCCAGAGCGAGTAGCCGTACTGGGTGGCGCGCGCGGTGCCGGTCAGCCGGACGTAGCGGGCCTGGCCCGACACGTTCAGCGTCTCGTCGCCGCCGGGGCCCGTGGTGGTCGAGTACGCGGTGCTCCAGGTGCTGTCGTCCGTGGAGAACTCGATCCGGTAGCTCCTGGCGTAGGCGGCCTCCCACCTGAGCGCGATCCGGCTGACCGCGGCGGTGGTGCCCAGATCGACCTTGATCCACTGCGGGTCGGAGAACGCGCTCGACCAGCGGGTGCCGTTGTCGCCGTCCACCGCGGCACCGGCCGGGGTGCCGGCGCCCTCCTGACTGGAGACGGTCACCGGCCTGCCCTGCGAGAGCAGCGAGGGCGCCGCGGCGGCGGGGGCCGGGGGCGTGAGGGCGAGCAGCGAGACGAGGAGTCCGGCGACGGCTGCCAATACGCCGGCACGTCTCCTTCCGGACGAAGGTGCGGGTCTGCGGAGCAAGGGGGGTCCAAACATGGGGGCTGTCTCCTGAGTCGCGGAAAGGGGGCACGACACGAAGTCGGAGAGCGCTCTCTCCGGCCGATGGGGATACTTCTCCCTCGCTCCCGATGCGTCAATAGGTGTGCACCAAAGGCTTGTTGAGGTGTCACTGAGAACAACAGTCGACGACGGAAAGGAAGTGAGTGTCCGTGTTGCGGCCGTCTTGACGCCATCCGTACCGGGCCGCTGACGGGGCATCGGTTCAGATGATGACGGGTCCCGTACGGCGAACCGGCGGGGCCGTCCGGGACGTTGCCACGGCAATCACCGGGCCCGTGCGGGACGGCGGCCGGGCCGCGCGCCGCGCCTGTTACCGGACATGTTCTCCCCGCTCCGGCGACAGCGGGCGGCCGCTCTCGCTATCCTCCCTGGGCATGAGCCGTGACCGTGGCGCGAGAAGCGCCGCTGACCAGGCACGACGAGGCCCCGGATGACCGAACTGACGGATTCCGCGCCGGCGGACGCGCGGGGCGTCCAGGCCTGGCGGTCGTTCGGCGTGCGGTTGCGCCACTGGCGCAGACGGGCCGGGCTCACCCAGGCCCAGGTGGGCGCCCGCGTCGGCTACGACCACACCGCCATCAGCAAACTCGAACACGGCAGCCGCCGCACCCCGCTGCCGCTGGCCCGCCGCCTGGACCACCTCCTGGGCGCCGGCGGCGACCTGGTGACCGCCTGCGAGGAGGCCGCCGCGGGGGAGCGCGCGGAACCGGCCGCCCCCGCGCCCCTGCCGGACCCGGTCCGCCAGGGCCCGCTCCCCGGCGAACCGGCCGGCGGCGCGCTCACCGCGATGCTGCCGCCCGCCGCCGTGCTGCCCCGGCGGCTGCCCGCGTACGGAGTGCTGTGCCCCGTGCACGGGCGCGCGGACTGCGAGGTTCCGGAACTGGCCGACGCGGCGGCCCTGCACGCCCGCTTCTGCTCCCTGGGCCCGGACACCCTGGCCCGTCCGGCGCTGGACACCGACACCGTGCACGCGCTCACCGCGCTGCTCGCGGTCTGCCTGCGCGCCGACGACGAGCACGCCTGGCCGGGGGCCACCGCCGTGGTGGAACGCACCCTGCACGCGATGCTCCGCTGGATGGATCTGCCTGCCGCCCCCTATCAGCGCCAACTCGCCCCGCTGGCCGCCGAGTACGCCCAGTCGGCCGGCAGCCTGCGGCTGCTGTGGGGGCGCAACGGCACCGCGATGGCCTGGCTCGACCGCTCGCTGGTGTGGGCGTCGATGGCCGGCCACACCAGCGCCCATGTGGCCGCCCTCAGCGATATGAGCACCCTGGCCCGCCAGGAGGGCGACGACGCCTCGGCCGTCGCATACGGTGCGGCCATCCGGCGCGAGGCGGCGGGCCGGCTCTGGGCCGGCGCCCTCAGCGACGCGGCCCAGGCCCGCGGCCACGCCGTGCGCGGCGACAGCGGCCGCGCACTGCACCACATCGGCCTGGCCCGCTCGCAGGTGGAGCGGGCGGGGGACCGCGACGAGGCCGAGGCCCCCTGGCTCTCCGTCGCCTCGCTGCGGCTGCGCACGGAGTCCGTGGTCGCCGGGGCGCTGCGGGACCTCGCGGCCGTGACCGGGCAGCGCCGCTTCGCGTTCCGCGCCCTCGACGCGATCGGCACCGCGACCAGGCTGCTGCCGCCCGGTATGCGCTCCGCCCGGATGCTGTTCCTGGCCCGGACGGCCGACGCCTACGCCTGCGCCGGGGAACCGGTCGCGGCCTCGGCCGTCGCCGGACACCTCCTGGACAGCACCGAGGTGCACCCCTCGTCCGTGCTCGGAAAGGAGCTGCGCGGCCTGCACGGCCGGCTGGCCGCGCCCGGCGCCGACCGGCCCGAGATCGACGACTTCGTCCGCCGGCTGGCCGCCGCCGTCCGCTGACGTACCGTCACACGACGGAGGGGCGGGGCGTGTCACCACGCCCCGCCCCCGTCATGCGTCCCTACCGGGTCAGCTCACGTCGAGGGCCACATCGTCCAGGACGAAGCTGGTCTGCAGATAGGCGTCCTCGTCGCTGGTGAAGCTCAGCGTCAGCGTCTGCCCCGCGGCCGACGACACATCGAACGTGCGCTGGACGTAACCGCTGGTCGCGTCCAGGTTCGAGTACGTCGCCAGCGTCCGCGATCCCAGCTTGACGGTGAACGTGTCGTACGCGTTCCCGTCGGGCGTCTCGGCGGTGTCGGTGCTCAGGTAGAACGACAGCCGGTACGTCGCGCAGCCGGACGGCACGGTCACCGACTGGGTGACGTAGTCGGTGTGGGTGCTGCCCCAGCCGCCCAGCCACGCCTGGTAGGCGCCGCTGTGCGCGGGCTTCTCGGAGGTCCGGTCGTTGATCACACCACTGGTCTGCGACCAGGGGCCGGACCCGTTCTCGAAGCCGCCGTTGCCGACGACCTGGCGGGGCTCACAGCTGCCGCTGCCCCCGACCACCAGCGAGTACGTGGTGGTGTGGGTGGCCGTACCGGTGCCGGTCACCACGAGCGTGTACGTGCCCGCCGGGGCCTGGGCGCCGGCCGAGACGGTCATCGTGGCCGACGAACCGGACTGCACGGTGGACGGCGAGAACGAGACGGTCACGCCGCTGGGCGCGCCGGACGCCGACAGCCGCACGCTCTGCGCGTCGCCCGCGGTGGTGGCCGTGGACACGGTCGCGGTGACCGAGTCGCCCGGCTGGACGCTGCCCGAGACCGGGTTCACCGAGACGGAGAAGTCGTCGTCGGGCGCGGTGGAGCCCACGGCGGTCTTCCACAGCGTGTAGGCGACCCCGTCGGCGCTGCGGTTCAGCGCGGTGGCGTTGATGTTGGCGGTGGTGTCGCACGAGGAGTGGTAGCACGGGTCGTACGAACGGCCCGCCGTGCCGCCCCACTTGGCCGCCTGCCCGGACGTCTTGGTGTCACTGGCCCCGGTGGCGTACCCCGAGGTCGCGATGCCCGCCTGCTGGAAGGAGTAGTCGTCGGAGCGGCCCTGGCCCTCCACGTTCTCCTCCGGGGCGAGCCCGAGGGAGTCCCAGTACGCCTTCATCGGGGCGGACGCGCCGGAGTTGAGGTTGTTGATGAAGTAGCCGCCGTTGACCGAGGCCACCATGTCGAAGTTGTAGTAGGCGGTGATGGCGCTGCGCTGCGCCGAACTCAGCTGGCTGACGTAGTACTTGGAGCCCTGGAGGCCCTGCTCCTCACCGTTCCACCAGGCGAACCGGACGTGCTTGGTCATGGTGGGGTTCTGCTGGGCGAGCGCGAGCGCGTTCTCCAGCAGGGTGGCGGAGCCGGAGCCGTTGTCGTTGATGCCGGGTCCGGCGGACACACCGTCCAGGTGCGCGCCGAACATCACGGTGCTGTCGGCGGGCCCGCCGGGCCAGTCCGCGATGAGGTTCTTGCCGGTGTAGGTACAGGTGGCGCAGGTCTGCTCGGTGACCGTGTAGCCGGCCGCCTGGAGCTTGCCCTTCACATAGGAGAGCGAGGCGTTGTAGCCGCTGCTGCCGGCCCGCCGGTTGCCGCCGTTCTGCGAGGCGATGGTGTTGAACTGCGTGAGGTGCGCCTGCACCTTGGCGACGTCGATGTCGGGCGGGGTGCCGCCGGGCGTGCCGCCGCCGTCATTGACGGTGAGGGTGTACTGCGCGGTGTGGTCCTGGGTGCCCGCGCCCTTCACCGTGAAGGTGTACGAGCCGGGGGCGGTGGCCGACGACGCGGACACGGTCAGGGCGGAGGTGCCGCCGGACTGGACCGAGGCCGGGCTGAACGAGGCGGTCACACCGCTGGGCAGGCCGCTCGCGGACAGGTTGACCGTCTGGGCGCTGCCGGAGGTGACCGTCGTACGGACGGTGGCCGTCACCGAGCTGCCGGGCTTCACCGAGCCGGACGCCGGGTCCAGGGACAGCGAGAAGTCGTTGTTGCCGCTCGGCGAGCAGCTGGTCTCACCGCTCTGGTAGGGGATGCTGATCGCGTCCCACGCCGCCTTCGTGCGGTTGTACAGGGTGCAGCTCGGGTCCAGGTTCTTCGCGGCGGTGAGGGTGGTCGTGCGGTAGCGCTTGTACGTCATGCCGCTGGTCTTGAGCAGCATGCCGCCGTAGAAGATCCGGCCGGCGTCCTGGATGCCGACACCGGTGACCGTGGAGTTGTTGCAGGTGGGGCTGGAGGGCTTGCCGCCGCCGGGGTTGGAGCCCTCGGCGAGCAGGTAGAACCAGTGGTTGAGCGGGCCGGCCGCCGCGTGCTCCTCGGTGTTGGGTATGGAGGAGCTGTAGCAGTTCGGGTCGCCGGTCTGGCCGGGGTTGTACATGACCCGGATCGGTCCGTTGCCGACCAGGTTGATCTTCTCGCCGACGGTGTAGTCCGGGTCGTCGTACGGGGCGGGCTCGTTGGTGTACGCCTCGGTCAGCGCGCCCATGATGTCGCCGGTGGCCTCGCCGAGGCCGGACTCGTGGTTGGCGCCGCCCGGGGTGTACTGGTCGATGCCGTGGCCGAACTCGTGGGCGACGACGTCCATGGCGCCGATCCACTGGTTGGCCTGGTTGTGGCCGATGGAGACCGTGGAGCCGTCCCAGTAGGCGTTGACGTCGTTGAGGCCCACCTTGACCGGCCAGCTGCCGCCGTTGCCGTCGTGGCCGTTGCGCCCGAGCCAGTCGCGCAGCATGTTCCACTCGTGCTGGGCGGCCCACATCACGTCGACGCAGCCGGTCTCCTTGCTGGAGGCGCTGCCGTTGCCCCAGGAGTCGGTGGACTTGGTGAAGACGCTTCCGGTGCTGTAGTCGGCGCAGCTCAGGCCGGGCCGGGTGGTGTCGCGCAGCGCGTAGCCGCTACCGGAGGAGGAGGTGTCGATGGAGAGCGGGGAGGGCCCGTTCCACTGGCTGTTGCCGGTGCCGGCCCGGACGTCGTCGTAGCTGTCGATGACCTTCCCGGTGCCGGCGTCGACGAAGACGTGCAGCCGGCTCGGCGCGTCGTCGGTCCGGCCGGTGAGCACGGTCTCCCAGGCGAGCCGTGAGCGCTCGGCGGTGGCGCGTACGACCAGGCGGTGGCTCTCGACCTTGTCCACGGTGCGCAGTTGCTTGCGCGAGGTGGTCTCGGCGGCCTTGGCGGAGACGGTGGCCGTGGTGGGCACGTTGACGCGACGCGAGACCGCCGACTGGGAGCCGCGTACCCGGCCCTTGGAGTCGGCCACCACGACGGCGTCCCCGCCGACGACGGGCAGGCCGCGGTAGGTGCGCTCGTACGCGATGGAGTAGAGCCCGTTGACCCACGGGGTGACCCGGCGGCGCTCGTAGCGCTCGTCCGGGCCCTTGGCCAGGGAGTCGAGTCCGCTGTCGGCGGCCCGGTCGGCGGCCTTGACCGCGGCGGTGAGTGCCTTGGGAGCGGGGGGTGGCGCGGGTTCCGCGGATGCCGACTGGCCACTGGTGGCGACCAGCATTCCGGCGAGGACGGCCAGGGTTGTCCCGGCCGTCATCGATCTGCGTTTCATCGAGGCTCCTCGTTGTGTGGGGACCTCGGCCACGGGCAGCGGCGTGGGAAGACGCTTCCGTCCGTGCGGCAGGCGCGGCCGTCCGACGGGCGGTGTCCGTGATCGAGCGACGGAACACTCACACGTGGTCATGACCGCGTCAACAAAGCGCGGGTCACGGAAAAGTGGTTGGCAAGTCTCGTCAAGTCGCCGTGCGGCGGCGCCGATTGGAGGGTCGGCGGCGAGAACTCGCGGAACGGGGAATGGACAGGCGGGGAGGCGGACGCTATCCTGCACTCTCACCAAACGGTGAATTACACGCAACTGTCGGGCCGACCTTATCACTCAATCGACAGTTCTGCAAGCCCTCCTGGTTCTCCGTCATACGACACCCCTCTCCCCGTTCCCCTTCCGTCCGGAACGCACAAGGAAGGCATCAGCCTTGACCTCGTACTCCCTCCCCGCGGCGGCCGCCGGCACCTGGCGGCTCGGCGACCTCACCGTCAACCGGATCGGCTTCGGCGCCATGCGGCTGACCCAGAACGGCCGCGCGTTCGGCGACGAACGCACCCCGCACGACCGGGACCGCGCGCTCGCGGTGCTGCGCCGGGCGGTCGAACTGGGCGTGAACCACATCGACACGGCCGCCTTCTACTTCTCGCCGCTGCGTTCGGCCAACGAACTCATCAACCGGGCGCTCGGTCCCTATCCGGACGACCTCGTCATCACCACCAAGGTCGGACCCGGCCGCGGACCCTGCGGCGACTGGACCGACTGGGCCCGCCCCGAGCAACTGCGCGGCCAGGTCCAGGAGAACATCCGCCAGCTCGGCCGCGACCACCTCGATGTCGTGAACCTCCGGATGAACGGCCCCCGTCCGCTCGGCGACCTCTTCGGCGCCCTCGCGGAACTGCGCGCCGAAGGGCTCGTCCGCCACCTGGGCCTCTCCAACGTGTGGCCGGAGCAGAAAGCCGAGGCCCGCGCCATCGCCCCGGTCGTCTGCGTCCAGAACCGGTACGGCATCGGCGAGCGGCGCCCCGACTCCGCCGAGGTCCTGCGCCTCTGCGGCGAACTGGGCATCGCCTTCGTCCCCTTCTACGCCATCGCGGGCACCGGACGCGAGGCGGGCGCCACCGCGGCCCCCGAGCACGCGGTGCTGCTCGACGTCGCCCGCGCCCATGACGCGACGCCCGCCCAGGTCCGGCTCGCCTGGACCCTCCAGCAGGGCCCGCACGTACTGGCCATTCCGGGCACCGGCGACCCCGCCCATCTGGAGGAGAACGTGGCGGCGGGCGACCTGCGCCTCACCGGCGAGGAGGTGCGGCGCCTCACCGAGTTGGGCGGGCCCGCGTAGCATGATCGCCATGGAACAGCGTGAACTCGGCAGGACCGGACGGAGCGTCTCGGTCGTCGGACAGGGCACCTGGCAGCTCGGCGGGGACTGGGGCGAGGTCCGTGAGGACGACGCCCTCGGGGTGCTCGACGCGGCCGTCGAGGCCGGCGTCACCTTCTTCGACACCGCCGACGTCTACGGGGACGGCCGGAGCGAACAGCTCATCGGCCGCTACCTGAAGGAGCGGCCCGACGCCGGGGTCTTCGTCGCGACGAAGATGGGCCGCCGCGCCGACCAGGTGCCGGAGAACTACACCCTGGACAACTTCCGCGCCTGGAACGACCGTTCCCGCGCCAACCTCGGCGTGGACACCCTCGACCTGGTCCAGCTGCACTGCCCGCCCACCGCCGTCCACTCCCGCGACGAGGTGTACGACGCGCTGGACACGCTCGTCGCCGAGGAGCGCGTCGCGGCCTACGCGGTCAGCGTCGAGACCTGCGCCGAGGCGCTGACGGCGATCGCCCGGCCGGGGGTGGCCAGTGTGCAGATCATCCTCAACCCGTTCCGGCTCAAGCCCCTGGACGAGGTGCTGCCGGCGGCGCGCGCGGCCGGGGTCGGCATCATCGCGCGGGTGCCGCTCGCCTCCGGGCTGCTCTCGGGCAAGTACACCGCCGACACCGTCTTCGCGCCCGGCGACCACCGCACGTACAACCGGCACGGCGAGGCGTTCGATCAGGGCGAGACCTTCTCCGGGGTGGACTACGAGGCCGGGGTGACGGCCGCCGCGGCGTTCGCGCGGCTCGCTCCCGAGGGCGCGACCCCGGCGCAGACGGCGCTCCGCTGGATCATCCAGCAGCCGGGCGTCACCAGCGTCATCCCCGGCGCGCGCTCCACCGCACAGGCACGGGCCAACGCGGCCGCCGCCGCGCTCGCCCCGCTGCCCGACAGCACGCTGGACGCCGTCCGCGACCTGTACGACCGCACGTTCCGCGCGGCGGTTCACGACCGCTGGTAGCGGACCGGGGCTATTCGCCGGCCCCCGGAGTCGCCGGTGCCTCGGTCGCCGTTCCGTCCTCCGGGGTGGTGGCCGCACCGGTATCCGGTGAGAACAGGCTCATCCCCAGGAACACGGCTGCCAGAAAGGCGATCGCCCCCGCGATGGCGCTGGCCACCCGCGGCCGGCGGCGGATCGCCTCGCCCGCGGTGCGCCGTCGTGCCTTGGCGGGCCGGGCCGCCGCGCGCCGCCCGTGACCCTGCCCGTGCCCCGGCGCGGCCGGTGCCTGGGTCTGGGGGAGCCGGTACGTGGTCGGTGCGGGGGAGGGGGCGGCGGCGAAGGGCGCGGGCGGCGGCGGTGTCGGCGCGGGCGCCGGGAGGTGCGGCGGCAGGGGCTCCGTGTGGCCGCGCCAGGCGTCGTTGTGGAACCAGTCGGCGACCTGCTGGGCGGTGGGCCGGTCCTCCGGCTGCTTCGCGAGCAGGCCGAGCAGATAGGCGTCGAATGCGGCGGAGACGTCCACCCCGTGCCGGCGCAGCGGCACCGGCGGTGTGTCCACGTGCTGGTAGAGGGTGCCGGTGGCGGTGTCCGAGCGGAACGGCGGCTGCCCGAGCAGCAGTTGGTAGATGACGCAGCCCAGCGAGTACATGTCGGACGCGGCGTCCGCCGTGCGTCCGAGGGCGCGTTCCGGGGCGAGGTAGAGGCTCGTACCGACGATCTGACCGGTCGTCGTCAGCGCGGCCGACGGGTCGTCGACGAACTGCGCGATGCCGAAGTCCCCGATCTTGACCGTGCCTTCGCCGTCCAGCATGAGGTTGCCGGGCTTGATGTCGCGGTGGACGATGCCCTGCCGGTGCGCCGCGGCCAGTCCGGCGGCGGCCTGTCCGGCGATATGGGCGGCCTGTTCGGGCCCGAGCCGCTCCTGGGCCAGCAGCAGATCCGCCAGGCTGCGGCCCTCCACCAGCTCCATCACCAGGAAGAGCCGGTCCTCCCAGGCCCCGAAGTCGAAGACGGCCACCAGGTGGGGGTGGCTCAGCCGGGCGGCGGTCTGGGCCTCCAGCCGGAACCGGGCGGTGGCCGACTCGTCGGCGCGCTCACCCAGCAGCAGCTTCACGGCGACGGAGCGGCCGAGCACCTCGTCGGTGGCCCGCCAGACCTCGCCCATGCCGCCCCGGCCGATGGCGGATATCAGCCGGTACCGACCAGCAACCAGCACCTGTGCACACCTGTCTCGATAGCGGGCCTCTCGCACGGCCCCGACCGGGGGCCGTCCGGACTGCCGCGGCGGCGCCTCCGGCGGGCGGGGCGGATGGAAGGAGCGCGGCAAGATCAGGATATCCGCCGCGCGGACCCGTAACGACCGTGGGCGTCAGCGGCCGGCGGCCGCCGCGCGGCCCAGCGATTCGACCAGCGGCAGCAGCCGGTGCGGCACCCGTTCGCGCAGCGCCACCTCGGTGCGGGTGCGCACCACGCCGGGCAGCCGGATGAGCCGCTGGATGACGTCCTCCAGGTGCCCGTTGTCGCGGGCGACCACGCGGGTCAGCAGGTCGCCGCCGCCCGTGGTCGAGAACGCCTCGACGATCTCGGGCACGGCGGCGAGCGCGTCACCGACCTCGTCGAGATACCCCTGGGTGACCTCCAGGTGCACAAAGGCGAGCACGGGGTGGCCGAGCGCGGCGGGGGAGAGGAAGGGACCGCTGCCGGTGATCACCCCGTCGCGCTCCAGCCGGTCGATCCGTGCCTGGAGGGTGCCGCGGGCGATGGACAGGATGCGTGCGTACTCGCGCACGCTCGTCTGCGGCTGCTCGATGAGCAACCGCAGGATACGGGTGTCGAGCGCGTCCACCGCCATGCTTCGCCGGCCTCTTTCGTGCGTCCTTCGGGGGCCAGCGACTGTACCAACGGGGCCGCCCGCGCCGGGCGGGCCCCGCCATGGCCGCGGCCGGCGATGCCCCGCGCGCGCGGACGGGCGGCGCGGGGCATCGCCGGACGGGTCAGAACCGCACGTCGGAGCAGGCGTAGAAGGCGTTGCCGGTGTCGGCGATCGTCCACACGCCGAGGATCAGGTGCTTGCCCGACTTCTGCGGCAGCGTGCCCGAGTGGCTCACCGTCGAGGAGGGCAGCCGTCCGCCGAAGGGAACGGTGAGGAACGGCTGGGTCTCCAGGTCGGCCCGGGTGAGCGGCTTCGTGGGGTCGTAGCCGTCCTTGGTGATGTAGTAGCGGAAGTCGGTCGTGGCGTGCCGGGCCGCGATCCGCCAGCGGAAGGTGTAGGTCTGTCCGGCGGTGACGTCGGTGGCGGGCCAGTTGCCGCCGCGCGGGTCGTCCAGCTCCGAGAAGCGGCCGATGCCGCCGGAGCAGATGTGGCCGTCGGCGGGTCCGCGGGTGGGGAAGCCCTTGGGACCCTCGACGCTCGGCGGCTCCCACTGGATCTGTCCGCAGTTGCGGACGGTGCCGTTGCCGCAGAGCTGCTGGCGGCTGACGGGCGAGTCGGTGTAGCCGTGGCTCTGGGCGGGGGCCGAGGTGGCGATCAGGGCGGCCCCGGCGAGTCCGAGCCCGGCCAGTAAGGACGTGATCTTCTTGCGCATACGTCGCTCCTGGAGATGTGGGGGAGATGTCCGGAGTGCATTGCGGTCTAGACCAACATTGAGCGTAGCGATGTCAATTTGACATGTCTAGACCAACAAAAGGAGAGGTGTTCCCGAGTTCGCGGGAGCGCTGGTCCGATGGTCGCCGGCCGGTTGCCCGCCGATGCGTTCCCTTGGGCCAATGGTCCAGTCAAGGGAGGTCAATTTGAGCCAACCGGCCTCCAGGTGCTCTCATGTGTATGTCGATGGCGCTGCGGACCCCGCGGCGCCTTTTTCATGCCGGGACACGGAGACCCCTGGCGGACCGGAGCGGGGGAGCGGTAGTGCTGAAGAGAGCGTTCGTGGCGAGGGACCCCGGACGGGCGCGGCTGCGCTTCGCCTGCCGCGCGGTGCTCGGCATCGGGCTCGCCGTGGTGGTGTGCGGGCTCGCCGGCCACTCGCTCGTCGCGGCCATCACCGGCGGCCTGGCCGCCCTGCTCGCCCTGTTCACCGTCACCGACCCCACTGTCCGGGGCCAGGCGGTCACCACCGCGCTGCTGCCCGCCGCCGGCTTCCCGGTGCTCGCGCTCGCCGCCCTGCTCCAGGACCACCCCCTCGCCCGCGACGCGGCCTTCCTCGCGGTCATGGGACTGGGCGTCTACGCGAGGCGGTGGGGGCCGCGCGGGCACTCCCTGGGCGTCTTCGCGTTCATGGCCTTCTTCACCACGCAGTTCCTGCACACCCTGCCCCGCCAGCTCCCCGAGCTGTACTCCGCCGTCGCTCTCTCGCTGCTCTCCGCCTCCGCCGTCCGCTTCGGCCTCTGGTGCTACGAACGGGGCTCGGCCGTCCCCACCGCGCCCGCCCCGCCCACCGGCACCGGCCTGGCCAGGGTCACCACCCGCCAGGCCGTCCAGGCGGTCACCGGCGGAGCCGTCGCGCTCCTGGCCGGACAGCTGATGTCGGACCAGCGCTGGTACTGGGCCGTGGGTGCCACCTGGTGGGTCTTCGTCAACACCGCCTCGCGCGGCGAGACCCTGGTACGCGGCTTCCGCCGGATCATGGGCACCCTCATCGGCATCCCGGTCGGCCTCGCCGTCGTCGTCCCGCTGCACGGCGCGCCCGTACCCACCGCCCTCGTCGTCGCCGCCGGGGTGTTCGGCATCTTCTACACGGCCGCGGTCTCCTACACCTGGATGATGTTCTCCGTGACCGTCATGGCCGGCGCGCTCTACGGCGCGCTCGGCGTGCTCGACCCCGCCCTGCTCGCCCTGCGCCTCGGCGAGACGGCCGTGGGCGCCCTCGGCGCGATGCTCGCGGTGCTGTTCGTCCTCCCCGTCACCACGCACGCCACCACCGACGCCTGGATCCAGCGCGCCCTGCGCTGTGTGCACGTCTGCACCGAGGAGGCCGCCGCCCGGCTCTCCGGCACCCCCGGCGCCGACCCGGCCCCGCGCATCGCCGAGCTGGAGGCGCTGCTCGGCCGCGTCCGGCTCTCGCTCGCCCCGCTCGTCCACCCGCTCAGCCCGCTGCGCGCCCGCCGGGCCAGGGCCGGGCACGTGCTCGCGCTGCTGGACGAGTGCGCGCGCGAGGTACGGGGGCTCGCCTCGGTGGCCGCCGACCCGGAGGCGTCCCACGACGCCCGGCTCGCCGCCGCCTGCTGGCGTGTCGAGTCCGCCGTGGAGGCGCTGACCGCCCCCGGGCGCCCCGCCCGCACCACCCCCGCAGCCGCCCTCCCGGTCCACCCGGCCGCCACCGAACCGGCCCTCGCCCATCTGCACAGCCTGGAACGCGCGCTCGCCGAACTCGCCGCCCCGCTGCACAGCCCGCCGGGCGCGCCCCTGGTCACAGCCTGATCCGGACCCTTGGTCCAGACCACAGCTTCGCACTGCTACCGTCGCCCGGAAGAGATCACGACGGCCACGTCCGCCGCGCAGAGCCGGCGGAGAGGAGCAGCGGTGGACAGCAGCAGCGGTGCGGTTCGGGCATTCATCGGGTCGTTCACCTCGGCCGGCGGACGGGGCGTCACCGTCGCCGCCGTGGACCCGGAGACCGGCGCGCTCACCGCCCTGGGCGCGACGGACGCCGTCGCCGACCCCTCCTACCTGGCACTCGGCCCCGGCGGCACGGTCCTCTACGCGGTCAGCGAGACCGCCCCGGGCGCCGCGGCGGCCCTCGACGTCACCGCGGACGAGCCCCGGACCCTCGGCGAGATCCGGCCGGTGGACGGCGACGGACCCACCCACCTCGCCCTCGCGGCGGGCCACCTGCTCACCGCCAACTACAGCTCCGGCAGCGTCAGCGTGCTGCCCGTCGCCGGCGACGGCACCCTCGGCCCCGTCGCCTCCGTCCTCGCCCACCAGGGCAGCGGCCCGGTCACGGACCGCCAGGAGGGCCCGCACGCCCACCAGGTCCTGCCCGACCCCTCCGGCACCTGGGTCCTCGGCGTCGACCTGGGCACCGACTCCGTACGCGTCTGCGCCCTCGACCCGGCCACCGGGGAGCTGCGCCCGCACGGCGAGACGGCCCTGCGCCCCGGCACCGGACCCCGCCATCTGGCCTTCCACCCCTCGGGCCGGCACGCCTACGTCCTGAACGAGCTGGAGCCCACCCTCACCGTGTGCCGGTGGGACGCCGCCACCGGCGTCCTGGAACCGGTCGGCGAGACCGCCGTGCTCCCCGGGGACGCGACCGGCGCGCGGTACCCCTCCGAGGTCGTCGTCGCCCACGACGGACGGTTCCTGTGGACCGCCAACCGGGGCCACGACAGCATCTCCGTGCTCGCCCTCGACGCGACCGGCGAGCACCCCTCCCTGGTCACGACCGTGGACTGCGGCGGCCACTGGCCGCGCGACCTCGCCCTCGACCCGACCGGGCGCCGGCTGTACGCGGCCAACGAACGCGGCGGCAACGTCGCCTGGTTCACCGTGGACCCGGAGACCGGCGTCCCGCACCACGAGGGCAGCGTCGACGTCCCCGCCGCCTCCTGCGTGGTCTTCGGCTGACGACGACGGGGCCCCCGCGCCGGACTGCCGTCCGCCGCGAGGGCCCCGCTCGTGGAAACCGGAAGGGTCAGCGGGCCTGCGCCCCCTGGGCGGCCTGCGGGGTGATCCCCAGGGCCGACGCGTACATCGAGAGCACCAGCTTGCCGATCGCCGGGTACGCGCCCAGCGGCTCGGCGCTCGCGCAGCCGGCCTCCTTCGCCGCCGCGTCCAGCAGGCCGTCCGCCACCTCGGGGCCCACCACGTACGGCGCGACGGCCAGCTGCAGCGAGCCGGAGCCCTTGAGCTGCTCCGCGATCGCGGCGACCGAGCCCTCCACGTCGAGCGCGGCGGCCATCACCGGCACCGCGAGCCGGGCCGCGAGCAGCATGCCCGTGATCCCGGCGGCCTGCACGGCCTCCTCGCCGCCCATCGTGGCGAGCACGATCCCGTCGGCGGCCGTCGCCACCGTGAACAGCCTGGCCCGGTCCGCGCGGGCGAGTCCGGCCTCGGACAGCCGGACGTGCAGCGCCTCCGCCAGCAGCGGGTGCGGACCGAGGACGTCCGTCAGCTCGGCCGGGGCGTCGCTGTCCGTGATCGCCTGACGTATCCGCCGCACCAGCGCGCTGTCCGGCCCCGCGAGCAGCGGGACCACCACGGCGGCCGGGCCCTCGGGCTCGGCGACCTCGCGGCCGACCGCCAGCGCCTGCTCGTAGCGCGCGGTGCGCTCGGCGGCGGAGTGCGCGATCACGGAGGCCAGCGCCGGGTACTCGGCGTCGTCGCCGTCCACGTAACCGATCAGGGCGTTCAGGCCGGGCAGCTCGGAACGGGCGATGCTGACGACCTCTTCGGCGAGGCTGCGGCTCTCCGGGGAAGGGGTGCCGGGAACGGCGAGAACGAGCGCGGCAGCGCCCTCGGGCGCGACCACGGGCTCCGGGCGGCGGTGCCGTCCGGACTGGCGAGGTCGCGGCATTCGTACAGGCAGGCCGGAAGCGGGCCCAGTGGGGGTGCTCATGGCGCCGCATGCTACTGGTTTTGGGCGGTCCCCTGCGCGGGGAGGGTCCGGTCGGGCGGCCTCTGTCCGGTTTTATCCGATCAGTGGCTTACCGGAGTTGATGTGCCGCTCGTCCGGTGCCGGCGGGCCGGACGGCGGAACACACAGCAGCGTCGGATGAGCCGGCAGCCGCAGCTCCCCGGCGGCCAGGGCGCGGGCGATCCGCACCGCGCCGAGCAGCGGATCACCCGAACCGGGGACCGCCCGTGCGCTGGGCAGCAGCCGCGCCAGTTGCTCGTACAGCGGTACGAGCAGCGGCTCGCCCATCCGGAACAGCCCACCCGTCAGCGCGACTTCGCACGCCTCGCCCTCCGGACCCGCCGCCGGGCAGACCGCGGCCGCCGCCTCCGCGATGTGCGCGGCCGCCGCGCCGAGGATGCCCACCGCGACCGGATCACGGTCCGCGCACGCGGCCACCTCCGGCGCGAACGAGGCCAGCAGGGCGGGCCGGTCGGCGCGCGGATAGAGCAGCCCCGGCAGCTCGGCCGGCGCACCGAACACCGCTTCCAGCCGCTCCAGCAGTGCCGGTGAACCGCCGCGCCGCCCGTCGTGGGCGCGCATCGCCGCGTCGAGCCCGGCCCGGCCGATCCAGGCGCCGCCGCCGCTGTCGCCCAGCAGATGCCCCCAGCCGTCCGCCCGCCGCCACCCCGTCAGATCCGTGCCCAGCGCGATCAGCCCGGTCCCGGCGGCCACCACCGCGCCCGGCCGCTGCCCGACCGCCCCGGCGTACGCGGTCACCGCGTCCGCCGCGAGCGCGATCCGGCGCACGCCCAGCTCATCGGCCAGGGCGCCCGGCAGCACGGCGCGCAACTCGTCGCCGAGCGTGGCCATGCCCGCCGCACCGACCGCCGTGGCGGTGACCCGTACACCGGGGTCCCGCCCCGCGAGCAGCTCGCGTACGGCGGGCAGCACCTGCTCCAGCAGATGGGCGGCGTCGATGCCGCCCGGCCCCGTCCGCACCGGGCCCCCGCACTCGACGGTCGCCACCGGAGCGTCCGCCTCGGCCGCGCCCAGCGCCAGCCGCAGCCCGGAACCGCCCGAATCCACGCCGAGGACCAAGTCGTTCGGCTCCCCGGCGGTGTGCCCGTGCGACGTCATGGACCGGCTCCCGCGGGACGAGGGGACAAGGACGGCAGCACCCTATCCCCGGAGCACCCCGTTGCGCCGGTAGGGTGATCTTCCGTGACAGCGCGACCGTTGAACGAAGTAGTCGAGCCCGGCTGGGCCGACGCCCTCGCCCCCGTGGCGGGACGCATCGCCGCGATGGGCGATTTCCTCCGTGCGGAGATCGCGGCGGGACGCACCTACCTTCCCGCGGGGGCGAACGTGCTGCGCGCGTTCCAGCAGCCCTTCGAGGACGTACGGGTCCTGATCGTCGGTCAGGACCCCTACCCCACGCCGGGGATGGCGATCGGCCTCAGCTTCGCGGTCTCCCCGGACGTCCGCCGGCTTCCTGAGAGCCTGGAGAACATCTACCGCGAACTCCACGCCGACCTGGGGCTGCCCCGGCCGTCCAACGGCGACCTCACCCCCTGGACCCGGCAGGGCGTGCTGCTGCTGAACAGGGCGCTGACCACCGCGCCCCGCTCACCCGGCGCCCACCGCGGCAAGGGCTGGGAGGAAGTGACCGAACAGGCCATCCGCGCCCTGGCCGCCCGGGGCAAGCCGCTGGTCTCCGTGCTCTGGGGGCGCGACGCCCGCAACGTGCGCCCGCTCCTCGGCGGCCTCCCGGCCATCGAGTCCGCGCACCCCTCCCCGAGGTCCGCCGACCGCGGCTTCTTCGGCTCCAGGCCGTTCAGCCGGGTCAACGAACTCCTGGCCGCGCAGGGCGCCGAACCGGTGGACTGGCGGCTTCCCTAGCCGGACACGGACACGGATGCCGGGCCGCCGGGGTCACCCGTCCACGACGGCCGCCCGTACGCACAGCACGTCCGGCAGATGGGCGGCCAGCTGCTCCCAGGTGTCCCCGTCGTCCGCGCTCGCGTACAGCTCGCCGTTGCGGTTGCCGAAGTAGACCCCGGCCGGGTCCGCGTCGTCCGTGCACAGCGCGTCGCGCAGCACCGTGCCGTAGTGGGCGCCCTCGGGCAGGCCCGCCGACAGGGGCTCCCAGTGCGCGCCCGCGTCCGTCGTGCGGAAGACCCGGCAGCGGTGCTCGGCGGGCACCCGGTCGGCGTCGGCGTTGATGGGGAAGACGTACGCGGTGTCCGCGCGGTGCGGATGGGCGGCCACGGCGAAGCCGAAGTCCGAGGGCAGGCCGGCGCCGATGTCCGTCCAGTTGCCCCCGGCGTCGTCGCTGCGGAAGACGCCCCAGTGGTTCTGGAGATAGAGACGGTCCGGGTCGGCCGCGTCCCGGCTGACCTTGTGCACGCACTGGCCGAACTCCGGGTCCGGGTCGGGCAGGAACACCGCCGAGACCCCCTTGTTGGCCGGGTCCCAGCTCGCCCCGCCGTCCGAGGTCCGGAACACCCCGGCGGTGGAGACCGCGACCGTCACCCGGCGCGGGTCGCGCGCGTCGGTCAGGATCGTGTGCAGCCCCTCGCCGCCCCCGCCGGGCACCCACCGCTCACGCGTCGGGTGCTCCCACAGCGGGCGCACCAGCTCGAAGGACTCGCCCCCGTCCGCGGAGCGGAACAGCGCGGCCGGCTCCGTACCCGCGTAGACCACGCCCGGCGCCTCCGGGCCCGCCGGCTGCAACTGCCAGACCCGCTCCAGCGAGGTCCCGGTGAACTCCGGGAACCTCACGGCCGGGGTCTTCGGCTCGACCCAGCTCGCCCCCAGGTCGTCGGAGTGGAACACGGACGGGCCCCAGTGCGCGCTGTCCCCGCCGACGAGCAGCCGGGGCCGGTCGCCCCGGGTGTCGATGGCCACCGCGTAGATCGCCTGCGCGTTGAAACGCGGCCCCTCGAACTCCCACGTGCCGCCGCGCCTGCGGCCGATGAAGAGCCCCTTGCGGGTGCCCACGGTGAGCAGTACCCCGGTCATGACCGAACCTCCCGAAACGCCGTTGTGCCGGATATCGGTCAGTCTGCACCGGGGCACTGACAGCGGCGCGGACGACGGCCCGGAATGTCACCGGTCCGGGGCGCGGATCGCCTGCCGGCTCAGCGGCAGGGCGGGGCCGTGCTGCTGCGGACCACCAGGTTGGTCGCCAGGTCCACCCGGGTCGTCGCGGGCTGCCGGCCCCGGCCCAGGTCCAGGACGAGCCGGGCCGCCGTCTCCGCCATCTCGATCAGCGGCTGGCGCACCGTGGTCAGCGGCGGCCCGATCCACCGGGTGAGCGGCAGGTCGTCGAAGCCGACCACGCTCAGGTCCTCCGGGATGCGCAGACCCAGCTCGCGCGCCGCCTCGTACACGCCGAGCGCCTGGAGGTCGTTGCCGGCGAAGACGGCGGTCGGCCGGTCCGCCGAGCGCAGCAGCTCCATCCCGGCCGCGTACCCCGCCTCGTGCGAGAACTCGCCCTCGCGGATCAGCGACCGGTCGATCGCGATGCCCGCCGTCTCCAGGGCCGCGCGGTAGCCGTCCACGCGGGCCAGGCTGCACATCATCCGGGACGGGCCGCTGACCACGCCGATCCTGCGGTGGCCCAGGCCGGTGAGATGCCGGGTGGCGGCGAGACCGCCCTGCCAGTTCGTCGTGCCGACCGAGGGGATGTCGTCGCCCGGGTCACCTGCCGGGTCGACCACCGCGTACGGGATGCTGCGGCTGGTGAGCTGCGCGCGCTGGGCGGCGGTGAGGTCGGACAGGACCAGGATCACCCCGACCGGGCGGCGGGCCAGCACCCCGTCGACCCAGGTCTGGCCGGGGCTGAGGCGGCCCGCGCTCTCCGAGAGGACCAGGCTCAGCCCCTCCTCGCGCGCGACGTTCTCCACCCCGCGCACGACCTCCATCGCCCACGCGCTGTCCAGCTCGTGGAAGACCAGATCGATGAGTTGCGACTGTGTGGTGGAGCCGCGTCTGCGCCGATAGCCGTGCCGCAGCAGCAACTCCTCGACCTTGGTGCGCGTACCGGGCGCGACATCGGCACGCCCGTTCAGCACCTTCGAAACTGTCGGAGCCGAGACTCCGGCCGCTCGGGCGATTTCCGCCAGCGTGGCAGCGCCTTCCGACGCCGCTCCGGCAGGCGCATTCTCCTGATGTGACTGGACGTTTCCGGGGCTCATACAGCGAATCGTAACCGCCCGGCGCCCCGGGCGCGGGGCCGGACCCCGCAGAAGATTCACGGCTCGGGACCTCTTGACTGGCCCGAAACCCGACCGTACGGTTCCGGAAACATTCGTAAGCAACTCCGAAAGATTCGACAGAGGTGCGGTCATGCGGTCGGGAATTTTCACTCAGGGCAAGCGCGCGGCGAGATGGACCGCGGCCGGCGCGGCCATGGTCATGGCAGGGGTCCTGGCGGGCTGCGGGTCGGACGGCGGCAGCGGCGGGGACGGCGGCACGCTGACCGCGTACGTCTACGGCGACGACGCCGTGAAGGTCCAGAAGGCCGCGGTGGAGGAGTTCAACAAGACCTCCGACGTGAAGGTCAAGCTGGTCTCCGTACCCGGCACGGACTATGTCAACAAGCTCCGCAGCGCCATGGGCTCCCCGAGCGCCCCCGACATCTTCTTCAACTGGGGCGGCGGCTCCATCAAGCCGTACGTCGACGCCGGCCAGCTCGTGGACCTCACGTCCACGTTCAAGAACGACGCCACCCTCAAGGACGGCTTCCTCCCCTCGATCGTCACCGCCGGCAGCCTCGACGGGAAGATCTACCTCTGATCTTGCGCAGTGCTCCGCCCTTCAGGGCGGGGGTGAAGCGCATCCTTGGCCCGGAGCCGCGAAGCGGCGGAGTTCGCTATGGCTCCGGGGTGACGGTCGGATGGGCCGCTTCTGGTTCTCGATGTACTGCTTGACCACGGTCAGCGGTGGGCCGTCGCAGGAGCCTGCGAAGTAGGAGCCGGACCAGAAGTGTCCGCCCCACAGGTGCCGGCGGACATGGGAGTCGTACTCCTTGCGCAGCAGCCGGGCCGAGACGCCCTTGAGGGAGTTGACCAGCTTGGAGAGCTGGACCTTTGGCGGGTAGTGCACGAGAAGGTGCACGTGGTCGTCCTCGCCGTTGAACTGTTTCAGCTCGGCCTCGAAGTCCGAGCACACCTCACGCATGATCTCTTCGCACCGCGTCAGCATGGCGTCGGTCATGGCCTTGCGCCGGTACTTCGTAACGAAAACCAAGTGGACGTGCAGGTTGTAGACGACGTGACGCCCGGTGCGAACGTCCGGATTTGGATTCCATCGTGGTGACATAAACCAAAGGGTATAGTGATCAACATGCAGCTTCGGTACTCGTTCCGCGTGTACCCGGGCGCCGGTCAGCGCATGGCGTTGGCGAGGGCGTTCGGGTGTGCTCGGGTTGTCTTCAACGACGCGCTTCGCGTCCGCGAGACCGCCCGCGCCGCCGGGCTGCCGTTCGTTCCCTCCGGGGAGCTGTCCAAGCAGCTCACCGCCTCGAAGAAGACCTCCGAAAGGGCATGGCTCACCGAGGTCTCCTCGGTCGTGTTGCAGCAGTCCCTCCGGGACCTCGACACCGCCTACAAGAACTTCTTCGACGGCCTCAAGGGTAGGCGCCCCCGCATGGGGGCACCCCGGTTCAGGTCCCGCAAGGACAACCGGCAGTCGATCCGCTTCACCGCGAACGCCGGGTGGAAGATCACACCGGGCGGGAAGCTGCGCCTGCCGAAGATCGGCGACGTGGTCGTGAAGTGGTCACGCTCGCTGCCGTCGGTGCCGTCAACGGTGACCGTGGTCAAGGACGCCGGCGGCCGGTACTTCGCAAGCTTCATCGTGGAGACCGACCCGAACACCGACCTGGACCGGATGCCCGCCACTGACAACGTGGTCGGCATCGACCTGGGGCTGTCGCACTTCGCGATCCTCTCCGACGGCACGAAGGTCGACAGCCCCCGCTTCCTGCGCCGAGCCGAGAAGCGGCTCAAGAAGGCGCAGCGGAACCTCAGCCGCAAGGCCAGGGGATCGAACAACCGGAGCAAGGCCCGCGTCAAGGTCGCCCGCGCCCACGGCCGGGTGGCTGATGCGCGGCGCGAGTTCCACCACCAGCTCTCCACCAGGCTGATCCGCGACAGCCAAGCGGTCGCAGTGGAAGACCTGGCGGTCAAGGGACTCGTGCGCACGCGCCTGGCCAAGTCCGTCCACGACGCCGGATGGTCGGCGTTCACCACGATGCTGGAGTACAAGGCCGCCAAGTACGGCCGCACCCTCATCCGCATCGGCCGTTTCGAGCCCACGTCCCAGGTGTGCTCGCAGTGCGGCGTCAAGGACGGCCCCAAGCCGCTGAACGTCCGTGAGTGGACGTGCGGGGCGTGCGGGGCTGTCCTCGACCGGGACATCAACGCGGCGGTCAACGTCGCCAAGGCCGCCGGACTGGCGGTATCAGCCTGTCGAGCGCGGGTAGGACCGGGAGCAATCCCGGCGCGGCGCGAAGAAGCAGGAACCCACCCGAAGGTGAGCCGAGCATCCGGCAGCCAGGCGGGAATCTCCGTCCTTTAGGACTCCGTTGGGGAATGCAGAAACCGGCGTCGTCGACTCGTTGTGGTTGGCATGATCGTTCTGTTCGTTGGAGCGAGGGGTGGGCTGGGTGTCGTTGGAGTCCCGGGATGACCGTGGGGTGCCGGAGCTGACCGCTCGGGTGGTGCGGGCGGCGTTCCCGAAGGGCACGCTTGCGGTGCGGGTGCGCGAGGCTCTCGGCTCGCTGTTCGAGGACGGGTCCTTCGCGGAGGCGTTCGCGAAGCGGGGGCGTCCGGCGGTCTCGCCCGGCGCGCTGGCGCTGGTCTCGGTCCTGCAGTACGCAGAAGGGCTCACCGACCGGCAGGCCGCTGACCAGGTGCGGGCCCGTATGGACTGGAAGTTCCTCCTCGGCCTGGAACTGGACGACCCCGGGTTCGACTTCTCTGTCCTGAGCGACTTCCGCGTCCGACTGATCGAGCACGGCCTGGAGGAGAAAGCCCTGGACCTGGTCCTGGAGCGGATCTCCGCGCTTGGGCTGCTGCGGTCGGGGGGCCGTCAGCGCACCGACTCCACCCATGTGCTGGCGGCGGTGCGGACACTGAACCGGATGGAGTTCGTCGGCGAGACCCTGCGCGCCGCGCTGGAGGCGCTGGCCGTGGCTGCCCCGGACTGGCTGAGCGGGTTGGTCACCGCCGACTGGGTCAAGCGCTACGGCGCCCGGGTCGACTCCTACCGGTTCCCCAAGGGCGAGAACGTCCGCGCGCAGTGGGCCGAGCAGGTCGGCCGGGACGGCTTCACCGTCCTTGAGGCCGTCCATGCCCCCGGGGCCCCCTCCTGGCTGCGGCAGATCCCGGCCGTCCAGGTCCTGCGCCGGGCCTGGGTCGAGCAGTACCACCGCGACAGCGAGGGGGTGCACTGGCGGGAGGGCAAGGACCTCCCGCCGGCCAGACGTCGGCTCTCCTCGCCCTACGACCCCGACGCCCGCTACGGCGTGAAGCGGGGATCGGGCTGGTGCGGCTACAAGACCCACCTGAGCGAGACCTGCGAACCCGACGCCCCGCACCTGATCACCCATGTCTGCACCACGGACGCCACCGTCGCCGACACCGAGATCACCGAGGCCGTCCACCAGGGCCTGGGACAACGGGAGTTGCTTCCCGACGAACACGACGTGGACGCCGGCTATGTCACCGCCGCGCACATCGTCACCGCCCGGGACCAGTACGGGATCGAGCTGGTGGGGCCGGTCGGCCTGGACACCTGCCACGAGAACCATGACGGCGAGCACTTCACACAGAGCGCGTTCACCATCGACTGGAACGCCAAGACGGCCGTCTGCCCCCAGGGCAAGGTCAGTGCCAGCTGGTCCGATCAGCGCAAGAGCAGCGGCACACCCGTCTCGCGGGTGCACTTCACCGCTCAGGACTGCGCGGCCTGTCCGGTGCGGGACAAGTGCACCAGGGCGTCGAACGGCAAGTGGGGCCGAAGCCTCACCCTGCTGCCCCGCGAGCAGCAGCAGGTTCTCGACCAGCGCCGCCGGGAACAGCGAACCGAGGAGTGGAAGAAGCGGTACGACATCCGGGCCGGTGTCGAGGGCACGATCTCGCAAGCCGTCCGCCGCACCGGCATCCGCCACACCCGCTACACCGGGCAACGCAAGACCCACCTCGGCAACGTCCTCGCAGCCACCGCCATCAACATCATCCGACTCGACGCCTGGCTGAACGGCACCCCCCTCGGCCCAACACGCACCTCCCACCTCGCCGCACTCACCCTGACAGCCTGACCACCAGCCCCGTTTCTGCATTCCCCAACGGAGTCCTTTAGGGCGGAGAGGATGTCAAAACAAGACCCTCTTCGCCGAGAACGACGTCAAGGTCCCCACGACCTGGGAAGACCTCCAGCAGGCCATCAAGACCTTCAAGGGCAAGGGCATCACCCCCTTCGCGCTCGGCGGCTCCGACAAGTGGCCCGAGCTGATGTGGATGGAGTACCTGCTCGACCGGATCGGCGGCCCCGACGTCTTCCGCAAGATCCAGAACGGCGACAGCTCCGCCTGGGGCGACCCGGCGGTCCTCAAGACGGCGCAGACCGTCGAGCAGCTCGTCGACGACGGCGCGTTCGGCGAGAACTTCACCTCCGTCGACTACGGCAACGGCGGCGCGCCCACCCTGCTCAACAAGGGCAAGGCGGCCATGCACCTGATGGGCTCCTGGGAGTACTCCACCCAGCTCGGCAAGGCGCCCGAGTTCGCCGAGAAGGACCTGGGCTGGACCAGCTTCCCGACCGTCGCCGGCGGCGTCGGCGACCCGGCCGACGTGGTCGGCAACCCCACCAACTACTGGTCGGTCAACGCCCGCACCAAGCACAAGGACGAGGCCATAGCCTTCCTCAAGACCATGGCGTCCAAGTCCTACGCCCAGGCCCTCGTCGACAACGGCGACGTGCCCACCACCTCCAACGCCGCCTCCATGCTGAGCGGATCGCCGAACCCGAAGTTCGCCACCGACCAGTACGAGATGGTCCAGAAGGCCCCCGACTTCACCCTGTCGTGGGACCAGGCACTGGAGTCGAAGATCGCCACCCCGCTGCTCACCGAGATCAGCAAGCTGTTCGCCGGCAAGTCCACGCCCGAGCAGTTCGTCGCCGCGATGAAGGCCGTCAAGTAACGATGTCCCACGTCTCCTCGTCACCGAAGGTGCGCGGAGGACGGAAGGCGGCCGTCGGGAACGTCGGCCGCCCGCCGGTCGCCTGGGCGCTGCCCGGCATCCTCTTCTTCGCCCTCTTCGCGATCGTCCCGCCGGCGATCGCCGTGTACCTCTCCTTCTGCCACTGGGACGGGCTGAACTCCCCGACCTCCGCCGGCACGGCCAACTGGACCCGGCTCTTCAAGGACCCCGAGTTCCGCCAGGCCGCCTGGCTCAGTCTGCTCCTCACCACCATCAGCTGGGTCTTCCAGACCCCGGTGGCCCTGCTCCTCGGCGTCTGGGCAGCGCAGCCGCGCCGTGCTCTCCGCGATCTTCTTCGTCCCGCTGCTGCTCTCCACCACCGCCATCGCGATGCTGTTCCACGCGCTGCTCGACCCCAACTTCGGTGTCATCAAGGAGATCGGCCCCTGGTTCGGCATCGACCCGAACATCATGGGCTCGTCCACCGGCGCCCTGCTCACCGTGGCGTTCGTCGGCGGCTGGCAGTTCATGCCCTTCCACACCTTGATCTACCAGGGCGGCACCCGGCAGATCCCGCAGGTCCTCTACCAGGCCGCCGAGATCGACGGCGCCGGGATGTTCCGGCAGTTCTTCCACATCACCCTGCCGCAGCTGCGCAACACCATCACCACCTCGTCGGTCCTGATGATCGTCGGCTCGCTGACCTACTTCGACACCGTACTGATCATGACCAAGGGCGGCCCCGGCACCGACACCACCATCCTGCCGTACCTGATGTACCGCACCGGTTTCCAGACCTACGACCTCGGGTACGCCGCCGCGATCGCGACCGCCCTCGTCGTCGTGGCCACCGCGATCTCGCTGATCCTCGTCCGCTTCAGCGGCTTCGGGAACATGCGCTCCACCCGGGAAGGTATGTGACGCGATGTCGATCGACACCCGCCCCTCGGCGCGCCCCGCACGGCCCCTGACCCGCACCCGCCCGGCCACCGCCGCGCGCCGCCGCACGTGGGGCAACCCGCTGGCCGGCCTCGGCTCGCTGGTGTGGCTCGTGCTCGTGATCGTCCCGCTCTACACGCTGGTCTCCTCCTCGCTGATGCACCAGGACGAGGCGCTGAACGGCGATCCGTCGGCCGTCCCGACCGACCCGACGCTCGACAACTACCGCACGGTGCTGGACAGCGGCTTCTCCACGATGCTCTCCAACACGGCGATCGTCGCCGTGGCGACCACGGCGATCGTGCTGGTCCTCTCGATCCCGGTCGCGTACGTCGCGGTACGCACCCGCAGCAGGCTCTCCGGTCTAGCCTTCCGCACCTTCCTGCTCGGCGTCGCCATCCCCGCCCAGGCCGTGATCGTGCCGCTCTACCTGCTCATCACCAAGATGGGCCTGTACGACAGCCTGCCGGCCATCATCCTGCCGACCGCCGCGTTCGCGATGCCGGTGGCGGTGCTGATCCTCAGCGGCACCATGCGCGACGTCTCCGAGGAGATGTACGAGGCCATGGCGCTCGACGGCGCCTCGTCGCTGCGGATGCTGTGGCAGCTGGCGATCCCGATGTCCAAGGCGGGCATCAGCACGGTCGCGATCTACACGGCGCTCCAGGCCTGGAACGGCTTCCTGTTCCCGCTGATCCTGACCCAGTCGGAGGAGCAGCGGGTGCTGACCCTCGGCCTCTTCAACTTCATGTCCCAGTTCGGGGTCAACATCCCGGCCGTGCTCGCCGCGATCGTGCTCTCCGTCGTACCGATCTTCGCCGTGTACCTCGTGGCACGGAAGGCACTGGTCAACGGACTGATGGGGGTGGGCGGCAAGTAGCGCACCCATGCCGCCGCGTACCACCGCACTCTTGAGAGGATTCCCCGCCGCCATGGCAAACCCCCCTGTTCCGCACGCCCGCAGGACCGAAGCGGTCACCGCCGTCGAAGGCCCCTGGCAGGACCCCGCGCTCGCCCCCGAGGAGCGCGTGGCCGACCTCGTCTCCCGGATGACCCTCCAGGAGAAGACCGCCCAGCTGTACGGAATCTGGGTGGGCGCCGACGCCGACGGGGACGGGGTCGCCCCGCACCAGAACGAGATGGTCGACGCGATCGACTGGGACACGCTGATCCCGCGCGGCCTCGGCCAGCTGACCCGCCCCTTCGGCACCGCCCCCGTCGACCCGGCGGTCGGCGCGATCTCGCTCGCCCGCGCCCAGCGGGCCATCGCCGGCGCCGGCCGCTTCGGCATCCCGGCCCTCGCCCACGAGGAATGCCTCGCCGGCTTCACCGCCTGGGGCGCCACCGCCTACCCCGTACCGCTCTCCTGGGGCGCGGCCTGGAACCCGGACCTGATCACCGAGATGGCCCACCGCATCGGCGGCGACATGCGGTCCGTCGGCATCCACCAGGGCCTCGCCCCGGTCCTGGACGTGGTCCGCGACCTGCGCTGGGGCCGCGTCGAGGAGACCATCGGCGAGGACCCCTACCTGGTCGCCACCATCGGCACCGCCTATGTGCGCGGCCTGGAGTCCGCCGGCATCGTCGCCACCCTCAAGCACTTCGCCGGCTACGCGGCATCGGCCGGCGCCCGCAACCTCTCGCCGGTCCGGGCCGGGGCCAGGGAACTCGCCGACGTCATCCTGCCCCCCTTCGAGATGGCGCTCGTCGAGGGCGGCGCGCGCTCGGTCATGCAGTCCTACGCCGAGATCGACGGGGTCCCCTCGGCGGCCGACCCCGCCCTGCTCACCGGACTGCTCCGCGACACCTGGGGCTTCGAGGGGACCGTTGTCGCCGACTACTTCGCCATCGGCTTCCTGGAGACCCTGCACAAGGTCGCCGAGGGCCGCGCCGACGCCGCCCGGCTCGCGCTGCGCGCCGGGGTCGACGTCGAACTGCCCACCGTTCGCAGCTACGGCGACGCCCTCGCCACCGCCGTCCTGGACGGCACGGTCCCCGAGGAACTGGTGGACCGGGCGCTGCGCCGGGTCCTGCTCCAGAAGTGCGCACTCGGGCTGCTCGACCCCGACTGGAGCCCGCTGCCGGAGCTCCTGCGGGAGACCGACCCGGAGCAGGCGCGCGAGACCATCGACCTGGACCCGCCGCGCAACCGCGCCCTCGCCCGCGAACTCGCCGAACAGGCGGTCGTCCTGCTCGCCAACCCGCACGGCGCCCTGCCGCTCACCGGCACCGGGCGGATCGCGGTCGTCGGGCCGCGCGCCGACGACGCGCTGGCCATGCTCGGCTGCTACTCCTTCCCCAGCCACGTCGGCGTGCTGCACCCCGAGACCGCGATGGGCATCGACATCCCCACCGTGCTCGAAGCGGTGCGCGGGGAGTTCCCGGACGCCGCGGTGACCGGCGCACCCGGCTGCGAGGTGGACGGCGACGACACCTCCGGCTTCGCGGCGGCGGTGGACCTGGCCCGCGCCGCGGACGTGTGCGTCGCGGTGCTCGGCGACCGGGCCGGGCTGTTCGGGCGCGGCACCTCGGGCGAGGGCTGCGACGCCGACGACCTGGCGCTGCCCGGTGTGCAGGGCGAACTGCTCGACGCGCTGCTGGACAGCGGCACCCCGGTGGTCCTGGTGCTGGTGACCGGCCGGCCGTACGCGCTCGGCCGCTGGGCGGACCGCGCCGCCGCCGTGGTGCAGGCGTTCTTCCCCGGTGAGGAGGGCGGCCCGGCGCTCGCCGCCGTGCTCTCCGGCCGGGTCGGGCCCTCGGGCCGGCTGCCGGTGTCGGTGCCGCGCCTGCCCGGCGGCCAGCCCTGGACGTATCTGCAGCCGCCGCTCGGACTCGCCAACGGGGTCAGCAACCTGGACCCGACGCCGCTGTACCCGTTCGGCCACGGGCTGACGTACACGTCGTTCGCCTGGGAGCCCGGCGCCCCGGTGCCGGCGGAGATCCCGACCGGCGGGTCCGCCGACATCGAGCTGACCGTCCGCAACACCGGGGACCGGGCCGGCGCCGAGGTCGTCCAGCTGTATGTGCACGACCCGGTCGCCCAGACGACCCGGCCCGACACCCGGCTCATCGGCTACGCGCGGGTGCCGCTGGAGGCGGGCGGGGCGGCGCGGGTGCGCTTCCGGTTCCACGCCGACCTGGTGTCCTTCACCGGCATCGGCGGCCGGCGGGTCGTGGAGCCGGGCGCGCTGGAACTGCGGCTGGCCACGTCCAGCGGCGCCGCCGACGTCCGGCACACCGTGCACCTGCGGCTCACCGGGCCCGAGCGCACCCTCGACCACCGGCGCCGGCTGGTGTGCGACGCCCTGGTCGAACCCGTGACCGCGGCAGCCCCCGTACAGGGCTGACCGCCCGGGTCTCCCACCCTCCCGTACCACCGGCCCGCCGGTGGTACGGGAGATTCCACGAAACTTTCGAAGTACCTGCCACCCGCACCTGCACCCACGTACGCGACGCCGCGGGCGCCAGGGGCCGGCGTTGAGTGCGGACGGGGCGGACACAGGGGACGGCACCCCGCCACCGTCCACCGCATCGGCGCCCCCGGAGCGCATGTGCTGAAATTCTGGAGGGGCGACCCCACCGGCCGGACCGAGCCGGGGTCCGGAACGCGGAAGGGCGCGCAGCGATGACGAACGAGCACGAGCGGACCGGAACCCTGGAGGCCGCCCCCGCCGGCCCGGAGGTCGAGATCACCGTCTCCACCCCCTCGGGCACGCTCTCCTTCGTCTGCGCCCCGGCGCGCGCCCGGCAACTGGCAGCCGCGCTCGGCCTCGCGGCGGACGAGGCCGAGCGGAGTCCGGCGGACCCGGTCACCGTCCGGGCGGACGCACTGCGCCGGGGCGATGTGCGCGACGGGGAGCGCGCCATGACGGTGGAGGCCGTCCGCACCGACGGGAACACCACCCATGTCACCTGGTCGTCCGGCGCCGGTCGCGGCTGGAACCAGATGTACGACGCGGACGCCCGCATCACGCTGCGCCGCCGGGGCCGGGCGGCCGGGGCCTGAGCAACCCCCGGCGGCCCGCCCCGGCCCGCCCGCGCGCCCGGTGCGCGGGAGGCGCACCCTGGAGGGAGACCCTTTCCGGAGGTGAAGCGCCATGACCCGGACCGCAGTCGGCTGGCACATCGAGCTGGAATTCGAGGAGGACACCCATCGGACCCGCGCGGCCGCCCTGGTGCGGCTCTCCGACGGACAGGAGGTGCGCGCGCACGGCTATGCCAGCCGCCACCCCTCGGACGCCGAGCAGCCGCGCGTGGGGGAGGAGATCGCCGGAGCCCGCGCGCTCAACGAACTGGCGATGAAGCTGCTGACCAAGGCGCACGACGAGATCGACGACGCGGCCGGCCGCAGCTCGTACCCGCTCAAACCGCGCTGAACCCGGCGTACGCGGCCGGAGACGCACGGGCACTCACTCGTACGAGACTCATCGTAATTTGACGAGCGTCGTACTACGGGATGTATCGTACTAGCGATTCTTCCGTAACCGGCGAAACGGAGTCCGTCGTGAGTGCCCTCTTCGAGCCCCTCACCATCAGGTCGCTTGTCGTACCCAACAAGGTGTGGATGGCGCCGATGTGCCAGTACAGCGCCGCGCCGGAGGGCCCGGAGGCGGGCGTGCCCAACGACTGGCACTTCACGCACCTGGCGGCCCGCGCCACCGGCGGCACCGGCCTGATCCTCACCGAGGCGACGGCCGTCAGCCCGGAGGGCCGGATCAGCCCGGCCGACCTGGGCATCTGGAACGACACCCAGGTCCGCGCGTTCCGCCGGATCACCGACTTCGTCAAGGCGCAGGGCTCGGTCGTCGGCATCCAGCTCGCCCACGCCGGCCGCAAGGCGTCCACCGCGGCGCCCTGGACCGGAGGCGGCCCGGTCGGCCCCGAGGCGCACGGCTGGACCCCGGTCGCCCCCAGCCCGATCCCCTTCGACGACGGCCACCCGGTCCCGCACGAGCTGACCCGCGAGGAGATCGCCGGCGTCGTGGACGACTTCCGCGAGGCCGCCCGCCGCGCGCTCGACGCGGGCTTCCAGGTCGCCGAGGTGCACGGCGCCCACGGCTACCTCATCGGCCAGTTCCTCTCCCCGTACACCAACCGCCGCACCGACGAGTACGGCGGCGGCTTCGACAACCGCGTCCGCCTCGCCCTCCGGATCGTGGACGCGGTGCGCGAGGTGTGGCCCGAGGACCTGCCGGTCTTCTTCCGCGTCTCCGCGACGGACTGGCTCACCGAGAACCCCGAGGACGAGCGCGAGGGCTGGACCGCCGACGAGACCGTACGGCTCGCCGCGCTGCTGCGCGACCACGGGGTCGACCTGCTCGACGTCTCCACGGGCGGCAACGCGCCCCGCGCCCGCATCGAGACCGGCCCCGGCTACCAGGTGCCGTTCGCCGAGCGCGTGAAGCGGGAGACCTCGCTGCCGGTGGCGGCGGTCGGCCTCATCACCGACCCGCAGCACGCCGAGAAGATCCTCGCCGAGGGCCGCGCCGACGCCGTGCTCCTCGGGCGCGAACTGCTGCGCAGCCCCTCCTGGGCCCGCGACGCCGCCCGCGCCCTCAACGGCACGGTGCACGCCCCCGTCCAGTACGGCTACGCCATCTGACCGGGGGGCTCAGGCGACCTTGCGGCCCTGCGCCATGGCCGCCACCGCCCGGTCCAGGCGGGCCGCCCTGACCTCCGGCGACGGGGCCGTCATCAGCCGCAGGAGCACCAGATAACGGTCGGACCTGCCGAGCCCCGCGTAGAAGCGGCCCGCCACCTCGTCCGCCGCCAGCGCCTCGGCGAGGTCGGCGGGCATGGTGGCCCGGCTCTGCGAGGGGTACGCGGCCTCCCACCGTCCGTCCGCACGGGCCGCCTCGATCTCGGCGAGGCCGGGCGCGCGCATCCGACCCTCCTCGATGAGCGCCTCGGCCTTCTCCACGTTGACCAGCGACCAGACGCTGCGCGGCCGGCGGGGCGTGATCCGCTGGAGGTAGTACACCTCGTCGCAGGACTTGCGCTGCCCGGTGATCCAGCCGTAGCAGAGCAGCGCGTCGGTGTACTCGTCGACGGTCACCGACGCCACGCCCGAGTTCCGCTTGGCGATCCGCATCCAGACCCCCGCACTGTCGGCGTGGTGCTCCGCCAGCCAGTCCTCCAGGTGCGCGGCGCTGGTGAAGGTCTCGGCGTTCTCCCGGATACCGGCCGTGCTCGTCATGGCTGCGCCTCCCGCTGGGGGCCGGTTCCCGTCGTCCGGCCACAGCCCCACGCTAGACATCCATCAGGACAGTTCCTGACCTATATCCCCCCGGTCCTCCGCGTCGTCGAACTACGACGAGTCTCGTAGTATGGAGGTTCCGGACCGAGCGACGATGCGGAGAGCGACCGTGACCCCTGCCAGTACCACCGAACCGGCGGCGGGCGCGCGCACCCTGCCCCACCCGGCCCGCGACGACATCAGGATCGAAACCGTCCTGCACGCCCTCTCGGACCCGGTCCGGCTGAGCGTCGTGCGCGAACTGGCCGCCGCCGAGGACGAGCTGACCTGTTCCTGTTTCGACCTTCCGGTCACCAAGTCCACCACCACGCACCACTTCCGGGTGCTGCGCGAGAGCGGCATCGTCCGGCAGACCTACCGGGGCACCGCCAAGATGAACGGGCTGCGCCGGGACGACCTCGACGCGCTCTTCCCCGGACTGCTCGACCGCGTCCTGGAAGCGGCGGCCCGCCAGGCCGCCCGCCTCGGCGAACGCTGACCCGCCGGGCTCCTGTCGGCCCCTGTGCTTCCCCCGGTCCTTGATTGACCGATCAGCCGGGACGGGACATGCTGTACCCCCACCCGAACCGGTTCCGGCGACGCAGGGGATCGCCGGAGCCGGGACGCGCCCCGTTCAGGCGGCCGGCCTGTCGCCGCCCCCGGTCGCGGCGGCCCACTCGACGAGCAGCCGCTGATACTGCTCCTCGTCCTCCGGGGACAGGTGACCGCCCGAACGCCGCCACAGGTCGCGAATGTCTTCATTCACCACGGCTGCGGGGCGTACGGAATCGGACGGGCAGGGAGTCGGGGACATGCCTACAGGCTAAGGCCACGATGTGACAATCCGACCCATTGCACGTCAGGGACATCTCTCACATGTGTCTCAAGCAACCTTCTCGGCAAGTCCGAGCTCCCGCAGTCCGTGCGGCCGTTCCGCCACGGGCAGATGGCGTACGAAACGCACCTCGCAGCCCAGCGCGGCAGCCCCGCCGTCCGCATTCCGGTCGTCGCCCACCATCACCACGTCCTCCGGTTCCTGTCCCAGCAGCGCGCACGCCGTACGGAAGAGGCGGACGTCCGGCTTCTGCACACCGTGCTCGAAGGACAGCACATACGCGTCCACGTACCGGTCCAGCCCGTGCGCCCGGAAGACGGGCCGCAGGTCCCAGCCGATGTTGCTGACGATCCCGATCCGCGCCCCGGCCCCGCGCAGCCCCGCGAGCACCTCCGCTGCGTCCGGGTAGGGGCGCCAGGCGTCCGGGGTCAGATGGCGGTCGTACAGCGCGTCGTACAGACCAGGGTCGGGCAGCGCGACCTGGCGGGCCAGACCCGTGTACACCGCGCGGTGCCGCTCCGCGCTCTCGTCGCGGTGCTCCCAGCCCTCCGCCAGGTCACCGGGCATCCGCTGCGGGTTGGCCCCGCCCGGCAGCGCGCCGTAGGCCTCCAGCTCCGCCGCGTACCGCTTGAACGCGGCCTCGTCCACGGTCACCCCCCGCTCGGCGAGCGTCGCGGCGAGCCAGGAACGGACGGATTCGATCCGGAACAGCGTCCCGGAGAAGTCGAAGAGGACACCCTTGATCGGCATGGCACCGATCCTTGCCGACGGACACACGCCGGGCAAGGGTGCCCTGCCCCGGCCACGACCGCCCCCGGCCCCGCTCGCTCGGGCTCTCCGGAACGCCTCCGCTCGCTCAGGCCCCGGTACGCCCCGGCCGCGTGGCACGGTCGCCGCGTCCGGGAGCGGTGGCCTCCCACCGCTCGTATCCGTACACCGCGAAGGCGGCCAGCGCGGCCCCGAGCAGCCACCCGCCCAGCACGTCGGACGGCCAGTGCACGCCCAGATACACCCGGGTGAGCCCCACCCCGAGCACCGAGACGGCCGCCGCCGCCCCGGCGGCCCGCCGCGCTCCGGGCGCGGCCCCGGACCGGCGCAGCAGCCACAGCAGCAGCCCGCAGCTCACCGTCGCCGTCATCGCGTGCCCGGACGGGTAGGCCGCGTACGAGGCGGTGTCCACCGGGTCCGGCCAGTGCGGCCGCTCCCGGCCCACGGCGGCCTTGACGCCCTGCTGGACCAGCGCCGAGAGCAGGGTGGTCGCCGCGACCCAGACCGCGAGCGACCGGGCGCCGCGCCACCACAGGCCCACCACCACGACGGCGATCAGCGCGCGGAAGGCCCACGGGTCCCACAGCCAGTCCGTCAGCAGCCGGTTCGCGTGGACGAGGCCCGGCTCGGTCACCGCCCGCCGGTGCAGCGCCTCCGCGATCTCGTGGTCCCGTTCCGTCAGCGGCCGCCACCGGGTGACGACCAGCGCCGTCACCGCCCCGCCGAGCACCGCGCACACGGCCCCGGTCCGGGCGAGGGGCGATGCGGCACGGACGGGGGCGGCGGGGGAGAGCAGCGGAATGTGCATGGCACGATCCTCGCCGAAGGGCACCCCGTGCGGCCATCGCAGCACGCCGGGGAGCCGGAAGCGGCTGGGGCGGGTCATGCCGGAGGCGGGCGGCGCCGGGCTACTTGAGCGCGCTGAGCCCCGGAACGAACGCCACCAGGAGGGGGACGACCGGGACCAGGGCCGCCGCCGCGGTCAGCCGCAGCCGCCGCGCGGCCGGGAGCCGGCCCGCCGGGGCCAGCAGCCGGTTCACCCGCTGCGGCAGCTCCGCGTCGGCGGTGGGGCAGGGCCCGAACACGCCCCGGTCCTCGTTGAGTTCGACCAGGGCCAGCGCGATCGTCAGCCGGCCGAAGCGCCGCGAGGCCACGTCGTCGGCCGCCAGCTCCACCAGCCGGTGCATCTCGTTGCGGAACGCCGCGAACACCGGCACCTGCGGGAAGCCGGAGGCCAGCGCCTCCGAGCAGTTGAGCAGCCAGTCGTGCCTGGCCTGCGCGTGGCCCTGCTCATGGGCCAGCACGGCGTCGAGCTGGCGGCCCTTCAACCGGCCCAGCGCCGCCGTGGTGATGACGAGCTGGGGCGCCGCCCCCGGCAGCCACCAGGCGTCCGGCCGGTTGCCCTCAAGGACCACCAGCCGGCCGCTGCCGGGCTCCTCGCCGGGCATCAGCGGGGCGCGCACCAGGAGTTCGGCCCGCCGCTTCGCGCGCCGCAGATGCGCGCGGCGGATCTCGCGGGCCAGCATGGCGGCCGTCCACACCCCGCCGAGGGCGAGCAGCACCGCCATCACCGCCGACCACGGCCCGTACGCCGCGAGCGCGTACGCCTCGACGACGGCGTGCGGCGCGGGCGCGAAGACATGGCCGCGCACGGCCTGCCACGCGGCGGCGGCGCTGAACGTCATGGAGAGCCCGAAGGAGAGCAGCACGGCGGCCACCACGCACTGCCACACCCACAGCGCCACCACGGGTTCGCGCTCGGGCCAGGCGGCCCGCGCCATCAGGCGCGGGGTCACGACGGCGGCCAGTGCACCGAGCAGCAGCAGCGCTAGGGAGACCCACATGGCGTCAGCCTATGAGCCCGTGCCACGCACGGGTACACGTCCGCCCGTCAAGTGACGTACACCACGACGGGCGGCCCGCCGCGTCTCACAGAGTGAGCAGCATCGCGAACATGGCTATGCCCATCGTCAGCCGGCAGGCCAGCGCCAGTTCGGGCCGCGCCCCCCACGCCGGCGGCGGGCCGCCGCCCGCGGCCGCCGCGGCCACCGGCACCAGCCGGGCGCCCGAGCGCAGCACGTACACCGCGTAGTGGACGAGGAGGAGCCCCGTCAGCAGGGGCAGGCCGCCCGCCGTCCCGGCGGACCCCGCCGCATGCCCCGCGTGCCCCCCGTGGCCGCCGCCCCCGGCACCGGCCATCACCACCGCCATGTAGACCATCGCCACCGAGTCGACCAGGTGGTGCAGGTGGTGGCCGCCGCGCCGGGCGAACCACAGGGCCCGCAGCGCCGCGACCCCGAACAGCGCCGCGTACACCACCCAGCCCCAGGCCGGCGGGGCGACGGCGGCGGCCGGCAGGGCCATCGCGGCCATGCCGAACCCCATCAGCGCCTCCGCCCGCGCCGTCCTGCGCTCCTCCTCGCTCCCCGTACGGGTGCGCAGCAGGCAGTACGAGCCCGTCACCGCGCACAACGCCATCAGCAGCCACCCGGACGTCGCCGGTCCGTGCACAGCGGGCCCTCCCCCTGAGCGAACGACATCACGTCGACTAGTCGATGCCCGGCGCCGGAGACCCGTACGCGGCGCACAGGAGTACGGGGGAGCGCGCGGCGGAGGTGCCCTTGCGGCGTGCCCGGCGCGTACGCCCGCGCACGCGCCGGGCGGCGTCCGCGCGGAACCGGCCCCCGGCTGCGGAGTTACGCTGCTGCGGCAGCGCCCGCGCACAGATTCGGAGAAGCCCCGCCATGGACACCGCCCCGCCCCGCGACACCGGAGAACTGACCTTCCGCGACGCCACCGAGGCGGACATACCCGCGCTGGTGGAGCTGATCGAGTCGGCGTACCGGGGCGACAGCAGCCGCGCCGGATGGACGACCGAGGCCGATCTGCTCCAGGGGCAGCGCACCGACCCGCAGGGGGTGCGCGAGGTGGTGGAGAGCCCGGCGAGCAGGCTGCTCGTGGTGGAGCGGGACGGCGCCCCCGTCGCCTGCTGCCAACTGGAGCACCGCGGCGAGGCCGCCTACTTCGGCATGTTCGCGGTCCGGCCGGCGCTCCAGGGCGCGGGCCTGGGCAAGGTGGTCATCGCCGAGGCCGAGCGCACCGTCCGGGAGAGCTGGGGCGTGCGCGAGATGCACATGACCGTGATCTCCCTCCGCGAGGAACTGGTCGCCTGGTACGAGCGCCGGGGCTACCGCCGTACCGGCCGGATGTCCCCGTTCCCGTACGGCAACGAGCGCTTCGGCATCCCGCAGCGCGACGACCTCGCCTTCGAGCTGCTGGTCAAGCCGCTCGACCACTGACCGCCCGGCACCCCTAGGCGGCGCCGCCCCCGCGGCGGATGTCCGGATGGTCGGTGGTCACGCCGTCGAGCCCGAGGCCCTCGGCCAGCCGCAGCTGCCGCTGCGTGTTGACCGTCCAGCCGAACACCGTCAGACCTTCGGCGTGGGCCTTCTCGACCAGCTCCAGCGTGATCCGCCGGATGTTCAGCACCAGCCGGGTGGCGCCGGCGGCCGCGGCGCGGTCCAGCAGGTCGCCGCCCCACCGGCCGGCCACGAGTGCCGTCCGCACGCCGGGGACCAGCTGCGCGATCTCGGCGATCGCCTCGTCGTGGAACGAGATCACCTCGACGCGCTCGACGAGCCCGCGCCCGGTCATCACCTTCGCCAGGGTGCGCGCGGCCGCCACGTCCTTGATCTCCGCCTGGAGCGGCGCCCGCACCGCGTCCAGGACCTCCTCGAAGACGGGCACCCGCTCACCGAGCCCCGCGTCCAGCGCGCGCAGCTCGGCGAGCGTCTTCTCCGCGATCGGGCCCTCGCCGTCGGTCGTGCGGTCCACGTCCGCGTCGTGCATGACGGCCAGCGCGCCGTCCTTGCTCAGATGCAGGTCCAGCTCGATGAGGTCGACGCCCTCCCGCTCGGCCCGGACGAACGAGCGCAGGGTGTTCTCCGGCTCGATCCCGGCCGCCCCGCGATGACCGATCGTGAGAAGAGACAAGGCACGCTCGCTTCCGTCGACGCTCTGTTCCCGCACGCTGCTCCTGCCCGCACCGCACGCCGGTATGACCGTGTCGGCAGCCTAATGGGCCGCGCGCACCGGACGGGGAAGGGGCGGGGGCCGCCCCCGGAGCGCGCCGTACCCCCGGCGAAGAAGCCGCCGAAGACGCGTACAACAGGAAAAACCACGGTGACCATGGGGGGTCAGCAGGATAATTTCCAGGGTCCCACTTGTCCTGCGGAGCCGCACGTGGATACGGTGGTGAGACGCGAGGTTCTCCCGTGGAGGAAGTGTGATGACGGAAATTCTTGTGCAGGACGCCGCATCCGGCGGTATAGCTGCCGCCGCGCCGGTGATCGAGCACCCGGCGTGGCCCGCGCTCAAGAATGCCGTGGAGGAGATCCGCCCCTGGCAGTCGAAGGACGGCTCCATCGACTTCGACGCCGAGGACGCGCCCACCCCGGCGCTCGCCGAGGCCGCCGTGGAACGCGTGATCGCCGCCGTCGACGAGCTGTCCCCGCTCCTGCCGCACGACGCCGCCTACCACCGCGCCCTCGTCCAGGACCTGCGCCGCTGGGTCGCCGGAGGCTTCGTCGTCCCCGACTTCCTGGACTCCCTGCTGGCCTTCCAGCCGGCCGCGGACCGGACGGACGGGCTCCAGCACCTGGTCGTCTTCGCCATGTACACCCAGAACGGCAACCCCGACCGCAACCTCGAAGCGGTCGTGCTGCGCATGGTCTGGCCGGACTGGCTCGCCGAACTGGAGGCCACCCGCTACGACAACCCGCTGTTCTGCGGGATCACCTTCGAGGACTTCACCTCCGGCTACGACACCAACTCCGCGGTGCTCTTCCCGGAGACCATCGCCGTCCGCGAGGCGCCCGAGCGCTTCAGCTGGGGCGGCATCTTCTGCGACCGCGAGGCCGCCCGCTTCCGCCGCGTCACCGAGGCGTCCGTCGAACTCCTCGGCGTCGACCTGCCCGACGACATCCGCGCGATGATCGGCGACCAGCGGCGCTGCGAGCAGGCGTTCGTGCTCTGGGACATGGTCCACGACCGCACCCACAGCCACGGCGACCTGCCGTTCGACCCCTTCATGATCAAACAGCGCCAGCCGTTCTGGATGTACGGCCTGGAGGAGCTGCGCTGCGACCTCACCGCCTTCAAGGAGGCCGTGAAGCTGGAGGCCGAGGGCAACCCGCACGGCCGCGACGTGCAGTACGCCGTCCTCTTCGACCGGATGTTCCGCTTCCCGGTCACCGGCGAGCGCGTCCGCAACTACGACGGACTCGGCGGCCAGCTCCTCTTCGCCTACCTCCACAAGCACGACGTGGTCCGCTGGACCGACAACCAGCTGCGGATCGACTGGGAGCGGGCCCCGCAGGTCACCAACCAGCTCTGCGCCGAGATCGAGAAGCTCTACCGCGACGGCATCGACCGCCCCAAGCTCGTCCACTGGTTCGCGGCCTACGACCTCGTCTCCCGCTACCTCGCCCCGCACCCCGGCTCCCGCTGGGCCAAGGGACCGGACGCCCTGGACCTCTCCCAGCCGCCGCGGAAACTCGTGGACGATGTGCTTCCGGACGAGTTTCCCCTGAGCATGTTCTATGAGGCCCTCTCCAAGAAGCTGAAGAACGTGATCGCCTCGGCCAAGGGCATCACCGGCTCCGATGCGGGGAAGGCTGCCGCGTGAGCACAGGTCCCAAGGAGGCGGAGGCCATGAACGGAACAAACACGGGCGACACGGGGGGCACCCTCGAAGGTGCCGTCGTCGCCGTCGCCGGAGCCGCCGGACCGGCCGGCCGGGCCACCCTGCTCCGGCTCGCCGAGGCGGGCGCCGTCGTCGTCGCCTCCGACTCCCACCCCACCCGCCTCGCCGAAGCCGTGGACGCGGCCCGCTACGCCCACGGCGGCGCCACCGTCACCGGCGACACCGTGGACCTCCTCGACCTCGGCGCCACCCGCGACTGGGCGGCCAAGACGGAGAAGGAGTTCGGCCGCGTCGACGGCGTCGTCCACCTCGTCGGCGGCTGGCGCGGCAGCGCGACCTTCGCCGAGACCGACCCGGCGGACTGGACACTGCTGGAGAAGCTCCTCATCCGCACGGTGCAGAACACCTCGCTCGCCTTCCACGACTGCCTGCTGCGCAGCGACCGCGGACGCTTCCTGCTGACCAGCGCCGCCGGCGCGTCCCAGCCAACCGCGGGAAACGCCGCCTACGCCGCCGCCAAGGCGGCCGCCGAGGCGTGGACCCTCGCGCTCGCCGACTCCTTCCGCAAGGCGGGGGGCGAGGACGGCCCCCGCAGCGCGGCTGCCATCCTGGTCGTGAAGGCACTGGTGCACGACGCGATGCGCGCCGAGCGCCCGAATGCGAAGTTCGCGGGCTTCACCGACGTCAGGGAACTGGCCGATGCCATCGCCGGCGTCTGGGAGCGGCCCGCCCCCGAAGTGAACGGAAAGCGCCTGTGGCTGACCCCGCAACCGTAAGGACCGACGCGCGTCGCCATCACGACCCGCGGGTACGCGGATTCGCCAGTGACAACTACGCGGGGACCCACCCGGAGATCCTCGCCGCCCTCGCCCTCGCCAACGGCGGCCACCAGGTCTCCTACGGCGAGGACGACTACACCGGCCACCTCCAGCGGGTGATGCACAGTCACTTCGGGCCGACCGCCGAGACGTTCCCCGTCTTCAACGGCACCGGCGCCAACGTGGTCGCGCTCCAGGCCATGACCGACCGCTGGGGCGCGGTCATCTGCGCCGAGTCCGCCCACATCAACGTGGACGAGTGCGGCGCGCCCGAACGCGTCGGCGGACTCAAGCTGCTCACCGTCCCCACCGAGGACGGCAAGCTCACCCCGGAGCTGATCGACCGGCAGGCGTACGGCTGGGACGACGAGCACCGCGCCATGCCCCAGGTCGTCTCGATCACCCAGAACACCGAGCTGGGCACCGTCTACACGCCCGACGAGATCCGCGCCATCTGCGAGCACGCGCACGGCCACGGCATGACCGTCCACCTCGACGGGGCCCGCATAGCCAACGCCGCGGCCTCCCTGGACGTGCCCATGCGCACGTTCACCAACACCGTCGGCGTCGACGTGCTCTCCTTCGGCGGCACGAAGAACGGCGCCATCTTCGGCGAGGCCGTCGTCGTCCTGAACCCCGACGCCGTCCGGGCCATGAAGCACCTGCGCAAGCTGTCCATGCAGCTCGCCTCCAAGATGCGCTTCGTCTCCGTACAACTGGAGGCACTGCTCGCCGGCGACCTGTGGCTGCGCAACGCCCGGCACGCCAACACCATGGCCCGGCGGCTCGCCGACGGCGTGCGCGCGATCGACGGCGTGGAGATCCTCCACCCCGTCCAGGCCAACGCCGTCTTCGCACGGCTGCCGCACGCGGTCACCGAACGCCTCCAGAAGCGGTTCCGGTTCTACTTCTGGGACGAGCGGGCCGGCGACGTCCGCTGGATGTGCGCGTTCGACACCACCGAGGAGGACGTCGACGCGTTTCTCCGCGCGATCGAGGAGGAGATGGCGGCCGGCTGACCGCCCCCTCGAACCCCTCCGGGGTGCGGACCCGTCCGTACCCCGGAGAGACGTTTCAGCCCCGCTCGCGGACCTCGGCCGGCGTCGGAGCCGTACCGCCCAGGTGCGCGGGCACCCACCAGGTGTCGGCGGCGTCCTTCGGCCGGACCGGATACGCCCGCTGCGCCGCCTCCAGCAGCTCCTGCACCCGCTCGCGCAGCCGCCGCGTGATCGCGCCCGCGTACTGGTCGGTGGGAGCCTCCACCGGCTCGCCGACGCGGATGGTCACCGGGATGTGGTTGCGCTTGAAGTTGCGGGGCCGGCCCTTGGTCCACAGCCGCTGCGTCCCCCACAGCGCCATCGGGATCAGCGGAACGCCCGCCTCCTGCGCCAGGCGCGCCGCGCCCGACTTGAAGCTCTTGAGCGTGAAGGACTCCGAGATCGTCGCCTCGGGGAACACCCCGACGATCTCCCCGGACCGCAGCGAGGCCAGCGCGTGCGCGTACGCCTCCTCGCCCTGCTCGCGGTCGACGGGAATGTGCTTCATGCCGCGCATCAGCGGACCGGAGACCTTGTGCCGGAAAACGGATTCCTTGGCCATGAAACGAACCAGGCGCTTCTGCGGGAGCGCCGCGAGCCCATTGAAGATGAAGTCCAGATAACTGATGTGGTTGCTGACCAGAACAGCGCCACCGGTCTTCGGGATGTGCTCCGAACCCTGACTGTCGATCTTCAGGTCCAGCGCCTTGAAAAACGTGCGAGCGGCGCCGATGACCGGCCGATAGACGAGTTCTGCCATCTGGGGAAGACCCTTTCTTCAGCGCCCGCGGAGGGTTCTCCCGGCGGAAGTTACGCAGCCGTAGGTTTTCGGCATTGGGGCGATCGTGCACCATACGGTCACGCGGTGGCCAGTCCCGGCGGCCCCGTGCGGCGAGATTCTCGTCACGTACTACGGCCGGGAATGCCCGCGCCGCCATCGGTGCTGACCTTCTGCGGAGAACTCTGACAGGAGGTCGGGCTGTGGACGGGCAGGCGCGTACGGAGAGGCTGGACGCGGCGCGCCTCGGCGCGGAGCTGGGGGCGCGGGCCACGCTCGTCCAGTTCTCCACCGCCTTCTGCCAGCCTTGCCGGGCCACGCGCCGCATCCTCGCGGAGGTGGCCGGGATGGTCGAGGGGGTCGCCCATGTGGAGATCGACGCGGAAGCCCGACTCGGGCTCGTACGGGACCTGGGGATCGACCGGACCCCGACCGTCCTGGTGCTCGACGCCGGAGGCCGGATCGTGCGCCGGGGCGTCGGGCAGCCCCGCACCGTTGATGTCGTCGCCGCCCTCGGGCGGGCGATGTGACGGACCGTGATGCTTCTCCCACTTGCCGGGACGCCCTTGACTGCGCGCACCGTGAATCGTCACTCTGACACTTATGCCGTCAGATCCCCTGCTCCATGGCCGGGCGTACATCGATCTCGCCCGTACCGCCGGCGCGTGCTGTCCGGATGCCTGAGCATCCACGACCCCGCAGCACCCCCGACGCGCAGAAGGATCTCTCCATGACGGCATCACCCGGACTCGACGCGCCGCGAACCGCCTCCCCGGACCTGCTCCGCTCGGTGTTCCGGCAGCACGCCGCCGGAGTCGCCGTGATCACCGCCGCCGACGGCGAACGGCCCGTCGGCTTCACCGCCACCTCGCTCAACTCCGTGGCCGCCGACCCGCCCCTGATCTCGTTCGGCGTGGGCACCGCGTCCTCCAGCTGGCCGGTCATCGCCGCGGCCGAGTACGTCGGCGTCCACATCCTCGCCGAGCACCAGCGGGAACTGGCCGCCACCTTCGCCCGCAGCGGCGCCGACCGGTTCGGCCCGTCCACCTTTTGGCGCAGCGGGCCGGAAGGCGTTCCGCTGCTCGACGACGTGCTGGCGTGGCTGGTCTGCCGGGTCGTGGCCCGTGTTCCGGCCGGGGACCACCGCATCGTGATCGCCGAGGTGACCGCGGGCGACCCGGTGGGCGGTGGCCGCCCCCTCCTCTATCACCAGGGCCGATTCACGGCGCTGCGCGACTGAATCCGCCGCCGGTGGTTCCGGAGCGGCGCGCGTTGGGCAGATCACAGTGCCAAGCGCTTGCTCATGGAGCACCCAATCGATGTACTGACGAGTAATATGACGGTCGGAGCGTCGGTCGCCCCGACCGGAAAACGCCCCATCAGGCGCCTATGCTGCGTGCAACAAGGCAGCCCGGAAATGACGATGCAGTAGGAGAGCCGGCGTGAGCTTGAGGATCGTTGTCTGTGTGAAGTACGTGCCCGACGCGACCGGTGACCGGCATTTCGCCGATGACCTGACGTTGGACCGTGAGGACGTGGACGGTCTGCTGTCGGAGCTGGACGAGTACGCGGTCGAGCAGGCGTTGCAGATCGCGGAGGCGGCCGATGACGCGGAGGTCACCGTGTTGACGGTGGGTCCGGAGGATGCGCGGGACGCGTTGCGCAAGGCGTTGTCGATGGGTGCGGACAAGGCGGTTCACGTCGAGGACGACGATCTGCACGGGACGGATGCGCTGGGGACGTCGCTGGTGCTGGCGAGGGCGCTGGAGGAGACCGGGTACGACCTGGTGGTTTCGGGGATGGCGTCGACGGACGGGTCGATGGGTGTGGTTCCGGCGCTGCTGGCGGAGCGGCTGGGTGTGCCGCAGGTGACGCTGCTGTCGCAGGTGTCGGTGGCCGATGGTGTGGTGCGGGGTCGCCGGGACGGGGACAGTGCGTCGGAGGAGCTGGAGGCGTCGCTGCCGGCGGTGGTGTCGGTGACCGACCAGTCCGGTGAGGCGCGTTACCCCTCGTTCAAGGGGATCATGGCGGCGAAGAAGAAGCCGGTGACGTCCCTGGACCTGGACGACCTGGGCATCGACGCCGAACAGGTGGGCCTGGCGGGTGCCTGGAGCGCGGTCGACTCCGCGACGGAGCGCCCGGCCCGCACCGCGGGCACGATCGTGAAGGACGAGGGCGAGGGCGGCAAGCGGCTGGCCGAGTTCCTGGCGGGCCAGAAGTTCATCTGAGCCCCGGCACCCCCTCTCATCACCCCCGCCTACTTCGCACACGCAGGAGATTGAAGTCCCATGGCTGAAGTTCTCGTCTATGTCGACCACGTGGACGGCGCCGTCCGCAAGCCCACCCTGGAGCTGCTGACGCTCGCCCGCCGTATCGGCGAGCCCGTCGCCGTCGCCCTGGGCAGCGGTGCCGCAGACACCGCGGGCGTGCTCGCCGAGCACGGCGCGGTCAAGGTGCTGACCGCCGACGCCCCCGAGTTCGCCGAGTACCTCGTCGTGCCGAAGGTGGACGCCCTCCAGGCCGCCTTCGACGCCGTGTCCCCGGCCGCCGTGCTGCTGTCCTCCTCCGCGGAGGCCAAGGAGATCGCGGCCCGCCTCGCGGTCCGCATCGGCTCCGGCATCATCACCGACGCCGTCGACCTGGAGGCCGGCGACCAGGGCCCGATCGCCACGCAGTCCGCGTTCGCCGCCTCGTACACGACCAAGTCCCGTGTTTCCAAGGGTGTTCCGGTCATCACGGTCAAGCCGAACTCCGCCCCGGCCGAGCCGGCCGCGGCCGCCGGCGCCGTCGAGACCCTCGCGGTCACCTTCTCGGCGCAGGCCACCGGCACGAAGGTGCTCTCGCGTACGCCGCGTGAGTCGACGGGCCGTCCGGAGCTGACGGAGGCGGCGATCGTGGTCTCCGGTGGGCGTGGGGTGAACGGTGCGGAGAACTTCGCGGTGATCGAGGCGCTGGCGGACTCGCTGGGTGCCGCGGTGGGCGCGTCGCGGGCCGCGGTGGACGCGGGCTGGTACCCGCACACCAACCAGGTCGGCCAGACCGGCAAGTCGGTCTCCCCGCAGCTGTACATCGCCTCGGGCATCTCGGGTGCGATCCAGCACCGGGCGGGGATGCAGACCTCGAAGACGATCGTCGCCGTCAACAAGGACCCCGAGGCCCCCATCTTCGACCTCGTCGACTACGGCGTCGTCGGCGACCTCTTCGACGTCGTGCCCCAGCTCACCGAGGAGATCAACACCCGCAAGGGCTGATCGCCGACGAGCGCGTACGAACAACGGCCGCGGGGCCGCACGGTGAACACACCGTGCGGCCCCGCGGCCGTTCCGGTCACCGTTGACGCCGATGCGACAGCCCTATAGCTTCACTATGCGGATTGTTGATTCCGGGAAGCGGAAACTGTCGAAGTGGAGGGTGCGGACGATGGGTCAGCAGGAGAAGGTGGCGACGAGCCTCGCCGGAGCGGTCAGCGACGGGATCAGCGCCTCCCTCGCGGCGGTGGACGCCGAACTCGCCCGCCGCTACCCGGGCGACCCCGGCACCCGCCAGCCCGTGCACACCGTCTATGTACCCGGCGACGCCTTCACGGCCGGCACCCTGCGCGCCTGGGGCGACCAGGCGCTGAAGGCGCTCGACGAGCACGCCCCCGACGCGGCCGCCCTCGCCGCCGTCCTCGGCATCCCGGACGAGCTGGCCGGGCCCGTCCACGACCGGGTGCGCGCCAAGCTGGAACGCGAACCCGTCGAGGATCTGCGGATCGACTTCGAGGACGGCTACGGGCCCCGCTCCGACGCCGAGGAGGACGAGACGGCGGCCCGCGCGGCCCGGCTCGTCTCGGAGGCGTACGCCGGAGGCACGGCGGCGCCCTACACGGGCATCCGGATGAAGTGCATGGAGGCGGCCGTACGCGACCGGGGCATCCGCACCACCGACATCTTCCTCACCGGCCTGATGCGGGCCGGCGGGCTGCCCGAAGGGCTCGTCCTCACCCTGCCCAAGGTGACCTACCCCGAACAGGTCACCGCCTTCGTCCGCCTCCTCGAAGCCTTCGAGCAGGCGCACGGGCTGCCGGCCGGGCGCCTCGGCTTCGAGATCCAGATCGAGACCAGCCAGTCCATCCTCGCCGCCGACGGCACCGCCGCCGTGGCCCGCATGATCGACGCGGCGGGGGGCCGGGCCACCGGGCTGCACTACGGGACGTTCGACTACAGCGCCTGCGTGGGCGTCAGCGCCGCGTACCAGGCGAGCGACCACCCGGCCGCCGACCACGCCAAGGCCGTGATGCAGGTGGCCGCCGCCGGTACCGGCGTACGCGTCTCGGACGGCTCCACCAATGTGCTCCCCGTGGGCTCCGCGGAGCGGGTCCACGAGGCGTGGCGGCTGCACTACGGCCTCACCCGGCGCGCCCTGGCCCGCGCCTACTACCAGGGCTGGGACATGCACCCGGCCCATCTGCCGACCCGGTACGCGGCCGTCTACACGTTCTACCGCGAGGGCCTGGAGCAGGCCGCGTCCCGGCTCGCCGCGTACGCCGCCAAGGCGGGCGGCGACGTCATGGACGAACCGGCCACCGCCAAGGCGCTCAGCGGCTATCTGCTCCGGGGCATCGACTGCGGCGCGCTGGACACCGCCGAGGTGACCGGGCTGACCGGGCTGAGCCGCGCGGACCTCGACGCCTTCGCCTCCCCGCGGCGCGGCACCCTGACGGTGACGGCCCCGTAACGGCCGGCCCGGCCGCTCCGACGGCTACGGGGCCGGGGGGAGTTCGCCCGAGCCGCGGGCGATCAGCCGCGTCGGCAGCTCCACCCGCGCCGGGCTGTGGTCGGCCCCGTCCAGCCGGCGGAAGAGGTGCTCGGCGGCGGTGCGGCCCACCGCCGCCGCGTCCTGGGAGATGACGGTGATGCCGAGCAGATCCGCCAGCTCGATGTCGTCGAAGCCCACCAGGGCGACCGGCCGCTCCCGGCCCGCCAGGACCCGTACCACCGTCACCGTCACCCGGTTGTTGCCGGAGAAGAGCGCCGTCACGGGCTCCGGCCCCGAGAGCATCGCCTCGGCGGCGGCGCGGACCCGGTCCGGGTCCGTGGAGCCGAGCGAGACCCAGGAGTCCGCCACGGCTATCCCGGCCCCGGCCATCGCCGCGTGGTAGCCGCGCAGCCGCTCGGTCGCGGTGTGGATGCGCGGCTGGTCGCCGATGAAGCCGATCCGGCGGTGGCCGTGCGCGATCAGATGGGCGACACCCTCGCGGGCCCCGCCGAAGCTGTCCGAGAGCACCATGTCCGCCTCGATCCGCCCCGCCGGACGGTCCACGAACACGGTCGCCACCCCGGCCTTGATCTCCGGCTCCAGATAGCGGTGGTCGTCGGCGGCCGGGATCACGATCAGCCCGTCCACCCGGCGGGCGCACAGCGCGAGCACCAGCTCCTGCTCGCGCTCCGGGTCCTCGGCGCTGGAACCGTTGATGAGCAGCGCCCCGTGCGCACGGGCCACCTCCTCCACCGCCCGGCTCAGCGGCCCGTAGAACGGGTCCGCGAGGTCCTCCAGGACCAGGCCGATGGACGCGGTCCTGCCCTTGCGCAGCACGCGCGCGCTGTCGTTGCGGCGGAAGCCCAGGGCCTCGATGGCCTCCTGCACCCGGCGCTCGGTGTCCGGGGTGACCCCGGGCTCGCTGTTGACCACCCGGGACACCGTCTTCAAGCCCACCCCGGCCCGCGCGGCCACATCCTTCATGGTCGGCCGGTTGCCGTAGCGGTGCTCGGAATGACGGGTGGTCTCGGCCACGATGCGCTGTCCTGTCGTCGGTGCGGGCAGTCCGGCGGGTCGCGACGGCTGCCGCGGGGGCTTCCGGAGAGTTTGGGCACGAGCATAGGCCCTGGACAACGTTGTCAAGGGAATGGAGACTGGGCAAACTGTTCACCTGAGCCGCACATTCCGTCCACACCACCGGAGCCGCACCGATGCAAACCCATCTCGTCGCCGCACTGGACATCGGGGGCACCAAGATCGCCGGCGCTCTGGTGGACCGGGACGGCGCGCTGGTCGCCCGCGCGCGGCGCCCCACGCCCGCGCGGGAGAGCGGTGAGCGGGTCATGGAGGCGGTGGAGGGCGTCCTGGCCGAGCTGGCCGCGTCGCCGCGCTGGGACGAGGCGGCGGCCGTCGGGGTCGGCAGCGCGGGCCCGGTGGACGCCGCCGGAGGCACGGTCAGCCCGGTCAACGTGCCCGGCTGGCGCGGCTTCCCGCTGGTGCGGCGGGTCGCCGCGGCCACCGGCGGCCTGCCGGTCACCCTGGTCGGCGACGGTGTCGCGATCACCGCGGCGGAGCACTGGCTCGGTGCGGCGCGCGGCCACGACAACGCGCTGTGCATGGTCGTCTCGACCGGCGTCGGCGGCGGGCTCGTCCTCGGCGGCGCCCTGCATCCGGGCCCCAGCGGAAACGCCGGCCACATCGGTCACATCAGCGTGGACCTCGACGGCGACGCCTGCCCGTGCGGGTCGCGCGGCTGCGTCGAGCGCATCGCCAGCGGCCCCAACATCGCGCGCCGCGCGCTGGAGCGCGGCTGGCGGCCCGGCCCGGACGGGGACGCGAGCGCGGTGGGCGTGGCCGCGGCGGCACGGGCCGGCGATCCGGTCGCCGCGGCCTCCTTCGAACGCGCCGGGCAGGCCCTGGCCGCCGGGATCGCCGCCACGGCCACCCTGGTCGAGATCGACATCGCGGTGATCGGCGGCGGGGTGGCCGGTGCCGGGGAGCCGCTGTTCGGGCCGCTGCGGACCGCGCTGCGCCGCTACGCCACGCTGTCGTTCGTGCGGCGGCTGACGGTGGTCCCCGCCCTCATGGGCAACGACGCGGGGCTGGTGGGCGCCGCGGCGGCGGCCTTCACGGCGCGGGCGGCCGGGAGCGTGCTGAGCACGCGCTGAGGGCGGGGCGCGGTGGTACGGGCCGGGGCCCGTCCGGGCCGAAACAGCCGGACGGGCCCCGGTCGCGGGGTGCGGCGTGCCCCCCTACTCGCAGGCGACTCCGTCGCCGTCGCGGTCGAGGTGGCGGCCGTAACCGGCGTCGCCCCGGCGGATCGGGGCCGCGCCGGCCGCGCGGACGGCGCTGCAGTTCGCGTAGTAGGTGGAGCCGCCTCCGCCGCTCGAACCGGAGGTGCCCGAGCCGTAGTCGCCGGAGTCGTCCGAGGTGTCGGCGGGCGCCTCGGGGGTGACGGTGACCTTCACCGTCTTCGTCTTCGTGACGGTCGGCACCACCTCGGGGCTCGCGGTGACCGTCTCCGTCACGGCCGGCGCCGGTGACGGGGTGACCGAGACCGTCGTGGTGACGGTCGGCGCCGGGGACGCCTTCGCCGCGGTCTCGCTGTCCGAACCGGAGCCCCCGGCGGCGCCGATGACGGTGCCGATGAGGAAGACGCCCAGCGCGACCGGGATGACGATACGTTTCCTTGCCCAGCCCGGCGCGGCGCCGGAAGGCGATGGACCGGTGCGAGTGGGCGGCGGCGGCCCCCAGGGCGGCGGCTGCGGGGACGGGTTGTGCGACATGGAACCCCCCAGGGTTTGCGTGGAGAGCCCGACCGTAGCCAGCGGGCGGCGCGGCCGTGAGCGAGTTCCTCCGCAAGTGATGGAGTTGTGACCGAAGCGTGGAGCCGGTGACCCGCCGGGCACCGCGCACCGCGGTCGCTGTCAGTGGCGGGTGCGATCCTGCACCCATGGACGAGATCATGCGACGGCGGGTGTACGGCGCCGACCACGAAGACCCCGACCCCGGCCCCCGTCCGGGGCGCGTGTACCGGGAACTGGTGGGCGGTCCGCTCGACGGCCTGCTCCTGGACGTGACGGGGTGGACGCCGGTCGCCCTGGCGGACGGGTCCGCCCTGGTCACCGAGATCGGCGCCTACGGTCCGGGCGGCCGCGCCGAGTACGGGCCGCGCCAGGACGAGCCGGACAAGTGGGACTGGCGGGGCGACACCCCGTAACAACGCGTCGCCCCGGGGGTGTTTCCGCAGCGGGGTGTTGCGGGCAAGCCACAGGGGGCTGCTACGGAAGAGGGGGAACCGTGATCGTCTGGCTAAACGGTGCGTTCGGCGCCGGCAAGACCAGCGCCGCGCGTGAACTGATCGATCTGATCCCGAACAGCACCTTGTACGACCCGGAACTCACCGGGACGGGGCTGCGCACCCTGCTGCCCCAGAAGAAGCTCGCCGAAGTGACGGACTTTCAGGACCTGCCCATCTGGCGGCGCCTCGTGGTCGACACCGCGGCCGCGCTCCTCGCCGAGCTGGGCGGCGTCCTGGTCGTGCCGATGACGCTGCTGCGCCAGGAGTACCGCGACGAGATGTTCGGCGGGCTCGCCGCCCGGCGCATTCCGGTACGCCATGTGCTGCTCGCCCCGGAGGAAACGATCCTGCGTGCGCGCGTCGCCCACCGGGCGGAATGCCCCGGCGAGGCCGAGGGTGTGGACCCGACCGGCCGCTGGGCGTACGACCGCATCGAAACCTACCGTTCGGCGCTCCACTGGATCACCGGGGACGCCCACACCATCGACAACGGCGCCCTCACCCCGCGCGAGACCGCCGAGCGCATCGCCGAGGCCGTGCGCAGCGGGACCGCCCCGGCCTGCGAGATCGTCCAGACACCCGAGCCGACCGCCGAGACCGTCGCCGCCGGGGTGCTGCTCTTCGACGAGCACGACCGGTTCCTGCTCGTCGACCCCACCTACAAGCCCGGCTGGGAGTTCCCCGGCGGTGTGGTCGAGTCCGGAGAGGCGCCCGCCCAGGCCGGTATCAGGGAGGTCGCCGAGGAGATAGGCATCCACCTCGACCGGGTGCCCAAGCTGCTCGTCATCGACTGGGAGGCGCCCGAACCACCCGGATACGGCGGGCTGCGGCTGCTGTTCGACGGCGGGCTGCTGCCCCGCGCGGACGCCGAGGGGCTGCTGCTCCCCGGCTCCGAACTGCGCGGCTGGCGCTTCGTCACCGAGGAGGAGGCGGCCGCCCTGCTGCCGCCCACCCGCTACGCACGGCTGCGCTGGGCGCTGCGGGCCCGCGAACGCTCAGCCGTGCTCAACCTCGAAGCCGGCGTCCCCGTGGGCTGACGCCCGCAGGACCGCCGCGGCGTCCTCGGTGAGGGGGTCGCCGTGCCCGAAGCAGACCGTGGCCGGCTCCAGGGCGGCCAGCCGCCGGAACGAGTCCACGGCCCGCGCCCGGTCGATGTTGAACACGCCCAGCATCACCTGCCCGACGGCGGCCACGCAGTCGCCCGTGAACAGCACACCGTGCCGGGGCAGATGCACACCGATGGAGCCCGGTGTGTGACCGGGGGAGTGCACCACCCGCGCCCCGCCGCCGAACGGCAGCACCGCCCCGTCCGACAGCTCGGTGTCCACCCGGGTCGGGGGAGCCGGAGGGACCGTCAGCCCATGCGCGTACAGCGGGCGCTCCCAGTCCAGGAGCACCGGCTCCCCGACCTCCTCGTCGCCCCGGATCACCGGCGCGTCCAGCCGGTGGGCCAGGATCTCGGCACCGTGGCGGTCGGCCAGCTCCCGGGCGGCGCCGTAGTGGTCCCGGTGGCCGTGGGTGAGGACGATTCGGGCGATGTCGGCGGGGTCGTGGCCGAGGCCGCGCACCGCCTCCTCGATGGCGGGCGCCGCGTTCACGTCGCCCGCGTCGATCAGGGTCAGCTCGGGCCCGTCGGACCAGAGATACGCCTGGCCGATCGGGAAACGGAACATGTGCAGCTGCGGAAGCACCTCGACGAGATCCATGCGGCGAACGTACGCGCGAACGTCCGGCCGCCGCACGGATCTACGCTCTGGGCGAGCTTCGCTCGACGCGTAGTCCGCGGCCTGCCGGGACTCAGACCGCCTTGGACGCCGCGTAGTTGCGCAGGAACAGCGCCTCGGCCACCGAGAGCCGCTCCAGCTCCTGTGGCGACACGCTCTCGTTCACCGCGTGGATCTGGGCCTCCGGCTCGCTCAGCCCGATCAGGAGGATCTCCGCCTCCGGGTACAGCCCCGCCAGCGTGTTGCAGAGCGGGATCGAGCCGCCCATGCCCGAGGACTGCATCTCCTGGCCCGGATACGCGACCCGCATGGCGTCCGCCATCGCCGTGTACGCCGGGCTCGTCACGTCCGCGCGGAACGGCTGCCCCTGGCCGACCTGCTCGACCGACACCCGGGCGCCCCACGGCGTGTGCGCCAGGAGGTGCGCGGTCAGCAGCTTCGTCGCGTGCTCCGCGTCCTGGCCCGGCGGCACCCGCAGGCTGATCTGCGCGCGGGCGCTCGCCTGCACGGAGGGCGTCGCGCCCACGACGGGCGGGCAGTCGATGCCGATCACGGTGACGGCGGGCCGCGCCCAGATCCGGTCGGCGACCGTACCGGTGCCGATGAGCCCGACCCCGTCGAGGACCTTGGCGTCCCGGCGGAACTCCTCCTCCGCGTACTCCAGGCCGTCCCAGCCGGCGTCCGCGGTCAGACCGTCCACCGTGGTCGAGCCGTCCTCGGCGCGCAGCGAGGCGAGCAGCTGGATCAGCGCGGCCAGCGCGTCCGGCGCGGCGCCGCCGAACTGCCCGGAGTGCAGATTGCCCTCCAGGGTGTCCAGCCGCACCCGGAGCATCGTCATGCCGCGCAGCGTCGAGGTCACGGTCGGCAGACCCACCCGGAAGTTGCCGGTGTCACCGATCACGATGGTGTCGGCGGCGAGCAGTCCGGGGTGCGCCTCGGCGTACCGCTCCAGCCCGCCGGTGCCCTGCTCCTCCGAGCCCTCCACGATCACCTTGACGCCGACGGGCACCCCGCCGTCCGCCTTCAGCGCCCGCAGCGCGAGCAGATGCATGATGAAGCCGCCCTTGCAGTCGGCGGCGCCGCGGCCGAACCAGCGGCCGTCGCGCTCGGTCAGCTCGAAGGGCGGGGAGATCCAGGCCGACTCGTCGAGCGGCGGCTGCACGTCGTAGTGCGCGTAGAGCAGCACGGTCGGCGCGCCGGCCGGGCCCGGCAGGTAGCCGTAGACGGACTGGCTGCCGTCCGGGGTGTCGAGCAGGGCCACGTCCTGGAAGTCCTCGGCGCGCAGGGCGGCGGCGACCCACTCGGCGGCGGCCTCGCACTCGCTCCTCGGGAAGACCGCGGGGTCCGCCACCGACTGGAAGGCCACCAACTCGGTCAGCTCCGCCTTGGCACGGGGCATCAGCGAGGCGACTGTCTCGGGGATCGGACGGCGGGTCATGGGGCACGCTCCTGGTAGGTGCGACGTTATGTGTACGTTTCCGGTTACCCGCCCGCCCGGAGTGTGGCGTCGCGGGTACGTCGGAGACTCGGCCGATCCTCCCACAGGGGATCTCGGCCGCGACGCGCCGTAGGATGCCGTGAGCAGCTTGGGCCACTGGTCGGATCGGGAGCAGAAGCACATCGTGAGCAGCGAGAACGCAGACGCCGGACATGAGCACGAAGAGTCGTCCGTGTGGGACGTCGTCGTAGTCGGCGCCGGACCGGCGGGAGCCTCGGCGGCATACGCGGCGGCCGTCGCGGGACGCAAGGTACTGCTCCTGGAGAAGGCGGAGCTGCCCCGTTACAAGACGTGCGGCGGCGGCATCATCGGATATTCGCGCGACGCCCTGCCGCCCGGCTTCGAACTGCCCCTGCGGGACCGGATTCACGCGGTCACCTTCTCGCTCAACGGCAGGCTGGCGCGCACCCGCCGCTCGAAGCGGATGCTCTTCGGGCTCATCAACCGCCCCGAGTTCGACGCGGGGCTGGTCGAGCAGGCGCAGAAGGCCGGCGCCGAACTGCGCACCGGCGCGACCGTCTCACGGGTGGAGCAGCACGGCGCCGCGGTGCCCGACCGGCGCACGGTCGCGGTCGTGCTGGCCGGCGGCGAGACGGTGCTGGCCCGCGCGGTGGTCGGCGCCGACGGCAGCGCCGGGCGGATAGGGGCACATGTCGGGGTGAAGCTCGACCAGGTCGACCTCGGCCTGGAGTCGGAGATCCCGGTCCCGCCCACGGTCGCCGAGGACTGGGCGGGCCGCGTCCTGATCGACTGGGGCCCGATGCCCGGCAGTTACGGCTGGGTCTTCCCCAAGGGCGACACCCTGACCGTGGGGGTGATCTCGGCGCGCGGCGACGGCGCGGGCACCAAGCGGTATCTGGAGGACTTCGTCGCGCGGCTCGGCCTGGCCGGGTTCGAGCCGAAGATCTCCTCCGGCCATCTGACGCGCTGCCGCAGCGAGGACTCGCCGCTCTCGCGCGGCCGGGTGCTGGTGTGCGGGGACGCGGCCGGTCTGCTGGAGCCGTGGACCCGCGAGGGCATCTCCTTCGCGCTGCGCTCCGGCCGGCTCGCGGGCGAGTGGGCGGTGCGGGTCGCCGAGGCGCACGACGCGGTGGACGCCCGCCGCCAGGCGCTGAACTACGCCTTCGCCATCAAGGCCGGCCTCGGCGTCGAGATGAGCGTGGGCCGGCGCATGCTGAAGCTGTTCGAGCGGCGTCCGGGCCTGCTGCACGCCGTGCTGACGGGCTTCCGCCCGGCGTGGAACGCGTTCGCGGGCATCACCCGCGGCACGACCTCGCTGGCCGAACTGGTCCGCTCGCACCCGCTGGCCCAGCGGGCGCTCTCGGTGATGGACCGCAAGGCGCAGACCGCCGAATAGGCCGTCCGCGCGAAGCCCTTCCGTGCCCGCCGGGGCTGACGTGCCGTTCGGTGCGTCAGCCCGCCTCGGTGATGCGGAAGACGGGGTGGTCGGGGCAGGCCGCCAGGATCTCGGCGTCCGTGGACTTCGCGGTGACGCCCTGGAAGTAGTCCTTGACCTCCCAGCCCCAGCGCTCCAGGTAGGTCCGGACGACGGCCGCCTTGTGCGCGTCGTCCGCGATCTCCACGGCGGTGAAGACCCGCGTCCTGCGGCCGGTGCGCAGCTCGCCGCCGCCGGCCGCCCGCATGTTGCGCACCCACTGCGAGTGGCCGCGGGCGGAGACGAGGTAGCGCTCGCCCCGGTACGTGTGCGGGTTGACCGGAACGCGCTGCATCCTGCCGCTCTTGCGGCCCCGCACGGACAGCTCCTGGGAACCGGCCAGGCTGATCCCGTGCCGCGCGAGCCGGCCGACGACGCTGTTGAGGCGGATGTTGAGCGGGCTGCCCTGCAGGTAGTACGGCTCGGTGTGCGACATGGTGTGACCCCCACGGTGGAGAAGTGATTTCCGAGAGCACTGCTCTCGCTCCGGATCAGTGTGCACGGGATGGGTGCTCAAAAGCAAGAGCACTGCTCTCGTTATTGGTCGCTGCTCCGATCGCGTGGCAGACTGAACCCCATGAGCGCTATCCGGGGAGCCAGGGAACGGGCCCGCACCGAGGTCACCGCCGCGATCAAGGACGAGGCGAGGAAACAGCTCGCCGCCGAGGGCGCGGCCAAGCTGTCGCTGCGCGCCGTCGCGCGGGAGCTGGGCATGGTCTCCTCCGCCCTCTACCGCTACTTCCCCAGTCGGGACGAGCTGCTGACGGCCCTGATCGTGGACGCGTACGACGCGGCCGGCGAGGCAGCCGAGCGCGCCCACCGCGCCGCCGCCGGGACGCCCGGCACCACCGGCACCGCCCGCTGGGTCGCCGTCGCCCTCGCCGTACGCGCGTGGGCGCTGGCCCACCCCCACGAGTACGCGCTCATCTACGGCTCGCCCGTGCCCGGCTACACGGCCCCGCAGGACACGGTCGGCCCCGCCGCACGCGTCGGCATGGTGCTCATCGCCGTGGTCGAGGACGCCTACCGCGACGAGGAGACGGCGCTCCCGCCGCTCCCCGACGAACTGCGCCCGGAGGCCGAACGCATCGCCGCCGATGTGGCCCCCGGTCTGGCGCCGGAGGTGGCCGCCCCGCTGGTCGCGGCCTGGTCGCAGCTGTTCGGCCTGGTCTCCTTCGAGGTGTTCGGCCAGTTCCACAAGGTGGTGGAGGCCCGCGAGGTCTTCTTCCGCCGGGCCGTCACGGAGCTGGCCCGCACGGTGGGCCTCACGACCAGGTGATCGCGGAGTTGTCGCGCCAGAGCCGGCCCAGCTCCTCGTCCCCCGTCACCGTGAGGTCCGTCAGCGGGAGCCGGTTCCACAGCGCCAGGTAGAGCGTCGCGACCGGGCCGCTCAACTCGCAGTCCGCGTCGCCCCCGGGGCCGGGCGCCTCCTCGCGCACCGCGGACAGCGGCTCGGCGGACAGCCGTACGGTCCACACGGTGCCCGTGTCCGTCGCCCGCACCCGCAGCGTGCGCGGGGACTCGGTGCGCACCCGGCTCCTGGGCCTGGTGTGCATGCCGAGCAGCAACTCGTCGACCCCGTCCAGCGCGTGGGCCGCGGAGATGGGGGAGAGGGCGCCGCCGCGCGCGGACTCGGCGTCCACCCGGTGGATCGTCGTCTCGTGCGCCTGGCGGCGGGACCAGAAGGCGAGCGGCGACGGGGCGGGCAGAAAGGTCCAGCACTCCAGATCCTGCGGCGCGCTGCCCAGCGCCTCCACCAGATTCCGGTGGCAGGCCCGGAAGTGGGCCGACAGCTCCGGCCCGTCCAGCTCCGGCTCACTGGCGTCGGGCATGTACGAGGCACGCCCCTCGCGCACCAGGGCGGCGGCCCAGGTGTGCACCATCGCGGTGTGCCGGAGCAGATCGCGCACCCGCCAGTCGGGACAGGTGGGCACCGGCGCTCCGAGCCCCGCCCCGTCCGCCGCGTCCGCCAGCAGGCGGCCCTCGGCGGCCAGGGTCTCTATGTGCTCCGTGGTTTTCATGGACGGATTGTGCCAGCGGGCCGCGCGCGCCGCAGGCTCATCGGGCCCGCGCCGCCGCCCCGCGGGCCCCGTACCCCAGGACCGCCGCCGCGCCGGCCAGCACCGCCACCGTGGTCAGGGCCACCGGCAGCGAGAACCAGTCGGCCAGGAAGCCGATCGCGGGCGGCCCGAGCAGCATGCCCCCGTAACCGAGCGTCGAGGCCGCCGCGACCCCGCCGGGGCCCGCCAGCTCACCGGCCCGCCCGACCGCCACCGGGAAGATGTTCGCCAGGCCGAGTCCGGTGACGGCGAAGCCGAGCAGCGCGAGCCAGGCGGTCGGGGCGAGCGAGCCCAGCAGCATTCCGGCCGCCGCGGTGGCGCCGCCCGCCACCAGGGTGCGGGTCTGCCCGAGCCGTTCCAGCAGGACCGTGCCGCTGAGCCGGCCCGCCGTCATGGCCAGCGCGAACAGCGAGTATCCGGCGGCGGCCACACCGGGGCGGGCGTGCAGGTCCTGCTCCAGGTGCAGGGCCCCCCAGTCGGCCAGGGCGCCCTCCCCGTACGCGGTGCACAGCGCGATCACGCCGAACAGCAGCACCACCCTCCGGGCCCGCCCGGACAACCGGGCGCCGGAGTGCCCGGGGGCGTCCGCGGTCTCCGGCAGCCGGGGCGCCGGGTGCCGCAGCAGGGCCGGGCCCGCGACGGCGGTGACGAGCAGTCCGATTCCGGTCAGGATGAAGAGGTGCAGGGCGGGCGAGAGACCGCCCGCGACAAGGCCGCCGAGCCCCGCGCCGAGCATCCCGCCGAGGCTGAACGCGGCGTGGAAGCTGGGCATCACGGGCCGGCGCAGCGCGGCGACCAGGTCCACCGCCGCGCTGTTCATCGCCACGTTCATCCCGCCGTACGCGGCGCCGAAGACCAGCAGCACCAGTCCCAGCGAGAGCGCCGAGTGCGTCTGGGCGGGCAGCGCGATGCCGAGGGAGAGCAGCACGGCGCAGGCCACGGTCACCGCGTGGCTGCCGAACCGGCGGCAGAGCCGGCCGGTGAGCGTCATGGTGACCACGGCACCGGCGGAGACGCCGAGGAGCGCGAGGCCGAGGGTGGCGGCCGAGGCGCCGGTCTGCTGCTTGATGGCCGGGATACGGACCACCCAGCCGGCGAAGAGGAAGCCGTCGAGGGCGAAGAACACGGTCAGCGCGGTACGGAGACGGGCCGACGAGAGCGGGGCGGTGTTGCCGCCCGGTCCCCCCGGTAGTGCCGTCCGCAGTTTGTTTAGTTGCGGCACAAACTCAGCATAGGGGCGGCCCGACAGCCGGCGCAACACGGCTGACCGACCCGGCCCGGACCGCGCGTACCAGGGGCGCGCCGGGGTGCCGCACCCGGGGCAAGTCGGCCACCACGGGGTCAAAGGCACCCCCGGACCATGGGAGACTCGCCCCCATGAACGGCAAGGGGACCACCACCCGGACGAAGTTGGAGAGGGGCCGCAGCGCGCTCGGACCCGCACTGGAACTGGTCCACACCGGACGCGCGCCCACGCGCGCCGTTCTCACGTCCGAACTGGGGGTCACCCGCGCCACGGCGGGCGCGGTCGCCTCCGAACTCGAAGCGCTCGGCCTGATCCAGGTCGACTCCAGACCCGGCTCGGCGGCCGGTTCCCAGGGCCGGCCCTCGCACCGGCTGGCCGTCCGGGAGTCCGGCCCGGTGGCCGTCGCCGCCCAGGTGCACGCGGACGGCTTCCGCGCCGCGCTCGTCGGCCTCGGCGGCCGGCTCGTGGCGACCGCGCCCGGCTGCGTCACCATCACCGCCGACCCGGCCCAGGTCATCGGCGAGGTGGTGGACCACTGCGCCCGGCTGCTGCGGGACAGCGGACTGCGGTGCGTCGGGGCCGGGCTCGCGGTGCCGTCGGCCGTCGCCGAACCGGAGGGCACCGCCCTCAACCCGCTCCACATCGCCTGGCCGGCCGGCGCCCCGGTCCGTGAGATCTTCGCCACCCGCGTCCGCGAAGCGGGCATCGAGGGACCGGCGTTCACCGGCAACGACGTCAACCTGGCCGCGCTCGCCGAGCACCGGCACGGCGCCGGACGCGAGGCCCAGCACCTGCTCTGCGTCGCCACCGGACACCGCGGCGTCGGCGGCGCCCTCGTCCTCGACGGCCGCCTGCACACCGGGAGTTCGGGCCTCGCCCTGGAGGTCGGCCACCTCACCGTCCACCCCGAGGGCCGCCCCTGCCACTGCGGCGGACGCGGCTGCCTGGACGTGGAGACCGACCCGCTCGCCTTCCTCACCGCGGCCGGGCGCACCCCGGGCCCCGAGGAGTCGCTGCTCAAGCAGTCCGGTGACCTGCTGCGCAACGAGTACGACGACCCGGCGGTGCGCGCAGCCGCCGAGGAGCTGATCGACCGGCTCGGCCTCGGGCTCGCCGGCCTCGTCAACATCCTCAACCCGGACCGGATCATCCTCGGCGGACTGCACCGCGCCCTGCTCGACGCCGACCCCGAACGCCTGCGCGCGGTGGTGGCCGACCGCAGCCTGTGGGGGCGCAGCGGCAGCGTTCCGATCCTGCCCTGCACCCTCGACCACAACAGCCTGGTCGGCGCGGCGGAGCTGGCCTGGCAGCCGGTCCTGGACGACCCGCTGGGCGCCCTGGCCTGAGCCCGGCGCGGCTGCCGTACGCATAGGCACGGAGGCGGGGCACCCCGGGAGCGCCCCGCCTCCGCGGTCTCAGCCCACCACCGCCGAACGCGTCGCCGGGGGCGGCGCGCCCTGCGGCGGCTCCAGGACGACCAGGTCGAACGGCCCGTCCGCGGTCGCCCCGTACACCTCCCGCGGCGGCCGGCCGGGCGCGGCCGGGGTGGGGAGCGTGAACCACACGACCTTCCCCGCGCCGCCCCGGGGGCGTACCCCCCAGCTCTCGCTGACCGCGGCGATCAGCGCGAGCCCGCGCCCCGACGTGCTGGACTCGTCGGCCTCGCGCACGGTCGGCAGCCGCGGATCGTGGTCATGGACGGACACCATGAGCCGTTCGAGCAGCAACTCGATCTCGACGGTGCACGCCTTGTCCGGCTGTGCGTGCCGGTGGACATTGGTGAGAAGCTCGGTGACGCCCAGTGTCGTCTGGTCGATCAGAGCATCGAGATGCCAGTGGCGCAGTTGCGCCGAGACGATTCTGCGGACCTGACCGATCCGCGACGGCAGGGCTTGGAGCTCCACCGTGCAGTGCCTGCTTGGCTCGCTGATCACGGCTGCGACTCCCCGAAATAGGTCCGGAAGAAGACGAAGGAACGGATTCAGCCCACGACCGCTGCTGAGTCCGGGCCGGCGGGCCTGGATCGCAGTGTCACCGCCGGTACACCATGAGTGACGTGACTCCAATGTCGCTCAGGGCATACACCCGCGCAACTCGCGGTGCCCCCGGCCCCGGCGCCGTCAGCTCCGCCTGCCCCCCGCGCTGTACAGCGCCTCCAGGAACCGGTGCGAGGGCGCCGCGTCACCGGGTTTGCCCTCCGGCGGCCGCATCGTCAGCCGGTACCGTGTCCCGTTGACCCGCGCGACCGTGGCGTCCGCCCCCGCGAACCACGGCCGGCCCGCGCGCACCGTCCCCACCGGCGCGCTGTCGATCTCCCGCCCGTAACTCGTCAGCAGGGCCACCCGGCCGTCCTTGACGGTCACCTGCCCGGCCCTCGTGACCGAACGCGCCCACCGGTCGATGCGCACACCCGTAGCACTGAACTCCGTCTCGGACATGGCCTCTTCGCCCCCTTCGTCATGCCTCTGAGAAAAGTGTGCACATACCGGCCCCCGCGCACCAGAGCGGGCCGGTGGGTGCACGGCGCATTCGCGCCGCCGTGCCGCGCCGCTCCCCGCCCCGACACCAAGGCAGTGCTATGGACCATCAAAGTCAACGTTTGTGCAGGTGGGGGGCCTATCGTGGGGCCACCCGAACCGGCCGTACGAGGAGAAGCGCGCAGATGGACACCCCCCAGCACGGGCACGGCGGCGCAGCCGCGACCACCCTCGACATCGACCGCTCCGACCCGGCCTACCGCACCTGGCTCAAGGACGCCGTCCGCAAGGTGCAGGCCGACGCCAACCGCTCCGCCGACACCCATCTGCTGCGCTACCCGCTGCCGGACACCTGGGGCATCGACCTCTACCTCAAGGACGAGTCGACACACCCCACCGGCAGCCTCAAGCACCGGCTGGCGCGCTCGCTCTTCCTCTACGGGCTCTGCAACGGCTGGATCAGGCCCGGCAAACCGGTCATCGAGGCGTCCAGCGGGTCGACCGCCGTATCGGAGGCGTACTTCGCCAAACTCATCGGGGTGCCGTTCATCGCCGTCATGCCCCGCACCACCAGCCCGGAGAAATGCCGGCTCATCGAATTCCACGGCGGGCGCTGCCACTTCGTGGACGACTCCCGCCGCATGTACGAGGAATCGGCACGGCTCGCCGCGGAGACCGGCGGCCACTACATGGACCAGTTCACGTATGCCGAGCGGGCCACCGACTGGCGGGGCAACAACAACATCGCCGAGTCCGTCTACCAGCAACTGCGGCTCGAAAGGTATCCGGAACCCACCTGGATCGTCGCCACCGCGGGCACCGGCGGCACCTCGGCGACCATCGCCCGCTATGTGCGCTACATGCAGCACGACACCAGGATCTGCGTCTCCGACCCGGAGAACTCCTGCTTCTTCGACGGCTGGACCCACAACGACCCGCACGTCACCAGCGACTGCGGCTCGCGCATCGAGGGCATCGGCCGGCCTCGCATGGAACCCAGCTTCGTGCCCGGCGCCATCGACCGGATGATGAAGGTCCCGGACGCGGCCAGCGTCGCGGCCGTACGCACCCTGGAACGCGCCATCGGGCGCAAGGCGGGCGGCTCCACCGGCACGGGGCTGTGGAGCGCGTTCAAACTGGTCGCCGAAATGCTCGCCGAGGGCGTCGCGGGCAGCGTCGTCACCCTGATCTGCGACCCCGGCGACCGCTACCTCGACAAGTACTACTCCGACGCCTGGCTCACCGAACAGGGCCTCGACATCGCCCCGTACACCCGCACCATCGACCACTTCCTGACCACCGGCAGCTGGCCCCGGAACTGACCGCACGGACCGGCCGGCCGGTGCGGGAGCACCGGCCGCCCTCCATTCGCCGGCCGGTCTCAGCCGTACCGGCGCACCGGACGGTCCAGCACGGCGTCCAGCACCCGCCCGAAGACCCGCCGCCCCGCACCGGCGACCACCGGGTCCGCCCAGCGCGGCAGCAACCGCAGGCTCAGCTCCTCCACCCACACCACATGCGAACCGGCCCGGTTCGGATACACATCGATCGACGCCCGGCCCAGCACCACCCGGCCGCGCTTCTCCAGCCGGCACGTCCCCGCCCGGCCCCCGGCCGGCGGCGACCAGCGGACCACTTCCATCGGATCGTCGAACGCCAGCGGACCCACACCCGTCCGCGCCACGAAAACCGTCCCGACCCGCGTCGGCAACCCCGTCGGCACCGTGATCGTGGTCAGCGGCACATGCGCCGCATGCCGCTCCCAGTCCGTCACCCGGCGCCAGGACTCGGCTGCGGACAACGGAGTGAAACGCTCGATCCGGAAGACGGCCACCCCCCGATCCTAGGGGGTGACAGCGCTGTCGCGAGCGGAGCGGAATCCCTTTTCCCGTCAGCCGCCGTCGGTCGTTTCGGCGGCGCCGGCCACCAGCAGGCCGGGCAGATGCTCCTCGATCTCCGCGCGTGCCGCCGCCGGCAGCCCCGCGTCGGTCACCAGGGTGCTCACCTCGTCCAGCGTGGCGAACGAACTGAGGCCCACCGTGCCCCACTTGGTGTGGTCGGCGACCACCACCACCCGCCGCGCCGACCGCACGAACCGGCGGTTCGTCTCCGCCTCCGCCAGGTTCGGCGTGGACAGCCCCGCCTCCACCGAGATCCCGTGCACCCCGAGGAACAGCACATCGAAATGCAGCTCGGCGATCGCCCGGTCGGCGACCGGGCCCACCAGCGAATCCGACGGCGTACGCACCCCGCCCGTGAGCACCACCGTCGCCGCTCCGGGACGCCCTCCCGAACCGGCCGGCCGCTGCGCCGCGTGGAACACGTCTGCGACCCGCACCGAATTCGTCACCACCGTCAGATCCGGCACGTCCAGCAGACGCCGCGCCAGCGCGTACGTCGTGGTGCCGCCGGACAGGGCGATCGCACTGCCCGGCACGGCCATCGCGGCCGCGGCCCGCGCGATGTCCTCCTTGGCGGTCGGCTCCAGCGTCGACTTCGCCTCGAAACCCGGCTCGTGCGTACTCGCCTCGACCACCGGCACCGCGCCGCCGTGCACCTTCTCGATCACACCCTGCCGGGCCAGCGCGTCCAGATCCCGGCGGACCGTCATGTCCGAGACACTCAGCTTCCGGGTCAGCTCGTTGACCCGCACCCCGCCGCGCCGGCGCACCTCGTCGAGGATCAGCGCACGCCGCTGCTCCGCGAGCAGATTCTGATTCTCGCTCAACGCCGGGGCCCTCGCCCTTCCCTCTGGCCGTACAGGAGTCCGTATCGACGGAGTCATCCTGCCACGCGGTGTCGGCGACCGTCCGCCGGGGGAAGATTCGACAGGACGGACGACGACCACGGCACCGCGCCTGTCCGCTTCCGCGGTGACCGGGCATCAGCCGCCTTCCCCCTCCGAGAGCGAGACGCCCGTGCCCCCTGCCACCCCTGCCCCGCACCCCACCGGGCCCGCGCTGGAATTACTGGTCCACGGGGTGGGCGGGACCACCCCCCAGGACATGCTCGTCGACCCGCGCACGGTCCGGATCACCGGCGACGCCACCGCCGCCATCTACCGCCGCTCCGCCGACACCGACGCCGAACAGCACCCCGAGCGCTACCGGGACAAGCCCGTCGCCGAGGCGTACTGCTGGTCCAACCTCACCTCCGGCAACGGCTCCCGCGCGCTGTGGCTGCTGCTCCTGCCGTTCATGGTGATCAACCTCGCCCACTGGATGCGCCCCGTCGCCCGGCGGCGCCCCCGCGCCGTCCGGCTCTACGGAGTCCTCGTACGGCTCATCGCGCTCAGCCTCACCGTGCTGCTCACGGCCGCCGCCTGCGAGGTCGCCCTCGACCTCACCGCCTGGCAGTGCGCGGGCGTCGCCGCCTGCTCCGACCAGCGCTCCTGGCTCGGCTTCCTCGCCGCCGACCAGGGCGGCTGGTGGTCGCAGCCCGGCCGCCGCCTCGCCCTGGCCGCCGTCGTACCGGCCGCGCTCGTCGGACTGCTCTGGTTCCTGTCCAACCGGACCTGGAGCGCCTACGAATCCCAGCGCCCGCTGACCGGCGCCCACGCGGACGACGAGGACGGCACCGACCCCGCGCCCGCCCCCGAAATCGTCCGCCCCGCGCTCGGACGGCCCGGATTCTGGTACGGGCGCCGCCTCGTCGCCCGGCTGCGCGCCGCCCACACCGCCGCCGGCTTCCTCACCGTCACCGCGTCCGTCACCGAGGCCGCCGCCCGCCACGACCGCGCGGCCGGCGGACCCGTGGCCCCGTACCTCGGCCGGCTCATCGAGGTCGCGCTCGCCGCCGGGCTGATCGTCGTGCTCTGGGTCGTCTGCCGCCGGGGCCGCAGCGAACGCCGCCTCGACAACCGGCTCGACCGCGCCCTCATCACCTGGCTGCCCGGCGCCGCGCTCACCCTTCTCGTCCTGGCCGCCGTGCACGCCGGCTGGTCCCGCCCCGGCTGGACCTCCTCCGGCACCCTCCCCGGCGACACCACGTTCCGGGTGGTCACCCTCGCCCAGGGCATCCTGATCGTCTCCCTCGCCGCCGTCTCCCTCGACCTCTACCGGCGCTGCCCCGAGCCGCGCACCGTCCTGCGCGGCCTCGGCGGACCCGCCGTCGCGATGCTCGCCTGTGCCCTCGGCGGCGTGATGACCGGCGGCATCGCCCAGCGCGTCGCCGACTGGCTCGACGGACCCGGCAGCCCCGGCATGGGCCGCAGCGCCTTCATAGCGGGACCGCCGGTCCTGCTCAGCTGGCAGGCGTCCGTCATCCCCGTCCTCCTCGCACTGCTCCTGGTACCGGGCGCCGTCCTCGGCGTACGCACCTGGCTGACCGCCCGCCGGCTGGAACCGGTCATCGACGCCGAGTACGGGGAGCCCTGCCCCGACCCGTCCCGGACCAAGCAGATCGCCCGCATCCGGGCCACGGCCGCGCTCACCGACTCCGCCCCCGGCATGCTCGGACTCGTCTCCGGCGCCACGCTCCTGCTCGGCGCGGCGGCGGTCGCCGGTGCCTGGGCCACCGGCGAGGTCCCCGGACGCGCCCTCGACGGCAGCGGCTCCTTCGCCGAATCGGTGGCCGAGGCGGCCCAGTCCACCGGCTCCTGGCTCATCGGCTTCGGCTTCCTCGTCTTCGTCGCCTGCGGCAGACGGGCCTACCGCGACGAATCCGCCCGGCGCACCATCGGCATCCTGTGGGACGTCGGTACGTTCTGGCCGCGCGCCGCCCACCCCTTCGCACCGCCCTGCTACGCCGAGCGCGCCGTACCCGACCTGGCCTCCCGGATGTCCGGCTGGACCGCCCTCACCCGCGGCCGCCTCGTCATCTCCGGGCACTCCCAGGGCAGCGTCCTCGCGGCCTCCGCGGTCTGGCAGCTGCCCGCCCGCACCCGCCGCCGGGTCGCCCTGCTCACCTACGGCTCCCCGCTCGAACGCCTCTACGGCCGCTGGTTCCCGGCCTACTTCGGACCGGAGCAGCTCCACGGGCTGCACCGCTCCGTGCACTGCTGGCGCAACCTGTGGCGGGCCACCGACCCCATCGGCGGCGCGATCAGGCTCGGCCTGGAATCCGGCCCCGAAGTCGACCGGGGCCCGCTGGAGGACCCGCTGGTCTACGGACGCACCCCCGAGCATCCGCTGCCCGAGCCGGTCCTCGGCCACTCCGACTACCAGGCCGACCCCGTCTTCGCCGAGGAGCGCGCCGCCCTCCTGGAACGGCTCGTGCCCGTCCTGCCCCAGCAGACGGAACCCGCCCGCGAGGACTTCAGGGCAGTGCCGGGAGGTCCTCCGGGAACAGCAGAGTGAGGTCGTCCGTGCTCGGATCGGCGAGCTGGGCGACCCGGCCCGCGTGCCGCTCGACCATCGACTCGAACGTCTGGCGAGCGGTGCGCCCGTTGCCGAACGCCGGACCCTTGGGCAGCTCCGCGAAGTACTTCAGCAACGCCTCGCCGGTGCCCGACGCCAGGCTGTACTCCTGCTCCCGCGACTGCTGCTCCACGATCCGCAGCAGCTCGTCCGGCGCGTAGTCGCTGAAGGTGATGGTCCGCGAGAAGCGGGACGCCACCCCCGGATTGACGGTCAGGAACCGCTCCATCTCCCGCGTGTACCCGGCGACGATCACGACCACCGCGTCCCGGTGGTCCTCCATCAGCTTCACCAGCGTGTCGATCGCCTCCCGGCCGAAGTCCCGGCCGGAGTCCTCGGGCGACAGCGCGTACGCCTCGTCGACGAACAGCACCCCGCCGCGCGCCCGGTCGAACGCCTCCTGCGTACGGATGGCGGTCGAGCCGATGTGCTCACCGACCAGATCGACGCGGGACACCTCCACGAGATGGCCGCGCTCCAGCACCCCGAGCGCCGCCAGGATCTCCCCGTACAGCCGGGCCACCGTCGTCTTGCCCGTCCCCGGCGAACCCGTGAACACCAGATGGCGGCGGACCGAGGCCGCCTTCAGCCCGGCCTCCCGGCGCCTGCGCCCCACCTCGATCATGTCCGTCAGCGCCCGCACCTCCCGCTTGACGCTGTCCAGCCCCACCAGCGCGTCCAGCTCGCCCAGCACCTCGCCGGACGTGCGCGCGGGGGCGGCCGGCGCGGCCGGCCGCGGCTCCACCGGGCGCGGCGCGGGGACGGAACCGAGCAGCCCGGGCGCGGACTGGGTGGCCGTCAGGACCGGGGCCGGCGGGGGAGCGGTGGTCCGAAGCCCGCTCTCGTCGCTGGTGCAGTCCTCCACGACCGGCCCGCTTCCGGTGCCGTCCTGCTGGCCGGCGCCCTCCGGGAACTCGTAGCCGCCGCGCGCGCACCGCTCGGTACGGCACCGGGTGAGCGTCGTGCGGCAGCCCTCCATCACATGGAAGCCGTAACCCTCGCTGCCCGTGACCCGGCAGCCGTTGAACGTGCCCCGGCCCTCGGCCGACACGTAGAACCCGGCCTCGGCGGGCGAGGTCACCGTGCACCGCTCGATGACCGGGTCGGCCCCCTTAGTGACGATCACCCCCGTCTGGACGGCGTCTACGGTGCAGTTGTTCAGCGTGCCGCCGCTGCCGTGGTCGCGGAACCACGCACCGGTCGACGCCTCCCGGATGCGGCAGTCGTCCAGCTGCGCGGTCGCGCCGTCGCTGACGGAGACCGCGGTGTTGCGGACCTGGGAGAGATCGCTGTCCACGACGTCGGCGCGGGAGCCCCGGTCGAGGACGAACAGGGCGTCCGGCACGTCGTGGACCCGGCAGGAATCCAGTATCACCGTCGCCCCGTCGCTGACCCAGACCGCCGGATAGTCGCCCGTACTGTCGTGGATCTCGCACTGGTTGGCGTCCACCCGGGTGCCGGGGTCCCAGACGGAGAGCCCGTTGCGGCCGAAGCGGCGCACCGTCGACCGGGTCAGCGTCAGCACCGCCCGCGAGCGCAGATCCACCGCGTTCTCCGGGATGTCATGGATGTCGCAGTCGGCCAGCGTCAGCACCGCGTCGGTGTCCAGCGTGACGCCGTCCGCCGAAGTGCGGTGCACCGTGCAGTCGGTGAGATGGGCGGCGGCGCGCGAGGTCACCTGGACACCGCTGCCCTTGATCTCGTACACCTCGCAGCCCAGGGCCTCCAGGCCGCTGCCCTCCCCGGTGACGGACAGTCCGGCGCCCGAGGCGTGGTGCACCCGGCAGCGGTCGAGACGGGGATGCCCGCCGTCGCGCACGGTGACCCCGGACTGGCCGGCCGACACGATCTCGCACTCCTCGAACACCCCGCCCGCGCCGTCGAGCACGGCGATGCCGACGCCGGCCGGATTGTCCACCGTGCACCGCCGGACGGTGGGCCGGGCGGAGCCCCGCACCTCGACCCCGGCGGCCGAGCGGGTCACGATGCGCACATCCGCTATCTCCGGCGCGCCCTCCTCGACGAGCACGGCGGGGGCCGCCGAGTCCTGGCCCTCCACATGGATGTCCTGGACGATGGCGGAGGCGCGCAGCGTCAGCGGCACCCCGTCCGCCGGGGCGATGCGCACGGAGCCGACCGCGCCCTCGGGCCCGCGCAGCGTCACCGCGCGGCCGATGACCAGGTTCTCCCGGTAGGTGCCGGGCGCGACGGTGAGCACGTCACCGTCGGCCGCCGCCTCCAGCGCCGCGGTGAGGGAGGCGTATTCACCCGTGCGGCGCCGCCACCGCGATGTGCCGGTGTGCGTCACCTGGACCGTGCCCTGTGCCATGGCGCTGTCGTGCCCCCGCCTCGTGGTGCGTGTGTGATGCCCGTGTCAGCCGCCTCGCGACGCCGACCAGCCGGGGTCCGCCTGCCGGGGAAGCGACGGGCGGGCCGGTCCACCGTAGCGCGCGCGGAGGCCGGGAGTTGACCCGATCCGCAGGTCCGGGCACCCGCCCTAGCTGCCCGCGCCCGTCCTGCCCCAGTCCGGGCCGACCGCAGCCCAGGCCCGGTCGATCCGCTCGTACCGGCGCAGCGTCATCCGCCACAGGATCAGGCGCCGGCCGCACTCGATCAGCAGCGCGGCCAGCAGCGCCGCGCCGAACCCGGCCAGCGCGGCATGCGTGTGCCCGGTCGCCGCGTCCATCGGGCGGGTCGCGGGTTCTCCGCGCCGGTCGGTCCAGATCCGGACCCGGGTCCCCGGTCTCGCGTTCCGCCCGGCGGTCCTGACCTCGGCGGTGCGGGCGCTGCCGTCCGGGGCGCGCCAGCGCGCCACCACGGCGGTGCGCCGCATGCTGTCGGTGGACGTCTCCGGGTCGGCGGTGAAACGAGCGGCCGCCACCCGGCGCACCACCACGGCGGTCGTGGGATGCCGTTCGGCCCGCTGGGCGCGCACCACCGCCTGGAGCGCCGCGTCCGTCCGCGTTCCGCAGAGCCGGCCCAGGGCCGGAGCCGCCAGCATCAGCAGCAGGAACGCGACCAGGGCCAGCCAGGCCTCGAACCGGTCCGTCGCCCGGCGCAGCGGGTTGTGGCGCCAGCGCACGACACCGGTCATCGCTCGCACGGTCCCGCACCCCCTTCCGTGTCCGTACTGACCCGGTACGGATGGCCGGGCCGCGCGTCGTAAGCGGCCCATCGGTCCCAACGCACGGCACGTCGCCGTGAGTTCCCGGGCGCGTGACAGCGGCCGGAAACGGCCCGTCGCGGACGGCCCCTCCCCTGGGGTGGTCGCCGCGCGACGGGCGCGTTCGGGCATCGATCGAGGTGCGGGCACGGGGCGGCAGGGGGGGAAGCCGCCCCCGGCGCCGCCCGTGCGGCGACGCCGGATCAGGTCCTAGTAGCCCTGGCCGCCCTGGTAGCCCCGGCCGCCCTGGTAGGGCTGCTGGCCGTACGGGTCGTACGGGGACTGCACGGGCGCGGGCCGGGGCGCCGCCGGGCGCATCGACTCGTACCCCGTGCTCTGCGCGGGCCGCTGCTGCTGCTGCGGCGGGGGCGCCTGGTACATCCCCCGGCCGCCGGCCGGCTGCTGCGGGATGTACGGCGCCGGCGCGTGCTGCAACTGCGGGGGCTGCATCGGCGCGTAGTGCTGCTGCTGCGCCGCCTGTTGCGGGTAACCGTAGGACGGCTGGGGCTGGGAGGGCGCGGCGGGAAGAGCCGGCAGGGCCGCGGGGAGCGCCGGCAGATAGCTGCTGCCGGTGTCGTAGGCGGCGGGCACTCGGATCGGTGCGATCTGAGGGGTGCCCCGCTCCGCGACCAGAGAGTCGTAGATCGGAGTGTCGGGGAACGACGGCGCGGCGTAGTAGCCGCCACCGTAGGTGGAGCGAGGGGAGGTCATGACACCTAAGTTAAGCCCACGATGTGCAGATTGGGGAGTCCCAATTTCCCGGTTGTCGTACGGACTGAGTTTCCCGCTGTCCGAGCAGGTGAAAGAACGGTGAAGAGTCGGTCGGGAGAGGGCTTTCCGCGGTGCGGTACTTGGGCCCCGGCCGTGCCGCGTCGCTCTGCGGAGTGTGCCGAGTACCGCCAGGTAGCTTTCCGGTGCCGGGACCGTGCGGCGGGGCCCGCGCCGGCCGGGGCCCGGCCCCCTCGATCCGGGCCGCGCGGGCCCGAGTTCACCCCGTCGCGACGGACCGCGGCCGGTGGCTGACGAGGAGGCCGTCGTCCGTCGCCGCGAGCAGCCGGCCCGCGTACGCGGCGAGCGCGGTGGCGGCGGGAAAGGCGCCCGCGGGGACGAAGGGCGCTTCGGTGGTGACCGGGGGCCGGGTCAGCAACCCGTCCGGACCACAGGCGTACAGACGCGCGTTGAGCACCGCCAGCGAGACCGCCTTGCCGGCCGGCCCCAGGGGAGTCCACGGCGCTTCGGGCCGCAGGGCCGGCCGGTGGTGCAGGGTGTCGTCGTGCGGCGTCACCGCGAACAGCGTGTTGTCGCACATCGCCAGCGCCGTCGTGCCGGCCGGGACCGTGCCGGCCGGGGTCCACGGGGCCGGTCCCGGTACCGGGTCGCGTACGAGCAGCCGGTCGTCCGTGCCGACGGCCAGCAGGGCGAGCGGGGTGGGATGGCACGCCTCGCGGGGCGCGGCCAGGCAGCGGATCTCCGGCTCATGCCCGCCGGGCACCGGCGGGCAGGCGGTCCACGGCAGGTTCTGGTCGCACGGCTCGCGGTGGAGCAGCGTCCTGCCGTCCTCGGCGACCGCGAAGAGCAGCCCCTCGCAGGCGGCGAGCGCGCGCACTCCGGGCGCCCGTCCCACGGTGTGCCAGGAGGGGACGGGCACCGCGCCGCCGAGGCGGTCCAGCACATTGCGGGTGACCCGGTCCACGGCCGGATCGTCCAGGGCACGGCCCCAGTTGATGGTGGCCGCGTTGAAGACCGTGCCGGCGCCCAGCCGGAAGACGCCCATGGTGGCCCAGCCGCCCTGCCCGTACGTCCGCCAGTGACGCAGGTCCGCGGTGGCGAGGACGGTGAACGAGCGCGGGGTGCCGTCCCGCCCGGTGGCCCGGGGCACCCCCGACGACCAGTCGAGTTCGGCGGCATCCGTCTCGTAGCCGAGGGCGCCCCGGGCGAAGGCGTCTCCGTCGCCCAGGCCGGTGCCCTCGAACACCCAGTGGTCGGCGAACCGGATCGTGTACGACTCGCGGCCGATGAGGGACATGCCCTCGCCCCAGGAACCGGCGCCGTTGCGGAAGCTGACCCCGGTCATGGAGTTCTCGGGACGGTCGACGGGCGAGCTGGACCACTCGACCGTCGTGCGGCGCGGGTCCGTGGCCGCGACCGGGTCGGTGGTGGCGTCGCGGTGGCACACCATCGTGCGCCCGCCGTCCTCCAGCCGCATCTGCCACCAGGCCGTGTTGCCGGCGAACACGGCCAGGTTTCCGCCCCTGCGGACGAACTCCTCGACGTTGTCGCGCATCCCGGCCGACCAGTACTCGTCGTGGCCGTTGACGATCAGCAGCCGGTAGGCGGACAGGAGTTCGCCGCCGTCGTCGAGATCGAGGCCCGAGCAGAACTCGACCGGGTACCCGGCTTCGGGGAGCCAGCGCAGCAGCGGCTCCTCCCAGCGCTCGGGCGGCGGGCCGCCGCCCGGATCGGTGAAGGACACCCGCGCGGCGCGGCCCGGTTCCTCGGCGTAGTAGATGCTGCGGCCCGGCTGGCCGGCGCGGTGGTAGGCCCGCCAGGTGGCGAAGGGGATGGAGACCAGCACCGCCGATGCCGTCGCGGGCCTCGCCGCGCGGACGGCGAACCAGACCTCGTGCTCGGGGTCCCGCTCCGGTTCCGGTGTCTCGGGGCGGTCGTCGTGGAAGCGGGCCACGTACAGCGAACTGGGCCAGTCGTGCGGGACGTCCAGGGTCCAGCGGGTGCCGCGCACGGCCGCGCGGGTCATCGGGCGGCCGGTCACGGCGTCGGCGACGACGACCCGGCCGGTCAGCGGCCCGCCCCCGCCCGCGGTCACCTCGAAGCGCATGGTTCCGCCCTGGGCGCACGAGGTCGTCCCGGCCCGCGCCACGGGGCGCGCGACCGGCCGGGCGCTCACCGGCCGGCCCTCGCGGCCGTGAGGAGTGCGGGCAGTTCCGTCAGACGGTGCGGGTGTCCGGCCGAGGCGTTCACCACGACCTCCTCGATGGCGCGCAGATGGGCGTGGATGGTGTCCGACGGCAGATACGCGGTGTCGGCGGTCAGGGTGACGGTCAGCTCGTCGTCGTCGCCGCTCACATGCAGGCAGTACCGGCAGGCGACCCGGTCCTGGGTCGCGGGGAAGTCGAGCACACTGCGGCGGCGGAGCAGATCGAGCTCGTCCGGGCGCGGTGCCGGGCGGGGCGGCCCCACCCGCTCCACCAGGCGCATGTCGTTGAAGCAGCAGTACGGATGCACCTCGGTGCCGCGCTCGGCGGCCGCCCGGTCCAGCAGGGCGTCCCAGTCCGCCGGATCGTAGGCGGCGGCCCGGTACCCGGCGAGCGCGGCCGGCCAGGCGTCGGCCAGCAGATCGGTGAAGTCCGCTTCCGGGCCCGCGACCTGGTCCATGCGCAGGACGAACAGCGCGTCCTGGGACAGGGTGCTCACCAGGGTGCGGTGGCCGCCGGCCGCACGGTTGCCCGCGATCGGCATCATTGCCGCCACCGAGTGCCCCTGCCCGGCGGCGACCAGGGCGGCGGACGCGGCCAGCAGCACGGTGGAACCGCTGACCCGGTGCGCGGCCGCCACCGCGTCGACGGCCCGGGGGAGTGCGGCCGACCTCAGCCGGCCCGTCCAGAACCGGGGCGCGCGCGGCGGTGCGACCGGCTCCGGGAACATCGTCGGGGGCGCCGCCCGCAGCCCCCGCTCCCAGTGGTCGAGGGCGGCCCGGCCCGAACGCCGGCCGGCCGGGGACGCCTGACGCAGGCCCAGGTCCAGCGGGGTGTCCGCGCAGACGGGGCCGGCCGAGCCCCGGCGGACCAGCAGCCGCAGATCGCGGACCAGGACCTCCGCCGCGTGCCCGTCGGCCGCCAGATGGCACAGCGCCAGCACGGCGTGCGTGATCCGCCCCGCGTGCCGGACGGCGCCGAACCGCACCGGCCACTCGTCCGCGTAGCCGAAGCGCCGGGCGGTCAGCGACGACAGCAGCTCGTCGGCCGCCGCCGCGGCCTCGCCCGGATCGGCCACGTCCTGGACCAGGACCTCCGCGGACCCCTGCCCGGACAGGCGCTGACGGACCTCGCCGCCCTCCTCCGCCACCACGGTGCGCAGCGCCTCGTGCCGGAGGACCAGCGCGGCGAGCGCGTCCGTCAGCCGCGCCAGGTCCACCGGCGCGCCCCGGTCGGCGAGGGGGAGCACCCGGCCGATGTTGAAGTAGTGGTCGTTGGGGCGGGTACGGCCGATCGCGTGCCAGATGGCGCGCTGGCCCCAGGTCAGCGGGGCGTCCCCGGCGCGGCCGCCGGCGAAGGCGAAGGACACGGTGGTGTCCGCCGTCGCCGCCGTCACGGGGCGTCCTTGGCGACCAGGCCCCGCACCCGGTCGGTGAGCTGGTCGAGCCCGTCCGTGTACAGGCTCCGGTCGCCCAGGTCGATGAGGACGTCGTACTCCGACTCCAGGCTGTCGGCGAGCCGCAGCAGGGACAGCGAGCCGACCCCGAGCGCGGCCAGCGAGTCGGCCGAGCCCAGGAGTTCCGCGACGGTCAGCCGGCCGTCCGTGGCCCGTTCGACGAGCCGGGCGACGCCGTCGCGGGTGGGGGCGGGCGCGGTCACCGGGCACCGCCGTCCTGCCGGGCGGCCTCGTCGGCCAGCCGGCGGCGCAGGCTGAGCGGCCGGATGTCCGGCCACACCCGGTCGACGTGCGCGACGCACTCCTCCTCGGTGCCGCCGAAGCCCTCCGCCCGCCAGCCCGCGGGCAGTGGCGTGCCCTCCGGCCAGAGGGCGTGCTGCTCCTCGTCGTTGACGGCCACGAGGTAGCGGGTCGATGCGGTCATGCGGCTACTCCTTGCGCAGTGCGGTGACGGCGGCGGTGACGCCGTGCACGGTGGGGGCGTCGAAGAAGACCTCGAAGGGGAGGTCCACGCCGAGGGTGCGATGGATACGGGCGGCGATGGCGGTGATGGTCAGGGAGTGGCCCCCGAGGTCGAACAGGTCCTCGTCCGGCCCGAGATCGTCCAGCTCCAGGACCTCGCGCCAGATGGCGAGCACCGCCGCGGTCGTCGGGTCGAGCGCGGCGTCCCCGTCCGCCGCCGTCACCGCAGCGCGGTCCGGGGCGGGTTCCGGGAGCGCGGCCCGGTCCAGCTTGCCGTTGGGCGTCAGCGGGAAGGCGTCCAGCACCGTGTACGAGGCCGGGACCGCGGCGTCCGGGAGTACGGCGGCGAGGTGCGCGCGCAGCTCGTCCGGCTCGGGCGCCGGACCGGCCGGGACGACATAGGCGCAGAGCCTGCGGTCGCCGTCCGTCCCGTGCAGCGCGGCGGCGGCCGCGGCGACCGCGGGGTGGGAGGCGAGCCGCGCCTCGATCTCGCCCAGCTCGATCCGGTGGCCGCGCAGCTTGATCTGGGTGTCCGAGCGGCCCAGGTAGACCAGAGCCCCGTCGGGCCCCCGCCGCACGAGGTCACCGGTGCGGTACAGCCGCGATCCGGGCGGACCGTACGGGTCGGGCACGAAGCGGGTGGCCGTCAGTCCGGGGCGGTGCCGGTAGCCGTGGGCCAGACCCGCGCCGCCCAGGTGCAGTTCGCCCGGAAGCCCGTACGGGACGGGGCGCATCCGCCCGTCCAGGACGTAGGCGCGGGTGTTGGCGAGCGGCCCGCCGATGAGGACCTGTCCGTCGTCGCTCACCGCCGGCTCCGCCAGGGTGGACCAGATCGTGGTCTCGGTGGGTCCGTATACGTTCACGAGCCGCTTGGTCAGGGGGGCCAGCTCGGCACCGAGGGCCGGGGGCAGCGCCTCGCCGCCGGTCAGCGCGGTGAGCCCGGCCGCGCGGTCGCCGAGCCCCGCGTCGAGCAGGAGCCGCCAGCCGCTGGGGGTGGCCTGGACGTGGGTGACGCCCGCGCGGTCGACGAGGCCGAGGAGCGCGGGCCCGTCGCGGTGGCCGCCCTCCGGAACGAGGACCACGCGTCCGCCGCTGATCAGCGGCAGCAGCAGCTCGACCGCCGATATGTCGAAGGACAGCGAGGTGAGCCCCAGCCAGCGGTCCTCGGGACCGGAGCCCAGCTGGTCGCGCAGGGCGCCGAGCACATTGGCGAGCGCCGAGTGCGGCACCTCCACGCCCTTGGGCCGTCCGGTCGATCCGGACGTGTAGAGCACATAGGCGGCATCGGCGGGCGACGGCCCGGCCGGCAGGTCCGGCGCCCCGGCACCGTCCGGAAGGGAGGCGGCCGGGGCGAGCGCGGACGGGGCGAGGTCGCCAGGGCTCTCCGGGCGCGGGGTGACGCGGAGCGGGACGCGGGCGTCCGACCGCAGGAACGCCAGGCGCTCCGCGGGATGGGCGGGGTCCAGCGGCAGATAGGCGGCCCCGCAGGCCAGCGAGGCCAGTACGGTCACCAGCTGGTCCAGGCCGCGCGGGAGTTCGACGGCGACCAGGGTGCCGGGGCCCGCCCCGTGCCGGGCCAGCGCGGCGGCCGCGTGGGCGACCCGGTCGGCCAGGCCGCGATAGCTCAGGGTCTCGTCGCCGCTGACGACGGCGATCACGTCCGGCCGGGCCGCCACCGCCTCGGCGAACAGCGCGGGCACGGTGCGCCCGGTCAGCTCGGGGCGCGGCCGGGGAACGGCGAGCTGCGCGGACCACTCGCCCGGTGCCAGCAGGGGCAGCTCGCCGACCGGGATCGCGGGGTCGGCCAGCGCGCCGTCCAGGAGCGTCGTCCAGTGGTCCGCCACCCGCCGGGCCGCGTCGGCGGTGAGCGCGCCGGCACGGAACTGCAGGCTCGCGTCCACCTCGCGGCCGGAGTCGACGAGCTGGAGGTGCAGCAGATTGCGCGCGGTGCCGCAGAACCCCAGCCAGCGGACCTCGGCGCGCAGACCGGTGCCGAAGTCGGGGCGCGGCTGCGCGGCCGGCCGCCGCCGGTAGCTGACGGAGAGCGGGGTGAGCGCGGTGCGCGGGGTCAGCCCGCGCACACAGCGGCCGAGCGGGACGGCCCGGTGCCGGTACAGGGCGCGCAGCTCGGCGCGCACGCTCCGCGACCAGGTGGCGAAGGGCACGTCGGGGGCCGCCGAGGTGAACAGCGGCAGCTCGTTGACGGCCAGCCCCACGCCGGCCGGCCCGCCGCGCGGACGCAACGACAGCTCGACGGCGGTGACCGGCGCGGGGTCGCCGTACCGGGTGAGCAGCGCGTGCCAGGACGCGATGAGCAGTTCGAAGCGGGTGAGGCCGAGCCGGTGCGCCACCGCGTCGAGCCGGGCGGCCCGCTCGGTGCCGAGGCTCCAGGTGATCTCCGTACCCGGCGCGGGCGAGGTGCCGGGCAGCGCGGAGGTCGTGAGCCCCGGCAGCGGCGGTGCGGCCGGATCGTGCCACCGGGTGGCCCAGTACGCCTCGGCGTCCGCGAGCGCGTCCGGCGCCGGGGCCGGCTCGGGGAGCGGGACGGCCGGGGCGAGCGGGTCGCCCCGGTAGGCGGCGGCCAGGTCCGCGGTCAGCCGCTCCTTGGACTCCCCGTCCAGGACCAGATGATGGGCGGTCAGCAGCAGCACGTGCCGTACGGGGGAGAGCCGGGCGAGGACGAAGCGGTGCAGCGGCCCGCGGCCGAGGTCGAACGGCGTGGCGCGTTCCCGGGCGAGGAGGGCGCCGAGTTCCCCGGCGGCGCACTCGACCGTGCTCATGGGCACCTCGCCGGTGAGCGGGACGGGGGTGCCGTCGCCGCCGAACGCGGTGCGCAGGGCCGGATGGTGGGCGGCGACGGCGGCGCAGGCCCGGCCCAGGCGGCCGGAGTCCAGGGGGCCGTCGAGGCGGATGGTCAGGGTGAGGTGGTAGGCGGAGCCGGTGTCCAGGGTGCGCTCGGTGAGCCAGACGCCGTGCTGGGCGGAGCTGAGGGTGGCGTTCACAGGATGGCCTCGGGTTCGTCTTGGGCGAGGATGCGGCGCAGTTCGCGTTTGAGGACCTTTCCGGCCTCGTTGCGGGGGAGGGCGTCGCGGAACAGCACGGTGGCGGGCAGTTCGTGGACGGCCAGCCGGTCGAGCAGGAAGGTCCGCAGCGCGGCGGGGGTCAGACCCTCGCCGGCGACGACCACGGCGGCGACGACGCTCCCCAGCACGGGGTGCGGCACCCCGACCGCGGCGGCGTCGCGGACCTCCGGATGGGCGTGCAGGGCGTCCTCGACCTGGAGCGTGGAGACCTTGTGGGCGCCCGACTTGACGACGTCGCGCTCCCGGTCGAGCAGATGCAGGAACCCCTCCTCGTCCACCCGGCCCAGGTCGCCCATGCGTATCCACCGGCCCTGGAAGACGTCGCCGTCCGCCTCGCCCAGGTACGCGCGCGGAGCCGCCGCCGAACGCAGCCACAGCTCGCCCGGTTCGCCCGCCGCCACCGGCCCGCCATCCGGGGTGGTCACCCGCAGATCGGCCAGGGACGCGGGCCGGCCGGGCGAGTCGGGCCGGGCCGGGTCGAACAGCAGGGTGATCTGGGCGGGCGCGGCCTCGGTGGAGGTGTAGTAGTTGACGATCTGCGCCTTCGGGAAGGCCCGGCCGAGCCCGAGCGCGACCGGCTGCGGCAGCGCCGCCGCCGTGGAACCGACCAGACGCACGGCCCGCCGCGCCTGCGCGAACCTGTCGTCGGTGACGGCCGGGGACGCCAGCAGTTCGATCGCCATGGCGGGTACGAGGAACACGCTCCCGATCCCGTGCTCCGCCAGCAGGCGCAGGAAGCGGGCCGGGGTGAACTGCGGGGCCGTGACACAGGCGGCGTGCGCGTTCAGCGCGTTGACCAGCATGGTCTGCCCCGCGTTCGTGCCGACCGGGAAGGCGTGGAGGAACGCGGCGGAGTGGCGCAGCGGCCGTCGCCGTTCGTCGAGGGTGCAGCCGTACGCCAGATTGGCGTGCCCGGCCCCGACCCCCTTGGGCGTCCCGGTGGTGCCCGAGGTGTAGAGGATCTGCGCGAGGTCGCCGGGCGCGGGCTCGGGCAGCTCCGGCGCCGGGGAGTGCCCCGCGGCGTCGGACTCGGTGAGCACGGTCGTCCCGGCCGGGAGCGCGGGCGGCGTCGCCCCCGTGCCGTGCAGCAGGAACCTCGCCCCCGCGTCCTCGCACACGTACGCGGCGGTGGCCGGCGCGGACCGGTCGGAGAGCGGCACGGCGACCCCGCCGGCCCGCAGCACCGCGAGGAAGGCGACGGCGTAGTCCGTCCAGCCGCCGGTGCCGTGGTGCAGCACCACCCGGTCCCCGGGCCGCACCCCGGCGGCGCGCAGCGCGCCGGCGTACGCCCCCGAACGCTCCTGCCAGGAGGCGAAGTCGAGCCGGTCGCGGCCGGTGACCAGGGCGACGCGCTCCCCGTGCGCGGCGGCGCGGTGGGCGAGCAGGGCGGGCAGCGTGGCGACCGCGGCCGGGTTTCCCGTCATGACCGGCCCGCCTTCGCGCGGCGGGCGGCGGCGATACGGGCCCGCTCCCGCAGGCCCACCAGATCGTCCGGCTCCGCCTCGGGCACGTCCCGGTCGAAGCGCGCCAGCACCGGAAGCCGCAGCCCGAGCGCGACCAGCCCGAGCATCGCGCAGCCGAACAGCACGTACATCAGGGCGATGCCGCGTCCGGAGCCGGTGCCGATCAGGGGGCCGAAGACCGGGGCGAGCGCGCCGCCGCGTTCCATCAGGGGCCCCAGGACCGAGGAGCCCAGCGGGGCGATGACGCCGTGGCCCAGCGGCAGGGTGGACCAGGCGACCAGCGTGTTCAGCGCGAAGACCCGGCCGTGGAAGCGCTGCGGCACCTTGACCTGGACGATCGTGGAGTAGACCCCGTTGACGAGGGACAGCGCGAAGGACATGCCGAACGCCCCGGCGGCCACCACCCACAGCCCGGCGTGCAGACCGGTCAGGGCCCCGGCCAGCGCCAGGAGCGCCGCGAGCGCCAGCATCCCCCGCAGCCGGTGCCGGCGCGGACCGCCCCAGAACCCCATCACGACCCCGCCCAGGATCGCGCCCGCACCGCCCGCCACGGCCACCCGCGCCGCGCCCTGCAGATCGTCGAAGGCGAGGACCAGCGGCGTGACGAGCAGGAACAGCGGCGACAGGAAGATGTTCAGCCCCGCGAACCACAGCAGCATCGCCCGGAAGCCCCGGTTGCGCCACGAGTAGGCGAAGCCGTTCCGGATCTCGGAGACCAGCGATTCGCGCCGGGTCCACGGCAGGGTCCGGGGGAACTTCACCGCCAGCAGGACGCCGATCGCCAGGACGTAGCTGGCCACGTCGATGATGAGGATGCCTCGCAGACCGATGCCGGCCAGCAGCGCCACGGCCACCAGCGGTACGACGAACTGCGCGGTGCCGAAGGCGAGCTGGACGATCCCGTTGGCGTGGCCGAGGTACTGCTTGGGCACCAGCTGCGGCACCGCGGAGGCGTAGGCGAGCCGCTGGAACGTCAGGGCCAGGGAGAGGAACCCGAGCAGGACGTACACCTCCCAGGAATGCAGGTTCCCGGTGACGAGCAGGGTTAGCAGCCCGGCCTGGGTGGTGCAGGCGGCGAGGTCGCCGGCGAGGAGCACCTTGCGCCGGTCCAGCCGGTCCACCAGCGCCCCCGCCAGCGGGCCGACCAGGATGCCGGGAACCATCGCGACGACCGCGTACAGCGCGTAACGGGTCAGGGAGCCGGTGTTGAGGAGAATCCACAGCGGCAGCGCGAACTCGGTCAGCGCCGAGCCGGTGATGGACACCAGCTGGCCGCTCGCCACCGCCAGGAACCGGCGCATGCTGGGCTCGGGGCCGGTCCCGGCCTCCGCGTCCGGCGCCTCGCCCGGTGCGTCACCGGCGCCGTCCACCGCGTCGGCGGGGCCCGTGTCGCCCTGGAACCACCAGGAGTTCAGCGGGTCACGGGCGGGCAGCTCGCCGGTGCTCCCGTCGAGCACGGCCGGGTGCACCGCCGTGATCGCCTCGGCCACTTCCTGGGCCCGGTACTTGAGGAAGAAGTGGCCGCCCTGGTCGAGCACGGCGACGGCGGAACGCTCGGCCAGCAGGAGCCACTCGCGGTAGCGCTCCTGGTAGAAGTCGGCCGCCGGGTCCTGGTCCCCCACCAGGCACACCAGCGGGGCGCGCAGCCTCGGCGCACCGGCGGCGACGTCCGCGATGGCCCGGGTGAAGTAGTCCTCGGCGGCCTGTGTGTCGCGGCGCATGTTGCCGATGATGAAGGCGGCCTGTTCCTTGTCGAGGTCGGAGGTGTTCACGCCGAGCCCGATCAGCCAGTTCGCGTAGACCCGGTCGCCGAGCAGCGGTTCCAGCGAGGCGACGCGGCTCAGCGCGCTGAGCACCCGGCTGCGCGGCCGGGCGAACGGGAACTGCGCCCCGGCGTAGACGGCCTCCAGCGGATGCCCGGCCGCTTCGAGCAGCCGGGAGACGGCGATGGCCAGAGCCGTGCCGACGGCGCAGTGGCCGTAGACCACGACGGGGCCCCCGGTCCGCTCCCGCACCTCGGCGGCGATGCGTTCGGCCAGTTCGTCGAAGGGCACCGACTCCTCCGTGACACCGACGTCGTGGCCCGGTACGGCGACCGCCCACAGCTCGGTGTCGGAGGGCAGCGCGTCGGCGACGGGCTGGTAGACGACGGGGCTGCCGCCGCCGTAGGGCACGCAGACGAAGGTGCGGGTGCGGTGCGCCGGGGACACCGGCGGGGTGAGCCGGTGCAGCAGCGGCCTCGGGCTGTCGTCGTGTTCGTCGCGTGCGGCGAGGGCGGCCAGGTCGCGGACCGTGCGGTGGGTGAAGAGGTCCATGACGCTGACCGGCCGGGCGCCGGCCTCGGTCAGCCGGCCGCGCGCCCGCGCGACGACCTGGGTGGCCAGGAGGGAGTGGCCGCCGATGTCGAAGAAGTCCTCGTCCGCGCCGACCTCGGTGACGCCGAGCACCTCGCCCCAGATGCCGGCGAGCAGGCGCTCGATCTCGGTCGCGGGCTTGGTGGCGCCCGCCGCGCGCCGCAGCTGGGGAGCGGGCAGGGCGCGGCGGTCGAGCTTCCCGTTGGGCGTGAGCGGCAGCGCGGGGACGACGGCCACGACCGCGGGGACCTGGTGGTCGGGCAGCATCCGTTTCAGGGCCGTACGCAGCCGGGTCGGCTCGGGCTCGTCGGCGCCGGCCGCGGGCACCACGTACCCGACGAGCCGCCGGTCGCCGGGCCGGTCCTCGCGCACCAGGACCGCCGCGTCCGCGATCCCGGGCTGGGCGCGCAGCGCGGCCTCGGTCTCGCCCGGTTCGATGCGCAGGCCGCGCAGCTTGACCTGCTGGTCGACGCGGCCCAGGTGCTGGAGGGTGCCGTCCGGGAGGCGGCGGGCCAGGTCGCCGGTGCGGTACAGCCGGGAGCCCGGCGGGCCGTACGGGTCGGGCATGAAGCGGGCGGCGGTCAGCCCCGGCCTGCGGTGGTAGCCGAGGGCGACCGGGGTGCCCCCGATGTGCAGTTCGCCGGGTGCGCCGGGCGGCACCGGGCGCAGGGCGTCGTCCAGCACGTACAGCCGGGTGTTGTCGATGGGCAGCCCGATCGGCACCGTCTCCAGGGGCCCGGCGCACTCCCAGGAGGAGACGTCGACGGCGGCCTCGGTCGGTCCGTACAGGTTGGCCAGCGCGCAGTGCGGCAGCCGGCCCGTCAGTTCGCGGGCCGCGTCGGGGGGCAGCGCCTCGCCGCTGCTGATCACCCGGCGCAGCGTGCCGCACCGCTCGACGCCCTCCTCGGCGAGGAAGACGGCCAGCATGGCGGGGACGAAATGCGCGACGGTCACCCCGGCCCCGGCGATGAGGTCGAGCAGATAGCCGGCGTCCTTCTGGCCGCCGGGCTTGGCGAGGACGATGCGCGCCCCGGTGGCCAGCGGCCAGAAGAACTCCCACACCGACACGTCGAAGCCGACCGGGGTCTTCTGCAGGACGGCGTCGTCCGGTTCCAGCCGGTAGGTGTCCTGCATCCACTGGATGCGGTTGGCGATCGCCCGGTGTGTGTTGTGCACGCCCTTGGGGCGGCCGGTGGAGCCGGAGGTGTAGATGAGGTAGGCGGGGTCGTCGGGGGTGGGCCCGGCCGGCCGCTGCCGTGAACGCGGCGGGTCCACCGGGTCGTCCAGCAGCATGATCTGCGCGGTGCAGCCGTGCGGTGTGGGCAGTCCGCGCTGGGTGAGCAGCACGGGCGCGTCGCTGTCGGCGAGCAGGAATGCGAGGCGGTCGGCCGGGTAGCCCGGTTCCAGCGGGACGTAGGCCGCGCCGGTGCGCAGGATGCCGAGGAGTCCGGCGACGAGTTCGGGCGAGCGTTCGGAGCAGATGGCGACGAGGCCGCCCGGCCCGACGCCCTCGGCGGCCAGCCGGGCGGCGATCCGGTCGGCCCGCTCGTCGAGCTGGCGGTAGGTGAGGGCGGCCCGGCCCTCGACGGCCACCGCGACCGCGTTCGGCGTGCGGGCGATCTGCTCGGCGACCAGGGCGGTCAGGGTGGTGGCCGGCCGGTCCAGGCCGGTGTCGTTGTACCGCAGGATCTCGGTGTCGGCCTCGTCGGGGGTGGGGCCGGCGAGGCCGGACAACCGGGTGTCGGGGGCGGCGGCCACCGACCGCAGCAGCCTGCCGAGGTGGTCGGCGAGGCGTCCGATGTCGGCGGGGTCGAAGAGGTCGGTGTTGAAGTTGAAGGAGCCGTGCAGCCCGTCGGGCCACTCCTGGAGGAAGAGTTCGAGGTCGAAGCGGGTGCCGCTGGCCCGGACCCCGAACGGTTCGGCGCTCAGCGCTCCGTCGGCCGCCGCGTCGCGCTGGGTGGCGTAGTTCTGTACGGCCAGGACGGCCTGGAAGACGGGCGGGCGGGAGACGTCGCGGGGCACCCTCAGCTCGCTGACCAGCTGGGCGAACGGCAGGTCCTGGTGCGCGTAGGCGTCCAGACAGGTTTCGCGGGTGCGGGACAGCAGCTCGGTGAACGAGGGGTCGCCCTCCAGCCGGGCCGGCAGCGCGATGACGTTCACGAACATGCCGACGAGGGCTTCGAGCTCCGGCTCGCCGCGGCCGGCGACGGGGGAGCCGACCGCGAAGTCCCGCTGGCCGCTGAACCGGGCGAGCAGGAGCTGGAAGGCGGCCAGGAGCACCATGTGGACGGTCGCGTCGTGCCGCCGGCCGAGCGCCGTCAGCCGGTCCAGCAGGTCCCGGTCCACCGAGAACGCGTGGCCGGCGCCCTCGAAGGTCTGGCGGGGCGGCCTGGGCCGGGAGAAGGAGAGCTCCAGCGGCTCGACACCGGAGAGCTCACGGGCCCAGTGGGCGACCTCGGCGGCCAGCCGGTCCCCGCTCAGCCGCTCCCGCTGCCACAGCGCGAAGTCCCCGTACTGGACGGGAAGTTCGGGCAGCGGGTCGGGTTCTCCGGCAGCGTGCGCCGCGTACAGGCGCAGCACTTCGCCGAGCAGGACCTCGCTGGACCAGCCGTCGCTGACGCTGTGGTGGACGACCAGGAGCAGGACGTGGTCGTCGGGCGCGAGCCGGATCAGCAGGGCGCGCAGCAGCGGGCCCCGTTCCAGGTCGAAGGGCACGGCCGACGCCTCGTCCACCAGGCGTTCGGCCTCGTCGGCGGAGTCCGCGTCCGCCAGGGTGAGGGCGGCCGGGCCGGGCGGGTCGACGACCAGCAGTGGGCGTCCGTCGTCGGTGGCCGGGTAGCGGGAGCGCAGCGTCTCGTGCCGGGCGACGGCCGCGTCCAGGGCGGCGCGGAGCGCGTCGCCGTCCAGCGGGCCGCGCAGCCGCCGGACCACCGGGATGTTGTACGCGGCGGTGCCGGGCGCGAACTGCTCCATGAACCACAGGCGTTCCTGGGCGAACGAGAGCGGGACGGGGGTGTCCGGGTCGCGGCGCGGGATGGTGGTGCGGGCGGTCGGGCGCGCGGCCAGGCGGCGGCGCAGCAGCTCCTTCTTGGCGGCGGAGAGGCGTGCGGCGGCGTGGTCCGCCGGGCGGGCGGTGTGGGCGGGGCGGTCGGCGGTGGGGTCCGCCGGGTGGGCTGTGTCGGGGTCCGCCGGGCGGGCGGTGTCGGCGCTCATGAGCGGGGCCGGGTTCCTTCCAGTGCGTCCTGCGCGGCCAGCAGTTCTTCGGCGTCCGCGTCCGAGAGGGCGTCGATCTCGGCCAGCAGCGCGGCCTCCACGGCCTCGGCGAACGCGGCGCAGGTGCGGTGGGTGAACAGGGTGCGCAGGGGGACGGTGAGGTCCGCGGAGGCGCGGACGCGGGCGATGACGCGGGTCGCCAGGAGCGAGTGGCCGCCCAGGTCGAAGAAGTCGTCCCGCGCGCCGACCGGCCCGGTGCCGAGTACCTGCCGCCAGATGTCCGCGACCAGTTCCTCCGCCTCGGTACGGGGCGGCACGAAGGCCGGACGGATGAGCGAGGCGGGTCCGGGGTCCGGCAGGGCCGCCCGGTCCACCTTGCCGTTGGGGCCGAGCGGCAGGCGGTCGAGCACGGCCCAGGTGTCGGGGACGAGGTGCGGCGGCAGTACGGCGGCCAGCTCGGCGCGCAGCCGGGCGGGGTCGGGGGCGTCCTGTGCCGGGGCCGGTACGACATGGGCGGTCAGCCGGTCGCCCCGGACGGACACCACGGCCTCCGCCACCGAGGGCAGGGCGGCGAGCGCCACCTCGACCTCGCCGGGCTCGACCCGGAACCCGCGCACCTTGACCTGGCCGTCCAGCCGGCCCAGGAACTCCAGCTGTCCGTCGGCGCGGCGGCGCACCCGGTCCCCGGTGCGGTAGCGGCGGGCGCCGGGCGGCCCGTCGGGATCGGGGACGAAGGACCGGGCGGTGGCTCCGGGGCGGCCCAGGTAGCCGTCGCCGACCCCGGCGCCGCCGATCACCAGCTCACCGGGCGTGCCGGGCGGCACGGGGCTGCCGGCGCGGTCCAGCACGGCCAGGGTCGTCCCGCCGATGGGGCGGCCGATGGGCGGCCTGCGCCGCTCGTCGCCGGCGCCGAGGTCCGCCGTGGTGGCGATGATCGAGGTCTCGGTCGGGCCGTAGGAGTTGATCAGCCGCACGGTGTCGCCGAACCGGGCCCGCCAGGCGGCGACCGCCTCCGGGCGCACCTGGTCGGCGCCGAGGACGAGCAGGCGCAGCGTGTCCGGCCACGGGGTCTCGTCGAGGTCGGCGACGAGGTGGTGCCAGTAGGGGGTCGGCAGGTCCAGGACGGTGATCCCGGCCGCGTAGGGCTCGGCCAGCTGGTCGGCGAGGGCGGCCCCCGGCCGTGCGGTGACCAGGACCGCGCCCGCCGCCAGGGCCGGGAAGATCTCCTCGGCGCTGGTGTCGAAGGAGAGCGAGGCGCTGTGCAGGACCCGGTCCGCCCCGGTCGGCCCGTAGCCCTCGCGCATCCAGGCGACCCGGGCCGCGAGGGCGCGGTGCGGGACGAGGACGCCCTTGGGCGTGCCGGTGGAGCCCGAGGTGTAGATGACGTACGCGGGGTCGTCCGGGCCCGCCTCGGTGCCGGGGCCGGGCAGCGGGCCGGCGGGGTCGGCCGGGTCGACGGGGCCGGGGGTGACGGACAGGACGGGGATGCCCGTGTCGATGCCGTCCACGGGCGCGCCGTCCGCGGTGAGCAGGACCGCGGCTCCGCTGTCCCGCAGCATGAAGTCGAGCCGGGCGCCGGGGTATTCCGGGTCCAGGGCCAGGTAGCCGGCGCCGACGCGCCAGGCGGCGAGCATGGCCACGACCGGCCGCGGGCCGCGCGGCAGGCAGAACGCGACGAGGTCGCCGCGGCGGACCCCGCGGGCCAGCAGCCGGGCGGCCAGTTCCCGGCCGGCCGCCGCGAGTTCCGCGCGCGTGAGGCTCTCGTCGGGGCCGACGACGGCCGGGGCGCCGGGCACCCGCTCCGCCGCCCGGTCGATCGCGGCGAGGACCGTCGGCGGGTGCGCCGCGAGCGCGGGCCCGGTCGCCTCGGCCCGGCACCGCGCCTCCTCGTCCGCGCCGAGCAGGGGCAGCCGGTGCACGGGGGTGTCCGGCGCCGCCAGGGCCGCGCGGAGCAGGGTCTCGAAGCGGGCGGCCAGTTGGGCGACCTGTTCGGCGCCGAGGAGGTCGGTGCGGTGGCCGAAGACGGCGTGCAGGTCGTCGCCGTCCGGGCGGATGTCCAGGCCCAGTTCGAACTTGGCCGCGGTGTGTCCGCCGTCCCCCTCGGCGCAGACGAGGTCGGCGAAGCGGTGTTCGCCGAGGGCGCCGCCGCTCTGGGTGTGCACGGTCAGCAGGGTCTGGAAGACGGGGGTGCGGCCGGTGTCCCGGTTGTGCCGCAGCTCCTCGGTGAGCCGCTCGAACGGGACGCGGCCGTGCGTCAGGGCGCGGAGCCAGTCGCCCCGCAGCCGGCGCAGCAGGGTGTCGAAGGAGGGGGCCGCGGTGAAGTCCGCGCGCAGGACGAGCGTGGAGGAGAAGTAGCCCACGGTCCGCTCGCTGTCGACGGTGGTCCGCGCGGCGGTGGGCACGCCGACGCAGAAGTCGTCCTGGCCGGTGCAGCGGTGCAGCAGTGCCTGGTAGGCGGCGGCGAGGACCATGAACGGGGTGAGCCGGCGGGCCCGCGCGAAGGACTCCACAGCGCCGCCCAGTCCGTGCAGGACGCGGGTGTGGTAGGCGCCGAGACTGCTGGGCGTCTCGGGGCGGGGATGTTCCAGGGGGAGTGCCAGGGGCGGTGCGGCGTGGAGCAGCTGCCGCCAGTGGTCGAGCGCGGCGGCGGCCTCGGGGCCGTCCAGCCAGGCGCGCTCCCCGGCCGCGTGCGCGAGGTACGAGCCGGGTTCGGCCAGTTCGGCTGCGGTGCCCGTGCGGTGGGCCGAGTAGAGCGCGGCGAGTTCGGAGCGCAGCAGCCCGAGCGACCAGCCGTCGGCGGCGATGTGGTGCACGACGAGGCAGAACGTGTACGCGTGCTCGCCGGTGCGCAGCAGGGCGGCGCGCAGCGGCGGGCCCTGCGCCAGGTCGAACGGCCGGTTGGTGAACTCGGCGATCCGCGCCAGGACATCGGCGTCCGGCTGGTCGCGCAGGTCGACGCGGTCCAGCGGTACGGGTGCCGGCGGGTCGACCACCACGTACGGGCGTCCGTCGACGGCGGGGAACCGGCTGCGCAGGGCCTCGTGGCGGGCGGTCACCGCGTCCAGGGCGGCGCTCAGCGCCTCCTCGTGGAGCGGTCCGGTGAACCGGAGCACCAGCGGGATGTTGTACGCCGGGTCCCCCGGCTCGAACTGGTCCAGGAACCACAGCCGTTCCTGCCCGACGGAGAGCACCGCCTCCGTGTGCGGACCCGCCGGGGGCGCGGGTGCCGCGGGTGCCGGGGTGTGGGGCTGCGGGTCCGGTACGGACATGACGCTCCTGGGGGCCGGGCTGCGGGCGGCCGGCCGAACTGGCCGAAACCATGGGGATGCACGGCCTGCGCGGGGGACGTGAGAGCAGGGGGGGGACGGGGGTCCGAGGGGGGCCGTGATGCCGCAGATGCTAGAGAGACGTCGGACGACGGGTCAATGGTCTGGACCAAAGTGCCCGTGGTTCGGTTCAAACCCGGTACCGGGCCGGAGCAGCGAAAACGACCGGAATATGCCCCGGAGCGATGGCGTGCGGAGCCCCGGCGGACCCGGCCGCGCCGGCTCCTTCGCACGGCCTCGGCCCCTCTTTGGGCACAGCGGCGCGGTGGGCATTAGGTTGACCCGGAAAGGTCTCGGCAGCGGACTCGTGATGGGGGCGAGCATGACCATGCAAAAGGGAACCAATGTCCCAGTGGCGGCCCAGGCCGTGCGTGTCGAACTGGGGTGGCGCACCGCTCCGGGCGCACCGGACGTGGACGCCTCGGCGCTCCTGCTCCTCGGCTCCGGAAAGGTGCGCAACGACGGGGACTTCGTCTTCTACAACCAGCCGTCCCACACCTCCGGCGCGGTGCGCCACGAGGGCAAGCGCACGGCGGGCGGCACGGCGACCGACACCCTGGCCGTCGATCTGGCGCGGGTGGAGCCGGCCATCGACCGCGTGGTGCTGGCCGCCTCGGCGGACGGCGGCACCTTCGGCCGGGTGAGCGGCCTCTACGTACGCGTCCTGGACGCCGCGGGCGGCGCCGAGATCGCCCGGTTCGACAGCACCGACGCCACCGTGGAGACCGCCTTCATCCTCGGTGAGCTCTACCGGCGCCAGGGCGCCTGGAAGTTCCGCGCGGTCGGCCAGGGCTACGGCTCCGGGCTCGAAGGGCTCGCCACCGACTTCGGGATCTCCGTGGACGAGCCCCAGCAGCCCCAGGCGGCCCCGCAGCCCCACCGGGCCCCGGCCGCCCCGCCGCCCCCGTCCTACCCGCAGCCCCAGCAGCCGACCATCGCCGCGCCGATGGCGCCCCCGATGGCCCCGCCCGTACCGCCCGCCCCTCCGGCACCGCCCGTCACCCAGCCCGTCCGGCTGACCAAGGTGACGCTCACCAAGGAGGCGCCGTCCGTCTCGCTCACCAAGCAGGGCGGCACGTCCGGCGCGATGCGCGTCAACCTCAACTGGGAGGTCCGCAAGCAGTTCAAGGGCTGGGGCAGCAAGCTCGGCCGGGCCGTGGCGAACCACTCCGACCTCGACCTCGACCTGTGCGCCCTGTACGAGCTGACCGACGGCCGCAAGGGCGTCGTCCAGGCCCTCGGCAACGCCTTCGGCGCGCTCCACCAGCCGCCGTTCATCCACCTCGACGGCGACGACCGCACCGGCGCCGTCAGCACCGGCGAGAACCTGACGATCAACCTCGACCACAAGGCACAGCTGCGCCGGGTCCTGATCTTCGTCACCATCTACGAGGGGGCCCGGAGCTTCGCCGACCTGCACGCCACGGTCACCCTCCAGCCGCAGCACGGCGCCCCGATCGACTTCTCGCTCGACGAGTGCACCGTGCCGTCCACGGTCTGCGCGCTCGCGCTCATCACCAACACCGGCAACGACCTCACCGTGCAGCGCGAGGCCCGCTACCTGGTGCCGCAGCGCGGGGTCAGCCCGCAGCGCACCATCGACCACGCCTACGGCTGGGGCATGAACTGGACGCCGGGCCGCAAGTGAGCCCGCGCTGAATCACTGATCCGGTGCGGCCTCGGGACGGGCGTACGTACGCCCCTTCCAGGCCGCACCGCGCCCCCGGTGGTGCCTGACCGCCGAATCGACGGTCATCAGCAGATACAGCAGCGCGGTGAACGGCAGCAGCGGGGCGAGCCACAGCGACTGCCGGTAGTAGCCCAGCGTCGGCATGTACGTCCCCGCCATGACGGCCCACGCGAGCCCCCCGGCCCACGCCGCCGCGGCGTCCCCGCCCAGCACCCCGGCGATCAGCGCGGCCGGCGGGACCAGATAGACCAGCGCGAGCCCGAGCACCGTGCCGAGCAGCACCCACGGACGGTGCCGCAGCTGGGCGTACGCGCTCCGCGCGACCATCAGCCACAGATCACCCAGGCCCGGATAGGGCCGCACACTGTCCACCCGCTCCGCGAGCCCCAGCCAGATCCGGCCGCCCGACCGCCGCACCGCGCGGGCCAGCGACACATCGTCGATCACCGCCTGCCGGATCGAATCCGGCACCCCCGCGCGCACCGCCGCCTCCGTCCGCAGCAGCACACAACCCCCCGCCGCGGCGGCCGTCCGCCCGGTGTTCCGGTTGATCCACCGGAACGGATACAGCTGCGCGAAGAAGTAGACGAAGGCCGGCACCACCAGCCGCTCCCACACACTCGCCACCCGCAGCCGCGCCATCTGCGAGACCAGGTCGAAGCCGCCCGTCTCCGCCGCCGACACCAGCTCCCGCAGACTGTCCGGCTCGTGCGCGATGTCCGCGTCCGTCAGCAGCAGGTACTCCGGCTCCCGCGCCCGGGCCAGCGTCATCCCATGGCGCACGGCCCAGAGCTTGCCCGTCCAGCCGGGCTCCGGCTCGCCGGGCGAGACCACGGTCACCGGCACACCCCCGTACCGCACGGACAGCGCGCGGGCGACGTCCCCCGTGCCGTCCTTGCTGCAGTCGTCGACGAGGAAGATCTCGACGGGCCCCGGATAGTCCTGCGCCAGCAGCGACGGCAGACTCACCGGCAGCATCGCCGCCTCGTCGCGCGCCGGCACCACCACCGCGACCGAGGGCCAGCGCTCCGGGGCCGCCCGGCCCGGCAGCCGCTGGTCGGCGCGCCAGAAGAACCCCTGGCCCAGCAACAGCCACACCCACGCGACAAGCGAACCCACGGCGATCCAGGCAACGGCGCTCATTGGCGGAAGTCTGCACCACTGAGCGGGGACCGCAAGGGCGGTCGACTATGGTGACCGGGTGAAGATCGCACTGATGGACTCCGGAATCGGACTGCTCGCTGCCGCCGCCGCGGTACGCCGGCTGCGACCGGACGCGGATCTGGTGCTCTCCTCCGACCCGGACGGCATGCCCTGGGGCCCCCGCACCCCCGAGGACGTCACCGAGCACGCGCTCGCGGTCGCCCGCGCCGCCGCCGCCCACCGGCCCGACGCGCTGATCGTCGCCTGCAACACCGCCTCCGTGCACGCGCTGGACACCCTGCGCGCCGAGCTGGAGCCCGGCCTGCCCGTCATCGGCACGGTCCCGGCGATCAAGCCCGCCGCCGCGGACGGCGGCTCCGTCGCGATCTGGGCCACCCCGGCCACCACCGGCAGCGCCTACCAGCGCGGGCTGATCCGTGACTTCGCCGGCTCCGCCACCGTCACCGAGGTGCCCTGCCCCGGCCTCGCCGACGCCGTCCAGTACGCCGACGAGGACCGCATCGACAGGGCGGTGGCCGCCGCCGCCGCGCTCACCCCGCCCGACGTACGGGCCGTCGTCCTCGGCTGCACCCACTACGAGCTGCTCGCCGAGCGCATCCACGCCGCCGTCGGCGGCCCCCCGGTCACCCTGTACGGGTCGGCCGGCGCCGTCGCCGCCCAGGCGCTGCGCCGGATCGGTGCCGAACCCGCTCCGTCGGCCGAACCCTCCTCCTCCATCGCGGTCATTCTCAGCGGCCGCGCCGCAGAGCTGCCGCGGGCCGCCCTGGCCTACCCGCAAGGCCGCGGGCTGGCCGCCGTCGACTCCGTGCGCTGACCCCCGGACGGCCCCGCCGACGCGTTCGGGACCGGTCCCGCGCGCCCGTTCTTCAGTACGCTGCTGGGCATGAGGGAGCACCCCGGAGAACCGAAGCACACCGGAACCGGAACCCACTCGCAGGTCTGGGTCGGCCGGGCCACCAACCGCACCCAATGGGTCCTCGCCGCGCTGGGCGCCGCCTGCCTGGCGCTGGGCATCCAGCTCGCCGTCAGCTCCAGCTGGGCCTCCGGCATCGCCCCGCTGCTGATGTCGGTCATCGGCTGCGTGGCGGCCGGGCTGCTCATGCTGTTCGGCACGCTCGCCTTCGTGAACGTCGCGGTCCGGGTGGACGGCGACGCCCTGGAGGTGCGCTGCGGCCACATGGGCCTGCCGCGCCGCCGCATCCTGCTCACCCAGGTGGTCGCCGCCGACTTCGCGCCCCGGGTCACCCCGCGCCAGTGGGGCGGCTGGGGCTACCGCTGGCGCCCGGAGAAGGGCACGGCCGTGGTGGTGCGGCGGGGCGAGGGCCTGGTGCTGCGGCTCGGCGACGGGCGCACGTTCACCATCACGGTGGACGACGCCGAGGCCGGCGTACGGTTCATCCGCGCCCGGCTGCGCCTCCCGTCCACCGGCTATCCGGCAGGCGCCTGACCGCCCGCCCCGATCGGGCGCCGCGCCGACGCCAGCCCGGCCAGCAGCCCCGCCCCCGCCGTCACCGGCGTGAAGCTCAGCGCGTTGCCCACGCTCGCCAGCGCGGCCAGCGCCGTCAGCGCCGCGCCCGCCGACAGGACCACCGCCGTGGGACGCGCCGAGCGGCCCAGTGCGTACAGCAGCCAGCCGAAAGCGGCGCCCAGCAGCACCACCCCCACGACCCCCTGCTCCGCCGCCTGCTGCCACGGTGCCGAGTGCGGTTTCCCGTCCGAGCCGAGGCTCCGGCGCGCGGTCGGACTCAGCTCGTCGAAGCGGCCGGGCCCCACCCCGCGCACCGGGTTGCCCTCCGCCAGCCGGGCCGCGTCCTGCCACAGCTCCACCCGGTTCTGCGTGAGCCGGCCCTCCAGGGTGATCGTCAGCCCCTCGGGCAGCGTCTCCTCCGCCACGGCCCAGGAGACGCCCACCACCAGCCCGGCCGCCAGTGCCAGGCCGGTCAGCCCGAGCCGCCGGTGCCGCGTCCGGTCGGCGGCCAGCGAACACAGCAGCACCCCGAGCGCCGCCGCGAACCCGGCCACCGAGCCCAGCGCCGGCGAGAGACCGACGGCCCCGAGCGCCGGCAGCCGCAGCAGTGCGCGCGGCGGCCCGCGCCGGGCGCCCGCCGCCGCACAGCAGGCGGCCCCGGCGGCGAGCACCAGCAGCGCGGCGGCCGCCCCGCTCTGCCCCGGCGCCCGGTCCGCGGCGGCCGCCGCCCCCGGAATGCCGTGCCGCCAGACGAGGGCCAGGAACAGCGCCGCGACCGCGGCGCCCGCCGCCCCGGCCACCGGCAGCAGCGTCCCGCAGATGCGCCCGCAGGCGAAGCCCGCCGCGACGGCCAGCAGCGCCAGCAGCACCCCCTCCGGCCTGGTCTCCCGGCCCGCCGCGCTGACCAGCGTCCAGATCGCACACGCGGCGAGGATCAGGGCCCCGGCCACATCGGAGGCAGCGCGACCCTCCGGCGCGTCCACCGTGTCCGGGACGCCGTGCCCCCGCCCCGCTGATTCGTTCATCACGTCCGTCCCCCGGCGGTGACCGTCCCGTACGCGAAGGCCGGAACCGGCCCGTCGGCGGGGGACTGGCGCACAGGCTAACCGCCGGACCGGGCATATGGGCGGAAGATGCGGAGAAATGATGCGGTGGGCGGGATTCCGCCATCCCTCCGCCGCCCGGGCGGGACTCCCCGGCGGCCCGCCGGCCACCGTAGACTCCGCCGGGTGAGCACCACCATCGCCCAGGTCGGCGAACCGCAGAGCCCCGCCCCCGCCGCCCGGACGGGCGGTCTGCCGAAGCGCCTCGTACGGCCTGCGGCCGCCGTCCTCGCCGGGGCGATGCTGTATCTCAGCTTCCCGCCCCGGCCCCTGTGGTGGCTGGTTCTGCCCGGCTTCGCGCTGCTCGGCTGGGTGCTGTACGAGCGCCGGGCGCGCGCCGCCTTCGGGCTCGGGCTGCTCGCCGGACTCGGCTTCATGCTGCCCCTGCTGCACTGGACCGGCGAGGAGGTCGGCCCGGTGCCGTGGCTGGCCCTCGCCGCCGCCGAGGCGCTGTTCGTCGCGGTCGGCTGCATCGGCATCTCCGCCGTCTCCCGCCTCCCCGGCGGACCGCTGTGGGCGGCCGCCGTCTGGACCCTGGACGAGGCGGTCCGCGCACGGGTGCCGTTCGGCGGCTTCCCCTGGGGCAAGATCGCCTTCGGCCAGGCGGACGGGATCTTCCTGCCGCTCGCCGCGCTCGGCGGCACCCCGCTGCTCTCCTTCGCCGTGGTCCTCTGCGGTTTCGGCCTGTTCGAGGCGGTCCGCCGCGTCGTCCTGCGCCGCACCACCGGCGAACTGCGCCGCACGGCCGCGGCCGTCGCGGCGGCGGCCGTGCTCGTCCCGGTGGCCGGGGCGCTCGCGGCGCTGCCGCTCGTCGACGACGCGGCCGAGGACGGCACGGCGACCGTCGCCGCCATCCAGGGCAACGTGCCCCGCCTCGGACTCGACTTCAACGCCCAGCGCCGCGCCGTCCTGGACAACCACGCGAAGCGCACGGAACAGCTCGCCCGCGAGGTGAAGGCCGGAAAGGTCCCGCAGCCGGACTTCGTCCTGTGGCCGGAGAACTCCTCCGACCTGGACCCGTACCGCAACCCGGACGCGCGGGCCGTCATCGACGACGCGGTGCGGGCGATCGGCGTGCCGACCGTCGTCGGCGCGGTCGTCGAACCCGAATCGGGGCCCCTGCGCAACACCCTCATCCAGTGGGAGCCGGACAAGGGCCCGGTGGACACGTACGACAAGCGCCACATCCAGCCGTTCGGCGAGTACATGCCGATGCGCTCCTTCGTCCGCCTCTTCAGCTCCGACGTGGACCGCGTGCGGCGCGACTTCGGGCCGGGGGAGAAGGTCGGCGTCTTCGACCTCGCGGGCACCTACACCGGGCTCGTCACCTGTTACGAGGCCGCGTTCGACGACGCCGTGCGCGACACGGTCGAACACGGCGCCCAGCTCATCGCCGTACCCAGCAACAACGCCACCTTCGGCCGCAGCGAGATGACCTACCAGCAGCTCGCCATGTCCCGGGTGCGCGCCGTCGAGCACAGCCGGTCCGTCGTCGTCCCCGTCACCAGCGGCGTCAGCGCGGTGATCCGCCCGGACGGCACGGTGGTGGAGAAGACGAAGATGTTCACCCCGGACGCCCTGGTGGACGAGGTGCCGCTGCGGTCCTCGCTGACCCCCGCGACCCGGATGGGCCCGCTGCCCGAGGGCGTGCTGGTGCTCCTCGCGCTCGGCGCGTTCGGCTGGGCGGGCGCGCGGGCGGTGCGCGCCCGGCGCGTCGGCTGACCGGGTGGCCCGCCGCGTAGGGTCGGACCCATGGCCATTCCTGACTTCATCCGAGAGATCCGCGCCACCGCCGGGCAGCAGCTCCTGCTGCTGCCCGGTGTCACCGCCGTCGTCTTCGACGACGAGGGCCGAGTCCTCCTGGGCCGGCGGGCCGACACCGGCGAGTGGTCCGTGATCGGCGGCATCTGCGAGCCGGGCGAGCAGCCCGCGACGACGGCGGAGCGCGAGGTGTACGAGGAGACCGCCGTGCGCTGCGTGGCGGAGCGCGTCGTGCTCACCCAGGCGCTGCCGCCCGTGCGCTACGAGAACGGCGACCGCTGCCAGTTCCTCGACGTCACCTTCCGCTGCCGCGCCACCGGGGGCACGGCCCGGGTCAACGACGACGAGTCCCTCGACGTGGGCTGGTTCGCCGTGGACGCGCTGCCGGATCTGGCGGACTTCGCGCTGCTGCGGATCAAGCAGGCACTGACCGACGGACCCACCTGGTTCGAGCCCACCGTCCCGCAGTAGAGCGGAACGATTGCCTCCGCAGGCGTGCGGTACCCCGCCCTGGTGCCGTCGTCGCAGGTGAGGAAACATGGGGCCCGCGCGGCACGGAGAACGAACGTCCGTGCCGACCGTGCGCGAGGTGAAGAGGGCCGATGACTGACGGGCGGGACAGCCGGATGCCGGTGGACGGAATCGACACGAGTACACCGCACTCGGCGCGGGTGTGGAACTACTGGCTGGGCGGCAAGGACAATTACGAGGTGGACCGCCGACTCGGGGCCACGATGGAGGAGTTGTATCCGCAGATCATCGACATAGCGCGCGCCTCACGGGCGTTCCAGGCGCGGGCGGTGCGCTATCTGGCCGGTGAGGCGGGGATACGGCAGTTCCTGGACCTCGGCACCGGACTGCCCACCGCCAACTCCACGCACGAGGTCGCCCAGGGCGTCGACCCCACCTCGCGCATCGTGTACGTGGACAACGACCCGATCGTCCTGGCCCACGCCCGCGCCCTGCTGACGAGCCGCCCCGAAGGGGCGACGGACTATGTGCACGCGGATCTGAGGGACTCCGGAACCGTGCTGCGCGAGGCCGCCCGCACGCTCGACCTCGACCGTCCGGTGGCCGTCATGGTGCTCTCGACGCTCGGACACGTGGCGGACTCGGACGAGGCGGCGGCGCTGCTCCGGAGCTACCTGGACGCCCTGCCGGCGGGCAGCCATCTGATGCTCTGCGACACCATCGAGACCCCGGAGACGCGGGCCGGCTCCGACGAGTACGCCGACGGCGGCGCCATGCCGTACATCTCGCGCCCCAAGGAGGTCGTCGCCACCTTCGCGGACGGGCTCGAACTGGTGGAGCCGGGCTTCGGCTCGATCAGCCTGTGGCGTCCGGAGGGGCCGGTCGAGGGCGACCCGGTCGACCAGTGGGGCTTCGTCGCCGCCAAGCGATAGCCCGTACGGGATCTCGCGGGGCCTCAAGGGATCATGGGACCGGGGATTCGGCGAACGCCGGCGGGCCGGGCGGCCCATACCGCCTCAGCCCGTCGGCGCCGTCGCATCCGGTGAGGGAGGCGCGGAGAACGCGTAGCGCACCGGTCGGCGCACCTCGGTATCGGTGCTGTCGATGCGCGCCTCCACCCAGCCGATCAGCTCCACGGGCAGTTCGGGGGCCCGCGTATCCGCACGGGGGTGGTCAGGTCCGACCGGGGCATGGGGCGCGTCGCCGGAGCGGACGCGGCCGGCGAGGCGATGACGGCAGGTGGGGCGGTGGGCGTGGCAGGTTCCGAGGAGCAGTGGCCCGCCCGCAGCACTCTCCGGGGGATGAAGCAGACCATGAACGCGGCGAACAGGTGAACCATCACGAGAGCCACCCGCTGAGGCGGCACTTCCTCGTCGTCCTCCGGCTCCGGCGGTGCGGTTTCGTCCTCGGGCTCCGACGGCGGAGGCGCGTCCTGCGGTCCCGGACGGTCTTCCCATCCCTCGGGCACCGCGTCCTCCGGCTCCGGCCCCGGACGGTTCTTCCATCCGTCGGGCACCGCGTCCTCCGGCTCCGGCCCCGACCGGTCCTCCCAGCCCTTCGGCACCGCGTCCTGCGGCTCGTCCCCGACCGTCATCCGCACCCCTCCGGCATTCCGCGCGATCACCCGGCATGAAGGGGGATGCCCGTACGCCCGCCCGCAGTTCCCGGCACGAGAGGAACGCGCGGGGGAACGCGCGAATGAGTACGGCGACTCAGGCGTGCGGGCGGGGCCCACCGCGACGATGGGGCATCGTCCCGAACGAATCCGGAGAACCCCATGCTCAGCCGCCGCGCCGGCCAACTCGTCCCCGCCTTCGGGCGGCTGACGCTCACCACCGACCCGGAGGCCGCTCTTCCGCCGGCCGGGATCATCGCCGCCAACCACACCTCGCTCGCGGACCCGGCGATCGTGCTGGCCGCGCTCCGCCTCCTCGGCGCCCGTCCCGTCGTCATGGCGGCGGCCGGGCTGTGGCGGGTGCCCGTGCTGGGCCGGGCGCTCGCCCGCGAAGGCCATATCCCCGTCCACCGCGGCGACCCCCGCGCCGGCCGGTCCGTCGAACTCGCCCAGCGGGCGCTGGAACAGGGCCGGCACATCCTCATCTACGCCGAGGGCGGACTGCCGCCGCGCGACGACGCCGCCGAGGCCGCGCCCGGCGCCTTCCAGCGGGGGCTGGCCCGGCTCGCGCACCGCACCGGGGCACCGGTCGTCCCGGTCGGGCAGGCCGGTGCCCGGCGCATCACCTCCGGCTCACCGGTCAAGCAGCTCGCGGGACTGGCCACCGCCCCGCTGCGGCGGCCCCGCCTCCACGTCCACGTCGGCGCGCCGCTCGTCCTGGACGGCGACGGACCGGAGGCGACCGCGCGGGCCCGGCTCGCCGTCACCGCGGCCTGGCGCACCGCCGCCGCCCGGCTCGGGGAGCCCGCCGCCCTGGCGGCCTGAACCCCGAACCGGGGAGCGCGGGGAGCGGGTTCAGAGCTCGGCGCCCACCGCGCTCAGGAAGGTGCGGAACTTGGCGGCGGTCTCCGCCGTCTCGGCCTCCGGCTCGGACGCGGCGACGATGCCCGCGCCCGCGTAGAGGCGCAGGGTGCGCTCCTCCGCCTCGGCGCAGCGGATCGTGACCACCCATTCCCCGTCGCCGCTCGCGTCGCCCCAGCCGACCATGCCGGTGAAGTAGCCGCGGTCGAACGGCTCGGTCTCCGCCAGCACCTGCCGGGCCCGGTCCGTCGGGGTGCCGCACACCGCGGGCGTGGGGTGCAGGGCGCAGGCCAGGGTGAGCGCCGAGACGGCCGGGTCGGTGAGCGTGCCGGTGACCGTGGTGGACAGGTGCCACATGGTGGCGGTACGGGTCAGGGTCGGCCGGGGCGGCACGGTCATGCCGGAGCAGTACGGCGCGAGCGCCTGGTGCACGGCGTCCACCACGACGGCGTGCTCGTGGAGGTCCTTCGCCGACTCCAGGAGCGCGGCGGCCCGGCGCACGTCCTCGGCGAGGTCGTCGCTGCGCGGTGTGGAACCGGCCAGCGGGTTGGCGACGACCCGGCGGCCCCGGCGGGAGACGAGGAGTTCGGGGCTGGCGCCGATCAGGGTGCGGCCGGGGCCGGTGGGGAGCGCGAAGGTGTGGCCGGAGGGGTCGCGGCGGGCCAGCCGCTGGAGCATGGCCGGCACGTCCAGCGGTGCGGGGGAGGTGAGTTCGAGGGTGCGGGCCAGGACGACCTTGCTGAACTCGCCGCGCCACATCCGGGCCACCGCCGAGGCGACGCCCGCCGCGTAGACGTCCGGCTCCGGCACCGGGCGGATGCCCCAGTCGGGGGAGGCCGCCGGCGACGAGGGCAGTGCGATGAGCGGGTCGCAGGAGAGCGGCGGGGCGGTGCGCAGCCTCTCGGGCACACTCAGCGCGGCCGGGGCGGTGTGGTCGAACGGGATCGCGCCCAGTACCACCGGTGCGTCCTGCCCGGCGTCGGCCGCTTCGGCCAGGGCGGCCGTCACCCGCTGGTCCACCGGCCGGGCGCCGTGCGGCACTTGGCGCGCGGGGCCGTCGGCCAGCAGGGTGCGCCCCGGTGTGGCGAGGAAGCGCGCGCCGGGTGCGTAGGCGTCCAGGAGGGAGGTGGCGGCCCCGGTGGCCGGGTGGGCCGTGGGTATGTGCGTGGCGGCTCGGGATGCCGGCGACACGAGGACTCCGATCTCGATGGCCCCGTCCTGCGGAGCCAGGGATGAAGGTGCGGGGGAGGAGCTGTGCCGGGCCGTGCGGCGGTACGCCTGCCGCGGGTCTTCACCCGGAGCAGCCCCTACGGTAGGTTAGGTGAGGGTAACCTAAGTTCGCCTGTTCGTGCAGAGGATGGCGTGAAGCGTGCGGTGGAGTCCGGTACGCGAACTGCGCACTCCGGCCGCCCGGTTGGTGGGCGGGGTGCCCGTGTCGTACCTGTCGATGTTAGGTTAGCCTCGCCTTGTCTTGAGGGGGACTGTGTGGGCGTGGAATCAGGGGGAGGCCGATGCGCCCCATGGCGGGCGACGCCGCGCGCGCCGCGCTGCGCCGCGTCCGTGATCTCCCGCCGCGCGCCCCGGTTCCCCGGCGGGCCCGCCGGCGCCTCCGCCGCCCCCGTATCCCGCGAACAGTCCCGCTCGGGGCGCCCGTTCGCTTATCGGACCGCTCGCCGGGCCCCGTAGAACCGCCGCTTCGGCTGCCTGCCGGCGGCCCACCCCCGAAGGAGTACCCCGATGAGTCCGACCTTGTCGCCCGACCGTGTCAGGGCCGACATCGCCGAACTGCTGGGCTGTGAGCCCGGCGAGATCGCGTCCGACGACAATCTGGTCGACCTCGGGCTCGACTCGATGCGGATCATGACTCTGGTCGAGCGCTGGCGTGCGGCGGGGGCGACCACGCTGGAGTTCCCCGACCTCTTCGAGCAGCCCGAACTCGCCCACTGGCAGACGCTGCTGGCGGGTGAGGGCGCATGAGTCGGATCGACCACCGCGACCGCCATCTGGCCCGGATCGCCGAGGTGCGCGAGGGGCGGCACGCCGAGAAGGTCGGCTACCCGATCGGCATCCGGGAGGCCGAGGTCGTACGCACGGCCCCCGTCGGCGCCGGGCTGCTGCGCGTGACGCTGGGCGGACCCGGAACCGAGGGGTTCGAGGCCCACGCGCCCGACGAGCACGTGAAACTGATCTTCCGGGAGCCGGACGGCACCCTGCGGCTGCCCGAGCGCAACGGGTCGATGCTGCGCTGGCCCCGGCCGGTGCCCACCTCCCGCGAGTACACCGTGCGCCGCTACGACCCCGCCACCGGCGAGATCGACATCGACGTCGCCGTGCACGAGGGCGGACTCGCCTCGGACTGGGCCGGCAAGGCGCAGCCGGGCGACACCATCCATGTCGCGGGCCCGCCCGGCGGACTGATCGTGCCCCACACCTACGACCGCTATCTGCTCGTCGGCGACCTCACCGCCCTGCCCGCCGTCGCGCGGTGGCTGGAGGAGCTGCCCCGGACGGCCAGGGGCTGGGCCTTCGTCGAGGTCGCGGGCGCCCGCGAGCAGATCGAACTGGACGCGCCCGAGGGCTTCGAGGTGCGCTGGCTGCACCGGGGCGAGCGGCCCGCCGGCTCCGGCGACGCGCTGGTCCGCGCCGTGACCGCGGTGACCGTGCCCGAGGGGGAGCGGGCCTACGTCTGGGTCGCCGGCGAGGCCGGGCAGATCAAGCCGCTGCGCCGCTGGGTCCGGGACGAACTGCGCCTGGACAAGGCGGACTACGACATCACCGGCTACTGGAAGCGCGGCGTCGCGGACTTCGACGAGGACGACCACGACCACGGGCATGACCACGAGCACGGGCACGACCACTGAACGACCGGCCGGACCGGGGCCCCGCCACCCCGAGTTGTCCTGCCGAAAGGCCATCAACTAAGGTGAGCCTTACCTAAGTAGCAAGGAGCTTCGGAATGTCCATACGCAGATCGTCCGGCCTGGTCGGCGTCGTCGCGCTGGCCCTCGCACTGACCGGATGCGGGTCGTCCTCCGACGGCGGATCGGACTCCGCCCCGGAGAAGAGCAAGACCCGGGTGTTCACCGCGGACAACGGCAAGATCAAGATCCCGGCGAACCCCAAGCGTGTGGTGGCCACCGGCTACGCCGTGCCCGCGCTCATCCAGGCCGACGCACCCCTGGTCGGCATCTCGTCGTGGAAGCGCGGCGAACCGATGATGAACAAGGAGGACCTGGCCACCTACAAGAAGCTCACCAAGGTGGCGGGCGAGCAGGCGGCCGAGACCAACTACGAGGCCGTCGCCGAGGCCGAACCCGACCTGATCGTCATCGGCGTGCCGGCCCCCGTGCTCGGCGACATCGACATGAAGCGGCTCGAATCCATCGCCCCCGTCGTCGCGATCGGCCCCAGCGTGCCGTCCGCCTGGCGCGACCTCTCCCGCAAGCAGGCCGACGCCGCCGGCGCGCTGGAGCAGTTCGACGCCCAGAAGAAGGCGTACGACACCAAGGCCGCCGAGCTGGCCGACAAGTACAAGGACGTCCTGCCGAAGCTCAAGTTCGGCCACGTCGGAGCGTACGGCGACACCGCCAAGGGCACCTTCCAGCGCGAGTTCAACGGCTCCTGGGGCACCAACATCGCCGAGGACCTGGGCATCACCTACTACGGCAAGGTCAAGGAGCCCGGACCGGGCTCCCGCGCGGTCAGCGAGTACCCCTCCATCGAGGAGCTTCCCGAGGCCTTCGGCGAGGCCGACGTCCTGACGTACTCGGTCAACGCCGACGGCAGCGTCTCGGAGTCCGTCAAGTACGTCCTGGACTCCAAGCTCTGGAAGAACCTGCCCGCCGTCAAGGCCGGCAAGGTCTTCCCGTACCGCTACACCGAGGCCGCCACCTACGGCGAGGCCCTGCTGACCCTGGACGCGATCGACAAGTCGCTCGCTCCGCTGCTGAACCGGTGACCGTCGCGGGCCGCGCGTCCGAGACGGCGGGAACCCGGCGGGCCGTCTCCCGGACCGCCTTCCTCGCCGGCGGACTGGTGCTGCTGGCCGTACTCGCCGTCCTCAGCATGGGCGTCGGGGCCCGCCACGTCGCCCCCGGCGAGGTCGTACGCGCGCTGTTCGACTACGCGGGCACCGACGACCACGTCGTCGTACGGGACGTACGCGCACCGCGCGCGCTGCTCGCCGTCGCCGTGGGCGCCGCGCTGGCCGTGGCCGGCGCGCTGATCCAGACGCTCGCCCGCAACCCGCTGGCCGAGCCCGGCATCCTCGGGGTCACCGCGGGTGCCGGGTTCGCCGTCACCATCGGGTCCGCGATCGGTCTGGCCTCCGGCCAGACCGGCCAGCTCGGCTTCGCCGTCATCGGCTCCGCGATCGCGGCGCTGCTGGTCGCCGCGGTCGGCCGGAGCTCGCCCCTGCGCCTGGTCCTCACCGGAGTGGCGCTGACCGCCGTGCTCAGCGGCGTCTCACTCGGGCTGCGCCTCATGCTCCCCGACACCTTCGACGTCTACCGCTTCTGGTCCGTCGGCACCCTCGCCGGGCGCGAACAGGCCCCGCTGGAATGGCCGCTGACCGCGATCGCGGTCTCGCTGGCCGGCGCGCTGCTGCTGAGCCGGGCCCTCAACGCCCTCACCCTCGGCGACAACGTGGCGCACACCCTGGGTGCCCACGTCGGCCGGGTCCGGGTCGTCACCCTCGTCCTCATCACCGTGCTCAGCGGCGCGGCGACGGCCGTGGCCGGGCCCATCCTCTTCGTCGGACTGATCGTGCCCCACCTCGTACGCAAACCCGCCGCCGGCTCCGTACCCTGGCTGATCCTCTACACCATGGTGCTCGGGCCCGTCCTGCTGCTGGTGGCCGACATCGCCTCCCGCGTCCTGCTGCCCACCGGCGAGGTCCCCGTGGCCATCGTCACCGCGTTCCTCGGCGGCCCCATGCTGATCTGGGCGGTCCGCCGCCACGGGGCGGGGGAGCTGTGAACCTGCTCGGACTGCGCGCCGAACGCCGTACGGTGGCGCTCGTCGCCGTACTGCTCGCCCTGATCCTCGGCCTCGGCCTGCTGGGCCTCTGCTACGGGGCGTCATGGTCGTCCCCCGCACGGGTGTTCGCCGTCCTCACCGGTACGGAGCACTCCGTGGTGATCCGGGACTGGCGGCTGCCGCGCGTACTGGCCGGTCTCGTCTTCGGCGCCGCGCTCGGCGTCGCCGGGGCCGTCTTCCAGAACCTCACCCGCAACCCCATGGGCAGCCCCGACGTCATCGGCCTCGACGCCGGCGCCTACACCGGCGCCCTGGTCGCCATCACCGTACTGTCGGGCACCTCCGCACAGCTCGCGATCGGCTCCGTGGCCGGCGGGCTCGTCGTCGCCGCCGCCATCTACCTGCTCTCGCTCGAACACGGCTTCTCCGGGCTGCGGCTCGTGGTCATCGGCATCGCCGTCAACGCCATGGTCACCGCGATCAACTCCTGGATCGTGCTCCGCGCCGAACTGGAGGTGGCGATCGCCGCCGTCGGCTGGAGCGCCGGCTCGCTCAACGGCGTCGGCTGGGAGGATCTGGGCATCCCCTTCACCGTCATCGCCGTACTGCTGCTCCTGATGACCACCCGCGCCCACGCCATGCACCAGGCGGCACTCGGCGACCCGATCGCCGTCACCACCGGAGTCGGACTCGACCGGCTGCGGCTGCTGATGGTCCTCGTCGGCGTCGGCTGCACCGCCACCGTCACCGCCGTGGCCGGGCCCATCGCGTTCATCGCGCTGGCCGCCCCGCAGATCGGCCGCCGGCTCGCGGGTGCCGCCGGCATCCCCCTGCTCCCCGCCGCGCTGACCGGAGCCGTCCTGCTCCAGGGCGCGGACCTGCTGGCCCAGATGCTGCTCGCGCCCGTCGCCCTGCCCGTGGGCGTCGTGAGCACCGCGATCGGCGGCTGCTACCTGATCTGGCTGCTGACCAAGGAGGTGAGGCGCGCGTGACCGCACGCCTGACTGCGCGGGACATCACCCTGCGCTACGGAGACCGGGTCGTGTCCACGCGGCTCACCCTCGACATACCCGACGGCGCGTTCACCGCCGTCGTCGGCCCCAACGCCTGCGGGAAGTCCACCCTCCTCAGCGCGCTGGTCCGGCTGCTGAAACCGCACTCCGGACACGTCGAGTTCGACGGCCGCGAGGTCGGCGCCTTCGGCACCAAGGCGCTGGCCAAACACCTCGGCTTCCTGCCGCAGGACCCCACCGCGCCCGAGGACATCAAGGTCCGCCGGCTCGTGGCCCGCGGCCGCTTCCCGCACCAGTCGCTGCTGGCCCTGTGGTCGGACGGCGACCAGGCGGCCGTCGACGGGGCGCTGGCCGCGGCCGGCGTCGCCGACCTCGCCGACCGGTTCGTACGGGAACTCTCCGGCGGCCAGCGGCAACGGGTCTGGATGGCCATGGTGCTCGCCCAGGAGACGCCCTACCTGCTGCTCGACGAACCCACCTCGTTCCTCGACATCACCCACCAGTACCAACTGCTCGGCCTGCTCGCCCGGCTGCGCAACGAGGGCCGCACCGTCGTCGCCGTCCTGCACGACATCAACCAGGCATGCCGCTTCGCCGACCACCTGATCGCCATGAAGGCCGGTTCCGTGGTCGCCGAGGGCGACCCCGCGGACATCGTGGACGCCACGCTGATCAAGGACGTGTTCGACCTGCCCAGCGTCGTCGTCCCGGACCCCGTGACCGGAACTCCGATGGTCGTCCCCACCCTGCAAGGAGAGTAAGTTGACCACCGCGAGCGTGTCCCCGGACGGCCTTCTCCCCCTGACCGGCGCCCAACTCGGCATCTGGAACGCCCAGCGCATCGAACCCGACTCGCCCTACTACGTCGTCGGCGACGTCATCGAGATCACCGGCGGCGAACCGGTCGACACGAACGCCCTCGCCCACGCGGTCCGGGCCACCACCGAGGAGGCCGAAAGCCTCCGGCTCCGGGTGTACGACACCCCGGACGGACCGCGCCAGGCGGTCGGCACCGACCCCGTCGCCCTGCCCCCGGTCATCGACCTCAGCACCGAGGACGACCCCGCCGCCGCGGCCCGCGAGTACGTCACCGCCGAACGCGCCCGGCTCGCCGAGGCCACCCGGGGCATGACGGACCGCCCGCTGTACGCGCGTACCGTCATCAGGCTCTCCGACCGCGAGGTCTGGTACACCCAGCTCGGCCACCACCTCGTCTTCGACGGCTACACCGCCGCCATGCTCGCCCGGCGCACCGCAGCCCACTACACCGCCCTCGTCCGCGCCACCGAGCCGCCCCGCGCGAACTTCGGCGCGTTCGCGGCGCTCGTCGCCGAGGACACCGCCTACCGGGAGAGCGACCGGGCCGCCGAGGACCGCGCCTACTGGGTCGAACGCTTCACCCCGCTGCCCGACCTCGCCGCCGACGACGGCCCCGCCGGCGGCGCCCCCGCCCGTACGCTCACCGCGCGCGCCGAGATCGGCCCCGAGGAGACCGCCGCCCTGCGCGCCTTCGCCGCCGCCGAGGGCGTCGCCTGGGGCGAGGCGCTGATCGCCTGCTACGCCGCCTTCCTGCACCGCATGCTGGGCCGCACCGACGTCGTCTTCGCCCTCCCGCTGATGTGCCGGACCGGCTCCACCGCCCTGCGCACCCCCTCCATGGCGGTCAACGTGCTGCCGCTGCGGGTGACCGTGCGCGGCGGCGACCGGCTCGGCGAGCTGAGCCGGCGGGTCGCCGCCGCCATGCGCGAGATGCGCGACCACCAGCGCTACCGGGGCGAGGACCTGCCCCGCGACCTCGGCGTGCCCGGCGCGGGCGCGCTGCTGCACGGACGCGGCATCAACCTCAAGGCATTCGACCTGACCCTTGACTTCGCCGGTGCGGCCGGCGTGATGCGCAACGTCGCCGGCGGCCCGCCCGAGGACATGGGCCTCAGTGTGCTGCCGACCCGCGACGGCGGCCTCCTGCTCGGCTTCGAGGTCGACGCCCGCGCCAAGGACCAGGCCGCCGTGGACGCCCTGATGAGCGCCCTGCGCGCCCTGCTGTCCGGACTGACCGCCGGCCTGCCCGTCGCCCGGATCGCCCTCGCCGCCGACACCGCCGCACTGCTCGACCGGTGGAGCCCGCCCGCCCTGCCCGGCACCCCCGCCGGCATACCCGCCGCGCTCGACGCGATGGCCGCGGCCGGCCCCGGCCGCACCGCCCTGGTCTGCGGCGCCGAACGGCTCACCGCCGCCGAACTCGCCGACCGCGTCCACCGCGTGGCCCGCGCCCTGCGCGCCCGGGGCATCGGCGCCGAGGACGTGGTGGCCCTCGCCCTGCCGCGCTCCGCCGACGCCGTAGTCGCCCTGCTCGCCGTCCTCGACGCGGGCGCCGCCTTCCTGCCGCTGGACGCCGCACACCCGGCCGAGCGGCTGCGCGGACTCATCGACGACACCCGCCCCGCCCTCGTCCTCACCGACGGCACCGTCGACGGACTGCCCTGGAAGACCCTCGCCGACGAGGCCGCCGCGCTCTCCGGCGCCCCGCTGGCCACCGCCGAACTCTCCCGCCCCCGCCACCCCGACGACCTCGCCTACGTCATCCACACCTCCGGCTCCACCGGCCGGCCCAAGGGCGTACTCGGCCGCGCGGGCGGCATCGCCGGACTGCTGCACCACCAGCGGGCCACCGTCGTCGCCGAGGCCGAACGGGCCGCAGGGCGACGGCTGCGCGCCGCGCACACCTACTCCTTCGCCTTCGACTCCGCCTTCGAACACCTCGTCTGGCTGCTGTGCGGGCACGAACTCCACATCTACGACGCCGACACCACCCGCGACGCCGACGCCCTGCTCGCCGCGTACGCCCGCGACGGCATCGACATCGTGGACACCACCCCCTCGATGGCGGCCCCGCTCATCGACGCCGGCCTGTTCGACCTGCCGCCCGCCCTGCTCGTCCTCGGCGGCGAGGCCACCCCACCCGCCCTGTGGCGCCGCGTCGCCGCCTCCGGCATCCCCGCACGCAACATGTACGGGCCGACCGAAGCCACCGTGGACAGCACCACCGCCCGCGTCGACGACGGCGACCCCGTCATCGGGCACCCCCTCGCCGGAACCCGGGTCTACGTCCTGGACAACGCCCTGCAGCCCGTACCGCCCGGCACCGCCGGCGAACTGTACCTGGCCGGCCCCCACCTGGCCCGCGGCTACCTCGGCCGCCCCGCCGCCACCGCCGAACGCTTCGTCGCCGACCCGTTCGGCGCCCCCGGCGACCGGATGTACCGCACCGGAGACCTGGCCCGCTGGCTGCCCGGCCGCGGCCTGGAGTACGGCGGCCGGGGCGACGGACAGGTCAAGATCCGCGGCCACCGGGTGGAGACCGGCGAGGTCGAGGAAGCGCTCGCCGCCCTGCCCGGCGTCACCGCCGCCGCCGCCCGCGTCCTCTCCTCCCGGCTCGTCGGCTACATCGTGTCCGCCTCCCTCACCGGCGACGAGGCCCGCACCCTGCTCGCCGAGCGGCTGCCCGCCCCCATGGTGCCCGCCGCCGTCGTCGTCCTGAACGCCCTGCCCGTCACCCCCAACGGCAAGCTCGACCGCGCCGCCCTGCCCGCCCCCGCCCTGCCCGGCGGCGGCCGGGAGCCGGGCACCGACCGCGAACGGCTGCTGTGCGCCGTCCTCGCCGAAGCGCTCGACGTCGAACGGGTGAGCGTGGACGACGACTTCTTCGCCCTCGGCGGGGACAGCATCACCGCCATCACCGTCAGCAGCAGACTCCGCGCCCGCGGCCTCGGCCTGCGCCCCAAGGACCTGCTGGACCGCCGCACCTTCGCCGCGCTCGCCGCATCGGCCGAACTCCTCGAAGAGACCACGGGCCCCGCCGACGAGCCGGCCGGCCCCGTACCGGCCCCGCCCATCGTGCGCGCCCTGCTCGACCCGCACCCGGACGTCGACACCGTCGCCGGATACGCCCAGTGGACCGCCCTGTACGTGGACGCCCTCACCCCGCAGCAGCTGGACCGGGGCGTACAGACCCTCCTCGACCACCACGACGCCCTGCGGCTGCGCGTCGCCGACGGCCTGGAGGTGCTGCCGCGCGGCACGGTCCGCGCCGCCGTCGAGGAGACCCGCGGCGAAGAGGTGGACGCCCTCGCCCGGCGGCTGGCCGGAGCACTCGACCCGCGCACCGGCGACCTGGTGCGCGCCGCCCTGCTGCGCACCCCGGACGGCGAACCGGACCGGCTGGTCGTCGTCGTGCACCACCTCGCCATGGACGGCGTCTCCTGGCGCGTCCTGCTCCCCGACCTCCACACCGCCTGCGCCGGCGGCACCCCCGAACCCGCCGGCACGTCCTGGCGCCGGCACGCCCGGGTCCTCGCCGAACAGGGTGCGGGCGGCGCCCGGCGCGGCGAACTCGCCCACTGGCGCACCGCGCTGGACTCCTCGCCCCGGCTCGGCGCCCGCCCCCTCGACCCCGCCCGCGACACCGCGGCCACCGCCCGGCGCACCGTCACCACCGCCTCGCCCGAGACCACCGAGGCCCTCCTCACCACCCTGCCCGCCGCCTACCGGGCCGGCGTGGACGAGGTGCTGCTCGCCGCCCTCGTCCTCGCCCTGCGCGGCTGGGGCCTGCGCGACGACGCCGTCACCGTCTCGCTGGAGGGCCACGGCCGCGAACACCTCGACCTGGCCCGCACGGTCGGCTGGTTCACCAGCGAGTTCCCCGTGCGCGTCCCCGCCTCCGACGACGTCCGCGACGTCCTGCGCGCCGCCAAGGAGGCCCGCCGCGCCGTCCCGGACGGCGGCATCGGCTACGGGGTGCTGCGCCACCTCGACCCGGAGACGAGCCCCGCCCTCGCGGCGGTCCCGCCGCCGGACGTACTGCTCAACTACCTGGGCCGGTTCGCCCCGCAGGCCGCCGAGGGCTGGCGGCTGCCCGAGCACGACGCCTTCTCGGTCACCGAACCGGACGCCAAGGCCCTGGAACAGGTGCTCGCCCTCAACTGCTTCGTCCACGAGGGCGACGCACCCCGCCTCGCCGTCGAGTGGACCGCCGCCGGCGAGATCCTCGGCGCCGGCGCCGTCACCGCCCTCCAGGACGCCTGGGCCGCCGCGCTGGACGCCCTGGCCGCGCACGCCCTGCACACCGACGGCGGACTCACCCCCAGCGACCTGCCGCTGGTGGACCTCGACCAGGACACCATCGACGCCCTGGAACGCACCGGCCGCGTCAGCGACGTACTGCCCGCCACCCCGCTCCAGGTCGGACTCTCCTTCCACACCCTGGTACGGGACGAGACGGACACCGACGTCTACGTCGTCCAGGCCGTCACCACCCTGTCCGGCGAACTGGACCCCGACCGGATGGAACGCGCCGCCCGCGAACTGCTGCGCCGCCACCCCGCCCTGCGCGTCCACCTCGCCACCGCCGGCGACGACGTGATCCAGGTGATACCCGCCGGCGTCGCCCTGGAATGGCGGCGCGACGACGACTTCGCCGAGGCCGCCCGCGCCGACCTGGAACGCCCCTTCGACCCGGCCGTGCCCCCGCTCATCCGCTTCCTGCTCTCCCGCGTCGGACCCGCCGAGCACAAGCTCGTCATCACCAACCACCACGCCCTGCTCGACGGCTGGTCCATGCCGATCGTCGGCCGCACCCTCCTCGCGATCTACGCCGAACTCGGGGGCGGCCCCGCCGCCCCCGTCTCCCCGCCGCTCCAGGAGTACTTCCGCTGGCTGGCCGGCCGCGACCGGGACGCCTCGCTCACCGCCTGGCGCGAGGCGCTCGCCGGCGTCGAGGACGCCACCCGGCTGGCCCCCGCCGCCACCTCCACCGGCACCGAACGGCCCGGCCGCGAAACCGTCGAGCTGGACCGCGAGTTCAGCGACCGGCTGCGCGCCTTCGCCCGCGACCGGGGCATCACCCTGACCACCGTCCTGCAGACCGCCTGGGGCCTGCTGCTCGGCCGGCTCACCGGCCGCCGCGACGTCGTGTTCGGCTGCCCGGTCTCCGGCCGGCCCGCCGAGGTCGACGGCGTCGAGTCGATGATCGGCCAGCTCGGCACCACCGTCCCGGTCCGCGTCCGGTACGACGCACAGCGCACCGTCACCGACCTCATGGCCCGGGTGCACGCCGAGAGCGTCGCCCTCGCCGACCACCACCACGTGGGCCTGCCCGGCATCCAGCGGGCGGCCGGCATCGGCGAACTCTTCGACACCATGCTCGTCATGGAGAACTTCCCGCTCTCCAGCCGCACCCGCACCCCGCTCGCCCCCGGCCTCGACCTCACCGGCGTGGACATCACCGACGCCACCCACTACGCCCTCACCGTCATCGTGATACCCGGCGACGAGATCACCATCGGCCTCGGCTACCAGCCCCGCGCCTTCGACCGGGACACCGTCCGCGACTACGGCCGCTGGCTGCTCAACCTGCTGCGCGAGATCACCGACGACCCGGACCGGCCCGCGCTCGTCCTGCCCACCCTCGACGCCGGCGAGCGGGCCCGCGTCCTGCGCACCGGCACCGAGATCGTCCCCGCCCGGGAACGCGGCCACTGGCTGGCGGAGTTCGCCCACTGGGTCCGCCGCAAGCCCGGCGCCGAGGCACTGGTCTGCCGCGACCGCAGCCTCACCTACGACGAACTCGACCGGCAGGCCAACCGGCTCGCCCACGCGCTCATCGCCCGCGGCGTCCGGCCCCAGGACCCCGTCGCGGTCCTCATCGGCCGGGACGTCGAGATGACCGTCGCCCTGTTCGGCGTGGCCAAGGCCGGTGCGGTGTACGTACCGATGGACGCGGCCTACCCGCGCGAACGGCTCGCGTACATGTTCGACGACATCGCGCCGGCGGCCGTGGTGACCACCGGCGCCGAACTGCCCGTCGACCGCGACCTGCCCGTCCTGCGCCTCGACGACCCGGCCACCCTGGCCTCCGTACCCGACACTGACCCGGCCGAGGCGCGCGCCCGGCTCACCGACGACGCCCTCGCGTACGTCATCTACACCTCCGGCACCACCGGCCGCCCCAAGGGCGTCGGCGTCACCCACCGGGGCGTGCCCGACCTCATCGCCCTCCAGGAGGAGGTCGTCGGCGTCACCGAGCACGACCGCTATCTGCACTTCGCCTCGACCGGCTTCGATGTGGCGTTCTGGCAGACCATGGTGCCGCTGCTGTCCGGCGGGACCTCCGTCATCGCCCCCGAGGAGGTCCGCGTCCCCGGCGACGAACTCCTCGACTACATCGCGGAGCACCGGGTCACCGGCGTGAACCTGCTGCCGTCGTTCCTGGCCGCCATGCCCGACGACCGCACCGTCGACCCCGACGTGCTCTTCGTCGTCGGCGCCGAACGCCTCGATCCGGAACTCGCCCACCGCTGGGGCCGGGGCCGAAGGGCGCTGTTCAACGCCTACGGCCCCACCGAGGTCACCATCAACTCCACCACCTGGCACTACGATCCGGACGACGCCGGACCGCTGCCCATCGGCCGCCCCGACCCCAACGTCCGCGCCTACGTCCTCGACGGCGGACTCCAGCCGGTCGGCGTCGGCGTCACCGGGGAGCTGTACCTCGGCGGCCCCAGCCTGGCCCGCGGCTACCTCGGCCGCCCCGGCCGCACCGCCGGCACCTTCGTCGCCGACCCCTACGGCCCGCCCGGCACCCGCATGTACCGCACCGGCGACCTGGTGCGCCGGCGCCACGACGGCCAGCTGGTCTTCCTCGGCCGCGCCGACCACCAGATCAAGGTGCGCGGCTTCCGCGTCGAACTGGGCGAGATCGAGACCGTCCTCACCGGCCACCCGGCCGTCCGCGCCTGCGCCGTCGTCCTGCGCGAGGGCCGGCTCGTCGGCTACGTCATCCCGACCGACGACGCCGGCTTCGACCCCGCCGCGCTGCGCGCCCACCTCGCCGAGCGGCTGCCCGACCACATGGTGCCCACCGCGCTCGTCCCCCTGGACCGCCTTCCGCTCAGCCCCAGCGGCAAGCTGGACGCCGCCGCGCTGCCCGCCCCCGCCACCGGCTCCGCCGCCCGGCGCGAACCCGCCACCGAGGCGGAGGAGCTGCTGCTCGCCGTGTTCCGGGACGTCCTGGGCCGCGACGACATCGGCCCCGACGACAACTTCTTCGACATCGGCGGTGACAGCATCGTCTCCCTCCAACTGGTCTCGCGGGTACGCCGCCAGGGGCTCGGGCTGAGCCCGAAGGACGTGTTCGACGGCGAGACCGTCGCCGGAATCGCCGCCCGCGCCCGCGCCCTCGGCGGCGAGGCCGCCCCGGCCGTGGGCGACGCCCCGCTGACCCCGGTCATGCGCGACCTGCTGCACCGCGCGGGCCGGGCCGCCGACGGCTTCTGCCAGTGGGTCGAGGTCTGCGTACCGGCCGGCGGCGACGAGAACCACTGGCGCACCGTGCTCGACGCCCTGCTGGCCCGGCACGACGTGCTGCGCGCCCGCCTCGGCGCCGCGCACGACGTCCTGCACATCCCGCCGGTGGGCGAGGTCACCGGCGCCGACGTCCTGACCCGCGTCCCCGCGGACGGCGACCCGCGCGCCGCGGCCGACGCCGCGATCGCGGCGGCACGCGCCGCGATGGACCCGCGCACCGGCCCCCTGCTGCGCGCGATCCACGTGGACGCCGGACCCGACCGGCCCGGCCGGCTCGTCCTGCTCGCCCACCACCTGGTGGCCGACGGGGTGTCCTGGCGCATCCTCCTGGACGACCTCCGGCACGCCCACGACGGGGGCGCACTCACCCGGCACGGCCAGTCCTTCCTCGGCTGGGCCCGCACCCTGCGCGACGCCGACCGGCGCCACGAACTCCCGCACTGGCGGCGGATGACGGCCACCGCGCCCCTCACCCGGCCGCTCGACCCCGCCCGCGACACCGTGGACACCGCCGCGCACCACGAGATCCGGCTCGGCGCGGACGCCACCCGCGCCCTGGTCACCACCCTCCCGGCCGCCCACCGCACCACCCCGGACGCCGTGCTGCTCACGGCCCTGGCACGGGCGGTACGCGACTGGCGCGGCACCCCCGAACTGCTGGTCGCCCTGGAGAGCCACGGCCGGCCCCGCGAGGTGGACCTCTCCCAGACCGTGGGCTGGTTCACCGCGATCCACCCCGTCCGGCTCGCCGCCGACGACGACGTACCGGCCGTCCGCGAGCGGCTGCGCGCCCAGGGCGACGGCCTCGGCCACGGCATCCTCACCGCGGCCGGGCTCCTCGACCCGGTCCGGCCGGAGATCGCCTGGAACTACCTCGGCCAGTACCCCGGCGCCCCCGACACGGAGACGCCCTGGCAGCCGGCCCCGGACGCCGACCCGCTCGGCTCGGACGGCTCCGGCCCGATGCCCCTCCCGTACAGCCTGATGGTCAACGCCCTGGTCCGCGACGACGCGCTCGGTGTGCGGATCACCTGGCCGGCCGCGCTGTTCACCGGCACGGAGATCGAGGAACTGGCCGGGCACCTGGAGGCCGCGCTGCTGCGGCTCGCCGACGCGCCCGGAACCGGCGCGCTCGGGGACCGTCCGGGCGCCGCCGTGCAGCCGCTCGCACCGCTCCAGGAGGTGATGCTGCGGCACTCGCGCACCGAGCGCCCCGACCCGTACACCGTGCAGTCGGTGTTCTCGCTCGCCGGCCCGCTCGACACCGACGCGCTGCGCGGCGCGGGCGACGACCTGCTGGCCCGGCACCCGAACCTGGGCGCGGTCTTCCCCGCCTCGTTCGCCGTCGTCCCGGCCGCGCCCCGGCCGGAGTTCCGCGTCACCGACGCCCCGGCCGACGAGGTGCTCGCCGCCGACCTGGCCGAACCCTTCGACCTCGCCCGCGGCCCGCTCTACCGGATCACCGTGATCCGGCGCGGCCCCGAGCGCGCCGACCTCGTCCTGACCAGCCATCACGCCCTCTCCGACGGCTGGTCCGCACCGCGCGTCCTCGGCGAGCTGTTCGCCCTGTACACCGCGCGCACCGGGAACCGCGCGCCCGAGCTGCCGGCCCCCGTCCCGTTCGCCGCCTACCTCGACTGGTGCGCGGAGCACGAACCGGACCTGGACGCCTGGGCGGCCGAACTCGACGGGCTGCCCGAGGGCGACTACCTGGGCGGCGGCGACAGCGGCCCGGCCTGGCAGGAGCCCGAGGTCATCACGTTCGACGCGGCGCTCGTGGACCGGCTGACCCGGCTCGCCGCCGGACGCGGCCTGACCCCGAACACCCTGGTCCAGGGCGCCTGGGCGGTGCTGCTCGCCCGGCGCTCAGGACTGCGGGACGTCTGCTTCGGCGCCATGGTCTCCAGCCGGCCCCCGGAGCTGGACGGCGTGGAGGAGATCATCGGCCTGCTGGCCAACACCGTGCCGGTGCGGGCCCGGCTCGACGGCACGCTGGCCGCCGCGCTCACCGGCCTGCAGGCCCGCCAGCGCGAGCTGGTCGAGCACCACCACGTGGCCCTGGCCGACCTGGAGCGGATCACCGGCCGGCGCCGGCTGTTCGACAGCATGGTGGTGTTCGAGAACTACCCGGTCGACCCGGAGCGGCTGCGCGAACCCGCCCCCGGACTGACCGTGCTCGCCACCCGGTTCCGGGAATCCACCCACCACCCCGCGACCCTGACCGTGATGCCGGACGGCGACGGCTGGACGGGCGTCCTCGCCCACCGGGCCGGCACGGACGTCACCGGTCTCGCGGACCGGCTCGTCGAGCTGCTGCGGAACCTGGAGCAGCACCTCGACGCGGACGTGCGGGCCCTCCTGGAGGACCGATGACCGCGGCGACCGCGCCACCGGACGGGCGCGTGGACCGGGATCTGCTGCGCGTCGCGTTCATCCTGGTCCTCGGCACGTTCATGGCCTCGCTCGACGCGACCATCGTCAGCGTCGGACTCGACCGGCTCACCGAGGAGTTCGGCGCGTCGGTCGCCGAGATCCAGTGGGTCACCACGGCCTATCTGCTGGCCGTCGTCGCCGCCGTCCCCGCGTCCGGCTGGCTGGCCGGCCGGTTCGGCGGCCGGCGGGTCTGGCTCGCGGCGGTCGGCGTGTTCCTGCTGGGCTCGCTGCTGTGCGCGGCGGCCTGGTCGGTGACCAGCCTCATCGTGTTCCGCGTGGTCCAGGGGCTGGGGGGCGGGCTGCTTCCGGCGACCGGGCAGGCGCTGCTGGCGCGGGTGGCGGGACCGGGACGCACCGGGAAGGTCATCAGCGTCGTCGCCGTGGTTCCGCTGCTGTCACCGGTCTTCGGCCCGCTGGCCGGCGGTTCCGTGCTGGCCGTGGCGCCGTGGCCGTGGCTGTTCCTGATCAACCTGCCGATCGGCGCGGCCGCGATGCTGCTGGCCCGCCGCCATGTGCCGGTGGTGCCCCCGGCCCCCGGGCGCACCGCATTCGACCTGCGGGGCGCGCTGCTGCTGTCCCCGGGGCTCGCGGCGCTGGTGTACGGGCTGACCGAGGTCGCCCACGGGCGCACGGTCCCGGCGACGGCGGGGGTGGTGGCCGGTGCGGTGATGCTGGGCGCGTTCACCGCGCACGGGCTGCGCACGCGCGCCACCCCGCTGGTCGATCCCCGGCTGTTCGCCCGGCCGCCGTTCGGGGCCGCCGCGCTGGCGCTGGTGGTGCTGGGGGCGTCGGTGTTCGGCACGATGTTCCTGCTGCCGCTGTACTTCCAGTCGGGCCGGTCCATGTCGGCGTGGGAGGCGGGGCTGCTGCTCGCTCCCCAGGGGCTGGGGGCGGCGGCCGGTTCGGTGCTCGTCAACCGGACCATCGTCAAGGTGGCGCCGAGGACCCTGGTGGTGGCGGGCATCGTGCTGATCCTCGCCGGCACGGCCCCGTTCACCTGGCTGGGCCACGGGGTGCCGGACGCGGTGATCGTCGCCGCGCTGGTGGTGCGGGGCTTCGGGATGTCGATGATCGGCGCGCCGGTGATGAACATCGTCTACAGCCGCATCGAGCCGGAGCAGCTGCCGCGGGCCGCCGGTGCGCTCAACCTGCTGAACACGGTGGGCGGTTCGGTGGGCACGGCGGCCCTGGCGGTGGTGCTGGAGAGCCGGCTCACGGAGCGGGGCGCGGACGTCTCCGCGGCGTTCGGCGACACGTTCTGGTGGGTGCTCGGGTTCTGCCTGTTCGCCGCGGCGGCGGCGACCCGGCTGCCCCGTACACCCCCGAAGGGGGCTTAGTGGTCGGCTCCGTAAGTCCTTCGGGGGTTGACTTCGGATCCGGCGTTGTGCCTGGTAGTGGGTCAGATGTCGACTGCAGCGATGTGGAGCTCGCAGGCGCAGTCGAGCGCCTCCGCGGGGGTGCCGGTGGGGCTGCCGGTGGGCAGCAGGGAGTCTTCGTAGCGGTCGCCACTGGCGTAGTAGGGGGCGAAGCCCCACCTCTTGCTGACGGTGCCGGTGTAGCGCAGTCGCATCAGCTTGACCCGTTCGCCGTCGGCCAGTTCGGCCTCCACGTAGGCGAACGCTCCGCGGTGTCGGACATGCAACTGCGCAATCTGGGGCCAGACGGCGCGGGCCTGCTCGCCGAGGCGGGCTTCCAGCGAGAGGCGGGTGTGTTCCGAGGGCGTGGGCATGGCGCCCATCCTGCCCGAGGGGCCACGGACCGGATACGGCAAGCTTCGGCCTGTTGTGATCCACTTCTCCGGATTGGCCCGCCTGCATTGCCTGTTGCCGTCGCCCGCACGATCACCCTGCGCGCCGCCGAGCGCGAGCGACTGAAGCTGATGGCCTACGGCCACAAGACCGAGTACCGGCTGCGGATGCGCGCGCAGGTGGTGCTGCACGCGGCGCGCGGACGCGCCAACGCGCGCATCGCCCGGGAGACGGGTCTGCATCTGGACACGGTCCGCCGCTGGCGCGGCCGGTTCGCCGAGCACGGGCTCGCCGGGCTGGGCGACCTCGACCGGTCGGGCAGGCCCCCCTCGTTCACCGCGCTCCAGGCCGCCCAGGTCAAGGCTCTGGCCTGCCGGCTGCCCGCCGAGACAGGGGTGCCGCTGGCGCGTTGGTCGTGCCCGGAGCTTGCCCGCGAAGTCGTCGCCCGGTCCATCGCCAGCTCGATCTCCGCCTCCACTGTCCGTCGCTGGCTGGGCGACGACGCGATCAAACCGTGGCAGTACCAATCCTGGATCTTCGTCACCGACCCGGACTTCCGCCCGAAGGCCGAGCGTGTACTGGACCTGTATGCCCGTACCTGGCGGGGCGTCCCGCTCGGCGACGACGAGTACGTCATCAGCGCGGACGAGAAGACCTCCATCCAGGCCCGCTGCCGCTGTCATCCGACCCTGCCGCCCGGCCGGGCCCGCGCGATGCGCGTGAACCACACCTACCGGCGCGGCGGCGCCCTGGCCTACCTGGCCGCCTACGACGTCCACTCCGCGAAAGTGTCCGGCCGCTGCGAGCCGACCACCGGCATCACCCCGTTCATGAACCTGGTCACCCAGGTCATGACCCGCGAGCCCTACGCCAGCGCGAAACGCGTGTTCTGGATCGTCGACAACGGCTCCTCCCACCGCGGCAAGAAGGCCGCCGACCGACTGTCGGACGCGTTCCCGAACGCGGTCCTGGTCCACACCCCGGTGCACGCCTCCTGGCTGAACCAAGTGGAAATCTACTTCTCCGTCGTCCAGCGCAAGGTCGTCTCGCCCAACGACTTCACCGACCTCACCCAGGTCACAGACCGGCTCCGAGAATTCGAAGACCGCTACAACGCCACGGCACAGCCGTTCCAGTGGAAGTTCACCACCTCCGACCTGGACGATCTGCTGGCCAGACTCGACCAGCACCCCGCCGGCCGACACGAAGAATCCTCCGCCGCCCCGGCACCATGATCAACCCCCGAAGGACTTACGGAGCCGACCACTTAGGGCGTACGAAAGGGGGGCGGGGCGGCCGTCGCAAGGCCGCCCCGCCCCCTTCGCCGGATTCAGGGACGGCTGGTCAGATAGCCGCCCATGGAGGTGAAGTACTCCGTCGCGGGCAGCTCGCGGCCGTCCTCGGCGCGGACCCGGGTGATGGCCAGTCCCCGGTTGCGGCCGGTGCGGGCGTCGGCGCCCGCGACGATCACGACGCCGTCGCCCTCGCGGTAGAAGATCCGGCCGGGCGTGCCGCCGTAGCGGCCCTCGGAGACCACGCTCGCCAGCACCTCGATCCGCTTGCCGCGGTGGAAGGTGAAGGCGCTCGGGTACGGGGCCGACTGGGCGCGCACCAGGCGCTCCAGGTCCTCGGCGGGCCAGTTCCAGTCGATCCGGATGTCCTCCTCGGCCCGCTTGTGGAAGAAGGTGGCCCGCGAGCGGTCCTGCGGGGTGAACTCCGTCTGCCCGTCCGCGATCAGGGCGAGCGCCTTGGTGGTGACGGGGGCGATCAGATCGACGGTCTTGTGGAAGAGATCCGTCGCGGTGTCCCGCGGGCCGACCGGGACGGACTCCTGGCGGACGATGTCGCCGGCGTCGAGCTCGTCGTTCATCATGTGCGCGGTGACGCCGACTTCGCTCTCACCGTTGATGAGGGCCCAGATCAGCGGCGAGAAGCCCGCGTACTTCGGCAGCAGCGAGTCGTGGACGTTCAGGGTGCCCCGGCGGGGGAGCGCGAAGATGCGCGGCGGAATCCACGTACGCCAGTTGTTGGCGACGATGACGTCCGGGTCGGCCGCCTTCAGCGCCTCGAACAGCTCGTCGTCGTCGGGGCGGTTGCGGATGAGGACCGGGACGCCGTGCTCCTCGGCGAGGTCGGCGACGGAGTCGCTCCAGATCTTCTCGTAGGCATGCTCGCTCCGGGGGTGGGTGACGACCAGCACCACGTCGTGCTCGGAGTCCAGCAGGGCTTGCAGGGTGCGATGCCCCCAGGTCTGGTAACCGAACATGACGACCCGCATGGGGTTCCTCCTCGACGTAGAGACAGAGCCGGACAAGTAAAGCAAGCCTTACCTTATCTTGCAACGAGCGCACGGAACGCACCAGTTGAGGCCGTCCGCGCGGCAAGTGTGTCCGAATAGCGCCTATCGACAGCGCTGACGGATTAGCTTAGGCTCACCTAAGTTCATGGGGCCGCTGCTTCGGCGTGCCCTTTCCTCGCCCGTTTCCCCACATCCGACTGGCGGCTTCCCCGCACGATGGGAGTGACATGTCACAGGCTCGTCCTGGCGACGCAGCACCGGTCCACGACCTCATTGGAATAGGCTTCGGGCCGTCCAATGTGGCCATGGCGATCGCGATCAGCGAGCACAACGCGCGCTCCGGGACGCGAGAAGCGGTGACGGCCCAGTTCTTCGAGCAGCAACCGGCCTTCGGCTGGCACCGCGGCATGCTCATCGACGACGCCACCATGCAGGTCTCCTTCCTCAAGGACCTGGTGACACTCCGCAATCCCGCCAGCGAGTTCAGCTTCCTCTGCTTCCTGCAGAGCAAGGGACGCCTGATCGACTTCATCAACCACAAGAACCTCTTCCCGCTCCGGGTCGAGTTCCACGAGTACTTCGAGTGGGCCGCCTCCCGCGTGGCCGACCTGGTCTCCTACGACCACGAGGTCGTCGGTGTCGCCCCCGTTTCGCACGACGGCGCCGTCGAGTACCTGGACGTGACGGTGCGTTCGGGGGAGGGCCTCACCGTCCACCGCACCCGCAACCTCGTCATCGGCACCGGGCTGCGCCCCCGGCTGCCCGAGGGCGTCGAGCGCGGCGACCGCGTCTGGCACACCTCCGAACTCCTCAACCGCGCCGGTGAACTGGAAGGCACCTCGCCCTCCCGCTTCGTCGTCGTGGGCGCCGGCCAGAGCGCCGCCGAGAACGTCGCGTATCTGCACCGCACCTTCCCGGACGCCGAGGTCTGCGCGGTGTTCTCGCGTTACGGCTACAGCCCGGCCGACGACAGCTCCTTCGCCAACAAGATCTTCGACCCGGACGCGGTGGACGAGTACTTCGCCGCCCCCGACGACGTCAAGCGCCGGCTGATGGACTACCACGGCAACACCAACTACTCCGTGGTGGACATCGACCTGATCGACGATCTGTACCGGCAGGTGTACCGCGAGAAGGTCCTCGGCACCGAGCGGCTGCGCTTCCTCAACGTGTCCCGGCTCACCGACGTCAAGGAGACCCCGGACAAGGTCCGCGCCACCGTGACGTCACTCGTCACCGGCGAGGAGACCCTCCTGGACGCCGACGTCGTCGTCCTCGCCACCGGCTACCTCCCGGCCGACCCGCTCGGCCTGCTCGGCGAGGTCGCCGACCTCTGCCTGCGCGACGAGGAGGGCCGCGTGCGCGTCGAACGCGACTACCGCCTCACCACGGACGCCGCCCTGCGCACCGGCATCTACCTCCAGGGCGGTACGGAGCACACGCACGGCATCACCTCGTCGCTGCTGTCCAACACCGCGATCCGGGTCGGCGACATACTCGAATCCGTCCTCGCCCGCGGCGGCGCGACCCTCGCCGACGCCCCGCGCCCCGTCGCCGAAACGCCCTGACCCCGTCCGCCCGCACCCCACCACCTTCACCCCGGAGGCACCCCGTATGAGCACCAACCCGTTCGACGACCCCGAAGGCCGCTTCCTCGTCCTGGTCAACGACGAGGGACAGCACTCCCTGTGGCCGTCCTTCGCCGACGTACCGGCCGGGTGGAGCGTCGCCCTCGACGAGAACAGCCGCGAGGCGTGCCTGGAGTACGTGGAGAGCCACTGGACCGACCTGCGCCCCCGGTCCCTCGCCGCGTCGATGGACGCCTGACCCGGCGCCCGGCGCGCCCGGACGGCGAAGCCCGCCCCGGTGGAGGCACCTCCACCGGGGCGGGCTTCGCCGCGCGCGATCAGCCGATCTCGATGAGCAGATCGCCCGCCTCGACCTGCTGCACCCGGCCGATGGCCAGCCGGCGCACGACCCCGGCCGACTGGGCGGTGATCGACGCCTCCATCTTCATCGCCTCGATGGTGGCCACCGTCTGACCCGCCGACACCGACACACCCTCCTCCACCTGGAGCGTCACCACCCCGGCGAACGGCGCCGCGACATGGCCCGGATTCGAGCGGTCCGCCTTCTCCGCCGCCTTCACCTCGGTCGCCACCGACCGGTCCCGCACCGACACCGGCCGCAACTGCCCGTTGAGCGTCGCCAGTACGCTGCGGAAGCCGCGCTCGTCCGCCTCGGAGATGGCCTCCAGCTCGATCAGCAGCGTCACCCCCGGCTCCAGCGTCACCGGGTGCTCGGTCTCCGGTTCGAGCCCGTACAGGAAGTCCGAGGTCGGCAGCACCGACGTGTCGCCGTACGCCTCCCGGTGCGCGGTGAACTCCTTGGTCGGGCCGGGGAACAGCAGCCGGTTCAGCGTCGCGCGCGGCGACTCGCGCAGCGCCTCGCGGTCCTCCGGCGACAGCTGAGGCGTCTGTGCCTTCTCGGGACGGCCCCGGAGCGCGCGGGTGCGGAACGGCTCCGGCCAGCCGCCGGGCGGGTCGCCCAGCTCACCGCGCAGAAACCCGATCACCGAGTCCGGCACGTCGAACTTGCCCGGGTCCGACTCGAAGTCCGCCGCCTCCACACCGGCGCCCACCAGATGCAGCGCCAGGTCCCCGACCACCTTCGACGACGGGGTCACCTTCACCAGCCGGCCCAGCATGCGGTCGGCCGCCGCGTAGCAGTCCTCGATCAGCTCGAAGCGGTCCCCGAGCCCCAGCGCGATGGCCTGCTGCCGCAGGTTGGACAGCTGCCCGCCCGGGATCTCGTGGTGGTAGATCCGGCCGGTCGGCGAGGCGAGCCCCGACTCGAACGGGGCGTACACCTTGCGGGTCGCCTCCCAGTACGGCTCCAGGTCGCCGACCGCCTGGAGGGACAGGCCCGTCGCCCGCTCGGTGTGGTCGGTCGCCGCCACCAGCGCGGACAGCGGCGGCTGACTGGTGGTGCCGGCCATCGAGGCGACGGCCGCGTCCACCGCGTCCACCCCGGCGTCGATCGCCGCCATCAGCGTGGCCAGCTGCCCGCCCGCCGTGTCGTGCGTGTGCAGATGCACCGGCAGATCGAACCGCTCCCGCAGCGCCGTCACCAGCGTGCGCGCGGCCGGCGGACGCAGCAGCCCGGCCATGTCCTTGATGGCGAGCACATGCGCGCCCGCCGCCACGATCTGCTCCGCCAGCCGCAGGTAGTAGTCCAGCGTGTACAGACTCTCGCCCGGATCGGACAGGTCGGCGGTGTAGCACAGCGCCACCTCCGCCAGCGAGGTGCCGGTGGCACGCACCGCGTCGATCGCCGGACGCATCTGCGACACGTCGTTGAGGGCGTCGAAGATCCGGAAGATGTCCATCCCCGCCGACGCGGCCTCGGACACGAACGCCTCGGTCACCTCGGTCGGGTAGGGCGTGTAGCCCACCGTGTTGCGGCCGCGCAGCAGCATCTGCGTACAGATGTTGGGCACCGCCTCACGGATCTTGACCAGCCGCTCCCACGGGTCCTCCGCGAGGAAGCGCAGCGCCACGTCGTAGGTCGCGCCGCCCCAGCACTCCAGGCTCAGCAACTGCGGCACGGTGTGCGCGACATGCGGGGCGACCGCCAGCAGATCACGGGTGCGGACCCGGGTGGCCAGCAGCGACTGGTGCGCGTCGCGGAACGTGGTGTCGGTGACGGCCACCGCCGACCGCGCCCGCAGCTCGGCGGCGAACGCCTCCGGACCCAGCTCGGCCAGCCGCTGCCGGGAACCGGGCGGCGGCGTCCCCGGCGGCAGGGCGGGCAGCTTGTCCGCCGGGTCGATGACCCGGGGACGCGGCCCGTACGGGCGGTTGACCGTCGTCTCCGCCAGATAGCCGAGCATCCGGCTGCCCCGGTCCGCCGACGGACGGGTCCGGATCAGCTCCGGATGGGCGTCGATGAAACCGGTCGTGACCCGCCCCGCCCGGAACTCCGGATGGTCCAGCACCGCGCCCAGGAACGGCAGGTTGGTCGCCACCCCGCGGATGCGGAACTCGGCGATCGCCCGGCGCGCCCGGCGGGCCGCGTTGGCGAAGTCGTGCCCGTGACAGGTGAGCTTGACCAGCATCGAGTCGAAGTGCGCCGACACCTCCGCGCCCGTGTGGACGGTCCCGCCGTCCAGCCGGACACCCGGACCGCCGGGGGAGCGGTACGCGGAGATGGTGCCGGTGTCCGGACGGAAGCCGTTGACCGGGTCCTCCGTCGTGATGCGGCACTGCATCGCGGTCCCGGTGAGGGTGATGTCCTCCTGGGACAGGTGCAGTTCGGGCAGCGTCATACCCGCCGCGATGCGCAGCTGGGCGATCACCAGGTCGCGCCCGGTGACCTGCTCCGTCACCGTGTGCTCGACCTGGATGCGCGGGTTCATCTCGATGAAGACATGGTTGCCGCGCTCGTCCACCAGGAACTCGACGGTGCCCGCGTTCACATAGCCGATGTGCCGGGCGAAGGAGACCGCGTCGGCACAGATCCGGTCCCGCAGCGCCGGGTCCAGATTCGGGGCCGGGGCGATCTCCACGACCTTCTGGTGGCGGCGCTGGAGCGAGCAGTCCCGCTCGTAGAGGTGCACCACGTTGCCCTCGGCGTCGGCCAGGATCTGCACCTCGATGTGGCGGGGGTTGATCACCGCCTGCTCCAGGAACACCGTCGCGTCCCCGAACGCGGAGCGCGCCTCGCGCATCGCCGCGTCGATCGCGTCCCGCAGCTCCGCGGGCTCGGCGACCCGGCGCATCCCGCGCCCGCCGCCACCGGCGACCGCCTTCACGAAGACCGGGAAACCGATCTCCTCCGAGGCCGCGACCAGGGCGTCCACGTCCTCGGACGGCTCCGACGACTTCAGCACCGGCACACCGGCCTCGCGGGCCGCCGCCACCGCACGCGACTTGTTGCCCGTCAGGTTCAGCACCGACGCCGGCGGCCCCACGAACGTGATGCCCGCCGCCGCGCACGCCGCCGCCAGGTCCGGATTCTCCGACAGGAACCCGTAACCGGGGTAGATCGCGTCCGCCCCGGCCCTGCGGGCCGCCTTCACCACCTCGTCCACCGACAGATACGCCCGCACCGGATGGCCCGGCTCACCGATCCGGTACGCCTCGTCCGCCTTCGCCCGGTGCAGGGAGTTGCGGTCCTCGTGCGGATACACGGCCACCGTGGAGATGCCGAGCTCGAACGCCGCGCGGAACGCGCGGATGGCGATCTCCCCGCGGTTGGCGACCAATACCTTGTCGAACATCAAACTCCCCAGTCGTGTCACGAGGGCGTCAGGGACGGCCGCACGGCGACGGGCACACGTGTCCTCGGAAGCCGTACGGCGGTGGCGATGCGCTCCGTGACCCTCCGGGTCCGGAGTGTTCGACACCGTACCGGAGACTTCCCCGGAGATCGCGAGCACAAAAGATGGCTTGCGTCACGTCCCGGAAACCTCCCTCCACCGCACCCCTTCCCCGGGACGTTTTGCCGCTCCCCGGCAGCCGGGCCATGCTGGTGGGCATGGCCGACCACGCCGGCCCCGAGCCCGTCGCCGCCGTCCGGTGCTCCCTCCGCCTGCTGGAGGCCGCCGGGCAGCACGGGAACGGGGCGACCGCGCAGCAGCTGGCCCGCGAGGCGGGGCTCCCCCCGGACGCGGCACGCGAGCTGCTGTCCCTGCTGGTCGGCGACGGGTATCTGGCGGAACGGGACGACCACACCTTCGTCCTCGCCGAGACGGTCGCGGACCCGGGCCCCGGCGCGGACACGGAGGTGTGCGCCGGCACCGATCCGGCTGCCGGAGCCGGCGCACGGCAGGGGATCGCGCGCGTGCGGCCCGCCCTCGCGGCCCTGCGCGACCAGCTGGACGCCGCCGCCTATCTGACGCTCTACGTGGACGGCGAGATCCGGGTCATGGAGATCGTCGACAGCGTGCGCGCCCCGCGCGTCGACCTGTGGGTCGGGCTCGACGAGGCCGGACACGCCACCGCCCTCGGCAAGAGCGTGCTGCGCGAACTGGACGAGGAGGCGCGCGCCGACTACCTCTCCCGGCACGAACTGACCGGGCTCACCCCGCGCACCATCACCCACGAGGAAGACCTCGTCCGGCAGCTCGACGGGGAGCCCGCGCCGGTCGTCATGGACCGCGAGGAGTACGTGCGCGGCACCACCTGCGTGGCGGTGCCGGTCTACCGCGGCGAACAGATCGGCTCCCTCGGCATCTCCTTCCGGTCCGACCGGATGTACCGCAGCTCGCAGGTCCGCGCCGGCCTCCTCTCGGCCGCCGTACGCGTCTCGCGGGGACTCACCCTGCCCGGCTGACGGAGGCGGGGCCGCGAACCGTACGGCCACCGGTCAGTCCAGCCGGGTCAGGTCCGGGCGCAGCCGCTGCCACACCGGATGCCGCAGCCGTCCGGCCGCCGTCCACTGCGAGGCGGCGACCTCCGCGACCAGACGCGGCTCCACCCAGTGTGCCCCGGCCACATCGACCGGCCCGCTGAACGGCGACGAGGGGCGGGCGATCACCCGCAGATACTCCCTCAGCTCGCCCAGCTCCCGGTCGGACATCCCGGACCCCACCGAGCCCGCGTACCGCAGCCCCGCCGGGTCGTCCACGCCGACCAGCACCGCCCCCGGCACCCCTTCGGGCGCCCCGTTGCGCTGGGTCCAGCCGCCGATGACCACATCCAGGGTCTCGACCCGCTTCGTCTTGCGCCAGTCGGGTGACCGGACGCCCGGCAGGTACGGGGAGGTGAGCCGCTTGGCGACCACCCCCTCCAGCCCGCCGCGCACCACGGTCTCCCACGCCTTCGCGCCGCTCCCGCGCACATACGACGGCACCGACCAGTGCGGCCCGGCCGGGAGGAGCGCCGCCAGGACCGCGCGGCGCTCCTCGTAGCCCAGGGCGGTCAGCGTCCGGCCGTCCAGGAACATGACGTCGAAGACCACCAGATGGGCGGGCAGGTCCAGCGCGAGCCGGGCCGCGCGGCGGGCGTTCATCACGCCCATCCGGCGCTGGAGCAGCCCGAAGTCCGACCGCCCCGCCGTGTCCAGGGCCACGATCTCGCCGTCCAGGACCACGCTGCGGCCCCGCAGCACCTCGCCCAGGGCGTGCAGCTCGGGATAGGTCGGCGTGACGTCGTTGCGGGCCCGCGAGGTCAGCCGCAGCGTGCCGTCGCCCGGCGTCGAGACGACGCAGCGGGCGCCGTCCCACTTGGCCTCGAAGGCCCACCCGGTGTCCGGCACGGGCAGGGGGCCCGGCACGGCCAGCATCGGTGCGATCGACGGAAGCGCCCCGGAGGCGTCCGCGGGGATGAGGGCCATGGCCCCATGATCGAGCGGCGGGCCGGTGCCCGCAGTCCGGGAGCGGGCCGCTCAGCCCGTCGGCTCGTCCGGCACCGGGTGGTCGGGATCGGCGGCGGAGTCGTCCCCCTCGCGCCCGGTGTGCGACGGCGTCGGCACATCCATCGGGTCCTCGCCCTCCTGGACCTGCCGGTCGGGCAGGTCCGCCGGAATCGGCGGGGGACTCGGGGCCGCGCCCTTGTGGACGGGGCCTTCCGGTCTGCGGTCGGTCATGGGTTCCTCCGTCGTCGTCCCCGCGGGCGGGCGGCAGGGCACCGCTCGCCTCACCCGGCCGGGTACCCTCGGCGCGTCGGCCAACCCATTGTGGGCCGGTCGGCACCGCACGGCATGTCCGCGGGGACGCGGGACCGGCGGCTCGGGCCGGCCCGCGACGCCGCCCCCTCCCTCCGTCGGCCGGGCTCAGTCGCGGCGGGCGAGCAGGAACATCTGCGGCTCGGGGACGGCGGCCGGGACGGCGGGCACGAACATGGTGCTCTGCCGCGAGAGCACGGTGAACCCGGCCTCCTCCACCAGCGCCGTGAACGCGTTCTCGCCGAAGCTGGTCACCTCGACCGGATGGCCCATGAACGTACCGCTCACGCCCTCCACGTCCAGCGGCACCGTCGCCACGGCCAGATGACCGCCCGGCCGCAGCACCCGCCCGGCCAGGCGCAGCACCTCCGCCTGATCCGGGCGCGGCATCTGGAGCAGCGCGAAGTACATGCACACCGCGTCGAAGCCGGCGTCCTCCAGATCCATCCGGCGGATGTCCGCGCAGCGGAACTCGGCCGCCGGGACCTGGCGCGAGGCGATGGCCACCATCACCGGGGAGACGTCCACCCCCAGCACCTCGTGCCCCGCGTCCACCAGGGTCTGGGCCGTCGGCCGGCCGGTGCCGCTGCCCACGTCCAGCACCCGGCCGTGCGGGGGCATGACCTCCAGGAGCTGTTCCAGCGAGGCGCGGTGCGCGGCCGAACCGGCGAACGCCTCCTCGTACTCGGTACCCAGTGCGTCGAACACCGCCGCCGCGTCGCGAGGCTGTCCCGCTGCCATGGCAGACCCCTTCCTGCTCCGGTCCTGTTCCGGTGCACCCCCCACTTCTACTGCAACGGGCACACCGCCGGTGGGAAGACGCCCGCACCGCCCGTCAGCGGCCCCCGGACACCCGCAGCACCGTGCCCGTCGCGTACGAGGCGTCCGGCGAGAGCAGCCAGGCCACGGCGCCCGCGATCTCCTCCGGTTCGCCGGGGCGGCCCAGCGGGGTGCCGGGGCCCAGCCGGTCCGGACGGCCGGGGTCCGCGTGGAAGTCCGTGCGGATGACGCCGGGCGCCACCGCGTTGACGCGGATACCGGCCGGACCGACCTCCTTGGACAGGCCCACGGTCATCGTGTCCACGGCCCCCTTGGCGGCGGCGTAGTGCACGTACTCGCCGGGGCTGCCCAGGGTGGCGGCGGCCGAGGACACGTTGACGATCGCCCCGCCGCCGGTCCGCGTCATGTCGCGCACCGCCCGCCGGGCACAGAGCAGATAGCCCAGGACGTTGACCTCCAGGGCGCGCCGCATCCCCGCCGCGTCGGCGTCGGCCAGCGGGCCGACCGGGCCGCTCGTGCCGGCGTTGTTGACCAGGCCGGTGACCGGGCCCAGCTCGGCCGCCGCCGTGTCGAAGAGGCGGTCCACGTCCTTCTCGTCGGCCGTGTCCGCCCGTACCGCCGCACAGCGCCGGCCCGTCGCGCGCACCGCGTCGGCCACCGCCCGCGCCGCCACCTCGTCCGAGTGGTAGGCCAGGGCGATGTCGTGCCCCTCGGCGGCCAGCCGTACGCAGACCGCCGCACCGATGCCCCGGCTGCCTCCGGTGACCACCGTGACCGGCCGACCGTTCATGACGGGCCCCTCGTCTCTCGTCGTACCCGCTTGCCCGCCCATCGTAGGCAGGGGCGACCGGGTGTCCGCGCACACGTCGGTGGACCGTCACCCACTCATGGAAGAGCGACGGTCCACCGGTCCGGGCACCCCGTCGTCACACGGGGAGGCCGCCGCTCCCCGGGAGCTCCGGCCGCTCGCTGCGCTCGCGCAGCCTGCGGGCCTTCTCCCGCAGGCGCACGCGCTGCTCCGGGTCACGGGTGCGTTCGGCGGCCTCGGCCAGGTGCCGGGCCGTCTCGCGCAGCTGGTCGGCCCCGTACACCTCTCGTACAACGCTCATCGTCACTCCTCGGGGACGGTGGGGGAGAGCGGGTCACTCCAGGGAAGCAGCGCGCCGTCACCCACGCACCACGAACCATCACCCTGGGTGAGGTGTGCAGGTGGGGGCCGGGTGGCCGGGACCGGGCCGGCGCGCTGGCATGATCGAGGGTATGAACGAGCGCATGATCGCCGCGTGTGACGGGGCGTCCAAGGGCAATCCCGGACCCGCGGCCTGGGCCTATGTGGTGGCCGACGCCGAGGGCCGGCCCCGGCGGTGGGAGGCGGGCCCGCTGGGCACCGCCACCAACAACGTCGCCGAGCTGACCGCCCTGCGCGAGCTGCTGGAATCGGTCGGCCCCGAGGTGGTGCTCGAAGTCCGGATGGACTCGCAGTACGCGATGAACGCGGTCACCAAATGGCTGCCCGGCTGGAAGCGCAACGGCTGGAAGACCTCCGCCGGCAAACCCGTCGCCAACCGCGACCTGGTGACCCGCATCGACGAACTCCTCGGCGGCCGGGCCGTCACCTTCGTCTACGTACCGGCCCACCAGGTGGACGGCGACCCGCTCAACGCGCTCGCCGACCAGGCCGCCAGCGAGGTGGCCGTCAGCCAGAGCGCCGCCGGCACCTCGCAGGGCTCGCCCACCCCCGTCCCCGCGCCCTCCCGCGCCACCGAGGGGCGGCGGTCCGGCACGGCGGCGAAGAGGACCGGCGGCACGGCCCGCAAGGCGGGCGGCGCCACCATCCGGGCCAGGTTCGCGGGCCGCTGCCACTGCGGCAAGCCGTACGCCGCCCAGGAGATGATCGCCAAGAACGACCACGGCTGGGGTCACCCGGAGTGCCGCACCGCCGCCGTCTGACCGCCCTCCCGGACGGCCGCGTGGCGGCCTGTGGGCACCGGATTCCGGTCAACCGGCCCCGTCCGCACACCGGGTGGGGTGATCCACCCGCGGTGGGGCGCCGCCCCGTGCCATGATGCGGCTCCGGCGGCGCGCGGTGCGCCGCCGGAAAGCGGTGGGTGGAGCCCGCCGAGACACGCTGGGGGGCGTATGGAAGGCACGACGACGGTGCTGGGCCGGCTGCGCGGGGCGCAGAAGACGGCCAAGGGGGTGTCGCTCTACTCGCGGTACGTGAACCGCCCGGCCGGCCGGCTCTTCGCGGCCGCGGCCTTCCGGCTGGGCATGACGCCCAATCAGGTCACGCTGGTCAGCGCGGCGTTCACCTTCTCCGCCGTCGCGGGCGTGGCCCTGGCGCGTCCCGGCCCCTGGACGGCGGTGCTCGTCTACCTCGGGCTCGCCGCGGGCTTCGCGCTCGACTCGGCCGACGGGCAGCTCGCCCGGCTGACCGGGCGGGGCGGGCCCGACGGGGAGTGGCTGGACCATGTCGTGGACTGCGCCAAGATGATCCTCGTCCACACCGCCGTGCTGATCGCCTTCCACCGCTTCTTCGCGCTGCCCGGCGACGGCTGGCTGCTGCTGCCGCTCGGCTTCCTGTTCGTCGCCGTGCTGACGTTCTGCGCGGGGCTGCTGCGCGAGCAACTCGGCAGGGCGGCGGCCCGCGAAACGGCCGAGCCGCCCGAGCCCGCCGGGCCGCCGTCCCGGCTGCGGGCCGTGGCCCTGCTGCCCGCCGACTACGGGGTGTTCTGCCTGGTCTTCCTGCTGCTGGGCGACGAGACGGTGTTCCGGATGGGTTACGCCGTACTCGCCGCCGTGCACGCGCTGTTCCTCGTCGCGTTCCTGGGCAAGTGGTTCAGGGAACTGAAAGCGCTCCGGGCGCACTGATCAGGGTGTCCAGCGCGCGGCGCAACTGGGTGCTGGAGGTGTGCACGGTGTACGGGAAGTACACCACCTCCACACCCACCTCGGCGAAGTCGCGTTCGAGCTTTCTGCCCTTGTCCGTGTCCCGCCAGTCGTCCCCCTTGAAGATGACGTCGAACCTGACCTGCTGCCAGGTCTCCACCTTCTCTGGGACGGTCTCGACGAACGCGGCGTCCACGTACCGCACGCTCCGCACGATCTCCAGCCGTTCCGGCAACGGGATCACCGGCCGGTGCCCCTTGGCGAGGGTGGCCATCTCGTCGGAGACGACCCCCGCCACCAGGTAGTCGCACTGGCCGCGCGCATGCCGAAGAATGTTGAGGTGCCCCACATGGAACAGGTCGTAGACCCCCGGCGCGTAGCCGACCCTGTGCACCATCCGTTCTCTCCCCCCACGGTGAACGTGATGTCCGATAGTCCAACGACCTTACTCTGAAGACCACTTGCTCATCTCATGAACGGATAAGCTCGCTTTCGGGGCCGTTCCCCGACGGGAACACCGGTGGCTCCGGGGGAAGGAATCGAGCGCCCGATGGCGGACGAAGAGCACCACAGACCGTTCGAGCACCGCAGCCTGCTGGTGGTCTCCACGAACTACGCGCCGGAACTGACCGGCATCGGCCCGTACGCCGCCCAGCTCGCCGAGCACTGGGCCGCGTCCGGCGCCGACACCCACGTACTGGCCGGCATGCCGCACTACCCGGCCTGGCGGACCGACCCCGCCTACCGGGGCATGTGGCGCGTCGAGGAACACCGCGCGGGCGTCACCGTCCACCGCAGGCGACACTACGTACCGCCCCGGCAGAGCGCGTTACGCAGAGCCGCCTTCGAGGCGAGCATCCTGGCACACGGCCTGCTCGCACCCCCCGCCGTACGGCCCGACGCGGTGGTCTCCCAGCTGCCCAGCCTCGCCGGCGGGGTCGTCGGCGCCCGCATCGCCCGCCGCCACCGGGTGCCGTACATACCCGTCGTCCAGGACCTGATGGGCGCCGCCGCCGCGCAGAGCGGCATCCGGGGCGGCGACCGGGCGGCCGCCCTCGCCGCCCGCGCCGAACGGTTCGCCCTGCGCGCCGCCACCCTCGTCGGCGTCATCCACGAGAGCTTCGTCGCCCGCGTCGCCGCCTACGGCGTGGACCCCGGCCGCATCCGCACCGTTCCCAACTGGAGCCATGTGCGCACCCCTTCGGCCGACCGCGCCGCGACCCGGGCCAGGCTCGGCTGGCGCGAGGGCACGCCCGTCGTCCTGCACTCCGGGAACATGGGGCTCAAGCAGGGCCTGGAGGTCCTGGTGGACGCCGCCCGCCTCGCCCCCGAGATCCGCATCGTGCTGATGGGCGACGGCAACCAGCGCGACGCCCTGCGCGCCCGCGCCGCCGGACTGCCCAACCTGGAGTTCCTGCCCCCCGCCGACGCCGAGGAGTTCACCGACATCCTCGCCGCCGCCGACGTCCTCGCCGTCACCCAGCGCGCCTCGGTGCTCGACATGAGCGTCCCCTCCAAACTCACCTCCTACTTCGTCTCCGGCCGCCCCGTCGTCGCCTCCGTCGCCGACGAGGGCGGCACCGCCCAGGAGGTACGGCGCTCCGGGGCCGGACTCCTCGTCGCGCCCGAGGACCCGGCCGCCGTGCTCGGCGCCGTCCGCAGACTCGTCGAGTCACCCGCCGAGGCCGACGCGCTCGGCGCCGCCGGGCCGCGCTACGTGGCACACCATCTGGGGCGGGACGCCGCACTCGCCCGCTTCGACGCCCTGCTCACCGAGGCCCTGCAGGACGACCGGGAGGGACCGCAGCGATGACCGAACCGATCCGCGCGCTGGACGAGCACGACGAGCCCGCCCTGCTGCGGGACCAGTTCCGCCAGCTCCTGCGCTACCGGGCCCTCCTCGTCACCGGAGTGGTCCTCGGCCTCGTCGGCAGCGGCTGGCTCGCCCTGAGCGGCGAGGACACCTACGCCGCCACCGGCGAGGTCTCCGTACGCTCCGCCACCTCCGACCCGTTCGCCGCCGGCGCCTCCGCCGACAAGGGCATCAACATCGGCTCCGAACGCCAGATCGCGGGCAGCGACGCCGTCGGGACCATCGCGGCCGGCAGCCTCGCCAAGCACGGCGACACCGTCGAGGTCGGCACCCTGCTCTCCGGCCTCCAGGTCACCAACCCGCCCAACACCCTCGTCCTCAAGTTCGCCTACACCGGCCGCACCCCCGAGCAGGCGAGGGCCAGGGCTCAGGCCCTCGCCAAGGCATACCTGGAGATACGCCGTGAGCGCACCGAGGACAGCATCGACAACATGATCGACGGCTACCGCACCCAGCTGAAGCCGCTCACCGAACAACGTGACCGGCTCGCCGAGCAGGAGACCGGGACCGGAGGAGGCATCACCGGCGCACGGGCCAAGCTCATCGTCGCCATCTCCGGACTCGACCAGAAGATCTCCGAACTGCGCGCCCTCGACACCACACCCGGCTACCTCAACAAGAAGCCTGTCGCCCCCACACAACCCGCCGGGGCCGGGCTGCCGCTGCTCCTCGGACTCGGCGGCGTCGTCGGACTCGCCCTCGGCCTGCTCATGTCGTGGGTGCGCCTCGTCTTCGACCCGGCCGTCCGCTCCACCAGGGAACTCGTCCGCTCCCTCGGCGCCCCGCTGCTCGGCAGCCTGCCCAGGGAACGCGGCGCCGCCCGCGCCCTGCTCGCCATCGGCCACCCCGGCAGCCGGCTCGCCGAGGAGTACCGGGCGATCGCCTTCCGGCTCGCTTACGACCCCTCCTTCGCCGAACGCCGCCGCCTCCTGGTCACCGCGCCACGCGGCGACAACGACATGGCCCGCGCCGCCGCCGCCAACCTCGCCGCCGCCTTCGCCGAGATGGGCCGGGACGTGCTGCTGGTCGAGGCCGACCTGCGCACCCCGTCCCTGGCCGAGGACCTGGGCGCGGTCCACCCCGGCCGGGGCCCCCGCCGGCCCGCCGGCAACGAGGACCGCACCTGGCCCTCCGACAGCCGCGCCAACGTGGACGTCCCCGGATCGGGAGCCTTCACCCTGGTCGCCGGCCGCCCCGCCGACAACGTGCCGCGCGCCCTGACCTCCGCCCCCGTCAGCCGGCTGCTCGCCGAGGGCGGCCGGCCCGGCGCGGTCGTCATCGTGCTCGCCCCGCCGGTCCTCTCCTACGCCGACGCCGTCGCCCTCGTGGACCGCGTCGAGGGCGTCGTCATCGTCTGCCGCCCCCGCGAGGTGCACCGCAGCGACCTGGAACGCATCCGCGAGATCATCGGCGCGGCCGGCGGCTCCGTCCTCGGCGCGGTCCTCCACCCCGGACACGGCAGACTGGAGCGGCGGACCCGCGCCAAGGCCCCGGAGACCGGCGAACGGCGCGGCCGGCCCGCCGCCCAGAACCCCGCCGCACGCGGCCGGTACGGCGACCCCGACATGGCGGGGCGCACCGGCGACCCGGCCGAGACCCTCGGACTGCGCACCGTGGACGGCGGCCCCGGACACGGCGACCGCAACAGCGCGGCCGGACACAGATGAGGGCGCGCACCGCGATCGTCTGCGCGGTCGCGGACCAGGGGGTGGCGGCCCTCACCAACATCCTGGTGCTGGTGGCCGCCGCCCGGCTCTCCACCGTCGAGGACTTCGCCCGCTTCTCCGCCGTCTACCTCGTCTTCACCGTGCTGCTCGGCGTCTGCGGCGCCTACACCGGCCAGCCGCTCGTCCTGCGCCGGGGCGGCGGCGAGGACACCCGCGGCGCCTGCCGGTCCGCCTGCTGCTTCACCCTGCTCGCCGCCGCCGCCGCCGGCGCACCCCTCGCCGCCGTCTGCGCGCTGCTGCCGGGCTCCACGGCGGACGCCCTGATGACGCTGGGGCTGGTGCTGCCCGTCGTGCTCGGCCAGGACATCGCCCGCTACGCCTTCGCCACCCTGCACGCCCAGCACCTGGCCCTGGCCTCCGACGCGCTGCGGCTGGTCTGCGTCATCGGCGCCCTCGCCCTGCAACCCCACGGGGCACCGGCCGCCCGGCTGATCGCCGTCTGGGGGCTCTCCGCGCTGCCCGCGCTGCTGCTGTCCGCCGCCGCCCTGCACCGCAGAACGGCCGGCGCCCCGCTCGCCCTGCGGCCGTTCCTCGCCAAGGGGCACCTCGGCCGGCGGTTCGTCGTCGAGTTCGGCGTCGGCAACGCCACCTCACAGCTCTCCGTGCTCGGCCTCGGCGCCGTCGGCAACCCGCTCGTCGTCGGCGCCCTGCGCGGCGCCACCACCCTCTTCGGCCCCCTCAACGTGCTGTTCACCTCCGCCACCGGCTTCGGCCCCCCGCTCCTGAGCCGCCTCGCCACCGACCGGCTCCGGGTGCGCGCCACCGCCGCGCTCGCCGCCGTCCTGGCCCTGACCGCCGCCTCCTGGGCCACCCTCCTCGCCCTGCTCCCCGACTCCGCGGGCCGCCACCTCCTCGGCGCCACCTGGCCCACGGCGGCCTCACTGCTCCCCGCCACCGGCAGCCAGTACGCGGCGATGGCCGCCGGCACCTGCGGACTGCTGGCCCTGCGCCTCCTGGACCCGCGCACCACGCTCGCCATCCAGGTGGTCTTCTCGCTCGCCGCCGTCGCCTTCCTCACCGGTGGCTACGTCATCGGCGGCGTGCCGGGAGCGGCCTGGGGCCTGTGCCTGGGCTCCGTCTGCAAGGCGGTCGCCACCTGGGTCCGGGTGGCCCGGCTGCGCCGCGCCGGCACCCGGGGCCCGGTACGGGTCAGTGCGGACGCCGCCCGGACCTGAAACTGGTCACCATCGCCAGGCACAGGGCCGCGATCGCCAGCTTCCCGGCCGCCTGGAGCAACGGGCCGCGCAGCAGGATGAAGGTGTAGCCGGCGATCAGCGGCGCAGCGATCGCCAGCACACTGCCCGGCCCCGGCCCGTCCCGCGAGACCGCCCGCGCGTAACGCCGGTCGGTGCGCGCCGCCCCGTACCCGGTCAGCGCCAGGCCCCCGAGCACGCCCACCGCCCCGAAGTCGACCCACAGCTCCGTCCACAGCGGCGCGGAGAGGTTGGTCATGTTCATCCCCATCCACTGCCCGACCCGCACCCCGGTGTCCTCCGGCTTCCCGCTCCACACCGCGCGGGGCACGAAGAAGAAGGCGGACCCCGCCAGCTGCCGCCCGTAGGTGTGCCCGCCGCGGGCATCCACCCAGGTCACGGTATTGGCGAACATCACCGTCTGGTCGTAGTCCTTGGTGGCCAGCGGCTCGAACACCGACGACGACTCCACCGGCCGGTACCCGTCGTCGTCGTAGCGGAACCGGTCCGCGTACGGGAACAGCACCAGCGCCCCGATCACCCCCAGCGCCAGCACCGAGCGGTACATCGCGGCACTGCGCGGGAACGCCGTGAACAGCAGCGAGACCAGCACCGTCAGGAACCAGTAACGCGCATTCGAGATCGGGTTGTTGACGATGACGTTGACCACCGCCAGCGCACACCAGACCAGCACCGTGGACGGCGAGCGGCGGGCCCGGCGCGAGGTCACCAGCTTCCGCGTGTGGAACAGCAGCGCCAGCAGCGCGGGCACCGTGCCGAAACCCTTCAGGAACGCCGAGCCCACATTGGACTCGCCCGACGCGACGCCGCTCGCCGCCACCGACGCGCTGATCTCCTGCCGGCTGGAGAAGAACACCGCGGGCCCGCCCAGCTTCAGCACGTAGTACCCGCTCGCCGCGAACGCCAGCAGCACCAGCAGCCGCAGCCGCACCGGATGCGCCGTCGCCCCCCGGCCGTCACCGCGCGCCCAGCGGCGCCGGCGCAGTGGGCGCCGCGACGCCAGCAGCGCCCCCAGGTCGAAGGCGGCACACCCCACCAGCACCAGCGCCACCGCCGTCACCAGGTCACCGCGCGGTCCCACCACCGGCGTCGGAGTCTGGCCGATGACCGCCTGGGCGAACGCCGCCACCCCCATCGCGATGTACACGAACATCCAGAACACGCCCTGGAGCAGCCGCCGGCGCGTGGAGAGGATCATCGTGGCCAGCCGGGCCCCCGAGTAACAGGTGAGCACGAGCTGCAACCAGTACGCGGTGTCCCGGACGCCGGTGCCGGGCTGGGCGGCGATCAGCGCCGGCAGGAAGCACACCAGGCCGAGAATGAGCGGCACGGCCAGCGCCCGCGACAGCATCGCCCAGGACAGCGGCGCGGCCGGCCGCCCGCTCGCCCGCACCGGCGCCGGGGACACCTCCTGGTGCAAGGACACCATCAACCCCCCGTCTCCGAAACGCCGTTGTGTAGGCACACATTAACGAATCACCACACGTGAGGAGATACGACGACTAGTCTGTGAGGGCCGGGAACGAGAATGAGGGGGACCCTGGTGAAGATCCTGCACATCGTCACGCTGCACACACCGGACCACGCCTTCGGCGGTCCGACACGGGTGGCCCTGAACCTCTCCAAGGTGCAGCGCGCCGCAGGGGACGACGCCAGGATCATGGCGCTCGGCGACGGCTTCGACGGCCCGCTGCCCGACCGGGTGGAGGGCGTCCCCGTCCACCTCTTCCGGGCCCGCCATCTGCTGCCGGTGTTCGAGGTCAGCGGCATCACCTCCGGCGCCCTGCTGCGCGCCGCGCGCCGCATGATGCGCGGCGCCGACCTCGTCCACGTCCATCTGATGCGCGACCTGGTCACCCTGCCCGCCGCCCTGCTCGCCCTCGCCTCCGGCACCCCGCTGGTCGTCCAGACCCACGGCATGGTCGACCCCACCGAGAAACGGGTCGCCCAGCTCACCGACCTGCTCGGGGTGCGCAAGGTGCTGCGCGGCGCCGACGCCGTGCTCCACCTCACCGAGGCCGAGCGGCTCGACGTCAACGCCGTCGCCGCCCCGGTCGCCCTCACCCGGACCGTGCGCCTGGTCAACGGGGTGCGGCCGCAGGAGTTCAAGCCCGCCCGCCCCGCCGGCCGCCCGCCGACCGTGCTGTTCCTCGCCCGCATCCAGGCCCGCAAGCGCCCGGAGGACTTCGTGTCCGCCATGCCCGCCGTCCTCGCCGCCCACCCGGACGCCCGCTTCGTCCTCGCCGGACCCGACACCGGGGCCCTGCCCGGCACCCTCGACCTGGCCCGCAGGCTCGGCGTCATGGACGCGCTGGACCATGTCGGCCCCCTCGGCCACGACGAGGTGCTGGCCGCCGGCCGGGAGGCCGATGTGTACGTGCTGCCGTCGATCGAGGAACCCCTGGGCGTCTCCGTGCTCGAAGCGATGTCCGTGGGCACCCCGGTCGTCATCACCCGCACCTGCGGCCTCGGCCCGGATGTGGCGCGCGCCGGGGCCGGCCGGGTGATCGACAGCCGCGTCGGCCAGGACGCCGCCAACGCGGACAAGGTCGCGCGGGCGATCCTGGAACTGCTGGAGCCGGAGGCCAACGCGGCCGCGGGCAGGGCCGCCCACGAACTGGTCGGCGAGCACTTCACCATCGACGTCGTCACCCGCACCCTCCGGCGGACCTACGAGGACGTGGTCCGCCGGAGGAGCCCGCACGTCAACCGGACGGCTTCTCCCGCGACTTGAGGGCGATTTGCCAGCGGTAGAAGCTCATCGCCAGGGCGAAGTCGAACCCGGCGCGCCCGTCCAGGAACCCCCGCCGGTAGACGTACATGTAGGCGAACGACACCAGCGGTTTGAACGGCGCCCGGTGGAACACCTGCCCCTGCCGCGACTTCGCGCGCCGCACCTGCTCCTTGACCTCCGGGTGGTGGTTCAGCCACGCCTCCCAGTCCGAGTACCGGTTGTGCCGCTCGAACCACGCCGAGACGGGGTCCAGGTCCTGGTGCTCGATCGGATGGACCAGCGCCGCCGTGCTCTGCGCGACCGGCTGGTAGTGCCCCTCCACCTCGCCGATCCCCGGCGCGTCCAGATCGCCCACCTCCGGGTAGTGGCAGCGGGTCCGGTCGGTCAGCGACCGCTTGCGGATGGTGTAGCCGTGCCGCAGCCGCTTCCCCGAGAACCAGTAGCCCAGCGGGATGTCGTACGCCGCCGGCCTCGGTGCCTGCGGATCGGCGAAGACCCGCCGCAGCTCGGCCAGCAGTCCGGGGCTCAGCCGCTCGTCCCCGTCGAGCAGCAGAATCCAGTCCAGATCCGTACGGACATGGTCCAGGCACCACTGCTTCTTCCGGGGGTGCCCGCCGTCCCAGGTGTACAGGACGACCTCCGCACCGCACTCCGCCGCGATCTTCGCCGTGTCGTCGGAGCTGTGCGAGTCCACGACGACCACCGCCTCGAAATGATCGATGACCGACCGTACGGCCTCCGCGATGTTGAGCCCCTCGTTCTTCGTGGGGATCGCCACGGCTATCGGCAGCTTGTTCATCCGTTGTCCCCTTCGGGAAGCCAGGCGTAGCAGCCTGTGGAAGTGAAGGCGAGTGCCGCCTCGGTGATCGTGAGCGTGCTGCGCTTCCCGTCGCCGGAGGAGCCCGAGTCCAGCACCTTGCCGCCGCGCCCCGTCACCTCCCAGGAGCAGGCGCCGGTGGGGGAGACGTTCCGGTAGCGGCCGGGCCGCAGCGCCGCGCCCCGGTGTACCCCGTCGGCGTAGCCGAGCGCGGCCCGGTCCACCACCTCCTGGTGCCGGGGGCACAGATGGGCGACGGCGGGTGCCGCGTCGGCCACCTCGCCCGTCACGACGGCACCCACCGCCGTGTCCGGGTCCACCTTGACCAGATAGCTCAGCCGGTCGCAGGTCTCCTGCCCGGTCTCCAGCACCGCCGCCGGGTCGATGCCCACGGGCACCCGGTCGATGAGGTACTCCTTCTGCTTCTCGGTGAACGTGCCGGTGGCCGGCGTCAGCCGGTCGGTGGGGACGGTGGGTGGCTCGCTGCTCCGGGCGGGCCGGGGTCCGGCGGACGCGGGCCCGGAGGGCGCCGCGTCCGTCCCGGCCACCGGCCCGGAGGAGGCGGGGGGTGTTCCCGCCGCCCGTCCGCCGCCGCTCCCGCCGTCGTCCCCGTCACCGGAGGACGAACCGCAGGCGGCCAGCACCGCCGCCGCCAGGGCGACGGCGGAACCGGTCAGGAACGGATACCTCATCCACCCGTCCTCAGCGCGTAATGGGCGGCGACCTGCGAGGAGCTGAGCACGGCGGGATACACCGCGGTCTCGTCGATCTGCCCGGCGAAGTAGTTGCTGGAGGGCCGGTTGGGCCAGGTGGCCAGGTTGTCCCCGCCGACCCGCCAGTAGCCGGTGTAGTTCGCGCTCTTGGTGTACCAGGGGTTCCAGGCGCGGAGCTGTCCGTCCACGTACAGGGCCATGCCGTTCGACCCCTGGGTGGCCACGACGTGGTGCCAGGCACCGTCGTTGTAGGCCCCGGGGGTGCTGATGGTCTGGCCGCCGTGGTTGCTGGTGCCGAAGGTCAGCCGGCCGCTGTTGAGCATGTACACGTGCTTGTCGTACTTGCCGCTCAGCTCCATGGTGTTGCTGCCGAAGCCGATGATCTTCCCGCCGCGCGTGGTCGTGGTCTTGATCCAGGTCTCCACGGAGAACGCCGAGACGCCCGATCTGCTCCGGTTGCTGTACGCGTACTCGTTGCTGCCGTTGAACCCGATCGCCGTGGAGGATCCGGAAACGGCGGCCGATGTCTGCCGGTACGCGGGCGAGTTGCGCAGGAAGCCGTTGTCCAGCGAGTCCGTGGTGTCGGCGGCGAACGTCGAGACGCCCTCGTCGTAGCGCCAGTAGAGCGAGGCGCCGTCCGCCACGACCCGCTGCGGGTACGCCTCGGCCTCCGAGGCGACGACGGCTGTCACGGCGGGCGACTTGGCGCTGGTGTTGGTGCCGTCGCTCGCGCTGATCCGGTACGTGTGCGTCTCGCCCGGCGCCACGTCGGTGTCCGTCCACCGCAGCTGCGGCCGGTCCCAGAAGACCGAGTAGCCCGTCGTGGTGTATACCGGGGTGCTCGCCCCGTCCTTGTAGACGCGGTACGTGAGCGTCCCGTCGTCGGTGTCGAAGCTGGTCTGCCAGTTGACGTCCACCCGGTCCGGCTCGACCGTGGACACACTCACGTTGGGCACCCAGGGCGCCCCGGTGTCCGGGCCGTCCGCGAAGCGGGTGAGCCCCTGCTGCGGCTTGCTGTTGACCGTGGTGAACTCGCCGCCCACCCACAGGTAGTGGTGGCCGCCCTTGTCCGTCTGCGCCATCACGCGCGGGCCGACCGGCTCACCGATCCCGTCGTTGGTGTCCGGGAACCACGGCAGCAGCTTCGGGTCGTCCACCGACTGGGCCAGCAGATGTTTGCGCGGCTGGTCGGGGAACTCGCCCATCGATGCGCAGTCGTGCGCGTGGCTGCCGCTGTAGAGCACCCCGTTGTGGACCAGGATCGCCTGGGTTGCACCCAGGCAGGTGTCGCGCCACACCTGGTCGAACGTGGTGAGGTCCAGGGCGATGCGGCCGTCGAACACCCCGCCCCCGGTGCCCTCGTTGGCGGTGTAGAACTGCGTGGCGTCGCTGGTGAGGTCCTGCACCGTGGAGGTGTTCGGGATGAATCCCGGGTAGCTCCGGTCGATCGCCCCGGTGGTCGAGTCCACCACCGCGAGCGCGTGGCTGTTGGTGCTGTTCACCCGGAAGAAGTCCCCGCCGAGCACCACGTGCTGCCCGTCCGGTGTGACCTCGAGCGCCCGGCCCACCTCGTCCGCGTTCGCCGTCCACGGCTTCAGCTGGGCGCCGGTGGTGACGGCGGCGAAGTAGTTGCGGTTCTGCCCCTCCACACTGTTGAAGTCGCCCCCGAAGTACACCGTGTCACCGGTGACCGCGAGCGCCCGCACGGTGGCGGACACGGCGACCTTGAAGTCCTGGCGCGGGGTGCAGGTGGCGGTGTCGATGGCCGCGATGTTGCTGACGCCCTCACCGTTCACCCGTCCGAACCGGCCGCCCGCGTACAGCGTCGAGCCGTCCGGGGACAGGGCCAGCGCCCGCACCGTCGCGGTGCCCGAGGAGAGGGTGAAGGACAGGGAGCAGTCGGCGGGCTCGCCCGTCGCGGCGTCGAACGCCGCGAAGTTCACGGCGGGCTGCTCCGAGGTGCCCGCCGCCGCCCCCGGCGGCCGCAGGGTGGAGAAGGTGCCGCCCGCGTAGACCACCCCGTCGTCGGACGCGGCCATCGACCAGACGATGCCGTTGGTCTGCCAGGTCGACAGGTCGTCCGCGGTGATCGAGACGGGCGGGGTGAGGGCGGCCGCGGGGGTACCGCTCGCCGCGGCGGCGCTCAGCGCACCGGCGAGCAGGCAGAGCGCCGCGGCCGTGGCCCGCGTCCGGCCGGGCCGGCGCCCCGTGGTTGGTTTCATCATTCAGCTCCGAAGGTGAGAACGGGCTGCGGCCGGTGGGCCGCGGTTGCTGTCCCGCCCGGCCGGCTGCCGGTGGGGACGGTCGAGAACGCGGAACCTGTCTGCCCCGCCCTACCGGTCCACCCGTACGGCGGTCCCGGCGAGTTCGTCGGCGAGCCGGCGCACATCGGCGTCGACCATGATCCGGGCCAGCTCCCGGGACCGCACGGCCGGTTTCCAGCCGAGCAGCTCACCGGCCTTGGAGGCGTCCCCGATCAGCGCGTCCACCTCGCTGGGCCGTTCGTACTTGGCGTCGTAGCGGACGTACTCGCGCCAGTCGAGGCCGGCGTGCTGGAAGGCGTACTCCAGGAACTGCCGCACGCTGACGCCCTCACCGGTGGCCACCACGTAGTCGTCCGGGGTGTCGCACTGGAGCATCCGCCACATCGCGTCCACGTACTCGGGGGCGTACCCCCAGTCGCGTATCGCGTCCAGGTTGCCCAGGTGCAGCCGGGTCTGCAGCCCGGCCTTGATCCGGGCCACCGCACGGGTGATCTTCCGGGTCACGAAGGTCTCCCCGCGCCGCGGCGACTCGTGGTTGAACAGAATGCCGTTCACCGCGAACATGCCGTACGCCTCGCGGTAGTTGACCGTCGCCCAGTACGAATACACCTTGGCGACGCTGTACGGGCTGCGCGGGTGGAACGGGGTCAGCTCGTTCTGCGGGGGCGGGTTGGCGCCGAACATCTCGGAGGACGACGCCTGGTAGACACGGGTGTCGATGCCGCTGGCCCGGACCGCCTCCAGGAGCCGGATCGTGCCGAGCCCGGTGACGTCGCCGGTGTACAGCGGCGCGTCGAAGGAGACCCGCACATGCGACTGCGCGCCCAGGTTGTACACCTCGTCGGGACGGATGTCCCGCAGCAGGTTCACCAGCGCCACCCCGTCGGCGAGATCGGCGTGGTGTAACACGAAGGACCGGCTCTCCTGCTCCGGGCCCTGGTAGATGTGGTCGATCCGCTCGGTGTTGAAGCTCGACGAGCGGCGGATCAGGCCATGGACCGTGTAGCCCTTCCGGAGCAGGAGCTCGGACAGGTACGAACCGTCCTGTCCGGTCACTCCGGTGATGAGCGCGGTCTTCGTCATGTTTCCCCCTTCTGTGTGTGCCCGTGGGGCAGTTGGTTATGGAATCCCGAGGGCCGGGCGGCGGTTCGGGCAAAACGTCACCGCTCCCACCGGTCGCTGGCACAATCCGTCAGCATGACAACTGATTTCCCCGGCCCTCACCGGGAACGCGTCCCGTCCCTGTTACGCCCCGGTTCCCGTGTGTTCGTCGCCGGCCACCGGGGTCTGGTGGGTTCGGCGGTGGCCCGCCGCCTCACCGCCGACGGCCATGAGGTGATCACGCGCGGCCGTGACCTCCTCGATCTGAGGGACGACGGGGCGACCGCCGCCTTTCTGCGCGACATACGCCCGGACGCCGTGGTGCTGGCCGCCGCGCGGGTCGGCGGGATCATGGCGAACAGCACGTATCCCGTGCAGTTCATCGAGGACAACCTGCACATCCAGCTGAGCGTGATCGCCGGGGCGCACGCGGCCGGCACCGAGCGGCTCCTCTTCCTCGGCTCGTCCTGCATCTACCCGAAGCTGGCCCCGCAGCCGATCCCCGAGAGCGCCCTGCTCACCGGGCCCCTGGAGCCCACCAACGAGGCGTACGCGCTGGCGAAGATCGCCGGCATCGTGCAGACGCAGTCCTACCGGCGCCAGTACGGCGCCTCCTACATCAGCGCCATGCCGACCAATCTCTACGGCCCCGGCGACAGCTTCGACCTGGAGACCTCGCATGTGCTGCCCGCCCTGATCCGCCGCTTCCACGAGGCCCGTGAGTCCGACGCCCCCACCGTCACCCTCTGGGGCTCCGGCACCCCCCGGCGCGAGTTCCTGCACGTGGACGACCTCGCCGCCGCCTGTGTGCTCCTGCTGGAGCGCTACGACGACGACACGCCCGTCAACATCGGCTGCGGCGAGGACCTCACCATCCGTGAACTCGCCGAGACCGTCGCGGAGGTGACGAGGTATCAGGGTGAGATCGCGTGGGACACCGGCAAACCCGACGGCACCCCGCGCAAACTCCTGGACGTCTCCCGGCTGAACGCCCTCGGCTTCGCCCCGCGCGTTTCGCTGCGGGAGGGCGTGGCGGACACCTACTCCTGGTGGCTGCGGCAGCCGGACACGCCCTAGCCGCACCCGCCCGACCCGGTGGCCCGCACCCGCCCGCGGCGGGCGGGCCACCCCGGCCCCGGCTCCCGTCACTCCGGCCTCCATACCGGCCCCCGCTCTCAGTACGCCCCGCGGCCGTCGGTGACGGCGCGCAGCGTACGGGCCATGAGCCCCATATCCGTGGCCACCGACCAGTTGTCGACGTACCAGAGGTCCAGCGAAACGGTCTCCTGCCAGGACAGGTCCGAGCGGCCGCTGACCTGCCACAGGCCCGTCAGACCGGGTTTCACCGCGAGCCGGCGCAACTCGCGCTCGTCGTAGCGGGACACCTCGTCCGGCAGCGGCGGACGCGGACCTACCAGGGACATGTCACCCTTGAGCACGTTGATGAGCTGGGGCAGTTCGTCCAGGGACGAGCGGCGCAGCAGCCGGCCGATGCGGGTGACCCGGGGGTCGCGGCGCATCTTGAACATCGGGCCGTCGTTCTCATTCGCCGCCGTCAGCCGCGCCCTGCGCTGCTCGGCGTCCGCCACCATCGTGCGGAACTTCCACATGACGAACGGCCGGTTGTGCTGCCCCTGGCGGACCTGCCGGTGGAAGACCGGCCCCTTCGAGGTGAGCCGCACCGCCGCCGCGATCAGCAGCAGGAACGGGGCCAGGGCGGTCAGGCCGCACACGGCGCCCGCCCGGTCCACCGCGGCCTTGAGCACCGGCTGGAGCCCCCGGCGCCGCGGCGGCACGATGTGCAGCAGGGTCAGCCCGGCCACCGACGAGGGGCGCACCCGGTCCGCCGCGGTCTCCGAGAGGTGGGAGAGCACGGAGAGTTCGAGCCCGCCGTCGTGCAGCCCCCAGGACAGGCGCCGCAACCGGTCCTCGGTGAGCCGCGGTCCCGGCACCACCAGGGCGAGGTTCGCCTCATGGGAGAAGGCCGCGCCCAGTACCGTGGAGGCGTCGTCCCCCGCGGGCTCCGGAGCCAGCCGTCCCGGCACCGGTACCTCGCAGGTCAGCGGGGTTGTGCCGACGGGCAGGGCCGCCACCACGAGATGGCCGTGGCCCGCCCGCGAGGTCAGCAGCCCCACCGCCCGGTCCACGCCCTCCGCCTCGCCGACCACCAGCACCCGGCGCACCGTGCGGCGCCGCCCGGACCAGTGGATGCCGCGCGCCCCCGAGGTGCCCGCGGCCGTCAGCAGGCCGGGTACGAGCGCCACCACGGCCGCCGCCGGGTCGATGGACCGGTCGATCGCGGTCCACAGCACCGCCAGCACACCGATGAGCAGCAGCCAGTCGCCGGGCGTGGTCAGTGCCCCCGATGGCCGCCCCGGTACGCGTAACGCGTATCTGCCCCGCGCGGCCCGCACCCCGCACCACACCGCGGTGGCCGCGAGCGCCCCGGCGAGGGCGCCGGGCTGTCCGCCGGCGCGGAGCACGAGCCAGGCCGGTAACCCCAGGCCGACCGCCTCGACGCATACCACCAGGGGCGGTAACCGGCCGGCGCCCACCGACCGGGCGGCGCGTCCCCGCGGCACGGCCGAAACCCGCGGGTGGCGCGAGCCCCGGCCGGACGGCAGGCCGGACGAAGTCCTCGGACGTGGCGCCCCCGCCAGTCCCACGGGCCTCGGTATATCGGATTCGGGTAGCTCGACATGCCCCATGAACCCCCCAGTCATAGTCGCATCGCCATACAGTGGCGTCTCCGCCGATCCCGTGGATGGCGGACGCGCCTTCGCTCGGTGCACGATATCCACACACATGGCATTTCGCTGGAGTTCCGGTGAAGTTCAGACAGGCGCGGCGATCCGGGACTCGTCCCGATCCGTACCGGATCTCAGGTTCTGTGCGCACGTGTTGGTATGTGGGCCACAGCGTTGTCGGCGGGTGTGCGGACATGTATCTCGGTTTCCCCCACTACGGTACGTGCCCGCACGGTGGTGGGGGCGGTATTCGGCCCGCTCGCCTCCGGGTGCCCGAAAACCGTCTGGGAGAATGCGGTGCCGGGGGAGACGTACCCGGCACCACGAACGGAAGAGGTAGGCACGGTGACCCCCGCGGCGAAGAACTGGGCCGGCAACATCACCTTCGGCGCGAGGCGGCTGTGCGTACCGCGCTCGGTGCGCGAACTGCGCGAGACGGTGGCCGCCCCCGACGCGGTACGCCCCCTGGGCACCCGGCACTCCTTCAACACCGTCGCCGACACCACCGGCGACCACATCTCGCTCGCGGGCCTGCCGCGCACCGCCGACATCGATGTCCCCGGCCGCACGGTCTCCCTCACCGCGGGGCTCGCCTACGGCGAGTTCGCCGCCGAACTGCACGAGCGCGGTCTCGCCCTGGCCAACCTGGGCTCGCTGCCGCACATCTCCGTGGCCGGAGCCGTCGCCACCGGCACACACGGTTCCGGTGTGGGCAACCGCTCCCTGGCGGCCGCCGTGCGCGGCCTCACCCTGGTGACGGCCGACGGCGGGACGCGCACCCTGGGGCGCCACGACGCCGACTTCCCCGGCGCGGTGGTGTCCCTGGGCGCACTCGGTGTGGTGACCTCGCTGGACCTGGACCTGGTGCCCGCCTTCGACGTACGCCAGTGGGTGTACGCGGACCTGCCCGAGGCCACCCTGACCGCGCGCTTCGACGAGGTGATGTCCGCCGCGTACAGCGTCAGCGTCTTCACCGACTGGCGCCCCGGACCGGTCGGCCAGGTGTGGCTGAAGCGGCGGGCGGACGACGGCGGCCCCGACCCGGTGCCCGCCGGGTGGCTGGGCGCCCGCCTCGCGGACGGCCCCCGGCACCCGGTCCCCGGCATGCCCGCCGGGAACTGCACCCGCCAGCAGGGTGTGCCCGGTCCGTGGTTCCGGCGACTTCCGCACTTCCGGATGGAGTTCACCCCCAGCAACGGCGACGAACTCCAGTCGGAGTACTTCGTGGCCCGCCGGGACGCCGTCGCCGCGTACGAGGCGCCGGCCCGGATGCGCGAGCGGATCGCCCCGGTGCTCCAGGTGTCCGAGATCCGCACGGTCGCCGCCGACGAGCTGTGGCTGAGCCCCGCGTACGGCAGGGACTCGGTGGCGTTCCACTTCACCTGGGCGCCGGACGCGGCCGCCGTCGCACCGGTCGTCGCTCGGATCGAGGAGGCGCCGGCCCCGTTCGGTGCCCGGCCGCACTGGGGCAAGGTGTTCACCACCGCCCCCGAGGTGCTGCGCACGCTGTACCCGCGCTACGCGGACTTCGAGGCGCTGATGGCCCGCCAGGACCCGGACGGCGTCTTCCGCAACCGGTTCCTGGACCGCTGCTTCCCGCGCTGAGCCGCGCGTTCAGCGGGCGCGGCGCTCGTCCTGGGCGCGGGAGGGCCAGGCGGTGGCGGACCGGCCGGGTGCGAGCTGGTCCACCACCTCGGCCAGTTCCTCGCAGGCGCTCTCGATGCGGCGCCGGACGTTGTCCTGTTCGGTGACGACGGCGGCGAGCAGCAGCGCGGTGAGGGACACGGCCCCGTTCAGCACGGTGAGGCTGATCATCACCTCCACCATGGTGTGCTCCTGGAAGGGGCCGTTCCCGGCGGTGCCCGCCAGCACAGCGAGCACCGACACCAGCAGGGCGCAGGGCGCGGTCCCGGCGAGCTGGAAGCGCAGGGCGGCCCAGATGAGGATCGGGAACACCAGATAGACCATCGACAGCGTGCTCCGGGTGGCCACCACCGCGACCGCGACCGCGACGACCGAGAGCGCCCCGGCCTCCACCCAGCGGTCGCTGAGCCGGGGCGGCCGGACCCGCCGCAGCACCAGCAGCACCGGCGTCACCATGAGCACCCCCATCGCGTCGCCCGCCCACCAGGCCGCCCAGACCGACCAGAAGTCGGCGGACGCCAGCTTCCCGTCCGCGACGAGCATCCCGGCCCCCGCCGTCGCGCTGATCACCATCGGGAGCATCCCGCCGAGGAACACCAGCACGATCCCGTCGCGCAGCCGGTCCAGCTCCACGCGGAAACCGGCCCGGCGCAGCATCAGATACGCGCACAGGGGCGCCAGGGTGCTGGCCGCCACGGTGACCGCGGTGGCCGGGCGCACCGTCCCGCTCAGCGCGGTGACGACCACCAGCGAGCCGATCGCGATGCCGGGCCAGACCCGCACCCCCAGGCACAGCAGGGCGCCCAGCGCGACCCCGGTCGGCGGCCACAGCGGGGTCACCACGGCCCCCTGCACGGTCACCTGCCGCAGCAGCCCCAGCCGCGCCGACCCGTAGTAGACGACGGCGACGGCCGCCACACGCAGCACCGCGACCAGGTATCTGCGGGTCTTCTCACTGCGGATCACGCCTCTCATCAGACACCGGCCCACGGGCTCACGGCGGCGTGACACGCACGGGCGGCCGGAGCCCGCCTCATCCGCCGGACGCGAGGCGCTCGTGGCGCAGGACCAGCACCGCCGCGTCGTCCTCGTGCCCGGTGTGCTCGGCGGCGCCCAGGATCGCGTCGGCCAGCGCCTCCGCGTCCTCGCCCGTCCGGGACCGGGCGAGCCGCACCACCTCGGCGAGACCGTCGTCCAGCGAGTACGAGGGGCCCTCGACCACCCCGTCCGTCATCAGCACGAAGACGCCCTCGTCGGCGAGCTGCCGGGTGGTGACCGGGTACTCCTCGCCGGGCAGCACCCCCAGGGGCAGCCCGCCCTCGTCGTCCGTGGTGCCCGCCCGGCCGTCCGCTGTGGCCCAGACGGCGGCCACATGGCCGGCCCGCGCGCTGCGCAGCAGCCGGGTCACGGGGGCGATGCTGACGAAGGTGCAGGTCGCCAGGAGACTGGAGTCCGCGCCCAGCAGGACGTCGTTGGTGCGGCGCATGACCTCGCCCGGATCGGCGTCCGCCACCGCGAGGGCGCGCATCGCGATGCGGATCTGGCCCATGAAGGCCGCGGCCTCCACGTCATGGCCCTGGACGTCCCCGATGGCGAACGCCAGCGAGCCGTCGGGGAGCACGAACCCGTCGTACCAGTCGCCGCCGATGTCCAGCCCGCCGCGCGCCGGGGAGTAGCGGGCTGCGCTGCGCAGGCCGGGCAGCGAGGGCAGGTCGGAGGGGAGCATCTCCCGCTGCAGCGCCTCGGCCAGCTCCACCCTCGCCTGGTGCAGTTCCACCTCGCGGCGGGCCCGTGACGTGAGGTCGTGAAGGGTCGTGAGCAGTTCGTCGGAGCTGGCCGACCGGGGACGACGCCGGTTCATGGGCCGCTCCGCGGGGGCAGTGGGGTGGCGGGCAGGAGAGGGCGGGCCGCACCCCGGAGCGGTTCGGCCGGGGTGCCGGGGCGGCCGCGGCCACGATGGCCGACGCCCTGTCCGCATCCTATTTCGGCGCGGGTCCGGGCGCAGGCCGGGGCGGGTGGACGGGCGGCGGCGGCCGGTCGGGGGGATGCTGGAGGTGGACCCGTGCGGCGGCCCGCGCCCGCCGGCCGGCGCGGGCCGCGGGAGGTATGCGATGAACCGCACGCTGGAATGGACGGTGCGGGTCGAGCTGTCGCAGGACGGCGGAACGACCCGCGCGGAGGCGGTGCTGGACACGGGCACCGCGAAACTCACCGGCCAGGGCATCGCCCGGTGCAGTCCCCAGGACCCGGACGTGCCCACGATCGGCGACGAGGTGGCGGCGAGCCGTGCCATGCACGACGTGGCCGGGCAGCTGATGAGCGTGGCCGACCGTGCCATCGGCGAGTCCGGCGCGGGCCGGCCGGACGAGCCGGTGCCGCCGCCGTACGCCTGGTCGGACGCGACGGCCTGAAGCAGGCGCGGCAACGTCATGCACCGGTCAATATGTGTGTGTCCCTCTTCTCCGGCCGCCCCGGCGGCCCGTAGCGTGGCCGCATGTGCTGGAGCGCGACCGCCGACCTCGTCGCGGGCGGCGCGGTGGCCGCGCTCGGCGCCGCCTGCGTGGCCCGTACCCGCAGGCCGCGCGATCTGCCGCTGGCGGCGCTGCCGCTGCTCCTGGGCGCGCACCAGCTGATCGAGGCAGCCGTCTGGCGGACGGACGACGGGAGCGGACCGGCCACCCTCGCCTGGGCCGTCGTCGCCCTGCCGCTGCTGCCCCTGTGGGTGCCGCTCGGCGTGCTGTGCGCCGCCCCGCGCCGGGCGCGGCGCCGGCTCGCCGTGCCCCTGGCCGCCGGGGCGGCGACCGCCGCCGTCCTCGCGTACTGCCTGGCGACCCGGCCGGTGACCGCCGAGGTGCGCGGGCACACCCTCGGCTACGCGGTGGACCTGCCGTACCCCCGGCTGCTGGTGGCCGGCTATCTGCTGGCCACCATCGGCGCGCTGCTGCTGTCCGGCGACCGCCGGCTGGCCCTGCTCGGCGTGCTCGTCGCGGGCGGGGCGGCGCTCTGCGCGGCGCTGTGGCGGTACGAGTTCATCTCGACGTGGTGCGCGTTCGCCGCCGTCTGCTCGGTGGTCCTGCTCGGCTGGTCGGGGCGGCGGCCCGAACCGGAGGAACCCCGGGCGGCCGGGTCCTGACAGGGCCGGTACGTCAGGAGTCCTGGTCCGGGATCTCCTGCTCCGTCCACAGCGCCTTGCCGTCGGTGCTGTAGCGGGTGCCCCAGTGGTTGGCGAGCTGCGAGACGATGAACAGACCGCGCCCGCCCTCGTCGACCGTACGGGCGTGGCGCAGATGCGGGGCCACCGGACTGGTGTCGTGCACCTCGCAGGTCAGCGTGCGGTCCAGCAGCACCCGCAGCCGCACCGGCGGGGTGCCGTAGCGGACGGCGTTGGTGATCAGCTCGCTGACGATCAGCTCCGTCGCCTCGATGGTGTCCTCGTCCAGGTCCCAGCCCTCCAGCCGGTCCCGGACCAGGGTGCGGGCCACCGAGGGCGTCGTCCGGTCGTGGGCCAGCTCCCAGGTCGCCACCCGGTCCGCCGGCACCACGCCCGTCCGGGCGAGCAGCAGCGCGGCCCCGTCCGGATCGGCCTCGGCCGGCAGGTTGTAGACGATCGCGTCGCACAGTTCCCGCAGCCGGCGCTCCGGAAAGGCCAGCGCCTCCCGCACCCGCTCCACCGACTCCGCCTCGGGCAGCAGCGCGTCGGTCAGGAACGCCAGCACACTGCCCTCGGGCAGCCGCACCGAACCGGTCGCGAAGGGCGCGCTGTCGTCCGAGAAGAGCGCCGGACCCTCCGGGACGTCCAGGGTCAGCGGGGTGCCGTCGGGGCCCACGGCGACCGGTGCCGGATGCCCCGCACGCGCCACCGTGCACACCTGCGTGAACGGGTCGTACACCGCGTACAGGCAGGTCGCGGTCAGCGGCTGGCGGTGCAGCGCGTCGCCCGGCGGCAGCGATCTGCGCTCGTCCACCAGCCGGTCCGCCGTGTCGTTCAGCCGGGCGAGTACCTCGTCGGGCTCCAGGTCGAGGCCCGCCAGCGCCTGGATCACGGTGCGCAACTGGCCCATGGTGATGGCCGTCTGGAGCCCGTGCCCGGCCACATTGCCGATGATGAGCGCGGTCCGGGCGCCGGAGAGCCCGATGGTGTCGAACCAGCAGCCGCTGTTGCGCCCCGGCAGCAGCACGTGCGCGGTCTCGATCGCCACATGGGCGCCGTCGTGCTGGGGGAGGAGCCGCCGCTGCACGGTCGAGGCGATCACATGCTCGCGGGCGTAGCGCAGCGCGTTCTCGATGCTCAGCGCCGTGTGGGCGGCGGCGGTCACCGCGAGGGTGAGGTCGCGTTCGTCGTAGTGGTCGCCCCCGTGCCGGTACAGGCTCACCAGGCCGAGGACGGAGCCGTGCAGTTTCAGCGGAACCACGATCAGGGAATGGGCGCCGATCGCCTCGATCATCCCGCGCGTCGGCGGGTCGGCGTCCAGCCACGGCGTGTCCGGCCCCAGCTCGACCAGCCGGGGCCGCAGATCGGTGACGGCGAGCGCGAACGGGGTCGACTCGGGCAGCCTGCGCAACTCGCCGACCAGGTTGTCCGGCGCCGTCCCCGTCCCCCGCACCGCGGCCCGGCGCAGCGGCACGTCCCGGCGCAGCGGGCTGAGCGGCGGATCGGCGCCCCGCAGCACCTCGTCCACCACCTCGACCACGGCAAGATCGGCGAACGCGGGCACCAGCGCCGCCACCAGCCCCTCGCAGGTGGCCGCCACATCCAGCGAGTGGCCCGCCCCCCTGCGCACCGCCGACAGCACATCGGCCCGTACGTGCGCCTTCTCCGTTTCGTCGACGTCCACCACGGCCGCCAGCACCCCGAGCGGGCGGCCGTGGGCGCCGTCCAGCCGGTGCAGCGTCACATCCAGGCCGCGGGAGGGGCTGGGGGCCAGGGCGAGCCGGCCGCGCGCGGCGCGGTTGAGCACCGGCTCGCCGGTCCGCAGCACCTCGCGCAGCAGCCGCTCCGCCTGCCCGGGATCGTCCAGCCGGTACGCCTCGGTGAAGTGGAGGCCCAGGATGCGGTCCGGGTCCACCTTCTCGCTGAGGGCGTTGACGCGGACCACCCGCAACTCGGTGTCCAGCACATGCAGCCCCACCGCGGACTGGCGGAACAGCGTCTCCAGGAGCGCCTGGGCCATCTCCCCGCCCGGGTCCGCGCCAGGGGCCGTGGCACCGGTGTCCGACACGTCGCACCCCCAACGGGCTCCGCCGCCCTGCCGATCGGCAGCTCTCCGGACAGCCTGCGCGCCCCCGCCCCCACCGGCCACCGCGCCGCGGCGAACGGGTGAGCCGGCGGCGTACACGACCCGGGTGGCTCCCGCCTGACCGGGCGGGGCGTACGGGTTCCCGGCGAGGCGGCAACCTTTCCGGAACCGGCGGCCACTGAGGAGTACCCCACCCACCCCCACTCCGGAAGGCACGCACCGTGGTTCTCGGACACCCCCGTACCACCGGCAGACCCCGTACCACCCGGACCCGCACCCTGCTCGGCGCCGTCACCGCCGGACTCCTCGCCACCACCGCGCTGGTCGTCACCGGCCAGACCTCGCACGCCGCCACCGCGCGGCAGGTGGAGGCGCTGGACCGGGGCGTCGTCAGCGTCCACACCGGTAGCGGAAACCTCGTCAGCCGGCGCTGGCTCGCCACCGACCCCGACACGGTCGCGTTCAACGTCTACCGCGCCGGTACGAAGGTCAACTCCTCGCCCGTCACCGGCTCGACCAACTACTTCCACGCCGGAGCGCCCAGCTACGCCGACTACACCGTGCGCGCCGTCGTCAACGGCGTCGAGCAGGGCGACTCCGCGCACGCCATCCAGTTCCGGGCCGGCTACAAGGACGTGCCCATCAGCCCGCCGCCGGGCGGCACGACCCCGGACGGCGTCCCGTACACCTACGAGGCCAACGACGTCTCCGCCGGCGACCTCGACGGGGACGGCGCGCTCGACTTCGTACTGAAGTGGCAGCCCACCAACGCCAAGGACAACTCCCGGTCCGGCTACACGGGCAACACCGTCGTAGACGGCGTCAGGCTCGACGGCACCCGCCTCTGGCGCGTCGACCTGGGCCGCAACATCCGCTCCGGCGCGCACTACACCCAGTTCCAGGTGTACGACTACGACGGCGACGGCCGGGCCGAAGTGGCGATGAAGACCGCCGACGGCACCGTCGACGGCCGGGGCACGGTGCTCGGCAGCGCGTCGGCCGACCACCGCAACTCCGCCGGCTACGTGCTGTCGGGCCCCGAATACCTCACCATGTTCAACGGGCTGACCGGCGCCGCCATGGGCACCGTCGACTACGTCCCGGCGCGCGGCAGCGTCTCCTCCTGGGGCGACGGCTACGGCAACCGCGTCGACCGCTTCCTGGCCGGCACCGCCTACCTCGACGGCGGCAGGCCCTCACTGATCATGGCCCGCGGCTACTACACGCGCACCGTGATCGCCGCCTGGGACTGGCGCGGCGGGGCCTTCACCCGGCGCTGGACCTTCGACACCAACAGCTCCACCAACACCGGCCGCGGCTACGACGGCCAGGGCAACCACCAGCTGTCGGTGGCCGATGTGGACGGCGACGGCCGGGACGAGATCGTCTACGGGGCGATGGCGGTGGACGACGACGGCCGCTCCCTGTGGACCACGCGCAACGGCCACGGCGACGCCATGCACGTCGGCGACCTGGACCCGGCGCGGCCGGGCCTGGAAGAGTTCAAGGTGGACGAGGACGGCTCGAAGCCCTCGTCCTGGATGGCCGACGCGCGGACCGGGCAGATCATCTGGTCCACCCCGGCCGGCGGCGACAACGGACGCGGTGTCAGCGGCGACATCTGGGCGGGCAGCGCGGGCGCCGAGTCCTGGTCGTCGGCGGCCTCCGGGATACGCGACCCGCACGGCACCGTGGTGGCGAGCCGCAAACCGTCCAGCACCAACTTCCTCGCCTGGTGGGACGGGGACACCACGCGCGAGCTGCTGGACGGCACCCACATCGACAAGTACGGCACCTCGGGCGACACCCGGCTGCTGACCGCGGCCTCCGTGCACTCCGACAACGGCACCAAGGCCACCCCGGCCCTCTCCGGCGACCGGCGCGAGGAAGTGGTCTGGCCCACCGTGAACAACACCGCGCTGCGCATCTACTCCACGCCGTACGAGACCGGTACCAGGATCACCACCCTGCTCCACGACACCACCTACCGCACCGCGCCGGCCTGGCAGAACACCGCCTACAACCAGCCGCCGCACCCCGGCTTCTTCATCGGGAGCGGCATGCCGCCCGCGCCGAGGCCCACCGTGCGGACGCCCTGAGCGGATGACCGTTCCCCCCGGTGCCGGGCCGGGAGGAACGGTCCCGCCGGATCAGGCGCCGAGCGCCGCCGAGACCACGGCCCTGGCCTCCTCCTGGACCCGGCCCAGGTGCTCGGCGCCCCGGAAGGACTCCGCGTAGATCTTGTACACGTCCTCGGTGCCCGAGGGGCGGGCGGCGAACCAGGCGTTCTCGGTGGTCACCTTGATGCCGCCGATCGCCGCCCCGTTGCCGGGCGCCGAGGTCAGGACGCCGGTCACCGGCTCACCGGCCAGGGTGTCCGCGGTGACCTGCTCGGGCGACAGACGCGCCAGCACTGCCTTCTGCTCCCGGTCGGCCGGGGCGTCGATCCGCGCGTACGCGGGCTCGCCGAAGCGGGCCGTCAGCGCGGCGTAGCGCCGGGACGGGGACTCGCCGGTGACGGCCAGGATCTCCGAGGCGAGCAGGGCGAGCAGGATGCCGTCCTTGTCGGTCGTCCACACCGAGCCGTCCCGGCGCAGGAACGACGCCCCGGCCGACTCCTCCCCGCCGAACCCCAGCGACCCGTCGGCCAGCCCGTCCACGAACCACTTGAAGCCGACCGGCACTTCGACCAGCCGCCGGCCGAGGTCCGCGGCGACCCGGTCGATCATCCCGGACGACACCAGCGTCTTGCCGACCCCGGCCCCGGACGGCCAGTCCTCCCGGTGCGCGTACAGGTAGTCGATGGCCACGGCCAGATAGTGGTTCGGGTTCATCAGCCCGGCGTCCGGGGTGACGATGCCGTGCCGGTCGGCGTCCGCGTCGTTGCCGGTGGCGATCTGGTAGCGGTCGCGCTGCCCGATCAGCGAGGCCATCGCGTGCGGCGACGAGCAGTCCATCCGGATCTTGCCGTCCCAGTCCAGCGACATGAACCGCCAGGTGGGGTCGGCCAGCGGGTTGACCACGGTCAGATCGAGCCGGTGCTCCTCGGCGATCCGCCCCCAGTACGCCACCGAGGCGCCGCCCAGCGGGTCGGCGCCGATGCGCACCCCCGCCCCGCGCACCGCGTCCAGGTCGAGCACGGACGGCAGGTCCGCCACATAGGTGCCCAGGAAGTCGTACCGGCCGGTGGTGGGGGCGGCGAGCGCGCGTGCGTACGTCACCCGGCGGACCTCCTTGAGGCCGCCCGCGATGATCTCGTTGGCCCGGTCCTGGATCCAGCCGGTCGCGTCCGAGCCGGCCGGTCCGCCGCTCGGCGGGTTGTACTTGAACCCGCCGTCGCCCGGCGGATTGTGGGACGGGGTGACCACCACCCCGTCCGCGAGCCCCGACGTACGGCCCCGGTTGTACGTGAGGATGGCGTGCGACACGGCGGGCGTCGGGGTGTAGCCGTCCCCGGAATCGATCAGCACCCGTACGTCGTTGGCGGCGAACACCTCCAGCGCGGTCACCCGGGCCGGCTCCGACAGGGCGTGCGTGTCCGCCCCCAGGAACAGCGGCCCGTCCGTGCCCTGCCGGGCCCGGTACTCGCTGATGGCCTGGCTCGTCGCCGCGATGTGGTCCTCGTTGAACGCGGTGGCCGTCGACGAGCCGCGGTGCCCGGAGGTACCGAACGCCACCCGCTGGCCGGGCTCGGCCGGATCGGGGTGCAGCGCGTAGTACGCCGTCACCAGCCGTGCCACGTCGGTCAGATCCTCGGGGCGCGCCTGCTGTCCGGCTCGTGCGTGCGGCATCTGCCACTCCTCCGTATCGGTCGGTCGGTGCGAACTGCCATTTTCGCCGGTCGCGGCCCTACTCGGGCGGGCGCCCCGCCGTCCCGGCGGCCACCGCCGCCGCGTACCCGGCCGGGACGGCGACATCGGTGACCGCCCAGCCCGGCGGGTCCAGCGGGTGCGGCCCGGTGCCGATGTGGTCGCGGTGCAGACCGCCCGCGAGGCCGACGCCCTCCCCCTTGAGATACGCCTCCTTGCGGGTCCATACGCGGGCGAAGGCGGCGGGCCGCTCCCGTTGCGGCAGCGCGGCCAGTTCGGCCGCCTCGGCCGGGTGCAGCTGTCCCGCGATCTCCGTCACGACCCGCGGCTCCGGGACGCGTTCGACGTCCACGCCGACCGGCCGGTCCGCGAAGGCCAGCAGCGCGACGCCCCGGGTGTGCGAGAGCGAGAAGTGCACCCCGCCGCCGGTCGCGGGCCGGCCGTGCGGGCCGTCGCAGGACGGGCAGCGCTCCCGGACCAGCCGTACCGCGTCCGGCGCGACGCCCTGGTGGACGCCGAGCAGCAGCCGCAGGGCCACATGGGCGGCGGTGTAGCACTCCCGGTCGGCCGGGAACGCCAGCCGCTCCACCCGGGCGCGCTCGGAGGCGTCGAGGATGCCGGGTGCCAGCCGCCGGACGGCCTCCGCGTTCAGCCCGGTGTCCACCAGCCAGACGGAGGGGGCTCCGGGGCGCCAGGAGGGAGCGGGCCCCCGGTAGCCGTCCTCGGTCAGCGTGAACACGTGGGGCTGGTACACCGTTACGTCGATTCCTCGGCAGGTACGGGCGCTGCGGCGTGCGGACACCGGCGGCGCGGGACGCTCCCATCCTAGGGAAACCCCCGGCGAACCCGACGTGTGTTCGACTCTTCGTCACCGGATGGCCGCTCGCGACCGGCGCGCGGCCGGAATCCGCGCGGCAGGTTCGCGGCCCGGCGGGCGCTGCGGCAGAGTGGGGTCCATGGACGCTCCGAACAATCTCAACGCACTCGCCGCCGAGCACCTGGCCGCCGCCCGCAACTCGCCGCACGGCCGCAGTGCCCACCTCCTGCTCCATCAGGACCCGCTGCGGCAGACCGTCATCGCCCTGACCTCGGGCGCCGCGCTGGACGAGCACAACGCCCCGCCCGCCGCCTCGCTCCAGGTCCTGCGCGGCTCCGTCCGGCTCACCGCGGACTCCGGCGACGTCGAACTGACCCCCGGACAGCTCCACCCGATCCCGCAGGAGCGGCACGGACTGCTCGCCCTGGAGGACGCCGTCGTGCTCCTCACGGCCGTCAACCCGTAACCTCCGCAAATTCCTTGTGGGAGCGCTCTCCCAGTCGGCAGGATGAGCCCGTGAACCCTCTTCCCGGCCCACGGGCCTACCGCCCCGGCGGCAGCGCGGCCCTCTCCGACATCTGCATCCGGACCGCCGACGGCGGCGGCGACGCCCGGCACATCTACCCGGACCACGACCTGGTTCCGTCGATCTTCGCCACGCCCTACGCCCAGCTGGAACCCGATCTGGTCTTCGTCCTGGACGACGGCACCGGCCGCGCGGTCGGCTACATCCTCGGCACCGCCGACACCGCCCGCTTCGCGAAGGAGTTCCGCGAGCGCTGGCTGCCCCTCGTCGCCGACCGCCACCCGCGCCCCGAGGGCCCGCCGGGCAGTCCCGGCGAGGCGATGGCCGCCCTCCTGCACACCCCCGAGCGCATGGTGCTCCCGGAACTCGCCGGACACCCCGCCCATCTGCACATCGACCTGCTGCCCGACTGGCAGCGCAAGGGCTACGGGAAGGCACTGATGCGCACCTTCCTCGCGGCCCTGCACGCCAAGGGGGTCCGGGGCGTCCACCTCTCCATGCTCACCTCCAACACCCCGGCCCGGATCTTCTACGACCGCCTCGGCTTCACCGAGATCGACGTCCCCGACCCCGGCCCCGTCACCTACCTCGGCCGCGGCACCGAGCCGGACCTGTAGGGGCCTTTCCCGGCCGGATCTCCGGACCGTCGCCGTCCCGGAGGATGCCGCCCGCCCCCGCTGGGCAGGTACTCCCCGACCGCCACCGCACGGGCGGCGGGCCACCGTTGGGGAGGCATGTGACGTGAACGAGCGGACCGTGTGGCAATTCACCGACGACCGGGGGCAGTTGTCGGCAACCGGGGAGCGCCCGCAGCGGGTGCTCGCCTACGTCCAGGCCGGGGCGACCCTCTGGGACCACGGCATACGCCCGGCCGGGCTCTTCGGCTCCGGCCACGACGACCCGGCCGCCCCCGACCCCGCCAAGACCGGCTCGCTGCCCCTGGACGGCATCGCGTACGCCGGAGCCGGCGCCGCCCTGGACACGGACGCCCTGCTGCGCGGCGCGCCGGACCTCGTCGTCGCCGTCAGCTACGGCGGCGGCCAGGTCTACGGCCTCGACCCGGAGACCGCCAAGCACCTGGAGGACCGGGTCCCGGTCGTCGTCATCGACGTGGGCCGCGAGCGCACCCTCGCCGGGATCGGCGACCGGTTCGCGGAACTGGCCCGCTCGCTCGGCGCCGGCGAACCCGCTGCCGCCACGCGCGAACGGGACGCCGCCGGGGGCCGGCTGCGCACGCTCACCGCGGGCCCCGCCCGGCCCGGCGTCCTCGCCCTGTCACCGGCCGGCCCGGACGGGGCCCACCTCGCCCGCCCCCGCATGTGGCCCGAGCTGAGCGTCCTGGCCGACCTGGGCGTCAACCTCCTGGAGCCCGCCGAGGGCCCCGGCGCCAACTGGTCCACGACCGGCTGGTCCGAAGCCGCCGCCCTGCGCCCCGGCATCGTCCTCGCCGACATCCGGTCCAACGCCACCCCGCTCACCGAACTGCGCGGCAACGCCGGCTGGGCGGCCCTGACCGACACCGCCCGCGTGGTCCCGTGGAATCCGGAACCGGTGTGCAGCGCCCGCGCCCACGCCCGGTTCCTGAACCTGGTCGCGGACGCGCTGGAGTCCTAGGACACGCTGCGGAAGTCCCGCCTGCCGGACGCCCCCGGTTCGTGCGCCGGAGGGCGGTCGCGTGCGAGGGTGCACGGGTGTCCGGCGTGCCCCGGCGGCCGGACACCCCGTCAGCCGCCCCCGCACACCGGGAGAACCCGCCCCCATGCACGACCGCCCCGACTTCCTGGTCATCGGCGAATGCGTCGCCGACATCGTCCGGCTGCCGGGCGCCCCCGACCGGGTCCACCCCGGCGGCAGCCCGGCCAACGTGGCCCACGGCCTGGCCCGGCTCGGCCACGACACCACCCTGCTCACCCAGCTGGGCCCGGACGACAACGGGCGGCTGATCCGCGCCCACCTCGCCGGGGGAGGGGTCGCGGTGCGCACCGACGACGCCACCGGCCCCACCCCGGCGGCCGTCGTCACCCTGGACGGCGAGGGCCGCGCCTCGTACGCCTTCGAGGTCGCCTGGACCCTGGGCCCGGTCGCCCTCGACCGGCGCCCCCGCCACGTCCACACCGGGTCGATCGCGGCCGTGACCGAACCCGGCGCGGCCACCGTGCACGCCGCCGTCGAGTCGCTGCGGACGACCGCCACCGTGAGCTACGACCCCAATGTGCGGCCCGCCCTGATGGGCGACCACGACACCGCGGTGCGCCGGGTCGAGCGGTGCGCCGGGCTCAGCGACGTGGTCAAGGCCAGCGACGAGGACCTGGAGTGGCTGTACCCCGGCCGGGACGCGGTGGCCGCGGCCGGGCGGTGGCTCGCCACCGGACCCGCCCTCGTCCTGGTCACCCGGGGCCGCGACGGGGCCACGGCGCTGCTGCCCGGCGCACGGGTGGACATCGGCGCGCTCCCCGCCGAGGTCGTCGACACCGTGGGCGCCGGCGACGCCTTCATGTCCGGCACCCTGCACGCCCTCGCCGCCCACGGCCTGCTCGGCGGCGACCGCAGGGAACGGCTGCGCGCGACGGACCCGGACACCGTGCGCGACGTCCTGCGCCACGCGGCGGCGTCCGCGGCGGTCACCGTCGCGCGGGCCGGCGCCAACCCGCCCGACACCGCCGAACTGCGCGCCGCGCTCGACCGCCCCTGACCGACGGCACATTCGGCACCCTCCGCCCGCACCCTGGGCGCCCCCGAACGCGTTCCCCTTGCGAGGACCGGATTCCGGGGAACCGGACGACACAGGGGAGGGCCGTGCCGTGACACGGGACGCGAGGACGACGACCGTGGTGACGGGCCTGGGCCTGGTCACCCCCGTCGGCGACGACGAGGACACCTTCTGGGCCGGGCTCTGCGCGGGCCGCTCGGCCGCCCGGCACCGCCCGGAACTGGCCGGCCTGCCCGCCGACTTCGTCTGCCCGGCCGACCGCACCGACCTGGACGAGGCGCTGGGCGGGCGGACCGGCTGGCGGATGGCCCGGTTCACCAAGATGGCCCTCGTCGCCGCCCGCCGGGCCGTCGCCGACGCCGGACTGCGCCCGCGCGACTGGGACGGGGACCGGGTGGGCGTCGTGCTCGGCGTCGGCGTGGGCGGGGTCCCCGTCCTCGTGGACAGCGTCCTCCGGCTCGACACGAGCGGACCGCAGGCCGTCTCGCCGCTGCTCGCGCCGATGATGATGCCCAACGCGGCGGCCGGTGAGATCGCCATCGACCTGGGGGCCCGCGGCCCCGGCCTCGCCCCGGCCACCGCCTGCGCCTCGGGTGCCACCGCGCTCGCCACCGCGCACGACCTGCTGGCCGCAGGCCGGTGCGACATCGTCGTCGCGGGCGGCGCGGAATCCGTGCTGACGCCCCTGGTGGCCGCCGCCTTCGCCCAGCTCGGCGCGCTCTCGACCCGGACCGGCGACCCGGCCGCCGCCTCCCGCCCCTTCGCCCCCGACCGCGACGGCTTCGTCCTCGGCGAGGGCGCCGCCGTCCTGGTCCTGGAGCGGGCCGGCCACGCCGCCGCCCGATCCGCCCGCCCCCGGGCCGTGCTCGCCGGAACCGGGTCCACCACGGACGCCCACCACCCCACCGCCCCTGACCCCGCAGGCCGCGGCGCCCGGCGCGCCGTCGAGGCCGCGCTCGGCGAGGCGGGCTGGGCCGCGCACCAGGTGGACCACATCAACGCCCACGGCACCTCCACCCCGCTCAACGACGCCATGGAGGCCACGCTGATCGCCGGCCTCTTCCCGCACCGCCCCCCGGTCACCGCCCCCAAGGGAGTCCTCGGGCACACACTCGCCGCCGGGGGCGCCATCGAGGCCGCCGCCACCGTGCTGACCCTGGAACACGGGGTGATCCCGCCGGTCGCCAACCTGGAGGCCCCGCCCACCGAATGGGACATCGACTGCGTCACCGGAGGGCCGCGCCACCACCCGGTCGAGCGGGCCCTCAGCAACTCGTTCGGCTTCGGCGGACACAACGTCGTCCTCGCATTCGAACACGCCGGACACTCCGTCAGGTGAACAACTGCGCGGGTTCCGGTGTCCTGATCGTGCGACGGTCGTTCAGCCTTGTATGACCACCACGCTCGACAGCCCCGGCGCCACGAAGACCGGCGCCGAGCCCCTCGACCGCCCGCTCACCGCCGCACTCCTGGGCGCCGACGCCCGCCGCGAGCACGGATTCTGGCGCCGGCTCGTCGCCACCGAGCCGTTCCGCCTGCCCCCCGGCCCCGAGGCCGGCGGCACCCCGGAGGAACGGCTCGTCCGCGCGTACGCACGGCTGCGCACCCTCAACGACGCGCTGGACAGCGCCGCCCGCCCGGCCGCCGACTTCCGGGCGCTGGCCGCCCTGCACGAGTGGCTGGCGCCCGTCGACCCGGCCCTCGCCACCATCGCCGGAATCCACTACAACCTCTTCCTCGGCAGCCTCCTCGACCACGACGCGGACGGCTCCCGCGACCTCTCGGACTTCCTCGACCTGCGCCGTACCGGCACCTTCCTGTGTACGGAGGTGGCCCACGGGAACGACGCCGCCGCCGTCGAGACGACCGCCACCCACGACCCCGTACGCGACGGGTTCGTCCTGCACACCCCGCACTGCGGCGCGCAGAAGTTCATGCCCAACACCGGCCGGACCGGCGGCCCCAAGTCGGGGCTCGTCGCCGCGCGGCTCGTCGCGGACGGCACCGACCACGGCGTGTTCCTGTTCCTGGTGCCGCTCACCGGCGCCGTCGGACCCCTGCCCGGCGTACGCGTGCGCCGCCTCCCGGCCCGCATGGGCAGCCCCGTCGACCACTGCCTCACCTCCTTCGACCGCGTCTTCGTGACACGCGACGCCCTGCTGTCCGGCCCGCAGGGGCGGATCGGCGACGACGGCGTGTTCCGCAGCGCCGTCGAGGGCCGCAGGCGCCGCTTCCTCGCCTCGATCGCACGGGTGGTCCCCGGCAGGATCTGCATGAGCGCCAGCGCGGTCGGCTCCGCCCGCGCCACGCTGGCCGTCGCCGTGCGGTACGGCGGGCACCGCCAGGTCTCGGCGGGCCGGGGCGGGCGGCGGCTGCCCGTGATGGCCCACCGCACCCACCACGGGCCGCTCGCCGAGGCCATGGCCACCGTCTTCGCCATGAGCCTGCTGCACCGCCGCGTCCTGGACCGCTGGGAGGCGGCCGCGGCGGGGCCCGAGCCCGAACGCGAGGCGGCCGAACTACTGGTCGACGTCGCCAAGGGGTGGATCACCTGGCAGGCCCGCGCGGTCATCGTGGAGTCACGCGAACGGTGCGGCGCCCAGGGGCTGCTGGAGACCAACGGCATGGCCGCGCTGGTGACCGGCGTCGAGGGCGCCATCACCGCCGAGGGCGACAACCTCGCCGTGCACGCCAGGGCCGCCGCCGCACTGCTCGCCGCCGCCGCGGCGGCCGGGCCCGGCCGGGAGCCGGACCCCCCGCTCACCGGGGACCTGGCCGACCCGCGGTTCCTGGCCCGGCTCCTGGGCCGCGCCCAGGACATCTGGTTCGCGCGCGCCGGGGCCCGGGCGGCGCCGGTGGCGCTCGGCGACCCGCTGGAGCGCTGGAACGCGGCGGCCGGCCCGGCGCTGCGCGGCGTCGAGGCCCACGCCTGCCGGCTGGCCGCCGAGGCGTACGTGGACGCCGTCGCGGCGATGCCCCCCGGCCCCGGCCGCGACCGGCTGGGCGAGCTGGCCCGGCTGTTCGCCCTGGGCCGGGTCGCCCGCGAGAGCGGCAACCTGCTCGCGGCCGGCCACCTGAGCGCCGGTCAGGTCGAGGAACTGACCGACCGCATCGAGGAGGCCATCGGCGCGGTCGCCCCCCACCTGCCGGAACTCGCCGACTCCTTCGCCTTCCCGGACGAGGTGCTCGCCGACTGGCCGATCACGGACGCCCGGTACGCCGACGCCTACGACGACCCCGGGGCCCACTGGCACCGGAGGGAGGAGCGCCGGTGAGGAGCGCGTGGGCGCGCCGCGCGGCCGACGCCGTGCGGGCCGCCGGGACCGGGGCGGTGCTCCTCGCGTACTGGACCACCGTCGCCCTGCTCGCACGCGGATGCGGCCCGGCGCGGACGAGCGGTGCCGAATCGGTTCGCCGCAAGGCGTAACCGGATGGTCGCTGCTCAGTTGTTCCGGCGTCGGGACAGTGCGCGCCGGCGCCGGACACCCCCCACCGGATGGACATGAGGAAAGGAAGACCATGAGCACGATTCACCCCCGGATCACCGATGTACTCAGCCGTACCTTCAAGATGCCCGTGGCCGAGATCCTCCCGGATTCCACGATGGACAGCCTGGACATGGACTCCCTCGCGGTCGCCGAGTTCGCCGTCGTGCTCCGGGAGGCCACCGGCGTCGAACTGGACACCGGTACCCTGCACCGGAGCACCACGCTCGCCCAGCTCTCCGACCACCTGCGCGCGGCGGCCGGCGGCGGCAGCCCGGTGGGCAGCACCCGATGAGGACGCCCGCCATCGCCGTCACCGGGCTGGGCATGATCACCCCGGTCGGCAACGACACCGAGTCCACCTGGAACGGTGTGTGCGCCGCGGTCAGCCCGGTCCGCACCGTCCCCGCCCTGGCCGGCTGCGCGATCGACTTCGCCTGCGTGGTCGACGGCATCGACCTGGACGCCGAGATCGGCCGCCGCACCGCCTTCCGGATGGGCCGGTACGTCAAGTTCGCGGTCCTGGCCGCCCGCGAGGCCGTCGCCGACGCCGGGCTCGACCCGGCCGGCTGGGACGGCAGCCGGGTCGCCGTCGTCGTCGGCACCAGCAGCGGCGGCTCCGCCCACCTCACCGACCAGGCGCTGGTCCTGGAGCGGCGGGGCCCGGAGGCGACCTCGCCCGCCGGGGTGCTGCTGACCATCCCCAACATGCCGGCCGCCGAGATCGCGATCGAGATGCGGGCCACCGGACCCAGCATGGCCCCCTGCACGGCCTGCTCGTCCGGTGTCACCGCGCTGTCCGTCGCCCGCGACATGCTCGCCGGCGGGCAGTGCGACGTGGCGATCGCCGGGGCCACCGAGTCGACCGTCTTCCCCATCGCCATGACCGGGTTCGCCCGCTCCGGCGCCGCCGCCCACCCGGACGGCGGCGACCTGTCCCGGCTCTGCCGCCCCTTCGCCGCCGACCGGGCCGGGCTCGTGATGGGCGAGGGCGCCGCCGTCATGGTGCTGGAACGCGCGGCCGACGCCGAGGCCAGGGGCGCCGAGCCGCGCGCCCTGCTCGCCGGCACCGGGGCCACCACGGACGCCCACCACCCCACCAGCCCGCACCCCGACGGCCGGATCGCCCGGGCCGCCGTGGAGGCGGCGCTGCGCGACGCGGGCTGGCGGGCCGGCGACGTCGAGCACGTCAACGCGCACGGCACGGCGACCGTGCGCAACGACGCCGCCGAGGCCGCGCTCATCGGCCGGATGTACCCGCACCGGCCGCCCGTCACCGCCCCCAAGGGCGTCCTCGGCCACTGCATGGGCGCCGCCGGGGCCATCGAGGCGGGGCTGACCGTCCTCACGCTCCAGCGCGGAGTCGTCCCGCCCGTCGCCAACCTGGACGCCCCCGAGCCCGGGTTCGACATCGACTGCGTCACCAAGGAACCGCTGGTCCGGCCCGTCCGCCGGGCCATCAGCCACTCCTTCGGCTTCGGCGGCCACAACGCGGTGGTCGCGCTCCGCCGCCCCTGAGCCGGATGCCCGGCCGCCCGGCCGCCTGCGGGGCCCGCAGGCGGCGCTGAGCTGCGCGGACCCTCGTGGTAGCGTGCCGGAGCCAGTCGAACTCCACCAAGGAGTCAGGGAATCCGGTGCGAATCCGGAACTGACGCGCAGCGGTGAGGGGGACGGGCGGGACCACGGCCACTGGCAGACAGCGTCTGCCGGGAAGGCGTCCCGTCCGCGTGAACCCGAGTCCGAAGACCTGCTGGCGACCGCCGTCCGGACCGGGCGGCGGGTTCCGTACAGGGGGCCCCGCGCCTGGGCCCAGAGACGCCGAGGTACTCCGTGCCGCCCATAGCCGGCCCCGCCCGTTCCGCCGCCCTGCTCACCGCCGCGCTGCTCCTTTTGACGGCCTGCGGCGGATCACCGCCCGGCAGGGCCGACGCCGGGGCGAAGGCGGACGGCTACCCGGTCACGCTGAAGAACTGCGGACGCACCGTCACCGTGGACGCCCCGCCCCGGCGCGCCGTCTCCGTCGACCAGGGCACGACGGAGATCCTGCTCTCGCTCGGCCTCGCGGACCGCCTCGCCGCCACCGCCACCTGGACCGACCCGGTGATGAAGGGCCTGGAGAAGGCCAACGCGGGCGTGCCCCGGATCGCCGACAACCGGCCCTCCTCCGAGAAGGTCCTCGACCAGGAGCCGGACTTCGTCGCCGCCGACTTCGAGTCGACCCTCGCCAAGGGCGGCGTCGCGCCCCGCGAACAGTTCGAGAAACTGGGCGTCCCCACCTATGTGGCCCCGGCCGACTGCACCGCCAAGGACAACACCAAGGACGGCGACGGCGTCCGCACCGGCGCCCTCACCATGGACAGCGTCTACGCCGAAGTGCGCGACCTCGCCCGGGTGTTCGGCGTGCCCGAGCGCGGCGAGAAACTGGTGGCCCGGCTCCGCAGCCGCGTCCGCGAGGCGGCCGACGGCCTCGACGCCTCCGGCACCACCGTCCTGTACTGGTTCGCCAACTCCGAGTCCCCGTACCTGGCGGGCTGCTGCGGGGCGCCCGGCATCATCACCCGCGAACTCGGCCTGAAGAACGTCTTCGACGACACCCACGACGAGTGGCCGCAGATCAACTGGGAGACCGTCGCCGACCGCGACCCGGACGTCCTGGTCATCGGCGACCTCACCCGCAAGTCCCAGACCGCCGAGAGCGCCGCCGGGAAGATCGCCTTCCTGGAGTCCAACCCCGTCACCCGGAACATGGCCGCCGTACGCCACAAGCGCTACGTCCTGCTCAGCGGCCAGGCGATGAACCCGACCATCCGCACCGTCGAGGGCGTGGAACGGGTGGCCGCCGGACTGCGCGGGTTCGGGCTCGCCAAGTGACGGACACCCGCCGCCCCGCCGCCCCGCCCGGCCCCACGGAGCGGACACCCGCCGCCCCCGGCCGCCCCCGGCAGCGCGTCCTGCGCGACGGACTGCTGTGGACCGCCGGCGCCGTGCTGCTCGCCCTGTCCGTCGCGGTCGCCGTCACCATCGGCCCGGCCCGGATCTCCGTCCCCGACGTCTGGTCCGCCGTCGCCGCCCACCTCGGCATCGGCGAGCCCCGGCTCAGCCCGATCCGCGACGGCATCATCTGGAACCTGCGCATGCCCCGCACCCTGCTCGCCGCCGTCTGCGGCGCCGGGCTCGCCGTGTGCGGGACCGTCATGCAGTCCCTGCTGCGCAACCCGCTGGCCGACCCGTTCGTCCTCGGCGTCTCCTCCGGGGCGTCCACCGGAGCGGTCCTGGTCGTCGTGCTCGGCGTCGGCGGGGGAGCGGTGTCGCTGCCGGCCGGGGCGTTCATCGGGGCGCTCTGCTCCTTCGCCCTGGTGATGCTGCTCAGCCACACCCTCGGCGGCTCCACCGACCGCGTCGTGCTCTCCGGGGTCGCCGCCATGCAGCTGTTCTCGGCGCTCACCTCCTTCGTCGTGATGACCGCCGCCGACGCCGAACAGACGAGGGGAGTGCTCTTCTGGCTCCTCGGCTCGCTCGGCGGGGCCGGCTGGAGCGACGTACGGATCTGTGCCGCCGTCCTCGCGGTGAGCCTGGCGGTCTGCCTCGGCCACGCCCGGACACTGGACGCGTTCGCCTTCGGCCAGGACGCGGCCGCCGCCCTCGGGGTGAACGTCGCCCGCACCCGGACCGTCCTGCTCTGCGCCACCGCCCTGCTCACCGCCGCCCTCGTCAGCGCGGCCGGCGCCATCGGCTTCGTCGGCCTGGTCCTGCCGCACGCGGCCCGTGCGCTCACCGGCTCCGGCCACCGCAGACTGCTGCCGGTCACCGCGCTCGCCGGGGCCGTCTTCCTGGTCTGGGCCGACACCCTCGCCCGGACCGTCCTCGACCCGCAGGAGGTTCCGGTGGGCGTCGTCACCGCCCTGATCGGGGTGCCCGCCTTCGTCCTCGTCCTCCACCGCACCAGGCGGGCGGCATGAGCGGGGCGGCGGCCGGCGGGCTGCGGGCGGACCGGGTCGGCCGCGAGGCGGCGGGCCGGCTCCTGCTGGACGGCGTCACCCTCGCCCCCGGACCCGGCACCACCGTGGGCCTGATCGGCCCCAACGGCTCCGGCAAGTCCACGCTGCTGCGCATCCTGGCCGGAGTCCTCGCCCCGCACACGGGCGTCGTCACCCTGGACGGCGCCCCCCTGGCCGCGACCGGCCGGCGCGCCGTGGCCCGGCGGGTCGCCGTCGTCGACCAGCACGCCGTCACGCAGGAGGAGCTCAGCGTCCTGGACGTCGTACGCCTGGGCCGCATCCCGCACCGCCGCGCCTGGTCCGCCCCCACCGGCGAGGACGCGGCCGCGGTGGACGAGGCGCTGGAACGCACCGGCCTCACCGACCGGCGCGACCAGTCCTGGCACACCCTCTCCGGCGGGGAGCGCCAGCGCGTCCAGATCGCCCGCGCGCTGGCCCAGCGCCCCCGCGAACTCCTGCTGGACGAACCCACCAACCATCTGGACATCCAGCACCAGCTGGAACTGCTCTCGCTGGTCACCTCGCTGCCGCTGACCGCCGTCATCGCCCTGCACGACCTCAATCTGGCCGCCATGTTCTGCGACCGGATCGTGGTCCTGGACCGGGGACGCGCGGTCGCGGCGGGCAGCCCCGCGCAGGTGATCACCGAGGAGCTGATCCGGGACGTCTACCGGGTGCGGTCCGTGGTCACCCCGGACGGGCCGGGCGGCCGGCCCTCGGTGCGCTTCCTGCCCTGACCACCCGCACCGGCCCCGGCGCACGGGAGGGCGGACCCGTCCCGCGGGTCCGCCCTCGATCGTCGTGCGCCGCGTCGGCCGGGCCGGCGCCGGTCAGCGCCGGCGTCCACGGCCGAACTCGCCGCCCGTGTCCTTTCCGCCCATGTTCTTCCCACCCATGTCCGGGCCGCCCATGTCCTTGCCGCCCTTGGTGGTGCCGTCCGCGTAGTCGATCTGCTCCTTGCGCAGTTCGGCGGAGACCTCCTTCTGCTCCGTCACCTTCTGGGTTTCCATCCGCACGCGCTCGACCGGGACCGTCTCCTTGCGCATCGTGGCGCGCTCGGCGTGCAGGGTGACCTCCATGTCCTGCTCGGTGAGGTCCCCGCGCACGGCCGTCCGGTCGTCCGGCCGCACCGGTTCGCGGATCACGCGTACCTCCTCGTGCGAGACCGGCACGGTGCGCGTGACGTTCTCGGTGACGACGTACTTGTGGAGCCGGGCCCTGCCGCTCTCGTACTCCTCGGTGCCGATGTGCAGCTGCTCCTCGGAGCGGATCATCTCCTCCTTGCCGCCCGTTTCGGCGCCGGACCGCATGGCGCCCGCCCCGGCCCCGGCCAGCGGACGGCCCGCGCCCGTGCCGGCGGTGTCGGTGTCGCGGTGCCTGCCGGTGCCGGCCGCACCCATGGCCCCGGCCCCGGCGCCCGCCCCGGCCCCGGCCCCGGCGCCCGCCCCGGCCCCGGCCCCGGTGCCCGCCGCGCCCATGGTGCCGGTGCCCGCGGTGGTCGGGGCGTTGGTCGCGGAGCCGTCGCCGAGATTGCCCCGGGTGTTCCGGGTCAGGCCGTAGTGCCGGTACAGCTCCTCCTCCTCGGACACGGACAGATGCGCGTCCGCGTCCACCCGGGGAGCTTCCTTGACCTGGTCCTTGCCGTGCGAGATGTGCAGGTCGGAGCCCACTCGACGGGCTCCGGCGAGAGGCACGAAACTCTCCTTCATGCCGAACAGGCCGGTCTTCACCGTGATCCAGTCCGGGCGGCCGGTGTTGTCGTCGACATACACCCGGCCCACGTTGCCGATCTTCTCGCCCTCGGTGTCGTACACCGTCAGGCCGTCGAGCTCTCCGGAATCCGTGAAACCGTCAGCGGCTCCCATGTCCGATTCCTCCTCGCCCGGGCGCGTCCTGTGGGTGGGTCCAGCAGAGAAGGCGCGTCCGGATTCCATCGCGCCTCACCCGGATGGACGCTGCAACCGCCCGGCCACCGGGGCCGGGGCGCGGTTTCCGCCCCACCCCCGCGCAGCCCCCGTGCCACGCGGGTCGCGAGCACTTCCCCCGGTTACGCCAATCGGGTGAACGGGCCGGTTCGCGCGCACCGGGCGCGGGGCGCGGGGCGGCTCCCGTGCACCCCGGTCACGGCACATATGATCGGCGGGTCCGTGCCGACCGCCGTCCAGCCGCGCCACCGGGGGTACCCCATCCGTTCCGTACGCGTCCGCCTCCCCCAGCAGCGCGGCGAACTCCTCGCCCGCCGGGAGGACGGCCGGGAACTGCACCACCTGGTGTGGCGGCTCGGACCCGGCTGGCGGGTGTGCGGCAGCGCGGTGCTGGGCGGCGGCATCGGCCCGCGCGACTGGATTCTCAACGCGCAGGTCCCCGGCGGTTACCCCCGCATGGACCCGGACCGCCATCTCGCCGAGATCGCCGCCGCAGCCCGGCTCACCGGCCCCGGCGCAGGACTGATGACCGCCGCCGACGTCACCGCGTACACCGCCGCCGACGACGGCGGCGTCCACGCCACCGCCACCTGCGGTCTGGGCGTACGCGGCTGGGCCGCCGCCCCCGACGAGACCACCGGCGAACCGCCGCGCCCCGGCACCGTCAACATCGTGGTGACACTGCCCGTCGCCCTCACCGACGCCGCCCTGGTCAACGCCGTCGCCACCGCGACCGAGGCCAAGGTGCAGGCCCTCCTCGACGCCGGACTCGACTGCTCGGGCACCCCCACCGACGCCGTCTGCGTCGCCGCCCCCGCACCCGGACCGGACGGCGCCGCCGAACCCTTCGCCGGGCCGCGCTCCCGCTGGGGCGCGCGACTCGCCCGCGCCGTACACGCCGCCGTGCTGGAGGGCGCGCTGCGGCAACCCTGAGAGCCGAAGCCGCCGCGCACCGGGCCCGGCGCGCGGCCGATGAAGGGAACCCCATGACCTCAGCAGTCCCCGCATCCCCGCAGCGGCCCGTCGTCGCCGTACTCGGCGCCGGGATCATGGGCGCGGCCATGGCCCGCAGCCTGCTGCGCGCCGGTCTGGAGGTCCGGGCCTGGAACCGTACGCGGGCCAAGGCCGCCCCCCTCGCCGAGGACGGCGCCACCGTCACCGGTACGGCGGCCGAGGCCGTGCGCGGCGCCCATGTCGTGCTCACGGCGCTCACCGACGCGACCGCCGTGGCCGCGGCGCTCACCGCCGCCTCCGAGGGGCTGCACCGGGGCCAGGTGCTGCTGCAGACGTCCACGGTCGGCCCGGACGGGGCCGTCGAACTGGCCCGGCGCGCCGCCGACCTCGGGCTGGTCCACGTCGACGCCCCGGTCGTCGGCACCCGGCAGCCCGCCGAGGAGGGCACGCTCACCGTCCTCGTCTCCGGACCCGCCGCCGCCGTCGAGGCCGCCGGGCCCGTGCTGGACGCCATCGGGCGGCGCACGGTCCGGGCCGGCGAGGAGCCGGGGGACGCCTCCCGGCTGAAGCTCGTGATCAACGCCTGGGTGATCAACATGGTGGGCGGCGTCGCCGAGTGCCTGAACCTCGCCGAGGGGCTGGGCGTGGACCCCGGCGCCTTCCTGGACGTGCTGGCGGGCGGGCCGCTCGACACGGGCTATCTGCGGGCCAAGTCCGCCGCCGTCCTGGCCGGGGACCTCACCCCGAGCTTCGCCCTGTCCACGGCCCTCAAGGACACCCGGCTCATCCTGGACGCGGCCGCCGGCGCCGGTGTCCGGCTGGACCTGGCCGCCGCGTCGGCCGCCCGCTTCGAACGCGCGGAGGCGGACGGGCACGGCGAGGAGGACATGATCGCCACGTACTACGCGGGCCGGGCCCCCGGGCACGACGCCGGCTGACGGGCCCGCGTACGGCCGAAGACCGCCCCACCGGTACGGGGGAGCCCGGTGGGACGGCCGCGACCAGCGTGCCACAGGACGGCGCACCGCAGGGGCGCCCGGCTCATATACGGCTGTAGTTGAGTCGAAATCGACGGTACGGGAATAGCCCCGCGCCCCCCGTCCTTGCCGCAGCAGTGGCGCCGGGCAGCCGGGCGCCCGGTACGGAACAGGGAGCAGGAGCACATGCCGAACGCGTACGTGATCACCCGCGACGGCGGGCCGGAGGAGGAGGGGGCCGCCCCTCCGGCCACCGCGGCCGGGGCCGCCGGCCATCCGCTGGACGATCCGGTGGGCACCGCGCTGCGCGGGCCGCACGCGCACTTCGCCGAGCGCCGGGGCCGCGTCCTGCGCTATCCGCCCGAGGTCACCCCCTGGGTCGCCATGCCCCAGGACCCGGGGCCGGCCGACTGGGCCGACGCGGCGGCGCTCGCCGGGCCCGGCGCGATGGTCTGCGTCACCGCGTTCCGGGAGCTCCCGCCGCCGGACTGGGAGATCGTCTTCCACGCCGAGGGCGTCCAGCTCGTGGACGAGGGCGTGGCCGCCGAGCCGTTCCCGGACGCCGTCCGGCTGGGCCCCGCCGATGTGCCCGAGATGCTCGACCTGGTCGCCCGCACCCGGCCGGGCCCCTTCGAGCCCCGGACCGTCGAACTCGGCACCTACCTCGGCGTCCGCCGGGACGGGGCGCTCGTCGCCATGGCCGGTGAGCGGATGCGCCCGCCGGGCTGGAGCGAGATCAGCGCCGTCTGCACCGACGAGTCGGTGCGCGGCCGGGGCATCGGCGGCGGGCTCGTGCGCGCCGTGGCCCACGAGGTCCGCCGGCGCGGAGACATCCCGTTCCTGCACGCGGCCGCCGACAACACCGGCGCCGTCCGGCTCTACGAGTCGCTCGGGTTCGCGCTGCGCCGCCGCACCGCCTTCCTCGGCGCCCTGGTCCCCGGCGGGCCGGCCGTATGACGGGACCTTCGGCGGGGCCCTCGGGGCCGTAGGACTCGTGTGCTCCGGGGCGCTTCCGGTTCGAATGAGAGGAGAGCGTCGGCATCCGGCCGGCAGATCCCGGAAGGAGAGGACCGTGACCTACGGACTCCTGAGCCGGCCGGCGCCCCGGACGGCGGCCACCGGCACCGAGACCGCGGAGGCCGCAGCGCGCGCCCCGCGGATCGGGAACAGGGCACTGTCCGGCGGGCTGGCCCTGCTCACCGCCGTGATCATCGGCCTCGACGTCCTGGCCGGCAACGACCTGCGCCTGGTGCCCCTGCTCGTCGTCGCGCCCGCCCTCGTCTCGGTCTTCGGGACGGTCGGCCAGACCGTGGCCGCCGGTGCCTGGGTCACCGGGGTGGCCCTCGTCAGCCGCGCGGTGACCGGCGGGACCACCTGGGACGTCGTCAGCAGTCTCGTCTTCACCGTGTTCGCCTGCCTCCTCAGCGTCGGCGCCTGCGCCCTGCGCATCCGGCACGCCACGGAGATCGCCCGGCTGCGGTCCGCCGCCGTCGCGCTCCAGCGCCAGATCCTGCGCCCGCTGCCCATCCCCACCGACCAGATCACCGCTCACGGCACCTACACGGCGATCGAGGAGGACCACCTGGTCGGCGGGGACATCTACGAGGTCGTCCAGTCGCCCTACGGCACCCGCGTGATCATCGGTGACGTCCAGGGCAAGGGCCTGCCCGCGATCGGGGTGGGCTTCGCCGTCCTCGGGGCGTTCCGCGAGGCGGCCATCCGCGAACCGTCCCTCGCCGGCCTCGTGGACCGACTGGAGGACGCCGTCGCCCGGCAGAACGCCTTCGCCGCCGAGACCGGCGAGACGGAGCGCTTCGTCACCGCGCTGGTGCTCGGCTTCGACGGCGACGGCCGGGTGGAAGCGGTCAACTGCGGCCATCTGCCGCCCCGGCTGCTGCACGACGGGGTGGCCGTCCCGGTGCCGATCCGCCGGACCTCGGTACCGTTGGGTATGGCGGAACTCAGCAGCGAGGGCCGTACCGCGGAGCGGATCGACTTCCCGCCCGGTGCCACGCTCCTGATGTTCACCGACGGCGTCACCGAGGCCCGCGATCCGAACGGGAACTTCTACCCGCTGGACGCCCGGCTGAGCCGCTGGGCGCGCCGGGGCCCGCGCGAACTGCTCGACGCGCTCGACCGGGACCTGGAGAAGTTCTCCAGCGGGGTGCGGCGCGACGACGTCGCCGTACTGGCCCTGCGCCACACCTCCGCCCCCGCCGCCCCGCATGTGCCCGCCCCGTCCGGCGGACACGAGGCGATGCGCGCCGCCGAGGTGTTCAGCGCGCGGTAGCGACGGACGGCGGGGGCGAACAGCGGACACTTCATGTCCCGGCGAGGCTTATGTCGCGTCGGGACATTTTCGGGTGTACGGTGACAGACATGCAAGCGGAACAGAAGCTTCCGGAGCGGCGGGGCCGCAAGGCCCGCCGGACCCGGGACGCGCTGGCCCGAGCCGCGTTCGAGCTCGTTCTCGACCGCGGACTCCGGGAGGTCACGGTCGAGGAGATCGCCGAACGCGCCGACGTCGACCGCCGCACCTTCAGCCGGTACTTCGCGAACAAGGAGGCCGCCGTCCTGGACTCGGTCCGGGGCGACGGCGACCGGATCAACGCGGCGCTGCGCGCCCGCCCGGCCGGCGAGCCCCCGCTCACCGCGTACCGCCGGGCGGTCCTGGACTGGCTCGCCGACCCCGACGCCCCGGCCTGGCACCGGCGGCCGCGGATCTACGAACTGCTGGTCCTCGCCGAACGGGAGCCGACCCTGTACGCCGCGTTCCACCACATCCGGGTGGACGCCCAGGCGGACTCGGTCGCCGTCGTCGCGGACCGGCTGGGCACCGACCCGCTCGTCGACCTGCGGCCCGCCGTCACGGTGGCCGCCGGAGCCGGCGCCCTGCTCGCCGCCCAGGCCGCCTGGGTCCGCGGCGACCGCCCCGACGAGCTGCCCCGGCTCGTCGAGCGCGCCTTCGACGCCCTGACCGGCGAGCTGGTCACCCGGCCCCCGGCCCCGGCGCCGCACAGCACCACCCGCACCACGGAAGGAAACGGCACCCCATGAGCACCCCCACCCCCACCGACCAGGAGTTCGCCGGCCGCACCGCCCTCGTCACCGGAGGCGCCTCCGGCATCGGCCTGGCCGTCGCCCACCGGCTCGCCGGCGCGGGCGCCGCGGTCGTCGTCGCCGACTACGACGAGGCGAGCGCCCGCGAGGCCGCCGCCGTCGCCCTGGACGTCACCGACCCCGCCTCCGTCGAGGCGGGCGGCGGCGCGATCGTCAACATGTCCTCGATCCTGGGCACCAACGGCTTCGCCGGCTCGCCGGCCTACGTCGCCGCCAAGCACGGCGTCGTCGGCCTCACCAAGACCGCCGCCCTGGAGTACGCCGCCCACAACGTGCGGATCAACGCGGTGGGCCCCGGCTTCATCGACACCCCGCTGCTGCGCGACACGGACGCCCCGGCGCGCGAGCACCTGATCTCGCTGCACCCGGCGGGCCGCCTCGGCAGGGCGGAGGAGGTGGCGGAGCTGACCGCGTTCCTGCTCTCCGACCGCGCCTCGTTCATCCACGGCAGCTACCACCTGGTGGACGGCGGCTACTCCGCCTCCTGACCGGGGCGGCCGGAAGCCGGAGGAACCGGGGACACCGGGGGACACCGAGGGACACCGGGGGAGGCACGGGGGATTCGGGGGTCAGCGCAGAAGTCACCGAGGTCGAGGAGGACCCCATGAAGGCAGTTCAGTACCGGGAGATAGGCGCCGCACCCGAGGTCGTCACCGTCCCGGACCCGGAACCGGGCCCCGGACAGGTGCTGCTCCAGGTCACCGCGGCCGGCGTCTGCCACTCCGACATCGCCGTGATGAGCTGGCCCGCCGAACAGTTCCCGTACCCGCTGCCGCTCACCCTCGGCCACGAGGGCGTCGGCACCGTGGCCGCGCTCGGCGACGGCGTCAGCGGCCTGGAGACCGGCCAGTCCGTCGCCGTCTACGGCCCCTGGGGCTGCGGCACCTGCGTCAAGTGCGCCGAGGGCAAGGAGAACTACTGCCTGCGCGCGGCGGAGCTGGGCATCAACCCGCCCGGCCTGGGCGCGCCCGGCGCCATGGCCGAATACATGATCGTGGACGACCCGCGCCACCTCGTGCCCATCGGCGACCTGGACCCGGTGCGCACCGTGCCGCTCACCGACGCCGGCCTCACCCCGTACCACGCCATCAAGCGCTCCCTGCCGAAGCTGGTACCCGGCGCGACCGCCGTCGTCATCGGCACCGGGGGACTGGGACACGTCGCCATCCAGCTGCTGCGCGCCCTGACGTCCGCACGGGTCGTCGCACTCGACGTCACCGAGGAGAAGCTCGCCCTCGCCCGCACGGTCGGCGCCCACGAGACCGTCCTGTCCGACGAGCACGCGGCGGCCCGCATCCGGGAACTGACCGGCGGCGTCGGCGCCGAAGTCGTGCTGGACTTCGTCGGCGCGCCCCCGACCGTCGCCACCGCCGGAGCCGCGGCCGCCATCGACTCGGACGTCACCATCGTCGGCATCGGAGGGGGCGGCCTCCCCGTCGGCTTCGGCGTCCTGCCGTTCAACACCACGGTCACCGCCCCGTACTGGGGCTCCCGCTCCGAACTGGCCGAGGTGCTCGCCCTCGCCCACGCCGGCGCGGTGGACGTCCACGTCGAGACGTACCCGCTGGAGGAGGCACCGCTCGCCTACGAGCGGCTGCACGTCGGCAAGATCAACGGCCGGGCCGTCATCCTCCCGCAGAGCTGACCGGCACGGGGGCGCGGGCCGCCGCACGGCGCGACGGCCCGCGCCCCCGTCAGCCCCCTGCGCCCCTACCCGCCAGATGCGCGCGCAGCCGGTCCACGAACACCCGCTGCCCCTTCACCAGCAGCTCCGCCGCCTCCTCCGGCGTGCACCAGGCGAACCGGTCCATCTCCGGAAACTCCCGCGGCGACCCTGAGCCGCGCGGCCACTCCATCGTGAAGGTCCCCGGCACCGCGTCCGCCGGATCGACGTCGGCCTCCAGCGCCCACACGGTCACCGTCTTCCCGCCGGCCTGGCGCGCCTCGCCCAGCGCCACCCAGCCACCCTCCGGCGGCGGACGCCCGAACTCCTCCCCGAACTCCCGCCGCGCCGCCGCCGCGGGCTCCTCCTCCGGCGGGTACTCGCCCTTGGGCACCGACCACGCCGCCTCCTCGCGGTGCGCCCAGAACGGCCCGCCCATATGACCGATCAGCACTTCGAGCCCGCGGCCCGCACCCGTACGGAACAGCAGCAGACCGGCACTGCGGCGGGTGTTCCCCGTGGCTGTCATACCTTTGAGTGTGCGCGGCGCCCGCCCGTACGCCCCCTCCCGCAGGCGAACAGGTGATCGGACTTGCTGTACATCGCGCTCCTCCGGGGACTGAACGTGCCGGGCCGCTCCGTCAAGATGGAACGGCTGCGCGAACTCTTCACCGAACTGGGCCTCGCCTCGGTGCGCAGCTACATCCAGAGCGGCAACGTCTTCTTCGAGTCCGGCGAGACGGACCGGCCCGCGCTCGCCGCCCGCATCGGCGACCACCTCGCCCGCGCCCTCGGCTACGACGTCGCCGTCTGCCTGCGCACGGTGCCGGAACTGGAGGCGCTGATCGCGCGCGACCCGTTCCAGGACGTCGAGGCCACCGACGACATCCGCCGCTGCGTCGTGTTCACCACCGAGCCCGTCGACCCGGACCTGGAGCTGCCACTGCTCTCCCCGAAGAAGGACATGGAGATCATCGGCACCACCGCGTACGAGGCGTTCGTCGTCTGGCACCTGATCAACGGCCGGGCACCCGGCGCCAAGGGCTTCCAGGAGAGCGTCCTCGGCCACGACGCGACGACCCGCTTCTTCCACACGGTCGTGAAGATCCTCGCCGCCGCGAAGAAGGGCGCCGCCTGACCGGCGCACCCGTCCCGGAACGCGCCTCCGGTCAGGCCCGGTCGATGTGCACGCTGGTCGACTTCACCCGCGCGGTCGCCTGCACCCCGACCTCGAGCCCCAGCTCCTCGACGGCCTCGCGCGTCAGCAGCGACACCAGCCGGTGCGGCCCGGCCTGGATCTCCACCTGCGCGGCCACGTCCCCGAGCTTCACCGCCGTCACGATCCCCGCGAACGCGTTGCGCGCCGAGGTGTACGACACCTCCTCGTCGCCCGCGCCGTGCTGCGCGACCTCCACGGAGAACGCCGCCAGGTCGCGGCCGTCGATGAGACGGCGGCCGCCCTCGTCGCGATGGGTCGCCACGCGCCCCGCGTCGGCCCAGCGCCGGGCGGTGTCCGGGCTGACGCCCAGCAGACGGGCCGCCTGCCCGATCGTGTAGGACTGCATGCGCCGTACCCTAACCGGCCCGTGCCCGCGCCCCGCCCGCACGGCCGGGTGGACCAGCCGGGATGAGGAATCACGGTGCGCGTCCTAGGGTGCCAACCATGGCAGACAGCGCGTCGGACCGGCGCTCCGCGGGGCGGGGCGGGGACCCCGGCCACGGCACGCCCGACCCGCGACGGTGGCGGGCGCTCGCCGTCTGCCTGGTCGCGGGGTTCATGACCCTGCTGGACGTCTCGATCGTGAATGTCGCGCTGCCCTCCATCAAGGAGGGGCTGCACACCTCGGAGTCCGACCTGCAATGGGTCCTGTCCGGTTACGCGCTGGCCTTCGGCCTGTTCCTGATCCCGGCCGGACGGCTCGGCGACGCACGCGGCCGGCGCGTCGTGTTCATGGCGGGGCTCGCCCTGTTCACCCTGTCGTCCGCGGCCTGCGGCGCCGCCCAGTCCAGTCTCTGGCTGGTCATCGCCCGGCTGGTCCAGGGACTGGCCGGCGGCATGGTCTCGCCGCAGATCTCCGCCCTCATCCAGCAGATGTTCCAGGGCCGCGAACGCGGTCGCGCCTTCGGCATGTTCGGCACCGTCGTCGGCATCTCCACGGCGGTCGGACCGCTCCTCGGCGGCCTGCTGATCCAGGCGGCGGGGGCCGACGAGGGCTGGCGGTGGGTGTTCTACGTCAACCTGCCGCTCGGCCTCGTCTGCCTCCTGCTGGCCCGCCGGCTGCTGCCCGACACCCCGCACGCCGGACCGGTGCGGCTGCGCCACCTCGACCCGGTGGGCGTCCTGCTGCTCGGCACCGGCGTGCTGGCCCTGCTGCTGCCCTTCGTCCAGTCCCGCCAGTGGCCGGGCGACGGCAAATGGCTGCTGCTGCTCCTGGCGGCGGCGCTGCTCGCCGCCTTCGTCGGCTGGGAGTCCCGCTGCGGCCGCCGGGGCACCCAGCCGGTCGTCGACCTCGGCCTCTTCCGGGTCCGCTCCTACTGGCTGGGCTGCCTGCTCATCCTGCTGTACTTCGCCGGGTTCACCTCGATCTTCTTCATCACCACGCTCTACCTCCAGAGCGGCCTGCACTACACCGCGCTCCAGGCCGGCCTCGCCATCACCCCGTTCGCGCTGGGCTCCGCCGTCGCCGCGAGCCCCGGCGGCCGGCTCGTCGGCCGCTTCGGCCGCCCCCTCGTCGTCATCGGCCTGGTCGCCGTGGCCGTGGGACTCGGCGCCACCGCGCTCGCCGTCCACCTGGTGCCCGGCCGGGGCGTCGGCTGGGCGATGGCGGCCCCGCTGCTGTTCGCGGGACTCGGCAGCGGCCTGGTCATCGCCCCCAACCAGACGCTCACCCTCTCCGAGGTGCCGGTGGCCACCGCGGGCAGCGCCGGCGGCACCCTCCAGACCGGCCAGCGCGTCGGCTCGGCGATCGGCATCGCGGCCGTGGGCGCGGTGTTCTTCGCCCAGGTCGGCGGGGACGGCTGGTCCGACGCCTACGACCACGGGCTCGTCGTCTCCGTCGCCTTCGTCGTCGCCGCCCTGCTCGTCGCACTCGCCGACGTGGGCGGCGGCCGCCGGGGCAGACAGCGTACCGGGCCCTCCGCACCTTCCGCAGCCGCCTCGTAAAGGAGAACGCGATGAACGACTCCGCCGGAACCGACGGCAACAGCTCGTACGGGCACAAGCCCTTCAAGCGCTCCCGCAGCCACTTCGCGGACCGCGTCACCGCCGACGGGCGCGACGGCTGGCCCGTCGAAGCCGGCCGCTACCGGCTCGTCGTCAGTCGCGCCTGCCCGTGGGCCAGCCGGGCCCTGGTCTCCCGCAGGCTGCTCGGCCTGGAGGACGCGCTCTCGCTCGCCGTCGCCGACCCGCTCCAGGACGACCGCAGCTGGCGCTTCACACTGGACCCGGACGGCCGCGACCCGGTCCTCGGCATCCGCTACCTCAGCGAGGCGTACGACGCGCGCGAGCGCGGCTATCCGGGCGGGGTCAGCGTCCCGGCGATCGTGGACGTGCCCACCGGCAGGCTCGTCACCAACGACTACCAGCAGATCACCCTGGACCTCGCCACCGAGTGGACCGCCCTGCACCGGCCCGGGGCGCCCGACCTCTACCCCGAGCCGCTGCGCGCGGAGATCGACGAGGTCATGGAGGGCATCTACCGGGACGTGAACAACGGGGTGTACCGGGCCGGTTTCGCGGACGGTCAGGACACCTACGAGGAGGCGTACGAAGCGCTCTTCCGCCGCCTGGAGGAGACCTCGCGGCGGCTGGCGGACCGGCGGTACCTCGTCGGGGACACGATCACCGAGGCCGACATCCGCCTCTTCACCACCCTGGTGCGCTTCGACCCCGTCTACCACGGCCACTTCAAGTGCAACCGCCGCAAACTCTCCGAGGACCCGGTGCTCTGGGCGTACGTCAGGGACCTCTACCAGACACCCGGATTCGGGGACACGGTCGACTTCCACCACATCAAGCAGCACTACTACCGGGTGCACACCGGCATCAACCCCACCGGCATCGTGCCCGCCGGCCCCGACCTGTCCGGCTGGCTGACCCCGCACCACCGGGAACAGCTCGGCGGCCGCCCCTTCGGCGACGGCACCCCGCCCGGACCGCCCCCCGCCGGCGAACAGATCCCGCCCGGCGGCCGCCCCTGGGCAAGGTTCCGGCCGGTGTGGGCAGGGTCCTGTCGAGTCGGCGCCCCTCACGAGATATCTTGATGTCAAGCAATGTTGCAGACGTGGAGCGGAGCACAGGGTGACTGACTCGACCATCATCTATACACACACCGACGAGGCCCCGGCCCTGGCGACCTATTCGTTCCTGCCCGTGATCCAGGCGTACGCCTCCAAGGCCGGGATCAACGTCGAGAGCCGGGACATCTCGCTCGCGGGCCGGATCATCGCGGGCTTCCCGGACCGCCTCCGGGAGGACCAGCGCATCGACGACGCGCTCGCCGAGCTCGGTGAGCTGGCCACCACGCCGGGCGCCAACATCATCAAGCTTCCGAACATCTCGGCCTCGATCCCGCAGCTCAAGGCCGCCATCGCCGAGCTCCAGGCCCAGGGCTACGACCTGCCGGACTACCCGGACGACCCGAAGAGCGACGAGGACAAGGACGTCCGCGCCCGTTACGACAAGGTCAAGGGCAGCGCCGTCAACCCGGTCCTGCGCGAGGGCAACTCCGACCGCCGCGCCCCCGCTTCGGTCAAGAACTACGCCAAGACCCACCCGCACCGCATGGGCGCCTGGACCGCCGACTCCAAGACCAACGTCGCCACCATGGGCGTCGACGACTTCCGGTCCACCGAGAAGTCCGCGGTCATCGCCGAGCCCGGCAGCCTGCGCATCGAGCTGGTCGGCGACGACGGCACCACCACCGTGCTGCGCGAGTCCGTACCGGTCCTCGCCGGCGAGGTCGTCGACGCCTCCGTCATGCGCGTCGCCGCCCTGCGCGAGTTCATCACCGCCCAGATCGCCCGCGCCAAGGCCGAGGGCGTGCTCTTCTCCGTGCACCTCAAGGCCACGATGATGAAGGTCTCCGACCCGATCATCTTCGGCCACGTCGTGCGCGCCTTCTTCCCGAAGACCTTCGCCGAGTACGGTGACGTGCTCGCCGCCGCCGGCCTGACCCCGAACGACGGTCTGGGCGGCATCCTCAAGGGCCTGGAGTCCCTGCCCGAGGGCGCGAAGATCAAGGAGTCCTTCGACGCCGAGCTGGCCGCGGGCCCCGCCCTCGCCATGGTCGACTCGGACAAGGGCATCACCAACCTGCACGTCCCGAGCGACGTCATCGTGGACGCCTCCATGCCGGCCATGATCCGCACCTCCGGCCACATGTGGGGCCCGGACGGCCAGGAGGCCGACACCATCGCCGTCCTCCCGGACAGCAGCTACGCCGGTGTCTACCAGGTCGTCATCGACGACTGCCGCGCCAACGGCGCCTTCGACCCGGCCACCATGGGCTCGGTGCCCAACGTCGGCCTCATGGCGCAGAAGGCCGAGGAGTACGGCAGCCACGACAAGACGTTCGAGATCCCCACCACGGGCACCGTCCGCGTCGTCGACGCCGCCGGCAACGCCGTGCTGGAGCAGGCCGTCGGCGCCGGCGACATCTTCCGCATGTGCCAGGCCAAGGACCTCCCGATCCAGGACTGGGTCAAGCTCGCAGTCACCCGCGCCCGCGCCACCGGCGCCCCGGCCGTCTTCTGGCTCGACGAGGACCGCGCCCACGACGCGCAGCTCATCGCCAAGGTCAAGACGTACCTCGCCGACCACGACACCGACGGTCTGCAGATCGAGATCATGTCCCCGGAGAAGGCCACCGCCTTCTCGCTGGAGCGCATCCGCCGCGGCGAGGACACCATCTCGGTCACCGGCAACGTGCTCCGCGACTACCTCACCGACCTCTTCCCGATCCTGGAGCTCGGCACCAGCGCGAAGATGCTCTCGGTCGTCCCGCTGATGAACGGCGGCGGCCTCTTCGAGACGGGCGCCGGCGGCTCCGCGCCCAAGCACGTCCAGCAGCTGGTCAAGGAGGACTACCTGCGCTGGGACAGCCTGGGCGAGTTCTTCGCCCTCGCGGCCAGCTTCGAGCACCTGGCGCAGAGCACGGGCAACGCCCGCGCCCAGGTCCTCGCCGAGACGCTGGACCGGGCCACGGCCACGTTCCTCAACGAGGACAAGTCGCCCAGCCGCCGCCTCGGCGGCATCGACAACCGCGGCAGCCACTTCTACCTGTCCCTGTACTGGGCCCAGGAGCTGGCGCGGCAGACCGGCGACGCCGAACTGGCCGACGCGTTCGCCCCGCTCGCCAAGACGCTGGCCGAGCAGGAGCGCACGATCGTCGACGAGCTGATCGCCGTCCAGGGCAAGCCGGCCGACATCGGCGGCTACTACCAGCCCGACCCGGCCAAGGCCGCGGCCGTCATGCGCCCCTCCGCGACGTTCAACCAGGCGATCGCGAGCCTCGCCTGACCCGATCGCGCACCCGACGCCCCGGCCCGGCTCCCGCCGCGCCGGGGCGTCCCCGCGTTCGTAACCCCCCCTGACGGGTGAAATGTCGGGTCCGGGCGGGTGCCGGGGCGCACGACGGGCCCGCTTCGCTGGTTTGCTGCATCCGGAAACACGGACGCACAAGCGAAGGAGCGGCCCCGTGACGACGACGGGCACACCACGTACGGCCGAGGACGAGGAGTCGTACTCCAACGAACTGCCGGTGCACGGCCGGGAACCCGGCAACGTCGTCATCAAATGGCTGACCACCACCGACCACAAGACGATCGGCTCCCTCTACCTGCTCACCTCGTTCGCCTTCTTCCTCGGCGGCGGGCTGCTCGCCCTCTTCATGCGCGCCGAACTCGCCAGGCCCGGCATGCAGATCATGTCGAACGAGCAGTTCAACCAGGCGTTCACGATGCACGGCACGATCATGCTGCTGATGTTCGCGACGCCGCTGTTCGCCGGGTTCACGAACTGGATCATGCCGCTGCAGATCGGCGCGCCCGACGTGGCGTTCCCGCGGCTGAACATGTTCGCGTACTGGCTGTACCTCTTCGGCTCGCTCATCGCGGTGGCCGGCTTCCTCACCCCGAACGGCGCCGCCGACTTCGGCTGGTTCGCCTACTCGCCGCTGACCGACATCGTCCGCTCGCCCGGCATCGGCGGAGACCTGTGGATCATGGGCCTGGCCCTCTCCGGCTTCGGCACGATCCTCGGCTCGGTCAACTTCATCACCACGATCATCTGCATGCGCGCACCCGGTATGACGATGTTCCGCATGCCGATCTTCGTCTGGAACGTCCTGCTGACCGCCGTACTGGTCCTGATGGCCTTTCCGGTGCTCGCCGCGGCCCTCCTCGCGCTGGAGGCGGACCGCAAGTTCGGTGCGCACGTCTTCGACGCGGCCAACGGCGGCGCCCTGCTGTGGCAGCACCTCTTCTGGTTCTTCGGCCATCCGGAGGTGTACATCATCGCCCTGCCGTTCTTCGGCATCGTCTCCGAGGTCATCCCGGCGTTCAGCCGCAAGCCGATGTTCGGCTACATCGGGCTGGTCGGTGCGACGATCTCCATCGCCGGGCTCTCGATCACGGTGTGGGCACACCACATGTTCGTCACCGGCGGTGTGCTCCTGCCGTTCTTCTCCTTCATGTCGTTCCTGATCGCGGTGCCCACCGGGGTGAAGTTCTTCAACTGGATCGGCACCATGTGGCACGGCTCGCTGTCCTTCGAGACACCGATGCTGTGGTCGATCGGCTTCCTGGTGACGTTCCTCTTCGGCGGTCTCACCGGGGTGCTCCTCGCCTCGCCCCCGATGGACTTCCACGTCTCCGACTCGTACTTCGTCGTCGCCCACTTCCACTACGTGGTCTTCGGCACCGTGGTGTTCGCGATGTTCTCCGGCTTCCACTTCTGGTGGCCGAAGTTCACCGGCAAGATGCTGGACGAACGGCTCGGCAAGATCACCTTCTGGACGCTGTTCACCGGCTTCCACGGCACGTTCCTGGTCCAGCACTGGCTGGGCGCGGAGGGCATGCCGCGCCGGTACGCGGACTACCTCGCGTCCGACGGCTTCACCGCGCTGAACACCATCTCGACGATCTCCTCGTTCCTGCTGGGCCTGTCGATGCTGCCCTTCCTGTACAACGTCTGGAAGACCGCCAAGTACGGCAAGCCGGTCGGGGTCGACGACCCGTGGGGCTACGGCCGTTCGCTGGAGTGGGCGACCTCCTGCCCGCCGCCCCGGCACAACTTCGTCACCCTGCCCCGCATCCGCTCCGAGTCCCCGGCGTTCGACCTGCACCACCCGGTCGTGCGCGAGCTGGAGGAGGCCGAGAACCGCGCCCACACCTCCGTGACGGTGGCGCCGGGGGACAAGCAGGCGTGAGCGCCCACAAGAAAGGGACGGGGTCCGGGCCGGAGGCAGAGAGCGCGCGGGGACTGGCCCAGCTGGAGGGCTATCTGCTGTGGAACGCCGAGGTCGAGCGGGCCCACCGGCTCGCCCGGCACTTCACCGACCAGCTGCCCTGGCTGACGACCGCCCAGCGCGCGGACGTGGAACGCGTCTACACCGCCGAACGCACCGCCGAGTCCCGGGCCGTGCTGGCCCGGATCTCCGCCCGCGCCCTGCACCTGCGCCGCGAGTACACCGCGCGCTACCGCAGGCTCCGCGCCCGCTGCGTCGCCGCCGCCGTGGTCTGCGCGGGGGCCGCGGCGGGCGTCTGCGGGGTCCTGGTCCAGCTGGCCCGCTGACCCGCCCCAGTCGTCCGTTCTGCCTTCCCAGCAGGCGCACTCGCTCCCCGGTCGTGAAGATGAGAGGTGACGGGCGCGTGTGACGGGGCAGGCGAACGGACGACCGTGCAGACCCCCAGAAGGGACGATCACTGTGGCACGACCCAGGATTCTCGTAGTCGGAGCCGGGTTCGCCGGCGTCGAGTGCGTACGCCGTCTGGAGCGGCGGCTGCGGCCCGGTGAAGCGGACATCGCGCTCGTCGCCCCCTTCTCGTACCAGCTCTACCTGCCGCTGCTGCCCCAGGTGGCGTCCGGGGTGCTGACCCCGCAGTCCGTCGCCGTGTCGCTGCGCCGCAGCAGCCGCCACCGCACCCGGATCATCCCCGGCGGGGCCATCGGCGTGGACCCGCGGGCGAAGGTCTGCGTGGTCCGCAAGATCACCGACGAGATCGTCGACGAGCGCTACGACCACCTCGTCCTCAGCCCCGGCAGCGTCACCCGGACCTTCGACATCCCCGGCCTCCTCGACCACGCGCGAGGCATGAAGACCCTGGCCGGGGCCGCCTACGTACGCGACCACGTCATCGCCCAGCTCGACCTCGCCGACGCCAGCCACGACGAGCGGGAGCGCGCCTCCCGGCTCCAGTTCGTCGTGGTCGGCGGCGGCTACGCCGGCACCGAGACCGCGGCCTGCCTTCAGCGCCTCACCAGCAACGCGCTGCGGCACTACCCCCGCCTCGACCCGAAGCTCGTCAAGTGGCACCTCATCGACATCGCGCCCAGGCTCATGCCGGAGCTGGGCGACAAGCTCGGCGCCAGCGCCCTGAAGGTGCTGCGCGACCGGGGCATCGAGGTGTCGCTCGGCGTGTCGATCGCCGAGGCCGGGGCCGAGACCGTGACGTTCACCGACGGCCGGGTGCTGCCCTGCCGGACCCTGATCTGGACCGCGGGGGTCGCCGCCAGCCCGCTGGTCGGCACCTTCGACGCGGAGACCGTGAAGGGCCGGCTCGCCGTGACCGCCGAGATGACGCTGCCCGGCCACGACGGCATCTTCGCGCTCGGCGACGTCGCCGCCGTGCCCGACCTGGCCAAGGGCGACGGCGCGGTCTGCCCGCCCACCGCCCAGCACGCGATGCGCCAGGGCCGCAAGCTCGCCGACAACCTGCTCGCGAAGCTGCGCGGCCGGCCCATGGAGCCCTACGTCCACCACGACCTCGGGCTCGTCGTGGACCTCGGCGGCAAGGACGCCGTCTCCAGGCCCCTGGGCATCGAGATGCACGGCATCGGCGCCCAGGCCGTCGCCCGCGGCTACCACTGGACGGCGCTGCGCACCAACGTCGCCAAGGCCCGCGTCATGGCGAACTGGCTGATCAACGCCGCCGCCGGCGACGACTTCGTCCGCACCGGCTTCCAGACGCGCAAACCGGCGACCCTGCGGGACTTCGAGTACACCGACAGCTATCTCACCCCGGAACAGGTCCGCAAGCACACCGCCGCCCTGCACACCCGGATGTGAGCGGGCGGCGGCCCGCCCGGCGGCTCAGCCCGCCGGGCCGGCCCCCCGGAACGCGGCGAGGATCTTCTCGGCGGCCAGCGTCGCCGGGAGCGTCCCCTCCCGCACCCGCCGCTCCAGCTCCGGCGCCAGCGCCCGCACCCCGGCATGGCCGCGCAGGCTCTCCAGCAGCTCCTCGCGCACCATCGTCCAGGTCCAGTCCACCTGCTGCTCGCTGCGCTTGGCGGCGAGCCGGCCCGTGGACTCCAGCAGCGTCCGGTGCTGCTCCAGGCGTTCCCACAACGCGTCCAGACCGGTCGACTCGCGCGCGCTGCACGTCAGCACCGGCGGGGTCCACGCCGCGTCCGGCGCGTGCATCAGCCGCAGCGCGCCCGCCAGTTCGCGGGCGGCGGCCCGCGCGTCGCGTTCGTGCGGGCCGTCCGCCTTGTTGACGGCGATGGCGTCCGCCAGTTCCAGGACGCCCTTCTTGATGCCCTGCAGCTGGTCGCCGGTCCGGGCCAGGGTCAGCAGCAGAAACGTGTCGACCATGTTGGCGACCGCCGTCTCCGACTGGCCGACCCCGACCGTCTCCACCAGCACCACGTCGTAGCCCGCCGCCTCCATCACCACGATGGACTCGCGGGTCGCCTTCGCCACCCCGCCCAGCGTGCCCGCGGTGGGGGAGGGGCGCACGAACGCCGCCGGGTCCACCGCCAGCCGCTCCATCCGGGTCTTGTCGCCCAGGATGGAACCGCCGGTCCGGCTGGACGACGGATCGACCGCCAGCACCGCCACCCGGTGCCCGAGCCCGGTGAGCATGGTGCCGAGCGCGTCGATGAACGTCGACTTGCCGACACCGGGCACCCCGCTGACGCCGACGCGCCGGGCCCGGCCCGAGTGCGGCAGCAGCCGGCGCAGCAGCTCCTGCGCCAGGGCCCGGTGGTCGGGCCGGGTGGACTCGACGAGGGTGATGGCGCGCGCGATGTGCGCGCGCCTCCCGTCGAGGACGCCCTTCACATAACTGTCGAGATCGATCCCCGGGGCCATCGCTCAGCGGCTCACAGCTCGTGGCCGAGAGCGGAACCGAGCCGCGTCACCAAGTCGTGGGCCGCCTCCGGGATCACTGTGCCGGGCGGGAAAACGGCCGCGGCGCCCGCCTCCAGGAGCGCGTCGACGTCCTGCGGCGGAATGACCCCGCCGACCACGATCATGATGTCCTCGCGCCCCTCGGCGGCCAGCTCCTCGCGGAGCGCCGGGACGAGCGTGAGGTGACCGGCGGCCAGCGACGAGACGCCCACGATGTGCACGTCCGCCTCGACCGCCTGCCGGGCGACCTCGCCCGGCGTCTGGAACAGCGGGCCGACGTCCACGTCGAAGCCCAGGTCGGCGAAGGCGGTCGCGATCACCTTCTGCCCCCGGTCGTGCCCGTCCTGGCCCATCTTGGCGACCAGGATGCGCGGACGGCGCCCCTCCGCCTCCTCGAACGCGTCGACCAGCGCGCGGGTGCGGTCCACGGACGGCGACTCCCCTGCCTCGTTGCGGTACACACCGGAGATCGTACGGATCTGGCCCGCGTGCCGGCCGTACACCTTCTCCAGGGCGTCCGAGATCTCGCCCACGGTGGCCATCGCACGGGCCGCGTCCACCGCCAGCGCCAGCAGATTGCCGTCCAGTCCGGGGCCCGGCTCCCGCCCGGCCGCCTCGGTCAGCGCGCGCAGCGCGTCCCGGCAGGCCGTCTCGTCGCGCTCCTCGCGCAGCCGCCGCAGCTTCTCGATCTGCTGGGCGCGCACCGAGGAGTTGTCCACCTTGAGCACATCGATCCGCTCATCGGTCTCGACCCGGTACTTGTTGACGCCGATCACCGGCTGCCGGCCGGAGTCGATGCGCGCCTGGGTGCGGGCGGCGGCCTCCTCGATGCGCAGCTTCGGGATGCCCGCGTCGATGGCCTTGGCCATGCCGCCGGCCGCCTCGACCTCCTCGATGTGCTGCCAGGCCCGCCGCGCGAGGTCGTACGTCAGCTTCTCCACGTACGCGCTGCCGCCCCACGGGTCGATGACCCGGCCGGTGCCGGACTCCTGCTGGAGCAGCAGCTGGGTGTTGCGGGCGATGCGCGCCGAGAAGTCGGTGGGCAGGGCCAGCGCCTCGTCCAGGGCGTTGGTGTGCAGCGACTGGGTGTGGCCCTGGGTGGCGGCCATCGCCTCCACACAGGTGCGGGTGACGTTGTTGAACACGTCCTGCGCGGTCAGCGACCAGCCGGAGGTCTGCGAGTGGGTGCGCAGCGACAGCGACTTCGCGTTCTTCGGCTCGAACTGCTGCACGAGCTTGGCCCAGAGGAGCCGGGCGGCGCGCAGCTTCGCGATCTCCATGAAGAAGTTCATGCCGATCGCCCAGAAGAATGACAGCCGGGGCGCGAACGCGTCCACGTCGAGCCCCGCGGCCCGTCCGGCGCGCAGGTACTCCACCCCGTCCGCCAGGGTGTACGCCAGCTCCAGATCGGCCGTCGCCCCGGCCTCCTGGATGTGGTAGCCGGAGATGGAGATCGAGTTGTAGCGCGGCATCTTCCGCGAGGTGTACGAGAAGATGTCGGAGATGATCCGCATCGACGGCTTCGGCGGATAGATGTAGGTGTTGCGGACCATGAACTCCTTCAGAATGTCGTTCTGAATGGTCCCGGCCAGCTTTTCCGGCGGTACGCCCTGTTCCTCGGCGGCCACGATGTACAGCGCGAGGACCGGCAGCACGGCGCCGTTCATCGTCATCGACACCGACATCCGGTCCAGCGGAATGCCGTCGAACAGCCGGCGCATGTCGTAGATCGAGTCGATCGCCACACCCGCCATGCCGACGTCGCCCGTCACCCGGGGGTGGTCGCTGTCGTAACCGCGGTGCGTCGGCAGGTCGAACGCGACCGACAGGCCCTTCTGCCCGGCCGCCAGATTGCGCCGGTAGAAGGCGTTGGACTCCTCGGCGGTGGAGAAACCCGCGTACTGCCGGATCGTCCAGGGCTGATTGACGTACATCGTCGGGTACGGGCCCCGCAGATACGGGGCGATGCCCGGATACGTGCCCAGGAAGTCGAGCCCCTCCAGGTCCCGGCCGGTGTACAGCGGCTTGACCGCGATGCCTTCGGGGGTCTCCCACACCAGGTCCGCCGCCGAGCCGCCGGAGGACTCCTTGACCGCGGCGCGCCACTGGTCCTCGGTGACCTCGGGAGAGCCGTCCGGCCCGAGCCCGATGTCGGAGAAGTCGGGGATACGCATTACGCCACACCCATCCGGTCGAGAAGGGAAGAGAGCACGGCCACCGCGTCGCAGCCGGCGAAGACGTACTCGTCGACACCGTCGTACGCGCCGGGCCGCCCCGCCAGATACACGCGCCGCGCGCCCGCCGCGACCAGCGCCGCCGCCACCGGCTCCGCCTGTTCGGCGTAGAGCGCGTCACCGGAGCACAGGCACGCCACGTCCGTCCCCGAGGCGGCGAACGCCGCGGCCACCGACGACGCGTCCACCCGCACCGGCTCGTGCACCGGTTCGATGCCGCCCGCCCGGAACAGGTTCGCGGCGAAGGAGGCCCGCGCGGTGTGGGCCGCCGCCGGGCCGAGCGCGGCGATGAACACCCGGGGCCGGGCGCCGGTCGCCGCCAGATGCGCGTCCGACCGGACCCGCAGCGCCTCGAACTCCTCGTCGCGTCGCACGACCGGCAGACCGCGCCGGGCCGGTGTCCGCGGGTGGGGCTCGCGCTCCACCGTGCGCTCCGTCAGCAGCGGGAACTCGCTCACCCCGGTGACCGGTTCGCTGCGCCGCGCCAGGTCCTTCCTGCGCTCCGCCCAGGTCGCCGCGATCCGCTCCGCGATCATTCCCGAGCCGAGCGCCGCCGCCTGACCGCCGGCCCGCTCGATCTCCTGGAAGAACGCCCAGGCCGACGCCGCGAGTTCGTCGGTGAGCCGCTCCACGTACCAGGAGCCGCCCGCCGGGTCGACGACCCGCGCCAGATGCGATTCCTCCAGCAGGATCGTGGAGGTGTTGCGGGCGATGCGCCGGGCGAACGCGTCGGGCAGGCCCAGCGCGTGATCGAACGGCAGCACCGTGACCGCGTCGGCGCCGCCGACGCCCGCACCCAGGCTCGCCAGCGTGGTCCGCAGCATGTTCACCCACGGATCGCGCCGCGTCATCATCACCGGCGACGTCACGGCGTGCTGGCGCTGCGCACCCGCGCCGGGCGCCCCGCACACCTCGGCGACGCGGGCCCACAGCCGGCGCGCCGCCCGCGTCTTCGCGATCGTCAGGAACTGGTCGGCGGTCGCCGCGTACCGGAACTCCAGCTGCGCGCACGCCGCCTCGACACCGAGCCCGGCCTCCGTCAGCGCCCGCAGGTACGCGACGCCGGTGGCCAGCGACGCGCCCAGCTCCTGGGCCGCCGAGCCGCCCGCCTCGTGGTACGGCATCGCGTCCACGACGACGGCCCGCAGCGCGGGGTACTCCCCGGCGCACCGCAGCGCCCAGCGCACGGCGTCCGCCGGGTCCGCCGCGGTGCCCTCGCGGGCGGCCAGCCCGAACGGGTCGGCGCCCAGGCTGCCCCGCACCTGTCCGGCCGGGGTGCCGCGCAGTGTGTGCAGCCGCAGCAACTCGGCCGCCGCCGCGTCCAGTTCGGCGCCGGCGTCCAGGACGACGGGGGCCAGGTCGAGCAGGACGCCGTCGAGCGCCCGCTCCAGACCGGACACCGGTACGCCGCCGGCGCCCCCGACGGCCAGCCACAGCGAGGTGACGCCGTTCTCCAGGTCCGTGAGCACGGCCTCGTTGAGCCGGACGGGGTCGGTGCACGCGTGCCGCTGCCGTACGCCCCAGCCGGTCGCCGTACACCCCTCGGGCGTGCCGCCGCGGGTGAAGGGGGCGAACCCCGGAAGACCGGCATCGGGCGCGTCGTCGCGCGAGGTGTAGAGGGGGCGGGTGATGAGCCCGTCCTCCACCGTGGTGGACAGCGCTTCCTCGGCGGCCGGTCCCGACACGTCCTTGCCCGATTTGCGCAGCACACCCTCGACGAGGCTCTGCCACTGCTCATGGGCGGGGTCAGGGAATCCGGCGGCCAGCGAAAGCCCGTCAGCAGGCTGGACCGTCATGGCCCAGATGCTAGGGCAGCTCCCGGCGGAGCAGCAGCGCGTCGGCCTGTGACCTTGCCCTCCCCCAGCGCGCTTGATCCTTTACGTACTGTCGCGTAGCAACGCCCGACGCTCTGTACCGATTCGCCACAGTGCGCTACGGAATACCCAAAGTTATGCTGCTGCCAATCCATTCATCCGGAGAGGACGCGCCCGTGACCGTGGGACCAGTGGAGTACCTCGTCGTCGCCTTTCCCGGCAGCCGGTTCACGGGTGCCATCGCGCCGGCACTGGCCGACGCGGTCGCCTCGAAGGCGGTCCGCATCCTGGATCTGACCTTCGTGCAGCGGGCCGACGACGGCACGATCGAGGCCGTCGAACTGGATGATCTCGACCCCGACGACCTGGTCTCCTTCGAGCCGGTGGAGGGCGAGGTCAGCGGCATGCTGAGCAGTGAGGACATCCGGATGCTGGGCGAGCGCGTGCCGCCGGGCAGCTCCGCCGCGCTCATCGTGTGGGAGGACCTCTGGGCGGTCCCGCTCACCGAGGCCGTCCGCGCCTCGGGCGGCCAGGTCGTCGCCCACGAACGGATTCCCGCGGCGGTCGCCGAGGCGGCCGCCTCCGCCGCCGGCCACCACGGCTGACGCCCGCACCGGAAGGGGAACACACCATGCCGATCTTCCGAGGCCCCGGAATGAACCGCCGCGGACCCGGCCTCATCGGGGCCGCCGCGCGCACCGCCGTCATCGCCGGCACCGCGTCCGCCGTCTCCGGCCGCGTCCAGCAGCACCAGCAGAACCGGTTCGCCGAGCAGGAGGCGCAGCGCGAGGTCCCGCAGCCCGCGCCCCCGGCCGCCGCACCGCCGGCCGCCGCGCCCGGCGACGACCTGATCGGGCAGCTGGAAAGGCTCGCCGCCCTCAAGCAGCAGGGCATTCTCACCGACGCGGAATTCGAGGCCCAGAAGGCACGGCTGCTCGCGGGGTGAGTCCGCGGCCGCTCCGCGATTCCGCACCGGCGTGCCCGATCGGTGATCACCGGCGTTTTACTTTGTCGATGTGACGACATCATGCGACTTTGATCCGGCCAGGCCGAAATCAATTCGGACGCGTGCCGGGAAATGAGGAAATCCATCGTGCACACCGTCAGGGCCGTCCCGACCGTTTCCGCCCTCAATCTGCGCGATCTGGGAGGCATTCCCCTGGGCCCCGGCCGGCAGGTCCGCCGGGGCGTGGTGCTGCGCTCCGGCCGGCTCGGCGGCCTCGACCCGGTGGACGCGGCGGCCGTGGCCGCGCTCGGCATCCGCACGGTCGTCGATCTGCGGACCGCCGACGAACGCTCCGCCGCCCCGGACGCCCTGCCGCCCGGCTCCCGCCTCTTCGTCGCCGACGTCCTGGGGGACAACCCCGGCGTCACCCCCGCCCGCTTCCGGGCCCTGCTCGCCGACCCCGTCGAGGCGGAACGCCTGCTGGGCGACGGCAAGGCGGAGGAAGCGGTCGCGCGGTCGTACCGCCAACTGGTCCTCTCGGCCGGAGCCGCCGCCGCCTACCGGGCCCTCCTGGACACGCTCGCCGATCCCGCCGCGCGGCCGGTGCTCTTCCACTGCGCGACCGGCAAGGACCGGGCCGGCTGGGCGGCCGCCCTGCTGCTCCTGCTCCTCGGGGCGTCGCGGGACGTCGTACGCCGGGAGTTCCTCGCGGTGAACCCGGTCCTGCGAGCCGCCGGCCGCCCGTATGCGCAGGGCTTCCTGGACGCCGGCGGCGACCCGGAGATCGCCGCCGCGATCACCGAGGTGCGCCCGCGCTACCTCGATACGGCGCTGGACGCCATGGACGAGCGCTGGGGCGGCCTGGACGGCTATGTGCGCGACTGCCTGCGCGTCCCCGGTCCCGTGCTGCGGCGGCTGCGCGGCGAACTGGTCGTCTACGCCGGCGCGTAACGGCACCCGCGCTTCTCGCTCCCGCTGCGCCCCGGACTGTTGACAACATACCCCCAGGGGGTATGTTGTGGGTGTACCGAGAAGCCGCGTTCCCGAGGAGAGCGTCATGAACAACGGACTGAAGACCACCGCATTCGCCGCCGCGCTCGCCGCGACCTTCGGCATCGCCTACGGGGTGGGCGGCGGCATCGGCCCGGTCGGGACCGCGGCCGCCCAGCCCGCCGCCGGCCACGGCAAGAGCCACGGCGGCGGCGCGGAGCACGCGGGGCACGGCGCGAACGCGGCCGCCGCGGCCCCCGGCGGGCTCCAGGTGTCGGACGGCGGCTACACCCTCGACCTGCGCACCCCGGCCGTCGAGGCCGGCGACCGTACCGCGCTCCGGTTCGCCGTCCTGGACGACGCCACCGGCCGCCCCCTCACCGCCTACCAGCGCGAACACGGCAAGGAACTCCACCTCATCCTCGCCTCGCACGACCTGACGACCTACCGGCACCTGCACCCGGAGCGCGGCGCGGACGGCGTCTGGTCGGTCACCGCCGCACTCCCGGAGGCCGGTGACTACCGGGTGTTCGCCGACTTCACGCCCGAGGCGGAGGGCGCCCGCAACCTCACCCTGGGCGCCGACCTGGCCGTCGCCGGGCACTACCGGCCCAAGGCGCTGCCGGCCGCGAGCACCACCACCACGACGGACGGCTACCGCGTCACCCTGGACGGCACCCCCGTGCCGGGCCGCGAGCGCGAGCTCACCCTGACCGTCAGCCGCGACGGCAAGCCCGTCACCGACCTCCAGCCCTACCTGGGCGCCTACGGGCACCTCGTCGCCCTGCGCGCGGGCGACCTCGCCTACCTGCACGTCCACCCCGAGGAGGGCGGCCCCGGCCCCTCGGTCTCGTTCGCCGCGACGGCCCCGAGCGCGGGCACGTACCGGCTGTTCCTGGACTTCCGCCACGGCGGCAAGGTGCACACCGCCGCGTTCACCGTCACCACCGGCCGGCAGGCGCCGCAGCCGGAAGCCGCGAAGCCGCAGGACCCGAAGCCGGAGACCGGGAAGCCGGAGACCGGGACGTCGGAAGCCGCGCACACCCACTGATGGCGGCGAGAGCCACGCCGGCGGTCGGGGCACCGCGCGGCGTACGTAATACTCGCTCCATGAGATCAAGCGTTACGCCGGCGGGCCGCCGGGCGTCCGGCGGTCCGGTCCGCGTCCGGCGGGCGACCGCGCGCGACGCCAAGCGCCTCACCCGGCTGGTCCGCTCCTCGCGCGCCTACGAGGGCCACTACGCGCCGATGGTCGCCGGATACCGGGTCGGGCCGGACTACATCGAGGCCCATCAGGTGTTCGCGGCCGTGCGGGAGGCGACGGACCAGGTGCTCGGGTTCTACTCGCTGATCCTGGAGCCGCCCGAGCTGGACCTGCTCTTCGTCGCCGACGAGGCCCAGGGCACCGGCACCGGCAGGCTGCTCGTCGGACATCTGCGCCGCGAGGCCGGAGCCCGCGGACTGCCCGGTGTGCGCGTCGTCTCGCATCCGCCGGCCGAGGGCTTCTACCTGAACATGGGCGCGCGGCGGACCGGAACCGTACGGGCCGCGCCCCCCGCGGTGATGTGGGACCGGCCCGAACTGTGCCTGCCCGTGCCCTGACGGGCACCCGGCGCGCCGCTCAGGGCGCGCGATGCAGGTCGGTCACGGTGAACAGACCGCCGTCCGGGTCCAGGAGCGTCGCCTCCCGGCCCTCCTGATGCGTCAACTCCTCCACGAGCGAGCCCCCGTGCGCGCGCGCCCGCTCCACGGCGAGCGCCACGTCGTCCACCGGGAAGTTGACCTGCCAGTGCGGCCGGACCAGCGGATCGGGGGCGGCCTCGACCGCGCCGGAGCTGATCCGGGCCAGTTGACGCCCCCCGCAGCACACGACGACCTCGTCCTTGGCGTACGCCACCTCGCAGGCGCCCGGCAGCCCGCTCGCCCAGTCCAGCACCTCGCCGTAGAAGATCGCGGCGTCGAAGGCGCTCCGGGTGCGCAGCCGCAGCCAGGCGTGGGCGTGGCCCGCCGGGGCCGGGGGAGACGTCGCCGGTTCGGTCCGCTCCCAGATGCCGAAGCCCGCCCCGTCCCGGTCGGCGGCCAGCGCACCGCGCCCCTTGCCCAGCGTCAGCGGCCCCACCGCCACCGTGCCGCTGCGTTCCCGGATGCGGGCGGCGGCCACATCGGCGTCCCGGACGGCGAAGTACGGGGTCCAGGCGACCGCGACGCGGAACGCGGTGGCCACCGCGCCGATGCCGGCGACCGGCACATCGCCCAGGCGGGCCACCGCGAAGTCCTGGCCGAGCCGGCCCGTGCGGAACGACCAGCCCATCACCGGGCCGTAGAACGCCTGGGCGGACTCCAGGTCGCGGGTCATCAGATTGACCCAGCACGGAGCCGCGGACCCGGTCAGGGCCGCGCGGGCGGGCGCCGTGCCGGAGGTGCTTGGGGTCATGGTGCTTACTGCCTTCATCGGGGGTGCGGCAGAGGTGCCGGCGGCCCTCGGGGGCCGTCAACCAGCCTCACCGGGGGCGGCCGCTCCCGCAACACACGCACCACCCGCCCCGCCCGCCCCGGCGCGGCGCGGGTCAGTCCCGCTTGTCGTCGTCCTCGTGGCGGATCGGCTCGTTGCCGCGCTCACCCAGCTCGTACGGGGACAGGCCCCGGCCGTCGGCCGGGAAGCGGTCGTCGCCGTGGACGTCCGGCTGCTCCTCGTGGCTGCGGTGGGCGGGGCCGACGGGCTGCTCGTCCGGCCGGGGCGGGGGCAGTTCCTGGTCGTGCCGTCGCTTGCCCAGAATGAAGGCGCCGATCAGCAAGAGCACCAGGAGCACGCCGATCACACCCAGCACGACGCCCGTCGCACCGCGTCCGTCCGCGAGGGTGACCGCCAGGGAATTCAGGGCTCCATCCGAAACATCCATGATTGCCGGATACCCCGCTCGGAGGCCACCACTCGGGACGACGTTCGAATTCATGTTTTAAGTGGATATGGGTGCCGAAAATGTTTCGACCGGTGTGAGCCGGCTCGGGCCGGGCACCCGGGGGTGGGTCCGGGCCGCTCCTGTCGCAGCCGACCGCCGACGGGGTCAGCCTGGAGATGACGGCATTGCCCCCTTCGGAAGGAACCGCGGTGAACAGCGCACAGGACAAGCGGCAGGCCACGGAGGACCACCACGACCAGGAGGTGTCGGTCGTTCTCGGCGAGTGCCCCGAGGACGACGCGCGCACGGTCTTCGACGCGCTGCGGGCCGCCTTCACCACCGACCGCTCGTCGGCGGACGTGCCCCACGAGACCGCGGGCAGGCGGCCCACCGTGTGGACCGCGACCGTCGACGTCTCCGAGGCGCGGGTGATCTCCGGTTCCGTGCGCCTCGGCGGCCCCGTCACGCTCGACGTGCAGGGCGGCTACGGGGCGGTGGACCGGCTCCGCGCGGGCCTGGCCGACGCCTTCGCCGTCCGGGTCGTCGGCACGGTGTCGGGGGACCAGGAGGAGGAAGTGCGCCTGCGGCTGGACAACAAGTAGGCCGAACGCACGCGTGGGACGGCGACGGGACACCTGGCCGCAGTGCATGTCTGGTAGAAATCGGACAAAGTTCCCCGTGGAAAGGTGTCGCCGTGGACCCGACCAGTGTGTGGGAGGGCGCCGCCGGTGAATCCGGGCCCCCCGGCGACCTGCCCTCCGCCACCCTGACCCTGAACGTCAACGGCACCGCGCACACCCTCACCCTCGACCACCGCACCACCCTCCTGGACGCCCTGCGCCACCACCTGGACCTGACCGGGGCGAAGAAGGGCTGCGACCACGGCCAGTGCGGCGCCTGCACCGTCCTCGTCGACGGCCGCCGCGCCAACAGCTGCCTGCTCCTGGCCGTCGCCCACGACGGCGCCCGCGTCACCACGGTCGAGGGACTCGCCGGCGAGCGGCTGCACCCCCTCCAGGAGGCGTTCCTGGAGCGCGACGCGTTCCAGTGCGGCTACTGCACCCCCGGCCAGCTCTGCTCCGCCGCCGGCGTCCTCGCCGAGGCCGCCGCCGGCCACCCCTCCCACGCCACCCCGCACGACGCGCCGGTGAACGCGCCCGCGCGCCTGACCCCCGAGGAGATCCGCGAGCGGATGAGCGGCAACCTCTGCCGGTGCGGCGCCTACCCCCGGATCACCGAGGCGGTCCAGGACGTGGCGCCGTGAAACCCTTCGCCCATCTGCGCGCCGACACCGTCGCCGACGCCGTCCGCGCCTGCGCCGCCCACCCCGGAGCGAAGTTCCTCGGCGGCGGCACCAACCTGGTGGACCTGATGAAGCTCGGCGTGGAGACGCCCGGCCTGCTCGTCGACGTCAGCCGGCTGCCGCTCGACCGGGTCACGGACACCCCCGAGGGCGGGCTGCGCATCGGCGCCACCGTCCGCAACAGCGACCTGGCCGCCCACCCCGCCGTACGCACCCGCTACCCCGCCCTCTCGCAGGCCCTGCTCGCCGGCGCCTCCGGGCAGCTCCGCAACATCGCGACCACCGGCGGCAACCTCCTCCAGCGCACCCGCCGCCCCTACTTCCAGGACACCTCCAAGCCCTGCAACAAACGCGCTCCCGGCAGCGGCTGCCCCGCCCGGGAGGGCACCCACCGCGACCTCGCCGTCCTCGGCCACTCCGAGGAATGCGTCGCCACCCACCCCTCCGACATGGCCGTCGCCCTGGCCGCGCTCGACGCCGACGCCGTCCTCGAAGGACCGGAGGGCGAACGCACCGTGCCGGTGACCGCGTTCCACCGGCTGCCCGGCGACAACCCCGACGCCGACACCGTCGTCCGGCCCGGCGAACTCGTCACCGAGGTACTGCTGCCCCCACTGCCCGACGGCACGGTCAGCCTCTACCGCAAGGCCCGCGACCGCGCCTCCTACGCCTTCGCGCTCGCCTCCGTCGCCGCCGTCCTGCGCGTCCGCGACGGGCGCGTCGACCACGCCGCCCTGGCATTCGGCGGACTCGCCCACCGGCCCTGGCGGGCCCGCGCCGCCGAGGAGATCCTGCACGGCGCACCCGCCGACGACGCCACCTTCCTCCGGGCCGCCGACGCCGAACTCGCCGCCGCCCGCCCCCTGCGCGACAACGCCTTCAAGGTCCGCCTGGCCCGGCACCTGGCCGTGGACGCCCTCGCCGAACTCGCCGCCCGCACCTGATCACCGAGGACCCCGCCATGAGCCACGCCCCCCAGCCCCTGGGCGCGCCCGCCGTCCGCCGCGAGGGCGGCGCCAAGGTGACCGGCACCGCCCGCTACGCCGCCGAACGCGGTCTGCCCGGCTGCCTCTACGCCTGGCCCGTGCCCGCCTCCGTCCCGGCCGGCCGGGTCACCGCCGTACGCACCGTCGACGCCCTGGCCCAGCCCGGCGTCCACTGCGTGCTCACCCACGACAACGCGCCGCGCCTGGAGGAGCCGGACGACCCCATCCTGGCCGTCCTCCAGAACGACCGGGTGCCCCACCGGGGCTGGCCCGTCGCGCTCGTCGTCGCCGACAGCCTCGCCGCCGCCCGCGCGGGCGCCGACGCCCTGCACATCGCGTACGAGACCTCCCCGCACGACGTGCTCCTCACCGCGGACCACCCCGGCCTCTACACCCCCGAGAACGCCAACGGCGGCTACCCGGCCGTCCGCGAACGCGGCGACTTCGACCGCGCCTTCGCGGACGCGCCCGTACGCGTCGACGTGACGTACACGCTGGAGGCGCTGCACAACCACCCGATGGAGCCGCACGCCTCGACCGCCCACTGGTCGCCCGAGGGACACCTCACCGTGTGGGACTCCAGCCAGGGCGCCACCAAGGTGCGCGACAGCCTCGCCGCCGCCTTCGGGCTCACCGCCGACCAGGTCACCGCCGTCTCCGAGCACGTCGGCGGCGGCTTCGGCTCCAAGGGCACCCCGCGCCCCCAGGCCGTGCTCGCCGCGATGGCCGCGCTGCACACCGGCTGCCCCGTCGAACTCGCCCTGCCCCGGCGCCAGATGCCCGCCCTCGTCGGCCACCGCGCGCCCACCGTGCAGCGCGTCCGGCTCGGCGCCGAGCGGGACGGCACACTGACCGCCGTCGCCCAGGAGATCGTCACCCACACCTCCCGGGTCAAGGAGTTCGTGGAGCAGGCCGCCGTGCCCGCCCGCGTCATGTACGGCTCCCCTCACAGCCGGACCACCCACCGGGTCACCGCCCTGGACGTGCCCAGCCCCTCCTGGATGCGCGCCCCCGGCGAGGCGTCCGGCATGTACGCGCTGGAGTCCGCCATGGACGAACTCGCCGCCGAACTCTCCCTCGACCCCGTCGAACTGAGGCTGCGCAACGATCCCGCCGAGGAACCGGACTCCGGCAAACCCTTCAGCAGCCGCGGCCTGGCCGCCTGTCTGCGCGAGGGCGCCGCGCGCTTCGGCTGGCAGGACCGCGACCCCGCCCCCGGCAGCCGCCGCGAGGGCCCCCTGCTCCTCGGCACCGGGGTCGCCTCGGCCACGTACCCCGTCTACGCCGGTGCCTGCCACGCCTCCGCCCATGCCGACCCGGACGGCGGCCACCGGATCGCCGTCAACGCGACGGACATCGGCACCGGCGCCCGCACCGTCCTCGCCCAGATCGCCGCCCAGGCCCTCGGCGTACCGCTGGACGACGTGGCCATCGACATCGGCGACAGCGGCCTGCCCGACGCACCGCCGGCCGGCGGCTCCTCGGGCACCGCCTCCTGGGGCTGGGCCGTCCACAAGGCCGCCACCCGGCTGGCGGAACGGCTCGCCGCGCACACCGGACCCCTGCCCGCCGAGGGCCTGACCGTCACCGCGGACACCACCGAGGAGACCGCCGCGGAATCCCCGTACGCCCGCCACGCCTTCGGCGCCCACTTCGCGGAGGTCGCCGTGCACACCCGCACCGGCGAGGTGCGGGTGCGCCGCATGCTCGGCGTCTTCGCGGCCGGCCGCATCCTCAACCCCCGTACCGCACGCTCCCAGTTCATCGGCGGCATGACCATGGGCATCGGCATGGCCCTCACCGAGGGCTCCACCATGGACCCCGTCTTCGGCGACTTCACCGAATGCGACCTCGCCTCGTACCACGTGCCCGTCTGCGCCGACGTGGCCGCGATCGACGCGCACTGGATCGAGGAGGACGACCCCCACCTCAACCCCATGGGCAGCAAGGGCATCGGGGAGATCGGCATCGTCGGCGCCGCCGCCGCGATCGGCAACGCCTTCCGGCACGCCACCGGCGTCCGGCTGCGCACCCCGCCCCTCACCCCCGACCGGGTGCTCACCCGGCTGCCCTGACCACCCGGCGCGCCGGTCACCCGACCGCGCGAAAGCGCCGGTCACACCGGGTGCGCGGGCCGACATGTTGCGCGACCGGCCCAGCGGGGTCACCCTGTGGAGTGACCCAGAAGAGACATCCGCTCACTCTTCGTATTCGGGGGTCGTTGGTTCAACGGGGCGAAGCACGTGGGCCTCGATGTGAGGAGCCTCGACGATGACCGTTCCACTCGACCGGCACTATCTGGTCGAACTCCAGGTTTCCGCAGAACGTGTCGGCCGGCTGCGACGCATAGTCGCCGCCCATCTGCGCCACTGGAGTCTCGAACTCCACGTACGGCCCGTGTGCCGTGCCGTGGAGGAGCTGCTGACCAATGTCCACCGGCACGTCGGTGACGACAACCGCTGCGTCGTCGAACTCCGCTGGTCCGGACGGCACCTCACGGTCTCCGTCGCAGACAACGGCTCCGGGATGCCCCGGCTGCTCCGCGAGGGCGGCGGCGGCCTGAGCCGCGTCATGGCCCTCAGCGACAGCTGGGGCACCTGCCGCACCGCCGACGGCAAGGTCGTCTGGTTCACCCGGTACGCCCAGGAGCCCCAGCACATCGGACTGGTGCCGCTGCCGCCGCTGCCCGGCGTCCGCGAGTTCCGCCGCCCGCCCGTCGTGGCCGCCGAGATCCCCGAGCCGGTCCCGGCCGCCGTCGAGGAGAGCGTCCCCGACGCCGCCCCCACCCCCGCCCTCGTCTGAGGCGGACGGGCCCCGGCGGTCCCGCCCCGTCCCACCCCGCCACCCCGACCCCCGGCCGGCGCGGATCGTGTGTCCCCGAGCACGCATGATCCGCGCCGGCCGGGTACGCGGTGGCGGGGGCCCGCCGTGCCCGGCCCGCGTTGCGGCGGGCCCCGGCGCGCGGCACGGTCGAGGTACCGAGGCAAGGAGGCCACAGGCATGCCCATCGCGACGGTCAACCCCGCGAACGGCGAGACGCTCAGGACGTTCGACGCACTGGAGGACGACGAGATCGAGAAGCGGATCGCCGCGGCCGACGCCGCCTTCCGCGACTACCGCACCACCTCATTCGGCGAACGGGCCCGGCTGCTCGGCCGGGCCGCCGACCTGCTGGACGAGGACCGGCGGGACATCGCCCGCACCATGACCCTGGAGATGGGCAAACCCGTCACCGCCGCCCGCGCCGAGGCCGCCAAGTGCGCCAAGGCGATGCGCTGGTACGCCGCCCGCGCCGAGGAACTGCTCGCCGACGAGCACCCCTCGCCCGCCGACGTCGAGGACTCCGGCGCGGTACGCGCGTACGTCCGCTACCGCCCGCTGGGCCCGGTCCTGGCCGTCATGCCGTGGAACTTCCCGCTCTGGCAGGTCGTGCGCTTCGCCGCCCCCGCCCTCATGGCGGGCAACACCGGCCTGCTGAAGCACGCCTCCAACGTGCCGCAGACCGCGCTCTACCTCGGCGACCTCTTCCGCCGCGCCGGCTTCCCGGCCGGCTGCTTCCAGACCCTGCTGGTGGGCTCCAAGGCCGTCGAGGGCATCCTGCGCGACCCCCGCGTCGCCGCCGCGACACTGACCGGCAGCGAACCGGCCGGACGCTCCGTCGCGGCGATCGCCGGCGACGAGATCAAGCACACCGTCCTCGAACTCGGCGGCAGCGACCCCTACCTCGTCCTGCCCTCGGCGGACATCGCCAAGGCCGCCCGTACCGCCGTCACCGCCCGCGCCCAGAACAACGGCCAGTCCTGCATCGCCGCCAAACGGTTCATCGTGCACACCGAGGTGTACGAGGAGTTCGCCGAACGCTTCACCGCCGGCATGCGCGAACTGACCGTGGGCGACCCGCTGGAGGAATCCACCGACGTCGGACCGCTCGCCAGTGAACAGGGCCGCGCCGACATCGAGGAACTGGTGGACGACGCCCTGCGCCGGGGCGCCGAGGCCCTGTGCGGCGGCGGCCGCCCCGAAGGCCTGGCCGGCGGACTGGAGAACGGCTGGTTCTACGCGCCCACCGTCCTCGCCGGTATCACCCCCGAGATGCGCGTCCACCGCGAGGAGACCTTCGGCCCGGTCGCCTCCCTCTACCGCGTGGACAGTCTCGACCAGGCCCTGGAAGTGGCCGACGACACCCCCTTCGGGCTCAGCTCCAACGTATGGACCCGCGACGCCGGCGAGGCCGAACGCTGCGTCCGCGACCTCCGGGCCGGCGGTGTCTTCTTCAACGGTATGACCGCCTCCCACCCCGCGCTGCCCTTCGGCGGCGTGAAGCGCTCCGGCTACGGGCGCGAACTCGCCGGGCACGGCATCCGCGAGTTCTGCAACGCCACCACCGTCTGGTACGGCTCCGAGCCCCGGTGACCGCCCGCAGAGAGGCACGACCATGAGCGACGCCCCACCGCAGCCCCCGCAGCCCCCGCAGGCGACCGGCCCCGGCGACGAGGAGATCGACGCGCTCGACGCGCACTGGCGGGCCGCCAACTACCTGGCCGCCGGCCAGATCTACCTGATGGACAACCCCCTGCTGACCCGGCCGCTCGCCCCCGAGCACATCAAACCCCGGCTGCTCGGACACTGGGGCACCTCACCGGGGCTCAACCTCGTCTACACCCACCTCAACCGCCTCGTCCGCGCCCGCGGCACCCGCGCCCTGTGCGTCTGGGGCCCCGGCCACGGCGGGCCCGCCGTCCTCGCCGGCTCCTGGCTGGAAGGCAGCTACTCGGAGATCTACCCCGACATCGGCCGGGACGCCGAGGGCATGGGCCGGCTGTTCAAGCAGTTCTCCTTCCCCGGCGGCGTCCCCAGCCACGTCGCCCCCGAGACCCCCGGCTCCATCCACGAGGGCGGCGAGCTCGGCTACTCCCTCGGCCACGCCTACGGAGCCGCGCTCGACCACCCGGAGCTGCTGGTCACCTGCGTCATCGGCGACGGCGAGGCGGAGACCGGACCGCTCGCCGGGTCCTGGCACGCCAACAAGTTCCTCGACCCCGTCCACGACGGAGCCGTCCTGCCGGTCCTCCACCTCAACGGCTACAAGATCGCCAACCCGACCGTGCTCGCCCGCCTCCCGCACACCGAACTCGACGCCCTGCTGCGCGGCTACGGCCACGACCCCCTCTACGTCGAGGGCGACGAACCGCGCGCCGTGCACCGGGCCATGGCCCTCGCGATGGACCGCGCGGCCGACCGCGTCGCGGAGATCCAGGCCGCCGCCCGGACCGGCGGCGACACCGGGCGGCCGCGCTGGCCGATGATCGTCCTGCGCACCCCGAAGGGCTGGACCGGGCCCGCCGAGGTGGACGGCGTGCCCGTCGAAGGCACCTGGCGCGCCCACCAGGTCCCGCTGCCCGGCGTCCGCGAGAACCCCGACCACCTGCGCCGGCTGGAGGCATGGCTCCGCTCCTACCGGCCCGCCGAACTCTTCGACGCCGACGGCCGCCCCACCGAACAGGTGCTGGCCTGCGTCCCCGAGGGCGACCTGCGCCTGGGCGCCTCCCCGTACGCCAACGGCGGCCTGTTCCTGCGCGACCTGCCCATCCCGGACCTGGACGGGTTCGCCGTCCCGGTGGACCGGCCCGGCCGTACGCTGCGCGAGCCCACCCGCGTCCTGGGCGGCCTCCTGGAAGCGGTCATGGCGGCCACCGCCGACCGCAGGGACTTCCGGCTCGTCGGCCCCGACGAGACCGCCTCCAACCGGCTCGACGCGGTCTACGAGGCCAGCGGCAAGGCGTGGCAGGCCCGCACCCTCCCGACCGACGAGCACCTCTCCCGCGACGGCCGGGTGATGGAGGTGCTGTCCGAGCATCTGTGCCAGGGCTGGCTGGAGGGCTATCTGCTGACCGGCCGGCACGGGCTGTTCTCCTGCTACGAGGCGTTCGCGCACATCGTGGACTCGATGGTCAACCAGCACATCAAATGGCTGCGCACCTCGCGCCGGCTCGCCTGGCGCCGTCCCATCGCCTCGCTCAACTACCTGCTCACCTCGCACGTCTGGCGCCAGGACCACAACGGCTTCTCGCACCAGGACCCGGGGTTCGTCGACCACGTCCTCAACAAGAGCCCCGAGGTCGTCCGGGTCTACCTGCCGCCCGACGCCAACACCCTGCTCTCCGTGGCCGACCACGCGCTGCGCAGCCGGGACTACGTCAACGTCATCGTCGCCGGGAAGCAGCCGAGTTTCGACTGGCTGACCCTGGACCAGGCACGGGTGCACTGCGCGCGCGGCGCCGGCGTCTGGGAGTGGGCGGGCACCGAGGACGGCGGCCGCGAGCCCGACGTCGTCCTCGCCTGCGCCGGCGACGTACCCACGCTGGAGACCCTGGCGGCCGCCCAGCTGCTGCGGCGCCATCTGCCGGAGCTGGCCGTACGGGTGGTCAACGTGGTCGACATGGCCCGGCTCATGCCGCACTCCGAGCATCCGCACGGCATGCCGGACTCCGAGTACGACGCGCTGTTCACCCGGGGCAGGCCGGTCGTCTTCGCGTACCACGGCTACCCCTGGCTGATCCACCGGCTGGCCTACTGCCGCGCCGGGCACGGCGATCTGCATGTGCGCGGCTACAAGGAGGAGGGCACCACGACCACGCCCTTCGACATGGTCGTCCGCAACGACCTCGACCGCTACCGGCTGGTCATGGACGTGATCGACCGGGTCCCCGGCCTCGGCGTCCGCGCGGTGGCGGTGCGTCAGGAGATGGCGGACACCCGCACCCGCCACCACGCCTGGATTCGCGAACACGGCACCGACCTGCCCGAGGTGGCCGACTGGTCCTGGGAGGGCTGAGCGCGCGGCATACGGCGAGGGCCCGGACGGAGAGTTCCGTCCGGGCCCTCACCCGTCGCGCCGGGCCGGCCGTGCGCGCCGGGCCGGTCTAGAAGCGCAGTTCCGCCGCGATCCGGCCGTGCGCCTCGAGGGAGCCGTCGGCGACGAAGTACACCTCGGCCCCGCTGTCCAGCGCCGCCTCCACCAACTCGTCCACGATGTCCTCGCGGATGGTCACGTCGGCCGGGTCCACCACCTCGTCGGTGACCGGCCGGAGATGTTCCTCGTCCATCCGCACCGTCTGCTGGTAGTGCTCCTCCACCGCCACCAGCCCGGCGCGCCCCTCGCGCACCGCGGCCCACACCTCGTCCAGGCCCCCGGCGAACGCCTTGCGGCCGCGCGCCGCGTCGAGCCTGGCGTCGATCTCCGCCGCGAAGCGGGCGCGCCGGGCGTCCAGGGCGGGGCGCAGCTCGGTGAGCAGTTCACGGGGCGCGTTGTCGGCCGGCGCGCCCTTGGTGACCCGGCCCACCGCGTCCTTCGCGCACTGCCCGGCCTCGTCGAACAGGGCGAGCGCGGGGGCGATGCCGACCAGGTACAGCGGACGCGGGTCGGTGGCCAGCACGGCGCGCAGCTTCTCGTCCACCGTGCGCAGGAAGAGCTTGGTGTCCTCGTTGGCGAAGTTGCTCGGCGTGTCGCCGGTGCGCTCCATGCGCTGCGGGTTGAACTCCTCGCGCGGGGCGGTCAGCGGGAATCCGCCGATCCGGGCCTCCTGCGCGGACTCGGTGGTGCCGCTGAAGAGGGCGGCGTGGTCGGCGGCCACGGTCAGCGCCCAGAAGGGCCGGGCCTGGGCCTTCGCGGCGACCAGGTTGTGGGTGAGGTAGCTGTCGCTGAGCACCACCCGTTCGGGTGCGGTACGCGGCAGTCGCCAGATCCGGTACTCGTCGGCGGTCGCCAGCAGCACCAGCGCGTCCAGCGCCCGGCGCTGGTCGAGTTCCGAGACTGCGCGCTCCAGTTGCCGCTTGATCGCCGCGCAGGTCTCGCGGGAGACGGCCGGGTCGGCCTCCAGCCGGTTGTGGGCCTCGGACAGCAGATTGCGCAGCCGTACGGGGTCCTGGGCGTTGTCCGGGGCACGCCGGTGGGTCGGCATGGTCAGGGACAGGGCCGGATAGGGCCTGGTCGCGCGCAGCTCCTGCAGCAGGCCGGCGGTCAGGACGTCCGTGTCCATCAGTTCCCTCCCTGGGGATTGGCGCACCGCGTTACGGAGCGGGTGATTTCTACGAGTCAACGAGTCAATTCATACCGTTTGATCCTAATATGGGCGAGTTGGTCATTCCGGGTGCGAGGAGCCCTGTCTCCCGCGCCCGCTTCAGTGGACGGAGCGTTTGTGAACCGGACCGGCCCCGTGCGGCGCCCCCTTCCGGGCCGGGTGGCCCGCGGCCTGACCCCCGCCGTACTCACCGCGCTGCTCGTCGCGGGCGCCGCCGCCTGCGGTGACTCCGACACCTCGTCGCCGGGCACCGCCCGGTCCACCCGCACCTTGTCCGCCGAGCCGGAGGCGAGCCCGAGCGCCAGCCCCCGCGGGCGCACCCCGGACGAGTTCGCCGCCTCGGTCTCCGCCGACGCGGAGCGCAACCGGCAGAAGGCCGCGGCGACCCTCAAGGGCGTGAAGGGCAAGGGCGACGCGATCGACGACGTCTCCGTCAGTGGCATCGCGGTCCGGTCCGGCGAGAAGTTCCGCAGCGCCCTGGTCCGCGTGACGAACCGGGGCGACGACGCGGCGTTCTTCGCGGTGCGCGTCGAGTTCGTCGACTCCTCGGACAAGGTGCTGGACTCCGTGGTGCTCGGCTTCTCCGACGTGGCGCCCGGCGAGACGGTCAGCCAGCACGCCAACAGCGCGAAGGCCGCCGGCGTCAAGTCGTTCCCCCGGGTCGCCCAGGCGGAACGGGGCTGACGGCCGGCGGCCCGTGCGCCGCTCAGCGGGAGGCCGTCACCAGATGGCCTCCACCCACTCCGGGTGGTCCACGAACGGGTTCCGGTTGTGCTGGTACCGCTCGTATATGACGTCGTTGCGCCGCTTCTCGAAGGAGTCCGGCGGGTCCTGCTCGTTCCACTGCTTGAGTACGGAGAGCCGGCCCATGTACGGGGCGGACCCGTTCGACACCTTGTCGTTGGGCTCCAGGTCGGGGAAGGCGTCGTCGCCCTCGTAGCGCACCGCCATGTAGAGGATCATGCGGGCCACGTCGCCCTTGACGGCGTCGCGCGGTTCGAAGGAGTTGCTGTCGGTGTAGTTGCCCGGCGCGTTGCTCACCTGGCTGCCGCCGTTGTCGAAGTCCTTGTTGCCCCGTACGGAGTTGACCTGGACGTCGGCCGGGCGCAGATGGTGGATGTCGGTGCCGGGGCCGGTGGCCGTGCCGAAGTCGCCGTGGGACTTGGCCCAGACGTGCTCCCGGTTCCACTGGCCGACGTTGCCGCCGTTGTCGCTCTTGGGCTCCGAGCGCCCGGTGTACAGCAGGATGACGTGGGTGGAGTCGGCCGGGTCCTGGTCGGTGTCCTTCAGGGCGTTCCAGACCTGGCTGTAGCTGAGCCTGCTCTGGTCGCTGATGATCGTGTGCAGGGCGTTCTTGAGCGCGGTGCCGGTCCTGCCGGACGCGTCCTCGTAGTAGGTGTCGTCGAGCGCGGAGAGCGAGGAGCCGGCCGCGGTGGTGGAGGTCGCGGCGGTGGGGGAGGGCAGCGGTGCGGGCGCGGCGGCCGCCGTGCCGGTGAGCGCCGCGAGGGCGGCGAGCGCGACGGGCAGGGCGCCGCGCGCGGGAAGGTGGCGACGGGACATGTGGGGTGTCCTCTCCGGGAATGCACGCACCGCGGCGCCGTCGGGGGTGGGGAAACGGTTCCGCGGTGAGTGGTGTCCGCTATGTGTACGCGGGAGCGTCCCATGCGGACCGTCACGATGTGTGAACGCCGCGTATCTATCATGTGCAGGTCAAGTGAGGGCGCGGCGCCCGCCTCGCGGGCCGCGCCCGGCCTCGGATGCGGCGGCGTCGGCGGCGGGCGAGAATGACGGGAAGGAAAGGGAGGCGGCATGAGCGACGAGTCCGATTCCGTATCCGACGTCCGAGGCGTGACTCCGGACGACCTCTTGCACACCGGCGCCACCGACGACCCGTCCGCGGAGGACCTGGTGCTCGCGTCGGGGAAGGACCTGACCCCGGCCAACCTCGAATGGGCGGAACGCACCCTGGCCAGGGAGGGCCGGGCGGCCATCGACAAGCGACTGCCGTAGACGGCACGCACGGCGCACCAGGCGCACGCACCCGGCGCGACGGCAGCGGCCGTCGCGCCGTACGGCAGTACGGGCGCCGGACCCGGCTCGGTTAGCCTGAACGCACAATGAACCGTTTGACGACGTCAGCGGGCGGTTACGACCTCGCCCGCTTCCCCGAGGACCCCCGCGACCCGCTCCGTGCCTGGGACGCGGCCGACGCCTATCTGCTCCAGCACCTGGAGGGCACCGAGGGCGCCGCCCCGGTCGCCGTCGAGGGCCGCGTCGTCGTGGTCGGGGACCGCTGGGGCGCTCTGAGCACCGCGCTCGCCGGCCACCACCCGGTGCAGATCAGCGACTCCTGCCTCGGGCAGCGGGCGACCGCCGCGAACCTCGCGCGCAACGGCCTGCCCGCGGACGCCGTGCGCCTGCTCTCCCCGCGCGACACCCCGCCGGACCGCATCGACGTCCTGCTCGTCCGCGTACCCAAGAGCCTCGCCTTCCTGGAGGACCAGCTCCACCGGCTCGCGCCCGCCGTGCACGCCGGCACCCTCGTCATCGGCACCGGCATGGTCAAGGAGATCCACACCTCGACCCTCGCCCTGTTCGAGCGCATCATCGGCCCCACCCGCACCTCCCTCGCCGTGCGCAAGGCCCGGCTCATCCACTGCACCCCGGACCCGGCCCTGCCGCGCACCCCCAGCCCCTGGCCCCTGCGCTACGCACTGCCCCCGGACGCCGGAGCGGCCGCCGGGCACACCGTCACCAACCACGCCGGGATCTTCTGCGCCGACCGGCTCGACATCGGCACCCGCTTCTTCCTCAAGCACCTGCCGGACCGCACCGGGCCGGACCGGGTCGTGGACCTCGGCTGCGGCAACGGCGTCCTCGGCCTCGCCGCCGCCCTCGCCAACCCGGACGCCACCCTCACCTTCATCGACGAGTCCCACCAGGCCGTCGCCTCCGCCGAGGAGACCTTCCGCGCCAACACCGGACCCGGCGCACGGGCGAGCTTCGTCGTCGGGGACGGCCTGGCCGGCGCCGAGCCCGGCAGCGCCGACCTGGTCCTCAACAACCCGCCGTTCCACTCGCACCAGGCCACCACCGACGCCACCGCCCGGAGCATGTTCCACGGCGCGCGGCGCGCCCTGCGCCGGGGCGGCGAGCTGTGGGTCGTCGCCAACCGGCACCTGGGCCACCACACCACCCTGCGCCGCGTCTTCGGCAACTGTCAGACGGTCGCGGGCGACCCGAAGTTCGTGGTGCTGCGCGCCGTCAAGCGCTGAGCCGCGGTACGCGGTCCAGGGGCAGCGGCTCCCGCGCCGCCCGCCAGGCGGGCGGAAGAGCGGCCACGCCCGTACGCGCGGCGATCACCCCGCCCGCGATGGCGCAGGTCGTGTCAATGTCCCCGCGGCCGCCGACGGTGACCCACAGGCCCTCCTCCAGATCGTCCGGATGGCCCGCCGCACACCACAGCGCGAAGGGGACGGTGTCGGGCCCGGACATCCGGTAGCCGGAGCCCAGGACCTCCGCGGCGTGGCGGACCGAGGTGCGGGCGGGCATCCGGGCCGCGATCCGGACGCCCGAGCGCACCTCGCTGTCCGGCAGGTGCGCGGCCACCTCCCGGAGGAACGCGCCGCGCTCGGGCGCCGGGCCGCCCCGGCCGCGCGTGGCCAGCGCCGCCGCGACGGCGACCGCCACCGCCCCGGCGGCCGCCTCCGGGTGGTGGTGCGAGACGGCGCTCTGCCGGGCGGCCTGCTCGACGACGGTGTCCAGGTCGGCGGCGTGCCAGGCGCCGAGCGGGGCGACGCGCATCGCCGCCCCGTTCCCCCATGAGCCCATGCCCTGGAACTGTGCGGCCACCAGTTCCCGCCAGGGCTCGCCCGCGCCGATCCGGCGCAGCACGTCGTGCATCGAGGCCCCGTACCCGCGGTGCGTGTCGGCCGCGTACTCCTCGGCCAGGCGCCGGGCGAACCGGTCCTGGTCCACGATGCCGTCCCCCTCGGCGAGTTCGCGGACCAGGACCAGCGCCTGGGCGGTGTCGTCGCTCCACCGCCACACCGGCTCCGGGGGCGGCGTCCGCGACTCCAGGGGCTCGGGACCCTCGCGCCGCAGGATGCCGAACCAGCGGTCGCCGAAGGCGTCACCGAAGGCGAGTCCGGACAGCGAATCCAGGACGGAGGAAGGTGCGTTGGTCATCGGAGCAGTATGGCAATGCGCCCGTCGCTCCGCCGCCCTCCTCGCCCGTCGCTCCGCCGCCCTCCTCGCCCGCCGGTCCGCCAGCCTCCTCGCCCGCCGGTCCGCCGCCCTCCTCGACCGTCCGCGCGCCCCCGGCCACACTGGGGGCGTCCGGCGGCCCGGCTCCGGGCCGCCACCGAGCGGGAGGGACACCCACATGACGGAAGCCGACCCCGGACTCTTCGGACCCGCGTCGGTCACCTGGCAACTGCACGCCGACCCGATGATGTGGATCGCCGGGGTACGCGCCCTCCACCTCCAGGCCCTCCACCCGCTCGCGGTGCGCGGCGTCACCCAGAACTCCGACTTCCGGGACGACGCCTGGGGCCGGCTCATGCGCACCGCGGGCTTCGTCGGCACCCTCACGTACGGCACCACCGAAGCCGCCGAGAAGGCGGGCGCGCGGGTCCGGAAGATCCACCGCCACCTCACGGTCACCGACCCGGCGACCGGCCGCACCTGCGGCGTCGACGAGCCCGAACTGCTGCTGTGGGTGCACTGCGCCGAGGCCGACTCCTACCTTCAGGTCCTGCTCCGCTCCGGCTACCCGCTCACCGCCCGGCAGGCCGACCGGTACATCGGTGAACACCGGCACAGCGCCCGCCTGGTCGGCCTCGACCCCGACGACGTCCCCGCGACGACCGCCGAACTCGCCGGCTACTTCGCCCGCGTACGGCCCGCCCTCGCCCGGACCCCGGAGGCGCTGGACGTCGCCCGCTTCCTGCACCGGCCGCCCGTCCACCCCCTCCTCGTCCCGGCCCGCGCCCTGCTCTGGCGGCACGCGGCGGACCTCGCCTACCAGTCCCTGCCGCCGTTCGCCCACGAGCTGTACGGCAGGGCCGCGCCGCCGCCCGCCGCCGTGGACCGCAGGCTGCGCACCACCGGCGCCCTGCTGCGCGCCGTCCCCGCCCGGCTGCGGTGGCGGCTGCCGCCCGGTCACATCATGGGCGCGATGGCGCGCCTCGGACCCGGCAGCCGCCCCACCCCGTACACACTGAAGAGGCAGGCAGCCATACTGGACGCGCCGGGGAGGGCGCGGCGACAGCGGGCGGAACGACGGGGGCGGCAACAGGGATGGCGGAGACCAGGCTGATCCAGAGCCGGTACCGGCTGCTCGACCTGATCGGGCGGGGCGGCATGGGCGAGGTGTGGCGTGCCCGCGACGAAGCGCTGGGCCGCCAGGTCGCCGTCAAATGCCTCAAGCCGATGAGCGGCCGGCACGACAAGGACCACACCCGCGTCGTCCGCGAGCGCTTCCGCCGCGAGGCGCGGGTCGCCGCCGCGCTCCAGCACCGGGGCGTCACCGTCGTGCACGACTTCGGCGAGTACGAGGGCGTGCTCTACCTCGTGATGGAGCTGCTGGACGGCCGCAACCTCAGCCAGCTCCTGGAGGACAACGAGCAGAACCCGCTGCCCGTGGACGACATCGTGGACATCGCCGAACAGGTCGCCGACGCCCTCGGCTACACCCACCAGCAGGGCATCGTCCACCGCGACCTCAAGCCCGCCAACATCATGCGGCTGTCCGACGGCACGGTGAAGATCTGCGACTTCGGCATAGCCCGGCCCGGCCACGGCATTCCGGTCACCTCCCGGCTCACCGGGGTCGGCGTCGCGATGGGCACCCCGCACTACATGTCCCCGGAGCAGATCAGCGGCGGCCAGGTGGACCACCGCAGCGACCTGTACTCGCTGGGCTGCGTGCTGTACGAGATCGCGACCGGCGCCCCGCCCTTCGACATGGAGGACTCCTGGGGCATCCTCGTCGGCCACCGCGACACCACGCCCGAGCCGCCGCGCTCCCACCGCGCCGAACTGCCCGGGTTCTTCGACCGCGTCGTCCTGGACCTGCTCGCCAAGACCCCCGAGGAGCGCCCGGCCGACGCCCACGACCTGCGCCGCCGCATCGCCGTCGGCCGCACCGGCGAACAGCCCTTCGCGGAACCCGCCGGCCGGCTGCCGCTCGCCCCGCCCGCCCCCGTCACCCAGGGCAGCCGCACCACGCCCGGACTGCCCGCCTGGGCGGCGACGATGACCGGCGGCCACAAGGCCACCGTCACCGGACACCCGCCCCTGGCCCCGCCCGACCGCACGGCCGGCCTCACCCTCACCTGGACCACCGGCGCCGCCCCGCACCCCGCCCCGCCCGGCACCCTCGCCGGCTCGCCCGCGCCCGGCTCCGCATCGGGGCGCAAGGAGCGCGCCGAGAACGCGCTGCGCGAGTTCGGCCGGCTCGCCGAGGACCGGGCCCGCCTCCTCGGCCCCGACCACGGCGAGACCCTCATCGCCCGGCAGCAGATGGCGTACGCGCTGGGCCGCCTCGGGCGGCACGCCGAGGCCCACGAACTGCACAGCGCCGTGCTCGCGTCGCGGGAGCGCGCCTCGGGCCCGGACCACCCCGACACGCTGCGCTGCCGCCACAACCTGGCCTTCAGCCTCAGCAGGCTGGGACGTCTGGAGGACTCCTACCGCATGGCCCACGACGTGGCCGGGGCCCGCGCCCGCGTGCTGGGCCCCGACCACCCCGACACGCTGGTCACGCTGTACGAGGTCGGGTACGCGCTGGGCCGGCTCGGCCGCTGGACGGAGGCTCTGACCACCTACCGGCAGGTCGCCGAGGCGCGGACCCGGCTGCTGGGCGCCGACCACCCCGACACCCTCGCCACCCGCTACGAGGTCGGCATCAGCCTGGGCCGGCTCGGCCGCAGCGTGGACGCCCTGGAGCTGTACCGCACGCTCGTCGCCGACCGCCTGCGGGTCAACGGCCCCCACGACCCCGAGACCCTGCGCGCCCGCCACGGACTGGGCGTCAACCTGGGCCGGCTGGCCCGCTGGGACGAGGCCCTGGCGGAGGCGCGCGCGGTCTGCGCCGCCCGGGAACACGTACTGGGCCCCGACCACCCGGACACCCTGGTCAGCCGCCGCGAGGTCGCCGTCGCCCTCGGCTGGCTGGGCCGCTGGGCGCAGGCGCTCACCGTCTACCGGCAGGTCGCCGACGCCCGGACCCGGCTGCTGGGCGCCGCCCACCCCGACACCCTGGCCGGCCGCGACGACGAGGCGCACTGCCTCGAACAGCTGGGCCGCGCCCGCGAGGCCGCCGACCTCTACCGGGACGTCGCCGCGCTCCGGCAGCAGCCGGTCGGGCCACCGCTCTGACACCGGTACGGGGCAGGCGGCCGGGCCCGCCCGCCCCGCGTCCCCGGAGGGCCGGTCAGTCGGCCGACGCCACCCAGCCGTCCGCCTCGATGCGCCGGGCGTCCGGCGCCCTGCTCTCGTCGAAGACCGTACGGCCGCCGTCCTCGACCCTGATGGCGTCCACGTACACGCCCCTGCCCACGTACAGCTGATCCGTGGTGCAGCGCCATCTGAGCCGGACCCCGGCACCCCGCAGACCGCCGAGAGCGGCGTCCAGGCGGTGCCAGACGCGGCCCGACCAGCCGGAGAGCGAGCCGTCCGGATGCTCCTCGGGCCGGGCGCCCCGGTCCCGGCCGGTGGCGGTGGTGGTGAACGGGACCGGCCGCCAGGTGGCCCCGGCGTCCGTCGAGGACTCCAGGAGCAGGAAGTCCGACGCCGGTTCGGTGTCCCACCACAGCGCGCAGGTCAGCCGGGCCCGCGAGGAGGCGAGGGCCAGCGGCGGCAGCGCCAGGGTCGCCGTGGTGGCGCTCTCCATCCCGGAGAACCACGCCGTACGGCCGCGGGCCGGCCGGACGGCGACGGCCCGCGCCATCTGGTTGGCGGTGGCCACGCGCGGCGCGCTGCCGGAGCGCCAGCCGCGCACCGGGTGCACGGAGTTGCCGAGGACGATCAGGAACGAGTCCGTCGTCGGGTCCAGGACCAGGCTCGTCCCGGTGAAGCCCGTATGCCCCGCCGTACGCGGCGTGGCCATGGCGCCCATGTACCAGTGCTGGTAGAGCTCGAAGCCCAGGCCGTGCTCGTCACCGGGGAACGCCGTGTTGAAGTCGGTGAAGAGCAGATCGACGGAGTCCTCCGCGAGGATGCGGGCCCGGCCGTACACCCCGCCGTTGAGCAGGGTGCGCGCCAGGATCGCGAGGTCCCAGGCGCAGGAGAACACCCCGGCGTGCCCGGCGACCCCGTCCAGGCTGTACGCGTTCTCGTCGTGCACCTCGCCCCAGACCAGGCCCCGTTCCAGGCCGGACCAGGGCTGCCGGGCGTCCTCGGTGGCGGCGATCTTCGGCTTCCAGGAGGGGGGCGGGTTGTACCGGGTGCGCCGCATGCCGAGCGGGGCGGTGATCCGCTCGCGCAGCAGTACGTCCAGGGACAGCCCGGTCAGCTTCTCCAGGACCAGCTGGAGCGAGATCAGGTTCAGGTCGGAGTAGAGGTAGGCCGTACCGGGCGCACTGGCCGGCTCCTCGTTCCACAGCAGCTCCAGCTTCCCTTCCCGCGTCGGCGCGAGGTAGAGCGGAATCCAGGCCCGGAACCCCGAGGTGTGGGTGAGGAGCTGGCGGATGGTGATGTCCTGCTTGCCGCCGCGGGCGAAGTCCGGCAGATAGGAGGCGACCGGGGCCTCCAGCTCCAGCGCGCCGCGCTCGATCTGCTGCACGGCCAGGATCGAGGTGAACAGCTTCGAGACCGACGCCAGGTCGAAGACCGTGTCCCCGGCCATCGGGATCTGCCGGTCCGGGGGGAACTCCACGCCGGTGTCGGTCTTCTCGTCGTACGCCGAGTAGCGCACCGCCTTGCCGATCGGCCGGTGCAGCGCCACCGTCCCGCCCCGGCCCGCGAGCAGCACGGCGCCCGCGTACCAGGGGTGGCGGGGCGAGGCGTCCAGATAGCGCTCCGCCTCCGTCACCAGCCGGTCGAGCGGCTCGGACAGCAGTCCGGCACGGGCCGCCGACCCGTACCGCAGCGTCGGCCGGGCACCCCGGCCCGTGTTCGTCTCCGGCGACGTCGCCTCCGACTCCGTGGCGGACGCCGTGCCCGCGAAGGGGATGGGCGCCAGGGCGAGTGCCCCGCCCAGGGCCAGCATCCCACCTCCGAGCCGCCTTCTGCTGATGCCCCCGCCTGCCGTGTCCCGCGTCATCCGCGATCCCTTCCCACTGCCTGAAAGTTACTTTCGAAATCTCTTCCGAGCGTGAAACTTCCTGCCGAAGCAGAGGGTACTGTCACCACCCGCCGCGCCGAAGAGGGCGGCGCCGCAATAAATCTGACGCATCGTCATACGTACTGCGGGAGGGGACGGGTACGGCGTGCCGCCCGGCCCGGCGGGGGAGACCCTTGACCACCGCGCCCCGGCCACCCAGGATCACGCCATGACCGGTGTACGCAGCAGCACAGTCGACGGCGTCGTGACCCGCAGCGCACGGCGCACCCCCGAACGGACCGCCCTGCGGTACGCCGACCGGGCCTGGACCTACCGCGAGCTCGACGCGGCCGTCACCACCGCGGCCGCCGTCCTCACCGAGGACCACGGACTGCGTCCGGGGGACCGGGTCGCCGCCTACGCCCACAACTCGGACGCGTATCTGATCGCGTTCCTCGCCTGCGCCCGCGCCGGCCTGGTCCACGTCCCGGTCAACCAGAACCTCACCGGCGACGACCTGGCGTACATCCTGAACCAGTCCGGCAGCTCCCTGGTCCTGACCGACCCGGCCCTGGCGGACCGGCTCCCGGAGGGCTTCGCCGTACGGGCGCTGCGCGACGCCGGGGACTCGCTGCTGACCGGCCTCGCCACCCCGCGCCCCTTCGCCCCCGCGCACGAGCCGGGCGCCGACGGCCTGGTCCAGCTGCTCTACACCTCCGGGACGACCGCGCTCCCCAAGGGCGCGATGATGACCAACGGCGCCCTCGTCCACGAGTACGTCAGCGCCGTCACCGCCCTCGACCTGCGCGCAGGCGACCGGCCCGTCCACGCGCTGCCGCTGTACCACTCGGCGCAGATGCACGTCTTCCTGCTGCCCTATCTCGCGGTGGGCGCCGAGAACACCGTCCTGGACGCCCCCGACCCGGCCCGGATCTTCGAGCTGGTCGAGTCCGGGCGGGCCGACAGCCTCTTCGCCCCGCCCACCGTGTGGATCGGCCTCGCCAACCACCCCGAGTTCGCCTCCCGCGACCTGGGCGGGCTGCGCAAGGCGTACTACGGGGCGTCGATCATGCCCGTCCCGGTGCTGGAGCGCCTGCGCGGCCGGCTGCCCCGGCTGGCCTTCTACAACTGCTTCGGGCAGAGCGAGATCGGCCCGCTGGCCACCGTGCTGGGGCCCGACGAGCACGAGGGCCGGATGGACTCCTGCGGCAGGCCCGTCCTCTTCGTCGAGGCCAGGATCGTGGACGAGAACGGCGCCGAGGTGCCCGACGGCACCGCCGGCGAGGTGGTCTACCGCTCGCCCCAGCTGTGCTCCGGCTACTGGGACAAGCCCGAGGAGAGCGCCGAGGCGTTCCGCGACGGCTGGTTCCACTCCGGCGACCTCGCCGTCCGTGACGCCGAGGGCTACTTCACGGTCGTGGACCGGGTGAAGGACGTCATCAACTCCGGCGGGGTGCTCGTCGCGTCCCGGCAGGTCGAGGACGCCCTCTACACCCACCCCGCCGTCGCCGAGACGGCCGTCGTCGGGCTGCCCGACGAGCGCTGGATCGAGGCCGTCACCGCCGTCGTCGTCCTCAAGGGCGAGGCCACCGAGGAGGAACTGATCGGCCACGCCCGCGAACGTCTCGCCCACTTCAAGGCCCCGAAGCGGATCGTGTTCGCGGACGGCCTCCCGCGTAACGCCAGCGGCAAGATCCTCAAGCGCGAACTGCGCGACCGCCTGGCCTGACGGCGGCCGGCGCGCTCACGCCCGCCCCCGCACGCGGCCGACGCCCGCGTAGATGGTGTCGGGGATCTCCCCGTGCTCCGGGGCGGGCGTGCCGTGCCAGTGCGGGGCGGCCACCAGACCGGGTGCGACCAGGTCGAGCCCGTCGAAGAAGCGGGCCACCTCCGCACCGCTGCGCGGCTGCAGCGTGATGCCGCTCGACCGGTAGCGGGCCAGCGCCTCCTGGTGGGCGGCGAGGAAGTCCACGGTGAAGTGGGAGAGCGCCAGGCAGCTGCCGGCCGGTAGCGCGTCGACCAGCGTGCGGGTGATGCCGTACGGATCGTCCGAGTCGGCCAGGAAGTGCATCAGGGCGATCATCGAGAGCGCCACGGGCCGCTCGAAGTCCAGCACCGTACGGGCGTGGTCGAGGATCTTCTCCGGAGCGCGCACATCGGCTTTCAGATAGTCGGTGACGCCCTCCGGGGTGCTGACGAGCAGCGCCTCCGCGTGCCGCAGAACGATCGGATCGTTGTCCGTGTACACGATCCGGGCCGCCGGGGTGATCTCCTGGACGATCTGGTGGAGGTTCGGCCGGGTCGGGATGCCGGTTCCGATGTCCAGGAACTGGTCGATGCCCTCCCGCGCCGCCCAGGCGGCCGCCCGGTGCATGAAGGAACGGTTCTGCGCGACGCCCACCTTCGCCGGCTCCGGCATCTGCTCGCCGAGTGCCTGGTCGACGGGGTAGTGATCCTTGCCGCCCAGGAGGTAGTCGTAGACACGGGCCGGATGCGGCCTGCTGGTGTCGATCTGACCTGCCGTCATGAGGCGCTTCCCAACCCTCGGGCCGGAGAACACGAGTCCCCCGGCGGACAATGGCTCACTCCGGCCATCCTGCCACAGCAACCCCGCCGGACAGCAGGCCAGTTGGCCTACTCGCCGCGCTCGTCCACGATCCGCCGGAATTTGCCCACCGACCGCTCCAGCGTCTCCGGATCGAGGATCTCCACGCCCACCGAGACACCGATGCCGTCCTTGACGGCCGCCGCCACCGACGCTGCCGCCGCCGCCCGCTGCTCCGGCGTCGCCCCCGGCCGGGCCTCCGCCCGCACCGTCAGCACATCGAGCCTGCCCTCACGGGTGAGCCGGAGCTGGAAGTGCGGCGACACCCCCGGCGTCCGCAGCACGATCTCCTCGATCTGCGTGGGAAAGAGGTTCACCCCGCGCAGGATCACCAGATCGTCGCTGCGCCCGGTGACCCGCTCCATGCGCCGGAAGACCCGGGCCGTGCCGGGCAGTAGCCGGGTCAGGTCCCGCGTCCGGTACCGGATCACCGGCATGGCCTCCTTGGTGAGCGAGGTGAACACCAGCTCGCCCTTCTGCCCCTCGGGCAGCACCTCCCCGGAGACCGGGTCGACCACCTCCGGATAGAAGTGGTCCTCCCAGATGTGCGGACCGTCCTTCGTCTCCACGCACTCCTGCGCCACGCCCGGCCCCATCACCTCCGACAGGCCGTAGATGTCCACCGCGTCGATCGCGAACCGCTCCTCGATCTCGCGCCGCATCTCCCGCGTCCACGGCTCCGCCCCGAAGATCCCCGTCCGCAGCGAGGTCGACCGGGGATCGACGCCCTGCCGCTCGAACTCGTCGAGGATGGTCAGCATGTACGAGGGCGTCACCATGATGATCTCGGGCCGGAAGTCCTGGATCAGCCGGACCTGGCGGGCCGTCATGCCGCCCGATGCCGGAATCACCGTGCACCCCAGCCGCTCCGCCCCGTAGTGCGCGCCCAGACCGCCGGTGAAGAGGCCGTAGCCGTACGCCACATGCACCTTGTGACCCGGCCGCCCGCCCGCCGCCCGGATGGAGCGCGCCACCACGTCCGCCCAGACGTCCAGGTCCCCCTGCGTGTAGCCGACCACGGTCGGGCGTCCCGTCGTGCCGCTGGAGGCATGGACGCGACGGACCTCCGCCTCCGGTACCGCGAACATCCCGAACGGGTAGTTGTCCCGCAGGTCCGCCTTGGTGGTGAACGGGAACCGGGCCAGATCCGCCAGCGAACGGCAGTCCTCCGGCCGCAGCCCCGCCCGGTCGAACGCCGTCCGGTAGTGCGCGACGTTCTCGTACGCGTGGCGCAGCGTGGCCCGCAGCCGCTCCAGCTGAAGGGCTTCGAGCCCGTCGCGGCTCATCCGTTCCGCCGCGTCCGGCAGAGCCGTCATGCGGGCCACCCCGTTCCGTACGCCGTGCGGACGACCGATCATTCGGTCGTCTCCTCCGGGAGCAGTAATGCAGGATCACGCACCCCCTGGCAAGGGGCGCGACGCATCTCCGGGGCCCGGCCGCCACCAGGCTGCCCAACTCGCCCGCGTCACCCGGACGGCCCTGTTTGGATGGAGGCATGCCGACCTTCCACACGTACGACGGAACCGAGCTGGCCTACCGCATCGCGGGGGAGGGAGCCCCGCTGATCTGCCTGCCGGGCGGAGCCATGCGGGCGAGCGCCTACCTCGGCACCCTCGGCGGCCTCGCCGCCCGCCGGCGGCTGATCCTCCTCGATCCGCGCGGCACCGGCGACTCCGCCGCCCCCGAGGACCCCGCCACCTACCGCTGCGACCGGCAGACCGACGACATCGAGGCCCTGCGCACCCACCTCGGCCTCGACCGCGTCGACCTGCTCGCCCACTCCGCGGCCGGCGACCTCGCCGCGCTCTACGCCGCCCGCCACCCGCACCGGCTGCGCAACCTCGTCCTGGTCGCCCCCACCACCCGCGCCGCCGGCCTGCCCGCCGCCGGCCGCGAGGCCCGCGAGACGGCCGCCCTGCGCGGCCCGGAACCCTGGTACGAGGACGCGCTCGCCGCCCTGGAGGAGATCTGGGCCGGCCGGCCGAGCGACGAACTGCGCGCCAGGACCCGGCCGTTCCTGTACGCCCGCTGGGGCACCGCCGAACGCGCGCACGCGGCCGCCTCCGACGCGCAGATCAACGCCGAGGCCGCCGCCCGCTACGCCGCCCCGGGCGCCTTCGACCCGGCCGCCACCGTCCCCGCCCTGCGCACCCTCCGGGCCCCCGTCCTCGTCCTGGCCGGAGAGTACGACACCGTCACCCCGCCCGGCCGGGCCGCCGGACTGGCCGCGCTCTTCCCGCACGCGGAGTTCGCCGTGCAGCGCGGCGCCGCCCACTTCCCGTGGATCGACGACGCCGGAGCCTTCGCCCGCACCGTCGAGGCGTTCCTGGACCCCGAGGTGCACAGCGTCCTGGCCGGCGGCACCCGGCTCGCGTACCGCGTCTGGGGCGACCCCGCCGCACCGCCCGTCGTCCTCGCCCACGGCCGCTGCGGCGACAGCCGCGACTGGGCCGGGATCGCCGCCCGGCTCGCCGCCACCCACCGCGTGTACGCCTTCGACTTCCGCGGCCACGGCCTCAGCGACTGGCCCGGCCGCTACAGCCTCGAACTGTTCCGCGACGACCTGCACGGCTTCCTGGAGGCCCGCAACCTCGCCGGCGCCACCGTCGTCGGGCACTCCATGGGCGGCGCCGCCTCCTACCTGCTCGCCGGCCGCCACCCCGGCCTCATCGGCCGCCTGGTCCTGGAGGAGGCGCCGCTGCCCGTCCCGCTCGACCCGCCGCGCCCCGTCCCCGCGCACCCCGGCGGCGAGACGGACTTCGACTGGTCCCTCGTCCCGGCCGTCGACGCCCAACTCAACGCCCCGGACCCGGCCTCGCTGGATCTCCTCGGCGCCATCACCGCCCCCACCCTCGTCATCGGCGGCGGACCCCGCAGCCAGATCCGGCAGGAGGGCATGGCCGCGCTCGCCCGCCGCATCCCCGGTGCCCGGCTCGTCACCCTCGACGCCGGACATCTCGTACACACCGAACGACCGGAGGAATTCCTCGCGGCCCTCCGGTCGTTCGGCATCGGCTGACGGGCGGACCGGCCTCCCGGAGGCCGGTCCGGCAGCCGCTCAGTCCCGGCGCAGCAGCGTCACCAGCACCTCGTGCAGCGTCGCCGCGGCGTCCTCGGCGGCCGCCGGGGCACGCCAGGCGACGAACCCGTCGGGACGCACCAGGACCGCGCCGTCCCGCCCGGTCCCGTGCGCCCCGGCCCAGTCCGCCCCGTCCTCCGGTTCCAGCTCCGCGCCCGCGCCGATGCCGTACGCCTCCAGCCGCACGCCCAGCCGGTCCGCGACCTCCGACGCCGCCCGTCGCCACACCGTGTCGGAGCCGTCCGCGAGCAGCACGAACGAGCGCTCGTACAGATCCAGCGTGGAGATCCGCTCCCCGCCCCGGCGCAGCCACATGTGCGGCGCCCGGCTGCCCGGTTCACCCGTCAGCCGCATCCCGTCCGGCACCACCGCCGCGTCCGCCGGCACCCCCAGCACCGCGCCCGCCACATACCGGTAGCCCAGCGCCACGTTCAGCATCCCGCCCCGCTTGCCCCCGCCCACCGACGGCGGCGGCGCGTAACCGGGGTGGCTGTGCTCCCCGGACCGCGCCGACGCCCGCTCACCGGTCGCCCGCGCCACCGGGAGCCGCTCCTGCCCGTACGTCTCCAGCAGCCCCCGGCCCGCCTCGCCCCGCAGCACGGCGGCCAGCTTCCACGCCAGGTTGTGCGCGTCCTGGATGCCGGTGTTCGAGCCGAACGCCCCGGTCGGCGACATCTCGTGCGCCGAGTCACCGGCCAGGAACACCCGCCCCCGCCCATACCGCTCGGCCACCCGCTCGGCCGCGTGCCACGGCGCCTTCCCGGTGATCTCCACATCGATGTCCGGCGCGCCCACCGCGGTACGGATGTGGCGCGCGCACCGCTCGTCCGTGAAGTCCTCCAGCGTCTCACCCCGGTCCGGCTGCCACGGCGCGTGGAACACCCACTCCCGCTCGTTGTCCACCGGCAGCAGAGCGCCCTCCGCCTCCGGGTTCGTCAGATAGCACACGATGAAACGCCGCTCGCCCAGCACCTCCGCCAGCCCGCGCGACCGGAAGGTGACGCTCACGTTGTGGAACAGGTCGCCCGCCCCCGAACGGCCGATCCCCAGCTGCTCGCGGACCGGGCTGCGCGGCCCGTCCGCCGCGATCAGATAGTCCGCCCGCACGGTCGTGTGCTCGCCGGTCTCCCGGTTCTTCAGCACCGCGGAGACACCCGAGGCGTCCGGGTCGAAGGACAGCAGCTCCGTCGAGAACCGCAGATCGCCGCCCTGCTCCCGCGCCCGCTCCAGCAGCACCGGTTCCAGGTCGTTCTGGCTGCACAGGCACCAGCCCGTCGGGCTGAACCGGGCGAGCGCCCCGCCCGGATCGATCTCGCGCAGCAGCCACTCCTGGTCGTCCCCGGTCAGCGAACCCGCCTGCAGGATGCCGTGGTTGTCCGCCAGCACCGAGGCCGCCTCCCGGATGCCCCGCTCCACCCCCGCCCGGCGGAACACCTCCATCGTCCGCACGTTGTTGCCCCGGCCACGCGGATGCGTCGAGGTGGCCGCGTGCTTCTCGACCAGCAGGTGCTCGACGCCGAGCCGGCCGAGGAAGAGGGAAGCGGACAGCCCCACCAGCGAGCCGCCCACGATGAGGACCGGTACATGGAGATCGACGTTCTCGTTCATCAGTTGCTCCAGCTCCGACGCCGTTCAGATGCGTTGTCCATGCCCGGCCCGCGGCCCGCTCGGAGCCCTTGGGACGCCTGCTCACCTGAACGGTTCATAAATCTCGCGTCGGGCGGACCAGCGTTTCACGATCGGTCACGGAGACGACCCAGCGAGCGTCCCCGTCCCCGCGTCCAAGGAGTCCCCGGATGACCACCACCCTCTCGGAACGGATCTCACAATCCGCCTTCGACGGATCGAGGCTGCGCGTCGTGCTGCTGCTCGACCTGCACGACGGCGCCCAGAAGCAGTTCCTGGAGGCGTACGAGCACATGCGCAACCAGGTCGCCTCCGTCCCCGGCCACATCAGCGACCAGCTGTGCCAGTCCATCGAGAACCCCTCGCAGTGGCTGATCACCAGCGAATGGGAGAGCGCCCCGCCCTTCCTCGCCTGGGTCAACAGCGAGGAGCACGTCGCGACCGTACAGCCCCTGCACAGCTGCGTACGCGACACCCGCTCGCTGCGCTTCAGCGTCCTGCGCGAGACCGGCAAGGGCTTCGAGACCGTCCCCGACCCGGTCAGGGGCAGCCTCCAGACCTCCCCGCGCCTCGGCGACGGCGTCGTACGCCACGCGCTCACCTTCACCGTGAAGCCGGGCACCGAGGACATCGTCGCCAAGCACCTTGCCGAGTACGAGTCGCCGCGTTCCCGCGTGGACGACCACACCCGGCTGCGCCGCACCTCGCTGTTCATGCACGGCAACCGGGTCGTCCGCGCCGTCGAGGTCGAGGGCGACCTCATGGCCGCGCTGCGCCACGTCTCCCGCCAGCCCGAGATCCGCGCCGTCGAGGAGGCCATCAACCCCTACCTCGAACAGGACCGGGACCTCGCCGACCCCGACTCCGCCCGGATGTTCTTCACCCGCGCGGCCCTGCCCACCGTGCACCACGTCTCGGCCGGCCGGCACGACCCCGGCACCCTGCGCCGCCACGCCGTCTTCTACCGGGCCAAGGAGGGCTGCGGCATGGCCCTGGCCCGGCTGCTGGCCGGCAACGACGAGGAGGCCGCCGACGACACCGGCAGCGTCATCGACAGCAGCACGATCTTCCAGCGCGACGACGTCGTCGTCCGCCTCCTGGAGGTGAGCGGCCCGCTCGACGCACAGCCCGCCCAGGCCCTCGGCATCCACGGCCCCGGCAAGGCGGCCCGGCTGGCCCGGCTCCTGGACGGCCCGGCGAGCACCGTCCCGGCCAACGACCAGGACGCCGCCCGCCTCCTCGCCCGGTCCGAGATGCGGCTGATCACCGACCGGAGGGCCGCGGATTCCTGAACCGCGCTCCGGCATCCGGGGGGTTCTCGCCCGACCCGTCACACAACGCGCCCTGCGCCCAGGAGGAACAGCAGACATGACCACCCACCGGCCACGCATCGTGGACCTCAGTGAGACCCAGCCCAACCGCAGGCGCGGAGGCGACCTGCGCGCCCTGCTCACCCCGACCGCGGTGGGCGCCACCAGCGGCTTCATGGGGCTGGCCATCGTCGAGCCCGGCGACCGCATCGGCGAGCACTACCACCCGTACTCGGAGGAGTTCGTGTACGTCGTGCAGGGGCTCCTGGAGGTCGACCTGGACGGGGAGACGCACGCCATGCGCCCCGACCAGGGCCTGCTCATCCCCCCGCACGTGCGCCACCGCTTCCGCAACGTCGGCGACACCGAGGCCCGCATGGTCTTCCACCTCGGCCCGCTCGCACCCCGCCCCGAACTCGGCCACGTCGACACCGAGGTGACCGAGACCGCCGAGCGGGGTGCCCCGCCAGAACGAACCGAGGCCGCCTCATGACCCGGCGCGTGGCGGTCACCGGGGTCGGTGTCGTCGCACCGGGCGGCATCGGCGCACCGGCCTTCTGGGACCTGCTCTCCAACGGCCGCACCGCGACCCGCGGCATCACCCTCTTCGACCCGGCGGGCTTCCGCTCCCGGATCGCCGCCGAGTGCGACTTCGACCCGGCGGCCCACGGCCTGGACGACGAGGACACCGCCCGCGCGGACCGCTATGTGCAGTTCGCGATGGTCGCCGCCCGCGAGGCGCTCGCCGACGCCGGACTGGACCCGGAGCACACCGACCCGTGGCGGATGGGCGTCTCCCTCGGCACCGCCGTCGGCGGCACCACCCGCCTCGAACACGACTACGTCGCCGTCAGCGAGCACGGCACCCGCTGGGACGTGGACCACCGCCGGGCCGACCGCCACCTGGAGCGCGCCTTCTCGCCCAGCACCCTGGCCTCGGCCGTCGCCGAACAGGTCGGCGCGCACGGCCCCGTGCAGACCGTCTCGACCGGCTGCACCTCCGGCCTGGACGCCATCGGCTACGCCTTCCACTCCATCGAGGAGGGACGCGTCGACGTCTGCGTCGCCGGGGCGTCGGACTCGCCGATCACCCCGATCACCGTGGCCTGCTTCGACGCCATCAAGGCGACCTCCCCCAACAACGACGACCCGGAGCACGCCTCCCGGCCCTTCGACGCCCGCCGCGACGGCTTCGTCATGGGCGAGGGCGGCGCCGTACTCGTCCTGGAGGAGCTGGAGCACGCCAGGGCCCGCGGCGCGACCGTGTACTGCGAGATAGCCGGCTACGCGACCTTCGGCAACGCCTACCACATGACCGGGCTCACCCCCGAGGGCCTGGAGATGGCCGCGGCCATCGAGAGCGCGCTCGGCCACGCCCGGATCGCCCCCCAGGACGTCGACTACGTCAACGCGCACGGCTCGGGCACCAAGCAGAACGACCGGCACGAGACCGCCGCCGTCAAACGCGCGCTCGGCGCCCACGCCCGCAAGGTGCCGATGAGCTCCATCAAGTCGATGGTGGGCCACTCCCTCGGCGCGATCGGGGCGATAGAGATCGCCGCCTGCGTCCTGGCCCTGGTCAACCAGACGGTGCCGCCCACGGCGAACTACCGGAACCCGGACCCGGAGTGCGACCTCGACTACGTGCCGCGCACCGCCCGCCCGCTGAAGCTGCGCAGCGTCCTGTCGGTCGGCAGTGGCTTCGGCGGCTTCCAGTCCGCGGTGGCCCTGACCCGAGGGAGGACATGATGAGCACCCGAAAGGCCCGGCGTACCGTTGTCACCGGCATCGGCGTCGTCGCCCCCAACGGCACGAGCACCGAAGCCTTCTGGAAGCGCACCCAGGAAGGCATGAGCGTCCTGGACCGGGTCACCCGCGAAGGGTGCGAGAACCTGCCGCTGCGCATCGCGGGCGAGGTCCGCGGCTTCGACCCGGTCGCGCTCATCGAGGAGCGCTACCTCGTCCAGACCGACCGGTTCACGCACTTCGCCATGGCCGCCGCCGACATGGCCCTGGACGACGCCCGGCTCGGCCGCGCCGACTACGAGGACCGGCCGTTCGGCGTGGGCGTGGTCACCGCGGCCGGCTCCGGCGGCGGCGAGTTCGGCCAGCGCGAACTCCAGCGGCTGTGGGGCCAGGGCTCCACCTACGTCGGCCCCTACCAGTCGATCGCCTGGTTCTACGCGGCGAGCACCGGCCAGATCTCCATCCGGGGCGGTTTCAAGGGACCGTGCGCGGTGGTGGCCGCCGACGAGGCGGGCGGCCTGGACGCGCTGGCGCACGCCGACCGCTCCGTGCGGCGCGGCACCGACGCGGTCGTGGTCGGCGCGGCGGAGGCCCCGCTCGCCCCCTACTCCGTGGTCTGCCAGCTCGGCTACCGCGACCTGAGCGCGGCCGACGACCCGACGCGGGCCTACCGCCCGTTCACCTCGGACGCCTGCGGATTCGTGCCCGCCGAGGGCGGCGCGATGCTCGTGGTCGAGGAGGAGTCGGCGGCCCGTGACCGCGGCGCCCGGGTCCGGGCGGAGATCGCGGGCCACACCGCGACCTTCACCACCGCCGCGCACTGGGAGGAGTCCCGCGAGGGCCTCGCCCACGCCATCGAGGGCGCGCTGCGGGAGGCCGGCTGCGCACCCGACGAGGTCGACGTCGTCTTCGCGGACGCGCTGGGCTCGCCGGCCGCCGACCGGGCCGAGGCGCTGGCCCTGGCCGACGCGCTGGGCCCGCACAGCAGGCGCGTCCCCGTCACCGCCCCCAAGACGGGCATCGGCCGCGCCTACTGCGGGGGGCCCGTCCTGGACGCGGCCGCCGCCGTCCTGGCCATGGAGGACGGCCTCGTGCCGCCCACGCCCAACGTCTTCGAGGTCTGCCACGACCTCGACGTCGTCACCGGCCGGGCCCGCCCCGCCGAGCTGCGCACCGCGCTCGTCCTCAGCCGCGGCCTCATGGGCTCGAACGCGGCCCTGGTACTGCGGCGCCCCTCGTGAACCCATCCCATGAGAAGGAGAACTCCCTCATGACCGAACGACTGACGTACGAAGAGCTCGCCACCCTGATGAAGAAGGGTGCCGGACTCTCCGTCGACCCCCGCGAGATGGAGAACCGCTCCGACACCGCCTTCGACGAGTTCGGCCTGGACTCGCTGGGCCTCCTCGGCATCGTCGGCGTACTGGAGAACCGGCACGGCCGGCCGCTGCCGGCCGACGCGGACCGGTGCAGGACGCCCCGCGAATTCCTCGACCTCGTCAACAACAGCCTCATGACAGGAGCCTGACGTGTCCGGACACACCGAGAACGGGATCGTCATCGCCGCCCCCCTGGACCTCGTCTGGGAGATGACGAACGACCTGGAGAACTGGCCGCAGCTGTTCAGCGAGTACGAGTCCGTGGAGGTCCTGGAACGGGACGGCGAGCGCACCGCCTTCCGCCTGACCATGCACCCCGACGACAACGGCAAGGTGTGGAGCTGGGTCTCCGAGCGCACCACCGACCGTCCGGGCCGCACCGTCCGGGCCCGCCGCGTCGAGCCCGGACCGTTCCAGCACATGGACATCCGCTGGCAGTACGCCGAGGTGCCCGGCGGCACCCGCATGCACTGGCAGCAGGACTTCGCGATGCGCCCCGACGCACCGGTCGACGACGACTGGATGACCGACAACATCAACCGGAACTCCAAGATCCAGATGGAGCTGATCCGGCAGAAGATCGAGCAGCGCGACCGCGAGCGCCGCTCCGCCGCCGTCCCGGCCAACTGACCCGCCCCCGCGGACCGGCCACCGGACCGGCCACCCGGCCGGGTGGCCGGTCCGGGCAGCAGAAAGGCACCCGCCCATGCACCACGCCCTGATCGTCGCCCGGATGGCGCCGGGATCGGCCCCGGACATCGCGGAGCTGTTCGCCGCGTCCGACAACAGCGAACTGCCGCACCTGGTGGGTGTCACCCGCCGCAAGCTGTTCCAGTTCGGCGACGTCTACCTGCACATGATCGAGTCCGAGAAACCACCGGGCCCGGAGATCGCCAAGGTGACCGGGCACCCGGAGTTCAAGGCCATCAGCGAACGGCTCACCGCCTTCGTCAGCCCCTACGACCCCGAGACCTGGCGCGGGCCCAAGGACGCCATGGCCCAGGAGTTCTACCGCTGGGAGCGCGGCGCCACCGCGTGAGCCACGGACACCGCCCCGGTCCGGCAGCAGCTGCCGGACCGGGGCGGTCACGCGTACGCCCGCGGATCAGTCCGGGACCACGCACTCGAACGCGTGCAGATACGCGTTGACCGGCCGGACCGCGTCGATGCGCAGGCCCGCGTCGGACAGCCGGTCCACCAGACTCTGCCGGGTGTGCTTGGCGCCGCCCACGTTCAGGAGCAGCAGCAGGTCCATCGCGCTGGTGAACCGCATCGACGGGGTGTCGTCCACCAGGTTCTCGATCACGACGACCCGGGCACCGGGCCGGGCCGCCCGGACGACGGCGCGCAGCGCCCGGCGGGTGCTGTCGTCGTCCCACTCCAGGATGTTCTTGATGATGTAGAGGTCGGCGGCCACCGGAATGCCCTCGCGGCAGTCCCCGGCCACGATCGACGCCCGCCCGGCGAGCGCCCCGCCCTCCCGCAGCCGCCCGTCGGCCCGCGCGACCACGCCCGGCAGATCCATCAGGGTGCCGCTGAGCGACGGGTACTTCTCCAGCAGACCGGCCAGCACATGCCCCTGGCCGCCGCCGATGTCCGCCACCGCCGAGACCCCGGTGAGGTCGAGCAGCGCGGCCACGTCCAGCGCCGACTGCACACTGGAGGTGGTCATCGCCTCGTTGAACACCTGCGCCGACTCGTGGGCGTCCTGGTGCAGGTAGTCGAAGAACTCCTTGCCGAAGACATCCTCGAACACATTGGAGCCGGAGCGCACCGCGTCCTCCAGACGCGGCCACACCTGCCACGTCCAGGGCTCCGTGCACCACAGCGTGATGGCCCGCAGACTGTGCGGGTCGTCCTCGCGCAGCAGCCGGGACATGTCGGTGTGCGCGAAGGTGCCGTCGGCGTGCTCCGTGAAGACGCCGTAGCAGGCCAGGGCCCGCAGCAGCCGCCGCAGCGGGCCGGCCTCGGTGCCCACCGCCGCCGCCAGCCGCTCCGGGGTCTGGGGCGTCTCGCCCAGCGCGTCGGCGACGCCCAGCCGGGCGCAGGCGCGCAGGGCGGCGGAGCGGGCCGCGCCGAACACGATCTCGCGCAGCCGCATCGCCGGCTGCGGGGTGGGAAGGGGCTGGACGGGAGTGGTGCCGGGGGTCGTGCTCACGGTGGTCATGCCGTCTCGCTTCTCCTCGTACGGGGGGTCACCGGTCAGCACATCCCGGCCGGTGCGGAGGTCGTGCAGACATTGCCGGTGAACCGGTTGCCCGTGCCGGTGTCCCGGTCGGCCAGATCCGCCGGCCGGTTGCCGAGGACCACGTTGCCGCTCACGGTGTTGTCGTTGTTCTTCGCGCCCACGAAGCTCTTGAACAGCACGACACCGCCCGACAGCGGGGTGTCGCCCACGTTGTCGCGGATCACGTTGGACCGCACCTCGGTGGCCGCGGCGCCGGTCAGCACGATCCCGGAACCCTGGATCGCGGGCAGCCGGTCGGTGGCGGCGCAGAACTTGTTGTTGCCGGTGATCCGGTTGGCGCGCACCGCCATGTCACCGGCCTGCGGGGTGCCCTCGTCGCCCACGACGAACATCCCGCTGCAGTTGGCGGTGACGGTGTTGTCCCGCACCGACAGGTTGCGCACCCGCCGCGCGGTGAACCCGATCCGGTTGTCGGTCAGCGTGTTGCCCCGGACCCGGGTGCCGCCGGTGTCGGTGGCGCCGCCCTCCTCGTCCACGCTGTTGGCGACGAAGACGCCCGCGTCGCCGTTGGAGCGGGCGGTGCTGTCGCGGATGTCGGAGCGGGTGGACCGCTGCTGGGCGATGCCCCAGACGCCGTTCGCGTCGGCGGTCACCGACCGCACGGTCAGCCGGTCGGTCCAGGACGCCCAGACGCCGCTGCGGTCGAACCCGGTGACGCGCAGGGACCTGATGGTCACCCCGTCCACGGTGGCGTCCCGCGTCCCCAGCACGCAGATGCCGTTGCCGGCCCCCGCGCAGTCGTCGCCGGACGCGGCCCGGCCTTCGGCGGGCATGACGACGGTGCCGTCGCCGGAGCCGCGCAGGGTGATCCCCGGCGTGGTGATCCGCACGCTCTCGCGGTAGGTGCCGGGCCGGACGACGACGGTGTCGCCGGGCCGCGCGGCGTCCACCGCCGCCTGGATGGACTGCCCCGGCGACACCACGAGTGCGGCGCCCGCGCCGGCGGCCGGCGCGGAGGGGGCCGCGACGGCCAGGCCGGCGGCCGATGCGGCCGCGATGCTCACGAGGCGGGTGATGTGTCGTTTCCTCATGAGCCGAAGCTATGGGCGATCCCGGCCCCGTGCCACGCACGGTGACCGGTTGGACGCGGGACGTGCCCGAATGGCTCACGCCCGCGCCCGTGCCACGCCCGGTAGCGTGGCGGTGTGACCCCCGAGAGCGATCTTCGAGTCCTGCTGAGCGAGCTGCGCCCCGAGCGCCGGCCGGGCCGCTATGTGTACGCCACCGTGCCGGACGGCGTCCTGCCCGACGGCGTCGACCCCGTCGTCACGGTCCGGGAGACCGAGGGGCTCACCCTGGTGCTCCCCGAGACGGAGGCGGCGGCGGCCGGGCTGCCGTACACCTACGCGGCCGGCTGGATCACCCTGCGGGTGCACTCGGCGCTGGAGGCGGTGGGCCTGACCGCCGCGGTGTCGCTCGCCCTCACCGACGCCGGGATCAGCTGCAACGTGGTGGCGGGATACCACCACGACCACCTCTTCGTGCCGTACGGGCGCACCGACGACGCCGTCGCCGTGCTGGAACGCCTCGCGGCGGAGTCCCGGACCCGCTGAGGGTGTGCCCGCGGGCATGGGTGCGCGGGTGTGCGCGGGTGTGCCGCCGGGCCTGGGCATATGCCGGTCCGGGTCCGGCTCGGCGAGGTGAGCTGGGACACGTAACATGTGTGCATGTCCTTCCTCCGCCGCCGTAGCGCCGCCACACCCGCGGGCCCCGACTTCGACGTCCTGGCCATGGACCCCGGTGACTGGCCCGGAAACCTCGGCGCCGGTCTGTTGCCCGCGCCCGACGGCAGCTGCCAGGGTGTGTTCCTGCGGTACGACCTGTTCGGCGGGCGCGGCCCCGCGATGATCATCGGCAACCTCCCGGAGGGCTCGCCCGCGCGCGAGACCGAGGAGGGACAGGTGCCCTTCGAGGTGGCCCAGCTGCTGCTCGCCCTGGAGAACGACGAGCCGGTCGAGGTCACCGGCACCGAGGACATGCCCGTGATGCAGGGCGACAACCTGCTGATCGTGCGCCGGGTGAAGCTCTCCGAGAGCCGGATCTCCTGTGTGCAGTTCGACCGCAGCGACGGGGTGCTCGTCACCATCGCCAGCTGGGACCGGCCCATCACCGACGACCTCTACACCCTTCTGAAGCCGCTCCCCGCCGAACTCTTCCAGCAGGGCTGAGCCCGCACCGCCCGGCCGGGACGGGCCCGCCGTGTACCGAACACGGCGGGCCCCACCCGTACCGCTACACGCCGGCCGCCGACAGGGGGCCGAACAGCGACGCCAGTCGCGCCGCCGAAGTCCCCATCCCCTGCGGGCCGTTCAGATGCCACGGGGCCGCGGTGCCGCGCCGCAGATCCTCCTCGCGATAGCGCCGGCAGCCCCGGTGCCAGATCAGGATGCCCGCGAGCCAGTGCTTCAGCTCCTGCACATAGCCGGCCAGCGTCTCCCGCGCCTCGGCGTCGAGGCCGAAGTCGTCGTACAGCACCGGCAGTTCGTTCTCGGCGACATGGATGAACTGCCGCAGCCGCGACTTCATCAGGTCGTACAGGATCGCCATCCCGGTCGGGTAGTCCACCCCGAAGAAGTTCTGCACCACCAGGACGCCGTTGTGCACCTCGCCCTCGTACTCGATCTCTTTCTGGTACGAGAACAGGTCGTTGAGCAGCGCCGCGTAGTCGGCGGCCGCGTTCTCCAGCGAGCGCAGCGGGCCGCTCTCGTAGATCTCCGGCGGCACCTTCCGGCCGTGCCCCAGCCGGCACAGGCTCATCGTCAGGTCCGAGCCGAACGTCATGCGGCGCATCTCGACGTAGTCCACCGGATCGGGAATCCGGTGCTGAGCCTGGTTCGCCAGCTCCCACAGCCAGCTCTCCGTCATGTCCTCGATCGACTTGCGGAACATGTGCCGGCCGGCCTCGTCCATCGGCCCCGCCGTGCGCTCCCACAGATCCCCGAGGCCCCGCTCCAGCGCGTTGACCGGCTCCGGCGTCGGGCCGCCGTCCAGCGGCATGAACAGCGACAGGCGCTCGTTGGCCAGCCGGGCCCCCGCCAGATCGCGCGTCCGGCCGTGCACCACGGGGAACCAGTCGTCCCCGTACGTCCCCCAGGCCAGCCACCCCGAGGACAGGTCCAGGCCCTCCGGCGTGGCGTCCGGGTGGATACCGGCCGCGCACAGCGGCAGGTCGATCGCCCGCAGCCGCTCCTCGTCCCAGATGTGCGAACCCGGCACCCCCGGCTGCGGCCCGAGGATGCCCATCCGGTCCGCCCAGACCACCATCCGCTCGCGCGCCCCGTCCAGGTGCGGGCTGAGCGTCGTCCGGAAGGGCATGTCGAAGTCCGGCAGCAGGGAGGGGCCCACGTGCTGGAAGAGCACATGGCTGTGGCTGCGCCGCCGGGCCGACTCCGAGCGCCGGGTGAACCGGATCGACGCGGCGGACATCCCGAAGCCGGGCGCGGCCTCGGCCGCACCGCCGCCGTTCATGTAGCGGCTGGAGCGCATGTGCCACTCGTGGCCGCCCGACTGCCAGTCCTGGAGGCCCTTGACGTAGGCCAGCACCGCGGCGGTCTGTGCGGCGTCCAGCCCCTTGGCCGCGCAGAGCGGGCCCAGTTCGGTGAGCGCGGTGTTCTCGAACTGCTGGAGCCTGGACGTCAGCAGATCGTTCACCGCCTCGGCCGCCTCCTGCGTCGAGCAGCCGAGGAAGCGTTCCAGGACCAGCACCCCGTTGCTGTTCTCGCCCTCGTCCTCCACCTCGCGCTGATACGAGAAAAGGTCGTTGCGCAGATGGACACCGTCCGAGAACGCGTCGCGCAGGACACGCAGCGCGCGTTCACCGGCCACCGCCTCCGGAACCTCGGCCCCCGCCGCGTACTCCACCAGCCCCGCCGACCAGGGCGCCCCGCCCACCTTGCGGCGCATCTCGATGTACTCGACGGGGTTGGCGATGCGGCCCTCGTTGATGTTCGCGAGTTCCCACAGCGACTCGTTGAGGAGGTTGCGCGTCGACTCGGCGAACCGTTCCCGCCAGGCGTCCGACATCGCCGGCACCGTCCGCGTCCACAGATCGGCGAGCCCCGCCTCCACCGGGTTCTCCGGCTCCGGCATCGGCGCCCCGCGCTCCATCGGCATGAACGCCGGCAGCCGGTCCAGATACCGCTTGCCGCCCTCCCGGTCCGGGGTCCGCTTGAACAGCTCCAGGAAGTGGTCGTCGAAGAAGAAGACCCACACGTACCAGTCGGTGACCAGCGACAGCGCGTCCGCCGAGCAGTCGGGATGCGTGTACGCGCACAGCAGCGCGTAGTCGTGCGCGTCGAGGTCCTTCTCCTCCCAGATCCCCGACCCCTCCAGCATCCCCATGGACCGCGCCCACGCCTTCGTGTGCGCTCTGGCCTCCTCCACATGGGGATTGAGGCGCGCCGGATACGGAACATAGAAGTCCGGCAGGGTGAACGGCTGAGCCATGAGTGTGTCCGGCCTTTCCGAAATGCCAGCGCGTGGCGGGCCACGCGCGTCGGTCCTGTCGGCGCGAGCACTACCCTTGCTCCGTTCGGGGCACGCACATCCGCGATTAATCACACCGGAGTACGCCCGTTCGAGGGACAAGGGCCCGGTTTTCCCACGCCGAGACGCCGCGACGTGCACACGGACATGCACACAGACGACGTGCACACGGGCACGCACACAGACGTGCACACACAACAGCGCGCCGCGGGACCGGTGTGTCGGCACCGGGCCCGCGGCGCGCCCCGCGGGGGGAAATGGTCAGCGGGTTCCGACGGCCGCCCGCACGGCGTTGCGGGCCATCGCGCAGTCGTCGTGCAGCCGGCGCAGCAGCAGCCGCTGCTCCTCGCCGGGGGCGAGCGAGCCCGGACGGTCCTGGCCGGACCTGGCGGGACCGGCGTCCCGCATCGCCCGCTGCACGGCCGTCTCGTACCTGCGGATCTCCCGGGTCAGAACGAGCATCAGGTTCACCAGGAACGCGTCCCGCGCCGCCGGACCGGCCACCTGCGCCAGCTTGCTGATCTCGCGCCGCGCCACCGGGGCGTCGCCCAGCACCGTCCACAGCGTCGCCAGGTCGTAGCCCGGCAGGTACCAGCCCGCGTGCTCCCAGTCCACCAGCACCGGACCGGTGGGCGACAGGAGGATGTTGGACAGCAGCGCGTCCCCGTGGCAGAACTGGCCCATGGCGTGCCGTCCGCCGGAGTGGGCGAGCCCGTGCAGCAGCTTCTGCAGGTCGCCCAGGTCCCGGTCGGTGAAGAGCCCCAGCTCGTGGTACCGGGTGATCCGCGCGGCGTAGTCCAGCGGCGCGTCGAACAGTCCGGCCGGCGGGCGCCAGGCGTTCACCCGGCCGATCGCGCCGAGCACGGCCCGCAGATCCGCGCGCGGCGGGGTCTCGGACGGATGCCTCGTCAGCGCGGCCACCCGGCCGGGCATCCGCTCGATGACCAGCGTGCAGTTCTCCGGATCGGCGGCGATGAGCCGGGGCGCCCGGACCGGCGGACGGTGCCGGACGAACGCCCGGTATACCGCTATCTCGTGCTTGAACCGTTCCGACCACGCGGGGGAGTGGTCCAGTAAACACTTCGCGACCGCCGTCGCCCGTCCGGTGGAACCGACGAGCAGCACCGAACGCCCGCTGCGCCGCAGCACCTGTACCGGGTTGAACTCCGGGCAGATCCGGTGCACGGACGCGATCACCATGCGCAGCTGGGCGCCCTGCGGGCCCGAGAGGTCCAGCCGGCCGCCGAGCGAGGGGACGCCCGGCCCCCCCGGACGCCGGGGCCGGCCGATACCGGCGGCCGGGACGGCGGCGCGCGGGTCGAGGTACGGCCCGCCGCCCGCCTGGAGCGGACGCAGCGGCCGGGGCGGGGCGGACACGGAGGACGATGCTGTGTACATGGGCGAGACAGATCCCTTCGCGCGCCGACAAGATGCGTGCGCCACCCCGACCGGCGGCCCTTCGGCACCCTGGGGAGTACCGAGGGCTGCCGGGCGGGGTTGCGCTTTCCTACCTTACAACAGCGCATGGGTGTGTATCGACATAGCGAGCCCTGGCGAAGCCTGGCGAATAGGCGAAAGGCATCTGACCCGGGGTTAGTGTCAACACAGCCGAGAACCTGGGGGCTTGACGTGACCGGAGAACCCAACACCCGTCTGTCGGACCTGTTCGGCCTGGCCGGCTGGTCCAAGGGCGAACTCGCGAGAATGGTGAACCGGAAGGCGGCGGCCCTGGGCCATCCGCAACTGGCCACCGACACCTCGCGCGTGAGGCGCTGGATCGAACTGGGGGAGTCCCCCCGTGATCCCGTGCCCAGAGTGCTGGCTGCTCTGTTCACCGAGCGGCTCGGCCGTGTCGTGACCATCGAGGACCTCGGGTTCGGCCGGCGCGGGCGTGTGGGGAAGCGGCGAGAGGCCGGGACGCAGGACAATCCCGACCGACTCCCGTGGGCGCCCGAACGGACGGCAGCGGTCCTCACCGAATTCACGGGAATGGACCTCATGCTCAACCGACGCGGCTTGGTGAGCGCGGGCGCCGCGCTCGCCGCCGGCTCCACCATCGCCGGCCCCATGCACGACTGGCTGCACACCGACCCCGTACTGGCCGCCGACGCCCCGCGCGCAGGCGATCCGGTGCACGCGGACCCCGCCGGTTTCGACCGGTACGAGGCCGCACCCATCGGCTCCGAGGAGATCGAGGCGCTGGAGCGCTCCGTGGAGGTGTTCCGCGCCTGGGACGCGTCCCACGGCGGCGGCCTCCAGCGCAAGGCCGTGGTGGGCCAGCTCAACGAGGTGGGCGGCATGCTCGCCTACCGCCACCCCGCCCACCTCCAGCAGCGCCTCTGGGGCGTCGCGGCCAACCTCGCCGTCCTGGCGGGGTGGATGTCCCACGACGTCGGCCTCGAACCCACGGCGCAGAAGTACTTCGTCATCGCCGCGCACGCGGCCCGCGAGGGCGGCGACCGTCCGCGGGCGGGCGAGGCCCTGTCCCGCGCGGCCCGCCAGATGGTCCACCTGGGCCGTCCCGACGACGCGCTGGACCTGATGAAACTCGCCAAGTCCGGCTCGGGCGAGGACGTTCTGCCCCGCACCCAGGCGATGCTCTGCACCATCGAGGCGTGGGCGCAGGCGTCCATGGGCCGGGGCCAGGCCATGCGGCGCACCCTGGGCCGGGCGGAGGAGCTCTTCGTCTCGGACCGGAGCGACGTGCCCCCGCCCAGCTGGATGCAGATGTTCGACGAGGCCGACATGCACGGCATGCAGGCCCTGGCGTTCCGGACGCTCGCCGATCACGACCCCTCGGCGGCGGTCATCGCCCAGCGGCACGCCAAGCGGGCCCTGGAACTGCGCGCCGGAGGGCGCCAGCGGTCCAGGATCTTCGACTACATCTCGCTCGCCTCGGCCTGCTTCATCGCCGACGACCCGGAACAGGCCGACACCTACGCCCGGCTCGCCCTGGTCTCGATGGGGGAGACCTCCTCCCACCGGACCTGGGACCGGCTGCGCGAGATGTACCGGCTCACCGGCCAGTACGCGGGCTACGCGAAGATCGAGGACCTCCGCGAGGAGATCGAGATCTCACTGCCCCAGCAGCAGCGCGCCAAGAAGCCGAGGAGCACGGAGATCTGAGGAGTTCGCTCTCCTACGCCCCGACTTCTATGCCCCGACGCGGGCGATCAGTACGCACGCGTCGTCCGGTCGTCCCATCCCGCCGAACTCCTCGGCGACGGCCCGTACGCACTCCTGTGCCGAACGGGCCCCGGCGAAGCGTGCGGCCAGTCCGAGCAGCCTTTCCGTACCCGTACCCGTACCCGTGTGCGTACCGCCGTGTCCGGCGGTGTCACGGGCCAGTCCCTCGGTGTGCAGCAGCAGCACGTCCCCGGGGAGCAGGCGCGCTTCGTCCTGCTCGTACACGACGCCGGAGGCGGCTCCGAGCAGCACCCCGTCCGGCGGGGGCAGCGGGCGTGCGGTGCCGGCGCGGAAGAGCAGCGGTGCGGGGTGTCCGGCCTGCGCCCAGTCCAGGGTGCGGGTCGCCGGGTCGAACCGGCAGCACACGGCGCTGCCCAGGGCCGGCTGAATGGAGGTTTCCAGTAACTGATTGAGATGGCCGAGCAGGGGGCCGGGGGCGACACCGGCGACCGCCATGCCGCGCACCGCTCCCATGACCACGGCCATGGCGGAGGTGGCCTGGATGCCGTGGCCGGTCAGATCGCCGACGGTGAGCAGGGTCCTGCCGTCCGGCAGTTCCATGGCGTCGTACCAGCCGCCGCCGACCGGGGCGTTCGTCTCCGCCGGCAGATAGTGGGCGGCGATGTCCAGCGCGCCCGGACCGCGGTCGGGGAGCCGGAGGGAGGTCTGCCAGGGCGGGAGCACGGCTTCCTTCAGCTCCACCGCGATCCGGCGTTCGGTGCCGGCGATGTGCTCCTCGCGGCGCAGCGACTCATGGCTGCGGCGCACCGCGCGCTGGCTGCGGCGCAGGGCGCTGACGTCGCGCAGGACGGCCCACATGGAAGCGGTGCGGCCGTCCGTGTCGAGCACGGGTTCGCCCAGCATGTGCAGGGTGCGCACCCGGCCGTCGGTGTGCCTGATGCGGAACTCGCCGTCTATCGGCTTGCCGTCCACCAGGCAGTCCGTGACGAGCGCGGTGAGCAGGGGCTGGTCCTCGGGGAGCAGCCGGGAGGGCAGCGCGTCGAGTGTCAGCCCGCCCGCCTCCGGGGCCCGCCCGAAGATCCGGAACAGCTCGTCGGACCAGCTGACCTCGTCCGTGAGCAGATTCCACTCGGCGCTGCCCACCCGGCCGATCAGGGAGCCGGCGGGTTCCTTCGGGTCCGCCCCCGGGCCGTCCTCGGGCGGGGGCGGCGCGGAGGCTTCCCCGGGCGGGCCCTCCCGGAGCTGGCCGAGGTGGGCGCCGAGATCGTCCAGGTGGTGCACGGCCAGATCGCACAGGGCCCGCTGCCAGCGCATCCGGGCGTCGTCCTCGGCCTCGTCCACGCGCGCGGCGTCGCGCCGTACCGCGTCCACGTCGCCGCGCAACCGGCGCGTCCGGTCGATGAGGGCATCGACGGCATCGCGCTCGGGCGGGTGTGGTGCGGGGCGGTCCGCAGAGCGGGGGGACGGCATGGAGGACTCCGATACAGGGCGGTACAACCAGTGACGAAGGGTGGACCGGATACGACTTTCGCACAGCCGGAAGGGGCTCGTAAGCGGTTTGGCAACACTCGATGGCTTCTTGCATCCGGCATATGCCAGCGGCTGACCATGGCCCACCTTTTCTCGAACACCCTTGCTGTTTACGGCGGTTGGTGCAAGTCGAGCGGTGTGCGACCGGCTTTCGGGCGGGGGCGCGCGGCCGGCTTCCGCGCGGCGCGCGCCCGTGCACTGGATCACAGTCGAGGGGGGAGGCTGCCGGGAACACCAGGCAGTGGTTTATCGTTCACCTATATGCGGGCGATGTTCCGAACGTCCGCCTTCAAGCCGCCCCGGCTGGATTCCCCCGATCCGGCCGGGGCTTCCCCTTTCCCGCCGCCAGGGCCTCCACCAGGAGCGCCGCCCCCGCGAGCACCGCGGCCGTCACCCCGCCGGACGCCGGCCAGAACCGCACCGCCAGCGCCGCGACCGCGGCCCCCGCCACCGCCGCCGCCAGCCGCCCCGCGGTCCAGCCGTCCTCACCGCGCCACGCCCGCTCACCCGCCAGCCGGCCCACCAGCGACGTCAGCGTGCCCGTGAAGTAGTTCGTGGGCGTCGCCCGCGCCCGCCCCTGGATACCCATCGCCAGCCCCAGCAGCACCAGCAGCCCCAGCCGCTCCGTCTCCGACGCCACCACCCCGGCCGCCCACAGCCAGGCCCCCGCCGCCAGCAGCACCACTTCCGCCAGCAGCATCAGCGGCACCCGCCGCCACACCCGCTCGCCCGCCAGCGCCGCCCCCGCCACCCCGCACCCGTACGAGACCAGCGCGGTGACCACCCGCAGCGCCACCCCGTGCTCCCCGGCCCCGGCGGCCGCCGCCCCCAGCAGCACCAGGTTCCCGGTCATCACCCCGGCGAAGACCTGACCCACGCAGAGGAACACGAACGCGTCCGCCGCCCCGGACGCCGCCGACAGCAGCACCAGCGCGGTACGCGGCCCCGCGCCCCGGCCCACCGCCCTCACTCCAGTCCACGCGCACGCCGGAACCGGTCCAGCCCCTCGGCCAGCTCCACCACCGGCTCCGGATACTCCAGCCGCTCCCGCTCCTCCCCGGCCAGCTTCCACGGCTCGTGCACCGCGGACCCGGCCACCGCGGCCAGCTCCGGCACCCAGCGCCGTACGTACGCCCCGTCCGGGTCGAGCCGCCGGCCCTGCGCCACCGGATTCAGCACCCGGTTGGGCCGGCTGTCCGTCCCGGTCCCGGCCATCCACTGCCAGTTCAGCTGGTTGTCGGCGATGTCGCCGTCCACCAGGAGGTCCAAGAAGTGCCGGGCGCCGACGCGCCAGTCCACGTACAGCGTCTTGGTCAGGAAGGAGGCGGTGAGCAGCCGGCCCCGGTTGTGCATCCAGCCCTCGTGGCGCAGCTGGCGCATCGCGGCGTCGACCACCGGATAGCCGGTGCGCCCCCGCCGCCACGCCTCGATCTCCGCGGCCGCCTCCGGCTCGGAGCGCCACCGGTCGTGCTTGGTCCGGTAGTCCTCGCGCGACGCGGCCGGGCGGGCGGCGAGGACCTGGTGGTGGAACTCGCGCCAGCACAGCTGCCGCACGAACGCCTCGGCCCCGGCGCCGCCCGTCTCCCGCGCCCTGTGCACCAGTTCGACGGGGGAGAGGGTGCCGAAGTGCAGATGCGGCGAGAGGCGCGAGGTGGCATCGGCCGCGAGATCGTCGCTCCGCTCCGCGTACGCCTCCAGGCCACCGCGCCGCCACGCGGCGAACGCCTTGCGCGCCGCCCGCTCACCGCCCTCCGCCAGCCCTTCCGACACCCCGTCCACGGCGGCGCGCGCCGGGATCTCCTCCGACCGGGGCCCGCTCGGCACCCGGACCGCCCTCGGCGCGCCGAACACCTCGCGCAGCCGCTCCCCGGACCAGCGCCTGAAGTACGGCGTGAACACGGCGAAATGGTCCGAGGCGGCGGGCGTCACCGCGCCCGGCGCGACCGCGGTGACCACCCCGTCGTGCACGCGCAGCCGGCGCCCGGCGGACTCCAGCGCCGCGCGCAGCCGTTCCTCGCGGCGACGGGCGTAGCCACTGATGTCCGCCGCGACATGCACCTCGTCCGCACCGGTCTCGGCGGCGATCGCGCACACCTCGGCGGCCACGTCCCCGGACCGCACGACGAGCCGGCCGCCCCGGTCGCGCAGCCCGGCGTCCAGGTCGCGCAGACAGTCGGCGAGGAAGGCGCGCCGGTTGGGCACACCGAACCCGGCCGCCTCGATCGCGTCGTCCCGCACGAACAGCGGCACGACCTCGTCGGCGGACGCGAGCGCGGCGCGCAGCGGCGGATGGTCGTGCAGACGGAGATCGGCGGTGAACAGGACGACCGCGACGGTCATGGCGCAACTCCCAAGGGGCCGGGGACAGCCATGCTGCCGTCACCCGGCCGCCTTCGGACGCGACGCTCAGGGCGACACCGCGGGTACCGCCCGTCCGGGTGACGTACCGGTCTCGGCCGCCCGGGCGATGTTGCGCGCCATCCCGCCGAACACCACGGCGTGGAACGGCGAGACGCTCCACCAGTAGGCGTGGCCCAGCAGCCCGTGCGGATGGAACAGGGCCCGCTGCCGGTAGCGCACCCGGCCCCGCCCGTCCCGCTCCACGTACATCTCCAGCCAGGCGAGTCCCGGCAGCCGCATCTCCGCGCGCAGCCGCAGCAGCCGCCCCGGTTCGATCTCCTCGACCCGCCAGAAGTCCAGCGAGTCGCCCACCCGCAGCCGCTCGGTGTCGCGCCGGCCGCGCCGCAGGCCGACACCGCCCACCAGCCGGTCGAGCCAGCCGCGCACCGCCCACGCCGGCGGGAAGGAGTACCAGCCGTTCTCCCCGCCGATGCCCTCGATCACCCGCCACAGCGCCTCCGGCGAGGCGTCCACGGCACGTTCGCGTACATCCGTGTACAGGCTGCCGCCCGCCCAGTCGGGGTCGGTGGGCAGCGGATCGCTCGGCACACCGGGCACCGCGGCGGAGGACCAGCGGGTGGTCACCCGGGCCTCCCGGATGCGCTGGAGCGCCAGCCGCAGCGCGGTGTTCAGCGAGAACGGCTGCCCCGCCCCGTCCGGGACGTAGCCCGCGATGTCGTGCTCCCGGCACACCACCTCGTAGCGCAGCGACTCGGCGAGCGGCCGCGCGATCGGCGCAGGGACGGGCGTGATCAGCCCGATCCAGTGGCTGGAGAGTCCCGGCGTCAGCATCGGCACGGGCAGGATCAGCCGGTGCGGCAACTCCGCGACCTCCGCGTACCGCTGCATCATGTCGCGGTACGTGAGCACATCGGGGCCGCCGATGTCGAACGCGCGGTTCACCTCCGCGGGCATACGGGCGCTGCCCACCAGATAGCGCAGCACATCGCGCACGGCGATGGGCTGGATGCGCGTCGACACCCAGCTCGGCGTCACCATGACCGGCAGCCGCTCCGTGAGATAGCGCAGCATCTCGAAGGAGGCGGAACCCGAGCCGATGATGACCGCGGCCCGCAGCGCGGCGGTCGGCACACCGGAGTCCAGCAGGATGCGGCCGACCTCGGCGCGCGAGCGCAGATGCGGCGACAGCTCGCGCTCCGGGACGCCCTCGGGGGTGAGCCCGCCCAGATAGACGATCCGGCCGACCCCCGCGGCCCGGGCCCGCTCCGCGAACGCCGCGGCGGCCCGCCGGTCGGTCTCCTCGAAGTCGGCGCCCGACGTCAGCGCGTGCACCAGGTAGTACGCCACGTCGATGCCGTCCATCGCCGGGTCGAGGGACGCCGCGTCCGTGACATCGCCCCGGACGGTCTCCACCTCCCCGGCCCACGGCTGGTCGCGCAGCTTCTCCGGGGTCCGGGCCAGACACCGCACCCGGTGCCCGGCGGCCAGCAGCTCCGGGACCAGCCGGCCGCCGATGTAGCCGGTGGCCCCGGTCACCAGACAGCTGAGAGGAGCATGGGCATGGTCGTCCGTCATCGGACCTCCGCATCACCGGGTCGAGCCCCGTCGCGACCAGTCTGGTGCCCGTGCCGCCGCCCCGCACGGCGGGTCCGCCCCCGCCCGGCCGGCGACCCGATCGGCCCGCGGCCGATTGCGGGCCGCGCCCGCGGGCCCGACGGTGGGGACCACACCCGCCGGAAGAGGAGCGACATGTCGGACGCCCAGTGGAGCCCGGTGCCACGCGCGGGGGACGCGGACGAGTTCCTGCCCGTGCTGGACCTCGTCGAACCGGCCCGCCAGCGGCGCCTCACCGTCCTGTTCCGGCTGCTCCTGCTGATCCCGCACGCCGTCGTGCTGGTCGTCCTGGAGATCGCGGCCTTCTTCACCCTGATCTTCGGCTGGTTCGCCGCCCTCGCCCTCGCCCGGCTGCCCGGCCCCGTCCACCGCTTCCTCGCCCAGGTCCTGGCGTACCGGACCAGAGTGGGCGCGAGCGCCATGCTGCTCATCGACAGCTACCCGCCCTTCACCCTGGCCCAGCCCGCGGACCACCCCGTCCGCATCGACGTCCGGCCGACCCGGCTGAACCGGCTCGCCGTCTTCTTCCGGGCGGCCCTGGTCATCCCCGCCGCGATCGTGCAGGGCCTGCTCACGTCCGGCTGGTCGGCCCTGGCGGTCCTGTGGTGGCTGATCACCCTGATCCTCGGCCGCATGCCCCGCCCCCTGTTCGAGGCCACCGCGGCGACCCTGCGCTACGAGATGCGGGTCTCCGCCTACTTCTCGCTGCTCACCCCGGCCTACCCCAAGGGACTCTTCGGCGAGGACGCCCTCGCCGTGCCGCAGGGCCGGCCGCGCTCCGCCACCCGGCCACTGGTCGTGAGCGGCGCGGGCAAGGCCATGCTGGTCCTCTACCTGGTCCTCGGGGTCATCGGCGGCGTCACCACGTCCGCGACCCGCTCCACCACGGACGACACCGGCTACAGCCTGCGGCCGTAAACCGCTCGTACGAAAGGCCGTTCACCGGGCATGATCGCCGAGTACGCGCGCCACCTCGGCCACGCCGACCTGGTCCGCGAGCGGCTGGACGGAGCCACCGGTGACTGACCCGGCCGGGCGGCGCGGCGACACGCGACCGGGCGGATTATCCCGCGGGCGGCAGCCGTTGAGGCGATGATGAGATGTCACGGCGTGCCGGACGCCGCGGCCCGACGACAAGCGACGATGGGAATGAACGCATGCCTCTCCAGGGCGAGTACGAGCCGAGTCCCGCACAGTGGGTTCGCGACCAGGTCGAGCAGTACGAGAGCTCGGGCGGTACGGAGGGCACGACGATGCGCGGCATGCCGGTCATCGTCCTGACGACCATCGGCGCCAAGAGCGGGAAGATCCGCAAGACCCCCCTCATGCGCGTCGAGCACGACGGCCTGTACGCCGTGGTCGCCTCCCAGGGCGGCGCCCCCACGCACCCCGTCTGGTACCACAACCTCCGGGCCGACCCGCGCGCCGAGCTCCAGGACGGGCCGGTGCGCCGGGACATGACGGCTCGTGAGGTGACCGGCGAGGAGAAGGCCCAGTGGTGGGAGCGGGCCGTCGAGGCGTTCCCCGACTACGCCGACTACCAGCGGAAGACCGACCGGGAGATCCCGGTCCTCGTCCTGGAACCCGTCGACGGCGGCCACTGACCGCGTCGGGATAGTGTCCGGCTCGGCCCCCTGAGTGGTCGGGGCCGAGCGGAAGGATGCCAGGACCAGATGACAGACAATTCCGACCTCGTCGCCTTCGTACGAGCACGCCTGGACGAGGAGGAGGATCTCGCGCGGGCGGCCGGCGGCGAGCGCTGGCGCTGCCCGGCCGACATCCCCGGCGAGATCCACGACCGCAGCGGCGCGATCGCCTTCACCCTGCGCGCGCACGGCCACGAGTACGACCGGCACATCGGCCGGCAGGACCCGGCCCGCACGATCCAGCGCATCGAGACCCAGCGGGTGCTCCTCGACGAGTACGCGGAAGTCGCCGCGCTCGACGTGGACCGGCCGGAGCGCGACTTCGCGTCCGGCCGGGCCTTCGGGCTCGGCTTCGCGGTCCGCCAGCTGGCCGCCGAGAACGCCGGCCACCCCGACTACCAGGTGAAGTGGCTGCCCCGCTTCACCCAGTAGCGGACCCGCCGCCGGCTCCGGGGCGGCTCAGAGCGCGTTCGTCCCGTGATCGCCCTTGGTGGTCACCTGGTCGCTCCGCTCCTGGAGCCGGCGCGCCTTGTCCATCAGCCGCTGCCGCTCCCGCGCGTCGGGGGCGCGATCGGCGGCCTCCCGCATCTCCCGCGCCTTGGCCCGGATGCGCTCCGCCCGGCCGCCCGTCTCGTCCGCAACGCTCATGATCACTCCCGGTCTCGTAGGAGAGCCCACCCCTCCAGCGAAGCAGCGCGCCCGCGCCTCCGCATCCCGAACGGGGGCCGGTGCGGTGTCCGAATGTGACAGGGAACCGTCATTGCGGCCACCGTCCCGGTTGACGACGATGGACCCATGTCCAGCGCACACCGCGTCGTCATCGCGGTCTTCCCCGGCGTCGATCTCCTCGACGTGTCCGGCCCCGCCGAGGTCTTCTCCCTCGCCAACCGGGTCTCCGGCGGCCGGGCCGGCTACCGGGTCCGGCTCGCCGGCCCCGAGGCGGGCGAGGTGCGGACCTCGGCGGGCGTACGGCTCCTGACCGACCTGACCTTCGCCGAGGTGGGCCGGGACGTGGACACCCTGCTGGTGCCCGGCGCGGTGGACATGACCGACGACGGGCCCGTCCCCCGGATCGACGGGGACATCGTGGCCTGGGTGCGGGAGACCGCCCCGCACGCCCGGCGGGTGGCGTCCGTCTGCGTCGGCGCGCATCTGCTGGCCGCGGCCGGGCTCCTGGACGGGCTGACGGCCACCACCCACTGGTCCACGGCCGCCCGGCTCGCCGCCGCGCACCCGGAGGTCACGGTGGACGCGGACCCGATCTTCGTCCGCGCCGACCGGGGCAGGGTGTGGACCGGGGCCGGCATCAGCGCCTGCCTGGACCTCTCGCTCGCCCTGGTGGCCGAGGACCACGGCGAGGACGCCGCCCTCGCCGTCGCCCGGCAGCTGGTGATGTACCTCAAACGGCAGGGCGGGCAGAGCCAGTTCTCCGTACCGCTGAGCCGGCCGGCCGCCTCGCGGCGCGACATCGACGAGCTGCGGCTGTGGATCGCCGACCATCTCGACCGGGACCTGTCCGCGCCGGTGCTCGCCGCGCGGATGTGCCTGAGCGAACGGCACTTCGCCCGCGTCTTCAAACAGGAGACCGGACTCTCGCCGGCCGCCTATGTGGAATCCGCCCGCGTCGAGGCCGCCCGCAGGCTCCTGGAGACGACCGACGACCCGCTCGACCGGGTGGCGGCCGCCGCCGGGCTCGGGTCGGCGGAGACCCTGCACCGCGTGTTCCGGCGGCAGATCGCCACCACCCCCGCCGCCTACCGCCGCCGCTTCCGCACCACGGCGGCCTGAGACCCGAAAGCTCCTCAACCACCCGCCCCAATCGGCGAGTTCACCTTCCTCGGCACGGCGGACGGCTCCGCCATGCCCCCGTACAAGAGAGGCACACCCACCATGACCACGACCCAGCCCTCCGCGACGCTCCGCGAGGTCTCCGGCCTGGACACCCGGCTGCCCCGGCTGAGCGAGTCCGTCCTGATCCTCATCGACGTCCAGAACACCTACCGCACCGGCGTCATGGCCCTGGAGGGCGCCGAGGAGGCCGTCGCCGCCTGCGCCCGGCTGCTGGAGCGGGCCAGGGCGGCGGGCACCTCCGTCGTCCACGTCATCCACGACGGGGGCGACGGCTCCCCGTACGACATCCGCGAGCACATCGGCGCCCTCTGCGACGAAGTCGCCCCGCGGGAGGGCGAGCCGGTGGTCGTCAAGCACTTCCCGAACTCCTTCCACCGCACGGAGCTGGAGAAGGAGCTGACCGCCCTGGGCGCGGAGCCGGGCAGCGGCAAGGAACTGGTGCTCGCCGGATTCATGGCCCACATGTGCGTCACCCACACCGCGCAGGGCGCCTTCAACCTGGGCTACCGGCCCGCCGTCGTCGCCGAGGCCACCGCCACCCGCAGCCTGGCCGCCCCGGACGGCACGGTGCTGCCGGCCGCCGCACTCAAGACCGCCGCGCTCACCGCCCTCGGCGACCTCTTCGCGCCCATCGCCCCCACCGTGGACGCGCTGCCCGCCTGAGCCGGACCCGGCCGCACGAAAAAGAACGCCGGGATGCCCTCGGGGCATCCCGGCGTCACGTCGGCGGCGAGGAAAGCGGAAGGACTAATTCATGAAAGGAATGGAGAAGGAAGTCCCTCCATGGCCTCGCCACGGGCCACGTTAGCAGTCAGGCGGGGATCAGGTCGCGCAGATTTTCCGGGGTGACGACCACCGAGTCCGGGTGCAGTCCGTCGGGGCGTTCCAGACCGATGTACGTGACCGGCCCGTCCGGGACCGCCCCGCCGTCCCACAGCGTGACCTCCGTCCCGCGCCCCTCCAGCAGGGCCACGACGTGGCCCACCGTCAGGTACTCCCGCTCCACGATCCCGCGCAGCAGCGACGCCACGGTCACCCGGTTGCCCTCCACCCGGTTGGAGTGCGGCTCGCCCGCCAGGTACAGGTGCAGCCACCTGGCCCGCCAGCGCCCGTCGGGCCCGCGCAGGAACGCCAGCGGCAGCGCCACCGCGCCCGGCCCGCGCAGCTCCGACTTCATCCGCACCGTACGCGGTTCGAAGGGGCGGCCCGCCTGCTCGGCGTCGCGCGTCATGAACCCGAAGAACGACTCCTCGACGCTCTCGAAGTTCTCCCCGGAGTAGATGTTGACCTGCGGCACGATGAAGTCGCCGCGCACGGTGTCGAGCCGCAGGTTGATGAACTCCGATGCCCCCTCGGGCGCCTCCGTGACATCGCCGGAGTGCTCGCCGCCGATCTCGGAGAGCGCGGTGTACGACAGCCAGCACAGCGTGTCGTAGCGGGAGTCGAGCATCAGCGCGGACAGGTCGAAGTCGGTGTCCTGCCGGGCCTGCTTCCAGTACACGAAGAACCGCAGCAGTTCACCGTCCACGGGCGTGAGCGAGCCCCGGGGCAGCACGCCGAACCCGCCGGACGTCGCCTTGCCGCTGAGCGGCAGCGCCACGTCGAAGATGTCCGGATCGACCAGCAGCCGCCCGGTCTCCGGCAGCCGCCGGGCCACCTCGGCGTCCAGCGCCGCGACCAGCCGGTCCCGCACCGCCTCGGGCAGCGGCGCACGGGAGTCGCCGGTGACCCAGGCGCGGGCGCGCCGGTTGACGAAGAACCGGCCCTCGTCCCGCACGGGCCCCCGGTTCTGCAGGTGTTCGCGGACGGACAGCAGCACCCGCCCCGAGACCCGCGGGGCCACCCGCACCGCCGCGGCCACCACCGCGTCGTGCTCCTCGTCGGTGCGGCAGGTTCTCAGCAGCCGGTCCAGGGCGCGCATCAGCATGCCCGGAGCGGACGTCAGCAGCCGCGCCGCGCCCGTGACGTCACCGGCGGCCAGCAACTCCTCGACCCGGCTGCCGAAGGTCCGGGCCTCCTTCTCACCGCGTGCCACGGCGAACACCTCGGCGGCGTACGGCCGGTCCGGGTACTCGTGCGGATGCAGACGCTCACCGAGGCGCTTGAACTCCTCGCGGTGCGCCGCCACATCGGCGAGCTTCGCGGGGGACGCCGCCACGACCGCGTCCAGCCCGGCCAGCAGCGCCCGGCGCACCGGCCGCGAGAAGGAGCGGAACCGGGTCGGTGTCGTCAGGGTCACATCGCCGTCGCTCAGCGCGCAGGCCAGCCTGAGCACATCGGTGACGGTGTCCAGCAGCGGCTCCCGGCCGGCGGTGAGCCGCGCCCGGTTGACGACGGCCCGGTTCTCCCGCACGGGCATGGTCTCCGGCTGCGGCCCGTCCACGCAGTGCGCGGCGAGCACCCCGAGGTCGTTCAGGTGTTCCTCGCTCAGCGGGGTGGCGCTGCCGGCCAGGGCGAGGTAGAGCGAGGCCGCCTCCTCGTCCGGCGAGCCGCCCAGGCGCAGGACCGTCAGTCGGTCGCCCGCGGCCCCGGTCAGCTCGTCGTGGGCGGCGAGCATGTCGTCGTAGGTGTGCTGGTAGCGGCCGTACGTCGGCAGCGTCAGCAGGTTGACGGCGCCCTCGCTCAACTGCTTGAGCGTGCCGGGCCGGGTGGTCTCGTCGAGCAGCGCGTCGGCTATGCACTGCCACCAGAAGTCGAAGGTGTTCGGGACGTTCGCGGGGAAGTCGATGAAGTACGAGTTGTGCCGGACGTGATCGCCCACCATCTCGCGGACGACGTCCAGGGTGTGCCGGGCGGTCTCGGCCACCGTCCTCGCGGACAGCGCCGACAGATGTTCCAGGGCGCCGCCCGAGAGCTTGAAGCCCACGGACATCAGGGCGGTGTCGAACTGCCGTGCCGCCACCTCCCCTTGGCCTGCGGGACCGGTGGGAGCGGGCAGTCGATGGGTGTGCCGGACGACCATTGCGTCGAGAGGGTGGGACATCCGGGCATGATCGCAGAACCGGTGGGGGAGGGGCATGCGAGTTTCCCCGCCCCGGCCCGGCCCGGTCATGGCACGGTTTCGGTCTTCCGGTCAGCCCTCGACGGAGGTGGTGGTGAAGCGGTCGCCGCAGATACGGATCTGCGGATCGCGCAGGGTGAGCGCCTCCTTGGAGCCCGGAGGGTAGACCCGCAGATAGTCGGCCCGCTTCCAGCAGCCGCCGTCCGCGATGCCCCGGTTCAGCGTGTGCAGGAAGACGTGCGCCGTCTTCCCGGGGGCGAGCACGGTCGGCCCCTTCGTGGCACCGTCCCGCTGGGCCGGTACGCCGATGACGCCGCCGTCGCGCTGGATCAGGGACACCCCGGGGAAGCCGTTGAGGGCGCAGGAGCGCGCCGACTTGTTGACGAAGGTGAGCCGGTAGTACACCTGCCCGGCGCCCCGTCCGCCGGCCGCACGCCCATGCCCAGGCCCTGTGCCGTGCACCGGCCGGGACCTGCGGCGTCGGCCCCCGTGTCCGGGTCCGGCGTCCCGGTCGCCGCGCGGGAGGGCGACGCGGGCGCGGGCGCCGGGGACGACGCGTCGGCGGGGGAGGACGCGGTGGCCGGCGGCTGCGACGGGTCCTGCGAGGGGTCGGTGTCCCCGGCGTGGGTGGCGGTCGGGGCGGCGGCAGGGCCGCCCGTCCCGGAACCGTCGTCACAGCCCGCCGCGACGAGTGCGAGCGACATCATCGCGAGGGGCACGAGCAGGCGGCGCGCACGCCGTCTTCCGGCCGCCCCGCGTCCGCGCGGACGCGGCGCGCGCTCGAACGGTCCGGGGGCGGCGGAGGTGCGAGTCAGTGGGCCCATGACGGACGCCTGCTCGGTTTTGGGTGCGCTCAACCTGATGATCTTGTATTGGCTCGGAGTCCCCGGGCTCCGTCAGCCGTCCCGGCCATGCCGCCGCCGGCGTCGCCGCCGTCGCCCGCGTCCTCTTCCTCGTCCAGGTCCTCCAGGTCGTCGAGGCACTCCGCGGCCACCGCCCCGGCGAACCCCGGGCACATCCAGACCTCCGGATCGACGGGCTCGCCCTCCGCCGGAAACTTCTCCGGCGCGTAGAAGTGCGGCAGGCCCGCCAGGAACTCCGCCCGGAACAGCTCCGGATGCGCTCCGGCGTGCGCGCATTCCGCGGGCCGGGGCGCGGCGGTCACGGCGCGCAGCACGGCCATCACCTCACGGGCCACCGGAGGCGGCGGGTACGGGTAGGCGTTGAACATCGACTGACAGGCCGTCAGCAGCAGCGCCACCCGCTCGCGCCCCTCCGCGAGCGCGTATCGGCGGGCCGCCCACAGACCCAGGTCGTTCGCGTACTTCTCGTTGGCGGCGCGCGGGGCGATCCGGTCCACGATCACCGCGATGTCGAGCCGCCCGTCCGGGCGCAGGTACACCGGGTCGAGGTGCGATGTGTCCCGGTGGCCGAACAGCTTCCCGCCCCGCTCGCGCAGCAGCCGCAGCGACTCCCCGGCGACCTCGGTCAGGAACACCGGGCACACCACGGTCTCCAGCGCGGCGGCACGTCCCGCCGCATGCCTCCGCTCGTACAGGCGGCGCCCGGCCCTGCTGCTCAGCATCACCCCGAGTTCCGCCGCCGCCGGGCCGCTGCGCGGCAGCTCCGCGTGGCGGTCGTGCGCGCAGGAGGCGCCGGCGAAGAACGGCAGGGCGCCCTCCAGCGCCGCCACCAGGTCGTCGAGCACCGACTGCCTGCGGATCGTGCCGGAAACGGCGTACCAGGTCACCGCCCTGACGATCAGCAGATGCCCGGCACGGTCCTCGGGGGCGGCGGTGGCCAGGCCCGACGCCTGCCAGGCGATCTCGTCGTTCACATCGGTCCACGGCTTGGGGTAGCCGTGCAGCAGCGCCGACAGGTCCGCCGCGGTGTGCACGGCCTCCAGCGGGAGACGCGGCGGGACGTCCGCGACCGTGTCCGGCTCGATGATGTCCAGGGCGATCCGGGCGAACCCGGCCGCGTTCCGCGGGCAGCTCCACTCTTCGCGGGGCCGGCCCTCCGGCCACCGCAGCGCCGGGTCCCCGAGCGGGGCCACCCGGGCGGCGAGGCGCTTGTCGTCCTCCGCGCCGTGCTCATCGAACGGGTGGGAGGCGTGCGGGCAGGGCCGTGCGCGCAGCGTCCCGTCGGCGGACCGGAGCGCCGACGTCACCCGCGATATGACGCCCGCGCCCGGCCTGGACGCCACATAGGGCGCCATCAGGACCAGCCCGAGCGCCCACACCGCGGCCGGTACGTCGCCGGGCTCGCCGGTGAGCCGGCCGGCGCAGTCCAGCGCGGCCTCGTCGTAGCGGTCGCTGCGGGCGCCCGAATACTTCCTGCGGATCTCGTCCCAGAGCGGGCCGGCCGTGTCCGGGGCCATGACGTCGATGTTCGGCATGATCCGGATGACGCGCGCAGGCCGCTGCGGGTTCCCGCCCCGGCTCAGGGGCCGCCCCACCGACCGCCCGTCCGCACCGCAACGCATCGCACCGCCCGCTGTCCGGATGCGCGGGTCACCCCCGGTCGGAGCGTACGACGGGCAGGCCGGCCGTCTCCGCGGCCTCGGCCAGCACCTCGCGGAGCATCGCCGGGGTGAGCCGGCCGGTGAAGACATTGCGTTGGCTGACGTGGTAGCAGCCGAACAGGGTCAGCGGGTCGTCCGCCCCGTCCGCCGGGGCCAGCACCGCGCGGGCGCCGTGCCCGAACACCGGCCGGGGCCGGGGCACCCGCCGCCCGGCCCGCTCCAGGGCCGCCAGCGTCGCCTGCCAGCCGAAGCCGCCGAACGCGACGACCGCCCGCACGGTGGGCCGCAGCAACTGGAGTTCGCGGGCCAGCCAGGGCCGGCAGGTGTCCCGCTCGCCCGGCGTCGGCCGGTTGGCGGGCGGGGCGCAGTGCACGGGCGACGTCACCCTGACCCCGTACAGCTCCAGCCCGTCGCCCGCGTCCGTCACCGTGGACCGGGAGGCGAGCCCCAGCTCGTACAGCGTGGCGTACAGCAGGTCGCCGGCCCGGTCGCCGGTGAACATCCGGCCCGTCCGGTTCCCGCCGTGCGCGGCGGGCGCCAGGCCCGTGATCGCCAGGGAGGCGTCGGCGGGGCCGAAGCCGGGGACGGGGCGCGCCCAGTACTCCCAGTCGCGGAACGCGGGGCGCTTGACGCGGGCGGCCTCCTCCCGCCACTCCACCAGGCGGGGACACGCACGGCAGTTCACCAGCCGCTCGTCGAGAGCGGCCAGCGAACGGGACCGGGCGGCGGCCTGTACGGGGTAATCCTCGGCGGTGCACATGACGAACCCGAACCCGCTTCCCGTGTCCCGGTGGCGTGCTGCTCGACATGAGCGTACCCGGCACGGATGCGACCATGGCCCTGGAAACGGCCCCGCCTGCCACGGAGAACGAAGGGAATCCGGACCATGAGCGATTTCGCCGTAGGGGACCATGTGCGATGGAACTCCGAAGCCGGTCACGTCGAAGGCGTCATCACCGAGAAGCACACCCGGGACGTCGAATTCAAGGGCCGCACCCGGCATTGCAGCAAGGAAGAGCCGCAGTACGAGATCAAGAGTGACAAAACCGGCCACCTCGCCATGCACAAGGGCAGCGCGCTGAAGAATGCCTGACGGGGCGGCCCGCCGAAAGGGGCGAGGTGGTGCGGTGAACCGGATCTGCACGATCGGCCACTCGACACGGGAATTCGGGGAATTCGTGGAGCTGCTGCGCGAGAACGACGTCACCTGTCTGGCCGACGTGCGTTCGTACCCGTCGTCCAGACGGCTTCCGCAGTGGAACCAGCAGGCCGTCATCGACTCCCTGCCGCCCGGCATCGGATACCGGTGGCTGCGGAAGCTCGGCGGGCGCCGCCACACCCCGAAAGGCGTACCGACCGTCAACGGCGCCTGGCGGGTCAAGGCCTTCCGTGACTACGCCGACTACATGGCGACCGACGAATTCCGGGAGGGTCTGGACGAATTGCTGGCCCTCGCCGAGGACGAGCGCCCCGCCATCATGTGCAGCGAGGCCGTGCCGTGGCGCTGCCACCGCCGGCTGATCACCGACGCGCTGATCGTCGCGGGCGCGGAGGTCGTGGACATCCTGTCACGCACCTCGACACGGCCCGCCGCCCTCAACGAGAACGCCCGGGTCCACGACGGCCGGCTGACCTACCCGCCCCACGACTGAGGGGCCGCACCGGGCCCGCCGCCCGAGGTCCAGGGCCGCAGCTTCTCCGGATTGCGCACCGCCCAGATGCGGTCGACGCGGCCCCCGGCGAGACCGAACGCGGCCACGGTGACCGTGACCCCGGCGTGCTGGGCGACCAGTCCGGGCCGGCCGTTCACCGTGCGCTCCAGCAGCACCGGATCCGGCAGCCTGTCCGCGAAGTGGCACAGGTACTCCGCGAGCCGCACGCCGCCCTCCACCGGCCGCAGGGCCGCCCCGGCCAGCCCGCCGCCGTCGGTGACCATCATCGCGTCCGGGTCGAGGAGGCCGACCAGCGCCCCGATGTCCTTGGCCTGCCACGCCTCCTTGAACTCCCGCACGAGCGCCGCCTGTCCGGCCGCCGGGCCGGTGTCCGCGCGGGCGTCGCGCAGCCGCCGCCGGGCCGACGCGGCGAGCTGCCGGCAGGCCGGGGCGCTGCGGCCGACGATCGCGGCCACCTCGGCGAACGGATACCGGAAGACGTCGTGCAGGACGAACGTCACCCGCTCCGCCGGGGTCATGGACTCCAGCACGACCAGGAACGCCATGTTCACGGACTCGTCCAGGGTCACCCGGTCGGCCGGGTCCGCCGGTTCGTCCCGGCCGCCGCCCGTGCGGCCGCCGGGCCACTCCGAGCGGTCCGGCAGCGGCTCCGGAATCCACTCGCCGACGTACCGCTCCCGCCTGACCCGGGCCGAGCCCAGCACATCGAGGCAGACCCGGCTCGCCACCGTCGTCAGCCACGCACCGGGGGAGTCGATCTCCGCCTGCCGCGCCGGGGGCATCGCGTACCAGCGGGCGTACGTCTCCTGTACGGCGTCCTCCGCCTCGGCGACCGAACCCAGCATCCGGTAGGCGAGGTTCATCAACTGCCGCCGCTCGCCGATGACAGCGCTCGGCTCCGCTTCGGAAGGTGTGCTCATCGTGTGACCGCCCTCGGTTCCCGTCGTCGGTGTGCAGTGTACGAATGGGGGGCCGGCCGGGAATTCCCGGCCGGCCCCCCATTCCGCAGGGAACGAACTACCAGCGGTACCAACGGCTACGCTTTCCACCGCCGCCGACCGGCCGGACGACGAAGCCGAGCAGCCACACCACCAATACGGCGACGGCTATCCACCACAGAGCCTTCAGGGCGAAACCGGCCCCGAAGAGAATGAGTGCGAGCAGAAGAACCAGAATGACCGGAACCATGAATATCAACCTCCGAAACCTCGGATGCCCCGGCCCGCCCCCGGTACTCCTGGAGAATCCGCGCCGTTTCCATGGGTGTGGAACGCATGGCTCCGGGTAGTCGCAGCTTCGCGCATGCGCAAGCAGCAGCTGTCGGACGGAAGGGGAACGATCGCGATGCCGATAACCGAGTCTGTGCAGGTCGCACCGGCGGAACTCCCGGAGATCGCCGACCCGTCGAAGGTGGCGCCCAGGGACGCCCGCGCACTCAGCAAACTGTTCTTCGACCGGTTGCAGACCCTCGAAGAGGGCACGGCGGAGTACCAGTACGCGCGCAACACGCTCATCGAGATGAATCTGACCCTGGTGCACTTCGCCGCCGCCCGGTACCGCAACCGGGGCAACGGCCAGATGGAAGACATCATCCAGGTCGGCACCATCGGGCTGATCAAGGCCATCGACCGCTTCGAACTCAGCCGCGAGGTCGAGTTCACCTCCTTCGCCATCCCGTACATCGTCGGTGAGATCAAACGATTCTTCAGGGACACCACCTGGTCCGTGCACGTCCCCCGGCGACTCCAGGAGCTGCGGGTCACCCTCGCCAAGGCCAAGGAGGAACTCGCCTCCGCGCTCGGCCGCGAGGCCACCGTCGCCGAACTGGCCGAACGCCTCGGCATCGGGGAGAGGAGGACGTCATCGAGGGCCTGGTCGCCTCCAACGGCTATACCGCGCACTCGCTGGACGTACCGCTCGACGGCGGCGAGGGCGACAGCGCCGGCGGGGTGACCCGCACCCACGCCGACATCACCGGGGAGTGCGATCCCGGCATCGAACTGGTCGAGAACCTGCACGCCCTGGCGCCCCTGCTGGAAACGCTCGACGAACGGGAACGCGCCATCGTCCGGATGCGCTTCGGCCAGGAGATGACGCAGTCCCGGATAGGCGAACGCCTCGGTCTGTCCCAGATGCATGTGTCACGGCTGATCGCCCGCATACTCGGCAAGCTCCGCGAAGGCATCCTCGCCGAGGACTGACCGCCGCTCAGGAGCCCTACTGGACGCGCGAGGTGCGGGAGGACGACTCGTCCTCGTCCTCGTCCTCGTCCGAACCCGGCACATGGACGTCCGTGACGTTGATGTTGATCTCGACGACTTCGAGACCGGTCATCGTCTCGACCGCGTCGGTGACCTGCGTACGGATGCGGTGCGCGGTCTCCACGACGGGGGCGCCGTACTCGACGACGATGTCGACGTCGACGGCGGTCTGCTTCTCGCCGACCTCCACCTTGACGCCCCGTCCGGGGTCGCTGGACCGGGACACCTTGTCCTTGACGGCTCCGAGCGCACGCGTCGGGCCCTTGCCGACGGAGTACACCCCGTCGGTCTCCCGTACCGCGATGCCGGCGATCGTCGACACCACGCTGTTCGCGATGGTCGTCGTTCCTCGCGTACCGCCCGCCGTGCCGCCTTCCAGCCGGGTGCCGCTTTCGTTGGTCGCCATGAGTTCCTCACACGGAAGCTTGTCGGGGGAGTGGGGGACGCCGGACGGAATCCGCTTCCGCCGCGATCCGCGCCCTCCTCCACTCTCCTCCGGCACCCGCGCACCCGCCATTCGGGTGGCCGCGCCCGGGGCGCGACGCGGCGCCGCCGTTCCCGACCCGTTTGTAGACATTGTCTACCCATTTTTGGTAGACAGTGTCTATGGACCACTCGTCATCCCTGCGGGAGCGGCTGATCGACGCCGGCGTCGAACTCGTCACCGCCGAGGGCTCCGCCGCCGTCGGCCTCCGCGAGATCGCCCGTCGCGCGGGCGTCTCCCACGGCGCCCCGCGCCGCCACTTCCCCACCCACCACTCCCTGCTCTCCGCCATCGCCCGGCGCGGCTTCGCCGACCTCGCCGCCCGGCTCGCGGCGGCGACGAACGACCCGCGCACCCCGCGCGGCCGGCTGCGGGCCCTGTCCGAGGCGTATCTGGAGTACGCGCGGGACAACCGAGGCATGTTCGAGCTGATGTTCCGTCACGACCTCCTGGACAGCGAGGCGCACGCCGGTGCCACACCGCCCGAAGCCGGCACACCCGCCCCGCCGCGCCTGCGCGACTCCTCCCTCCCGCTCTTCGCCGAACTCGTCGAACTCGTCACCCTCGACCGCGCCCACCGCGCCGCCCACGCCGACACCGGACCCTCGGACGACCCGGCACCGCCGTCCGCCGTGACCGCGGCCGCCCTCTGGACCAACCTGCACGGCCTCGCCGTCCTCCGGGCCGGCGGCGGCCTCCGACTCGCCCTCGAAACAGCGCTCCCCGACGCCGGCGACGGGCCCGACCCGCTCGTGTCGGCGGTGCTCGACGCCCATCTGGGCCGGGTGCGGACGTGACGACCACCGCGCTACGGCCCCGGGCCGCGCTCCTGGCCTCGGTGGCGGGAGCCATGATCGTCGCCCTGGACGGCACGGTGCTGCTCATCGCCCAGCCCGACCTGCGCGCCGACCTCGGGGCGACCGTCTCCCAGGTCCAGTGGACCAGCACCGCCTACCTGCTCGCCGTCGCCGCCCTACTCGTCATAGCCGGACGCCTCGGGGACCGGTACGGACACCGGCGGCTGCTGTTCCTCGGCGTACTCGGCTTCGGCGCCGCCTCGGCCGGGATCGCGCTCGCCCGGGACATCCACCTGGTGATCGCCCTGCGCGCCGCCCAGGGCGTGTTCGGCGCTCTCCTCCAGCCGGCCACCCTCGCCCTCCTCCGGCTCGGCCACCCGGCCGACCGGCTGGGCGGCGCGATCGCCCTGCGGACCGGCGCCATCGGCGTGGCCGCGGCCGCCGGACCGGTGCTCGGCGGACTCCTCGTCACCCACTGGGGCTGGCGGGCCGTGTTCCTCATCAACGTCCCGGCCGCCCTCGCCATCGCCGCCCTCACGCTCGCCGTACGGACCCCGGACGTACCGCGCGCCGCCGCCCGCCGGTTCGACCTCACCGCCGGCGCACTGCTGGCCGGCGCGCTCGCCGTCCTCGTCCACACCCTGGCCGGCGTCCCCGACCACGGCTGGACCGGCGCCCGCACCGGACTCGGGCTGCTCCTGGGCGTACTGCTCGGGGCGGCGCTCCTCCGCCACGAACGGCGCAGCGCCCATCCGGTCGTGCCGCCGGCCGTGGCCCGCTCGGTACCCGTGACGGCCTCCATGGCGCTGCTGCTCACCACCTCCGGCGGGCTGTTCGGCGCGCTGTTCGCGGTCACCTTCCACCTTCAGCAGGGGCTCGGCCTCGACCCGCTGGCCGCCGCACTGCGCTGCCTGCCGATGACCCTGCTCATGATCGCCGGAGCGCCCGCCGCCTCGGCCGCGCTCCGCAGGTTCGGGGCGCGCCGCACCGCGCTCACCGGCCAGCTGTGCGTCGTACTCGCCGTGCTGGCTCTCTCCCGGCCGGCCCCGGCGACCTCCTGGCAGGAGACGGGCCTCGTGTTCGCGGTGCTCGGCGCCGGCTTCACCGCCGTCATGGTCACCGCCACCGGGACCGTCGTCGGGGACGCGCCGCCCGGCTGCGCGGGAGTGGTCGGCGGCCTCAAGCAGACCGCCATGAACGTGGGCCCGACCCTCGGTATCGCGGTGGCCGCCGGACTCATGCCGCTCACCCCGACGGCCCACGGCGCCCCGGCACATCCCGCCCTCTCCGTCCCGGACCACGCCCTGGACCGGGCACTGCCCGCGGTGGCGCTGCTCGCCGCGCTCGGACTGATCCCGGCCCGGCTGCTGCCCCGGCGCTGACCCGGCGGGCGTCCCCGCCGGCCGCCGGCCGCTCGCGTCGTGGGCGGCGGCGCGCGCCAGTACGCTGCCGAAGGACCATGTCCCATGGACGAGGAGCGACCCGATGGACCTCCGCCTGAGCACGATCGGCCGGGAACAGCACCTGGCGTTCGTCGAGAGCCTGCCCTCGGCGAGCCACACCCAGGTCCCCTCCTGGGGCGAGGTGAAGCCCGACTGGCGGGCGGAGAGCCTCGGCTGGTCCGACGCCGGCGGGCGCCTCGTCGGCACGGCCCTCGTCCTGTACCGGCCGCTGCCGAAGCTCAAGCGCTACCTCGCCTACCTCCCCGAGGGCCCGGTCATCGACTGGTACGACGACGACCTCGGCCGGTGGCTCACCCCGCTCCTCGGCCACCTCAAGAAGCGGGGCGCCTTCACAGTGCGGATGGGCCCGCCCGTCGTCGCCCGCCGCTGGGACGCGGCCACCGTCAAGGACGCCATCGCCGACCCCGGCACCCACCGCCTCGGCGACGTACCGCCCACCGAACAGGACCCCCGCGCCGCCGCGCTGACCGACCGGCTGCGCGGCACGGGCTGGCAGCGCGCCGGCGGCGACAGCGAGGACGGCTTCGCGGCGGGACAGCCGCGATACGTCTTCCAGCTCCCCCTCGCGGGCCGCTCGCTCGACGACGTCCGAAGCGGCTTCAACCAGCTGTGGCGCCGCAACATCAAGAAGGCGGACAAGGCCGGCGTCAAGGTCGTCCGGGGCGACTACGCCGACCTGGACACCTTCTACGCCCTCTACACCGAGACCGCCGAACGCGACCGCTTCATCCCCCGCCCCCTGCCGTACTTTCAGCGCATGTGGAAGGCGCTCACCGCCGAACACCCCGACCGGATGCGCCTCTACCTCGCCGCACACGACGGCGATGTGCTGGCCGCCGCCACCATGCTCACCGTCGGCGGCCACGTCTGGTACTCGTACGGGGCCTCCACCGGCCGCAGGCGCGAGGTCCAGCCCAACAACGCCATCCAGTGGCAGATGATCCGCGACGCCCACGCCATGGGCGCGCACGTCTACGACTTCCGGGGCACCACCGACACCCTCGACGAGAGCAACCACCTGCTCGGCCTGCTCCGCTTCAAGGCCGGCACCGGCGGGCAGGCCGCCGAGTACGTCGGCGAGTGGGACTACCCGCTCAACAAGGTCCTGCACAAGGCGCTCAACCTCTACCTGGCCCGGCGCTAGCCCCGGCCATCAGCGCCGGGCGACCCGCGAACCCGGTCACTCCTCCTCGCCGCTCTCCAGCGCCTCCAGCGGCCGGACCGCCGGTCCCTGGAGGACCGTGCCGTCCACCGCGAACCTCGACCCGTGACACGGGCACTCCCACGCCGTCTCCGCCGCGTTGAACGCCACCAGGCACCCCAGATGCGTGCACCGCGCGGACACCGCGCGCACCGTGCCGTCCGGCTCCCGGTACACGGCGCGGCGGCGGCCCTTCACCCGCACCACCGCCCCCGACCCCGGCGGAATCTCGGCCACCGAGTCCACATGGCCGACACGCAGCCGGTCCCCGACGAAATGCCGGGCCACCTCCGCCTGCGCGCCCAGCAGCGACGGCGCCTCGCGCACCGCGCTGCCCAGCCGCCGCGGGTCGTACAGCTCCGCCCACGGCGGGGCCGGCGCCTGTGTGATCAGCGCGGACAGCAGCCGCCCCGCGACCACCCCGCCGGTCATGCCCCAGCCGCCGAAACCGGTCGCCACGAACGTGTGCCGGGCCCCGATGTGGAAGGGCCCGATCAGCGGGACCGTGTCGCTGGGATCGTTGTCCTGCGCCGCCCACCGGTACGCGGTCGGCCCCACCGGGAACCGCTCCCGCATCCAGCCGTCCAGCCGCCGGAACCCCCGCGCGGGGTCCCCGGTGCCCGGCGTGAAACTCTCCCCGGTCACGATCAGCAGCCGCCGGCCCTCGTCCAGCGGTGTCGAGCGCACCGACCGCTTGCCCTCGTCCTCCGTGATGTACATGCCCCCGGGCGCCTCACCGGCAGCGATGGGCGCGGCCACCACCAGCTCCCGCCGGGGCGACAGCCGGGCGAACAGCATCGCGCGGTCGAAGACCGGGTAGTGCGTGGCCACCACCACGTTCCGGGCCGTCACCGCCCGCCCCGACTCGACGGTCACCCGGCACGGTGTGCCCTCCGTCAGCCCGGTGACCCGGCTGCGCTCGAAGATCCGGCCGCCGCGCGCGATCAGGTCCGCGGCCAGGGCCAGCAGATACCTGCGCGGGTGGAACTGGGCCTGGCCGTCCGCCCGGACCGCCCCGGCGACCGGGAACGGCAGCTCCGTCCCGGACACGTACGAGGCGTCGAGCCCGGCTTCGGCGGCGGCGCGCGCCTCCGCCTCGACGGCCGGGAGCGAGGCGGCCGATGCCGCGTAGCTGTACGCGCTCACCCGTTCCAGGTCGCACGCGATCCCCAGCTCGCCGACGATCGCGGCCACCCGCTCCACCGCGTCCCGCTGCGACGCCGCGAACAACCGGGTCGCCTCCGCGCCCCTGGTGCGCCGCAGCCGGTCGTACACCAGTGAGTGGAGCGCGGACACCTTCGCCGTGGTGTAGCCGGTGACCCCGGCGGCGATACGGTCGGCCTCCAGCACCACCACGTCCCGCCCGGCCCGCGCCAGCTCCCAGGCCGTGCTCAGCCCGGCGATCCCGGCGCCGATCACCACTGCCGCATCGTGCCCTGCGTCATACGGGGCGGCCGCGACGGCGCAGTACGCTGCACGCCGACCCAGCACCCGAGGGGACGCCCCGATGCCCGCAGACCTCGCCCCGCTCATCGCCGCCACCACCCAGTGGCTGACGCGCGCGTTCCCCGCCGGCGGCGGCCCGCTCACCGCGGCCCTGGCCGAGGCGCAGGCCCGCCAGGCGGTCACCGTCGCCACCTGGCTGCGCTACCCCACGGACCTCGACGCCGCCCTCGTGACCCTGACCGGCCCCGGCGGATCGGCCCGCCTGGACGAGGTCACCGGCGGCGGCCACCTGCCGGCCGGACCGCAGGACCCGGCCTGGCGCAGCTGGGTGGACGAGGTCGTCGCCAGCTGGGCCGCCCATCTGCTCACCGCGCCCGACGCGGCGAGGGACGCGGTGAAGGCCCTCGACCGGTGCGCGCACACGACCGCGGGCCCCGCGGAGTTCCGCCGGCTGACCGACCCGAGCGCGCACGACCTCGCGGCCACCGCGCTGATGCGCCACCCGGACCTGCTGGGGCCGATAGCGCGCCTGCACCAGGCGGACCTGCTCGACCGGCTGCGCCCGGGGCCGGCCCGCGCCCGCTGAGCGCGGCGCCGGGCCGCCGAGACGGTGTCAGCCCCTGCCGCGGCCGCTCAGCAGGTCACGGGCCCGGTCGACGAGCCCGGCGCCGGGGCCGAGGATCTTGAGGCCCGTGGGGCTGTCGGGGGCGGAGGGGTGCGGGCGGGTCGGGGCGGTCTTCTTCGCCGTACGGACCCTCTCGCCCAGCTCGTCCAGCGCTTCGGGGGAGCAGGCCGCCGCGAGCAGCGGGAACAGCCGGTTCTCCTCGTCCCGGACGTGCTCGCCGACCTCCAGCTTGAGCTTCGCCACCAGATGGTCGAACCGCGGGTCGTCCGCGGACAGCCCCTCCAGCTCCTTGAGGTGCCGCTCCACCGCGGCGTGGTCCTCCAGCTCCTTGTCCGCCATGTCGTCGCCGTCGTCCACGAACCGGCGGACCACGGGGTAGAGGTGCATCTCCTCCGCCACGGAGTGGCGGACCAGCTCGATCGTCAGCTCGTCGGCGAGCTTCCTGCGCTGCTCGTCGCCGACCGGCTGCGCCTCGATCCGCGCGAACAGTTCGTCGACCTCGCGGTGGTCGGTGGTGAGTTCCGCGATCACATTTCCGCCGTGTCCCATCAGTGAAACCCTCTCCGCCGGTGCGGTGTACGCCTGTGTGCTGCGAGCCGAAGTCAGCTCACCGTTCCACAGGGGTACCCCCGAACCTCACCAACACACGGAGCCACGCCCCACTCCGGTCAGGCTGGCGTAACGCCGTCCTCCGGAACGGTGGTGCCGGGCGGGGGAGTGGGCGTGTCCGCACCGGCCGCCGTGCCGAGCGGCCATGCCGCGATGTCGCGGTAGCGGATCTGCCCGGCGCCGCGCCCCGGGTTGCCGCCCACCAGATGCAGGCGCTCGGCGGTCCACATCCGGCCCCGGAACTCCGTGAGCCGCGCGGCGATCTCGCCGGCCGAGGTGTGGTCGCCCCGGCGGACCCGGGCCAGGGTCAGATGCGGGCGCAGCGGCCGGCTCTCCAGGATGATGCCGCAGCGCTCCACGACGCCGCGGACGCCCGCGGCGAGGCCGTGCAGCCCGTCCAGGTCCCCGGCGATCCCGCTCCAGGCGACGCGCTCGTCGAAGGTGCCGCCGCCGTGCAGCGCCAGCCGGGGCGCCGGGTGGGTCGCGGCCAGCTCCGCGAGGGGCCGGCGCAGCAGCGCGGCGGTGGCCACCGGGAGTTCGCCGAGGAACGCCAGGGTGATGTGCCAGTCCTCGACGCGGTTCCACCGCACCTGCGGGTGCGTGGCGTAGACGGGGCGCAGTTCGCGGACGAGTTCGTCCTTCGCCGGGTCGGGCGGGGCGAGGGCGATGAACACGCGAACGGTGGTGGGCGGCATTTCGTCGGTCACACCGCATTGGTACCGCACGGGCGGGAGGCCGTCGCCGCCGGGTGGTGGCCCCGCACCGGAATCCGTCCTGACGCTGAGTAACAGCAGAGGCCATTACTTGGGTATGGGGCGCGTACCCGGCGCACGGGAGCGCGGCGTGATCGGCGCGAAACCGAGGGGGAGAGGGCGTACGCCGGCGGATATCCGGATTTGCGCGGGTCGTAATTATCGAAACATGCACAATCGGGACACCGAATGGCTGAATATTTCCGCAGTGCCGGGGTTGGCATATGTCCCTGGCCGGTCTTCGCGCACGTCGTGGGCGTACACCGCCATAAGTAATGGGCTGAATTCGTCTCTTCCGCTGTCGGCGGTCATCTATGGTGATTGTCGTGAACGGGCGAAGCCGGAAGACCGGCCCGCCGTCGGCGTCGCCTCGGTATACCGAGGCGTAACGTATCTCCGTCCCGCGCGGCCGAAGCCGTGCGGCGGGGGTGGGGGACCGGTGGCGAGGTGTGGTGAATCCCGCGAGGCAAGCCTGCATATATCTGTGGAACACGTGGTGACGTGTGGGAAAAACAACTGGGGGGGACGGTCGTGACCAATCCTTTCGATGACGAGTCGGGTCGGTTCGTGACGCTGGTCAACGACGAGGGGCAGTACTCGCTGTGGCCCGCGCACATCGAGGTGCCGGGCGGCTGGAGCGTCGGCGGCCCGGAGGGCTCGCGTCAGGAGTGTCTCGACGCCATCGAGGCCGCGTGGACGGACATGCGACCCGCCGGCCTGGTCCGGGCGATGGAGGCCGACGCCGGATAGGGCCGCGCCCGGACCGCCGCGCCGTGACGGCCGCCCGGTCCGGTCCGGGCCGGCTGCCGCACTTCCAACCGGACCGATCGACATTGCTCTCTTTCGGGCAGAAGTGATCAGTCCGCAGCGGTGAACGATCGCGCCTCGACGAAAAGAGTTCATGCCGCTTTCACGCGGCTTTCTCACCTCATTGATGGACTGCCAGGAGTGCGTCCTCAATACGCGAAGAACGGCCCAGCGCGCTCCCGCTTCGCCTTTACCCGCCCGTTGTCGGCCTCGGACGCCGCACCGGCATGGCCGGCTTCGTCCTGCCCTCTTCGTCCCCCCGAAAGCCCTCCCCGAAGGTGTGTCCCGGCATGCGCGAAAACGGCTCTCTCCCCTCGGAATCCGTTCCCGAAGAGTTCTTCGGCACGACCGCCGCCCAACAGGGCGTCTGGTACGGGCAACTCCTCGACCCCGACAGCCCGAAATACAACGTCGGTGAATGCTTCGAGATCCGGGGCGACCTCGACACGGAGCTGTTCGCCGCCGCGGTCGACCGGGCCTGCGAGCTGTGCGACAGCCTCAACCTCGAGTTCGTCACACAGGGCGACACCCTCCGCCAGCGCGTCGTCCGCCGGCCCGGCACCACCCGGCTGCACACCGAGGACCTGTCCGGCGCCGCCGACCCGCAGGCCGAGGTCGAACGCTATCTGGCCCGGGACATGGCCACCCCGGACGTGCTCGACCGCCCCCGCCACCACTTCGCCCTGCTCCGCGCGGGCAGCCGGCTCCACTACTGGTACGTCCGCTTCCACCACATAGCCGTCGACGGCCTCGGCGGCGCCGTCTTCACTCATATCGTCGCCGACCTCTACGCGCGCGCGGTCCGGGGCGAGGACCTCACCGCGGCCGTCCTGCCCGAACCCGCCCCGCTGCGCGCCCTCGTCGACGACGAGACCGCCTACCGCGCGTCCGGCCGCTACGAGGCCGACCGCGCCCACTGGACCGGCAGGTTCACGGACCTCGCCCCGGACACCGGGGACACCGCGCACAGCGGCCGCACCCTCATCCGCCGCCGCACCGACCTGCCCGCCCCGGCCACCCCCGGCTCCCCGACACCGGCCGCCCCCGGAAGACCTGCCGCCACCGGCACCCCCGGCGTACGGCTGCACACCGGCGAATCGCTGCCCGTCGGCGTCTTCGACGACCTGCGCGCCCTCGCCGCCGCCCACCGCACCACCTGGAGCGCCGTCCTGGTCGCCGCGGTCGCCGCCTACACCGCCCGCGCCACCGGAACGTCCGACGTCACCGTGGGCCTCGCCTCCAACGGCCGGCACGGCGGACTGCGCCACATCGTCGGCATGACCTCCAACATCCTGCCGCTGCGCCTGACGCCCACCCCCGACACCACCGTCGGCGCCCTCGTCCGCGCCGTCGCGGACGAGATGCGCGCCGCCCTGCGCCACCGCCGCTTCTCCCGCGAACAGCTCGCCCGCGAACTCGGCGGCGACGACGCGGCCCGCCTCACCGGCATCGTCGTCAACATCATGGGCTACGACTACGACCGCGACTTCGCCGGCATCCACGCCCCCTCCCGGGTCCTGTCCATCGGCCCCGTGGACGACGTGTCGCTCTTCGTCTCCGAACGCGGCGAGGGCAAGGGCCCGCTCATCGGCTTCGACGCCCGGCCCGACCTCTACGACCCCGAGGACGTACGGCTGCACGAACAGGCCGTCGTCTCCTTCGTGACCGCACTGGCCACCGCCGACCCCGGCCTGCTCCTGCGCGACCTGCCCCTCGTGGACGAGGCCGCCGCCCCCGCCCTGCGGGCCCAGGGCCGCGGCACCGCACTGCCCGCTCCGGCCGTCGCCCGGACCCTGCCCGAGGCGTTCCGCGCGCAGGCCCGCCGCACCCCGGACGCCCCGGCCGTCGTGGACGGCGAGCACACCCTCACGTACCGGCGGCTGGAGCGCGCGGCCGACGACCTCGCGAGCGCGCTCACGGGCCTGGGCATCGGCGCCGAGGACGGCGTCGGCGTCCTCCTCGGCCGCACGGCCGCCGTCCCCGTCGCCTCCCTCGCCGCCGTCGCGGCGGGCGCCGCCTACGTCCCGATGGACGCCGCCTGGCCCGCCGAACGGCTCGACCGCGTCACCGCCACCGCCCGCGTCCGCGCGCTGGTCACCGACGAGACGACCGCCCGCGCACCCTGGGTCCGCGAGGCCGCCGCAGGACTGCCGCTCCTCGTCCTGGACTCCCGGGGCCGGGTGCTGCACGGCGCCCCCGAACGGCCCGGACCGCTCCCCGCGACCCGCAGACCCGACCGGCTCGCGTACGTCATGTTCACCTCCGGCTCCACCGGGCTGCCCAAGGGCGTCGGCGTCACCCACGCCGACGTATTGGCCCTCGCCGCCGACAGCGCCTGGCGCGACGGCGTCGGCGACGCCGTCCTCATGCACTCCGCCTACGTCTTCGACGCCTCCACCTTCGAGATCTGGGTGCCCCTCCTCAACGGCGGCCGGATCGTCGTCGCCCCCGGCGGCGTCCTGGAAGCGCACACCGTCCGCGAGGCGGTGCGACGGCACGGGGTCACCGCGCTGTTCCTGACGACGGCCCTGTTCAACGTGATGGCCGAGGCCGACCCGGAGGTGTTCGCGGGGCTGCGCGTGGTCGCCGCCGGCGGCGAGGCCGCCGCCCCCGGACTCATGCAACGGGTCGCCGCCGGGTCCCCCGGCACGCTCGTCCTGCACGTGTACGGCCCCACCGAGACCACCACCTTCGCCTCCCGTCACCCCGTCACCGCCGACAGCACCGGGGTGCCGCCCATCGGCCGCCCCCTGGACGGGATGAGCCTCCACGTCCTCGACGACACCCTCGGACTCGTCCCGCCCGGCGTGGTCGGGGAGCTGTACGTGAGCGGCCACGGCGTCGCCCGCGGCTACCAGGGCCGCGCCGCGCTCACCGCCACCCGCTTCGTCGCCGACCCCCACGGAGCGCCCGGCGCCCGCATGTACCGCACCGGGGACCTGGTCCGCTGGACCGCCGAAGGCACCGTCGAGTACGTCGGCCGGGCCGACGGCCAGGTCAAACTGCGCGGCTTCCGCATCGAACCCGCCGAGACCGAACACGCCCTGCTCACCGACCCGGACGTACGCGGCGCCTGCGTCGTCGTCCGCGAGGACACCCCCGGCGACCGCAGACTCGTCGGCTACGTCGTGCCCGCGCCCGGCTCCCGCCCGGACGTCGCCGCCCTCGCCCGCCGCGTCGGACGCACCCTGCCCGCCTACATGGTGCCGTCCGCCTTCGTCGTGCTCGACGCCCTGCCCCTCAACCCCAACGGCAAGGTCGACCGCCGCGCCCTGCCCGCGCCCCGGACCGCCACCGGCACCGGCCGCGCCCCGCGCACCGCGTACGAAGAGGTGCTGGCCGGACTGTTCGCCGACGTCCTGGGCGTGGGCGCGGTCGGCATCGACGACGACTTCTTCGCCCTCGGCGGCCACTCGCTGCTCGCCACCCGCCTCACCGGCCGGGTACGCACGGCCCTCGGCGCCGAACTCGCCCTCCCCACGCTCTTCGAGCACCCCACGGTCGCCTCGCTGGCCGCCGTGCTCGACACCGCCGGGGCCGCCCGGCCCGCCCTCGTACCCCAGCCCCGGCCCGACGTACTGCCGCTGTCCCACGCCCAGCGGCGCCTGTGGTTCCTCAACCGGTCCGAGGAGCCCGGCGACACCTACAACGTGCCGCTCGTCCTCGAACTCGAAGGCCCCCTGGACACCGGCGCACTGCGCGGCGCCCTGGCCGACGTCGTCGCCCGGCACGAGAGCCTGCGCACCCTGTTCGGCGAACACGAGGGTGTCCCGCACCAGCGCGTCACCGCCCCGCAGGACGCCGCGTCGCTCGTCCCCCTCCCCGTCGAACACCCCCCGGCGGACGGGGACACCGACGCCTGGGAGGCCCAGACGGTACGCCGGCTGAGCACCGCCCCCTTCGACCTCGGCAAGGACGCCGCCGTCCGCGCCCATCTGCTGCGCCCGGCGCCCGGCCGGCACGTCCTGGTGCTCGTCCTGCACCACATCGTCGCCGACGGCTGGTCCCTCGCCCCGCTCACCCGCGACCTCGCCGCCGCCTACCTGGCCAGGACCGACGGCACCGGCACCCCCGACTGGGCGCCGCTGCGCGTCCAGTACGCCGACTACACCCTCTGGCAGCACCGCCTCCTCGGCGACGACGGCGACCCGGACAGCCCGGCCGCCCGGCAGACCGCCTTCTGGCGCGAGGCGCTGCACGGCGCCCCCGCCCTGCTCGAACTGCCCCTGGACCGGCCCCGCCCGGCGACCCCCAGCCACCGGGGCGCCTCCGTCCCCTTCGCCCTGCCCGCCCCGGCGCACACCGCGCTCGTCCGGCTCGCCCGCACCGCGGGCTGCACCCCGTTCATGGTGCTCCAGGCGGCCCTCGCCGTGACCCTCGGCGCCCACGGCGCCGGCACCGACATCCCGCTGGGCACCGCCGTCGCCGGACGCACCGACGAAGCCCTGGACGACCTCGTCGGCTTCTTCGTCAACACCGTCGTCCTGCGCACCGACCTGTCCGGCGACCCGACGTTCGGCGAACTCCTCGACCGGGTCAAACGGTTCGACATCGCGGCCCTCGGCAACAGCGACCTGCCCTTCGAACGCGTCGTGGAAGCCCTCAACCCGGAACGCTCCGGCGGCCACCACCCCCTCTTCCAGACCATGCTGGTCCTCCAGAACCAGGAGCGGGCCGAACCGGCCCTGCCCGGCATCACCGTCCGCGACCGGTCCCGCCACCACGGCGGCAGCAAGTTCGACCTGACCTTCTCCCTCACGGAGCACACCGGGCACAGCGGGGCCGGCGAGCACCCCGACAACGCCGGGGCCGGTGGCATCGGCGGCTACCTCGAATACGCCACCGACCTCTTCGACGCCGCAACCGCCCGCGCCCTGTGCGACCGCTTCGCCCGCGTCCTCACCCAGGCCGTGACCGACCCGGACCGCCCCATCGGCGACCTGGACCCGCTCAGCCCCGCCGAACGGGACGGCCTGCTGGCCCGGGGACGCGGCACCGACCGGCCGCTGCCGGCCACCACCGCCCCCGAGGCGGTCCGGGAACACGCCCTGCGCACCCCCGACGCCATCGCCGTACGCGACGCGCACACCCACCTCACCTACGCCCAACTCGACGCACGGGCCGACGCCCTCGCCCACGCGCTGCGCGCACGCGGCGCGGGCCGGGAAACCCTGGTCGCCGTCGCCGCACCGCCCTCCGCGCACACCGTCGTCGCCCTGCTCGCCGTGCTGCGCTCCGGCGCCGCCTACGTACCGGTCGATCCGGAGTACCCGCAGGCCCGCATCCGGCACATGCTGGACGACGCCCGCCCCGTCCTCGTCCTCACCACCGGACAGGCGCACGCCGGGCTGCCCCTCGACGGCATACCGTGGCTCGCCCTCGACACCCCGCCCGCACCCCCCGTACCCCCGGCGGAGCCGCTCCCGGCCACGCCGCGTCCGGCGGACCCGGCCTACGTCGTCTTCACCTCCGGGTCCACCGGCCGCCCCAAGGGCGTCGTCGTCACCCACACCGCCCTGGCCAACCACATGGCCTGGATGGCACGGCATCTGACACTCACTCCGCACGACCGGGTGCTGGCCCGCACCTCCACCAGCTTCGACGCCTCCGTGTGGGAGGTGTGGCTGCCCCTGATGCACGGCGCCGAAGTGTGCGTACTGCCCTCCGGCGCCAACACGGAACCGGCCGCCCTGCTCTCCTGGATGGACCGCTTCGGCGTCACCGTCGCCCAGTTCGTCCCCTCGCACTTGGCGCTCGTCCTGTCCGAGACCGGCCGCACCGCGCCCCCGCCCGCCCTGCGCGCCGTCCTCTGCGGCGGGGAACCCCTGCCGCGCGCCCTCGCCGAGTCCACCGCCACCCGGTGGCACACGGAGGTCCACAACCTCTACGGCCCCACCGAGACCACCATCGACGCCACCGCCCACCGCGTCCCCGCCGCACCGGACACCCCGTACGAGACGGTGCCCATCGGCCGGCCCGTGGACACCATGCGCGCCCACGTCCTGGACCACCGGCTGCGGCCCGTCCCGCCCGGCGTCACCGGAGAGCTGTACCTCGCCGGCCCCAACCTCGCCCGCGGCTACCTGAACCGGCCCGGCACCACCGCCGCGCGGTTCGTCGCCGACCCCTTCGACCACACCGGAACCGGCGCCCGCATGTACCGCACGGGCGACCTCGTCCGGTGGACCGCCAACGGGCTGCTCGACTACGTCGCCCGCGCCGACGACCAGGTCAAACTGCGCGGCTTCCGCATCGAACCCGGCGAGATCGAGGCCGCCCTCCTCGCCCGGCCCGGCGTCACCGCCGCCTGCGCCGTGATCCGGGAGGACACCCCCGGCGAACGCCGCCTCGTCGCCTACGCCGCCACCACCGGCCCCGCCCCGCACACCGCCGCCCTGCGCACCGCGCTCGCCGACGCGCTGCCGCACTACATGGTGCCCGCCGCCGTCGTCGTCCTGGACGAACTGCCGCTCCTGCCCAACGGCAAGACCGACCGGCGCGCCCTGCCGCGCCCCGACGACGAGCCCGCCACCACCGCGGCCGCCGGGCCGCGCACCCCGCGCGAGGACCTGCTCGCCGGGATCTTCGCCGAGGTCCTGGGCCGCCCGGCCGTCGGCCCGCACGACAGCTTCTTCGACCTCGGCGGCCACTCGCTCCTCGCCATGCGCGTCGTCAGCCGCGTCCGCACGGTCCTCGGCGCCGACATCGCCGTACGCACCCTGTTCGAACACCCCACCGTCGCCGGGCTCCTGAACGCCCTCGACAGCCGGGAACGGCCCCGGCCGCCCGTGCTGCCCGCCGCCGAACGGCCCGACCCGCTGCCGCTGTCCCACGCCCAGCAGCGGCTCTGGTTCCTCAACCGGCTCGAAGGCCCCGGCTCCGACTACAACATCCCGCTCGTCCTCGACATCGAAGGCCCCCTGGACACCGACGCGCTGCGCGCCGCCCTCCGCGACGTCGTCGAGCGGCACGAGGCCCTGCGCACCGTCTTCCCCGAACGCGACGGCGTGCCCGAGCAACGCGTGCTGCCCACCGACGCCGTCGTCCCCCGGCTGCCCGTCGAGAGCACCGCACCCGCACACCTCGAAGCGGCCCTCCTGGACGCCGTGAGCGAACCGTTCGACGTGCTCCGCGACCCGCCGCTGCGCGTCCGGCTGCTGCGCACCGCGCCCGGCCACCACGTCCTCGCCCTCGTCCTGCACCACATCGCCGGCGACGGCTGGTCCCTCGCCCCGCTCGCCCGCCACCTCGCCGACGCCTACCGGGCCCGGCTCGCCGGGCGGGAGCCGGAGACCGGCGCCGGGCTCCAGTACGCGGACTACACCCTGTGGCAGCACACCGTCCTGGGCGACGCGGACACCCCCGGCAGCCTGCTGCGCGAGCAGCTCGACCACTGGCACACCGCGCTCGCCGGACTCCCCGGCCTCATCGACCTGCCGCTCGACCGCCCGCGCCCCGTCACCACCGACCCCTCCGGCGCCGTCCACGCCTTCGACGTACCGCCCGCCCTGCACACCGCGCTCCTGCGCGTGGCCGGGGAGACCGGCACCACCCTGTTCATGGTGCTCCAGGCGGCCGTCGCCACCCTGCTGCACCGGCACGGCGCGGGCGACGACATCCCGCTCGGCACCCCCGTCGCCGGCCGCACCGACGAGGCCCTGGAGGACCTGGTCGGGTTCTTCGTCAACACCCTGGTCCTGCGCACCGACCTGTCCGGCGCCCCCACCTTCACCCAACTCCTCGCCCGCGTACGGGAGTTCGACCTCGCGGCCTATGCACACCAGGACGTGCCGTTCGAGCGGCTGGTGGAGAGCGTCAACCCGGTCAGGGCCCGCAACCACCACCCCCTCTTCCAGACCATGCTCGTCCTCCAGAACCAGGAGGCCGTCCGCCCCGAACTGCCGGGGCTCACCGTCGAGGACCGGCTCGTCCACAACGGCCTCAGCAAGTTCGACCTCACCTTCGCGTTCGGCGAGGAGCGCGGCCGGGGCGGCCTCACCGCCGGAATCGAATACGCCACCGCCCTCTTCGACCGCGCCACCGCCGAAGCCCTCGCGCACCGGCTGCTCGGGCTCCTCGAACAGATCGCCGCCGACCCCGCCCGGCCACTCGCGGACTACGACCTGCTCACCCCCGACGAGCGCTCCCGCACCACGGGCCGGGGCACCGGCCGCGCCCTGCCCGCCCCCACCCCGGACACCACCCTGCCCGCCCTCTTCGCCGCCCGGGCCCGCCGCACCCCCGACGCCGCGGCCGTCTCCGGCGACGGGATCACCCTCGGCTACGCGGCCCTCGACGAGCTGTCCGCCACGCTCGCCGCCGCCCTGGCCGGGGCCGGAGCGGCCCCCGAGACCGGCGTCGGCGTCCTGCTCTCCCGGTCACCGGCCATCGTGTCGGCCTCCCTCGCCGCGGTCCGGGCCGGCGCCGCCTACGTCCCGATGGACGCCCGCTGGCCCGGGGAACGGCTCGAACAGGTCGCCGCCGTCGCGGACGTACGGGTCCTCGTCGTGGACGAGCCGGCCGCCGCCTCCGCCTGGGTGACCGAAACCGCCCGGCGCATCCCGGTCCTGGTCGTGGACCGCACCGGGCGCCTCCTGCGCGGCGCGCCCCCGGCACCGGGCACACCCGCCGCCGTACCGGGGCCCGAATCCCTCGCGTACGTCATGTTCACCTCCGGCTCCACCGGCCTGCCCAAGGGCGTCGGTGTCAGCCACGCCGACGTGGTCGCCCTCACCGCCGACTCCGCCTGGGACGACGGCGCGGCCGACGCCGTCCTGATGCACTCCGCGTACGTCTTCGACGCCTCCACGTACGAGATCTGGACGCCGCTCCTGCGCGGCGGGACGGTCGTCGTCGCACCGGAAGGCGTCCTGGAGGCCCGCACCCTGCGCGACGCGGTCCGCGAACACGGCGTCACCGCCGTGTTCCTGACGACCGCCCTGCTCAACGTCATCGCCGACACCGACCCCGGCGCCTTCACCGGCCTGCGCCTCGTCTGCGCCGGCGGTGAACTCGCCTCGCCGGACGCCATGCAGCGCGTCGCGGGCGCCGCGCCCGGCGCACGCGTCCTGCACGTCTACGGGCCCACCGAGACCACCACCTTCGCCACCCGTTACGACGTCGCCGCCGACCTGCCCGCCGGGCCGCCGCCCATCGGCCGCCCCCTGGACGGCATGCGGCTGTACGTGCTCGACGCCTCGCTGGGCCAGGTCCCCGCAGGCGTCACCGGCGAGCTGTACCTCGCGGGGCGCGGCGTCGCCCGCGGCTACACCGGACTGCCCGCCCTGACCGCCACCCGGTTCGTCGCCGACCCGTTCGACCCGGACGGCGGACGCATGTACCGCACCGGCGACCTGGTGAAGTGGACCGCCGGCGGGCACATCGCCTACGTCTCCCGCGCCGACAGCCAGGTCAAACTGCGCGGCTACCGCATCGAGCCCGGCGAGATCGAGTCCGTCCTCGCCTGCTGCGAAGGCGTCGCCGACTCCTTCACCGCCGTACGCGAGGACATACCCGGCGACCCGCGGCTCGTCGCCTACGTGGTGCCCGCCGGGGCCGCCCGCCCGGACCCCGCCGACCTCGCCGAGGCCGTCGCCCGCTCCCTGCCCGCCTACATGGTCCCGTCCGCGTTCGTCCTGATCGACGCGCTGCCGCTGACCGTCAACGGCAAGGTGGACCGCCGCGCCCTGCCCGCCCCCGAGCAGCGGCCCGCACCGCGCGGACGTGCCGCCCGCACCGCGCGCGAGGAGATCCTGTGCGGGCTCGTCGCCGATGTGCTCGGCCTGCCGGCCGCGGGCGCCGACGACGACTTCTTCGCCCTCGGCGGCCACTCCCTGCTCGCCACCCGCCTGGTCGCCCGCATTCGCACCGCGCTCGCCGTCGAGGTCCAGGTCAAGGCGGTCTTCGAACACCCCACGCCCGCCGCGCTGGCCGCCGCGCTGGACGGCGCCGAAGCCGCCGCCCTGCCACTGGAGCGCACCGCACAGCGGCCCGACCCGCTGCCGCTGTCCTTCGCCCAGCAGCGCCTGTGGTTCCTCAACCGGTTCGAGGGGCCCAGCGCCACCTACAACGTGCCGCTCGTCGTCCGCCTGGACGGCCCGCTCGACACCCCGGCCCTCGGACAGGCCCTCGCCGACGTCGTGGAACGCCACGAGAGCCTGCGCACCGTCTTCCCCGAGACCGGCGGCGTACCGCGCCAGCACATCCTCGGCGCCGACCGCGCCGACCTCGACCCGACCCCCCGTGACACCGCCCCCGACCGGCTGGACGAGGCACTGGCCGCCGAGGTCGCGCACACCTTCGACGTCACCACCGACCTCCCCGTACGGGCCAGGCTGCTCCGGCTCGGGGCCGAGTCCCACGTCCTGGTGCTCCTCGTCCACCACATCGCCGGCGACGGCTGGTCCCTCGCCCCGCTCGCCCGCGACCTCGGCGACGCCTACCGCCGCCGCAGCCGGGGCGAGGCACCCGGCCTGCCCGCACCGCGCGTCCAGTACGCCGACTACACCCTGTGGCAGCGCGCCCTCCTCGGCGACGAGCACGACCCCGGCAGCCGCGCCGCCCGCCAGCTGGACTTCTGGCGCACCGCCCTGGTCGGCGCGCCCGGACTGCTCGCCCTGCCCACCGACCGGCCCCGCCCCGCGACCCTGACCTACCGGGGCGACGCCTTCGCCTTCCCCGTGGACGCGGACACCCACCGCCGGCTCGCGGAACTGGCCCGCGACCGGGGCTGCAGCCTGTTCATGGTCCTGCAGGCCGCCCTCGCGGTCCTGCTGCACCGGCACGGCGCCGGCGACGACATCCCCCTGGGCACCGCCGTCGCCGGCCGCACCGACGAAGCCCTCGACGATCTGGTGGGCTTCTTCGTCAACACCCTCGTCCTGCGCACCGACCTCACCGGCGACCCCACCTTCGCCCAGGTCCTCGACCGGGTGCGGGCCTTCGACCTGGCCGCCTACGCCCACCAGGACCTGCCGTTCGAACGACTGGTGGACGCCCTCAGCCCGGCCAGGGCCCAGGACCACCACCCGCTCTTCCAGACCATGATCGTCCTCCAGAACCAGGCCGGCGGCACACTCGGCCTGGACGGCCTCACCGTCACCGAACAGCCCGTGCACACCGGCATCAGCAAGTTCGACCTCACCTTCACCTTCACCGAGACCCGCGACGACACCGGACTGCCCCAGGGCCTGGACGGCGTCCTGGAGTTCGCCACCGACCTCTTCGACCCCGCCACCGCCCACGCCCTGGCCGCCCGGCTCACCCGGCTGCTCGCCTCGCTCGCCGCCGCCCCCGACGCACCCGTGCGCACCGCCCCGCTCCTGGACGACGCCGAGCGCGCCGCCCTGGACCGGTCCGCGCGCGGCGCCGTCCGGCCGGTGCCCGCGCCGACGGCACCCGAGGCGTTCCGCGCCCGGGCCGCCCGGACCCCCGACCGGACCGCCGTACAGGCCGGACAGCTGCGGCTCACCTTCGCCGAACTCGACGCCCGCTCCGACGACCTGGCCCACCGGCTGCACGACCGGGGCATCGGACGCGGCGACCTCGTCGCCCTCGCCGCTCCCGGCACCACCGAACAGGTCGTCGCCATGCTCGCCGTGGCCAAGGCCGGGGCCGCCTGCCTGCCCGTCGACCTGGACTACCCCGAGGCCCGCGTCGCCCACATGCTCGACGACGCCCGCCCCGCCCTGTTCCTCGTCCACGACCCGGCGCGCGCCGCCCGCTTCACCTCCGTGCCCCGCCTCGCGCTCGGCGACCCGGACCCCCGGACGCCCGGACGCGGCGCACCGCCCGCCACCGCCGCGCCCGGCCCCGACGACGCCGCCTACGTCATCTACACCTCCGGCTCCACCGGCCGGCCCAAGGGCGTCGTCGTCACCCACCGCGCCCTCACCAACCACATGGCCTGGATGGCGGACCACTTCGGCCTCACCGACGACGACCGGGTCCTCGCCCGCACCTCGCCCAGCTTCGACGCCTCGGTCTGGGAGACCTGGCTGCCCCTGCTGCACGGCGGCGCCACCTGCCCCGTCGAACCCGCCCTCAACCACGACCCGGCCGGGCTGCTGGCCCGGATGCGCGAGGAGGGCGTGACGATCGCCCAGTTCGTGCCCTCCCACCTCGCGCTCCTGCTCACCGAGACCGGACCCGAGCAGGCACCCCCCGCGCTGCGGGCCGTCGCCTGCGGCGGCGAGCCCCTCACCCGCGCCCTGGCGCAGCGGGCCGCCCGCGCCTGGGCGGCCGGCGTCCACAACCTCTACGGCCCGACCGAGACGACGATCGACGCCACCGCCCACGCCCTCGGCCCCGTACCCGCCGGGGAAGCGGCGGGGGAGGGCGGCGTACCGCTGGGCCGGCCCGTCGACAACACCCGCGCCCACGTCCTGGACGCCGCCCTGCGGCCCGTACCGCCCGGCGTGACCGGCGAACTGTACGTCTCCGGCGACGGCCTGGCCCGCGGCTACCTCCACCGACCCGGACTGACCGCCACCCGCTTCGTCGCCGACCCCTCCGGCCCGGCCGGCAGCCGCATGTACCGCACCGGCGACCTCGTCAGACGCGACGCCGAGGGGCTGCTCCACTACGTCTCGCGCGCCGACGACCAGGTCAAGCTCAACGGGTTCCGCGTCGAACTCGGCGAGATCGAGGCCGCCCTCACCGCCCTGCCCGGCGTCACCGCCGCCTGCGTCCTGATCCGCGAGGACCGGCCCGGCGAACGACGCCTGGTCGCCTACACCACGGGCACCGGCCGCCCCACCGACACCGAACTGCGCACCCGGCTCACCGCCGCCCTGCCGCCGTACATGGTGCCCGGCGCGTTCGTCGCCCTGGACGCGCTGCCCCTCCTGCCGAACGGCAAGACGGACCGCGCCGCCCTCCCCGAACCGGCACGCCCCGCCGCCGGCCGCCCGGCCCAGGAACCGCGCACCGCGCGGGAACGCGTCCTGTGCGACGCCTTCGCCTCGGTGCTGCGCGCCCCGGCCGTCCGCACCGACGACGACTTCTTCGCGCTCGGCGGCGACAGCATCCTGTCCATCCAGCTCGTCAGCCGCGTCCGCGAGGCCGGGCTCGCCGTCACCCCCCGCGACGTCTTCGTCCACCGCACCCCCGAGGCCATCGCGGCCGTCGCCGCCCCGCTCGACGACGCCACCGCCGAACCGGCCGGCCACGGCACCGGCGCGATGGCACCCACCCCCATCGCCGCCTGGTTCCTCTCCCGCCCCGGCGCAGGCGACGGCTACAACCAGTCCGGAGTGCTGAGCACCCCGGCCGGAGCCGACGAGGACGGCCTCGTCGCCGCACTCCAGCTCGTCGCCGACCACCACGACATGCTCCGCCTGCGCGTCACCCGTACCGCCGCCGGCGATCCCGTACCGGAGACCCTGCCGGCCGGAGCCGTCACCGCGCGCCGCCGTTTCACCCGCGTGGACATCGCCGGGCTCGACGCCGAAGCCGCCCGCACCGCCCTCACCGAGGCCGGTGAACGCGCCCGCCGGCGCCTGCGGCCCGCCGCCGGAGCCGTCTTCGAGGCCGTCTGGGGCGACGCGGGCCCCCGGGAACGCGGCCGGCTGCTCCTGGTCGTGCACCACCTGTCCGTCGACGCGGTCTCCTGGCGCATCCTCGCCGAAGACCTCGCCCACGCCTGGCGGGCCGTCACCACCCCGGACACCGCACCCGCGCTGCCCGCCGCCACCACCTCGTACCGCCGCTGGTCCCAGCTCCTCACCGAACAGGCACAGACCCCCGAACGCATGAGCGAACTGCCGCTCTGGGAGGAGACGCTGCGCACCCCGGACCCGCAGCTCGGCTACCGGCCGCTCGACCCCCACCTCGACACCGCGGACGGCACCCGCACCCTCACCACCCATCTGCCCGCCACCTGGGCCAAGCCCCTGCTCACCACCGTCCCCGGCGCCTTCCACGCCGGAGTCGACGACATCCTGCTCACCGCCCTCGCCCTCGCCGTCAACGCCCGGCGGCCGGCGGGAGGGCACCCGGCGGGCCGGCGCCCGGACACCGCCGTCCTGCTCGACCTGGAGAGCCACGGCCGCGAACAGCTCGCCGACCACATCGACCTCTCCCGCACCGTCGGCTGGTTCACCAGCCTTTACCCCGTACGGGTCGATCCCGGCCCCCTCGACGCCCGTGACCCGGCACGCTTCGACGCCACGCTCGTTGAACGCGCAGTGAAGCGCGTCAAGGAACAGCTGCGTACCGTCCCCGACCACGGCGTCGGACACGGCATGCTGCGCCACCTCAACCCCGCCACCGGCCCCCGGCTGGACGCCCCCGCACCCCAGATCGGCTTCAACTACCTGGGCCGGTACGCCGCCCCCGGCCGGGCGGCCGACGCCGACTGGCAGGTCCTGCTCGACGCCGGCGGCCCCCGCAGCCAGGACCCCGGCATGCCCGTGCACCACGTCCTCGACATCAACGCGCACACCGAGGACCTGCCGGACGGCCCGCGCCTCGTCGCCCGCTGGACCTGGCCCAGCGACCTGCTGAAGGAGGAGGACGTGGGCGCGCTCGCCGAGGCGTTCGCCCGCGCCCTGCGCGCCATCGCCGAACACGCCGAACAGCCCGGAGCAGGCGGCTACACGCCGTCCGACCTTCCCCTGGTCTCGCTCAACCAGGCCCAGATCGACCGACTGCAGAACAAGTGGGGTGGACGCAAGTGAACGGGTTCCAACTGGAGGACGTACTCCCGCTGACGCCGCTGCAGGCCGGGATGTACTTCCACGCCCTCTACGACTCGCACGCCGTGGACGTCTACACCGCGCAGTTCGTCTTCGACCTCGAAGGCCCCGTCGACGTCCCCACCCTGCGCGCCGCCGTCGCCGGCCTGCTGCGCCGCCACGCCAACCTGCGCGTCGGCTTCCTCCACGAGGACCTGGACGAACCCGTGCAGGCGGTCGCCGCCGAGGTCCCCGTACCCCTGGAGGAACTGGACCTGACCGGCGCCGACGAGGTACCCGACCGGCTCACCGCCTTCCTCGCCGCCGACCGCACCCGCCGCTTCGACCTGGCAACCCCGCCCCTGCTCCGGTTCACCCTCGTCCGCACCGGGCCGGACCGGCACCGCCTGGTCATGACCAGCCATCACATCCTGTTCGACGGCTGGTCGCTGCCCCTGCTCGTACGAGAACTGTTCGAGCTGTACGCCACCGGCGGCGACGACACCGCCCTGCCCCGCGTCACCCCGTACCGCGCCTACCTCGTCTGGCTCTCCCAGCAGGACCGTGCCGCCGCCCTCGACGCCTGGTCCACCGCCCTCGCCGGCATCGAGACCCCGACCCTCCTCGCGGAACGCGAAGGACCGGACGGCGGAGCCGAACTGCCCGAGACGCTCGTCCTCGACCTGGACGCCGACACGACCGGCCGGCTGCGCGAGACGGCCCGCGCCCACGGCCTCACCCTGAACACCCTGGTCCAGGGCGCCTGGGGCCTGCTGCTCGGCCACCTCACCGGTCGCGACGACGTCGTCTTCGGCACCACCGTCTCCGGACGCCCGCCGGAGATCCCCGGCGTCGAATCCATGGTCGGCCTGTTCATCAACACCGTGCCCGTACGGCTGCGCACCGCCCCCGGCGAGACCCTGGCCGCTCTCCTGACCCGGCTCCAGAGCGAACAGGGCCGGCTCCTCGGCAGCCAGCACGTCGGCCTCAGCGACATCCGGGGCGTCACCGGCCTCGACGAACTCTTCGACACCCTCGTCGTGTTCGAGAACTACCCGATGGACGCCGAAGCCCTGCGCACCGCCCAGCAGGGCCTGCCCGGCCTCGCCGTCACCGGATTCAGCGGCACCGACGCCGCCCACTACCCGCTCACCCTCACCGTCGCCCCCGGCGACACCCTGCGCATCACCTTCGGCTACCGGGCCGCCGTCCTCGACCGCCAGACCGTCGCCGAAACCGTCTCCCGGACACGGCAGCTCCTGACGGCCTTCGCCCAGGGCCTCGACCGGCGCGCCGACACCGCGCCCTTCCTCCTCGACGGCGAACGCGACCGGCTCGTGGCACACGGCACCGGCGCCGCCCTCCCCGCCGGCACGGCGGACCTGAGCATCCCCGAAGTCGTCGCCGAGCGGGCCGCCCGCCACCCGGACGCCGTCGCCGTCACCGGGGCCGGCGAACAGCTGACGTACCGGCAGCTCACCGATCTCGCCGACCGCCTCGCGGCCGCCCTCACCGGCCTCGGCACCGGCGCCGAGGACGGCGTGGGCATCCTCCTCGCCCGCTCCGCCGCCACCGTCACGGCCTCCCTCGCCGCCCTGCGCGCCGGCGGCGCCTACGTACCCCTGGACCCGCGCTGGCCCACCGAACGGCTCCACCGGGTCACCGAGGTCGTCCCGCTGCGCGTCCTGGTCGTCGACGACACCACCGCCGACCTGCCCTGGGTCCGCGGACTCGGCCCCGAAACGGCCGTCCTCACCGTGGACCGGGCCGGCCGCGTCCAGAGCGGAGGACCCGCCGCACCGGGCCCGCTGCCCGCCGCACCCGGCGGCACCCGGCTCGCGTACGTCATGTTCACCTCCGGCTCCACCGGACTGCCCAAGGGCGTCGGCGTCAGCCACGCCGACATCGCCGCCCTCGCCGCACACCGGGGCTGGGACGACGGCGCCGCCGACGCCGTCCTGCTGCACTCCGCGTACGTCTTCGACGCCTCCACCTTCGAGATCTGGACCCCGCTGCTGCGCGGCGGCCGGGTTGTCGTCGCCCCCGAGGGGCCGCTCCAGCCCGACGTCCTGCGGAACATGGCCACCCGGCACGGCGTCACCTCGGTGTTCCTCACCACGGCCCTGTTCAACGTCCTGGCCGAGACCGACCCCGGCGCCCTCGGGCAGCTCCGGCTCATCGCCGCCGGCGGCGAGGCCGCCGCCCCCGGCGTCATGCAGCGCGTCGCCGCCGACCACCCCGGCACCACCGTCCTGCACGTCTACGGACCCACCGAGACCACCACCTTCGCCACCGGCCACCACATCCGCCCCGGTCACGCCCCGGACGGCGCCCCGCCCATCGGGCACCCGCTGGACGGCATGCGCGCCTACGTCCTGGACGCGGCCCTGAGCCCCGTACCGCCCGGCGCCGAGGGCGAGCTGTACCTCGCCGGCGCCGGCGTCGCCCGCGGCTACCTCGGCCGCGCCGCCCTCACCGCCACCCGCTTCACCGCCGACCCCTTCGCGGGCGGCGGGGCCCGCATGTACCGCACCGGCGACCTGGTCCGCCAGGACGCCGACGGCACCCTGCGCTACGTCGCACGCGCCGACCAGCAGATCAAACTGCGCGGCCACCGCATCGAACCCGCCGAGATCGAAACGGTTCTGCGCGACCACCCCGCGGTGCGCGCCGCCTGCGTCCTCGTCCGCGAGGACCTGCCCGGCGACCGCACCCTCACCGCCTACGTCGTCCTCGCGCCCGGCGAGTCCCCGGACCCCGGCCTGCTCGCCGCACACGTAGGCCGGCACCTGCCCGCCTACATGGTGCCCGCCGTGATCCAGCCGCTGGACGTCCTCCCGCTCACCCCCAACGGCAAGATCGACCGGGCCGCCCTGCCCGCCCCCACCGTCCCGCGCACGGCGGCGGGCCGCGCCCCGCGCAGCGCCATGGAGGAGATCCTCGCCGGACTCTTCGCCGACGTCCTCGGCCTGGACCGGGTCGGCACCGACGACAGCTTCTTCGCCCTGGGCGGCCACTCCCTGCTCGCCACCCGCCTCGTCGGCCGCATCCGCACCGCCCTGCACACCGAGACCGACATCCGCACCCTCTTCGAACACCCCACCGTCGCCGCGCTCGCCACCGCCCTGGAGGGCGCCGAGGGCGGCACCCGCCCCCCGCTCGTACCGCAGCCGCGCCCCGCCGAACTGCCCCTGTCCTACGCCCAGCAGCGGCTCTGGTTCCTGCACCGCCTCGACGGGCCGTCCGCCACCTACAACATCCCGCTCGCCGCGCGCATCGACGGACCGCTCGACGCCGACGCCCTGTGCACCGCCGTCGCCGACCTCATCGCCCGGCACACCGCCCTGCGCACCGTCTTCCCCGAGGGCGAGAACGGGCCCCGCCAGCACATCACCGAACCCGACGACGTCCTCATCCCCTTCGCCATGGAGAGCGTCGAGGAGGCGAAGCTGCGCGACCGCGTCGCCGCCGCCACCGCCGAGGCCATCGACATCGAGCACAGCCTGCCGCTGCGGGCCACCCTGCTCCGACTGGCCCCCGACGCCCACGTCCTGGTGCTCGTCGTCCACCACATCGCCGCCGACGGCACATCCCTGGCCCCCCTCGCGCACGACCTGGGCCTCGCCTACCGGGCCCGCGTCCGCGGCGAGGAGCCGTCCTGGGCGCCGCTGCCCGTCGACTACGCCGACCACACCCTGTGGCAGCGCGACCTCCTCGGCGACGAACAGGACCCCGACAGCCTCGTGTGCCGCCAGCTCAGCCACTGGAAGCACGCGCTGGCCGGGCTCCCCGAGGCGGTCGAACTCCCCCGGGACCGGCCGCGCCCCGCCACCTCACGGCACACCGGCGCCACCCTCGGCTTCACCGTCGACCGCGCCACCACCCGCCGGATCACGGAACTGGCCCGCGCCTGCGGCTCCAGCGCCTTCATGGTCCTCCAGGCCGCCCTGGCGACCGTCCTCTCCCGGCACGGCGCCGGCGACGACATCCCGCTGGGCACGGCCGTCGCCGGACGCACCGACGAGGCGGCGACCGGACTCGTCGGCTTCTTCGTCAACACCCTCGTCCTGCGCACCGACCTCTCCGGCGACCCCACCTTCCGCGAACTCCTCGGCCGCGTAAGGGAATTCGACCTCGCCGCCTACGCCCACCAGGACGTGCCCTTCGAGCGGCTGGTCGAACTCCTCAACCCCGCCCGCGCCCAGAGCCACCACCCGCTCTTCCAGACCATGCTCGTCCTGCAGAACCAGGGCCCCGCCGCCCTCGACCTGCCCGGCCTCACCGTCACCGGAGTGCCCGCCGAGGCCGAGGTCAGCAAGTTCGACCTGTCCTTCGCCTTCACCGAGCGCCACGACGGGAGCGGCGCCCTCGACGGCATGCGGGCCACCGTCGACTACGCCACCGAACTCTTCGACGAGGACACCGTCCGGCACCTCGCCGACCGCCTCGTCCTGCTCCTCGACGCCGTCACCGCCGACCCGGACCGCCCCCTGCACACCTACGAACTGCTCAGCCCCGCCGAACACACCCGGCTCACCGCCCTCGGCACCGGCCCCGCCGACGGCCTGCCCCCCTCCACCGTCCCCGCCCTCTTCGAGGAGTGGGCCCGGCGCACCCCGGACGCCCCGGCCGTCCGCGACGCCCGAACCACCCTCACCTACGCCGAACTCGACGCCCGCGCCGACGCCCTCGCCCGCCACCTCACCGACCGGGGCGTGGGCCCCGAGGACCGGGTGGCCGTCGCCCTGCCCCGCACCCACCAGCTCGTCGTCGCCCTGCTCGCCGTCCTCAAGGCCGGCGCCGCCTATCTGCCGCTGGACCCGGACTACCCCGCCCAGCGCCTGTCCTACATGCTCGACGACGCCCGCCCCCGGCTCCTGCTCACCACCCCCGAACTCCACCGCGGCCTCCCGCCGCACACGGTGCCCCACCTGTACACCGACGACCTCGGCCCGGCCGCCCCGGCAACCGCGCCCGCCCGCCCCCGCCTCGACCCGGCCCACCCCGCGTACGTCATCTACACCTCCGGCTCCACCGGCCGGCCCAAGGGCGTCGTCGTCACCCACCGGGGCGTTCGCGCCATGGCCGGGACGCAGGCCGAACGGCTGCACGCCGGACCGGGCAGCCGGGTGCTGCACATGGCGTCCGTCAGCTTCGACGCCGCGTTCTGGGAGCTGTGCATGGGGCTGCTCACCGGCGCCTGCCTGGAGATCGACACCCGCGACGCCCTGCTGCCCGGCCCCGCCCTGGCCGGACTCGTCCGCGAACGGGGCGTCACCCACCTCACCATCCCGCCCGCCGCCCTCGCCGTGATGCCCCCGGACTCCCTGCCCCCCGGCCTCACCATGGTCCTCGCCGGCGAGGCGTGCCCGCCCGCCCTCGTGCACACCTGGGCCGAGGGCCGCGACCTCGTCAACGCCTACGGCCCGACCGAGACCACCGTCTGCGCCACCATGAGCGCCCCCCAGCACGCCCGGGGCCCGCTCGCCCCCGACCGCACCGTCCCGATCGGCGCCCCCGTGGCCGGCACCCGCGTCCACATCCTCGACCGGTGGCTCGAACCCGTGCCGCCGGGCGTCACTGGCGAGCTGTACGTCTCCGGCGAAGGCGTCGCCCGCGGCTACCTCGGCCGGGCCGGGCTCACCGCGTCCCGCTTCGTCGCCGACCCGTTCGACCGCGCGGGCGGGCGCATGTACCGCACCGGGGACCTGGTCCGCCGCACGCCGGACGGGCGCCTCCTCTACGTCTCCCGCGTGGACGACCAGGTCAAGCTGCGCGGCTTCCGCATCGAACTCGGCGAGATCGAGGTTGTCCTCACCGCACACCCCGCCGTCGCCGCCGCCTGCGTCACCGTCCGCGAGGACCGCCCCGGCGACCGGCGCCTGGTCGCCTACACCGTCCCGGCCGAAGGCGCCGCCCCCGGCTGGGCCGAACTGCGCGCCCACCTCGCCGGTACCCTGCCCGAGCACATGATCCCCGCCGCCCACGTCCGGCTGGACGCCCTGCCCGTGACGCCCAACGGCAAGACCGACCGGCGCGCCCTGCCCGCACCCGACCACCGGGCCACCGCGGCCGGACGCGCCCCGCGCACCGCCCGCGAGCGCGCCCTGTGCGAGGTGTTCGCCCAGACCCTCGGCGTTCCCGAGGTCGGCGTCACCGACGACTTCTTCGCCCTGGGCGGTCACTCCCTGCTGGCCGTGACCCTGGCCCGCCGCATCGGGGAACGCTGCGGCCGGCGTCCGTCGCTGCGCGCCTTGTTCGCCACCCCCACCGTCGAAGGCGTGGACCGTCTGCTCGGCAGCGCGCCGGGGGAGGAAGAGCCCGCGGAGGCGGCGGCCCCGGACCTCGCCGCCGAGGTCCGGCTCGCCCCCGACATCACCGCCGCGCGCCGGCTCACGGACCCCGGAGCCGACCCGGTGCGCCGCCCCGCGCGCCCCTCCGCCCGGCCGCTGCTCACCGGCGCCTCCGGCTTCCTGGGCGCCTTCCTGCTGCGGGACCTCATCGAGGCGGCGGACGGACCGGTCGACTGCCTGGTCCGTGCCGCGAGCCCCGACAGCGCGGCCCAGCGCATCCGGGCGAACCTGGAGCACTACGGCCTCTGGCGCCCCCGGTACGCGGACCTGATCCACCCCGTCCCCGGCGACCTCGCCGCCCCCGGCCTCGGCCTCGCGGCGGACGAGCGCACCGCACTCGCCCGCCGCCTGGGACCCGTCCTGCACAACGGCGCACGGGTCAACTTCGCCGCCCCGTACGGCGATCTGCGCGCGCCCAACGTGGCCGGCACCGAGGAGCTGCTGCGCCTCCTCGCGGACTCCGGCTCGCCCGGCCTGCACTACGTCTCCACCACCGGCGTGTACGCCCCGTCGCGCGGCACGGACCCCGAGCCGCTCACCGAGTCGTCCCCGACCGGCCCGGCGGAGGAGCTGCCCGACGGCTACTCCCGGACGAAGTGGGTCGCCGAACAGCTCGTCGGCCTCGCCCGCGAACGCGGCCTGCCGGTGACCGTCCACCGCCCCGGCCGCATCAGCGGCGACACCGCGACCGGTGCCTGCCAGGACCGCGACCTGCTCTGGCAGCTCATCAAGGGCTGCCTCCAGGCCGGGGCCGTGCCGGACCTGGCGCACGGGACGACCGACTGGGTCCCGGTGGACTATGTCGCCGCCGCCATCGCCGCGCTCGCCACCGCCGACCGGGTCGCCGAACAGGCGTACCACTACACCCACCCGGAGGCGCCGTCCCTCGACCGCGTGTTCGAGGTGGCGGGCCGCCTCGGGTACGCGCTGCGGCCGGTGAGCCCCGAGGAATGGCGGGCCTGCGTCGCCGAGCACCCGGACAACGCCGCGCAGCTCTTCCTGGGCGACGACGGGCGGGCCGGCGAGGACGATGCGGACCACCGCCGCTTCGACTCCGGCCGCACGGAACGCGCAGCGGCCGCGGTCGGGGTGAGCCGACCGCCCCTCACCGACGACGTCCTGGCGCGCTATCTGACGTACTTCCAGGTCACCGGCTTCCTCCCGGCGCCGGGGGAGTCGGGCCTGTCCTGATCGATCACACATCCACCGATTTCACACGTTCGGGCTACAACCATCCGCGCCCTCCGGGGGTCCTATCAAGTGGGAGCAAAAGGCTCCCCGAACCGCAAGGGGGAAATATGCGAAAGATCCGTACTGCCGCCACCGCCGGAGCGCTGACCACGCTCCTGGTGGCCGCCACCGCCGCCTTCGGCACGACGGCCTCCGCCGCGCCGAACGTCACCCCGCAAGGGGTCTGCGGCACGGCCTACAAGACCGTGAACACGACCTCCGTGGGCAACCTCGGCACGGTGTACCTGACCTACAACGCCTCGAACGGAAAGAACTGCGTCGTCACCATCCGATCCACTCCGGGCACCGCGAAGAGCATGGGTGCCTACCTCTACGTCCCCGACACCGGTGAGTCCACGTCGGACGACGGGACCTACACCTCCTACGCCGGCCCGGTCTACGCCTACGGCAAGGGCCACTGCGTCAGCTGGGGCGGCCACATCGGCAATGTGTACGCCTCCGTGGAGAACTCCAACTGCGCGTCGCTGAAGGAGCAGCGGACCCTCGAAGTCCGCTGATCCGCGCCGCTCACAGGGACCGCCCCCGGCAGCCGCCGGGGGCGGTCCCACGCGGTGCCGTCCGCCACGAGGGCCGGCCCGGTCCGCGCCGGCGGGTCAGACGCGGTCGCCGCGCCGCCGGCGTACGGCGGTGAAGCCGAGGGCGCCCGCGCCCACCGCGACCAGGCCCGCCGCCGTGATCGCGGTCGCGGAGACACCGCCGCTGCCGGTCCGCGCCAGCTGCGCGGTCATCCCGGACGACGTCGCGCCGCCCGAGGGGCCGGCCGCCGGGGTGGGGGAGGGCGACACGGTGGCGGTGGCCGTGGGGGTGGGGCTGCCGGTGGGGAAGGCGGTGGCCGCCGCCTTCACCAGGACCGAAGCCGGGTCGCCGCACGAGGTGATGCCCCGGAAGGGGATGTCGCCCTCGTTGACGATCGCGCACGGGGAGAGTTCGGTCTTCCCGGCCGGCGCGTCCTTGAGATAGGTCACCCGCACTTCGGCGGACGCGCTGCCGTGCGCGGGGATGGAGACATCCTTGCCGATGACGTCGAAGCCGTAGACATCCGGTTCGGCGGGCGAGGTGATCGGTTCGAGCGTCGTCCACGTCCCGGAACGAAGGACCTGCACGGTGGTGTGACGGTTGGTGAACAGCACATCGGTGACGTTCTCGTACGCCGAGGGCGTCGGGTTGTCGACGGTGGCCCGGAAGGTGATGGCCGCCCCGCCGGCGGTCGCGGTCGCGGGCACACCGGACAGCCGGGACATCAGCCCCTCGACCGCGACCTCGTCCACATCGCTGTCGCCGGCGGCGCCGGAGGCACCGTGCGCGACGCGCCCGCGGCGAGCGGGAACGGCTCGGGCAGCTCACCGCCGTACACCGTGCCCTCGACGATGCTCAGCGGGATCGGCTTCCAGTCCTTGCCGTCGAGCCGGTACTCCAGGCTCAGGGAGTTGTCGGTCAGGCCGTCGCCCCCGTCGATGCGGTAGATCAGCCGTGCCGAGGAGGTGTCGGTCGTGCCGGTGTTGGACGCCGTGGTGGTGAAGGCGACCGGCAGCCCGCCGCCGCCGATCTCCGCGGGCGCCGCGGTGTCCACCTCCAGCGTCGGCGCGCCCGTGTCGGCCAGGGCGACCGGGGCCAGGGCGGCTCCGGTGACGGCCGGCAGCAGCCCGGCCCCCATGACCGCGAGCGACGAACGCAGGGTGTGCGCAGTGGTGTTCAAGGTATTTCCCCCCGGTGAGGTATGTGGCGCGGCCGGATGCCGCGCCCACCGGCGACGGGTGGTTCGGCCCGTCGTCCCACCCGGTTGGACAGGCCGTGCGGGCCGCGGGTTGCGACGCCGAATGCCACGGTTCCGTGACAAAGGGTCAGGGGCGCACCGGTGAAGCTCCTGTAGATCGTCAAGCGGTCTGTGGGAGCGGTTTGGTGGTGTGGATCACATGGGGTAGGTGGCGGTAGATCTCGCGGGCGACGAACCGTTTCAGGCACCGGATGACGTCCTTCTTGACCATGCCTTCGGCGGTGCGTCGGGCGACGTGGTCCCGTGTGCGCTGGTCGTACTTCATGCGGACCAGGACGATGGTGTGGAGGGCGTTGTTGGCCTGGCGGTCGCCGCCGCGATTGAGGCGGTGGCGGTTGGTGCGGCCGGAGGAGGCCGGGACCGGTGCGGCCCCGCAGAGGTGGGCGAAGGCTGCTTCGGAGCGGAGCCGGTCGGGGTTGTCGCCCGCGCTCGTCAGCAGCTGGCCGGCGGTTTCGGGGCCGAGGCCCGGCAGGGCGATGAGCCTCGGGGCCGCCTTGGTGACCAGCGGTCCGATCTCCTTGTCCGCGTCCTTGATCTCCTCGTCCAGCGCCTGGTAGCGGCGGGCGAGCCGCCGCAGGACGGTCTTCACCGCGCAGGCTGGATCGTCGAGTTCACCGGCCGGACGGGAGCGGGCCAGGGTGTCGATCAGCTCCCGCGTGGACAGTCCCCGCAGCTTGTCCCGCACCACGGAGGGAGCGGTGACGATGAGGGTGCGGATCTGGTTGATGGTCTGGGTGCGGGCCTTGACGGCGCTCTTGCGGACGACCCGCAGGGCGCGGATCGCCTCCACGATCCCGTTGCGCGCCTTGGGTGTTCCTCCGGCCCGGCCGGAGAGGACCGCGGTCGCGGCCCCGTAGGCGTCGATCGGGTCGGATTTGCCGTTGTCGCGCCTCGCCTTGCGGTCCGGCCGGTCCACCTCGACCACTGCGACCCCGTTCGCGGTGAGGAAGCGTGCGATCTCGGCGCCGTAGGCACCGGTCCCCTCGACCCCGACGGCGAGGACCTCACCGTGGGACCGGAGCCAGTCCAGCAGCCGCCGGTATCCCTCCGGCGTGGTCTCGAACCGCTTGGTGGCCAGGTGCCGGCCAATGCTGTCGATGACCGCTGCCTGGTGGAGGTCGGTGTGGGTGTCGATCCCGCCGACCACCGCTATCTCGTCTGCCATGCTGGTGTGTGCTGCCCTTCCAACGCTCAACGGTGGGAGGGCGCGAGCCGGTCGGGCAGACGGACAAGACAGTGATGGGACCTTTGGCCGGGCTCCTATGAAGTCACGGAAGCCCGACCGGCCACGCGCCAGACGGCATCGCCCGGCAGGCCGACGATTCCCCAGAAGGACAACCGAAGCGTCAGTCAGGCGGAGAGTCAGACCCCCGGGCGATGCCATGGCTAATCCTCACTGTCAGGCGGGCAGCCCGTAGAAGCGCATCGCGGTGTTCGGCACGAAGCCGATCCGGGGATAGACGGGCGCGCCCGCCGCCGTCGCGTGCAGCGTCGCGCGGGTCAGGCCGGTGGCGCGGCCGCCCTCGTACAGCGCCTTGCGCGTCACCGCCTCGCCGTATCCCCGGCGCTCCCAGCGCGGATCGGTGGCGACGAGCACGACGAAGAGCCGGCCCGCCGCCTCCACGGTGGCGGCGCAGGTCACCGGCTCGCCCTGGCGCAGCCCCAGATAGGCGTGGACCCCGCTCTTCCACAGCGCGGAGCCGGCGAGGCCGTCGCGGCCGGCCTCCAGCGGGAAGCCGTACGCGCGGGAGTTGAGGTCCGCGTAGGCGAGGAGCTGTGCGTCGTCGGCGACGCGGACGAACTCCAGCTCGGGGTGCGACGGTTCGGGCAGCGGGAGCAGATCGCCGGCCATGCCGGTGCCGGGGAAGGCGTGGACCAGGCCGGCCCGTTCGGCCGCCGCGTCCAGTGTGGCGCGGGCGTCCTCGTCCAGGAGGTCGTCGAAGACCCAGAGGAAGCCGGGCCGGGTCTTCGCCCGCATGATGTCCGCCGCCTGGCGCAGGCGCTCTCCGGCGAGGGCGGCTCCGGTGCCGGTCTCGGTGAGCGTGAGGCAGTTCCAGAACGGGAACGCGCAGTCGGCCCAGCGCACGGCGATTCCGGGCAGATCGCGTACGTCCGCTCCGGCGTCCCGGTCGAGCACCAGGGACCGCCAGCCCACGGCGAGTTGTTCCATCGATTCGACCGCGTCGGCGAGATCCGCCACCACAACTCCTCGGGGTAGAGAGCGTGCGAGAAAGGGGACTTGACTTCGAGCGCACTTCAGCACCGAGCATGAGGGACATGAACAGCGCGAACAACACGAACCCGCAGATCGTCCTCGGCACCATGGCTTTCGGTACCCAGGTGGACGCAGCCACCTCCTTCGCCATCCTCGACGCCTTCGTGGAGGGCGGCGGCGAATGGCTCGACACCGCGAACTGCTACTCCTTCTGGGCCGACCCCAGCGGTGTCGGCGGGGCCAGCGAGCGGGTCATAGGCGACTGGCTCCGGGCCCGGCCCGGCGCCCGCGAGTCCGTGCGCATCGCGACGAAGGTCCGGCAGAACCCGCTGGTCCCGCACGCCTGGCCGGAGAGCGCCGAAGGGCTGTCGGCCGGTGCCGTCCACGCGGGCATGGCGGAGAGCTTGGAACGCCTCGGCACCGACCATGTGGACCTGCTCTGGGCACACGCCGAGGACCGCACGGTGCCGCTGGAGGAGACGGTGGGCGCCTTCGGCGAGCTGGTCGCCAAGGGGACGGCCCTGCGGGTCGGCGCGGCGAACCACACCGCCTGGCGCGTCGAGCGCGGCCGGTCGCTGGCCCGGCGGCAGGGGGTGGAGCCCTGGACCGCGGTGCAGCTGCGCCACTCCCTCGTACAGCCCCGCCCGTCCACACCGCTCGCCGAGAGCGCCCACCGCATGCTCACGCCCGAGGACCTGGACCTGGCCCGCTCCGAGGGGCTGGACGTGTGGGCGTACAGCTCGCTGCTGTGGGGCGCCTACACCCGTCCGGACAAGCAGTTCCCCGACACGTACGACCACCCCGGCACCACCCGGATGCTCGCGGTCCTGGACGAGGTGGCCGCGGAGGTCTCCGCGACGAAGAACCAGGTCGTCCTGGCCTGGTTGCACCGTCAGGGCATCGCCCCCATCGTCGGAGTGAGCCGGGTGGCCCATGCCGAGGAGGCCCTGACGGCCCGCGACGTCCGCCTCACGGACGAGCACCTCGCCCGTTTCGAGGACGCCCGCTAGCGGCGGCGGCCGGGGGAGCCGCGCCCGTCATCGATTGGCGGGCGCGGGTAGTGTCCGATTGGCGTTAATGCGCGTCTGCAAGTATCTTCTATGGGGCCGGCCGGCCGTTCGGGCCGGTCCGTCCCGGCGACGCGGCGCGAGCGGAGAAGCGACCTCTACCTCATCCACTGGCCCACCCCGGCCCGCGACCTGTACGTGTACGTGGAGACCTGCAAGGCCCTGGAGAAGATCCTCGATGTCTTCGGCTTCGAGCTCACCGAATCCGACCTGACCGCCCTCGCCGCCCTCGACCGGGGCCTGCGCACCGGACCGGACCCCGACACCTTCAACTGACCCCCGCCGCCACGCCCCCTGCCGCAACGCCTCATCGAGCCCGAGGAGATCGCCCATATGGTCGTCTACCTCGCCTCGCCGTACGCCTCCGCCACCGCGGGTGGCGCCCTCCGCGTGGACGGCGGATACGTCGACTCGATCCTGCCCTGACGGCCCCGGCGGGGCAGAGTAGGGGCATGGCCACCTACGAGACCATGCCGTACCACCTGGAGACCGAACGGCTGATCCTGCGCCCCTGGGACGAAGCGGACGCCGCCGAGTTCAGCGAACTCCTGACCGGACGCGGCAAGGAGACGTACACCGTCGAGCGCTGCCGGAAGGCGATCGCCGGACTGCTCGCCACCACCGAGCACACACGTATCGCCCTCCTCCCCATTCAGCGCAAGGAGGAGGGCGACTTCATCGGCTACTGCGGACTGATCATCGGCCGCTCCACCCAGGAGGAGCCGGAGATCGCCTACGAACTGCTGCGCCGCGCGCACCACCGGGGTTACGCCACCGAGGCCGCCCGCGCCGTGGTCGGCGCCGCCGCCGCGACCGGGCGCCGGCGGCTCTGGTCGACCGTCGCCACCTGGAACACGCCCTCGCTGCGCGTCCTGGACAAGCTCGGCTTCGTCCACGACCACTTCTCCACCGAGGAGAACGGCGAAGTCGCCTGGCTCACCCGCGCGTTGCCGTAGAGCCGGCCGCCGTCACCGGCTGCGGTGGGCGAACACCCACCGGTTCCCCTCCAGCGCGTCGTTCGGCTCCGGCAGCGGGCCGCGCCCGTGGCGGCGGGTGAACTCGAACGGGGTGTGCGTGGCGGCGGACCAGCCCCTGGCCGCGAGACGGCCCGCCGAATCGGGCCGGGGGCCCTTGTCGAAGAGGTCGAGCAAATCGATGCCGACCTGCTCGCGCGTCGCCGTGTAGGTCGCGCTGTCCCGGTACACCATGAGGTCCGCCTCCAGCTTCGCCTCGAAGACCAGCGCGCTGCCCCCGGTGGCCAGCAGATCCACCGTGTCCATCAGATACGTCTCGGCGGCGCCCGGCAGATAGAACAGCAGGCCCTCCACCAGCCAGACGCTCGGCGCGCCGGCGTCGAACCCGGCACCGGTCAGCGCGGTCGCCCAGTCGTCCCGCAGATCGACGGCGACCGGCACCCGCTTCGCCCTCGGGACGGCCGCCGCGTCCGCCAGCACCCGGTGCTTGAAGGCCAGCACACCCGCCCGGTCGATCTCGTAGAACACGCAGTCCGGCGGCCAGTCCAGCCGGAACGCCCGCGTGTCGAGGCCGGCGCCGAGCAGCACCACCTGCCGGGCGCCCGCGAGCACCGACCGTACGACGAAGTCGTCCAGCACCCGCGTACGCAGTCCGAAGTACCGGGCGAACCGCCCCCACAACGGGTCGGCGTCCCCGTCCGGGACCTGCTCGATGCGCACCGGCCAGCCCGCGCACGCCGGGGCCGCCCGCACGAAGTGCTCGGCGTACACATCGCGGGCCAGGCTGTCCCGGCGGTGCGTCTCGATCGACCGGGCGGCGGCCACCAGCAGCGCGGTCAGACCCACGCCCCCGTCCACGCCCGCCGAGTCCGGGCTCGCCGCTATCGTGCCGAGTGCCTCGTTCATGGGGTCCTTCCTTCCGGGAGCAGGACGGGTTTGACGACCCGGCCCGCCTCGCAGTCGCGTTCGGCCTCGTTGATGTCGGACAGGGGATAGGTACGGATCAGCTGGTCGAAGGGGAACCGGCCGGCCCGCCACAGCCCGGTCAGTACGGGGATCAGCAGCGCCGGCACCGCGTCCCCCTCACAGATGTGCCGGACGGCGCGGCCCCGGTCCAGCGTGCCCGGCTCCAGCGCCAGCGGGCTGTGCAGCCGCGCCACCAGGCCCAGCGTGCCGGTGGGCCGCAGCGCCCGCAGGGCCTCGTTGACGAGCCGCGGCGACGCCGTCGTGTCGAGCGCGTACCGCGCGCCGCCGTCGGTCAGCCGGCGGATGCGCTCCGCGAGACCGGCCGTACCGGCCGACAGCGGGAGCGCGCCGAAGCGCTCGGCGAGCGCCAGCCGTTCGCGATGCCGGTCCACCGCGACGGACGGCACCCCGACGGCCCCGGCCGCCATGACCGCGGCCAGTCCCACCGCCCCCGCGCCCAGCACCACCAGCGTGTCGCCGGGCCCGGCGCGGAAGGTGTTCAGGACGGCCCCGGCCCCGGTGAGGAACCCGCAGCCGAGCGGCCCCAGCAGCTCGACCGGCAGCGCCGGGTCGACGCGGACGGCGTTGCGGGCGGACACCAGCGCGTACGCGCCGAACGAGGACTGGCCGAACCAGCGGGGAGCCAGCGCCTTCCCGTCCGCGCCGGTCAGCCGGGACGGCTCCTGCGCCCGCCCGCCGAAGAGGTTGAGGGAGGCGAAGGAGTCGCAGTAGGCGGGGGCGGCGCCCAGGCAACCGCGGCAGTGCCCGCACGAGTCGAAGCCGAGCACGACATGGTCGCCGACGCCGATCCGCGACTCCGCGCCGCCGCCCGTCCGCACGACGACCCCGGACCCCTCGTGGCCCAGGACCGCCGGCAACGGGCTGCGGCCCGCCGACCGCCGGACCGCGAGATCGGTCCGGCACATCCCGCACCCGGCGATCTCGACCAGCAGCTCACCGGGGGCGAGCGCGCCGTCCAGCACGACGTCCTCGACCGCGAACGGCTCCTCGTACGAGCGCAGCACCGCGGCGCGGAACCGCGTCGGCGTCATGCGTCGGCCTCCGGGCGGTGGACGACGAACGGGCGCAGATTGCCGTACAGCCCCCACGGCCCGCCCGCCACCCCTACGCCGCTGTCCTTGATCCCGGCGAACGGCTGGGCGAGGGACAGCTCGGCGTGGTGGTTGATCCACGCCGTCCCGCACTCCAGCCGGCCGGCGACCTCCCCGGCCCGGTCGAGATCGGTGCCCCAGACGGAGCCGCCCAGCCCGAAGCCGGTGCCGTTGGCCGCGGCGACCGCCTCGTCGAGGTGCCCGTACGGCAATACCGGCAGGACGGGCCCGAACTGTTCCTCCGTCACCACCGCACTGCCGGGCGGCACATCGGTCAGGACGGTCGGCGCGAAGAAGTACCCCGGCCCGTCCAGCCGGTGCCCGCCGGCCGCGGCGCGCGCACCGTCCGCGAGGGCCCGTGCGGTCAGCTCCGCGACGCGGTCCAGCTGCGGGGCGTTGTTGACCGGACCCAGCCGGGTGTCCGGGTCCAGGCCGCTGCCGACCGCGACGGCCTTCGCCCGCGCCGCGAGCGCCTCCACCACCTCCGCGTGCAGCCGCGCGGGCGCGTACACCCGCTTCACCGCCATGCACACCTGCCCGCAGTTGCGGAACGCCGCCCAGAACAGCCGGTCCGCGATGCCCTCCACATCGACGTCGTCGAGCAGCACGGCCGCGTCGTTGCCGCCCAGCTCCAGGGTCACCCGGGCCAGTGAGCCCGCCGCCGCCCCGGCGACCGCCCGCCCGGTGGCCACCGAACCGGTGAACGTGACGTGCCGGATGCCCGGATGGGCGGCCAGGCGCGCCCCGAGCGGCTCGCGCCCGGTGACGACCGTCAGCACCCCCTCGGGCAGCACCCCGGCCAGCACGGACCCCAGCAGCCGGGTGGCCAGCGGGGTGTACGGGGACGGCTTGAGGACCATCGTGTTGCCCGCCGCGAGCGCGGGCGCGAACTTCGCCGCCGCAAGTTGCAGCGGGAAGTTCCACGGCACGATCGCGGCGACCGGCCCCAGGGAGCGCCAGCGGACCTCGCTGCGCACCGGCCGGCCGTCGTCGATCCGCCGCGTCCTGGGGGCCAGCTCCGCGAAGTACCGCAGCCGGGCCGCCGTGCGGGCGGTCTCCGCGTACGACTCGGCCAGCGGTTTGCCCTGCTCGCGGGTGAGCAGCCGGGCGAGGCCGTCGGCGGCGGCCTCCACGGCGTCGGCGGCGGCCAGCAGAGCCCGGCTGCGGGCGGCGGGGTCGGCCCGCCAGCCGGGCCAGGCCCGGTGGGCCCGGCCGATCACCGCGTCCAGCTCGTCCGGGTGCTGGTCGGGGGCTTCGCCGAAGGTCTCCCCGGTGGCCGGGTCGACGACCGCGAACCGCGCGCCCCGGCGGGCGGGCGCGCGCTCCTCGCACAACGCGTCGGTCGCGTCAATGTCCACCGGGCGGTCAGCCCGCGACGGTGACGCCGGCCGCGTGCTCGCGGGCGTGCCGGTCCATCTCCGCCCGGAACGCGGCCACCAGATGCGGCTGAATCCTTCCTGCATTGCGGTCGCCGCCCTCGCAGACCGCCCCGCGCACCCCCACGATGTCCGTCCCGATCCGGGTCAGCGTCGCGAGGTCGGCCTGCTTGACGCTGCCCGCGAGGGCCGCGAGCAGCCCGGCGGCGTGGGCGAGCCCGACGAACTCGGCGCACATGTCCGGCGGCACATGGTCGAACAGCCGCGTCCCGTCCTTGATCGCGGTGTCGAGCATGGCCGCGTCGGCCCCGGAGCGGGCCGCGATGTCCGGGAGGGCGAGCGGATTGACGCAGCCGACGCGGTGGGCGTCGGCATACCCGGAGGCGACGACCAGCGCCTCCGGACGGTAGTCCTTCACCGCGCGCACGACCGCCCGCATGACGTCGATACCCTGATCCGGCGTCGTACACCCGTAGAGACCCACCTTGATGTACGTGGCGCCGGAGACGACGGCGCCGAGCGCCGCCTGGGCCACCGTGCCCGGCTTGTACGGGACGTCCCCGACGGTCGCCGAGACCGGTGTACCGGCCGGGACCGTGTCCCGGATCTCCCGGATCACCCACGGGAAGTTGGCGCCGAGCGACCCCTCGTCGGGCTTCTTCACATCGACGATGTCCAGATGTTCCGCGGCCTTCGCGCAGTCGACGGCTTCCTCGACGCTGTCCGGAGAGATGAGCAGCAACACCATGGGCTCCTTCCGCCGTCCGTCCGCCGGCCCGGAAGGGCGGACGGACGGATCAGCTGGTTGACCTGCGGTGTGCTCATCATTTCCGCGCCCCAGCGGCCCCGGTAGAGCGCGCGAGCCCCCACGGGAGCACAGCAGCCCCACCCAATGCGCCGCGCGCCCCGGCGCGAACCGGCGTGAAATCATGCGGGGATGAACAGCGACCTGGACGTGAGCGCGCTGGCGGTCAACGTCACCATCCCGCCCGAACTGCGCTGGACCGACACCCGTCGCGGCACGGAGTTCCAGCTCACCACCCTCAACATCCGGCTGCTGAAGGACGGCCACCTGGCCGCGAAGGCGTACGGCCGGCCGGTGGAGGGCGGCCGCGGCGCCTACGTGTCGTTCCCGGTACCCGACCGCCCGGAACTGGCCACCCTGATATCCGAGGCCGCAACCCGCGCAAGCACCCTGTGGGCCACCCACCGGGGCCTCGACTGAGGCCCTGGCGGCTTGTTCCGATGTGCTGGGCCATGTTGTGCCGGAGTCCCAGTTCCAGGCACTGTTCCCAGGCGGTGCGGGCGGCCCCGCGGTCGCCGCGGTGGAGATGGGTGCGGGCCACGAACGCCAGGTAGTCGGCCGTACCGCCCATCTCCCGGCGGATGGCCGGCGCCTCTGTCTGCGCCGCCAACGCGGCGTACCGTGCACCGAGTTGGCGCAGGGTGGCGCCCGGGTTGGTGAGGCTCGTAGCCAGGAACACCCCGTGGCGCTGCTCGCGCAGCGTCGCGACGACCTTGCGGTGGTACGACACGACACGGCCGGCTCATGGTTCCCGAGCACGACGTGCGCGTCCGCGATCCGGCGCAGGGCCGGCGCCTCACCGCGCGCACCGGCCGACCGCCGGTACAGCTCGTACGACCGCCTGACGCGCGTCGCCGACGGTCGCTCAGCCGCTGCGGCGCATCAGCGCGTCGGCGCACGGCGCGCCGGGCCGTACCGGAATCCGGGCGCGGGCGCGGGCGAGCAGCCCCGGATCGGGTTCCGCCTGAAGCGAGGCGAGGACCATGCGCCACCACTGCTCCAGCCGCTCCGTCCAGCCCCACCGGCCCGGCATCTCGTCGGTCAGGGTGCAGTGCCCGTAGAACCCGCAGACGAGCGCCACGGCCGCCGCGGACGGCTGGACCCCGGCCGCGAGTTCGCCCCGTGCACGGGCCTGGGCGAGGAGCCGGGCGCAGGCCAGCGCCCAGGAGCCGAAGGGCGTCGGCACGGGTGCCTCGATGGCGCGGCGCTCCGCCCACAGCCGCGCGCCGGCGCGGGCCAGGACGTCCTCGCTGAGCGACTGGGCCACGCGGAAGCTCAGGACGACCAGTTTCTCCAGCGGGGGCACACCGGGTGCGGCGTACGCGGCGGCGAGCTGCGGCCAGGTCGCGAACTGCGCCCGGACGACGGCCAGCGCCAGCTTCTCCTTGCTGGAGTAGTGGAAATAGATCGCCCCGCTCGTCTTTCCCGAGTGGTCGCTTATGTCATTGACACTCGTTCCCGCATATCCCCGTTCGACGAATAGATGAGCCGCCGATTCCAGAAGCACTTTGCGGGTTGCGCGCGCTCTGTCCTGCACTTGTTCCACCTTCGCTCATATGTGCTGGAGCCGCGACGCGAAAATATGTTCCGCTCTCCCCCGAGGGGCGCAGTCGCATCGCGCGAAGATCTTATTATTCGTCGTCCGGCCAGGTGTGTGGATGGTTTCGCCTCTCCCGGTGCCGCGTCGGAAGAATCGTTTCGGGAAGTGCGTCGGACCCACCCCCGGACCGGTCGGGATTGATCCCGCACAAGGCTCCCCACCAGGGGTGATAGGTGACCGGCCGGCGTGCGGCCGCGACCTTCGGCCGGGAGGGGACGGGGCGTGCGCGGCGTCCATGGCGGTTTTCCGATGCACTCGAATTGGTGATTGCGGAAATTGATGTCGCCTAATTAACGTAACGACCATGATGTTTCGGGTGGACCGGATCTGAGGGTCCGGGCCCGCCTCGGGACACACGGCGGTATCGACCTCGCCGCAGCGGCTGCGGAGCAGTGGCCGCGTCCATTCCCCCTTCCTTATGTGTGCCCTTCGGCACACCCCTGCGCCCGCGTACCGAAACGGTCGGCGCAGTATCAGAGAACGGTGGTTACATGACAGTTCATCGCATCCTCTCCTGGTCCCCGTCCGCCATCGTCTTCGACTGCGACGGCACCCTGATGGATACGGAAAGGCACTGGCAGGAGGCCCGGAACATCACGTTCCGGATCTATGGACTCACCCCGCCCGCCGGGTTCGCCGAGCGTGCCAAAGGCGTGCACTACACCGACTGCGGCGTCCTGATGGCGCGGGAGACCGATAAACCGGAGCTCGCCGAGGAACTCGCCGACACCCTGCTGACCACCTTCACGGCGCTGGTGGCGGAGGACCCGGTCACCATGCCGGGGGCCGCCGCGCTGGTCCGGCAGGCCGCCCGTCACCGCCCGCTCGCGGTGGCCAGCAACTGCCCCCGGAACACAGTGGAATCGTGCCTCGACCGGGCCGGACTCCTCGGCTGCTTCGCCCATGTCGTCGTCGCGGGCGACGGGGTGCGGCCGAAACCGGAGCCGGACGTCTACCGGGCGGCCGCCCGCCTCTGCGGCGTACCGCCCGAGAAGGCGCTGGCCGTGGAGGACTCGCTGACCGGAATGGAGTCGGCCCGCCGGGCGGGTCTGCGGGTCATCGGGCTCGGGACACGGCCGCCGGACCCGGACGACGAGCTGGCCGACCTCTGGGTCAGCAGCCTCGCCGACCCGGAACTGGTCGGCTGGGCCCGCAGTCGCCTGGGCGCGTAACGGGCACTCCGGACGCATGCTCAGTAGCCGTCGAGGTGGGGGGCCAGCGAGTCGACCGTGCCGCCGGCGGAGGCGAAGAACAGGGCTATGCCCACGGCTCCGGGGTCCGGGACACCGGTGGCGCGCTCACCCAGGTAGCTGGCCCGCCCCATGCGCGCCGCCTGGGACGCGGTCTCGCGCACCCCCTGCCACGCCTCCGCCGCGGCTGCGGCCAGGGCTTCGGCGGGTGGCGTTCCACCGGCTGCCCGCAGCGCTCCGGCCGCCGGTGCCAGCGCGTCGACCAGCGTCTTGTCGCCGGGGGCCGCGTCCCCGACCCGGCGGATCGCCGCCAGGCCCTCGGCGGCACCGTCGGCGAGCGCGCCCGTCGTCAGCTCCGGCCCCGGCCCGGCAGCCCGCCCCAGAGCCTGGAACAGCAGTCCGAACAGGGGGCCGCTGGTCCCGCCGACCTCGTCCAGGAAGGCGGTGGCCATGGCGCCGAGACAGTCCGCCGGACCGGCCGTCGCCCCGACCCCGTCGAGCAGCAGGGCGGCGGCCCGTACGCCGGCGGTGAGGTTGGCGCCGAAGTCACCGTCGCCCGCCCGCTGGTCGAGCGCGGTCAGCTCGGCCTCCGTGGCATGGACCGACTCGGCGAAGCGCTCCGCCCACTCGCGGGTGCGCGCGCCGTCGAGAGCGTTGCTCGTCATGGGCCCTCCTCGTAGCTCCGTCACCACCGCAGTGCCGGGGTGTGCACGGGCGCATCGTAGAAATCGAGCGTGGCCCGGTCGGCCACCATGAGCGTGAGGGAGAAACCCCGCATGTCCAGCGCCGTGACGTAGTCGCCCACCAACTGGCGGGCCATCCGCACCCCCCGGGCGTCCAGCACCCGGCCCAGCTCGCCGAACACGCCGTACAACTCCAGCGAGGTGACCGAACCGAGCCCGTTGACCAGTGCGATGACGGGCTCCTCGGGCCCCGGCCGCAGCGCGTCCAGCAGCGACCCGGTCATCTCCTCCACCAGCTCGCCCACCGCACCCTGCGCGCGGGTGCGGGCGGCGCGTTCGCCGTGGATGCCGACGCCGTACTCCAGCTCACCGGCCGGCAGGACGAACGCCGGCTCGCCGGTGGCGGGCGCGTGATGGGCGGCGGACGCGACGGCGAGCGTACGGCTGCGGGCCACCAGGCCCGTACCCAGTTCGACGAGTGCGTCCAGCCCCACGCCGGTGTCCGCGGCGGCGCCCAGGATCTTTTCGAGGAGCACCGTGGCACCCGTGCCGCGCCGCCCGGCCGCGATGTCCTCGGAGTCGGTGGCGAGGTCGTCGTCCACGAGGACCCGCGCGCAGGCGATCCCCGCGTCCGCGAGGCGCTCCGCGGCGATACCGAAGTTGATCCGGTCGCCCGTGTAGTTCTTCACGATGTGCAGCACACCCGCCGGCCGGGCCACGGCGCGCGAGGCCCGGAAGATCTGCCGGTTGTGCGGAGAGGCGAACACCCGGCCGGGACAGGCGGCGTCCAGCATGCCGGCACCCACATACCCGGCATGCAACGGCTCGTGCCCCGAACCACCCCCCGACAGCAGACCCACCCGCCGCTCGGGGGCGGTGTGCCGGGCGGTGACGAAACCGTCCTCGGTGTCGTACCGCACCAACTCCGCGTGTGCGCGGGCGAAGCCGGACAATGCGGCGGATACGAGTTCCCCGGCGCCGTTCTCGAAGTACCTGGCCATATGCCGCACCCATCCCGTCCCTGGCGTGAGGCCGTACGAGCCGACCCGGACGATACCCCCATGGTGCAGGTAACGGTCCGCATGCGGCAACTCGCACAGGGTGCGGCACCGTGCTTTCGGTGTGTATGTTGCGGCTGTGCGCCGGGTGACACCGAAACCGCGGACTCAGGACGGCTGACCGGGTGGGCCGTCCAGGACGGTCGGCGTGTACTCCAGCAGTTGGAGCCGGCGGTCGAAGAGGCGGCTCTCCACCAGGTCGAGGCGGACATCGGGATACGCGTCGAAGATCCGCTGCCGCCCGGTGGCGCCGGTGATCACCGGGAAGAGGACGACCCGGAAGCGGTCCACGAGCCCGGCCGCCAGCAGGGACCGGACCAGAGTGAGGCTGCCGAGCGTACGCAGGGGCCGCTCCGAGTTCTCATCAGGCTGACATGCCGCTTCTCGCCCTCGGTGTCGAGCCACGCCAGGTATTCGGGCCCCTCCATCCCCCAGAAACCGGGCCAGCCCTCCGCGGAGGCGTAGCCGTCGAGCGAGATGATGAAGTCCACCATGGGGGTTGCCAGCGCACTGCTCCGTTCCTGTTCAGGTGCGTACCAGTGCTGACCGGCGCGGCCCCCGAAACTCATCGGTGCCCACCCGGCGCCGTCCTGGCCGCCGGTGTACGGCGCACCGGGCGCGCTACCAGCGGTGCGGGCGCCGGACCGCGACGAGCACCGCCGCGACCACCGTGACCATGGCCAGCGCGATCGCGAAGTGGGCCGCCCACGCGCCCGCCGCCGTGGGCCCGCCCCAGGCGTGGGACACGTCCTCGCCCGCCGTCGCCAGGGGGTAGAACACGCCCCGCGCGACGAGCAGGACCACGCAGGGACCGGTCACCGCGAACGCGAGGAGATTCGCCGGCAGGCCGCGGAAGGCCCGACCGACCACGGTCCGGAAGCGGTCCGGGGCAACCGCGGCGCCCGCGCCCCGCACCGCCGCGTCCGACCCGCCGAGCGCGGCGAGCCGCCGCTGCGCCCGCCCGGCGAGGGCCGCGCCGCCGGTCACCGCGAGCCCGAGCGCGAGAAGGGTGACGGGCAGGGCCAGCAGTGCGTGGGCCAGGAGCCGGGCCGCCCGCTGCGGCAGCGGGCGGCGGTGCGGTGCGGTGGAGGCGGCGGTCGTCATGGCGAGTCCCTTCTCGGCGTCGGCGCGGTGCCCGAACCGTAGGCGCGCGACCATCCGCCCGGCGTCATACCGGGGAGCCAACTCCGACGTCATACCGAGGGGCCGACCCCGCCGTCGGACCCTGGCAGCGGACCGGCGGGGACACGACCGCCCGGCACCGCGTCGCCCTCTATCCGCCGAACCCCAACTCCGAGTAAAATCAAGGCCCTTGACGACAGAGGGAAACGGGAGTCCGCGTGGAGGTTCTCGTCCTGGTCCTGTGCGTCGCCCTGGTGTACGCGGGATACGCGAAGCTCCGGACCACGCTCCACCGGTGGAAGCTGCCCGCGCCCTCCATCAGTCCGGCGCAGCTGAATCTCTACCAGAAGCAGGCGTTCCAGGAGATCTGCCGAAGGTCCCCGAGCCTCGGCACCCGCGTCCGCATGGGCCCCTACTTCGACGAGCGGCAATGGAACCGCGCCGACGCCATGCTCGTCCTGGCGGAGCCGGTCAAACACAAACTCGTACGGATCGACGGGTGGCGGTTCGGTTCCTACGCCCTCACCCGCAAGGGCTGGCGCGAGTACCGGAAGAACTTCATGTGGACAGGGAGCAGTGGCGACTCGATGCACATCACGGCTTCGGAGGGCGGCTTCGCCGCGGTCAACATCAACAGCCCGCACGGGGTGGCCCAGAGCAGCGGGCGGGACAGCACCGCCGATCTGTCCGGCATCACCTACCACCAGCTGGCCACCGCCCTGAAAGCGGACGCCGAGGGCGCCCCGCCGGAGGAAGCGGTCAGGGCCCGTGAGTACGCCGAGGACCTGACGGACGCGGCCGGCGCACAGGACGCCGACCGGGCCAACCGCATCCTCGGCCGCGTCAACGCGCTGCTGGGCATGGCGACTTCGGCGTTCTCGCTGACCCGGAGCCTGCTGCCGCCCGGCAACTGAGCCCGGCACGGCGGCCGGGCCCGACCCGACCCGCTCCGCCGGGCGCTCAGTGCCCCTGCCGCCGCCGGCCGTCGAACCGCCGCAGCACCCGCACGACGCGCCACACCCCGGCGCCCGCCCCGGCCACCGCCCCGCCGGTCAGGATGTCGTGCCGGAGCGGGCCGGTCACCCCGAGAACGACGACGAACCCGAAGACCAGCGCGAAGACGGCCGCGGCCGGCACGGCGCCGGTGACGAGCGCGAAGACGATCTCCACCGTCATCGCGTCCTTCTCCCACCGGGACTCACGGCCCATGTCCATGGGGCCAGTCTCCCATCACGGCCGCGGGCGCGGGTCAGCCCGCCGCCCTCTTGACGAGGTCGGTGATACGGGCCTCGATCTCCTCGTCGAGCGTCGTGAGGGCGTACGTGGTCGGCCACATCGCGCCGTCGTCCAGAGCGGCCTGGTCGCTGAACCCGAGGGTGGCGTAACGGTTCTTGAACTTCTCCGCGCACTGGAAGTGGCAGACGACCTTGCCGTCCCTGGCGTACGCCGGCATGCCGTACCAGAGCTTGGGCGCCAGGTCCGGCGCGGTTGCCCTGACGATGGCGTGGACGCGCTCGGCGAGCACCCGGTCGGCGTCCCGCATCTCGGCGATCTTCGCGAGGACGTCCTGCTCGGCGGCCGCCTCCTTCTCCGCGCGGGACGCGCCGCGCCGGGAGGCCGCCTTCTTCTCCTCGCGGGCGTGCTCCTTCATCGCGGCCCGCTCCTCGGCCGTGAATCCGCTGTAGTTCTCGGTGGAGTCCGTGGACGACATGGTGAGTGTTCCTCTCGTGGAAAACGGCTGGTCGAGCGAGGATTCGGGGGAGTGGGGCTCCCTGGTCACTACGTTAGGGGCCGCTGCCGCGCCTGGGCTTCTTGATTCCTGACCGCTCGCGCCACCCGCTGCGCCAGACACACCGGCATCGCCTCGATACCGGCCGCGGCGGCTGCGCCGGGCCCGTCCACCGAACCGGCAAGGTCGCCCGCGAGGCTGCTCCGGAAGGACTCCGGGGTCAGGCCGGTCAGCTCGGTGAAACGGGTGACGAACACCCCCGGGGTCGCACAGCCCACCGCCCGGCAGACCGCTTCGAGGTCGAGGTCGCCGCGCAGCAGGAGCGTCGCCCGGTCGATGCGGCGCGCGGTGAGATAGGCGTACGGGGACATGCCGTAGGCCGTACGGAACTGCCGGCTGAGGTGCCCGGCGGGGATGTGCGCGGCGCGGGCGAGCGCCTCCACGTCCAGCGGCTTGCCGTACTCCCGGTCGATACGGTCGCGCACGCGGCGCAACCAGGGATGTGTGCGCGAGGTGTCCATGACCGGCAGGCTAGGTACGGCCCTCCGCCGCGCGCTTCTCGATTCCTGACGAACCCGGCGGGGGCGTGTGTGTGCGCCCCGAGGCTGATGCCGCTAGCCCGAGCGGCTGAGGTGTGCCCGTCGGGAGTTACGGATCGCGGTGGATGGCCCGGACGGGGCCGGACGCAAGGATGGGAGCAACCCCGCCAACGGGGCCCCGACTCATCTGGAGAGCCCGATGACCGCGATCCTCCGCCCCAGGGCCATGGCCTTCCCGGCCGTGCTCGCCACACTCGTCGTCGCCGTACCCCTGAGTGCCGGCTCCGCCGCCTCCGCCGATCGACCCGCGCCCAAGGCCCCGTACGCGAGCGTCAGCGGGAGCGCGGAGTTCGTCCTCCCCTACTATCCGGACGACGACATCCGCTCGTTCAGCTTCGACGCCCGGGCGGACCCGTACAGCCGGCCGCTGCCGGGGCTGCCCGGGGGGCTTCCCACCGATGCCAGGGGCACGGTCCGGATCTCCCACTACTCCGCCGACCGGGACGAGACCTACACGTCGGAAGGCCGCGTGGACTGTCTGGTCACCGGCCCCCACACCGCGACGCTGACGGCGGTCATCACCGGGGCGAGCGAGGGCGGTCCGGTGGAGGACATCGGCAAGCGGGTCGGATTCAGTGTCTACGACGGCGGCAAGGACAAGGGGCGCTCGCGGGACCGCGTGGGCTTCTCCTGGAACGGCGTGAACCTCCTGCCGCAGGGCGACGCCGATCCCGTGGAGGCCCAGGTCGGCACCTGCATGGCTCCCGCCGCGTACGCCCCGGTGACCAAGGGCGGCTACACGGTCAGGCACACCGAACTGCCTCCCGCGCCGAAGCCCTGACGGGCCGGCGACCAGGGGTAGTTCACCTGTACGGGTCGATTTCGTGCGTTCGAATCGGGTAGGGACGCTCAGTCCACCCCGAGACCATCCCGAGACCCATCCCCGGAGGCATCCGTGCCCGAGATGAACACCCCCTACAAACCCGGCACCCCCTGTTGGATCGACCTCATGGTCCCCGACCAGCAGGCGGCCATCGACTTCTACCGCGACCTCTTCGGCTGGCAGGGCGAGGTGGGCCCGCCGGAGCAGGGCGGCTACTCCCTCTGCACCCTCGAAGGGAAGCCGGTCGCCGGAATCATGAAGGCGATGAACCCGGACGGCACGGTGCCCGACCCGATGCCGCCGACCGCGTGGACGACGTATCTGTCGACGGACGACATCGACGCCACCGTCGCAGCCGTCACGAACTCCGGCGGCACGGTCGTCGTGGGCCCGATGGACGTCATGGACCTCGGCCGCATGGCGGTCGTCACCGACCCGGCGGGCGCCGTCTTCGGCCTGTGGCAGCCCGGCACCTTCGACGGCGCGGCCGTCGTCAACGAGCCCGGCGCGCTGATCTGGAGCGAACTCGTCACCCCCGACCCGGCGGCGGCGTCGGCCTTCTACTCGTCCATCCTGCCGGTGACCACGGCACGCTCCGAGATGGAGGGGGCCGAGGGCTACATCGAGTTCCAGGTCGCCGGACGCCCGGTGGGCGGCATCATGGACCTGAACAGCATGCCGGAGGGCGTGCCGCCGCACTGGCAGGTGTACTTCAACGTGGACAGCGTGGACGACGTCCAGGCGGCGGCGGTCCACGCCGGAGCCACGGTCCTGGCACCCGCCTTCGACATGGTCGCCGGCCGCATGGCGGTCCTCGCCGATCCGCAGGGCGGCGCGTTCGCCGTCATCGCCACCCCCGAGGGCTCCGCCTGACCCGGCCGGACGGCCACCGAGGCACGGCCCCGCACCGGGTGGAGAGAGCCCGGTGCGGGGAACGGGCCGTACGGCCACGCCAGGCGGCCCATACTGGACGGGCTATGGTCTGCAATCCAGCGTCCTTCAGCGAACGTCCCACGGGAGGCGAGCGTGGACCCGCTGCATGACGTCCTGGCCCTGCTGGAGGTACGAGCCCACCTGTCCGCGAGCCTCACCGCCGGCGGGGACTGGGCCGTACGGTTCGACGCGCCGTCCGGCGCCGAGTTCAACGCGGTACGGCGCGGCTCCTGCCGGCTGGACGTCGAGGGCGCCGGCGAACCGCTCGACCTCGCCGAGGGCGACTGCTACCTCCTCACCGGCCCCTACCCCTCCACGCTCAGCAGCGGCCCGGACATCGCCCCCGTCCCCGCCGCGCCCCGCTTCACGGCCGCCGGGAACGGCACCGCGCGGGCGGGCCGGGGCGAGGACACCCTCCTCGTCGGCGGCCGGTTCTCCTTCGGGCCCCGCGCCCGGGAACTGCTCCTGGACCGGCTGCCCCCGGTCATCCACATCCCCGCCGGCGCCCCGCACGCCAGGACGGTGGCCCAGGTGCTCGCCGCCATCGAACAGGAACTGGCGGAGCGGCCGATGGCCTCCGCCCTCGTGGCGGAACACCTCGCCGTCGTCATGCTCGTCCACACCCTCCGCCTGCACCTCGCCCGCGCCCCGCACACCGTCTCCGGCTGGATGGCCGGCCTGGCCGACCCCGTGACCGCCGCCGCCCTGACCGCCCTGCACCGGGACCCGGCCCACCCCTGGACCGTCGCCGAACTGGCCGGGGTCTGCGCCGTCTCCCGCTCCACGCTCGCCGCCCGCTTCAAGAACGCCGTCGGCCGGGGGCCGTTGGAGTACCTGACGCAGTGGCGCATCGAACTGACCGCCCGTCGGCTCCGGGACACCGACGCCACGCTCGCCGCCATCGCCCGTGACGTCGGCTACGGCTCGGAGAGCGCCCTCAGCGTCGCCTTCAAACGTGTCACCGGGCTGCCGCCGGGGGACTACCGCCGCCGCCCCGCCGCACCGGACCCCCGGCGGCCGGACGGCCCCGGCTCCTTGCCGCACCCGCACACGAGCCCGGTCCAGTGAGGCGCGCCCGTGCGGACGCGGGTCAGAGCGGCAGGACCGGGCGGGTGGTGAAGTCCTCGTACATGTCCTCGCCGTCCGGGCCGTACACGAACTCCGCCATGGACGGGTTGCGGTTGGCGGTGGCCAGCGGAAGCCAGGCCAGCAGCAGGCCGTAGCCGCCGCACACCGATTCCCCTCCGTCGCCGCCGTGTATCGCGGTGGTGTCGCTGGACAGCTCGGCGCGGTAGGTGTCGTACGCGATGCGCAGGCCGAAGGCGTTCGGCTCCTTCAGGGGGCCGAGCGGATCGCCGTACGGGAGGCAGCCCGGGGGGTAGTCGTCGCCCCACCGGAACAGGGTCGCCGCCCCGGCCCCGCAGGCGTGCTCCCACTCGTCGGGATGCGGCATGCGCAGGCCGCGCGCCGCGAGAGCGGCCGGCATCTCGGCGGGGGCCGCGGTCAGCTCCTCGTCGTCCACGGCCATGAGGACGGTCTCCAGCCGGACGCTCCGGGGAGCGCTGAGCGTCTGCGCGAGATGGGCGCGCGGATCGGGCCCGTATCCGAAGCCCTGCTCCACGCTCTGCGCGTAGTCGGCGCTCTGTTCCGGCGTCGGCTGCCAGGCGTCCGGATCGAAGCCGAGCCGCACCAGGCCGCCGGGGATCAGGGCGAACTCCTGGCCGTCCCGCTCGATGCGGACCCGGTGCAGGGGCCCGCCCAGATGCTCGGTCGCCTCGACGAGCGTCACGCGGCCGCCCACCCGGTCGGCGGCCTCCCGGGCCGTGCGTCGGGCGGCGGCCCGGTCGAAGGTCCGCCAGTGGTCGAGCGTGAGCGAGGCGAGTGACATGGGCGGAAGTGTGGCACGCGGGACTGACACACCATCGGGTCGCCCCCGGTGGGACGCGCCGGCCGGCGGCGCCCCCTGGCGGGCGCGGCGGGTACGGCCTCGTACGATGAGGCGGTGACCACGCGCAGCCGTACCCGCAACCGGCCCACCGGGCGGCTGTACGCGCTGCTGGTCCTCGCGGTACTGGCCGGCATCCTGGGCATGCACGCCCTGCCCGCCAGCCCCTTCCCGGCGGTCCGCGCCGACCACGCCCGCACCATGGCGATGCCCCACGCGGAGACCGGCTCCACCGGCGCCGGGCAGTGCGCGCACTCCGCCGGCGGGACGGGCCATGTCGGCCACGCCGACCAGATGTGCGCGGCGACCGGGATCGGTTCCCCGTACACCCCGCCCGCGCTGAGCGCCGCGTTCAGCGCCGGCCCGGCCGTCGCCGTACGGCCCGAGAGCGTGCCGGAGTCGGCACGGGACGCACGGGCGCCGCCCGACCTGTCCGAACTGCAACTCCTGCGGATCTAGAGCGCGGCCCGCACGGCACCCGCCCGCCCGGACTCCGGGCGCCGGTGCCGTGCCATGCCCTCTTCCGTACTTCCGTACACGCCACCGCGTGCACCCACGGGGTGCCGCGCGCGAAGGAGTTGCACCACGATGACCGTCAACCGCTCGACGCTCCGCCGTACCGCCGTCGCCCTCGTGGCGGCCGGCACCGCCTCCCTGATGCTGGCCGCCTGCGGCAGCGACGGCGACAGCGCCCCCGCCCACGGCAGCCACGCCTCCGCTTCCGCCTCCGCTTCCGCCTCGGCGCCGGCTTCCGCAGGGCAGCACAACGCCGCCGACACCGCCTTCGCCAAGGGGATGATCCCGCACCACCGCCAGGCCGTGGAGATGGCCGACCTCGCGCCGAGCCGCGCGCGGTCGGCGGCGGTCAAGAAGCTCGCGGAGGAGATCAAGAAGGCCCAGGACCCGGAGATCGAAACGCTCTCCGGGTGGCTCACCTCCTGGGGCGAGGACGTCCCGGCCGCGGGTTCCATGGACCATTCCGGCCACGACATGGGTGACATGAGCGGCATGATGACCGGCGAGGACATGGCCGAGCTGAAGAAGGCGAAGGGCCGGGCCTTCGACACGGCCTTCCTCGACATGATGATCGAGCACCACGAGGGTGCCGTGGAGATGGCCAAGGCCGAACGGTCCGGCGGGGCCCACGCCCGGGCGAAGAAGATGGCCGACCGGATCATCACCTCGCAGAGCGCCGAGATCGACCGCATGAACCAGCTCCTCGGCCGGGGCTGACCCCCGAACCCGCTGCGGGACCGGCCGCAACAGCCGCCCCCGCAGCGGGCGCCCCGCCTTCGCCGGCGGCCCGTTGTCAGTGCCGTCGTGCACGATACGGAGATCACGTCGATCACGAGGGTGGGGCGCCATGCCGATCACGAACCAGCAGGTCACGGAGCACGCGTTCCTGCAGCCGTTGTACGAGGACGCGTACTTTCCCGATCACCTCCTGGACGAGGGCCGGGCGATCCTGCACCGGCTGTGCGAGCGGATCGAGGCCGAAAAGCCCTCGGACCTGGCCGCCCTGTACGTGCTGTCCCACGCGGCGACGGAGGAGTTCAACGCGCTGGAGGAGAAGCTCGAAGCGGCGGGCAGCGAGATAGAGACGGTCGCGCGCGAGGAGATAGCCGAGGACTTCTGGTTCCTCGCCACGGCCTACGGCTTCGCGGACGTGGACGTCGAGGAGATGATCGAGCCCCGCAACTGGTGAACGGCGGCCCGGCGGAGAGGAGTCCGGAAGTCCGACACGCAGTAGTCAAGTTTGACTAGACTGTTGGGTGTGACTGAGACGACCATTCCGATGCTGCCCTGCCGGGCCATTCAGCCCGTCATCGACTTCTACGCCGCTCTCGGATTCGCGGTGACCTTCCAGCAGCGCAGCCCCAACCCGTACGCCGTCGTGGAACGCGGGGGGATACAGCTGCACTTCTTCGGGATGAAGGGGTACGAGCCCGCCGCCTCCTACAGCACGTGCTACATCCGGACCGACGACGTCGACGCCCTGCACCACGCCTTCCGGGCCGGGCTCAAGGCCGCGTACGGGAGGGTTCCCACGCGCGGGCTGCCGCGGATCGGGCCGTTGAAGGACACCTCGTACGGCGTGCGCCAGTTCCTGGTGACCGATCCCGGCGGAAACTGCCTGCGTGTCGGGCAGCCGATCAGCCCGGACCATCACCACCGGCCCGCTCCCGAGGGGACCTTCGAGCGGGCCCTGCACCACGCGTCCCTGCTCGCCGACTCCAAGGACGACCCGGCGAGCGCGGCGCGCGTCATCGACCGCGTACTGAATCTTCAGGGCGACGAGCCCACCCCGGTGCGGTTGCTGCGCCTCCTCGTCCTGCGCGCGGACATCGCCGGGCGCCTCGGCGACGACGCGACGGCGGCCTCCGCACTAGCCAGGGCGGCGGGCATCCGGCTCACCCCGCAGGAGCGGAAGTCGGCGCACGACGACCTCGAACGGCTGGAGGAGTTGCGGGACTTTCGGAACACGCCCCAGGCTCCCCGCCTCACCGCATCCAGTGACGCTCCGTCGTCCACCCCGTGAAGCGCCGCGCCCGTCCGCCGTCCGCCGTGCCGTCCGCCCCGAAGGCGCCGCCCTCCGCGACCAGGGACAGGCCCGCCAGGGCCGGGGCCAGCCGGGTGGCCGCATGGGCGGGGTGGCGGGCCGCCTCCCGCGCCAGGCCGGCGACGAGCCGCCGCCGCTCCGCCTCCGGGCACAGGGACAGGTGGAAGACCATCTGCCGCCACGCGTACGCGGCGTCCTTGATCGTGCGGAGCGGCCACGGGTCGCCCTGGACGCGGGTGACCAGCCGGCACACCGTGACGAAGGAGCGGTGCGCCAGATCCGCCCAGCCGGGCTGAGGGGCGATGCCCACCCGGCCCACCAGCGTGGCCAGGTTGTGCGTGGTGAGGATCTGCGCCTGCTCGATGACCACGCCGTTCGCCGCCGTGGACCACTGCCGTGTCGCCGCTCCGGCCCGCTCCGCGCACAGCCGGGCGAACCCGGGACTGGTCCGGGCGCCGCCCGCGCGGGCCAAGGCCTCGCTCGCCTCGACGATCGCCAGGTTGCGGATCGCGTCGTAGTCGATGCCGTAGTAGCGCTCGTACAGCGTGCCGCCGAGGAGATCACCGGCGATCCGCGCCGCCTTCAGGAACTTCGGGCCGAACGTCCCCATGAAGATGTCGGCGGCCAGCTCCTCCACGAACGGGGCGCCGAGGTCGCACTGACGGCCCAGCACACCGAACTCCCGCACCAGCGGATTGGGCAGCAGCGTTCCGGGGAACGCCTGCACGGCCAGCTCGCCCAGCTGCCGCAGCACGGACAGCGCGCCGTCGTCGTCCGAAGCGCCCGGTACGGCGGACCGCCGGCCCGAAACCGCCCGCACCCAGGGCAGTTCCTCGACCCGCACCTGCTGCGCCAGGTCGAGCAGCAGCAGGGAGCGGCGCCTGCGGAACGCCCGGTAGTTCGCCGCCATCAGGGCGCGCAGCGTCTCGTCGTCGTACGCGTGCGCGGTCGCGGCGGCGACGAGCTGGGGGACCAGCTCCGCCATGACCTCGGCGGACGGGACCACCCCGCGCTCGACGAGCGTGGCGAGCGGCGCGCTCAGCGCGGCCTCGACCGCCCGGCCGATGGCCGCCGGGATCACGGCCCCGGCGGGCAGACCGGTGTCCTCGCCCTCCCGCACCGTCACCGGGCACAGGTACGGGGCGACATCGGTGATGCCCGTCTCCGGGGGAAGCGCGGCGAGCCGGCGCAGCATCAGCTGGGCCAGCGCGTGGTGGGACGGGAGCGCCGCCTGCGTGGCCTGGCGGCGGCGCAGGGCGAGGTGCGCGTCGGAGCCGGGCAGGCCCCGGCGCCGCACCATGGACCGCACGGCGTGCCGCAGCAGACCCAGCCGGCGCGCCGTGAGCGGCCGCCGCGCGACGACCTCCTCCAGTGCCCCGCACAGGATGCCCAGGTTCTCCTTGGGGTCGCGGTGCTTGCCGCACAGGGTGTGCCGCGCCGCCAGCTCCCGGTACCGGCCGAGGAGTTCCTCGCTCCGGGCCTGCCAGCCGGCGTCCGGGACGAGCGCGAGAACCCGGCCGTCGCGCGCCGTGGCCAGCCAGTGGACGAGCAGTTCGTCGCCGAACGGCTGCCACACGGCGAGCGCCTCGCGCTGCGTCTCGACGGCCGTGTTGGGCCGCCGCCGCCCCAGCGTGCCCGCGGTGTCCGCGACGGTGCGCCGGTGGACGCAGGCGCCCGCGTCCGGGCCGGGGCGGCCGGCCGGGCGGGGTAGGAAGCGGAGCCGGTCGGCGAACGGCTCCAGCTCCCGTACGAGAGCGAAGGCCGCGCCGGACTCCCCGTGGCGCACCAGCCAGGCGACGGTGAGCAGCGCGGCCTCCTCGGGCACGCCGACCTCGTAGGCGCCGCTGTCCAGCAGGTCCCACAGCCGGGCGAGCCCCGGTTCGGTGAGGCAGTGGGCGAAGAGCGCGCGCCGCTCGGCGGGCACGCCGAAGTCCCGCGCGGCCGCGGTCTCGTGCTCCTGGAGCGGGCCGCCCGCGCTCGCGGCGCCGGTCGGGAAACCGCCCCGCAGCACCTCCGGAGTCACCCAGGACGGGAATCCGGCCACGGGGGTGCGCGAACCGACCGTCACCCGGCCGGACGTCATGGCGGCCAGGACGTCCTGCCACTGCCGGCCGCGGATCTCGGCGCGGTGCCGGGTCTCGGCGTCCTGATGGGTGAGCGCGGTCACGAAGGCCGCCGCCAGCCGGCTCTCCGGGTAGGACGTGGCCGCTGCGAGAGGCTGCTGCTCAGCGTTGTCGTTCATAAGCCGACGTGGCAGGTTCCGCCCCTGCGCCCTCCGGGTCCAGAGCCCGGTGCTCTCCTGACTGAGCTACACGCCGATGACCGAGACGGTAAACGGTGTGATGATCACACCGCAACGGGATTCCCCGGAGCCCCGACCGGCCGCCCGGCCGGCCCCGGCATGATGGCCGCATGAGCACACCTTCCGCCGTCGAAGTCACCCTGGTGCGGGGAGACATCACCCGGCAGTCCGTCGACGCCGTCGTCAACGCAGCCAACTCCTCCCTGCTCGGCGGGGGCGGAGTGGACGGCGCGATCCATCGCCGGGGCGGCCCCGAAATCCTCGCCGCGTGCCGGAAGCTGCGCGCCTCGCACTACGGCGGCGGGCTGGCCACCGGCCGCGCCGTCGCCACCACGGCCGGCCGGCTCGACGCCCACTGGGTCGTGCACACGGTCGGGCCGGTGTGGAGCGCGGCCGAGGACCGGTCGGCCCTGCTGGAGTCCTGCTACCGGACATCCCTGCGCGTGGCCGCCGAGCTGGGCGCGCGTACCGTGGCCTTCCCCGCGATCTCCACCGGCGTCTACGGCTGGCCCATGGACGACGGAGCCCGCATCGCCGTGCGCACCGTGCTGGCCGAGGCCGCCGCCCCGGTCGAAGAAGTGCGGTTCGTGCTCTTCGACGCCGCCGCGTACGAGGAGTTCGAGAGGGCCCTGACGGAGGCGCGGGCCTGACCGCACCGCCGCACGCACCCCGTACCGGAGGCGTGGAGCACCCGTGAAGACCCTGTGGAGCCGCGGCCCGCCCCGGCGCTTATGCTGCACCGAACGATCAGGCGGGACCAGGGGAGGGCGCTGTATGTTCGGCAAGCTTTTCGGCAGGGACGAGGCGAGACCGGCGCCCGACCCGCACGTGCTTCCGGCCCCGCGCAAACCGAAGAACGGCATGTACACCCTGCGCGCCCTCGGCGACACCCGGGTGCTCGCGCTGGTGGAAGCCGCCGACGCCGGGGACTGGGAGGCCGTCCGCACGGCACTGGCCCCCTTCGACATCGGCACCGACCACCGGGTCCTGGGCGAGTTCGCGGAGCTCGACGGCGTGGAGGAATGGATCGGCCGGGCCGTCGAGGAGGACAAGGAACACCGGGCGACCGCCCTCCTCATCTCCGGGGCACGCCACATCAGATGGGGCTGGGACGCGCGCACCGGAGCACGGGCCGCGAACGTGACACGGGAACAGTGGCAGACCTTCTTCGAACGGCTCCGCATCGCCGAGGAACACCTGCTGGAGGCGGCCGAGCTGCGCCCGGAGTGGGTCACACCCTGGCGCCAGCTCCTCATGTCCGGCCGCGGCATGTCCCTCGGAGCCGACATCACGGAGGTCCGGCGCGACGCCGCCCTGCGCCGCGCCCCGCTGGACCTGGAGACCCACCTGGAGTGGCTGTCCCAGCTGCAGCCCCGCTGGAGCGGCGAACCCGGCCAGGCCATGCGGTTCGCCCGCGACGCGTTCTCCCGCGCCCCCGAAGGGGACCGGCTCGGCTGCGTCATCGCCATGGCGCACATCGAGGACTGGGTGGAGTCGGACGAGTCGGACTGCCTGCGCACCCCCGAGATCCAGTACGAGCTGCGCCGCGCCGCCGAACACAGCATCCTGCACCCCGCCCACCGGCGGAGCCCCGGCTGGCAGCACGACTTCAACATCTTCGCGATGGCCCTGTCGCTGGCCGACGAGCGGCAGACGGCGAAGCGCGTCTTCCACGCGCTCGACGGCGCCTTCACCCGCTGGCCCTGGGCCTACTTCGGCGAACCCGAGAAGCAGTTCGCCCGCCACCAGCGCCGCGTCTGAACGCACCCGCCGCCACCCCATCCGCCCGCCTCACCCCCGGACTGCCGATGACTCCGCCCGACACCGCTTCCACCCAGCCCGGCGACGACCGCACCTTCCAGGTGGATCTCCGGGGCCTCGTCGACCTCCTCTCGCACCACCTCTACTCCAGCCCCCGCGTCTACCTGCGCGAACTCCTGCAGAACGCCGTGGACGCGCTCACCGCCCGGCACACCCTCGAACCGGCCGCCGCCGACGCGTACGGCATCCGCCTGTACGCCGACAAAACCGTCGTACGCATCGAGGACGACGGCGTCGGACTCACCGAGAACGACGTCCACGCCTTCCTCGCCACCATCGGCCGCAGCAGCAAACGCGCCGAGCGCATCGCCGAACAGCGCGGCGACTTCATCGGCCAGTTCGGCATCGGCCTGCTCTCCTGCTTCCTCGTCGCGGACGAGATCCACGTCGTGAGCCGCTCCGCCCGCACCCCCGACGCACCCGCCGTCGAATGGCGCGGACGCGGCGACGGCAGCTACACCGTCCGCACCCTGCCCGCCACCGCCCACCCGCGCCCCGGCACCACCGTCACCCTCACCCCGCGCGCCGACGCGGGGGAGTGGACCCGCCCCACCCAGGTCCACGCCCTGGCCCGGCAGTACGGCTCCCTGCTGCGCCACCCCGTCACCTTCGACGACGGAACCGGCGGCCCCGGCGCCCGCGTCAACCCGGAACCCGCCCCCTGGGCCCGCAACCACCCGACACCGGGCGCCCGCTCCCGCGCCCTCGCCGCGTACGGCACGGAGGTCTTCGGGTTCGAGCCGCTGGACACCATCGACCTGGACCTGCCCGCCGTCGGGCTCAAGGGCATCGCCTGCGTCCTCCCCGAGGCCGTGCCCACCGGCCGCCGCCACGGCCACCGCGTCCACATCAAGGGCATGCTGCTCTCCGAACAGGCGGAGGAGATCCTGCCCGAGTGGGCGTTCTTCGTCCGCTGCGTCGTGGACGCCGAGAGCCTGCGCCCCACGGCCTCCCGCGAATCCCTGTACGAGGACGACACCCTCGCCGCCGTACGCGACGCGCTCGCCGAACGGCTGCGCGCCTGGATCTCCCGCGTCGCCGCCAGCGACCCGGAACTCCTCGCCCGCTTCCTGCGCGCCCACCACCTCGCCGTCAAGTCGCTCGCCGTGCACGACGACGAGATCCTGCGGATGCTGCTGCCCTGGCTGCCCTTCGAGACGACGGACGGCAGCACCAGCCTGGACGAGTTCGCCCGCACCCACCGCACGGTGCTCGTGACGAACAGCGTGGAGGAGTTCCGGCAGGTCGCCGCGATCGCCTCGGCCGCCGGACTCGGCGTCGTCAACGGCGGCTACACCTACGACCGGGAACTGGTCCACCGGCTCCCCGAGATCCGGCCCGAGGTCAGCGTCGCCGACCTCGACCCGGCGACCCTCACCGCCCACCTCGACCCCGTCGAGCGCGAGACCGAACTCGCCGCGGCCCCCTACCTGGCGATGGCCCGCGACGCGCTGGCCGTCTTCGACTGCGACGTCGCCCTGCGCACCTTCCAGCCCGCCTCCGCCCCGGCCCTCCTCATCGACAGCCGCGACGCCCGGCACGAACGCACCCGCTCCCAGCTCGCCCGCGAACAGCAGGGCGGCGTATGGGGCGACATCCTCGGCGCCCTGCGCCAGGAGGCCCCGCGCGCGCAGCTGATCCTCAACCAGCTCAACCCGCTGGTCCGCACGGCCGTCGCCATCGACGAACCCGAACTGGCCCGCACCAGCGCCGAAGCCCTGTACGGGCAGGCCGCCCTGCTGTCCCGGCGCCCGCTCAGGCCCGCCGAATCGAGCCTGATCAACCGCTCCTTCCTCGACCTCCTCGCCCACGCCCTCCGCAAGGACAGCTGACGATGCCCACCGCACCCCAGAACACCGACGAGCTGTACGCCGGGCTCCAGGAGAACCAGCAGCGCCCCTACGGCCGCGCCCGTACCATCGCCGCCGAGGAACTCACCGACGCAGCCGAACAGCTCGACGACCCACTGGCCCTCGTCCGCGCCCTCCTCGCCCTCCAGGAGGCGTACACCTACGGCGCCGAACCCCGTAAGGCGCCCGTCGTCTTCGCCCGCCTGCTCAACCTCTTCGACGAGCAGCCCGACATCTTCACCGAGCAACTGCGCCATCTGCTGTTCTGGCGGTTCAAATGGGTGGCGAACGCCCTGCGCGCCCTGCCCGAGATCCCGCTGAGCGCCCTGCGCCAGTGGCTCACCGAGATGCGCGACCGGTACGAGAAGGCCGGCCTCGGCCTCCAGCCCTACTACGGACAGGTCCACCTCCTCGCCGCCCACGCCGGCACGGACGACGCCACCACCGCCTACGAGCTGTGGGCGGCCCGCAGCCGCACCCCGCTCAGCGACTGCGAAGCCTGCGAGATCTGCGAACGCGCCCTCCACCACCTCGCCACCGGCGACGACGCCCGCGCCCTGCGCACCTGGGAACCCGTCCTCGACGGCAAGGAGAGCTGCCAGGAGGAGCCCGCCCGCTCCTTCTCGCACGCACTGCTGCCCCTGCTGCGCACCGGCGACACCGAGCGCGCCCGCGCCGTGCACCTCGCCGGCTACCGCGGCTCCCGCCGCAACCCCTCCATGGCCGGCGAGGTCGGCCGCCACCTGGAGTTCTGCGCGCTCACCGGCAACGAGGCCCGCGGCCTGGAACTGCTCGCCGAGAACCGGGTCCTGTTCGAGGACGTGGACTCACCCGAGGACCAGTACGACTTCCTCACCGGCGTGGAGGTCCTTCTCCAGCGCGTCGAGCGACTCGGCCACGCCGAACTGCCCGTCGCCGGATACGCCGGCCGCACCTGGACCGTCGCCGCACTGCGCACCGAGGTACGCGGCCGCGCCGACGACCTCGCCGCCCGCTTCGACGCCCGCAACGGCACCACGGCCCACGCCGACCGGCGCAGGACCCGCCTCGACCGCGCACCGCTCCTCGACCGGCTCGAACTGACCCTGCGCGTCCGCACCCTCGACGACCTGTCCCCGGCCGACCCGGTCGCCGCACCCGCCGCCCCCCAGACCCCCGCCCTCCCCGAATCGGTGCCCGAACTCGTCGCCCGGGCCAGGGAACTGGAACAGCGGGGGCACCCCGAGGCCCAGCTCTGCTGGGCCCGGCTGCGCACACTGATCACCGCCCCCGGCTACACCCACCCCGACGACCCGGTCGTCGGCCCGCTCGTACGGCTCCGCGCGGACCTGCTGGCCGACGAGGCCGCCCGCGCCGGAGACGGCAACCAGCCCGCCGAGGCGGCTGACCTCTACGAAGAGGCCGCCGGACTCTACGAGGACGCCGCGCTGCCGGGCGAGGCGGCCGTCGCCGCCGCCTGCGGCGCACTCGCCGAGGCGGAGGCGGCGGACGGGGACGGGCCCGAGAAGCAGGCGGCGGCGCTGACCGCCGTCCACGCCCGCACGGTCCGGCTGCACGAGGAGACGCCCGGCCTCGCGCCGTACCAGGAGGGGCGCCTGCTGCGGCTGCGGGCGACCGCCCTCGGCCTGCGCTTCCAGGCCGTGCAGAGCGAGGAACACGCGGCGGCGGCATACGCCGAGGTGGAGCTGCTGCACGCCTTCGCCGCCCGGCACGGCCTCGCCTCGCAGACCTCCGGCGCGGCACTCCTGCGGGCCGGCACCCGCGCCATCTCCGGCGACCTGCCCGCCGCCGTCACGGAACTGGACGCCCTCGTCGACCTGCTGCGGGAGCACGGTCCCGCGTGGCACCTGCCCCGTACGCTCGGGCTGCGCGGCCGGCTCCGGATCGGCCTGCGGGACGCGGAGGAGGCGTACACGGATCTGGCCGAAGCCGTACGGCTGGCAGCCGAGTGGCCGGTCACCGTCGCCGAGACCGCCGGTCTCCACGGCGACCTGGCCGAAACGTGCATGTACCTGGGCCGTCCCGAGGAGGCGCTGCGGCAGCTGACGCGCTCCGCCGAGCTGGACCTGCGCCGCGACCAGCGGGCGCGCGCGTACTGCACCTACAGCAACGCCGCCGAGCTGAGCCTCGACCTGGGGCGGGTGGAGGACACCATCGCCCTGCTCGACTCCGTCCTGGCCGAGCCGGACGTCGCCGACGGCGGGCTGGACGACCGCCTCACGGCCCAACTCCGCCTGATCCGCGCGCGGGCACTGCACGCCGGCGACGATCTCAAGGCCGCCACGGCGGAGTTCGTCGCCCTCGCCGCCGAATCGGCCGGCTGGGACGACGATCCGGGGAGCCACGCCATGATCGCCGCCGAGACGGCGGTGCTCCTCGGCGAGGCGGGCGACTTCGGCCCGGCCCGCGAAGCCCTCGCCCAGGCACTCGCCGCGCACGGCCGCGCCCCGCGCTACGAACAGCTCAGCAACGCCCTGCGCGAACTCGCCCGCCTCCAGGCCGAACAGCAGGGGCCGGACGGCCTGGCCGACGCCCTCGCCCACCTCGCCGAAGCGGGCCGGATAGCCGACGCCGCGCGCGCCGCCGCGTTCGAGCCGCGCGGCCGTTCCCTGGACACCGCCCTCGCCTACGAGCACGGGCGCGTCCACGCCTACGCCGGGCAGTACGAGGAATCCCTCGCCGCGCTGGAGAAGGCCGTGGGTCAGCTGGGCGAACCGGGCCCGGACCGGTTCCACGCCGCGCAGTGGGCCGAGTGCGTCCGCCTCGCGGCGGTCGTGGAGGGCGTCTACCTGGAGCGCACCGCCCCGGCGCTCGCCCGCCTCGACACGGCGATCGCCCGGCTCACCCCGCTGGGCCACACCGAGGAGACCGGCCCGCTGGCCGCCGTGGCGGCCCAGCTCCGCGAGGAGTCGTAACGCGACGAAGGCACGAAGACGCCCCCGGCCGCCGCACACGCCCCGAGCCGCCGTACACGCCCCCGCGCGCGTGCGGCGGCTCAGGCGTAGGCGGCCAGGAAGGCGCGGATGCCGCCCTCCGCGAGCCGGTCCAGGTCTGCGGCGGAATGCTGCGGGCCGCCGTGGAACATCGCCCGGTTCACCGGAATCCACAGCAGCAGACCGGAGAAGTGGTGGGCGGCCAGGAGCGGGTCCGGCGTCTTGAGGAGCCCCTGCTCGGTGAGGCGCCGGAAGGTGTCCGCCAGGGTGGCCAGGACCCGTTCGAAGCCCTGCTCGTACCAGGCGGCGCCCAGCTCCGGAAAAGCGTCGGCGTTGGCGATGACGAGCCGCCGCAGCTGGATGACCTGGGGCCGGGTGAGGGCCGTGAGGAACTGGCGGGCCAGCCGCGTCAGGTTCTCGGTGAGCGCTCCGGCGTCGGCGGGGATGTCCGCGACCAGGTCGACCATGGCGTCGATGCGGTCGGTGGTGGCGAGCACGATCTCCGCGAACAGCTTCTCCTTGTCCGAGAAGTGCTTGTAGACGGTCTGCTTGGACACCGCGGCCAGCTTCGCGATGTCGTCCATGCTCGTCCCCGCGTACCCCTTGTTCAGGAACACGGTGGTCCCCGCCTCCAGGATCGCCTGGTGCTTGCGCGCCGACCGTTCGTCCATCCTCAGGGCCCTCTCTCCCTCGTCCACCGCTGCTGCCTACCGCCAAAAAGAGTACTGGACTGATCAGTACTCGTGTGAGTACTGTACCGTCCAGTTCCAGATCGCGGCCGCTCCGGCCGTGACCGGAGTGCCGTGCGACGGCACATTCATGGGGGTTTACGCATGACCACGACAGTGGACAGGATCATCTCGGCCGACGGCACGGCCATCGTGTTCGAACGGCGGGGCTCGGGCCCGGCCGTGCTGCTGGTCGGCGGCGCGCTCATGACCCGGAGCGCCTCCGACGACCTGGCCGGGCTGCTCGCCGAGCACTTCACGGTCGTCACCTACGACCGGCGGGGCCGGGGCGACAGCGGGGACGCCCCCGGGTACGAGGTGCGGCGCGAGGTCGAGGACATCGACGCGCTCATCGAGGGGCCCTGCGGCGGAAGCGCGATGCTCTTTGGTATGTCGTCGGGCGCCGCACTCGCCCTGGAGGCGACGGCGCGGGGCAGCGCCGTCGGCCGGCTCGCCCTGTACGAGCCGCCGTTCATCACCGACGACAGCCGGCCGCCGCTGCCCGCCGACTACGTGGCACACCTGACGGAACTCGTCGCCCGCGAGGCGTACGGGGACGCCGTCGCGTACTTCATGACGGCGGCGATCGACATGCCGGACGAGGCCGTCGCGGGCATGCGGCAGACCCCGTTCTGGGCGAGCCTGGAGGCCGTCGCCCGCACCCTCCCGTACGACGGCCGGATCATGGGCGACACGATGTCCGGCCGCCCGCTGCCCCTCGAACGCTGGGCCTCCGTCACCGTCCCCGTCCTCGTCGGCAGCGGCGACGCGGGCGCACCGCACATGGAGACCGGCGCCCGCGAACTCGCCGGGGCCGGCGACAACTTCACCCTGCGGATCTTCGAGGGCGAGGAGCACACCATCGCGCCGGAGACCCTCGCCCCGGTCCTCGCCGGCTTCTTCGCCGGGGACCGTACGGCGTAAGCGGCCCGCCCCCGAAACCACCACCCCCACCACAGAGAGGCACCGGCATGACCACACCGCCCAAGGGACCCGCCAGCTACTTCCCGTCCATCGAGAAGAAGTACGGCCGCCCCGTCGAGGAGTGGAAGGAACTCATCCGCTCCTCCGACCTCACCAAGCACATGGAACTCGTCGCCTGGCTCAAGGCCGAACACGGCCTGGGCCACGGCCACGCCAACGCCCTCGTCGCGCACACCCTGGCCGAAGCGGGGAGCTGAGCCCCACCACGGGGCCGCGCCGGTGCGGGAACGCTCAGCGGAACGCGGCCGCGTTCTCCGCGGCCCACTGCCGAAACGGCCTGCCCGGCGCGCCCGTGACCCGCTCCACCGTGTCGCGCACCGCCAGCAGTTCGTCGTTGACGTCGCCGCCCATGACGTCCAGCACCGCGTCCGCCGCCGCCTCACCGAACACGGCGGCCAGCGGTGCCCGGGCTTCCTGCCGGCTCGCTCCGGCGAACGGCACCTCGCGGCCGAGGGCCGCCGCGACGGCCGCCGCCTGCTGCCGGGCGGACACCGGCTCCGGGCCGGTCAGGGGATAGGTTCGCCCCCGGTGGCCCGGCTCGGTCAGGGCGGCCCGGGCCACCGACGCGATGTCGGCGGGGTGGATGGTGGGCAGCCCGGTGTCCGGGAACGGGGCGCGGACCGTGTCCCCGGCCCGGATCGCGGCGGCCCACATCAGGGCGTTCGACGCGAACTGGGTCGGCCGCAGGATCGTCCACGCCATCCCGCTGTCCTTGAGCAGGCGTTCGACCTCCTGGTTCTCGGCGGCCGGGCCCAGATGCGGGTGGGACAGGACGGTGATGGACGACACGAGCACCACATGCTCGACCCCGGCCCGCCGCGCCGCCGCGAGGACGTCGGCGTCCGGGCCCACCCGCGACGGCAGAAAGAGCGCGCGGACCCCGGACAGGGCGGCCTCCAGCGACTCCGGCACCGTGAGGTCGCCCTCCACGGCCTCGACCCCCTCGGGGAAACGGGCTCGTGAGACGTCACGGGTGAGCCCCCGCAGCGGGCCCGCGCCGCAGGAGCGCAACTCCGTCAGCAGCGGGCGTCCGATGTTTCCGGTGGCTCCGGTCACGAGGATCATGTGCGGGTACTCCCTGTCGTCGGGCGGCTGACTCAGGAAGACGCTAGGAAGTCAAGCGGACTTGAGGTCAAGGAATCCGACACCACCCGCATGCCCAGTCCGCGCACGCGGTAGATGCAGGTGTCGTCGCCCCACAGGGTCGCGTCCGCCACCGCGTACGGGCCGCGTGCGTCCCGGCCGCTCTCCACGATGTCCATGTCCACCCGGATCAGCCGGTGGGCCGGGGTGATCTGCCCCCGGTACGTCCACGACGTCTCCCGGTCCGGCAGCACCGGCTCGAACCGCGCGTTCGGCATGCCGGCCCCCGCACCGCTCTCCAGCAAGTGGAACTGGAGGAGTTGACACATCGCCTCGACGCCCAGCGAACCCGGCTGCACCGGGTCCTGGAAGAAGTGCGCCCGGAAGAACCAGTCGTCCGCGCGGACGTCCTTCTCCGAACGCAGCCGGCCGAGCCCCGCGCTCCCGCCGTCCGGCCAGTAGCCGGTGACCCGGTCCAGCATCAGCAGCATGGGCCCGGGCAGCCGCAGCCGCCCCGCGCGGAAGCGGTCCGGCAGGGCCGTCAGATCGACGGTGCGGTCGCAGGGCTCGGCGAGCCGGGCGCGGCCGTCCGCCGGGACCGGGACGCCCTGCTGGTCGTCGAAGGCCGACCGGGGGAAGAAGCCGAAGACCGCCTCCAGGTCGAACACCCGCACGCCGTCCGCCGTGCACGACAGCCGGAACGTCTCGATGACCATGTCGCCGCTGCGGGCGATCCGCGTCAGCTCGGCGCACGTGCGCACGGTGCGCGTGGCCGGGGTCACCTCGCCGGTGACCGTGCCCTTCCCGTCGAGATTGCGGAACAGCAGGTCCACGTCGCTGGTCAGCGCGCTCCCGACGTACGAGGCGAGCCAGCCGCACGGCTGCATCGCGGTCTCCATGAGCACGGCGAACGGCATGGCGCCGCCGCCGCTCTCCGCGAAGTACCAGGCGTCCTCGGGAACGTCGTACTCCGCGACGACGCCGCTGCCCTCCCGCATCCCGCCCTGCGGCCCGTCCACCGAGACGATCCGGCTCATGAAGTGGTACGGAGGGCCGGGCAGCCGCGCCACGCCTCGGGTGCCGTCGAACGGCTCGTACATCGCGCCGAACGCCTCGCTCGGCCGCCCCCACGCGCACGCCAGCAGCGAGTCGTGGCCGAACCGGAAGCCGTCCGCCGCCACGGCCACCCGCTGCTCCTGGCCGTGACAGGGGTCGGTGGGGCGGGGGAGCGCCGGTGTGCCGGGGGCGGTCCGTACGGCGGGCGGACCCGTGTGCCGCCACTGCGTCAGCGGCCAGTCCGGCACGAGCCGCAGGGCCACGTTCCGGCCGAGGAACGCCTTCATCCCGTCCACGGAACCCAGCACATCGGCGTAGAGGGTGGGCTCGGGTCCGGCCGACACACCCCGTACGAACACCTCGTAGACGACCCGCCGGCTCTCCGGTGTCGCCTGGCCCCGGCACATCGCCCGGTACGGCCGCCCGGTGACGGGCTCGAAGCGCCAGCCGTCCCGCGCCACGGTGTACCCCATCGCGGTCAGATAGAACGCCATCGCCTGGAAGCCGCCCTGGAGCATCAGGGTGCCCGGCATACACGGGTCGTTGTGGAAGTGCCCGGCGAAGAACCAGTCGTCCGGGCTCAGCGCGGTCTCGGCACGCAGATAGCCCCGGCCCCACGGGCCGCCCGCCGGGTCGAACTCGCTCACCTCGTCCAGCAGCCGCAGTCGCTCCCCGTCGAGGCGCGGCGAACGGACGTGCGCGGCCGTCGCCTCCCAGCCGGGGCCGAAGCAGTCCGCGGGCCTGCCCTCCGCCAGGGCCCGCAGCGCCTCCGGGCCGAATCGGCGCCGCGTGCAGCGCACGGTCGGCGGATTGAGCGGCAGACCGTCGTCCTGCGGCGGATGGTCCGCCGGATTCCACCGGACACCGCCGCTGCCGGCGAGTTCGGCGGGCGTGAAGAATCCGGCCCGGCCGTCGCGCACACTGAGCCGCAACTCGCCGTTCACGTAGCAGTCGTGGTGGAAGAAGGCGAGCCGCACACCGTCCGCCTCGGCGTGGCCGTCGATACGGATCTCGAACCGCAGCGTGTCGCCGATCGTCGGCGGGGCACCGTGGAACGTCACCTCGCAGCCGATCAGCCGGTAGGCGCGCTCGCCCCGGTTGAGGAGATCGACCCCCAGCCAGCTCAGCAGGAGCAAATCGGCCTGGCCGGCCTCGATCAGGATGCCGGACGGCATCCGGCCGGTGGCATCCAGATACCAGCTGTCCCGCCGGACATCGGTCTCCGTCCAGATCGTGCCGTCCGTACGCACCGGCCCCGGCATGGCCAGCGCCCCGGCCACCGCGTCGATCCCGGTGACCCGGTCGGCGAACAGCATCGGCGGACCGGGCATCCGGGTCTGCACCGCGTACCGGTCCTGCTCGGCGAACAGCGGCCCGAACAGGACGGAGACGTTCTGCGTGGCGAGGTATTCGAGCTGCGCCCGGTCGAACGTGGGACCGGGCCTGACGGGCCCCAGGGGTACGGGAACGGGCTGCGGGGATCTCTGCGGTACGGGTGCCGGCGCGGGCACGTGCGCCCGGTCCGGTGCGGGCTCACCGGTGCGCGTCAGCGCCGTGACCGTCGACGCCGACAGCCGTAGGAAGCGCTGGTGGGCCTCCGTGTGGCGGGCCATCACCTCCTGGTGCAGGCTCGCCGCCCGCGCCCCCAGCCGGGCGGCGGCGACCCGAGCATCTTCGCCCACCGCAAGCCCGCTCGTCGCTTCGGGCAGGGCCACCGGACGCCGTCCCTCCGGTACGCGAGAGGCGCCACCACGTGACGCCGCTCCCGCCGGGCGCACCGGAGCCAGCCGGGGCGCCCGCGGCAGGACCATCGCGGCCTCGGGCAACCGCGGCGGCGGCAACGGACGTACGGTGACGACAGGCGCCGCGACCGGCGGCTCCGTCGCGGCGGCCGCGAGCCGGCTCAGCAACTCCTCCGCCCGCACCGGCACCCCCGCGACGACGAGTTCGGCCACCGCGAGGCACAGCTGCCGCAGCCCGGTGTCCTGCGGGGAGTCCAGGGCCACGGCCACATGCTCCCGGTCGCCGAGGACCCGCTTGATCCACCCCGTGCACAGCCTGCGCGGCCCGTGCTCGACGAAGACGCGAACGCCGTCCGCCCACGCCTGCTCCACCATCGCCGCGAAGTCGATCATGCCCATGCCCTGGGCCGTGACCGCGTCGGCCGCCCGTTCGGCGGTCGGCAGGTACGCCCGCCCGGTCGCCCCGCTGTAGAACCGCAGGCCCGGCACCGGCACGGTGGGCCGCAGATGGGCCGCGCGCCACACCTCGCGGACCTCCGCCAGCTCCGGTGCGTGGGCCGCCAGGTCGTAGTCCAGCTCGGCGGCGAACTCCGCGCCCAGCCGGGCCACGACGGCGGCGCACGCCCGCGACTCGCCGCCGATGACGCACACGCCCGGCGCGTTCACCGCCATCAGATGGACGGCGGGTTCCCCGGCGAGGGCCGCACGGACGGTGTCCGCGTCCGCCCCGACGAGGTGGCTCGACCATCGCGACCCGTCGATACCGTGCCGTCGCCAGTAGCGGCGGACCGCGCGGAGCTCGCCGGTGAGTTCGGTGCTGAACAGGCCGCTGTCACGGGTCGCCTCGTACAGTCCGGCGGCGTCCGGCCAGGCCCCCAGCGCGACCAGCGCCGTGGACTCGCCGGAGGAGTACCCGAGCGCGGCATCCGGGCGCAGCCCGAGCACCTCGCGGCTGAACACCGTGTGCGCGGCCGCCAGTTCGGCCGCGCCCCAGATCTGCTCCAGGACCCCGTGGCGCGGCCGCGTCCGCAGGCGCGTACCGAGGGCGTGATGGGTGTTCCGGACCGTTTCGCCGAGCGAGGGCAGCGCCGACATCAGCTCGCGGCCCATGCCCTCGTACGCGGCCGAGCCGTTGGTGTAGACGAACGCGGTCTCCCCGCCGACCGGCCGGTCCCGGAACCGCACCCCGGCCGGACGCGGCCCGCTCCCGGTCAGCCAGCGGCGGGCCGCCGCCCGCGACTCCGGGCCGACCCCGCCGCCGTCCGTCACGAACGCCAGCTTCGCCGGGCCGTCACCGCCGGGTGCGTCGGCGTCCAGAGCGGCCAGCACCTCCCGGCGATCCGCACCCGAGAACACCCGCAGCGCGGGCGCGGGCCCGCGCAGCCACGGCCGGGCGTCCCCGGCGCGCAGCCGCACCCGCACGGGCGGGCCGTCCAGCGGCTCCACCACGACCCGCGCGGTGCGGGGGACGGCCTCGGTGTCGGCGGGGCCGTCCGGGCGGGGCACCGCACGGTGCTGGAGGGCGAGCGCGGCGACGGCGACCGACACCAGCCCGGATGCCGCGTGGGCGCGCCCGAAGGCGGCGGACGGGTCGAACACCGCGTCGGGGCCGTCACCGACGACCAGATCGGGCTCGCCGTCGCCCTCCTCGTCGAGGACGGCGACGACCTCGTCACCGTCCTCGCGCGCCGCGTCCAGGAGCTTGAGGACGAGGACGACGGCCGCGTCCCCCGGCTCGCTCCCGCATTCCAGCTTCCGCAGCGCGGCCCGGTGAACCGCCTCGCAGGACACATCGGCGGCGCCCACGAGTGCGGCGTCCGCCTCACCCGCCCGCAGTGCCCGCACCGCCAGCTCCAGCCCGACCGGCCCGGACGCCTCCTCCGCCGACACCGTGAAGCTCGCACCGCCCAGGTCGAGTTGGGTGCTGATGCGGTTCGCGGCCAGGTTGGGCATGCTCCCCACCACCCCCTCCGCCGTCATCGGCGGGCCGAACGCGTCCCGCGCCCGGTCCACTGGCACGGCCGCGTTCGGCCCGGCCTCCTCCAGCCAGTGCGGAACCCGCCAACGTGCCGCCGACCGTGCCACCTCGGGGTCCACGCCCATCCCGATGACCACCATGGTCCGCTCACGGGGGAGCCGTACCGTCCGCACGGCCTCGCGGGCGGCCTCCAGAACCAGCAGCTGATGGCGCCCGGTCCGCTCCAGGGCCAGCGGCGGAAAGCACAGGTCCGCCAGCTCCACGGTGAACTCCGAGGCCGGGCCCCGCCGTTCGCCGTCCAGGACCGCCCGCCGCAGGTCCTCGGCGGACGCCCCGTCGCCCACCCGCGCCCCGACCGCGACGACCGCGACCGGCGCCCGGCCCGGCGCGGTCGTCGCCCCGGCCGCCTCCCCGGCCGCCTCCCCGGCCTCCGGCGCGGCCTTCGCCCCGGCCTCCGGCGCGCGTGCGGGCCTGGGCACCGCCGGCCGGGGCGCACCGGCCCGGACCGGCAGGTCGGGATGGTCCACGATCAGATGGGCATTGGTCCCGCCGAAGCCGAACGCGCTCACCGCCGCCCGCCGCGCCCCCGTCCACTCCTCCGGCTCCGTCAGCATCCGCAACGGCGTACCCGACAGCAGCTCCAGCGGCCGCCCCGCCCCCGGCGTCGCCGGACGCACGCCGGCACCGAGCGCGCCGAGCACCTTGAGCAGCCCGGTCATACCCGCCGAGGCCAGCAGATGCCCCACATTGGCCTTCACCGAGCCGATCGGCACATCGCCACCGGCCCCGAAGACCGCGGCCATGGCCCGCGCCTCCACGGCGTCACCCACCGGTGTCCCCGTCGCATGGCACTCGACCAGCCCCACCGACTCGGGCGCGACCCCCGCCCCTTCGTACGCCAGGCGCATGGCCCGCACCTGGCCCTCCTCGGACGGGCTGACCAGCCCGGCGCCGCGCCCGTCGTTGGAGAGCCCCGCACCCCGGATCACACCGAAAACCGGGACACCGGCGGCCCTGGCGTCCGCCAGCCGCATCAGCGCGACGAACCCGGCGCCCTCGCCGTGCACCAGCCCGTCCGCGTCCTGCCGCAGCGGGCGGGAGCACCCCGTACGGCTGGTCGCGGACAACGCGCAGAACCCCACGTGCAGATAGAGGGGATCGGGCCGGCTGACCGCACCGGCCACCATCACATCCGCCGTGCCGTCGTGCAGCCGGTCGCACGCCAGCTTCACCGCGTACAGCGAGGACGCACAGGCCGCGTCCAGCGACCAGGCCCCCGCACCGAGCCCCAGCGCCCGCGCCGCGAGCACCGCCGGCAGCCCGGAGGAGAAGCGGTTGCGGGCGTCGGGGCGCGTCCGGCGCCCGCCGCGCAGCAGCGCGTCACGGAGCCCCGGCCGCTGCCGCGACAGCCATACGTACTCGGCGAAGGCGGCCCCGGTCTGCGTCGGATACGACAGGTTCCCCAGCACCAGCCCCCCGCGCCGCAGCGGACCGGAGCGGCCCGCCTCGGCGAGCGCCTGACGCGCCCCGTACAGCACCCAGTGGAACAGCGGGTCCAGGCCGCCGATTTCCTCCGGGCCGACCGCGAAACCGCTCGGGTCGAAGACGGACTCGAACCCTTCTACGTAACCGGCGACGTCGGTCCAGGTGCGGTCGGCGCGGTCGTCCACCGAGCCCATGACCCAGCGGCGCGGCACCCGCCAACGCCCCGCCGGGGCGGGCGACAGACTGGTACGCCCTGCCGCGATGTTCGCCCAGAACGTGTCCGGGTCCAGCGCACCGGGCAGCACACAGCCCCGGCCGACGACGGCGATCGGTTCGAAATCCATACGGGCACTCACTCAGGCGGAGGGAAGCGGGGGCGGCCGGAATCAGAAGCGGGTGGTGGCGTCAGGACGGGCGGCGGACCAGCTCCACACCGATCAGCTCCAGCAGCACCCGCCCGTCCGGATCGATCAGCGCCGCGTCGCAGCGCGCCCCCGTGTCATGTGCCTTCCGCCCGCGCACCACGCACCGCACCTCACCGTCCACCAGGCCGCGCAGGTGCACCCGGCACTCGGCGACCGCCATCGGCAGCGTCCGTGCCCCCAGCACCTCCTGCGCCCAGAGCAGGGCGAGTTGAAGAGCACCGTCCGCGGCGGCCGCGTCGAGCGCCCACCGGTCACCGGGCCAGTCCAGCGCGCGCAGCCCCGCGACGACCGCCTCGGCACCGTGCTCCGAGACACCGCTGACCGTGCGCAGGACCTGGAACCGAGGACCGTGGAACAGCGCCGTGCCCTCGTACGGGTCGGCCGTGCCGAGCGGTTTCAGGGCCTCGGGCGTCTCCCAGACGTCCGGAGCCGCCATGCCGTCCCCGGCCTCCAGCACCGCCCTGTAGTACGCCGTACCGTCCTCGCCCCGCAGTTCGGCGTCCAGGCCCGAGGGCGAGCCGGGCGCCCCCCGCCCGGCGAGCACCGTCAGCAGATGGCCCGCCCCCGCCAGCTCCGGCAGGGCACACGTCCGGTACACGCGCAGCTCCCGCACGACGAGCGGACCGGCCGCCGGCAGCCACGCCGCACCCGCCCCGGCCAGCCAGTTCAGGGCCAGGGCCACCGGCAGCACCGGCACATCGGCGGGCGCGTGGTCCACCAATTGCGGCAGCGTGCCGGAGCGAACCGGAACCTGCGCCCTGACCGGCCCGGCGTCCGGCGCCATCGCCGCCGGGTCCTCTCCGGCCACCACGATGACCCGCGGCTCCCCGGCCGGGCCCGCCAGCTCGGCCGTGAAGGCGGCGGCGCCCCGGGCGAGCGGGATCAGCGCGACCCCGGCCCGGTCGAAGTGCGCGGCGAGGGACGGCGTGACCATCCCGCCCTGCCAGGGTCCCCAAGCCACGCACCGGACGAGGCAGTCGGGGCGGCGGGCCTGCTCGGCCGACGCCACCTGATGCAGCACCTCGTTGGCCATGGCGTAGTCGCACTGGCCCGGATTGCCGAACACGGCGGCCACCGACGAGAACAGGATGATCGTGTCCAGGGGGTCGTCCGCCGTGGCCGCCAGCAGCGCCCGCAGCCCGTCCACCTTCGTGGACAGCACCGACGCGGCCTGCTCGTCGCTCTTGTCGGCGATCCGCCGGTCCGCGAGGACCCCGGCGCCGTGCACGATGCCGGTCACCGGACCCCATGCCTCGCGCACATCGCGCAGGGCGTCGGCGAGGGCGTCGCCGTCGCGGGCGTCCACCCGGACGTAGCGGACCGGGGAACCGGCCGCCTCCAGGGCCGCCAGCGTCGCCCGCACCTCGCGGGCGGCCAGGATCTCCCGGGCCCGCGCCGCGATCCGCACCGGCGAGGCGTCCGTACCGGCCGCCCCGGCGCGTTCGGCGAGCAGCCGGGTGAGCGACGGCTCGTCGAGCGCCGCGCCGAGCCCCGCGGGCTCGACGGCCGGATCGGTCCTGCCCACGAGCACGATCCGGGGACGGTGGGCCCTTGCCAGGTCCAGCAGCGCGGCGGCGGTCACCCCACGCGCCCCGCCCGTGGCCACGATCACCGAAGCGGAGGTGATCCTGCCGTCGCCGGAGGCCGCCAGGGGGCGGGGCTCCAGACGCGGGACGACGCGCGAACCATCGGCCCGCAGACCGGCCTCGCGGTCGGCCCCGCCTTCGAGGAGTTCACGTACGACCGCGTCGGCGACCGCCGCGTCGTCCCGGCCGCCCCATTCGCAGTCGATGACCCGGCACGAGCCGTCCGGCCACTCCTTGGCCGCCGTACGCACCAGCCCGGCGACCCCACCCAGCCAGGCACGGTCCGGCGCCCGGCCCCCGAGGCCGAAGTCGCCCCCGGTGTCCTGCACGGCCACGAACAGGGCCTCGCCCTCGGACGCCCGCGCCGCCACCGTGCGCGCCGCGCGCAGCGCCGACAACAGGACCTCCCGCGCCCCGTCCGGCCCGTCGCCGGCGGTGAGGGCGCCGAGATGGACGACGGCCCGCGCCCCGGACGGCACATCGGCCGACGCGGTGGCGTCCACGCCGTGCTCCGCGAGCCTGCGGGCCACCCGGGCGGACAACCCGGCCCCGCGCGGCCCGTCGCCGGTCACCACGACGGGCCCGTCCAGGAGTCCTGCCGTGGCCGGCCCGGACGCCGGCGACTCCACCGCAACGGGCACCAGCCGCGTCAGCGTCACGTCCTCCTCGCGAGGGCTCGCGTCCGGTCCGGGAAACCCGGCACCCTCCGGCACGCCCGAGTCCCCGGCGGACGGCCCCGGCGCCTCCGCCGGCCCGGCGCCGGCCGCCATCGTGTCGACGATCTCGCGCAGCGTGCGCAGCCGCCCCAGACGTCCGACGTCGCCCGTCGCCACGTCGCCCACCTCACGCCGTACGGCTGACAGGATCTCGACCCGCTTGATCGAGTCGACCCCCAGATCGGCCTCCAACTCCATGTCCATGTCGATCATTTCGGCCGGATAGCCGGTCAGCCGGGCCACCACCGACAGGAGCAGTGCCTTCAGCTCCGCCGCCGACAGGGACACGGGCGCCGCATCGGCTGCGGGCGGGGCAGCCGGCGCGGGCACGGCGGTCGCGACGGGCGCCGGTGTCACAGGCGCAGCCACGGGTTCCGGGGCCGGGGCGGGCCTGGGCACGTCCACCTCCACCGCGCTCACCTCCGCCGCGTGCACCGGCGGCGCGGGGCGGGGGACCGGCAGCGGCGCCGGGGCGGCCGGGGCGGCGACCGCCTCCCCGCCGAGCAGCGCGGCCATGCTGGTCTCGGTCATCCGGAGGAACGCCAGATGGCTGTCCACCAGCATCTGCTGGCAGGCCGCGTGGGTCTCCGCCGTCTGCCGGTGCACCTGATCAACGGCCGCGTAAAGATCACCGCCGGGCGGGGGAGCGCCTGCGGGACGAACGGCTTGCGGGGGCAGCGCATACGAGGACATCGGGTCCGCCTTGGGTTCGGGCTCGGGTACGTACGGGGGCGACGGCCGGAGTACCGGTTCACCGGGCGGGGCGGCGGCCTCGGTGCGGGGCGGGGGCAGATGTCCGCGGTCGTTGCCTCCGCTGATCTTCACCGTCATTCGGGGCTCGCGCTCCTTCGCTGGGGTTTCGGGCGACTCGTAGGGCGCCCAGAGAGCGCCGAGGTCCAGGGGGACACCGTGTACGGCGAGTTCGCCGAGCGCCGCGTGCAGGCCGTCCACCCCGGTACGGGGCCCGTCCAGGGACACCGCTGTGTGCGGGCGGCCGCCGAGAATGCGGCCGGTCAGCGCCGTCAGCGTGTTGCCCGCGCCGATCTCGATGAACGTCCGCACCCCGGCCGCGTACATGGCCTCGATCTGCTCCTGGAAGAGGACCGGCGAGGCGAGATGGCCGGCGATCCGGCCGCGTACCTCCTCGACGTCCGAGGGGTACGGGGCCGCGTCGGCGTTGCCGTACACGTCGATGCCGGGCGCCGACAGCGCCACCGTGCGCAGATGGGCCGCGAACGGCTCGGTGGCCGGGGCGACGAGGGGGCTGTGGAAGGCGGTCGACGCGGCCAGCCGCCTGGTGTCCACCCCTTCGTCCGCGAACGCCCGCTCCGCTCGCGCCACCGCCTCCGCCGTACCGGAAAGCACCACCTGCCGGGGCGCGTTGTGGTTGGCGGGCCAGACGTCCCCGTACGCCCCGGCGGCCAGCACCGCCGCCACTCGGTCCCGGTCCGCCGCCACCGCCAGCATCGCGCCCGGCGCACCCGGCACGTCCCGCATCAGCTCGCCGCGCCGCCGCGCCAGATCCACCAGCGCCCCGGCGTCCAGCGCACCCGCGCAGTGCAGCGCCACCAGCTCACCGAAACTGTGCCCGGCCACGCAGTCCGGGCGCAGCCCCAGCTCCCGCACCACCGCCAGCAGGGCCAGCGACTGCACCGCGAGCGCGGGCTGCGCCCACTCGGTGGCGTCCAGCAGCGCCCGCCGGGCCGCGCGTTCCCCATCCGTGAAGGCCGGCGGCGGGAACACCACCCGGTGCAGTGCCCGGCCCTCGGAGGAGGCGCCGCCCAGCCGGTCCCACACGGCCTGCGCGGCGGGCGACAGCATCGCGGCACCGGCGCCCATGCCGACGTACTGCGCGCCCTGGCCGGGAAACAGGAAGGCGACGCGGCCGGTCTCCGGCTCCCCGCAGGCGTACCGCACCCCGGACGGGGCGGTGAACGCGGCGTCCGGACGCCGCTCGATCATGGCCAGCGCCCGGTCGAACTTCTCCCGCAGATCCTGCACGCCGGTGGCGACGATCGCCAGGCGCACCGGGTCGGTGGGGGAGAAGGACAGCTGACTCTCGCGGGCCAGGGCGGCGAGCGAACGGCTCCCGTCCGCCGGCGGCGGCACGAGGGAGGCGGGGGACTCGCCACCGAACAGGACGAGTTCGCTCGGGACCGCGCGATGGCGCGGGGCCGGCCGGCCGCCGGCGCCGGAGGGCACGTACTCCTCCAGCGTGACGTGGAAGTTGCTGCCGCCGAACCCGAAGCTCGACACCGAAGCCCGGCGCGGATGGCCGGGCGGCCGCACCCAGGGGCGCGTCTCGGTGTTCACATAGAACGGGCCGTCCGGCAGCGCGGCCGCCGGGTTGGGGCGCACCACCTTCACGGTCGGCGGCAGCACCTGGTGGCGCAGCGCCATGACCGCCTTCAGGAGCCCCGCCGCACCGGCGGCGCACTTGGTGTGACCGATCTGCGACTTGACCGAACCGACCGCGCACCACTGCCCGTCGCCCCGGCCCGAAGCCCCGAACACCTCGCTCAGGGACGCCAGTTCGGCCGTGTCGCCGGCCTTCGTCCCGGTGCCGTGCGCCTCGACCAGCTCCACGGTCTCCGGCCCGTACCCCGCGTCCTCGTACGCGCGGCGCAGCGCCCGCGCCTGACCCGCCGGCATCGGGGCGTAGATCGCGCCGCCGCGGCCGTCCGACGAGCTGCCGATGCCCCGGATCACCGCGTGGACGCGGTCGCCGTCCCGCTCCGCGTCGGCCAGCCGCTTCAACGCGTACATGACGACGGCCTCGCCCAGCATCGTGCCGTCCGCGTCGGCGGAGAACGGCCGGCAGTCCCCGCTCGGGGACAGCGCGGGCGTCTTGGAGAAGCAGAGGAACATGCCGATGTCGTTGCCCGTGTCCACGCCCCCGCTGATCACCAGGTCCGCCCGGCCGAGCGCCAGCTCCCCGGCCGCCGTGGACAGGGCGGCCAGCGAACTGGCACACGCCGCGTCGGTGGTGTGGTTGATGCCGTGCAGATCGAACCGGTTGGCGATCCGGCCCGCGACCACATTGCCCAGCAGACCGGGGAACGACGACTCCCGCCAGGGCTCGAAACGGTCCGAGATCCGGTCGCACACCGCCTGCGCCGCCTCCTCCGTCAGCCCGCTCTCGCGGAGCGCGGCGAGCCACACGGGGCGGTGCGTGCGCCCGTACATGTGCGGAAGCAGCTCCAGGGCCGCCGCCCCGAGCACCACCCCCGTACGGTCGGCAGCCGTGCGCGCCCGGCCCCCCGCGTCCGCCAGCACCTGGTCGGCGACCATCAGGGCGAGCAGTTGCGCGCTGTCCGTCGAGGACAGGGCGGTGGGCGGCACCCCGTACGCCATCGGATCGAAGTCGACCTCCGGCAGGAAGGCGCCCCGGCGGGCATACGTCCTGTCGGGGGCCGCCGGGTCCGGGTCGTAGTGGTCCTCCACCCGCCAGCGGGATGCGGGCACCTCGGTGATCAGGTCCCGGCCGCCGGACACGATCCGCCAGTATCCGGCCGCGTCCGACGCGCCGGGCACCAGCGCGCCCACCCCGACCACGGCGACGGGATGGCGGTTGAGCGGGGAGGAGGCGGGCACGGTCTCTCCTTCGAAGGTCCGCCGGCGGACGTCCGGGCCGCTCACGCCGGCCCACCGGGCACATAGGTGAACGCCTCCGGCGGCAACGGCACGCCGTGGGCGCGCAGTTGATGGGCGCGAGTCAGCACGGCCGCGCCCTCCAGGAGGCTGAGGGCGATCGTCACGACGTCCCGGCGCGCGGGATCGGCGAGCGGAGTACCGGCCACCCACCGGTTGAACGAGCCCATCGCGGGCCCGCACCAGATCTGGTAGTCCGCCCGCCGCGACGTCTCGCCCTCGATCGCCCAGCGGCTCGAACTGCCCAGGTACCAGCGGAACACCAGCGCCATCCGGTGCTTGGGGTCCGCCTCGGCCCGGCTGATCTCGGCAGGGTCGCGCTGCTCCCAGAACGCCCGGGTGCGCCGCCACACCTCGTCGAACGAGGCGTGCAGCACGTCGCGTTCGAGCGTGGCCCGTACCGCGCCCGGGATCTCCTCCAGCGAGCCGTGCGCCCGGTACGCGGCGTAGAGCCGCCCGGCCCGCCGCGCGAACATCGTCCCGCGCGACAGCACCTGCAACTTCACACCCAGCTCGAACATGTCGGCCGCCGGAGCCATCGCCACATCCGCGATGTCCGCCTCGCACAGCATCGCCTTGGCCTCGTCCGACAGACCCGCCTCGACGGCGGTCTGGTTCACCGAGCCCACGACCACGTACGACGCGCCGAGCGCGAACGCGGCGGCCACCGCGTCCGGCGTCCCCAGCCCGCCCGCCGCGCCGACCCTGACCGGCCGCCGATAGCCGAACCGGGCACAGAGCGTGTCGCGCAGCGCCGCGATCCTCGGCAGCAGGACCGGCAGCGGCCGGTTGTCGGTGTGCCCGCCGCTGTCCGCCTCCACGGTGACGTCCTCGGCCACCGGCACCCGCGCCGCCAGGTCCGCCTCCTCGCGGGTCAGCCGGCCGCCCGCCACCAGGGTGTCCAGCAGCGCGGCCGGGGCGGGCGACAGGAACCGTTCCGCCATCTCGGGCCGGGACACCTTCGCCAGCATCCGGGTACGCCGGACCACCTCGCCGTCCGGGCCCCGGCGCAGCCCCCGCGCCGCACACCACACGACGGCCGGCGTCAGCTCCATGTACGCCGACGCGGACACGCACGGCACACCGCGGCGCACCAGCAGTTCGGCCACCCGTGACTCCAGCTCCGGCTCGGCCGGCGAGTGGATGAGGTTGACCCCCCAGTTGCGCCGCTCGCCCAGTTCCCGGACGAGCGTGTCCACGGCCCGCTCCACCTGCGCGTACCCCAGGCCGCCCGCGCCGAAGAAGCCCAGCATCTCCGCGCGGGCCATCGCCGCCACCATCGCCGTCGTCGCGATCCCGTTCGCCATCTCCCCGGCCACGTACGGGAAGCGCACCCCGTGCGCCTCGCAGAAGGTGCGGCCGCCCAGCCACTCCGGATACAGCGGCGGCAGCGTCCCCAGCACCCGGCCGGACGGCACCGGCCCCCGCACGAGCCCCAGCTCCCGGCCGTCCGGTCCCGCGACCAGATGGACGGGCTCGCGGATGTGCCGCGCGCAGGCGGCGATGGCGTCGGGGGAGAAGGCGTCCGGGGGCACCACGGAGGACCCGGAGGCGGTGAGGACGGACACGAGGAGGCTCCAACGGGACGGGCGGAACGGGCGGGGCCGGCCGGTGAGAAGGGGGTCGGGGGCGCGGTCAAACGCAGCGGACGGGCGGCGGGACGGTCGCCGGCGTGCCCGGCGGACCGGGCGGACCTGGCACGGTCCAGGCGCGGGGAGCGAGACCCGCCCACAACTGGTCGGCGTCCACCGGGGCGGACACGGCCGCCGGCCCCAACTGCGCCCGTACACGGGTGTCGTCGAACCGCCGCCGGTGCGCGAGATAGGCCGTCATGCCGGGGTAGAAGTCCAGCATCGCCTCCAGGGGCGAGGGCGCGGCGGGCCGGCCGGACACCAGCTCGACCGTCAGCGGGACCAGCCGTTCCAGCACCTCGACGACGGTCGCCACGGGCACATCGCGGTCATGGACCACGTGATACGTGTCGACTCCGCCCGAAGAGGGCCGCCCGGCCAGCCGCACCATCACATCGGCCGCGTGCTCCACCTGGAGCAGGTTGAGCCGCCCGTGCGGATGCCCCACGATCCGGACCCGGGGCCGGGCCTGCGGACCCGCCCCGCCGGAGCGGCACGCGTCGCGCAGAATCCGCTCGACGACCTGGAGCGGATGCGAGGGAAGCTCGGGATGCGGCGGCAGATCGGTGACCAGCACGCTCGGCCGCAGCACCAGCACGGGCCGGCCGTGCCGCCGCGCCCATGCGTGCACCAGCGACTCGGCCTCGTACTTGGAGCGTTCGTAGGCGTTCTCGAAGCCGCAGCCGGCGTCCAGCTCGTCCTCGTACGCCACGCCCTCGCGCCGGGCCCCCGCGACGAACGCGGTGCTCACATGGTGCACGCGGGGCCGCAGCCGGCTCGCCGCGGCCAGCTCCAGGACGTGCCGCGTTCCCTCGACGTTGACGCGGCGCAGCTCGGGGAGGTCGCCCTCCAGGTTGATGCTGCCCGCGCTGTGCCAGAGCGCGCCCACGCCGTCGGCCAGCTCCTCGAACCTCCGCTGGGGGAGTCCCAGCCGGGGCAGTGCGAGATCGATCTCCACCACCCGCACCCGGCCGGCGAGTGCGGCGGTGAACTCCGGCGTCGCGCCGGTCAGTTCGAAGAAGCGGACGATGCGGTGCAGGGCGTCGCCGGAGCCCGCGTGGGCCAGGACCGTTACCGACCGGTGGGTTTCGAGCAGCCGGCGCAGCAGGCGCAGACCGAGGAATCCGGTCGCGCCGGTGAGGGCTACGTGCACGGCCATGGCTCCAAGGGCTACGGAAGGGACAGCCCCGCGTACCGCAGGGACGCGCCGCGTCTTCGGACGGCGCCGACCGCGTCGGCGGCTCCCGCGCCGTCGCCGGGTACGTCGGTCGTCGGCGCACGGCACACCATGGCAGACGGCGGGCGAACCGGAAGAGCCCGATCCGGGCCCCTCACCCGAACGAAGTACCCGGGCGGCGGGGGCCGCGTACGCCAGTACGGACCGGCACCCGACAGAGGGGCGGCATCCGCGGCCCGTCCTCCCTTCGGGGGATCTTCCGGACCGCCCGCGAAGCCGGTGCCGGGCCGGGAACCGCAGCGGCGGTACGGGCGGGAGCCCCGCCGGGCCGCCGCCGCGGCCGGGACCGGGCCACGCGGTACGGGGCGGGGCCGGCCCGGCCGGTGGCCATCCTGAAAGGCGCGGACGAGGGTGTCGTCGGCCGCGTCCGGGTGTGCGTCCCGGCGCGGTGGACCCCGCGCCGCGCCGCCCGTCCGCTCGCCGTCCCCGCCCGTTCGCTCGTTGTCCCCTTCCGCCCGATCGCCCGCTCGCCGTCCCGTCACGCATTGGAGCCGAGAACCCATGGCCGCTTCCGCCCGGTCAGCGCCGTCCACCGCCGCCGCCCCGTCCGCCGGGACCGCGCCGCCCGACGACTCCGCCGCCCCCGCCCCGGTGCCCGTCCACGCCGTGGACCGGGCCTTCCTGGCACTGGAACGGGCCCGCCCCGACGTCCGCTGGGACGCCGGCGGCATCGCGTACCTGAGCGGCCCGGCCCCCGGACTCGCCGACCTGCGCGCGTACATCGGCTACCGGCTGGCCGGGCTGCCGCTGCTGACCAGCCGGGTCACTGCGGGGCGCAGGCCGCGCTGGCGGCCGGACCCGGACTTCGCGGTGGACCGGCATGTCGACGAGGTCGTCGCGGACGGGCCCGAGGGCTGGGACGCCGCCCTGCACACCGCCCTCAACGCCCCCTTCGCGCCCGGCGCCTACTGGGGCGTCTGGCTGATCCACGGCCACGCCGACGACGCGTACGCCGTGTGCTACCGCTTCCGCCACGCCTGCCAGGACGGCGCGGCTGCGGCCATGACGTTCCGGGCGGTGCTCGGCGAGGGCGACCCGTCCGGCCGCCCCGTACCGGCACCTGGGCGCCGGACCGCGATCCCCCGGCGCGTCGCCGCCGCCGTCGGCCTCGCCGCGAAGTTCGCGGCCGGCACCCTCGTCGTACGCGGATACCGCCCCGGCGCCGGATACGAGGCGACCGGGGAGCGGCGGCTGAGCCGGGGACGCGTGCCGGTGGACACCCTCCGGCGCGTCGGCGCGGCTCGGGGCGGCTCGGCGCACGACGCCCATCTCGCCGCCCTCGCGGGCGCGCTGGGCGAGTGGGCCGCGCGGTCGGGCGTACCCCTGCCCAGGGCCACGGCGGTGCTCCCGATCGACGCACGGCGCCCCGACGAGGAACAGACCTGGGGCAACCGCTGCTTCGCCGTACCCCTGGAACTGCCCGTGGGCGTGGGCGCCGGGCAGCCGGACGCGGCCCGGCGGCGGCTCGACCACGTCCTGGCGGCGACGCGCGGACTGCGCGGCGGCGCCCGGCGGCAGGCCATCGGCGACCTGGTCCGCCACATGCCCGCCGGACCCACCGCCTGGTACACCCGCCGGGTGCTCTCCCCGCGCGTCACCAACGTCATGGCCACCTCGATGCCGCTCGCCGAGCGGGGCAGCCTCGGCGACACCCAGGTGACCGGCACCGCCCTGCTGCCACTGCTCGTGCCCGGCCACCTCGTCGCGGTCGCCCTCTCCTACTTCGGCGAGTGGGCCGAGGTGTCCTTCGTCACCGACACCGGCCTGCCGCAGGCCGAACAACTGCCCGAACTGTGGGAGCGGGCCGTGGCGGAACTGGCGGCACTGGCGGAGACCGCGGGCGACGCGCCGCCGATCCGGACGGACGTAGGCGTGACCTCCGCACACGAGTGATCGTTCTGCAGCCGTCGGGCGCCGACACCGCGTCTGCGACAACACCCCCGTCTGTTCGAGGAGTACCACCGCCATGACCTCCACGCGTACCGCCCGCGGCACCGTTCTCGCCGTCGCCCTCCTGTCCGTGTCCGCGCTGGCGGCTCCCTCGCCGGCCCGGGCCGCGTCCCTGCCGCCCGCGTGCCAGGAAGCGCTGCTGGAGACCTTCGACAAGTTCCCCGTCGTCGACTTCACGGTGCCGGACAAGGTCAAGAACACCGCGCTCGGCCAGGTCCTCGGACTGAGCGAGGCCGACCAGCAGGTCTTCACCGAGAAGGCCTGCGCGGCCTGGAACAACTGGGCGACCGCGAACGGCCGGGCCGTCGCGGCCGACCTGGACAAGCGCTACCGCAAGGCGGCGGCCCCCGTGTGCAACAAGTTCGCGAAGTCGTCCCTGGCCACGATCAAGCAGTACGCGCCGGACGTGCCCGCCGCGACCCGCGACCTGGAGAAGCTGGCCAAGCGGATCTGGAAGGACTCCATGGCGAAGCTCGCCGCCGACGCCAACAACGCCGACTGCCGCGCCGCCTACAACACCGCCGAGGCCGGCTGGTAGACGCACCGGGCCGGTCCCGCGTCCCGCACGGGAGACGGGACCGGCCCGGTGATCAACAGGCGGCGGCCTCCTCGACCGTCGCCCGTACGTACAGGACCGCGTCGAGCCCGGTCAGGCCCAGCAGACGCTGCAACTGCGGTCTCGGCGCGGTGATGCGCAGCGCCCCGGCCCGGTGGGCCATGATCAGCAGATTGAGCAGCGACGAGTCCGCGAAGGTGATTCCGGACGCGTCCAGCACAACCTTCGGGTGCTTCCAGGCCGCGGTCGTCAGCGCCTCCTCCAGTCCTGCGATGGACTGCAGGTCGCAGGCGCCGCACGCCATGACCACCCACACGCCGTGCTGTTCGTACTCCACGACCGTCGTCCGTACCGGACCGGGCGCGGCTTCGCCGTACGACACCCCGAGGCCCTCCCGTGACTCTCACCCTGTCAGAAATTACAGGAAAAGTATGTCACGTAGTTGAGTACGGGCAAGCATTGGCGTTTAGATGGGAAACATGCCTGGAGTACCCGAAGCCCACGCCGGATGGACGTTCCTCACCAACCACGCGCGCGTGCTGGCGGCCATCGCCGACGACTCGAGCGTCCGGATTCGCGACATCGCCGCACACTGCCGGCTCACCGAGCGCGCGGTCCAGCGGATCATCTCCGACCTCGAACGCGACGGATATCTCTCCCACACCCGCGAGGGACGCGCCAACACGTACCGCATCGAGCCTGACAAGGTCCTGCGCCACCCCGCGGAAGCGGGCCTCCCCGTCGCCTCGCTGCTCAGTCTCCTCGTCCAGGACGAGACCGACCGCGCCAGGGAGCCCCTGCGGACCCAGTGAGGCCCACCGCACCGGCGAAGTGCGCCGCAACTCGCGCCAGGCGGCGCCGAACCGGCTGACGCGACCCCCGCGCGCTCGCTGGAGCAGGTGATTCCGGCTCGGGCGCGTTCCGGGCTCACGTGTCATGGGCAAATTCCGATCAGCGGTCCTCACCGTTGAGAGGGACACCCCACATGACGAGTCACGCCACCGAAGTCGACCTCGAAAGCCTTCTCGGCCGAGCCCTGGAAGCCACCCGCACCACCGCCCGCTGGACGACCTCCAGCGACGCCACCTGGTGCCACGTCGCCGCCCGCCCCGGCACGCGCCGGGACCAGGGCTGGAAGCTGCACCTGTCGGCGACGGCCGCCTCCGCGCCGACCGTCCTCGTGAGGGCCCTGGACGTCCTGCTGCCCGACACGTCGCCGTTCAAGTTCGCCCGCTCGCTCGACCAGGTCAGCACCCTCAACTCCCGCGCCACGCCGCGCGGCAGCTCCGGCAAGTTCATCACCGTCTACCCCCGCTCCGACGCCGACGCGGTCCGCCTCGCGCACGCCCTGCACGAGGCGACGGCCGGACTGCCCGGCCCCCGCATCCTCTCCGACCAGCCCTACGCCCCCGACAGCCTGCTGCACTACCGCTACGGCGCCTTCACCGGACGGCAGCGGCTCTCCGAACAGGGCCTGCTGATCTGGTACATCGAGGACCCCGACGGCAACCCCGTCGAGGACGAGCGCACCGGCCGCTACGCCCCGCCCCCCTGGGCCGTCTGCCCCTTCCCCGAGACCGTGCCCCTCCCGCCCCCGGCGCGGACCGAGAGCGCCCCGGTCCTGCTCGGCGGCCGCTTCGCGGTACGGGAAGCGATCCGGCACACCAACAAGGGCGGCGTCTACCGGGGCACCGACACCCGCACCGGCGCGCCCGTGATCATCAAGGAGACCCGCCCCCACGTGGAGGGCGACGCCTCCGGCCGCGACGTCCGCGACTGGCTGCGCGCCGAGGCCCGCATGCTCGACAAGCTGAAGGACACGGGGCTCGCCCCCGACGCCCTCGCCCTCTTCGAACACGGCCACCACCTCTTCCTGGCCCAGAGCGAGGTACCGGGCGACAGCCTGCGCACCTGGGTCGCCGAACGCTTCCGCGACCTCGGCGCCGAGCACTACCGCCGCCAGGCCCTGGCCCTCGTCGCCCGGCTCGTCGACCTCGTCGAGGCCGCCCACGCCCACGGCTGCGTCCTGCGCGACTTCACCCCCGGCAACGTCATGGTCCGCCCGGACGGCCAACTGCGCCTGATCGACCTGGAACTGGCCACCGACGACACCGGCACCAGCCTGCCCACCCGGGTCGGCACACCGGGATTCAGCGCCCCCGAACGCCTGGCCGACGCCCCCGTCTCCGTGACGGCCGACTACTACAGCCTCGGCGCCACCGCCTGCTTCGTCCTGACCGGCAAGGTGCCCAACCTCCTGCCCGAGGAACCCCCCACCAGAACCGATGAGGAACGGCTTGCCGCCTGGCTCGACGCCTGTACCGGCCACGCCAGGCCCCCGGACCGCGTGACGGACATGATCACCGGCCTGATGAGGGACGAGCCCGCCGCCCGCTGGGACACCCACCGCGCACGCGAGGCCCTCCACCGGCCGGACCCGGCCCGCCCGGCCGTCGCGCGCCCCGCCCCGGCCCGCGACGACGAACTGCGCGACGCCGTCGCCGCGGTCGTGGACCACCTCGTGGACACCATGGACCCCGAGGACGACCGCCGCCTGTGGCCCGTCTCCACCGCCTCCGGCGAAACCAACCCCTGCACCGTGCAGCAGGGCGCGGCCGGACCCCTCGCCGTACTGACCCAGTACTTCACGCTCACCGAGGACCCCCGCCTGCCCGACCTGCTCGCCACGGCCGGACACTGGATCGCCGACCGCGCCCGCCCCGCCGCCACCCGTCCCGGACTGCACTTCGGGGACAGCGGAACCGCCTGGGCGCTGTACGAAGCGGGCCGGGCCATCGGCGACCGGGCCCTCGTCGACCACGCGCTCACCCTGGCACTCACCCCGCAGGAACCCACCCTCCACCACGACATCACCCACGGCACCGCCGGCAGCGGCATGGCCGCCGTCCACCTGTGGCACCGCACCGGAGACCGCCGCTTCGCCGCCCTCGCCGACGCCGCCGCCGACCGGCTCGCCGCAGCCGCCCGCCGTGAACCCCCGGCCGTCAGCTGGCCCGTTCCCGCCGAAGCCCTCTCCGGCGAGGCCGGCAAACGCTACCTCGGCTTCGCCCACGGCTCCGCCGGCATCGGCTGCTTCCTCCTCGCCGCCGCCACCGCCTCCGGACACCGCGACCACCTCGGCCTCGCCGTCGACGTCGGCGAACACCTCGTGCACAGCGCCGTACGCATCGGTGAGACGGCCCAATGGCCCGCCCAGGCCGGCGACGAACCCACCGCCCCGTACTGGTGCCACGGCGCCGCCGGGATCGGCACCTTCCTCGTACGGCTGTGGCAGGCCACCGGCGACGACAGATTCGGCGACCTCGCCCGCCGCAGCGCCCTGGCCGTCACCGAACGGGCCTCCCGCGCCCCGCTCTCGCAATGCCACGGACTCGCCGGCAACGGCGACTTCCTCCTCGACCTGAGCGCCGCGACCGGCGACCCCGCGTACCGCGCCATGGCGCACGACCTGGGCCGCCTCGCCCTCACCGAGGGCGCCCGCCGCCACGGGCACCTCGTCTTCCCCAACGAGTACGGAGACGTCTCGACCAGCTGGAGCGACGGATCGGCCGGAATCCTGGCCTTCCTCCTGCGCCTCGGCCACACGGACTCCCGGCACTGGCTGGCCCAGCTGCCGGGCTGAGCGGCACAAACCCTGCCGCTCCACCACAAAGAAGAAGGAGAGAACCATGGAAACCCAGACCCAGGACCTCGAACTCCTCGCCCACCTCCACGCCCTCCCCGAGACCGACCCGGTCGGCGCCGAGGCGGCCTTCTCCGGCACCTGCGAGTGCATCGGCCTGCTGACGGTCCTCAACACGGTCTGCATCGGCATCAGCTGCGCCTAAGACCGGCATAGCCTCCGGCCGGCGGCTGTCTCCGGAGACAGCCGCCGGCCGGAATCCCGACCGGCCAACCCGAGGTGAGGACCGGACCCATGCGACTGCACACCGGCGACGAGGAAATCGCCCAGGAGCCCACCCCCGGCCCGCACGCCACCCCCGACCCGCCCGACGCCGCCTCCGCCATCAGCGCACGCGGCCTGGTCAAGAGCTACCCCGGCCCCCGGGGGACCACCACCCACGCCGTCAACGGCCTGGACCTGGACGTCCGGCAGGGCGAGACCTTCGCCTTCCTCGGACCCAACGGCGCCGGAAAGTCCACCACCATCGCCATGCTCTGCGCCCTCGCCCGCCCCACCGCCGGCCACGCCACGGTCGCCGGCGCCGACGTACGCACCCAGCCCCACCAGGTCAGACAGCGCGTCGGCATGCTGTTCCAGCACAGCGCCCTCGACCCGGACCTGACCGCCGAACAGAACCTGCGCATCCACGCACGCCTCTACGGCATGCGCCGCACCCGCATCCGGCACCGCACCGCCGAAGTGCTGGACGTGGCCGGCCTCACCGACCGGCGCACCTCACCCGTACGCACCCTGTCCGGAGGCATGCGCCGCCGCCTCGAAATCGCCCGGCAACTCCTCCACGAACCCGGCGTGCTCTTCCTCGACGAACCCACCACCGGACTGGACCCGCACGCCCGCGCCCAGATCTGGGACCACCTCTACGCCCTGCGGGAACGGCACGGCAGCACCCTCTTCATCACCACCCACCAGCTCGAAGAGGCCGCCAACTGCGACCGCGTCGCCATCATCGACCACGGCCGGCTGGTGGCCCAGGGCACCCCGACCGCCCTGAAAGCCGCCATCGGCGACGACCGGGTCGCCCTGCGCACCAGCGACGACGCGAAAGCCCGCCGCGTCGTCCGCCGCGCCGTACCGCCCGGACACCCCGTCACCGCGGACACCGACGGAATCACCCTCCGCCTGCCCGACGGCAGCTCCTGGATTCCCCGCCTCTGCGCCGCCCTGCAGAACCACGGCATCGCCGTCCGCGCCGCCTCCGCCACCCCGCCCACCCTCGACGACGTCTTCTTCCACCACACCGGACGCAGCATCCACACCGCACCGCCGGGACCGGCCTCCGCCGCACCCCCCGAACCCGGCCCCGCCACGGCCACGGGCGGCCGCCGATGACCGTGATCCGGCTCGACACCGTCCACCCCCGCGACCGCGAACGGCCCGGCCGGCTGCGCCACGAACTGCGCGCGGTCCACGCCCTCGTCCACCGGGACCTGCTGCGCCTGGCCGGCCAGCGCACCCACACCGGGCTGATGCTGCTCCACCCGCTGCTGTACCTGGTGATCCTCGGCGGCGGACTCGCCGCGCTCATCCCCGACTCCTCGCTCGGCGTCGGATACCAGACCTACCTCTTCCCCGGCATGCTGATGATGACCGTGCAGACACCGGCCATCCTGGTCGGCATCCGGCTGATCACCGACCGGCAGAGCGGCTATCTGCGCGAACTCCTCATGGCCCCGGTCGCCCGCTCCACCCTGCTCCTCGGCAGCTGCGCGGGCGGCACCCTCGTCGCCACCATCCAGGGCACCATCCTGCTCGCCCTCGCCGGCCTCGTGGGCCTGCCCTACGACCCGGTCCTGCTGGTACTGCTCCTCGCCGCCATGACCCTGATCTCCTTCACCATCACCGCGCTCGCCCTGACCCTGGCCGTGAGCCTGAGCAGGCCCGAGGCGTTCCACACCCTGCTCGGCGTGCTGATGATGCCCCTGCTGTTCCTCTCCGGCGGCTTCTTCCCGCTGCACACCCTCCCCGGCGCGATCCGTGCCTTCGCCGCCGTGAACCCGCTCGCCTACGGCGTGGACATGCTCCGCCAGGGCATCGCCCTGCGCGTCCCGGACGGGGCGGCCACCGGCGGCGTCACCTGGGCCGGCCACCCGCTCCCGTTCATCGCGGAGGCCGGCCTGCTGCTGCTCATCGGCACGGCCTCCCTGCTGTGGGCCGCCCGCCGGTTCGAACGCCAGGAGTAACCGGGGCCCGCCCCGCGCGGCGGACCGCCTCCCACATACACAGCCGCACCGGCACCGCGCCTACGCCGAACGAGTGGGTATGGCACCGGCCATGCGTGTTCTCACCGCGCGGCGCGGACCGGGCGTGAGGATGTCCGCGGACCGGGAGCGCCGGTCCATCACGGCTGAGAGCGGGTACGTCACGTGGCGGATGCAAGGGGCTCGACGACGAGGATCGACGCGTGGACGGAGATGCGCGACGCGATCACCACCAGAGCGGTGCTCGTGATGCTGGGCGTGCTGCTGCTCCAACTGGGCTTCGCCCTCTCCTACATGGGGGCCTTCCACGCGCCCAAACCGCACCGCATCCCGCTCACCCTGGTCGCGCCGCAGGTCATGGAGGCCGACCTCGTCGCCCGGCTCAACTCACTGCCCGGCGAACCGGTCCACGTCACCGCCGTCGAGGACCGCGAGCAGGCCAGGGCCCGGCTCATGGAGCGGAGGACCGACGCCGCGCTGATCGTGGCCGTCACCGGACGCGCCGACACCCTGCTGGTCGCGTCGGCGGGCGGCCCCTCGGCGGCCGACGCCGCCGCGAAGGTCGTCGCGACCGTGGAGCGTACGCAGAACCGCACCGTGACCGTCCGGGACATCCGCCCGCCCGCCGAGGGCGACACCCGCGGACTGTCCTCCTTCTACCTGGTGCTCAGCTGGACCATCGGCGGCTACCTCGCCGCGTCGGCGCTGAACATGGCGGCCGGATCGAAGCGCCCCACCCTCCGGCGCTCCATCGTGCGCCTCGCCGCGATGCTGCCCTACGGCTTCCTCTCCGGAATCGGCGGCGCCATCATCGTCGGCCCAGTACTGGACTGCCTGCCGGGCTCCTTCTGGGAACTCGTCGGCATCGGCACCCTGGTCGTCTTCGCCTCCGGAGCCGTGGGCGTGGCCCTGCAGTCGGTCGCCGGGACCGTCGGCCTCGGCCTGACCATCCTCATCTTCACCATCCTCGGCAACCCCAGCTCCGGCGGCGTCTACCCGTCGTCCCTGCTGCCGCCGTTCTGGGCCGCGATCGGCCAGGCCCTGCCACCCGGAGCCGGCACGACCGTCGTCCGCAACACCGTCTACTTCGACGGGAACAACACCACCGGGGCGCTGTGGATTCTCGGCGCCTGGGCATTCGGCGGCATCGTCGTGGCGCTGCTGGCCGCAGGCCTGCGCGGGCGGCAGGCCCGGCCGCGCCCCGCGACGCCGGCCGCTCCGGCGGTCTGACCCGGACCCCCGTACGAAACCCGCTGGGCGTACGGGGGACGGCGCTGATACATTCCTCCCGGCCGTGGACCGGAACGAGGAGGTGGTACCCGTGAACGCAGTATCGACATGGGTGCTCCCCTCCGGGGTCACGGTCGGGCGGTAGGCAGATCGTCCGGGAGCGCCGTTCCACGCACTCCCGAAGGACACGACCATGCATGTCACCTCCGAGCGGCGCCTCGCCACCCCCTCCGCGCAGGGCCCCGGCGACGACGTACTCGAACGCACCTTCCTCCTCGGCGACATCCCCGGCATCGTGTGGACCCCCGCGTCCGCCTCGGCGTCCGCACCGGTGCCGCTGATCCTCCTCGGCCACCCGCCGCTCGGCCTCGACGCGATGTACCCGCGTCTCGCCGACCGGGCCCGGCACTCGGCGGCGGCCGGCTTCGCCACCGCCACCGTCGAGCTCCCCGGCAGCGGCGACCGGCCCCGCCTGCCCGTCCTCGACCGGGCTCGCGCCGACCTGCGCCGGACCATGAGGGCCGGCGAACCCGTCGGCGACGAGATCGTCGACGCGCTGGTCCTCCCGCTGGTGGACCGTGCCGTCCCGGAATGGCAGACCGCCCTGGACGCCCTCCTGACGCTGCCCGGCATCGGAGGGCCGGTCGGCTACTCGGGCGGGGTGATCTCCATCGGCGTACGCCTCGCACGGATCGAGCCCCGCGTGGCGGCCGCCGGACTCTTCGCCGGCAGCTTCGTCCCCCGCGGCATCTTCGAGGAAGCCCGCCAGGTCACCATCCCGCTCCACGTCCTGCTCCAGTGGGACGACGAAGGAGGCCACCGGCAGGCCGGGCTCGACCTGTTCGACGCGTTCGGCTCCACGGAGAAGTCCCTGCACGCCCACCTGGGCGGCCACACCGGCGTCCCCCGGCACGCGGGGGCCGGCGCGGTCGACTTCTTCACCCGCCACCTGAAGCGCCGGGCGGCCTGACACGGCACCCCGGTGGTACGGCCCCGAGCCGCACCACCGGGGTGCGCCACTGGCTAGGGTGAGCCCGTGACCGAAGCCTCCCGCACCAGCCCCGAGCCGTCCGACGAGGACGGGGCCCTCATAGCCGCGGTGGACGACGACGTGCTCGGCGCCTTCGTCCGAACCTCGCAGACCCTGCCCGGCGGCACGCGTCTGGACGCCCCGCACTTCACCGCGAGCCACCGGATCGGCGACCGCACCGTAGCCCTCCTCCTGGACACCACCGACGAGGCGCGGGCCCGCCGGCTGCTGCCCCGGATGCGCCGGGCCGTGGCGGACGGCGCGCTCCTGCGCGCACGCGCGGTGGAGGCCGTGGTCCACGCGTTCAGCGAAACCCCGCCGACCCGGCGCGAGCTGACGGACGCCCACGCCGACCTGCTGCTCCACACCGTCGTGGTGGACTCCGCATCGGAGGTCGTCCTGCACCTGGACGACTCCTGCGGCGAGCACATCATGATGGAGGGCTACTGGCCGGCGGTCCGCTTCGACGCGGACAACCAGGTCACCGACGTCACGATCGAGGCCTGAGCCCGTGCCGCGCCCACAGGCCAGGGAGGCGGGCGAGGTCGCCCTCAGCAAGGACGACCTCCGCGCGGTCACCGCATTCGCCGCCGCCTGCGCGGAAACGGTGCTCGACGTGTTCGAGTCCGCCCACCCGGACGACCCGCGCCCCCGCGAGGCCGTCGAGACCGCCCGGGCCTTCGCGCGCGGCGGCGAACGGGGCAAGGCGCTGCGGGACACCGCCTGGGCCGCCCTCAAGGCCGCCAAGGACGCGGACACGGAGGCGGCACGCGAGGCCGCGCGGGCGGCGATGGCCGCGGCGGGAGCCGCCTATCTGCACCCCCTCGCACAGGCCACCCAGGTCGGACACATCCTCGGCTCCGCCGCCCACGCCGCCAGGGCGGCCGAACTCGTCGCCGGCGACCGCACGGCGGGCGAAGCGCACCTGGCCCGGTCGGCACGGCACGCGCCCCCCGCCGTCACCGACGTACTCGCCCGCTACCCGGCCGCCCCCGAAGGCGGCGGCCGCACCGGCGAACTCCTCCGAAACCTGGACACCGGACTCCGCAGGCCGCACCCGGACACGGCCTAGCCGGCTCCGACCCGCGCGGACGGCGAGCGGCACGTGGTGGTCGCGGTGAACATGCAGAGGTGGAACACTCTCGACGCCTCCGGCAGGCCGCGGCCCCACCCCATCGACCGTGCACTGGCATCGCTGTGCCGCGTGGCGATGTACGGCTGAGCCGCGCCGGGGGTCCGTCCGCCGCACGCCTGCGGCGGACGGCCGAACGGTGGCCGCCGCCCGACCCATTCGGACCAGAGAAGAGCGCGCCGTGAAAATTCACCTGACCAGCATCTTCGTCGACGACCAGGCCAAGGCCGAGCGCTTTTACACCGAGATCCTCGGCTTCGTGAAGAAGTACGACGTGCCGGTGGGCGGCGGGGCCCGCTGGCTGACCGTCGTCGGACCCGACGACCCCGACGGGACCCAGCTCCTCCTGGAGCCCGCCGGTCACCCGGCCGTCGCCCCCTACCGCGACGCGCTCGTCAGGGACGGCATCCCGCTCGCCCAGTTCGCCGTCGACGACGTGGAGGCGGAGTACGAGCGGCTGCGCGGCCTCGGCGTCGACTTCCTCCAGGGGCCCACGGAGATGGGCGCGGTCACCACCGCCGTCTTCGACGACACCTGCGGCAACCTGATCCAGATCGCCACCGAGCCGAGCTGACGCTCCCGGTCACCGCGCGGCCGCGACCACGAGCGACACGTTCTGCCCGCCGAAGCCGAACGAGTTGCTGAGCACCGCCCGCTGAGGCGCGTCCCGCCGCTCCGCCACCACGTCCAGGCCGATGTCCGGGCCGACGCCGGCCGCGGCCAGGTTGCGGGTCGGCGGGACGATGCCGTGCGCCACGCTCAGGACGGCGATGACGGCCTCGATCGCCCCCGCCGCGCCGAAGAGGTGCCCGAGCGACGCCTTGGGTGCGGTCACGGCGGCGCGCCCGAAGACTTCCCGGATCGCGCGCGCCTCGGCGGCGTCGCCGACCGGGGTACCGGTGGCGTGGGCGTTGACGTGGCCGATCCCGCCGGGCGCGATCCCGGCACGGGCGAGGGCCTTGCGCATCGCGGAGATCTGACCGGAGCCGTCCGGCGCCGGGGCGGTGATGTGGTGGGCGTCGGCGGTGATGCCCGCTCCGGCGAGCACCGCGCGGACGCGGGCGCCGCGCGCGGCGGCGTGCGCGGCACTTTCCAGGACCAGGACGGCGGCGCCCTCGCTGAGCACGAACCCGCTGCGGTCCGCGGCGAACGGCCGGGAGGCGGAGGCCGGATCGCCCGGGTGCCGTGACAGCGCCTGCGCCTGGACGAAGCCGGCCACGGTGACGGGCGTGATCGCCGCCTCCGCGCCACCCGCGATGACCAGGTCCGCCTCGCCCGCCCGGATGAGCCAGGCCCCCAGGGCGACGGCCTCGGCCCCGGACGAACAGGCGGAGACGGGGGTGTAGGCCCCGGCCCGTGCTCCGTACTCGATGCTGATCAGGGCCGCCGCCGCGTTGGGCATGAGCATCGGGACCGTACGGGGGGAGACCCGCCGGGTGCCGGACCGCTCCAGGACGTCGTCCTCCCGCAGCAGCGTCCCCACGCCCCCGATGCCCGTCCCGATCGCCGATGCGAGCCGGTCCGGGTCCACCTCGGGCGCGCCCGCGTCGGCCCAGGCCTCGGCCGCCGCGACGAGCGCCGCCTGCTGGGCGCGGTCGAGCCGCCTGGCCCGTACCGGCGGCAGCGAGGCGGCGGGGTCGGCGGCCATCGTCCCGGCGGCCGTGCCCACGAGGCCGCTGTCCTCACGGCCGGCCGGTGCCAGGGCCCGGATGCCCGACTCGCCGGCCAGCAGCGCCTCCCAGGTGGTCGCCACATCCCCGCCCAGGGGGGTGATCGCGCCCATTCCGGTCACGACGACCTCGTTCCCGTCCATGCTCCGCACCTTTCTTGTATGCGATACAAACGAACGAGGGTTGTTGTATCACATACAATTCGGACGTGGAGAAGAAGCGAACCGAGACGGGACCGCCGTCCGCACGCTCGCGCGACCGCGGTCGCGCGACGAAACGCCGCCTGATCGAAGCGGCCGCGCGGCTCTGCGAGGAGCGGCCCGGCACCGAGGTGAGCGTGGCGGAGATCGCGAGCGCGGCCGGAGCGTTCCCCAACCAGGTGACGTACTACTTCGGCTCCAAGGACTCGCTCCTCGTGCACGCCGCCTTCCTCGGCCTGCTCCACGACACCCGCCGCGTCGAGCGCGTCGGCCGCCAGGCCCCGGACGCGGCGGCCTTCCGGCGCAACATCGCCCGCGCCGTCCTGGCCATGCCCTCGCTGCCCTTCGTCGCGCGGGCGCTGGCCACCGGGATCGCCCGGCCCGAACTCGCCCCCGTGGTCGACCAGCACCTCCAGCTGCTGTTCCGGCAGTCCGAACGTTTCACGGGACGGCTCCTCGAAGCACGCGGCTGGCGTACGGGCCGCCCCCTTGCCGCCGAGGTCAGGACGTTTTGGAGCACCGCGCTCGGGGCGGTCCTGCTCGTCCGCGCCGGGGCCCACGGCACCTCCGCCGACCTCGACCTCGCCGGCTCGCTGACCCTCCACGACGGCCCGGACCCGGCCGGGCCGTCGTGAGCGCGGCCCGTCACCCGCGCCGGTGTGGGGAGAGGCGGGTTGCGAGGGTGGTGGCCGTGCCGACGAACGGGGCGGCCATGATGTGGGCGACGCTGGTGTCCCCCGCGATGTAGGAGTCCAGCCGGCGCCAGGCCGGGGGCAGCCGGGTCAGGGCCGTGTGCACGAGCCGGGGATTGCGGCTGAACAGGTCCATCAGGGCGCTGCTGGCCCGCATCTCGGCGCCCAGGGTCTGCACGACCTGCCGCCGGTAGGCAGCGGTGACGGCGTCCACCCGCTCCCGGCCGACGTCCACGAGCCGGGCGGCGGCCCGCCCGGCCAGCTCGCCCGAACCCAGCGCGTACGAGATGCCCTCCCGCGACCAGTGGTCCAGGAGCGCGGCGGCGTCGCCCGCGACGAGCACCCGGCCCCGGGCCAGCGGTGAGTCCGGGCGACGGCACCGTGTCAGATGCCCGGTGTCGTGGAGCGGCTGGGAGCCGGTCAGACCCTGACGGCTCAGGAAGTCCTCCTCGTACGCGCGCAGCGCGGCCGGGTTCCCGCGCGCCGCGACCACTCCGGCGGTGCACACGTCCCCCTTCGGGAACACCCAGCCGAAGGAGCCCGGCAGCGGACCCCACTCCATCAGCGCCCGCCCCTGCCACCGGGCGGCCGCCGCGCCGCCCACCGGCACCTCCACCTCCAGCGCGAGGTCGACCTGGGCGCACCGCACGCCGACGTACCGGGAGACCCGGCCGGCGCTGCCGTCCGCGCCGACGACGGCCCGCGCCCGCAGGGTGTCGCCGCGCCCGGTCCGGACCGTGACCGTGTCGCCCTCGTGCTCCAGCGAGGTGACCGCGGTGCAGTCGTCCACCCGGGCCCCGGCCGCCGCGGCGGCCTCGGTCAGCGCGGCGTCGAATTCGCTGCGGTACACCATGGCGCAGGTCGGGGTGCGACAGCCCAGGGTGTGCTCGGCGCGGCCGTTGAGGGTGAAGGTGAACCGGTCGGCCGTGTCCCGGACGTTCAGCGGCAGGCCGGGCGGCAGCGCGGCGAGGGAGGCCCCGATCAGGCCGCCCCCGCAGGTCTTGTAACGGGGGATCGAGGCACGTTCCAGCAGGAGCGTCCTGCGGCCGCTCTGCGCGGCGACCCGGGCGGCCGTGGCACCGGCCGGCCCGGCGCCGACGACGATCACGTCCCAGACCGCGGGCCGGCGGACGGAGGAAGAGTGAGAAGTCATGGCGGGCACCTAGGAGTTGTGCGGGGCGGGGGTGGCGGGGTCGCTGTTCACGGAACGCCTCTTCGGATACGCCGGTCACCGACCGGACCGCGCGGCCGTCATGCGGTGAGGCCGTCATGCGGTGAGGCCGTCATGCCGTGCGGGCGGCCGCCTCGGCGGCGACGCGGCGCAGGGCGTCCGCCGCGCGGGGGACGAACGGCGCCCGCTCCAGGGCCGCGAGGGCCGCCTCGTAGCGGGCAGTGATCATCTTCTCGACGGTCTCGCGGGCACCCGTCTCCTCCAGGACCCGGCGCACCGCCGCCGCCCCCCGTGCGTCCAGGCCGGGGTCCCCGACGAACCTGCGCAGCAGCCGGGCCTGCGACCGCGACGCCCTGCGGACGGCCAGCGCCATGAGTACGGTCGCCCTGCCCGACCGCAGGTCCTCCGTGACCGGCTGCCCGGTGACGGCCGGGTCGCCGAAGGTCCCGCGCAGGTCGTCGCGGAGCCGGAACGCCTCGCCCAGAGGCAGCGCGTACGCCGAACACGCCTCCAGCGTCCTGGCGCCCGCCCCGGCGAGCACCGCGCCCAGACGCAGCGGCCGCTCGACGGCGTACCGGGCCGTCCTCAGCCGGACCACCCGGGAGGCGAGGGCGATGTCCGCACCGGGCGGCCCCGCGGTGCGCGCATCCAGGTACTGGCCGAGCACGACCTCGTTGCGCAGGGTGTCGACCAGCGGCAGCAGCACCCGGTACTGACGGTGCGTGAACCCTGCGGAGTGCAGCATCTCGTCGCACCGTACGAGCGCCAGATCGCCCAGCAGCACGGCGGGGTTCCGGCCGGACGTGTCCGGGGCGGCGCGCTCCCGGTGGCGGACGGCGAACGTCCGGTGCGCGCCGGGCGCTCCCCGGCGGCCGTCGTTCTCGTCCGCGATGTCGTCGTGGATCAGGGTGAACGCGTGCAACAGCTCCAGTGACGCGGCCAGCCGGACGGCGGCCTCCTCGCCCTTGCCGTCGCGGCCGCCGCCGGCGGCGTACCAGCCGAGGAGACAGAGCAGCGGTCCGACGCGCTCGCCCGGAGCGAGCACATAGGAGGCGAGCGTACGGTCGGGATCGCGCCCGCCGCCCACGCGACGGCGCTGAGCGGGGACGCGGGACGAGGGGCTGCACAGGAAGGCGGCGAGTGCGGTGTCGATCGACTCGCGCAGATCGGCGAGATCGAGCGCACCGGCCCTCATGGCCTGCGGACGCATGGGGGTCCTCTCGGCTGGGCGAACGAGCCGGGGGGAGCGGGGGCGGCGCCTGCCGGCGCGAGGGGAAGCCCCGCGTCCCCCGACCGGGGCGACGCTGCGGGTGAGTGTGGACCGGACCTGGAGGGCCAGGTCCGAGGGGCTGAAGACATTGCCCCCGGGGCTGCTTCCGACACGATCAGCCTTCCCAAGTCGCGTGACTCTACGCGTTCTTTCGAGTGCGCAGAGTTGCGCAAAAGAGGGGTGAGCGCGTGCCCCCGCTCCTGGCGGCCCCCTGTGCGCCCATGAGCGGCGCGAGTGCGCGTCGCGCGCCGCCGTGACCCCGCGTACGCCCAGCGGCTCCCGCGCGTACGGCCGTTGACACGGCGGGGCGCCCCTCCCATTATGGGAGCGCTCCCACGCGTGAGGTCCGATCACCTGCTCCGCCGCACCCCGACTGTCGCCGAGATCCCCAGGGAGGATCACCCATGGCGCCATCGCACAGATCCCCGCACCCGGCTCGGGGCGGCTTGCGCTCCCTCGCGCGCGCCGCCGCCGTCCTGGCCGCCTCGCTGGCCCTGCTGTCCACCACGGCCGGCGCGGCCCCCGCCGCACCCCGGGCGGCGGACGGCGCGGACGTCGACGTCCGGGTGAACGCCCGGGCCTCGCTCGGCACGCTGACCGGCGAGGCCCGCGGGGTCAACACCGCCATTTGGGACGCGCACATGAACGACCCCGAAGTGGCGGACCTGATGAAGGCGGCCGACGTCGGGATGATGCGCTACCCCGGCGGTTCGTACGCGGACATCTACCACTGGGAGACACACACCGCGCCCGGCGGATACGTCGCCCCCGGCACCGGCTTCGACGCGTTCATGGGCACCGTCCGCGCCACCGGGGCGCAGCCGATGCTCATCGCCAACTACGGCTCCGGCACCCCCGAGGAGGCGGCCGGCTGGGTCAGGTACGCCAACGTCACCAAGAAGTACGGCGCGAAGTACTGGGAGATCGGCAACGAGATCTACGGCAACGGCCACTACGGCAGCGGCTGGGAACACGACGACCACGAGGACAAGAGCCCCCGGGAGTACGCGCGCCAGGTGCGCGCCTACGCGGCGGCCATGAAGGCCGTCGACCCCACGGTCAGGATCGGCGCCGTCCTCACCAGTCCGGGCGAGTGGCCGGACGGCGTCGTCGGCACCGGCGACGCCGCCGACTGGAACCACACCGTGCTCCCCGCCGTGGCCGACGTCATCGACTTCGTGAGCGTCCACTGGTACGCCGGAGGCGGCGACACCACCGCCGACGACGCCCTGGCCCGGCTGGCCAAACTGCCCGGCGAACTGCGCGAGGTGCGCAACCAGATCGACCGGGTGGCGGGCGCCGACTCACCGGACATCGAGATCGCCCTCACCGAGATCAACACCAACACCGGAGGCGCCCGCCTCACCGCCCGCCCCAACGGCCTGTTCGCCGCCGACGCGTTCATGACCGCGCTGGAGAACGGTGTGTTCAACGTCGACTGGTGGAACACCCACAACGGCATCGACCGGATCACCACCGTCGACGGCGAGACCGACTACGGCGACATGGGCATGCTCTCCAGCGGCGCGTGCTCCGGCGAGGTCTGCGAACCGGCGGTCAACACCCCCTTCCCTCCCTACTACGGAATGAAGATGACCAGCGAACTCGGCACCGCGGGCGACACCATGGTCGCCGCCGAGTCCTCCGCGCAGGACGTCTCCGCCCACGCCGTGCTCCGCCGCGACGGACGGCTCGCCGTCATGCTCGTCAACAAGAACCCCGACTCCGCGCGCACCGTGGCCCTCGACTACGCGGGCTTCACCCCCGCCGCCACCGCGCCCGGGGTCAGCCGCTACGCCCGCGGCGACAGCGACATCATCGAGGTCACCGACGGCGACGCGTCCGCATTCCGGGTCACAGTGCCCCCGTACGCCCTGCTCACCGTCACCCTCGAACCGGAGGCCGGAACAGGACCGGCCGCCTCCGCCGCCGGCACACCCGGCACGCCCCGGCTGGACGCCGTCACCGACACCACCGCACGGCTGTCCTGGAACGGCGCGACGGGCGCCGCCCGCTACCTCGTCCAGGAACGCGACGGCTCGTACACCCGCGTCGTCGGCGAGAGCACCGGCACCTCCGTGACCCTGCGCAACCTGCCGCCCGGCACCACCCACACCGTCAACGTGCTGGCCTCCGACTCCTCGGGGCGGATCTCCGGCCCGTCCGCGCCCCTCACCTTCACCACAGGGACGCCCGAGGACGCGGCCTGCTCGGTGACCTACCACCGTGACACGAGCTGGGGCAACGGCTTCGTGACCACGGTGACCGTCAGCAACCTCGGGGAGACCCCGATCACCGGCTGGACGGTGGACTGGGACTGGCCGACCGCGGGCCAGTCGGTGTCCTCCTGGTGGAACGCCACGTTCCACCAGACCGGCACCCATGTCCGCGTGACCGCCCCCGAAGGCGCGGGACCGCTGGCGGCGGACGGCGGCTCGACCGCCTCCTTCGGGTTCGTCGGCGCCAACGACGGGCCCAACCCCGACCCGGCGGCCTTCCGCCTGAACGGCGCCGTCTGCTCCGGCGGCTGACCCCGGCACACGGGGGAGCGCGGACCCGGCCCGGGGCGTGGGCCGGGTCCGCCGCGTTTCCCGGTCCGCCCCGTCGTGGCTCCTGGCTTCGCCCGGCGGAACGTGGTCCGCTGGAGCGACGGCCGGCCCCGAGGAGCACCATGAACGACGAACACCCCCGGCCCCACCACCGGCCCGCCCGCGAGGTGGCGGCCGACCCGGCGCGCCGGGCATGACACCGGGGCGGGCCGCACACCCCGGGCCACCCGCACACAGTGACGTCACCGTCGTCGGCGGCGGCGCGGCCGGACTCAGCCTCGCGCACCGCCTGACGGAGACCGGCGCCGCCACCGTCACCGTGATCGAGCCCCCGGACGGGCCGCTGCGCCCCGCCGAGCGCACCTGGTGCTACTGGCACGCCGGCACCGACGGCCTGGAGGACGCCGTCACCACGACCTGGCCCCTCCTGCGCGTGCACGGCGCGGACGGCCGCCCGGTCACCGTCGACCCGGCCCCCTTCACCTACCGCATGCTCCGCTCCACCGACTTCGAGAACCTGGTACGCGGCCGGCTGGCCGGCTCGGACCGGAACCGCCTCCTGCGGGCGACGGCCGACGCGGTACGCAGCGTGCCCGGCGGCGCGGAAGTCCGCTGCACCCTGCCCGGGGGCCGCACGACGACCCTGCGCAGCCGCCGCGTGTTCGACTCACGGCCCCTGCCCGCCCTGCCCCCCGCCCGCACCCAGCTCCTCCAGCACTTCCGCGGCTGGTTCGTCCGTACCGCCACCGCCCGCTTCGACCCCGGCATCGCCGACCTGATGGACTTCCGCGTCCCCCAGCCCTCCCACGGACTCGCCTTCGGCTACGTCCTTCCGCTGGCCCCGGACCGCGCGCTCGTGGAGTACACCGAGTTCTCCCGCCGCACGCTCACCACCCCGGCGTACGAATCGGCGCTCGGGCACTACTGCCGCGACGTGCTGCGCCTCGGCCCGTTCACCGTGGAACGGACCGAACAGGGGCTGATCCCCATGACCGACGCCCGCTTCCGCCACCGCGCCGGAGCCTCCGTGTTCCGCATCGGCACCGCGGGCGGCGCCACCCGGCCGGCCACCGGATACACCTTCGCCGCCGTCCAGCGGCAGAGCCGCGCCATCGCCGCCGCCCTCCGCGCCGGACGCGGCACCGTCCCCGCACCCCACGGGCGCCGGGCGCTGGCCATGGACGCCATCATGCTCCGCGCCCTGGACACCGGACGCATCGACGGCCCCGCCTTCTTCACCGGCCTGTTCCGCCACGTCCCGGCCGAACGCCTGCTGCGCTTCCTCGACGGCACGGCATCCCTCCGCGAGGACTGGGGCATCGGGCTGCGCACCCCCGTGCGGCCGATGCTCGCCACGGCGGCCGAACTGCCCTTCCTGCCACGCCGGACCCGGCCCCTCACCGAAGCCGGAGCACCCCACCGATGAGCCCGTCGCCGGATGGCAGACCGGCACCGAGCACACCTCCCCGCCCCGCCCCCGCCCGCAACAAAATCCCCCACAACAGAAGCCCCGCCACGACACGGAAGCGCCCTCCATGACCACCCGCACCGCCACCCCCCGCCGGGGCCGCGACCGCAAGGCCGACATCCTGCTGCCCGCCCCCGGCGCCCCACGCTTCGCCGCCGGTGACACCCCGTCGGTCGCCGTCATCGGCGGCGGCATCGCCGGCCTGTCCGCAGCCACCCTGCTGTCCGAACGCGGCGCCCGCGTCACCCTCTACGAACGGGACGACGCCCTCGGCGGCCGGCTCTCGGGCCACCGCACCCTGCTCGCCGACGGCTCCCCGGCGACCATGAGCCGCGGCTTCCACGCCTTCTTCCGCCAGTACTACAACCTGCGCGGCCTGTTGCGCCGTACGGACCCCGGCCTCACCCGCCTCGCCCCGCTGCCCGACTACCCCCTCCGGCACAGCGGCGGCCTGACCGACAGCTTCGCCCGCGTCCCCAGGACCCCGCCCCTCAGCGCCCTCGGATTCGTCGCGCTGAGCCCCACCTTCGGCTGGCGCGACCTGGCCGCCATGGACGCCCGCGCGGCACTCCCGCTCCTCGACGTACGCGTCCCCGAGGTGTACGAACGCTACGACCACGTCACCGCGACCGGCTTCCTGGACGGCGTCCGCTTCCCCGAAGCCGCCCACCACCTGGCGTTCGAGGTGTTCTCGCGCAGCTTCTTCGCCGACCCGCGCCACCTGTCCGCCGCCGAACTCCTGCTGATGTTCCACATCTACTTCCTCGGCTCGGCGGAGGGCCTGCTCTTCGACGTACCGGCCGAACCCTTCCCCCAGGCCCTCTGGGACCCGCTCGCCGACTACCTGCGGGGCCACCGCGCGGACATCCGCACCGGCACCCCCGTACACCGCGTCACCCCCGGCGACGACGGGGCCCACGTACACACCGACGCCGGCACCGACCACCACCGGGCCGTGGTCCTCGCCCTCGACACCGGCGGCCTGCGCGGCCTCGTCGCCGCCTCACCCGGCCTCGACACAGGCCGCTGGCGCGACGACGTCGCCGCCCTGCGCACCGCACCGCCCTTCCTCGTCTCCCGGCTCTGGCTCGACCACCCCGTCCGCCCGGACCGGCCCGGCTTCCTCGGCACCAGCGGCTACGGCGGCCTCGACAACATCAGCGTCCTCGAACGGTACGAGGGCGAGGCCGCCCGCTGGGCCGCGCGCACCCAGGGCTCCGTCGTGGAACTCCACGCGTACGCCGTCGATCCCGGCGCCGAGCACAAGGACGTCCAGGAGACGCTCGTCGACCGGCTGCACCGCGTGTACCCGGAGACGCGCGACGCGCGGATCGTCGACAGCAGGCACGAGTGGCGCTCCGACTGCCCCCTCTTCGAGCCCGGCTCTCACCGCCGCCGCCCCACCGTACGCACCCCCCACCCCTGGCTGGTGCTCGCCGGCGACGCCATCCGCTGCGACCTGCCCGTCGCCCTCATGGAACGCGCGGCCACCACCGGCTTCCTCGCCGCGAACGCCCTGCTCGCCGACCGGGGCGTCCGGGGACAGACGCTGTGGACGGTGCCCCGGACGGGCCGCTCCCGCACCCTGCGGGCCCTCGCCGGGCTGCGACGCGACTGAAGCCGGTGCCCCGGCCCGCTCAGCCCGGGAACCGCCCGGTGCTGCGCAGCGCCCAGCGCCGTTCGGCGTACGCCAGGTCGTCCCGCCACAGCCGGGCCGCCGTACGCCGCATCAGCGGACGCAGCAGCAGCGCCGCCATCCGGGCCGGCGCGAAGCCCGGCCGGTCCGACGCGGCGATCGTCGCCTCGACCACGGCCGTGCGCGGCCGCGGATGGCCCGGCCCGGTCAGCGGAGTCGCATGCGTCTCCACCACGGACGACGCCCCCTCACCATCGGTGATGCGCATGACGACCGTACGCGGCTCAGGCGCCGTGAACGCGGCCCGCACCGGCACCACCAGCCGCCCCGCCACCCGGAAGGACACATCGACGGCGAACGCGTCGTCGCCCTCGCCGTCCGGCTCGCGCACCACCGACAGATCGATGAACGAGTACGGGTGGAACCACGAACCGTGCCACGGGTCCAGCCGGTTGGCCACCACGTCCTGCGGCTCGCACCGCCCCATCGCCGTGAACACCGCGTCCACCGCCCCCGCCGGCTCGGGCCGCACCGGCACCACCGGCCGCTCACCGGGGTCCTCGCCCCCCACCCCGTCCAGCCGCACCCACACCAGCACACCGTCGTCGTACACCGGAAACGGCCGCCACCCGGCGAACGGGCCACCGTCCAGGGCCAGTCCGTGCCAGTGGCACACCAGCGTGCCGCACACCACCCGGCTCTCCCGCAACGGGGCACCGAGGTGCGGGCACACACCGGGACCGGCCCGCAACTCCCCGTCCGCCGTCCGCCACAGCACGACCTCCACCCCGCCGACCGTCCTGCCGTACGGGCCCCCACCTCGGCGCATCGCGCGGGAGGCGCCCACCACGTACCAGTTGCCGGACGGGCGCGCGGTGGCCCGCTCCAGCGTCCGCGCGATCAGCACCGGCCGCGCCTCGCGCCACGTCGGCGCCTGCGCCGACCAGCCGGGCCCGGAACCCCGCAGCCGCAACGGGGGCGTCCAGCCCGGCGAGAACGGCCGCCGCGCCGGCGATACCCAGCGCCTCCGGCTCACCGCACCCGTCCCTTCCGCCCGGCCGCCGGCCCGCGCCGTCGGCCCCGCGCACGCCACCGGGCCCCCGCCACACCCAGCACCCCGGCGGCGGCGGTGACGGCGCGCCGCCGTCCGGACACCACCGCACGCCGGTGCAGCACCCGGTAGTCCTGCTCGGCGACCGCGTCGAGAATCCCGCCGTACAGGGTGAACGCGGCGCGGATGCACGGACGCACCCGCGGATCGAGCATGCCGATGCCCGGCTCCGCCGTCCGGTACACACCCCGCGTCAGCTCCGACGCGTCCACCAGAGCCGCCCGGATGCGCGCGTCCGCCCGTCCGGTGCGCCGGCTCCACTCCAGCAGCGGCCGGTCCACCCCGTGCGAGGCCAGCAGATCGGCGGGCAGGTAGACCCGGCCCCGGTCGAGGTCCTCGCCCACATCGCGTACGAAGTTGGTGAGCTGGAACGCCACCCCGAGCGCCGCCGCATGCGGTTCGGCCTCCCGCCGCGGCACCACCGTGCCGAGCACCGGCAGCATCTGCAGACCGATCACCGCGGCCGAACCGTGCACATATCTCTGCAGGTCGGCATAGGTGGGGTAGTCGGTGACGGTCAGGTCGGCCCGTATCGAGGACAGGAAGTCGGCGAACAACTCGTGCCCGATGCCGTAGCGGGCGGCGGTGTCGGCGACCGCCCGCACCACCGGCTCGTCACCCGTGCCGGTGCGCAGCCCGCGTACGAGATCGCGCTCCAGCCGGAGCAGCAGCCGGTCGCGCTCCTCGGGCACCCGGTGCCGGCCGAGGTCGTCGACGATGTCGTCCGCCCAGCGCGCGAAGCCGTACAGGGCGTGCACGGCGCAGCGCCGCTCGGGCGGCAGCAGCCGGGTGGCCAGGAAGTAGGTGCGCCCGTGCCGGGCGTTGAGCCGGCGGCACCGGGCGTAGGCGAGGCGCAGCTCCGCATCGGTGATCCCGGCCGCGTCCAGTTCACGCCGGGTCATCGGCACCCGCCCCGGTCAGCAGGACGGGCTCCCGGTGCGCGGCCGAGGGCGGGCGTCCCCGACGGGGTCGCTGCCCGCCGCCGGTGATGCGCGCGGCGGCCAGCTTGCCGCTGATGAGGACGGTCGGCACACCGACGCCGGGGGTGGTCCCGCACCCCGCGAGCACCACGTTCTCCGTTCCCCGCACGAGATTGCGCGGACGGAACGGGCCGGTCTGGGCGAACGAGTGGGCGAGCGAGAAGGGGGTGCCGGCGGCATGGCCCCGAGCCGTCCAGTCCAGCGGGGTGACCAGCAGCTCCTGCCGCACACCGGCGGCGAACCCGTCCAGCCCCCGGCGTTCGAGCTCGCGCACCAGCCGGTCGCGGTAGCGCGGACCGAGATCGCGCCACGCGGCGGCCGGGGGACCGGTGACGGTGTTGGGGCACGGCGCCAGGACGTAGTGCAGATGGTGGCCCGGCGGCGCCAGCGACGGATCGTGCGCGGTGGGCCGGGTGATCAGCAGCGAGGGGTCGCTCATCAGCTCGCCCCGGCGCATCAGCTCGTCGAAGGTCCGCTCCCACGCGGCGCCGAACGAGATCGTGTGGTGCGCGAGCTGCGGCCAGGTGCGGTCCGTTCCGGCGTGCAGCACCACGGCGGACGGCGAGTGCCGGACCGGTACGGGACGCCGGGGCCGCCGCCCCAGCAGCCGGTGGGCGGCGGGCAGTTCACAGGTCAGCACCACCGCGTCGCAGGCCAGCCGCTCGCCGGAGGCCAGCCGCACGGCGCGCACCCGGTCACCCGACCGCTCCAGCCCACTTACCTCGGCCGACCAGCGCAGCTCGGCACCCGCGTCCGCCGCCGCGTCGGCCATGGCACGCGGCAGGGCGTATATGCCGCCCTTCGGGAACCAGACGCCCGCCACCGTGTCCATGTACGCGATCACCGCATACGCCGCGAGCGCCCGCGCCGGGGCCACGCCCGCGTACAGCGACTGGAACGAGAACACCCGGCGCAGCCGCTCGTCCGACAGGAAGCGGCCGATCCGGCGATCCAGCCGCCCGAACCCGCCCAGCGCCGCCAGCCGGGCCAGATCCGGACACAGCAACCCGAGCGGGGAATCGAAGTTCGCGTCGATGAAGCGGCCCATCTGCGCCCGGTACACCCGCTCCAGCCACCGCCGCAGCTCGCGGTAGCCGGCAGCCTGCCCCGCCCCGGCGAACCGCCGCACCTCCGCTTCCATCGCCTCGCCGTCGGTGTGTACGTCGAGCGAGGACCCGTCCGCGAAGCAGGCCCGGTACGCCGGACTCAGAGCCGTCAGCTCGACGCGGCGGTACAGGCTGTCCCCGACCGCGGCGAACGCCTCGTCGGCCAGCTCGGGCATGGTCAGCACCGTGGGCCCGGTGTCGATCTCGAACCCGCCGAGCCCCACCCGTCCCGCCCGGCCTCCGGGCCCCGCATCCCGCTCCACGAGGGTGACCCGGCGGCCCGCGCCCAGCAGGTGCAGAGCACACGCCAGCCCGGACAACCCGGCCCCCACGACAACGACATGCTCCACCGAACCCGGCACACACCTCACACGACGCCCTCGCTTCCGTCAGCACGCGCGCCGATCTCACCCCGCCGCCCGCCGGGCACCCAGTCCCTGACGGCGTGTCGCCCCCGGAGTCCTCCTGTCGGCGTACGCCCGGATCAGCTCACCGACGCACTCCAGCCCTCGCCGGAAGTGACGAACAACGCCCCGTCGTGCAGGCCGACACCGGAGGCGGCCGTGGCCCGGCCCGTCAGGCTGAGCGCCCCCGGCCCCGCGAACGCGGCCGAGCGCAGCCGGAAGGCGCCGGGCTCGTCGCAGCCGACGGTGCGCAGCCTCCACGGCGACGAGGGGCCTGCCTCATGCCGGGGCGGCAGGGCGAGTTGGAGCTGTGCCGTGGCCGGTCGGTCGCGGGCCGGGTCGGAGTGGGCAGCCGCCCAGGCCGCCATGACGAGTACCGCCTGCGCCGGTGGATCGGAGGGGCGGTCCCCGGTGAGCGGCGGAGGCGAGGCTGCGGGAGCCGGCGGAGCGTCGATGAGATCCGAACCGCCCGACCTCTGAAGTACCGCGGCGCACCAGCGGGCAAGCCCGGGCCCGCCCCGGTCGGCCCAGCCGCGTACGAGGTCACGGAAGGTCGCCTCCCTGGCACGGACGCCGGGCGTGGACCCCGCGGCCACGATCGCCGATCCGGCCCCCTCGAAGACCCGGCAGAGATCGAGCACGGGTACGCGGTCGGCCCGGTCGGGGTACCGGACGGACCGGATCGCCCATATCGCGTCACGCAGCAGAAGGGCGGCGACGCGCGCGTCGGCTCCCAACTCCCCGCCCGGCGGCTCCGACCGCTTCGACCGGCCGTCACGGGGCGGGACAACGGCGTCGGCTCGCCGGCCGGCGGCCGACAGATGCCAGCACCGGTCGTCCCACCGGCACTCACCGCTCGCCGCACGCAGCCGACCACCCGCGCCGATGCGCACCTCGACGCCGTCCACCAGCGGCCCCAGGGCGACACCGTGCGCATCGGAGGAGTCGAAGACCACATCGGTGACACCATCCAGCCGAACGTTCAGCAGCGCGGGGCTTACGGGAGCCTCCTCGGCGACGTCGAATCTGCGGGGGACCGCCAGTTCGAGGAAGCCGTACAGACCCGCTCCCGCCCGCTCCACCCGAAGAGAGCGAACAGCGGCTGCCCCCAGATCGTAGTCGGGCAGCAACTCGTCCACGGTCCGCCTCGTCACCGGGTACAGCGGAGCCATGACGTGTCCGAGATAGTCGCGGCCCGGCCGCGGCGGCTCCACGGCGGACAGCAACGACTCCACCCCGTACCCGGCGACGCCCGCCTGCTCACGCATCCACCCGCGCCGGCGCTCGCCCCATCCCGCCATCCACTCCAGCACCGTCCGCGCCCGCCGCTCACGCTCATCGGCGTCGGCGGAATGGGCGGCCCAGAAGAGGGGGAAGAGGTTGTTGTCCCACACATTCGCGACAGAGTGGATCGTCTCCCGGTCGTACCGGCGCACATCCGCCGCGGCCTCCGCGATCTGCACCACGGACCGATCCAGCAGCACCGCCAGCACAGACATGGCCGGAAACTCCACAGGCGTGGTCATACGCCGATCGTCGCACGGGACAAGGGCGGTGGACCGGCGGCCGGTTCGGGCGGCCGCCCGCTCTCACATCCGCTCTCACATCCGGGACCTGAGTACGTCGACCTCGCAGCCCGGCGCGAACGGATCGAAGCCGTGCTCGACCAGCCAGCGAACCGCCAGCAGGCTGCGCAACGACCACCAGGCGCGGATGACGTCCAAATCGACGTCCGTGCCGTAACCGGCAAGGAGGTCGTCGAGGTGTTCCTCGTGACCGAGTGCGAAGGTGGCGAGGTCGTACAACGCGTCGCCCCGGCCGGCCTCGGACCAGTCGATGATGCCGGTGACCTCGTCACCGTCGAAGAAGACGTGCGCGATCTGCAGGTCGCCGTGTGTGAACGCCGGTGTCCACGGCCGCAGCGCGGCCGCGGCGACCTGACGGTTGCGGGCGACCAGGTCGGCGGGCAGCAGGCCGTTCGCCACGAGCAACCCGCACTCCGCGTCGAGTTCCGCCTCCAGCGCGTCGACGCTCCGGCCGGCCCGCCCGGTCCAGGACGGCGGCGGCGCGTCGTGCAGCTTCCGGATGGCGGCGCCCGCCGCGCGCCACGCCGCCGGCGACCCGGTCGCCGGCTCACCGAGCCGTCCGAGCGTGGTTCCCGGCACCGCGGAGATCGCGAGCACGGGCGGCCTGCGCCACAGAACCTCCGGGGTCGGCACCGGCGCCAGGGCCATCGCCTCGACCTCGACGTCGATGCGTTCCCGGTCGGCGTCCACCTTCAGGAACACGTCCCCGACACGCAGCGTCGCACGTTCGGAATGAGCGACGACGACTGTGACTTCATCCATGGCCGACCAGTATCCCCGAGCCGATCGACCCGTTCGCGCGTTGCACCAACCGGCCCAACGCCGGTCGCCCGGCCGGGTCCGGGGGGCGAGGCTGCTGCGCAGGCGCGGCGATTCCGTGCCGTCGTCCCAGCCGTCCCGGAAGCGGGGGATCGCCCATGCCGTCCGTACTCTCCCCCGACAGCGGGGCGGGACGAGCCGCCGTGCGCGGCCGCGGGTAGGCGCCGTGGCGGAGACGGGCACGGAACGGGACGACGAGCACGACGCCCGGTCGGCCGACCGCAGAGGCGGTCCCGGGCACACGGTGCTGGTGGCGGTGGCCCTCGCGGTGCCGGTCACGAAGGTCGCGTACACGGTCGGAGGCGGCGCCGCCGCCCGTGACGTGTTCGTCGGCATGGAGCCCGCCAACTGGCCCGACGTCCTGATCGGCATGGTCCTCACCGACCCGCTGCTCGCCTCCGTACTGGCCGTTGTCGTCTCCCGCGTCGTCTTCGCCCTCTTCGCGGCACGCGGCGCCATTCCCGTCCAGGGAGGGTTCCTCCGTGCGCTCCAGCGGGTGGCGCTCACGGCCGTCAGCCCGGCCGCGATGGGAGTGGTGGTCGCCGGCTTCTTCGGCCCCTGGTGGGGGCTCGGTACGGCGCTCGCCGCGTACGCGCTGCGCAAGGGTGTCGTGGTGGAGTACCGCACCGGCAGACGCCACCCGCACGCACACCCCGGGCACCGGCGTACGCCCGCCTCGGGATCGCACCGGGAGGCCCGCCGCTACCGGCCGTCGCCGGCATTGCGCCGGGCGGCGGCCCTGGAGCAGTGGGCGGCCCTCGTCCTGACAACCGTCGTACTCCCGGTCCTGTTCTTCGTCGCCGCCCTGGACGGCCGGGCCTGGACCTCGATCGTCCGGTGCCAGGTCACCGCCGGCACGCAGACCGCGAGCTACCGTCTCATCGAACTCAGCCGCAAGGGCAACGGAATCGTCGGCTGGAACCTGGACACCGACGAGATCACCAACGGCGACGCGTGCACGGGCGAGGAGAGCCTCTACGTACGCGAACCGTGGTGGCGCCGCTGAGCACCGGCCGTCGCGGTACCGCGCCGCTGAGTACGCGTACTCATGCACATCCTGTACATGACCGGAAAGCTCGGGGCCATGAAATCGAGCAAAGCGACACTCGTAGCCCTGCATCTCTTCCTGATCTGGGTGCTGATGACGTTCGCGGCGCCGATTCTCGGCCTGGTCCTGCTGGGCATCGCATGGGACGGGGGAGCGGCCGCGTTCATGGTCCTTCTCGTCATGCTGGCCGTGGTCCTCGGCCTGCTGAACCTGATCGGTCTGCTGGTGGACGGAGTGGTTCCGTTGAGCGGCTCCGCCCCGCGGCGGCTGAGCTGGTCGGTGCTGGTGCTGGTCCTCGGCTCACTCGGGCTCTACGCCGGCGCGACGCTGCTCGGCCGCGTCGGCCCGAGCGGTGGATTCGTATCGATCGCCCAGGTCGGGCTTCCGTACGCCCTCGCCGCCGCCCTCCTGGTCCCGAACCGGTGGCAACGCCTCCGGAGCGCCGGCCGCACGTCCTGACGACCCCTGATGCGGGAAAGGCGGAAACCGCTCCCGGCCGCCCCGACCCGTCGCGTGCCTGTGCCCCGCCTGGGACGATCCTGTGTCATTCGCACTCCATAGTCTGAGGTGGGCGCCGGGGAACGCCTCGTTGTCGGACCACCGTCACCGGGTCTCCCCGACGCGCTCGGTCGCAAGGCCGGGGGCTTCGTCCAGTTTTCGTACGTTCCGGCTGTCGCTCAGCACAGCCCCACGCGAGTTAGGCCAACATGACACACAAGGGACGCATAGTCTTCGCAGCCGCCGCCCTCACCGCCCTGAGCCTCGGGCTCACGGCCTGCAACGACGGCGACGACTCGGCGTCGGTGAAGGAATCGCCCTCCGCCTCCGCCCCGGCCTCGGCCTCGGCTTCTCCGAGCAGCGAGAGCAGCCCGTCCGCGGAGCCGAGCGAGGAATCCACCCCCGCGCCCAGCGGTGACGTGGCCGCGCCGGGCGCGAAGCTCAAGGTCGGCGAGCGCGCGATCCTGCCGTTCAAGTACGGCACCTCCAAGAAGGGCACCGTCGCCGTCACGGTCACGGCCATCGAGAAGGGCGCCGAGGCCGACATGGCCCCCTTCGGTGACAAGGCGAAGGGCATGACGCCCTACTACATCCGCATGAAGGTGGAGAACGTCGGCGGCACCGACCTGTCCTACTCGTCGCTGAGGCTGCGCGGCAAGCTGGCGGGCGGCGGCCCCACGGGCGTCATCCTGATCGGCGACCTGCCGGGCAAGTGCGACAGCGAATCGGCCCCCCGCGACTTCAACACCAAGGGCGCCTCGTACGAGACCTGCTCGCTCAGCGCCACGAAGACCGGCCCCATCGACGTCGCCTCGTTCGAGGAGGGCGACGAATACCGCGACAACCCGGTCCTCTGGAGCAACTGATTCCCTTCCGCGTCACGCGGGCCGGACCACCGCAGGCCGGGCATTCCGTCATCGACGGAATGCCCGGCCTGCGGTAATTTCATCCCTTTTTGGTGTCCTCAATCCACGAATTGCAAAATTCTTCAATTCGCTACATGATGTGCTAGCCGTGTCCGTAGGTAGCCGCGGGCACGGCTTCGGGCGACGCCCCAGGCGTCCGGGGTGGTGAGGAGTGACCGCGACCGTGCCGGTTCCGCTGTATCAGGCCAAGGCCGAGTTCTTCCGGATGCTCGGGCACCCGGTCCGCATCCGCGTGCTGGAGCTGCTGCAGGACGGGCCGATGCCGGTACGCGATCTGCTCACCGCGATCGAGGTGGAACCCTCGGCGCTCTCCCAGCAGCTGGCGGTGCTGCGCCGGTCGGGCATCGTGGTCTCCACGCGGGAGGGCTCGACCGTGGTCTACAAACTGGCGGGCGGCGACGTGGCCGATCTGATGCGGGCCGCACGGCGCATCCTCACCGAAATGCTGGCCGGCCAGACCGAGCTCCTGGAGGAACTGCGGGGAGCCGAGGACGCCGCGCGGTGAATACGTTCGTCGCCCGGTCCTGGCACCGGGTCTCCGCCCTGCTCCCCGCCCGCGCCGACTTCGCCGTCATGGCCCGCACCCCGCGCCGCGACCTGCTCGCCGGACTCACCGTCGCCATCGTGGCACTGCCGCTCGCGCTGGGCTTCGGCGTCTCCTCCGGCCTGGGCGCGGAGGCCGGGCTGGCGACCGCCGTGGTGGCGGGCGCGCTCGCCGCCCTCTTCGGCGGCTCCAACCTCCAGGTCTCCGGGCCGACCGGCGCGATGACGGTGGTGCTGGTGCCGATCGTCGCCCAGTACGGCCCCGGCGGGGTTCTGACGGTCGGACTCATGGCCGGACTCCTGCTCATCGGCCTGGCGCTGCTGAGGGCCGGCCGATACATGAAGTACATCCCGGCCCCGGTGGTCGAGGGCTTCACCCTGGGCATCGCGTGCATCATCGGCCTGCAACAGGTGCCGAACGCGCTGGGCGTGGCCGAACCGGAGGACGACAAGGTCCTGGTGGCCGCCTGGCACGCGGCCGGCGAGTTCGCCCGCACCCCCAACTGGACGGCCGTGACCCTCGCGCTGGGCGTGGCGGCGGTCATGCTGATCGGCGCCCGCCTGCGCCCCGCCGTCCCGTTCTCCATCCTCGCGGTGATCGCCGCCACGTCGGCGGCCCAGCTCTTCGACCTGGACGACGCCGCCCCGATCGGCGCGTTGCCCTCCGGACTGCCCGCACCCTCGCTCGCCTTCCTCGACCTGTCCACGCTGGGCTCGCTCCTCGCACCTGCCATCGCGGTCGCCGCCCTGGCGGCGCTGGAGTCGCTGCTGTCGGCGACCGTCGCGGACGGCATGACGGTGGGCCAGCAGCACGACCCGGACAAGGAACTGTTCGGCCAAGGCATCGCGAACCTGGCCGCGCCGCTGTTCGGCGGTGTGCCCGCCACCGCGGCGATCGCCCGGACCGCCGTCAACGTGCGCACCGGCGCGGGCTCGCGGCTGGCCGCGCTCACCCACGCCGCCGTGCTGGCCGTCATCGTCTTCGCCGCCGCGCCCCTCGTCTCCAAGATCCCGCTCGCCGCGCTGGCCGGGGTGCTGCTGGCCACCGCGATCCGCATGGTGGAGGTCGGAGCGCTGCGGGCGATGGCGCGGGCCACCCGCTCGGACGCCGCCGTGCTCATCCTGACCGCCCTCGCCACGCTCGCCCTGGACCTCGTCTACGCGGTCATCATCGGCCTGGCCGTGGCCGGGGCGCTGGCGCTGCGGGCGGTGGCCGGCCAGGCGCGCATGGACCGGGTCGACTTCCGCGCGGACCTGCCCGCCGGGCACAGCGACGAGGAACACGCCCTGCTGGCCGAGCACATAGTGGCCTACCGGATCGACGGCCCGCTGTTCTTCGCCGGCGCCCACCGCTTCCTGCTGGAGCTGTCCGAGGTGTCCGGCGTACGGGTCGTGATCCTGCGGATGTCGCGGGTCTCGACGATGGACGCCACCGGGGCCCTGGTCCTCAAGGACGCGGTGCAGAAGCTGAACCGGCGCGGCATCGCCGTACTCGTGTCCGGCGTACGCCCCGGTCAGCGCCGGGCCCTGGAGTCGGTCGGCGCGCTCGACCTGCTGCGGCGCGACGGCCGGGAGTACGCCACCCCGGCGGAGGCCGTCGCCGGGGCCCGCACCCACCTCCACCGGGAGGGGCTGCTGTCCGCCGGCCCCGTGTGCGAAGGGGCCGGCCGATGAACGACCCCGTCCGCAGCATGATCGACGTACCCGGAAGCGAAGCACTGTGGCTGCTCGGCGGCTGCGGCCACGGCAGCCTGGTGTTCGTCCAGCACGAGACGCCCGTCCTCCGCCCGGCCGTGCACGTCCTGGAGTACGGGCAGCTCGTCATCCGTACGCCCGCGCAGGCCTCCGCCCTGGAGCGCCGCCCCGTGCTCACGTACCACGCGCAGACGGTCGGGGCGCCGGGCGGCCAGGGCTGGAACGTCACCGCCACCGGCCCGGCCGGGCTCATCACCGACCCGGACGAGGCGGCGCACTACCGCCGTACGCTGCCCGGCTGGACGTACGGCCCGCACGACACCCTGCTCCGCATCCGCCCGCAGACCGTGAGCGGCTTCCGCCTGGAGCGTACGGAGGCGGGCCGGTGAACCCCCGACTGGAGACCCTTCCGCTGCGCCATGTGCTGACGCTGCCCACGATGGGCGCGGCGGTCCGCATCGCCCGCGAGACCACGGAACAGGTTCTGGCCGAGTGGGGCATCAACCGAGGCCACCCCGCCGTCGATCCTGCCCTGCTGATCCTGTCCGAACTGGTGGCCAACGGCGTCCAGCACGCCGCCGCCCTGTCGCCGAACCTCACGGTCATCTACGCGGCCGGCGCGCACACGTTCGCCTTCGGCGTCCACGACCGACACCCCCATCAGCCCGCCCTCCGCTCCTCGCTCACCGAGACCGGCGGCCTGGGCACGGTGATGGAACTGACCCTGGGGCTGGGCGGTACGGCTGTCATCCGCGGCGACGCGGACGGCAAGGGCAAGAGCATCTGGATCACCCTCCCCCTGTAGAAGCCCGTCAGAAACAAGGCAAGGAAGCAACAACCTCATGAGCGACGACACCCAGCCGCTGCCGCCGTGCCCCGAGTGCTCCAGCGCGTACACCTACGAGATGGGCGCCCTCCTGGTCTGCCCGGAGTGCGGCCACGAGTGGTCGCCCGCGCCGGCCGAAGGCACCGGCGGCGACGACGGGGTGATCAGGGACGCGGTCGGCAACGTACTCGCCGACGGCGACACCGTCACCGTGGTCAGGACACTGAAGGTCAAGGGCAGCCCCTCCGGCATCAAGGCCGGAACGAAGGTGCGCAACATCCGCCTGGTCGACGGCGTGGACGGCCACGACATCGACTGCAAGATCGACGGATTCGGCTCCATGCAGCTCAAGTCCAGCGTGGTCAAGAAGGCCTGACCCGCCTTGAACCGCAATTTTCGGTCATCTCCCCTTCTAGGTGCCTTGAACTTCAATTCCGGACTTTCCGCGTAGAAATCCAGTCACCCGAAAGACTCTGCGTCACGACCCGTGGGCGCTGTGTATAAGTTCTGCGGTGGTTTCGGGCGGCTGTCGTGGTCCGGGCCGAAGGCTCATCCATCGAATCTGAAGGGGAAAGTCACATGGCTGACATCGATCTCGGATTGGCGACGGACTGGGAAGAGGGAGAGACGCACGGGCGCGTTCAACTGCGCCAGAACCAGGTCTATCCGGGGTCGCCCAAGAAGGACGTCCTCATCAGCTCCCCGGTGAGCATCGAGCTGTCGGTGAACACGAACTACTCCAGTTCACAGGAGGCCGACAAGATCTACTTCACGACCCACCACGGCTCGACGAAGAAGATCATCGCGGTGCTCGACTCCGACGGCAACCTGCACATAGCCGGCCGGCTGATCACCGACCAGAAGGACCTGCAGTACTGAGGAATCCCCGCCCGGGGCAACCACTCGGCACAGCACGGGGCCCGCTCGGCCAATCAAGCCGGCGGGCCCTTCCGTCACGGGGATCTGTCGGCCACCCCCTAGTCGGCGACGTTGAAGCGTTCGAGGATGTGCTGCGGGTTCTCGATCTCGTCGACGAGGGCGACGGCGTAGTCCTCGGTGGAGATGTGGCTCCGGCCCTCGGCGTCGGTGACCAGGTCATCGAGGCCGGTGCGGTAGTCACCGGTGCGTTCGCCGGGCTGGATGGTGGCGGCGGGGCTGAGGTTGGTCCAGCGGATGTCGGTGACGGTGCGGTAGTAGTCGAGCGCGTCACCGTGGGCGTGCATGATCTGCAAGAGGAATTCCGGCAGCCCTTCGGCGTCCCAGACCTGCTTGCCGTCGGGGGTGCGGAGTGACCCGGCCCCGCCGACCGTGATGAGCCGTGGGGCGTCGGCGCCGAGCGGGCGGAGCCCGGCGACGAGGGACTTCGCGGCGGGCTCGATGGTGGCGAGGTGGCCGGGCCCGTCCCCGCCGCCGACGGCGCTGACGACGACGTCCTGCCCCTCGACCCGCCGTCACGGACCGCGGGTCGAGGACATCGCCCTGGACGACGGTCAGATGGGGGTGCGACACGGTGACCTTGGCGGGGTCACGGACGACGGCGGTGACCAGATGGCCGCGGTCCAGGGCCTCGCGCAGCACACAGCTGCCGATCGTGCCGTTGGCGCCGAAGAGAGCGATCTTTGCCACGAGGGGCTCCTCACAGTACGGGGGAGTGGGGGACCGGCGGCACGGAGTCCACGGGCGCACGCGGCAGGGAAGCCCGCCCAGCGGACGAGAACACACACCACACGATCCTTCCGGAGGTCGACAGACCGGATCGTGATCTTCGTAGCGGTCCGGCCGCGTCCGGGCGGGCCGACGTGCCGGGGATTCACTCCGAAGCGTAGAAAATCAGACCGCGCTCGCGCTGCCGCGAGGCGCGCATCCACCACGCACCAGCGGTTCAGCGAGGGCGGCGCCACCGTGACGAGCCGGTCAGCACACGGCGCACCCGGTACGCGACGGCCCCGGCGAGCAGGACGGCGCCGCCCGTGAGCACGGCGGACAGGGGAAGGGCGAAGGCCAGTACGAGGCAGCCCGCGAGGCCGACGACGGGGATGATCCGGGCCGGGCGGCCCTCCGCCGGGCGGAGGGTCCAGGCGGAGGCGTTGGCGATGGCGTAGTAGGCGAGGACGCCGAAGGACGAGAACCCGATCACGCCCCGGATGTCCGTGGTCGCGGCGGCCACGGCGACGACCGCCCCGACGACGAGTTCGGCACGGTGGGGGACCTTGAAGCGCGGGTGCACGGCGGCCAGGGCATGGGGGAGATGGTGGTCCCGGGCCATAGCCAGGGTGGTGCGGGAGACACCGAGGATCAGGGCGAGCAGAGACCCGAGAGCCGCGACGGCCGCGCCGGCACCCACGACGGGGACGAGCAGGTCGGCACCGGCGGCGCGCGCGGCCTCCGTCAGCGGCGCTCCGGCCGCGGCGAGGCCGTCCGGGCCCAGGACCAGCAGGACCGACACGGCGACGAGGGCGTAGACGCCGACGGTGATGCCCAGGGCGATCGGAATGGCGCGCGGGATCGTGCGCGCCGGGTCGCGCACCTCTTCGCCGAGGGTGGCGATGCGGGCGTAACCGGCGAACGCGAAGAACAACAGCCCGGCCGCCTGGAGCACCCCGCCCGCCGTCACGTCCGCACCGACGTCCAGACGCACCGTCTCCACGCTGCCGGAGGTCAGGAAGACGACCACGATGACGGCGAGGACCGTCAGGACGACGGTCACGATGGCCCGGGTGAGCAGGGCCGACTTCTGAACCCCCGCGTAGTTGACCGCCGTCAGGACCACCACGGCGGCCACCGCGACCGCGTGGGTCCGGCCGGGCCAGAGGTAGGCGCCCACGGTGAGGGCCATGGCCGCGCAGGAGGCCGTCTTGCCCACCACGAACGCCCAGCCGGCCAGATAGCCCCAGAACTCGCCCAAGCGCTCGCGCCCATACACGTAGGTGCCGCCGGAGGCCGGGTAGAGCGCCGCGAGCCGGGCGGAGGAAGTGGCGTTGCAGTAGGCCACGACCGCGGCCAGCGCGAGGCCGAGCAGCAGACCGGAACCGGCCGCGCGCGCCGCCGGCGCCAGCGAGGCGAAGATCCCCGCACCGATCATCGAACCCAGCCCGATCAGTACCGCGTCCGCCATCCCCAGCCTCCGCTGGAGCTCGTCCGGAACCCTCGGGGCGGGCCTGGATGCCTTGCTCAACCTGGTGCTCCCTCAACGACGGCCGCAACGAAGGCTTCAACGACGGCCTCAACGGCGGGCGCGGACCGGCGGGTCCGTGTTCCGCGCGCACGATAGGCCACGGACGTGAACGCGCCGTGCCGAAACGGCGCGCGCGCAGGACCCAGGACATCTCCGCTGTTCACCGCGGTGACGAGCCCGATAATCGGTTGACGCCCGCCGAAGGGCGATTGCTACGGTGAGGCGTTCTGTCGGACCACCGGGCCTGCTGCGCCCCTCAAGGGAGTGAATTTTGTGCCCACGGCCCTCGCCGCGCGCGCCTCGCTGCACGGCCCCAGCTGCCACGTCCTCCTGACCCGTCCCGCTCGGACGACTACCGGATGCGGCATTCCGATGCTGTGACCTGCCCACACGCCCGTCATTCCCGCGCGCCGCGGGATACGGCGGTGTGTCTTCGGCGAGGCCGCTCGGCCTGCTCTTGCTGTCATGACCGACTTCTCAGCAAGGAGCCCTCCGGGTGTCCAATTCCGACAAGACTTCCTCCCACGCCCAGAACACCGTTCTGGCCGGCACCTTCGTCTGCGCGTGGTGCGGCCTGACCGTGTCCGCCGTCAGTGGCGACGGCACACGGCGCAACCACTGCCCGTCGTGCCTGCACTCGCAGCACGTCCTCGACCATGCCGAGGGCGGCCCCAGCGAGTGCCACGGCCGGATGTCGCCGATCTCCGTCGCCGTGCTGCGTACCGGCGACTGGATGGTCATCCACCGTTGCGTGCGCTGCGACGAACTGACCTCCAACCCCATCTGCACCGACGACAACCAGCTCATCCTCATGCGCATGGCCGTACGGCCGCTGGCACAACCACCGTTCCCGCTCGAAGCATTCGGCGACCTGTAGACCGGAAGGAGAAGAACCCGTGCCGAGACGAGCGAACAACTCCAGCAGACGTACGCAGAAAACGCGGCGGCCCCAGCGGCACAAGGACGTCCTGCACCGCCAGGGAGGGCACCGGCGCAACGATTTCAGGTGCGTGGGATGCCGACTGGACGTGTCCTTGGACGCGCCCGGCACCACCCACCGCAATCACTGCCCCAACTGCCTGGCCAGCCTGCACGTCGACCGCCGGATTCCGGGTGACCGGGCGGCGGTCTGCCGGGGGCGGATGGAAGCACTGAGCATGTCCGTACGGCCCGACGGTGAGTGGATGATCATTCACCAGTGCCAGTCCTGCGACGAACTCAGCGCCAACCGCATCGCCGGCGACGACAACGCGCTGGCCCTGGTGCGGCTCGCGCTGAAACCGCTGCGGGACAGCAGCGTCGCCCGCCGGACGCTGCTCCAGCTCTGACCTGACCGGGGCCACGCGAAGGGGGGCGGCGTACGGGCATGAACGTGCCCGTACGCCGCCCCCCCTTCTTTGGTCGACTTGGTTCGCTTTATTGACACTTCACGCGAAGACCGTACCGTTGGGAGCGCTCCCATAGCAGCTTTGTCACTGGAAGGAGTTCCCCCCACATGCACACCAGAATCCCGTTAACCGGGCGTTCGAGGTCGTACTTCCGCCGCCCCCTCCAGGCACTCGTCATGGCGTTCGCCGTCGTCGCCGGCGCGCTGGCCTGGTCGACCCCCGCCCAGGCCCACGGCACGATCGTCGGCCCCGCCTCCCGCGCGTACCAGTGCTGGGAGACGTGGGGCAGCCACCACATGGACCCGGCCATGCAGACGCAGGACCCCATGTGCTGGCAGGCATGGCAGGCCAACAGCGACACCATGTGGAACTGGATGAGCGCTCTGCGCGACGGACTCGGCGGCCAGTTCCAGGCGAAGACCCCCGACGGCACGCTCTGCAGCAACAACCTGTCCCGGAACGCCGGCCTGGACAAGCCGGGGGCGTGGAAGACCACCACGGTCGGCAACAACTTCTCGGTGCACCTGCGCGACCAGGCCGCCCACGGCGCCGACTACTTCAAGGTCTACGTGAGCAAGCAGGGCTTCGACCCCACGACCCAGACGCTGGGCTGGGGCAACCTCGACTTCATCACGCAGACCGGCAGCTACGCGCCGGCGAACGACATCACGTTCCCCGTGCAGACCTCCGGCTACTCCGGACACCACGTCCTGTTCGTGATCTGGCAGGCGTCCCACCTCGACCAGGCCTACATGTGGTGCAGCGACGTGAACTTCGGCTGAGCCGAGGAGCGCCACACCCGGCACCCGCCCCCACCGGGCGCCGCTGAGCCGCCGCCCGGCCGACCGAGCCCTGTCGGGACAAGGAACACCTTGCCCCGGCAGGGCTCCCCGCGCACCAGGCCGCCCGCGGCCCCCAAGGCGGCAAAGTCCGTGGTGGCGCGGCGAGGAGTCCGGCATCATCCCCGTGTGATGGTGACGCGAACCGCTCCGAAGATCTCTCCGCCGCCGACTCCGCGCCCCGGCCGGTCGGTGGGTCTGGGCCGGTTGGTGGGCCTGGGCCGGTCGGTGGGTCTGGGCCGGGCGCCCGCGCGATGACCAGCTTCCTGACGCACCGGGCGCGCGTGCACGACGCACACCTCCCGCCGTACCGGCGGCACAGCGCGTTGCGTACCTGCCTCACCCTTTTCGCCCCGTACGGCCTCCGGGCGACGTACCACCACCTCACGCTGAACGCCGCGATCCCCCGAAGGCTGGACGCGGACCCGGACGCGCTGGTGCGGGCGGTGGAGGAACTGCACGAGGCGCGGGCGCTGTGGCTCGTACGAGCAGAGGAGTACGCCGCGCAACGCCGCGAGGAGAAGCGCGCGGGGCGGCGGGCCGTGACGAACCCGCGACCGTGGTGGCTGCGGAACCGGTGGGAGGGCCCGCACCGCGCCTGGTACGAAGACCCGTTTCGCCATCCGTCGCTGGCCCTGCCCGAGTACGTCCGGCGACAGAACGCGCTTCTGGACGGCGCAGACCTCCCCGGCTGCCCCGCCTGCGGGGACGGGAGACCGCCGGTGTCGCACGCGACCGGGCACGGGTGGGCGGAGCTGTGCCGTGGCTGCGCGTGGCTGGCCACACCATGTGCGTGCGGGCAGCGACACCGGGCCGCCCCGGACGCGCCGTTCGGTTGGCCGGGCATCTGGCGGCGGGCGCACATGAGCGACGACGGCACACCGAACCCGCACTGGCCCCGCGAGCCAACCGGTGGGACGAAATCTCCGAGCGCGTCATCAAAGAGCGGACATGGTGAGCGACACCAGCCAGATGAACAGCCGTAACACGGTCTGCGTGATCGTCCACGACAAGGACCGGGACCTGGTCGCCGCGGTGCTCTACGGCACCCGTGACTGGTCCCCGCGGCCGGTGTGGACCCTGCCCGGTGGCAAGGCCGATCCCGGCGAGCCCCTCGATGAAGCCGCTGCCCGCGAACTCAAGGAGGAGACCGGCCTACTCGTCGACCCGGCCGACCTCTCACTCGTCCACGTCGTGCACGTCGAGCAGGGCGGGGACCGTGCCGGGCAGTTCGTGCTCTTCGCCTTCGCCACCGACACATGGACCGGTGAACTGACCAACGCCGAACCGGAGAAGCACCCGGCGGTCCAGTGGCTCGCGGCCGACAGCCTCCCCGAACCGGCGTTCCCGACCGCCTCACAAGCCCTCTCCGCGTACAGGGCAGGCGGCCCGGCCTTCTCCCGCCTCGGATGGTCGGCCACCACCCCGAAGCGAACGGTCTGATCAGCCGACGGCAGGGCTGCGGCGCTCGACGAGGACGACGTCGCGCCAGACGCCCTGATGACGGCCGATCCGCTCCCGCGTGCCGATGACACGGAAGCCGGCCCGCCGGTGAACGACGAGGCTGGCGGTGCTCTCGGGGAAGATCCCCGACTGGATCGTCCAGATCCCAGCCCGTTCCGTGGACTCGATCAGCGCCTCCAGCAGGGCGGAGGCGATGCCCCGGCCGCGCGCGGCCGGGTGTACGTAGACGGAGTGCTCGACCACGCCCGCGTACGCACATCGGTCGGAGACAGGGCTCGCGGCCACCCAGCCCAGCACGGTCCCCGCCGGGTCGAGAGCGGCGAAGCGGTGCTCGGGCAACTTCGCCTCGTCGAAGGCTTCCCAGGTGGGCGCGGCCGTCTCGAAGGTGGCGTTCCCCTCGTTGATCCCCGCCCGGTAGACGGCCAGCACCTGCCCCGCGTGCTCCGGCACCAGCGGAACGATCACCGCGCCGGAAGATCCGCCGACCACGATGCCTCCTCTTCCTTCCGGTCAGGCCGAGCCCGGCAGGGCCAGCAACCGCCCCATCGCGGCCAGTACGGACGGCTCGACGCGGTAGTAGACCCAGGTGCCGCGCCGCTCGGAGGTGAGCAGCCCGGCCTCCTTCAGCTTCTTCAGATGGTGGGAGACGGTCGGCTGGGAGACGCCCACGTCGGAGATGTCGCAGACACATGCCTCGCCGCCCTCGTGCGAGGCGACGGCGGAGAACAGCCGCAGCCGGACCGGGTCGCCGAGCGCCTTGAACATCCGCGCCGCCCCCTCGGCCTCCTCGGCGTTCATCGGCCGCTCGGTGAGCGGAGGGCAGCACGGCACCACGCCCTGGCCATCGGCGGGTTCGAGCAGCGGCAGCACCTTCGCATTCGACATACCTCTATGTTGACACATGTCGAATCAGATGAGGGGTGCCTGTTCCGCAGGTTGCGGGGGAGGGGGTGCCGGCCCCACCTGCCTGGCCGCCGCCGCACACCTGGTCGACCGGGGTATCGAGCCCCTGGTCCTGGAAGCCGGGCCCACCGCCGGTGCCGCCGTACGCGAGTGGTCACACGTGCGGCTGTTCTCCACCTGGGGCGAGGTCGTCGACCCCGTAGCCGAGAAGCTTCTCGCTCTCACCGGATGGACGAGGCCGGACCCGGCCACCTATCCCTCCGGCGGCGACTGGGCCGACCTGTACCTGCGGCCGCTCGCCGCCGCCCTCGGGGACCGCGTACGCACCGGAGTGCGCGTCACCGGAGTCTCCCGGGCTGGCCGGGACCGGATCGTGGACGCCGACCGCGAGCAGCAGCCGTTCGTCGTGCACACCACCCACACCGATGGCCACGAGGAGCGCCTTCTCGCCCGCGCCGTCATCGACGCCTCCGGCACCTGGGACACCCCGTCACCGGCCGGCGGCAGCGGGCTGCCCGCCCTCGGCGAGAAGGCCGCCACGGACAGGATCACCTACCGCGTCCCCGACCTGAACGACCCCGCCGTCCGCACCCGATACGCGGGCAGGCGCACCGCCGTCATCGGCTCCGCGCCTCCGCCTTCACCGCCCTCGCCCACCTCGCCGCGCTCGCCGAGTCCGACGACGGTACGGGCACCAAGGGCGTGTGGATTCTGCGCCGGGGCATCTCCGGCGCCACCTTCGGCGGCGGCACGGCCGACCAACTCCCCGCGCGCGGAGCCCTGGGCCTGGCTGCCAAGGCCGCCGTCGACCAGGGGCACGCGGACGCGATCACCGGCTTCCGTACGCGGGCGATCGAGCGCGACAGCGACGGCCGCCTGGTCCTGGTCGGCGAAGACGGCCGCCGCACGGAAGCGGTCGACGAGGTGATCGTCCTGACCGGCTTCCGCCCCGAGCTTCCTCGCCCTGACCGGCTACGAACAGGTCCGCTCCGTCGCGGCCGCCCTCGCAGGCGACCTCGACGCCGCCGACCGCGTCGAACTCACCCTCCCCGAATCCGGGGTGTGCGGCGGCGCCGGCCTCTTCGACGCCCCCGAACCCGAGTGGAGCGGCGGCTGCTGTGCCCCGGCTCTACGGCCGGCGAGCCAGTAGGTGGGTGTCGAGGAAGCCCCGCTCGGACGCCGGGTCGTAGAGCAACCGAGCGATCACGACGAGTCCGGCCCCGGTCAGCAACTCGGCAAACCGGTCGGGCGGCCAGCTGTAGGCGGGCGCCACCTTGTGGTCGAAGCGGACAGGCTCCGGCCCCTCGGCTCCGAAGAAGGACGCCATGAGCACGCCCCCTGACGCCAGCACACGCACCTGCTCGGCGAGCAGCGCCGGCAATTCCTCCGGTGGGGTGTGGATCATCGAGTAGTGGGCCAGCACGCCGCCGAGCGCGCCGTCCTCGACCGGCAGGGCCTCCATCCGCGCTTCGTCGAACCGCAGCTCCGGATGAGCTCCCCGGGCGTGGGCGACCATAGCCGGGGAGAGGTCAAGCCCGAAGGCGTCCAATCCCAAGTCGTGCAGCATGGCCGTCAAGTGGCCGGGGCCGCACCCCACGTCTGCTGCCCGTAGGTTCCCTGTGCCACGTACGAGTTCGGCGAAGGTGCCGATCATGTTCCGTGCGAACGGCTGCGTCTCCAACCGATTGGCGAACATCGACGCGTACAGTTCGACGACTCCGTCGTAGCCCGCCCTGGTCTCATCCTGGTGTTTCGACACGGGAAGGAAGCTAACACCCGTGCAGGCCAAAGCGGTCGGTGGCGTCGGGCAGTTCGGTGAGGGGCTGCCGCGCGGCGCGGGGGATGCCGAGCTGTGCGCGGGCCCGGTGGACCGCGGCGAGCTGATCGGCGGCCGGAAGCTCCCAGTCGAACAGCTCCAAAGCCTGTTCGGGCGTGGCGAGGAGCCGGATGTGGGTGCGGCCGGTGGCCGGGTCGACGGGTGGCGGGCCCAGACGGGTGAGGGGCGCGGCGTAGCGGAGGCGGGCGTACGGCTTGTCGGGGTCGCGGAGGTGGCCGAGAAGCAGTGGTTCGCCGAATTCGGCCGCGGCTTCCTCGTGTGCCTCCCGGCGCAATGTGGCCAGCGGGTCGCCACGGTCGGGGAGTTCAGGGGAGCCGCCCGGCAGGAGCGCCGCACCGGTGTCCGGTTCGAGGAGCACTAGGACGCGACCATCGGAACCGAAGAGCCAGCCCCATACCTGGACCACCGAGAGCTGATCCGGGGCGGGCCCGGTGTGGAAAGGCAGGTGATGCCGGGCACGGGCGGCGCGAAGGGCACCGGCCCGGTCCAGGACGCTCGGGGCGATGGGGAGGCCGTTCTCCAGCAGGGCCGGGCCGGCGGAGTTGATGCGAGCACGCAGGGCGGACAGGGCGCGTCGGGCGTCACCGGGGGACATCAGGTCCGGCAGCCGGGCGGGTTCGACGAACTCGACGGAGTCGATCTCATGGTCGGGCAGCCGGATCGCGGCGATCCGCTCGTCGTCCCACGTGCCGCCGTCGTAGACGTGCAGGATCTCGCCGGGGAAGCGCATGTCGGCCGGCGCGTTGAGGCTGCCGGCGCTGACCCAGTCGACGGCGAGCCCTCGATCGACGGGCATGGTGACACCGAGTTCCTCGCGCAGTTCCCGCGCGGCGCCCTGGGCGGGGGCCTCGTTCGCGTCGACGGCGCCGCCGGGCAGGAGGCAGGTCGCCCGGTAGTCGACGTGCTGGACGAGGACCCGGCCGTATGCGTCGGTGATCAGTACGGACGTTCCGGCCCACAAGGCGGCCGAGGCACGTAGGACCCCGTACTCCTCGTCGGTCATCTTCGTGCTGGGCTGCGCGTCAGGGGAGGGCATGGTGGTCATCTCGTCTCCGATCGCCCGCGTGGTGCGGTTCTCGATGTCTGGCACCGGGTGCTTCTTTCTGGTTACGGGGGTCAAGGCCGCAGGGCGTAGCCGCGCAGGACGTCGAGATCGGCGGTCCGTACGCAGGACCAGCCAGCCGTCAGCAGTTCGGTGTCCAAGGGGGAGATCCCGAGGTGCTGGAGGGCAGGGTCGGTGGTCGTGCGGCGGCCGGCGATCTCGGTGACGACCCAGAGCACTCCGCCGGGCGCGAGGATGCGCCGGATCTGGTCGAGGAAGGCCGGCTTGTCGTCGACCCATCGGTAGACCAGACGGCAGGTGATGAGCGCGAAGGCGGGGTGCGCAAGGGCGGTGAGGCCGGCGGTGGTGACGTCCAGGCACTGCCAGGCCGGCCCGTCGCCCGGCCCGGGCTCGGGCTCGGACCCGGGCTCGGGGGAGATGTCGTGGGCGGCGGCGAGTTCGACCGCGCTGGGGGAGCAGTCGACGCCGGTCGTGCGGTAGCCGAGCTCGTGGTGGAGGTGGCGGGCCAGGGCGCCGTCGCCGCTGCCGATGTCGAGGGCAAGGCGGCCGTTGCCGGGGGCGAGGTGCTCGGCCATCAGCCGCTTCTCGGCCGTGCACACCGACCGGTAGCGGCGGCCGCCTGCCCAGAGCGGCTCCCAGTACGCGGCGGGCAGGGAACGGCCGTCGTCCCGCCCTGGTGCTGCTGCCTTGATCATCATGCTGCCTCCTTGGCGTGTGGGAGTGGATCGGGCGGTTCGGTACCGCAATGCCGAGTGCCGACGTAGGCCGCTATCCCGCGACGGCGCGGCAGCGCACCAGGGTGCGGTGCCCGCGTTCGACCAGTTCCGGATCGCCGGTCCTGTTCCCGAAGTCGATGCCGGACACCGCGTCCAGGACCGCCTCTACCCGCAGGCGCGCCTCTTCCGCCTCCGTGAGCCGCCGCCCGTACCCGTCGAAGAACGCCTCGTCGAGGTCTGCCCGGCCGTCGAAGCAGTCGAGGAGCCGGACCAGATCCCGTACGGCGGACTGGGGTTCGCTGCGCTCGAAGTCGATGATCCGAAGGGTGCCGTCACCGGCCCGGAGCAGGTTGCGGAGCTGCAGATCGCCGTGGGTCACCACCGCTTCGACCGCCGGCAGCCGTACGGCACCGTGTACGACCGACCGTACGAACTCCTCGTCCCCCGGCCGCAGATGCGCCCGCGCCCCTTCCAGGTGCCGTTCCAGTTTCGCGTACGGGACGACCGGCGCCGTCCCGGGTGCCGCCGCCGGCAGGGGGCTCGCGTGAACGCGGGCCGTGAGCTCCCCGATCGCCCGGAACACCCGCCGCTCCTCGTCCGGCGGCAGCACCATCCCGTGCAGCGGGCGGCCCTCGACGGCGGTCAGGACGATCGCCCGTAGCGCCGCGTCGGCCGCCACCAGCCGGGGACCGGCGCCCCCGAGCCCCGGCACCCAGTCGCGCAGGGCCCCGACCTCCCGGCCGTGGAAACGGTCGTTCTGGTGGATCTTGACGAACCACACCCCGCCCGACGCGTTCTGCGCGCGCCACACCTGGCTGGCGGTCCGGGCCCAGGACACGTCCGTCCAGGCGGTGATCCGGCCGACCGCCCGCTCGGTGAACTCCCGTACCTCCAGACCGGGACGCGGCTCACCGCCGTCCGGGGCGGGCACGAGGTGGAGCCGGTCGACGGCCGCGTCGTGCCCGATCGGATCGCCCGGCTCCTGGAAGTGGAGTGCTATGGGGACACCGGCCCGGTACGCGTTCAGCCCCGCGCGGCAGTAGGCGATCATGGGCTCCGGCAGGGCGTCGAACGCGAACCAGTCCATGGCGTCGCACACCTCGGGCTCCCTGACGTCCGGCGTCCCGGACCAGCGGCGGACCTCGAAGAAGAACCCGACCCGCGCGTTACCGCCCGGCGCCCGCTGATGGACGGTGACCGCGGCACGTACGTCGCCCGGTTCCACCACCAGGCCCGTCTCCTCGTACGTCTCGCGCACGAGCGCGGTGACGACGTCCTCGAAGGGCCCGTCGACATGCCCGGAGGGGAAGTGCCAGTGCCCCGCCGCATAGACGGTGCCGGCCCGCCGCGACAGCAGTACCTTCGGCCCCTTCTCCCCCTCGCGGACGGCGATCAGGTGTACGTCCACCGGCACCGTGTGCCGCTGGCCGCCGCTCACCGGGCACCTCCCGGCCGGCGGGCGAGCAGGACGTCGAACACCGTGTCCTCGGCGAGCCTGTCGTCCTGCGCCGCGTGCCGCTCCAGCAGGGCCAGGGCCTCGGCCTCGAACCGGGGATGCCGGTCGCCGAAGAGGCCGGGGCGGGCGAAGCTGGTGCTGCGCAGGTAGCCGACCACCTTGTCCGGGGTCCACACGCGGCGCAGCGGGAAGTGGTGCTCCTCGATGTCGCTGAACGGGGAGTCGGCCAGGTCGTCTTCGTACCGGCGGCCCGGCTCCACGTAGGCCCCGGTGGTTCCGGCGCGGCGCTCGGCGCCGAGATGGGACTGGATCAGCTCTCGCAGCGCGGCGGTCCACGGCGCCGGGTGGGTCCAGAGGCTGCCGTCGCCCATGATCGCCAGGGTTGCGCCGGGGGAGGTGACGCGGTCGGCCATGGCCAGGACGGCTGGGCGGTCCATCCAGTGGAAGGCTCGCGCGCAGGTGACCAGATCGGCCCGGTAGCCCGCCCCGGGTGCGGTGAACTCCTCGGCCCGTACGGGATGGAAGGCGGCGGTCCGGCCCGCGAGAAGAGGGCGGAGCGCGAGATCGGCGCGGCGGAGCATGTCCCGGTCGGCGTCCACCAGGTCCAGGCGGGCGAGCTGTGGCAGGACGGGCAGCAGGGCGGCCGGCACCTGGCCGGTCCCGGCACCCAGATCGAGCAGAGCCGGACGGCGGATGCCGCGCAGTCTGGCGGCGAGCAGGTGGACGACTGCGTCGGGGAGGCCGGGGCGGTGGCGCTCGTAGGCGTCCGCCGTGGCGTGGAAGAGGCTCACAGGGCTTTTCTCCGTGCGGTGTTCGGTCGGGCAGGGGTGGAAGGGCGCTGGGACTCCGGCGTGAGCGGAGGCAGCACCCACGTCAGGGCGCGCGGATCGCTGCCGGAGGCGACGTACTGCGGCCGGCCGTCTTCCGGCACGGCCACCCGGTACGTGTCGGGCTGTCCGGCCAGGACCCAGCGGGCGTGCACGTCCTCGAACTCGGCCCACACGTCCCGGGGCCCGTGGACGCGTACGGTCGTCCCGCCGGGGTCGGCGACCGCCCAGGACTCGTCGTCGGGGGCGGCGATCGTCATCGTCTCGGCCTGGAAGTCGCGGACGAGCCCGGGAGCCAGGTACGCGGCGGCGAGCCAGAAGCCGTACGCGTCGTCCGGCGGCGGCGCGAGCCGGGTCGGGCGCGGTACACCGGGGTCGGCCTTGATCCGGGATCGCATCGGTACGGCGTCGAGCCACCGGTAGCCGAGCATGGGCCGGTATCCGCGCGGCCGACCTCGCAGCACGGCCTCGATCTCGCCGGCGCGGGTACGGGTGGCCAGGAGCTGTCCGGGCCAGCTCGGGGTACGGGTGGTGAGCGTCGTCAGCAGCCGCCCGCCGGGCGCGAGTTGCTCCACCCACGCCGGCGGGACGCAGGGCACGCCGATGCCGGAGTGGATACGGTCGAACGGTCCGCCTGCCGGGTGCCCGTCGAGAGCGTCGCCCGCCACGACCGTCGCGCCCGAACCGAGCCGGTCAAGGTTGCGCCGGGCGAACGCGGCCATGTGACCGTCCCGTTCGACGCCGGCGGCGAGGCGGGGGCCGGTGACGGCGGCGGCGAGCGCGAGGGACACTCCTGGGCCCGGCCCGAGCTCCAGGTACCGCTGCCCCGGGCCCAGCCGCAGCGTCTGGAGAGCATCCACGGTGGCCCGGCCGTAGGTCGACATCGACGTCATGTGCCCGCCGGTCACCGGCCCGCGTCCGAGCGCATCGAGCCGTTCCCCGTCGCGCTGGAGCAGGACCGACTCACCGCTGTGGATCAGGTCGAGCCACTCGGCCCGGTCGTCCGGATGCGCGCCGTCGAGCAGGCGCCACGCGATCGGTTCGACGCCCGGATCGCTCGCCCGTACGTACGCGTGGGGAAGCAGCACCTCCCGCGGCACCGACAGCAGGGCTTCGCGCAGCCGGGCATCGGGCAGTACGCCCCCGGCCTCAAGACGCTCCACCATCGCGGCGCGGCGGGCACCTGTCGTGACAGACAGGTCAGCGGACATGGCAGCCCTCCTCCTGGCGTGGTGGACAACAGCGCATCGACGCTGCGTGCATGACGGTCGGACAGCGGCCTTCCGGCGCCTGCGGCAGACGGCCCCGCGCGCCGCGCGAAGGGGCGGCGCCGAGGGCGCCGACCGTCGCGAAGCCGCTCAGCGCTCCCACCCCAGCTCGCTGTAGGAGCGGCCCGCCCGGATGCCCTCGATCGCGACACGGGTGTAGGGGACGATCGGCTCCGGCAGATCCTTCGCGTCCCACCACTCCCAGGCGAGACACCGGTCGGGTTCGCGTACCTCGGGCGTGCCCTCCCAGTGACGGGGGCGGAAGAAGAGCTGGATTCTGGGCCGGGCACCGGGCCGGTCCACCGTGTGCACGGTGTGGACGAGTTCGAGATCGGCCGGATCGATGACGAGCCCGGCCTCCTCGAACGCCTCGCGGGCCAGACCGGCGGTCGCCGCCTCCGCCTCCAGGTGTCCGGCCAGCGTGTGCCACAGTTCGCCCGCGTACGCCGAGTCCGGATGCCGCAGCCCCAGCAGGACTCTGCCCTCGTGTTCCAGGTAGAGGTGGACGCCGACGACGTGCAGCACGGTCCCGGCCGGAGCCCCGCCGGGCACGGGACGCTGCTGTCCCCCGAGGGGGTGTTCGGCCGCGTGCCGGCGGATCAGATCTCCGAGTCCGGGGCTGAGCCGGAGCCGGTCGAGGGCGTCGACGGCGAACCACTTCAGCAGGACGCCTTCGCGGAGGTCCACCGCCTCCGGGTCCCCGTTCCAGAAACCCTCGAAGACCTGGAGGGACACCGCCAGGCCGTCGACGCCGGTGGCCTCCTCCACGGCGTACGGCGTCAAACCGACCGGTCGCAGGCCGGGCGCTTCCTCGGCGAGCTCACGGCGTAACGTCGCTTCCAGACTGGAGTCTCCCGGTTCACGTCCACCACCGAGCAGGGCGAGCGTCCACGGCTCCCAGATGCCGTCCCGGTCATCGCGCAGATGGAGCAGGTACCGGCCGACTCCGTCGTGGATCAAGGCGCCGGCGTTGACGGGCTCGGGCTGTCCGTCGAGGCCGTGAGTCTCGGCGTCCAGGAGTTTGGCCCGCAGCGTGGGGGAGCGTACATCGGCGAACGGGAGCCACCGGGCGTCGGCGGATTCCGCGTTCCGCAGTGCCGGTGCCGGTGCCGGTGTCGGCGTCGGTGGCTGCGCGGCCGCGAGGTAGAAGACGAAGCGGAAATCGACGTGCCGGTGGGCGGGTTCGCCATTGGCCGCATTGGCCGCATTGGCCGCATTGGCCGGATCGGGGCCGATGTCGTGCAGCTCCACGTCGATCGGCGCGTCGAGGAACTGGGGGGTCAGGCAGAGATCGCCGGGACGGATACCGGCCCCTTCGCACACTTCCCGCAGGGCTGTGTCAAGCAGTGTACGGTCGCCCGCCTCCACATGACCGCCCGGCGTGACGAGCAGTCCAGTCGCGGGGTGGCGGATGTGCAGCACGCGGCGCTCGCGGTCGATGACCACCGCGCTGCAGGTGACGTGCGTGGGCAGCGTGGCGCGACTGGACGGCTCGCCGGGAGCGTCGAGCAGGGCGAACAGGCCGTTCAACGCGTCGAGTTCCCCGGTATGCCGGGCGAGATAGGTCTCGGCGGTCGCGCGGATGTGGGAGCGGGAAGGCGGCATGTGATCACCTCGGGAAGTACGGGGCAGGGCCTGGGCGTGGTGCGGGACGAGCGGCATGCATCGTGGCGTACGGGACGGGCCCGAGTCTGGGCTTACGGGAATCCTTCCGGCGAGCGGTCGTGCCATGTGTCCCCCGGTGGCGCGGGTCCGGGCCCAGCCATGTGTGCGCGGCTCGCGGACGTGCCGGCCGGCCGCCGGGGGAGGGGGAGGAGTCAGCGGAGGCGGTCACGCAGCACCTCCTCGGCCTCCGTCAGGCGGTCGCGCAACTCGTTCATGGCCGCATGCCGGTTGCGGGCGTACGCCTCAAGTTCCGGGGTGAGTCCGTCCGGGGCGTCGACGGCCTCGGACAGGGGATACGCCGAGCAGGCCAGGTACCCGACGGCGATCCGGGGTACGGCAAGCAGCTCGTCGGCGGGCAGCTCCGGGTTGGCCGCCCGGTAGGCAACGATCGCCTCGGCCAGGCCGGTGGGCCAGTCCGGTGCTGCGAGGACCGTGCGCGGATCGAGAGCGATCCGTCCGAGTTCCCAGGCGGGGCTACGGTGGCCGGGCGGCCGGAAGTCGATCAGTGCCGCAACCTTCTGCCCGCGCAGGAGGAGATTGGGCGAGGCGAGATCGCCGTGGACGGTCTGCACGGTCAAGGAAGCCGGTAGCTCCCCGACCATGGCGGCCACGGCAGGTAAGGCGTCGAGCCGCTGTGCGGCGATCTCCCGCGCCCAGGCGGGAAACCCCGACACGAGCCGATTTCTGGTGAGGCGGGCGAGCAGCCGTTCCAGGCGCTGCCGAGCCCGCTGCACATCGCAGACCTCCCGGGCCGGCACCCGGCGCGGAGGCCCAGCCGGGTGCCGGGCCAGGGTCCGGTGAAGACGTCCGACCATCCCGCCCACCGCAGCCCAACGGTCGCCGCGCAGACCGCCCTCCGCCGTCTCCGCGTTCTCGACGAACGCCGCGACCGACACCGCCGTCCCGTCGACGGCCGCGATCAGACCCCCGTCCAGGGCCCGCCGTACCACCGGCACCGGAATACGGCCGCGCCGCGCGAACTGGCCGAGCTCCAACGCCCGCCGCTCCGCAGCCAGATCGGTGCCCGCCGGGTAGCCCTTCACGAACCACCGGCCGCCCTCGCCGTCCCGGGCCACGAAATTGCGGGTCGCGGTACCCGCAGGGCCCGCGTCGACCGCGGTCGGGATGATCCCGTAGCACAGCGGCAAGATCCTCGCCACGACCCTCACGTCCGGCTCGGCGTTGCTCATCGCCGTACCCCCGACCGGCCGTTCGGCCGAACCGGACGAACCGGCCGGCAGCCGAGGCCGAGTGCCGCGAAGGGCTGCGCCCCGCCCGGCGCCGGGTCCGCCCCGATCCTGCGGCGTGGAGCACCGTGCCGGTGTACGGGGTCGGGCATCACGCCGCCTCCCCTGCCTCGGCGCGGTAGCCGTCGGCCTGGAGGGTGAACATGGCGGCGTACTCGCCACCGAGGTCCATCAACTCCTGGTGCGTGCCGCTCTCGATGATGCGGCCGCCGTCGAAGACGAAGATGCGGTCGCAGGCGACGACGCTGGCCAGACGATGCGAGATCAACACCGTGATCCGATCGGGGCGCGGGTTGTCCCGCAGGACCGCCTCGTACACGGCGTGCTCGGCCCGGGGGTCCATGCTCGCGGTTGGTTCGTCCAGCAGCAGGACCGGGGCGTCCTTGTACAGGCCGCGCGCGACGGCGACCTTCGCCCACTGGCCGCCGGACAGTTCCTGCCCGCCGCGGAACCGCTTGGACAGCAGCGCCTCCCACCGGCCGGGAAGTCCGGCGATGACCTGCTCGGCGCCGGAGGCCCGCGCGGCGTCCAGTGCCCGTTGCGGGTCGGCCCGGGTGAGGGTGCCTCGGGAGACCGTCAGGTTGGCCAGCGCGCTGAACGGGAAGCGCACCGGGTCCTGGAGCACGCAGCCCACCCGGGCCTGCAACGACTCGGCATCCATGTCGAGCACGTTCACGCCGTCCCAGCGGACCGCGCCCCCGTCCTGGGGCTCGTACAGTCCTGCGAGCAGACGGGCACAGGTGGACTTGCCGGAGCCGTTGACGCCGACGAACGCCACCGTCTGACCAGCGTGCAAGCTCATGGAGATGCCGTTGAGCGCCGGGGTGTCCTTGCCCGGATAGGTGAAGGACACGTCGTCCAGGGTGATGGTCTGCACCGCCTCCGGCGCGGGCAGCCCGCTGTGCCGTGGTTGGAGGGTGCGGCAGCGTTCCTGGAAGGCGAGGAGGTCGTCCACCCACATGGCGTGCTCGTAGACCAGGTGCGATACGTCGACGAGCCGGGTCAGCGAGGACTGGGCCGTCTGGATGGCGAGGACCGCGCCCGCGCCGGCGGCCAGGGGCAGCCAGCCCGCGATCAGCATGGCGCCGAGCGCCGTGTAGGTGATCCCGGTGCCGATGCCGCCGACTGCCCGCCCCACCAGGGTCAGCCCGGCCGAGCTCACGCCCAGGCGGGTGTCTTCCTCAGCGATCCGGCTCGTCAGCCGCCGGTGCTCCTCCAGCAGCGCACCCTGGGCCGTATCGGAGCGGAGCTCGGCGGCGGCATCCCTCTCCAGCAGCAGCCAGGAGAAGACCCGCACCCTGCGCTGCAAGGTGTTCCACCGCTTGAAACTGTGGAAACGGGCCCGAGCGGTACGAACGGCGGCGGCGCCGACCGGTAGCACGGACAGCAGGAGCAGAGGCAGCAGGGCAGGGTGGAGGACACCCAGAACACCGGCGGTGCCCACGAGCCCGAGCAGCGCCGCAGCCAGGGACACGACCTGCCCCACGATCTGCCGGGCGTAGAACAGGCCGCGGTCGTTGGCCCGGTATGCCTCGTCGTGCCAGTCCGCGTCGTCGACGACCTCCAGCCGCACATGGGCGGTCAGCGTGAGGAACTCGCACTCCAACGCGGTCCGGATCTTCGGCGTCACCCTGGCCTGCGCGACGGCCACGCCCGCCTCCAGGAGCGCCCGCGCGGACAGCAGGCCCACCACGACGAGGAGTTGAGGGACGGCCGACCGTACCCGGTCCGGCGTCGGCCCCTCGGCGAACAGCTCACGCAGGACCGCGACCGACGCCATGAGCCCGAACGCCGTCATCGCGGCCGACGCCAGCTGCAGAATCACCACCGCGAGCGTCGCGGACCGGTCCGCGGCCCAGGCCAGCCGGCCGATCTGCCGGACGATCCGTGGCAGCCGCGCGAGGATCTGCCCCACCGTCGCCTGGGACGCGGCGCCGTCGTACACGGACCAGTACGCCTCCTCCAGACCGTCGGCGACGTCACCGTCATGAGGGCCGCCCGGCACGGTGGCGGGCGGCAGCGGAAGTTCCGCACCGCGCGGTGCGGGGACCGTACCCCGCTGGACGCCGTCTGCATCACCGCCGCCGCTCATGCCCCCCACCCCGTTTCCGGTCGTGCGGCGCTGCGCGCGTCGATGTCGGACGGCCGGGCCCTGCGGGCGGGGGAGGCGAGCGGGGGCCGCCTCCGCTGTTCGAATGCGGGGCGAGGGAGAGGTGCGGACGCGGTGTTCATGGTGTGTCCTCCGTCCGGGTGGATGGGTGGTACTGGTGCTCTAATAACGCGCCGAATTCGAAGCCGTAACGGCCTCGAATGGGCGAACATCTCGCACATAATTGCGATTACGCCCTCTTGGGTAAGGGCCGCCTGCCTGGTCGCTTTTGAACTCACACGTTCGAGTGGTTGGGACGAGTCGCGGCGAAGGCCCCGCCGTGGACGCCCGCATGGCATGGGAGCTGTTCGGGGACGAAGGTCCCCCATCAGGGAGGTCACGTTGAACGACGACGGAGGCTACCGAGCTACCGAGCGATCGCGTGCACCACGCGCTGCTCGTCCTCGCCTTTCAGCGCAACCTTGCACGCCGCGACAGACCGCACCCGGCCGAAGCGCCGCCCGTTCAGGATTCGACGGGCAGGAGCTGGACCAGGCCGACCCAGTTCTCCTCGTCCACCTCGGCCTGCGCAGCGCGGACCCTCCAGTGGCCGGCGGGCAGCGGAACCGATGCCTCGGAGGGCATCCCGCCGCCGGGGTACTCGACGCCCAGGTCGGAACCCGCTTCGGCTGAGTCCATGAGGACTGCCGGCCCGTCCGAGACCCAGGTGCCGCACTCCTCCCACATCGTGGCCGGATCTGCGAGGACGAGGTCCGCCGCAGTTCGCAGCCCGGCCTCGGAGTCGGCAGCGAGCCACCGCAGGAACACGCGGTGCCGGGGCAGGTAACAACTGGTCGCCGGCTCGTCAGCCAGCACCAGGGCCTGCGCCCCGTTCTCGCCGATGGGAATCACACCCGCCAGATCGTCCACCGCGCATGCCCGGTCGTAGTCGTCCGGTGCGGTGGCGTCGCCCGCCACCGAGCCACTCTCCGTGCACCCGCCCCAGCAGGTCAGGGCCGAGAGCTTGTCTTCCCCGGCCCCCGCACCTGAGCGGACACCGCGGCCTGCACCACGCGCTGAACTGGTCGAACTGGCGCCGCCGACGCCAAGCAGTCGCCCGCCGCTGTCACTACCAGCGGCGTTGTCGCACGATCGAGGGGCGGTCCCCGTAAGACCGCCCCTGCACGACCGACATACCGCTACACTCCCGCCACCCGGCGAAAGACCAGGTCAGACACCAAAATCCTGCTGGAGTACTAGCTCCTCACCCAGCATGGTAGGCGCAGCGAAGTGCAGGACGGCTGAGGCCGCAGTAGCGAGCGGCTCACACCCTGGCCTTTGACCACTGAGAGAACCGCTGGTGAGCAGGCGTTCTGGACGGACCCGAACGACGCCGACGGCAGCTGCTGCCACGTACAACCCGACGTCGCCCGAAGATGATCGCGCCCAGTACTTCCCGGTCGCCGCGCCGATGCCGGACCACCGCCCTGACCGGCTGGTCGCTTCAGGGTCGACCAAAGGAAGCCCGCTGAGCCAGACTGAGCCGAATGGCGACACGCCCCTCTCCGCAGGATGACCTTCGCGCTGTTCTCTTCGACTCCGGCGGTGTGCTGATGCAGCCGATCGGTAGCCGATGGAACCCACGAGCGGACTTCGAGCAGACCGTCCTTGCCCATGTGCCTTCTATCGCGCCGGAACAGTTCGTGGCAGCCATCGCCGCGGGCGACCGCTGCCTCGCTTCCTCGTTCCCCGAGCCTGAACCCGACGAGTACCACCGGCTGATGCTCCGGCACATGGGGGTGGACCCGACCCCGGAACTCCTCAGCGACTTGCGCCGCGAGGTGCCGCCGGCCACGCTCTTGGAGCTCTACCCGGATGTCGCGGACACCCTGGAGGAGCTCCGCCGCCGGGGAGTGCGGATGGCGGTGGTGTCGGATGCCTGGCCCAATCTGCCTGACCTTCACGCAGGGTTAGGGATCAGACGGTTCTTCGAGGCGTATGCGATTTCTGCGGTGCTCGGTTGCAACAAGCCGGATCCACGCATGTACCACCATGCCAGCACCACGCTGGATCTCCGGCCCGCGCAATGTCTGTTCGTCGATGACGATCCAGATCTGGTCGACGCCGCGATCGGACTCGGTTACGCGGGGCGCGCAATCTGCAGGGGAGCGCTCACGACGGAGACACCGTCCATCGCGTCCCTGACAGAGCTGCTGGACCTCTTCTGACACGGGTGCGACGGTCTGCCTGCCGCGTATCTGGACCACCGACGTAGAAGCCCCTGCGGCCCAGATTCTTCTTGCACGTGGCGTCATCTACTACCCGGCTTCGCCCCTCGAAGTTGATGGCCCTCCGTGCGCTTCCTGTCGTAGTAGACCTTTGATGCCGAGCAGAGCAGTGCGATGAACTGGGCTGATAAATACATGGCCGGTTGAAGGCCGCGATGGTGGTCCCATACCGTGCAGACTGATGGCGACGCTCGTGTTGATGTTGACGGCCCGCAGGACGTCGTCCGATGTCGCCGGAGCGACATCCGGTTCATGCTGAGTCGGAGCGTATGCATGGGGTCGCTCCGCCGCGCTGGTCGATGGTGAGACCTACCGTCGCCTGGTGGCAGAATCCTCCGGAACGTTCTACGGGGGACCATGGACATCATCAAGCAGGAAATCGCCGGACCCGTCGAGGGCGTGCTGGTGAGGCCAGCCGCAGGAGGTCGGATCGGGGTGCTCGTTCTGCACGGCTCCTACGGCCCCGGCGCCGAGCAGCGATGCCGATCGCTCGCGCGTAGCGGGTTGGTGGCCTTGGGGCTCCGCTGGTACGGCGGCGAGGGTCAGCCGCCTGGAATCTGCGAGATCCCGATCGAGACGTTCACGCACGCCCTGGATCTTCTGCACTCCCAAGGCATCGAGCGTCTTGGCGTGCTCGGCCTGTCCAAGGGAGCCGAGGCCGCGCTGTGGCTGTCCGTCCTCGACCAGCGTATCGACGCCGTCGTCGCACTGTCGCCGACCTCAGTGACATGGCCAAACCTGGGCCCCGGCACGGACGGTCGGAGTCGGCCCTGGCGCTCGTCATGGACCTGGCGCGGAGAGCCGCTCCCGTTCGTGCCGCTGGACGAGGCATGGAAGCCGGAAGCACACGACGAGGACGGACTGGTGTCCCTTCGTGGCTGGTACGAGCGCAGTCGCGAGCTCTACCCCGAGCAGTATGAAACTGCGGCCATCCCCGTGGAGAGCACCGCAGCCGAGCTTGTCCTGGTAGCCGGCGGAGACGATCGGACCTGGCCCTGCCTGCCCGCCGCACGGGCGCTGAGGGACCGCCGGGCTGCGGTTGGGTTGCCCACGGTACTAGGGCGCGTATTTGGTCGTGATCAAGCGGCTCTGGTGAGGTCCTTGATCCAGATCATCGCGCCACGAAGGTGGAGGCCGGCGAGGTAGCTCTCCGGGGTCTTGTCATAGCGTGTGGCGATGCCCCGCCATGCCTTCAGCTTGTTGATCAGGCGCTCGACGGTGTTCCGGTCCTTGTAGAGTTCGGCATCATGGCTGACGGGCCTGCCGCCCTTGCCGCCCTTCTTCCTGCGGCTGGCGGCTTGGTCGATTTTCTCCGGGATGACGGCCTTGATGTGGCGTTTGCGCAGGTGGTTGCGGTTTCCCCTGGACGAGTAGGCCTTATCCCCGGCGACCGCGTCGGGCCGGGTGCGAGGGCGTCCGACCGGTCCGGGGACCCGGACCTTCCGCAGCACGGTGATGAACTGCGGGCTGTCGGCGGCCTGGCCCTCGGTCAGGACGAACGCCACGGGGCGGCACCTGCGCTCCCCGGCGACGTGGACCTTGCTGGTCTGCCCGCCTCTGGAGCGTCCGAGCAGGGCGGCTTTCAAACGGAGCTTTCGGCGGCGTCGGATGCGTCGCCGTTCTTCCCGTCCCGGGTCGTCCTGCCCGTCCTGTTCCTGCGGGCCGCCCCCTTTTGCCGGGCCTTCTCCGCTTCGTCAGCGGCTTTCTCCAGGGCCGCCATGGCATCGGGCTCCAGGTGCATCCCGGCGGCGTCATGGTGGGCCCGGACGGTGGTGGAGTCCACGCTGACCAGGGACAAGTCCACCTCGCCCCGCTTGGCGGCTTCCGCGATCGCGCCCTCCAGCAGGGCTTCGAAGACGCCGGCGTCCCTCCACTGCCGGAAACGGTTGTGGACGGCCGACCAGGAACCGAACTCCCGGGGAATCTCGCGCCACTGGCTGCCGGTCCTGAAGTGCCAGATCACGCCCTCGAACTGCTGGCGCAGCCGTTCGGGGTAGGGGCCGTACTCGCCGATCGGCAAGTACGGCTCGATGAACTCCCACTCACTGTCGGTCAGTTGCACACGGGTCACGCACCACGGTCTACCGGATCAGGGGCAACCACGAGGGCGAAACCCGCAAATTGATCACGACCGAATACGCGCCCTAAGGGCTGTCCCGTAATCCCCGGCGGGCGCACGACGACAGCTACGGCACCTCGCTGCGTTGTCGGAACGTCCGAATACGTCCAGTATGCGAACGCCCCTCCGCCTTGCGATGCACCGCATCTGACGCCGCGCGCTGATCCACCGGGGATTACGGGACAGCCCTTAGTCGAACGGTGCGCTGCCGGCCACCGTCCCCGCCTTCCAGGTGAAGGACCAGCCACTCCGTCGACGCATCTGCGCTACGGGGGGACCGACGCCGACGACGCAGCGCTGGGGGCCGCCGCCTGGCCGCACATCTTGCATGCCCTGCACGGCGCCAGCCCGCTCCGCTGACACCGGTTGACGCTTCTCGATAGCCCGTGCGGGCCCACGGCGATCTCGCCGCTTCCGGCCGCTGCTGGACACTGCAGCTCGTCTCGCCGGAACCGAGGTCACCAATGCCGCACTCCGCACCCAGCGCGAGCACGCCGACTACCTCCTACGCCGCCGCGCCCACTGCATCGCCATCGCCAAGGTCCACCAGAAGAAGCCGTGCAGGCAGATGATGTCCCTGCCTTGGACGGACAACCCGCTCCTGGGCCGGACTCGTGACATCGGAAACGGCCGCGCCGAGATCCGGTGTACACAAGGTCGCCGCAGTGGAGCATCCGTGCCTCACCGGTTCCCAGCAGGCCGTGCAGATCGAGCGCCACCCGATCGACCGTGAGGCGGGCAGGAGGGCCCTCCCGCTGTCTATGCCGTCACCAGCCTGACCATCGATCAGCGACGCGCCCGCCCGATGTGCGCAAACGGTCCGCGACCACCGGAAGATCGAGGCCCTGCACGACGTCCGCGATACGGGCTTCACTGAGGAGGCCTGCCAGTTTTGAACCGGCAACGTATCCCGAGTTGATGCTGGCCTCGGTCATCGCGGCGGCGGCCATCTGAGAGCGGTCCGCGTTGTGGACGCAGATGGGCAGTACGGACGGCTTCGCCTCGGGGCTCTGGAGGCGTGAAGGACGTTTCCTCCTGACTCGCGGCGGCTGCGCGTCAACCATCACATCAGTATCTGCTGGTGTCAGCAGATACTGATGTGAAATCATCAGCGCATGCTGACTTCAGTCGACGCTGATGTGATCCGGGCGCTGGGTGACCCGCTCCGGATGCGGATCGTGACCTTGCTGGCGCACGAGACGCTGTGCACCACGCACCTGGTGGAGGAGACCCGGGCCCGGCAGACCAACCTGTCGAATCACATGAAGGTGTTGCGTGAGGCCGGGCTGGTGGAGACCGAGCCGTGCGGCCGCTTCACCTATTACAAGCTCAAGCCCGACGTCCTGGCCGGGCTCTCCGAGCAGTTCGCCGAACTCGCCGCGTCCGCCCGTGCCGCCGCCGAGAACAAGAGGGCCTGCTCATGACCGCCACCGAGCCCACCACCGCTCGCGCCGCGAGCGCTGACGGGGCCGGGGACGATTCGATCGTCAGAAGGCTCTCCACGCTCGACCGCTACCTCGCGGTGTGGATTCTGCTTGCCATGGCCGCTGGCCTGGGGCTCGGCCGACTCGTCCCCGGCCTTGACGACGTGCTGGTGAAGGTGGAGATCGGCGGAGTCTCGCTGCCGATCGCGCTCGGCCTACTGGTCATGATGTATCCGGTGCTGGCGAAGGTCCGCTACGACCGGTTCGACCGCGTGACCGGCGACAAGAAACTCATGGTTTCGTCGCTGGTCATCAACTGGCTCGTGGGACCTGCGGTCATGTTCGCGCTGGCGTGGATCTTTCTGCCGGACCTGCCCGAGTACCGCACCGGCCTGATCATCGTGGGCCTTGCCCGGTGCATCGCCATGGTCATCATCTGGAACGACCTGGCCTGCGGCGACCGCGAGGCCGCCGCCGTTCTCGTCGCATTGAACTCCGTCTTCCAGGTCCTGGCGTTCGGCCTGCTCGGCTGGCTGTATCTCGACCTCCTGCCCGGCTGGCTCGGCCTCGGTGACGGCGAGCATCTCGACATCTCCATGGGGAAGATCGCACTGAACGTCGTCATCTTCCTCGGCATTCCACTTGCCGCCGGGTTCCTCACTCGCCGTCTGGGCGAGAGGAGACTCGGCCGCGCCGACTACGAGGCCAGGTTCCTTCCGAAGGTCGGTCCGTGGGCGCTGTACGGGCTGCTGTTCACGATCGTCATCCTCTTCGCCCTCCAGGGCAGGACCATCACCTCCCAGCCGCTGGACGTCGCCCGGATGGCGCTACCGCTGCTGGCCTACTTCGCCCTGATGTTCTTCGGGACCTTCCTCCTGGGCAAGGGGCTGGGCCTGGCCTACGACCGCACCGCAACCCTCGCCTTCACCGCTGCGGGCAACAACTTCGAGCTGGCCATCGCGGTCGCCATCGCCACCTTCGGCGTCACCTCCGGCCAGGCCCTGTCCGGGGTTGTCGGCCCCCTCATCGAAGTGCCGGTGCTGATCGGCCTGGTCTACGTCGCACTCGCCTGGCGCAAGAGGTTCACCGACAACGCGACGACGCCGGCCCCGTGAGACAACCGACCCATGGTGTGGCCGCCCCCGACCGGACGACTGCCGGCGGCGCGGGTGGAGTTGCGCAGCCGTACACCCGGCCCCGGCCCCCAAGGCGGGAGGCCGAGGTCACAGGGCGAGCAGTCCTGCAGCCGTCTCTCTGAATCCGCAGGCATCGAAGTAGAACGATCGCAAGTGCCCTTCGAAGTCGACATGCAGCCACTCGCACCCCGCGGCGCGGCACCCCTGAGCAGCCGCCTTGACCAGCGCGGCTCCCACCCCGTTCGCACGATTGGACTGAGCTACGACCGTGTCCAGGACAAACGCATGGACACCGCCGTCCCAGGCGAGTTGACGAAGCCGACCAAACGATCACCTTCCCGGGCGCAGACCCAGCCGAGGCTGTGACGTTGAAGCCTTGCACGCCAGTCGGTCTGCTCGACTGGATGACCGAACCCTTCGGCATGCAGCTGGTTGACCGCTGAGTTGTCGACGTCGCCCCGCCACTCATACGTGATCGTCATGGCCCCGAACCTAACGATCACCAGAGCCGGACCCGAGGACCGGGCGCCCATCTAAATGTCGGAGCGGTGGGCGCGAGTGAGTCGTATGATCGTGGCGGGATGGGGCTCGTAGCGCAGCGGTTGTCGCGCCCTCACGGCATGTGGGAGGACACCGGTTCGAATCCGGTCAGCCCCATCCCGCCTTGGCTCGCCCAGACTCTTCACCGCAACCGCGTACGGACCCGTCACCGGCTTCGGCCGCAGCTGTCGGCTCCCTGCTCCGCGTCCCGGAAGATGCCGGCGGCACGGCTCACTCCTGCCCCCTGGTACGCCGCCGCCAGACGCAACAGGGGGCTTGTCGGCAGGGCCTCAGCGTGGGAGGAGTGCGGCCAGCAGCCGTTCTACGGTCGCCGTACTGTCGGTGGTTTGTTCAGGGCTGCCGGTCATCAGCAAGTGGTGGGTTGTGCCGACGAGGGCGAGCGCGATGGTGGCGGCGTCGCTGTCGGCGGGAATCCGGCCGGCGTGCTGTTCCGCCTGGAGGTACGAAGCGACGGCGTGCTGGATCGCGTCGAAGGCGGGCGCGCCGGACTGGAGGCCGTCGCGGGTGTGCGCCGCGGCCGCTGGGCGGGTGATCGCCAGGCCCACCACCGCGGGCGGAAGAGAGTCCAGCAGAGCCCCGACAACGTCCTGGAGGTTCTCCGCGACCGTGGCGTGGCCCACTTTGGCCTCCAGGGCCTGGGCCTGGCGGGCACTGCGGGCGAAGCGGTCCAGGACCAGTTCGGCGACGAACCCGTCCAGGCCGGCGAAATGCGTGTGCAGCACGCCCTTGGCGCAGCCCGCCTCCGCGGTGATCGCGCGGCTGGTCAACGCGGCGGCACCATCGCGGGCCGCCACCCGTTCCGCCGCCGCGAACAGCCGCTCGCGCAGATCCGGAATCGCTACTCCACGAGGTGACACAACTTCCCCTGTCGTCCTGGTCGTTGCAAGTATGGGCGGACGCCCATACTATTTTGGGCACTTGCCCATTCTAGGGCCGGGACGCCTCGTCGCGCCCGGCGGGAGGGAGCGCAACCATGGCGCAGTTCGCCAACACCGCGCAGGCCGAGGCATGGAACGGATACGAGGGCGCGCAGTGGGCCCGCAGCCAGGAGCGGTGGGACGCCGTCAACGACGGCTTCAACCAGCCACTTCTGGACGCTGCGGGCATCCTCGAGTCCGACACCGTGCTGGACGTCGGCTGCGGAGCCGGCCGTACGACCCGCCTCGCCGCTCGTCATGCCGTACGCGGCCGGGCGCTCGGCCTGGACCTGTCGGAACCGATGCTGAACAAGGCTCGGGAGAGCGCCGTACGCGAAGGAGTGGCGAACGCGGACTTCGTGCAGGGCGACGCGCAGGTCCACCCCCTGGGGAACGGAACGTTCGACGCGATCATCAGCCGGTACGGCATGACCTTCTTCACCGACCCGGCCGCCGCATTCGCCAACTTGCACCGCGCACTGCGCCCCGGCGGCCGGCTGGCGTTCATCTGTGCGGCCGAGCCAGAGGGCAACGAGTGGTTCGCCGCCCTGGCCCCGCTCAAGGACATCCTGCCGCTCGGCGGGTTCGGGAAGGCCGGCGCCCCCCGGCATGTTCTCCCTCACCGACCCCGGTCACATTCAGGATCTGCTCGCCGCCGCCGGGTTCCAGAAGGTGCAGGTGCAGCACATTCGAGTGGCGGGGAAGTGGGGAGCCGACACCGAGGACGCCACAGCGTTCATGCTGGACTCCGGCCCCGTACGCCACCTGCTCGACCAGGCAACGCCGGCCTCGCGGACGGCGGCGCGGCAGGCACTGACAGCCGCCCTGCACCCCTACGAGACGGACAGCGGGGTGTGGCTGCACAGCAGCTCCTGGCTGGTCACCGCCATTCATCCGGCACACGACTGAGCCACTGGCTGCCGGCAGATGTGGTCTCAGCGGCCGTGCCCCTGCCCGGGGCCGGCACGCTCACGCTACGGCCACCGCCCGGCGGGACGGATGCTGAAAGGGGGACTCGCGATCCCTGGACAACCGCGGCCTTCATCCGGCCCCGGGCCCGCGCGATCGTTGAGTGGAAGGCGGCGACGGACCGGCCGGTCCGCCCGCACCTCGAACCCGACGGAGCCATCATGACCCGCATCGCCCTGATCACCGGCGCCAACCGGGGCCTCGGCCGCAGCACCGCCCTGCACCTCGCCGAGTCCGGCACCGACCTGATCCTCACCTACCGCTCGCACGCCGACGAGGCCGAGGCCGTCGTGGAGGAGGCCAGGAAACTGGGCCGTACGGCAATCGCCCTGCGACTGGACACCGGGGACACCGCCGCGATCCCCGCCTTCACCGCCGAGGTGCGTCAGGCCCTGGCCCGGGAATGGGGCCGCGACGACCTCGACATCCTCGTCAACAACGCCGGACACGGAGTACACGCGTCGTTCGCGGAGACCACCGAGGAGCAGTTCGACGGGCTGATGGACGTTCACGTCAAGGGCGTCTTCTTCCTCACCCAGGCCCTGCTGCCCCTGATCAAGGACGGCGGCCGCATCCTCAACGTCTCCACCGGCCTGACCCGCTTCATCGCCGCCCAGACCGCCGCGTACGCCGCGGCCAAGGGCGCCGTGGAAATCCTCACCCGCTACCTCGCCAAGGAACTGGGACCGCGCGGCATCGCGGTCAACGCCCTCGCGCCGGGGGCCACCGGCACCGACTTCGGCGGTGGCGGCGTCCGCGACGACCACGACATGCGCGCCATGCTGAGCGGTGTCACCGCGATGGGCCGCCCCGGCGAACCCGACGACATCGGCACCGCCGCTGCCGCGCTGCTCGCCGAGGGCACGTCCTGGGTCACCGGGCAGCGCATCGAGGCATCGGGCGGCATGCTGCTCTGAAGGGACCCGGGCCGCCCGGACCGGCGACCCGTGCACCCTCCACCCACCGGCCCCGGACATCAGGCACCGGAACCACGAGGGAGACTGGAACCGTGGACCGAGCACAACTCGCGGACTTCCTCCGCACCCGCCGCGAAGCCCTGCAACCGGAGGACGTGGGACTGCCCCGCGGGCCGCGCCGCCGCACCCGCGGCCTGCGCCGGGAGGAGGCAGCGGCGCTGAGCGGCATGTCGACCGACTACTACAGCCGGCTGGAGCAACAGCGCGGCCCGCAGCCGTCCGAGCCGATGCTCGCCGCCATCGCCCGCGGCCTGCGCCTCTCGCTCGCCGAACGCGACCACCTGTTCCGCATCGCCGGACACAACACTCCGTCCCGCCCCGGGAACCTGCGCTCCGACCACATCACGCCCGGCCTGATGCGCATCCTGGGACGGCTGGACGACACTCCGGCGCAGGTCGTCAGCGATGTGGCGGAAACGCTCGCCCAGACACCGGCGGCCATCGCGCTCCTCGGTGACCAGACACAGTTCACCGGGCCTGAACGCAGCCTCACCTACCGCTGGTTCACCGACCCCACCGCCCGGCTGCTGTACCCGGAGCAGGACCACCCGCTGCACAGCCGCTTCTTCGCATCCGGCCTGCGCGCCGCCTACTCACGGCAGGGGACAGGGGGCCGCGCCGAGCACCTGCGCGACCTCCTGCTGGAACGCAGCCCGGAGTTCGCCACCCTGTGGAGCGCGCACGAGATCGACGTACCAAGGGTGGACCCCAAACTCGTACGCCACCCCGAGCTGGGCGTCCTCACCCTCCAGTGCCAGGTCCTCCTGGACCCGGAGCAGAACCAGACACTGCTGGTGTACACCGCGACCCCGGGTTCGCCGGACGACGAGAAACTGCGGCTGCTACCGGTACTCGGGGCACGTACGGCAGGCACCTGACGGCCTCGGCCCCACTCCACCTAGGTCAGCCGGAACACCGGGCCGCGCGGGGTGAACGGCAGCGACGCGCCTTGCGGTATCAGGTAGGCGTGCTCACGGCGAATCCGCAGGACGTCGCACCAGCCGTCGGTGATGACGAGGACGGGCGCGGTCGGCGGGAAGTCGTCCGCCCGCTGCAACAGATCGATACCGGGCTGGAGTTCGGTACCCCCGCGGCCACGTATCCGCACCCGGCCGGCGATCTCGGCGGGCGGCAGGTAGCCGGCGTCGTAGGGGGCGGCGTCGCAGAAGACCACGCGTGCCGCGGGCACGTCCCGGGCTGCGGCGTACGAGGCGATGGCACCGAGAGCCTTGCCGAGCAGGGTGCTGTTCATCGAGCCGGAGGTGTCCAGCACGACGCCGAACGTGCAGCGGGCCGTCTCCTGGGGCGGGAAGTACCGGCCGGCGCGCGGGATGCCGGGCGTCGCGGCCTGCCGCCGTGCCGGACGCGCGTACGAGCGTACGGGCTCCGGCCGGGGAACGTACTCGTCGAACCAGCGGGCCAGCCGCGCGTCCCACGGCACGGGCGGGTGCGACAGGGCGCGGATCTCCTCGATCAGCCCTGCGGGCAGGAGGCCGCGCCGCCCGTACTGGTGCAGGTCGAAACCCTGCACCAGACCGCGCCGGTAGAACTCGTCCAGGTCGGTGTACGGCCGGGCACCCGCATGCGGCAGCGGCTCGCCGAGGATGTCCCCGGCACCCTTGCCCCGCAGGGTCGCAAGCCTGCGGTGGCGGCGCAGATCGTGCGCGATGCGGTCGTACACCTCCTCGGCGGACAGGCCCCGCAGGCCCGGGTCGTACAGCAGCCCCTCGGGCATGTCGCCGACGCGCATCTGGACCAGCCAGTCGTTGACGACGTAGTCGGCGGCCACGTTGAAGAGAAACGGGTCGCGGCCTCCACGGCGTTCGCCGTGCCGCAGCGCGGCGTGCAGCATCTCGTGCGCGAGGACGAAGCGCCATTCCTCGTCGGTGAACGCGCGCAGAGGGTTGATGTAGATCTCGCCCGCGACCGGACTCACCGCCGCGATGGCGATGCCCTGCGACCGGGCCAGCTCGGCGTCGGCCACGATCTTCAAGCCCGCGGCGAGCCCGCCCAGCAGGGGATAGGAGGAGATGAACCAGTTCAGGGCACGGTCCCAGGGCCGCTGGGGTGCGAGCTCTCCGGTGGCCCGGTCGCGGCGGCCACCGGCCACATCCATCGCGGCGGACACGCTACGGGTCAGCGCGTGCGCGAAGGCGGTCTCCCAGTCCGGGACCGCGGAATTCCAGGAACTCCAGGTGGCGAGGACCTGGTCCGGGCGCTTGCCCGCCGTGCCGCAGTGTTCGTACGCGGCGGGAATGCCGTCGCGGCGCCACCGGGCGGCGAGCAGCTCCTCGTCGCCACCCGGGAACGACCCCGGCAGGGCGATGGGCGCCCGGCCCACCGGATGGCTCACCAGGAAGCGGTTGACGACCGTGCAGCGTGCCGCGACGTCGAAGCGGTCGGGCTGTTCGCGCGGTTCGTCCGCCGATGCGGGCACATGGCCGAAACCGAGGTGCAGCAGACAGTGGGCGAGCGCCCATGCCCACTCCGCCGGGTCGGCCCGTTTGGTGGGGTGTGCGTGGATGGTGCCGTTCGAGGTGACGGCGGCCAGCCCACCGGCCGGGGCCAGCGCGCACGCGTCCTGGCGGCACACCGACGCCTCCAGCGCCGCGAACGCCGGATTGCGCTTGACGAGGGCGAGCCCGGCGGCGAACGCCTCGGTGGCGGGGTCGGTCTTCTTCTGCCCGTCCCTGCCGCTGCCCCGGCGCCCGCCGGCCGCCGTCACCGTCGGGCCTCGACCAGCCGGGGCATGTCCCGCGCGGCTTCCACGAGGAACCACGCGGGCAGTACGGGCAGCCCGTCGGCGTCGTCCGCGATGACGGTCTGGGCGACCTCGACCGAGATCTCGGCGAGCCGCACGAGCAGCGACTTGGCCCGGTAGGCGGTCTGCCGCAGGGACGGCGAGACGTGCTCCTTCTGGCGCGGCAGCTCCTTGACCAGGTGCCCCCGGAACGCGTCGGCCAGGTAGTAGAGCAGGTCGCGGTCCTCGGGCCGCCCCGGCCAGGAGGCGTCGCCCTTGAGGATCGCATCGAGGCCGAAGGTGTGACGGACGATCTTCGCGTAGCCGCTGAACGAGACCGCGTGAGCGGGTGTCAGCGTGCCGTGCACGACGACCTTCAGCGTCTCCTCGTCGATCTCCGGCCCGAAGGAGTGCAGGGCGTCCGACAGCATGTGCCAGGACCGGGGGGTGGAGAACGGCTCCTCGGTCTTGGGCGGCTGCGACCACAGGTGGTCGGGCCGGTCGGTGAGGTAGTCCGTCACCCACGGGTGGACACCGTTCTCGGCCGCCCACACCAGCCAGTCCGCCGCCGAGGCCCGGAGGTGGACATGGGTGAGCCGGTTGACGAGCGCGGAGGCGATGGGCCGCGCCAGCGCGTTGTCCGTGGCACGGTTGCCGGCCCCGATGACGATCGAGCCGGCGGGCAGCTCGTAGGCACCGATGCGGCGGTCCAGGATCAGCGAGTAGAACGCCTTCTGCACATCGGGCGTCGCCGCGTTGAGCTCGTCGAGGAACAGGCAGTACGGCTCGTCACGGGCGATGGACTCGGGCGGACAGAACACGGACCGGCCGTCACGGATCTGCGGCACGCCGATGAGATCCTCCGGCGCGAGCTGGGTTCCGAGCAGGCTGACGCACTCCAACCCCAGGGACTCGGCGAACTTCCGTACGAGCGACGACTTGCCGATTCCGGGCGCACCCCACAGGAAGACGGGCCGCACGGTGGCGAGACCCAGCAGCAGTTCGGGGATCTGGGCGGGGGTGACGGTGACGGCGGCCTGCACGCGCAAACGTTCCTTCGGGATTCTCGGAGTCGCGAACCGCCAGTATGCGGAGGCACAAAGCCACGCGCAGCCCAATTAATCGCCTACTCCGCCGGGTCCACCTCATCGGGCTGCGTGTCCGACCGGGAGCCCGAACCCTCCGGCTGCGCCTTGGGTTTCGTGCCGGCCGTCTCCTCCATCCGCTCCAGCAGTTCGCCTACGGCGGGATGGTCCGGTGCCGCCGGGGCGGTAGCGCAGGAGCTGGCGGAACCGGTCGTGTGACCGACGAGAAGGTCGGCGCCGGCGGCGCGCCGGACGAGCGCGGCGACCGACCCGGCCCCACCGCCCCGACGACCTCTGCCGGACGCGGGGCCCTTCTCCTGGCGGCCGGCCGCCAGGCGCGGGACTACTCCACCGGGGACGGCTGCCCGGTATGGGCGCGCAACGCGTGCGTGAACCACGTGAACACCGGGGCCAGGCTGGGCGGGACGGGCCAGCCGTTGATGACGGCGAGCAGGCGCCAGTAGCGTTCCGCGCGGGGGTCGCCGGCCACCTCCAGGCGGGTCAGCAGCCAGCGGCGCAGTTCGGTGTCGTCGGCGCGCGGCCGAAGGTCTGGGCGTAGAGGACGGTGAGGGCGTCGATGACGGGTGCGGCCTCGGCCGAGGCCGGGTCGATGCCCGAGTCGAGCGCGCGGCCGACGCTGTCCCGGACCGCCTCGGTGAGCTCGTGGTGCAAGCCGGTGTGGTCGCCCCGGGCGCGCTCGTCCGCCTGGTACTGGGCCATGCGGCGTACGGCAGCGCGGAAGTCGGGGTCCTGGGCGAGCTCGGCGAGTTCCACCCATGCGTCGACCTGCTCGGGTTCGGGGTCGTCCGGCAGTTCGGGCATGGCCGCGCGCATCATGTCGACGAAGTCGGCGTTGGCGTCGAACCCACCGAACGTGTCGTCGATGAAGTCGGTGATCAGGCGTCGGCGTTCGTCGTCGGAAAGCTTCGCGAGCTTGTGCATGAGGTCCATCTCCTCGGGGCTGGAGCCACGTTTGGCCACCGCGCGCAGCACGGCGCGTCGCAGTCGCAGGGTGCGGATCTGCGCCTCCAGGGCATCGGCGTGCGCGGCCGCGACCTCGGGCACCGAGACCTCCCGGTCCAGCACCCGCCGGATGACGGCGAGGTCGAGTCCCAGGTCACGCAAGGTGCGCACCAGATCAAGACGCGTGAGCGCGCCGATGTCGTAGAGCCGGTAGCCGGCCGGGCTGCGGTCGGTCGGCGGCACGATCCCGGTGTCCGAGTAGAACCGGATGGTCTTGACCGTCAGCCCGGTCCGCCGGGCCAGGTCACCGATCGTGAAGAGCGTGTCGCCGTTCATGCCCTCACTCTCACGCCTCCCCCTACAGGAGACTCAAGCCACTCTCTCCGACCGTCCGCAGCCGCCCTGGAGCGGCCTCAGATGTCCAGCCCGGCTTCCCACAGACGTCGGCGCAGCACGTAGTCGCTGAAGAGATGGCGGCTCCGGCCGAGCAGTTCACCCACCTCCGGGTCGCCGCGCCGCCCGTCCGGGGACGGGCGCCAGCGCTGCACCGACTGCGCGGCCCAGGTGCGCAGCTTCACATCCGGGTCCTCGAACAGCCCGACCGCCGCCCGCAGCGCCACGATGCCACCGTGTGCGGCGAGCAGCCGGAACGCGCCGAGGCGGACGTGCCGCGGCCGCTCGGAGCCGGTGCGCTCCAGTAGCCAATCGGCGGGCAGTTCCTCGGCGGAGGGCAGCAGGGCGGCAACGGTCTCGCGGACGACCCCGGAGGCAGGGTCGTCGAGGAGCGGCCGCAACCGCTTCGCATCCGCGCAGTCCAGCGCCCGCAACCCTGCCACCGCCCGCGCCCGCACCCCGGCCTCGGGGTGCGCCAGCAGCGGCCACAGCAACCCGGCGTCCGCGCGGTCCCCGCACTCGGCCAGCCCGATCGCCGCACCGGGCGGCAACTCGGGGTCGTCGGCCACCGCGCACCGTTCCCGATACCAGGCCACCGGGTCACCACCCTGCTGTCGTACGACATACCGGGCGCAGGCACGCACAAGCGCGGAGCGGTCGCTGAGAAACGGCTCAGCCTGCTGAGGTGGTCGTCCTGCCCGCCTCAGCGCGGTGACGCCGGCCGAACGGACACGAGGGTTGCGTGCGGACAACAGCGAGGGCAGCACACCCTCGTAGTCTTCCTCATTCACCAGAGCGGTGAGCGCCGCTGTGGCACACAGGTCCTGGATCACGGTGTCCTGGTCCCCGGCGGCCACGCGGGCCAGCTCTGCGGGACGGAGCAGCTTGCCCTCGACGGCCAGCCGGTACGCGAACCGCCGGACGACGCGGTCGCGGTCAGCGAAGAGAACAGCGAGCTGACCGACGGCCGCCTGGCGCAGGATCTGACTGAGCAGATCCACGCCGAACGCACCTCTGTCGCGGCGGCCGACCCGAAGGATGAGCGACGCGAGGCCGAGGGAAGAACCCACATTCAAGGCCGCGCACAGCGACTGCCGCGCCTGCTCGCGCACCGGGCCGACCCAGTCGGCGCAACGGATCACGACCAACGGCAGCAGAGCGGGGTACCGCTCCGACTGACGTACCGCTTCCTGACGGATTCGGCCGTTGCGGTGGCAGAGGGCAAGCGCGAGCCCGGACTCGCCGACCTGGGTCAGGTCGGGGGGCAGCGGCGCGGCATGCTCCCAACCCGGCAGGGACTGCGGGCGGTACCAGGCCACCTCACGTACTCCCGCGTCCAACGCGAGCCAGTCGGCCGGGTCAGCGACATCCAGCGCGCTGCGAAGCGGCGCACCATCGGCGAGCCGCTGTGCTGCCGCCGCCCCACCCTCGACGTTCTCCAGCATGTCCGCCCCCTCCATCGGTCGTACCAGGTGATCGTACGGACTCGGCCCCTGGGCATCAGCCGCTGAGGCCCTCCGCAAACCTCCCGGGCCAACCCGAACGAAGCCTGCGCGCGGGGTTTCTACTCTCCTCCGCCCGGCAGGGACTTCTCGAAGAGCGTGAACGACTTGGGCCTGCCGCCGGGCTGCGGCTTGCCCTCCTTACGTCCCACAACCTGATAGCCGGCGCTGAGGTAGTACGCGTTCAGGGGCGCGTTGTCGGCCAGGCAGTCCAGACGGACCAGCGGCCGGCCGGTCTCGGCCACGCGGCGCTCGGCGACTCGTAGGAGCTGCCGCCCCGTCCCGGGCGGAGCGCTGCTGTGGTTCACCATCAGCCGGTGCACATAGCCGGCTGTCGACGGCTGCGGGCCCCAGGCGTCCTCGTCCTCCCACCACAGCTCCCAGGCCCCGACCACACGATCGGCCGACTCCGCGAGCCAAACCTCCCCATGCTCCATGACCCGGCGGAAGTGGTCCACGTCGAGCTCGCCGGGCAGCCACTGACCGGTGACCCCTCGGGCGAGCATCCAGCGGGCGGCGTCGTCGCGCAGACGTACGACGGCGGCGAGGTCGGTGTCGTCAGCGAGACGGAAGCGCGGAGCGTTCACGTCGCGATCTTCGCACGGGTGTCCTGCGGTTGAGTGTCCAAGCCCGGACCCCGGATGTAGGTGCCACGGATCTAGCCTCTGGATTGCTCGATGAGCGAGGCGACTCCGTCCAGCATCCGTGCGAGTCCGAACTCGAAGAGTGCGTCGAGTTCGAGGTCGAAATCCTCCTGGGCGAAGAGAGTGGACAAGATCGGATAGGACCCGGTGGTCTGGATCATTTCCATCCGCGCCTCGTTGGAGGCCATCCACTCCTCGGGCGTCATTCCCGTCTCCTGCCACGCCCGCGTCTCCAACTCGACGGCCGCCGCGATGCCTTGGGCATACCCGAGAAGAGCGAGGTGGGTGTGGATGACCTGGGTCGGCGTCAGCCCCACACCCTGCAGGGCGCTGAGGACCCGCTCGGCGTAGCGCATCGCGTGGGGCGAGGCCATCGGCCGGGTGAGAGCGGACATGGCTCGCGCCAACCAGGGGTGACGCCGGTACAGGCCCCACACCCACCGGATCTCCCTCTCCAGTTGTGCTCGCCAGCCGGGCGGCCGCACTCCCGGTGGCTCCCCGTTGAACACGGTCTCCGACATCAGCCGTACGAGTTCGCCCTTGCTCGACACATGGCGGTAGAGCGCCATGGTGGACACACCGAAATCGGTCGCGACCCGGCGCATGGAGAGTGCGGCGAGCCCTTCGGCGTCGACGAGGGCGATCGCGGCGCGGACGACGCGGTCCCGGTTCAGTCCGTGGCGGGGCGTCGGGGGCCGTTCCCGTCCCGACTCGGCCACCACGGTGCCGACACCAGGCACGGCCCGCACCAGACCCTCCTGGTTCAAGGTGGCGAGAGCCTTCGTCGCGGTCGCCATGGCGACGCCCCACTCCTGGGTGATGCCCCGTGTGGAGGGGACGCGCGCACCGGGGGCGAGTTCGCCCGAGGCGATGCGTCGACGGATGTCAGCAGCGATACGGAGGTAGGGCGGTTCCTCGGCCATGACCACACTGTACTAGTGCACCCACCGGGCATTCATCCCGCTCAATGCCGCGGAACATGGGGTGCACTAGGTCTGTGCTTGCGGCGTACGCAACGTTCTCGGTTCCCTGCCGGGCATGGAGAACACACCCCGCCACCGCGCGGGACGCAAGGAGTGGACCGCGCTCGCCGTCCTCATGCTGCCCCTGGCCCTCGTATCGATGGACGTCTCGGTCCTGTACTTCGCGATTCCCTACATCAGCCAGGACCTGCAACCCAGCGCCACACAGCAGTTGTGGATTCTCGACATGTACGGCTTCGTCCTCGCCGGGCTGCTCATTACGATGGGTGCGCTCGGCGACCGGATCGGCCGACGCTCGCTGGTGCTCGCGGGAGCGGCCCTGTTCGGAGCGGCCTCCGTCGCCGCCGCGTACGCGCACACGGCTGAACTGCTCATCGCCGTACGCGCGTTGCTGGGTGTCGGCGGCGCCGCCCTGATCCCTTCGACCCTCGCCCTGATCCGCAACCTCTTCCACGACGACAAGCAGCGCGGCAAGGCGGTGACCCTGTGGACTGCCGTCATGACCACCGGCATCTCACTGGGGCCCGTGGTCAGCGGCCTGTTGCTGGAACACTTCTGGTGGGGCTCCGTCTTCCTGATCAACCTGCCCGCGATGCTGCTGCTGTTCGTGCTGGTGCCGTTCCTGGTGCCTGAGTTCAAGTCACCGAAGGGCGAGCCCTTCGACCTGCTGAGCGCGTTGCTGTCACTGAGCGCTGTACTCCTGGTCACCTACGGGATCAAGGAATGGGCCAGGCACGGGTACGAGCCGGTGCCCGCCCTCGCCATCAGCTCGGGCCTGGTGCTCGGCTTCGTCTTCGTACGCCGACAGCAGCGCCTTCCGCATCCGCTGATCGACCTCGGTCTGCTCGGCCGGCGCACCTTCGGCGGCCCGGTGGTCGCCAACCTCCTCGCGATGTTCGCCACGGTCGGGATGGCCGTCTTCTTCACGCAGTACCTGCAGTCCGTCCTCGGCCTGAGCCCGTTCGACGCCGCGCTGTGGAGCCTGGTGCCGGCCGCCGGAGTCGCCATCATGGCCCCGGCCGCAGCCGCGCTCGCGCAGCGTATGGACCGCGCGTACGTCATGGGCGGCGGCTTCCTCCTCTCCGCTTGCGGGTTCCTCTGGCTGGCCCAGGTACGCACCGACTCGGCGCTCTCGTTCACCCTGGTCGGCGCGTCCGTGTACGCGGGCGGTCTGGTCGCCGCCATGACGCTCGCCAACGAACTCGCCCTCGGCGCGGCCCCGCCGGATCGCGCGGGATCAGCAGCGGCCGTGCTGGAGTCGGGCCAGGAACTCGGCGGAGCGCTGGGCATGGCGATCCTCGGAACCATCGGAGCGGCGGTCTACAGCCGGGACGTGGCCGGCGCGCTTCCCTCGGGAGTGCCGCAGGCCGAGGCCGTGCGGGAAACGCTGGGTGGTGCCACGGCCGCCGCGGCCCAACTGCCGTACGACACCTCGGAAGCCGTACTGGTGGCCGCGCGAGGCGCCTTCACACACGGGATGAGCATCGCGGCCGTCGGCGCGGCCGTCGTCATGGCCGGTGCCGGCCTCTTCTCGTTCACATGGCTGAGGGGTGCGGGCAGGACGAGGCGCCCGGCGGAGTCACCTGCCGACTCGCGGCCCGCGACACCTGCGTAGGCCCTGTGTAGGCCCTGTGTAGGCCCTGGGCAGGATCGCGCTCGGGGCTCGGAGTGGGGCTTGGACTGGGTTGACAGCGGGCCGTACGCACCGCTCCGGAGCAAGGACCATCGCCTGTCCTTCGGGGGATTCGGCTACATCGGCAGGCCGTCGCTAGGCTCCAGGCCCATGACCAGTGATTTGGGGTTCACCTGCGGGTGCTGCGGGACCCACCACTCCGAGCTGCCGATGAACTACACGGCCGAGGCCCCCGCTGTGTGGGAGCCGGCCTTCGCCGACGCCGAGGACTGCTTGCTGTCTGCGGACCAGTGTGTGGTTCGCGGGCAGCACTACTTCGTCAAGGGCCTGATCGAGATACCGGTCATCGGCGTCGACGAGGTGTTCTCCTGGGGCGTCTGGGTCTCGCTCAGCCGCGAGAACTTCTCCCGGGCCTTGGACCTGTGGGACAAGCCCGGCCGCGAGGCCGAGACCCCGTACTTCGGCTGGCTCACCACCGATCTCCCGGTGTACCCGGCGACGACGCTCAACCTGAAGACGCACGTCCATACCCGCCCGGTGGGCGAGCGCCCCTTCGTCGAGCTGGAGCCCACGGACCACCCCCTCGCCGTCGAACAGCGCACGGGAACCAGCCCGGAGCGCGTACGGGAGATCGCATCGGCCGTGCTCCACGCCGGAGACGGTGAGCCGCAGTAGTGGCTGACCGGCCCGTATCAACCGTCCCGATCGCGCCGGCCGGCCTGAGCCGCAGGGCCCAGTGGTTTGTCGAAACGCAGGGTATCCGCGTTCACCGGCAGGACGTACGGCGACACCGCGACGTGTGGATCGAGCACGGGGTGCCCGCTTCGGAGATCGAACGCGCCACTGCTTTCCAGGACCGCTGGGGCGGCCTCGCCCTCCCGTCGGCCCCGTTCTACGAGGGCGGTCCGCGTGTCCTGAGCGCCGGCTGCCCCAAGGAGGTGGCTGCGGAAGGCTGGTCGTTCCGAGCAGGGGACTGCCGGGTGTCCATGGCGTACGGCTTCGCGATCGGCCCCGACGGTGCGTTCGGTATCGACGCCTCTCGTTGGACGCCCCTGCATGCCAGTACGGACGGATGGGTCGAATCCCTGGCGCTCGCGGCTCATGCCCGCCGCTGGGCCACAACCGTCACAAGGGTCACGCGCGAGGCCGTCGATGCGCTGGACCTCGGCGCATTCGAGCCGGTGCCCGAAGTACGGGGTGTGACCGACTCCTGGTGGCGGGGCGAGGACTCCCTCATCGCCGTGTACCGGGGTGAGGCCGTGGGCCTCGACGCCCCGCAATGCCTCGAAGCGCACATCTACGCGGGCCTCGACGAGTGGGGGCTCCATGGCGGCTGACCTGAAGAAGACTGCTGTCTGGGCCGGCGCCGCTGTGCTGGGCGTGTCCGTGCTCACGGGGGCCGGTTCCGCCGGCGCCGCCCAGCCGGACACGAAGGCGGCCGGTGCCTACTGCCTCGCGAACAGTTGGGGCACACCCCAGGTGTCCGTGAAACCGTGCGATGCCGGTGACCAGGGCCAGCACTGGGTGGTCTCGGGCAACCAGATCGCCCTGGCCAACGCCCGCGCCTACTGCCTCGCCAACACGTGGGGAACGGCGGACGTCTCCACCAAGCCCTGCGACCCCCGCGACCAGGGCCAGTACTGGGACGTGGCGGGTCAACAGATTTCTCTCAACTTCGCCTCCGCCTACTGCCTGGCCAACGCCTGGGGTACGCCGACCGTCGCCACCAAGCCGTGCGACAGCGCCGACCCGGGGCAGCACTGGGTCGTCTTCAACGACCAGATCAGCCTCGCCCTCGCCTGACAGGCTACGGCCCCGCCTTCTTGGGGCGTCGCCGAGCGCAGCGGTCTACCGGCGCCCGGCGACGCCCGACGTTTGCGGCGGTCAGGCCGTGGTGGAGCGGGTCGAGGTGATCACCACGGATGTGTACGGCATCGTGACGTGGCCGCCGAGCCTGTCGATCGCGGCCCCGGCGCTCTTCAGGACCTCGGCCATCTTGTCCGGGGGGAGTTGCGTGAGGCCGCCGAAGGTGGGGAGCTGGTCGAGCCACTCCTCCCGGGAGTAGGTGCGCTCCCAGGCGAAGTGCCATTGTTCGGGCTCGCTGAAGTTGCCGGTCCGGCGGATTCCGTCGGCGATCTTCGCGAACAGCGGCTGGTAGGCGTCCACGGCCGCACCCTTCAGCAGGCCGGGGTTGAACGGGGAACCGGGGGCGACTCGCTGAAGTGCTTCGGCAAGCGCGTCGATCATCTCGGCCGGGAGCTGGGGGACGTGGTGGAAGGGGGCGAGCCGGCCGCCGGGCCGGAGCACCTGGGCCGCCTTGGCCGCACCGGCGACGGGGTCGACCCAGTGCCAGGCGGTGCCGGCGATGACCACGTCGAACTTCCGCCCCGCCGGCTGCCAGTCCTCGAACCTGGCGACCTCGACCTCGATACGGCTCTGCCGCGCGAAGGCGGCCATCCGTTCGTCGGGCTCGACGCCGAGCACCGAGCACCCGGCCGCCCGGAATTGGCGGGCCTCGATGCCGGTCCCCGCTCCGACGTCGAGGACGCGCCGACCGGGGCTTGCCGCGACGATCCTGTCCACCAGGGCCTGCGGATACGACGGTCGGGCGCGGTCGTAGCGTTCGGCGTCCACGCCGAAGGACTCGGCCGTCCGCCGGTGGAGGTGAGGCTCGGGAACGGACTCGTCCGGCTGCTCCTGCGATAGAGTGGGCATGTGCCCACCCTAGTGGGCGAGTGCCCACTTGTTAAGGCGGGCGGCGCGGAAGGGAAGACGATGCCGTCAGGGGTGCACATTCACAACGTGCGCGGCCAGTTGTTCGAAGCCGCTGAGCGCGTGCTGCTTCGGGATGGGCCCGACGCGTTGACCAGCCGTGCGGTCACGGATGAGGCGAACTGCGCCAAGGGCGTGCTGCACCGGCACTTCACCGACTTCGACGCGTTCCTGGCAGAACTCGTCCGCGACCGCGTCCGCGGCATCGAGGAACGGACCACGACCCTGCGCGCGTGCGCCGGCTCCGGGAACGTGGTGGACAACCTCGCCGACGCGCTTCAGGACCTGTTCGGGCCGGTCACGGTGGCCATCGTCGCGCTCATCACCTTCCGTGACGGCCTCCGCGCCCGGCTGCGCGAGGACGGGCTGACCGGCATTCCACTGGCTGTGCAGGGCGCCGCCATGATCGCCGCCTATCTCACGGCCGAGCGGGAGTTGGGGCGCGTGGCCGGTGACGCGGACATCGACACCCTCGCCCCCACCCTCGTCGGGGCCGGGTATCTGCTGTTCGCCGACCGGACGAGTGCCCCGCCGCAGACCGCAGCCGTCCGCAAGATGGTGGCCACCGTGATCGCGGGCGTGCTGCGGCCCCCTCAGCCGTAGGCCGGGCCCGTCACCGCGCCCGCCAGGTCGGCGTACGGCGGTGGACCTGGCGCCCCGGGGGGAGTCAGGAGGCGAGTGCGGGGGAGCGGGAGGTGTCCGCGGCCGCGTCGGGGTTCGGGATGCACTGGTCGGGAGTCGTGCTGTGCTCGGGGTAGTGGCAGGCCTCCAGAAGCAGGTCGCCGCGGACCCCGCCCACGTACGAAATCTCGGTGGGCCGCTCCGGGACCGGGTCCTTCGTGGGCTTCTCCAGCAGATCGGCACGGAAGCCGTGGGCGCGGGAGGAGACCCGATAGATCCAGCCCCCGTCGTCGGCCTTGGCGACCAGCGCCCGGGCGGTGGCCGGGTCGGGGAAGGCGGGCACTCCGGCGCCGGCGGCCTTCTGCTCCCAGCCCGTGGGCAACGCCGCCTCCACGACATGGGCCTTGAACAGGCCGATCCACGGCCAGGCCGCGCCCCCCTCGCGCTGCCGCAAACCGTGCCGGAAGGCGTCAGCGCCCTGGAACGGGTTCAAGGCGGCACTGCCCACCGCCCAGGTCCCGACGTCCCCGGAGAACCAGGGCAGGCTTCCGGCGTCCTGGGTGGGCCACAGGCGCTCCCAGTCGATCGGCATCACGGCGACGTCCCGCGGTGTGGCTCGCACGGGGAGCCCGGCAAGCGTTCGATCCGGCGACCTCGGCACGGGCCATCCGGCGCAGTCCGAGCCGGCGGCTCGTACCGTCAGTCCGCCGCCTCGGGCTGCCACCCGGAGGCCCAGTCGTCGAGCGGGGCCAGAGCTTCTCGAAGGGTCCTGCCCTTACCAGGACATCGACTGGTACGCCGGCGCCGCGGGTGAGCACCTCGGCACGTCGCAGACAGACGGACGGGGAATCGCCACCATCGAGGGAGGCAGCATCAGCGATATCGGCACCTCCATCACCGGTGAGATCGGCGGGTACTCCGCCAAGTACCTCGGCAACGAAGAGTTCCTTCCCTCGGAGGGGCACGGCCGGGTCGTCCCGGTCTTCGGTATCAGCTGAACAACCCCGGCGCGGCGGATGCCGGCCGGGAAGCCAGGCATCCGCCGCAGGCCCTTCGCGCGGACCACGGCGGCGTCAACGACGTACGCCCGCAGGGCCGGTGCCCCCACCTGCCTGCCCGAGACCCGCCGACGTACTGACCACGGCCCCGCTCGGGCGCCGGAAGCCAATCACGTCCGGCGACACACCAGCCCAGCCCGCATGACCCACTGAACGGCTGCCACGACCTGGTCACCTGGGACCGCCCGGCAATCGCCCGCAGCACCAGCGCGGCCACCGCTCCCGGCCGGCTGGGCGCACCCCGCCCCACGGCCGCCGCACCGACGCGGCGGCGCGGTCCCTTCCTCCCGAACACGAAAGACACGCATGAACAAGCACACATCCTTCGGCGTCCTGCTGGGCGCCGTCATCCTGGCCATGGCGACCGCCTCCACCCCCGCGGCAGCAGCCGGGAGCCTCATCAAGAACGGCACCTTCTCCGACCCCAGCGCCCCGGCCGGGGGCTACGTGGAGTACGAGGACGGCGAGAACCTCGGCGCCTGGCAGGTCGGCGCCTCCACCCCGCACGGCGGAGTGACGCTCTACAGCCGCGCCCTCACCCAGTACACCTACCAGGCCGTCGACATCGGCCCCGGAACCCTCTCCCAGGACTTCGAAGCGGATGAGGGCTCCGTCGTCAGCGTCACCTGGAAGCACGCCCGCAACACCGACCCCGCATGCGCCAGGGACATGGGAGACCAGTCCTACAGCGCCCAGGTGATTCCCCCGCCCACCTCCGACCCCATCGGCGACTCCTACACCCCCATCGGCCCCCGCTTCGCCGCCGTCAACAAGAGCCTCCAGTTCATCGCCGGCGAAGACCACTTCACTCTGGAGTTCGCCGGACGCGCACCGGATGGATGCGGTCCGCTGATCACCGACGTCACCGCCAAGGTCGTCGGCTACGTCCACCCCTGACGCCGCACCCCGCAACACACGGCAGATGCAGTGCCGGAAGCCCCAGACCAGCAGCGCCTGGGGCTTCACAGCGTGTGCGTCGGGCCCTCAGCGCGTGGACAACCGGAGCGGCTTTCCCTTGCTCAACGACCACTGCCTGGTCCCGAACCGGGCGCAGCGCTCGGACGGCTCCTGGTACGGCGTACGCATGTCGAACCGTCAAGCAGAGCCGTCCTGGCGGTTTCGCCCGGCGGCCTCTACGGCGGCGAGGGTGGCGTCGAGCCGGCCGGCGGCCTCCTCGGCTACGGGCGCGACGGCGTCGAGGCCGGTGAGGGTGAGCATGGCCTCGGGGTCGAAGGCCTGGACGACCACCTCGTCGCCATCGGCTCGCACGACGACGTTGCAGGGCAGCAGCAGCCCGATGGACCGGTCTACCTCCAGAGCCCGGTGAGCCAGGGGAGGGTTGCAGGCGCCGAGGATCAGATAGGGCTCCATGTCGTGATCTAAGGGCTGTCCCGTAATCCCCGGCGGGCGCACGACGACAGCTACGGCACCTCGCTGCGTTGTCGGAACGTCCGAATACGTCCAGTATGCGAACGCCCCTCCGCCTTGCGATGCACCGCATCTGACGCCGCGCGCTGATCCACCGGGGATTACGGGACAGCCCTTAGCTTCGCCTTGAGGGTCGCCTTCACGTCGATCTCGGTCAGGACGCCGAAACCCTGGTCGGCCAAGGCGCTGCGGACGTTCTGCTGCACCTGATCGAAAGGTCCCTCGACGGTCACTGTGCGGTCGTACGGCATCAGGGCGCCTCCTCCGTCTTCTGCCACGCGTGCCTCCGAGCCCGAGGGCCCCCGGCGCCGTGACAGTCACGACTTCCAGTACTTACCCCCGGAGGGTAAGGCTCGGCACAGCTTGAGCTTGGCATTGACAGCGGCGCGAAACGTCACGGTCGAGGTGTCGATCCGCGCCCGGCAGCCGCACAACGCCACCCGCCCCAACCGCTTCCCCGGACAGCCCCCGCCGCCTTCGAACCAGGCAGCCGTTCCACGAACAACGCGCCTTCGACCTTGCCCGATCCGCGAGTTGGCCACGGGAGGTGACCAGGGCATCTGCCGAACAATTGAGTAGCCTCGCCCCCATGGCTGCGGGCGAGGGAACCGAGCACACCGGTAGCAATCTTGATGACCAGGTCTGGGGCGCGACGCGTGCCTGGGTCGAGAAGGGGCTCTCCGAGGCAGAACGCATCGAGGATGTCACGCGGTTACGTGGCGGCTGGACGTCGGAAATGCGCCGGCTGGACATCGGGGGGCCGGGCGGTCGGCGGTCGCTGGTCCTGCGGTCTTTCGTCAAGCCCTTCTACGTTCGCCACGCGGAGGGCCTGCTGATCCGCGAGGCAGCGGTTCTGCGCCGGCTCGGCAGCACGGACGTCCCTGCGGCCACCCTGGTGGCCGTGGACCCGACGGCACAGTACTGCGACCGTCCGTCCCTGCTGATGTCGATGCTGCCGGGGACCGTGCGCCTGGGCGAAGAGGGCGCCGAGCAGCGTGCCGAACTGCTCGCCCACCAGTTGCTACGCATCCACAGGCTGCCCGTGACCGCACAGGAACGGCCTCGCGCCTATCAGGCGTGGACCTCTCCCGAGCGGGTGCGCCCGCCCGCGGACACCGAGCGGCCCGAGCTGTGGCAACGGGCCGTGGATGTGATCCGCCGGGAGCCGCCGGACTACCGGGCCTGTTTCCTGCACCGGGACTTCCATCCCGGCAATGTCCTCTTCACCGGCGACGGCGACGGCGACGGGCTGCGGATCAGCGGCGTCGTCGACTGGGTGGAGACCTCGTGGGGACCGGCCGACCTGGACGTGGCCCATTGCTCGACAGCCCTCGCCCTCCTTCACGGGGTTTCCGCCGGCATGCGGTTCTCCGACCTCTACGTCGCGGCGGGAGGAACGCTGGCCGAGGACCACGCTTCTCATCTCTACTGGCGTCTGCTGGACGCCTTGGCCTTCGCTCCGGACGCGGAGAAGGTCGCCGTACCGTGGCGCGAGGTGGGCCGCACCGATCTGACCCCCGCCCTGCTGACCAGGCGTCTGGAGGGGTACCTCCAGGCACTTTTCGCCCGCTACGCCTGAAGCCCGATCGGCTGCCCGCAGCCAGGAACACGGGACAGCCGTACACCCAGTCGTTCGGGCCGTCCAGCGACCGACACAATCAGGCAAGGATCAGTGCCTCAGCGGTGCCCTCACGGACCTGGCGGCGAGAAGCCGAAGGCGGGTCTCGTGGGTTGTGTCAGCCCCCTGAAAGGTACTCCGTTGGCACAGCACAAGCAGCACCCGGACCGGACCACCGAGTCCCGAGCCTCCCAAGCCCGTAAACCCGAGCTCATGGACGCGACCCGGCTCCTCGCGCTCCAGAGCACCTCGGGCAACGCCGCCGTCGTGCAAATGCTGCGGCTCTCCGGCTACCCCTATGCCCAGTCGCCCTCCGTCCAGCGCACGGGCCAGGCTCAGGAGCAGCATGCCCACGGGGCTGATTGCGGCCATCAGCACAGCGTCCCCGGTGGGCCCGCGGTCCAGCGTTCAGCCGTCCACGCCGTACTGCGCAGCGGCGGCAGCCCCCTGGGCTCCGCAATACGCAGCGAGATGGAGGCCCGGCTCGGCGCCGACTTCTCCGACGTCCGTATCCACACCGACAGCGCCGCGCGGGCATCCGCGGCCGAAGTCGGCGCCCGCGCCTACACCAGCGGCAGCCACGTCGTCATCGGCGAAGGCGGGGCGGACAAACACACCCTCGCCCACGAACTCACCCATGTCATCCAGCAGCGCTCCGGACCGGTCGCCGGCACGACCAACGGCGCGGGGCTGAAAGTGAGCGACCCGAACGACCGATTCGAGCGGGAGGCGGAAGCGAACGCGCACCGGGTCCTGGCGGGGCCGGTGCCGACGGCGCAAGGACGCGAAGACGGCTCGGCGTCACCGCGGCAGGCGGCGCAGGCGCCGGTCCAGCGGGCGACCGGGCCGACGCCCGCCGGTGCGCCGACCGTCCAGCGCGCGGTCACCCACGATCACCCGATCGTGAACTCGGACCACCGGGCGCAGTCGGTGGAGGTGCACAACATCGCGGGGAAGCCCCTGGGCCCGAGCGCGAACCAGCCGACGGTCGACACATTCGGCTGGCAGGAGCTGCGACAGGCCGGGCACACGCTGGGGAACCGCATCCCCGGGGTGCAGAACTCGCACTACAACGCCGTGCGCATGCACTTGTGGAACGGGCGGCTCGGCGGGCCCGGGGACAAGACGTACAACCTCGCCCCCGGGCCGGCGGTCGTCAACAGTTCCATGTCGGCCGGCCCGGAGATGAGCGCGAAGAACGCGGTCGAGCAGGGCGAGACGATCTGGCTGCACACCTGGGTGCAGTACCGGAACAGTTCGAACGTCGCGAACGACTTCGCCTCCGTCATCCCCAGCGACATGTGGATGGAATGGGGCCTCATGCAGAACTCGACGACCCCCGGGCCGCGGAAAGAGCAGTGGCACGAACGGATCGACCAGCCCGCCGGTGCGCTCACCCCCGCGCAACAGCAGGTACTGCAGAATGTGGCGACCCCGGCGGCCCTGGACGCACTGCTCAAACCCGTTGGCCAGCCGCATGCCAGCAAGCAGGAACAGGCTCAGGCCTACGAGCTTGTCCCGGCAGCCCTGAAGCCGCACATGCTGATCAACTATCCCAGCATCTACCAGAGCTTCGACACGGCGGCCCGGGCGAGTGTGCTCTGCCAACTCGCGCCGGTCGACGTTCTCCAATTGGCGAACCACCATGGATACTTGACCGCTCCGCGCGACTTCGCGGAGATGATCATGTCTCCGCTCTACTCCGTCCCGACGCAACCGCACCTGCAGGCAATCATGCGCCTGGTTCCCCGACAGGACTGGGACACCGTCGTCCTGGCGGCCGGTTCGGACTGCCTGGCCCATCTCGGTGACATCGGCCTGGAACTCGCCCGCACCAACATGCAGATTTTCAAGCTCTGTGATCCTCTGCAAAGGATCGAGGCCATGGACGGCATGGATGCCGCCGGATTCCAGGGCTTGTTCGCCGACCAGAACCGGAGCCGATACATCGATGAATGGGCCATGCAGCGGGGCGGCCCGACTGCCGGCGAGCGCGAGGTATTCGTCCGCGCGAGGCGCGACGCGAACCAGCTGACTCCGGCCATGTACACCAGCTACTGCAAATTCATCAGCCCCGGACTGCGGGAAGAGGAGCGAGCACGGGGCGTGGCCGCCGGCACCATTCGCACCAGCGGCCGCCGATAGGCAACACTGAACGAAGGAGGTGGTTTCCGATGGCCGGAGCAGGATACCGGGAGCGGTTCCACACCATGCTCGACGGATTGCGGGAACACCCGCGCATCGAGGTCAGATACACGAGCCTCGCCGACCCGGCCACCGAGGCGGACCTCCAAGCGGCGGCCACCGCCTGCGGCGGCTCGCTCCCGCCGGACCTGGCACGGTTCTACGCGGAGATGGACGGCTGCTACCTGGAATGGGCGCACACCCTGAATCCGGACGGGCCACGCGGGGACCGCGACACGGGGACCATCAGCATCCAGCCCATCGGCGAAGTGTTCCTGCAGGGCCCCGCGCGCGGCTTCCTCGACGCCGACCCCCGGTTCCGGCACGTCCTCCCCTTCGACATCTTCGTGCCCGAGTCCTGCGGCGCCCTCATGAGGGAGCCGGACGGGTCCGTACCCGACGAGACGTATCTGCACATCTTCGGCGAAGGGAGCCTCCGCACCGGATACGGCTTCGCGGCATACCTCGACCGTGCCTTCGCCGCACGCGGCTGCTGGTCATGGGTCAGCTCGCTGTGCGCCGAGAACCAGGACGACGACGAGGTGGCCGCCTTCCGCCACACCCTGGAAACCCTGTTCCCCGACGTCGACCTGTCGATGTTCCGGCCCGGCCCAGCCTGAGATCGGCGCCTGAGATCGGCTCTCTCCGTACGGTGCGGGGCCCGGCCGGCGACTTCCTACTCCGCCGGGGGCAGCGGGAGGGGTGTGAACATCTCCGGTTCCTGGTCCGGGGTCAGGGCGGTCGGGCCGTAGAGCCAGTCGGTGAAGGAGTAGTCGTAGGTGTCGCGGGCGCGCAGCAGGACGTTGCGCCGCTCGCGGTCGGCACCGTCGAGATGCCACAGCTCGCCCCACGCCCGGGACGTGGTCAGCACCCGGCGGCAGTGTTCGGGGCGTACGGCCTCGTACGCGGCCAGCGCGGCGTTCCAGTCGACCGTGCCGTCGGCTGCCCGGTTGCGGGCCACGTGCTCGCCCAGCACCCAGCCGTCCTCGATGGCCATGATCGCGCCCTGGGCGATGTACTGGAGCGGCGGGTGCGCGGAGTCGCCGAGCAGGGCGATCCGGCCGTGGACCCACTTCATCAGCGGGTCGCGGTCGAACATCCGCCACCACTTGTCACGCCACATGAACGGCAGCCCGTCCCGGACGAAGTCGCACGTCTCGGCGAAGGCGGCGTCCAGTTCGTCGGGCGTGCCCCAGTCGTCCTGCCCGGCCAGCGCCTTGGGCGACTCGAAGACGGCGACCTGGTTGAGCAGTTCGCCGCCGCGCAGCCCGTAGTGGACGAAGTGGCAGCGTGGGCCGACGTACACGACGACCTCGCCCAGGTCGGCGGCCCGCACGCGCGGCTGCTCGGCCGGGACGGTGCCGCGGTAGGCCACGTACGCGGAGGAGACGGGCCGGTCGTCGACGAACAGCTTGCGGGCGACGGAGTGCAGGCCATCGGCGGCGATCACCGTGCCGGCCTCGTGGGTCGCGCCGGAGGCGAGGGTCACGCGGGCGCCGTCCGGAGTGTTCTCGTACGAGGTGACGTGGGCGTCGTTGATCAGCTCGACCCCGGCGCGTTCGCAGGCGCGCAGGAGCAGGCCGTGCAGATCGCTGCGGTGGATGACGAGGTAGGGGTAGCCGTAGCGCTTCTCCAGGTGGCGCAGGTCGAGGCGGGTCAGCTCGTCGCCGTCGACGGCGTCGCGCATGACCATCGCGTCCGGGACGACGCCGAGGGTCACGGCCTCGTCCAGGAGGTCGTAGTCGTCGAGGATGCGGGTGCAGTTGGGGGCGAGCTGGATACCGGCGCCGACCTCGCCGAAGGCGGGGGCGCTCTCCAGCAGGCGGACGGCGAGGCCCTGGCGGGACAGCGAGAACGCCGCGCTCAGGCCGCCGAGGCCGCCGCCGACGACGAGCACATCGGGTTGGGACATGGGGTGTACCTCTCTCAGAGCCAGGGGCCGAGTTCGGGGGCGCCGGTGAGCGCGTGGGGGCGGCCGGTGAGCCAGGCGGCGACCTCGGGAAGAGGGCCCGCGGGCAGTTCGGGCAGTTCGCGCCGGGCGCGGACCTCGTCCACGAGCGCGGCCAGGAAACCCTTCGGCAGGTCGGCGAAGGTGACGACACCGGTACCGAGGTCGACGGCGTGGACGCACACCTCACGGGCGCGCATCCAGGGCAGCTCGGTGGCGGGGACGGTGCGACCCTGCGCGGTGACGACCGCGCGCCGCCACTGCTCCTCGGTGAGCCCGTCCAGGCCCGCCGCCAGCCTCTGCGCGGAGGCCGTCAGCCAGGAGCGCAGTTCGTCGCCCGTCATGCCGGCGCCCTTCGCGATGCCGGCGGCGCGCTCTTCGGCGGAGGCGTACATGGGGGTCTCCTCGCCGGTCGCCGCCCAGTGGACCAGGTTGCCCAGGGCATCGGCGTTGGCGGCGGTGTGCGCCACGATGTGCTTGCGCGTCCAGTCCGGCAGCAGGCCGGGGGCGGCGAAGGCGGCCTCGTCGAGGCCGGCGACGGCGTCGAGCATCAACTCCGTGCCGGTACGGGCCCAGGCGCGCGCTTCCGCGAGGGTCCGGGCAGTGGTGGCGCTCATCCGCCGACCACCTTGTTGGCGCAGGCGCCCAGCCCCGCGATCTCGGTGACCACGGACTGGCCGGGCAGCAGGAAGACCTTCGGGTCGCGGGCGTTGCCGACCCCGGCCGGGGTGCCGGTGGCGATGATGTCGCCGGGCCGCAGGGTGATGACGGTGGAGATGTAGCGCACCAGGAACACCGGGTCGAACAGCAGCGTGCCGGTGTCGTCCTGCTGCATGACCTCGCCGCCGACGACCGTCTTCACCGCGAGGGCGGGGCGGACACCGCCGACCTCGTCCGGGGTGACGACGTAGGGGCCGACCGGGGTGGACGCCTCCCAGATCTTGCCCTGGGTCCACTCGATGGTGCGGAACTGCCAGTCGCGGGCCGAGACGTCGTTCATGACGGTGAAGCCGGCGATGGCGTCGGCGGCCTGCCGCTCGTCGGCGCGGCGGACCTGCTTCCCGATCACGACGGCCAACTCGACCTCCCAGTCGAGCGCGTCGGTCTCGGGCGGCTTGACGATGTCGTCGTACGCGCCGATCAGGGTGTCCGCGAACTTCGGGAACAGGGTCGGGTACTCGGGCAGGTCCCGGCCCATCTCCTTGATGTGGTTGGTGTAGTTGTGGCCGACGCAGACGACCTTGGAGGGGTTCGGGACGACCGGCGCGAAGTCGGCGCCGTCCACCGGGTAGCTGGTGCCGGACGCGGCGGCGGCCTTCTCCCGCCAGCCGTCCTCGGCGAACAACCCGCCCAGGTCGGTGTGGCCGAGGTCGACGAGGGTGTCGCCGTCGAGGCGGACGGCCCTGGTGCCGTCGGCGGTGCGGAGGGTGGCGAGCTTCATGGTCAGGCGTCCTTCCGGGTGCGGTGGAGCTTGAGCGCCTCGAAGACGGGCGCGTCGGAGAAACGGAACAGATCGAGGGCGCCGGAGTCGGAGTCGGTGTCGCCCGCCTCGGACTTCGCGGAGAACGGCTCCCAGGACGGCACGACGAAGAGGTCGCCGCGGGTGACGCTCCAGGACCGCGACCCCACGGTCACCGTGCCGGAGCCGTCGAAGACCTGGTAGACGGACGAGCCGGTCTCGCGCACCGGCGCGGTCTCGGCGCCGCGTGCGACCCGGTGGAACTCGGCGCGGATGGTCGGCAGGACGTCCGAGCCGTCGTGCGGGTTGGTGTAGCGCACCGCGGCGTGGCCGGGCTCCACGGTGCCGCCGAAGCCCTCCCTCTCCAGCAGCAGCTGGTCGCGCAGGGCCGCGTCGGTGTACTGCCACTTGTAGGACAGCAGCGGGCTGCCCGGCGTGACGGGCGCGGCCGACACCGGACGCAGCCCGGGGTGGCCCCACAGCCGCTCGGAGCGGGACCGGTCGGGCGTGATCCGCTCGGCGTCACCGATCTCCTCGCGGCCGAACTCGAAGAACTGCGCCTCGGTGATGTACTGGAACGGGATGTCCAGGCCGTCGATCCAGGCCATCGGCTCGGCGGTGGCGTTGTGGTGGGCGTGCCAGTTCCAGCCGGCCTGCGGCAGGAAGTCACCGCGGTTCATCGGCACCGGGTCGCCGCCGACGACCGTCCAGACCCCGGAGCCCTCCACGACGAAGCGGAAGGCGTGCTGGGTGTGGCGGTGCTCGGGGGCGTCCTCGCCGGGCATGAGGTACTGGATCGCCGCCCACAGCGTCGGCGTGGCGAAGGGACGCCCGTCGAGGGAGGGGTTGGCCAGGGCGATGGCCCGGCGCTCACCGCCGCGACCCACCGGGACCAGGTCACCGGCCTGCGCGGCGAGCTCCCGCAGTTTGGTCCAGCGCCAGCGGTGCGGGACGGCGCGTGAGCGCGGGTGGGCCGGCATCAGGTCACCGATCTCGGTCCACAGCGGGACGAGCAGTTCCTGCTCGAAGCCGCGGTACAGCTCCTGGAGCGCCGGGGTGACCTCGGGCTGTCCCTCGGTGTCGACGACGTGGAGCCGCACCGGGGAGCCCTCGGCGATGTCTGGGGGAGAAGAGGACTCAGTCACAGCCTCAGCCTGCGCCATGTCTGCTGAGAGAACATGTAGATTCTGCCCTACAGAATCTGGAGGAGCCGTGGACAAGCCGCTGAAGACGCCCCCGCCCTATCCGATCGCCAGCGTGGACCACGCCCTGCGCGCCGCGACCATCCTGCAACTGGAAGGCGGCGCGACCGTGGCACAGCTCGCCGAACGCCTCCAGGTCGCCCGGTCGACGGCCCACCGCATCCTGGCCATGCTCGTCTACCGGGACTTCGCCGTGCAGGGCGAGGACCGCGTCTACCGCGCGGGACCGGTACTGGAACTGGCCAGCCACTCGCAGTCGCTGGTGTCCCGATTGCGCACGGTGGGCCTCCCGCATCTGCGCCGCCTCGTCGATCTGCTCGACGAGACGGCCCACCTGATCGTGCGCACCGGCGAGACCGTGCGGTTCATCGCCGGCGTCGAGTGCCGCCAGGCCCTCCGGGTCGGGTCACGGGAGGGAATGGTCTTCCCCGCGCACCGCACCACGGCCGGCCTCCTGCTGCTCGCCGAACTGACCGACGAGGAATTGACGGCGGTTTACGGCTCCGAGGGTGAACGCGACCACCCGGCGGACCGCCCGGACCCGGAACAACTGCGCAAGGATCTGGAACGCCTGCGCCGCAACGGCTTCGCCGTCAACCGGGAACGCTCCGAACGCGGGCTCGTCGCCGTCGGCGTCCCGGTGCACGGCCCGGACGGCACCGCGCTGGCCGGCCTCTCCGTCTCGATGCCGAGCGTGCGCTACGACCCGCAGCACCTGCGCTCCCTGGTCACCACCCTGGAGGCCGCGGCGCACGCCGTCGAGAGAGAGCTCGCCGATCCGCCCCCGGGCCCCGCGCACGCCTGACCCGCAGAACGGGCGCCGGGGTTCGAGGGGGCGTACGAGAGTGCCGCGTCGAGCACCCTCAGATCCCGGCCGCCCCCGCCTCCGGCGCTCCGTCCCCCGCCAGCGTCAGCGCCACATCGACGAGCATGTCCTCCTGACCCCCGACCAGGCCCCGGCGCCCGCACTCCATCAGGAGGGCGCGGACATCGACGCCGTAGCGCTCCGAGGCGATCTCCGCGTGGCGCAGGAAGGAGGAGTAGACGCCCGCGTAGCCCAGCGTCAGGGTTTCCCGGTCGACGCGGACCGGCCGGTCCTGGAGCGGGCGCACCAGGTCGTCGGCGGCGTCCTGCAACCGGAACAGGTCGCATCCGTGCCGCAGGTCCGACAGGTTCGCCACCGCGATGAACGCCTCCAGGGGGCAGTTGCCCGCGCCCGCGCCGTGGCCGGCGAGCGAGGCGTCGACGCGGCGCACCCCGTTCTCCACGGCGACGATGCTGTTCGCCACCGACAGGGAGAGGTTCTCGTGGGCGTGGATACCGATCTCGGTGGCGTCGTCCAGGACGTCGCGGTAGGCCCGCACCCGCTCGGCCACGTCCTTCATCGTGAGCCGGCCACCGGAGTCGGTGACGTAGACGCAGTGCGCGCCGTACGACTCCATCAGCTTGGCCTGCGCGGCGAGTTCGGCCGGTTCCGCGCGGTGCGAGAGCATCAGGAAACCGGAGACGTCCATGCCCATCTCACGGGCCGCCGCGATGTGCTGCGCCGAGATGTCGGCCTCGGTGCAGTGGGTCGCCACCCGCACCGAGCGCACGCCGAGCGAGTACGCGGTCCGCAGGTCGTGGATCGTGCCGACCCCGGGCAGCAGCAGCGTGGTGAGGCGGGCCCGCTCCAGGACCGAGGCCGCGGCCTCGATCCACTCCCAGTCGGTGTGCGAACCGGGACCGTAGTTGAGGGAACCGCCCGCCAGACCGTCGCCGTGGGCGACCTCGATGGCGTCGACGCCGGCCGCGTCCAGAGCGGCGACGATGCGGCGTACGTCCGCGGGGGCGATGCGGTGCCGGACGGCGTGCATGCCGTCCCGCAGGGTTACGTCCTGGACGAAGATGCTGGTACTCATGGCGTCGTCACCTCACCGGTGCGTGCCGCTCGCGCGGCGATCCGCTCGGCCACCCGGAGGGCCGCCGAGGTCATGATGTCGAGGTTGCCCGCGTACGCCGGCAGGTAGTGGGCGGCGCCCTCGACCTCCAGGAACACGGACACCTGATGGGTGGGCCGGCCGGCCGTGCCGTCGGCCAGCAGCGTCCCGACCGGCTGGCCCGCCGGCACCGGGGTGATCTGGACCCGCTGCTTGAGCCGATAGCCGGGGACGTACGCGGCCACCTCGGCGGCCATCGCGGTGACGCTCTCCTCGATCTTCGCGAGCAGACCCGGATCGGGCGCCTCCACGAGGCACAGCACGGTGTCCCGCATGATCAGCGGCGGCTCCGCCGGGTTGAGGACGATGATCGCCTTGCCCCGGTCCGCGCCGCCGACCTCGACGAGCGCCCGCGAGGTCGTCTCCGTGAACTCGTCGATGTTGGCACGGGTACCGGGCCCCGCCGACCTGGACGCGATCGAGGCGACGATCTCGGCGTACCGCACCGGGACCACGCGGGAGATCGCCGCGACCACCGGAATGGTCGCCTGGCCGCCGCAGGTCACCATGTTCACGTTCAGGGCGTCCGGATACGCGTCCAGGTTGACCGCCGGGACGACGTACGGGCCGAGCGCCGCCGGCGTCAGATCGATCAGGTGCTTGCCGAGCGGCGTCAGCTTCGCCGCGTTGGCCCGGTGGGCGCCCGCCGACGTGGCGTCGAAGACGATGCCGATCTCGTCGAAGCCGGGCAGCGCGATCAGCCCGTCCACGCCCTCGTGCGTGACCGGCACACCCATGCGCCGGGCGCGCGCCAGCCCGTCGGAGTCCGGGTCGATGCCGACGAGCGCACCCATCTCCAGGTGCTCCGACGTGCGCAGCACCTTGATCATCAGGTCCGTGCCGATGTTGCCCGAGCCGATGATCGCGACCTTGGCGCGGGAGGCCCCGCTCGTGTGCGTCGTCATGCCGTTCCTTCCCTGGACGCCGTTCCCTCTGCGAGGGCGGCGGTGACCGTGCCGAGTCCCCGGATCACCGCGGTGACCCGCGCGCCCGGCGTGAGCGGGTGCATGGGGCCGAGCGCGCCGGACAGCACCACATGGCCGGCCCGCAGCGGATCTCCCAGGTCGCGCGCGGTGCGGGCGAGCCACGACACGGCCGCGAGCGGGTCGCCGAGGCAGTCGGCCCCGGTGCCCTCGGACACCGTCCGGCCGTCGACGGACATCGTCATCACGGCCGTACGGGGCTCGAACGCGTCCGGCGCGACACGTTCGCGGCCGAGGACGAAGGCGCCGGCGGACGCGTTGTCGGCGACCGTGTCGGACAGGGTGATGTCCCAGCCCGTGATCCGGCTGCCGCAGATCTCCAGCGCGGGCACCGCGTACGCCACGGCTGCGCGCACCCGTTCGGGCGTCAGGTCGCCGTCGGCGAGGTCGGCGCCGAGGACGAACGCGATCTCCGCCTCGACGCGCGGCTGGAGCACCGCGGCCGCGGGCAGGACCGCCCCGTCCTCGTAGGCCATGTCGTCGAGGAGCAGACCGAAGTCCGGCTGATCGACGCCGAGTTGCCGCTGCACAGCCGTGGACGTGAGCCCGATCTTGTGGCCGACGACACGGGCGCCGGCCGCGCGGCGGGCCGCGACGATCCGCTGCTGCACGGCGTACGCGACCGCGGTGTCGGCCGTGCCGATCAGGTCCCGCACCGGCGCGCACGGCACCCCGCTCGCGGCGGCCAGGGTCAGCCGCCGGGCCGCGGCCACGACGCCCGGATGCGGCGGCGCGGCCGCGTCCCGGATCTGCTGGATGTCATTCATCGCCGGGGTTCCCCCGCACGAAGTCGATGACGAGCCGGTTGAACTCCTCGGCGTGCTCGATCATCGCCCAGTGCCCGCAGCGGTTGAGCAGCACGAGCCGCGAGTCGGGAATGTTCGCCAGCAGGAAGAGGGAGCTCTCGAAGGACACCACCCGGTCGTCGCGGCCGTGTATGAGCAGCGTCGGCACCGTGATTCCGGACAGCAGGGCCGGGTCCACCCAGCGCGGCAGGGGCGCGCCGTGCGGCAGCCCCGCCACGTAGTTGGACAGGTGCTCGGGCCGGGCGAGCGCGGCCTGCGAACGGGCCTCGCACAGTTCGGGGGTGGCGAAGCGGGCCGTGTCGTAGCACATGATCTCGACGAGCCGGCGCATGTTCTCGGGGCTCGCGTCCTGATACGCCTCGATGAGGATCTTCAGGCCCTCGGAGGGACCGCCGCCCGCGCCGAACAGGCTCGGCATACGGCCGACCGGCGGGCCCATGGTCACCAGATGGCTGATCCGGTCGGGGTGTTCGGTGGCGAGGCGAAGCGAGGTCTGGCCGCCCATGGAGTTGCCGACGAACGCGGCCCGGGAGATGCCCAGCGCGTCCAGGAACTGGATCGCGGCCTCCACATGGTCCAGCCGGTCCACCGTCGCCGGGTCCGACTCGCCCCAGCCCGGCATGTCGACGGCGTAGACGTGGAAGTGCTCGGCCAGCGCCTCGATGTTGCCGCTGAAGTTGCTCCAGCCGGTCGCGCCCGGCCCGCTGCCGTGCAGGAGGACCAGCGGGTGGCCGGAGCCTGCCTCGTAGTAGCGCAGCGTCCAGTCAGGGGTCCTGACGCTGCGAGCGATGTCTTCCTTGACGAGTGCCATCAGCCCTGTTCTCCTTCGTGTACGTCGGTGCCCGGCGCGGGCGGGGCCGCGGCCAGGAGGTCCGCCACCACACCCGGCGGGCGGTGGCCCCAGCTGTGCAGCCGGTCGAGGGTGCGCACCTGCCAGGTCGCGTCGTCGATGATGAGCCCGCCCCAGCCGTACTCGACGGAGAACCCGGACGGCGTGAAGACGTAGAAGCTGAACATCTCGTCGTTGGGGTGCATCCCCAGCGTCATCTCGAACGGCTGCTTGGCGTCCATGCAGCGGTCGTAGGCCAGGCCCACGTCCCGGATGTCGGTGACCTCGACCATGAAGTGGTGGGTGCGCTTGGGGGAGGGCATGTCACCGAACGCGACCGAGTGGTGACGGCCGTTGCAGTGCAGGAAGATCAGGTCCGCGACGACGCCGGGGGACACTTCCTCCACGATGATGTCGCTGATCCGGAAGCCGAGCAGGTCGCGGTAGAACGCCAGATACTCCTCGCGGCTCACCCCGTGGGCCAGCAGCACCTGGTGTCCGGCGCCGCCCGCGCCCGTGACGAACTCTCCGAGCAGCGAGGCGGAGACGAAGGGCGTTGCGGCGTCGGCGAGGCCCGTGACCAGCTCCAGACGGTTGCCCATCGGGTCGGTGGTGGTGAAGACCCGCTCGACCCGGCGGGCGGCGGCCAGCGCGGCACCGCCCTCCTCGACCCGGAGCCCGGCCGCGCGCAGGCGGGCGACGAGCGCGTCGAGTCCGGCGTCGTCCTCGACCTCGTAGCCGCTGACGACCAGGTCGTCGGCCGGGCCCCGGGTGACGATCCAGCGGTGCGCCTTCTCGTCCAGACGCAGGGTGAAGTGGTCCGTGCCGCGTTCACCGAGCTGCATGCCGAGCAGGTCGACACCGAAGTGTTCCCACTCCGCGAGGTCACTGACCTCGTAGACCACGTACGCGAGTTCCTTGACTCCGCTCATGGGGAGCTCTCCTTCGAAAAGTCGGGGGTGTGGTGGCGGGCTCAGGCCGGGACGGCGAGCCCGCTGACGTCGGCGGCGGCGACGAAGCGGTCCGGGCGCACGGCCACCGCGCGGGCGCCGTACCGGCGCAGCCAGGGCCCGAGCACGCCCTCCAGGTCGACCAGCTCGTCGGGGCCCTCGGTGTACGCGCTCCGCGGGCGCACCGCCCGGTAGCGAGCGCCGAGCGCGTCCCACTGCCGGCGCTCCTCCTCGCTCAGCAGCGTCGAGGGGTCGACGTCGTCGCCCAACAGCACGAACCCGTCGCCCAGCACCTCGTCCAGGCGCGCCATCCGGCCCGCCGTGTCGCCGACGACCGGCTGGGGCACCATCCGGCCGACGACGCTCGTGTCGCCGAGCGGGCCGCGCAGCCAGCCGGCCTCCAGGACCGGCGGTGCGGTCAGCGGCGGCTCGAACGGCGTGCACAGGTCCTGCGGCGGCGGCGCGGACAGCGCGGCGCGCTCGTCGTCGGAGATCTCCTGCTTGATCACCCGGCCGAGCTGCACCGCGAGCGAGGTGTAGAACGCGGCGTTCGGGCGGCGCTCCGCCTCGTAGGTGTCGAGCCAGGACTCGGGCAGCCGTCCGGCGAGCACGCGGCCCAGCTTCCAGCCCAGGTTGTGCGCGTCGCGCATCCCGGTCTGCATCCCGGCACCCGCCCACGGCGGCATCAGGTGCGCGGCGTCACCGGCGAGGAAGACGCGCCCCGAGCGCCAGGTCTCGGCCATGCGCACGTGGTGGCGGTAGAAGGCGTGCTGATGGATCTCGACGTCGTCCTCACTCACCCCCAGCGCCTTCAGCAGCGGCCACACCTCGGCGGCGGTCGGGAAGTCGGCCTCGGTCTCGTGAGGCTTGAGCGGGATCTCCCAGCGGTGGTTGCCGGCCGACAGGGCGATGTCGACGACCGGGCGTTCCTTGTCCGTCCAGAAGGTGAGGAAGTCGCGGTCGGGCCACCAGCGCTTGACCCGGCAGTCGATGACCACCCAGGTCGTCTCGCCGGTGTCGCCGAGCAGCGGGATGCCGAGCCGCTGCCGGGTCGCGCTGCTGCCGCCGTCGGCGGCGACGGCGTACCGGGTGCGGTAGCGGGTGACCTCGCCGGTCGCGGTGTCCGTGGTGGTGAGCGTGACGCCGGAGTCGTCCTGCTCGATCTCCGTCACCTCGGCGCCGTAGCGTACCGAGATCAGCTCGCTCCGGTCCTGCGCGCAGGCGCGCAGCTCGCTCTCCATGGTCGGCTGGTAGATGTTGTAGAAGCGCGGGCCGGACCCCAGCGTCGACGGCGGGTGCTCGATGCGCATCACCTCGTCGCCGTCATAGGTCACCCAGCGCAGCGCACGCTGCGGGTCGATGACCTTCTCGACGCGCGCGCCGATGCCGAGGCCCTGGAAGATCCGCATGGTCCAGTCGTTGACCGTGACGGCCCGGGCCCGCGGATAGATGTCCCTGTCGCGCTCAAGAGCGAGGACGCTCGCGCCCTGCTGCGCGAGGGTCAGAGCACCGACGACCCCTGTGGGGCCGTAGCCGATGACAGCGACGTCCGCGTCGAAGTTCTGGGGCATGGCGGCCTCCTTGCCGTCCAAGTTTTGGACCGGTCGTTCAGTCCAATAGTGGGGACTGTCACACGCCCCAAACAGCCCGGTCAAGGGCATACGGGACGGATTCCGCACAGCAGAATCAACGTGCGGAACGAACCCGGACGCCTAGGCTTCAGGGTTCGGCCGGCCGCCGAGCCCTGCGGAACCACGGCACGCGAGCGCCCGGCATACCCGGACAAAGACTCCGGACTGCCCCGGTCACGCCCCTGGGTATGCTTCGGTGCGTGGAACCCAGGAGCGACAAGAGCGGCAATCGCAGGGGACGGCGCTCACGGGACGAGATCCTGGAGGCCGCCTCCCACCTGATGGCCGAGCGCGGGTTCGCGGCGACGACGCTCTCGGAACTGAGCCGCGTCTCAGGGGTGCCCAAGAGCGCCGTCTACCACCACTTCCGCTCCAAGGCGGGGCTGCTGTCCGCGGTGATGGAGCGCGGCGCGCACGCGTTCTTCGAGCACATGGCGAAGGCCCAGGAACGCCCACCGCGCGAGCGCGGCGTCCGCGAGCGGCTCGGCTGGTACCTCCAGCGCACCGGCGAGGTCTTCCTCGCCCACCCCGACTTCCTGCGGCTGCACCTGATCCTGGTCATGAACGCCGAGGTCATGGACGCGGCGGAGGCCGGCGAGGTCGAGGCGATCATCGCGCGGGTGCGGCGTGACGGCCGCGCCCACATGAACCGCATGATCGCCGACTCCTTCGCCGCCTACGGCCCCGAAACCGCCCAGGCCGTCGCCGACCGCCTCGACTACTTCGCCATCGCCGGATTCGACGGCGCGTTCGTCGCCTGGCAGGCCGACCCGTCCCGCTCCCTGACCGATGCGATGGACCAGCTCACGGACGCGGTGGCGGCCCTCGGCGAATCCCTCGCACGCACAACGCCGGACACGGCAAACCTGGACAGCGCGCCCACCCGGTGACCTAACTACGCGTCGGGCCTGCTCGCGCGTCCCTGCCCGAGGCGGATGAACGCCTTGCCGGAGTCGAAGTCGACAGAGTTGGGCGGCGCACCGGAGTCGGCGTCGTCTCGGCAGGTGAGTTGGCGTTCCCGCTCTTGTCGGACATGACGCTGCGATGGATGGAAGAGCTCGCCCCATGTCTCCACAGCCGACGCTCCACCACCGCCATGTTTGCGCCGACGCCGGCCGACCCACATGAAGAGGACAAGCCACAGGGCGATGGCGACACCGCCGATCGTCAACAGCAAAGGACGTCGCCTCCCAGCGTCGGCGTCTGTCTTCCCGACAGTCTGCCGACCACCGGGAAGCGTTGTCGATGACCCGGCCAACGATGCGAGCCGATGCCCGGTACGAAGACTCGTCCGATACCCGGAGGCGGCCGCGTCGCTGTGAGTGCGAATCCCTGCCAGCGCCGGCCATAGTGCGGGAGCTCGCGACCACAGTGACGGCGAAGTCTCTAGAAGGCAGGCCGCCTCACGTTGCCGCCTTGCCCCTGCGGAAGCGAGCCCAGCTCTCTCCATGCAGGAAGTGCCTGTTCACAGGCCGAGCCGGATCGGCCGGGACGGAGTACCGGCGGTGATCAGCGTCGTCAGGGAAGACGCGAGGTCGCGCGGGGAGAACAGGTCCGAACCGGCATAGGACGCGATTTCGTGAGGGCGCCACCACTTCAGACCGCTGATGCACTCTGCGGCGAGCTGGTCGTCGGACAGGGTTCCGCGCGGCTTGAATGCGGCAGTGCGTACGAGGAAATAGTCGTTGATGACGCCGTCGTATCCCTCGACATGTCCGGGTGCCACAACTTCCTGGTGCCAAACGTGCGGCGGATCGGCTGGGACGGCAAGCCCGACCTCCTCCTGCAGTTCGCGGCTCAGCGCGGCAAGCGGCGTTTCACCCGGCTCGATCCCTCCGCCGGGAGTGGCCCACACCACGGTTCCCGTCGGCTCTGGAATCGCGAACCGGCAGAGAAGGACTCGCCCGTCCTTGTCGAGGATGATTGCGCGGACTGAATGACGCAGTTTCACAGACGGCATCCGGACACGCTAGCGGGCGTGCAACCAGGCGCGATGTGATTGAACAGGCCCCAGCCCAGTAGCTCACCGATACCGACCAAGGAAGCTGAGCCAGAGCCCTAGCACCGCAGGGGGCTGCTCACCGCGTGCGTGTCAGCGGTCTGGGGATGTCGACTGTCTGTTCGCCGCGTACCCGCCAGCTGTGCGCACGATTGCTTCACATTTTCCACGTCACCAACGCGGCGCTCGGTGGCATGGTTGATCGACTGGCGAGCGCCGTGCCAGTACGTCTGCTTTTGGGGGGAATTTCTCATGCGTATCCGCACTGCTGTCGCTTCCACCGCCGTTGCTCTGCTCGTTCTGTTGGGTTCAACTGCGTGCTCAGCCTCTTCGGGCGACACGCCTGCATCCCCCAGTTCGGAGTCCACGAAGGACGGGGCCAAGCAGGAGCAGGTGTCCCAGAACGAGCCCGCAGTCGATCCTTCGAACTGTGCGGTTCCTTCCGAGGAGATGCCAGAGGAATGCGAGGTCCACCCGTCCTTCGCGGCGACCGAAGAGGGGGTCCCGGCCGAGGGGATGCCCACACCGGCGCCCAGCAACTAGGACACGACGGGCGGGCCGATTCATCGGTCCCCGCCCCTGCATCGGCTACACCCCCACCTACGCTTCCGCCAGCTGCTTTCAGCCCTACGGCGATGTCTCTACGCGGCGGACCTGCTGGCCTCGACACGGGAGAGTGATACCAGCCTGTGGCATGGCCGGACTGGCTTCCGGTGGACGGTCAGCAGCAAGAGCGGAAACGCACGGAGCGGCTCAGCGACTTCGCCCCATCCCTGCGACGGCCTGGCCACCTCGAAGCTCTCGACGGCAAGCACAGGGGGGAGGAGGACGAGTGGGAGTTGTACTGGATACGGTTGCCGCTGATCGCCGCCCGCACGGGGGTCGACGAGGCGGTTGAACGGACCTGCGCCCACCCCGAAAGTGTTACGTGGTATGCGGCGGGGCACATCGCCGGGCTTCCTGCCGATGCCGGTCGCACAGAGGAAGCCGTCACCGTCCTTCAACGGCATGCCGACCGGAACAGTCATGACTTGGCTGGTTACCTCATCGGCCTCGGCCAGATCGACGAGGCCCTGACCGTTCTTCAGCAGCCCCGACCCCAACCGCCGTGATAGAGACGCCCCACCTGGGGTTGCAGGATCCCCCCATACTGAGGCCCTGCCCACCCGAGGCACGCCGGGGTAGCCACCCGTCGCCCGGCAAGATCGAGGATCGCGCGCGAGACCGCAGTTCTGACCAGGCCGGCATCTGTTGGCTCCCGCCATAGGAGGCAGCACATAGCGGAGCCCCATCTCAAATGGATCTCGCTGGGCTTGGTCCATCCACATCACCTGCCCCGGCAGGCCGAACCTTCGCATCCGTCACCCGCAGCACGACGGGCGTTCGCCGCCCGGGCAGAACCACCGAAGGACCCAGTCCCAGTTCTGTGCAAGGACAACGAGCCCCTGGACGCGCGGTGGCATTGGTAGCAGACTTCCAGCGCGACGGTCAGCAGCCGCTGAGACGTCAGAACGCCCGGTGTTACGGCCTGTCCGCTCAAAACATAGTAATGCCGCAGTCTGGGAACCCAGCGGCGGCATCTGTGCCCGCGATCAGGCGGGGGCGTCGGACTGTGACGACGTGGATTGCGGGTGGTCTGAGGCGTTTGGCGGCGGGCATCGGTTCCACGTGGATCGAGATGAACCCGGCTTAGGCCGTTTCTGTCGGATCATCGTGCTGACCAGATGAAGATGGCCACGACGTGGAGTTCGGCCAGGTAGACGGTGGCGGTCTTCTCGTAGCGGGTGTTGATTCCTCGCCACTGTTTGAGGCGGTTGATGCACCGCTCGACGGTGTTGCGCTGCTTGTATGCCTCACGGTCGAAGGCGGGTGGCCGGCCGCCGCAGCTGCCGCGACGGAGCCGGTGCCCCCGCTGGTCCGCTGGGACCGGGATGACTGTCCGGATTCCCCGTCGTCGCAGGTGCTCGTGGATGGCTCTGGAGGAGTACGCCATATCAGCAAGAACCACATCCGGCCTGGTGCAGGGACGTCCAATGCTACGGGGAATTCGGATCCGTGCCATCACGTCGATGAAGGCGGGCGCGTTATCGGCCTGCCCCGCTGTGACCAAGAAAGCCAGAGGCCGACAGTTGCCATCGGATGCAAGGTGGATCTTTGTTGCCCTTCCAAGAACCGAACTCCGCGGGTAGATCCATCCACGGAGATCCCGTGCGGTACTTCCAAGGGATGGCATTGGATGACCCGCCGTTGGTCACGCCACCTAAGGGTTGTCCCGTAACTGCTGGTCACGGGTGAGATGATCTTGCGGTGGCTGGTGTGATCACGGCGTCGGAGCCGTCCTGGATAGCCCCGTTCACCGGGCTGAGCCCTCGCCTGTTCGGCAAGCTGGTGACCGTACTGCGGCGCGAGGGTGCGGATGCGGTCCGCAGGGGCCGGCCGTGGAGCCTCCCGCTGGAGGACCGGGCTCTGCTGGTCGCGGCGTACTGGCGCACAAACTTGACGATGCGCCAGCTCGCCCCGCTCTTCGGGGTGTCCAAGTCGGCAGCGGACCGCATCATCGACCACCTCGGGCCGATGCTCGCGCTCCAGCCCCGCAAGCGGTTCGCCAAGGACACCGTCCTCATCGTGGACGGCACCCTGGTCCCCACCCGGGACCACACGGTGGCGGAGCAGTCCAAGAATTACCGGTACTCGACCAACCATCAGGTCGTCATCGACGCCGACACCCGCCTGGTCGTCGTGGTGGGCCGGCCGCTTGCCGGAAACCGCAACGACTGCAAGGCATGGGAGGAATCCGGCGCCAAAGCCGCCGTCGGCAGAACACTCACGATCGCCGACGGCGGCTATCCCGGCACCGGGCTCGTCATGCCCCACCGCCGACGCAAGGGCGAAGACCTTCCGGACTGGAAGGAAGCACACAACAAGTCCCACAAGCAGGTCCGCGCCCGCGTCGAGCACGTCTTCGCGCGCATGAAGACCTGGAAGATCCTCCGCGACTGCCGCCTCAAAGGCGACGGAGTCCACCACGCCATGCTCGGCATTGCCCGGATGCACAACCTCGCCCTCGCCGGATAGACGCACGGCCCGCACAACGGCCAACCACGCCCAAGGCGGCTCAGAGATCATTTACGGGACAGCCCTTACCACCTCTACGAGGAGTCCGGGCCGACAGCAAAGGCTCGATCCAGGCCCACTGGGCGTCAGTCAACACACCCGTACAACGCGGGCAGCCTTCGCCGCAACGCCTCAGAACCCGGCCACGGACTTGTCGAGCACGCCGCCCACGGCACCGTAGATGCTGCAGCGAACGGAGTGTCCGGCTCTGCGGCGGAGCCCGAACCCCACGAAGAACGACACTGTGAAGAGTCCGCCGAGGATCACCGCCACGACTGGGCCGTAGACGAAGTACACGACGCATGCGACGACAGCCCAGACCAAGAGAGGGAGGAGCGAACCACGCAACACTGCCCAGAACCTCACCTGCTCTGGGGCTCCAGGCAGGGTACGTTGACGCCACACCTCTATGTGGTTCCTGGTCGTACAGTTCTCACGCCGCATGGACCCATTACACCACTGGCTGGTCGCTGACCCGTAAGAAACGGCCTAGTGTCTTGTGATCCGGTTCGTGTCAGTTCGAGTTGTTATTGACGAGTTTCCTCACTCTGGTCGCGACGAGCCGGACCTTTGCGAGGATCTCGCCGGTGGTCGCGGTCCAGGTGAAGGGTTTCGGGTTCTGGTTCCAGGAGTTGATGTAGTCGCGGATCTGCTTGACCAGGACGTGGACACTGGAGAAGGTGCCGCGACGGATGGACTGCCGGGTGATGATCCCGAACCAGATCTCGATCTGGTTCAGCCAGGAAGAGCCGACGGGGGTGAAATGGAAGTGCACGTGAGGGTTCTTCTCCAGCCACGCCATCACGTCCGGGGTGGTGTGCGTGGACAGGTTGTCCAGCACGATATGGATCTCCTTGCCGGCGTGCGGTTTCACCACCTTCTTCAGGAAGGCCAGGAAGTTCGCCCCGTTCCGGTTCGGCTTGCATTCGCCGAGTACTTCGCCGGTGGCGATATTCAGCGCGGCGAACAGGTTCGTGGTGCCGTGCCGCACGTAGTCGTGGGTGCGCTTCTCGGTGGCGGCGAAGGCCACGGGCAGCACCGGCTGGGTCCTGTCCAACGCCTGCACCTGCGTCTTCTCGTCGACCGACAGGACGACAGCGCCCCCGGGCGGGTCCAGGTACAGACCGACGATATCGGCGACCTTCTCCGCGAACGCCGGGTCTTTCGACAGTTTGAAAGTGCCCGACCGGTGCGGCTTCAGGTTCTCCTCCCGCCAGACACGGGCGATGTAGTGGAAGGACACCTTGATGCCCTCGCGCCGCTTCAGGTGATCGGCCAGTGTGCGCGTGGACCCAACGTCGCTCGCTTAGTTCATGATCGCGTAGAGTCTCGGTCTTGTGCCGAGAGATCACATAGTTGGTGAGACGTACCCGGAGCGGGTCCGGATGGGGGTGCTGTCGCGTACGTTCACGCCCGAGCTGGTCGACTTCGTGGTCGATGAGGCGGGGGCGCGCGAGGAGCGGACCCGGTCGTTGCCGGCCCGGCTGATGGTGTATTTCGTCCTGACGATGTGGCTGTTCAGCGGTGACGGATACGGCCTGGTGCTGCGGGAGTTGGTGGAGCACTGGCCGCGCCGGGCGCGGGAGGTGTGGCGTCCGGCGCGCACGGGGTCTCTGACAACGGCGCGGGCCCGGCTGGGTGCGGGGCCGCTGCGACTGCTCTTCGACCGGGTCGCCGGTTGCACCGGCACTGCGGCCACGCCGGGGGCTTTCTGGCGCGGGCTGCGGCTGACCTCCATGGACGGCACACTGCTGGACGTTCCTGACAGCGAGGCGAACGCTGCCGCCTACACCCGTGCCTCCAACGGAAATCGGCCTGGACCGTACCCGCAGGTGAGGCTCCTCGCGCTGGTGGAGTGCGGCACGAAGGCGTTGATCGGTGCGGTCTTCGACTCCTTCGCCGTCGGCGAGCGCACCTTGGCCGCCCGCCTCCTGGTGCACCTGCGGGAAGGCATCCTGTTGATGGCCGACCGGGGCTTTCCAGCCTATGAGCTGTGGCGGGCAGCCGCGGTCACCGGGGCCGAACTCCTGTGGCGGGTCTCGGATTCCTTCACCCTGCGGCCGCATGAGGTTCTGGCCGACGGCACCTTCCTCACCCGCCTGAACGGGCCGCGCGGCGCCCGGATCACCGTGCGCGCCGTGGAGTACACCGTGGTCACCACCACGATCGGCGCGGACGGCGACAGTGAGGAGACCTCGGAGCTGTTCTGCCTGATCACCACGCTCCTGGACCCCGAGGCGGCACCCGCCGCAGAGCTGGCAGAGCTGTACACCGCCCGCTGGACCAGCGAGACGATCTTCAAGCACATCAAGATCGAACAGCGGGGAGGACGCACCGCGACCCTCCGGTCCAACAGTCCCGCCATGGTCGAGCAGGAACTGTGGGCCATGCTCTGCGTCTACCAGGCCGTACACGACCTGGCCGTGGACGCCGCCCACCACGCGAACCTCCCCGTCTCGCACATCAGCTTCAAGAACACCCTCGCCGCCGCCCGACGTTCCGTCGGCGCGGACTTTCCCCCCTCGGCAACTGGCCGCCAGGATCCGTGACATCCAGGCCGACCTGACCCGCGAGGCCGTCCGTCCCCGCCCCGGACGTGCCGCACCCCGCGCCACCAAACGCAGCACCACCGGATACCGCACCCTCAAACCGGACGAGCCCGCCACCACCAAGGTCACCCACACGATCAGCCTCTCGCTCTTCCCCGAAGAACGACGACCACGCAAGCCGCGGGCGAAGCCGAGACCCCTGCAACTCGCCCCGCAGGAAACGACGTCACCGACACTCAAAGACATGGCGACGGCCATCTAATAGAGCGACGTTGGCCTCGGAGAGGGCACCGACGATTTGCGTGTTCACGCGCCTTGTGGACGTCGTGAACGATGCCGGGCAGCCCAGATGCCGACGTGCCCACGAAATCCACGGACGGCGAAAGCACCGCCATGCGTCGGTAATCCATAAACACGTCTTGACCTAGTGTCTTGTGATCTGGTTCATGTCACCTGAAGCTCTTTGGTTCGTTGGACACTGTGTGAACCTCTCTTCGGAACAGGCCGCGGAATTGCGGACGTTGGCGGCGGACCGGCATGTGACTGCGGATGTGGCTCTGCGAGCCCGCATCGTGTTGTGGGCGGGCGAGGGCCGCCGCCGTAAGGACATCGCCGAACTGGCGGGGGTGTCCGCCCGAACGGTGGACCGCACCAGGACCCGGTACGTGGAGAACGGTGTGGCGGGCCTGGTGGAAAGGAAGCGCGGTGGCGGAAAGGAGCAGGTGCCGCCGCAGACCCGCAGCCGGGTGATCGCGCTGACGCGGATGACTCCGCCACCGGAATCGGGACTGTCGCACTGGTCCACGCGCAACGTCACTCTATTAGATGGCCGTCGCCATGTCTTTGAGTGTCGGTGACGTCGTTTCCTGCGGGGCGAGTTGCAGGGGTCTCGGCTTCGCCCGCGGCTTGCGTGGTCGTCGTTCTTCGGGGAAGAGCGAGAGGCTGATCGTGTGGGTGACCTTGGTGGTGGCGGGCTCGTCCGGTTTGAGGGTGCGGTATCCGGTGGTGCTGCGTTTGGTGGCGCGGGGTGCGGCACGTCCGGGGCGGGGACGGACGGCCTCGCGGGTCAGGTCGGCCTGGATGTCACGGATCCTGGCGGCCAGTTGCCGAGGGGGGAAAGTCCGCGCCGACGGAACGTCGGGCGGCGGCGAGGGTGTTCTTGAAGCTGATGTGCGAGACGGGGAGGTTCGCGTGGTGGGCGGCGTCCACGGCCAGGTCGTGTACGGCCTGGTAGACGCAGAGCATGGCCCACAGTTCCTGCTCGACCATGGCGGGACTGTTGGACCGGAGGGTCGCGGTGCGTCCTCCCCGCTGTTCGATCTTGATGTGCTTGAAGATCGTCTCGCTGGTCCAGCGGGCGGTGTACAGCTCTGCCAGCTCTGCGGCGGGTGCCGCCTCGGGGTCCAGGAGCGTGGTGATCAGGCAGAACAGCTCCGAGGTCTCCTCACTGTCGCCGTCCGCGCCGATCGTGGTGGTGACCACGGTGTACTCCACGGCGCGCACGGTGATCCGGGCGCCGCGCGGCCCGTTCAGGCGGGTGAGGAAGGTGCCGTCGGCCAGAACCTCATGCGGCCGCAGGGTGAAGGAATCCGAGACCCGCCACAGGAGTTCGGCCCCGGTGACCGCGGCTGCCCGCCACAGCTCATAGGCTGGAAAGCCCCGGTCGGCCATCAACAGGATGCCTTCCCGCAGGTGCACCAGGAGGCGGGCGGCCAAGGTGCGCTCGCCGACGGCGAAGGAGTCGAAGACCGCACCGATCAACGCCTTCGTGCCGCACTCCACCAGCGCGAGGAGCCTCACCTGCGGGTACGGTCCAGGCCGATTTCCGTTGGAGGCACGGGTGTAGGCGGCAGCGTTCGCCTCGCTGTCAGGAACGTCCAGCAGTGTGCCGTCCATGGAGGTCAGCCGCAGCCCGCGCCAGAAAGCCCCCGGCGTGGCCGCAGTGCCGGTGCAACCGGCGACCCGGTCGAAGAGCAGTCGCAGCGGCCCCGCACCCAGCCGGGCCCGCGCCGTTGTCAGAGACCCCGTGCGCGCCGGACGCCACACCTCCCGCGCCCGGCGCGGCCAGTGCTCCACCAACTCCCGCAGCACCAGGCCGTATCCGTCACCGCTGAACAGCCACATCGTCAGGACGAAATACACCATCAGCCGGGCCGGCAACGACCGGGTCCGCTCCTCGCGCGCCCCCGCCTCATCGACCACGAAGTCGACCAGCTCGGGCGTGAACGTACGCGACAGCACCCCCATCCGGACCCGCTCCGGGTACGTCTCACCAACTATGTGATCTCTCGGCACAAGACCGAGACTCTACGCGATCATGAACTAAGCGAGCGACGTTGGGTCCACGCGCACACTGGCCGATCACCTGAAGCGGCGCGAGGGCATCAAGGTGTCCTTCCACTACATCGCCCGTGTCTGGCGGGAGGAGAACCTGAAGCCGCACCGGTCGGGCACTTTCAAACTGTCGAAAGACCCGGCGTTCGCGGAGAAGGTCGCCGATATCGTCGGTCTGTACCTGGACCCGCCCGGGGGCGCTGTCGTCCTGTCGGTCGACGAGAAGACGCAGGTGCAGGCGTTGGACAGGACCCAGCCGGTGCTGCCCGTGGCCTTCGCCGCCACCGAGAAGCGCACCCACGACTACGTGCGGCACGGCACCACGAACCTGTTCGCCGCGCTGAATATCGCCACCGGCGAAGTACTCGGCGAATGCAAGCCGAACCGGAACGGGGCGAACTTCCTGGCCTTCCTGAAGAAGGTGGTGAAACCGCACGCCGGCAAGGAGATCCATATCGTGCTGGACAACCTGTCCACGCACACCACCCCGGACGTGATGGCGTGGCTGGAGAAGAACCCTCACGTGCACTTCCATTTCACCCCCGTCGGCTCTTCCTGGCTGAACCAGATCGAGATCTGGTTCGGGATCATCACCCGGCAGTCCATCCGTCGCGGCACCTTCTCCAGTGTCCACGTCCTGGTCAAGCAGATCCGCGACTACATCAACTCCTGGAACCAGAACCCGAAACCCTTCACCTGGACCGCGACCACCGGCGAGATCCTCGCAAAGGTCCGGCTCGTCGCGACCAGAGTGAGGAAACTCGTCAATAACAACTCGAACTGACACGAACCGGATCACAAGACACTAGGCCGTTTCTTACGGGTCAGCGACCAGCCAGTGGTGTAATGGGTCCATGCGGCGTGAGAACTGTACGACCAGGAACCACATAGAGGTGTGGCGTCAACGTACCCTGCCTGGAGCCCCAGAGCAGGTGAGGTTCTGGGCAGTGTTGCGTGGTTCGCTCCTCCCTCTCTTGGTCTGGGCTGTCGTCGCATGCGTCGTGTACTTCGTCTACGGCCCAGTCGTGGCGGTGATCCTCGGCGGACTCTTCACAGTGTCGTTCTTCGTGGGGTTCGGGCTCCGCCGCAGAGCCGGACACTCCGTTCGCTGCAGCATCTACGGTGCCGTGGGCGGCGTGCTCGACAAGTCCGTGGCCGGGTTCTGAGGCGTTGCGGCGAAGGCTGCCCGCGTTGTACGGGTGTGTTGACTGACGCCCAGTGGGCCTGGATCGAGCCTTTGCTGTCGGCCCGGACTCCTCGTAGAGGTGGTAAGGGCTGTCCCGTAAATGATCTCTGAGCCGCCTTGGGCGTGGTTGGCCGTTGTGCGGGCCGTGCGTCTATCCGGCGAGGGCGAGGTTGTGCATCCGGGCAATGCCGAGCATGGCGTGGTGGACTCCGTCGCCTTTGAGGCGGCAGTCGCGGAGGATCTTCCAGGTCTTCATGCGCGCGAAGACGTGCTCGACGCGGGCGCGGACCTGCTTGTGGGACTTGTTGTGTGCTTCCTTCCAGTCCGGAAGGTCTTCGCCCTTGCGTCGGCGGTGGGGCATGACGAGCCCGGTGCCGGGATAGCCGCCGTCGGCGATCGTGAGTGTTCTGCCGACGGCGGCTTTGGCGCCGGATTCCTCCCATGCCTTGCAGTCGTTGCGGTTTCCGGCAAGCGGCCGGCCCACCACGACGACCAGGCGGGTGTCGGCGTCGATGACGACCTGATGGTTGGTCGAGTACCGGTAATTCTTGGACTGCTCCGCCACCGTGTGGTCCCGGGTGGGGACCAGGGTGCCGTCCACGATGAGGACGGTGTCCTTGGCGAACCGCTTGCGGGGCTGGAGCGCGAGCATCGGCCCGAGGTGGTCGATGATGCGGTCCGCTGCCGACTTGGACACCCCGAAGAGCGGGGCGAGCTGGCGCATCGTCAAGTTTGTGCGCCAGTACGCCGCGACCAGCAGAGCCCGGTCCTCCAGCGGGAGGCTCCACGGCCGGCCCCTGCGGACCGCATCCGCACCCTCGCGCCGCAGTACGGTCACCAGCTTGCCGAACAGGCGAGGGCTCAGCCCGGTGAACGGGGCTATCCAGGACGGCTCCGACGCCGTGATCACACCAGCCACCGCAAGATCATCTCACCCGTGACCAGCAGTTACGGGACAACCCTTAGGTGGCGTGACCAACGGCGGGTCATCCAATGCCATCCCTTGGAAGTACCGCACGGGATCTCCGTGGATGGATCTACCCGCGGAGTTCGGTTCTTGGAAGGGCAACAAAGATCCACCTTGCATCCGATGGCAACTGTCGGCCTCTGGCTTTCTTGGTCACAGCGGGGCAGGCCGATAACGCGCCCGCCTTCATCGACGTGATGGCACGGATCCGAATTCCCCGTAGCATTGGACGTCCCTGCACCAGGCCGGATGTGGTTCTTGCTGATATGGCGTACTCCTCCAGAGCCATCCACGAGCACCTGCGACGACGGGGAATCCGGACAGTCATCCCGGTCCCAGCGGACCAGCGGGGGCACCGGCTCCGTCGCGGCAGCTGCGGCGGCCGGCCACCCGCCTTCGACCGTGAGGCATACAAGCAGCGCAACACCGTCGAGCGGTGCATCAACCGCCTCAAACAGTGGCGAGGAATCAACACCCGCTACGAGAAGACCGCCACCGTCTACCTGGCCGAACTCCACGTCGTGGCCATCTTCATCTGGTCAGCACGATGATCCGACAGAAACGGCCTAAGCCGGGTTCATCTCGATCCACGTGGAACCGATGCCCGCCGCCAAACGCCTCAGACCACCCGCAATCCACGTCGTCACAGTCCGACGCCCCCGCCTGATCGCGGGCACAGATGCCGCCGCTGGGTTCCCAGACTGCGGCATTACTATGTTTTGAGCGGACAGGCCGTAACACCGGGCGTTCTGACGTCTCAGCGGCTGCTGACCGTCGCGCTGGAAGTCTGCTACCAATGCCACCGCGCGTCCAGGGGCTCGTTGTCCTTGCACAGAACTGGGACTGGGTCCTTCGGTGGTTCTGCCCGGGCGGCGAACGCCCGTCGTGCTGCGGGTGACGGATGCGAAGGTTCGGCCTGCCGGGGCAGGTGATGTGGATGGACCAAGCCCAGCGAGATCCATTTGAGATGGGGCTCCGCTATGTGCTGCCTCCTATGGCGGGAGCCAACAGATGCCGGCCTGGTCAGAACTGCGGTCTCGCGCGCGATCCTCGATCTTGCCGGGCGACGGGTGGCTACCCCGGCGTGCCTCGGGTGGGCAGGGCCTCAGTATGGGGGGATCCTGCAACCCCAGGTGGGGCGTCTCTATCACGGCGGTTGGGGTCGGGGCTGCTGAAGAACGGTCAGGGCCTCGTCGATCTGGCCGAGGCCGATGAGGTAACCAGCCAAGTCATGACTGTTCCGGTCGGCATGCCGTTGAAGGACGGTGACGGCTTCCTCTGTGCGACCGGCATCGGCAGGAAGCCCGGCGATGTGCCCCGCCGCATACCACGTAACACTTTCGGGGTGGGCGCAGGTCCGTTCAACCGCCTCGTCGACCCCCGTGCGGGCGGCGATCAGCGGCAACCGTATCCAGTACAACTCCCACTCGTCCTCCTCCCCCCTGTGCTTGCCGTCGAGAGCTTCGAGGTGGCCAGGCCGTCGCAGGGATGGGGCGAAGTCGCTGAGCCGCTCCGTGCGTTTCCGCTCTTGCTGCTGACCGTCCACCGGAAGCCAGTCCGGCCATGCCACAGGCTGGTATCACTCTCCCGTGTCGAGGCCAGCAGGTCCGCCGCGTAGAGACATCGCCGTAGGGCTGAAAGCAGCTGGCGGAAGCGTAGGTGGGGTGTAGCCGATGCAGGGGCGGGGACCGATGAATCGGCCCGCCCGTCGTGTCCTAGTTGCTGGGCGCCGGTGTGGGCATCCCCTCGGCCGGGACCCCCTCTTCGGTCGCCGCGAAGGACGGGTGGACCTCGCATTCCTCTGGCATCTCCTCGGAAGGAACCGCACAGTTCGAAGGATCGACTGCGGGCTCGTTCTGGGACACCTGCTCCTGCTTGGCCCCGTCCTTCGTGGACTCCGAACTGGGGGATGCAGGCGTGTCGCCCGAAGAGGCTGAGCACGCAGTTGAACCCAACAGAACGAGCAGAGCAACGGCGGTGGAAGCGACAGCAGTGCGGATACGCATGAGAAATTCCCCCCAAAAGCAGACGTACTGGCACGGCGCTCGCCAGTCGATCAACCATGCCACCGAGCGCCGCGTTGGTGACGTGGAAAATGTGAAGCAATCGTGCGCACAGCTGGCGGGTACGCGGCGAACAGACAGTCGACATCCCCAGACCGCTGACACGCACGCGGTGAGCAGCCCCCTGCGGTGCTAGGGCTCTGGCTCAGCTTCCTTGGTCGGTATCGGTGAGCTACTGGGCTGGGGCCTGTTCAATCACATCGCGCCTGGTTGCACGCCCGCTAGCGTGTCCGGATGCCGTCTGTGAAACTGCGTCATTCAGTCCGCGCAATCATCCTCGACAAGGACGGGCGAGTCCTTCTCTGCCGGTTCGCGATTCCAGAGCCGACGGGAACCGTGGTGTGGGCCACTCCCGGCGGAGGGATCGAGCCGGGTGAAACGCCGCTTGCCGCGCTGAGCCGCGAACTGCAGGAGGAGGTCGGGCTTGCCGTCCCAGCCGATCCGCCGCACGTTTGGCACCAGGAAGTTGTGGCACCCGGACATGTCGAGGGATACGACGGCGTCATCAACGACTATTTCCTCGTACGCACTGCCGCATTCAAGCCGCGCGGAACCCTGTCCGACGACCAGCTCGCCGCAGAGTGCATCAGCGGTCTGAAGTGGTGGCGCCCTCACGAAATCGCGTCCTATGCCGGTTCGGACCTGTTCTCCCCGCGCGACCTCGCGTCTTCCCTGACGACGCTGATCACCGCCGGTACTCCGTCCCGGCCGATCCGGCTCGGCCTGTGAACAGGCACTTCCTGCATGGAGAGAGCTGGGCTCGCTTCCGCAGGGGCAAGGCGGCAACGTGAGGCGGCCTGCCTTCTAGAGACTTCGCCGTCACTGTGGTCGCGAGCTCCCGCACTATGGCCGGCGCTGGCAGGGATTCGCACTCACAGCGACGCGGCCGCCTCCGGGTATCGGACGAGTCTTCGTACCGGGCATCGGCTCGCATCGTTGGCCGGGTCATCGACAACGCTTCCCGGTGGTCGGCAGACTGTCGGGAAGACAGACGCCGACGCTGGAGGCGACGTCCTTTGCTGTTGACGATCGGCGGTGTCGCCATCGCCCTGTGGCTTGTCCTCTTCATGTGGGTCGGCCGGCGTCGGCGCAAACATGGCGGTGGTGGAGCGTCGGCTGTGGAGACATGGGGCGAGCTCTTCCATCCATCGCAGCGTCATGTCCGACAAGAGCGGGAACGCCAACTCACCTGCCGAGACGACGCCGACTCCGGTGCGCCGCCCAACTCTGTCGACTTCGACTCCGGCAAGGCGTTCATCCGCCTCGGGCAGGGACGCGCGAGCAGGCCCGACGCGTAGTTAGGTCACCGGGTGGGCGCGCTGTCCAGGTTTGCCGTGTCCGGCGTTGTGCGTGCGAGGGATTCGCCGAGGGCCGCCACCGCGTCCGTGAGCTGGTCCATCGCATCGGTCAGGGAGCGGACGGGTCGGCCTGCCAGGCGACGAACGCGCCGTCGAATCCGGCGATGGCGAAGTAGTCGAGGCGGTCGGCGACGGCCTGGGCGGTTTCGGGGCCGTAGGCGGCGAAGGAGTCGGCGATCATGCGGTTCATGTGGGCGCGGCCGTCACGCCGCACCCGCGCGATGATCGCCTCGACCTCGCCGGCCTCCGCCGCGTCCATGACCTCGGCGTTCATGACCAGGATCAGGTGCAGCCGCAGGAAGTCGGGGTGGGCGAGGAAGACCTCGCCGGTGCGCTGGAGGTACCAGCCGAGCCGCTCGCGGACGCCGCGCTCGCGCGGTGGGCGTTCCTGGGCCTTCGCCATGTGCTCGAAGAACGCGTGCGCGCCGCGCTCCATCACCGCGGACAGCAGCCCCGCCTTGGAGCGGAAGTGGTGGTAGACGGCGCTCTTGGGCACCCCTGAGACGCGGCTCAGTTCCGAGAGCGTCGTCGCCGCGAACCCGCGCTCGGCCATCAGGTGGGAGGCGGCCTCCAGGATCTCGTCCCGTGAGCGCCGTCCCCTGCGATTGCCGCTCTTGTCGCTCCTGGGTTCCACGCACCGAAGCATACCCAGGGGCGTGACCGGGGCAGTCCGGAGTCTTTGTCCGGGTATGCCGGGCGCTCGCGTGCCGTGGTTCCGCAGGGCTCGGCGGCCGGCCGAACCCTGAAGCCTAGGCGTCCGGGTTCGTTCCGCACGTTGATTCTGCTGTGCGGAATCCGTCCCGTATGCCCTTGACCGGGCTGTTTGGGGCGTGTGACAGTCCCCACTATTGGACTGAACGACCGGTCCAAAACTTGGACGGCAAGGAGGCCGCCATGCCCCAGAACTTCGACGCGGACGTCGCTGTCATCGGCTACGGCCCCACAGGGGTCGTCGGTGCTCTGACCCTCGCGCAGCAGGGCGCGAGCGTCCTCGCTCTTGAGCGCGACAGGGACATCTATCCGCGGGCCCGGGCCGTCACGGTCAACGACTGGACCATGCGGATCTTCCAGGGCCTCGGCATCGGCGCGCGCGTCGAGAAGGTCATCGACCCGCAGCGTGCGCTGCGCTGGGTGACCTATGACGGCGACGAGGTGATGCGCATCGAGCACCCGCCGTCGACGCTGGGGTCCGGCCCGCGCTTCTACAACATCTACCAGCCGACCATGGAGAGCGAGCTGCGCGCCTGCGCGCAGGACCGGAGCGAGCTGATCTCGGTACGCTACGGCGCCGAGGTGACGGAGATCGAGCAGGACGACTCCGGCGTCACGCTCACCACCACGGACACCGCGACCGGCGAGGTCACCCGCTACCGCACCCGGTACGCCGTCGCCGCCGACGGCGGCAGCAGCGCGACCCGGCAGCGGCTCGGCATCCCGCTGCTCGGCGACACCGGCGAGACGACCTGGGTGGTCATCGACTGCCGGTCAAGCGCTGGTGGCCCGACCGCGACTTCCTCACCTTCTGGACGGACAAGGAACGCCCGGTCGTCGACATCGCCCTGTCGGCCGGCAACCACCGCTGGGAGATCCCGCTCAAGCCTCACGAGACCGAGGCCGACTTCCCGACCGCCGCCGAGGTGTGGCCGCTGCTGAAGGCGCTGGGGTGAGTGAGGACGACGTCGAGATCCATCAGCACGCCTTCTACCGCCACCACGTGCGCATGGCCGAGACCTGGCGCTCGGGGCGCGTCTTCCTCGCCGGTGACGCCGCGCACCTGATGCCGCCGTGGGCGGGTGCCGGGATGCAGACCGGGATGCGCGACGCGCACAACCTGGCTGGAAGCTGGGCCGCGTGCTCGCCGGACGGCTGCCCGAGTCCTGGCTCGACACCTACGAGGCGGAGCGCCGCCCGAACGCCGCGTTCTACACCTCGCTCGCGGTGCAGCTCGGCCGGTGATCAAGCAGGAGATCTCCGACGACGAGCGCGCCGCGCTGTCCGCGCCGCCGCCGCAGGACCTGTGCACGCCGTTCGAGCCGCCGCTGACCGCACCGCCGGTCCTGGAGGCCGGCTGCTGCGCGGCCCGCTCGGCGACACGAGCGTCGTCGGCCGGATGGTGCCCCAGCCGGTCGTCGGCGACACGGCGGGCCGGATGGCGCGCCTGGACGAGGTGCTGGGCGACGGGTTCGTGCTGTTGGCGACGACGTCGACCCTCGACGCTGCTGAGCGAGGAGGAGCGCCGGCAGTGGGACGCGCTCGGCGCTCGCTACCGGGCGGTGCGCCCGCGGAGCGCGTACACCGAGGGCCCCGACGAGCTGGTCGACCTGGAGGGCGTGCTCGGGCCCTGGCTGCGCCGGTACGGCGCCCGCGCGGTGGCCGTGCGCCCGGACCGCTTCGTCGCCGCCGCCGACGTCAGCGGGCTCGCCGTCCCGGCCTGAGCCCGCCACCACACCCCGACTTTTCGAAGGAGAGCTCCCCATGAGCGGAGTCAAGGAACTCGCGTACGTGGTCTACGAG